>NZ_CP168562.1:4800000-7279930 GCF_047325105.1 Massilia cellulosiltytica | reverse complement strand
GTGAGATTATGCCGTGCTTCGCTTAACTCGTCAACCCCTCGTCTGTTTTGTCGCGTCGTCGTTTCCAACTCAATTCATGCGCTGCAAAACAGGACGCGCACTATAACAACCCACGTGCCCTTACGCAAGTACCGTTGCACGAGCGCGACTTCAACGCCGCCACCATCTAATTGACGTTTAGGCAATAATCAAGAATACTGAACTAGAAAATATATCAATCCGCCCGAAGGACACCGGTGACCCTCGACGCCAACCAGATCCTGGCTCTCGCGCCCGATCCCGCCTCGGCCAAGGCCGGCAGCCAGTTGGCGACGCCGCGGAACTGGTCGAATCTCGGCACGAGCGACAGCGCCCTGTGGGGCGAATGCCAGGGCAGCGGCAAGACACCCTATCGCACCCAGATCGACCTCGGCGGCCCCGCCTTCAAATGCACGTGCCCCAGCCGCAAATTCCCTTGCAAGCACGGCCTCGGCCTGTACCTGCTGCGCACCTCCGAACCGTCCCTGTTCGGCCAGGCGGAGGCACCGGCCTGGGTGAGCGACTGGCTGCAGGGCCGCCAGACGCGCCAGGAAAAGAAGGCGACCGTAAAAGATACCGGTCCGGAAGCCGCGGTCCAGGCTCGCAAGCGTGAAGAAAAGCGCGAAGACAAAGTCAGTGCCGGCCTGGCGGACCTGCAGACCTGGCTGCATGACCTGGCGCGCGAAGGTCTCGCGTCCGTGCGCTCGCGCGGCCAGGGCTTTTGGGATGCGATCGCCGCGCGCATGGCCGATGCCCAGGCCGCCCCGGTCGCACGCCGTCTGCGCCGCGCGGGCAGCATGCTGTACCAATCCGGCCTGCGCAATGCCGAGAGCCTCGTCGCGAACGAACTCGCATCGCTGTACCTGCTGGTCCAGGCATGGCAACGCATCGACCAATTGACGCCCGCGCTGCAGGCCGACGTGCGCGCCCTGCTCGGGTGGACGATGAGCCAGGACGACGTCCTGCGCCAGGGAACCGTCACGGACCGCTGGGGCGTGCTCGCCCAATGCACGTTCGACGACGAGCGCCTGCGCGTGCGCTCGACCTGGCTGCTGGGCGCCGCGACGGGACGCTGGGCCCTGCACCTCCAGTACGCGGTCGGCACGCAGGGCTTCGAGCAGCAACTCGCGCCGGGCACATCGTTCGACGGTGATTTGTGCTTCTATCCGAGCGCATGGCCGCTGCGCGCGCAGATCCGGCGCCAGGACGACGTACAGCCCCTGTCCGGCATCGATAGCCCGTCCAGCCTCGACACCCTGCAGGACACGTACGCGGACGCCCTCGCCGCCCAGCCCTTCCTCGAGCGCCACCCGGCGCTGCTCGGCGGCCTCGTGCCGGACGGCGCGGACCATGGCATCGTCCGCGACGCGCTGGGCCGCCGCATCGCGCTGCATCCATCCTTCCGCCATCCGCTGCACCTGCTGGCTCTCTCCGGCGGCCATCCGCTCACGGTCTGCGGCGAATGGGATGGCCGCATGCTGCTGCCGCTCGCCGTCTGGCACGACGAACGGCTCTACAATATCGACAGCGACCTCCCATGAACGACGACGCGCGCCAGCTGCGGCAGCTGTTAAAAATCGGGATGGCCCGCGCCGGCCGTCCGCCCGCCGGACTCCCCGCGCCGCTCGATGCGTTGCTGCCACACGATGCCGCGGCGGCACCTGAAGGGGCGCTGTGGCTGTCGCTCGGTGCCCTCGACCTGTGGGAACGCAGTGGTTTCATCGCGCCCGACCAGCCCGCGCCCGCCTCGGTGCCCGCCTCGGCGCCCGACACGCTGCGTCCTTGCCCGCCCCGTGCGCAGGCCGTCCTGACCCTCCTGCTGCGCGACCTGCATCCGGCCGGCCTGGAAGCGGAGTGGCTCCGGCTGCTGCACCGGTACGGCGGCCATCTGCCCGCGCACATGCTGCCCAAGCTGCTCGATGCGGCCACGCGCCAGCCGGCGCTGCGTCCCGCGCTGCTGCCCGTGCTGGGCGAACGCGGACATTGGCTCGCGCGCGTGCAGGCGGAGTGGAACTGGGCCGCCGACATCGATGCGGAGGCCGCGCCGTGGGACACCGGCACGCCGGAACAACGCGTGGCCGCGCTGCGCGACTGGCGTGCGCGCGATCCGCAGGCGGCGCTCGCCGCACTCGCCGCGGCGTGGAGCAGCGAGCCCCCGGACCAGCGCGCGGCCCTGCTGGCCGCCGTGGCCGTCGGACTGGGGCCGGACGACGAAGCCTTCCTCGAAGCGGCGCTCGACGATCGCCGCAAGGAAGTGCGCACCACGGCCCAGCGCCTGCTCGCGCGCCTGCCCGGATCGCGGCTGGCGCAGCGCGTGGAGGGCCGGCTGCTGCCGCTGCTGCGGATCGAATCCGACCGCATCGAACTGACCCTGCCGGCAGCGCTCGACGCGGCCATGCGGCGCGACGGCATCGGCGCCGCGCCGCATCACGGCCTGGGCGAAAAAGCCGGGTGGGTCGTCGACATGCTGGCTGCCGCCGATCCACATGTATGGCCCCGCCAGTTCGACCGCACACCGCGCGCCTGCCTCGAACTCGCCGGGCACAGCGAATTCGCCGCCGTGTTCGTGCGTGGCTGGGCGCAGGCCGTCCAGCGCCAGGACGGCGCACGCGCGTGGTTGCGCGACTTCCTCATCTGGTCGGCGGGCGCCCGCCCATCCCTGCGCGAGGCCGTGCCCGACAGCCTGTTCGACGTTGCCGCCGCCCACATCGCACAAGACGATGCACTGTTCGACGCCCTCGCCGGCAAGTGGATCGGCGACGGGTTCCCGATGCGGCTGCTGACGCGCCTCGCAGCCGGCGCACCACACGCCTGGTCCGAGGACATGAGCCGGCGCGCACTGGAGCGGCTGCGCACATCGATGCTGCCGCTGCCCGACATGGGCCACCCGTGGCTCGTACGCCAGATGCTGTCCAGCCTCGCCCTCGCGCTCGACCCGGCGACCACCGTGGCGTCGGAAGCAGGCCTGCGCGCGGCCTGGCAGCCCGACGCCGAGTGGGACAACGCCGTCAACGCATTCTTCGATCTCGCGCGCCTGCGTCACGAGATGATCCTTTCATTCCAGGAGCCCGCATGACCGCCACCTCTTCCGTCCTCCGCCAGCACGCCGAGCAGCAGTACGCCGACGAGCTGGAAGCGCTGATCGCCGTCGATACGCGCCAGCGCCCGCCCCGCTGGAAGATGTCGCCGTGGGCCGTCTCGACGTACCTGCTGGGCGGCGAGCTGGAAAACGGCGCGACGATCAGCGCCAAGTACATCGGCAATCCGCGCGTGATCGAGATCGCCGTCGCCACGCTCGCCACCGACCGCGCCCTGCTGCTGCTCGGCGTGCCGGGCACCGCGAAATCGTGGGTGTCCGAACATCTCGCGGCCGCGATCAGCGGCGACTCCACGCTCGTCGTGCACGGCACCGCCGGCACCAGCGAGGAAGCCGTGCGCTATGGCTGGAACTACGCGCAGCTGCTGGCCAAGGGCCCGTCGCAGGAAGCCATCGTCCCGAGTCCGGTGATGCGCGCCATGCGCACGGGACGCATCGCCCGCATCGAGGAACTCACGCGCATGCCGGGCGAGGTGCAGGACAGCCTGATCTCGATCCTGTCCGAGAAGGTCTTGCCGATCGCGGAACTGGACGACGAGGTGCTGGCCGAGAAAGGCTTCAACATCATCGCCACCGCGAACGACCGCGACCGCGGCGTCAACGAGCTGTCGAGCGCACTGAAACGCCGCTTCAACACCGTCGTGCTGCCGCCGCCGCGCACTGCCGACGAGGAAGTGCGCATCGTCGAGACGCGCGTGGCGAGCATCGGACGCGCATTGGAGCTGCCGGCCGAGACGCCGGCGCTGGAAGAGATCCGCCGCATCGTCACCGTGTTCCGCGAACTGCGCGAAGGCGTCACCAGCGACGGCAAGACGAAGCTGAAAGTCCCCAGCGCCAGCATGAGCACCGCCGAGGCCATCTCCGTCGTCACCCACGGCCTGTCGCTGGCGGCGCACTTCGGCGACGGCGTGCTGCGCGGCGCGGACCTTGCGGCCGGCATGGTCGGCGCGATCGTCAAGGATCCGCTGCAGGACCGCGTGGCGATGCTCGAATACCTGGAGACCGTCGTCAAGGAACGCGACGGCTGGAAGGATTTGTACCGCGCCTGCCGCGACGTGATGGCGTGAGCGCGCGATGAGCGTCCACCTGTTCGGCGTGCGCCACCACGGCCCGGGTTGCGCGCGCAGCCTGGCGGCGGCGCTGGCTGCGCTGGCGCCGGACTGCATCCTCGTCGAGGGTCCGCCGGAAGCGGATGCGCTGGCATCCTTTGCCGGCCATGCGGAGCTGGTCCCGCCCGTGGCCCTGCTGCTGTACGCGCCGGCCGATCCGCAGCGCGCCGTGTTCTACCCTTTCGCCGAGTATTCGCCGGAATGGCAGGCGCTGCGCCATGCCGCGGAACATGGCGTGAATCTCCGCTTCTGCGACCTGCCGCAGGCGTACCGCTTCGCGCTGCGCGCCGCGGACGACAAGAAGGACGACGACATCCACGACGACCCGCTGCGCTGGCTCGCGCAGGCGGCCGGCTACGGCGACACCGAGACGTGGTGGGACCATCTCGTCGAACAGCGCGGCGACAGCCTGGACCTGTTCGCCGCCATCGCCGAGATGATGACGGCGCTGCGCAACGAAGCCGGCCCGCCGTCCGACGACGTCGAAATAAAACGCGAAGCGTGGATGCGCACGGCGATCCGCCAGGCCGTCAAGGAGGGCCGCGAACGCATCGCCGTCGTGTGCGGCGCGTGGCATGTCCCGGCCCTCGCGACACTGCCCAGCGCGAAAAGCGACGCCGATCTGTTGAAAGGCCTGGCGAAGGAAAAGATTGCGGCGACGTGGGTGCCGTGGACGCACGGCCGTCTTACGTTCGCCAGCGGCTACGGCGCGGGCGTGACGGCGCCCGGCTGGTATCGCCACCTGTGGCGCCATCGCGAGCGCGCCGGCCTGCACTGGCTGACGGAGGTCGCCACGCTGCTGCGCAAGCACGACCTCGACGCGTCGTCCGCCCACGTGATCGAAGCCGCGTGCCTGGCCGACACGCTGGCCGCGCTGCGCGACCGCCCGCGCGCTGGCCTGGATGAATTGATGGAAGCCGTGCGCGCCGTGTTCTGCTACGACAGCGACGCGCCGCTGCGCCTGATCCGGCGCGAGCTGCTGGTCGACGAAGCGCTGGGCACCGTGCCGGACGACGTGCCGGCCGTGCCGCTCGCGCAGGACGTGGCCGCGCAACAGAAACGTCTGCGCATGCCGGTGCGGGCCGACATGACGGAACTCGATCTCGACCTGCGCCAGCCCGCTCACCTGGAAAAGAGCGTGCTGCTGCATCGCCTTGCGCTGCTGGGCGTCCCGTGGGGGCGGCAGCAGAGCGTCCGCGGCCGGACGGGCACCTTCCACGAACAATGGCAGCTCGCGTGGGCGCCGGAATTCGCCGTCGACCTGATCGCCGCCAGCCGCTGGGGCGCCACGCTCGACAGCGCCGCGACGGCGCTCGCCGCCGACCGCGCCGCACAGGCGCACACCCTGCCGGAACTCACGCGCCTGATGGAGACGATCCTGCTGGCCGACCTGCGCGCGGCCGTCGATCCGCTGATAGCGCGCATCCAGGAAGTGGGCACGTTGACGCCCGACCTCGGGCTGCTGCTGGCGGCGCTGCCGTCGCTCGTCAATGTGCTGCGCTACGGCAGCGCGCGCAACGTCGACACGCAGGCGCTGGGGAGCGTCGTGGACGGCCTCCTGGCGCGCGCGTGCATCGCGCTGCCGTACGGTCTGCGCGGCGTCGCGGACGATGCGGCCGCCGCGCTGCTGGGCCAGATCATCGCGGCCGACCAGGCCGTGCGCCTGCTGCAGGACGAGACGCACGCGGCGGCCTGGTTCGATGCGCTGGAGGCCGGCGCGACGAGCGATTTGTCGCATCCGCTGCTGGCGGGACGGTGCGGCCGCATCCTCACGGAGCAGGGACGCTGGGACAGCGAGCGCGCCGCGCGCCAGCTCGCGCTGCGCTGCTCGCCGACCGTGCCGCCGCTCGTCACCGCGCACTGGCTCGAAGGGTTTTTACAGGGCAGCGGCGCCCTGCTCGCGCACAGCGACCCGTTGTGGAACATCGTGAACGGCTGGCTGCTCGCGCAGCCGGACCACGTCTTCACGGAACTACTGCCGCTGCTGCGCCGCACCGTCGCCACGTTCAGCGCACCGGAGAGGCGCGAACTGGGCCAGCGCGCGGCGCAGGCCGGCGGCACGCTCGCGCATGCGGCGCCGGCGACGGCCGTCGATCCGGTACGTGCGCGGCGCGTGCTGCCCATCCTGCACACACTGTTCGGAACCCAGTCACTCCAGGAGGCCATCGATGGCGAATGAACAGGAAGCGGCGCGCCGCTGGCGCCTCGTGCTGGGGCAGGACGCCGGCGAATCGCTCACCTTGGGCGGTGCCGATGCCGCGATCGATGCGGCGCTCGACGCGCTGTACGGCGCCGGTCCGGACACGCGCAGCGGCGGCCTGGGTGGATCGGCGCCGCGCGTGGCGCGCTGGCTGGGCGACATCCGCCAGTACTTCCCGTCCAGCGTCGTGCAGGTGATGCAGAAGGATGCGTTCGACCGCCTCGGCCTGCAGCAGATGCTGTGCGAACCGGAGATGCTGGCGGCCGTCGAGCCGGACGTGCACCTCGTCGCGACGCTCCTCAGCCTGAACCGCGTCCTGCCGAACAAGACACGCGCGACGGCCTGCGCCGTCGTCGCGAAGGTCGTCGAGGAGCTGGAAAAGAAGCTGTCCACGCCGATGCGCCAGGCGGTGTCGGGAAGCCTGAACCGGGCGGCGCGCAACCGGCGCCCGCGCCACCAGGACATCGACTGGCTGCGCACCATCCGCGCCAACCTGCGGCATTATCAACCGGACTACCAGACGATCATCCCGGAGACGCGCATCGGCTACGGCCGGCGCGGACGCTCGCTGCGCGACATCGTGCTGTGCGTCGACCAGAGCGGATCGATGGCGCCGTCCGTCGTGTACGCGAGCGTGTTCGCGGCGGTCCTTGCGAGCATCAAGGCGGTGACCACGTCGGTGGTCGTGTTCGACACGGCCATCGTCGACCTGACGCCGCTGCTGCACGACCCGGTCGAGGTCCTGTTCGGCACGCAGCTGGGCGGCGGCACGGACATCAACCGCGCGCTCGCGTATTGCCAGGGCCTCGTCACGCGACCGCAGGACACGATCTTCGTCCTGATCAGCGACCTGTACGAGGGCGGCAACAATGCGGAGATGCTGCGGCGCGCGGCGAGCCTCGTCGGCAGCGGCGCGCAGGTGATATCCCTGCTCGCACTGGACGACAGCGGCGCCCCTTCGTACGACCGCAACAATGCGGCGCAGCTGGCCGCGATGGGCATCCCCTGCTTCGCCTGCACGCCCGACCTGTTCCCCGACCTGATGGCGGCGGCGATCCAGCGGCACAGCCTGGAACAATGGGCGTCGCAGGCGGGCATCGTCCACGCGTAGCGACGTGCTTCAATCGTGCGGGCGGTTGAACACAGCCGTGTTTGGCGCTACTGTCATCCCATGGACGATCAAGCCTCTCAACAAGAAAAGAACCACCGAGCCATGCGCGACATCATCGAAGAGGCGCGCTGCATTCTCCCAGGCCTGCAGGCGGTGTTTGGTTTCCAGACGATCGCCGTGTTCAACGAACGGTTCAATGACCTCGCGCTGTACGCACAGGCGTGCCACATGGTCGGCCTCGCCTTGATGGTGATCGCGATGGCTCTCCTGATGACGCCGGCAGTGTATTACCGCGCCCAGCACGGTTACGCGACGTCGCTCATGGTCAAGGTAGCGCGCAAAGCCATCCGGGGTGCGTTGATGCCACTGGCTCTTGGGCTGTCGCTCGACATGTTGACGGTCGTGTCGCTTGCAACCGACATGCTCTCGCTCAGTATCGCTGCCGCGGTTGCCTCACTCCTCCTCTTTGTGGGACTCTGGTACCTCATTCCGCGCCGTGACCCGATCCAGGTCGGCGAACCGCAGGCCTGACGCCGGCATAGCCGCGGCCGTGTTGTGTGAGGCGGCGAACAGATGAGGGCGCTTGCACCCGGATAATGCTCCTGTGTTCACGGCATCGTGGACAAGAATTTTACGAACTGGGCGACACTGGCCTACCTTCAAGTTCCGATATCGGGGGGAGCACAGACGGTGGCGAGTGTTTGCCCAGCCGTTCACGCAGCGGCGACGCGACGATCGCGCGCCTGCTGTGACGGCTGGAAGCGGTGCAACCGAGAGCGTTTGCCGATGTCGAAGCTTGTAGCGTTTCGACTCCAGGGAGGCAAGCATGAGCCTGACATTAACCTCGGCCGACTTTACGCCCGGCGGCCCCATCCCCGCCATCCACACATGCGATGGCGCGAATACGTCGCCGGCGCTGTCGTGGTCCGGCGTCCCGCCAGACACCCGCAGCCTCGTCCTCATCATCGACGACCCGGACGCGCCCGATCCTGCGGCACCGAAAATGACCTGGGTGCACTGGGTCCTCTACAACCTGCCGCCGCAGGCGAACCACCTGCCCGCCGGGATACGCGAGGCGGAACTGCCGCGCGGCACGCAGGCCGGCCTCAACGATTTCAAGAACACGCGCTACGGCGGGCCGTGTCCGCCCATCGGACGGCACCGCTACGTGCATAAGCTGTATGCGCTCGACACCGTGCTGCCCGACCTGCGTCATCCGACCAAGCCCCAGCTGGAAAAGGCGATGCAGGGGCATGTGAAGGCGCAGACGGAACTGATCGGTACCTATCAGCGCGGTCACTGATCCGCGCGGATGAAATCGATGAAGGCGCGCAGTGGCGCGGGGACGAGCCTGCGCCCCGGATAGTAGAGATACGGGCCGGAAAAGGATGGCCACCACGGTTCCAGCACGGGCTCGAGCTCGCCGCGGTCGATATACGGGCGCAGCCAGTCCTCGAACAGGTAGACGATGCCCGTGCCGGCGACGGCCACGTCGATTTTCAGGTCGAGAGCGCCGCCCACCTGGACGAGCAATTGTCCGGGCGGATCGATCGTGATCGTCTCGCCGTCGCGCTCGAAGGTCCAGCGAATGACGGCGCCGCTGGCAAAGCGTGCGCGCATGCAGGCGTGGTCCAGCAAGTCGCGCGGATGCTGCGGGCGGCCGCGCCGGTCGAGATAGTCCGGCGCCGCGGCTGCGGCCATGCGCTGGACGCGCGGGCCGATGGGTACGGCGACCATGTCCTGCTCGAGCTTTTCCTCGTAGCGGATGCCCGCATCGCAACCGGCCGCGAGCACGTCGACGAAGCTCTCGTCCGCGATCACTTCCAGGCGGATCTCGGGGTAGGCAGCGAGGAAGCGCGGCACGATGGACGGCAGCACGAGCCGGGCCGCGCTCATCGGCACATTGAGCTTGAGGGTGCCAGTGGGCGTGTCACGAAAACCATTGACCACGTCGAGCGCACTCTCGACTTCGTTGAGCACGGGGTCCAGGCGCGCGAGCAGGCTGCGGCCCGCTTCCGTCGGCACGACGCTGCGCGTGGTGCGGTTGAGCAGGCGCACGCCGAGCTTCGCTTCGAGACGCCGCACCGCATCGCTGAGACCGGACGCGCTGCCGCTCGTGGCCCGCGCGGCATCGCGGAAGCCGCCGGCGCGCGCGACGGCGACGAAAGCGGAAAGATCGCCCAGATCGACTTTCATGTGTTTTCCATTGTCCGTTTTGACGTACAACCCATGCGAATTATGCCGGATTGTCCTGAGATCGTCGTGGGCTTATCGTGGATGCACTGTTCACTATCCATCAAGGAGAATCTTAATGTCCACCACGTATCAACTCGGCGACCGTACCGTCCGGCGCCTCGGCTATGGCGCCATGCAGCTGGCAGGACCCGGCGTCTTCGGGCCGCCGCGGGATCGGGAGGCCGCGCTCGCCGTGCTGCGCGATGCGGTGGCGCTCGGCGTCAACCACATCGATACATCGGATTTCTACGGCCCTCACGTCACCAATCAATTGATCCGGGAAGCGCTGCATCCGTATCCGGACGACCTCGTCATCGTCACCAAGGTCAGCGCGCGACGCGACGCCCAGGGTGCATGGCTGCCGGCCACGTCACCGAAGGAACTGCGCGAGGCCGTGTACGACAACCTGCGCAATCTCGGCCTGGACGTGCTGGAGGTGGTCAATTTCCGCAGCATGTTGGATGTCCATGGTCCGGCGGAAGGATCGCTCGAAGAACAGGTGACGACGTTGGCGGAGCTGCGCGAGGAAGGTCTCATCAAGCACGTCGGCCTGAGCAACGTGACGATGAAGCAGGTCGAGGACGCACGGCGCATCGTGCCGATCGCGTGCGTGCAGAACATGTATAACCTCGTGCACCGCAATGACGACGCGCTGATCGATGCGCTGGCGCGCGACGGTATTCCGTATGTGCCATTCTTCCCGCTCGGTGGCTTTTCGCCGCTGCAGTCGGATGCGTTGTCCGCAGTCGCAGCCCAACTCGGTGCGACGCCGATGCAGGTGGCAATCGCCTGGCTGTTGCAGCGGTCGCCGAACATCCTGCTGATTCCCGGGACGTCGTCGAGTGCCCACCTGCGCGAGAACCTGAAGGCGGCGGATCTCGTGTTGTCCTCGGATGTGCTGGCGAAGCTCGATCGGATCTAGAAAGCAAAAAGCCCGCTCAGAGCGAGGATTGGCAGTGCCAATCCGAGCGAGCGGGCTTTGTTTTTCCAAAACGAAAAACCCCGTCGAGATCACTCGACGGGGTTTTCTTAATAACTAGCCTGACGATAACCTACTTTCACACTGGTTGCAGCACTATCATCGGCGCAGAGTCTTTTCACGGTCCTGTTCGGGATGGGAAGGGGTGGTACAGACTTGCTATGGTCATCAGGCATAACTTGTACGAGTGCCGCAGCTTATTGCATGCGTCACTCTGAATCTGGAAGAAGTAGTTTCTTAATCTGTTGTCTCAACAAACAGCTGAACCCTTGCATTGGCATGACTGCCAAGGTTATAGGGACAAGCCGTACGGGCAATTAGTATCAGTTAGCTTAATGCATTACTGCACTTCCACACCTGACCTATCAACGTCCTGGTCTCGAACGACCCTTCAAGGAGCTCAAGGCTCCGGGAAATCTCATCTCAAGGCGAGTTTCCCGCTTAGATGCTTTCAGCGGTTATCTCTTCCGAACTTAGCTACCCGGCAATGCCACTGGCGTGACAACCGGTACACCAGAGGTTCGTCCACTCCGGTCCTCTCGTACTAGGAGCAGCCCCCTTCAAATTTCCAACGCCCACGGCAGATAGGGACCAAACTGTCTCACGACGTTTTAAACCCAGCTCACGTACCACTTTAAATGGCGAACAGCCATACCCTTGGGACCGGCTACAGCCCCAGGATGTGATGAGCCGACATCGAGGTGCCAAACTCCCCCGTCGATATGAACTCTTGGGAGGAATCAGCCTGTTATCCCCAGAGTACCTTTTATCCGTTGAGCGATGGCCCTTCCATACAGAACCACCGGATCACTATGTCCTACTTTCGTACCTGCTCGACTTGTCGGTCTCGCAGTTAAGCACGCTTATGCCATTGCACTATTAGCACGATGTCCGACCGTACCTAGCGTACCTTCGAACTCCTCCGTTACACTTTAGGAGGAGACCGCCCCAGTCAAACTGCCTACCATGCACTGTCCCCGACCCGGATTACGGGCCAAGGTTAGAACCTCAAACGAACCAGGGTGGTATTTCAAGGTTGGCTCCACGAGAACTGGCGTCCCCGCTTCAAAGCCTCCCACCTATCCTACACAGATTGGTTCAAAGTCCAATGCAAAGCTACAGTAAAGGTTCATGGGGTCTTTCCGTCTAGCCGCGGGTAGATTGCATCATCACAAACATTTCAACTTCGCTGAGTCTCGGGAGGAGACAGTGTGGCCATCGTTACGCCATTCGTGCAGGTCGGAACTTACCCGACAAGGAATTTCGCTACCTTAGGACCGTTATAGTTACGGCCGCCGTTTACTGGGACTTCAATCAAGAGCTTGCACCCCATCATTTAATCTTCCAGCACCGGGCAGGCGTCACACCCTATACGTCCACTTTCGTGTTTGCAGAGTGCTGTGTTTTTATTAAACAGTCGCAGCCACCAGTTTATTGCAACCCTTTCACCCTTCTGCAGTAAAGCAGTCAAGCTACCGGGGCGTACCTTATCCCGAAGTTACGGTACCAATTTGCCGAGTTCCTTCTCCCGAGTTCTCTCAAGCGCCTTAGAATACTCATCTCGCCCACCTGTGTCGGTTTGCGGTACGGTCTCGTATGACTGAAGCTTAGAGGCTTTTCTTGGAACCACTTCCGATTGCTTCGTGTCACAAGGACACACGTCTCAACCCCTTGAATTACGCGCCCGGATTTGCCTAAGCGCCTTCTATGAGTCAAGAACCAACTATTCCAACAGTTGGACAACCTTCCGCGATCCGTCCCCCCATCGCATCATACGACGGTGCAGGAATATTAACCTGCTTCCCATCAGCTACGCATCTCTGCCTCGCCTTAGGGGCCGACTCACCCTGCTCCGATGAACGTTGAACAGGAAACCTTGGGCTTTCGGCGAGAGGGCTTTTCACCCTCTTTATCGCTACTCATGTCAGCATTCGCACTTCCGATACCTCCAGCATCCTTTACAAGACACCTTCTCAGGCTTACGGAACGCTCTCCTACCATATGTGCAAGCACATATCCGCAGCTTCGGTGACTGGCTTAGCCCCGTTACATCTTCCGCGCAGGACGACTCGATCAGTGAGCTATTACGCTTTCTTTAAATGATGGCTGCTTCTAAGCCAACATCCTGACTGTTTTAGCCTTCCCACTTCGTTTTCCACTTAGCCAATCTTTGGGACCTTAGCTGGCGGTCTGGGTTGTTTCCCTCTTGACGCCGGACGTTAGCACCCGACGTCTGTCTCCCAAGCTCGCACTCATCGGTATTCGGAGTTTGCAATGGTTTGGTAAGTCGCAATGACCCCCTAGCCATAACAGTGCTCTACCCCCGATGGTGATACTTGAGGCACTACCTAAATAGTTTTCGGAGAGAACCAGCTATTTCCAGGTTTGTTTAGCCTTTCACCCCTACCCACAGCTCATCCCCTAATTTTTCAACATTAGTGGGTTCGGACCTCCAGGGCGTGTTACCGCACCTTCATCCTGGCCATGGGTAGATCACCTGGTTTCGGGTCTACACCCAGCGACTGTCGCCCTGTTCGGACTCGATTTCTCTACGGCTCCCCTATTCGGTTAACCTCGCCACTGAATGTAAGTCGCTGACCCATTATACAAAAGGTACGCCGTCACCCCACGAAGAGGCTCCGACTGTTTGTATGCACACGGTTTCAGGATCTATTTCACTCCCCTCCCGGGGTTCTTTTCGCCTTTCCCTCACGGTACTGGTTCACTATCGGTCGATTACGAGTATTTAGCCTTGGAGGATGGTCCCCCCATCTTCAGACAGGATTTCTCGTGTCCCGCCCTACTTGTCGTACGCTTAGTACCACCGTTTGAATTTCGTGTAAGGGGCTATCACCCTCTATGGCCAGCATTTCCAGGCTGTTCCACTATTCAATCGACTATCACGTACAAGGCTCATCCCATTTCGCTCGCCACTACTTTGGGAATCTCGGTTGATTTCTTTTCCTGCAGCTACTTAGATGTTTCAGTTCGCCGCGTTCGCTTTGCATACCTATGTATTCAGTATGCAATGACCTAAAAGGCCGGGTTTCCCCATTCGGAAATCTGCGGATCAAAGTGTGTTTGCTCACTCCCCGCAGCTTATCGCAAGCTACTACGTCCTTCATCGCCTGTAATCGCCAAGGCATCCACCATGTGCACTTATTCACTTGTCCCTATAACGTTGGCCCCTGCATGAGTATCAGGGAACGTCATATCGACAAGAGTTCAGCTTACTATGTTTGTTGATACATACAGATTACTACCCTAAGTGTGCATCCAACTTTCGTTAGCTACACGCTTAAAGAAAACTTTACTTCTTCCAGATTGTTAAAGAACGAGAACTACGCTTACCTAAAACTAGCGTCTTACGTAAAGATAGTGGTGGAGGATGACGGGATCGAACCGACGACCCCCTGCTTGCAAAGCAGGTGCTCTCCCAGCTGAGCTAATCCCCCATTTTGGTAACTGGTGGGTCTGGTTGGATTCGAACCAACGACCCCCGCGTTATCAACACGGTGCTCTAACCGACTGAGCTACAGACCCGAACTGTTCTCGTTTAACTTTAATAACAGCCGATAAGCGTAGGCGCTTGATGATGGAGCGTTAGCTCCCGTGCCACTCTAGAAAGGAGGTGATCCAGCCGCACCTTCCGATACGGCTACCTTGTTACGACTTCACCCCAGTCACGAATCCTACCGTGGTAAGCGCCCTCCTTGCGGTTAAGCTACCTACTTCTGGTAAAACCCGCTCCCATGGTGTGACGGGCGGTGTGTACAAGACCCGGGAACGTATTCACCGCGGCATGCTGATCCGCGATTACTAGCGATTCCAACTTCACGCAGTCGAGTTGCAGACTGCGATCCGGACTACGATACACTTTCTGGGATTAGCTCCCCCTCGCGGGTTGGCGGCCCTCTGTATGTACCATTGTATGACGTGTGAAGCCCTACCCATAAGGGCCATGAGGACTTGACGTCATCCCCACCTTCCTCCGGTTTGTCACCGGCAGTCTCATTAGAGTGCCCTTTCGTAGCAACTAATGACAAGGGTTGCGCTCGTTGCGGGACTTAACCCAACATCTCACGACACGAGCTGACGACAGCCATGCAGCACCTGTGTTCAGGCTCCCTTTCGGGCACCCCTCAATCTCTCGAGGGTTCCTGACATGTCAAGGGTAGGTAAGGTTTTTCGCGTTGCATCGAATTAATCCACATCATCCACCGCTTGTGCGGGTCCCCGTCAATTCCTTTGAGTTTTAATCTTGCGACCGTACTCCCCAGGCGGTCTACTTCACGCGTTAGCTGCGTTACCAAGTCAATTAAGACCCGACAACTAGTAGACATCGTTTAGGGCGTGGACTACCAGGGTATCTAATCCTGTTTGCTCCCCACGCTTTCGTGCATGAGCGTCAATCTTGACCCAGGGGGCTGCCTTCGCCATCGGTGTTCCTCCACATCTCTACGCATTTCACTGCTACACGTGGAATTCTACCCCCCTCTGCCAGATTCAAGCCTTGCAGTCTCCATCGCAATTCCCAGGTTAAGCCCGGGGCTTTCACGACAGACTTACAAAACCGCCTGCGCACGCTTTACGCCCAGTAATTCCGATTAACGCTTGCACCCTACGTATTACCGCGGCTGCTGGCACGTAGTTAGCCGGTGCTTATTCTTCAGGTACCGTCATTAGCCCAGGATATTAGCCTGAGCCGTTTCTTCCCTGACAAAAGAGCTTTACAACCCGAAGGCCTTCTTCACTCACGCGGCATTGCTGGATCAGGCTTGCGCCCATTGTCCAAAATTCCCCACTGCTGCCTCCCGTAGGAGTCTGGGCCGTGTCTCAGTCCCAGTGTGGCTGGTCGTCCTCTCAGACCAGCTACTGATCGTCGCCTTGGTGAGCCTTTACCTCACCAACTAGCTAATCAGATATCGGCCGCTCCAGGAGCATGAGGTCTTGCGATCCCCCACTTTCATCCTTAGATCGTATGCGGTATTAGCGTAACTTTCGCTACGTTATCCCCCACTCTTGGGTACGTTCCGATATATTACTCACCCGTTCGCCACTCGCCGCCAGGTTGCCCCGCGCTGCCGTTCGACTTGCATGTGTAAAGCATGCCGCCAGCGTTCAATCTGAGCCAGGATCAAACTCTTCAGTTTAATCTCTGTTTTTGCTGCTTTCGCAGCATGTCGCTCACTCAAAATACTGACCGTCACTCATTGCTGAGCAACGTATTTCTTTTGCGTGAACATTTGATAATTTAAGCATTCAGCAGCCACTTACGCGACTGCTGGCACTTCATCAAACGCCCACACTTATCGACTGTTTATTGTTAAAGAGCTTCGTATTCGGTACTGCCTTGCTGCATTTGCGAATCGTTTTGTTCGTCAGCAGCAGAGAAGCGAGATTATGTAGTGTTTCGCGATGTTCGTCAACTTCTTTTTATTCCCATCGAAGCGTTCAGAACCGTTTGAAGGCCTGTCGTTTGCGACGAGGGACCGAATCATACCAGCGTCGCATACGGACCGCAAGTCCCGCTACAATGCACCCTTTGCCGTCCTCCCCGCACCGCCATGACCATCCTGCTCTCCACCCTCAATGCCCGCTATGCCCACGCTTCGCTGGGGCTGCGCTACCTGCTGGCCAATATGGGCGAGCTCCAGGAACAGACGAGCCTGATGGAATTCGTCATCGGCGCGAAGACCGTGGAGGTCGTCGAACGCCTGCTGGCGAAGAAGCCGTGCATCGTCGGCTTCGGCATCTATATATGGAACGTCGAGGAAACGACGAAGGTCGTCGCGATGCTCAAGCGCGTCGCGCCCGAGGTAACGATCGTGCTGGGCGGGCCGGAAGTCTCGTACGAGACGAACGAGCAGGAGATCGCGCGCCTGGCCGACTACGTCGTCACCGGCTGGGGCGACATCACCTTCCCCAAGCTGTGCGGCGAGATCCTCGATGGTCCCAAGCCGATCATGAAGGTGCATGCGGGCGTGCAGCCGCCGATGGCCGACATCACCCTGCCCTACACTTTGTATACGGACGAGGACATCGCCCACCGCACCCTCTACGTGGAAGCGTCGCGCGGCTGCCCGTTCAAATGCGAGTTCTGCCTGTCGTCGCTGGACAAGACGGCCTGGCCGTTCGGCATCGACACCTTCCTCGCGGAGATGGAGACCCTGTACCAGCGCGGCGCACGATTATTCAAATTCGTCGACCGCACGTTCAACCTGAACGTCAAGACGAGCCAGCGCATCATGCAGTTCTTCCTCGACAAGATCGCGGCGAGTCCCGATGATCCCGTGTATGCCCACTTCGAACTGGTCCCGGACCACCTGCCGGAAGCGCTGAAGGCGACGATCGCGCAATTCCCACCCGGCGCGCTGCAGTTCGAGATCGGCATCCAGAGTTTCAACCCCGAGGTGCAGACGCTCGTCAGCCGACGCCAGGACAATGCCAAGGCCGCGGACAACATCCGCTGGCTCACCACGCAGTCGCACGCGCACCTGCACGTAGACCTGATCGCCGGCCTGCCGGGCGAGGACGTCGAATCGTTCGCGCGCGGCTTCGACCAACTGGTCGCCCTCGGCCCGCACGAGATCCAGTTCGGCATCCTCAAGCGCCTGCGCGGCACGCCGATCATCCGCCACACGGCGCCGTACAAGATGGTGTACGAGCCGTACCCGCCCTACACGGTGCTGGCGACCGACCGCATCGACTTCGCCACCATGCAGCGGCTCGTGCGCTTTGCCCGCTACTGGGACCTGGTCGCGAACTCCGGCCGCTTCGCCCACACGGTCAAGGTGCTGCTGGGCGACAGCCCGTTCGCCAACTTCATGGCGTTCTCGGACTGGATCTACACGCAGCTCGACGCCACCCACCGCATCGCGCTCGACCGCCTGGCCAAGCTGGTGCAGGCCTGGCTGCAGCGCCAGGGCATGCCGGCCGCCGACGCTGCCGCCCTCATCGCGAGCGATTACGCCGGCAGCGCCCACAAGCCGGCCGACAAGGCGACGCACGCCGCGCCCGAGCGCCAGGTCCGCCACCTCGCGGCGTAAAGACGACTATGTGCGCCACCGAACGCTGTAAGGTCACGGTAACGTAGCGCTGGTGGCGGCAGTCGCGAATCTCTTTTACACTGCCGCAATGCGGATTGAAAATGCGCCAACATTAACCATCGAGCATCCAGAGGCCGGCGCGGGGCAATCCGTGGTGGCGCGCGGCGTATGGCAGGTCCACGCGTTCTCCCGCAGCGGCTTCAAGGACATCGAAAAGACATTGAAATCCCTGGCCGGCAAGCAGGTCGCCTGGGACTTGTCCGAGGTCGCCAGCCTCGATCACATCGGCGCCCAGTTACTCTGGAGTTCCTGGGGCAAGCGCCGCCCCGAGCAGCTGAAGCTCGACCCGAAGCAGGAAGAACTCTTCGACCGCATCGAGAAATCCGGCCGGATCGAGCTGCCCCGCACGCGCAAAAGCCACCTGCAATGGGTGATCACGCTGGGCGGCGGCGTCCTGAGCTTCTTCGAACACCTGCGCGGCGCGATCACCCTGATCGGCCAGGTGGTGCAGGACATCGGCCGCTTCATCCGCCACCCGCTGTCCGGGCCGTGGCGCGAAGTCTCGGCCAACATCTATCATTCCGGCTTCCAGGCGCTCGGCATCACGGCGCTCGTGGGCTTCCTGATCGGGGTCGTGCTGTCTTACCTGTCGGCGCAGCAGCTGCGCATGTTCGGCGGCGACATCTACCTCGTCAACATCCTCGGCATGAGCATCATCCGCGAACTGGGGCCGCTGCTGGCGGCGATCCTCGTCGCGGGCCGTTCCGGGTCGTCGATCACGGCGCAACTGGGCGTGATGCGCGTGACGGAGGAACTCGACGCGATGCTGGTGATGGGCATCTCGCACGGCTACCGTCTCATCATGCCCAAGGTGGTCGCGCTCGCGCTGGCGATGCCGCTGCTCGTCGTGTGGACGGATGCGATGGCCCTGATCGGCGGCATGGTCTCCGCGAAGATCGAACTGAACCTGACGATGCGCTACTTCATCCAGAAGCTGCCGTCCGCCGTGCCGATCGTGAACTACACCATCGGCCTCGCGAAGGGCGTCGCGTTCGGCATGCTGATCGCGCTGGTCTCCTGCCACTTCGGCCTGCGCATCAAGCCGAACACGGAAAGCCTGGGCCGCGGCACGACGACGTCGGTCGTCACGGCGATCACCGTCGTGATCCTGGCCGACGCCGTGTTCGCGATCATCTTCTCCGGGGTGGGCTTCTGATGGCGAATCCTGCTCAACGTCCGCCGCAGCAATTGAACCGCAAGCCCGAGGAAGACGTCGGACCGCCGGTCGTCCAGATCCGCAACCTGTGGACGCGCTTCGGCCGCACCGTCGTCCACCAGGACCTGAATCTCGACATCTACGCGGGCGAGATCCTGTCGATCGTGGGCGGCTCGGGCACCGGCAAGACCGTGCTGCTGCGCCAGATGCTGGGCCTGGAGCGGCCGTCCAGCGGCTGCGTGCGCGTGTTCGGCGAGGACGTCAGCAGCGCCAGCCCGGAACAGCTGCAGCGCATGCGCAACCACTGGGGCATGCTGTTCCAGCAGGGCGCGCTGTATTCCGCGCTGACCGTGTTCGACAACATCGCCCTGCCGCTGCGCGAGCTGCGCGCCCTGCCGGAGGAGGTCGTGCGCGACGCCGTGCTGCTCAAGATGGACATGGTCGGACTCGGCCCCGGCGATGCGAACAAGATGCCGTCCGACCTGTCGGGCGGGATGATCAAGCGCGCGGCCCTCGCGCGCGCGCTCGCGCTCGAGCCGCAGTTGCTGTTCCTCGACGAGCCGACGGCGGGCCTCGACCCGGACCTGTCGGATTCGTTCGTGGCGCTGATCCAGACGTTGCACAGCGAGCTGAAACTGACCGTCGTGATGGTCACGCACGACCTGGACACGCTGTTCGCGCTGTCCTCGCGCATCGCCGTGCTGGCGGAGAAGCACGTGATCGCGGTGGGACCGTCGTGCGACGTGCTGCGCGTGCAGCACCCCTTCATCAAACACTTTTTCCTGGGGCCGCGCGGCCAGCGGGCGCTGGAAGTGCTGGAAGAGCGCATCGCAAGAAAGGAGTCGGAAGACTGACATGGAAAACAGATCGTATGCCCTCATGACGGGCTTCTTCACGGTCGCGCTGCTCGTCGCGGCCATCCTGATCGGCCTGTGGCTGAACCGCGACCGCACCACGATGCATCCGTACGAGATCGTCACCACGCAGACCATCCCCGGCCTGAACCCGCAGGCCGCGGTGCGCTACCGCGGCCTGGAAGTCGGGCGCGTGGACGACATCGTGTTCGACCCGCGCGTGACGGGCCAGATCCTCATCAAGCTCTCGATCGAGGAAGGCGCGCCCGTCACGCAGACGACGTTCGCCTCGCTCGGCTACCAGGGCGTGACGGGCATCGCCTTCATCCAGCTCGACGACGACCGCACCGGCTCCCCGCTGCTGCAGAGCGACAAGGGCCACGTGGCGCGCATCCCGCTGCGCCCCGGCCTGCTCGACCAGCTGGAAAAGCGCGGCCTCGCGATCCTGGAAAAGACGGAGCGCATCACGGACAGCCTGAATAACGTGCTGAGCAAGGAAAACCAGGACAAGCTCACGGGCGCCTTCGACAGCATCAACAAGGCCGCCGCCGCGTATGCCGAGATCCCGGGCCAGCTGCAGCCGACCCTGGCGCGCCTGCCCGCACTCACCGATAAGCTCGACCGCACGATGGGCTCCGTACAGGAGCTTTCCACCAGCGTCACCGCCGCCGCGCACAACTACGACCGCCTCGCGACGAGCCTGCAGGCCCCGGGCGGCCCGATCGAGCGCGCCGGCGCGGCCATCGATTCGCTGGGCGGCGTGACGTCCGACCTCGAGCTGCAAACGCTGCCGCACGTCGTCGACATGGCCGACGAGGCGAAGACGTCGCTGCGCGCCGTGCGCCGCACCGTGACGAACCTGGGCGACCGCCCGCAAAGCATCCTGTTCGGCGCACCGGCCGCCGAACCCGGCCCGGGCGAACCCGGCTTCGCCCCCCCGACCAAATGAGGAACCCAGCGACCATGCATCCGACCCGCATCATTCTCGCTGCCGCCCTGGCCCTGACCCTGTCCGCCTGCGCCTCGCAGAAGGGCCAGCCCACCACGCAGTTCGACTTCGGCCCGGCCACCGCCGCGCAAACGCAGGCACAGGGCGTACTCGGCGCCGTGGTCGTCACCGACGTCACCGGCTCGAGCGCCCTGGACAGCGAGCGCATGTTCTACCGCCTGAGCTATGCCGACCCGCTGCAGGCCCGCACCTATGCGAACAGCCGCTGGACGGCGAATCCGCTGCAGCTGCTGACGCAGCGCTTCAAGACGCGGCTCGCGCAGGCGGGTGCGCGCGTGCTGTCGGAGACGGATGCGGCCAGCGGTATCCCGCTGCTGCGCATCGATGTCGATGAATTCATCCACGACTTCGGCGGCGTGAGCCAGAGCACCGGCGTCGTCGCCGTGCGCGCCTCCGTGTTCCAGGGCCATACGCTCGTCGACCAGCGCAGCTTCCGCCAGGCCGTCGCCGCGCCCAGCGCCGATGCGGCCGGCGGCGCGCGCGCCCTCGCGGCCAGCACCGACGCCGTCGCGGCCGACATCGTGGCGTGGCTGGGCACCTTGAATCTCAACCGACGATGACCGAGACGGAAGACGCGGCCGGCCCACGCGCCTCGCCGGTGGCGCGCGCGGCGCTGCTGGCCTATCTGCTGCTGATCGTCTACGCCAGCTGGTTCCCGTTTTCCGGCTGGCGCAGCAGCGGGCTGTCGCCGTTCGCCTTCCTCGTCCTGCAGATGCCGCGCTGGTGGACCGGTTTCGACGTCATGGTCAACATCGTCGGCTACATGCCGTTCGGGATCCTGATCGTGCTCGCGTTGCATCCGCGCGTGCGCGGCCTGTGGGCGGTCGCCATCGCGGCCGTCGTCGGCCTGCTCGTCTCGGGCACGATGGAGGTCGTGCAGAACTACCTGCCCAGCCGCGTGCCGTCGAGTCTCGACCTGCTGACCAATGCGGGCGGCTGCCTGGCCGGGGCGGTGCTCGGCGCATGGTTCGCCCCGATGCTGCTCGACCGCAGCCGTTTATATCTGCTGCGGCAGCGCTGGTTCGCGGCGCATGCGAGCCAGGGCCTGGTGCTCGTCGCGCTGTGGCCCCTGGCCCAGGTCTATCCGCAGAACTACCTGTTCGGCAACGGCCAGATCCTGCCGCTGCTGTCGGAATGGCTGTCCGACTGGCTCGACACGGACATCGACCTCGTGACCATGCTGCGCGGCGACGTGCCGATGAGCGTGGAGCAGTACTGGCTGTCCGAGACCATCATCACCGCATGCGGCATGACGGGCGCCGCCCTCACGCTGCTGTGCCTCACGCGCCGCGGCGCGCCCCGGCTGTCGCTGATGCTGGCGCTGATCGGCGTCGGCATCGTCGTCAAGACGCTCGCCAGTTCCCTGTTCTTCGCGCCCGACAATGCGTTCGTGTGGGTCACGCCGGGCGCCGAAGGCGGCTTCCTGATCGGGCTGATCATGCTGGCCGGCCTCGCGTTCGCGCCCCAGGTCGCGCAGCGCCGGCTGGCCGTCGTGACGCTCGTGCTGTCGCTCATCGTCGTCAATACGATTCCTGCCAACCCGTATTTCGTCTCCACCCTGCAGGCCTGGCAGCAGGGCAAATTCCTGAATTTCAACGGGGCGGCCCAGTTCCTCGACATGGCCTGGCCCATCATCGCGCTGTGGTTCCTGCTGCTGCCGTCGCACCGGCTGAATCGCTCTTGATAACGGCGTATCATATGAAAGATACACGCCATCCGGAACCGACATGAACGACGACAAACCCTTTTATAAACACCACGTGTTCTTCTGCCTGAACGAACGCGAAGGCAAGGACTGCCGCCCCAGCTGCGGCAAGAGCGGCGCCGAAGCGGCCCAGCAACACGCCAAGAAGCGCGTCAAGGAACTGGGCCTGAACGGCCCGGGCCAGGTGCGCATCAACAAGGCCGGGTGCCTGGACCGCTGCGAGGAAGGCCCCGTCGTGGTCATCTACCCGCAGGGCACCTGGTACACCTACGTGGACAACTCCGACATCGATGAAATCATCGACCGCCACCTCGTCAAGGGCGAGGTCGTCGAACGCTTGAAGATCTGACGAAGTACTGATGAACAAGCAATGAACAAGAATTCCCAGAAGTTTTACCTGACCGGCCCCGCAGGCAAGATGGAGTGTGTGCTGGACGAACCGGAAGGCACGCCCGTCGGCATCGCCCTCGTGGCGCACCCGCACCCGCTGTACGGCGGCACGATGGACAATAAAGTGGCGCAGACACTGGCCCGCGCGTTCGTCGGCCTCGGCTACGTGACGGCCCGCTTCAATTTCCGCGGCGTGGGCGAGTCCGAAGGCGTGCACGACGAAGGCCGCGGCGAAGTGGACGACATGGAAATCATGCTCGACCACATGATCGAACAGTATCCGGGCCTGCCGTACGCGCTGTCCGGCTTCTCGTTCGGCACGTTCGTGCAGGCACAACTGCAACAGCGCCTGATCCAGCAGGGCCGCCCGGCCGAGCGCCTGGCGCTGGTCGGTACGGCCGCGGGCAAGTGGCCGATGCCGGAAGTCCCGGCCGACACGATCCTGATCCACGGCGAACTTGACGATACGATACCGCTCGCGCACGTGTTCGACTGGGCGCGCCCGCTCGACATCCCCGTGACGGTGATCCCCGGCGCCGACCACTTCTTCCACCGCAAGCTCGTCCACATTAAAAATCTTGTCGCGCAATTGTGGCGACGTGACATTTGAGGCGAACGCTGGCCTATAATGATGCGATCTTCTTTCAAGGCAATGCTTTCGAGCATTGTCTATCGCATCACAATCCACGTTATCCTCTGAATTGCCTTCCATGAAAAAGTTAATCGCGGCCCTCGCCGCCAGTGCCCTTTTGATGTCGGCCGCCCAAGCGCAGCAGGTGCCGGCTCCGCAAATCGCCGCCCGTTCGTGGCTGCTGCTGGACGCCACCAGCGGCCAGATCATCGCCTCCCAGGATCCGGATACCCGGATCGAGCCGGCGTCGCTCACCAAGGTCATGACGGCCTACGTCGTGTTCGAAGCCGTGCGCGACAAGAAAGTCACGCTGGACCAGATGGTCAACGTGTCGGTCCGCGCATGGAAGGTCGACGGCAGCAGCTCGAAGATGTTCATCGACCCCGCCACCCCGGTGAAGATCAGCGACCTGCTGTACGGCCTGATGGTCCAGTCGGGCAATGACGCGGCCGTGGCGCTGGCCGAAGCCGTCGCCGGCGACGAAGCGACGTTCGTCACCCTGATGAACCGCGACGCCGAGCGCATGGGCATGAAGAACACCAGGTTCGCCAACCCGCACGGCCTGCCGTCGCCGGACAACTACTCTACCGCGCGCGACCTGTCGATCCTGGCTGCGCGCGTCATCAAGGATTTCCCCGAGTTCTACAAGATCGACTCGGTCAAGGAATTCACGTACAACCGCATCAAGCAGCAGAACCGCAACCGCCTGCTGTGGCTGGACCCGACCGTGGACGGCATGAAGACGGGCCACACGGAAGCGTCGGGCTTCTCGATGATCGCGTCGGCCCACCGCCCGAACGGCCCGGCCGGCGAGCGCCGCCTGATCTCGGTGCTGTCCGGCGCCACGTCGGACGGCAACCGCACGGCGGAAAGCCAGAAGCTCTTGAACTGGGGCTTCCAGAACTTCGACACCGTCAAGCTGTATTCGAAAGGCCAGGCCATCCTGACCCCGGAAATCTGGAAGGGCTCCAAGTCGAACGTCAAGATCGGCTTCCCGAACGACGTATGGGTGACCGTGCCGAAGGGCGTGGCCCAGAAGATGAAGCCGGTCCTGGAACGCAAGGACCCGCTGGTCGCGCCGCTGGCCCTGAACAGCCGCGTCGGCACGCTGAAGATGAACGTCGACGGCAAGCCGCTGCTGGCGCTGCCGGTGGTGGCGCTGGAAGAGGTGCAGGAAGCGTCGATCTTTGGCCGGGCGTGGGACTCGATGCGCCTCTGGATGAAGTAATCACCTGCCTGTAAACACCGTCGTTCCCGCGCAGGCGGGAACCCATACTGAGCGTCCTCGATCACCTCGGCATGGGTTCCCGCTTCCGCGGGAACGACGTTTTATAATGACGCGATCCGTCAACCTGGAAAAACGCAATGAACCCAGCCCTCCCCCGCGACCTGTCCTGCCCGCGCATCGCCACCCGCAAGAACGGTGATCTCGAACTGTCCCGCATCGTCGCCGGCATGTGGCGCATGGCCGACTGGGACATGACGGTGGAGCAGCGCATCGCCTTCATCGAGCAGTGCATCGCGCTGGGCGTCACGTCGTTCGACCATGCGGATATCTACGGTAACTACGGCGTCGAAGGCCTGTTCGGCGAAGCGCTGCGCGCCCAGCCGTCGCTGCGCGACCGCATGCAGCTGATCAGCAAGTGCGGCATCAGGCTGCTGTCCAATAAACGCCCGCAGCACACCATCCAGCACTACGACACGAGCGCCGCGCACATCGTCGCATCGGCCGAGGAATCGCTGCGCCAGCTGCACACGGACCGCCTGGACCTGCTGCTGATCCACCGCCCCGACCCGCTGATGGACTTCGACGAGATCGCCGGCGCATTCTCGCGCCTGAAGCAGGACGGCAAGGTGCTGCACTTCGGCGTCTCCAACTTCAGCCGCCACCAGTTCGAGGCGCTGAACCGCCGCATCGAACTGTCGACGAACCAGGTCGAATTCTCGCCGCTGCACGTGGCGCCGATGTTCGACGAGACCTTCGACGGCCTGCAGGATAAAGGCGTGGCGCCGATGATCTGGTCGCCGCTGGCCGGCGGCCGCCTGTTCACGTCGAACGACGCGAACGCGGAAAACCTGCGCCTCGTGATCAAGGAGATCGCCGACCGCCTGCACCAGCCGTTCGCAAGCGTCGTGTTCGCGTGGATCATGCAACTGCCGTCGCGCCCGATCCCGCTGACGGGCAGCGGCCGCATCGAGGCGATTTCCGTCGCCGTGGCCGGCACCACGTTCCAGCTGTCGCGCGCCGACTGGTTCACGATCCTGCGCGCCGCGCGCGGGCACGAGGTCGCGTAGGAGCCTGCGCCGCCATGGGCGAACCCCTCAAGATCGTGGAAGGCCGCGCGCTGACGGCGCAGCAGAAGAAGGACCTGCTGAACCGTCTCGCGCGCGTGGAAGGCCAGTTGCGCGGCGTGCAGAAGCTGATCGCGCTGGCCGATGCGCCGTCCGACTGCGACGCCGTGGCCCAGCAGATGGCCGCCGCGCGCAAGGCGCTGGACCGGTCGTTCGTGCAGCTCCTCACCGCCAGCATCGTCACCCATACGGGCAACGCGGGCGACGTCGAGGAAGCGAAAGCGGCGGCGGCGCACCTGGCCGCCATGTTCGACAAATTCGCTTAATCCGCCCTCAGTCCTCTACGTTGTCCTCGTACACCTTCGGCGGCGCGATCCTGGTCCACCCGCCCATCCACGCGATGTTCAGCAGCAGCGTCGCGCCGATATAAAACACGAAGAACAGCGCAAAGAAGCGCGTGCGCAACAGCGCCAGCAGCGCGATGCAGACGACCAGCGCGACCAGGGCCGCCTTCGATTTCGGCTGCTTGGAGCTGGGGAAGCGGATCGTCGACACCATCAGGGTGCCGACGGCCACCATCAGCAGCATGACGAGGAAGGCGCCGGCCATGTCGGCCACCGGGTCCGGCCACGCGACCACCACCGAGGCCACGCAGGCCGCGCCCGCGGTGATCGGCATGCCGACGAAGTAGCGCGGGTCCGTCTTCCCGACCATCACGTTGAAGCGCGCCAGCCGCAGCGCACCGCAGGCCACGAACACGAAGCACGCCAGGCCGCCCATGCGCACGAGGGTCGGGTGCGCGGCGCCCATCTGGGCGAAGCCGTAGCAGTACAGCAGCAGGCCGGGCGCGCAACCGAAATTCATCACGTCGGCGATGGAGTCAAGCTGCACGCCGAACGCGGACTGGGTGTTGGTGGCGCGGGCGACGAAGCCGTCGAGCGCGTCGAACACGCCCGCCAGCACCAGCAGGATCGCGGCCAGGCGATAGTCGGACGGATCGCCCACGGGCGCGTTGTCGACCGAGATCACGATGCTGCCGAATCCGCAGGCGATCGACAGCAGGGTCACGAAACTGGGCAGGGCAAACTTGGCGCGCGCGAGGCGCTGCTGGCGGGTCGGATTCACTGGAATTCGTTAAAAGCGGAAGAATGGCTTATTTTACATGGGCTTATGCCGGGGCCGCGATTGTCCTTACGATCGTCACCGGGCCCCGATTTCGCCTAGAATGGAGGCTCCTTTACCCCATCAGGACCGACGCTGGGAGCGATATATGATGAACAGTATGCTTCGCGTAAGGCAGATCGCCCTCGCCTGCACCGCGGCGTGGGCGCTCGTCGCCTGCGGCGGGGGCGGCGGCGGGAGTAGTGCCGGCGCCCCGAACGCGACTCCCTCCACCGGATTCTCGGGACAGGACGCCTCGGCGCCCACGGCGACGAACAACATCGCCACCGACGGCCTGAATTGGATCAACTACCGCCGCAGCCAGATCGGCATGCCGGCGCTGGCGCGCAACGCCGTCATCGACACCGCGGCCCAGGGCCATTCCGATTACCAGCGCATCAACAACGTGGTGACGCACGACCAGACGGCCGGCAAGACCGGCTACACGGGCGCGCGCCTGCAGGACCGCCTGCAGAATGCCGGCTACGTGTTCGGGTCGCCGAATGCGATCGGCGAAGTCATTTCGGCCACCTCGAACGGTTCCGGCTTCTACATGGCCGAGGAACTGATCACGGCGATCTACCACCGCTTCGTGATCTTCGAGCCCGTGTTCAAGGAAATCGGCGCGGGCGCGGCGACGACGTCCGCCAATTACAGTTACTTCACCGCCGACTTCGTGGCCAACAACGGCTACGGGAGCGGCATCGCCGCGGGCACGATCGTGACGTGGCCGTTCAATGGGCAGACCCAGGTGACACCCAACTTCAACAGCGATTACGAGGAACCGGATCCGGTCCCCGACCGCAGCGTCGTCGGCTACCCGGTCAGCGTGCACACGAACCTCGATCGCACGCTGACGGTCCAGAGTTTCACGATGCGCGCACACGGGACCAGTAACGATCTGGAGACGCGCCTGCTGGCCTTGGGCAAGGATTCGAATACAACCACGAAGTCGGCGGCGGCGATCGTGCCTCTGGCCCAGCTGGCGTCCGCGACCACGTATGATGTCAGCTTCTCGGGTGCCATCGACGGCGTCCCGATCAGCCGCAACTGGTCATTCACAACGAAATAACACGCATGGATAGTCCCGACCGCCGTTTTCCGCCAGACGCACACGATGCCCCCGCCGTGAACCACGCGGGCGGCATCGCGCGCCTGATGGGCGACGGTGCGCTGTTCGGGCGCGTCCTCGCGCGCTTTCGCAACGAGTACCGCCAGGCCGCGGCCGGCATCCGCACCGCGCACGACCAGGGCGATACCGCGCTCGCGCTACGCCTCGTCCACACGCTGAAAGGGGCCGCCGGCATGATCGAGGCGGTGCCGCTGCGGCGCCAGGCCGACATCGTGGAAGGCCTGTTGCGCGGGGGTGCGGGCGACGTCCACGGCAGCCTCGCGCGCCTGCAGGATGAGCTGGAACGGGTGTTGCGCGAACTGGATGCGCTGGCGCTCACCTTGCCGGAACGCCGTCCCGCGGCGCCGGCGCAGCCGCTGGCGGAGATGGATCACGCCATCGTCGACCGCCTGATGGCGCTGCTCGACGAAGGCAACGGCGATGCGGTCGACCTCGTGCGCGAAGGCGCCGGCGCGTTGGCCGCACAACTCGGGGAAGGATGTTATCGCCAGGTGGCGGACCTGGTCGAAGGCTTCGACTTCGACGGCGCCCTGGCGCTGCTGCGCGAACGGGCGGGCGGCTGACGCGCAGCCCGCGGTTCAGCGGTTGTATTCCGCTTCTTCGTCGAACGAATCGGCGCAGGACTTGCCGCAGAAACGGCGCACGCTGTCGAGCGGTTTGTCGCAATACCAGCACGCGCCCTTGGGTGGCAGGCTCAGACGGGCGGGCACCGGCGCCGCACTCATGGGCGCCGCGACGGCCGGATCGACAGGCACGCTCTTGTCCTGAACACTTTCCTGTATCGTTTCCAAGGTTTCCCCCTTACCGGCAGCACGTCAGTAACGCTGAGATTACTTTAGTGGAACATCGTGTGCATGAGAAAGCGCAAGCGCGCTTGTGCCCGCTTCTGCGGTACGCGGTCTTTCAAACCAGTGTGCGCCGATTGTGCTACCTGTGCAACGCCTGTTGCCCACGAGTTTTCAAGAAACAACAGTCGCGGTGCCCCGACGTCATCGTCACCGATGCCGGACCATCCAACTGCCCGAAATAATAGCAGTACTGGCAATGCGCGCGCCGGGCCGTTCAATCGTGCGGGCCGCCGTGTCAGATTTACGACGGGCGCGCCGGATGCCGTCAGCGCGCCGGTTCCAGCGTGACGAACAGGGCGCCGGGCGCCGTCTCGAGGCGGGTGGGAATAAATTGCACGCCGGCATAGCGCAGGTCGTCGGGGCGGAAGGTGTAGACCGGCATGTCGCGCATCAGTTGATTCACGAGCAGATCGGCGGCGCGGCCCAGGTCGCGTGCGCGGTCGCCCTCCATGCCTTCGACGTCGAAGCTGTCGACGTGCGTGGCGGACAGGACGACGGCATTGCGCACGTTGTCCAGCACCAGGTGGCCGGACATGGCCAGGCTGCCGTTCCACGACTGGCGCAGGAACGGCGGCGACACGGACACGTCCAGGGACAGGCCCACGCGGTCCGTCTCCGGCATGATCGCGAGGCGCGGCCG
The DNA here is from genome assembly GCF_047325105.1 of Massilia cellulosiltytica. Taxonomy (NCBI): domain Bacteria; kingdom Pseudomonadati; phylum Pseudomonadota; class Betaproteobacteria; order Burkholderiales; family Oxalobacteraceae; genus Massilia; species Massilia cellulosiltytica. The sequence continues at coordinate 7,250,254 of NZ_CP168562.1, read as the reverse complement.
GGTCAGTTGCACGTCGAACAGCTCGAGCATGCGGTTGCGCAGCGGGAAGCGGCGCTCCAGGCCGGCCTGCAGGCGGGATTGCGACAGTTCGACGCGGCGCGGTCCGATCACCGTCGCGCAGGATGCCAGCAGGCCGCCGCCCGCCAGCGCCAGCGCCGCCTTGCCGAACGCCCGTCTCGTCATCGCCGTCATCATCGCCTCACTCGTTCATGGATGGGGCGAAGCCTAGCACATCAATAGAAGTACGGCGTTGCGCGCGCCCATTCGCTCTTCGGCCAGCGCTTGTGCAGCAGCGCGTGCGCCTTGCGCGACAGGGCCTTCGCATCGTCGTCGAGGCAACCGCCGCGCGTCGACATCACGACCACGTGCAGCAGCCAGGGCAGCTCCGGATCGGCCGGATGCGTGTCGGCCCATTGCAGCACGTCGTCGCCCAACGTGCCGGTGGCCGTCTTCAGTTGTTCCAGCTTGCCCAGTTCCGCGCGGCGCGCCGTCGCGTCGCCCAGGTCCGGCGTCGCCGGCAGGCGCCACACGAAGCTCGTCGGCTCGCCCAGGCGGTCCGGCTTGAAGCTGCACCACGCGGACGCCGTCGCGTCGCCGGCCTCGATCCGCGTCACGGGCGGGGCGGCCATATCCAGGTCCGCGGACAGGCCGAATGCAACCGCCGCGACCAGCGCCACGTGACGGCGCTCGGCGGGCGTGGCGGCGCGGGCGTAGCGCGCCGCCATCTCGCCCGTGGCCGGCACCAGCCTGGCCAGCAGGTCGGCGGCGGCGCGGCCGGTGTCGGGCTGGTCGAGCAGCGCGGCGCGGATCCAGGCCGCACCGGCGATGCGCGCACGCAGCGGCTGCGGCAGCGACTCCACGCGCGCCAGCTCGAGCATGTCGGCGGCTGCCAGGCCGCGCTTGAACCACGCGATGGCATCGTCGTTGAGCATGTCCTCGGCCGGTGCGGCGTCGGGGCTCGCCATGTCGACGTTCGCGCGCAGCAGGTACGCGCCGGCATCCCGCACCGACGTCGCGACGGCGAAGCGCTCTTCGCGGAACAGGTTGCGCGTGCCCGGCGACAGCTTGCCCTTCAGCGCGGCGTCCGCGACGGCGCGCGCGGCATCGCGCTTGCCCGCCAGGCGGTACAGCCTCGCCAGGTGGTAGCGCACGGTGAGGTAAGCCGGATCGGAAGAGTCGACGGCCAGCGCGGCCTGTTCCAGCGCGGGCGTCAGCGTCTCGGACAGCATCAGCGCGGCGACCAGCCACGGATCCGTGTGCCCGCGCGGCTTCGTCCCCTGCTGCCAGCGCTCCAGCGCGTGGCGTGCCGGGACGGCGCACGATCCGTCGCGGTTGCCGGCGCAGTCCTGCAGCGTTGCGATCCAGTCGACGAAGGCATGCTGTCCGCGCAGCGGCTCCAGCTTCGCATCGTCCATCAGCACGGACCAGTCGCCGAGGCGGTCGAGCGCGTACGGGTCGCGCGCAGGATCATCCAGGTAGCGGTTCAATTCGTCGAGCCGGGCTTCGGGCGTCAGCCGCGCGCGCATGGACCGCAGCAGCGCGCGGGCCGGTTCGTGCATCGTTTGCAGCGACGCGTCGGCCACGATGGCGGCGCCGCGTTTGTCGAGGACCTGCGCCTGGTGCTCGCGTTCATCGCGCGGCGTCTGCGGCACGGCGGCGACGGCGCGCCGCACTTCCGAGCGCAAGGCGAGATACGCGCCGAGATCCCGCATCGGATGGCCGGCCGTCGCACCGATCCGGTCGAACAGCGCGGTGCTCTCGGCATAGTGGCCGCCGTGGAACTGCCACGCGGCGCGCTGGTAGTCGCGCAGCTGGCGCCAGTAGGCCGGCTCCGTCGCGGGCAGCGGCTGCGGCGCGACGATGTCGGGCAGTTTCTCGGTGCGATACGAGTAGCGCGCATCCTCCGCGCGCTGGCAGGATTCGCCGACCTGGTATTGCGCGCGCAGCCATGCATCGACCCGCGCGCGGGTGGCGTCGGGCCGGGCCTCCAGCTGGCGCAGGGTCGCGGCCGCGTAGGCATCGGCGGCCGCCGGACAGGCGACGATCATGCGCGCCGCCGGGTCGTCGGCCTTGATGTTCAAGACGTTGGCGGCGCGCCCGACCAGGTCCGCGGAGGTGTCTTCGCCGTCGACGTGGTCCCACCCATTGCCGAACGCGCTGCCGTCGGCGCGGTCCAGGCCTTTGTCGGTGCCCGGCTTCTTCGCGACCGGCGCGCCGAGCATGATCGCGCGCCAGGCCGTGTACAGGTAGACGCGGCGCATGCCCGGCTGCAGCACGCCCAGGTCTCCGGCCTGGAAGCGCGCGTTGGGGATGTCCGGCTTCGTGTACGCCTTGAACATCGTGTAGCTGGGACCATAGTCGCCGCTGGCGAACGCATTCGCCGCGACGGCGGCGATGGCGGCACAGGCAAGCAGGTATTTCATCGGGAATCTCTCCATCCTTTTTCGTCGAACCAGAACGTGTGCCGGTAGCGCGCCGCCACCGCGGGCGGGAACGCTTCCTGGCGCGAAAAGCCGGCGCTGCCCGCGCGGCACAGCGGGTGCAGCACCTCGGGCCGCATCGCCACGATGTCGCGCAGCGCCTCGTTGTCGCGGCCCATGCGGAAGAACATCGGCACCACTTCATCCGCTTCCAGCCCGTCCAGCCAGGCCGGGGCGCGGCACCACCAGCCGAGGGCCGTGACGCTCAGCCGCATGTCGCCCGGCAGCGCGGCGCGGATGCGGTGCACGAGGTCGCGGTAGTCGGCGCGCTGCGACGGCCGCGCTTCCAGGTCGAGCTGCACCCAGCCCGACGTCGACGCGCGCGCGGCGCTGTGCATGGCGGCCAGCACGGTATCGCGTGCGGCCTGCAGACCCGATGGCGGATGCAGCGGATCGATCTCGACGTGCACGACGGGAATCACGCGCGTGTCGCGCGCGAGCGCACGCGGGCGCGCGCCCGGCCGCACGAGCACCTTGTCGCCGGCGAGCCAGATATGGCGGTCGACCACGGCGACAGTAGTGCGCGAGAACGCGGGGACGGGCGCGTCTCTCCACAGCCAGGCGATGGCGCCGGCGGGCGGTTCGGGCGGCAGGGCGGGAATGGGCAAGCGGGTCTTTCGGCAGCTGCGGCGGACGCCATGTTAGCAAGTTTTATTGGCCGAATTTGCACACACAATCACACACGACAGGCGTAAAAAAAACCCGCCGGAGCGGGCTCATTGTCGGCTCACTTGCCGATACAGAAGCGGCTGAAGATCACCCCCAGCAGATCGTCCGGCGTGAACTGCCCGGTAATGCTGGACAGCTGATCCTGCGCGAGCCGCAGCTCTTCCGCGAACAAATCGAGCGACTGGTCATCCTGCGCCGCATGCTCGGCGGCATACCGCAGGTGCTCGCGTGCCTGGCGCAACGCGACGAGGTGGCGTTCGCGCGCGAGGTACAGCGACTCGCCCGTCTGCTGCCAGCCGGCGATGCGCAGCAGTTCCGCGCGCAGCAGGTCGATGCCGATCTTCTCGTGTGCGGACAGGTAGATGTTGACCGCCTCCGCGCCCTGGTCCACGGATGGCTTGTGTCCGGACAGGTCGATCTTGTTCCAGATGCGCACGACGGGCACACCCGGCGGGAACGCGGCGACGATGTCCTCGTCGGCCTTGGCCGGGCCGAGGCTCGCGTCGAGCAGGTGCAGGATCACGTCCGCCTTGCCGACCTCGCCCCACGTGCGCTCGATGCCGATGCGCTCGACGACGTCGATGCCTTCGTCGATGGCGCGGATGCCGGCCGTGTCGACGATGTTCAGCGGGATGCCCTCGACCTGGATCGTCTCGCTGACTTTATCGCGCGTCGTGCCCGCGATCGGCGTGACGATGGCGACGTCCGAGCCGGCCAGCGCGTTCAGCAGCGACGATTTGCCGACGTTCGGCTGGCCGACCAGCACGACATTCAAACCCTCGCGCAGCAGCGCGCCTTGCGCGGCTTGGCGGAACACGGCTTCCAGCGCGTCGACGATGCCTTTCAGCTGGCCGCGCGCATTGGATTTCTCGAGGAAGTCGATCTCCTCTTCCGGGAAATCGAGCGTGGCTTCGACGAGCATGCGCAGGTTGATCGTCTTCTCGACCAGTTCGTGCACGACCTTCGAGAACGCGCCGGACAGCGATTGCGACGCCGATTTCGCGGCGGCCTCGGTGGACGCGTCGATCAGGTCGGCGACGGCCTCCGCCTGCGCGAGATCGAGCTTGTCGTTCAGGAAGGCGCGGCGTGTGAATTCGCCCGGCTCGGCGAGGCGCAGGTCCAGGTCGCGGCCCGCCTCCAGCACGCGCGCGAGCAGCATGCGCAGCACGACGGGGCCGCCGTGGCCCTGCAGTTCCAGCACGTCCTCGCCGGTGTACGAGTGCGGCGCCTTGAAGTACAGCGCGAGGCCTTCGTCGATGACGGTGTCCGCGGCATCCTTGAACGGCAGATAAGTGGCGTGGCGGGGCGCGAGCTTCGTGCCGGGGAACAGCACGGCCACGAGCGGTGCGAGGTTCTTGCCGGAGGCGCGCACCACACCGATGCCGCCGCGGCCGGGGGCGGTGGCGATGGCGGCGATGGGGGAGGTGTCGAGTTTCATGTTGAGGATTCTAGTCGATTAGTCGCCGTCATTCCCGCGGAAGCGGGAATCCATACTGAGCATCTTCGGTCGACTCAGCATGGGTTCCCGCTTTCGCGGGAACGACGGGACAACCTAATAAAAAAGCCCGTGCAAGCACGGGCTCTTAACGCATTCAACCGCGATTACTTGGCCGGCGCGAACTTCTTGGTGATGACGTACTGCTGCGCCATCGAGATCAGGTTGTTCACGACCCAGTACAGCACGAGACCGGACGGGAAGAACAGGAAGATGACCGAGAACGCCAGCGGCATGAACATCATCATCTTGGCCTGCACCGGATCGGCCGGCTGCGGGTTCAGCTTCTGCGTGATGAACATCGAGATCGCGTACAGGATCGGCAGGATGAAGTACGGGTCCGGTGCCGTCAGGTCGTGGATCCAGCCCACCCACGGTGCGCCGCGCATCTCGACCGCGGCCTGTAGCACCCAGTACAGGGCCAGGAACACCGGCATCTGCACGAGGATCGGCAGGCAGCCGCCCAGCGGGTTGATCTTCTCGGCCTTGTACAGCTCCATCGTGGCCTGCTGCATCTTGACCGGATCGTTTTTGAAACGCTCGCGGATCGCCTGCATCTTCGGCGTCACCGTCTTCATCTTGGCCATGCTGCGGTAGCCGGCCGCCGACAGCGGGAAGAACAGCAGCTTGATCAGGATGGTGAAGGCGATGATGGTCCAGCCCCAGTTGCCGATCATCGAGTGCAGCCAGTTCATCGTGGCGAAGATCGGCTTGGCGATGATCGCGGCCCATGCGTAGTCGCGCACCAGATCCAGGCCCGGGGTCACGCCTTCCAGCAGGCTCTGCACCTGCGGACCCGAGTACAGGCGCGCGGCGTTCGAGACGGTCGCGCCCGGTGCGACGGTGCCCAGCGGCTCGACGGCGCCGATGGCGAACAGGTTGTTACCCAGCGACTTCGTGTAGATGTCGCGCTGCGTGTTCGCCGGCGGGATGAAGGCCGAGACGAAGAAGTGCTGCGAGATCGCGATCCAGCCATCCTTCGACTGCTTGGCGTGGTCGGCCGAGCCCTTGCCGATCTTCTCGAACGTCAGCTTCTGGTAGTGCTCTTCCGGCGTCCACAGCGTGGGGCCCGTGTAGCTGCTGTTGAAATAGGTGTCGCCTTCCGGCTTCATGCCGTCATGCTCGAGCTGGAAGTACAGCGACGGCGTGACCGGTGCCTGGGTCAGGTTCGTCACGTCGTGGCGCACGTCGATCACGTAGTCGTTGCGCTTGAACGTGAAGGTCTTGGTCAGGCGCACGCCGCCCTGCTCCGCGTCCAGCACGACCTGCACCTGGTTGTTGCTGTCCAGCGTACGCGGGCCCGGACGGACCGTGAACGGGGTGTTGTGGTTCGGCAGGACGCCGGCCGCGCTGGCGCCGGTCAGGCCCGTCTGCGCGAGGTAGACGCGCGGACCGTTGGCCTGAAACAGCACCTGGTTCTTCGTATGGTCGACCTTGTCGCGGTACTTCAGCAGCTCCAGGCGGCGGATCACGCCGCCGGCCGTGTCGATGTCGACTTTATAGACGTCGGTGGTGACGGTGATGACCTGGGTCTGCACGGGCGCGGGTGCCGCGGGCGTGCCCGGGACGGTGCCGGCCGGGGTCGGCGTCGCGGCCGTCGGCAGATCATTCGGCTTGGCCGGGTTCGGTGCCTGCGCGACCTTGGCCGGCGGCTGCGCCGAGAACATCGACTGCTTGCCGTTGGCCACCATCCAGTCGTTCCACAGGACGACCAGCGAGACGGCGAACACGATCCACAGGATGGTACGTTTATTGATTTCCATTGGTCTTATTCAGGAATGCTTGCAACCGCAAGCGGTTGGTGAGGAATGCTGCTCCCCGGGACGCGGTACCAGGTCGACGCCGCCATCGTTCCACGGATGGCAGCGGCAGACGCGGCGCAGGGCCAGCCATCCGCCGCGCGCGGCGCCGTGGATCTTGACGGCCTCGATCGCGTAATTGGAACAGGTCGGAAAGAAACGGCAGTTCTGTCCGAGCATCGGAGACACCAGCAACTGGTAACCGCGCAACAGCCAGACGAGCAACCGGTTCATGATAGTCCCGGTTGCGAACCTGAAGGCGCAACGCTTGCCGCCTGTGGAGCGGCATTGGCCTTACGTGGACGCGGCAACTGCGATGCGAACAACCGCGCCAGCTCGACGCGCAACTGCGCCTTCAGCGCGGACGTCGTCGCCGGACCGTCCTTGCCGTTGACCGGACGCGACAGGCGCACGATGCAGTCGAGCGCCGGCAGCTGCGTGGTCCGGAACAGTTCGCGCGTGATGCGCTTGATGGTGTTGCGCGTGACCGCGCGCGGCGCAAAACGTTTGGCCGCGACGACGCCCAGCCGCGCATGAGGCAGGGCATTCGGTCGGGTATAGAGCACGAAATGCGCGGTTTTTTGTGCAGGGCGCAAACGAAAAACGGATGAAAACTCATCCGTTTTTACGATACGCCGAACGCGCGCAAAGTCGAGCGAACCTTCGCCTGACATATGTCGTAGGCGTGGTCGATGCGGCTTTCCGGGCTTAGACAGCCAGGCGCTTGCGGCCCTTGGCGCGGCGAGCGTTCAGGACAAGGCGGCCACCACGGGTAGCCATACGTGCGCGGAAGCCGTGCGTGCGCTTGCGACGGACGACGGAAGGTTGGTAAGTACGTTTCATGGTGGTCTCGCTTAAAGCAAAATAGAATGCAAAAAATCGGGGCTGAGCTCACGATGAGTCAGCATTGCGCCAATGACATTTCGCAGTTGTTAAGCCAGCGTCACGCCACAGCAAAGCTTGTCGCCTGTGTGCCATTTGTTGGATTAACAAGGCGTACGGGCGGGGAACCCTGAATTATTCAGCATTTTTACTTCAACTGTCAAGGCGGCCGTTGTGTCAAGACCGCGCCATTGTGCGCCGCAAACGGTTGCGGACGCACGTCGGGCGTTCCCGTTTCAGTGGAAAATTCCTGTATCGCCTGTGGATAACTTGCGAGAACACAGGTAAAATAGAGTGTTACGCTTAACTTAGTCGATGTATGGATAACTTTTGGCAGACCTGTTCCAACCAGTTGGAGCTCGAGCTGACACCGCAGCAATATACCGCGTGGATCAAACCACTCGTCGCCCTCGACTACGAGGACGGCAAGCTGCGCATTGCGGCGCCCAATCGATTCAAGCTCGACTGGGTGAAGTCGCAGTTCGCCAACCGCATCACCGCGCTGGCGTCCGAGCATTATCAGCGGCCGGTCGACGTGCAGTTCGTGCTCGACCCGAAGAACAGCATGCCGAAAAAAGCGGTGTCGTCGGCCCCTGCCCCGATGCCGTCCAGCAGCGGTGCGCTGGGCATCAACGCCGCCGCCGACAAGACCGTGCCTGAAATGCCTGTCGTCACGCCGGACAATGTCATCGCGAACAATCCGCGCCGCGAACAGAGCCGCGTCAACCCGGACCTTACGTTCGAGAACTTCGTGACCGGTAAGGCGAACCAGCTGGCGCGTGCCGCCGCGATCCAGGTCGCCAACAACCCGGGCGTCTCGTACAACCCGTTGTTCTTCTACGGCGGCGTCGGCCTCGGTAAGACCCACTTGATCCACGCGATCGGCAACCAGGTGATGGCCGACCAGCCGGGCGCGCGCATCCGCTATATCCACGCGGAACAGTATGTGCGCGACGTCGTGACCGCGTACCAGCGCAAAGGCTTCGACGACTTCAAGCATTACTATCACTCGCTGGACATGCTGCTCATCGACGATATTCAATTCTTCGGTGGCAAGAGCCGCACGCAGGAAGAATTCTTCTATGCGTTCGAGGCACTGATCGCAGCGAAAAAGCAGATCATCATCACGTCGGATACCTATCCGAAAGAGATCACGGGCATGGACGACCGCCTGATCTCGCGCTTCGACTCGGGCCTGACGGTCGCGATCGAACCGCCGGAACTGGAAATGCGCGTGGCGATCCTGATGAAGAAGGCGGAATCGGAAGGCGTCATGCTGAACGACGACGTCGCCTTCTTCGTCGCGAAACACCTGCGCTCGAACGTGCGCGAACTGGAAGGCGCGTTGAGGAAGATCCTCGCGTACTCGCGCTTCCACGGCAAGGACATCACGATCGACGTCGTGAAGGAAGCGCTGAAAGACCTGCTGTCCGTGCAGAACCGCCAGATCTCCGTGGAAAACATCCAGAAGACCGTGGCCGATTTCTTCAACATCAAGGTCGCGGACATGTATTCGAAGCGCCGCCCGGCCAACATCGCGCGTCCGCGCCAGATCGCGATGTACCTGGCGAAAGAGCTGACGCAGAAGAGTTTGCCGGAAATCGGCGAACTGTTCGGCGGACGCGACCACACGACGGTGCTGCACGCGGTCCGCAAGATCGCCCAGGACCGCACCAAGAACGCAGAGTGCAACCACGAATTGCACGTGCTGGAACAGACCCTGAAAGGCTGATGCGTGAACGCGGGGGAAAAGGCGGTACCCCCGATGATTTCTGGCAAAATATTGCGCGAACAACATTTTTACCCTACCCATAACCGAGGATATTTATGCAACTGGTCAAATCCACCCGAGACACGCTTCTCCGGCCACTGCAGATCGTGAGTGGTATTGTCGAGCGTCGGCACACCATGCCGATTCTGGCCAATATCCTCATCCGCAAGACTGGCGAAAGCGTCTCGTTCCTGTCGACCGACACCGAGGTGCAGATCACGACCCTGGCCAACATCGGTTCGGGTCCTGAAGAGACGGGCACGACCGTCGCGGCACGCAAGCTGCTGGACATCCTGCGTGCCCTGCCGGAATCGGGCGACGTCACGATGACCCTGCTGAACAAGCGCCTGACCGTCCAGAGCGGCAAGTCGCGCTTCGCGCTGCAGACGCTGGCGGCCGAGGAATTCCCGACCGTGTCCGTGGCCGACAGCTACAACGCGACCGTCACGCTGCCGCAAAAAACGCTGAAGCACCTGTTCAACATGGTGCACTTCGCGATGGCCCAGCAAGACATCCGCTACTACCTGAACGGCCTGCTGCTGGTGCTGGACGGTAACAACGTCATCGCCGTCGCCACCGACGGCCACCGCCTGGCTTTCGCGCAAGTGACGGCCGAGCAGACGTTCGAGCGCCAGGAAGTGATCATCCCGCGCAAGACCATCCTGGAACTGCAGCGCCTGCTGGAAGAAAGCGACGACGAAGTCCGCCTGGACATCGCCGCCTCGCAGGTCAAGCTGACGTTCGCCGACATCGAACTCGTGTCGAAACTGGTCGAAGGCAAGTTCCCGGATTACACCCGCGTGATCCCGAAGGGTTACAAGAACGACTTCACGATCAGCCGCGAAGAGCTGCTGCGCTCGCTGCAGCGCGCCGCGATCATGACGAGCGACAAGTTCAAGGGCGTGCGCTGCATGATCTCCCCGGGCTCGATGAAGATCAGCTCGACCAACGCCGACCAGGAAGAAGCGGTGGAAGAGCTGGAAATCGACTACGGCGGCGACACGATCGACATCGGCTTCAACGTCACGTACCTGCTGGACGTGCTGAACAACCTGAAGTGCGACCAGGTGAATATCTCGCTCGGCGACTCGAATTCGTCGGCGCTGATGTCGATTCCGGAAAATGGCGACTTCAAGTATGTCGTCATGCCGATGCGTATTTAATTAGGGCGAAACGCCCATATATTCGTCCTGTTGTGCGGGGATTCAAGTGGTGATTGGGTCCCTGCCTGCGCAGGGACGACGGTGTCGAGGCCGCGTGCCCCAATCCGTCGTTCCCGCGAAGGCGGGAACCCAAGTTCGCAATCGAAGCCGCTCCCCGTATTTATTGACGATCTAGACAGCTGGCCCCTCGCCCGCCCGTCTGATTCACACGTTATTTGAGAAAGCAGTCATGTCCGAGAACACTCAAGCAGTTTTGGAATCCTCCCCTGCCAAGGCGGAAGAGTACGGCGCCTCGTCGATCCAGATTCTGGAAGGCCTGGAAGCGGTACGCAAGCGTCCGGGCATGTACATCGGCGACACGTCGGATGGCACCGGCCTGCATCACCTGGTGTTCGAGGTGCTCGATAACTCGATCGACGAGGCCCTGGCCGGCTACTGCTCCGAAATCCACGTCACGATCCATTCCGACAACTCGGTCTCGATCACCGACAACGGCCGCGGCATCCCGACCGGCATCAAGATGGACGACAAGCACGAGCCCAAGCGCTCGGCGACCGAGATCGCCCTGACGGAACTGCACGCCGGCGGCAAGTTCAACCAGAACGCGTACAAGGTGTCGGGCGGCCTGCACGGCGTCGGCGTCTCGTGCGTGAACGCGCTGTCGAAGCTGCTGCGTGTGACCGTCCGCCAGAACGGCAAAGTGCACCAGATGGAATTCGAGCGCGGCGTTCCGCTGAACCGCGAAATCGAAATCCGCGACGGCGTGGAAGTCTCGCCGATCAAGGTCATCGGCGAGACCGACAAGCGCGGCACGGAAGTCCATTTCTGGGCCGACGAGGAAATTTTCTCGCACGTCGAGTTCCACTACGAGATCCTGTCCAAGCGCATCCGTGAACTCTCGTTCCTGAACAACGGCGTCAACATCAAGCTGACCGACCAGCGCACCGGCAAGGAAGAAGTGTTCGCCTTCGAGGGCGGTACCCGCGGCTTCGTCGAGTACATCAACAAGTCCAAGACCGTGCTGCACCCGACCGTGTTCCAGGCGACCGGCGACCGTATGTCGGAAAACGGCACCAATGTCTCGGTCGACGTGTCGATGCAGTGGAACGACGCGTACAACGAGCAAGTGCTCTGCTTCACGAACAACATCCCGCAGCGCGACGGCGGCACCCACCTGACGGGCCTGCGTGCGGCGATGACGCGCGTGATCAACAAATACATCGACGAGAACGACTTCGCCAAGAAGGCCAAGGTCGAGATCTCGGGCGACGACATGCGCGAAGGTCTGACCTGCGTGCTGTCGGTGAAAGTGCCTGAGCCGAAGTTCTCGTCGCAAACGAAGGACAAGCTCGTGTCGTCGGAAGTGCGCGGCCCGGTCGAAGAAATCGTGGCGAAGACGCTCACCGACTTCCTGATGGAAAAGCCGAACGACGCCAAGATCATCTGCGGCAAGATCGTGGAAGCCGCACGCGCGCGCGAAGCCGCCCGCAAGGCCCGCGACCTCACCCGCCGCAAGGGTGTGATGGACGGCCTGGGCCTGTCGTCGAAACTGGCCGACTGCCAGGAGCGCGACCCGGCGCTGGCCGAGCTCTACATCGTCGAGGGTGACTCCGCAGGCGGTTCCGCCAAGCAGGGCCGCGACCGTAAGTTCCAGGCCATCCTGCCGCTGCGCGGCAAGGTGCTGAACGTGGAAAAGGCGCGCTTCGAGAAGATGCTGTCGTCGGAACAGATCACGACGCTGATCGCGACGCTCGGCACGTCGATCGGCCCGGACGAGTTCAACGTCGACAAGCTGCGCTACCACCGCATCATCATCATGACCGACGCGGACGTCGATGGCGCCCACATCCGCACCCTGCTGCTGACGCTGTTCTACCGCCAGATGCCGCAGCTGGTCGAACGCGGCCACATCTACATCGCGCAACCGCCGCTGTACAAGGTGAAAGCCGGCCGCGACGAGCGCTACCTGAAGGACGACGTCGAGGAAGCGAGCTACATGATGCGCTTCGCCCTGAACGGTGCTGCCCTGATGCCGAAGGAAGGCGCGGAGACGATCACCGACGGCGCGCTGGGCGACCTGGTCGACAAGTACAACAAGGCGAACGCGATCATGATGCGCCTGTCGCGCGTGATCGACCGCGCCGCCCTGTCCGCCATCATGACCGGCGTGAAGCTGGACCTGTCGACCCAGGAGGCGGCCGAGAAATCGGCGCAGGCGATGGCCGACGCGATCCACGACCCGAGCGTGAAGGTGGGCGTGCGTTCGGACGAACTGTCGGACAAGCACAGCCTGCGCATCGAACGCATCCACTACGGCAACGTGCAAGTGACGTCGATCGACGCCGACTTCGTCGCCGGCGCCGACTACAAGACGCTGGAAAACTCGGCCGAGACGTTCCAGGGCCTGATGGGCGAAGGCGCCATCATCCGCCGCGGCGAAGGCGAGAAGATGAAGGAATTCGCCGTGCGCGACTTCCAGCAGGCCATGGAATGGCTGCGCGAGGAAGCCGAGCGTGGCGTCTCCAAGCAGCGCTATAAAGGTCTGGGCGAGATGAATCCCGAGCAGTTGTGGGAAACGACCATGGATCCGACCGTGCGTCGCCTGCTGAAGGTACAGATCGAGGATGCCATTGCTGCGGACCAGATCTTTACCACGCTGATGGGCGACGAGGTTGAGCCGCGTCGTAATTTCATCGAGTCGAATGCGCTGCAGGCGGGGAATATCGACGTTTGACGTGACAAGATCTGACGAACAGGCCCAGGCAATCAACGATTTTCTTATGTGATCTGCAAGGGCCGAATCATCTGGACGTTCTACGGGACGCCATTGCTCCAGTCTAGGACCGGGGCATTGGCGTCCCGTAGTTTTTCAGTCGAATGGGGTCGTCAGTTCCTTGTCATTCGTGTCCACCACGAACACCGCAAGAAGCTTGGCCGGCTTGGTCTTGCTGGCATTGGCGCTGACACCGTGACGGTCCCCGGGCAGCTCGGAGAAGTTCTGTCCGGCCTTGTACGTGGTCACGGGTCCGTCGTTGACCTGGCTGCGGACTGCCCCTTCCAGCACGGTCGCGTAGATGAAGGCGGACCTGGCATGCGTGTGACCAGGCGAGTAGCCGCCCGGGCCGTATTCGACAAGCACGCCCTTCATGCTCTTGCCGGGAACGTTCGGCAGCTCGTGCTGGTAGACGAGGGTCACCTTGGCGTTTTTCGCCTTCGGCGCTTCGGCGAGGGCGCTGGCGAGCGGCAAAATGGCGACAAGCAGCGAACAAAGAATGCGTTTCATGGAGATCTCCTTCAGTGAGCGGATGCGGAATCAGGCCTCTGCCTGCGGGCGGCGGAGCCATTCGTCGAGACCGATACGGCCGAGGCGCGCCTCGCCCAACGGCACGAGCGAATGTTCGTCGACGCGGCCGCCGAAGTATCGGGCGTCGGGATCGCTCACCACCTCACGCGGGTCGCCGATCGCCTTCAGGTAGCGGGCGACAAATTCGTTGAACGGCGCGCGTTCCGGACCGGCGATATCGACAATACCGTTGCGCGGCGCGGCGAGCGCCACATCGGCAACGATGGCAGCGACGTCGTCCGACGCGATGGGCTGGAACAGGCCGGGCGAAAGCCGGACGATGTTCCCATCCGTACTTGAAGTGGCGATGCCGCCGAGGAATTCCATGAACTGGGTCGAGCGAATAATCGTGTAAGGGCTGCCGGCGGCCTCGATCAGTTTCTCTTGCGCAACCTTAGCCCGGAAATAGCCATTGTCGGGCATCCGGTCGGTCCCAACGATAGATAACGCGACATGGTGCCGGACGCCGGTCGCGGCTTCTGCCGCAAGAATGTTGTGGCTGGACGTTTGAAAAAATTCCAGCACCGCCTGGTCTTCCCATGACGGCGCATTGGCAAGGTCAATCACGACATGCGCGCCGGCCATGGCCTCCTTGAGCCCCTCGCCGGTAATGCTGTTGATACCATTTTTGGGGGAGCCTGCGATGACCTCGTGGCCGCCCTGCCGCAGTATGGCGACGGTCTTCGAGCCGATCAGCCCGGTGCCGCCGATGACGACGATCTTCATGATGTGCCTTTCGCTAAGATAAGGAACAGACTCCAAAAGTCTGCCCCTGACTCTTAGACGGTCGGCGGGGTCGATCTGTGACAGGCAATCGTTCTTCTTGCGAAGCCGATCGATTTCAGCCGGCCATCAATTCAACAACCGGCTATGCTTCGGCAACTGTGCCGCAAGATACTCATGTTGGTCAGCGAGGATATTCCGGCCACTCAGCAGATAATGCTCCGCGCGACACGGCACATACGGCACGTAGATCAGCGGCCGGAATTGCTCCACCAGCAGATTGCCCTTCTCCTGGTTGCAGCGCTTGCAGGCGGTCACGCAATTCATCCACGTGTCCTGGCCGCCGCGCGACCTCGGCAGGATATGGTCACGCGACAGTTCCTTGTGCGCGAAGCGGTTGCCGCAATAGGCGCAGGTATAGCGGTCGCGCTTGAAAAGTAGATCGTTCTGGTGCGTCAGCGGCAGGCCGGTCCTGAACATGCGCGTCATAATTTCGCTGCCGGCGATGGCAATGATCGGCTTGACCGCGATTTTCGACTGCACGCCCGAACGGGAATAGCCGCCGCGGAAAACGAATTCGCGGCCGCCCAATTCCCAGGCCACTTTGCCGAGTGCGTAATACAGGATGGCGTCCTCTGGCGCAATCCAGTCGAACGGGTTGCCTGCAATATCGAGTGCCAGGATTTGCGTGTTCATCATGTCACCTTCATTCCGTAGTGACAGCGTAGCTTGAACACAAATAAAAGTCAGCAATCGTGTGCTGGCTTCGACGTCATCCCCGCAATCTCGCTGGCTTGGTGCCGAACGACTGGACCACGACCGGCTTCGCCAGCCCGGCCAGGAAACGGCCCAGCGGCGCTTCGACCCAGTGATAAAACACCGCCCCGGACGCCACGCTGGCCGCCCACGCCCACACGACGCCTGCACCTTGCAAATAAGCATCATTCGGCACGAAGCGCGTGAACGCCGCATTCACGACCAGGCACACCGGAAAGTGGACGAGAAAAATCGAGTAGGAGATCTTGCCCAGGTAATTGATGAGCGACCATCCCGAGTTCGCATACGTGCTCAGCCGCGTGCGGCCGTACAGGCACAGGAAGCAGGCCACGACCGACGCCACCGCGATACGGATCCGGAAATCCAGTTCCAGCGCCAGCACGGCCGGCACCACCATCATCAACAGCAGGGAGAACGTCGCGATGAACGGGCGGCGCGGGTCGCTCGCCCACCACGCGAGGATGCCCAGGCCATAGCTGCCGAAAAAGTAAGGCGCCCACACGTCGAAATCAGCGTCGCGGTTGAAGTACAGTAGCGAGATGCTCACGCCCAGCGTGACCAGCAGGGGCATCAGCCAGGGCATGAAGCGGTTGCCGGCGATGCGTCCGCCCAACCACAGCAGGCAAGTGATCAGCGCATACAGCTGGAAATCAATGGCGACATACCAGGCGCCGGCGGACAACGATTCATAGCCCAGCACGCTGTGCAGCAGCAGGACGTGCGCGGCCAGCTGGGACATGTTCGGCGGGGCCGAGATCGAATCGTGGACCATCCACGTGCGCGCGAGCGCGGAGGCGCCGATCGCCAGGAACATGGCCACGATGAACGGCGGCGCCAGCTTGATGTAGCGGCGCCAGATCGTGCCCAGCGGATTGCCGATGCCCGGCACGCCGGACGGCGACAGCGATTTCGCGACGAGGAAGCCGCTGATGACGAGGAAGGCCTGGACGGCGATGCGGCCGTACTGGTCGAGCCAGTCGATAATCGGCGGCATCAGCGGCCGCGCGGCGTCGGCCATCGGGCCGTAGAACGCCAGGTGGTGCAGGACGATCAATTGCGCCGCACCGGCTTTCAAAAGGTTGATCAAACCAAACTGTTTTTGGACCGTCGCGTTCGGTCCAGACACTCCCGTATCTTTCATCTGTGAGCCCAGCCATTTCAGTGTTGCCCAGCATTAATTAAGCAACAATGTTGCGGAAACAGCTGAGCGGGCGGCCATCATAGCCGAGCTGAATTGTGTGGGACCACGCTTTACACCTCGTAAAGCCTGTTACATAAAGATGCAAATTAATCGTAAAAATAATGGCTGAACAGGTGTTTTGCGAGTGATTTCAGTCATGCTGGATCACTAAAGTGTTTCAAGAACAACTCCCATACGCGTAATAGCCCACCGACGTCTGCCTCACATCCGTATAAGCGGCGACCATGTAATACCCCAGATACTGGTTCGAATTCTTCGCATACACCTGCCCATCCGCCCCGATGTAAGCCCGGCCGGCCGACACATGCGACACATTGCTGGCATACCAGTAACTGCACGTGAATGGCGCCGCCGCGTTGCCGCTGACGATCTTGTCGATCATCGTCTTGATGGCGACCATTTGCCCGCCGCTCTTGGCCGGAAAATTCACGTCCTCGTAGCCCCACCAGTCCCAGCATCCGCCGGGATTGTTCGCGGTGACGATCGTTTGCGGATACAGCACGATCATGTTGTTCGTATCGGCCCAACGGTTATAGCCGGCATTCTGGTAAAACGCCGTGCCGACGACGGACGCGCTTTGCAGGCAGCCGTGGAAGGCCACGTGCAGCCGGCAGGATTGACCCGCGGCACAGCTGGCCGGCACGTAGGCGTAGCCGCTGTTGGCCATGCTATAAAAATTTGGATTGAAATTGCCCCAGAAAACGGATTGGTCGAAGTTGATGAAGCTGCCGGACAGCACACCCGTGTTCTTCGGATTCAGTGGCCCATAAATCCATTTCAGGATCTCGCCCGCGGTATCGAAGTTGCAGTTGTTGACGTACGGGATGCCGTTGATGGCGCAGCCGTTGCCGAAGAAATCCGTCGGGATCGAATGCTCGGCCGCGAGATTGTTCTTGTAATAGATATTGGCGGCCGGAAGGTACGAACCGTACATCGTCTTGAGATCGTCCATCACGGGCTGGCGCACCGTGGAATCGATCGTGCCCGACAGCAGATAGACCTTCGATGCGGCCATATTGCTGGTCGGGTCGATATAGCCGTTGCCCGACCACGTATTCACCACCGAGATCAGGTACGGCAGATTGCGCGAGCCGGTATTCGCCATGCACGGACCGACCGAGATCGCGACGTTCCCCTGCGAGCAGTAGACGGGCCCGCCGGCGATGATGCCTGCGCCCTTTTTCACCGTTTTCGAATACGCGAAATGCATCTGCGCCGCCATGTGGGCGCCGGAGGAAAAACCGGAGACCGACACGTCGTTCACGCTGACGTTGTACTTCGGTAAAGCGACGACCGCTGCGAAGGCGCTCGTGCCGAGAAAACCAATGAGGATGCCGGCAAGCTGCCTTGCCCTGATCAGGATGGTCATGCTGTCTCCGGTTGTTTTATAGGTTTGACCCGGATCAGCTTAGATGAGGCAGACCGATGTGCAAGCGCAAAGCGATGTGCGCTTGCGATCAGGCGGCTGTGCAAAAAACGATGCATCCAAAGCTGAAGCACGCCGCGTGTACCATGTGCGCATGACCTACCGCCTCGCCATGTTCGATTTCGACGGCACGCTCGCCGACTCGTTCCCGTTCGTCCTCACCGTCTTCAACACGATCGCCGACCAGCACGGCTTTCGCCGCATCGACGTCGCGCGCGCGGACGAGCTGCGCCACCTCCACGTGCGCCAGATGATGGACCATGTCGGCATGCCAGCCTGGAAGCTGCCGCTCGCGTCGAAGACCTTCATGACGATGATGCGCGACAGCGCCCACGCGATTCCCCTGTTCGACGGCATCGCCGACGCGCTGCGCCACCTGCACGACCGGGGCGTGGTGCTCACCGTCGTCTCGTCGAATGCCGAGCACAATGTGCGCGCGGTGCTGGGACCCGAGCTGGCGGCACTGATCCGGCGCTTCGAATGCGGCATGTCCGTGTTCGGCAAGGCGAGCCGCATCCGCGCCGTGCTCAAGGCCTGCGGCGTGGCGCCGGCGGATGCCCTGTATGTCGGCGACCAGGCGACGGATGCGGAGGCGGCCCAGAAAGCCGGCGTGGCGTTCGGCGCCGTCCACTGGGGCATTGCCACGATCGACGCGCTGCGCGCGCAGGCATGCGCCACCGAGTTCGTCACGCCGGCCGACCTGCGCCGCATCGCCCCCGCATCCTGACCTGTCCCGCGCACATATCGGCAGCTGGCTTGAAGGAAAATACTTCGCATGCTAAACTTTCGCATATCAACAGTGAACAAGAAAAGTATTTACGAGGATCAACATGCGACTCACCGACCAGACCCTGAGCAGTCTCACCGCCGCGCTGACCCACGCGTCGCGCGCCTACCGTGCCGCCGCTGACAAGGTCGCATCCGACTTCGGCCTGTCCCAGGCGACCGGGCTGCCGGTGCTGGTCATCCACCGCTTCGGCGAGAACGGCGTGCGGCCAGGCATCCTGGCCGAGACGCTGAGCCTGGAAGCGTCGTCGCTCGTGCGCGTCGTCGACCACCTGATCGGATCGGGCCTCGTCGAGCGCCATGAAGATCCGCAGGACCGCCGCGCCAAGATCCTGCGCCTGACCGACGAGGGCCTCAAGACCGCCCACCAGATGGACCAGGCGCTGACGCCCTTCCGCCGCAAACTGTTCGGGCAGTTCGACGCGGCCGACGTCGAGGCCACGCTGCGTGTCCTGTCCGGCCTGCCGACGGCCATCACCACCATCCAGGCCGCATGAACTTGCCAACCCGGTCGGAGATCCTGTTCTCCGTCAAGTCATTCGCGGCAGCGATGCTCTCGGTCTATGTATCGATGCGCATCGGACTGCCGCGACCGTTTTGGGCCATGATGACGGCCTATATCTGCGCCGCGCCGTTCGCCGGCCCCGTCCGCTCCAAGGGGCTGTACCGCGCGGGCGGCACGGTGCTGGGCGCCATCGCCGTCACGTTCCTCGTGCCGCGGCTGATCAATTCCCCTGAACTGTTGTCGCTGGTGCTGGCGCTGTGGATTGCCGGCTGCCTGTATTTTTCACTGCTCGACCGCACGCCGCGTTCGTACATGCTGATGCTGGGCGGCTATACCGCCGGTCTCATCGCCTTCCCCGCCGTCAATGAGCCGGCCGCCATCTTCGACATCGTCCTCGCGCGCGTGGAGGAAATCCTGCTCGGCATCACGTGCGCAACCGTCGTGCACAGCCTCGTGCTGCCGCAGCCGTTCGGTCCGATGCTGGTGGCGCGCCTGGACAATGCCGTGCGCGACGCCCAGCACTGGATCCGCGACGCGCTGAATCCGGCCGGCGACACGCGCTCCGCCTCCGACCGCCGCAAGCTCGCCGGCGACATCACGGAGATGCGCCTGATGACCACGCACCTGCCGTTCGACACATCGCACCTGCGCTGGACGGAGAAGGCGGTCAATGCGCTGCAGGAACGCCTGGCCGCGTTCGTGCCGATCGTCTCCGGCGTCGAAGACCGCCTGACGGCGCTGCGCGAGCTGGGCGCCACCGAGGTGTCGGAACGGTGGCACGCGCTGCTGCGCGACGTCGTCGCCCTCACCGAGAGCCCGAAGGACGTGGCCATCGATGCGCAGGGCGCCGCGCTGCGCCAACGCATCGACGCCCTCGAACCGAAGGTCGACGACACGCTGGGCTGGACCGGCATGATCGAAGTGAACCTGGCCGCGCGGCTGCGGCGCCTGATCGAGATCTGCGTCGAGACGCGCGCGCTGCGCCAGCACATCGACGCCGGCGTGCACGGGCGCCTGCCCGAGGCCGTGCGCCACCTGCCGGGCGTGCCGGTGAGCGCGCTGCACCTGGACCGCGGCATGGCCCTGCTGTCCGCGTTCGCCGCGGCCGTCGCCGTGCTGGCCTGCTGCGCATTCTGGATCCTGACCGGCTGGCCGTCCGGCGCGGCCGCCCCGATGATGACGGCCGTGCTGTGCTGCTTCTTCTCCACGCAGGACGATCCGGTCCCATTCATCAAGACCTTCATGTGGTATTCGATCTACGCGATCCCGCTGTCGGCCCTGTACCTGCTGGGCATCCTGCCGGCCGTGCACAACTTCGAGTCGTTCGTCCTGGCGTGCGCCCCGACCTTCCTCGCACTGGGTGTCTTCCTTGCGCGGCCCTCGACGTTCGGACGTGCCATGCCGTTCCTGTTCGCCATCTGCGGCACCCTGGCCATGATCGACACGCACAACGCGGACATGGTGTCCTTCGTGAACAGCACGCTGGCGCAGGTGGTCGGCTACATCGCGGCCGCCGTCACGACGAGCGTGTTCCGCCGCGTGGGCGCCGGCTGGACGGCGCGCCGCCTGCTCAAGGCCGGTTGGAGCGAGCTGTCGCGCATGGGCACCGGCGAGCGCGTGCCGTCGCTGCCGGAATTCTCGGCCAGGATGGTCGACCGCGTGGGCCAGCTGACCCCGCGCCTCGCGCTGGCCGGCAAGGACCAGGACCTGCAGGCCGTCGACGCGCTGCGCGACCTGCGCATCGGCTTGAACATGACCCTGCTGCAAAGCGTACGCGCCCGGCTGGGCCGCGGCGAAGCGGCCGTCGGCCCGCTGATGAAGCAGCTGTCGCGCCATTTCGCGCTGCGCCCCAGGGTCGACGCCGGCTGCGAACGCAGCCTGCTGGACACGCTCGACAACGCCCTGCGCGCCATCTGCGCCGGCGAACGCGACGCGGCCCAGCGCGAGGCGCTCGCCGCCCTCACCGGCATGCGGCGCGACCTGTTTCCCAAGGCGGCGGCTTATCAGCCCTCGCTGGCAACTGCAATCTGAAAGGAGATCCGATGATCGGCGAAGTCAGCATCTACGGCCTCTACGTTCCTCCGCTCCTGCTGCTCACGCTGGCGGCGCTGGTGGTCTCGCGGCTCATCAACCTGGTCCTGGCGAAGACGGGCTTTTATCGCGTCGTCTGGCACCCGGCCCTGTTCGATTTTTCACTGTTCGTCATCGTGCTCGGCGCACTGACGTATTACACACGCAACTGGTCCTGAGATGGCTATGAAAACTATTTTGTCGACAATTGGCCGGGTAAGTATCACGGCGGTGGTGACCGCGGGCGCGGTCTACGCGGGCTGGCAGCTGTGGCGCCATTACGAGGTCGAGCCCTGGACGCGCGACGGCCGCGTGAAGGCCTATGTCGTGCAGGTCGCGCCCGACGTGACGGGTCAGGTGACCAAGGTCTATGTGCACGACAATCAGCAGGTGAAGGCCGGCGAGGCGCTGTTCGACATCGACCGCGCCCGTTTCGAACTGGCCTTGCGCCAGAGCGAAGCCCAGGTGACGGCGGCCCAGGCGGCGCTGGCCCAGGCGCTGCGCGAGAACCAGCGTAACACCCAGCTCGACGACCTCGTGTCGCAGGAAACCCGAGAGCAGGGCCAGACCCGCAGCGACCAGGCGCGGGCCGCGCTGGCCCAGGCCATCGTCAACCGCGACACGGCGAAGCTGAACCTCGAGCGCACGCGCGTCGTCTCCAGCGTCAACGGCATCGTGACGAACCTCGACCTGCGCGAAGGCGCGTACGCCACTGCGGCGCATCCGGTGATGGCCGTCGTCGACAGCAGCTCGTTCTACGTCGAAGGTTATTTCGAAGAGACGAAGCTGCCCGGCATCCAGCTCGGCGACGCGGTCGACGTCACCTTGATGGGCACGCGCCAGCCGATTCGCGGCCATGTGGAAAGCTTCGCCGAAGGCATCACGGACCGCGACCGCAGCACCGGCGCCAACATGCTGCCGAACGTGAACCCGACCTTCAACTGGGTCCGCCTCGCGCAGCGCGTGCCGGTGCGCATCGCCATCGACCAGGTGCCGGCCAATGTGCGACTCGTTGCCGGGCAGACGGCGACGGTGAAGGTGTTGCCTGCTGTGGCCAAACCTTTGACCACACCTTTGGCCAAACCTGCGGCCAAGGCGGTGGCTGCCCTTCCTGCCGCGACTACCACGCATCAATCGTCATGAACCGCTTCCGATCCTCCGTCAAGAAAGTCTTCACGCTGTCGCTGCTGGCGGCCGCGCTCGCCGCCTGCACGACGGTGGGCCCCGACTACCACGTGCCGAAAGAGGCCGTGATCAAGCGCGACGCGGCCAATGCCCCGTTCATGGGCGCGGCCGAGCAGTCCTTCAAGTCCGAGCCGCTCCCGGCCGACTGGTGGCGCCTGTACCAGGACCCGCTGCTCGACAAGCTGGTTGCCAAGGCCTTCGCCAACAACGCCGACCTGCGCGTGGCCGCCGCCAACCTGCAGCGCGCGCATGGCGTGCTGGAAGAGGTCGAGGAAAAGAAGCGCCCCGAAGTCGAGATGAGCGCCGCCCCGCAATACGGCCGCATCGCCGGCGCGCAGCTGGGCATCCCGGAACAACTCCCCACCGACGGCCTGTACGACGCCGACGTCAAGATCGGCTACACGCTCGACCTGTGGGGCCGCATCCGCCGCGCCGTCGAAGCATCGGAAGCGGACGTCGAAGCCGCACAGGCGGCCAGCGACCTCACACACGTGATCGTCGCGGCCGACACGACCCGCGCCTATGCGGAAGCGTGTTCGGCCGGCTACCAGCTGAAAGTGGCGCAGGAGTCCGTCGATCTGCAGCGGAAGTTCGTGAATCTCACGGCCGAACGCGTCAAGCGCGGCCGCGGCATCGCCATCGACACCACCCGTGCACGAGCCCAGCTCGAACAATTGCGCGCCAACCTGCCGCCGCTGGAAGCGCGCCGCCGCACGGCGCTGTACCGTCTGGCAGTTTTGACAGGTGAAGTGCCGAGCCAGTTCCCGGCCGAGGTCGCGCAATGTTCGACGCCGCCGCGCGTGGCCGCGACGATCCCCGTCGGCGATGGCGCCGCCCTGCTGCGCCGCCGCCCCGACGTGCGCCAGGCCGAACGCCAGCTGGCCGGCGCCACCGCGCGCATCGGCGTGGCGACGGCCGAGCTGTACCCGAACATCAACCTGGGTGCGTCGGTCGGCATGATCGGCATGATGAACCAGTTCAACGATGCGAACACGTGGAAGTTCAGCCTGGGCCCGCTGATCTCATGGAGCCTGCCGGCGACCAGCTCCGCCCGCTCGCACATCGCGCAGGCGAAGGCCGGCACGGCCGGTGCGCTGGCCCGCTTCGACTCGGTCGTGCTGAACGCACTGCGCGAGACGGAAAGCGCGCTGACCGTCTACGCTCGCGAGCTCGACCGCAACGCCGCCCTGCGCGCTGCACGCGACCAGAGCGCGCTGGCGTCACGCCAGTCGGCCAAGCTGTACCAGTTCGGCCGCACCGACTTCCTGTCCCAGCTGGACGCGGACCGCACCCTGGCCAGCGCCGAGAGCGTCCTCGCGGCGTCCGACGCGCAGCTGGCGGCGGATCAGGTGCAGCTGTTCCTGGCGCTGGGTGGCGGCTGGGAGAACACGCATGCCAAGCATGGCGAGGAGCATGTCGCGCAGGCGCATCACGCGGAGTGACGCGCCCGGCGTTCACAACAATTTATCGAGTGTGATCGGCAAATCCCGCACCCGCTTGCCCGTAGCGTGGAACACGGCATTCGCGATCGCGGCGCCCACGCCCGTGATGCCGATCTCGCCGATGCCCTTGGCGCCCAGCGGGTTCACGTGCGGGTCGTCCTCGTCGACGATCTGCACGTCGATCGCCTGGATGTCGGCATTCGTCGGCACGTGGTACTCGGCCAGGTTGCCGTTCACCGCGCGGCCTTCTCGCTTGTCGATCAGCGTCTCTTCCAACAGCGCCAGGCCGATGCCCCAGACGATGCCGCCCATCAGCTGGCTGTAGCCCGTCTTTTCGTTCATCAGCTTGCCGACGCCGTAGACGCCCACGACGCGCGGCACACGGATCTCGCCCAGGTCTTCGTCCACCGTCACCTCGACGAACACGGCGCCGAACGCATGCATCGAGTACTTCTGCTTCGCGTCGCCGGGCTCGGCCTTCGCCGTCACCTCCACGGGACCGCCGTGGCGTGCGGCGATGGCCTGCATCGCGACACGCCGCGCCGGATCGTCCAGCAGGTAAAGCTCGCCACCATCCGACGTCGAATCCACGCCCACCTGGTCGGCCGTCGCGCCGAACAAGGGCGAGCGTTCATCGGCCGCCGCGATGCCGAGCAGTTTCAGGCGCAACGCCCTCCCCGCCGCCTGCACGGCCGGGGCCACGCTGGCCACCGTCGTCGATCCGCCCGAGACCGGCGCTTCCGGCATCTGCGAATTGCCCAGCTCGAAACGCACGCGGTCGACGGGCACGCCGAGCGCATCCGCCGCCACCTGCGTCATCACGGTGTAGGTGCCGGTGCCGAGATCCTGCGTGCCGGAGCGGAACAGCGCGGTGCCGTCCGGCAGCAAGGTCGCGGAGCATTCCGCCGCCGAACGGTTCGTCGGATAACTCGCCGTCGCCATGCCCCATCCGACCAGTTTATTACCTTGACGCATGGAGCGCGGCTGCGGATTGCGGTCGCGCCAGCCGAAGCGCTCGGCGCCGATCTCGTAGCACTGGCGCAGCGATTTACTCGAAAACGGCAAGTCCTTGCCGGGATCGCGCTCCGTGTAGTTTTTCAGGCGCAGATCCAGCGGATCCATGTGCAACTCGTAGGCCAGCTCGTCGATCGCGCAATCCTGGGCGTACGAACCGGTGGCCTCGCCGGGCGCGCGCATGAACGTGGGCGTACCGAGATTCATGCGCGCCAGCCGGTGCGACGTTGCCTGGTTCGGGCTCTCGTACATCATGCGCGTGACGAGGCCGCACGGCTCGATCCAGTCCTCGATCATCGACGTGTAGGCGATCGTGTCGTGGCTGGATGCTGTCATGCGGCCGTCCGACAGCGCCGCCATGCGCATGCGCTGCTCGGTGTTCGGGCGGGTGCCGACCGGGCCGAACATCTGGTTGCGGTCCAGCGACAGTTTCACGGGACGCCCCAGCTGCTTCGCGGCCATCGCGGCGAGCACCACGTGCGACCACACGGAACCCTTGGCCCCGAAGCCGCCGCCCACGTACGGGCAGATCGCAGTGACGTTCTCGGGTGGAATACCGAAGATGCTCGCGACGATGCGCTGCACGCCCTTCATGTACTGCGTCGAGTCGTACAGGGTGAGGCGGTCGCCGTCCCACTGGGCGATCGTCGCGTGCGTTTCGAGCGGGTTGTGGTTCTCGACCGGCGTCGTGTAGGTGACGTCTATCCGCGCGCTGCCGGCCAGCAGCCCCGCCTGCAAATCGCCCCGCTTCGTGTCGGTTTCTTCCGTCAACACTTTTTCCGGCGGATGTACGGACGCCTTGGCCTGCTCGAAGTCGAGCACGGCCGGCTTGCGTTCGTACTCGATGCGCAGCCGGGCGCCCGCCTCGCGCGCGCGCTCGAACGTGTCCGCCACGACGACAGCGATCGGCTGGTTGTTGTAGTAGACGTCGTCTTCCTGCAGCAGGGTCAGCCTGCGCCCGATCGGCGGCTGGAGCTTGCCGTCCTTCATGTTGGGAGGAAGCCGCATGGCGTTCGCGGGCGTCATCACGAGCAGCACGCCCGGCACCTCGCGGGCCGCGCTGTCGTCGATGGAGAGCACGCGTCCGCTGGGGATCGTGCTCGTGACCAGGACCGCATGGGCCACGTTGTCGACCGGATGCTCGGCCGAATAGCGCGCCGCGCCGCTGACTTTCGCCCAGGCGTCGACGCGATTGATGGGAGCGCCCGTGATCGTCATGCCATGCCTCCCATCTCGCCCGTGGCCTGACTGCCCGTGGCCTGACCGCCCGTGGCGATCCGCAGCGCCCGCGCGACCGCGCGCTGCGCCAGTTCGACCTTGAACGCGTTGTGCGCATGCGGCTGCGCACCGGCGACGGCATCCGCCCCGACCTTGCCCAGCACGTCGTCGGTAAGCGCGCCCAGCGACTGGCCGCGCAATCTCTGCTCCGCACCCAGCGCCCGCCAGGGTTTATGGGCCACGCCGCCCAGCACGATGCGCAGGTCGCGGATGGTGTCGCCGTCCACGTCGACGGCCACCGCCACCGACACGAGCGCGAACGCATAGCTGGCCCGGTCGCGCACCTTCAGGTAGTGCGCATGCCGGGAAAACGGCGTCGGCGGCAATTCCACCGCCGT
Source organism: Massilia cellulosiltytica (assembly GCF_047325105.1). Lineage (NCBI taxonomy): Bacteria > Pseudomonadati > Pseudomonadota > Betaproteobacteria > Burkholderiales > Oxalobacteraceae > Massilia > Massilia cellulosiltytica. The sequence continues at coordinate 7,223,907 of NZ_CP168562.1, read as the reverse complement.
GATCAGTTCGCCGGGGCGGATCACCGTGTCGTCCTGCGGGCGGTCCTCCGGCAAGCGGTGGAACTCGGCGACGGGCACCTGCCGCGCGCCGTCCGACCCCTGCAGGTGGATGACCGCATCGAGCGCGACGAGGGCCACGCTCATGTCGGAAGGATTGGTCGCGATGCAGTGCGGGCTCGCGCCCAAAATCGCGTGGATGCGGTTGTGGCCGTCGATGGCGTCGCAGCCCGAGCCGGGATCGCGCTTGTTACAGTGAGGGAAAGTCGGATCGGTGAAGTAATAACAGCGCGTGCGCTGCAGCAGGTTGCCGCCGATGGTCGCCATGTTGCGCAGCTGGGCCGACGCGCCGTTCAGCAGCGCCTCCGACAGCAGGCGATAGCGCTGGCGCACGAGCGGATGATTCGCGGCCGCCGTGTTGCTCGCCATCGCGCCGATGCGCAGGCCGCCACCCGGCAGCTCGTCGATGTCGGCCAGCGCGAGCCGGCTCACATCGATCAGGCGGACAGGCTTTTCGATGCCGCTCTTGTACAGGTCGAGCAGGTTGGTGCCGCCGCCGATGTATTTCGCACCCGGCTGGCGCGCCAGTTCGAGCGCGTGGTTCACATCCCTGGCACGGTCGTAGAAGATCGATTGCATGCACGTCCCCCTACGCCTGGCGCAAGACCACGCTGTGGATGGCCTTGACGATGTTGGGATAGGCGCCGCAGCGGCACAGGTTGCCGCTCATGCGCTCGCGGATCTCGTCTTCGGACAGCGCGCCCGGCGCCAGCTGGTCGCCTTCGGTCAGCATGCTGGCCTGCCTGGCCTTCACTTCGTCCAGCAGCGCCACCGCCGAACACACCTGTCCCGGCGTGCAATAGCCGCACTGGAAGCCGTCGCAATCCATGAAGGCCTGCTGCATCGGGTGCGGCTGCCCTTGCTCGCCGAGGCCTTCCACGGTCGTGATCTCGCGGCCGTCGTGCATCATCGCCAACGTGAGGCAGGCGTTGATGCGCTGGCCATCCACGAGGACCGTGCAGGCCCCGCACTGGCCGCGGTCGCAGCCCTTCTTGGTGCCGGTCAGGCCCAGCACCTCGCGCAGTGCGTCCAGCAGGGTCACGCGGGGTTCGATCGTCAGGTTGTGCTCAGCGCCATTGATCCGCAAGGTGAGCGGTTGCGGCGGCGCATGGAGCAACGTCGCGCCCTGCGCACGCTGCTCCGATAGACTCTGGTCATCGTCTGGCATGACTTTGCTCGCTTTCGAAGATGGATTGCCTGATTCATCATCTCCGAAATCAAAAAATCGGGGAGCGCGCGAGAAGCGTGCCGTTGCGGCAAGTGTTTGAAGCGCTCTATACTCGCGCAGAGATGCACAGAAGCATCAGCAACCCGGAAATGACCATGCGCTCCCCCTTGCTCCTGTTGACACCGCTCTTGCTGCTGGCCGGCTGCGTCAACGAATCGGCCAGCTACACGATCGACAGCAACGACCACGCCCTGACGGTGGTCGTCACGCAGGATTATTTCTGGAGCAAACAGGCGGGCCTGCGGGTGATCGCGTCGCGCCTGCCGGACTGCCAGCGCCAGTTCGACCTCGGCAAGACGCCGCTGGCCGACCTGAACGTCGAGCTGTTCTCCACGGGCGACGACACCTTTTTGCTGCGCGCGGGCGACGCGATGTGGCAGCTGGAAACCCGTACCTGCAGCCAGTTGCCGGAACCATCGGACAATGTGCAGGCCCAGCCGATCGGCGTGTTCCACATGGATGCGAAACAGAAGCTCGTGTTCGAGCCGGCGGAAGGCTCAGTGGCGGCCACGCGCTAGCGCTCACACCCGCCGGCGGCAGGCCGGCCATCCGGCAACACAGCCCGGATCAGTGCTGCCCGGTCAGCTGGCGCAGCCGTGCGATTTCGGCCGTGCGCCCGAGCCGGTCGAGCGTCTGCTCGAGCAGGGTGCGGTCGCTGTCACGCAGCATCGTCCATTGCGTGAAATATTCATGCACGGTACGCCAGGGCGGAAACTCGGGCGGCATGCTGCGCCAGGCGCTGCCGGTGTGGAGGAAGTACAGGACGGCGCAGAACACATCGTACAGATCGTGCTTGCGCGGCCGGGTCTTGCGGCGGGCCGCTTCGAGCATTTCACGCACGGTCTCGAACTGTTCACGCGGTACATCGCTTGGAAAGGTTTGCCTGGCCATGTCGATCGCCTCAAATTCACTTGGAGACACATGATCCGGAACAGGTTCCCGGTCATCGACGGGGCGTAGCGCATTGTCGCGACGGATTCGAACACGGCGCCCAGTAAATACAGTCTAGCAGCGTGTTCGGAATCATGGCGCCTTTTTTTTGAGGCGCCATGCGTGCGGGGTCGGGCAGGCCGTCAGTCGCGGGCCAGCGACAGGAACTCGGTGCGCAGCGCCAGGTTCGGCTGCAGTTCGCCCAGGAGGGTCGACGTGATGGTTTCCTCGCCCGGCGTGCGGATGCCGCGGCTTTCCATGCACATGTGGCGGCACTTGATGACCACGCCCACGGCCTTCGGTTCCAGCACTTCCATCAGCGTGTTGGCGATCTGGACCGTCAAGCGTTCCTGCACCTGCAGGCGCTTGGAGAACACGTCGACGAGGCGCGTGAGCTTCGACAGCCCGACGATCTTGCCGTTCGGCAGATAGCCCACCGTCGCCTTGCCGAAGAACGGCGCCAGGTGGTGTTCGCAATGGCTGTAGACCGGAATGCCGCGCACGACGATCAATTCGTTGTATTCCTCGGCGCCGTCTTCGAACGCCTTGAGGATCTCGACCGGATCCTGGTCGTAGCCGGAAGTCCAGTGTTTCCAGGCCTTGGCGACACGCGCGGGCGTCTCGTGCAGGCCGGAGCGATTGGGATCTTCGCCAAGGCTTACCAGCAGGCGGCGCCAGTCATTCTCGGTGAAGACTTCTTTGTCAGACATGGTTAACCCTAAAATTTTCGATTGCCGAGAGTATATAGAAAATGGAGCGGATCCACCGATGACGGCGGCTTCCTTGCGCAAAACGAAAGCCGGACTGTGGCGGATGCGCTAGCGTAGTCGACGTCCTTGTCACTGCGCGGAGAACAGCCATGCTTGGGAGCACCGTCCTGGAAGTCGCGATCGGCCTGACATTTTGTTATGGCACGGTCGCCCTGATCGTCAGCACTTTGCAGGAAGCGTTGGCCGCGGCGTTTCGGCTGCGTGCGAACACCCTGCTGGCGGGCGTCAAGAGCATGCTCAACGACTCCCGCTTCGACGGGCTGGCGCGTGCCGTCTACCAGCATCCGCTCGTCAACCCGCATGCGGACGGCACGCATCCGAGCGAACGGGACATGCGTACGCGGCCATCGTACATCGAACCGGCGCATTTTGCGATTGCGCTGGTGGACAGCCTGTGGAAAGTGCCGGGCGACTTCGCCCAGCTCGGCAACGCCATCGAGACGATTCCCGATCCGCAGGTCCGGCAGGTGATGCGCGGGCTGTACGGGCGCGCGCGCGACCTGCAGCAATTCCAGGACATGCTGGCCGGCTGGTTCGACAACGCGATGGCGCGCATGTCCGGCGCCTATAAACGGCGCCAGTTGCTGATTTCCCTGCTGCTGGCGCTGCTGCTGGCGATCCTGTTCAACATCGACAGCATCCATCTGTTCCGCACGCTGTGGCAGCAGCCGGCCCTCGCGGCGCATCTCCATGACGCGCCCGGCGCGCTGGACCCGGCCGTGTTCGACGCCATGATGGCGCTGCCGATCGGCTGGACGCGGTTCCCGCCGGTAGCCAATGCCGATTTCGCGCTGCAGGTCGCGGGCTGGATCGTCACGGCGTCGACCGCGTTGTTCGGCGCCCCGTTCTGGTTCGACCTGATGCAGCGCGTCGTGCGCATGCGCAGCACGGGCACGCGGCCGGAAGAGACGCCGCTGGCGCTGCGCGTGGAAGGCAGGATCGCAGCCACGCCGGCGCCCTGAGCGGGCTGGCCGTCAGCGGCCGGGCGGACGGTGGCTGTCGACCAGCATGCTCGAGATCGACACGTGCGCCACGCGCTCCGGCCACTCGTCGCCCGGTCCGAACCAGCGCGCCTCGCTGATCTCGTTGGGATCGGTACGGATGTCGCCGTCCAGGTAATCGGCCGTGAACGCGATCATCAGCGAGTGCGGGAACGGCCACGACTGGCTGCCGAAATAGCGCAGGTTGTGCACGCGCAGGCCCACTTCCTCGAACACTTCGCGGTGCACGGCTTCCTCGATCGTCTCGCCCGCTTCCAGGAAGCCGGCCAGCGGCACGAAGCGTTTGACGGCGGACTGCGTGTGCAGCGCCAGCAGCACCTTGTCGCCATTGCGGATCAAGACCATCATCGCCGGCGAAATGCGCGGATAAGCCATGTGGCCGCAGTTCACGCACTTGAAACAGCGCTCGCCCGCCGCCAGCACGGTGCCGCTGCCGCAGGCGCCGCAGAAGCGGTGCGTGCGCGCCCATTCGGCGATCTGGCAGGCGCGCGCGGCCACGCCAAGGTGGCCTTCGTCGAACTCGCCGAACAGCGAACGCAGCCCGCGCCAGGCGTGGCCGGGCGGTGCCAGGGCCTCGTCGTCGACCCAGGCGGTCTGGCAATAACGGTCGTCCAGCAGGCCCACCGGCTGCAGGCGCGGCGGGTCGAGCGCGAGGCTGCGCACCGCGGCCTCGTCGGGCAGGCCGAGGTCGGCCTCGCGCACGAGCAGCCGCCCGCCGTGGAAGACGAAGGACAGCGGTGCGGCATCCTGCTGCGGAGCCATCAGGGGCGTGAACGAGGCGGGCGTCTGGAGCATGAGGTATCCGGTCATCAAGGGATTGCCTTCGATGATACCGTCTTTCTCCGCACCGTTCAGGCCGCCATCGACATCCAACAACCGCGCGAATGGATGAACTAATCCAGCTCATCGTGCTCCAAGCCTCAGCAGGACCGCAGCGCAACCCAACGCGGAGGAGACGATGAGCGTGATGACCGAAGACAGCTTGAGCGGCGCCAGCTACCGGCACGGCGGCGGCTGGTGGGATGGTCCGCGCAGGTCCGGCGGCTATCGTGTCCAGCAGCCCGATCACTGGATCTTCACGGAGACCGGCCTGGCGCGCGGCGACGCGCTCGGGCGGCATAGCTGGCCGCCGCTGGCGGGCTATGAATGCGACGGCGTCCCGCTCGACGTCTTCGATGCCGGCCATGGCGCATTGCTGTCCGTCTGGGCGGACGGGGACGGTACGCCGGACGGCTATGCATTGCTGGCGGCGGCGCGCCTGGGTCCCGACTGGCAGGAATTGCCGGCACGTGCACGCCACGCGGCCGGCGAAGGCATCCACACGGCCGCCATGGGCCTGTTCACACGCAACGGCACCGTGTTTTCTGCCGGAACCACCGACTGGGCGCAAGTCCTCGACGACGGCCGGGATCGCCAACTGGAGCGCGTCACGCGCAATGTCCTCGATGGCCTGTTGCGAAGGTAGCGCGGTAACTCAGGCGCCAAAGGAGCAACAAGTGTACCGTCGACCACTGCTGCAGCGTCTCGATCCGCCTTCGGTGATCGTATTCCGCGCCCTTCACCTGGGCGACATGCTGTGCACGGTGCCCGCCCTGCGCGCGCTGCGCGCCGCCTTGCCCCGTGCCCACATCGCGCTGGTGGGTTTGCCGTGGGCGCAGCAATTCGCAGACCGGTTCAGTGCGTACGTCGATGAATTCATCGCCTTTCCCGGCCACCCTTTGCTGCCCGAGCAACCGGTCCGGCATGATGCGCTCGCGCGTTTCTACAACAGCCTCTGCACCCGCCAGTTCGCGCTGGCGCTCCAGTTGCACGGCAGTGGCGACGTGAGCAACGACATCGTCAGCGGCTTCGGCGCACAGGCGATGGCCGGGTTCTGCCGTGGCGCGCCCGTCGTCCGCGACCGCACCGTCCTGTTTCCCTATCCGGAAATCGGGGCGGAGCCGGAGCGCCTCCTGTCGCTGATGGAGCAACTGGGCGCGCCGTCGACCGGCGTCCACCTGGAATTCCCGCTGTCGCGCGACGACGAAGACGAGTGGCGCGCCAGCGGCCTCGGCGCCTCTCTCACGCCCGGCGCCTACCTGTGCATCCACCCGGGCGCGCGCAAGCGGGACAAATGCTGGCCGGCGGCCTTGTTCGCGAAGGTCGGCGACCGCCTCGCCGCCGAGTTCGGCCTCAAGGTGGTGTTGACGGGATCGGCCGAGGAAGCGGACCTGACGGCCGACGTGGCGTCCCGCATGCACCACCCGCCGGTCGACGCCGCCGCGCCCATCTCGATCGGTGCGATGGCCGTCCTGATGCGTGATGCCAGGCTTTTGCTCTGCAACGACACGGGCGTGTCCCACATCGCGGCCGGCCTCAGGCTCAAAAGCATCGTCGTGTTCAGCAAGGCCGACATCGCCCGCTGGGCGCCGCTCGACCGCCACACGCACCGCTGCATCTGGGATCCCGGTGCGGAGCGCGCCCAGGTGGTGCTGCAACATGCACGCGCATTACTGGCCGGCACGGCGCCGAGCCGCCAGCGCAGTGTCGGCATGTGGCCTTACTGGTGACTATTGATGAGCCAATGCCGCATGGGCCAGCGCCTCCACCTCGTCGATGCCGACATCGGCGACAAAGCTCACATCGTGCGGACAGCGCGCTCGCAGATTGTCCTGATCGCAGACAGGGCAGCGTGTCCGCACCGACATGGCCGCATGCAAGGTCGAGGGCCGCAACGGCAAGCCGTCGATCAAATTCGTCAGCCAGAAGATGCCGACACTCGGCACACCAAGCGCCAGGCCCAGGTGCAGTGGGCCGGTGTCGTTCGACACGAGCAGCGCGGCGCGCGCCAGCAAGCCGCACAGCCCGCCCAGGCTCAGCCGGCCTGCGAGTGCGGCGGCCGGCGCGTGCATGCGCGCCACGACCTCGTGCACGAGATCCACTTCGTCCGGCGAACCGTTGACGGCGACACAGGCGCCGTCCTGCGCAAGCCGGTTGCCCAGCGCCGCGAACGACGGCGCCGGCCAGCAGCGGCGCGGATCGGTCGACCCCGGCTGCAGCACGATGAGCCGTTTGCCAGCCAGCCCGGGCATGATCACCGCGGCCTCGTGCCGGTCGGCTTCCGTGAGCGCGAGTTCCGGTTGCGCATCAAGCGGCAACCGCATGGCCGCACCGGCCAGGCCCGCGATCTCGAGCAAGGCCAGCCTGCGCGGGCTGGGCTCGCGAAACGGCACCCAGCGATCGAGCAAGGGGACGCCCGGCGCGCATGCCCCCGCCGTCAGCCGCGCACCGCAGCGCAACAGCAACGGATTCGAATGCCGCCCGCCCCCATGCATCTGCAGTGCGAGATCGAAGCGCTCGGCGCGCATCGCGTCGACGAAGCGCTCGACCTCTTCTTTTGAAGTCTCGTGTGCGCCGACGCCTTGCACGGGCGGCACCTCGACGACCCGGTCGACCGGCCCCGGCCTCCCCTGCAGGAACGCACGATGCCAGGCTTTTCCCGCCAGGACCAGTTCGCCCCCGGGATACGCCTGCTTCAACGCGTGCAGGGCCGGCAGCGCGAACACGAAGTCGCCCACTGCGCTCGGTCGCAGCACGACGATCTTGCGCACATCGTGGACACGCATGTCGTGGACACGCATGTCGTCCACACGCATGTCGTCTGCACGCATGTCATTGAGACGATCATGGATCGGTCGCATCGTGCGGCTCGTCGTGTGGCTCACTGAGCGGCAACACATACGGCGCATCGATGGCCCGTGCCGTGATGGTCGTCGGCAGTTCCATGTGATACGCACCGGACGGAAATATCGCGCAGCCGCCGTAAAGCGCCATCACACGCTGCTGGGCCAGCACATCTTCTCCGCAATGCTGGGCCGGCAGGTCGCGCCAGAAGTCGAAGCCGCCCACCGCGCGCAGCTTGGCCGTATCGAACATCACGCAGCCGCCGACCCAGGCGATCTTGTAGCGCCGCGTTGCTCCTGCTTCGCCCGCCAGGCGGGCCTGCACGTGAAAGAGGTTCGCCGCGCTGTGCAGGTGATGACGCGCCCACGCCGGGCTGCCGGGCCGCACGGTTTCCGGCGTCACGGGACCGTCCCAGAATTCGATCGCTTCCTGCATCGGCCGCAACTGGCCCAGGTGGCTCAATCCGTGCAGCGCACTACCGACGAGGCCGCATCCCTCTTCCCGTAGCGCGGCGTGCAGACGGGCGACGAGGTCCGGTTCGAGGATCACGTCGTCGTCGACGAACAGGCAGCACGGCGAGCGCACCTGGGCCAGCAGGAAGGCGCGCTGTTCGGCCATGCCGCGGCGGCGCGGGCGCCGGAACGTGTCGACGCCGCGGCCGCTGACGCGCAGGTAGCGCAATACCGCCTGCACCTCGCCATGCGTGCAGACGCCTTCGCCATCCGACTGGTCGGCAAGCACGATGCGCAAGGCCGGCCAGGTCTGCGCGCCGAGCGCCGTCAGCGTGACCGCGAGCGCAGCGGGGCGGTTGCGGGTCGGGATCAGGACGTCGATCGTCTCGTTCACGGCGCCGCCCTTCCATCCCCCTGCACCTGGCCGTTGAGGTACGGGTTCAGCGCGGGATCGTTGTACATCTTGAACTGGCGATAGAGCTTGAAATAGGCCCGTCCGGCCCTCGCTTCCGTGAGCAGCAGGTCGAGGCACGACATCAGGTCCTGGCGCTGCGCGAGCAGGCGGTCGAGCTTGGCGGTGCACGCGCGGACGTGGGCGTCGTCCGCATCGACGCGCTGCGTCTGCGCGCGCATGTGGTGGATCTTCAACGCGAGGATCGACAGGCGGTCGATCATGGCGCCGGCCGTTTCGCTGGAGAGCCGCGCGTCGGGCACGCAGACGACGTGGCGCAGGCTGGCCAGCAGCGCTTCGTCGATGGATTCGACCGCGTCGTTGCGTTTCTGGTTGTAGCGGTCGATCAGGCGCTTGCCGGCCGCGATTTCGGAAGGGGGCACGTCCAGCCGGCGCGCCCGGTCTTCCTCGCGCCACAGCAGGCCGTTGTAGCGGTGATTGGCGGCGATCCATTCCCATACGCCCAACCGGCCCGCATCGGCGGCGACATGCGACATCACGGGCCAGTCGCGTTCGCGCAGCTGGCGGTCGTGGAACCAGACGACGGACACGGCATCGATTTCGCTTTGCATGGCAACTCCGATCCTGGGCAGACGAGTGACGTTTGCTTGGAGTACGCAGGCGTACTGGAGTTCTGCGGAATGCGCGCGGCCTTGGCACAGCGCAAAAAAACGGGGCGGCGCCATCGGCGACCGCCCCGGAACAGGAAGATGCGTGAGAACAGATTACTTCAGCAGGCGCGAGCGGCTGGCCACGAAGGCGATCAGGCAGGCGAGGCCGCCGATGTAGGCGATGGCGATCTGCATGCCCATGCCCTGGGCGATGGCGCCGATGACCGGCGGGCCCATCAGGCTGCCGCTGTAGGCCATGCTGGCCACGCCGGCCAATGCCGCCGGGCCCTGCGCGCCCGCCGCGCTGAACACGAACGGGAACACCAGCGCCAGGCCCATGCCCGCGACGGCGAAGCCGAACAGGGCGAACCAGGCATTCGGCGACAGCACGGCGAAGAACAGGCCGGCGGCGCCCAGCATCGAGCCGCTGGTGACGAGCGAACGGGCACCGTAGCGCACCTTGAGCTTGTCGCCGACGAGGCGGGCCAGCAACATCATCACGGAGAACGACGACAGGGCCAGCGGCGCCAGGCCGTCCGACGCACCGAAGTGCTCTTTCAGGAACACGCCGCTCCAGTCGGCGATGCTGCCTTCGGCCATCGAACCGAAAAAGCCGAGTGCGCCCAGGAACAGCAGCGGACCGCGCGGCAGCGAGAACGATTTTTTCTCGACGGCTTCCCCGGCGTCGTCCGCATCCAGCGACGCATGACCGTAATAGAGCGCCAGGGCCAGCGGACCGGCCAGCATCACGAAATGCGTGAGCGGCGCGATGTGCAGGCCGGCCATCAGGCTGCCCAGGGTCGCACCCGCCAGGCCGCCGGCGCAGCCGAGGCCGTGCAGTTTCGACAGTTCCGACTTGCCCGACTGCTTTTCGCGGCGGGTGGCGGCCGAGTTGACGGCGACGTCGAACGTGCTGGCCGTGATGCCCAGGCCCAGGACGGCCATCATCAGCAGCGGCACGGTCGGTGCGCCGCCGATGGCGACCAGCACGGCCAGCAGGGCCAGGCCGGAAAACAGCATGGTCTTGCGGGCGCCAAGCGAACTCATCATGCGCGATGAAATCGGGTACGACAGAACGGCACCGAGGCCGCCGCACAGCAGCACCATCGACAACGCCGAGTGCGACACGTGCACGCGTTCGGCCATGGCCGGAATACGGCCGGCCCAAGAACCCATGATCACGCCGAATACCGTAAACAGGAGCGGCAGGGCGAACGACTGCGATTGCGCGAGCGGGAGGCTGCGGGAGCGGGAGGCAGTAGTAACGGGCAAATGATTTTGCATTTAGTAGATGACTTTTTTTAAAAAAATGTCTGGATCAAAAAGCAAACGCCAACCGAGCGGTTGGCGCATGGAAAGCTGATGGGAGGCAATTCTAAACGGTTTGCGAGAACTTTGCTTTGCCACTCGGAAAAAATTTTCAGCGTTGCGGGATGCCGACAAACACCGGCAGTTTGTAACCAGATGTGAACTTATAACGAGAAATAAGCGTGGGCGTTGTAAAAAATATAGTGGAGATGAAAACGATTCCAAACTAGAATGGCCGGGCCCAAAAAACGGACAGGAATACCATGACGCCCTCCTCCGACATGCCCCGTACCGACTCCCGCCTCGACCTCGTCGACGCCCTGCGCGGCTTTGCCATCGTCTCGATCATGCTGCTGCATAACATCGAGCACTTCGATCTCTATTTTTCGCCACCGGGCGAGCCCGCCTGGCTGAAGGGACTGGGACAACACATCTGGGACGCGATGTTCGCTCTGTTCGGCGGCAAGTCGTATGCCATCTTCGCCCTGCTGTTCGGCCTGACGTTCCACCTGCAGTACGACGCCCGGGCCCGGCGCGGGGAGGATTTCCGGCCGCGCTTCGCGTGGCGGATGCTGCTCCTGCTCGGGTTCGGCCTGGTGAATTCCGCGTTCTACCATGGCGACATCCTGTCGATCTATGCCGTGCTCGGCCTCGTGCTGATCCCTGTGGCGCGCCTGGGTACGCGCACCGTCTTCCTGCTGGCCTGCTTCCTGAGCCTGCAGCCGTTCGCGTGGATCGATGCGCTGGCGGCACTGGACAGCGCGCCGGGCAAGCTGCCCGATCCGGAATCCTGGTCGATGTTCGGCCGCGCAAACCAATACCTGATGCACGGTTCGGTACTCGATGTCTGGATCGGCAACCTCACGAACGGCAAGCACGCCGTGGTGCTGTGGAGCTGGGAAATGGGCCGCGTCCTGCAGATTCCCGGGCTGTTCATGTTCGGCATGCTGGCCGGACGCCTCGGACTGTTCGCCGTCAACGACCGGAACATCGGCATCTGGCGACGCATCTTTTTCGGTGCGCTATTGCTGCTCGGTCCTCTGTTCTTCATTCATAGCCAGCTGGAAGCATGGATCGCCGCCGAGGCCCTGCGCCGGCCGGTGGCATCCATCTGCAACCCGCTGCTCAACTTGGACGTCATGCTGCTGCTCGTGACGGGTTTCGCGCTGTTGTTCCGCCGTGCCGCGGGCGCGCGCGTGCTGGGGAAGCTGCGCTGGATGGGACGGATGAGCCTGACGAGCTACATGATGCAGTCGATCGTCGGCACGACCTTGTACTATGGCTTCGGCTTCGGCCTGTACGCGGTCGCGGGTACTGTGATGGCATTGTCCATCGGCATCGTGCTGGCCGTGCTGCAGGGCACCTTCAGCGCCTGGTGGCTCAAGAGCCACAAGCAGGGCCCGCTGGAAACCGTATGGCACCGTCTGACGTGGATCGGAGCGGCGTCAACGCAAAGCGCTCAGCCCGCGACGCGCGTAAACAACCCCTCGTAGCGCAGCACGACGCCATCGCCGTCGACGTCGAGGTCGGCGGCGAACGGCCGGGACAGGCTTTCGAACCGCACCCGGTCGGGCGCCACGCGCGTGTACGCCTGCGCGACGGGCTGGACGTCGAGCTTGGGCAGGTCGACGTACGCGACGCGGATTTCCTGGCGGTCATGCAGCACATCGCCGAGGCGCCGGATCGGCAACGTGTTCGTGAAGGGACTGCCGGACAGGTCGACGTCCGTGCAGCCCTGCAGCGCCGGCAGCGGGGTGCCGTCCGCGTCAGTCCAGTTGCCGGCCCCGTCGGCGTGCAGGCTCACTTGCCCCTTGCCCGCGACATGGACGTCGAGGCTGCGCACGCGCCATTGTTCGTCGCAGCACAGCAGATAACTGCATGCGAACAGCCGCCCGCCCGCGGGGCCGATGAGGACGCCTTCCGCCGTCACGCCGGCCTCCCCGGCCTCCCCGGCCTCCCCGGTCTCCAGTTCGACATGCTCCAGGCCGCCACCCTGCTCCGTTGCCCAGCGATAGCTGCGTTTCACGTGGCCCTCCCTGTGCGCCATGCACGCTTGATGTAGCACCGAATGTAGCACCCCCAGGCGGAGTTGCGCGCCAGCGAAGAAGGCGTCGCCGTATCATCATGACAAGGCCCGCCGCCGTGGCGGGTTGCTGACAGGGAGACGCCGTGTTCGGTATCGATGCGCGTACGGCCCGCGTGGTGTGGACGGCCGCGCTGGTGATAGCAGGTCTGTACGGCGTCTTTCTCGTGCGGACGACGCTGCTGGTGATGTTGATCGCCGTGCTGTTCAGCTACCTCATCTATCCGTTGTTCGTGCTGGCCCAGCGCGTCGCCGGCGGCCGCGTGCCGCGCACGCTCCTGCTGTGCCTCGTCTACCTCGTCGTGGTCGGGCTCGTCGCGCTGGCCGTCGGGCTGTTCGGCAACACGGTGGCCGAGCAGGCGACGGCGCTCGCGCAACAGTTGCCGACCCTGCTCGATCCCGCCACGCTGGAGCGGCGCCTGCCGCTGCCCCACCTGCTCGAACCCTTGCGCGCGCGCCTGGCCGCTTTCCTGCGCGACCTGTTGCAGGGCGGTTCGGCGGAGGCGATGCCGTTCGTGCGCAACATCGGCTACGGCCTGGTGCACCTGGCCGGCAACCTGATCTACGTCGTCGTCGTCCCGATCCTGAGCTTCCTGATGATCCTGCAGGCGCCCGTGTTCGACGAGCTGCTCGTGGCGATGCGCCACCGCCGCAACGGCGGCTTCTGGACGGACGTGCTGCACGGCCTGAACACCGTGCTGTCGAGCTATGTGCGGGCGCTGGCCCTGCTGTCGCTGGCGACGCTCGTCGCCTACGGTCTCGTGCTGTCGCTGATGAGGGTGCCGTTCGCGCTGCTGCTGGCCGGCGTCGCGGCCGTGCTGGAAGTGATTCCCGTGCTGGGGCCGCTCGTCGCGGCGGCGGCCATCGTGGGCGTCGCCCTGTTCAGCGGCTACGAGCACGTGGGCTGGATCATTCTCTTCATCGGCGGCTACCGCGTCTTCCAGGACTATATGTTGAGCCCCTGGCTGATGAGCGAGGGCGTCGACGTGCCGCCGATCCTCGTCGTGTTCGGCCTGCTCGCCGGCGAGGAACTGGCCGGCGTGGCCGGCATCTTCCTCTCCGTTCCCTTCTTGGCCGCACTGCGGATGTTTGTCGTGCAAATGCGCCTGCATCGGACCAAGATCACGACTCCACCAACGTCTGGTGATGCAAACGTGTTGTAAACGCCACACGCTCTCAATGTAATGCCGCCATGCACAACTGATAGCGCTATCAGTCCCGTTTTCGCGGTTTCCCTCTGACGCAACAGCGATATGCCCCCCATTTCATGCAAATTGCATGAGTCGCCTGCCGCCCGGTTTGCTCCGCAACATGAATAACGCTTTACAAACCCGCCGCCTTATTGAAGACTTGGCAAAAATGATAGCGCTAACGGTCGCTGTGAATTGACAGAAAGAGAGAAAGAATGGCATCACCAAGCGATGTATCCAACCAGTCGGGCGAAGGCTACCGCTGGGTCGTCATGGGCGTCTGCGGCTGCGGCAAGAGCACGATCGCTGCCGCCCTCGCCGCGGCGTTCGACGTCGCCTTCCTCGAGGGCGACGCGTATCACCCGGCGCCGAACGTGGTCAAGATGTCGGCCGGCATCCCGCTGACGGACGACGACCGCGCCGGCTGGCTGCAAGCCCTGGCCAACGAGATCGGCGCCGCACGCGAACGCGGCACGGGCGTCGTCGTGTCGTGCTCGGCGCTCAAGCGCCGCTACCGCGACCTGTTGCGCCAGGCCGACCCGAACCTGCGCTTCGCCCATTTACATGGTCCGCGCGGCACGATCGCGGCACGCATGCAGACGCGCATCGGCCACTACATGCCGATCACCCTGCTGGACAGCCAGCTGCGCGACCTCGAGCCGCTGCAGCCGGACGAAGCCGGCATCACCCTGGACATTACCCAGCCGCCAGACGCCCTGGTGGCCAGCATCATCGCATCGATCAATCAATAAGTCAGTCGTCGCACCCGGCCCAGCCGCCCATCCGAGGCGGCATGCCGATCACATGAGAATAATGGAGACTACCATGCGTACACCACTACAACGCACCCTCATCAACCTCGCCGTCGCCAGCGCCTGCGGCATGCTCGGCGCCGCTCACGCCCAGCAGGCCGAACCGGCACAACAACCCGCTACCGACACACAAGCGGCCCCGGCCGACCAGACCGCCGGCACCACGCCCGCCGTCCCGGAAGCGAACGTCGTGCGCATTTCCGGCTCGCGCATCGCGGCCCGCGGCTTCACCCAGCCGACGCCGACGACGAGCCTGTCCAGCGCCGACCTCGAAAAGGCCGCGAAGCCAAACCTGTTCAACACGCTGGCCGAACTGCCGGCGCTGCAAGGCAGCACGGGCCGCACGACGAGCACCAACAGCACGTCGAGCGGCATCCAGGGTTTGAGCTCGCTGAGCCTGCGCGGCCTGGGCACCATCCGGACCCTGACCCTGCTCGACGGCCAGCGCGTCGTCGGCGCGAACGTCACCGGCGTCACGGACGTCAGCCAGTTCCCGCAACTGCTGGTGAAACGCGTGGACGTCGTCACGGGCGGTGCGTCGGCGTCGTACGGTTCGGATGCGGTGGGCGGCGTCGTCAACTTCATCACCGACAAAAAATTCACGGGTTTTAAAGCCAACGTCGAGGGCGGCCAGACGCGCTACCACGACGACAAGAGCGGCACGCTGCAGGCCGCCTGGGGCAAGGGCTTCATGGACGACCGCCTGCATGCGACCGTCAGCGGCGAGTTCAGCAAGGAAAACGGCATCGATTCGCCGGGCTTCGGCGAAGTGGGCGCAGGCGGCCGCACGTGGTACCGCAACACGGTGTTCCAGCGCCGTCCGCTGTCGCAGACCACCGACGGCAGGCCGGAATACATGGCCATCGACCATGCCCAGCAATACCAGTATTCGAAATACGGCCTGATCACGAACGGCCCGCTGCAGGGCACCGCGTTCGGCGACGGCGGCGTGCCGTACCAGTTCAACTACGGCTCGAACGGCGTGCCGACCGGCACCGGCCAGGTCACGAACTGCGTGAATCCATTCTGCGTGGGCGGCGACCTCTCGGGCAGCGTGGGCGCCGGTACGAACCTCGCGATGAATTTCAAGCGACAAGTCGCCTACACGCGCTTGTCGTGGGACCTCGACGCGGATAACGAGATCTATTTCACCGCGAACTATGCGCAGGTGAAATCGCACTTCTCGCCGAACCCGGGTGCGGCCAAGCAGGCCAACCTGACGATCCAGTGCGACAACCCGTTCCTGCCGGCGTCGATCGCGGCGGCCTGCGCGGCCAACAACATCAGGAGCTTCCAGTACGGCACGGCGAACGCGATCTTCCCGGAAAACATCAACGTCCACCCGACGCGCACGCAGCGCCGCTTCGTCGTCGGCGCGGACGGCACGTTCAAGCTGTTCGGCAAGGACTGGTCGTACGACGCGTATGCGGAACACGGCGAGAACACGACGAACATCAACGTCCACGACATCACGCTGAACACGCGCTACAACAACGCGATCGATGCCGTGCGCGATGCCAGCGGCAAGATCGTCTGCCGCAACGCCGTCGCCGCCGCCAACGGTTGCGTGCCGCTGAACATCATCGGCAACAACCCGGTCGATCCGGCCGCGTGGGGCTATATCGCGCCGGGCGCCGGCCCGATCCAGCGCACGACGCAGAGCCAGGACGTGGCCAGCGCCAACTTCAACGGCGAGATCTGGGAAGGCTGGGCCGGCCCGCTGTCGATGGCGACGGGTGCCGAATGGCGCCGCGAGAAATACGACGTGCATGGCGACCCGTACGGCGCCGGCGTCTCGCCCGATTCGATCGGCGGTGCCGCCTACCCGCTCGATCCGACCCTCAACAGCACGGTCGGCAACAACTGGTATGCCGGTAACTATCACAACGGCGCGGGCTCGTACAACGTGCGCGAGGCGTACGTCGAGCTGAACCTGCCCGTGCTGAAGTCGGACACCTGGGGCGAGGCGAACCTGAACCTGGCCGACCGCCAGACCAAGTACAGCACCGCCGGCAGCGTCAGCAGCTGGAAGATCGGCGCCACGTGGAAGACGCCGATCGACGGCCTGCGCTTCCGCGCGGTCAGCTCGAAGGACGTGCGCGCACCGAACCTCTCCGAACTGTTCGCGGCACCGGTCGTCGTCAACAACCAGGTGCAATACCAGGGCAACACGGTCAGCGTGCAGCAGCGCACCGTCGGCAACACGAACCTGCGTCCGGAAATCGCGCGCAACAACTCGTTCGGCATCGTACTGAGCCAGCCGAGCTGGGCGCCGGGCTTCTCGACGTCGCTCGACTACTACGACATCAAGGTCAACGACGTGATCTCGACCTTGTCGATCCAGCAGGAAGTCGACCTGTGCGTGGCCGGCAACCAGGAGATCTGCCAGGCGATGGTGCTGAACAGCCCGGGCAACAACTACGTCACGGTGCAGAACTTCAATCTCGCTTCCCTGCATCTGAAGGGCTTCGACATCGAGTCGGCGTACCGCACGAACCTCGATAAATTCAACCTGCCGGGCCGCTTCACCGTCCGTGCGCTGGCCACCCGCACGCTGCACTTCATCACGGATTCGGGCGTCGTCGGCACGATCCCGTCGGAAGGAGCTGGCGTCAACCTGGGCAACACGCCGAAGTGGAAGCTGCTCGCCACGCAGTCGTGGGACAACGACAAGTTGAGCCTGACCCTCACCGAGCGCTGGTTCAGCGATGGCAAGTACAGCAACGAGTACATCGAGTGCCAGACGAACTGCCCGGTGTCGACCTTGATCCACCCGACCATCTACGACAACAAGATGAAGGGCGCGACCTACGTCGACTTCGGCGGCAGCTACAACGTGTCGAAGCAGCTGATGGTCTACTTCAAGATCGACAACCTGGCGGACCGCGATCCGGAACCGGCACCGCAAGCCAACCCGAGCTTCGCGATCAACCCCGCCCTGTACGACGTCGTGGGACGCACCTACCGCGCCGGCCTGCGCTACAACTTCTAAACGGAGGCCGGCCGTGTGGAACCTGCTGTCCGTACTGCTGGCGGTCGGGCTGCTGACGGTGATGATCGCGTGGGGCAAGATTCAGCCGCTCCTCGCGTTCGTCGTCGCAGCCATCGTCGCCGCCTTGATGCTCGGGATGCCTGCCGCGAAAATCCCGGGCGCCATCGAAAAGGGGATCGGTGACCTGCTCGGGTCCCTGGTCGTCGTGATCTGCCTGGGCGCCGTGTTCGGCAAGCTGATCGCCGACAGCGGCGCCGCCCGGCGCATCGCCATCAGCCTCGTCGACCGGCTCGGCATGGCGCGGATTCCGGTGGCGATGACCGTCACCGGCTTCGTCGTCGGCATGCCGCTGTACTACAACGTCGGCTTCGTGCTGATGATCCCGCTGATCTTCTCGCTCGTGTACCAGTCCGGCCGTCCGGCCGTGGCGCTCGGCATGCCGCTGCTGGCGGGCCTGTCGATCGCGCACGGCTTCCTGCCGCCGCATCCGTCCGCGACGGCGCTCGTCGTCGCCGTGCACGCGGACATGGGCAAGACGCTGCTGTATGGCCTCGTCGTCGCGATCCCCACGCTGATCATCGCCGGGCCGATCTTCGCCATGTCGCTGAAACACATCCGCGCGGAGCCCGCGCCGATGTTCCGCACCGCGCAGCAGGAGATCCCCGACAGCGAGCTGCCGGGCACCTTCAACAGCTTCTTCACCGCATTGCTGCCCGTCGTGGTGCTGGGGGCACTCACGCTCGTCACGATCGTCCGTCCCGACCTGTCCAAGCCGCTCGCATTTCTATCCAGCCCGCTCATCGTGATGCTGCTGTCGTACTTTGTCGCGGTCGTCACGCTGGGTATCGGCCGCGGCCAGCCGTTTTCGAAAGTGACGAACAGCGCCGCGGGCGCGCTGCGCGAGATCTCGCCGATCCTGATGATCATCGCCGGCGCCGGTGGGTTGAAACAGGTGCTGATCGATTCCGGCGTCAGCGCGGAACTGGGCACGCAGCTCGCGCACATGCCCGTGCATCCGCTGCTGCTCGGCTGGGCCGTGGCGACGCTGATCCGCGTGTGCCTGGGCTCCGCCACGGTGGCCGGCATCACGGCGGCCGGCGTCGTCGGGCCGCTCGTGGAAAGCTCCGGCGTCGACCCGAACCTGATGGTCCTCGCCGTCGGCGCAGGGAGCCTGATGTTCAGTCACGTGAACGATTCGGGCTTCTGGATGTTCAAGGAATACTTCGGCCTGTCGCTGAAGGATACGTTCCGCTCGTGGACGATGATGGAGACCCTCGTCGGCGTGTTCGGACTGCTGTTCGTGATGTTGTTGTCGCTGTTCGTCACTCAAGGATAACTATAAATGAAGACTACGCTTTCAACGCTTTTACGTCCGCTTCCGGCGGCGCTGGTGCTCGCGTTCGCGCTTTCCGCGCCGGCATCCGCCGCTTCCGTGTCGGCTTTCCAGACCATGCCCGAGGACCCGCGCGCCGTCGTCGTGCATGCCAAGGGTGACGGCAAGACGGACGACACGGCCGCCATCCAGCAGGCCATCGACGCCGCCGCCAACAAGGGCGAAGGCGGCGTCGTGTTCCTGCCGTCGGGCCGCTACCGCATCACGAAAAGCATCCTGATCCCGCTCGCCGTGCGCGTGTACGGCGTGGGCGCGACGCGTCCCGTGTTCGTGCTGGCGCCGCAGACGCCGGGCTTCCAGCAGGGCGTCGCCAACATGGTGATCTTCACCGGCGGCGACCAGTACACGGTGGGCAAGGTGCCGATGCCCGTCGCCGGCGCCGTCGGCGCGGACAAGGACGTGCGCGACGCGAACTCCGCCACCTTCTACTCCGTGCTGTCGAACGTCGACTTCGAGATCGGCGACGGCAACCCGGCCGCCACCGGCGTGCGCATGCACACGGCGCAGCACTCGAACCTGTCGCACATCGATTTCCATATCGGCAGCGGCCTGGCCGGCGTCTACCACGTCGGCAACATCGCGTACGACCTGAAATTCCACGGGGGCCGCTACGGCATCCTCGCGGAGAAGACGTCGCCGGCGTGGCAGTTCACGCTCGTCGACGCGACGTTCGACGGCCAGCGCGACGCCGCCATCCGCGAACACGAGGCCGGGCTCACGCTGGACAACGTCGACATCCGCGACACCCCGGTCGGCATCGACATCGACCGCGGCTACGGCGACTGGCTGTATGCCAAGAACGTCCGCTTCGAGAACGTGGCGAAGGCCGCCGTCGTCATCAGCAACGAGGACAACGTCTACACGCAGATCGCGTTCGACCATGCTTCCGCTCGCAATGTCCCGACATTCGCGCAATTCCGCGACAGCGGCAAGACCCTCGCGGGCGCCGGCCGCGCGTACGAGGTCACGGAACTGAATTACGGCATGAAGCTCGACCAGCTGGGCGCGCCGGGGCGGTTCACGACCAACTACAAGACGGCGCCTTTGCCTGCCAAGGCCACGCCGCAGCGTGTGCTGAAAGCGCTGCCGCCGTCGAAAGAATGGGCCAACGTGCACAAATTCGGCGCGAAGGGCGACGGCCGCACGGACGACACGGCCGCCATCCAGAAGGCCATCGACAGCAACCGCGTCGTGTACCTGCCGCAGGGCTTCTACATGGTCAACGACACGATCCGCATGAAGCCGGACACCGTGATCGTCGGCCTGCACCCGGGCCTGACACAGCTCGTGCTGCCGAACGGCTCGCCGCTGTTCCAGGGCGTCGACACGCCGAAGGCGCTGCTGGAAAGCGCGCGCGGCGGCGCCGGCATCGTGTCCGGCATCGGCCTCGCGACCGGTGAGGTCAACAACCGCGCCGTCGCGCTGCTGTGGCGCGCGGGCGAGCAATCGCTGGTCGACGACGTCCGCATCCAGGGCGGCCACGGCACGCGCCTGTACGACGGCACGCGCGCCGATCCGTACAAGAAGACGGACCGCTGGGATACGACGGCATGGTGGGACCGCCAGTATCCGAGCGTCTGGGTGACGGACGGCGGCGGCGGCACGTTCACCGGCATCTGGTCGCCGAGCGGCTATGCGCAGGCGGGCTTCTACGTGACGAACACGAAGACGCCGGGCCGCGTGTACGAACTCTCGGCCGAGCACCACATCCGCAACGAGATCGTGCTGGACGGCGCGGAGAATTGGTCGTTCTATGCACCGCAGACGGAAGAGGAAGTCCGCGACGGCATGGATTCCGTGTCGCTCGATATCCGGAATTCGAAAAACATCCTGATCGCGAACTACCACGGCTACCGCGTCACCCGCTCCATCAAGCCGGCGGTGACGGCCGTGCGCATCGCGAATTCCAGCGACATCCGCTTTCGCAACGTGCACGTGAACGGCGAGAGCGGCTTCGCCACCTGCGACGAAAACGGCTGCACGACGTACGCGCGGGCATCGAAGTACCCATACGAGAACGCCATCACCGACATCACGCACAACATCCAGGTGCGCGAGCGCGAATTCGCGATCCTCGACTACACGGGCAAGCAGACGGCCGCGCCGGCACCGCTGGGCAAGGTCGAGAAGGTCGCGGACGGCTTCTACTCCATCGCAGGTGCCGCCGTGGACTCCCACGGCAAGCTGTACTTCATCGACCGCCACTTCAAGCGCGTCCACGCATGGAGCCATGACCGCGGCCTGGAGATCGTGCGCGACGCGCCGCTCGACCCGATCAACCTCGCCATCGACCGCAGCGGCAACGTGATGGTCGTGTCGCACTACGGCCCGAGCGCGAGCGTGTATGCGTTCAAGCCGGACGTGCCGCCGACGCCGGAAGGCTACACGATGATCAAGCCGACGGCTGCCGCGGCGCGTGCGGATGCACGTGTGGCCATTCCCGTCAACTTCTGGCAGAACGGCGAGTTCCAGGACCAGATCGATCCGAAGACCTACGAGTTCACCACCTTGAGCGAGATGTTCGCGCGCGACGTGGCGAAGCCGAAGGCGCAGGAATACGTGTCGCCGGACGGCAGCCTCGTGCTCCCGGCATGGCGCGTGACGCGCCAGGGGCCGACGAACCACCTGGGCTACCGCTGGTCCGACACGCTCGACACGCACGGCTTTACCAGCGCCCGCGTGGGCGAGCGCGTGATCTTCACGAACGGTTCCGAGAACCGCACGTTCAGTGGCCTCGTGGGCCAGGGCGGCGCCATCACGGACCTGAAGCAGGTGGCCGACCGCGGCGGCGAGAGCGCGACCCTGGGTCCGGACGGCAACGTCTACGTCGCCAACGGCCAGGTGTTCATCTATGGCCCGGACGGCAAGGAACGCGGCCGCATCGACGTGCCGGAACGGCCGCTGCAGCTGATCTTCGGCGGTGCGGACAAGCGCACCCTGTTCATCCTGACGCACCACAGCCTGTACACAAGCCATGTCGACTAAGCGCATCGTCGTCTCCGCCCTGCTGGCGCTGGGCTGCGCCGGCAGCGTGCTCGCCCAGCAGGCCATTCAACTGTGGCCCGACGGCGCGCCCGGTTCCGAGAAGCGCCACGGCGAGCCCGAGAAGCTGACGGACGGCGCGTACGTCAGCAACGTGCACGACCCGTCGCTGACGGTGCTGCGCGCCGACCCGCGCCATGCGAACGGCGCGGCGATCGTCGTCGTGCCGGGCGGCGGGCATCGCATGCTCGTGTTCCAGAACGAGGGTGTCGTGGCGGGCAAGCTGCTGAACCGCATGGGCGTGACGGCCTTCGTCTTGAAATACCGGCTGGCGCGCGATCCGGATTCCGCCGGCTACAGCATCGAAGGCGATGGCGCGGCGGACCTGCGGCGCGCCGTGCGCTGGGTGCGCGCGCATGCGGGCGAGTACGGCATCGACCCGCAGCGCGTGGGCATCATGGGCTTCTCGGCGGGCGGCGAACTCGTGTCGCTCGTCGCCGACAATCCGGAGCCCGCGCCACGCGGAAAAGCCGATGCGCTGGACCGCCAGAGCGCGCGTCCGGACTTCCAGGTGCTCGTGTATCCCGGACCGCTGGGCTCTCCCGCGAAGGCCGTGGACGGGGCGCCGCCCGCGTTCCTCGTCGCAGGCTCGCGCGACACGTGCTGCATGCCGCCCACCATCACCCTGTACCAGCAGCTCGTGAAGGCCGGCGTGTCGGCCGAGCTGCACCTGTACGCGGACACGGACCACGCCTTCAACGTGGGCCAGCGCGGCGAACGGATCTCGCTGCAGCACTGGCCGGATCGCCTCGCGGACTGGCTGTCCGACGGCGGCTGGCTCGTGCCGCGCAATGGACGCAAGCCGGAAGGCGTGCCTGCACCTTGAAAGGATCATCATGAAACGCATCGTATCGACGTTGGCGGTGGCCGCTGCCGTGGCCACGCCGGCGGCCTGGGCGGCGGACGTGCAGTACAAGCTGCTCGTGCTGGCCATCCCCAACAAGTACCACTACGAATACATCCCGATCGCGCGCGAGAGCCTGGAAAAGCTGGCGAAGCTGCACGCGTTCGACTTCACGTACACGAACAAGCCGGAGGTGTTCGACGGCGACCTGAAACAATACGCGGCCGTCGTCTTCCTCAACACGCCGGGCGAGGAACTGAATCCTGCGCAGCGCGCGAAGTTCGAGGCCTACATGCGTGACGGCGGGAATGCCGTCGTCGTGCACCGCGCCGCGATCACGCCGCCGAATGGGTGGGTGTGGTACGAGAAGCTCGTCGGCCGCTCGTTCAAGACGCACCCGATGCTGCAGACGGGCGCCGTCGACGTCGTGGATAAAACGTTCCCCGCGACGTTCGGCATCCCGCCGCGCTGGATGTGGAGCGACGAGTGGTACGAGACGACGAACCCGTACAAGGTCGCCATCCACCCCGTGCTGAACATCGATGAATCCAGCTACGACGTCACGAAGATCTGGCCCGGCCAGGTGTCGACGGGCATGGGCAAGGATCACCCGGTGTCGTGGTACCACACGGTCGAAAAGGGCCGCGTGTTCGTCACGCTGCTGGGCCACAACGGCGACATGTACCGCGACCCGCAATATCTCGCGCACCTGATGGGCGGGATCTGGTGGGCGGCGACGGGCCGCGGCCAGCAGCGCTGAAAATTCGGGGTCAAAAAATTCGGGGTCAGAGCACATTTTCGACCAAATTCGGGGTCAGAGCACATTCCGGGTCAATGTCCGGGTGAACAGTGCTTCTCCTAGATTGGCGCAATCGGGGCGCCATTCACGCCGAGCCACACGCCGGAGCTGGCTGTAGCTCCAAAAGATCTTTCTTTGAAGATCATGTCTCAAAAAGTGCTCTGACCCCGAATTTGCGGCGAAATGTGCTCTGACCCCGAATTTATCTGGTGGGCTGTTTCAGGGCCAGCGGCGTCAGGCGGCACTGTAGAAGGATAGCCAGTCTTCCAGCCGGCTGCTCCAGAACTGCGCGTCGTGGCCGCCGCTGCCCACGTGCAGTTCGCTGGCGGCGCCCAGCACCGCCTGCATCGCCTCGTCCTGCTTGCGCAGCGGGTCGCGGTCGCCGACGTCGAGGTAGAAGCGCAGGCCGCGCAGGTCAGTGTGCTGCGCCAGCAGCAGCGGATCGCGTTCCGCGCGCAGGGCCGGCGTCGGGTACAGCCAGTCGCGCTGGCCGGTGAACTGGTCCGCGCTGCTGTAGTCCCACAACGCGGCGCTGTGCGCGCCCACGCGGGAGAACATCTCCGGGTGGCGCAATGCGAGATGCAGCGCGGCGAATCCGCCCATCGACACGCCGCCGATGCGGCGGTCCGCGCGCGTGGCCGTCACGCCGAGCCGCGATTCGACGGCAGGCAGCATCTCCGTCATCAGATAATCCTCGTACAGGCCGATCGTGCCGCCGGCACTCGACGTGCCCTGGGCCGGCGTCGTGTTCACGCCGAAGCCGTTGTCGTAGTCGGGCGCGGCGATGACGAGCGGTGTGCCCAGCCGGTCAGCCGCGCGGTTGATGGCCAGGCCGGCGTCGAAGAACGCTGCGCCGTTGCCGCCGAAGCCGTGGAACAGATAGAGGATGGGATGGCGCGCGCCGCCCGGGGGCAGGTAGAGCGCGACGTTCATCGTGCGCCCGAGCGCGCGGCTCGCGACGGCAAGGGTTTCGACGGTGCCCGCCGGTGCGGCAGGGACCGGCGCGACGGCCTGCTGGACCGAAGCGTTGCCGCCTCCGCAACCGGCCAGGCAGGCAGCCGTGGCAAGCAAAAAACACCGACGTTCCATCCGTGGCCTCCCATGAGCACCAGCTCATTCTAGCCACGAATGGAACGGGCTTTCTTCAGGCAGTCTTCAATAATTGAAGCCCGCGCGGATGCCGAACATGCGCGGCTCGACGTAGGTGGCTTTCATGAAGCCGCCCCACAGCGAATCGCTGCTCGTCTTGGCGCGCTTGTCCGTCACGTTGCGCACGTACGCTTCCGCATACCAATTGCCGTCGGGGGCGTCCAGGCGTGCCGACGCATCCGCCAGCGCATACGCGGCCTGGTAGCGGCCGATGCCGGCCCAGTCCGAGTTGCGCAGGTCGAAATAGGCCTTGTCGCGCCAGTTCACCTTCACGTACGGCGTGAGGCGGTAGCCGCCCGGCAGCTCGAACTCCTGCGAGAAGTTCAGGTAGACCTGGTACTTCGGCGTGTTCGGCAGGTGGTTGCCGTCGATGTCGTACAGGCGGCGGCCCAGCAGCGACTTGTCCGGGCCGTTGTAGATGGCCGGGCAAGGCTGGACGCCGAATTCCGCGCGTACATCGCCGCACTGGTAGTCGTCGCTGTAGTTGTAGAAGCCGTGCACCTTGGTGTCGATGAACGCGAAGCCGCCGCCCACGCGCGCGCCGCGCCACGGCTTGTAGTCCCATTCCAGTTCCAGGCCCGGGATGCGCGTGTCGCCCACGTTGATCGTGCGCCAGGCTTCGTACACGTCGCACTTGGGCTGGTCGGCCGGGCAAGGCTTGTGGTCATCCGGGATGATCTGGTTGATGAAGTAGTTACCCGTCAGCTGCATGTCCTTGTAGCGCATGTAGAACGCGGTCGCCGAGAGGCTCAGGCGGTTGTCCAGGAAGCGGCCCTTCCAGCCCAGCTCATAGTTGGTGACGGTCTCCGGGCCGTACGGCAGGAAGGTCGCCTCGCCCGGCTTGCCCGTCGCGGCGCACAGGTGGTAGTTGCAGCTGTCGACCTTGTCCGCGAAACCGCCCGCCTTGTAGCCGGTCGACACGGACGCGTACATCATCTGGCGCGGCGTGATCTGGAATTGCAGGCCTGCGCGCCACGTCACCTTGCCCCAGGTTTCCTTGTGATCGTTGTTGGTCGCGTTGGCGTAGCCGGCATAGGCGATCGGACCGCCGCCGGCCCAGCCCATCTGCTGCGTCAGGTCGGTGCCGTCGTGGATCGTGAAGCCCGGCGTGCCCGGGATGCCGCGGTCGTACAGGCCGCGGTAGTAGGCCGGGTTGCCGATCCAGTTGGCGCCGTACACCTTGCCGCCCTTGTCTTCCTTCGAATCGCGGCTGTAGCGCGCACCCAGCGTGGCCGTCCACTTCGGCGCGAAGCTCCAGTCGGCCTGGCCGAAGATGGCCTTCGAATCGATCTGGCGGTTCGGCTGCGCGTACACCACGCTGCCCGGGTCGCCGAACGGCTTCTGGATCGCTTCCGTCATCTCGTAGTCGATGCGGTTACGCTCGTGCATCCAGAACAGGCCGGACACGTATTTCAGGGAACCCAACTGCTGCTTGAGCTGCAGTTCGTGCACGGTCGACAGGTAGCGCGAATCCGCGGTGCGGTGCCACGTGTCGCGCAGCGGCCAGGTGCCCCAGTTGCCGTCCTTCGTATTTGGGAACGGGGCGATGTCGGCCCACGACGGCGCGTTCTGCAGGCCCAGGTCGTCGTCCGAGATCTGGCTGCGGCGCTGGTCGGCGACGGCGAAGTTGTAGCTCACCGACGTGCGGTCGTTGACGTTCCAGTCCGCGCCCGCGCGCACCGTGCGGATCTTCATGTCGGTCTGGCCCGGCACGTTGACGTTGATGTAGAACTCGTCGTTGGTGCAGGCATAGCGCGTGCCCACGCCGGCGCCGCAGTCGCGGAAGAACGCATAGCCCGCGCCCGAATCCTGGAAGTGCTCGTAGGCGGCGTGCAGGGTGAGGTCCTTGTTGACGCGCAGCAGGGCCTGCAGGCGCGCGGCCCACTCGTTCTGGTTGGTGTAGTAGTCGGACGGGCGGACCTGGCGGTTGTAGCGCATGTCGACGTCCGGCACGCCATTCGGAATCCAGCCTTTCGACGGCACGTTCGCTTCCGACAGGTCCTGGTGCTGGTCGGCGTAGCCGTCGCGGCGCACGCGCATGAAGGAGCCGCGCAGCGCCAGCTTGTCGTTGACGACGACGTTCTGCACCCAGTTGACCTGCTTCTTGTTGTAGTTGCCCAGGTCCGTCTCCACGCGGCCGTAGTTGCCGTTGAAGTCGGGCTTCGCGGTGATGACGTTGACGCTGCCGCCCGTCGAGTTGCGGCCGAACAGGGTGCCCTGCGGACCGCGCAGCACTTCGAGCTGGTCGATGTCGAACATCAGCGCCTGCGCGCCCTGCGGCCGCGGCGAGTACAGGCCGTCGACGTGGAAGCCCACGGCCGGGTCGCCCGTCTCGGTGAAGTTGGTCGACGTGATGCCGCGGATCGTGATCTGCACGCCGTTGTCCAGGCCCGAGTCGATGGTGACGTTGGGGATGTCGTTGGCGAGGTCGCGGATGTTGGTGGCGCCCTTGCGGGTCAGCTGGTCCTGCGAGAACGCCGTCACGGCGACCGGCGTCTTGAGCAGCGAGGTGCTGAAGCGGGTGGCGGTCACCGTCACTTCGGGGATCGTGTCGGCCGACTGCGCAGGCTTGGCGTCGGTCTGCGCCCAGCCGGGCATGGCGGCGAAGGTGCAGGCACTGGCGACGGCCACGCTCATGGCCGTCCGTTTGATTGGATGCAGCATCATATCTCCTTGGTTTTTTGAATTCTGCGTGCCGGCGAACCGGTCACGTATCGACGAGTATTTCAATCGGGATTCGTAAAATCAAAGAATTTCGCCGGACACCTTTCAGTTTCTTCGTCTTTACTAAACAATCAGCTTGTCGCGCAGGTTCAAGGCTGCGCGGCGTCCACCGCGACCGCCTGTTCCGGGCCGTTCCAGGCGCGTACGGCGACCTTCAGCGCGCCTGCCGCACCGGTAAACTCGGCGCTGACGGTCCGGCTCTCGCCCGGCATCAGCGCCACGTAGTTGTCCGACCAGTACACGGGCAGCACGCGCGCGCCGGCCGCGTCGAGCAGGGTCAGTTTCGTGTTCAGCACGGGCACCCTGGACGGATTGGTCAACGTGACGTCCACCTTGCGCGTCGTACCTTCCGTACGGGCGGATGCGCGCACGGTCACGGGCACGCCGGCGAGCGTATCGAGGCCGCGCTGGCGCTCCGGGCTCGTCGACGGCCAGTACACGTTGTCCGACAGCGTGCGGCCCGCGCCGTCGGTCAAGGTCAGCTTGACGACCAGCAGGCCTTCGCGCGCCAGCAGCGGCGCGATGCCGAGATCGATCGGCCCCGACGTGGCCACGCCGGGCACGCTGACGGTGGCGGCGCCGCGGCCCGCCAGGCGGCCGTCGACGGTCCAGGCCTCGAACGCGACGCGCGCCTTGTCCAGCGGCGCGGTCGGGTTGTTGATGACGTCGACCGCATGATCGGGCAGGTTCATTTGTACGTGCACGGGTTCGGACGCGTGTTTCGTGCCGTAGTAGGCGGCGTGCGTGTCGTAGTCGTGGCTGAGGATCTGCCACATCGTGCTCGGCCAGGCCGGCTGCGTCATCCACAGCATGCGGCCGCTGTTCTCGCGCCACAGTCCCGCGTTCATGCCTTCGAAGATCGCGCGGTGCGATTCGTAGTTCATCAGCTGCGCCTTGCGCTCGAAGTCGGCCAGCGACGCCGGCGCGCCGTACTGCCGCTCGAGCGCCTTCATGAACGGTTCCACGCGGCCGTTGCCGCTGGGGTGCCAGTCGTGGTACGCGGCGGTGTCGCCCAGCGGCCAGCGCTCGGACGCCGGCACCGCGGCTTCGAACGCTTCACGCGTGGGGAACGACGGCGTGCCCACCTCGACGGCGAAGCCCTTGCCGTGCGTCGTGAAATACGTTTCCGGCGGCTGGTAGTCGTACGGGCCGCTGTTCTGCAGGTTCACGCGGTTCGAACTGCCCGTGTACCAGCGCGTGCCGTCTTCCGCGTAGATCAGCGCTTCCAGCTTCTCGTTCAGCGCCGGCTGCGGGACGCCCTCGTTGCGGCCGAACCAGGCGACGATCGAGGGGTGGTTGCGGAAACGGCGCACGACGTCGACGGCGTTCGCCATGAACAGGTCGACGTCCTGCGGCTCGATGTTGTAGTCCTGCGTCGAGGCCCAGAAGTCGTTCAGCACCATGAGGCCGTATTCGTCGGCGAGCTCGAAGAACGTCTCCTCCGTGTTCTGGCCGACCCAGTTGCGGATGATGTTCACGTGGGCGTCGCGGTGCAGGCGGAAATAGGGTTCCAGGCGCGCGCGGCCGACGCGCTTCATGAAGTCGTCCATGCCCCAGTTGCCGCCGCGCGCCGCGATGCGCACGCCATTGACCTTGATGACGAGGTGCGGCGCCAGGCTGCCGGCATCGGCCAGTTCGCGGATCGCGGCCGTGCCCTCCGCTTCCGCACGCAGGCCGGTGGCCCACTGGTTGCCCGCGACCTTGCGCAGCGCCTCGTGGCGGGCGTCGGTGATACGCACGCCGAGCGCGTGCGCCCTGGTGAAATCGGCCTCCACGCGGCGCAGGTGGCCCGTGCGGTCGACCAGCGACAGTTCATAGGTCACGCTGCGGATGCCGAACGCCGTGCGCGCATGGTCGGACAGCGCCGCGCCCTGCAGCACGTCGACGTCGAGGTCGTGCAGCTCCGGCTTGCCGTAGCCGTTCGGCCACCACAGGCGCGGCTGCTTCACCTTCAGCGCGGCGAAGTCGTTCGATGCGAAGCGCACGGTATGCGTGCCGGGTGCCACGTCCAGCGTGCGGCTCACGACGATAGCCTGCATCGACCCCGCCCGGTCGCGGATGGTGGCGCGCACGGTCGCGCGCACGGTCTTGTTCGACAGGTTCGTCAGCGGCACCTCGATGCCGACGTCGGCCTCATGATGGTCGTCCGCGAGCGCCGTGATCACGTGCGCATCGCCCACGCGCACGTCGCCGGTGCTGCGCAGGACGACGTCCTGCCACAGGCCCGTGTTGCGGTCGCGGACGGACGGGATCCAGTCCCAACCCTCGGTGGCGATGAAGGTCGGGCCGTCCTGCGCCTGCACGCCGCCGTTCTCGCCGACGCCGGCCGCGACGGATTCCTCGTGCGCGATGCCGGGATGCGGCGGCGGCGACACCTTGACGGCGATGACGTTCTCGCCTGTCGGATTCAGGTACGGCCCCAGGTCGACGCTGCCGCGCACGAAGGCGCCGCGCGTCGTGCCGGCGCGGCGGCCGTTGACCCAGATCTCGGACGCGTAATTGATGCCCTTGAACGTGACGAACAGGTGGCGGCCGGGGCGATGGCCGCGCGGCAGCGTGAAGCTCGTGCGGTACCACCAGTCCTGGCGGCTGAGGCTTTCCGGGATCGCGAGGTTGTCGAGGCCATACGCCGGGCTCGGATAGACGCCGCGGTCGACGAGCGTGGTGAGCACGGTCCCCGGCACCGTCGCCTTGTACCAGCGCGACGCGTCATAGCCGCCGCTGGCGATCTGCTGCGCGGATCCCGGTGCCTGGTCCGCCGATTGCAGCGTCCACGCACGGATCGTCCATTCGTTCGCGCCGCGCGGTTCCAGCGCCGGCCCCGCATAGGCCGGCACGGCGACGGGCTGCGACGGCGGCGTCGCGCTGTGCGGCAGCGTCCATGCGTCCTGCGGCGCGAGCTGGCCGGCCATCTGGCGGGTCTGCAGCGGCCAGTGCGGGCTGCCGTTCTCGAACACGATCATGCCTTCGTTTGGCGGCGTCGCCGCGAGCCGTGCGACGGCCTGTGCGTCGTCGCCCAGCGTCAGCCCGGCCACGCGGCCCGCGAACGCGGCATCGGTTCCCGTGCGGGGTGCGATCGCGATCTGCGCGGCGGCGGCTGCACCGCCTTGCACCTCCTGCCGCGCCACTTCCCTGCCGTTCGCGTACAGGACGACGTGGCGGCCGTCCCGGCTGGCCGCCACATGGGTCCAGGCGCCGGCGGGCAGCGGTACGCCGCTGCGCACCGGCGCACCCGCGCCGCAGAAGGCCAGCGTGCCGTCCACGCTGCACAGGTAGCCGATGCCGTCCGCGCCGGCCAGCAGCGCGGTGCCGCGCGCGACTTCCGACGGCTTGAACCAGCCGCCGATGGCGACGCGCTGCGCCGTCAGCGTCACGCCGGCGGGTGCCTTCTTGACCAGGCCATCGGCGGCGGCCGGGAATTCGGCGTTGAACGGTCCCCATGTGGCCGCGTGGGCGGCGGATGCCGCCAGCAACACGGCGGCGAGCAAGGCGTTCAAAAGGCGGGGCGGGCGTGCGGCGGGCGTGGGCAGGCCTGAACTGGCGTGGCGCATGATGGTCTCCGGGGTAGGCATGAAGTACCGGCGCGGACGGCCGGCATCGTTATGCGGCGGATTCTGCATCCGCCCGGAGGGAGGGTCAAACGCCGGAAAGGCTTTGCGGCGCTGTTTAGCGGTGATTACTAAACTGGCCGCGATTGATGGTCAAACGATGCCGTCCGCCGCGCGGGCAGCGGCGCGCGGCGTTTTAGTAAAGCCGCCCGTCAGCGCTGCGGTTCGAAGAACAACACCTCGCCTGTCGCGGTGGCCGCGATCAGCTGGCCGTCGTACCAGGCCGGCGAGCCGACGAAGGCGCCGAGGCGCTTGACGTATTCGACGGCCGCATACAGCGCATGCGGTCCGCCCTCGTACATGTGCTTCGTGTCCAGCTTGCCCGTGGCCGTGTCGATCACGCGGCCATCGTTCACGGCAAGCGCATCGCCGCGCCACGACCAGCGCGCGCGCCCGGTCGCCGCGTCGAGCGCGTGCAATTCTCCCTTCATCGACGCCGCCACGACGACGTCGGCCACGCGCAGCGGCGACGCGAACGTCCACACCTTCGTGTCGAAGCGGTAGCGTTCGCGGCCGGTGCGCTTGTCCAGCGCCAGCAGCAGGCCGGTGTCCGATGTGCCGACGTACACGCTGTCGCCATCCACCGCCGGCGTGCCGACGACCCAGCTGCCCTGCGCGTCGTAGCGCCACTTCGGCTGGCCGTCGGCCGCATCGAGCGCGTAGAAAAAGCCGTCGCGCGAGCCGACGTAGACCGTGTCGCCATCGACGGCGGGCGACGCCTGGATGCCGAACATGATGCTGGTCTTCTGCTCGACGCCCGTCTGGTGGCGCCAGCGCTGCTCGCCCGTCCGCGCATCGAGCGCATACACGGCGCCGTCCCAGCTGCCGACGACGATGTTGCCGCCTGCGAGCGCGGGCGACGAATGCACCATGCCGCCCGTGCGCCACGCCCAGGCCAGCTTGCCGTCCTTCGTGTCGAGGGCATACACGTGGCCGTCGCTGCTGCCCACATAGACCTTGCCGTCATGGACCAGCGGCGACGACAGGTACAGGTCCCACGGGTCGGGCACAGGCTGGCCGTCGCGCGGCATGCCGAACATGCCGTGCGCGGCGAACACCGCCTCGCCCTGCGTGCGGAAGGTCCACCGCGGCGAGCCGTCGTCCGCCTTGAGCGCATGCACGCTGCCCGCGCGGTCGAGGAAGTAGACGGTGCCGTCGGCCACCGCGGGCGTCGACGCAATGCCGCCGCGCGCGTGATACAACCACTGCAGGGTACGCGTCTTCGCATCGAGCGCGTACAGGTTGCCGTTCTCCGCGCCGACGAACACGCGCCCCTGCGCCGCCACGGGCGACGCGTGGATCGCGGCGTGGATGTCGAACCGCCCCACCAGCCTGAAACCCTTGATGGCGCGCGTCTCGCCGGCGGCACGGCCGGTGTGCGCGGGGTCGCCCATGAACATGGGCCAGTCGGCGGCGAACGATGGGGTGGCGAGGAAGGCAAGCAGCAGGGCAAGGCGGCGCATGGGGATTCCTGACGTTGGGATGCCGCCATTCTAGAGGCGGGAAGCGCGCGCAATCTTCAGGGAGGCTTCACGGCCGATAGGCGCAGCGGCGGCGCGTCGCTATACTTGCGCTCCATGCGACTCCTACTCGTGGAAGACGACCTGGCGCTGGGCCGCGCGCTGCAGTCGGTGCTGCACAACGACGGCCATGACGTCACCTGGGTGCGCCTGGGCAGCGACTGCGCGCGCCTGCTGGACGAGCGCCGCCACGACGCGCTGCTGCTGGACCTGGGCCTGCCCGACGGCGACGGCGTCGCGCTGCTGCGCCGCCTGCGCGCGGCCGGCCACGTGCTGCCCGCCGTCCTGATCACGGCGCGCGACAGCCTGCAGGACCGCCTCGACGGCTTCGACGGCGGCGCCGACGATTACCTCATCAAGCCCTTCGACATCCCCGAGCTGCTGGCCCGCCTGCGCGCCGTCGTGCGCCGCGCCGGCGGCGCGCAGGCCGACACGCTGTGGCAGGTCGGCGACCTGGCCATCGATACGCGCAGCATGAGCGCCACGTGCCGCGGCGCGCCCGTCAACCTGTCGCGGACCGAGTTCGCGCTGCTGCACGCGCTGGTGCGCAACCCGGACCGCATCGTCACGCGCGCGGAACTCGAACAGGGCGTGCTGCCCTACAGCGAAGGCCAGACGCTGGACGTGCATATCTCGAACCTGCGCAAGAAGATCGGCGACGGCTACATCCGCACCGTGCGCGGCGTCGGCTACATGGTGCGCCATGACGGCGACCGCTGAGTCGATGACCAAGACAGCGGCACCGAAGTCGCTGCTGCGCCGCCTCCTGATCGGCTTCATGCTCGTCATGCTCGCCATCTGGCTGGCGGCGCTGGCCCACATCGCCTGGCAGGTGAAGGTCGACCAGGCGCGCCAGACGTCCATCGTCAACCGCGCGTGGACGCGCCAGATCATGCTGAACATGCAGTCGCTGCCATCCGACCCGGCGGCGCTGGCGCGCATCGGCCGCGGCATCGAGGCGCTGCGCCTGGACATGTTCCGCGAGACGGGCTTCGAGACGCACGCGCAGACCCGCGTGTGGCTGAACGGGCAGCTCGTGTACGACTCCGACCCGGACGCGCCGCCGGACGACGGGTGGGTGCGCTGGGTCGAGCGCGACGCCGCGCGCGGCATCGTGGTCGAGCGGCGCGAGAAGCCCAACGTCGACTGGGTGTTCACGCCGTCGGCCGCCAAGTACCTGTTCTCGCCGCTCGTCTACAGCCTGCCGTTCGTGTTGCTGCCGGCCTGGTTCATCGTGCGCGTGGGCCTGCGTCCGCTGCGCGCGGTCGCCCACGAGCTCGAGGCACGCGGCGCGGCCGAGCTGGCGCCGCTGCCCGCGTCGCCCTACCGCGAACTGGCCCCGGTCGTCGATGCGGTGAACCGCCTGATGCGGCGCCTGTCCGAGCGGCTCGCGCGCGAACACGAGTTCCTCGCGGACGCCGCGCACGAGCTCAAGACGCCGCTGTCGGTCGTGCAGCTCAATGCCCACCTGCTGGAAGCGTCGACCGACGCGGCGCAGAAGACCGAAGCCGGTGCCGGCCTGCGCGAAGGCGTCGCGCGCGCCACGCACGCGGTGCACCAGCTGCTCGCCTACGAACGGGCGCGCCAGGAACCGACGGACGCGCCGCTGCAGGACCAGGACCTGGCCGCGCTGCTGCGCGAACGCATCGCCGTGGCCGCGCCGCTGGCGCTGCAGCGCGGCGTCGACATCGAATTGCGCGCCTCTTCCCCCGTCATCCTGCCGCTGCACCGCGAAAGCATGGCCGCCCTGCTCGACAACGTGGTCGGCAACGCGATCAAGTATTCGCCGGACGGCGCGCGCGTGGACGTGTGCCTCGACGCCGGTCCATGCATCACGGTGTCGGACCAGGGTCCCGGCATCCCGCCCGCGCTGCGTGCCCGGGTGTTCGAACGCTTCTACCGCGTGCCCGGCCAGGACCAGGCGGGCAGCGGCCTCGGTCTCGCGATCGCGGAACGGGCCGCGGCCCGCAACGGCGCCCGCATCACGCTCGATGGCCGCCCCGATGGGCGCGGACTGGCCGTGCGCATCGCGTTCGGCGTGAGCCACCCCGAGCGCATGCTATAGTGGCCGGGCTCCGCTCCCTCACCATGAACGTTTCTTCGCCCGATCGCCTGCGCACGCGGCTCGCGCTGCTGCTGCGCGCCAATGCCATCCTGCTGTGGGCGGCGCTCGTCGGCTGCGCCGGCGCGCTGGCGACGCTCCTCTTCCGCGACGGTCTCACGCTGCTGCAGGCGCTGCTGTTCGGCCGCAGCGGCTCGTTCGTCGACATCGCGACCGCACTGCCCTGGCAGGCACGCCTGCTGATGCCATGCGCGGGCGGCCTGCTGGCCGGCTGCGTGCTGGTACTGGCGCGCCGCCATGCTGGCGGTGCGCGTGCGGACTACATGGAAGTGGTGGCCGTCGGCGACGGCAAGGTGCCGGTGCAGCTTACGCTCGTGAACAGCGTATCGTCGCTGCTGTCGATCGCGTCCGGCGGCTCGATCGGCCGCGAGGGCTCGATGATCCAGCTGGCGGCGATGAGCGCGTCCGTCGTCGGCCGCATCGCCCGTTTCAATACCGAGCGTCTGCGCCTGCTCGTGGCGTGCGGCGCGGCGGCGGGCATCGCCGCGGCCTATAACGCGCCCATCGCCAGCGCGTTCTTCGTCACCGAGATCATCCTGGGCGCCATCACCATGAACAGCCTCGGGCCGATCATGGTCGCCGCCGTCGTCGCCAACATCACCATGCGCCGTCTGCCCGGCTATCACCCGACGTACGAGATGCCCGCGTTCGCGCCCATCGCCAACCTGGAGGTCGTGTGGTTCGTCGCGCTGGGCGTGCTCGCGGGGCTGATCGCGCCGGCCTTCCTGGTCGCGCTGCAGCGCACGCGCGGCCTGTTCGCCGACAGCGGCCTGCCGCTGCCGCTGCGCCTCGCGCTCGGCGGCCTGGGCGTGGGCGCCATCTCCATTTGGGTGCCGCAGGTCTGGGGCAACGGCTACAGCGTCGTGAACGCGCTGCTGCACCAGTCCTGGCTATGGCAGGCCGTTCTCGTCGTCCTCGTCTGCAAGATCGCGGCGACGCTGCTCACCAGCGGATCCGGCGCCATCGGCGGCATCTTCACGCCCACGCTGTTCGTCGGCGCGGCCGTCGGCCATTTGTTCGCGCTGGTGCCGCAGGCATTGACGCCGGAAACGGCTGCCGCGCCGGCCGCGTTCGTCGCCGTCGGCATGGGCGCCCTGCTGGCCGCCGCGACGAGCGCGCCGCTGATGGCGATCCTGATGATCTTCGAGATGACGCTCAGCTATTCGTTGATGCTGCCGCTGATGCTGGCCTGCGTCGTCGCCTTCGGCGTCGCGCGCGCCGTGAACGGGCCGTCGATGTACGAGATCACGGCCCGCCGCGCGGCCGACGAGCAGGAACGCGAACGCCTGCGCGCGATCCGGATGCAGGAACTGATCCGTCCCGCCGACACCGTCCTGCCGCTCGATGCCTCCATCGCGCAGGCCGCGGCACTGTTCCGCCAGCATCCCGTGAAATACGTCTACCTCGTCGACACCGCCCGGCGCTACCGCGGCGTGGTGGCGCTGCACGACGTGGCCGCGCTGTACGAGCGGGACGAGGCATCCTCCCGCACCTGCGCCGACATCGCCCGGTCCGACGCCCTGCCCGTCGTCACGGCCGACATGGGCCTGGACGACGCGCTGCGCCAGTTCATGCGCCACTTCGGCGAGCGGCTGCCGGCCGTGCGCAGCGCGCTCGACCCCGAACTGCTCGGGGCCGTGCACAAGACGGATGTGCTGGATGCGTATGTCAGGCTGAATCGGGCGCCGCTGGGGATGCAGGTGGAGGCATAAACTGCTTGCACATATATTGTGAGATCGATAACATCGAGAGATTACCCACTCTTCCGCGTATCGGTCCATGAGCACACTTACCCGCCGTCGTTTGCTTGGTTCAGCCGCCCGACTGGCGGCCTCGCTTCCCATGCTGTCCGCCTTCGGCAACGCGCAGGCGCAAGCCGCGGCGCGCCACGACGTGCGCGACTACGGCGCCCGCGGCGACGGTAAAACGGTCGATTCCGGCGCCATCAACGCCGCCATCGAGGCGGCGGCCAAGGCCGGCGGCGGCACCGTACTTTTTCCACCCGGGCGCTACCTGTCCGCATCGATCCGGCTACGCAGCCGCGTCACGCTGCATCTGGAGGCGGGCGCGGTGATCGAAGCGGTGGACTGGAAGGTCGCGCCATACGACCTGCCGGAACCGAATGTCGCGGGCGGCAATTACCAGGACTTCGGCCACAGCCACTGGAAAAACAGCCTGATCTGGGGCATCGGCCTGGACAGCGTTGCGATCACCGGAACCGGCCACATCGATGGCAAGGGACTCAATCCGGGCTACCGGAAGCTGCCCGACGGGAGCATACGCTACGACGCGGACGGCGGGCCGGGCGAAGGCAACAAGGCGATCGCGCTACGCGAATGCAATAACGTCCTGCTGCGCGACTTCGGCATCTTGCGAGGGGGCCATTTCGGCATACTCGCGACCGGATGCAGCAACGTGACGGTCGATAATCTGCGCATCGATACCAATCGCGACGGCATGGACATCGATTGCTGCAGCAACGTGCGCATTTCCAGGTGCAGCGTCAATTCGCCCTGGGACGACGGCATCTGCCTGAAGGCGTCGTATGCACTGGGCCGGATCGCGGCCTGCGACAACATCACCATTTCGGATTGTTACGTGGCCGGGAATTTCGACGTCGGCACGCTGCTGGACGGGACATTCAAGCGCAGCGCACCCGACTACCACTCGGGCCGCTTCGGGCGGATCAAGCTGGGCACGGAATCGAATGGCGACTTCAGGAACATCACGATCACCAACTGCATTTTCGACGATTGCCGCGGCCTCGCCATCGAAAGCGTGGACGGTTCGCACATCGAAGACCTCACGATTTCCAACATCACCATGCGCAAGGTGGCCAACGATCCCATCTTCATCGTCCTCGGCGCGCGCCTGCGTGGGCCGGATGCGCCGCCGGTCGGCACCATCCGGCGCGTCAACATCAGCAACATCGTCGTCTCGGGTGCCCAGGCGGGTTTTACCAGCACGATCAGCGGCCTGCCCGGTCATCCGGTCGAGGACATCCACCTGTCGAACCTGCGCTTGCACGTCGAAGGCGGCGGCACGGCCATGCTCCGCGACGCGGTCCCGCTGGAAAAGCCGGCAGCGTATCCCGAGCCGGGCATGTTCGGGCCCTGCCCGGCCTATGGCCTGTACGTGCGCCATGCGGCCGGCGTCGACGTCGACCACGTCACGGTGACGTATGCGCAGCCCGAGGCGCGCGCCGCCTTCGTGCTGGAGGACGTGCGGGACGCCGTCTTCAGCGCGGTCAACGCCCAGCCGGGCAGCGGCGGCGCGGCGCTGTTCGACTTGCGGTCGGTGACGGACTTCACGGTGCGCGATGCGCGCAGGGTCCAGGACCAGCACGTTCCCGGCACCGTGCGGCGCAAGCGCATCTGATTCAGTAGGCGAGCGACCCCTCCAGGGCGGTCTGCACCAGCGCATCGATCTCGCCGGTGACGTTGGTCATCGTGCTCGCGACCACGGCAAACTCCCTGCCGACGTCGCCGGCACGCGCAGCAACGACCTGGGCATTGAAGGCGACCATGCGCGCCTGCCGCGCGATGGTCTTGATGTCCCCCATCAATTCCTGCATCTGCCGGCGCTGCAGCAGGGCATGGCGCTTGGACTGTTCCTCGTACACGAGGGTCAGCGCATTGAGCACGGTGAGCAACGGCGTCGCGCTGCGCACCAGCTCGTCGAGCAGCGCGGGCGCGCGCCGCGACGTCGTGCCGATGGCGTCCAGCGTACTCTCGGCCAGTGCGATGAAGTCGCGGATGATCTGGTCGCCCCGCATCGTGCCGAAATACGCGTCGCGCAATTGCTGGCAAAAGATGCCCGGCAAACCCTGCTTGCCCTGCACAAGCGTGATGTGCGCGTCCCGGAACGCCGCCAGCGTGTCGCGCGCCGTCTTGTCCGCGCCGTCATGGCCGAGCGATGCGAGCACCGAATACAGCACGACCCGCTGCGACGTGAAACGGCGCCGGCCGGACAGGTTGATCAGGGCGCCGAACACGTCGCCGGACAGTTTGACGTCGGGCTGGGCGGTGGATGAGGTGGGAAGAGTGTCTGCGTGCATCCTGGGCTCCGATCGGGGTGGCCGCCGGCGGCGGCTGATGCAGTAGCTGATGCAGGTTTTATGCCAGCCAGATTCGTGGCTGCTGTAGTTACATGCACTAACTTGAATCAAACTGGGGAGAGGATTTGCACCCGGGGCGTGAGCCAGCCCAAATATTGGGCAGGCTCGCCCGGTTGTTCACGATTTTTTCTTGTTCACGTAACGTGAACACGCTGAAAAGATGAACGCTCAAGACCTGTGCAGTGCGATCAGGCACACATTGGTAACCCATCGGCATGTGCAAAGAAAAAGCCCGCTGTTCTTGCGAAGAGCGGGCTTTCATCAGTGGAAAACGGATTCCGGTTTAGAATGGTTATGCCCACCGAAAAGTGTTGATAGCGTGTTGACCGTGAATGAGTAGACTCCTTCAAGCCGTGTCAATCTGTTGGTAGAACAGCGCAGTGCAGCAGCAGAAGGGCCCAAGCTATGGAATTGTGGGTAGCGACCAGGCCAGTGCGTCAGTCTTAGTTCGAAGGTTCAGCACAGCCCTAAAGCGTCGCTTAGAGTCATCATGCATGAGACGCCCATCTCTTTGGGGCCCAGTGACGCGCTGAGCTTTAAGGTGAGACTGTAGGAATTAACACGCGACCGTACATGCAGACAATGTGGCAGTACAGAGAGTTGAAGCGCGGAATTTTGGCGAATTCGTCCCTGCTTTGAGCAGGGGGGCTTTTGTAAAAAATGCCGCTGAGCGACATGCCAATTCTATATCGCCTTCTGACAAAGTACAACTGGACTTCCCCCAGTTCACTAGACAAATTCCGACCTCACGCTGAGGCGCGTTCAAAGGCCTCGGGGCTGACACCACCCAGATGGGTATGGCGCCGAGTCCGATTGTAAAAGACTTCGATGTAGTCGAAGATATCGGCCCGTGCCAAGTCTCGGGTTTTGTAGATGCGCTTGCGGATGCGCTCCTTTTTCAAACTGCTGAAGAACGATTCGGCGACAGCATTATCCCAGCAGTTGCCGCGCCTGCTCATGCTGGGTTCAAGATTGTTGGCTTTGCAGAAGCGTCGCCAGTCATCGCTGCCATACTGGCTGCCTTGATCCGAATGCACGAGCACGGGGTTCTTGGGTTTGCGTCGCCAAACCGCCATCAGCAAAGCATCGATCGCCAGCTCGCGAGACAAGGTTGGCTTCATCGACCAACCGACGACCTTGCGTGCAAAAAGGTCGACCACGACTGCGAGGTAAAGCCAGCCCTGCCACGTCCGTATGTAAGTGATATCGGTGACCCAGGCCTGATCGGGAGCATCGACGGTAAATTCCCGATTCAGCCGGTTAGGAGCGATGATCGAAGGTCGCCCAGCAATCCTTCTGGGCGCTTTATAACCGCGTACGGCCTTGATTTTATTAACCTGCATGAGCCGGGCTACACGATTTCGGCCACAGGTCTCGCCGGCCTCCCGCAGATCGCCAAAGACGCGGTTGGCGCCATACACGCCGCCGCTGGCCGAATACGAATGCCGTATCGCTTCAACCAAACGGGCATCTTCCTTCGCTCGTTCCGATATCGGCTGATGCAGCCATTGGTAAAACCCGGCTCTAGCCACTTTCAAAACGCGGCACATCAGCACTAGGGAAAACTCGTGCCGATGGTCGTTCATGAACCGGTACTTTACTCGGGCTCCCTGGCAAAGTACCGTGCGGCTTTTTTAGCAGATCGCGCTCCTCTTCCAGACGGCGCATCTGGGAGCGCAGCCGCAGGATCTCGCTTTTTGCTTCAACCAGCTCGGCACTTTGCTTTTCGTCCTTCGTCGGCATCACTGCCTTGACCCACTTGTACAAGCTGTGGGCCGACACCCCCAGCCGGGCCGCAACCTCGGGAACGGGGTAGCCCCGCTCGACGACCTGGCGAACTGCTTCTTCCTTAAATTCCGGCGTATAACGCTGTGTGCTCATTCATTTCTCCTATGCTCAAATCATAGGTCAGAAATGTCTACCAGAGTGGGGGAAGTCCAATCATAGGTCAGAAATGTCTACCAGAGTGGGGGAAGTCCAGCAGCGGTTCAGACGTGCCTAGAGGATCAGTGTGTGGCCGGGCTATTCAGAAGGAACTGCAGCTTGAGGCTTGCCTGACTAAGGAAGGTGAGCGAACCAGTATCACGCTGTTGATGCTTTACCCCCAGCGATTCCAGTGGTCTCGTCATAACCAGAGCTACAGCCGTTCAGTTTGTTGCCCGGGGAGACTGCCTGTATAGTTGGGTCAATGCGCGTCTCTCTTGCTAGGGCTCAGATTGTGTGAGAAACGCCGTATGGCAAATATGTTCTACTAAAGGGAGCAGGTGTGAGGAATTTTCTTGGCGATGGGATGTCGCTCGTCCATATTTCTGAAATTCAGAGCGTACTTGTCGATAACAAAGGTAATGGTGAAGGGTTTCAGTCAACATGGCATTGATATTCGACAATCGCCAACCGAACGAGCCTGGTGTCCATGTAGTACTCATAGGTGTTGGTCAATTCGCAGATGCTCAAGGAGCAAGCCTCTTGGAGGATGATACTCCGAGAGGCGGCTTTGCTAATCTTGAAACGCCCCTCCACTCTGTGGAAGCCTTTGCTAAATGGCTCGAACTTGAGCTAAATGTGGCGGACACCCCACTGCATACGATTCGAGCCCTTGGATCCTCTGCAAATCGTTCGTCACCGCTAGGATTGCTCGCACCAACATTCGATAACATCGCTAACGATGTCGGTGACTGGGCTGATGACGTCAACACGCATGAAGACAACTTAGCAATTTTCTATTTTTGTGGTCATGGCCTGCGGATCGGCGACATGCAGTTTCTCTTAGCCGAAGACTTTGGGTCTAACCATCGTGCGCCTTTCGAAAACGCTATAGAACCGGAAGAGCTGGCAAACTCTATGCGCAAGATGAAGGGGCGTCGCCAACTTTTCCTCATCGATGCCTGCAGCACCGAAGTTCGCTTTTCAGAACGCTATAAGAACGTGCGCACTAGAACCATAGTTCAGGAGGCACAAAACGAGAACCTAGCAAAGTCAGAGCAATGTCTCATTCGCGCAAGCAAATTTGGAACACGCGCATTTGGCTTTGCGAATGGCCCGTCATTATTCATGGATGCGTTTTTGCGCGCTATGAAAGGTGCAGGGGCGGTGTCGACGCAACGACGTCAATGGGTCATCAAAACCGATATGTTGAGAATGGCTCTCTCATGGCTTATACAGTTGCGACCTGAAGGTTTCGGACAAGAGGTTTCTTATGGAGGAGGTACCCTATCAAGTAACCTTTCTTTCCATGCGCTCCCAGGCGATCCTTTAGTACCTGTCCGGGTTTCCTGCGAGCCAAGGGATATTGAAGCGGTAAGTGCGTTGCATGTGGACAGCGCTGAGCACTGTACAGCTGGCAACTGGCCGGACAGCTTTGACATTGTACGCCGGTCATATGATTTTGAAGCGATTGAAGCAACCCCAACGGGGTCCCACGTACACGGCCAAGCACTTAAAGAAGTTATTGCGCCGCCTTACGTAGACGTGTCTATACCGTGTTTGGGGGAGAATTCATGAGTACGACCGTTCAATTCGATTTTAGTGTTGGTCAGCCGGCCGGTGCCAGACTTCCAAGGGTGGCACTAGCCGACGTGTTTGAACTGGGACGCGATAACGGTGAAGAACGTCTTGCTGTTGGAGGAATAGTGGTCAATCTCCAGGTCCGCGGGGGTGGCACGCCTACTCGAGTTCAAGTAAAGCCTGGGGCTTTCTTAATCCGGTTACGGACCCCTGAAGGCCAGCTTTTGATGAAGCGCGTTTATGTCGAGCCTGGTGATGATACTGCACTGGTTTTTCTGCCGAAGCAGCTTGTCGAAAAGCCCGAGAGACAGCGCAAGGCGATACAGGAGTCCGTTGTCCCACACAGTGCTGTGCCAAACGCAATTTTGGACGGATTCGAAGAAAAGAAGCCAACAGTCCCTAGAGAATGGTGGTCTGCGTTGCCTATGCCAAAGGCAGAGGAACCAATAACCATTGCAAATTTGCCAGGATTCCATGCTAGCGACTTAGTTCAACCTAAACATGATTTTGTCGGGATAGCGCGGCTACAAGCGGAGCCCCGACGGGAGTTACCATCGCCTGAGTCACCGTCAGATAGTGTCACAGCTAAACTTGTTGGTGAAATTGCTGCTGTTCAAGGTGCAAAATTGCATGGAAACAAGGAGTCGCCATTCGCGAGGTGGAAAACGCCACTACGTAACAGGCATCTTGTTGGCGACAAGTCACAAGAAGGAAAAGGCTCGCGCTATTTTTCGCTTTCATACAGAGCTGAGGACAAACTGAGCCCCATCCAAGTTGCATGTGTTCCAGGTAGATGGGAGAAACGAGACGGAAAACTTGCAGATGTCTACGCTGACTATTATGAACGTGTTATTGGCAACACACTTGCTCGATCCCTTCGTGTCGAGGTGGATGATCCTGACCTTGGTGGGCTTCTAGACTTCCTACAGCAGGGAGACCTTAGTGGTTCAATCCGAATGCTAAACAATGCAACTGAGCTGCTCTATAACAAATGGGCGAACCCTTATGCGTCTGCTGCAGCCGGCTATGTGCTCGTCCAAGTAGGCGATTGGCCGGGAGCGCACGAGAACTGGCGGCAGTGGATCCTGAACTTAGCCTATCGGTATTCTAGCTTGCCGGACGGGGCAATTTTGTTCACGACGATGCTTCTCCAGAGCTCCGCTGATAGTCTAAAAAACCTAACCTACGAACATGGCGGTAAAAATCCCTTTAGGAACGCTCTAAGCGCTGCGTTAGAAGCCGTGCGTAGAGGCCCGCCTTTATTTCGCCACGGACTGAAGATGATGGTGACAAACCTCGCAATTCTTGAAGGTGAGGCCAAGCACCGAGCTAAAGACGAGCAGACCTACCGTAAACTTGAGGCAGCGAGCAGGTACGTGCGAGAGCTATCGCTACGTGTTGATCCAAACCAACCATTTTGTGTATTCGATGTCTGATCTGTCTGCCTCCCTTGAAAAGCCAAAGTATTGGGTCGAAGTTCATGCTATAGCGGCCGAGCATGGCGATTGTATTGTCGTGAGCTATGGGGATGGGATGAAACATTTCCGCCTAGTCGTGGATGCTGGAGTCGCTTCTACAGCCGAGCGATTAACGAAGGTACTCAGTAAGAGCGGAGATGCAGTATGGGAGCTCTTAGTCGTCACTCACATTGACCTCGACCATATCGGAGGCACGCTTTCTTTGTTATCTGATAAGTCTATCGCCACTCGCTTTGGTGACATCTGGTTTAACGGACGACAGCACTTGGAGTTAGGGCGAGAGTCGATGGCTGTAGCGGAGGGAAGGCAACTGGCAGAATTGCTCGGCCGTGATGGAGTCTCCTGGAATCAAGCGTTCGGTCAAAGCGCCGTTTGCTTGACCGAAAAGGATATGCCAGTATATAAAACCTTATGCGAGTCTAAGGCAATTATCACCATTCTTTCGCCATCTAGAGATCAGCTAGCCGCATTGAGGAAGGTCTGGGACTTGTGGGTCGAACGGGAGTCGGCGCCGGCAACACCTACAGACATTAAGAGTGAAGCAAACTCGCTAGACCATACGAACATCGAGGCATTGAGCGCAGGACATGCTTCGATTTCAGATCTCGCCGATACACCGACAAGAACCGATGGCTCTGTGACTAACGGAAGCTCAATCGCTTTCATATTCGAATACGGCGGAATCCGCATACTCTTGGGTGCCGATGCGCACGCAGGTGTGCTACTTAAATCTGCGGCAAAATTGCCACTAGAGGAACTGAGCCTTGACTTATTCAAATTACCTCACCATGGTAGCTCGGCTAACTTAACGAAGAGACTGGCCCTCAAGCTTCCAGCACGTCGCTATCTATTTACGACGGATGGTGAGCGGCATGAAACGCACCCTAGTGATATCGCAATCGCACGTGCTCTGACGGCCACTCCAGATGCTTTGCTATTGTTCAATTATCCGAATGGAGCTTATGAACGTTGGGCGAACAGATCTCGTGATCCCGGTTTTCCATTCGAAATGCGCACAG
This sequence comes from Massilia cellulosiltytica, assembly GCF_047325105.1. Lineage (NCBI taxonomy): Bacteria > Pseudomonadati > Pseudomonadota > Betaproteobacteria > Burkholderiales > Oxalobacteraceae > Massilia > Massilia cellulosiltytica. Next base: position 7,179,040 of record NZ_CP168562.1, on the reverse strand, counting down.
GAAAAGAGGAAGAAGGTATAAGTATTCGCTTGGAGAGCGTACCAGGCGAAGGCGTTCGCGAGGCCAGTTTATGCGGCTGAGCTCAGTTCTGCGGAGCCGCTCGCCCCATCACAGTCGTGACCACACGGTAAGTATTTCTAGATGAGCTAGAGTCTAGGATAGCTTATGCATGTACGACATAATCAACAAGGGACGATAACTGGTCGCTGATTTAAAACATTACACTAAACCATGAGAGATTTACGTGCGAAGCCCAGAACTAATTTTTGACGACGCACTCACGGCGTTCTTGGAATATGAAGGAAGCTGGCTGCTCAGTGATGTCAGTGAGCGCAATACATGCGGCCGGTTAGCCATTTTCATTGAACGTCAGTTAAAGCAAGAGCGAATTTTCGAATACTATACAGATACTGAATATAATCGTAAGCAGAGTGATCAAGTTAAGACGATTATCAATAAAGAGCTCAGAGTTTTGCCAATAACTGCGGATTTAATTGTTCACTCCCGTGGCGACTTACCTGCTCCCGATGATAATCTTATTGCAGTCGAGGTCAAAAAATCTTCTCGACCGGCACACGAAAAAAATGCTGACAAGGATCGGTTAATTGCGATGACCTCCCCTCCCTACAACGGTGTATGGAATTGGGCAGACGGTCATCCGGAGCACGTTTGCGGTTATTCAGTTGGGATATTTATGGAGATTCGCCGCAAAGAACATGAGATCTTTTTAGAATACTTCAAACTTGGCCAGAAAACTAACGAGCGACTGATAAAAATCCCCGCGCGCAGAGTCAGCAATTATGTCAAAGAAGAATTTTGGTGACGGGCTTGGGTATTAAAGTCTCTTAGTGTTTACTGACCGATGCTGGTCTACAACACACCAGACAGGGCGCTGCCAATTGTCAAGGCCGAGAATAAGTAATCAGTACGCGCTTTGAATTAGCTCTAAGTAGCTCAGACGAATGTACATAGCCTGCTCACTTACCTCAAAAACTGATGCAAGTCGAGATATGTCAAATTCATCATCCAAATCGATATCTTGCTCTTCGATATAATTAAGCAGAACGTCTCGTGGCATTAGCAATGATGCAGCAAAAAGATTTGCTTCGCGCTCTTGCTCAGGAGTTGTAGTGGAGTCAGGGCGGGAATAGGTCGATGCTCCAGGCACACCAGCACGCTTATAAACACTCATTGAAGTGTCCAAAAACACTTTGTCCCCGGCCTTGTGATGCAACATGAGGTGCCCTAATTCATGGGCAATAGTAAAGCGCTGACGATTCGGATGGTGCAACTTATTTATAATAATATGCTTTGCTTTTGCTTTGACGACAAGCATCCCGGAGACCTGGTCGTCCAATTGTTCTCTGTGTAGATTAACTCCCGTCTGCCTCGAAATAGATTCGACGTCTATAGCAGGTTGAGTTTGGGAGCATTGCTCAAGTAGCGCGAGAGCCTTCTTTTCGATCTCACGATTAAAACTCATGAGTTTCCTCATTTATCTCGTTGGCGAGTAGGTTTTCAACAGCCTGAGCGGCCAATGGCGGCAATTTTGTTTCACCAATAACTAGCCGCCAAACATTCGACTCTTGCACATCACCGAGCTTTGGTAGCACCGCAATAATGTCCACATTGAATACTTCACAAACTCGGTAAAGGATATGCAACGGAACCTTCTGGACACCCTTTTCGATGTTCGTAATAGAAGTTCGTTCTAGGCCGACAAGTTGCGCTAACTCAGCCTGAGTCATTCGCTTCCTGCCTTCGCCCCCTTCGCGAAGTTGCTTTATCTTAGCGCCCAAAGACGAATAGAGCCGTTCTTCTGAAATCATAAAGTGTACTCCCCCTTGGTGTAGGGGTATTTTATCATCCAACACACACAATGTCAACGTCATTGACATGTTTGCGTTGCGTACATGGCACATAATGTCACTGACACTGACAATGATGGCACTTGCCAACTTGATTTCAGCAGAGTAGACTGTGTTGTGTGCAATTGATATCGAGAAAGGAGAGCGCCATGTTGAAGTACAAATGAAAAAGGGACAAGCTAGAAAGCTTGTCCCTTGGGTGTCCACAGCACGAAGCCATGTACGGTTTGGCGATTGGAAGTGTCTTCGTGGTGGCATTCAAAGTCAAGCCTTTCGAGCGTAATTCAGTATTTTTTCTGTCACATTTTGTGACGGAAGTGATGAAACTCGCTTTTTGAAAGGAGCAGCTTATGCCTGCCCACAATGTAGTAGTCCATATTGACCGTCAAGAACGACACACTTTCCCCGGCGCCAACCTCGGCAGCCACTTGGCTAGCTTGGCAGGTCTTGCCACTGCAGATCAGCTTCTCCTTGAGGTCGAAGGGGAAATTGATGTTCCCATTGCCACAGACGATGTCATTTTCATCCGTGGTGGTGAAAGATTCAGCATCGGTCCCACTGTAGCAGGAGTTCCCGACAATCCAGTCCGTCGCCGGGCGCTGCACTTCAAGCTCAACGATAAGCCGTTCGAGCATCATGTCGACAAGCTTCAGCATGCCAAGATGACGGCTGCTGAGCTGAAACATGTTGCAGGAGAAGAAGATGTCGATCTGTGGGCTGATTTGGACGACGTTGCAGACGTCCTGGTGGCGGATGGCAGCCGTATCGTGCTTCAGAATGAAGATAAATTCTTCACGGTGAAGCGCGAGCATGACGATCGCTTTTACGATGTCACAGTCTTGCTGGACGGTGAAGACCACGCGACGCGTTTCCCAGTCGAACTGACCGTGCAGGAGGCGATCAAAAAAAGCCTTGCACCGAAAGACAGGCCGCAAGTCACCGACTTCTCCATGGTTGATCGCAACCTTGGAACCGCTCCCTTGCCTATGAATTCGACGCTGCAGGCTGCTGGGGTGCGAGACGGCCATCTCCTGTCGATTACCCGGAATAACGGCGGCGGAGGGGCACGTAAATGAACAACGCGCCAATCGTCCATCCGGCGTTGGCGCAAGTATCGTTTGAGCGTGCAATTCAGCCTTTGCTGTCGCGACCGCAAAATTACGCGGCAGCAGGGCTGAAGCTCGTGGCATACCAATTTCCCTTTCTTGATGTGGAGTTAGATTGGTATCGCCACGGCACGACGATAATGCTGCGCGTTGACGGAACTGATTATCCCTACAGACCTGTTAGTGGCTGGTGGATTGCGCCTGATGGGCGTCCTTTGTCTAATGGTGACTCAGGAATACCTAGCGGCATGGGCTTTCATACGGCCGGTATTGAAAACGAGCCACGATGCTGGTTCTGTTTCCCAGGATGGAAGGAGTACCACAATCATTCGGGCCATCAAGATCGGTCATGGGCATTTTTGCGCCCTGACAAGCGCTATACAGTTCTTGGTTTGATCCAACAGCTAGCCACTGACCTCAATTCAGCAGGAGTACATCGTTCATGAAGATTCACCAGTGGCTCATACCTTTGTCCGCAATACAGGACACTGAGAGGGCATTTCGCAGCGGCAACCACGAAGTATTCGCAATCTGGACGGCCAAAAAATCCGAGCTTGGACTGGCTGACCGCGCGGTACCGATCAGCCGCTGTGTAATCCCCAAACAGACTCCTGGGATGACTTCGACGGGCGTCTATGTGCATATCGAAGGCGCAGAGTTGCAACGGATACAACTCGACAACTTCGACAGGTCTGAGCGTAGCGTAATCCAGCTTCATACCCATCCGGGAGCGGATGTTCGAATGTCCCAGCTGGACAGGGAGTGGGAGGTCGTCCGCCATGTAGGGGCGTTGAGCATCATCGTGCCCTTCTATGGTCAACATGGCCTGATAAGTTTTGAGGGCGTAAATGTTTACGAGCGTGAAGAGCGTGACTGGCGCTTGTGGTCGCGGGCAGAAACTTCCGAAAGGATCAAAATCGTATGAGCGCCAAGGAAAAAAATGCCCAAGCTTTAAAGGCGTTGTTTAGGTCGGATGCGTTAGTCAACCGGCTCTTGGATACACGCATCGCAATAGTTACGCCAGATGATCGCGTGCCGGCTAGCTCGCAGCTTCTAGCGACCGTCCTTGCTGACACGCTGGCCAGGATTTGGCCCAACATCGACTTTTATGGGGCTAGCGCAACGGAAAATCATCAGAAAGCTCTTCAGGCGGCAACTTCAGGAGGGTCGCCACAAGAGGGGCTACGGATTCAATGGCAGCCTCCTTACAACTGTGTCGTAGCGATCGGGTGTAATGCGCCATCGGCAGAGCAAGAACATATCCGTGTCGCGGCTAATGGTTGGATCGCACATTTTGGCCAAGATTCGATGGGTAGTGAAGACCCTAACCCAGTAGGTCCGGCGTTCGCCGCCGCGTTGGCAGCCGCACAGGTATTTGAGACCATCTTCCGCAACGAGCTAGCTGACTCAAATCCCGTCGAGATTCGGTCAATGATCTTCGATCTCAACGAGATTTGCGGCACCGAAGCTTTACGCGTAGAACCACTGGACCTGGGTAATACAACAGTTTTTGGGACTGGGGCTGTGACGCATGGCCTAGTGTGGTTGCTTGAGAACTGGCCACACGCTATTGTCGGCAATTTAAACTTGGTCGACCAGGATCGGTATGGTCAATCCAACGGCCAGCGCTATGCCTTTATGACTGAGGCTGATGTTGGAAAGCTTAAGGTGGATGCGATAAAAGCGCGTTTGACTGCTGCCCATCCGGATCTTATTGCGCAAGCGCATGGCAAAGATCTAAACAACTACTGCCACGAACGCGGATATGTTGAGCCACTCGGACGCGTCATAGCCGGATTAGACTCAGCTGAAAGTCGAAGACATGCAGCATTAAAGCTCCCCGAAAGCTCAATCAATATGTGGACCGCAGGCGTTCGGATAGGTGCTGGCAGGTACATTACTGACGGTAAAGGGGCCTGTATGGGCTGTGAATACCTTGAGGATATCAGCAGCGTTCAGGATGAGGTTGCAGTTCTCGCCCAGCAAACAGGCATTCAAGCGGTGCGCGTGCGAGATCTTCTGGACTCTTCGCGCGGGCTGTTCCTCGACGAAACGCAGCAGCTTGCTTTGAAACTAAACGTGTCACCTCAGTCACTTGTCGGAGAACCGTTGAGGTCAGTGCTGCCTAGGCTGTGTGCAACTGGAAATATCCAGTTACCGAACTCGCACGAAACGGTTGACGTTCCCTTTGCATTTGCTTCTTTGTTGGCTGGTGTAGCCGGGTTCATGATGCTTTTGAAGGATCTTCAATCCCACAAGAATCCAAGCGAAGGTTGGACACAGCACATTTTCAAGCTTCCTTCTGTACACATGCATGAACTTCGGCACCGCAAGGAACGGTGTTCCTGTTGTGCTGAGTTGTATGCTTCACCAGCACTCTTCTCAATATGACAAGACTGGGCAGCGATAGTCATCGCTGCCCTGATAGATTGGTTATACCCGCGTTTACCAATGAATATTCCCCGCCACATTATGATTGTCGCACGCCGGTACTTGATACTGCTTTAAGCTGGCGGCGATCTGATCAAGCGCATCTGTCGTCTTCTTGATCAAGTAATCCGGCGCGGTGCCGGCCATGCCCCACTTAGCAAGGTGCTGCTCGAACATGAACGAGCTGGTGGCTGGATCAGCGTCCAGCTTTTTGGCCCGTTCTAAGGCTTCCACCAAGCCGATGCTACCGACGGCCACCTGGGCGACCAGCCTTTCAAACTCCTCAATAGTCAGGAAGTACATGTTTTCGATCGGTATTTGTAGACCGCCTGGCTGATCCGCCACCACCGCCTCTATCGCTGTCATACCAACCGCGTCTGCTAGTGCACGACCATTCCCGATGTTCATCCTGGCGTAGGTCACAACGATCAGATAATGCCGCTTCCTAGCCTTGAAAACGGCATCATCACTGTTCAACCGTACTAGGTCCGCGATAACGCTATTGGCCTGCTTCACTGCTTTCAGCAACGACGCGTCCAGCAGCTTGGCTAGCTCGACTGCATCGTGGGTAACGGTGCCGCGGTAGTTCATCTCAGCGGCTTTCGCGTCCAGGAACACATGCGCGTCTTCGTCTGTAATTACAAAATCGATGAGGTTGCGCCCCTGCTTCGCGCCCAGCAGAAGCTTGAGCTCGTCCTCTGTCCGGAACGGTAGCCGGCTGTATTCCACTGCCAGGCGCACATAGTCTTCGAATATGGGGCCGAAATGGCCCATGAAATCCTGGACATGGTGGCCACGCAGGGTGTTGTAGATAAAGTTGTCCAGACAGTTCTCCAGCAGACAGGGATCGATCACGACGTAGTCGCCCAGTCCCGAAGGGAGCAGTGGAGTTTGTATCAGCGGTGTCTGCTCAGCATACTCGGAAGCCGCACGTGGCTTGCGGCCAGCTTCTAGCGTTTTGGCATCACGCGCGAGCAGCGTCTCTCGTATGCCCAGGAAGGAATCAGACAGCAAACCAAGAAACAGCTCGATATCGTCGGTTTCGCCGGCGTTCTGCAGATCACCGAACCACCTAGTTCCTATGCGGTGGCGGACTGGTCCGTCGTCCAGAAAGGCGGTATGAAATGCCAGGGCCAGCTGCAGAAAACGGTTCAGCGACATCCCCGTCACCTCATGAAAGGTGCGGGGAATGTAATGCGCTTCGTCTAATCCTCCGAAGTAAAGCATTTGTCGGCCTGTCAGCAGGATCGACGATCGCCGCTGGTACAGGACCTGTTGGAAAAGCATTGCCCGGATAAACAGCGTGATGTAGTCGTGCTCTGATGGCATTCTCACCTTACCCGCCAGGTTGATCATCTGCTGCACCAGCTTGACGGTTTGCGCCTGCGTTGGCGCCGGCCGGTTGCGATCAGCGAACTTCTCATCGACCAAGATCCACTTAATCAGCAATAGCACGCACCAAGGATGGCGTTCGATATAGTCCATGGGCTTTGCAACTGGCTTGTGAAGATACTGCAAGCACATCCCGATCAGCGCGACCGGATTGTAGGCGCGCAACCGATTACGGATCGCCTTGTATTCGTCGTAATAAGGGGTTTCAGAAAAGGGGTCGTTACTCATAATATTGTTTTCTCCGTTCTGCTAGCGGCAAGCGCTTGGCTTGATGTCTTTCTGAACCATCCTGCCCTACGCAATATGCAAGATCACCATGTGGGCGACCAGCTGGCTGTACTTAACCTTTTGCTGTTCGCGCCACACGCTTTCGATCAGCAGTCTAGGCTGATAGCCAACGAATTCTCCGAATTCAGCGTCAGCCCAAGGTAAGGCTATTATCATCGGAGGTAACGCAGCGTGAGGCCCGTCCCTCCATGGGCATCGCCTTAACTGAAAGGATCGCGATGAAGGAAGCTAAATTGTGGCACCTTTCCCATTCCGACGTGTGCAAACTTAAGCACGCTGCGGCACTGTTGAATGTGCTGGCCGGAGACTCGGGGAAGCTTGAGGTGCTGCTCAGGCTTCAGCAATATCTGGTGCATCGGATTCGCTCGCGGGAGCGCGTCATTCTTCGTGCCCGGAAGGTCGAGGCAAAGCTGCGAAGCTCGTTGCGGAAGGGGCGCCTAGAGCGGGCAGAATCGAAAAGGGTCAAACGGACGCTCGAGGACTGCTCGATTCTTATCAACCAGGCCCGACATTGGATCTTTTTGTGGAAGTGTTTTGGGGATGGCGCTGCCTGCGTTTACCAAAGCCCCTACAATTTGAAATTGCTCCTGTACGATCAGGACTACAACATCAAACAGGAGGCCGGCTTCATCACCGGCAAAGAAGGTTTTGACCTCGAATGGGAGGTTCTAGAAGGCTGTCTCCAGAAGGGCCTTCCTGTTGTCTTGTCGGATCTAACGAACATGATACGCATAGGCGATGTCTGTTCGTTGGCCGGCGAAGATCCTTTGCCGTTAGAAGTGAAAAGCAGCAAAACATCTGGGGCGCGTGCCGCCAGGCAGCAACAGCTTCTAAACGAGGTGACAGCGTTTTATCAGAACGACGGTGCCGAAAAATTCAAGGGCTTGCATAATGTTGAGCGGCTACCGATGCCCGGTGGCGATGATTATCGGCGTCTGATGAACGACTGCATCCAGCAGGCCCGCGCTGACGGATACTCCATCGTTTCGCCTGAGCCTGGTCTGCACTATGCCGCGGTGACATCGATAGACAAGATGGGCATACTGGACGAGCTGGTACGGCCCTGGGTGCTGCCTCGTATCCTGACCGCCGATCCAGGCTGGGTTCCGTGTCTACCTTTTACGGTAACGCTAGAACCGGACAACTTGATTCCGTTCATCGCGGGGAAGGTGGCTGTTTTTGTGATGACGGATATGGAGTATCTGAAATCGCTGTTCCTCCAGCACGGAAGCCACGCCACGATGATCATGGACGGCCAAAGTGCGATCCAGTTGTGCGTCGACCCGAACAACCTGATGCGCGGTGTGGTACGTATAAGTGAACTGCACTTCGGGCGAGTAGCGTTAGAATTTCAGTCTTTGGCTTGGTTCGCAAAAGAAAACGCGATCAGTAAGCAAGAACGGGAGCGTTCGTTTACTCTTGAGGAATTTGAGGCGTTACCGAAGGACAGCTATTGCTTCGAGATTCCGGAAGCCTGGCGGCAAGTACGGGACTTTTACCAAGATGCGCTGAATCGCCACGACAAGCTAACTGCAAGGAAACCATGAACAACACAAAACAACGAAACTATCCGCTGAAACAGTTAGTACGCCCGGACGGGGAGAAGTTCGATCTGACTGCACTCTTGTACGAGCTTCCGGCTTCTCACGACTACTGGCTCGTGAGCTACCGCGCAGTGCACAGCAATTGGGCGTAATGACTTTCACGCTCACCATCCCGAAAGGGATTGCGCCGACCCGGGAATTCGCAGAAGCCATACTACAAGGAAGCGTTGACGCACAAGTGCGGTCTATGTTGCAAGGCGCTAACGCGAGGGGACGGCCTCTTGACATGGTATGGTCGAACGATGGCTGGATTCTTGTCTAACGGGAACAGATATGGAAGATGCGAATAAAATCGAACAGGCAATTGATGGGGTAGCGGAGGGCATCGTCCAACCGAGCGAACTGCAGAAACTACTTAAAGTCGAGCACAGACCCGCAGTTCTCCGCAATGTCGCTGCTGAACTGTATAGGATGCAGGCAATTTATAACGGAGCCCCTGACGATCATCCGTATAAGAAACAGGCACACGAACGTATGCCTGGATTGATGCGCGTGATCAGTGCGTTAGGGGGAAACACGATACCTGTGGACACAGACAACGCATTATTAGCACGGTATTGGGTGCTTGATGCCAGTGGTGCAACTATTCCAGATAATGTCGTGATTGACTGGCAATCCTGAGAACGACGGAAAAAGTTTTGTTGTAGATTCCCCGAGTTGCTCATCTTTGCTTCGTTTTCTGCCCCATGCCTACCGCCCAGGACGCGCCGGCCGCACCGTTGCGTTTAAGCTTGCGACCTGCCGCCTGCGGCCTCGACATCAATCTCCTAAAGCGCCGGGGCCGAGTACCGGTCAAACGCTGTTCCTCCCGATGCCACTTGCTCAAGTTTTTCGTTCGATATCACAGCGACCGCCCCATACAGAACAGCTCTCAATGGTCCCGATGGCCACGCCAAGTACTTCGTTTGAACTAGTGTAGTGAGTGCGCTCGCCGGAGTTCTGACTCATCCGAACAGCGAACCTAAGCTGTCGTCGCGGCTTCTGCTCAAGGTACGCTGCTCTCACGCGGAGATCGCCGGTGGCACACGCCAACGGCCGACCGTTACTGAACGGCTGCTTCCTGCGGAAATTTTACTTGTTGTTCCGTCAATTCAACAAGCCTTGCTGGCGACATATTCAGCGCCTCGGCCAGTTTGAACACTACGCGAATTGTCGGCTGGTTTATGCCGCGTTCGATGAGGCTAACAAAGTTACGTTCGACTCCTGCGGACAAGGCCAGTTGCTCTTGGGACAGCCTTGCCTCTTTTCTGACGGCACGTAAAACCTTCCCGAAAGCGACTGCTGGATCCAAAAAAATCTCCCAATATATTGGTAGAGATTCTCTCGATATGTATCAAGGGAGTCTTCACAATATATTGGTAATTTCTGATGTTATATGGAGAAACAGGACTCAAATATTACGCGTTAGAACTTACCTCGAAAAAACTCTTCCGGAATAACTATTTAAGGAGTTTTTCATGGCTCTACCGAGATTTGTAGAAGAGAAGCTAAAAGCGTACTCCTACCGAGCGCGAGATATTCTCATAATAGATGCTTTATCTACGGGCGCTGTGTATGGCCCTCGTGTTTTCGAAATTTTCAACAAGGGCAAAAATGCCACCGCCAGCGATGGGGTTTTGCTACATGTGACTCGATGCTTTATTCGATCTCGATGGGCATACTGGGCGTTCAAACAGTTCCGGCAGAACTGCCCTGACAATATGGACCGTCAACCAGCTGAACTGTACGTCGGACTCACGCAGACTCCATCGGGTTCTCTCGTATGCGAGCGGCGATCGGTAACCATTCCTATATATTTTTCGGAAAGACTAGAGAAGCTGAACATGGAGCGAGAAACACGCGACCGGGCGGACGCAAAGCTCGTGGCAAAAATTGTTCTCATGCGCAACAAAATATACGTATCCCGATGCTTTCCAAGTCAATTGCGCCTCATCATATTCGAGCGCGATAAATATTGTTGTCAAGTATGTCTCAGAAATAAGGAAACCTTACTTAAGCTCGGCCGTCATTTAGAAGTTGACCATATCTTGCCAGTTATTGATGGTGGAAAAACGACCTACAGCAACGGGATGACCATATGCAACGAGTGCAATATTGCAAAACATCATACCAAGGGTTACTTAAGCGGTATCAGCAGGCATTAACGGTTAATGCCAGAGCTCAGGCCAATAACTGAGCGTAAGGTCAAGCGCGAGAGCAAACTTGATTCGCCGATAACTAACTGGAAGCGGAAAAACAAACGTAGCATGAGCCAGCTCGCCTGAACGTAAAACGACCACCTGATTGCCATACAACTGGGGCAAACCGCTGCTTTTCGTAGGTCGAAAATCAGGCCATCCTGCGCTAGTCTTCACCCTTCCTTACTGCGCCTTGATGAATTCAATGCCGCCCCTAGACTTGGAGAGGGTTGGAACACCCCCCGTCTTTATGGCGTAAGTCCAAACGGTCAAGCCACCACCAAGTGGTAGCCGTTTAGAATTTGTTGGCAGCTTGTTGCCCCCTACGCGTCACTTCTCCCCTTTGCTTCTGTCGCGCTGGGGCTTAGGAAGCGGGGCATTCAACATGTCCAACGTGACGCCCTTACGCTCCGCGTTAATCGCCCAGGTCACAAACTGCTCGGTCAGAAGTTGGTTCTCTGCTTCCAGCCGGTCAGCTTTAGCCTTGTAGCGCTCTGCCTGCGCCAGAGCCGCACGGACGCGTTCGTCGCGAGGTTCGCCGCGCTCACGAGGCAGCGCCCCTCGCAAGGCGTCCTTCCTGAGGGAGAACGCATTCGCAATTTCGGGGTACTCTGCGAACGTAAACCTAGAATATCGGTAGCCGGTAGATGCCTGAACTGCATCCAGCAGGAGCTCCCACGTAAGCTTGCCTTTCCACGCGTCCAAAGTCTCAAGGATTACGGTAATGCGTTCATCAGTTAGGTCCGGTGCTCGGCTCTTTTTCATGCAAGCGTCTTTCGTCGCGTAATCTTGGACACCTTGATAGGGTGTGCATTGTTCGTAGTGATGAGCGGAGCGTTCCGAACGTCCAAACGAATTCGCGCCCCCGCAGGAACCTCTGGGTTCTCTAAAATCGACAGAAGGGCGTTGACTCGTTCGAGGGTGATCGACTGATGCTTAACCCAGGTATCAGCGCCGTACTCTTCTTCGCTCAGGGCTTCTCGGGCCTGCTTCAACAGATACTCGGTCTCGCTCTTAAGCATCTGGAGGTTCGCTTCCTTCTGCGTCTCTCCCTTGATGCATTCCTGCTCCGCGCAGTTGATGCAGTCGCGGTACATTTCGCACGGCTCGCTCGCAAAGTCGTGAGCGCACCACCCGTAGCCTGTCGTGTGTGCCGCGGTCAGCCCTAGCCCCTTAAACTCGCCTCGAGTAATTAGGTTGAGCCTGAGGCTCAGGACCGGTTCCAGTTCAGACGTGAACCCATCCTTCAGGGCCTGGCTGATCGGCGCTTGAACCTCGTCAGAGGACATATGGTCATACGCGCGGTTCTGTTTCACGTCCTTCCGACCGGAGAAGAGGGCAATCTCGGTACTACTCAATCCGCCGGTCTGCGCCAGCATATTCAGGTAGTGGCGCAGGCTGTGGCTCTGTAACTCAATCGGTGAGCCATTGTCTTCGACGTACCCAAAGCGCTCGAAAATGGACTTCCTGTCTTCGTAAACGCCGAAGCGGGTTGTGAGCGCCGTATAGTCGACACAGCTAAACATGCATAAATATGTTGCCCTCTCCCCATGCAGTTCGTTCGTTCGCATGACGGCCATCGAGTCTTGGCACAACAGCTCGGGGGCGCCGGGCATGGATGGGAACGTCGCCGGCAGCATTGCAAGGACAGCGCGCTCAACATCCTCGAAGAGAAAACCGATCCGTTGCCCGCCAAGCGATTGCTTGGGCAGATTGTTAGTGGTTTGCGCCCAGACGTTGGCAGGTTTGTTGATCGTCTCATCACCCCACAAGATGAGACTGATTTGCGGGCACGTAAGGACCTTTACATTCCTGAGATGCGTAGCGCCCTCGTGTAAATACAACTTCGTAGGGTTCGCCGTATACCAAGCCGCCAACTTCTGTGCCGGCGTCGTCACCTTGATAATGTTTGCGACCGCCTGACGTGCGATCGGGACCATTTCCGTGGGGAGCCACTTTGTAGTGTCCTCGAACCCTTTTGATCCGGACCACCGTAAACCCAGCTTCCCGCGATATTCGCCGTCCCCCTCAACAAGGCAGTTCCGCCGAAGCCGAAGGAGTTCGTTGATCCGCTCTGGCGCACATAGCATCAGGCCAATGTTGCTCGAAACCAGAACATCTGCGGGCTCAATAGCTTCAAAAAAGATCGCCCCGAGCGCACGGAGCGTGGCGGCTGAGGGCAGCTTCTCCTGGCGCGCGGTTAGCGCCTCCTTTGAGATCCGAGACCCTGGCTCTTGAGGTTTTTTGAGGCCATGCGTCCAGCGCTGGCGAAGGGAAATGAATCCCTTGGTGCACATAAACTCCGCGATGTATTTAATCTGACCGGCAATCCGGTACGCGACACCTGGCGACACTTGCTGAGCAAGTTCGACCGCGCTGTCCAGCACCATTTCGTCCACGGCGGTCGGCCGCGAGCCTTTGCTCGACTCCCGCAACGCCGCTTCCAAACATCGAAGCGCTGCGATCCGTACACTTTGGGACTCCACTGCACGCTTATCGTGGAGGTAGACGAGGGCCGCTTTGGCGAAGTCCAGGAACGGATGCGGCATGCTCGGAGTTGGCTCGTTCTTGCGCGATGCCTCAAGGGTGCTAAATACCGCCCGGTTCACCTTGTTCTGTCCTTTCAGGTAGCCAACGTCCCAAACGTTTTTGTCGAATTGTGACTTGGCACCGAGGACCTCAGAGTCCCTACAGAGTCGCACAAAGGCCTCCAGATTGGCCAATGGCCCTAATTCGGCGCGCGGTGTGAAGTTGAGGACCGGGGCGCTCACGACATAGCTTCCGATTCCTGTTGGCCGCGCTGCTGCCAAACCTGAGCACAAAGCGCAATGACCTCCTGGACGGCCCGGATGGGCTCATCGTTCACCGCTGCCATGCGATCATCTGCCGACCACTTTTCCCGCTCGGCCTGTAACCGCTCAAGCACTTTCCCATGAGGAGCGTCCAACCACGGCTCGAAACGGAAGCACGTGTAACAAGCAACCGGTTTGTTGAAGGCGCAATTGTTTCCCTTACCCCCGCAGCTACCTACCGGGTCCTTCGAGATTCGGAAGTCAATGATGCGGCTGCCCGGGGCGCCCTTGTGGGTCGTGTGCTCCTCGCCCTCTACGAGCTGTCCCTTGAAGGCCCTGGCAAGCGGAGCGAGTAGCGCTCCCATGGTCTTGTCGATGTTCTCGACAATCTTCGGGGACGCCGCAACGTACACATCCACATGTTGGAGGTCCGCGTGGCCCAGGCGGTTCGCAATGACCACTTTGCTTGCACCTTCCTCAGCAAGCCGAGTGCCGAACGTGTACCGGAACCTCTTGGGTGCCAAGGGCACCGGCGCAAAATCGAGACGCGACGTTGGCGGGGCAATTTCGGCCATAAGAAGTTGAAACCGCCTCGATAGGTTGCTCGGCTCGCAGTGCCCGTAAAACAAGTGGTCAATGTCCCGCAGCTGCTTGCTTGACCCGCAAGGCAGGACGAATTTTTCGGGGAAGAACGCGGAGTTGTCGTCGTACCCCTCCGCCCGCAACCCGCCTATGTAGTCCGCGATGAGCTGACCCGTTTGTGGGCTGATGTCAAACGAAAGGAAACTGCTCCGCAGGTGTTCCTCACGTGCCTTGGCCTGCGGAAAGCTGAGCGTTAAAGTGGCACCGTCGAAGTCGCCAAGCTTGAGTGAGGCGTATTGACAGATGCGCCCACCACAGGCCAAGAGCAGTCGGGTGAGCAGAAGCGTCCATAACGGAAGCTCGCCACGCCCGTAGGAAGCGTTAACCGCCGAGTACAGCGCGGTGTACTCCTCTTCACTTAGAGGACCTTTGATCGGATCCCTCGTCCTGACCGCGTTACCCCTCTTGCACCCAGGTTTCCGTTGCTCTAGCAAATACGCCGCGCACTCCGGCTCCACCCCCGGAAGTCTGAGGGCAACCCACTTCTGTAGCAGGACGTTGAGCTTCCCGAGTACCCCGACTTTGTGTGCCTCCAACTTGGCTTTGTAGTCAGAGATATGTTGTGGGCCAATCGCCCCGTCAGGACAGGTCCCGATGACCTTTGCGAACTGGGCGAAGGAATCGTTCAAACCCACGGCATGCCCAGACGAGTATCCTTTGACGAAGGGAAGCAGGGCCTGCTTCAGCATGGGAACGAATGCTTCGAAGCCGTCGCTGTACCGACGGAAGTCGATTCGCGCGTTGAACGGGCCATCGGCCCACTCCCAAAGATCACTCCTTGGGTCAAAGCTGGCCCCACCGCGAGCAAACACGCGCTCGGGCAAGGCAATGACAAGAGTACTGGACGAGCGAAGTTTAATGTTCTGGGACATCTAGTTGTTTTTGTAGCTTCAGGGAGAGCTCACGGCCTTTTCGGGTAGCGTGGCGGCGGGTGTAAGTTGCAGCGGACTCAGAGTTATCGGCCCACCCTTGTTGTTCGTTCCTGGCCTTCTCTTCAACGGCATCCGTGAGGCCAAGTAATTCAGCCTGCTCAGAAAAGCGATCATTCCACGTGTGGCGCATCACATGGCTCGTGAGCGTGACGGGTAGGCCTGGACAAGCAGCGCGAATCTGCACGAATATTTTGTCGATGCTCTTCAGGGACAGTGGCTGCCCCTCATCTCCAACTATAAGCTGCGGATACTTTCGGGCAGCCTTGATTTTCTTTCTATGCCGACTAATGTAACTCCAGACTTCCCGCATGATGGCCGGCCGCAGTTCGACCTCTCGGTCGTTGGTCTTTGTGTTTGGTTGAATACGGCGTGGGTCCTCGCCTGCATCTGCCCTTCGGATGATTCGCAGCTTGGGCAATCGTTGATCAAGGTCTCGAATTTGTAGGCCGAGCAGTTCGCCACGACGCATCCCAGTCGCAAGCAAGAGCACAACAATTAGCCAATTCCGCTGACGAACGAAGCCGCGTTCCCACGGGTTGTCAGGCGAGTTCGGGTCAATTACTTTGAGGAGCCGGTCCTGGTCCTCCTTTGAAAGTCCCTCGCGCGCGCCCAGCTTGGCCCGCTTGGAGACCGGCGGTATTTGGGCACGAAATGCTTTTAGCGCGCGGTCACTTTCAAACGCTACCTCTTTTCGCACGGACGCCGAAAGCGCTGCGCCCATATACGTTGCCAAGAACTCTAAGTAGTCTGCCATGTACCTTAGCCGGATAGCCTGGGTCGCTACACTGACCGACTTGGTCTCCTCAACTGCCGATTTACGACGAATCCGAATTCGTTTGATATCAATGACGTTGGAGCTACCCCGTTCGTTCGCGTCTTCATCGGAGAGGTCAGCTAGCCAATATTGAGTAGCATCGACTAATCGGTTGAGTTCTTGGACCGTCAAGAACTGGCCCTGCCGCAGCCGCTGGAGCAAGTCGATATTCGCCTTGTCTAGCTCTCGATACAGCAACGCCAACGTCATGCACACGGCATGAATCGTATTGGCAGCTCGGCCGCGCTTCCGGTACCTAGCTAAGTACAGGGTCGCTTCGTGAACCGGCAGGCCACCGGGCCTACTCAAAACAGAGTGTCGTTCCCCGTTCCGAAACAGGACACGCTTTGCGACGAATTTCGTCATTTATCAACCTTTTTTACTAAGTAGTAGTTGAGCCGGAACTACACTAAACCACAAAACAAAGTGTTGATAAAGAAAAAGCCCACATTCCCTCTCGGGAATGCGGGCCTATCAACAAAAAGCTGCCTAAGTAGGTTCTAGAACGGAATATCGTCATCCATATCCGAGAAGTTCGGTGCCGGTTTCGGCTGCGGACGTGCGGCCGGGGCCGGCGGGGCCTGGCGCGGTGCCGGGCGGCTCGGCGCGGCGTCATAGCCGCCCATGTCGTCGCCACCACCGAAGCTGTCGCCGCCGCCCATGCCTTGGCGGCCGCCCAGCATCTGCATGTTTTCAGCGATGATGTCGGTGGCGTAGCGCTCGATGCCGTCCTTGTCGGTGTACTTGCGGGTCTGCAGGCGACCTTCGACGTAGACCGACGAACCCTTCTTCAGGTACTGGCCGACGATTTCGGCAAGGCGACCGAAGAACGAGATGCGGTGCCACTCGGTCAGCTCTTTCTGCTCGCCGGTGTTGCGGTCCTTCGATTTGTAGGACGTGGCCACCGCGATGTTGGCGATGGCGTCGCCGCTCGGCATGTAGCGAATTTCCGGATCGCGGCCGAGATTGCCGACGATGATGACCTTGTTAACTGATGCCATTTTGTAAAGCTCCTTTGGATAGTCCCTGACTCTGCGTGTTGTCTAAGCGTTAGGGAAACATGTTGAATACGGCCCGCTATTATGCTGGTCAGTCGCATGAGAAAGCAACTGATTCCGCACTGATCGGGCACCCGGGTTACAGCACCTGATCAGACCTGGAAGATGGGGGCGAAGTGCCCGAATTGGAAGAGATGCGCATCAATACAGCCGGACGAAAATTTTTCCGCTTATTTTTGTTTTCTGGTGAGTCTGCCATTGAAACGCGCCGCTCCCGGACCACATACGATACGCGCACGTTGTACCGGAACGGCAGATCTTGACAGGTCGTCATATCATGCTACCAAGCCTCGCAGACTTTTTCGAGCGCCGGCATACCACTGTAAATAAAAACAGGTAAACTAGTGCGCTTTCCCGTTCGGCCCGCTCACCTGTGCCATCCGTGCGCCGGCCCCGCAACCATTCGAAAGCCTTCAAACAACAATGGAAGAAATCCGTATCCGCGGCGCCCGCACGCACAATCTCAAGAACATCAACCTCGACCTGCCGCGCAACAAGCTGATCGTCATCACCGGCCTGTCGGGTTCCGGTAAGTCGTCGCTCGCTTTCGACACACTGTATGCCGAAGGCCAGCGCCGCTACGTCGAATCGCTGTCGGCCTATGCGCGCCAGTTCCTGCAGCTGATGGAAAAGCCGGACGTCGACATGATCGAGGGCCTGTCGCCCGCGATCTCCATCGAGCAGAAGGCGACGTCGCACAACCCGCGCTCGACCGTCGGCACCGTCACCGAGATCCACGACTACCTGCGCCTGCTGTACGCACGCGTCGGCACGCCTTACTGCCCGGACCATTCGGACGAGCCGCTGGCCGCCCAGACCGTGTCGCAGATGGTCGATGCCGTGCTGGCCATGCCGGAAGGGACCAAGCTGATGATCCTGGCGCCCGTCGTGGCGAACCGCAAGGGCGAGCACAGCGACCTGTTCGAGGCGATGCAGGCGCAGGGCTTCGTCCGCTTCCGCATCCAGAGCGGCACGCACGCGGCCAAGATCTACGACGTGGACGACCTGCCGAAGCTCAAGAAGACGGAAAAGCACACGATCGACGTGGTCATCGACCGCATCAAGGTGAATGCCGAGATCAAGCAGCGCCTGGCCGAAAGCTTCGAGACCGCGCTGCGCATCGCGGACGGCCGCGCCGTCGCGTACGAGATGGATACGGAGAAGGAGCACATCTACTCGAACAAGTTCGCGTGCAACGTCTGCGGCTATTCGCTGCAGGAGCTGGAGCCGCGCCTGTTCTCCTTCAATAACCCGATGGGCGCGTGCCAGGAATGCGATGGCCTGGGCCATATCGAGTTCTTCGATCCGAAGCGCATCGTCGCGTTCCCGAACCTGTCGCTGGCGTCCGGCGCCGTGAAGGGCTGGGATCGCCGCAACCAGTTCTACTACCAGATGCTGACGAGCCTCGCGTCGCACTACGGCTTCGACCTCGACAAGCCGTTCGAGCAGTTGCCGAAACCCGCGCAGGACGTCGTGCTGTTCGGCTCCGGCAAGACGTCGGTGCCGTTCGCGTACGTGAACGAGCGTGGCCGCACGGTGATGCGCGAGCACACGTTCGAGGGCGTCGTCAACAACCTGCAGCGCCGCTACCGCGAGACGGATTCGATGGCCGTGAAGGAAGAGCTGGCGAAGTTCATCAACGAGAAGGAGTGCCCGTCGTGCGGCGGCGCGCGCCTGCGCACGGAAGCGCGCTACGTCAAGATCGGCAACGGCAAGCAACAGCGCGCCATCTATGAAGTGGCGAAGACGCCGCTGCGCGACTGCCTGACCTATTTCGACGACCTGAAGCTGACGGGCGCGAAGAAGGACATCGCCGAGCGCGTGATCAAGGAAATCGTCGCGCGCCTGAAATTCCTGAACGACGTCGGCCTCGATTACCTGTCGCTGGACCGCAGCGCGGACACCCTGTCGGGCGGCGAAGCGCAGCGCATCCGCCTCGCGTCGCAGATCGGCTCCGGCCTGACGGGCGTGATGTACGTGCTCGACGAGCCGTCGATCGGCCTGCACCAGCGCGACAACGACCGCCTGATCGCCACGCTGAAGCACCTGCGCGACATCGGCAACAGCGTGCTCGTGGTGGAACACGACGAGGATGCGATCCGCACGGCGGACTACATCGTCGACATGGGTCCGGGCGCGGGCGTGCACGGCGGCGCCGTGATCGCCGAGGGTTCGCTCAAGGACATCATGAAGAGCAAGGAGTCGCTGACGGCGGCTTACCTGTCGGGCAAGAAGAAGATCCACGTGCCGAAGAAGCGCACGCAGGCCGACCCGGACCGCCAGCTCGTCATCACGGGCGCGACCGGCAACAACCTCAAGAACGTGTCGCTGGAGCTGCCGGTGGGGCTGCTGACGTGCGTGACGGGCGTGTCGGGTTCCGGCAAATCGACGCTCGTGAACGATACGCTGTACCCGGCGCTGTCGCGCCACCTGTACGGTTCGCAGACGGAACCGGCGCCGCACGAGGCCATCCACGGCCTGGAGCACTTCGACAAGGTGATCTCGGTCGACCAGGCGCCGATCGGCCGCACGCCGCGTTCGAACCCGGCCACGTACACGGGCGTGTTCACGCCGATCCGCGACCTGTTCGCGACGGTGCCGACCGCGAAGGAACGCGGTTATTCCGCGGGCCGCTTCTCGTTCAACGTGAAGGGCGGCCGTTGCGAGGCGTGCCAGGGCGATGGCGTCATCAAGGTCGAGATGCACTTCCTGCCGGACGTGTACGTGCCATGCGACGTCTGCCACGGCAAGCGCTACAACCGCGAGACGCTCGAAGTCCAGTACAAGGGCAAGAACATCACCGAAGTGCTGGACATGACGGTCGAGGATGCGCACGAGTTCTTCAAGCCCGTGCCGGTCATCGCCCGCAAGCTGCACACGCTGCTGGACGTGGGTCTCGGCTACATCAAGCTGGGCCAGAGCGCGACCACGCTGTCGGGCGGCGAGGCGCAGCGGGTGAAGCTGTCGCTGGAACTGTCCAAGCGCGACACGGGCCGGACACTCTATATCCTCGACGAGCCGACCACCGGTCTGCACTTCGCCGACATCGACCTGCTGCTGAAGGTGATCCACCGCCTGCGCGACCAGGGCAACACGCTCGTCATCATCGAGCACAACCTGGACGTCATCAAGACGGCGGACTGGATCGTCGACCTGGGTCCGGAAGGCGGCGCGGGCGGCGGCACGATCGTCGCGCACGGCACACCGGAAGACGTGGCGGACAATCCGGCCAGCGTCACGGGCAAGTACCTCAAGCCGCTGCTGAAAGCCTGACCGTCGCCCCCGCGGAAGCGGGGGCCCATGCTGAGCGCGCGGGCCTGCGGCATCGAGCCGACACTACGCAGGCTCAGTATGGATTCCCGCCTGCGCGGGAATGACGTACTTCCTACTCCACCGTATAAAACGGCTGGTGCACCCGCACCGGCCGCACGTCCATCCTGATCCGGTAGATCGAATACGCATCCTCGCGGTTCGTCACGTATGCCGCGGTGTCCGGCACGCGCGTGAACGTGAACTCGAACCCGCGGTCCGGCGACTGGCTGTCCGGCCCTTCGAACGCCACGCCGACGGCCCGCTGCAGATCGCTGTCCACCAGTTTCTCGAGCAGGTCCGCGACCGCCGTGTTGCCGAGGATGTCCGTATAAAAGATCGGCGCGCGGTGCTCGACGTACTGCCGGTCCACGGGCTCCTTGCCCGGCCCCGGCGCGTACGCGCGCGTGGCCAGGTTGAACCGGTCGCCGCTGTCCAGGTAGCTGATGCGCGCATTGGCGAGATTGAATCCCGGCTTCGTCTTGTCCGTCGTGGCCCCGGCCAGGTCGAGCACGAGCGCGCCGCGGTAGCCGATCACCGTGACGTCGCGCGCCGGCCCCACGACGGCGGCCGTGTTCTCGTCGATGCCCAATCCCAGCGTATAACCCTTGGCCAGCATCGCCGGCAGCATGCGCCCGAAGCGGCCGCGCGCGAGAAAGTGCTGGTCGACGAAGACGTCGTCGCCGATGAAGCCGAGTCCCGGCGCCACGTCCTTGCCGTCCGCCACGCCGTTCTTCAGCACGGGCATCACTTCCAGCGGCGGGTCGTAGAACATGGTGCTGCTCATGATGGCGGCGCCCGCGCTCGTGCCCGAGATGACGCCGCCGCGCCGGTACAGCGCCCACAACGCGTCCAGCACGGCCGTGTTGCTGCCGTCCGCGCGCCGCAGCGAGCCCGTGATGCGGGCTTGATCTCCGCCGGTGAAGAACGCGCCGCCGGCCTTGCGGATCGCCTCGGCCAGCGCGGGATCGTCCGCGGCCTTGCGCACGTCGGTCCCGGTCAGCATGGGCGCGACCGGGACGACGAACGCGCGCGCGCCGTAGCGGTTCAGCGCATCGACCGTGAGCTGGGCTTCCTTCGCGGGCGTCTGCGCGGCCGTCGGGAGCACGGCGATGCGCGCGCCCTTCCCGCCCGCGAGCGCGACGATCTTCTCCCACACCTCGGCGTTGTTGACGCGCAGGCCGCCGCCGATGATGACCAGCGATCCTTTCGGCGCCCCGGCATCGGCCGCCATCACCGCGCCGGCGCATACCGCCAGCGCCAGCGCGACACCCAGTTTCTTCAGCATGTCAGCGGAACGAGTAGTTCACGCTCACGAACGCGCTGCGGCCGCGCGGGTCCGTGTAGCTCGGGTCGTACCCGGCCAGGAAGAACCAGGCCTGGTTCGAGAACGGCGGATCCGCGTTGAACATGTTCAGGACGCCCGCGCGCATCTTGAGCTGCTTGCTGATCGTCCAGCTGCCCGTCAGGTCCCACAGCGAGTAGTACTTCACGTGGTTCGGCGGCAGCAGCGTGTCCGTGTACGGGTCGTAGGTCGTGTTCTGGTCCGTGTAGCCCATCGAGTACTGGTTCGCCAGCGTGAGCGTGACCGGGCCGTTGTCCCATTCGAAGTTCACGCGGTGGCGCCATTTCTGGATCGCCTGGTCGTTCAGGAACACGCCCAGGTTGGAGCGGAACGGCTCGGCGGGACCGAACTGGCGGTCGTAGTGCAGGATCAGCGTGCCGGACAGGTTGACGCCGAAGCGGCCCCACGGTCCGCGCTCGGAGCGCCAGTCGCCGGCGATGTCGAAGCCCGACGTCTTGAGCTTGCCCTGGTTTTCCTTCATCAGCAGGATGTTGGAGATGAAGCCGTCCTCGTCGCGCTGGATGTACTTGCCGTTGTAGGCGGCCGGGTTTTCGATGATGACCTGTTCGCCCAGGGTGCTGATCACGTCGCGCTTCTCGATGTTCCAGTAGTCGACCGAGAGGCTCGTGCGTTTAACAGGTTCGAACACGACGCCCAGCGAGAACTCGCGCGATTTTTCCGGCTTCAGGTCCGGGTTCGAGCGGCGTTCCACGTTCCACTGGTCGGTACACGTGTCGATGCTGCCTTCCTGCTTCACGCATTGCGGGTCGGTCAGGATGCCGGCCGTCGTGCCGAAGATCGTCGGGCGCTTCAGGTCCGACAGCGACGGCGCGCGGAAGCCCGTGCCCGCTGACGCGCGCACCAGCAGCGACTGCATCGGCTGCCAGCGCAGGCCGATCTTCGGATTGGTCGTGTTGCCCACTTCGCTGTAGTGGTCGTAGCGCACCGCGAACTGCATCTCGAGTTCCTTGGTGAACGGCGCGACCACCTCGGTGAACACGGAGGCCACTTTTCTCGTGTTGTCCGCGGTCTCGACGTCGGCCAGTTCGCCGGCCGGAATGGTGCTGTCGCGGTCACCCTGGATGTTATTCGAGCGCAGCAGGTCCGACGGCCTGAACGTCTGGTGCTCGTGGCGCAGTTCGCCGCCGACCGCCAGCGCCAGGTCGCCGCCGGCCAGCGTCGTCAGGGAGCGCGACATCTTGCCGTCGAGGGAAGTCGACACGCCCTTCGCATTGCGTGCTTCGTCGTTGACCCGGATGCTGTTGATGAGGTCCCGGCCGGCCTGCGACGACGGCCCGAACGGATTGATCGCGCCCGAGCGCACGCCGGCCTCGAACTGGTCGTACAGGAAGTAGCCGTCGACGTACTTGTCGATGGCCTTGTTCTCGGCGCGGCCCAGCGCCACGTCGTAGTCCCAGCCTTTGATCGTACCCGTGGCACCCAGCAGCAGGCGCTGGCCGGTACTCGTCACGTCGTTGGTACGGTTGCCCGCTTCCGCCATCCGGTAGCGGATCCGGTTGACCGTGGCGGGCAGGCCGGGCGCCGACAGCGCGTTGCGGTACGCCTCCGGCAGGATGCTGACGGGCAGGTTGCGCAGGGTCGACACCGGGTTCGGCGACAGCACGTATTTGGTCTTGGCCTGTGTCTGCACCAGCTCCGCGAACAGCTGGTTGTCCGGATCGAGCTGGAAGGTCGCGCGGCCGATGAAACCGATCTTGCGCGAGTCCGGATAGATCTCCGTGTCTTCCATGTAGTCGTAGCTGCAGCCGGCCACGCCGCCCGGCCCCTTCTCGGCATATACGGTGGCGGGCGGATTGCACTTCGGCGCGCTCGGGTTGACGCGGCTCGCGCGGCTGCCGGCCGGCAGCAGGCCCGCGCCGATCAGGGCGGCACGCTGCGCGGCCGAGATGTCGATATTGGCCGGGAAGGTATTGCTGGACATCTGCGCCGGCAGCGTCGTCGCGAGCGGATGCTCGGAGATGAAGCGGCGCTGGCCCGAGCGCAGGCGGTCGAGCTGCTGGATGTCCAGCACGCCGAACACGTTGAAGCGGTCGGTGCTCAGGTCGCCCGTGCCGCCGCTGAGGCTCAGCGTCTTCTTGCCTGCCCCGCCCTGCTGCGTACCCGCGGCCGACGCGGCCAGGTCGATGCCCGTATAGTCCTTGCGCGTGATGAAGTTGATCACGCCGCCGATGGCGTCGGTACCGTAGATCGCGGAGGCGCCATCCTTCAGCACCTCGACGCGCTGGATCGCCCCGGCCGGGATGTTGTTCAGGTCGACGCCCGAGTTGTCGCCGGGCGACGCGAAGTTGGCGAGACGGCGCCCGTTCAGCAGGATCAGCGTGGACGACACGCCGAGGCCGCGCAGGTTGGCGCCGTTCAGGCCGCGCTGGCCGGACGTGCCGTCCGTGATGCTGGGGCCGTCCGTCACCGGCGCCGTGTTCGCGCTGATGTTCTTGACCAGTTCCGCGGCCGTCGTCGCGCCCATCTTCTCGATGTCCTCGCGCGAGATCAGCTGCACGGGCAGCGCGGTCTCCGTGTCGATGCGTTTGATCGACGAGCCGGTGATCTCCACGCGGTGCATCTTCGGTTCGTCCGCCTGCGCCTGCGCATAGGCGTGCTGCGACGTCAAGACGGCGACGGCCGCCGCGAGGATGGTCGGTTGCAGGGCTCTCGAAATGTGCTTGGTCATGCGGTGCTCTCCCTCTTGGTGTCTTGTGGTGACTCAGGTTTTTTTGACGAGCTTGCGAATCTGGTGTTCACCGTGCAGATAGGCGGCGATGGCCTCGGTGTGGCGGGCCGCCTTGGCCACGTTGGCCTTGTTGGACGTCATCAGCGACACGGCCAGCGCCTCGATGACGGCCAGCGCGGCGCTCGAACTGCTGGGCAGCACCGGGTGCGTGCTGTGCGCGTACAGCACGTGGTGACCCAGTTCGGCGAGCGGCGACGCGGGCGAATCGGTGATCGAGACGATCGTCGCGCCGGCATCGCGCGCGAACCGGGTCAGCGACGCCGCGTCCAGCGTGTAGCGCGGCAGCGAGATCACGACCAGCACGTCCTTGCCGGTGATGGTCGCGAGGTGGCTCGCCGCGACTTCCGTGCCGCCGCTCGCCGCCGCTTCGACGACGTGGCGGCAGAACGGCTGCAGATGCATCGCGAGCGCGCCCGCGAGGAACGACGACAGGCCGAACCCCAGCACGTACACGGTGCGCGCCTTGGTGAGCACGGCGCCGATGCGGTCGATCTGCGTGCCGGCCAGCGCGCGGCTCGTGGCCGTGATGGCCGCTTCCGCATACCCGAGGCTTTCCAGCGCGGGCGACGCTTTCGCGGCGCGGCGCGCGATCGTGCTGCGCAGCTTTTCGACGGGCTGCAACACGGACTGCAGCGTTTCCGCGACCGCGCCCCGCATCGCCGCGTAATTCCTGAAACCGAGGTCGCGCGCGAAGCGGCTGATGGTCGCCGTCGACACGTCGCACGCGTCGGCCAGTTCCTCGATGCCGAGCGCCGTCACGCGCACCTGGTTGCGCAGCACGTAATCCGCGATCGCGCGGTTCGACACCGACCCTTCGGCCAGCACCCGCAGCAGCGACTGGCCGAGCGAAGACTCGGCGAAACCGATGTCGGGAGAGGCGCTGGACGGGGCGGCAGGCGTCATGTGACCGGATGTCAATGAGTTAATGTTTTTTAATGTAAAACAGGTGCGGCGCCCAACTCAACAACATTTTGAAAATAATCTTTCATCGATTTACGTTGTGTAAAAATTCATACATAATCGGCCGCAGACCCGCCGCCAGGAGACACGTCCGCATGCATACGAAGACCCATCCGATCGCGACCGAACCGGGCGTCGCCATGTACCAGCTCACGTCGTACCATTACGGCAGCGCGGGCAGCGGCGGCAAGGTCTATATCCAGGCATCGCTGCACGCGGACGAGGTGCCCGCGATGCTCGTCGCGCACGTCCTGCGGCGCGAACTCGAACGGCTCGATGGCGAGGGACGCATCCGCGGCGAAGTGATCCTGGTACCCGCCGCGAATCCGATCGGGCTGTCGCAGATCGTGCACGGCGCGCCGTTCGGGCGCTTCGACCTCGGCACCGGTACCAATTTCAACCGCGCCTTCCGCCACGTCGCCGACGAATTGAAAGATGCGCTGGCCGGCCGGCTCGGACTGGATTCGGCCGCGAACGTGGCCGCGATCCGTGCGGCGGCACGCGCCGCCGTCGAACGGTGGGAGCCGCAGGACGCAACGCAGGTGCTGAAAAAGACGCTGCTGGGCATGGCGATCGACGCCGACATCGTGCTCGATCTGCACTGCGACAACGAGGCGCTGCTGCACGTCTATACCGGTCCCGCGCTGGCGGACCGCGTGGCGCCGCTGGCGACGCTGCTCGGCGCGCGTGCCTACCTGCTGTCCGCCGGTTCGGGCGGCGAGCCGTTCGACGAGGCCTGCAGCAAGCTGTGGTGGGACCTGGCCGCGCACTTCGGTCCAGAGATACCGATTCCGCCCGCCTGCGCCGCCGTCACCGTCGAACTGCGCGGCGAGATGGACGTGCGCTACGATTACGCGGAACAGGATGCGCACGCGCTGCTGCAGTTCCTCGCGCGCGAAGGCGTCGTCGACCTCCCCTTGGCCCCGCTGCCCGCGCCGCGGTGCGCGGCGTCGCCGCTGGAAGCCGTGGAACCGCTGCACGCGCCGCAGACGGGCGTGCTCGTGTTCCTGAAAGCGCTGGGCGACGAGGTGAAGGCGGGCGACGCCGTCGCCGACATCGTCAACCCGGTCACCGGCGACACGGCGACCGTGCATGCGAGCCGCGACGGCCTGCTGTTCGCGAGCACCGCACACCGCCACCTGCTGCGCGGGATGCACATCTGTAAGATCGCGGGGACGACGCCCTTCCGTTCGGGTTCACTTTTGAGTCAGTGATCATGCGACTACGAATTCCCAATACCTTCGTGCTGCTGTTCGCGATCCTCGCGCTGATCGCGCTGGCGACGTGGTTCATCCCCGGCGGGAAGTACGACACGCATCTCGTGAACGGTAAGCAGCTCATCGACCCGGCCTCGTTCCACTATGTCGAGAGTGCGCCGCAAGGCCTCGTTGCGCTGATGAAGGCGCCCATCAAGGGCTTCGTGGAGGCGGCGCAGATCATCGGCTTCGTGCTGGTCGTCGGCGGCGCGTTCGCGGTCGTCCAGAAGACCGACGCGATCGACACGGGCATCCGTTCGATCGCCCGCATGCACGAGCACTCGGCGCTCGTGCGCGCGGCGCTGATTCCCGTCTTCGTCACCCTGTTCTCGCTGGGCGGCGCCACGTTCGGCATGAACGAGGAGGCGATTCCGTTCGTGCTGATCTTCGTGCCGCTCGCGCTGGCGCTAGGCTACGACACCATCACCGGCGTGTCGATTCCCTTCCTCGGTTCGCAGGCCGGCTTCGGCGCCGCCTTCCTCAATCCTTTCAACGTCGGCATCGCGCAGGGCATCGCGGGCGTGCCCGTGTTTTCGGGGATCGGTTATCGCCTGATCGTGTGGGTGGCGACGACGTCCGTCACGATCCTGTTCCTGATGTGGTACGCGGCGCGCGTGAAGCAGAACCCCACGCTGAGCCCGACTTATGTGCTGGACCAGACGCGGCGCCTTGAACAGCCGGCTGCCACGGGGCTCGACCGCATGACGGGCCGGCACAAGGCAGTGCTGGCGATCTTCGCGCTGGCGCTGGCGGCGATGGTGATCGGCGTGGTGAAGTTCGACTGGTACATCGACGAGATCGCAGCGCTGTTCTTATCCATGGCGATCGTCGTGGGCATCGTGGGCCGGCTGGGGTCCGACAACTGGGTGGCGGCGTTCATGCAGGGCGCGAAGGACCTGGCACCGACGGCGCTCGTGATCGCGATCGCGCGCGGCACGATGATCCTCGCGCGCGACGCCCACATCATCGACACGATGCTGCATGGCCTGATGCCGCTCGTGCAGTCGAGCCACCCCGTATTCGCGGCGCAGAAGATGTACCTGATCCAGTCGGTGATCAACTTCTTCATCCACTCGGGTACGGGCCAGGCCGCGCTGACGATGCCGATCATGGCGCCGCTCGCGGACCTCGTGGGCGTCACGCGCCAGACCGCGATCCTCGCTTTTCAACTGGGCGAGCTGTCGACGCCCATGATCCCGACGTCCGGCATCACGGTCGGCGTGCTCGCGCTCGCGCGCGTGCCGTGGATCACGTGGGCCAGGTGGATGATCCCGCTGCAGCTGATCTACCTCGTGCTGGCCCTCGTGCTGCTCGTGCCCCCCTGCCTGATGCAGTGGAGCTGAGCGACATTACTTCGCGATCTTCACCAGGACCACGTCGTTCGCGCGCATCGGCACCTGCACGTTCGCGGTGCCGTTCGCCGCGACCTTCACGGTGCGCGTCTCGGGCTTGTCGACCGTCAGCGCCTGCAGCTTCGCGAGCTGGTTGGCCGCCAGGGTTTTCGGCTTGCCCATCTCGATGTAGGCCGTGTACGCGTCATTGGCCTTGAAGCCCGTGCGGTACACCTGGACGTTATACGTGCCCGGCTTCATGCCCTTCAGCGACAGCGTCAACGGCGTGCCGTTCTTCGTCGGCTGGACGGCGCCGAAGAACGGGCGGTTGGTCTTCTTGCCCATGTCCGGCGTCTGGAAGTCCCACGCCAGCACCTGCACGCCGTTCGCGTCCTTCGTCACCCAGCTTTGCTTGTCGGTGGTCTGCACCTGCTGGTCGCCCAGCTCGTTCATGTACTTGTAGGCGAACCAGGCGGGTTTGCGGATGCCCTGCGGATTCATCAGGCCGAAACCGCCTTCGAACGGCGCGGTCGGCGGACCCGGTTCCTCGAACAGGTCCGTATAGGTCCAGTAGCTCATGCCCTGCGCGATGCCTTCCGTCGCCTTCAGCTTCGACAGGATGTAGGCGGCGCTGATGTACGAATCGTGCACGAGGTCGCGCGGGTTGTAGCTCGTGCTCCATTCCGTGAAATACAGCGGCAGCTTGGGCAGGTACGACGCTTCGATCTCCTTGCGGACCTTGCGCACGTCGCCGACGATGCCGTCCGGCGACGGCGACAGCTTCTGGTCGCCCTGGCCGTTCTCGTCCAGGAAGCCGCCGTCCACGCCATAGGTGTGCGTGGCGATGAAGTCGACCGCGGCGCCGCTCTTCTGCGTGTGCGCGAGGAATTCCGGCACCCAGGCCGCGCCCGCCGTCGCCGGACCGCCCACGCGCAGCGTCGGGTCGATCGCCTTGATGGTCTTCGCGGTCACGTCATACAGGTCGAAGTAGGCCTTCTGGTCGGCCTTTTCCCAGAAACCGTCCAGGTTCGGCTCGTTCCACACTTCGAAGAACCAGGTGCGCACTTCGTCCTTGCCGTAGCGCTGCTGCACGTGACGCACGAAGGCGTCGACGAGGCCCGCCCACAGTTCCGGTTTCGGGTGCGAGGTATTGCCCTTCCAGTAGAAGATGCTGTTGTCCGACGTCTTCATCGCTTCCGGCGTGAAGCCCAGCTCGACGAACGGCTTGATGCCCATGCCCAGCAGCTTGTCGTACAGGTAGTCGATCTTCGTCCAGTTGTACACGGGCTTGCCGTCGACGACCTTGAACGTGCCCAGCACGTCGTGGAAGATGCCGTGGAAGCGGATGTAGCGGAAGCCCAGCTCATCCTTCGCGATCTTCAACTGGGCCAGGCTGTCGTCGCGGATCAGCGTGCCCGGGTAATCGGAACCCACCGACAGGTCGGCGGCATGGTCGCGCGCGACGGTCGGCGCGTTCGCGTCGATGACGATCTGGCGCGCGGCGTCGGCGGCCATGGCGGGCAACGCGAATGGGGTGGTGAAAGCCAGCGCCAGAGCGGCGCGCAGCACGGTGCGGCGGTGTCTCATGTCTATTGTCCTTTTACGTCGAAGCTCGCTTATCTCTAAGATGTTTGCGCTAACAATGCGAGTTGACGAAAGGATAGAGGATAAGCCGCATTTAGTAAAATCAAAAACCCAAATGATTTTCCACAATGTGATGGTTTAAATTCGTTAAGGAAGCGATGCGCGGCGACAGCGCTCCGAACCGTGTCACCTCCTCCCAGTCGCGCTTCCATTTCTTGCGCCAGCTGAACAGCAACGGGCACACGTGTTCGACGGCCGGTCGGACTTTGCGGCCGAGCCGATGTCGGTTAGTTGCATTGTTCTGCCTGTACAGGCCACGATGAGGTAATGAAAAAAGGACAGGCCACCAAGCCTGTCCTTTCCCATTTTTATCGCGGCCGCATCGTCGTGCGCGCGGCCGTCGTCTCCTCGCCTGTATTTCTCCGTGCGGCTTACTCGGCCAGGCGCTTCTCCAGCTGCGCCTTGGTCGCGACCAGTTCCTGCGGCAGGCGGTAAGCCAGCTTGTCGAACAGTTCGGTGTGCAGCTTCAGTTCTTCGCGCCATGCATCCTTGTCGATCGACGTGATCGTGGTGAACTGTTCGGACGTGAACTCGATGCCGGTCCAGTTCAGGTCGCCGTAGGTCGGGGTGGTGCCGAACATGTGCTCGACGCCGCCGGCCTGGCCCTGGCTGCGGTCCAGGATCCACTTCAGCACCCGCATATTGTCGCCGTAGCCCGGCCACACGAACTTGCCGTTGTCATCGGTGCGGAACCAGTTGACGCAGAAGATCTTCGGCAGCGCTTGCGGGTTCTTGTCGGCGACTTTCTGGCCCAGGTTGAGCCAGTGCTGGAAGTAGTCGCTCATGTTGTAGCCGATGAACGGCAGCATGGCATACGGGTCGCGGCGGACGATGCCCATCTGGCCGGCGGCGGCGGCCGTCGTTTCCGAGCCCATCGTGGCGGCCATGTACACGCCTTCCGTCCAGTTGCGGGCTTCCGTCACGAGCGGCACCGTCGTCGAGCGGCGGCCGCCGAAGATGAAGGCCGAGATCGGCACGCCGGCCGGATCGTCCCATGCCGGGTCGATCACCGGGTTCTGCGTGGCGGCCACCGTGAAGCGCGCGTTCGGGTGCGCGGCCTTGGTGCCGGACGCCGGGGTCCAGTCCTTGCCCTGCCAGTCGATCAGGTGCGCCGGGGCTTCCTTGGTCATGCCTTCCCACCACACGTCGCCGTCGTCGGTCAGCGCCACGTTCGTGAAGATGACGTTTTCGCGCAGGGAAGCCATGCAGTTCGGATTGGTCTTTTCGTTCGTGCCCGGGGCGACGCCGAAATAGCCCGCTTCCGGGTTGATGGCGTACAGCTTGCCGTCGGCACCCGGCTTGATCCACGCGATGTCGTCGCCGATGGTCGTGACCTTCCAGCCTTCGAAGCCGGCGGGCGGGATCAGCATCGCGAAGTTCGTCTTGCCGCAGGCCGACGGGAACGCGGCCGCGACGTATTTCTTGTCGCCCTGCGGCGATTCCACGCCCAGGATCAGCATGTGCTCGGCCAGCCAGCCGGTGCCGCCCTGCTGGGCTTCCTGGTAACCCATGTTGGATGCGATGCGCAGCGCGAAGCATTTCTTGCCCAGCAGCGCGTTGCCGCCATAGCCGGAGCCGAACGACCAGATCTCGCGCGTTTCCGGATAGTGCACGATGTACTTGGTCGAGTTGCACGGCCAACGCACGTCCTGCTGGCCCGCCTGCAGCGGCATGCCGACGGTGTGCACGCACGGCACGAAATCGCCGTCGGCGCCCAGCACGTCGTACACGGCCTTGCCCATGCGGGTCATGATGCGCATGTTGACGGCGACATACGGAGAATCGGACAGTTCCACGCCGATGTGCGCGATCGGCGAGCCCAGCGGGCCCATCGAGAACGGCACGACATACATCGTGCGGCCGGCCATGCAGCCGTCGAACAGGCCGTTCAGGGTCTGGCGCATCTCGTTCGGGTCGGTCCAGTTATTGGTCGGACCCGCCTGCTCCTTCGTGGCCGAGCAAATGAAGGTGCGGTCTTCGACACGCGCCACGTCGCTCGGGTCGGAGCAGGCCAGGTACGAGTTCGGGCGCTTCTCCGGGTTCAGGCGCTTCATCGTGCCCGCTTCGACCATCTGTGCGCACAGGCGGTCGTACTCTTCTTCGGAGCCGTCGCACCAGTAGATGGCGTCGGGCTTCGTGAGGGCCGCGATCTCGGCCACCCAATTGATGAGTTTATTGTGCTTGATGTAAGCTGGGACGTTCAGTGCGGCGACGCCGCCCATCACGGGCTGGTTCATACATACCTCCAATGCCAATTAAGAATCCCTGGCGATTCCGATGGCCTTGATGCGGCAGAGGCGGCGGCCTGCAATGCGCGCGGCGGTCGGAATCCCGTTAATCTTGTCCCGGCAGGATCGTCGTCAAGGATGGCCTCGTGGGCCCGCACCTGGAAAGCCGTGCGGTTCACGGTTCAGTGCTACGGCGGTCATGTCGCCAGCCCGGGGTCGCGTGTGCGCGGAGGCCGGCGGGCTGGTTGGAACGTGTGCTGCTGGCCGCAAATGATGTCAGTCTGACATCTCGGGCTCTTATTTCTGGTCGATTCTACACCTGCGCAAACGGCTTTAGAATGCTTGCACAACAAAAATGTAGGAATTTTGGTTGAGTAAAGTAGTAGGCTATTTCCTATCGTTCAAATTCTGTCATTTCATTACTTTCTTGCCGATAACATCCGCTAACATCCATGAAAATTGCAATCCTTGACGATTACCAGGACGCCGTCCGCACCCTCGAATGCTTCCGCAGGTTGGACGGCCACGAGGTCAAAGTGTTCAACAGTTCGACCCGTGGCCTGGGCCAACTGGCGATCCGCCTGGCGCCGTTCGACGCGTTGGTCCTGATCCGCGAACGCACCACGTTTCCGCGTGCGCTGCTGGCCAAGCTGCCCAATTTGAAGCTGCTGTCGCAGACGGGCAAGGTTGCCGGACACATCGACGTGGCGGCCGCGACCGAATACGGCGTCGCGATCGCGGAAGGCGTCGGCTCGCCGGTCGCGCCGGCCGAACTGACGTGGGCGCTGATCATGGCGGCCAGCCGCAAGATCGTGCCTTACGCCAACAACCTGAAGGACGGGCTGTGGCAGACGGCGTCGATCAATCCCGAGCTCAACGGCCTGGGCCGCGTGCTGAAGGGTCGTACGCTAGGGATCTGGGGCTACGGCAAGATCGGACACCTGATCGCGGGCTATGCGCAAGCGTTCGGGATGCAGGTGATGGTGTGGGGCAGCGAGAAAAGCCGGGCCGCCGCGGTCGCCGAGGGTTTGACGGCCGCGCCGACGCGCGAAGCGTTCTTCGAGCAGGCCGACGTGGTCAGTGTGCACCTGCGGCTGAACGATGCGACGCGCGGCATCGTCAAGGCCGACGACCTGGCGCGCATGAAGCGCGACGCCTTGTTCGTGAACACGAGCCGGGCGGAACTGGTCGAGGAAGGCGCGCTGGAGGCGGCGCTGCGCAAGGGACGGCCGGGCTATGCGGCGCTGGACGTGTTCACCAGCGAGCCGCTGGCGGCCGATGCGGATATCCTGAAGATTCCGACCGTGCTGGCGACGCCGCACCTCGGGTATGTCGAGCGGGACAGTTATGAGTTGTATTTCCGGGCGGCGTTCGAGAATGTCGTCAATTTTGCGAACGGGACTCCGACCAACATCCTGAATCCCTGACGGGCAGCGGTCACTGGCCGTTGACCGCGACTTGCGCACCGCCCTTGTGCGATGTCGATGACTCGACCAGCCTTTCGATGCCCGCGAAATCCAGGGCATCGGTGCGACGCCGCACTTCCTCAAGCAAGCCGGTGTACTCGGCGCGAGCCGCGTGGGTGTCGATCCAGGTTTCGATGTCGCTGAAACGGCCGCTGCGCGCAAGTGCGGCCAGCCTGGCGAGAACGTCAGGATCCGGACAAGCGCGCGTGTCGTGAACACCGGACGCCGGCGCGGGCCGATCGGCAGGCGTCGGCGGCGCGAGCGTGGCCCCGACGGCGCGCACGGCGATCCGGAACGAGAACGCCGTGCCGGCGCCGGGCACGCTGGACACCTGCAGCGTGCCGCCCATGGACCGGACGATGCTGTCGGCGATGAACAGCCCCAGTCCGGTGCCGCCATCGGTCACGTGCACTTGCCTGAACGGCTGGAACAAATCGGCCTTGCCGTCGGCGTCGAAGCCGATGCCGGTGTCGGCGATTTCGATGCCGACCTGGTATGCGCCGGCTTCCTCGCGGGCATCAACGGCGAGCGAGACCTGGCCGTCGCGCGTGAATTTGGATGCATTGGACAGCAGGTTGAGCAGGACTTGTTGCAAGCGTGTCCCGTCGACGATCACGGTGCGAGGCAGCGGCGTCAGGGCGCGATACGTAAACCCGTTGTTCTGCTGGGCACACAGCGCGACGGCATAGCGGCCAATATCGTCCAGGAAGGCGGGCAGATCGGTTGCCCGCGGATCGAGATCGAGCGGCCGCAGTTCGGCTTTCGTGAACTCGAGCAGTTCGTCGATCAGGGCGAGCTGATAATGGATGCTGCGGTCGATGGATTGGATGAGCCGGGCCTGATGCTGCGTCGCAGTCTCCAGCAACAGTTTCGCGTAACCATTGATTGTGGAAAGCGGCGCGCGCAAGTCGTGACTCACGTAGCCGAGGATTTCGACCTTCTGCCGCACGTTGACCTGCGCCTCGTGCAGGGCTTCGTTGAGCGCCAGCGTGCGCGTCGCGACTTCTGCCCGCAGGCGTTCCTGTTCCGTTCGCTGTTGCCGTTCGAGATGCTGCTTCGCTTCGCTGCGCTGCCGGCCGACATGATGGATCCAGGCCGCAAGCACCACGAGATTCGTTGCCAGGCCGATGAGCGCGATGATCGGGTTGGGGAAGATATCCGAATGCAACCAGAACAATGCCGGCGGCAACGCATCGTGTCCGTCCAGGGTCCGTATTACGTAATTGAACAACGAAAAGACGACCGTGACGAGCATCAGGCGGCCGGCCGGGGTCCGGCGTCTGGCAAGCAACAGCGCCAGGCAAATATTCAACAGGCCGAACGCGATGTTCAGGCCTGCGCAAAACCGCACGAACACGTACAGGTCGCCAAACGCCGCACCGGCCATGCCGACCCATTCGAGCGCGAATATCGTCAGATAGGCGGCGCGCACGGGGATGCGGACTTTCTCGCCGTTCGAGATCTTCAGGATGAACAGGATGAAGCACGCGATCGCGAAATAAACGGCCATCGTTTCGCCGCGGGCCACCCATTCGGGCGAGGATGGGAACAGAAACGTTCGCAGGTAGCCGCGGATGCCCGCCTCGTACACGGCGGTGCCCAGCGCCACCATGGCCAGCGATAAAAAGGTGGCGCTGCGCGAAAACAGAGCGATCAGCAGCGCGCACCATCCGAGCGCCAGGAAGCCGCCGAAGAGCGTCGCATCCCACAGGGCTGCACGGACTTCGTTGGCATGCCATGCCGCCCAGGTGACGACCACCGGCTGCAAGCGTATCGGCTTGCGGGATGTAACGCGGACCAGTACCGGCAGGCTGTCGTGCGGGCCGGGGTGCAATTCGAGGACCGGATAACGCGGGCGCGCGCCCTCCGCGGCGGCGGCCGGGAAAACGGCGTCGGGGGTCCATGTACCGTTCCGTAAGATGTAGAACTCGGCACCGTCGACCCGGGGATCCTGCAGTGCCAGCACGAGCGCGAGCGCGCTGTCGGCGCGGTTGGCCACGGTGACGTGCAGCCACCACGCGGAACGCGAAAATCCGGGATTGAGCCGTGCCTTCGTCGCGGGCTGGAAGCCGCCGCGCGCGTCACCGAGTTGCGCGGCAGCCTGGTCGACCGTCATCGCGGCCGTCGGATCCTCGAAGACCGACATGCCTTCCGGCAGCGCTGGCATGGCGGCCATCGCGCTGCGGACATGGCAAAGCGAGAGACACGCGCACAACAGGCAAAGGAGAATCGTGCGCCAGGCCGGTACGTTGCACGGTTTACGCATCGGCCTGCAGTTCGGCGGGAGGGTGGTCGTCCTCGATCCGCCCTTTCCGGCGGCGCCAATCGGATGGCGTCATGGCGAAGCGGTCGCGAAATGCCGTGGCAAAATTCCCTGCAGTCGAAAAGCCGATTTCTTCGGCGATGTCGCTGACGCTCATCGACGTGTCGAGCAGGAAGCGCTGGGCCATCTTCAGCCGCGTGTCGCGAATATATTCGCCGACAGTCTGGCCGAGATTGTCGCGAAATGCCCGGGACAGGCGTTTTTCGTGCGTACCGACGAGTCTGGCGAGTTCCTCGACCGTCGGTGCATGGCGCAAGTCGCGCAACAGCACCGCCACGGCGGCGCGAACCAGCGCCGCATCGGGTCCCTCGGGCAGATCGGGCAAGTGCTCGTCCAGGCGCCTGCGGATGATCTTCCTTAAATGATTCCGGATGCGGGCGATCACCTCCGCCGGTTCGAACGGCTTGAGGATATAGTCCATCGCACCGAGTTCGAGCCCATGGATGCGGTCGTCAAGCTTGTCCGCGGCCGTCAGGATGAGGATCGGGATGGCCTGCGTGGCCGGATTCGCGGCCAGCAGGCGGCATGCGGTGAAGCCATCCATACGCGGCATGCGCACGTCCATCAGGATCAGGTCCGGCGCAATCAACTGGGCGCGGTTGTACGCCTGCGCGCCATCGAACGCCACGCTGATCCGGCAACGCGACGCGCGCAGGATTTCAATCAATAACTGGAGTTCGTCGGGACGGTCGTCCACGATCAGGATATGCGCGCCGGCGACCTCCTGGGCGGTATGCGGCAGCGCCGGGCTGGAAAGGCGGGGCGACGTGGGGCTGCGAACGGTATAGCGCAAAACGTTACGGACGGCACAAGCCGTGCAATAAATGTAAACATTATAGAGCAGCAAGTGAATCTTTAACGAAAAGCAATTACACCGATCGCAGCACCCGGCATAACACCGAGCCCGTCAAGACTGGACCGAATCAGTTACCAGCGATAACCGACACCGACGCCTGCACCGAATGCGCCGTGCCGCGACACGGGTTTCGACATCGAACCCTTGACCAGCCATTTCTCGGTCGCGGTGGAGATGCCGACCGCGATCGCGCTTTGCCCGCCGTACGTGCCGGCGCCCAGCGTGGCGACCTTTTCACCCGGCAGGACCGCTTGCGGCAGGCTGGCCACCGCGATCGCGCTCGCCGTACCCGCGTTCGCGTCCTTGCGATACTGCGACATCTCGTCGCGCACCGAACCGATCGCACCGTTCAGCTGGCGCAGGTTCACGGCATCCATCGGGGCCGTGCCGTCGGCCACGTTCGCCAGTTGGCGTTCGGCCCCTACCGAACCGATCGACACGGTGTTGTCCCGGTCGGCCACCGAATTGGCGCCCAACGCGACGGCATTGCTGGCCGTGGCCTGGCTGTTCGTACCGATGGCGGTGGAATTCATTCCGGACACGTTCGCGCCAGTCCCCATCGCGGTACCGTTTGCCGCAGTCACTTTCGCATTCGCACCGATCACGGTGCCGTTTGCGGCGCTCACGGCCGAGTTGCGGCCGATTGCCGTACCCGTCTGGTCCGCGACGGTGCCGGCCGGGGCGCTCGCCACCATCTTGTCCACGGTCGTCGTCAGCGAGGAGACGTTCGTCGTCAGCGTCGTCACCTGGCTGGACACCGAGGTGACCTTGGTCGCGACCGTATCTACCTTGCCGGACACCGCATCGACCTGGGTCGCGACCGCGTCTACCTTGCCGGACACCGTGTTGACCTGATTTGTGACCGCGTCTACCTTGCCGGACACCGTGTTGACCTGATTTGTGACCGCGTCCACCTTGCCGGACACCGTGTTGACCTGGCTTGCGACCGCGTCCACCTTGCCGGACACCGTGTTGACCTGGGTCGCAACCGCACCCACCTGGTTGGTCACCGACGACACCTGGTTGGTCACCGAGTACAGCTGCGAGCCGTTCACCGCGTCCGTACTGGTGGCGCTCACGTCGCCCGCTGCGACGTTGACGACCTGGCGTTCCGCGCCGGCAGCGCCCACGCTCGCGACGCCGACCGGCGCTCCCGCGAAGCCATTGTAGGTGACGCCACCGACCGTGACGTTGCCGACCGTGGTCGCGGCGCGCGTGGTCGCGTTCGCGCCCAATGCAACGGAATTCGCATCCGTCGCCTTTGCGCCCTGTCCGATCGCCGTCGACTGGTCGACTGCGGAAGCCCCCTGGCCGAATGCTGCCGCCGTTGCCCCGTTGGCAACAGCGCCGTCGCCGACCGCCGTTGCCTTCGCCCCGACGGCGCTGGCCGCGGAACCGACTGCCGTCGCGTGATCCCCGGTTGCGACGGCATTGCCGCCCAGTGCGGTCGCCTGGATGCCGGTTGCCGACGTCATGCGGCCGATCGACACGGCTTCGCTGTAGGCGGTCGGCGAGGTTGCGCTCGAAGTGGCCGACGCGCCGATTGCGATATTGTCGCAACCCGTTGCCGTGGCGGGATAAGTGCCGCTGCCCGAAATGGCGATATTGCCGTCGCAGAATGCGGATGCTTTGGTCGTGCTGCCGTTCTGGGTGTAGTCGGCCCGTGCCGGCGCGGACGCCGCAAGTGCGACCATGGCGGCGCTGATTGCGACGGCGAGCGAGGTAGTCGATTTACCCGGCAGACGTCGTGCCGGACGTGCAAATGCTTGTTGATTATTTCCCATGTCTTTTCCGTAAAATATGAAATTGCCTCTGTGACATCGTCGTCTCCTCCTTTTTGTGTAGTCGCGGATTCTGGAGTACGTCGTTGAGACAGATATTTGCCGCAGGGCAATAAATCTTTTATTTTCAGGAAATAGTTCGATGTTCGGACAAACTGACGAACGAAGACGCAACCGGCGCCTGGGAACAGGCACTACGGCGATGAGATGCGCCTGGATGTGAGCCAGGCACCAGGAAGGAAAAGTGTGCGGGTCAGGAAGCGGGGAGCTAGCGTAATTCCGGCTCGCCCGTGAAATTGGGCTTACGCATCGGCATCTCATGCCGGCGCGTCCACAAGCCGGCCCAGCCGGGCGGCCATTCGATCACGGGCCCGGCATACGCGGGCAACCCTGCGCGCACGGGCACGATGGGCACCGGCGGCATCTCGATGAGGCCGCCGTTCGCGTTCTTTTGCATCGGCGCCATGTCGAAGGAATACATGTAGCCCGGCAGCAGCGCATCGCACACGTTCGCGAACCACGCGGTGTGATCCTCGTCGCGCCCGAGCGCGCGTGCGAGGCCTTCCGGGTCGAACTTCGCCAGTGAGTGGATCAGTTCGTCCGTACTGGCACCCGGCGCATCGCCCCATCCCATCACGGGGTTGTTGTTGTAGTCGGCACCCGAGCCGTACCAGCCTTCGCGCCATGGCCGCTGCATCCAGTCGCGCTTACCCGTGAACAATTGCCAGCGCCAGTGCAGGCCGGACGGCTTGGGCCAGGAATACAGGTACAGCTTTTCGTAGCCGGCCATGTGGAGCGCGCGCACCATCGCCATCAGGCGCGCATGCGGCATGCGGTCCGGCGGCGAGCGGCGGAACAGGATCGCTTCGCCATCGGCGTGCTGCACCTCGTCGGTCGACAGGTTCAGGTCGAGCGTGCGCGACTCGTTGCCGAAGCGTGCGGAAATCCAGCCTGTCAGCAGGTTGACGTGGGTGATGACACCATAGCCGCGATGGCGATGGAAGATGACGGTTCCAGGTGCGACGGGTTTCATTGGGAAGGCGGGCTCGGCCCAAAAAGGAGAAAGGATACTCATCCGATCCGGACGATTCTAGCGCAGACACATACGGATACACTACGGTTTGCGGCTATCATTACCCACCTTTTTTTACAGCGTTTTCAAATCATCATGACTTTGCGGATCATCGCCACTGGCGGCACTTTCGACAAACACTACAACGAACTCAATGGCGTTCTGGGCTTTGCCGAAAGCCACTTGCCGGAGGTCATCGCACGCTCCCGCATGACCATTCCCGTCGAACTGCAGGTCGTGTCCCTGCTCGATTCGCTGGAGATGCAGGACAGCGATCGCCAGAACGTGCTGGCCGCGTGCCAGGCCGCCAGCGAGAAGCAGATCGTGATCGTGCACGGTACCGAT
Organism: Massilia cellulosiltytica; assembly: GCF_047325105.1. Lineage (NCBI taxonomy): Bacteria > Pseudomonadati > Pseudomonadota > Betaproteobacteria > Burkholderiales > Oxalobacteraceae > Massilia > Massilia cellulosiltytica. The sequence continues at coordinate 7,139,272 of NZ_CP168562.1, read as the reverse complement.
ACGATGCGCGAAACGGCCGAGGTGCTGGGCGCGGCAACGTCGGACAAGACGATCGTGTTCACGGGTGCCATGATCCCGTACGAAATCGCCAACTCGGATGCGCTGTTCAACTTCGGCTTCGCCTGCGCCGCCGCGCAGATGCTGCCGCCGGGCGTCTACGTGGCGATGAACGGCAAAGTGTTCACCTGGGATAACGTCACCAAGAATCGCGCGGCGGGCGTGTTCCAGGCGCGATAACCCCTCGCGGGCGCTACGCATTTTCGTCAATTCCTATAATGGTTCTCCCACGAACCAGGAGGAATCAGCGATGAGCGAGCAGCGCCCCACCCTGACCACGCGCCAGGGCCATCCCGTCCGCGACAACCAGGCCATGCGTTCCGTCGGCGAACGCGGTCCGGCCACCCTCGAGAACTACCAGTTCATCGAAAAGATCACCCACTTCGACCGCGAACGGATCCCCGAGCGCGTGGTACATGCGCGCGGCACGGGCGCGCACGGTTATTTCGAAGCCTACGGCAAGATCGGCGACGAGCCCGCCAGCAAGTACACGCGCGCCCGCGTCCTCAACGAGACCGGCGTGCAGACGCCCGTGTTCGTGCGCTTCTCGACCGTGATCGGCGGCAAGGAATCGCCGGAGACGGCACGCGATCCGCGCGGTTTCGCCGTCAAGCTCAAGACGGTCGACGGCAACTGGGACCTCGTGGGCAATAACCTGAAAGTCTTTTTCATCCGCGATGCGATCAAGTTCCCGGACATGATCCACGCCTTCAAGCCCGATCCCGTATCAAACCAGCAGGAGCCGTGGCGCTTCTACGATTTCATCTGCAGCCATCCGGAAGCGCTGCACATGGTTACGTGGGTCAAGAGCCCATGGGGCATTCCCGCCAATTACCGCGAGATGGAAGGCTCGGGCGTCAACACGTATAAACTCGTGAACGACCAGGGCATCGCCCACCTCGTCAAATTCCACTGGCAGCCGAAACAGGGCGTGCGCAACCTGACGAGCCAGCAGGCCGCGGAAATCCAGGCGCACGACACGAGCCACGCCACGCGCGACCTGTACGACGCGATCGAGCGCGGCGAGTTTCCGGAGTGGGAATTCTGCGTGCAGGTCATGAGCGACGGCGAGCACCCGGAACTGGAATTCGACCCGCTGGACGACACCAAACGCTGGCCGGAAGACCGCTTCCCGCTGCTGCCCGTGGGCCGCATGGTGCTCGACAAGAACCCGGACAATGTCTTCGCTGAAACCGAGCAATCGGCCTTCGGCACGGGCGTGCTCGTCGACGGCATCGACTTCTCGGACGACAAGATGCTGCAGGGCCGCACCCTGTCCTATTCGGACACGCAGCGCTACCGCGTCGGGCCGAACTACCTTCAGCTACCGATCAATGCGCCGCAGGAAAAAGCGGTGGCGCGCACGAACCAGCGCGACGGCCAGATGACCTTCTATGTCGACGGCGGCGGCGAGGAAAAGCACATCAATTACGAACCGAGCCTGCTGGGCGGCCTGGGCGAAGCGCCGCAACCCGAGAGGGATTACCACCAGCACGTCGAGGGCCACCTGGGCCGCTACCAGACGAGCCGCACGGCCGACGACTACCAACAGGCCGGCGACCGCTACCGCACGTTCGCGGACTGGGAGCGTGACGACCTCGTCAACAACGTCGGCAACGACCTCAAGAAATGCCCGGAAGTCATCCAGCTGCGCATGGTGTGGCACCTGTGGCATTGCGACGAGGATTACGGACGTCGCGTGGCCGAGATAGCTGGCATCGACCTGGAAAAGGCGAAAGCCTTGCAGCCGCTGCCGGGCAAGCCGGCGCCGGGCGAGAATCGCCCGGGCTCGACCTATTCGGGCGGCCAGCCGGAAAGCGGCGGCGGCAAGAAGGAGCCGGCCACGACGGAAGAAGTGGCGTCGGCAAAATAAAACCAGCGGCCCGGATGAATGTCCGGGCCGTTTTTCGTTACGCCTTGGCTTCGCCGCCCAGCGCCTCGACCAGGTCGGTCAGCATCTTGGCCAGCTCGCCGGTCATCAGCATGATGTCGTTGTCGAAACGCTCGTCGTCGCTGTAGGTGATCGTTTCGTTTTCCTTGATCACGTCCAGCGGCTTGATGCCCTTGACGGCCAGCTGCTCGGTCAGCACGAACGAGATGCGGCTGTTCCACGTCATGGCCAGGCGCGTGCACTGCTTGCCGTTGGCGATGTGGCGGCGGATGTCTTCCGGATCCAGCGAGTGCTTCACGTAGCGCACGGCGGCCTTGCTCTCGCCGGTGGCGCGCAGTTCCGTATCCTGGTCGATCGTGAAGTTGTACGGCGCCTCGTCCGATTGCAGCCAGCCCGTCATCACGGCAACCGGCGACTGTTGCACGCGCAGCGATTCCAGCGGCAGCTTGTCGACGGCCTTCAGCAGCAGCTTGATGACGTCGTCGGCCTTGCTCGGGCTGGCGGCGTCGACGACGAGCCAGCCATTGACCGGGTCGATCCACGTCCACACGTTGCCGCGGATCGAGAACGCCCGCGGCAGCAGCTCGTCGGCCACGCGTTCCTTGAGTTCTTTCATCGCCTTCTTGCCCGGCGGAAAGCCCTGCTGCTCTTCCAGCTCGGCGGCCCTGGCCTTGGCGACCTGGTTGATGACCGAGCTCGGCAGCAATTTCTTTTCCGTGCCCAGCATCATGAGCATCTGCTTGTTGACGACGTGAACGAGCTTGCCGTTGCCGCGTGGCGAATCCCAGCCCTGGCGCAGCAATTCGTTGCTGCTGGCGGGCGTGAACGCCTGCGACTGCAGGGCCTCTTCCATCTGTTCAGGGGAGAAATTCCACGGTGCGGGCAGGCGGTAGATCTGAAGATTCTTGAACCACATAACGTTGCTTCCAGTTATCTCGATATTTCAAAGGAACGACATTCTACACGCTGACTGGCGGCAAAATTCACGTCGTCGACAAGGGATTTTTATTGTGTTGCACGTTCGTCAAACAAGCTCAGCTGCTCGACCGTTTCCGTATCGCTGAGGCGCACGCCGACGCCCAGCAGCCGCACGGGACGGCTCGCCCGCAGCCAGCCCGTCTCCATCAGGTGACGGAACGTCGTCATGTTCGGCGCGTAGCCCACGCATTCGACCGTGGTGCGCCGGAAGTCGGCAAACTTGATCTTCACGAACAATTTATTGATGAATTTTTCGGCATTGTTGCGCTTGATCCGGCCGAGCAGATGCTCGTACAGGTCCGGCAGCAGTGTCAGGCAGCCGTCCAGGTCGGGGACGTCCGGCGTGTACGTCTCCTCCGTACTGATCGACTTACGCTCGCGCACGGGATTCACGTCGCGGTAGTCGATACCCCGGCACAAGTCATACAGCCGCGCGCCGAACGAGCCGAAGTGCTGCTGCAGCTTGTCCATATTCCAGTCGCGCAGGTCGCCGCACGTCTGCGCGCCGAGGTGATGCAGCTTCGCGGCCGTCACCTTCCCTACCCCGAACAATTTCTTCACAGGCAACACGGCGACGAACGCATCGACCTCATCGGGCCGCACGAGGAACAGCCCGTCCGGCTTGTTCCAGTCGCTGGCGATCTTGGCCACGAACTTGTTGGGCGCCACGCCGGCCGACGCCGTGATGCCGACCGTCTCGAAGATGCGGCGGCGGATCTCCTGGGCGATCAGGGTCGCGCTGCCCTTGCAGTGCGGCGAGTTCGTCACGTCGAGATAGGCTTCGTCCAGCGACAGCGGCTCCACGAGGTCCGTGTAATCGCGGTAGATGTCCATGATCTGGCGCGATGCGACCCGGTACTTTTCCATGTTCGGTGGAATGAGGATCAGGTCCGGGCACAGCTTGACCGCCTGCGCCGTCGCCATCGCCGAATGGATGCCGTAGCGGCGCGCCTCGTAATTGCAGGTGGCGACCACGCCGCGCTGCTCGGCCCGCCCGCCGACGGCCAGCGGCCGTCCGCGCAGGGACGGGTCGTCGCGCATCTCGACGGATGCGTAAAAACAATCGCAATCGCAGTGGATGATCTTGCGGACGGGGGCGTTCACGGTGACGGTCGCCCGCGCCGAGCGACTACTGTAATTGCATACAGTATCGCTGGGAATTAGGAATAGTGCAAGGGGGAACGCCGCCGCCGCAGGGATGCGGCGGCGGGTTGGGAGGACTTACTTGGTGGCGCTGGAATAGCTGCAGGACTTGACGATACCGTGTGCCGGGTCGCCGAACACCGAGTTCGAGCATTTCACGGAACCGGTGAAGGTCTTCGTCACATAGCTGGTAGCGGTGCCGTAGCGCACGTCGCGCGTGCCGCTGAACGAGCAGGTGCCGTTCTCGGCGGCGCAATAAGTCCAGCTCGGGGTCGTCGTCGTGGTCGTCGAGCCCAGCGCCGCGTTCACGGCGGCGGCCGCGTTGACGATGCCCGCGCCGCAGCCCGAGCACACGGCCGGGAAGGCGCGCGCCGTCGACTTCAGCCTGGCGGCCACGTCATCCGGCGTCAGGTTCGGATTCGCCGACAGCATCAGCGCGACGACGCCAGCCACGTGCGGCGTCGCCATCGACGTGCCCATGTAGTACGCGTAGTTGTCCGATGCCGGCGTGGTCGTGCCCGCGTTCAGGGTCGACAGGATGCCGGCGCCGTTGTCGCCGCCCGGGGCCGCAATGGTGACGTTGGTGCCGTAGTTCGAATACGACGCCTTGCCGCCCGCACGGTTCGTCGCCGCGACGGTGATCACGCCCGCGCAGTTGGCCGGGTTCGAATTGATCGCATTCGTGTTCGAGTTGCCTGCCGCGACGACGACCACGGCGCCGCGCGAACGGGCGCTGTTGATCGCGTTCTGCGTCGTCGTGTCGCACGCGCCGGTGCCGCCCAGCGACAGGTTCAGCACGCGCGCCTTGTTCGCATTGGCCGGTACGCCGGTCACGGTGCCGCCCGAGGCCCAGACGATGGCGTCGGCGATGTCGGACGTGTAGCCGCCGCAACGGCCCAGCACGCGCGCCGGGACGATCTTCGCGTTATAAGCAATGCCCGCGATGCCGAGGCCGTTGTTGGTCTTCGCGGCGATCGTGCCGGCCACGTGCGTGCCGTGCCAGCTCGAGTTCTGGTCCGCGGCCGGGATGCCGGTGCCGCAGCTGCCGGCCGGGGCCCAGTCGCCCGGGTCGCTCGCGTCGGTGTCGCGGCCGCTGCCGTCGTTGGCGATGGTGGTCGTCGAGATGAAGTCATAGCCCTGCAGGATCTGGCCCGACAGGTCGGCATGCGGACGGTAGCCCGTGTCGATCACGGCCACGTTGATGCCGGCGCCGGTCGACTTGTCCCAGGCGGCGGGCGCGTTGATGCCGCCGGTGGCTTCGTACAGGTCCCACTGCTGGGTATAGCTGGGGTCGGTCGGGGTGGCCAGCGGGACCATGATGCGGTCCGGCTCGGCGTACTCGACGTTGGCGTCGCGCGACTTCAGTTCGGCGGCCAGCTGGCGCGCCTCGTCGAGCGACATCGTGCGGTTGAGTTGCAGGACGTTCGCGCCGTTCGCCGTCGCGCGCAGCGCGCGCATCGTGGCGCCATAGGTCTGGCCGGCGCGGTCGATCAGGGCCTGGCGCGCGCGGTCGATGCCGCGTGCGGCCACACCGGTCTTCGACGTATCGCCGTCGCCCTTGTACTTGACGATGATGCGGTCGGTCTGGACGACGAAGTGATTGGTTTGCGCCACGGCCTGGCCGGCGAAACCGGCGGCAACGAGGGCCGCTGCACAAATTTTCAACAAAGAAGAGATCGTGTGGCGCTGCGTCATGCTGCATCCTTTTCAGTAAACCGAACTGTGCAGCGTAACGAAAAACGGCCCTGTGCGGGCCGTTTTTCGGTGTTTTTACAACAGGAAAGTTTCGTTAAGTAATTGAATTTTAACGGTTATTAGCCCTGTTATAACGCATTACCAGGTGAGCTTGAGCGTGTACTTGCCGCTGGTCGAACCGGTGCCGCCGCTGTAATAAACGACGCGTACATAGCGCACCGACGTGGTCGTGCCCGTATTGGACGACGTGGCGGCATCCGCGGTGCCCGTGCCGTTCTCGCTGCGTGCCAGCAAGGTGCCCGCGCTGTTGTAGATGTACAGGTCGTAGTCCGAGCTCGCGTTCGGCGTCATCGTCGCGCTCAGGGTTTTACCGGCCGGCAGCTGGACGGAGAAATAATCCGTGTCCGTCGAGCTGCCCATCGCGGCATTGACCGTCGTGCCGGACGTCGTCACGCTGTCGGCCGTGCCGAGCGTGTTGTTCGACTCCGTTTCCGAGATCGTCGTGCCTGTACCGCCGCCCGTGCCCGCCGCCGCGTCCACCGCGGCCGAAGCGTCCACGATGCCGGTGCCGCAGCCCGAGCAGCTGGCCGGGAACGGACGCGTGCTCGACTTCAGGCGCGACTCGACCTCGTCCGGCGTCAGGTTCGGGTTCTTGGCCAGCATCAGCGCGACGACACCGGCCACGTGCGGTGTCGCCATCGACGTCCCCATATAGCCCGCGTAGCTGTCGGCGCCCGGCGACTTGGTGCCGGCGTTCAGGGTGGACAGGATGGCCGCGCCGCTGTCGCCGCCCGGTGCCGCGACGTCGACGATGGTGCCGTAGTTCGAGTAGGAGGCTCGGCCGCCGGAGCGGTTCGTCGCCGCCACCGTGATCACGCCCGCGCAGTTGGCCGGGTTGCTGTTGCTCGCGTTCTGGGACTCGTTACCGGCCGCCACGACGATCACGGTGCCGCGCGAACGGGCGCTGTTGATCGCGTTCTGCGTCGTCGTGTCGCACGCGCCGCCGCCGCCCAGCGACATATTGATCACCTGGGCGCGCGCCGCGATGGCCGGCACGCCGGACACGGTGCCGCCCGATGCCCAGATGATGCCGTCGGCGATGTCGGACGTGTAACCGCCGCACTTGCCGAGCACGCGCACGGGCACGACCTTGGCGCCGTACGCGACGCCGGCGACGCCGGTGCTGTTGTTCGTCGCCGCGGCGATGGTGCCGGCCACGTGGGTGCCGTGCCAGCTCGAGTTCGACGCCGGTTCGCCGGCCCCGCACTCGCCTGCCGCGGTCCAGTCGCCCGGGTCGCTGGCGTCGCTGTCGCGGCCGTTGCCGTCGTTCGCGATGGCGGTGTCGGAAATGAAGTCATAGCCGGCCAGGATCTGGCCCGACAGGTCGGCGTGCGGACGGTAGCCCGTATCGATCACGGCGACGCGGATGCCGGTCCCGATCGACTTGTCCCAGGCGGCCGGCGCGTTCAGGCCGCCGGTCGCTTCGAAGAAATCCCACTGCTGGCTGTACATCGAGTCGTTCGGCGTGAACAGCGGATGCATCATGCGATCCGGCTCGGCGTACTCGACCGAAGCATCGCGCGACTTCAGCTCGGCCGCCAGCTTGGCGGCATCGACCAGCGACACCTTGCGGTCCAGCTTGAAGACGCGGGCGCCGGTGGCGATCGAATGCGACGCCTTCACCAGCATGCCGAACTGCTGGCCGGCGCGGTCGACCACGGCCTTGCGCGAGGCGGACAGCGGCATTGCACGTGCGACCGATACCTGCCCGCCCTTGGAGACGACCGGTGCGCTCTCGTCCTTGTACTTGACGATGATGCGGTCGGTCTGGTCCGAGACGGCCACACGCTGCGCGGCGTGTGTGGCCGGCACGTCCGCGGGCACCCCCGCGCCCGCAACGCCGGCGCCGAGACCGAGGACGGCCGCGGCACACAGTTTCAACACTGCCGGATACTTCGATTGCTGAGACTTCATGTTTATTCCTTTTAGAAAAACACAAAAGTTGATTTTCCGCAGGCGTGATTGCCTGAGATCTAGTTGTCTCGACGCTTTTTAAGCGCCGATTTCCCGTCTGAAAAGCGGGAGTGCCAGATTAGCGCGAAAGAAATAAACGTGTAGAAATTTCACAATTAGATTCGATGTCTATACAACACTTTCACCTATTGACAGCGCTAAAACCTAGATTCTTCGGAAAACTGTGAACTCAGCAGAAGAACATATCGCCTTGGAAGAACCCATGAATTAACAATGTTTCGTGACTGTCAGGCGTTGCGCACATATGCACACTCTCAACATTGAGATATCTCAATCGTCACCAAGGAAGAAAATTCGGGGTCAGAGCACTTTTTGGTGCACGAGCTTTAAAGCAATTCGCGATCGGGGCGCCGCCCGCCTCTCCCAAGCGATATGCCGACTGAGCGTGCGGACTTGAACGATTTGGGATGCGCAAGAAAATTGATCCGAAATGTGCTCTGACCCCGAATTAAAATGTGCTCTGACCCCGAATTAAAAAAGGCCGCGATCGCTCGCGGCCTTCTGTCTGACGACTTCTTTCTACAGCTTAGAAATTGCCTTTGAACTGGACACCGTAGGTGCGCGGCTCGTTGGTGAAGCCCGTCAGGTTGTTGAAGTCGATGGCACCCGAGATGCGGCGCTGGTCGAGGATGTTGCGGCCGAAGGCAGCCACTTCATACTTGCCGTCGGCCCAGATGTAGCCCAGGCGCAGGCCGCCTTCCGTCAGCGGCTTGCCCGTGAACTCTTTCGCTTCGTACAGGAAGAAATTGATCTTCGAACGGTACGACCAGTCGGTGTAGACGTAGAACTCGCCATTGGCGACCGGCATGCTGTAGCGGGCGTTCAAGTTGACGATCCACTTCGGTGCCTGCGGCAGCGGGTTGCCATCGATGAGGACGTTGCCGGCGGCGTTCAGCGGATCGGTGATCGTGCAGGCTGCGCACTTCGTCAGCGACAGACTCGGGTCGCGGATTTCCGTGAAGTTGTACGACGCGCTGGCGCCGACGCGCAGGTCCGGCGTCACGAGGCCTTCCAGGTCGAACTCGGCGCCGCGGCCAGCCGTCTTCTTCGCGTTGATCAGCTTGGTGACGTTGGTGTTGCCGCCGACCACGGTCAGCTGCTGGTTCTTGATCTCGTAGTCGTACAGCGAGAACGCGACGCGGGCACGGCGTTCGAACAAGTCGGCCTTGATGCCGCCTTCGTACGACGTGATCGTCTCGGCGTCGGCGACGGTGATGCCCACCGGTGCGAAGGTCGAGGCCGGCGCGATGCTCGGGGCGCGGAAGCCGGTCGCGACGCGCGCGTACAGGTTCACGTCACGATTCAGCTTGTACGTGCTCGACAGGTCCCAGCTGATCTTGTCCTTGCTTTCGCCGACACTGTTCGGACCCACCGGCGTGAAGCCGATCGCGGTGACGGTGCGGAAGTCCTTCTTGTCGTCCGTGTAGCGGATACCGCCGCGCACCGACAGGGCGTCGTTGATGTTGTACGTCACGGAACCGAACGCGGCCCAGGCCTTGTTGTTCTGCTCGCTGGCCTGGCGCGAGGTGCGGGCGCCGGTGGCGCTGTTGTAGCCGTCGCTGCCGCCCGTCACGTCTTCCTTGAAGTAGTAGACACCGGCCTGCCAGTTCAGCGGGCCCGTGCTCTTCGACTCGACGCGGAATTCCTGCGAGTACTGCTTCAGGTCGTCGATGAAACCGCCCGTCTCGGACTGGAACGGAATGAAGCCCGGACCTTGCGGCGTGCCGCCGTCGATGTCGCCGCGGCTGTAGTAGCTGCCGACCGACTCGTAACCGGTGATCGAGTGGAAGATGACCGGACCCAGGTCCCACGTGATGCGGGCATTGGCGCCGTTCGTCTTGAGGCTCTGGAAGTTCTGGGCGTTCGTCACGATGCTGTCGAGGTCGTAGCCGTCGGCGATATCGTTCGTGCCCTTCTTGATCAGGTTCGCGCGGAACAGACGGGCGCTGCCGTTGGTCGTGCGCTGGTGCACGTTGAACAGGGCGCTGAACGTGGTATCCGGCTTGTACAGGAATTGCACGCGCTCGGCGTGTTCGTTGTAGCCGTCCAGTTCGCCGGTCTTGTTCGTCTTGGCGACGTCGCTGTAGTTGTCGACGAAGTCGTCGCGGTGCTGGCGCAGGGTCGACACGCGCATCGCCCACTTGTCCGACAGCGGCACGTTGATCGCGCCTTCGACGTTGGCCGTGCCGTGGGTGCCGTACGACAGGTTGTAATAACCCTCGGTCTTCTTGAGATTCGGCTTCTCGGATTCGAATTTCACGACACCGGCCGGGGTGTTGCGACCGAACAGCGTGCCCTGCGGGCCGCGCAGCACTTCCACGCCGGCCAGGTCGAAGATCGGGTAGCCCTTCAGGATCGGGTTTTCCTGGACGATGTCGTCATAGATCAGCGACACCGGCTGCGATGCGAAGGTCGAGAAGTCCGTGTTGCCGTAGCCGCGGATGTAGAAACGCGGGAACGTGCGGCCGTTCGAGGACTCAACGTTCAGGCTGGGGGTCTTGCCGGCCAGCAGGCGGATGTCTGCGCCGCCGGACACGAGCACGTCCAGCTTCTCGCCCTTGATGGCGGTGACGGACACCGGCACTTCCTTGATGTTTTCGGTACGGCGTTGTGCGGTCACGGTCACCGTCTGCAGTTCGGTCGCCTGCGCAGTCTGGGCCAGGGCCGCGCCGCCGGGTACGGCTGCGAGCGCCAGCATTGCGCCATGCGCGGCGATGACGCGCTTGTGCATCTTGGACATCTTGATCATTGAGTTTTTCCTAGCTGGGAAGAGTAAAAAAACTGCCGCGTTGTCTCCGCCTGTCTCTCCTGCCTCGGCAAACTCGCACCTGATTGTTGATGTCTAAATATTGCCGGCATGTAAACCGGCAATTGTCGATTATGTGTATATCCTTATGCAAGGAATACGAATCGGCTTACACATCCATACAACAGTTTGTTGTATATGAGAACGTGGTGCGTCACATCCCTGTTCACTTTTTTCTGAAAAACCCTTGCAGGTTTTCGAAGGGATACGCTATGATTCGGGCCTCTTCGGACGTGATGACAAACGTCGGCAAGAAAAACCCTGAAACGGGCGCTTAGCTCAGTTGGTAGAGCGGATCCCTTACAAGGATTAGGTCGGGAGTTCGAGCCTCTCAGCGCCCACCAGTCAGTTTCAGAGATCTTGCGAAGTGAAGAACCGATCAGAGTAAACGGAGCGGTAGTTCAGTTGGTTAGAATACCGGCCTGTCACGCCGGGGGTCGCGGGTTCGAGCCCCGTCCGCTCCGCCAGTATCAAGAGAAAAGGTCCGATTCGTCGGACCTTTTTTCGTTTCAGACCCTGCACTCTATCGATGGTTCATCCCTATACCCGGTTCCGGATCCGCCTTGCCCGCCACGCCGTGGCGCAACTGGCGTCGCGCCTGCGCAGCTCCGCCGAGATCGCCATGCTCGTGCTGGGTCCGATGACACTCGGCCTGCTCGCCTTCGCCGCCCTGCCCGCCATGCTCGCGGCGGCCGAACCGCTGCCGTTCGCGCTGCCCCTGCTGTGCCTGCACGGCGTCGCGATGAGCCTGCCCATCGTGCTGCTGCGGCCCCGGGTCGTGCCCGCGGACGTGGCCGCCTGGTTGCGTCCGTTGCCCGTACCGCCCGCCAGGTTGCTGCGCGCCGCCGCCGCCGTCGCCGCCTTGCTGACCGCACCGCTGGCACTGGCCTATGCGGCATCGCTGGCGATCTGGCTGGTGCAGGATCCCGGCTGGATGGCGCCGCTGCGCGCCGTCGGCGGCACCGTGTTCTCCTTCCTGCTGACGCTGGCCTGCGCCACCGGCCTGCTCGTGCGCGGTGCGGCCCTGCCGCAACGATCGCAGCAGGCGCCGGCGGATACTGCCGCCGCGACCTGTCCACCCATGCCGCGCGCGGGTTGGTTCTACCTGTGGCGTCAATTGTTCTGGCTGCCCCTGTGGCGCGGCGCTACCGCCGGCGCGCGCCAGGGCGCACTGCTGGCTGCCGCCATCGGTGCCGGTGTGTTGTGGATGCTGGGGCCGCAGGCGCTGCCGCGCGTAGCCGGCGCGATCGTGACGAGCATCCTGCTGGTACTGCTCGCGCACGAGGCCGACCAGGCACTGCGGCGCCAGCTCGCGCGCGTGCGCGGGCTCGCGGCCGGCTGGCCGGTCGACGTCGCCGCGCTGGCCTGGCATGCCCGCGCGCTGGTGCTGCTGGGCATCGCGCTCGCGCCCGCCGCCGTCACCGCGACGGGTGCGCTGGCCGGCGCCTGGCATGGTACGGCCGGCCGCTTTTATCTACTACTTGCCTGGAGCGTGCCGCCGCTGCTCGTGCTGACGCCTCCCTTCACGGCACGCGGCCGCATGGCGCTCGTCGCGCTCGCCATCATGCTGCTGTGCGCTACCGGAAGCCAACTATGGAATTGAATCCCGCCGTCGACATCAAGGATCTGGCGTTTCACTTCGCGACACGCAGCGTCTTCTACGGCCTGAACCTGCAACTCGGACCGGGCCTGACGTGGCTGCGCGGCCACAACGGCCGCGGCAAGACGACCTTGCTGAAACTGCTGGGCGGCGCGCTGGCGCCGAGCCGCGGCCACATCCGCCTGGACGGCCTGGACAGCGCAACGGATGCGCTCGCCTACCGCCGCCTGAGCTTTTATTGCGGCGGCGAAGCGCCGGCCCTGGACTGGCTAACGGCGCGCGAATGGCTCGAACTGCATCTCGCGCTCTACCTGGATGCCGACCGCGCCGTGCTGGACCGTCACCTGGACGCGTTCCACGTCGCCGACATCGGCGCGCAGCCGGTCACGGGTCTGTCGCTGGGACAATATAAAAAGCTGCAGCTGGCGTTCGCGCTCGCACTGCCCGCGCGCCTGCTGCTGGTGGACGAACCGTTCAACGGCCTGGACGTCGACGCGGTCGGCGTGCTGGAAGAAGTCCTCGCGCGGCGCGCGCGCGCGGGCACGAGCTGCATCGTGCTGACGAGCCACCTGGACCTGCGCATCGCGCCGACGGTCACGCTCGACCTCGACACGCAACCGGGCGTGCTCTGAACGCCGGCCGTTCAGGCCCGCCTGAGGAGGGGTGCACCGATCTCGACGCGGTTACGGCCACCGGTCTTGGCCGCATACAGGGCGTGATCGGCGCGCGCCAGCGCGGCCGTCAATTCCTCGTTCGGATCGATCATCACGAGGCCGATGCTGACCGTCATGCGATAGGTCGCGGCGCAGGTGAGCGCCGGTGCTTCGGCGACGGCGATGCGCAGGCGTTCGGCCGCATACTGCGCGCCTGCCAGCGACGTACCCGGCATCGCCAGCGCGAACTCTTCTCCGCCCAGCCGGCCAATCACATCGTTCTCGCGCAAGGTGGCGCGCGCCGTGTCGGCAAACAAGCGCAAGGCCTCGTCGCCGCAGGCATGGCCGAAGCCGTCGTTGAGCTGCTTGAAATGATCGAGATCGAGCATCATCAGCGCGATCGGCTTGCGCAGGCGGACCGCCGTCTGCAGGGCGCTCTCGGCACGCTCGAAGAAGGCGCGGCGGTTCAGCATGTCCGTCAGGCCGTCGATCGTGGCCAGGCGCTGCATGCGCTGGTCGTCCTTCAGCTTGCACAGCAACAGGAAGCCGAAGCCATTGACGATCATCAGCAGATAGCTGGCCAGGTAGGCGAAGCCATACACCGGATTCGTATTGAACATGCCCACGCCGCCATTGGCCACCGCCATCCAGATCCAGATCGCGATGGCGAACAAGGCATCGTTGACGCCGATGACACGCTGCAGCAGCGGCGCGTCGGCCTGCGGCCGCAGCAGGATCGCGGCGGCACCGGAAGCGAACAGGGCGACGATGACGGCCACCACTTGCGTCATCTGCTCGCGCGACGCCTGCGCCAGCGCCGCGGCCGCGACGATGATCAGCGCCGCGACGGTGGCCGGTGCGAGAATCCGGCGCCAGTTGCGGAACCCGAAGAACACACAGTACGAGGCCAGTTCCAGCGCGACACCGCCCACCCAGCCGAACGCGGCCAGCTCCTCCGCGATGGGCAGGCCGACATGCGGCGCCACCCAGCAGCAGATCTGTGCCAGACCCGACGATAGCCGCGCCCACATCCAGGTGCGCAGCCCCGGATTGGGTGCCGCACCGCGCATGTAACCCGCCATCAGCAACGCAAACGCTGTGTTGCCGACGCCAAGCGCCAGCATGAAGGTCTGGATATCGATCACTCGGTTCCTCCTGGCAGGACGTGGTGAGATGATGCCATGAATGTAATTAATATTTCCCAAAGGAATTATATTACACGTTTTCCAATTAGGTGCACGCACGATTTGCACCAATGGTCGAGCGGTATGCACGGCGGCTGGAGGTGTTGTGTCGCGTCCAATTAACTGAGCATTCGTTGCTGCGCAAGCACAAATGAATCGTTCATAATTGACAAAGCAGCCACTCGGCTGCATCGTCCTGGAGCTTTCGTGATTTTTGGTTTCCTGAAATCGTCCACGCTGTCCCCTCGCCAGCTTCGGCTGCAGAACACGCCGCTGTTCCGTTCCCTCAAACCGTTGGAAATCAAGTTTGTCGACGGCCTCATGCATGAGCGCCGCTACCTGCCGGACGAGATCGTGTTCGACGAAGGCGAGGAAGGCCAGGCGCTGTATCTCGTGATGAGCGGCCGCGTGCAAATCAGCCGCAGCCACAGTCGGGGCCGCCAGATCGTGGGCGAACTGAGCGCCGGCAGTTTCTTCGGCGACCTCGCCCTGCTGGACAATTCCCCGCGCAGCGCCCAGGTCCGCGCCCTCGACGCATGCGAACTGGCCGTCTTCTTCCGCGACGACTTTCTCGCCCTGATGGAAACGGATGCCGTGATCGGCTACAAGATCTCGCTCGCCCTGGCGCGCCACATCGGCCAGCGCCTGCGCGGCTGGCTCGACGGCAACGCCCAGGTGGAGGCGCTGTGATCCACGGCGCCCTCCGCGACGAGCGCAGCGGTCCCTTCGTCTGGACCGGCATCATCGGCGTGACATGCCTGCTGCTGGTGCTGCTCGAGCACATGCTGTGGCTGGTGCTGCCCTTCATCCTCGGCACCGTCATGTACTACATCCTGCTGGGCCCGATGCAACGCCTGCTGCGCGCCGGTTTCACCCGCAACGTCTCGGCCACGCTCGTCTGCATCGTGTTCTACGGTGCCACCGTCCTGCTGGTGATGGCGGCGATGACCTGGACCAGCACGCCCGGCGATACGGACAGTTGGCACGAGACGGGCGCCCTGTACCTGGACGGCGGCGTCGCCTTCGTGCGCAACACGATGACGCTGCTGGAAGCCAAGTTCCCGATCCTGGCCGAGATGCATTTGACGTCCATCGTCAACAAGCGCTTCAAGGCCTACACGGACAATTTCGCGCAGCGCCACCTGACGACCATCCTGCTGGGCGCCGCGGGCTGGCTGCCGTCGCTGCTGCTGGCCCCGTTCCTCGCCTTCTTCTTCCTGCGCGACGGCCTGCGCTTCAAGAAATTCCTCGCCCGCGCCGTGCCGAACGCCTATTTCGAACGGACGTTATTCCTGCTGCACCAGGTCGACCAGACCGCGCGCCGTTACTTCGAGGGTTTGTTGAAGCTGACCGTGCTGGACACCATCGTGCTCGGCTTCGGCCTGTGGGTGATCGGCGTCTCGTCACCGCTGCTGCTGGGTTTTATTTCGGCGCTGCTGGCGTGGGTGCCGTTCGTCGGGTCGGTCGTGGGCTGCATGATGGTCGTGGTCGTTGCGGCCACGGACGCGCCGAACAATCCCCTGATCGCGTACGGCGCCATCGTCGTGTTCATCCTTGCGCGGCTGCTGGACGACTTCGTGTTCATGCCGCTGACCTTGGGGCGCAGCCTGCATATCCACCCGCTCGTGACGGTGCTGATGATTTTTATCGGCGGGGCGCTGTCGGGCGTGGCCGGGCTGATGCTGGTGCTGCCGCTGTTGGGGGTCGTGATGGTCGTTGGGGAGACCATGGGGCGGCTGATGACCAATCCAAGGCTCAGGGCGCGGCATCGGTATGCGCGCAGGTTGCGCGACAAACAGGCAAGCGCCGACCTGAGCGTCTGAAACCGGGGTCAGATCCCAGTATTTGGCAATGGCTTTTGGGCTATTTCCAAAAAACGGGCTCTGACCCCGGTGTTATTTGCGGCCGGCCTTGGGCTTCGACTTGATGGTCGACAGGATGCCCGCCTTCGCCTTCGGCGGCGGCGCCATGAACGGCGCCGGCTCGCTGCGACGCTCGCCGCCGCGCCCATTACGCCGCGTCGCGACCTCGATCACGCGGCCTTTCGGCGCCTCGCTGCGCGGCGCGACCGGCGGACGGCGCTCGCCACGCTGCGGCGCAACTTCCTGTTCCGACCCGGCCGGCGGCACCAGGTGACGCTCGCCATTGCCGATCAGGTCGCCGCGGCCCATGCGCTTCAGGCCCTCGCGCAGCACCGGCCAGTTTTCCGGGTCGTAGTAGCGCAGGAATGCCTTGTGCAGTTTCCTCGTCTTGCCGCTTTTCGCAGTGAGGACCTCTTCCGAATCCTCGGTGACCTTGTGCAGCGGATTTTTACCGGAGTGGTACATCGTCGTCGCCATGGCCATCGGCGTCGGCGTGAACGTTTGCACCTGGTCGAGGTGGAAATTGTTCTTCTTCAGCCAGAGGGCCAGGTTCAGCATGTCCTCGTCCGTCGAGCCCGGGTGCGCGGCGATGAAGTACGGGATCAGGTATTGCTTCTTGCCCGCTTCGCGCGAGTACTTGTCGAACAGCGCCTTGAACTCGTCATAGGCACCGATGCCCGGCTTCATCATCTTCGAGAGCGTGCCCTCTTCCGTGTGCTCCGGCGCGATCTTGAGCAGGCCGCCGACGTGGTGGGTGACCAGTTCCTTCACGTATTCCGGCGAACGCACGGCCAGGTCGTAGCGCAGGCCCGAGCCGATCAGGATCTTCTTGATGCCCGGGATCGCGCGCGCCTTGCGGTACAGCGAGATCAGCTTGCTGTGGTCCGTGCCCAGGTTGCTGCAGATGGTCGGGTACACGCACGACAGGCGGCGGCACGTTTCCTCGATCTTCTTGTCCTTGCACGCGAGGCGGTACATGTTCGCGGTCGGGCCGCCCAGGTCCGTGATGGTGCCGGCGAAATTCTTCGTCGTGTCGCGGATCAGCTCGATCTCGCGCAGGATCGACGGTTCCGACCGGCTCTGGATGATGCGGCCCTCGTGTTCCGTGATCGAGCAGAACGTGCAGCCGCCGAAACAGCCGCGCATGATGTTCACGGAATAGCGGATCATTTCCCAGGCCGGGATGTGCGCCTTGCCGTAGCTCGGGTGCGGCGCGCGCGCGTACTGCAGGTCGTAGACGCCGTCCATCTCGTTCATCGCGAGCGGCAGCGGCGGCGGGTTCAGCCAGACGTCGCGGTCGCCGTGCTGCTGCACGAGCGCGCGCGCATTGCCCGGGTTCGATTCCAGGTGGAACACGCGCGATGCGTGCGCATACATCACCGGGTCTTCGCTCACGGTCTCGAACGACGGCAGCCGGACGACGGTCTTCTGCGCTTTCTCGCGCGCGGCCGCCTGGCGCTGTTCGCGCGTCATGATGACGATCGGTTTGACTTCCGGTTCCGGCTGCGCATTGTCCAGCGCGCACTGTTTCGGATCTTCCAGCGCCATCGCGTACGGGTTCGGCTGCGCGTCGATGCGGCCCGGCACGTCTACGCGGGTGGAATTGTGCACGGTCCACTCTTCGTCCGGCAGCCAGCCGTGCGGCACGAGGAACGCCGTGCCGCGCAGGTCGCGGATGGACTTGATGTTCTCGCCCGCCGCGATGCGGCGGGTGACGTCGACGAGGGCGCGTTCTGCGTTGCCGAAGATGACGAGGTCGGCCTTCGATTCGAACAGCACCGAGCGGCGCACCTTGTCCGACCAGTAATCGTAGTGCGCGATGCGGCGCAGCGAGGCTTCGATCGAACCAGCGATGACGGGCACGCCTGGGAACGCTTCGCGCGCGCGCTGGCAGTAGACGGTCACGGCGCGGTCCGGACGTTTATTGGGCTCGGCGTTCGGGGTGTAGGCATCGTCCGAGCGGATCTTGCGGTCGGCCGTGTAGCGGTTGACCATCGAATCCATGTTGCCGGCCGTGATGCCCCAGTACAGGTTCGGCTTGCCCAGCGCGCGGAACGGTTCCACGGAGGTCCAATCCGGCTGGCTGATGATGCCGACGCGGTACCCCTGCGCCTCCAGCAAACGGCCGACGAGGGCCATGCCGAAACTCGGATGGTCGATGTAGGCGTCGCCCGTGATCAGGATGATGTCGCACGAATCCCAGCCCAGCTTGTCCATCTCGGCACGGGACATGGGCAGGAACGGGGCCGCAGGGGCGCGACTGGAACGCTTGGCGACGTTCGCGAAAAGATTGGCAGGGGAGTTCATTGGCCGGCATTTTACCGGAAAACGCCTGTTTAAGCTGCGGACCCCTCGAAAAATGGCTTAATTTTCAATGGCTTGTCGTTAAATCCCCATGCTCGCGAGGATATTGCCGAGCTCACGGAGGGCCGGCTCCAGGTGCGGATGGCGGATGGCGAAGCGGGCTGTCAGCTCCTGCGTGCGCGAGGCCAGGCCGTACGTATTCGCGTCCGCATCCTGGGAGCGCTTGTCGAGCACGTGCTTGATGTCGCCGTCGAGCTGGCGCAGCAGCATTTCCAGTTCGTCATCGACTTCGCCGGTTTCCTCGAGGCTGCGGTGCAGCGTCTTGAGGTGCGCTTTCAGGGTATTTTCGTTTTCAGGCAGCATGGCTTTCTCACGTCATGATGTTGTGAGAAGTCTACACCCGATAAGGGCGGCCTGGCGCGCCGCCCTTGTCGTCGGGATTACTCGCCCGTCAGGCCACGGCGCTCCAGCAGCGGCTCGATCTTCGCATCACGGCCGCGGAAGTTGCGGTACATGTCCATCGCATCCATCGTACCGCCGCGCGACAGCAGCATCTGGCGGAAGCGGTCGCCGTTCGCGCGCGTCAGGCCGCCGTGTTCCTTGAACCATTCGACGGTGTCGGCGTCCAGCTTCTCGGCCCACAGGTAGCCGTAGTATCCGGCCGAATAGCCGCCCGAGAACACGTGCGAGAAGTACGTCGTGCGGTAGCGCGGCGGGACGAGCGGGAAGTCGACGCCGGCGTCGTGCAGCGCCGTGGCC
This sequence comes from Massilia cellulosiltytica, assembly GCF_047325105.1. NCBI lineage: Bacteria > Pseudomonadati > Pseudomonadota > Betaproteobacteria > Burkholderiales > Oxalobacteraceae > Massilia > Massilia cellulosiltytica. Next base: position 7,120,306 of record NZ_CP168562.1, on the reverse strand, counting down.
TCGAAGCCCAGCACGTCGGTCGGGATCTGCCCGGCGCCCAGTTGATGCCATTTCTGGTCGAGGATAGCTGCGGCCAGGTACTCGGTCGTGCGATAACCCTCGTTGAACTTGGACGAGGCCTGGACTTTATCCAGCAACTCCTTCGGCATGGCCGCGCCCGTCTGGTAGTGCTTCGCATAATTCGCCAGCACTTCCGGCCACGCCATCCACATCTCGTTGACCTGCGACGGGAACTCGACGTAGTCGCGCGGCACGCGGGTGCCGGAGAAGCGCGGGTATTTCACGTTCGAGAACATGCCGTGCAGCGCGTGGCCGAATTCGTGGAACATCGTTCGCACTTCGTCGTACGTCAGCAGGGTCGGCTCGCCCGCGGCCGGCTTCGGGATGTTCAGGTGGTTGGCGATGACCGGATGCGTGCCCAGCAGCTTGTTCTGGCCGACATACGCATTCATCCACGCGCCGCCGCGCTTGTTCGAGCGGGCATACGGGTCGTGCAGGAAGATCGCCAGTTGCTTGCCGTCGGCATCGAACACGTCGAACACGCGCACGTCCGGGTTGTACACCGGCAGGTCGTGACGTTCCTTGAACGTGATGCCGTATTCCTTGGTGGCGGCGAAGAACACACCGTTCACGAGCACGTTGTTGAACTCAAAATAGGGACGCAGCTGGTTTTCGTCGAACGCGTAGCGTGCCTGGCGTACCTTGTCCGTGTAGTAATTCCAGTCGTAGGCGGTCGCCTGGAACTTGCCCCCGTCGGCATCGATGACCTTCTGGATCTCGGCCGCTTCCTTCTTCGCATTGCGCACGGCCGGCTTGGCGAACTCGGCCAGCAGGTTGTTGACGGCGTCCGTCGTCTTGGCGGTCTGGTCTTCCAGCATGTACGCGGCGTGGTTCGGATAGCCCAGCAGCTTCGCGCGCTCGGCGCGTGCCTTGGCCAGGTCCAGCACGACCTGGCGGTTGTCGTAATCGCCGCCGTGGCTGCCGCGGGCCAGCGACAGGGCCAGCAGTTTTTCGCGCGTCGCGCGGTTGGTCAGCACGGACAGCGGCGCCTGCTGCGTCGTGTTCACGACCGGCACCTTGAACTTGCCGTCGAGACCATCCTTCTTCGCCAGCGCGGCGGCGGCGTCGATGGCCTTGTCGGACATGCCGGCGAGTTCTTCGCGCTTGTCGACGACGAGCGCCGACGCATTCGCTTCCTTCAGCACGTTCTGGCTGAACTGGGTCTGCAGGGCGGCGATCTTGCCGTTATAGGCTTTCAGTGTTTCCTTGTCGGCGGCGGACAGTTTCGCGCCAGCACGTACGAAGTCGGTGTGATAACGCTCGAGCAGGTAGGCCGATTCCGGATCGAGGTGCAGCCTGGCGCGCTTGTCGTACAGCGTCTGGATGCGCTTGAACAGCTTGTCGTTCAGGCGGATCTTGTCGCTGTGGGCGGCCAGTTTCGGCGCGAGATCCTTGTCGAGCGCGTCGAGCGTGGGATTGGTATTGGCGCCGACGAGGCTATAGAAGATGGTCGAGACGCGGTTCAGCAGCAGTCCCGAACGCTCCATCGCGACGATCGTGTTGTCGAAGGTCGGCGCTGCCTTGTTGTTGGCGATGGCATCGATCTCCAGCGACTGCTGGCGCATGCCTTCTTCGAACGCCGGCGCGAAGTCCTCGTTCTTGATCTTGTCGAAGGCCGGGTACTGGAACTGCAGGGTGCTCGGCTTGGCGAACGGGTTGGACGCGGGCAGCAGCGAAGCGGGGGCGGCATGGGCCAGGTTGGCGACGGCTGCGGTAACAGCGACGGCCAGGATGTGCGAACGGTTCATTCTTTGGGCTCTCCGGAGGGTTGTCGGATCCGACCGTGCTTGTGCCACGGACCGATCTCTTCTTGCTCGTGCACTCCATAATGGAAACCGCCGGGACGAACCCGGCGGTGAAGTGCGCCCTAAGGATAGCAGGGATATTGCCGTAAGTTACATATTTACGGCCTAAAAAAAGGCTTTGCGGGGGACTCAGCCCCGCTCCGATTGCTCTTCCTGTGCCACTTTTTCCTCGATGCGCCGGTCCGGAATCAGCCACACGATGGCGACGGCGGCATAGACGAGGAACCCGAGCCAGGCACCAAACCACGACAGGGCGACGCCGCAGAGATACAGCACGCACGACAGCTTGCCCTTGCGATCCTTGCCGATCGCCTCGGCCAGCGCCGCGTTCTTCGGATGATTCGCCGTCAACACCTGCACCAGGATCAGATAGGCGACGGAGCACATGAACAGGACGAAGCCGTACGCCGCGGTCGGTCCGCTCTCGAAATGGTTCTCGCCCATCCACGCGGTAACGAACGGGATCAGCGACAGCCAGAACAGCAGGTGCAGATTGGCCCACAGGACGCCGCCGCTGACTTCCTTCACGGCGTGCAGCATGTGGTGGTGGTTGTTCCAGTAGATGCCCACGTAGATGAAACTGAGCACATAGCTCATGAAGACGGGCCACAGCGGCAGCAGCACGTCGAACGTGGCGCCGTGCGGGACTTTGAGTTCCAGCACCATGATGGTGATGATGATGGCGATGACGCCGTCGCTGAAGGCTTCCAGTCGAGTTTTGCCCATCTCTTTTCTCGTGAACGTTATACGTAAGAATGGCGGAGATCGATCTGATCCGCTTTTGCGTCTGCAACCGAAATAAATGGGGCGGACGTAAGGATGAACCGGCGAAAGTCCGGTGTCGCATCCTCCCAGCAGTTACTCGTTCCGAGCGCATCCAGCTCAGCGCTTGGCTGGTACTTGTATGTAAGGCTCAGCTGGCTGATCGCGTCGTCATCCTCGAGCTCTGCTTCAATGAATTGACGCGTGATATCAAGTTCGAAGTATTTTCCGTTTCCCCAGTCGTAGGTTCCCCACTGGTACAGCAACATATCATCGGAACATGCAACACATGCGGCCTGGGCACGAAACTCAAGCATTGCTTCGATACCTTCCCGTGGCGTTGACGCATTCAAATCAATGCCTTTCGATGCAGTGAAGTCCTGGAATGCTTTTAGCGATTCAGCAGGTTTCATACGACGTCCTTGTGGTTGACAGGTAATTGTTGTGGCACTAACAAAAATAAAGAGGAATATTTCTCTCTTCACACCACGCTCGCAATTGCTGGTGCAACGTGTCCCAAAGTTCCAATGCCCATGGTGGCGCAGCTTCATGCCAACACGCCTTGATTGGCAGGTACACGGACGTGACGCCCATCGGCATGTCCAACGTGAATGAACCAAGGGCGCAAGAGCAAAGCAGTTCCTCTTTCCACTGCGGCCTGAATTCGAATTGCACCATCGATACCTCTTCAGTTCACAATGACATCATGATAACCGCCGCCACGGGCGTACCGCTTGAACGCCATTTCCCTGCATAAAAAAATGGCCGCACGCGGCGGCCATGTGTGGAGCGCAGGCGCTTACTTCTCCGCCCGCTTCATGTAGGTGTCAAAGTTCTCGATGAAATCGTCGAGATTCGCTTCCATCATCTTGCGGAACTGGTCGGTGAAATACTCCAGCGCCCGCGCCTTTTCCGAGGTCATGGTCTCGGCGCTGCCGGTCGTTGCCGCGACGATGAAGGCGTTGAAGCGCGCCGAGGCGTACAGCGTCGATGCGCTGACTTCGCTCGGATGGGTCGACGTACACTGGTCGTTCGCCAGGTTGATGAGGGCGTTGGCGCGGTCGAAGAATTCCGGGCTGGGGGCGTTGTCACTCATGAGTCATCGTGGATTGAGGTAAAGGTGCCGCCACTATAACAGTCATTTCCGGAACCGCTTCACCTGGCGGATCAGCGCGCCGTTCAGCGCATCGTACCGGCCGTGGACGCTCAACAGCCAGGCCGTCCCGCTGCGCGCGCGGTGCAGCAGGACCAGGCCGCGTATCTGCAGCACATGCGTGGAGCGGAATTCCGCGTGCGGCGTGCCGTAACCGAAGTCGATGTGGTCGAACGTGAAATGGGCCAGCACGTCCTGCACGGCCAGGTGAATCGCGCTGGTGCCGGCCGACAGGTGCAGGTAATCCTGCCGGCACAGGATTTTATAGACATGCCAGACGGACGCCGAGCGCATGCCGTACACGACGGCGACGTCGTTCTCGCCGCAACGGATCACGTAGGACAGCAGCAGGCCATGGCGCGCCAGGCTCTCCAGGCGCGCCTGCTCGCCGGCACGCCCGGCGGCGCGGGAGGCGTCGGTGGCGATCATGGCGTCCAGCATGGCCCCGACCTGGCCGGGCCGGACGATGCGCAGCACGTGCAACGGACCGGCCGCTTCCGTCAGCAGGCGGACCTGGCGCGACAGGTTGTAGCGCTTCTTGGCGCTGAAATGCTTCAAATAGGCGTCGACGCTGTCCGGCAGCGGCTGCGTATGGCACGCGCGCCAGCCGTTCAGCACGTACGCCGCCACGCCCGCGATGCCTGTCCAGCCGTCTTGCGGCACGGCCTGCAGATACAGCACGTGGCAGTGCGCAAAACGGTCGAGCAGCTGCTGCGCAATGAATTCGGCGAGGCCCGGTTCCGCCGGGTCCAGCAACGGAACGCTGCCGAGGACCTGGCAGGCACGCAATGTCCGCCCGAACAACGGCACGGGGCCGGCATGGAACGCGATCCGGCACGGCAGGGTGCGCACGGGAACGAAGCCGACGATCGCGTAATCGACACTGCGGCGGACGATGAACAATTCGTGGTTCGCGTCCCGCCCTCGATCCATGTCGATCAGGTGGTTGAAGAATTGGGGCGACTGGTACAGCGTTTCCGGACCGGCCGCCGCGGCCAGCATCCGGTGCCACGCCGCAAGGATGTCCGGACGGTCGTGATAGGCGGTCGCAACGTTCAGCTCGAACCTGTCGGGGCAGCGCGCCGCGCGGGGACGCGTGCCCCATGGCGCAGGCAGCGCGAGCGGACTCGTCCCGAGACTCCGTATGGCCATCATGTCAGCCCCCGCCAAAAAAATCACAGATTAGGCAAGGACCGAGGGTGACATCTTGTAAAAATCGATATGGACTGCTGGTGATGCGTCAATAATGCGGCGGCCGCTCGTTGAGCGGGCCCTGCCCCGCGTCACGCAGCGCACGCACGTGGTCGGCCAGCTTGGCCACCATGGCTTCCAGCTGGTCGATGCGGCGTCCCTGCTCGTAGATCGTGCGGTTGAGGGTATCGACGAGGTTTTCCTGGTCGGCCAGCTTGATTTCGATGTCGATGAAACGGTTCTCGTCGCTCACGTGGATGTCCGGTGAAGTAAAAGCTGCATGATACGTGGGCGAAAAAAAGGCCGCCAGTCGCGGCGGCCTCCTGCGTGCGTCGGCGTCAGGCGCCGAAAGGCGTATAGGTAAAGCCGTTCTCGATCGAGCCGATCACCTGCAACTGGTTTTCCGGGCTTTCGCTGAAGAAGGCGAGCAGGTGTTCGCGCGTGGCGATCTTGGTGTCCAGCGCATTCAGCCAGAATGCGTAACCTTCGCCGTCCGGCCCGCGGTGCAGGACGTGGGCATACAGGTTCGTCAGGAAGTCGGCGTTGGACGGGGTCTTGCCATACATCTTGTCCCACTCGGGCTGGTTGGTCATGAACTCCTTCGCCATGTCTTCCAGTTGCAGGCCATGGTCGACCCGATCGATCCAGTAATTGATCTGGGGATCGGGTTCACGGTCGAACGCGGCCTTGTACAGCCGGTAGACCTGACCCGCGGGACCATCGATGTCCAACGCGACATTGACATCGTTGAATTGCAGACGCTCGACGTTGATGAGCGAATCGTGTCCGCCGCTGCCCACCTTGTCCGTGACCCCGTAGCCCCACGTTTCCTTGCCCACCGTGTAATCGGCAAACTTGCCGGCAATAACCGCCGTGTCGCGGCCCGCGCCGCCGTCGATCGCATGACCGCCGTTCGCGGCCGTCACCTTGATCACGTCGTCCTTGGCCGTACCGCCCTGGAAGGCGCTGTTCGCCACCGTGAACGTTGCGCTGTTGAAGCTGGCGGTGGCGTTGCCCGCCTTGTCGGACGAGACGACGTTGACCTGGTAGCCGGCATTGGGCAGCGGCGACGTGGTCACCGACCACGAGCCGTCCAGGCGGACGGTGGTGGTGGCGATGTCGATGTAGTCGTCGACGGTCGCGCCCGCGCGCACCACCTGGATCAGCGTGCCGGCTTCGCCGGTGCCGCTGAACGTGGCGATGTTGTCGCCCGACGCGTATTGCAGACCGAAGGTCGGAATGACGGGCGGGGTGGCGTCGACGTTGAACGTCGCCGTGCCGCTGTGCGTCGAGATATTGCCGGCTGTATCCGTGGCGGTCGCGTAGATCGTGTAGCCGACCCCGTCGGCGAACGGGCTCAGGTTCGTGCTCCACACGCCTTTCGCATCGGCCTGGGCGGTTCCGACCTGCACGTTGTTGGCCGTGTAGATCTTGACGACGGCATTGGCTTCCGCGGTGCCGCTCACGTACGGCTGGCTGCCCTGCGCATAGCCGTCGCCGTTGCGGGTGACCGCCATCACCGGCGCGCCGGGCGGCGTCGTGTCGCTGCTGAGAACCGTGCTGGCACTGACGGCCTTGCTGCTGCCGAACTGGATCAGTTCGATCGAATGCAATGTCGTGGTGCCGGTCTTGTCGACGGCCTGCAAGTCGCCGTTGGCAAGCTTCGTGAATGTGTAATCGATGCGCGCGCCGCTGAATACGGCGGTATCGTTTCCTGCTCCTCCGTCGATCATGTTGTTTCCTCCATTTCCAGCAAGCTTGTCATCGGCGCTCGTTCCGGTGAGGGTGTCCGTACCGCTGGTTCCCATGATGTAGCGCCCGCCACCGGTCGAGTTCATGCCCTGCGCGCCACCGAGGCCATCGTCCCCGTACAGCCAGTGCAATGCGGCGAGGTCGTAGTCGCGATACGCCGCGTACGGGCCGCCATTGGCGTCGTAGGACATCAAGGTATAGGCCGTGTTGTCCTGCGCGTCCGGCAGCACGGCTTTGTTGTCGCCCGTATAGTCCGCTTCGTAGAACGGGTGCTTGAGGCCGAGCGCATGGCCCAGTTCGTGCAGCAGCGTCTCGTAGCCGTCGCCGCCTTTGCTCAGGTTCGCATTCTGCGCGCCCCAGATCGCGTCGTTGTCGAGGTAGACATAGGCGTCCGCGTCGTAACTCACCAGCTGGCCACTCGCATACTTGAAGTACGTGCTGTGCCAGCTGCACAGGCCGGTCACGCTCGAGCCGATCAGGTTGACGTACGACAGGTGGATCTGCGCCGCGTTGCCGTTGGTCGTCTCGGCAAACTTGATGCCCGTGACTTGCGTGAGATAGTCGAGCGCGGCGCGAACAGCCTGCTGCTGCGTGGTCGTGAACGCCTGCTGCGTGCCCGTGAAATTCTGTTGTGCGTCCGCCGGGTCTTCGTTACCGGACGCGACGGAAAACGTATAAGTGAGCGTATAGACGGGTGTTCCCGCGGAGTCCGTCAAATAATTCCAGTCCGGGCCGGTATCGAGCAGGGCATCGATGTAGTTCAACCCAGACACGGGGGTAGTCGTGATGTCAGATACGGTAGCCATGAAATTAACGATGCTTGCTGCTTGAAAATTGATTCATGAAAGTATTTCCCGTGCAACAGTTGAAGTCAAATAAGAATTTCAATCGTGCGCACCCTGGGTCTGAACGTCACACTTTCGGCGTGGCCAGCAACGCCTTCAGGCTGGCAAGACGTTCCTTGGGCGTGAGGATTTCGTTTTCCTTCGGCGGCGCATCGCCCACGTCGAGTGCCATTTCCTTGATGAAGCGCGACGGGTCGCAATGCACGAGCTCGCCTGCCCGCTTGCGCTTCTTGCACCACGTGACGTGCAGGCTGCGCTGGGCGCGCGTGATGCCCACGTACATCAGCCGGCGTTCTTCCTGGATGCGGGCGGCGATCTTTTCGACGGGGTCGTCCGGATCGCCCTTGTGCGGCAGGATGCCCTCCTCGCAACCGACGAGGTAGACGTGCGGGTACTCGAGGCCCTTCGAGGCGTGCAGGGTCGACATGCGGACGGCATCCTGTTCCTCGTCCTGCCCCTCGAGCATGGACATCAGCGCCACCATCTGCGTCAATTCCAGCAGGTTCTTTTCTTCGCCGTCACGGTCGCGCCCGCCGCGGCCCCGCTCCTTCAGCCAGTTCAGGAACTCGAGCACGTTCTGCCATTTGCCCTGCGCCGCCTTGTCGTCGAAGTTCTCGTACAGGTAGTGCTCGTAATTCATTTCCTTCATCATGTCGTCGATCAGCTCGGCGGCATGGTCGCCACTGCCGGACGGCCCCGGACGCGTGGCGCGCGATTCCAGCTCGTTGATCCAGTGGCAGAACTCGCGCAGCGGATACAGCTGGCGCTCCTGCAGCAGCGCTTCGATGCCGCCCTTCAGTGCCGCCTCGAACAGCGAGCAGTTCCATTGCCCGGAAAATTCGCCCAGCTTTTCCAGCGTGGTCATGCCGACCCCGCGCTTGGGCGTGGTGATGGCGCGGATGAAGGCCGGGTCGTCGTCCTGGTTCGCGATCAGGCGCAGGTAGGCGATGATGTCCTTGATCTCGGCCTTGTCGAAGAAGCTCTGGCCGCCCGAGATCGTGTACGGGATGCGCTCCTTGCGCAGCGCCTGCTCGATCACGCGGGCCTGGTGGTTGCCGCGGTACAGGATCGCGAAGTCGGACCATTTGTTCTTGCGCTGGAAATGGTCGGCCGAGATCATGATGGCGATCTGGTCCGCTTCCGTCTCGTCGTTCGGCATGCCGAGAACCTTGATGGGCTCGCCCAGCCCGTGCTCGGACCACAGCGACTTTTCGAACAGTTTCGGGTTGTTGCCGATGACGGCGTTGGCCGCCTGCAGGATGCGCGTCGTGGAGCGGTAGTTCTGCTCCAGCTTGATCACGTTCAGGTCGGGGAAGTCCGTCTGCAGGGTGCGCAGGTTTTCCACCGACGCGCCGCGCCACGCATAGATCGCCTGGTCGTCGTCGCCCACGGCCGTGAACATCGGCTTCTTGCCCAGGCCCGTCACCATCAATTTGACCAGTTCGTACTGGCAGGTGTTGGTGTCCTGGTACTCGTCCATCAGCAGGTAGCGCAGGCGGCGCTGCCAGCGGTCGCGGATCGGCTCGTTATTGCGGAACAATTCCACCGGCAGGCGAATGAGGTCGTCGAAGTCGACGGCCTGGTAGGCCTGCAGGGTCGCGACATAGCTGCGGTAGATGCGGCCGGCCTGGGCTTCGTCCTCGTCGCGTGCGTCCCTGATCGCGTCCTCGGGGTCGACGAGGCCGTTCTTCCACAGCGAGATCGCGTTCTGGATGCGGCGGATTTCCTGCTTGTCGGTGGTGACGGCCAGGTCGGAGACGACTGTGTAGCAGTCGTCGCTGTCCATGATGGAAAACTTGTCCTTCAGGCCAACGCCGGCCGCTTCCTGGCGCAGGATTTTCACGCCCAGCGAGTGGAACGTGGACACCGTCAGCTGCTTGGCCTGCTTGGGTTGCTTGAGCAGCTTGGCGATACGCTCCTGCATCTCGAGCGCGGCCTTGTTCGTGAACGTGAGGGCGGCGATCGTGCGCGGATCGTAGCCGCGGTGCTCGATCATGTAAGCGATCTTTTGCGTAATGACGCGCGTCTTGCCCGATCCGGCGCCGGCCAGCACCAGGCACGGACCGTCGAGATAGAGCACGGCTTCGCTTTGCGGACCGTTCAGGCCGAAATTCGGGGTGTTGGACATTGGAAATATTGGAGAGGACAGCCCAGCATTGTAGCGAAGCTGGAAGCTCGTGCGTAACGTTCGTGTCGAATCCACGACGCCGCTTGAGTAAACCGCAAGCCGCCTCCACATGTGCGTTTTGCATCAGTCCCGCCAAGCATGCGCTAACATGACCGGGCAGCAGCCAACGAGGGATACAACATGAAATTTGAGCACCTGATCGAGATTAACGACCCGCTGAATCCGCTGGCGGACACGATGACACGCGAACAACTGTGGCGCGGCCTCGTGCTGCGCGCGGAAGATCCGAAGATGTTCGTGCCGCACCTGGACGAATGCACGATCAGCGAGCGCGAAAGCGGCAGCTTCATGCGCCGCCTGCGCTATGGCGACCTGGTCATCGACGACAAGGTGGTTCTGCACCCGCTGCACGAAGTCCGCTACGAAGTGCCGGCGCAGGGAGATATTGCCCAGTCGCTGCTGACGATGACCATCGAGGCGCCGTCCCAGGGCGTGATGTGGGTGCGTTTCCTGTACGACGACGGCAATCCGTCGGCGACCGACGAGACGGGCCGCATGTACGAGGATTTCAAGAAGTCGGCCTACCAGGAAGCCGACATCGATACGATCAAGATCGTGCGGCAGCTGGCGTCCGAAGGGAAGCTGGACGCCTCGCTGCTCAACTGATCACGTTCCCGGCTCGACCGAGTCGGGATCGATGTCGCTTTCTCCCTTCGCGAGATTGGCGGCGAGATCGCGCAACGCCGTGCGCACGCCCTCTTCGATCACGGGGTGGTAGAACGGCATCTCCAGCATCTGGTCCACCGTCAGGCGCGACTGCACGGCCCAGGCGAGCAGGTGGCCGATGTGTTCGCCGCGCGGCGCGACCATCTCGGCGCCGAGGAAGCGTCCCGTGCGGTATTCGCCGTACACGCGCAGCATGCCCTTGTTCTGCAACATGACGCGGCTGCGGCCCTGGTTCTCGAACGACACCTGTCCCACCGCGAACTTCGATTTGCCCGGCGCGCACAGCGCCTTGTAGCTGGCGCCCAAGGTGACGATGTTCGGTTCCGTGAACGCGGCCGTCAGCGGCGCGCGGCGCAGGCCGGGGCGGATGTCCGGGAAGCGGCCGGCATTGTCGCCCGCGATCTTGCCGTGGTCGGCCGCTTCCGGCAGCACGGGGCGTTCCTGGTTGGCGTCGCCCGCGATGAAGATGTGGCTGTTCCCGCATTGCATGGTGCGCGGATCGAAGACCGGCACGCCGCTGTCGTCCAGGGCGATGCCCGCGTGTTCCAGGCCCAGGCCGTGCACGTTCGGCGTGCGGCCGGCCGCCTGCAGCACGTATTGAAACCGTTCGGTGATGGCTTCGTCGTGGCGGCCCGTCGTCAGCACGACGTCGTCGCCGTCCTGTTCCGCTTTCAGGATGCGCGACTGGAAGTGGATGTCGAGTTCTTCGCACAGCACGCGCGATGCCGTCTTCAGCACGACCGGATCGGACAACTGCGCCACGCTGCCGCCGCGCGCGTACACGCGCGTGCGCACGCCCAGCCGCGCGAGGGCCTGGCCGAGTTCCAGTCCGATGACGCCCGTGCCGATCACGGCCACCGAGCGCGGCAGGTCGTTCCAGTAAAACACCTCGTCGCTCGTGATCACGCCGGAGCCCACATTTTCCAGCGTCGGCAGGCGCGTGGGGCTCGAACCGGTGGCGATGACGATGCGGCGGGCGTCGATCTCCGTGTGGTCGTCGACCTGCAGCGTGTGCGGATCGACGAAGCGGGCATGGCCGCGCACCTTGTCTTCATCCGGCATCGCGTCGACGCCTTCGACCACGAAGCCGACGAAGCGGTCGCGCTCGCGCCGCACGCGCTCCATCACGGCGACGCCGTCGATGCGGGTCGTCCCCGGATGGACGCCGAACTGGGGCGCAAGCTGCAGCATGTGGGCGGCCTCGGCGGCCGCGATCAGGAGTTTGCTGGGCATGCAGCCCACGCGCGCGCACGTGGTGCCGTACACGCCGCGCTCGATCAGCACCGTCCGCGCACCCTGCGCCTTCGCGGCGCGGTAGGCGACGAGGCCGGCGGTACCGGCGCCGATCACGGCGACATCGACCTTCAGTTTTTTCATCTGACCTCCGGGAAGTTCACGAGCGTGACGATACGCTGTTTTCAAGAACTCGGCTTGGACGTGAGTAATTTCAGATGTCGAGCGGATCCACTTCGAGCGACCACCGCACCCGCGACTTCATCGCCCGCAGCACGTCGACCCACTCGGTCAAGAATGCCTGCAGCGCCGGCCGCGAATTCGATTCGACGAGCAGTTGCGCGCGATCGACGTTGTGCACGCGGGTCATCGTCATCGGGATCGGCTCGTTAATGACGACCGTGTCCGACGGCACCGCGTCGCGCGCCGCCTCGAGGAATTCGATCGCCGTCGCCAGCTCGGGCGCCTCGGCACGCAGCAGCGCCTGGTACATGTAGGGCGGCAGCGCGGCCTGGTGGCGCTCTTCCAGCAGGCTGCCGGCAAAGCGGTCGTAGTCGTGCCGCATCACGGCGCCGTACAGCGGATGCTGGCAGTAGCGCGACTGGATCAGCACTTCCGACTCCAATCCCGCGCGGCCGGCGCGGCCCGCGACCTGCATCAGCTGCGCGAACAGCCGCTCGCTGGCGCGGTAGTCCTGCGAGAACAGCGCCGTGTCGGGATTCAGCACGCCGACGAGCGTCAGCCTTTTGAAATCGTGACCCTTGGCGACCATCTGCGTGCCGATCAAGATGTCGACGTCGCCCCGGTGCACCGTGTCGAACGCCTCCTGCGCGCTGCCCTTGCGGCGCGTGGAGTCGGCGTCGATGCGCAGGATGCGCGCGTCCGGGAACAGCGCCTGCAGACCTTCCTCGACGCGCTGCGTGCCGCGGCCCAGCGGCTGCAAATCGATGTTGCCGCACGTCGGGCACCCATGCGGGATGCGCAGCTCCAGTGAGCAGTGGTGGCATCGGAGCCGCCGCTCCGGCCGGTGCAGGACCATGAACGCGGTGCAGCGCGTGCAGTTGCTGATCCAGCCGCACGCCTCGCAGCACAGCACGGGCGCATAGCCGCGCCGGTTCAGGAACAGCAGCGATTGCTCTCCCCGTTCCATGCGCAGGCGCAGCGCCTGCATCAGCGTCGACGTGAGGCCTTCCTTCGGCTTGTCGCGCTCCATGTCGACCAGCTTCACGCGCGGGAGCACGGCGTCGCGCACGGCGCGCTCGCGCAGTTCGAGCCTGCGGTAGCGGCCCGTCTGCGCGTGGTGCCAGCTTTCCAGCGACGGCGTCGCGGAGCCCAGCACGATGGGGATGCCGAGCTGGCGCGCGCGCCACACGGCCAGGTCGCGCGCCGAATAGCGCAGGCCTTCCTGCTGCTTGTACGACGGATCGTGCTCCTCGTCGATGACGATCATCTTCAGGTTCGGCAGCGACGCGAGGATCGCCAGCCGCGTGCCCAGCACGATGCGCGCGCGGCCCGTATGCGCGGCCAGCCAGTGCAGCATGCGCTCGCCTTCCGAGAGGCTGCTGTGCAGCGTGGCCAGCATCACGCCCGGGAAGCGCGCGCGGATGTTCGCTTCCAGTTGCGGCGTCAGGTTGATCTCGGGGACCAGGATCAGGATCTGCGCATCGGCATCGCGCTGCAGGACTTGCGCGCAGGCCTGCAGGTAGACCTCGGTCTTGCCGCTGCCCGTGACGCCGTACAGCAGCAGCGGACTGAATCCTTGCGCGCCGCCGATCGCATCCGCCGCCTGCTGCTGGGCCGCGTTCAGGACAGGCATATCGGCCGGCGTGGGATCGTGCGCATCCGGCAGCTTGGCCAGTTTTTTCAGCGCCCGGTCCAGCGCCACCGTCGTCGACAGCCGCACATTCTTCGGCAGGCCCGGCATCGCCACCTCGCCCAGCGGCCGGTGGTAATACGCGGCGGCGAAGCGCGCCAGCGCGATCCACCGCGCCGGCAGCGGCGACAACTGGCTGCGCACGGCGAGCGCATCCTTCAGCTTGTCGGCCGGGACGTCCGTCTCGTGCTTGACGGCGACGATCAGCCCGACCGCCTCGCGCCGCCCGAAGTTCACGAGCGCCAGTTGCCCGACTTCCGGCTCGCTGCCGGGTTCGCATGCCCAGCGGTAGTCGAACAGGCTGTCGAGCGGCGTGTCGAGCGCGATTTGCAGGATGCAGTGGGACAATCCGGTACCTTGTCGAGAAGCTGTGGAAAACTGTGGAAAACTTTGTGGAAAATGGAAAAGTTGACCGTGGAGAAGGTTTACGCTAGATCAAAACGTTAGGAAATTCTCTACATAAATGCCGAAATTTTCCGTATAAATTCAATGACTTACGATTTTCGACTTTGAGCGGGTGAAATATCCCATCGCTTGCGCGCTTCTGTGCATAACTGTGCCTTTCCAGTGAAAAACTTCAGCGCAGTGCAGCATAATCTTGATACAACACTTGAAGAAAATCCGTAAACCACGGTAAACCAAGCACTTTTCCGGATTATTCACAGAACCTGTGCATAACTTTGTGAACAATAGGCTGAAAGCTTCGGTGGATAACTGGTCACTCCTCTGGGAGCACCTCGCCAGGCCGCCCTTGGCCCAGCATTAAATCCAATAAAATCAATCACTTACCATATTTTGACGGGCACTGTACATTTCTACAGTCCACGCTGATCGAATCCGATTTTTTGTGAATAAGTGTGATTGCCTGCTGACCGTGCTGCACAAAATGCAGCACGGATGCTGTGGAACGATCAGGCGGCGCGCTGGCGGCGGCTGAAGTCGTGGACCGCGTCGACCATCGCCGTCACGGATTCCGGCGGGGTGAATTGCGAGATGCCGTGGCCCAGGTTGAACACGTGGCCGTGGCCCGCGGACGGCGTGCCGTAGCTGGCCAGCGCCTTTTCCACTTCGGTGCGGATCTGGTCCGGGCCGGCGAACAGGATGGCCGGATCGAGGTTGCCCTGCAGGGCGACGCGGTCGCCCACCTGCGCGCGGGCGCGGCCCAGGTTGACGGTCCAGTCCAGGCCCAGCGCGTCGGCACCGATATCGGCCATGGCGTCCAGCCACAGGCCGCCGCCCTTCGTGAACACGATGGCCGGAATACGCGCGCCGTCCTTTTCACGCTGCAGCTTCGCGACGACCTTCTCCATGTACGCGAGCGAAAACTGTTGATAAGCGCCGTCGGCCAGCGCGCCGCCCCAGGAGTCGAAGATCATGACGGCCTGCGCGCCCGCGTCGATCTGGGCGTTCAGGTATTGCGCGACGGCTTCCGCGTTGATCTCCAGGATGCGGTGCATCAGGTCCGGACGCGAATACAGCATCTTCTTGATCGTGTGGAATTCGCGCGAGCCGCCGCCTTCCACCATATAGCAGGCCAGCGTCCACGGGCTGCCGGAAAAGCCGATCAGCGGCACGCGGCCGTTCAGCGCCGTGCGGATCGACGTCACGGCGTCGAACACGTACTGCAGCGACGCCATGTCGGGCACGCGCAGGGCGGCGACATCGCTTTCCGTGCGCACGGTGCGCTCGAATTTCGGGCCTTCGCCATCCTCGAAATACAGGCCCAGGCCCATTGCGTCCGGCACGGTCAGGATGTCGGAGAACAGGATCGACGCGTCCAGCGGATAGCGGTCGATCGGCTGCAGGGTGACTTCGGTCGCGAAATCCGGATTCTTGGCCAGGCCCAGGAACGAACCGGCTTTCGAACGCGTGGCGCGGTATTCCGGCAGGTAGCGCCCCGCCTGGCGCATCAGCCACACCGGCGTGTAGTCCGTCGGCTGGCGCAGCAGCGCACGCAGGAAGGTGTCGTTCTGGAGCGGGGCAAATTGTGGCATGGCTGACAATCCGTTCGCGGGTTGGGTGGGCAAACCTCTATTATCGCATCCCCGGGCCCCGCGCACCGCATCCACGTGGACATACGCTCGCGCGGCAGAGACTTATAATGCCTCTCTTCCCGCTGCCCGTCCCAGAACCGACCATGACCGACACCACCCGCAAGCAGGCCGCGCCCTGCGGCACCTGGACTTCCCCGATCACCGCCGCCGTCGTCGCGGCCGGCGCCACGCCGCTGTCGCAGGTACTGCTCGACGGCGGCGACGTGTTCTGGCTGGCCGGCCGCGCCAGCGAAGGCGGCCGCAACACGCTGCTGCGCCGCCGCGGCGGCCGGGTCGACGAACTGACGCCGGCCCCGTTCAACGCCCGCACCCGCGTGCACGAGTACGGCGGCGGCGCCACGCTCGTCGCGGACAGCCACATCTGGTTCTCGAACTTCGCCGACAACCGCGTCTACCGCCTCGACCGCGACGGCAGCGGCGAACCCGTTCCCGTCAGCGCGGGCGGCGACGAGCGCTGGGCCGACTTCGTGCTGGACCGCGCGCACCGGCGCCTGATCGGCGTGCGCGAAGATCACTCTGCCGGCGGCACCTACCCGGACAACACATTGAGTGCGCTCGGCGCGGACGGCACGGTCACGGTGCTCGTCGACGGCAACGATTTTTATTCGTCGCCGCGCATTTCCCCGGACGGCACCCACCTCGCGTGGCTGAGCTGGGACCATCCGCGCATGCCGTGGCAAGGCACCGAGCTGTGGCTGGCCGAGATCGGCGAAGACGGCACGCTGCTGGACGGCCGCCTGATCGCGGGCGGGGCAGACGAAGCGATCGTGCAGCCGGAATGGTCGCCGGACGGCACGCTGTACTTCGTGTCCGACCGCAGCGGCTGGTGGAACCTGTACCGCTACGAGCACGGCGTCGTGCATCCCGTGTGCCCGCGCGCGGCGGAATTCGGCGGCCCGCACTGGGTCTTCGGGAACAGCATGTACGGCTTCCGCTCGGCGCAGGAAATCGTCTGCACGTACATCGAGGATGGCGTGAGCCAGCTCGCACGGCTCGACGTGCGGAGCGGTCACCTCACGCCCATCGCCACGCCCTACGAACAGATCAGCGAACTGCGGGTCGAAGGCGACACGGTCGCGCTGCTGGGCGGCGCGCCCACGCTGGCGGCGGAAATCGCGTGCATCGATCTCGCGACCGGGCAGCGCGACGTGCTGGCGCGCTCGATCGAGCAGCTGCCCGACGTGAGCTACCTCTCCGTCCCGCAAAGCATCCGCTACCCGAGCAAGGGCGAGAAAACTGCGGACCGGACCGCGTACGCCTTCTACTACCCGCCCACGAACCGCGATTTCGTGCCGCAGCCGGGCGAGTTGCCGCCGCTGATGGTGATCGGCCACGGCGGCCCGACGAGCATGGCGGCCAGCACCCTGAAACTGGCGACGCAGTTCTGGACGAGCCGCGGCATCGCCGTGCTGGACGTGAACTATGGCGGCAGCACGGGCTTCGGCCGCGCCTACCGCGACCTGCTGAAGGGTCAATGGGGCGTGGTCGACGTCGAGGATTGCGTCGCGGGCGCCCAGTACCTCGTCGACAACGACCTCGTCGACCGCGAGCGCCTCGTGATCCGCGGCGGCAGCGCCGGCGGCCTGACGACGCTGTGCGCCCTCGCCTTCCACGACGTGTTCAAGGCCGGCGCCAGCTACTACGGCGTGTCGGATTTAAAAGGCTTGGACGCGGACTCGCACAAGTTCGAATCCCACTACAACGAATACCTGATCGCGCCGAAGGAAAGCGCCGACCGCGTCTACGCCGAGCGCTCGCCCATCAACCACACCGACAAGCTGCACCGGCCGATGATCTTCTTCCAGGGTCTCGACGACAAGGTCGTGCCGCCGCCGCAATCGGAAGTGATGGTGTCCGCGCTGCGCGCGCGCGGCGTGCCCGTCGCCTACATCACGCTGGCCGGCGAAGGCCACGGCTTCCGCAAGGCGGACAGCATCGTGCGCACGCTGGAAGCGGAGCTGTATTTCTACCTGCGCGTGTTCGGCATCCCCGTGCCCGAAAGCCTGCCGCCCATCGATATCGAGAACCTTGCCGCATGAGCGATGAGGTGTTGCATGCGGTCGTGGAAGCCTGCGACGAGCGCCGCAAGCTGATCCTGGCCTTGCTCGCGCTGGCCGGCGAGCCGATGGGACGGCGGCGCATCCACGACCATCTGGCGCCGCTGGAAGCGAGCAGCAACGAGGAAGACCTGGCCGAGCCGTTGGAGCGGTTGCGCGCCGATGGCCTGATCGGCGAGCTGCCGTCGCGCGGCTACACGATCGCCGCCGATGTCGCCTGGCCCGCCATCCAGTGGGCGCTGCGTGCGCGCCGGCTCAACGAGCTGCGCGAGGTCTACCAGCAGGTGACGCCGCTGCGCGTCGACTGGCAGGGCACGCCCATGCTGCGCAGCTACCGCCAGGGTGTCGCGCTGCTACGTTTCGCGCTGCTCGCCGGCGAAGGCCCGAAAGCCATCGCGCCGCTGCTGGCCGCGTGCCTGCGCTGCCACGAAGCGGCCTATCTGCATCCGCTCGTCGACATCTGCGCGCGCCCGTTCGAGCCCGACCTGATGGAGCGCATCAACGGGCTCGTACGCGACGACGTGCTCGCGGTGCTCGTCAACCACGTGCAGCGCGAGCCGGCCAGCGCGCCGGCGATCCGCGCGTATGCGGAAGAACACGTGGCACAGGGCGGCGCATCGATGGCGCTGCGCACGGCGCTGGCGGAACACCTGATCCTGTGCGGCCGCCTCGATGCGGCGGCCGACCTGCTCGTCGACCTCGACGAATCGGCGACACTCCATTACCGCAGCGTGCTGCAACTGCTGCGCGGCGACACGGAGCCAGCGCTGGCCGGCTTCGACAAGGCGTTGAAAGCGCTGCGGCGCGAGACGGGCAAGAGAAAAGCCGTCTTCGAAGGGATCGGCGGCCACCTGTACGTGACGGCGCTGCTGAGGAGCGCCGACCCGAAACATGCGAAGGCCGTGGAGTCCTACCTGGACAGCGCCACGCGCGCCGTGCAAAGCCACGATACGGCCGTATACCAGCAACTGTCGATGCTGCGCCAGATCCGCGGCGGCACGGTCGACGCGGAGGTGCTCCCGTCGCGCAACTGGGAGACGAGCCTGCAGCCCGTGATGTTCCGCGCCCTGCTGCACTGGTGGCTCGGCATGCCGCAGCTGGCGGACAAGCGCGCCATGCTGGAGCAGCAGTTCGACGTCGCGCGGGAAGCCGGGTTCGACTTCATCGCGGCGCAGATCGCCTCGGTGCTGGGGCAGCTGGGCATGGTCGGCATCGACCAGCAGGCGATCGCGCTGCGCCAGCAGCACCGCTTCGTCGACCTCGCGCTGTGGTTCGAGCGCGAGCAGCCGTGGGAACGCCAGCTGAACGCGCTCATCAACCTGCAGCCCGCCGTGAACGTGGAGGTGGTCAAGGAATCGCGTCTCGCGTGGCTCGTGAGCTGGGACGCGCACCTCGGCATCCGCGCCATCGAACCGAGGGAACAGAAGCGCGACGTGCAGGGCGGCTGGACGCGCGGCCGTCCGCTGGGCCTCAAGCGCCTCGCGGAAGAGGCGGCGGAGCTGGACTTCCTGACCGCGCAGGACGTGCAGGTCGCAAGCAGCATCGGCGCCTACCGCTACTACAGCGGCACCGGCACGCGCTACGAATTCGACCTGGACAAGGCCGTCGCCGCGCTGGCCGGCCATCCGCTGCTGTTCTGGATGGATGCGCCGGGCACGCGCGTCGAACTGCTGCCGGGCGAGCCGCAACTCGTCGTGCGCGCCGGTGGCGGCAAGGTCATGATCACGCTGGTGCCGCCCCTGCGCGAGCAGCAGGGCGAAGTCGTCGTCACGAAGGAGACGCCGACGCGATTGCGCATCGTGCGGGTAAAAGACGAGCACCGGCGCATCGGCGCCATCGTCGGCGACGGGCTCGACGTGCCGCTCGAAGCGGAGAAGCGCGTGCTGCAGGCGATCAGCGCCATCTCGTCCATCGTCACCGTGCAGTCGGACATCGGCGGCAGCGCGGCGGACATCGAGCAAGTGACGGCCGATCCGCGCCTCCACATCAACCTGCTGCCTTACCAGCAGGGCCTGCGCATCCAGGTGATGGTGCGGCCGTTGCCGGATGCGGGCCCTTACTTCCGCCCGGGCGACGGCACGGAAAGCGTGATCGCGGACGTGGGCGGCGTGCGTACGGAAGCGCGCCGCGACCTGAATGCGGAACGCGAGGCCGAGCGCCAGCTGCTGGCCGACCTGCCGGCGCTGGAGCACGCGGAAGACGAACATGGCGAATGGCTGCTCGCGGCGCCGATCCACTGCCTGGAACTCGTCGTGCAGCTGCAGGACCTGGATGCGGCGAAGGTCGTCGTCGCGTGGCCGGAAGGCGAATCGTTCCGCGTATCGAAGAAGATCACGTCGAAGTCCGTGCGCCTGCAGATCCGGCGCGACAAGGACTGGTTCGCCGCGAACGGCGAAGTGCAGGTCGACGAGAACAAGGTGATGGACTTGCGCGAACTGCTCGCGCGCGTGCGCGAAGACCGCTTCATCGCGCTCGGCGACAACCAGTTTTTGGCACTGACGCACGAGCTGCACCGCCGCCTGATGGACCTCTCCGCCTACAGCGATGCGGACCAGGAAGCGCTGCGCTTCCACCCGCTCGCCAGCTTCGCGCTGGAAGAGATGGCGCTGGAAGCGGGCGGCGTCGATGCCGATAAGGCGTGGCGCGCGCACCTGAAGCACATGCAGGCGAATGCGGAGTACCGGCCGCAGTTGCCGAACACCCTGCAGGCGGAGCTGCGCGATTACCAGGTCGAGGGCTTCGAATGGCTGTCCCGCCTCGCGCACTGGGGCGTCGGCGCCTGCCTCGCGGACGACATGGGACTCGGCAAGACCTTGCAGGCGCTCGCGCTGATCCTGTCGCGCGCACCGGGCGGGCCGACGCTCGTCGTGGCGCCGACGTCCGTCGCGACCAACTGGCTGGCGGAAGCGGAACGCTTCGCGCCCACGCTCAACGTGAAGCTGTTCGGGCCCGGCGACCGCGCCGCGATGCTGAAGGACGCGGGACCGTTCGACGTGATCGTTGCCAGCTACGGCCTGCTGCAGCTGGAGTCCGCGCTGTTCGACGGCATCCGCTGGCACACCATCGTGCTGGACGAGGCGCAGGCCATCAAGAATGCGTACACGCGCCGCTCGGCCGCCGTGATGGCGCTGACGGGCGATTTCAAAATGGTGGCCACCGGCACGCCGCTGGAAAATCACCTGGGCGAGTTGTGGAACCTGTTCCGCTTCATCAATCCGGGGCTGCTTGGCACTGCCGACCAGTTCCAATTGCGCTTCGCGGGACCGATCGAAAAGGCCTCCGACAAACGCGCGGAACTGGCGGCGCGCACGCGCCTGCGCCGCCTCACGCAGCCGTTCATCCTGCGCCGCACGAAAGCGCAGGTGCTGTCCGAACTGCCGCCGCGCACGGAGATCGTGCTGCCGGTGCAGCTGTCGGAAGAAGAGATGGCGCTGTACGAATCGCTGCGGCGCGAAGCGCTGGAACGCATCGCGGCGCTGGAGGCACCGCAGTCGCAAAAACAGATCCAGATCCTCGCGGAGATGATGAAGCTGCGCCGCGCGTGCTGCAATCCCGCCCTCGTCGCGCCGGAGAGCGGCATCCGCAGCAGCAAGCTGGAGACGTTCGCGCGCCTCGCGGATGAACTGCTGGAGAACCGCCACAAGGCGCTCGTGTTCAGCCAGTTCGTCGATCACCTCACCTTGATCCGCAAGCATCTCGACGAACGCGGCATCCGCTACCAGTACCTCGACGGATCGACGCCCATGCAGGAGCGGAAGCGCCGCGTGGACGCGTTCCAGGCGGGCGACGGCGACCTGTTCCTGATCTCGCTGAAGGCGGGCGGCGTCGGCATCAACCTGACGGCGGCCGACTACGTGATCCACATGGACCCGTGGTGGAATCCGGCCGTGGAAGACCAGGCCAGCGACCGCGCCCACCGCATGGGCCAGCAGCGGCCCGTCACGATCTACCGGCTCGTTGCGCGCCACACGATCGAAGAAGGCATCGTCGACCTGCACCGCCACAAGCGCGACCTCGCCGACAGCCTGCTGGAAGGGACGGACGTCGCCGCGCGCCTGTCGCCGGCGGACATGCTGGCCATGCTGCAGGCGGGGCTCGCCGGGTCGTCGGGCGCGCGTCCGGCGTCCGTCGAAGAGTGGCAAACCGGGTGAGGATGCATGCCGTTGCGGGCGCGTTGGCGGCGGATCACGTCACGACGCGTGCGTGACGTATTGTTTCAGATGCCCGCAAAAGCGCCAAATGATGCTAATCTGGCGCCCCCCATCTGGCCCATCCATAAACCAGGCAGATAGAACATGATGAAATCGAAAATCGCACTGGCCGTCCTGCTGACCAGTGTCGCACTGGCGCCGGCGAGTGCGCGTCCCAAGACGCATCACAAGGCGGCCAGCACGGCCAAAGCCAAGAGCAAACCGAAGGCCAAGGCCGCCGCCAAGCCGGTACAGAAGGCCGCCGCGCACGTCGCCGCCGCCACGCCGCAGAACCGCAACGACCGCTACATGGACTCGCTGTCCATGCAATTCGTGACCGCGCTGTGGCGCATCGATCCGGAAGACGGCATCTACGTCGGCAAGTTCGACGCCGCCGCGAAGCTGACGATTCCCGACGCCGCCACGCGCGCGAAAAAGCTCGCGTTCATCGACGAGTGGCTCGACAAGTTCGGCAAGCTGAACGCCGACAAACTGTCGCCGAACCAGCGCACCGACCTCGCCGTCCTCCTCAACAAGCTGAAATACGAGCGCTGGCAGCTGACCACGTTCCGCGAGTTCGAATGGAACCCGGCCGAGTACAACGTCGCGCAGACGTTCGACCTGATCCTGACGACGGAATACGCCGCGAAGGCCCAGCGCCTGCGCACGATCCTGAAACGCCTGGCCGACGTGCCGGCGTACTACCAGGCCGCGCAAGCGTCCATCGTCAACCCGACGCACGAACACACGCAGCTCGCGATCCAGCAGGCGCCGGGCACGCTCGTCGTGCTGGCGGACCTCGGCAAGGCCGCGCAGGAATCGATCCTGACGCCGCAGGAGAAGGCGATCTTCGCGCAGCGCATCGCGAACGCCGGCACGGCGGTGGTGGCGTGGGTCGACTTCCTGACGGACCTCGACAAGTCGCAGTCGCAGATGCAGCGCGCGCGCTCGTTCCGCATCGGTAAGGACCTGTACGAGCAAAAATTCGCGTTCGAGATCCAGTCCGCCAGCACGGGCGAGCAGACCTACCGCAAAGCCCTGGCCGCGCGCGACGAACTCCTCACGCGCATGGACGGCCTCGCCGACCAGCTGTGGGACAAGACGATGGGCGCCGCTGCCAAGCCGGCGGACCGTTATCAAAAAATCGGCATGGTGATCGACAAGCTCTCGCTGCAGCACACGACGGCCGCCGATTTCCTGCCCGAGATCCGCCGCCAGATCCCGCAGCTGCAGGACTACGTCATCAAGAACAACCTCGTGACGATCGATCCGAGCAAGCCGCTCGTCGTGCGCGAGACGCCGCTGTACCAGCGCGGCGTGGCCGGCGCCAGCATCGACGCGCCGGGGCCGTACCGTCCGAAGGATAAAACCTATTACAACGTGACGCCGCTGGATGGCCTCACGCCCGAGCAGGCCGAAAGCAGCCTGCGCGAGTACAACAACTGGATGCTGCAAATCCTGAACATCCACGAGGCGATCCCCGGCCACTACACGCAGCTGATGAACGCGAACCGTTCGCCGTCGCTGGTGAAGGCGTTGTTCGGCAACGGCGCGATGGTCGAAGGCTGGGCCGTGTACGGCGAGCGCATGATGCTGGAATCGGGCTATGGCGACAACGCGCCGGAGCTGTGGCTGATGTGGTGCAAGTGGAATTTGCGCAGCGTCTCCAACACGATCCTCGACTACAGCGTGCACGTGCTGGGCATGACGCGCGAACAGGCGATCGACCTGCTCGTGCGCCAGGCGTTCCAGACCCCGCAGGAAGCGGCCGAGAAGTGGAAACGCGCGCAGCTGTCGTCCGTGCAGCTCTCCAGTTATTTCAGCGGCTACAGCGACATCATGGAACTGCGCGAGCGCCGCAAGGAACAGCTGGGCGAGCGCTTCAACCTCAAGCAATTCCACGACCAGTTCCTCGGTTACGGAAATGCGCCGGTGAAGATCATCGGCCAGCTGATGCAGTAACGCGTGAAGCGCATCACGATCGTCGCGGCGCTCGCGGGCGCCGCCGTGCTGGCTGGCGGCGCGGCCCTGTACGTCTTCAACGCGCGCCAGGACGCGACGCCGGGACGCGCGTTCTGGCGTCCCGCCGACGCGCCGACCAGACCTGCATGGTCCGCACGCGTGACGCCGCTGCCGGACCGCTTCGGCGATCCGTTCGGGACCGTCGTCGATGGCCACGGCAACGTGTTCGTCGCGGACGGCGGCGACTGCAGCTGCATCCGCCGCATCGCACCCGACGGACAGGTGACCATCTTCGCCGGTGGGCACGCGGGCTACGCGGACGGTGTCGGCGCCGCCGCGGCTTTCGACACGCCGTCGGCGCTGGCGATCGACCGCCTCGGCAATCTGTACGTCGCCGACACGCACAACAACGCGATCCGCAAGGTGGCGCCCGACGGCAGCGTGAGCACGCTGGCGGGCAGCGCCGCCGGCTTCGATGGGCCGGTCGGCGTGGCCGTCGACCGCGACGGCAACGTGTATGTCGCCGACACCTACAACGACCGCATCGGCCGCATCGGCAAGGACGGCGCGGTGACGACGGTGGCCGGCAGCGGCACGCCCGATTACCTCGACGGCACCGGCACCGCGGCCGCCTTCGATACGCCGAGCGCCCTCGCCGTCGACAAGCACGGCGTGCTGTTCGTCGCCGACACGGGCAACAACGCGATCCGGCGCATCGACAGGAATGGCGCAGTGACGACGCTCGCGCGCGCGCCCGAGGACGAGCGGCGTCCGCTGCTGCGCCGTCCCGTCGCGCTGGCGCTGACGCATGACGGCTACCTGTACGCGAGCGGCGCGGGTGGGCGCATCCTCCAGTTCGACCCGAGCGGGCAGTATCACGCCCTGCCGGACGCC
This sequence comes from Massilia cellulosiltytica, assembly GCF_047325105.1. Lineage (NCBI taxonomy): Bacteria > Pseudomonadati > Pseudomonadota > Betaproteobacteria > Burkholderiales > Oxalobacteraceae > Massilia > Massilia cellulosiltytica. The sequence goes on along the minus strand of NZ_CP168562.1, from coordinate 7,095,621 downwards.
GACCACCCCGAAGGCGCGAGCTATGCCAGCGACGGCAGCGTGCGGCTGTATGCGCCGCGCGGCATCGCCGTGAAACGCGACGGTGCGCTGGTGGTGGCCGATGGCCAGGCGCAGCAGATGTTCGTGCTGGCCCCACCCCGACCCGGCACGCCGCCCCCGCAGGCGCGGCCGCAGGTACTGCCCGCGGTGGCATCGATGCCCTGGCCCGTGGGCCCGCAAACGGAACCGCACGAAGTCGTCGGCGTGCTGGGCGAAGTGCGCGGCAGCTACGATGGCGAAAACCGCGACCACTTCCATGCGGGCCTGGACATCCGCGCCGACGTCGGCGCGCGCGTGCTGGCGGTGCTGCCGGCAACGGTGAGCGATCCGTATCCCAACTGGACGTTCGGCCAGCTGGGCGAAGGCATGAGCATCGGGCCGCTGTCGTACATCCACATGCGCGTGGGCCGCGACGCCTCGGGCAAGCCGCTCGATCCGCGCTTCCAGGTACTGGCCGGCCCGAACGGCAAGCCGGCACGCGTGCGCGTGCGGCGCGGCACGCGGTTCGCCGTCGGCGACCCGCTCGGCACCATCAATCCGATGGCGCACGTGCACATGGAATACTACCCCGGCGGCGTCGCCGTCAACGCGCTGGCCCTGCCGTTCACGGGCCTGCGCGACACGGTGCCGCCCCGCATCCAGAGCATCGCGCTGTACGACGCGAGCGGCCAACGCCTCCCGCGCAAGAAGGGCCAGCGCCTGCACGTGGCGCGCACGCTCGGCGCGTTGACGATCGTCGCCGCCGCCTACGACCAGATGGACGACAACCTGGCGCGCCGCCGCCTCGGCCTGTACAAGCTGGGCTACCAGCTGCTCCATGCGGACGGCAGCCCCGTCGCCGGATTCGAGACGCCGCGCATCACGCAGGTCTACAACCGCCTGCCGCGCGAGCGCGAAGCGGTGAAGCTGCTGTATGCGGAAAACAGCGGCATCACGGTCTACGGCAGCAAGGCCACGGTGTTCGCCTATGCCGTCAATAACACGCTGCACGATGGCGTCGCGCTGCCCGGCACGTGGAACGTCGATGGACTCGCGCCGGGCGATTACGTGCTGCGGATCTACGCGGCGGATTTCGCCGGACAGGTGGCGCTGGAGGGGCGCGACCTGCCGATCACGGTGGAATAAGCGCTTATTCGAACGCGACGCGCGCCAGGAAGTCGTTGTCGACGACGGTGCGCTCGATCTTCGTATCGGGCCCGATATAGACGTCGAAACGGCTGAACGGCTGCCTGATCTCCACGCCGTCGCGGCTGGCGAGCGGCAGGCTCACGTCGATGAAGTAGTTGGCATGGAGACGGCGCGCGGTACGGAACTCGATGCTTGCGCCCGGCGCCAGGTGATCCTTGACGATGTCGTTGTCTTCGTTAAAAAAGTAGGTCACGGGCGCGACGGCGTCGGCGGAGTAATGCAGGAAGACGACCGGTGACGTAACGGCATTCACGAGGAGCGCAAGCCACGACATTACGATCGCCCCGCCGATGGCCAGCAGTTTCTTGCGCATCGATTTGATATCACGGGACGGCGAACCACGACGATATTCGCGCTTGGTCATGACGAAAACGGCGCCTCGCGGGCGCCGTTTGTTCGGATCAGGACTGTTCCTGCGGCGCCTGCGTCGCCTTGACGAAGATCGGCGCCATCAGCAGCCCGAGCTCGAACAGCAGGCACATCGGAATGGCCAGCGCCAGCTGGCTGACGGCGTCCGGCGGCGTGACGATGGCGGCGATGACGAACGCTCCGACGATGGCGTACGGACGGATCGAACGCAGCTTCTCGACGCTGACGATGCCCATCCGGACGAGGATCACGACGACGACCGGCACCTCGAACGTGGCGCCGAACGCGAGGCACATGGACATCACGAAATCAAGGTAGTTCTCGATGTCCGGCATCACGGCGATGGACGTGGGCGAGAAGTTGCCGATGAAGTGGAACACGCGGCCGAACACGAAGAAGTAGCAGAACGCGACGCCGGCGATGAACAGGAACGACGACGAGATCACGAGCGGCAGCACGAGCCGCTTTTCGTGCGCGTACAGGCCCGGCGCGACGAACGCCCATACCTGATAAAAGACCCACGGCAGCGCGAGGATGAAGGCGATCAGGAGGGTCACCTTCATCGGCACGAGGAACGGCGAAACGACGCCGGTGGCGATCATCTTGGAGCCGGCCGGCAGCGCGGCCAGCATCGGGGCGGCGAGGAAATCGTAGATCTGTGCCGGGCCCGGCCACAGCATCAGCACGATGCACGCGAGGACGATGCCGTACGTTGCCTTGATCAGGCGGTCGCGCAGCTCGACCAGGTGGGAGATGAAGGTTTCTTCGCCCGCGGTTTCTTCAGTCATCTGGCGCTAGGAGGCGGCGCCCAACGGCGGCCGTCATCAGAAAAATTTGGTGTTGGAAGTGGCGCCGGGACGGAACTTGCGCACGCGGGCGGCGCCGGACAGCACATGCTGGCGCGTGCCCTGGCGGTTCTTGTACCAGGCCGGCATGCTCGACGTCTTCGCCAGCTTCTTGCGGCGGAAGTCGCGCGCCTTGCGCTCGATGTCGTCCGTCGAGGCCGTCGTGGGCATCACGGCCGTGTCGCCGCGCCAGGCGGACTCGACCTCGTCCATGTGGGTCGAGACGGTGTTCTCGACCTCGGACTTGAACGTCTCGACCTCGGACTTGAAGCTTTGCGCGCTGTCCTGGATATCCTTGTGCAGATTGCGCAATTCTTCCATTTCGATCTCGCGCGAAACCTCCGACTTCACGTCGTGCAGGTAGCGCTGGGCGCGGCCGTACAGGGTGCCGGCCATGCGCGCCACCTTAGGCAGTTTCTCGGGGCCAATCACGACCAGCGCCACCGCGCCGATGATGGCGAGTTTGGTAAGACCGAGATCGATCATGCGGGATCAAGCACCGGTTTAATGGCGGGTCTTTTCGCGCGCGTCGACGTCGATGGTCGACTTGTCGGCCACCTGTTGCGCGGTCTGTTGCGCCGTCTGGCTGGCGGGCGTCTTGCCGTCTTCATCGCCCTTCATGCCATCCTTGAAACCCTTGACGGCCTTGCCCAGGTCCGAGCCCGCATTGCGCAGCTTGCCCGTACCGAACACCACCACCACCACGACCAGCACGATCAACCAGTGCCAGAGACTCATCGAACCCATTGTTTTCTCCTTGCCGGGCGATAACCCGATCAGCGTAAGCTAAAGCTACGCCAGTATAAGCGGTTTAGGGCCGGAATGCCCTTTTTCCTTAGGGAATTACGTTCCCAGGCCACGCCACGGACGCGGGCCGCCGTACACGTGCAGGTGCAGGTGATACACCTCCTGCCCGCCGTCCGGACCGACATTGAACAGCGTCTTGTAGCCGCCGCTGCGTTCGCCGTCCGGGCCGGTCTTGACCGCGATGCCGTGTTCGGCCGCCAGCTTCGGCGCCAGCGCCAGCATCTTGCCCAGCACGGGCGCGTGCGCATCGGTGCAGTCGGACAGGCTGGCCACGTGCTGCTTCGGGATCACCAGCAGGTGGACGGGCGCGGCCGGGTTGATGTCCTTGAACGCGAGCAGCTCGTCGTCCTCGTACACCACGCTGGCCGGGATCTGCTTGGCGATGATCTTGCAAAAGATGCAGTTGTCCATGTTGTCTCACATTCTACGGATACGGGATGACGCCGGCGTGACAGCCGGGCTCAGTCTTTCGGACGCGACGCTTTTTCCTCGATGCCGGAAATGCCTTCGCGCCGTGCCAGTTCGTCCAGCACCTGCTGCGGCGTGAGGCCGAACTGCGCCAGCAGGACGATCGAATGGAACCACAGGTCGGCCGTCTCGTACAGCAGCTTCGACACATCCGCGCCGGCGCGCACGTCCTTCGCGGCCATCACGGTCTCGACGGCTTCCTCGCCGATCTTTTTCAGGATGGCGTCGTCGCCCTTGGCGAACAGCTTCGCGACGTACGAGGCCGTCGGGTCGCCGCCGTTGGCCGGCTTGCGGGATTCGATGACGGCCGCGAGGCGTTCCAGTTGCGTGCTCATTATTTCTTCTTTGCGTTGGTATAGATGGTGTCCGGATCCTGCAGCACGGGCTCGACGCTGTTCCAGTCGCCGTCCTCGAACTTCTGGAAGAAGCAGGAATGGCGGCCGGTATGGCAGGCGATGCCGCCGGCCTGCTCGACCTTCAGCAGCACCACGTCTTCGTCGCAGTCGAGGCGGATTTCCAGCACTTTCTGCACGTGGCCGGACTCTTCGCCCTTGTGCCACAGTTTCTTGCGCGAGCGGCTCCAGTACACGGCTTCGCCAAGCTCCACGGTCTTGGCCAGGGCTTCGCGGTTCATCCAGGCGAACATCAGGATGTCGCCGGTGGCGGCTTCCTGGGCGATCACCGGCACGAGGCCGTGCTCGTCCCATTGGACTTTCTTGAGCCAGGGCTGGGCCGGGATCGTCGGGGGTGGGCGGGGTCACCATGGTCGTCGGTTCCATCAATCAGTCGAGGCGCATCGGGATGCCGCGGTCCGCCATGAAGCGCTTCGCTTCGCCGACCGTGTGCTGCCCGTAGTGGAAGATGCTCGCGGCCAGCACGGCGTCGGCATGCCCTTCCTGCACGCCATCGGCGAGGTCCTTCAGGCCGCCCACGCCGCCCGAGGCGATCACGGGGATGCCGACGGCGTCCGACACGGCGCGCGTCAGGCCCAGGTCGAAGCCGGACTTGGTGCCGTCGCGGTCCATGCTGGTCAGCAACAGTTCACCGGCGCCCAGGCTTTCCATCTTGCGGGCCCATTCGACGGCATCGATGCCGGTCGCGTTGCGGCCGCCGTGGGTAAAGACTTCCCACTTGCCGGGCGCGACCTGCTTGGCGTCGATGGCGACGACGATGCACTGGGCGCCGTGTTTCTGCGACGCGTCGTACACGAGTTGCGGGTTGGTGACGGCCGAGGTGTTCATCGACACCTTGTCCGCGCCGGCGTTCAGCAGGCGGCGCACGTCCTCGACCTTGCGCACGCCGCCGCCCACGGTCAGCGGAATGAACACGGACGACGCGACCGCTTCGATGATCGGCAGGATCAGGTCGCGGCCGTCGCTCGAGGCGGTGATGTCGAGGAAGGTGATCTCGTCGGCGCCCTGCTCGTTGTAGCGGCGCGCGATCTCGACCGGGTCGCCGGCATCGCGCAGTTCGGTGAAGTTGACGCCCTTGACGACGCGGCCGCCGGTGACGTCCAGGCAGGGGATGATGCGTTTTGCGAGCATAAAATCTTTGCGTTAGCGTTCGTACGTCATCCCCGCGCAGGCGGGGATCCATGCTGACGTAGCGTTATCGCACTCGGCATGGGTTCCCGCTTTCGCGGGAACGACGGGTTGAGGGGCGAATTACGCCTGCGCGCCCTCGGTGAGTTCATCCGCGCGCTCCTGCGCGCTGGTCAGGTCGAGCGTGCCTTCGTAGATCGAGCGGCCGCAGATCACGCCTTCGATGCCCTCGTCCTGCACGGCGCACAGGGCTTCCACGTCGGCCAGGTTGTGCAGGCCGCCCGAGGCGATGATCGGGATCTTGACGGCCTGCGCCAGGCGCACGGTCGCTTCGATGTTCACGCCGCCCATCATGCCGTCGCGGCCGATGTCGGTGTAGATGATCGATTCCACGCCGTAGCCTTCGAATTTCTGGGCCAGGTCGATGACTTCGTGGCCGGACATCTTGCTCCAGCCGTCGGTCGCGACCTTGCCGTCCTTGGCGTCCAGGCCGACGATGATGCTGCCCGGGAAGGCGCCGCAGGCGTCGTGCAGGAAGCCCGGGTTCTTGACGGCGGCAGTGCCCACGATGATGTAGGTGATGCCGTCGTCCAGGTAGCGCTCGATGGTGTCCAGGTCGCGGATGCCGCCACCCAGCTGGACCGGGATCTCGTCCAGGTCGTTGTCTTCGGCGTACTCCTGCACGACTTGCAGGATCGATTTGATCGCCTCTTCGTTCTTCGGTTTGCCCGCGAACGCACCGTTCAGGTCGACCAGGTGCAGACGGCGCGCACCCTTCTTGAGCCAGTGCAGCGCCATCTCGGCGGGATCTTCGGAGAACACGGTGGCGAGGTCCATGTCGCCCTGTTTCAGGCGAACGCAGTGACCGTCTTTCAGGTCGATGGCGGGGATCAGCAGCATGGTCGTAGTCGGTTGATTAGGTAACTCAGGGATTCCAGTGGACGAAATTGCGATACAGGCGCAGGCCGGCGGCCGCGCTTTTCTCGGGGTGGAACTGGGTGGCGACGATGTTGTCGCGCGCGACCGCGCAGCAGAATTGTCCGCCGTAGTCGGTCTCGCCGATGGCGTCCTGCGCCTCGGCGGGCTTCGCGTAATAGCTGTGCACGAAATAGAAATAGCTGTCCGGGGCGACGCCTTCCCACAGCGGGTGGGCGCGCTTCTGGTGCACGCGGTTCCAGCCCATCTGCGGCACCTTGAAGCGCGAGCCGTCGGCCTGCAGCTTGCCATCGAGTTCGAAGCGCACGACTTTACCGGGCAGCAGGCCCAGGCCGGGCACGCCGCCGTTCTCGTCGCTCGAATCGAACAGCATCTGCTCGCCCACGCACACGCCCATCATCGGCCGGGTTTTCGCCGCGCGCAGCAGGGCGTCCTCGACGCCGGATTCGCGCAGGCTGCGCATGCAGTCGCGCATGGCGCCCTGGCCGGGCAGGACGATGCGGTCGGCCGCGTCGATGGCGGCCGCGTCGCCGGAAATCTGGACGTCGGCTTCGGGCGCGACGGCGCGCAGGGCCTGCGCAACCGAACGCAGGTTGCCCATGCCGTAGTCGACAACAACAATCTTGTTCATGATTCTCTTTACAGGCTGCCCTTGGTGGACGGGATCGTGCCCGCGGCGCGGTCATCCAGCTCGGACGCCATGCGCAGCGCGCGGCCGAACGCTTTGAAGACGGTCTCGCACTGGTGGTGCGCGTTCACGCCGCGCAGGTTATCCACGTGCAGCGTCACGCCGGCGTGGTTGACGAAGCCGCGGAAGAACTCGATGGTCAGATCGACGTCGAAGCGGCCGATGGTCGCGCGGGTGAACGGCACGTGCCATTCCAGGCCCGGACGGCCGGAAAAGTCGATCACGACGCGCGACAGCGCCTCGTCCAGCGGCACGTAGGCATGGCCGTAGCGCCGGATACCTTTTTTATCGCCGATGGCCTTGGCGACCGCCATGCCCAGCGTGATGCCCGTGTCCTCGACGGTGTGGTGGTCGTCGATGTGCAGGTCGCCGACGGCCTCGACTTCCAGGTCGATCAGGCCGTGGCGCGCGATCTGGTCCAGCATGTGGTCGAGGAACGGCACCCCGGTATTGAGTTTCTGGCGGCCGGTGCCGTCCAGGTTGAGCGCGACGCGGATCTGCGTTTCGCTCGTGTTGCGCGTGATTTCTGCGGTGCGGGTCATTGCTAGGTGCTCGGCGGTGTTCAGGCTTGCAGCGAAGCCTTCAGGGCATTCAGGAATACGGAGTTTTCTTCCGGGGTGCTGACCGTAACACGGATGCAATTGGCCAGCAATTCATGCATTCTACTCAAATTTTTAATCAGTACCCGTTCTGCGAACAGTTTAGCGCAGGTCTTTTCTGCGTCCGGCACGCGCAAGGTGATGAAATTGGCGCTCGACGGGAACACCGTCACGCCCGGCAGCGCGGCCATGGCGGCGGCCAGTTCCGTGCGCGCCTCGTTCAAACGGGCGGCCTGCTCGTCCAGCACCTCGACGTGGTCGAGCGCGAATTCGGCCACCACCTGCGTCAATACGTTGACGTTGTACGGCGGCCGCACCTTGTCGAACTGTTCCAGCAGCGCCGGTGCGGCAGCGAGGTAGCCCAGGCGGATGCCGGCCAGGCCCAGCTTCGACAGCGTGCGCATCACGACGAGGTTCGGATACTGCGGCAGCTTGTCCATGAAGCTCGTGCGGGCGAACGGGTGATACGCCTCGTCGGCCACGACGATGCCATTCTCGCCCAGCGCTTCGATGATGGCGACCATGTCGGCCTCGTCGTACAGGTTGCCGGTCGGGTTGTTCGGGTAGGCGAGGAACACGAGGCTCGGCTTGTGCTCGACGATCGCGGCCAGCATGGCGGCGCGGTCCAGCGAGAAGTCGGCCTTCAGCGGCACGCCGACGAAGTCCATGCCCGCGAACTGGGCGGAGCGCTGGAACATCACGAACGCGGGGATCGGGGCCAGCACGACCGCGCGTTTGTCTTGACGCGCGGTGGCGGTGCACAGGATCGAGATGATCTCGTCGGAGCCGTTGCCGAGGATGACGTCGAACCCGGCCGGCACGCCCAGCTTGGCACGGATGCGTTCCTTGATGCCGGCATACGACGGCACCGGATAGCGGTTCAGGACGGCGTCCGCCAGGCGCTGGGCCAGCTCGGCACGCAGCGCATCCGGCAGCTGGTACGGGTTTTCCATCGCGTCCAGCTTGATGTAGCCGCTCGAATCCGGCACGTTGTAGATATGGCCGGCACGGACGTCCTCGCGGATCGTGTTGGCGATGAGCTTGTCGATGCTGGTCATGCTTGGTCTACTCCTTCGGTGGCGGCGTCCACGCGGACGCCCTTGCGTTTCTTGGTGGCCGGCTGCGCGGGAGCGGACAAGCGTTCCGCGATGGTCGCGCAGTAGGCGGGGTTCAGCTCGAAACCGGTGAAATGCCGGCCGAGGCGTTTTGCAGCCAGAGCCGTCGTGCCGCTGCCCATGAACGGGTCGAGCACGACGCCGCCCGGCGGGCACGACGCCTTGACCATGCGCTCGATGATCTCGAGCGGCTTCTGGGTCGGATGGTCGACCCGTTCCGCATGTTCGCGATGCAGGCGCGACACGCTCCACAGGTCCTTCGGGTTGTAACCCACTTCCAGCCACTTGGCGCCCACGAAGATCGAGCGCGATCGCGCCTTCTTCGTCTCGGCGTCGTACGGGATACGCACGGAGTCCAAGTCGAAATAATAATCCTTGCGCTTCACGAAGAAGCCGATGGTGTCGTGCACCGAGGAAAAGCTCCTGGTGCTGCCCCCCATCGAGGGGACGCGGCGGTCCCAGATGATCTCGTTCATCATCGTCATGCGCCGCTTGAGCATGACGAAGATCTCGGGCGCGAAGCGCCACGTGAGAAAGATGTACAGGCTGCCGTTGTCCTTCAGTTTCGGCAGCGCACAATCAATCCAGCGCTCGGTCCACGCGAGGTAATCCTCCACGCTCTGCTGGTCCGAGCCGTTGCCGTAATCCTTGCCGAGATTGTACGGCGGGTCCGTCAGGATCAGGTCGATGCTGCGATCGGGAATGCGCGCCATGCCTTCGAGCGCATCCTCGCAGAAGACCTGATCGAGCCAGGCCGTCATGATCCCGATTCGATCCGTAATTCTGCGCTGCGCGCGTGCGCCTGCAGGCCCTCGCCGTATGCGAGTTCGGCCGCGACCTTGCCCAGCGTTTGCGCGCCGGCCTGCGACACGAACAGGATCGACGAGCGCTTCTGGAAATCGTACACGCCCAGCGGCGACGAGAAGCGCGCCGTGCGCGACGTCGGCAGCACGTGGTTCGGGCCGCAGCAATAGTCGCCCAGCGATTCGGACGAGAAGCGACCCAGGAACATCGCGCCCGCGTGACGGATTTTATCGGCCCACTGCTGCGGCTCCTCGGCGGAGATCTCCAGGTGCTCGGCCGCGATGGCGTTCGCGATGGCGCACGCTTCATCCATGTCGCGCACGCGGATCAATGCGCCGCGGTCCGTCATCGACGTGGCGATGGTGTCCTTGCGCGGCATCGTCGGCAGCAGCTTGTGGATGCTCGCTTCCACTTTGGCGATGTAGTCCGCGTCGGGGCACAGCAGGATCGCCTGCGCCAGCTCGTCGTGCTCGGCCTGCGAGAACAGGTCCATCGCGACCCAGTCCGGATCCGTGGTGCCGTCGCACAGCACGAGGATTTCCGACGGGCCCGCGATCATGTCGATGCCCACCGTGCCGAACACGCGGCGCTTCGCGGCGGCGACATAGGCATTGCCGGGGCCGACGATTTTATCGACCGGCGGGATGGTCGCCGTGCCGTACGCGAGCGCGCCGACGGCCTGTGCGCCGCCGATCGTGATCACGCGCGTGACGCCGGCGATCGCCGCGGCGGCCAGCACCATGCGGTTCTTGACGCCGTCCGGCGTCGGCACGACCATCACGATTTCCTTCACGCCCGCGACCCTGGCAGGGATCGCGTTCATCAGCACGGACGACGGATACGCGGCCTTGCCGCCCGGGACGTAGATGCCCACGCGGTCCAGCGGCGTGACGCGCTGGCCCAGCACCGTGCCGTCCGGCTCCGTGTACGTAAAGCCGTTCAGTTCCTGCTTCTGGCGCTCGTGGAAGACGCGGATGCGCTCTGCCGCCGTGCGCAACGCGGCGCGTTGCGACTCCGGCAGCGCATTCAACGCTTCCTGCAGCTCTTCCTGCGTGACGTCGAGCGCGGCCATGCTGGTGGCGCCGCCGTTCGGGAGCCGGTCGAACTTGTTCGTGTATTCCAGCACGGCGGCATCGCCGCGCGCCTTCACGTCGGCGAGGATGTTCGCCACGGCGGTTTCGATGGCGTCGTCGGTCTCCGCTTCGAACGCGAGCAGCGTGTTCAGGGTCTGCTGGAAATCGGCGGCGGTGGAATCGAGTTTGCGGATCGTGATGGACATGGTCGTTAGCATTGCTGCTGCTTGGACGCGCGTTCGAACGCGTCGATGATCGGTTGCAGGCGCTCGCGCTTGAGTTTCAGCGCGGCCTGGTTGACGACGAGGCGCGACGAGATCTCCATGATCTTCTCCACTTCGACCAGGTTGTTGGCGCGCAGCGTGCCGCCCGTCGACACGACGTCGACGATGGCGTCGGACAGGCCGACCAGCGGCGCCAGCTCCATCGAGCCATACAGTTTGATCAGGTCGACGTGCACGCCCTTCTTGGCGAAGTGCTCGCGCGCCGTGTGCACGAACTTGGTGGCCACGCGCAGGCGCGCGCCCTGGCGCACGGCGTTGTCGTAGTCGAAGCCGGCGTTGGCGGCCACGGACATGCGGCAGCAGGCAATGCGCAGGTCGATCGGTTGATACAGCCCTTCGCCGCCATGCTCGAGCAGCACGTCCTTGCCGGCCACGCCGAAGTCGGCGGCGCCATGCTGGACATAGGTCGGCACGTCGCTGGCGCGCACGATCAGCACACGGATGCCGGGATCGTTGGTGGCGAGGATCAGCTTGCGCGAGGTTTCCGGATTTTCCAGTACCTCGATGCCGGCCGCGGACAGCAGCGGCAGCGTATCTTCGAAGATGCGGCCCTTCGAGAGGGCGAGGATCAGCTGCGAGCTGTCCCGAGTGGTGTCGTTCATGTGACTAGTTTTGGTTTGTGCCGTCGTTCCCGCGAAAGCGGGAACCCATACTGAAGCTCCGGCAGCTGATTCGGTAAATCTTCGTTGGCTTCCATCGGAAGCTCAGCATGGATTCCCGCCTGCGCGGGAATGACGCTTTGTCTTTATTTGATCCGTACGATATCCGCGCCCACCGCCGACAACTTCGCCTCCATCCGGTCATACCCGCGATCGAGGTGATAGATGCGGTCGACGAGGGTCGTGCCCTCGGCGGCCAGGCCGGCGATCACGAGGGATGCCGATGCGCGCAGGTCGGTCGCCATCACGGGCGCGCCGACGAGGCGGTCGACGCCCTTGATGAAGGCCATGTTGCCCTCGGTGGAGATCTGCGCGCCCAGGCGGTTCATTTCCTGCACGTGCATGAAGCGGTTTTCGAAGATGGTTTCGGTGACACGGCTCGAGCCGTTCGCGATCGTGTTCACGGCCATGAACTGGGCCTGCATGTCGGTCGGGAAGCCCGGGTATTCCGTGGTACGGAACGACACCGGCTGCGGACGGCCGTCCATGCGCGCGCGGATGCTGTCGCCTTCCACGGTCAGCTGGACACCCATCTCGCGCAGTTTGTCGATGGCCACGTCGAAGATGTCGGTACGGGTGCGGGTGATGCGGATGTCGCCGCCCGTCGCCGCGACGGCGCACAGGAACGTGGCCGCTTCGATGCGGTCGGAAATGACGCCATGTTCGGTGCCGTGCAGGCTGTCGACGCCCTGGATCACGAGGCGGTCGGTGCCGATGCCGTCGATCTTCGCGCCCATCGCCACGAGCATGTTCGCGAGGTCCGTCACTTCCGGTTCGCGCGCGGCGTTTTCCAGGATCGTCTCGCCGTCGGCCAGCGTGGCGGCCATCAGCAGGTTCTCGGTGCCCGTCACGGTGATCATGTCCGTGTGGATGCGGGCGCCCTTCAGGCGCGATGCCTTCGCGTGGATGTAGCCGCCCTCGATCGTGATGTCGGCGCCCATCTGGCGCAGGCCCTTGATGTGCTGGTCGACGGGACGCGAACCGATCGCGCAACCGCCCGGCAGCGACACCTTGGCTTCGCCGAAGCGCGCCAGCATCGGGCCCAGCACGAGGATAGCTGCGCGCATCGTCTTCACCAGCTCGTACGGTGCGACGAGGGTGTTGATGGCGGAACCGTTCAGCACGACGTTCTCGTCGTCCTGCGTGACCTTCAGGCCGGTCTGTTCGAGCAGGCGCAGCATCGTGCGCACGTCGTGCAGGCGCGGCACGTTCGACAGGGCGAGGTCGCCGGCCGTCAGCAGGCCCGCGCACAGGATCGGGAGCGCCGCGTTCTTGGCGCCCGAGATGGGGATGTCACCGTTCAGGCGCTTGCCGCCGACGATCTGGAGCTTGTCCATTGATTATCCTTGATACTCGTCCGGGGTCAGCGTCTTCATCGACAGCGCGTGGATTTCCTCACGCATGCGGTCGCCCAGGGCGGCATAGACGATCTGGTGGCGCTGGATGCGGCTCTTGCCGGCGAATGCAGGCGAGACGATGACGGCGCTGAAATGCTGGCCATCGCCCTCCACTTCCAGGTGGGTGCATTCCAGGCCCTTTTGGATGTAGCCGTGGATGAGTTCGGGTGTAGTAACCATGTTTTTTCAGTGACGCAGCTTGTAGCCGCGGCGAAGCAGATTGATTGCGATAGCGGCCAGGGCCACGAAGAAGACGGCGACGATTGCCAGGCTGGTCCACGGCGACACGTCGGACTGGCCAAAGAAACCATAGCGGAACCCGTCAATCATATAAAAGAACGGGTTGAAATGCGAGACTGCGAGCCAGAACGGCGGAAGTTTCTTAATGGAATAGAACACACCGGCCAAAAATGTTGCAGGCGTGATCAAAAAGTTCTGGAAAGCGGCCAGCTGGTCGAATTTTTCCGCCCAGATGCCGGCGATGACGCCCAGCGTGCCCAGGATGCCGGCGCCCAGCAGCGCGAACACGATGATCCACAGCGGCGCCACGAACGACAGGTGCGCGAACCACGCCGTGATGACGAACACGCCCAGGCCGACGGCCAGCCCGCGCACGACGGACGCCGTCACGTATGCGGACAGGATCTCCACGTGCGACAGCGGCGGCAGCAGGATGAACACGAGGTTGCCCGTGATTTTCGACTGGATCAGCGACGACGAGGAGTTGGCGAACGCGTTCTGCAGCACGCTCATCATCACGAGGCCGGGCACGAGGAACGACGTGTAGCTGACGCCATCGAGCATCTCGACGCGGCCGTCGAGCACGTGGCCGAAGATCAGCAGATACAGCATCGCGCTGACGACGGGCGCGGCGATGGTTTGCGTGGCAACCTTCCAGAAGCGCAGGATTTCTTTATAAAACAGGGTGCGGAAACCCACGGAAAACGCGTTCATCGTACCGGGCTCCCTTCCATGATCTGGATAAAAATGTCTTCCAGGTCGGCCTGCTGCAACTGCATCTCGTCGATCTCGGCACCCGCTTCGCGCAGGCGCGCGAGGATGCCTTCCACCTCGCTGTACTCGTTGACGCGCAGGGTGTAGGTGTTGCCGCCATTGTGTTCGTCGTGCGCGACGAGGTGGCGCAGGCCTTCCGGCAAGGCGCCGTGCTTCAGGTGCACGACGAGCGACGAGCCGGACACGCGGCGCAGCAGCTGCGCCATGGTGTCCAGCGCGACGACGTTGCCCGTCTTGAGCATGGCCACGCGCTGGCACATGGCCTGCGCTTCTTCGAGGTAGTGCGTCGTCAGGACGACCGTATGCCCCTCGCGGTTCAGGCGCGCGATGAACTTCCACAGCGTCTGGCGCAGTTCGACGTCGACGCCGGCCGTCGGTTCGTCCAGCACGATCACGGGCGGTTTATGGACGAGGGCCTGGGCGACGAGCACGCGGCGCTTCATGCCGCCGGACAGCGCGCGCATGTTGACGTCCGCCTTGGGCGTGAGGTCGAGGTTTTCCATGACCTCGTCGATCCACGGATCGTTGTTCTTCAGGCCGAAATAGCCCGATTGCAGGCGCAAGGTCTCGCGCACGGTGAAGAACGGGTCGAACACGAGTTCCTGCGGCACGACGCCCAGCTTCATGCGCGCCTCGCGGAAATCCTTCACGACGTCGTGGCCATGGATGCGCACGCTGCCGACGTCCGGACGAATGAGGCCGGCGATGGTCGAAATCAGGGTCGTCTTGCCGGCGCCGTTCGGGCCGAGGAGGCCGAAGAATTCGCCTTGTTCGATGTTCAGTGAAACGCCCTTGAGGGCCTTGAAGCCCTTGTAGCTTTTCTCGACGCTGTCGATCTGGATGGCTGCTGTCATGCGTTGGGGATCCGAAGGACCGGAACCGTGCGGGTGAAACGAGCCATTATAGAAGAAAACGCCACGGCGTTCCGGGCCGTGGCGTTTTCGAGAATGCGGTTACGCGCGGCCCAACAACCCGTCGACGCCGTATAACTTTGCCAACGCATCGACGTTGGCCGGCACATTGATGAATTTCAGACTGCGCCCCTGTCCCTGCGCGCGGCGCTGCCAGGCCAGCATCAGGGCCAGGGCCGAGGAGTCGGCGGCCTTGACGCCGCCGAGGTCGAACTCGGTTTCGCCGGCGGACACGGCCGCGCAGCCCTGCGCCAACGCCGCTTGCGCGTTGTCGAACGTCAGGGCTTCCAGCGAGAGCATGGGGTTCGCTTCCGCCATGCTTACTTCTGCGCGGACTTGGCCAGCGGCTTGTTGGCCAGCTGCTCGTTGCGGTCGTGCAGCTTCTTGATCAGGCCGTCGATGCCGTTCTTGCCGATTTCCGACGCGAAGGTGCTCTTGTAGGTTTCCACCAGCCACGCGCCCAGCACGTTCAGGTCGAAGATCTTCCAGCCCTGCGGGCCCTTGGCCAGGCGGTAGTTCAGGGTGATCGGCTCGCCGCGGGTCAGGTTGACCTGCGATTTCACCTCGACTTCCGTGTCGGCCGGGTCGGCGCGGAACGGCTTGAATTCGATCGTTTCGTTCTTGATCTGCGACAGCGCACCGGCATAGGTGTACACGAGCAGCGTGCGGAACTCGGCCGCCAGCTGCTTTTGCTGCTCCGGCGTCGCCTGGCGCCAGAAGCGGCCGGCGGCCTGGGCCGTCATCTTGTCGGAATCGACGTACGGCAGGATCTTGCTGTTGACCAGGTCCATGATTTTCCTGCTGTTGCCGGCCTGGATGTCCTTGTCGGCCTTGACGCTATCGATGACGTCGGTGGAGACGCGTTTCACGAGGGCATCCGGTGCCTCGACGGCGGCACGGGCCGGCGCGACGAGAACGGCGGTGGACATGGCCACGGCGGCGGCGGTCACGATCAGTTTTGCGATGGGCTTCATACGCTTCCTTTAATTTGGTTGGGTCTGGCCAAGCGGTCCCGCGTGCTGCGCGGACGGCCTGGCTGTACCGTCGTTAACTATTTGCTGGCCGGTTCGGATGACACGGGCGCCGCTGCGGGCTCTTCCGCGCCATCTTCGGGCACCGGTTTCGGGCCCAGTTTCACGCCCAGCTTCGATTCGACCTTTTCCTGGACCTTTTCCAGTTTTTCGTGGACCTTGTCGGCGCGTTCCTGCGCCTTGTCCGTGTCGAGCACCTTGCTGTTGCGACGCTGCATGTAGCCGTCACGGATGAATTCGTAACGGTCGAGGGCGGCGTCTTCCAGCAGGTTCGACGCGTCCAGCACGCTGGCACGCTGGTCGACCGCGCGCAGGACGATGCCACTGGTGCGCCACGGCACATCGTTCACGTGGGTCCACGCATCGCCCCACCAGTCGGCGGGCAAGGTCGCGGTGTCACGGATCGTAGATGGGCCCAGCAGCGGCAACATCAAGTAGGGACCGCTCGGCACGCCCCAATAGCCGAGGGTCTGGCCGAAGTCCTCGTTATGCTTGCGCATGCCGGCCGGGGTGGCAATGTCCAGCACGCCGGCGAGACCCAGCGTGGAGTTCACGGCAAAACGCATGAAATCGTTCAAGCCGTCTTGCCCTTTCAGCTGGGCAAAATTGTTCAGCGAGCTCCACAAATCGGTCAAGTTACCGAAGAAATTGTTCACGCCCGTTTGCACGAAGGTCGGCGTGACGTTCTTGTAGGCAGTTGCGGCCGGCTTCAGGGCGACGCGGTCGACCGTGTCGTTGAAGCTGAACATGGCCCGGTTGAACTTCTCGAACGGGTCTTTCGGGTTGGCGGTCGTCGCACAGCCACTCAGCAATACGGCTGCACCGAGTGTCAGCGCCAGGCCAGTGCGGGTACGCGGCGAGGCGGAGTCATTGCGGTTCGTCATTTGCTACTGTCCTTTCCTTCGGCTGCCTTGCTATAGATAAATTGATTAATCAAGTCTTCGAGCACTGCGGCCGATTGCGTACGGGTGATGCGGTCGCCTTCGACGAGATTGTTCATGTCGCCACCGGCCTCGATGCCGATGTATTGCTCACCGAGCAGGCCCGAAGTCAGGATCTTCAGAGAGCTGTCCTTCGGGAACTTGTAAGCAGGATTCAGATCGAGGCGGACGATCGCCTGGAAACTTTTGTCGTCGAACGCAATGTCGCCCACGCGGCCCACGACCACGCCCGCGCTCTTGACGGCCGACTGCGGCTTCAGGCCGCCGATGTTGTCGAACTTGCCCGTGATCGAATAGGTCTTGCTGAACGAGATCGTGCTCATGTTACCGGCCTTGAGGGCCAGGAAAAGGAGCGATAACGCACCCAACAGGACAAAAAGGCCGACCCAGACGTCAATGGATTTACGATGCATAAGTTTTTCCCAACTCTTCAGATTACTTGTTGAACATCAAGGCAGTCATGACGAAGTCCAGCGCCAGCACCATCAGCGACGCGATCACGACGGTGCGCGTGGTGGCGCGCGACACGCCTTCCGGCGTCGGCTGCGCTTCATAGCCCTGGAACAGGGCCGTGAACGTCACGGCCATGCCGAATACAAAGCTCTTGATGACACCATTCATGATGTCGCGGCGCACGTCGATGTTCGCCTGCATCTGCGACCAGAACGCGCCTTCGTCCACGCCGATCAGCTGCACGCCGACCAGATAGCCGCCGACCACGCCGATGGCGGAGAACACGGCCGCCAGCACCGGCATGGCGATCAGGCCCGCCCAGAACCGGGGCGCCAGCACACGCTGGATCGGGTTGACGGCCATCATTTCCATCGCGGTCAGCTGCTCGCCGGCCTTCATGAGGCCGATTTCCGCCGTGAGGGACGTACCGGCACGGCCCGCGAACAGCAGCGCCGTCACGACCGGGCCCAGCTCGCGCAGCAGCGACAGCGCCACCAGCTGGCCCAACTTTTCCTCGGCGCCGAACTGGCTCAGCGTGTAATAGCCCTGCAGGCCCAGCACCATGCCGACGAACAGGCCGGACACGGTGATGATCAGCAGCGAATAATTGCCGATGAAGTGGACCTGTTCCGAGATCAGGGTCGGACGGCGCAGCGCGCCCGGTGCCTTGCCGAGCAGGCCGCCGAACGAGCGGGTGACGAAGCCGACGCGGGCGAAGGTGTCGAGGACGAAGCCGCCAAGGAGTGCGAGAGGATTGGTCATCGCTTGCCTCCCAGGCCCAGGTCCTCGGCCAGCGATTTGCCGGGATAGTGGAACGGCACGGGGCCGTCCGGCTCGGCGTTCACGAATTGTTTGACGTACGGATCGGTCGAGCGGCGCATCTCGTCCGGCGTGCCCGAGGCGACGATCCGGCCCGCGGACAGGAAATACACGTAATCGGCGATCAAGAAGGTTTCGTTCACGTCGTGCGAGACGAGGATCGACGTCGAGCCGAGCGCATCGTTCAGGTTGCGGATCAGGTTGGCGGTCACGCCCATCGAGATCGGATCGAGGCCGGCGAACGGTTCGTCGTACATGATCAGCGCCGGGTCGAGCGCGACGGCGCGGGCGAGCGCCACGCGACGCGCCATGCCGCCCGAGATCTCGTTCGGCTTCAGGTCCGCGGCATTGCGCAGGCCGACGGCATTCAGGCGCATCAGCACCAGGTCGCGAATGAGTTCTTCCGGCAGTTCCGTGTGCTCGCGCAGCGGAAAGGCCACGTTCTCGAACACGGTCAGGTCGGTGAACAGCGCGCCGAACTGGAACAGCATGCCCATCTTGCGCCGCAACCTGTACAGGCCTTCGGTGTCGAGCTGGCTCACCACCTCGCCATTCACGGCGACGGTGCCGCGCTGCGGCTTGATCTGGCCGCCGATCAGGCGCAGGACCGTCGTCTTGCCCGAGCCGGAGCCGCCCATCACGGCAATCAGCTTGCCGCGCGGGAAGTCCATGCTCAGGTTCTGCAGGATCGGGCGATCGCCATACGAAAAATGCAGATCGCGAATTTCGACGAGGTTGGACACAGTGGATATTGGTATTTGGAGAATCTCGTATTGTAGTGCAGAAACGGCAAGGCCTGCAGGACACGGCCCAATTCCTGGCATGTTATCGACGTGATATTACAACATTACTAAATCACGAGTCAGCTATTTTTGAACCTAAGTGCTTGTTTTTAATAACTTATGCATACAACACATTGTTTCACATCAGTAAACAATCTTTACAAATGCCTGAAGGAAACCCTTTTATGAGGGCCTGCTGAAGATCCGCGACATCGCGATTCGGCGTCCTGTCCCGGACGTCGGGAACGGGCGAATACCGGACTTTCGGTCACTTCCCAATTTAACAATCGGATGCCGAATCTTTGCCCCTGCCAGACGGTCTAACGATCATGACAAAAGCCCTGGTCCACATCGACAGCGGCGCGGCGACGATGGAAGGCATGCTCGAGCTGCCCGACACTCCCTCCGGCGTCGTGCTGTTCGCGCACGGCAGCGGAAGCAGCCGTTTGAGCCCGCGCAACAACCACGTCGCGCACGTGCTGCGCGACGCCGGCATCGGTACGCTGTTGCTGGACCTGCTCACGCCGCACGAAGACCGTCAATACCATAACCGATTCGACATTTCCCTGCTGACGGGCCGCCTGCGCGCGGCTACAACGTGGCTGGGCGCGCAGGACGCAACGGCCCCGTTGCCGCTCGGCCTGTTCGGCGCCAGCACGGGCGCGGCCGCCGCGTTGCAGTTGGCGGCCGATCCGGCGGTGCCCGTCGCGGCCGTCGTGGCGCGCGGCGGGCGCCCGGACCTTGCCGGCGACGACGCCTTGCGCGCCGTCGAGGCGCCGACACTCCTCATCGTGGGTGGCGCCGACGAACCCGTCATCACCCTGAACCTGCAAGCCTATGCCGAGCTGGGTTGCGTAAAACGGTTGGCGATCGTGCCCGGTGCAACGCATTTGTTCGAGGAACCTGGCACATTGGAAGAGGTGGCGCGGCTGGCGTCCGAATGGTTCACGACTTGGTTCACCCATGAGCCCTGACCTGCGCCTCGTGTTCGGCGGCGACGTCATGCTGGGCCGCCACGTCCGCGACGTCATGCTGCGCGACGGCATCCACGCACCACTGGAAGCCGTCTCTCCGTTGCTGCGTGCGGCCGACGCGGCCATCGTGAACCTTGAGTGCGCACTCACTGACAGCCCGGAGCGCTGGCACGGCGTCCCCAAGGCCTTTTATTTCGCCGCGCCGCCGGCGGCCGGCCAGGCGCTGGCCGATGCCGGCATCCGCATGGTGAGCCTCGCGAACAACCACAGTCTCGACTACGACGTACAAGGCCTGGCCGACACGCTGCGCACGCTGGACGCACACGGCATCGCCCACACCGGCGCCGGCCCCGACCTCGCATGGGCACTGTCTCCGGCCGTCGTGGCGTGCGGCGAGGTGCTGGTCGGGATGGCGGCATTCTGCGACCACCAGGCCGATTTCGCCGCGACGGACACTCACCCCGGCATCGCCTGGCTCGGCCTGCACGACGAAGCGGCCGCCACCGACGCGTTCGCCCGCGCGCTCGCGCCCCTGCGCGCGGCGGGCGTGCGCTGGCCGGTCCTGTCGCTGCACTGGGGGCCGAACAGGGTGACGGCGCCCGCGCCGCACCTGCGCCGCCTCGCTCACGCCGCGATCGACGTCGGCTGGAAGATCGTCTACGGGCACAGCGCCCACATCTTTCACGGCATCGAGCTGTACCGCGGCTGGCCGATCCTGTACGCGGCCGGCGACCTCGTCGACGACTACGCCGTCGACGCGGACCTGCGCAACGACCATCAACTGCTGTTCGAGGTGCACCTGGGCGAGGACACCCTGCGCCGCATCGTGCTGCATCCGGTGTTCATCCGCCACGGCCGCGTGCTGCCTGCCGACCACACGCAACGCACCTGGATTTATACGCGCATGCAGGCGCTGTGCCGCGATCTCGGCACGACGGCGCGGCTGGACGGCGGCCTGCTCGTCATCGAGCCGGATGCCGCCGCGCCGCACGAGTGATCAGCTTCGCAGACCGGCGTCTTCCGACACGTTCAGCGCCGCCGCAGTCCAGTCGAGCTCGCCGCGGTCCTTCGCCAGCGCGGACAGGAAGCGGTCGTGCATCATGCTGGCCAGCGGCATCGGCACGTGGGCCTTGCGCGCGGCCGCCATCACGAGATTCGCATCCTTGAAACCCAGCGACAGCTTGAAGCCGGGGCTGGCGTAGTCGTGCTGCGCGATCAGCTTGCCGTAATTGACGTACAGCGGCGTGGCGAAGATCGATTGGGTCATCACGTCCATCATGGCCGAGCGCTCGACGCCGTATTTCTCGCACAGGGTCGCCGCTTCCGCCATCGCCTCGATGACGCCCATGATCATGAAGTTACCGCTCAGCTTGACGATGCTGGCGGCGACGGGGTCGTCGCCCAGCGGGAACACGCGCTGGCCCATCGTTTCCAGCAGCGGCATGATCTTGTCGCGCGCGCCGGCTTCGCCCGCGACCAGAATGAACAGCATGGCGGCGGCCGCGGCGGTCGGGCGGCCGAATACGGGGGCGGCGACGAAGGCGGCACCGCGTTCGGCGTGCAGGGCGGCGATGCGCTGCGTTGTCTCCGGCGACACCGTGCTCATCGACACGTGGATACCGCCCGGACCCAGTTTTGCCGCGATGCCGTCCGGCCCGCCGACGACCTGCTCCAGCGCCGCGTCATCGGCCACCATCGTGAACACGACGCCGTCGCCGGCCACGGCCTGGCCCGGATGCTCGACCAGCGTGGCGCCCTTGGCGACGAGGTCGGCCGCCTTGCCGGGCGAGCGGTTCCACACGCGGAGCGTATGGCCTTTACTAATGAGGTTGCTTGCCATGGCATGTCCCATGCCGCCCAGGCCGACGTAGCCGATCTCCATATTGTTCTCCGTGATTGTCAGAATCTGCATGCTAGCAGTTCGCGCAAAAAAAACGGCCCGGGCTGCACACCCGGGCCGTTCATCCAGACAGGCGCTGGCAGATCAGCGCGGCAGTACCGACGAACCCATCAGGAATTCATCGACGGCGCGCGCGCACTGGCGGCCTTCGCGGATCGCCCACACGACCAGGGACTGGCCGCGGCGCATGTCGCCGGCGGTGAAGACTTTCGGCACCGACGTCTGGTAGCAGACATCGCCATCGGTCGTGGCGCGCGCGTTGCCGCGGGCATCCTTTTGCACGCCGAACGCGTCCAGCACCTGCTGCACCGGCGAGACGAAGCCCATGGCCAGCAGCACGAGGTCGGCCTTCAGTTCGAATTCCGAGTTGGCCACTTCCGTCATCTTGCCGTCTTTCCACTCGACGCGGCAGGCGATGATTTTTTCCACTTTACCGCCCTTGCCTTCGAAGCGCTTGGTGGCGACGGCGAAGTCGCGCTCGCAGCCTTCTTCGTGCGACGACGAGGTGCGCAGCTTGGTCGGCCAGTACGGCCACACGAGCGGCTTGTTTTCCTGTTCCGGCGGCATCGGCATCAGTTCGAACTGGGTCACCGATGCGGCGCCGTGGCGGTTCGACGTGCCCACGCAGTCGGAGCCGGTATCGCCGCCGCCGATCACGATCACGTGCTTGCCCGTGGCCTTGATCTGGTCTTTCACTTTGTCGCCGGCGTTGACGCGGTTCTGCTGCGGCAGGAAGTCCATCGCGAAGTGCACGCCCTTCAGGTCGCGGCCCGGGACCGGCAGGTCGCGCGGTGCCTCGGCGCCGCCGGCCATGATCACGGCGTCGTAATCCTTGACGAGGTCTTCCGGGAAGATGGTGTCGCGCGCCATGTTGCTGACGGTGGCCGGGAAATCCTTGCCGATCAGGGTCGACGTACGGAAGGTGACGCCTTCGGCCTTCATCTGTTCGACGCGGCGGTCGATCAGGTCTTTCTCCATCTTGAAGTCGGGGATGCCGTAGCGCAGCAGGCCGCCGACGCGGTCGTTCTTCTCGAACACCGTCACGTCGTGACCGGCGCGGCCCAGCTGCTGGGCCGCGGCCAGGCCTGCGGGGCCGGAACCGATGATCGCGACCTTCTTGCCGGTCTTGACGGCGGCCGGTTGCGGGACGATCCAGCCGTGTTCCCAGCCGGCGTCGGCGATCTTGCGCTCGATCGACTTGATGCCGACCGGCTCATTGTTGATGCCCAGCGTGCAGGCGGCTTCGCACGGCGCCGGGCAGATGCGGCCCGTGAATTCCGGGAAGTTGTTCGTCGAATGCAAGTTGTCGACGGCGTAGCGGTAGTTGCCGTGGTAAACCAGGTCGTTCCAGTCGGGGATCTGGTTGTTGACGGGGCAGCCGGTGTTGCAGAACGGGATGCCGCAATCCATGCAGCGCGCACCTTGCACCTTCGCTTGCGCGTCGGTCAGGGTGATCGAAAATTCCTTGTAGTTCTTGAGGCGGGCAGCGGGTTCCAGGTGGTCTTCTTCCTGGCGCTGAAATTCCATGAAGCCGGTGATCTTACCCATTTGTATTCCTTGGTATGTCGTGTTCTGTTCGGTTCGAGGAGATGCGGGCGGCGCGACTTCGGTTGCTTTTGCTTGGGTCCCCGCCTTCGCGGGGACGACGTTCAACCGCTAACGTTTGATCCGTCGCCCCCGCGCAGGCGGGGGCCCAAGTTCAACAGGCACGCGGCCCTTGCAGCATCAGGCAGCCAGTTCGATCTTGTCGTTGGCTTCTTCCATGCTGCTGTTGTGCATCTCTTCCAGTGCGCGCTTGTACTCGGTCGGGAAGACCTTGACGAACTTGCTGCGGCTGTTGGCCCAGTCGTCCAGCAGGTTGCGCGCACGGGTCGAACCCGTGTGCTTGAAGTGACGCTCGATCAGGCGCTTCAGGATCGCTTCGTCCGACTCGCGCTCGCCGTTGCGGGTCTGTGCGTGCCAGCTGGCCTTGTCGCTCTGTTCCTTGGTCGACTGCACGCTCTCCAGTGCCACCATCGCGGTGTTGCACTTCTGCTCGAAGTCGCCCTTCGGATCGTAGACATACGCCACACCGCCCGACATGCCCGCCGCGAAGTTGCGGCCGGTGTCGCCCAGCACGACGACGGTACCGCCGGTCATGTATTCGCAGCCGTGGTCGCCCACGCCTTCGACGATCGCGGTCGCACCCGAGTTACGCACCGCGAAACGCTCGCCGGCCACGCCGTTCAGGAACGCTTCACCGGCGATCGCGCCGTACAGCACCGTGTTGCCGACGATGATGTTGTCGACGGCCCAGCCGCGGAACTCCGTGTTCGGACGCACGATGATGCGGCCGCCCGACAGGCCTTTACCGACGTAGTCGTTACCTTCGCCGACCAGGTCCAGCGTGATGCCGTGTGCCAGGAACGCGCCGGCCGACTGGCCCGCGGTGCCCTGCAGCTGGATGTGGATCGTGTCGTCCGGCAGGCCGGCATGGCCGTAGCGCTTGGCGACTTCGCCCGACAGCATCGCGCCAACCGTGCGGTTGACGTTCTTCACCGGCGAGATGAACGAGACGCGCTCGCCCTTCTCCAGCGCGGCCTTGGCCTGTGCGATCAACTTGTGGTCCAGGGCCTTGTCCAGGCCGTGGTCCTGGCCGTCCGAGTGCAGCAGCTGGCGTTTGTCGTCGACCTTCGGCTGGTAGAAGATGTTCGAGAAGTCCAGGCCCTGTGCCTTCCAGTGGCCGACGGCCTTCGACTTGTCCAGCAGGTCGGAACGGCCGATCAGCTCGTCGAACGTGCGGATGCCCAGCTGGGCCATGATCTGGCGCGCTTCTTCGGCGACGAAGAAGAAGTAGTTCACGACGTGTTCCGGCTTGCCCGAGAACTTGGCGCGCAGTTCCGGATCCTGGGTGGCCACGCCCACCGGGCAGGTGTTCAGGTGGCACTTACGCATCATGATGCAGCCTTCGACGACCAGCGGTGCCGTCGCGAAGCCCACTTCGTCCGCGCCCAGCAGGGCGGCGATGACGACGTCGCGGCCGGTACGCATCTGGCCGTCGGCCTGGACGCGGATACGGCTGCGCAGGCCGTTCAGCACGAGGGTCTGCTGGGTCTCGGCGAGGCCCAGTTCCCACGGCGTGCCGGCGTGCTTGACCGACGACAGCGGCGATGCGCCGGTGCCGCCGTCATGGCCGGCGACGACGACGTGGTCGGCCTTCGCCTTCGACACACCGGCAGCGACCGTACCGATACCGACTTCCGACACCAGCTTCACGGAGATCGACGCGTGCGGGTTCACGTTTTTCAGGTCGTGGATCAGCTGCGCCAGGTCTTCGATCGAGTAGATGTCGTGGTGCGGCGGCGGCGAGATCAGGCCCACGCCCGGCACCGAGAAGCGCAGCGACGCGATGTACTCGGACACTTTGTGGCCCGGCAGCTGGCCGCCTTCGCCCGGCTTGGCGCCCTGCGCCATCTTGATCTGGATCTGGTCGGCGGACGCCAGGTATTCGGCGGTCACACCGAAGCGGCCCGATGCCACCTGCTTGATCTTCGAACGCAGCGAATCGCCTTCGACCAGCGGGATGTCGGCGACGACGCGGTCCTTGCCCAGGATCGAGGCCAGGGTCTCGCCCTTGGCGATCTTGATGCCCTTGAACTCGCCCATGTAGCGCGCCGGATCCTCACCGCCTTCGCCCGTGTTCGACTTGCCGCCGATACGGTTCATGGCGATGGCCAGCGTGGCGTGGGCTTCGGTCGAGATCGAGCCCAGCGACATCGCGCCGGTGGCGAAACGCTTGACGATCTCTTTTGCCGGCTCGACTTCGTCCAGCGGGATCGCCTTGGTCGGATCGATCTTGAATTCGAACAGGCCGCGCAGGGTCAGGTGACGGCGGGTCTGGTCGTTGATGAGCTGCGCGTACTCTTTATAGGTGCTGAAGTTGTTGGCACGGGTCGAGTGCTGCAGCTTGGCGATCGCGTCCGGCGTCCACAGGTGGTCTTCGCCGCGCACGCGGTAGGCGTATTCGCCGCCGACGTCCAGCGCATTGGCCAGCAGCGGATCCTTGCCGAAGGCCAGGCCGTGCAGGCGCAGGGCTTCCTCGGCCACTTCGAACAGGCCGATGCCTTCCACCGTCGACGACGTGCCGCGGAAGTACTTGTCGACCAGCGACTTGTTCAGGCCGATGGCTTCGAAAATCTGGGCGCCGCAGTACGACATGTAGGTCGAGATGCCCATCTTCGACATGACCTTCATGAGGCCCTTGCCGACTGCCTTGGTGTAGTTGTAGATGGCTTTATCTGCAGCCATCTCGTGCGGCAGCGTGTGCGCCAGGTCGACCAGCGTTTCCAGCGCCAGGTACGGGTGCACGGCTTCCGCGCCGTAGCCGGCCAGCAGGGCGAAGTGGTGCGTCTCGCGGCACGAACCGGTTTCCACGACGAGGCCCGTCGATGCGCGCAGGCCGCGCTGGACGAGGTGCTGGTGGATCGCGGACGTCGCCAGCAGCGCGGGGATCGCGACCTGGTCGGCGTTGACGTTGCGGTCCGAGACGATCAGGATGTTGTGGCCCGACTTGACGGCATCGACGGCTTCCGCGCACAGCGAGGCCAGCGACGCTTCGATGCCTTCCTTGCCCCACGAGACCGGGTAGCAGATGTTCAGTTCATACGACTTGAACTTGCCGCCGGTGTGCAGGCTGATGCTGCGCAGGCGGGCCATGTCGTCGAAGCCGATCACCGGCTGCGACACTTCGAGGCGCATCGGCGGGTTGACGTTGTTCGTGTCCAGCAGGTTCGGCTTCGGACCGATGAACGACACGAGCGACATCACCATCGCTTCGCGGATCGGGTCGATCGGCGGGTTCGTGACCTGGGCGAACAGCTGCTTGAAGTACGAGTACAGCGGCTTCAGCTTGTTCGACATGACGGCCAGCGGCGAGTCGTTACCCATCGAGCCGGTGGCTTCTTCGCCCAGCACGGCCATCGGGGCCATCAGGAACTTCAAGTCTTCCTGGGTGTAGCCGAATGCCTGCTGGCGGTCCAGCAGAGAAATAGCGGCTTTCTCGCCCTGCGCATCCTTGGCACGGTTCTGCGACAGCTGGCTTTCCGACAGCTTGATTTCGTTGAGCTTGATGCGCACCGACTTGATCCATGCTTTATAGGGCTTGGCGTTCGAGTAGGTGTCTTTCAGTTCCTTGTCGTCGATGATGCGGCCAGCTTCCAGGTCGATGAGGAACATCTTGCCCGGCTGCAGACGCCATTTCTTGACGATGCGCGATTCCGGGATCGGCAGCGTGCCCGATTCCGAGGCCATGACGACCAGGTCGTCGTCCGTGACGATGTAGCGCGCCGGACGCAGGCCGTTGCGGTCCAGCGTACCGCCGATGTGGCGGCCGTCGGTGAAGGCCATGGCGGCCGGGCCGTCCCACGGTTCCATCATCGCGGCGTGGTATTCGTAGAACGCGCGGCGGTTCTCGTCCATCGTCGCGTGGTTTTCCCAGGCTTCCGGGATCATCATCATCATCGCCTGGGCGATCGGGTAGCCGGCCATGACCAGCAGTTCGAGCGCGTTGTCGAAGCAGGCGGTGTCCGACTGGCCTTCATAGATCAGCGGGAACAGTTTCTGCAGGTCGTCGCCCAGCACGGCCGACTTCATGACGCCTTCGCGGGCGCGGGTCCAGTTGAAGTTGCCCTTGACGGTGTTGATCTCGCCGTTGTGCGCCAGCAGGCGGTACGGGTGGGCCAGCGGCCACTCCGGGAACGTGTTCGTCGAGAAGCGCTGGTGCACCATGGCCAGCGCGGAGACGCAGCGCGGGTCCTGCAGGTCCTTGTAGTACACGCCGACCTGGTCCGCCAGCAGCAGGCCCTTGTAGACGACGGTACGGGCGGACATCGACGGCACGAAGAATTCCTTGCCGTGGATGAGTTTCAGGGCCTGGATCGCGTGGCCCGACGATTTGCGGATGACGTACAGCTTGCGCTCGAGCGCGTCCGTGACCATCACGTCCGGGCCGCGGCCGATGAAGATCTGGCGGATCACCGGCTCTTTGGTGCGGACGGTCGGCGACATCGGCATCGTGTCGTCCACCGGCACGTTGCGCCAGCCCAGCACGACCTGGCCTTCGGCGCGCACGGCGCGCTCGATTTCCTGTTCGCAGGCGATGCGCGAAGCGTGTTCCTTCGGCAGGAAGATCATGCCGACGCCATATTCGCCCGGCGGCGGCAGTTCGATGCCCTGCTTGGCCATCTCGTCGCGGTAGAACTGGTCGGGGATCTGGATCAGGATACCCGCACCGTCGCCCATCAGGGCATCGGCACCGACGGCGCCCCGGTGGTCCAGGTTTTTCAGGATCAGCAGACCCTGTTCAATAATGGAGTGGCTCTTGTTGCCCTTGATATGGGCGACGAAACCGACGCCACAGGCGTCGTGTTCATTGGCGGGATCGTACAAACCTTGGGCAATCATGGGGGCTCCGCAGCATTTTGAAGATATTGAAGGCCGAGGATAGAGCAGACTTCGGTAAACATCAATAGCAATAATTAGGGTCGGAGTCGAATTAAATGCCGAGTTTTTTAGTCGCGAATTAAATGGGGACATAGTAAGCAAAATTGTTCAGTTCGCTTATTCCATTAATAAAATCATATAGTTATACGAAAAACCGTCGTTCCCGCGGAAGCGGGAACCCATGCTGAGCTGGCCTTAGATATTCAGTATGGATTCCCGCTTGCGCGGGAATGACGGGCATAAAAAAAGGGAGGCAACGGCCTCCCCCCTCTGTATTTGTTGCAATGACGCTGCGCACAAATCTATTCCGCAGCCTTGACCTTGAACGGCCTCCCCCGCTTCGCCGGCAGGATCTGGCGCTTGGTCTTGTGCTCCAGCTCGACCTTGAACGCATGGGTCCCCAGCGGCGCCCCCTTCAGCACCGCCGCATTGATCGTGTCCAGCTCCTGCCCCGACATGCCCTGCTGCGCCAGCTCGATGAACGCCGCTTCGCGCTGGAACGGCGTGTTGCCGAGTTCCCAGTACTTGGCGTGGTCGGTAATGAGCGGATCCGGCCGCACGCCGGCGTGATGCGCGTAGCTCGACCACGGATAGTCGAGCGGATCGAACGCCAGCTGGCTGCGCAGCGGGTTCAATTCGATGTAGCGGATGCAGGCGAGGAAATACGCGTCCGGGTCGATCAGGGACGTGCGGAAGCGGCCCTGGAACAGGGTGCCCGAGCGGCCATACTTGTTGTTGAACCAGGGAACATATAACCGTCCCACCTTCTGCATCATCGCCGCCAGGCCGTCCTCGTCGGACGGCGTCGCCAGCACATGCAGGTGGTTCGGCATCAGGACGTACGCGTGGATGGCCACGCGGTAGAACTTCGCGCTCTCGCGCAGCCATTCCAGGAAGCGGCGGTGGTCTTCGTCGTCGCGGAAGATCAGTTGGTTGTCGTTGCCGCGCTGGATGATCAGATGCGGCTGGTTCGGCAGGATCAGTCGGGGTTGGCGGGCCATGGCGTCATTCTAACGCAATCACCCCGCTCTGTCCCCAATTAATCAGG
The DNA here is from genome assembly GCF_047325105.1 of Massilia cellulosiltytica. NCBI lineage: Bacteria > Pseudomonadati > Pseudomonadota > Betaproteobacteria > Burkholderiales > Oxalobacteraceae > Massilia > Massilia cellulosiltytica. The sequence continues at coordinate 7,066,456 of NZ_CP168562.1, read as the reverse complement.
CCAGCGTGAACCCGGCGGACAGGCTGTAGCCCTCGCCATAGGCGCTGCGCAGCGGCAGGTCCTGGCCGAGGCCGGTGCGGGCCTTCTTGCGCAGGCGGTAGACGAGCATGTCGACGCGGCGGCTGGCATCCGGATCGTCGCCACCCATGCCGGCCACGATCACCTGGCGCGGAACGGGCCGGGTGTTGATGGTCAGCAGGTGCAGGAAGTTGCACTCTTTTTCCGTCAGGTCGATCACCTTGCCCATCAGCTCGAGCTGGCGGGCCGAGACGCGCAGGGTCCACTTGCTCGGCGCGGGCGCCGGCTCGGACGACGGCCGCACGCGGCGGTCCAGCGCCTCGATGTGGGCGGCCAGTTCCGGGAATTTGATCGGCTTGGTGAGATAGTGGTCGGCGCCGAGGCGCAGGCCGAGGATGCGGTTGTCGAAGGCCACGCGGCCCGTCAGCACCAACAGCCCGATCTCGGGATACAGCTGGCGCATTCGTGGAATCACGTTGAAGCCGTCCTCGTCGGGCAGGCCCAGGTCGAGCACGACCACGGCCGCCGGCGTGCGCGTCAGCGCGGCCCACATATCGCTGGCGGTGGTCGCGATCGTGACGTCGTGGCCGAGTTCCTTGAGGAAATCGGCCATATCGCCTGCGTATTCGCCATTGTCTTCAACAATCAATATTTGCGTCATGGGTTTTGCCAATTCCTTGTTTCGTATTCCCGGCTTCGTTGTCGGGCGGCTAACCCCGGTCGCCATGCCGATTATCACTGCTGGTCATTCCGGAAGCAAGACTTTTTGCCCCGCTCGCCTGTGCCGGCAGCCATAGCCTGAACTCGGCGCCGCCCTCTGGAGGACATGCATATGTCAAACTGCCACCGTGCACTTCCACCACGGAGCGCGCCATGTACAGTCCGAGCCCGCTGCCCGCGACGCCCTCGACATTCGCGCCGCGGTAACCCTTGTCGAAGATGCGTGCGACGTCGTCCGCCGGCACGCCATATCCCTCGTCGCGCAGCGCCAGTTCGACGCCGCCGTCGACCCGCCGTCCCGCCACGTGCAGCGCGGTGCCGGCCGGTGTATAGCGCAGGGCATTGTCCAACAACACCTTGAGCGCCAGGCGCAGGCCGGACGGTTCGCCTCGCAGCGCGGCCGGCAGGTCGCTGGCTTGCAAGGTCACGGGACGTCCGGCCGCGCGCGCCTGCGCCACCAGTTCTTCCAGCAGCAGCTTCGGCCCCACCTTGTTCTCGCGGCGCTGGCTGCCGAGCGCGGCCATGCGCTCGGGGGACAGATAGTCGTCCAGCATCGCGATCAGGCGGTCCGTCGCGGTGGCGATCTTGCGGTAGCGCTCGCGCGTTGCCTCATCCGCCTTCGTGCCCAGCGCTTCGAGGCGCTGGATCGCGCCGTCTATCGTCGACAGCGGCGTGCGGAATTCATGGTTCAGCATGCTGGCAAACCGCTTTCTCTCGCGCTCCCGCTCGCGCCGCGCGGACACGTCGCGCACGAGGCCCAGCAGCGCCCGCGGCTGGCCGGCGTCGTCCAGCGCCAGGGTCGAAATCACCTCGACGGCCACCTCGCTGCCGTCCGGCCGGCGCAGGTCGAACTCGCGCATCACGCGCAGGCGCGACCCGTCGCCGGCGGCAAACCGGCGCAGCCGCTCCGGCAGGCCGGCGCACAAGGCGGCCAGCGGGCCGTCCCCCCCCTGCTCCATCTGCGCGCGGATGTCGGCGAGCGAATAGCCGAGCATGTCGTCGACGCCGGGGCTGACATACGCCGGCACACCGGTGGTGCAATCGAGGATGAAGGCCAGGTCACCGCCCAGTTCGGCAATCGTGCGAAAGGCGTCCGCCGTGGAGATGTCCGCCGAGACGGATGCGCTGCGCGTCATGATGGCCTTAATGAGAATGATTCCAGACAATAAGTATAGTGCCCGATATAACGCTTTGCATAGATAACCTGGGGCCGCCGTTGCGTCAAACACGCAGAATACGAAGATAAGCGATATATGCATGCGCAAATAAAAAGGGCAAGCCGCACAGGCTTGCCCTCTTGGCCACGACGCTGCCGCGTTTACTCGTCCAGCGGCGCGAAGATCGCCTGCAGGTCTTCCTGCGTGAGCGCCATCTTCTGCGATTCGCCTTCGGCCAGGATCGACGCCGCCAGCTCGGATTTCTTTTGCTGCAGCAGCTGGATCTTTTCTTCCAGCGTGCCCTTCGCGATCAGTTTATAGACGAACACCGGTTTGTCCTGCCCGATGCGCCATGCACGGTCCGTCGCCTGGTTCTCGGCCGCCGGGTTCCACCACGGGTCGTAGTGGATGACCGTGTCGGCCGCGGTCAGGTTCAGGCCCACGCCGCCGGCCTTGAGGCTGATCAGGAAGATCGGCACGGCGCCCTGCTGGAATGCCGCCACCTGCGCGGAACGGTCGCGCGTCTCGCCGGTGAGAATCGCGTACGGGATCTTGCGCGCATCGAGTTCTTCTTCGATCAGGCCCAGCATGCTCGTGAACTGCGAGAACACGAGGATCTTGCGGCCCTCTCCCAGCAGGTCGTCGACCATCTGCATCAGGTCGATGAGCTTGGCCGACACGGCCGCCGTGTTCTTCTTGCCCGGCATCGCCTTCACCAGACGCGGGTCGCAGCAGACCTGGCGCAGTTTCAGCAGCGCTTCCAGGATGACGATCTGGCTGCGCGCCACGCCCTTGCGGTCGATCTCGTCGCGCACCTTCTTGTCCATCGCCAGGCGCACGGTCTCGTACAGGTCGCGCTGCGGGCCCGTGATCTCGATGCGGCGGATCATCTCCGTCTTTTCCGGCAGCTCTTTCGCCACGTGGTCCTTCGTGCGGCGCAGCAGGAACGGCTTGATGCGGCGGTTCAGCAGCATGCGGCGCACCGGGTCGTCCTGGCGCTCGATCGGGTGACGGAACTGCGTATTGAAGGTCTTCTCGTCGCCGAGCAGGCCCGGCAGCAGGAAGTGGAATTGCGACCACAGCTCGCCCAGGTGGTTTTCCAGCGGCGTGCCGGACAGGCACAGGCGGTGGCGCGCGTTCAGCGAGCCGGCCGTCTGCGCCGCCTTCGAGCGCGTGTTCTTGATGTAGTGCGATTCGTCCAGGATCACGAGGTGGTACTCGTGCTCGCGCAGCTTTTCTTCGTCGCGCGGCAGCAGCGCGTACGTCGTCAGCACGATGTCGGCGCCATCGATCTGGTCGAACAGATCCATGCGCTCCTTGCCCTGCAACAGCAGCACCTTCAGGTCCGGAGCGAAGCGCGCGGCTTCTTCCATCCAGTTCATCATGAGGCTCGTCGGCGCGATGACCAGCGCCGGGTTCGTCAGGCGGCCCGCTTCCTTTTCCGTCAGGATGTGGGCGATCGTCTGCACGGTTTTACCGAGACCCATGTCGTCGGCGAGGATGCCGCCCAGGTCGTATTCGCGCAGGAATTGCATCCATGCGAGACCGTCGAGCTGGTAATCGCGCAAGGTCGCCTGCAGGCCCTTCGGCGCATCGACCTTTTTCACCTTGCCGAACTGGCTCAGCTTGCGGCCCGTTTCGCGCAGGCGCTCGCCGCCGGTCCACGTCAGTTCGGTGCCTTTCGCGAGTTCTTCCAGGCGCGCCGCATCCAGCGTCGACAGGCGGACCTTGTTCTTGATCTTGTCGTTGAAATACAGCTCGCCCAGCGTCGACAGGATGGGCTTCACGCGGCCCCACGGCAGCGCCACGCGCACGCCGTCCGGCAAGGTCGCCAGCATCTGGTCGGCTTCCGCGTGCGCGGCCAGCACGTCCGGATTGAAGTCCAGCGGCGCCGTGCGAATGAGTTGCACCAGCACGGGCAGCAGCGGCATGCGCTTGCGGTTGACGACGATGCCCAGCTCCAGCTCGAACCACGCGTTGCCGGCCTCGGGCGGCTCGTCGATGTCGGCATACCACTCTTCGACCGGCACGACGTCGTAGCGGTATTTCGGCGACTTCTGCACGTGCCAGCCGAGGTCGGACAGCGCGTCGAGGTCGTTTTCGGCGAAGCGCAGCCAGTGCGCCTGGCCGTCCAGCAGCAGCGCGCCGGACAGGGCCGACAGCGGCGTCGTGGCCGGCTTGCGGAAGCCCAGCTTGTTCAGGGCGTCCAGCGCGACCGCTTCCAGCGCGTCGTCGCGCTCGATGACTTCGGTGACGTCGCCGATCTGGCGCACGACGCGCTGGGCCGGGTCGAACGAGATGCGCTGGCCGTCGTAGTCGAACGACAGCACGGCGAAGTCCTGCCAGCGCTGGCCGTTACCCTCGGCCTGCGGGATGGCGTCCAGCAGCAGGTGCGGCTGCGGTTTCACGTCGGTGCGGATGCGCTGCGTGAGCGGCTGCGGCAGCGGCATCAGCTGTTGCAGGCCATGCGCCAGCAGCAATTGCGACACGCGTTTCTTGTCGTTGCCGGCCAGCGGCGGCGCCTGCGACACGAGTGCCTGCAGGTCGGCCAGCGAGATGTCGATGCCGCCGCGGTTCAGGTCCAGCGGGCCGCACGACAGGTTGTCGATGTACCACGGCGGATCCGTCGGCAGCATGTAGTCGACGAGATCGGCGCCGGGGTGCGTCGCGCCCTTGGCCGGCTCCACCGACCAGCCGAGCTTGGCCGCGCGGCCTTCGTCGCGCCACGTGAGATTGGCCTTGCGCACAGGCCCCGCCTGCAGCGGATACAGCAGGCCATTGGTCATGTCGGACCACGAGTTCGCCCACAGCAGTTTCCCTTGCGCGAGCAGTTGCTGCAGCAGGATGGCGCCGACCTTGCCCTTGGGCTCGGTCGCGCTCGTGCTCTGGTTGGAGCCGCTGCGCATGGCGATGAAGAAACGCACCAGGTCCTCGTCGTCGCCTTCGAGGTACGCGGGCGGCGCCGACAGCAGCGAGAACACTTCGCTCACCGGGCTGGCCGCGGCCACGTCGCCGTTCGGGCGCAGGCGCGCCTTGCACAGGCAGATCGCGACGTGGCGGCCGCCGCTGGTCGGGGCCATGACATAAACGAATTTGTACTGGACGGCCTTGGGGTCAGTGACTTCCGCGGTCAGCTTCGGCTGGGGATGTGCTGCGGCCTCGACCCTTTGCAGCCAGCTTAACACCGGTGCGGGCAGGGCCGGAGCGCGTGCAGGTGCTCGAGCCGGCGGTGCGTCGCTGGTGTCGTCGCGATGAAAATCAACTGTGTGCATGGGTCTCACGAGTCTTTAATTTGAAAAAACAACAATACCTATTATCCGTCATGCGACCCGAACAGCTTTGTTAGGGATCGCACGTAGCGGGTAAAACTTTACGAGACGAAAAGAGTAGAAGTTACACTCTGGCGCCTCGCTTTGCCAGCCCCCATCACGCATTTTTTTGCGGGTGCGTCATGACACGAGGCGCCAGTCCGGCGCACTCAGGTGCTTCATGAAGAACTCGGCCAGGGCTTCCACCTTGGCCGGCCGTGTGCGTGCCGATGGCGTGACGAAGTACAGGCCACCCCGCGCCATCTGCCAGCCCTCCAGTATGGGGACAAGCCGCCCGGCGCGCACGTGATCTGCCGCAATAAATTCAGGGAACTCGGCAATCGCCAGGCCCTCCAATACGGTGGGCAGCAGCGCATCCGAATTCGTCACCCGCAGCGGCCCTTCCGGCTTGATGGCGACTTCCTCCCCGTCCGCGTTGGTGAAGCGCCACACGTCGATGCGCGCGCGATAGGTATAGCCGAGGCAGGGATGATCCGCGAGCTCGGACGGATGCCGCGGCGTTCCCCGCGTTGCCAGATACTCGGGCGAGGCGACGATGATCTGCGCCACCGGACACAGCCTGCGCGCCACCAGCGACGAATCGGGCAGCACGGCGATGCGCAGGGCGGCATCGAAGCCCTGGCCCACGAGATCGACGGTGGCATCGGACAGGTGCAGGTCGATCTGCACGTCGGGGTATTCACGGAAGAACGCGGGCATCAGCGGCGCGACCCAGCGCACCCCGAACGACATCGGCACGGCCAGCCGCACGAGCCCGCGCGGCCGCGCCGACATCTCGCGCGCGGCATGCTCCGCCTCTTCGGCTTCGCGATAAATCTTCAATGCGCTGTCCGCGATGGTGCGGCCGAATTCGGTCAGCGCCAGCTGGCGCGACGTCCGATTCAGCAGCCGCGCACCGAGCCGCTCCTCGAGCCGCGCGACGGCCCGCGACACGGTCGCCACCGACACCCCGAGCGCACGCGCGGCGCCGGCGAACGAGCGTTCCTCGGCCACCTTGGCGAACATCGCGAGACCTTCGAAATCGGGCAACAGGGACATCGTTCGTCGTCGGCGGGGAACCGATGAGTTATCGAACCCGACATGTTACGGCATCCCGGCGCCGGTGCCTATCGGCCTTCCGAAGTATGCACGACAAAAATGCAAAGATAGTTTGCGATCAGTGCTATTTTAATGTGGCGTTGACCCCGGTACGATGGTTTCCGTCGACTTCGACATCAACCAAAACGGAGAACATCATGACTGCCAAACTCGCCAACAAAATCGCTCTCGTCACCGGCGCCACCAGCGGCATCGGCCTGGCCACCGCCCAACGCTTCGCCCTCGAAGGCGCACAAGTGATCGTCACCGGCCGCCGCCAGGCCGAACTGGACGCCGCGGTAAACAGCATCGGCCACGACGCGATCGGATTACGCGTCGACTCCAGCGACCTGACCGCGCTGGACGGCCTGTATGAAGAGATCCGCGCCCGCTTCGGCCGCCTGGACGTCCTGTACGCCAATGCCGGCGGCGGCTCGATGCTCCCGCTGGGCGACATCACGGAAGAACAGTTCGACGACACGTTCGGCCGCAACGTGAAAGGCACGCTGTTCACCGTGCAGAAAGCGCTGCCGCTGCTGTCGAAAGGCGCCTCGGTGATCCTGACCGGCTCGACGGCCGGCAGCTCCGGCACCCCGGCGTTCAGTGTCTACGCCGCCAGCAAGGCCGCCGTCCGCGCTTTCGCCCGCAACTGGATCCTGGACCTGAAGGACCGCGGCATCCGCGTCAACACGATCAGCCCGGGCGCCACCCGCACCCCCGGCCTCGTCGAACTGGCCGGCAACGACGCCGCCGCGCAACAGGGCCTCGTCGACTACCTGGCCGCGCAGATCCCGCTGGGCCGCGTCGGCGAGCCGGACGAGATCGCGAAAGCCGCCGTGTTCCTCGCGTCCGACGACGCCAGCTTCGTCAACGGCACCGAGCTGTTCGTCGATGGCGGCCAGGCGCAGATCTGATGCTTGACCGGCTATCGTCCGTCGCCGCTGGCCTTGTCGGCACGCTTGTCCGGCCAGACGGCGGCGGCGATCCCGCACACGACGCCCACGAAGATGGCACGCTCCCAGTCGAAGGTATGCGCGCTGCCCAACCAGCGCGCGTAGATCAGCGTGCCCAGCGCGGCGCCAAACGCGGTCGGTAAGAATTTTTTCATGACAGCAGCGTAGCAGCGTTCCTCTCTGGAAAATTCACCCTTTCCCACGCCACCGCAGATCGCCGCCCCTGTCAAGACTGGCGCATTGCTCGCGATTGCGTATGATTGCTCGTTCGATTCATCGACTCACCCGAACTCATGCTCCCTTCGATCGAACAACGCCTCGCTCAAGAACTGTCCGCCAAACCCGCACAGGTGGCCGCCGCCGTCGCCCTACTCGACGAAGGCGCGACCGTCCCCTTCATCGCCCGCTACCGCAAGGAAGCCACCGGCGGCCTCGACGACATCCAGCTGCGCCTGCTGGAAGAACGCCTGCGCTACCTGCGCGAACTGGAAGACCGCCGCGCCGCGATCATCTCGTCCATCACGGAACAGAACAAGATGACGCCGGAGCTGCTGCAGGCGATTTCGCTCGCGGAAGACAAGACGCGCCTGGAAGATTTATATCTGCCGTACAAGCAGAAGCGCCGCACGAAGGCCCAGATCGCGATCGAGGCCGGCCTGAAGCCGCTGGCCGACGACCTCCTCGACGACCCGGCGCGCGATCCGGAAGCCGAAGCCGCGAAATATCTGCGTGAAGGATTCACGAACGCGGACGGCGTCGCGAACCCCGGCGTGGCCGACACGAAGGCCGCGCTGGACGGCGCGCGCCAGATCCTGATGGAGCGCTTCGCGGAAGACGCGGAACTGCTGCAGTCGCTGCGCGAATACGTGCAGGAACACGGCGTCGTCGAATCGAAGGTGGTCGACGGCAAGCAGGAAGAAGGCGAGAAATTCGCCGACTATTTCGATTACTCGGAAACGCTGGCGACCGTGCCGTCGCACCGCGCGCTGGCGCTGATGCGCGGCCGCCGCGAGGGTATATTGGACGTGACCTTGCGCCTCGATTCCGAGCCGGAAAAACCAAAGTGGGACGCGCCGCACAACCCGTGCGAAAGCCGCATCGCCGCGCGCTTCGGCATCAAGGGCGCGGGCCGCCCGGCCGACAAATGGCTGCTCGACACGGCGCGCTGGACGTGGCGCGTAAAAAGCTTCATGTACATCGAGACGGAGCTGATGGGGCTTCTGCGCGAAAAGGCGGAAGGCGATGCGATCCAGGTCTTCGCGCGCAACCTGAAGGACCTGCTGCTCGCGGCACCCGCGGGCCCGCGCGCGACGATGGGCCTCGACCCGGGCCTGCGCACGGGCGTGAAAGTCGCCGTCGTCGACGCGACCGGCAAGGTGGTCGACACGTCGACCATCTACCCGCACGCGCCGCGCAACGACTGGGACGGTTCGCTGCACACGCTCGCCAAGCTCGCCGCGAAGCACAACGTGTCCCTGATCTCGATCGGCAACGGCACGGCATCGCGCGAGACCGATAAACTCGCGCAGGACCTGATCAAGCAGAACCCGGAGCTGAAGCTGACGAAGATCGTCGTGTCGGAAGCCGGCGCGTCGGTGTACTCGGCGTCGGAATTCGCGTCGCGCGAACTGCCGGAACTGGACGTGTCGCTGCGCGGCGCCGTCTCGATCGCGCGCCGCCTGCAGGATCCGCTCGCGGAACTCGTGAAAATCGATCCGAAGTCGATCGGCGTGGGCCAGTACCAGCACGACGTCTCGCAGACGCAGCTCGCGCGCCAGCTCGACGCCGTCGTCGAGGATTGCGTGAACGCGGTCGGCGTGGACGTCAACACGGCGTCGGCGCCGCTGCTCGCGCGCGTGTCGGGCCTGTCGAGCAGCGTCGCGCAGAGCATCGTCAACTACCGCGACCAGCAAGGCGCGTTCGCCTCGCGCGCGGCGCTGAAGAAGGTGCCGCGCCTGGGCGACAAGACGTTCGAACTGGCCGCGGGTTTCCTGCGCATCGTGAACGGCGACAATCCGCTGGACGCGTCGGCGGTGCACCCGGAATCGTACCCGGTCGTCGAGAAGATCCTGGCCGATATCCAGAAGGACATCAAATCGGTGATCGGCGACAGCGCGCTCGTCAAACGCCTGAATCCGGCCAAGTATGCGGATGACAAATTCGGCGTGCCGACCGTGACCGATATTCTGAAAGAGCTGGAAAAGCCGGGCCGCGATCCGCGTCCGGAATTCACGACGGCCACGTTCAAGGAAGGCGTCGAGGAGATCTCGGACCTGCGCCCGGACATGATCCTGGAAGGCGTCGTCACGAACGTCGCGGCGTTCGGCGCATTCGTCGACATCGGCGTGCACCAGGACGGCCTCGTGCACATCTCGGCGCTGTCGAACACGTTCGTGAAGGATCCGCACACGGTCGTCAAGGCGGGCCAGGTCGTGAAGGTGAAAGTGCTGGAAGTGGACGTCAAGCGCAAGCGCATCGCGCTCACGATGCGCTTGTCGGACAGCGCGCCGCAGGCGGGGTCGCAGCCTCAGCAGCGTGCGGATCGCGATGACCGCAAGCGCATGGCGGATCACCAGAACAAGCATCAGAAACAGGAGCGTTCGGCGCCGAGCGGCGGCGCGATGGCGGCGGCGTTTGCCAAGTTGAAGCGTTGAAGCGACGGCCGGGACACCCGTCCCGGTTTTCTTATAAAATGCCGTCATCTACTCAAATTCTCACCAAAGGCAGAACCAAATGAGCGACGTACAATCCTGGATCAAAGAGACCGTGACCGCCACGCCTGTCGTGCTGTTCATGAAGGGCACCGCCCAGTTCCCGCAATGCGGTTTTTCGGGCCGCGCGATCCAAATCCTGAAGGCTTGCGGCGTCGATAACATCGCCACCGTGAACGTGCTGGAAGACGCGGAAGTCCGCCAGGGCATCAAGGAATACTCGAACTGGCCGACCATTCCACAGCTGTACGTGAACGGCGAATTCGTCGGCGGTTCGGACATCATGACGGAAATGTACGAGTCCGGCGAACTGCAGGCCCTGCTCAAGAAGAATGGCTGATCCTGGCCCGCGCCGGATCGTCGTCGCCATCACCGGCGCGACCGGCGCGATCTATGGCGTGCAGCTGCTGCGGCGGCTGGCCGCCGTACCCGGCGTCGAGACGCACCTCGTCATTTCCGACGCCGCCACCCTCACCCTGCACCAGGAAGTCGGCCTGCAACGGCGCGACGTGGAAGCGCTCGCCCATGTGGTGCACCGCAACCGCGAGATCGGCGCCGCGATCGCCAGCGGCTCGTTCCAGACGGCCGGCATGGTGATCGCCCCCTGTTCGATGAAGACGCTGGCCGCGGTCGCGCATGGCTTGTCGGACAACCTGATCGCGCGCGCAGCTGACGTTGTCTTAAAAGAACGCCGGCGCCTGATCCTGATGGTGCGCGAAACGCCGTTCAACCTGGCGCACCTGCGCAACATGACGGCGGTCACGGAAATGGGCGGCATCGTCTTCCCGCCGCTGCCGAGCTTTTATCACCGCCCCGCCACGATAGCCGAGATGGTCGACCACACGGTGGCGCGCGTCATGGACCTGCTGGGCGTGACGAACGATCTCGCCCCGCGCTGGGGCGGCATGAACGGCGATACGCCCTGATCAGGCGTGGTCGCCGTACGGGTCGCGTTCGGCCCGTTGCTGTTCTCTTGCGTCTTCGATTTTTCTGCGCTGCTCGTTACGCTTGCGCATGATTTCTGCGTGCTGGGCCGCCGTCATCGGCGGTGCTGTCATGAGGTCCTTCAACTGCGCGGTGTTGCTGTAGTTATTAATCATGAGGCGACTGCATCCTTATATGACCGATAACACTGGCGGACGCCAGGCAGGAACGCGAACTCGACCGTTGCGACGTTCCGTTAGCGTTACCGATTATGCGCGAGACTCGGCGGTTTGTGCGGACTAATCGCAGAAAAAAATTGCAGTACAGAAGTGCATGACGCGGCGCCCGGAGCTTGCCGGACGCCGCGTCATGGGATTCGGCCATCGTGAATCCGATGGCGATCAGGAAGGATTATTTCTGCTGCTGGTGATTCATGCGCACGAGCATGCGGATGAATTCGCGCGCCAGCTGCTTGTGGTGCTCGTCCAGGCGTTGCAGGTCCGCGATCAGCTTGACGTCGGCCGATTCGAACCGGGTGCTGCCGTCGGCGCCGTCGCCATTGGCGGCGGCATTTTCCGAACCGCCGAAGCGCAGCCAGTCGGCCGGCACGCCCAGCCACTGCGCGATCATGCGCAGTTTTTCCTGGGTCGGGATCGCCTCTCCGACCAACCATTTACGTGCCGCGTGGACCGTAATCGGACGGCCCTCGAAGCGAATGTTAAATTCCCGCGCGAGCCGGGTGGGACTGTCCGGAGAATAATGGGCGTTTTTCAGGGCTTGCTGCAGGCGCTCGCTGAAGCTCTCCCGTTCGTTAGTCGAATTCATGGGTGGCACTAAGGGTTCATGCAAAGCCGTCATTAGGTCGCTCCGTTGACCAGACCGTCTGTGACGGCAGGAGAGGCTGTAGGTAACAAATAGGTGAGTATTGATCAATTCTCACAGTGCTGTCCAGCAATTCCCGTTGTATTCAGCATGCCGTGAGATATGTGTGAAAAATATCCTACAGGAAAAGGAAAACGTTTGCTCGTTCAATTTCTTACTAAAAATTAGAACATTTCTTCCTTTTGGCACGACAAAAGATGCCAAGAGTCAACAAAGCGGCGAGAAGTCCGGTTAGATTGTCGTGATTTTTGCGACACCCATTGGCCTCAATATGTTGTTTTAAGTCAACTTAAAACGGGCGATGCCATCGTCGCCGGTTACACGCGCGAGGTTACCGTTGTACCAAAGATAATGAAGATGGGCCAAGGCCTCGCCGATCGCAAAACTGAGCTGGTGCGCATCGAGTTGTCGCTTGAACATCAACGGGACAATGTCAACTGCGGATTTCGGCTCGGCGCAGACGGCGCGGACTTCGTCCAGCCGCGCCGCATGGTGCGCGCGCAACTGCGCGATGCGGGTGTGCAAGCCGCGGAACGGTTTACCGTGCGCGGGCAGGACGAGCGTGTCGTCGGGCAAGTCGGCGAACTTGTCCAGCGAATCCAGGTACATCTGCAGCGGGTTGCCTTCCGGCTCGACGGCGAACACGGAAACGTTCGTCGAAATGCGCGGCAGCACCATGTCGCCCGAGATCAGGATGCGGTCTTGTTCATCGTACAGGGAGACATGTTCTGGCGAGTGACCGAAACCGGTGATCACGCGCCATTCCCGCGCGCCAATGACGACCCGCTGGCCATCCTGCAGGCGGGTGTATGCCGCCGGCACGGCCGGCACGAGCGACGGGTAGTAATTCTTGCGGCTCTGCATCTGCTCGAGCATGCCGGCGTCGACGAGACCATGACGCCGGAAATGCGGGATCGCCGACGGACCGTCGACGCCCGGCAGCGCGGCGGCCATCATGCGCGCGAAGCCGAACTCGCCCGTACTGATCCAGAACGGGGCGTCGAACCGGTCGCACAGCCAGCCGGACAAACCGACGTGATCCGGGTGACAGTGGGTGGCGAACACGCGCAGCAGCGGCCGGCTTTCCATCGCGTCCGTGAACAGCTGTTCCCAGGCAGCCCGGGTCGCATCGGTGCCGGCGCCGCAGTCGACGAGGGACCAGCCGCGCTTGCCTTCCGCGGCATCGTCCAGCAGCCACAGATTGATATGGTCGAGGGCGAACGGCAGCGGCATGCGCAGCCACGACAGGCCGGGCGCCACGTCCGTGACCGTGCCGAGCGGCGGGATGGCATCGCCGAATGGATAGCTGAGCTGGGCTTCGAGGGGATTCATGCAATGGACTTTCGTATGGTTGCAGGGCGCAGGCGCGTTACAATGCCGCAAACGCTTTGACGTAAACGTAAACGGAAGGCGCAGGCTGTGATTCTAAGCGATTCCGGACCGCGCCACTTTTGACCCGCAGAACACCATGGCCACCACCTACACCATTGCCGAACTGGCACGCGAATTCGACATCACCGCACGTGCGATCCGCTTCTACGAAGACCAGGGGCTGCTGAGCCCGATGCGCGAGGGCCAGGGCGGACGCAACCGTGTCTACACGCCGCGCGACCGTACCCGGCTGAAACTGACGCTGCGCGGCAAGCGCCTCGGCCTGACCTTGTCCGAGATCAAAAGCATCATCGACATGTACGAGACGCCGAAGGACACGGTGGCCCAGATCAACCGTTTCCTGGGCGTGCTGGCGCACCAGCGCGAGACGCTGGAGCAGCAGCGGGCGGATATCGAAATGTCGCTGGCGGAAATTTCGGTCCATGAAGAAGAATGCCGGCGGCTGCTGGCGGAATCGGGTACTGCCGGCACGCTGCTGGACGAGGATGCCGGCGAAAAGGACGCAGCCTGATCCTCGCTTGACGTTTACGTTAACGTCACTCCGCGCTATCATCTAGCCTGGCCATCAGCCATCCACTAGACGACGAGAACGAGGACGACATGCTGCATCTCCCTGGCTTGACCTTTGACCACGGCGAAGACATCGCCGCCCTGCGCGAAGCCGTACAACAGTTCGCCACGAGCGAAATTGCCCCCCGCGCGGCCGAGATCGACCGCACCGACCAGTTCCCGATGGACCTGTGGAAAAAGATGGGTGAACTGGGCCTGCTCGGTATCACCGTCAGCGAGGAATATGGCGGCGCCAACATGGGGTACCTGGCGCACATCGTTGCCATGGAAGAAATCTCGCGCGCCTCGGCCTCCGTCGGCCTGTCGTACGGCGCCCACTCGAACCTGTGCGTCAACCAGATCAAGCGCAACGGCAATGAAGAGCAGAAGCGCAAATACCTGCCGAAACTGATCTCGGGCGAGCACGTCGGTGCATTGGCCATGTCCGAGCCGAACGCCGGCTCCGACGTCGTCAGCATGAAGCTGCGCGCCGAGTTGAAGGGCGACCGCTACGTGCTGAACGGCACCAAGATGTGGATCACGAACGGTCCGGACGCCGACACGCTCGTCGTCTACGCCAAGACCGACATCGAGGCCGGCCCGCGCGGCATGACCGCGTTCCTCATCGAGAAGGGCTTTAAAGGTTTCTCGATCGCCCAAAAACTGGACAAATTGGGGATGCGCGGTTCGCACACGGGCGAGCTGGTGTTCCAGGATTGCGAAGTGCCGGTCGAAAACGTGCTGGGCGGCGTGGGCAAGGGCGTCAACGTGCTGATGTCGGGCCTGGATTTCGAACGCACCGTGCTCTCCGGCGGCCCGCTGGGCATCATGTCGGCCTGCATGGACGTCGTCGTCCCGTATATTCACGAGCGCAAGCAATTTGGCCAGGCAATTGGTGAGTTCCAACTGATGCAGGGCAAGATCGCCGATATGTATTCGACGATGATGGCATGCCGCGCGTACGTCTACGCGGTCGGCCAGGCTTGCGACCGCGCATCGAACCCGGAACAGGTCCGCGCCCTGCGCAAGGACGCGGCCGGCGCCATCCTGTACAGCGCGGAAAAGGCGACGTGGATGGCCGGCGAAGCGATCCAGACGCTGGGCGGCAACGGCTACATCAACGAATATCCCGTGGGCCGTCTGTGGCGCGACGCCAAGCTGTACGAGATCGGCGCCGGTACGAGCGAAATCCGTCGCATGCTGATCGGGCGCGAGCTGTTCGGCGAGACGATGTAAGTTTGTGGAGAAGAGGAGACCGGGCGAACAAGAAGATCGGCAAGAGCCGGCTAAACAACAACACTCCACGTAGCCCGAAAACCACGAACGTCGTTCCCGCCCCCAGGCGGGAACGACGGATCGGGTAATACAATAACAATAACGTTCCCCACCGCGCGAGCCGCTCGATGACCCAGGCCACTTTCCCCAAGCTGCTGTCGTCCCAGATCGCCTTCGATATCGCGCGCACTATCCTGGACGGCTTCGACCGCCACTACACGCTGTTCCGCCAGGCCAGCAAGACGGCCAAGACCTGGTTCGAGCGTGCCGACTGGACGACGGCCCAGCAGGCCGCGCGCAAGCGCATCGATTTCTACGACAAGCGCGTGCAGGAATGCGTGCATGCGCTGGAAGACGAATACGCGCCGGAAGACCTCGACGACGACACCTGGCGCGAAACAAAGCTTCATTACATCGGCCTGCTGACGGACCACAAGCGCCCCGAACTGGCGGAAAGCTTCTTCAATTCCGTCTGCTGCCACATCCTGCACCGCAGCTATTACCGCAACGATTTCATCTTCGTGCGCCCGGCCGTCTCGACGGACTACATCGAGACGGACGAGCCGGCCCCGACCTACCGCGTGTACTACCCGGCGGCGGACGGCCTGCGCTTTTCGTTGCGGCGCATGGTGACGAATTTCCAGCTCGACTGCGCGTTCGCCGACCTCGACCGCGACATCGCTCTCGTCGAAGCACGCATGGTCGAGCATTTCGGCTTGCACGAGCGCGAACCGAACCAGCAGCTGCACGTGCTGTCGAGCCTGTTCTTCCGCAACAAGGCCGCCTACATCGTCGGCCGCGCCATCAACGGCGCCCGCGAGCATCCGTTCGTCGTGCCGATCCTGCACGACCGGGCCGGCCGGCTCGTCCTCGATGCGGTGCTGACCGACCCCGAGCAGGTGATCCTGCTGTTCTCGTTCACGCGCGCCTATTTCATGGTCGACATGGAGGTGCCGTCGGCATTCGTGCAATTCCTGCGCAGCCTGATGCCGAAAAAGCCGCGCAGCGAGATCTATACGATTCTCGGCCTGCAAAAACAGGGCAAGACGCTGTTCTACCGCGACTTCCTGCAGCACCTGAAGCACAGCTCCGACGCCTTCCGTATCGCGCCCGGCATCCGCGGACTCGTGATGCTCGTGTTCGAACTGCCCTCCTTCCCGTACGTGTTCAAGGTGATCAAGGATTTCTATCCGCCGCCGAAAGAGACGACACGGGCCCGCATCAAGGAAAAATACCTGCTGGTGAAACACCACGACCGCGTGGGCCGCATGGCGGACACGCTGGAGTACTCGGACGTGGCCTTTCCGCTGTCCCGCTTCGACGAGGAGCTGCTGGCCGAACTGCGCCGGTTCGCACCTTCGCTCGTCGACATCGAAGGCGACCACATCGTCATCAAGCACCTGTACATCGAGCGGCGCATGGTGCCGCTGAATATCTACCTGGACCGTGCACAGCGCAGCGGCGACGACGACCTCATCGAACACGGCGTGTTCGAGTACGGCAATGCAATCCGCGACCTCGTCGCCGCGAATATTTTCCCGGGCGATATGCTGTACAAAAACTTCGGCGTGACCCGACATGGCCGCGTCGTGTTCTACGACTACGACGAGATCGAATACCTCACCGACTGCAACTTCCGCGACATCCCGCAGCCGCGTAACGAGGAAGACGAAATGGCCGCCGAGCCCTGGTATCCCATCGGCAAGCACGACGTCTTTCCTGAACAGTTCGCGCGCTTCCTGCTCGCGAACCCAAAGATACGCGCCGCGTTCATGAAACACCATGCCGCACTATTGACGCGCGTCTGGTGGCAGTCGCACAAGGACCGCATCCTCGCAGGCGAGCTCGAAGACATTTTTCCGTATCCGCAGCACATCCGGTTCCATCTCGCGGACCCAACGAACCCGGCGACACCCTCGCCGCAACCCCATTACTTGGAGACCTTACACAATGAATGATCCAATCGTTATCGTCGGCGCCGCCCGTACCCCGATGGGCGCCTTCCAGGGCGACTTCTCTTCGAAATCCGCGAGCGACCTGGGCGCCGTGGCGATCAAGGCGGCGGTCGAGCGCGCCGGCGTCGACGCGAGCCTCGTCGAGCACGTCTACTTCGGCAACTGCCTGATGGCCGGCCAGGGCCAGGCGCCGGCGCGCCAGGCACTGATCAAGGCGGGCCTGCCGCTGTCGACCGGTGCCGTCACGCTGTCGAAGATGTGCGGCTCCGCGATGCAGGCCGCGATCTTCGCGCACGACGTGCTCAAGGCCGGCAGCGCGGACGTCGTCGTGGCGGGCGGCATGGAGTCGATGACCAATGCCCCGTACCTGATCCCGAAGGCGCGCGGCGGCTATCGCCTCGGCCATGGCGTCATGTTCGACCACATGATGATGGACGGCCTGGAAGACGCGTATTCGCGCAACGAGAAGACGGGCGAAGGCCGCTCGATGGGCACGTTCGCGGAGGAGTGCGTCGCGAAATACGGCTTCTCGCGCGAGCAGCTGGACGCGTTCGCGATCGAATCCGTCAAGCGCGCGCAGAACGCCACCGAGTCCGGCGATTTCCAGTGGGAGATCGCACCGGTGACCGTCGCGAACCGCCTGGGCGAAACGATCGTCGAGAAGGACGAAGGCCCCGTCAAGGCGAAGGTCGACAAGATCCCGACCCTGCGTCCGGCCTTCAAAAAGGATGGCGTCATCACGGCGGCGTCGTCGTCGTCGATCAACGACGGCGCCGCGGCCCTCGTCATGATGCGCGAATCGACGGCGAAGGAACTGGGCGTGACGCCGCTCGCCCGCATCGTCGCGCACACGACGCACGCGCAGGAACCGGACCAGTTCGCGACCGCACCGATCGGCTCGCTGCAAAAGCTGTTCAAGAAGACCGGCTGGACGCCGAAAGACGTCGACCTCTTCGAGATCAACGAAGCATTCGCCGCCGTGCCGATGGCCGCGATGCACGAACTGGACATCCCGCATTCGAAGGTCAACGTCCATGGCGGCGCGTGCGCGCTGGGCCACCCGATCGGCGCGTCGGGCGCGCGCATCATCGTTACCCTGCTGGGCGCGCTGAAGAAGACGGGCGGCAAGCGCGGCGTGGCGTCGCTGTGCATCGGCGGCGGCGAAGCGACCGCGATGGCGATCGAGATGGTCTGACGCGCCCTACGCGCATGTGCAAAACACGGTATGGTGACGGACTGTCATTGTCATCCATACCGTGAAGGAGCATCCCATGTCCACAGCCCTCATCATCGGCGCCTCGCGCGGCATCGGCCTCGAACTGGCCCGTCAATACCGCGCCGACGGCTGGCGCGTCATCGCCACCGCGCGCAAGCCGGCGGATTGCGAGGCGCTGCGCCGGCTGGGCGCGGAAGCGCACCAGGTCGACGTCACCAACGCCGAATCGATCGGCGGCCTGGGCTGGAAGCTGGACGACGAAAAGATCGACGCCGCCTGGCTCGTCGCGGGAGTGTACGGCCCCGATCACGCCGGCTTCCCGACGGCGAAGGAGTTCGACGACGTCATGCACACGAACGTGCTGGCCGCGATGCGCCTGCTGCCCATCGTCGCGCCGCTGGTGACTGCCACGCGCGGCAAGGTGGCCGTGATCTCGTCGCGCATGGGTTCCATCGGCGCGCGCACGAGCAACCAGGGGTCGCTGTACCGCGCCAGCAAGGCCGCGCTGAATTCCGTGCTGGCCGACGCCGCGCTGACGTATGGCCCGCAGGGCGCGACATGCCTGACGTTCCATCCGGGCTGGGTGCAGACCGACATGGGCGGCGCGAGCGCCACGCTCACCGTCGAGCAGAGCGCGGCCGGGCTGCGCGCCACGCTGGCCAGGGCGACACCGGCGCAGAACGGCGCCTTCCTCAATTACGACGGCACGCCCATCCCATGGTGAGCCGTCCAGGATAACAACCGAGACAATATGATTTTGACCGAAGAACACCAGATGATCCGCGACGCCCTGCGCACCTTCGCGCAGGAACGCCTGGCGCCCAACGCGGCGCGCTGGGACCGCGAGCACCATTTTCCGAAGGACGAGCTGAAGGAACTGGCCCAGCTGGGCGCGTTCGGCGTGGCCGTGCCCGAGCAGCACGGCGGCGCGGGCCTCGACTACGTCGCGCTGGCGCTGGTGCTGGAAGAGATCGCGGCCGGCGACGGCGGCACCTCCACCATCATTTCGGTCAACAACTGCCCCGTGTGCTCGATCGCGATGACGTACGCGAACGCGGCGCAGAAGGAACGCTGGCTGCGTCCGCTCGCGCAGGGCGATCTGCTGGGCGCGTTCGCGCTGACGGAACCGCACACGGGCAGCGACGCCGCTGCCCTGCGCACGACGGCCGTGCGCGACGGCGACCACTACGTCCTGAACGGCACCAAGCAATTCATCACGAGCGGCAAGAACGGCGACGTCGCGATCGTCATGGCCGTAACAAGCAAGGCGGCCGGCAAGAAGGGCATCAGCGCGTTCTGGGTGCCGACCGATACGCCCGGCTACATCGTCGCCGGCATCGAACAGAAGATGGGCCAGCATTCGTCGGACACGGCGCAGATCGTGTTCGACAACTGCCGCGTCCCGGTCGACAACCTGATCGGCGAAGAAGGACAAGGCTACAAGATCGCGCTGTCGGGCCTGGAGGGTGGACGCATCGGCATCGCGTCGCAATCGGTGGGCATGGCGCGCGCCGCGTTCGAGGCGGCGCTGGCATATGCGAAGGAGCGCGAAAGCTTCGGCACGCCGATCTTCGACCATCAGGCGGTGCAGTTCCGCCTGGCCGAGATGGCGATGCAGATCGAGGCCGCGCGCCAGCTGATCCTGCACGCCGCGGCTATGAAGGATGCCGGCCTGCCCTGCCTGAAGGAAGCCGCGATGGCCAAGCTGTTCGCGTCCGAGATGGCCGAGCGCGTGGTGTCGTCGGCGATGCAGGTGTTCGGCGGCTACGGCTACGTGGCCGACTTCCCCGTCGAGCGCATCTACCGCGACGTGCGCGTGTGCCAGATCTACGAAGGCACGAGCGACATCCAGAAAATCCTGATCGCACGGGCCCTGTGAACGCATGATGGACGGCGCCGCGACATTGACGATCCGCCCGGCCGGTGAAGCCGACCTGGCGCCGTTCTTCGCCTACCTGGACGACCACCTGCGCGACAACGGCGCCGACGGTACGCCGCTGTTCCAGCCCATCGCGCCGGGCCAGCCGCGCCTGCCCGCCGGGCTGCGCATCGCGTTCATCAAGGGCATCGACATCCCCGTCGGCCAGCCGGGCTGGCGCCGCCTGTGGCTGGCCATCGACGCCTATGGCGACATCGCCGGCCACGTCGACCTGCGCGGCCGCCCGGAACCGGCCGCGACGCACCGCGCCATGCTCGGCATGGGCGTGCACCGCGTGTGGCGGCGGCGCGGGCTCGGGCGGCGCCTGCTCGAAACGGCGGCCCAGTGGGCGCGGGCCGAGACGGACGTCGACTGGATCGACCTCGAGGTCTTGTCCGACAACCAGCCGGCCGTCGAGCTGTATGCGCGCGCCGGTTTTACCACCGTCGCGCGCGTGGCGGACATGCTCCGGATCGCGGGGGTCAGCCATGACCTGAGTTACATGACGGTCAGGTTGCGCCAGGGGTGAGAATCGGTGAGCATGCGTGCCATATCTGCATGCTAGAGTTGTACGATGAAAACCGCCCTGCCTCTCCTCCTCGCTGCCTGCATCGCTCAGGCGGCCCACGCCGGCGACTGCCAGGTCGGCAAACTTCTCCCCGCACCCACCGACCAGTCTGTGCACTGGACCGGCCCCTGCAAGGATGGCTATGCGGACGGCAAGGGCGTGCTCGAATGGACGACGAAGGACGGCATCACGCGCCGCATCGAAGGCACGTTCGCGCACGGCGCCGTCAGCGGCGAAGCGAAGCTGAAGGCGGGCGATAAATTCACCTACATCGGCTCGCTGACCGACGGTGTGCCGGACGGTGAAGGCTACCTGCGCTTCGCCAGCGAGCTGCGCTACGAAGGCGGTCTCAAGATGATGCGGCGCGAGGGCAAGGGCGTGCAGATCTATCCGAACGGCGACGTCTACCAGGGCGAATTCCACGCCGACCGGCCGAACGGCCAGGGACGCCTCACATATGCCCTCGGCGGCATGGTCGAAGGCGAGTTCCGCGACGGCCGTCCAGTCGACGGCGACCGCATCACGTATACGGGCAGCGGCCGCGCCGGCACGCTCGATGCTGGCGCCCGCAACGCGGCGCTGGCCCGTCCCAAGGCGGAGAACACGTTCCAGCAGCGCCAGGCCGAGCCGGACACGGGCACGCTGCTGGCGAAGACGGACGTGCGCTCGCCGCTGCCGACCAACGTCGGCTGGGATGGCCTCACGCCCGAACAGAAGGACATCGTCCGCAACGGTTATCCGGCGCTGGAGCCGGGCGACGATCCGCCGTATCCGCAGAACGGCACCGTCGAATTCAACCGGCTCGCGGTGGCTGTCGCCGGCAAGTACGATGCGCGCGGTGTGCTGCGCCTGCACGTGCTGGTCGGCGCGGACGGCAAGGCGAAGGAAGTACGCAAGGTGGGCAGCTTCGACGACGACGTGGTGCGCTACGTCGCCGCCGGCGCCATGGCCCAGCGCTACAAGCCCGCCGTCTGCCACGGGCAGCCGTGCGAGATGGTGTATCCGATCGCGATGGAATTCACTCGGCGCCTGTAATCAGAACCCCGCCAGCACGATCTTGCCCTGCGCGCGGTTCGACTCGATCAGCGCGTGCGCGCGCTTGAGGTTCGCCGCGTCGATGCGACCGAAGTTCTCGTTGGCCGTCGAGCGGATCGTGCCCGCGTCGATCAGGTCCGCCACGCGATTCAGGATCTCGTGCTGGCGGATCATGTCCGGCGTCGAGAACAGCGCGCGCGTAAACATCAGTTCCCAGTGCAGCGACACGGCCTTGCGCTTGAACTTGCGGACGTCGATCGGGGCCGGGTCGTCGATCAGGCCGAATTTGCCCTGCGGCGCGATGATCTCGACGATCTGGTCGAAGTGCTGCTCCGTGTGCGTGAGGCTGATCACGTAGTCCGGCGCGCCCAGGCCCGCACGCTGGATCTCGTCGGCGAGCGGTTTGCCGTGGTCGATCACGTGGTGGGCGCCGTGCTCCAGCACCCAGTCGCGCGTTGCGGGACGCGATGCCGTGCCGACGACCGTCAGGCGGGTCAGCCGGCGCGCCAGCTGCACGAGGATCGAGCCGACGCCGCCCGCCGCGCCGATCACCAATAATGTCTTGCCTTCGCCGCGCTCGTCGGTCGGCACTTCCAGACGGTCGAACAGCAGTTCCCACGCCGTGAGGCTCGTCAGCGGCAGCGCGGCGGCGGCGCCGAAGTCCAGCGACTGCGGCATCCTGCCGACGATGCGCTCGTCGACCAGTTGCAGCTCGCTGTTGCTGCCGGCGCGGGCGATGGAGCCGGCGTACCAGACGCGGTCGCCCGGACGGAACAGCGTCACGTCCGGCCCGACGGCCTTCACGATGCCGGCAGCATCCCAGCCCAGCACTTTCCACTCGCCGTCGGCCGGTTTGGCGCCGGCGCGCACTTTCACGTCGACCGGGTTCACGGACACGGCCCGCACCTCGACGAGCAGGTCATGGCCGGCCGCGACCGGGTCCGGCAGGGTGATGTCCACGAGGGCGTCGGCGTGAGCGATGGGCAGGTTGTTCTGGTAGGCGATGGCTTTCATGGTGGCTCCTTGGTGATCGATGTGATCATTCTGGGCGCTTCGATCTTTTTGATAAACTGCGCAATTACGAAATCAATTTCAATTTTTATTTGAAAATGAATCTGCGCGACCTCGAACTGTTCGTCACCACGGCCGAGCAAGGCGGCCTGTCCGCGGCCGCGCGCCTGCTGGATCTGTCGCCGGCCGTCGCCAGCGCGAGCCTGAAGCGGCTGGAGGCGGATCTCGGCACGGCGCTGTTCGTGCGCACGACGCGCAGCATGCGCCTGACGGTGGCCGGCGAACGCCTGCTGGCCCGCTGCCGCCCGCTGCTGGACGGCCTGCGCGACGCCGAGGCGGAAGTGCGTGCGGGAGAAAACACGATCGAGGGTCAATTGCAGATCTCGATGCCGTCCGACCTCGGC
This sequence comes from Massilia cellulosiltytica, assembly GCF_047325105.1. Taxonomy (NCBI): domain Bacteria; kingdom Pseudomonadati; phylum Pseudomonadota; class Betaproteobacteria; order Burkholderiales; family Oxalobacteraceae; genus Massilia; species Massilia cellulosiltytica. The sequence continues at coordinate 7,043,362 of NZ_CP168562.1, read as the reverse complement.
CGCCACGTGGTGCTGCCGTGGCTGAACGCATTCCAGGAACGGCATCCGGCCGTGCGCCTGAAGTTGCAGCTGACGGACCGGCTGGCCGACATTTACCGCGAGCCGGTCGACATCGCGCTCCGCTTCGGCAAGCCGAGAGAGTCCAGCATGGTGGCGCTGCCGCTGCTGGAAACGAACCGCCGCGTGCTGTGCGCGTCGCCTGCGTATCTGGCGCGGCACGGCGCGCCGGCGACGCCGCACGATCTATCCGCGCACAACTGCCTGTGCTTCATGCTGGACGAGGCGGTCAACGACCGCTGGCGCTTCCACAAGGACGGCGCGGAGATCGAGGTGACGGTGCGCGGCGACCGCGTGGCCGACGATTCCGAGATCGTGCGGCGCTGGGCACTGGACGGCCTGGGGCTGTGCTACCGCTCGCGCATCGACGTGCAGGCCGATCTCGCAAGCGGCGCATTGCGCATCGTGTGCGCGGACTGGGAGGGCAACAACCAGCCGCTGTACATGGTGCTGGCGAACCGGCGGCAGGTGTCGCCGGCCGTCAGGGTACTCAGGGAGTTTTTGGTGGAGCGGATGCGGGAGATGGTGGCGGCGTAATCCGTCGCCCCCGGACTAGGCGTCCCCCTTGGCGGGGCCCCAGGTTCTGCATGCGTCAACGTAACACTTGAAAATTGGATCCCCGCCTGCGCGGGGACGACGTCGTTTTACGTCCGCGTATTGTTTAGCGTCCGCGTATTGTTCAGCGTCCGCGTGTTCATGCGATCTGCTCCAGCGCCAGCGCAATCCCCTGCCCGCCTCCGATGCACAGCGTGACGACGCCACGCCGCGCCAGCCCGCGCCGCATCGCATGCAGCAGCCGCACCGTGAGCACGGCCCCCGTCGCGCCGATCGGGTGACCGTGCGCCACCGCGCCCCCTTCGACATTGATGACGTCTTCCGCCAGCGACAGTTTTCTGGCCACCGCCAGCGGCACGGCGGCGAACGCTTCGTTGATTTCGTAGCGGTCGACGTCGCCGACGTTCCACCCCGCGCGCGCAAGGGCTTTCTGCACGGCCGGCACCGGACCGAGACCGAACATGCCCGGCTCCACGGCCGCCACGCCCGAGGCGACGAGGCGCGCGATCGGCTGCAGCCCCAGGCGCTCGGCCGTCGCGCGGTCGGCGACGATGACGGCGGCCGCGCCGCTGTTCAGGCCCGGCGCATTGCCGGCCGTGATCGTGCCGTCCGGCCGGAATGCCGGTTTCAGTTTCGCCAGCGTCTCCAGCGTGGTGTCCGGGCGGTTCGCTTCGTCGGTGTCGAACAGCTGCACGCCGCGCTTGCCCGCGATCTCGATCGCCACGATTTCATCCTCGAACGCGCCGGCCGCCTGGGCGTCCGAGAAGCGGTGCTGCGAGCGCTCGGCCCAGCGGTCCTGCGCGGCGCGGGTGATATCCACGTCTTTTACCAAGTCCTCCGTGTGCCAGCCCGAGTGCTGGGCGGAGAACGCGTCGTTCAGGCCGTCGTGCAGCAGGCTGTCGTAGATCTGCGCGTGGCCCATGCGCGCGCCCCAGCGGGCCTGCGGCATCAGGTACGGCGCCTGGTCCATGTTTTCCATGCCGCCGGCCAGCACGACATGGGCGTCTCCCGCGAGGATCTCGTGCGCGGCCGACGCGATGGCTTGCGCGCCCGAGCCGCACACGCGGTTCAGCGTCATCGCGGGCACGCTGACGGGAATGCCGCCGTGGACCGCGGCCTGGCGCGCCGGGTTCATGCGGTTGCCCGCCTGGATCACGTTGCCCATCAGGACCGCGTCGATGGCGTCCGGCGCGATGCCCGCGCGCTCGACGGCGGCGCGCACGGCGGCCGCGCCCAGTTCGACGGCGGGGATGGATTTCAGGGAACCGTTGAACGCGCCGATGGCGGTACGCACGGGGGCACACAGGACGATGTCGCGGGCAGACATGATGACTCTCCTTTCGGGGTGGATGGCGGGATCACGCAAATAGGAGTATATACACGTATTTTGAAAGATGCATGACGTGCGGCCTGCCGGCGAGCGGATTTATTTGACTTCGGGCTCGTGGATGCCCGTCTCGACGACGGCGCGCAGCAGCATGCGCAGTTCGAGTGCGCGTTCGCTGCCGAAGTTCTGTTCGAAGGTCTGCTGGGCGCGGCGCCACAGCGGCAGCACGGCTTTTACTTTTGCCTTGCCGGCCGGCGTGAGGACGATCACGCGCTCGCGCTTGTCGTGCTCGCTGGGACCGGTCGTCACGAGGGCATCGCGCTCGAGCGGCTTGAGGTTGCGGGTGAGGGTCGTGCGGTCCATGACCAGTTCGGCGGACATCTGGTTGACCGTCATCGGCCCGAGCCCCAGCAGCTTGTACAGGATGGAGAACTGCGTAACGCGCAGGCCGGCCTCGCTCAGCACCTGGTCGTACACGCCGGTGATGTAACGCGACGCCTGGCGCAGGGCGAGGCAGTTGCACAGGGGGTCGTTCGATGTCATGTACGGTATTCCATTGCCGGGATGGCGTTAGTGCCGTCCCTCTAGCGAGTATAACCCCGGGGATGCCGGAACCCGTGCATAATCCGCCCGAAGCCTTGCATATACACCCAATCACACGACAGGAGGATCGCATGGAGACGCAGCCGACGGTGGCACGACAATGGGAAGAACAACTGCGCGCGGTGCGTGCGCGCATCGAGCGGGGCGGCGGACGTCCGGGCGTCGTGCCGGCGCAGGAAGCGCGCGGGATGACGGGCCTGGCCATCATGGAAGCGCTGCTCGACGGCCGCTTCCCGTACGCGCCCATCGCCGAGACGCTCGACTTCTTCCTCGTCGAGGTCGAGAAGGGCAAGGCCACGTTCCAGGGCACGCCGCAGGCAAAACACCTGAATCCGATGGGGACCGTGCACGGCGGCTGGTACGCGACCCTGCTCGACTCGGCCGTCGGCTGCGCCGTGCAGACGGCGCTCGAACCGGGATACGCCTACACGACGGCGGAGCTGAGCGTGAATCTCGTGCGCGGCGCGCGGCTCGACGGCGGGCCGCTGCGCGCGATCGGCACGGTGCTCCATTGCGGCCGCCAGCTCGCGACGGCGGAAGGGAAGATCGTCGATGCGCAGGGCCGGCTGTATGCGCATGCGACGACCACGTGTTTGGTATTCGAAGCCCGGTAGGGTGGGCACGCCGTGCCCACCCCTGGATTCATGCGGACGCCAGCGTCGACAACGACTGGCGCAATTCCCCGGCCAGCCCTGCGCCGAACTTGCTCTCGAATTCCGCCTGCGCCGTCTGCCACACGGGCATCGCTTCCGCCAGCCTGGCGCGGCCCGCGTCGGTGAGGCGCACGACGTTGCGGCGCGCGTCTTCCTCATGCGGTCCGATGGCCACGAGGCCGTCGCGGGCCAAGGGCTGCAGCGCGCGGATCACGCTCGTGCGCTCCATCACCATCGCCTCGACGAGGTCCTTCATCGAGGCCTCTTTGACCTCGTCGACGTAGACCAGGATCGAGAACTGCGTGCTCGTCAGGTTCACGCGCGACAGGTGGTCTTCATACATCTTCGTAATCAGACGCGCCGCCTTGCGGGAGGCGAAGCAGTTGCAGGCAATGAGTCGTTCGGAAGCGGTCATGGGCATAGTTTTATGTGCGTACGCACACGCGTCAAGCGTTTTCACAGAAATTACCCGTTCATGAGGGCATCCATGTGCGCCTGCAACATGTCGACGAACACGCGCGTGCGCGCCGGCATCAAACGTCGTCCCGGCATCACGCACCACAGGCTGGCCGTCGGCAGCGACCAGTCGGGCAGGACGCGACGCAGGCGGCCGTTGCCGATCCAGTCGCGCAGGGCGGCGTCGATCGGCAGCGCGGCGATGCCCGCGCCGCGGTACGCCATCTCGCGCTGCAACCGGGGCGAATTGCATACGAGCGGTCCCTGCACGACCTGCTCCCAGCGCGCGTCGCCGCGCGCCAGCACCCACGGCAGCGTCGTACCGTCGTGTCCGGCGTAGGCAAGACAGGCATGCTCGACAAGGTCATCGGGCGTCGCCGGTGTGCCGTGTTCGGCCAGGTAATCCGGGCAGGCAAACAAACCCTGGCCCACGTCGAACAGCTTGCGTGCGACGAGCGTCGTATCGTCGGGCAGGTGCTGGGCGGCGCGCACGGCCACGTCGAAACGTTCGCTCAGGAGGTCCACGCGGCGCGGGGACAGGTCGATGCGCAGCCGGACGGCCGGATAGCGCGCCTGGAACGCCTGGCAGAAGGCGACGAAGTCGAATTCGATGAGGTCGGGCGGCATCGACACGCGCAAGTCGCCGTGCGGCGTTTCCTGCCGGTGCTGGGCCAGCGCCGCGACTTCCTCCGTTTCGTCGACGAGGCGGCGCGCATGCTCCAGGATGCGCTCGCCGAACGCCGTGATCGCCACGCGCCGCGTGCTGCGCACGAACAGCTTTTCGCCCAGCGCTTCTTCCAGCAGGGTCAGGCGGCGCGACAGCGTCGACTTCGGCAGGTGGGCCCGCTCGGCCGCCTGCGAAAAACTGCCCGCGTCGACGACCCGCACGAACAGGATCAGATCGTTTGCATCCACCATGGCCCAGACTCCCGTCCCATAAATGGAACAATGATATCCGGAAACCCGGCTTAATCCCGTCGAAGAGTCTCAATACAATGTTCTCCATCGACCCAACACTTCTGGAGAACACGATGAACATCCTGCAAATCAACGGTAGCGCCCGTGCCAACGGTTCGAACTCCACCCGCGTCGCCGACGCGATCACGGCGCGCCTGAAGGCACGTCATCCGGAAGCGACGGTCGAGCTGCGCGACCTGGCGCGCGACCCGCACCCCGTGCTGGACGAAGCCGCGCTGTCCGCGCTGTTCACGCCCGCCGAGCAACGCACGCCGGAGCAAAGCGCCCGCGTGGCACTGGACGACGCGCTGATCGCGCAACTGAAACGCGCCGACGTGATCGTGCTGGGCGTGCCGATGTATAACTTCAGCGTGTCCGTGCAAATCAAATCGTGGATCGACGCCGTCGCCCGCGCCGGCCAGACCTTCCGCTATACGGCAAACGGCCCGGAAGGCCTCGTCACCGGCAAGAAAGTCTACGTGGGCCTGGCCCGCGGCGGCATCTACCGCGACACGGAGCGCGACTCGCAAGTGCCGTACCTGAAAGGCGTGCTGGGCCTGATGGGCATGACGGACGTCGAGTTCATCTACGCCGAAGGCGTGAACATGGGCGAGGACCGCGCCACTGCCGCCTTCGACGAAGTGGCCACGCAGATCGACGAAGTGGTCGCGTAAACGTCTACGCGATCGTATCGACTACCCCGCCATCCACCCGCAGCGCCGCGCCCGTCGTGGCCGACGCCTGCGGCGAGCAGACGTAGACGATCATGTTCGCCACCTCGTCCACGCTCGCCGCGCGGCGCAGGATGGAGCTGGGGCGGTGCGTGCGCACGAAGTCCGTCGCCGCCTGCTCGACCGACGTATCGGCTTCTTTCGCCGCGCCTTCCAGCATGGCGCGCACCCCTTCCGACAGCGTCGGCCCCGGCAGCACCGCGTTGACGGTGACGCCGCTGCCGGCCGCCAGCTTCGCCAGCCCGCGCGAGATGGCCAGCTGCGCCGTCTTCGTCATCCCGTAGTGGATCATGTCGGCCGGGATGTTCAGCCCCGATTCCGACGAGATGAACACGACGCGGCCCCAGTCCCGCTCCAGCATCCCTTTCAGGTAGTGCCGCGCGAGGCGCACGCCCGACATCACGTTCAGCTGGAAAAAATGCTCCCACGTGGCGTCGTCGATCTCGAAGAAATCCTGCGGCCCGTACGTGCCCGCGTTGTTGACGAGGATGTCCACGTGCGGCTCGGCGTTGAGTAGCGCCGCGGCGCCTTCCGCCGTCGCAAGGTCGGCGGCGACGCCACGCAATTGCGCGCCCGGCACCCGCGCCAGCACGGCCGCGCGGGCACGTTCGATGGCATCGCTGGAGCGCCCGTTGAGGATGACGGTGGCGCCCGCGTCGGCGAGCCCGATGGCGGTCGCCAGGCCGATGCCGGCGGTGGAAGCGGAAACGAGTGCGGTCTTGCCGGTCAAATCGATGTGCATGATGTCCCTTTCAGCGGGCGACGAGGCCCAGTTGCTGCATCAGTGTGAGGTTGTCTTCGATGTGCCAGTTGTCGGCGATCTTCCCGTCCGCGATGCGATAGATGTCGGTGGCGATGAAGTCGACCGCCTGCCCTTGTCCCTGCGTGGTGTCCCACCGTCCCGTGAAATGGCCGTGGAAGCGATAGTGCACGGTGACGCGGTCGCCCGCAACGATCAGTTGTAGCAGGTCGGCCTGCAGGTCCGGGATCGCCGTGCGCACGAATTTCGACGCGGCCAACGGCCCCGGCACGCCTTGCGCGCGGCCCGGCGGCAGCGTGCGGTCCGTGAAATCGGCTGCGAGCGCGGCGCGGGCAAAGCGTTCATCGCCAGTGTGCCAGAACGTGGCGTAGCGGCGCGCCGCCTGCATGTCCGCGTCACGCCGGGCCGGCGGCAGCGACGGGTCGACGATGACTTGCCGGGCGCTGACGAGTGGTTCGTCCGCACTGGCCGGCAGCGCGACCAGCATGGCGGCGAGGATGGGGATGGATTTCATGTTCGAGCTCCTTGATTCGATGAGTCCATCATAGATTTCACGCTGAACGAAAAATAGCGGCAGAATACGAAATCATTGTTTCCAAAAAGCGCAAGATGGACACGCTCGCCAACAACTTCCCTGCCCTCGTCGCATTCGCGCGGATCGTCTCGGCCGGCAGCCTGTCCGCCGCCGCGCGCGAGCTGGACGTGCCCGTGTCCGTCGTCAGCAAGCGCTTGTCCTTGCTGGAAGCGAGCCTGGGCACGCGCCTCCTGCAGCGCACGACGCGGCGCCAGACGCTGACGGACGAAGGCCGGCTGTTCCACGCGCGCGTGCTGCGCATCCTGGACGAGGTCGAGCAGGCCGAAGCCCTGCTCGCGCAGCGCCGCGACGGCGTGCACGGCCTGTTGCGCATCACGGCGCCGGGCGAATTCGGGCGGCGCTGGCTGGCGCCGATTGCGGCCGCGTTCCAGGAGCTGCATCCGCAAGTGACGATCCAGCTGGAGCTCCTGGATGCCGTCGTCGACCTGCTGGACAGCGGCCATGACCTCGGCGTGCGCTACGGCGCGCTGGCCGATTCCTCGCTCGTCGCGCGCGCGCTGGCGCCGAACTACCGCGTGCTGTGCGCGTCGCCGGCGTACCTGCAGCGCCACGGCGAACCGCGCACGCCGGCCGAACTGGCGGGCCACCGCTGCATCGTGATCGGCGATCAACGCCGCACGGACTGGAAGTTCGACGGCGACGAGACCGCACCCGTGCGCGTGGACGCCGCCTTCCTCACGAACGACGGCGGCGCCGCGCAGCAGCTGACGCTGGCCGGCAGCGGCATCGCGCTGAAATCGATCTGGGACGTGGGGGATGACCTGGCGGCCGGGCGGTTGCGGCGTGTGCTTCCGAACCACGCGATGGCGGCGGCGCCGCTGCATGCGGTGTATCCGCACCAGAGGAATCTGGCGCCGCGGGTGCGGGTGTTCGTGGAGTATCTGAAGGAGAGGTTGAAGGCGGCGTGGCGGTGGTAGCAACCAACGTCATTCCCGCGCACGCGGGAATCCATACCGAGTACGCTACGGACGCTCAGCATGGGTTCCCGCTTCCGCGGGAACGACGGTCTTCAGCTGACGGCCGCCTCCAGCAACGTCACCGTCCGCGCCTCCGTATCCAGCCGGCCCCGGATCCCGACCGGCATCGTGAACTGGTTGCGGATATGCCCGAACGAATACCCCGTCACCGCCGGCACGCGCAGCGGCTGCAGGTGCACGTCGAGGGTCTCGTCCAGGGTCAGCGACGGCCCGTCGCCCTGCGGCCCGCAATTCTCGCAGATGCCGATCATGACGCCGGCCGCCTTGTCGAAACCGACCGCCAGGTCGAGCTGCGTCATCCAGCGGTCGATGCGGTACGGCTCCTCGTTCACCTCTTCGAGGAACAGCAGGCCGCCCGTGAAATCCGCCGCGTACGGCGTGCCCGCCAGTGCGCTCACGAGCGACAGATTGCCGCCGATGAGCGGGCCCTCGGCGACGCCTCCGTGCACGGTGCGCGTCGCGTACCACGGCTCTTCCAGCGCGCGGCGGTCGTTCTCCGCCGACATCGGGATCGTGTAGGCGTCTCTCGGCTCCATCAGCACGGCCAGCAGGTGCTCCGTCGAATACCCGGACGGCGTGCTCGATGCGACCGGGCCGTGGAACGTCACGAGACCCGCGTGGCGGTGGATGGCGAGGTGCAGCGCGGTGATGTCGGAGTAACCCAGCAAGACCTTCGGATGCGTGCGGATCAGGCGGTAGTCCAGGTGCCGCAGCAGCGAGATGCAGCCGGAGCCGCCGCGGATCGCCCAGATGGCTTTCACCTCGGGATCGCGGAACATCGCGTGCAGGTCGGCGATGCGCGCCGCGACCGTGCCGCCGTAATTGCCCCACACGTCGCGCAGGTACGTGCCCGGCTTGACGCGGAAGCCCAGCGCCTCGATGTGCTGCACGGCCTTCTCGATCGAGGCGTCGCTCGTGTAGCCGCCCGGTGCGACGAGGCCGACGACGTCGCCGCGGCGCAGGCGCGGTGGTTTGATCAGTGGTGTCATTTTTCTCGATGCGGACCGTGCAGGCGCGAACGGAAGCAGCAGCGCCGCCGCCATCATCGCGTTGAATCGTCGCCTGCTGTTCATGGAATGAGGTTCAAGTAAAACGGCCCGCGCCGCGGAAGCTTGTGGCTTCCAGGGTCGCGGGCCGCAGGTCGTGCCAAGGATACTGGCGCTACCGATTAGAAGAAGCGATATTTGACGTCGAAACTCAGCGAGCGGCCGCGCGGGTCGGCCACGCGCGGATCCCAGCCGGCGCCCACGACTTCGTCCACGTTGTGCGCCGTGAACGGCGGGTCGCGGTCGAACAGGTTCTGGATGCCGACGGTGACCGTCGTGTTTTTCAAGCCCGTGTACGTCGTCGACAGGCCCCACGTCGTATAGCTGGCGACGTGCGGATTGAAGCCGGCCGGCGGCGTGCCCTTGCCGCCGTTCGGCACCTGGTCCTTGTAGCCGTCGCGGTACAGGTTACTGAGCAGGAAGCTCCACGCGCCCTTGTTCACGCTGAACGTGGCGTTGTGCTTCCAGCGCAGGTAGATATCGCGCGTGTAGAAATTGCCGGCGTATTCGACGTACGGCTGGCCTTCGAACTCGGCGAACTGGTAGCTCTGCGTCCAGGTGCCGTCTAGGGTCGCGTTCCAGCGCCAGCCGTCCGGCAGGTTGCCGCGGCCGCGCAGGCCCACGTCGGCGCCGCGCGTCTTGAGGCCGGCCGCGTTGATCCAGCCCGCGTCGACGTAATCGATGGTGCCGTCCGCATTGCGGTGGATGTACTCGCCCAGCGCAGCCGCATTGGCCAGCACGACTTGAGGCGTGCGGTTCAGGATGCGGTCCTTGACGTTGATCGCCCAGTAGTCGACCGACATCGAGAAGTTCGCGTTCGGCTCGACGATGAAGCCCAGGGTGCCCTGCCTGGAGGTCTCCGGACGCAGGTTCGGGTTGCCGCCGCTGAAGTAGTTCAGGCGCTCGATCGCGCAGTAGCGCGGGTCGCCCGGGTGGGACGCGCAGCCGACCGGGTCGGACACGCCGTTCGGCAGTTCCTGGTCCAGGCGGCCGGAATACAGCTGCGCGAAGCTCGGCGCCAGGAAGCCCTTGTTGGCCGAACCGCGCAGCATCAGCCAGCTCGTGGGACGATAGCTGAACGCGATCTTCGGATTCGTCGTCGCGCCGATCAGGCTGTAGTCGTCGCGGCGCAGCGCCAGCTGCAGTTCCAGGTTCTTCATGACCGGGACCACGAGCTCGGTGTAGATCGCCTTGACGTTGCGGTTGACCGTGTCCTGGTTCGCGTTACCCGGCGCCAGCAGGATCTTGGTCGCGTCGACGTCCTGCGCGAAGCCATAGCCTTCGCGGCGCAGGTCGGTGCCGATCGCGCCCTGCAGCGGGCCGGCCGGCAGTTGCCAGATCTCGCCCGAGATCGAGGCATTGAACTGCGTGAGCGTCGTCTTGCCGTGCTGGAGGCGGCCGTAGAACTTGGTGCCTTCCAGCGCCTGCATCGCGGCGGCGCTCTGGCCCTGCGACGGCGCGGCGAACGGGTTCACGACGCCGCTGCCCAGCACCTGGTACAGCGCGCTCGTGTAGGCATAGCCGTCGACGAGGTCCGTCTTGGTGTGGCTCTCGCTGTGCGACAGGTCGATCTTGTAGTCCCACTTGCCGGCGAGGACGCCCTCGGCGCCCGTCATCAGGCGCACGGTGTCGGTCGTGTAGTTCTGCGTGCGGTTACCCAGCGGCCAGGCGCGCCATTTGTAGATGATCGGCTTGGTCTTGTCGAAGGACGCGATGTACGGCGACAGGTCCTGGTAGTACGGGCCGCCCACCGGATACGCGTTGCCGTTCGCGAGCGACGTGGAAATCTGCGCCGGCGTCAGGATCGCCAGCGAATTCGTGTGCGCGGCGACGGCTTCGGCGAACACGCGGTGATCCGGGTTGACCTGCAACGTGGCGCGGGCGACACCGTTCGTGCGCTCCGTCGGCAGCTGCATCACGTAGTCGCCGCCGTAGTCGTAGGCGCAGGAATAGGTCGAGCGCAGCGGCGACGTCACGTCCTTCCACAGCGCCGTCGCGTACTGGTTCATGCCCTGCACGCTGTCGCACTTGCCCTGCAGGGAGAGGAGACCGGCCTGCAGGTATTTGTTCGGATCGCCCGGCATCTGGAAGTTCGAGCCCAGCGCGGTGCCGGCGCCGGTCAGCTGGTTGGCGACCGGGGTGCCGGTGGTGTCCGGCGACAGGCCGCGCGCCGGCTGGTAGCCGTTGGCGAACGAGCGCTGGTGCGAATCGAGTTCGTTGTTCCGGTCGTAGCCGACGGCCACCATGACGTTGAAGCGGTCGGTGTCCAGGTTGCCGTGGCCGGCCACGACCTGCAGCCGGCGGGTGGCGCCGCCGCCGTGCTCCGTCCAGTTGCCGGTGGCATTCGCCTGCACGCCTTCGTAATTTGTCTTGAGGATGAAGTTGATGACGCCGCCGACGGCGTCCGTGCCGTAAATCGCGGACGCGCCATCCTTCAGCACTTCGATGCGGGCGACGGCCGCCAGCGGGATCGTGTTCAGGTCGACCGCCTTGCCGGACAGGCCGTAGCCCGAAATGCGGCGGCCGTTGATCAGCACGAGGGTGCCGGTCGGGCCCAGGCCGCGCAGCGACGCGAACGAGCCGCCGCCGCTGACGCGGTCGGCATCGGCGCCGAACACGTTATTACCTGAAGTCATATTGTCGGCGCCCGTGCCGTTGGCCGAAATCAGGCGCATCAGCTGTTCCGCGTTCGTGACGCCCTGCTTGTCCAGCTGGTCCATCGTGATCGTCTGTACCGGCAGCGCGCCTTCGGTGGCGATGCGCTTGATGCTGGAACCCGTGATTTCGACGCGTTGGATCGGCTTGTCCGTTTGCGCTTGCTGCGCGACGGCCGGGGCTGCGGTACCGATCACGGCGATCATGGTCGCTAGCTTCTTTAACTTCACGTGGCTCTCCTTGGTGCACGATGACGTTGGCATGAATTGTTGATTCAAAGGTAAGCGCACTGACGCGCGCCCAGCCAATGAAAATTCCGGCGCTGACTATAACTGCAGGGAATATTTCACGTAGTCAATCTAGCAAAAAGTATCACTTCCCTCGTGCAGCACGTGTCCTTTCCGCAACATCGACATCCAGATAACGCCATTGCGTGAATTCGACAGGGTGGCGTTTGTAGTTTTTCAGCCACGGTTGTCGGATATCTGCCGAGAGCACATGCGTCAGCGGCACCCACGGGTTATAGGCGTGGATCAGCTGGTTCATCTCGAAGTACAGCTTCTGGCGCCCGGGACCGTCCTTGAGCGCGTGCGCCTGCTCGTAGCGTTCGTTGTAGGCCGGCAGATTGAAACGCGCGTAGTTGGCGCGTCCCGCATTGGGGCCGTACAGCAGCTGGTAAAAATTGTCGCCGTCGGGGAAGTCGGCGATCCAGTTACTCTCGAACATTTGCACCTTGCCGAGGCGCGATGCCTTGATGATCTCGGTTTTCTTGTCCGACTTGAACACGACGCGCAGGCCGACGGCATTCAGGCATTTGCGCCACAGTTCGTCGCGCAGGCGGCCGCCGACCGTCGCTTCGCTGCTCATCTGCAGCGTGAGCGGTTCCGTGCCGCCACCCGCCTTCGGCTGTCGCCGAAACCCATCGGGGTCGCGCTTGTCGTAGCCGAAGCGGTCCAGCAGCGCGTTCGCCATCGCCGGATCGTACGGGACGGGGCTGCGGTAGTTCGGGTCATAGCCCAGCACGCCCGGCGGCAGCGGCGATTCGGCCTTGATCGCGAACCCTTGTTTCAGCAGCGCGATGTCCTCGGCGCTGTTGTAGCTGAGCGAGATCGCACGGCGCAGCGCCACCCTCTCCTTCGAATAGCCGCCCAGCACCGGATCCTCCATGTTCATCCACATGTAGTAGGTCTGCAGCACGGGGAAGCGGTACAGCTGCATGCCGCGCGCGGTGAGCTCGGGTTTCAGCTTGCCGTTCCTGATGACCATGTCTGTCATCGATTCCGGCACCTGCTCCAGGTAGTCGTATTCGCCGTTCAGGAAGCCCAGCATGCGGCCCTGGAATTCTTCCGCGATCTTGATGTCGACCTTGTCCACGCGCGGCAGCTTCTGGCCTTCGAGCGCGCGGGCGATGGCGCGGTCGGCGGGATCGGCGGCCGGGTCCGTCGCCACGCTGGAGTGAAAGACGGACGTCGACGCGGGATTGGCGACGAGGACGATGCGGTCGCTGCGCTTCCAGTCCCCCAGCATGAACGGTCCCGTGCCGACGGGGTGATTGCCGGCCTGGCCCGGATACGCCTCGACCACTTCACGCGCGACGACACCGGTCGCCGGCGTGGCCAGGTAAAACAGGAAATTGTTATCCGGCTCGGAAAGACGGATGCGCAGCGTGTACCGGTCGATGGCCTGCAGGCCCGGGATGCCCGTCGCGTAGCTGAAACGGTCCTTCCACGCCGCATCGCCCAGCAGTTTTCCCTCGAACATGAACGACCACGGCGATTTCAGGGTCGGGTCATACAGGCGCTGGATGCTGTAGACATAGTCGGCCGCCGTCACCTCGCGCGGCGGCCCCTTGAACGCCGGGTCGGGCGTAAAACGCATGCCGGGGCGGATGTGGAACGTGTACGTCAGGCCGTCGGCGGAGATCTCGGGCAGGTCCTTCGCGCCATCGCCCTGCAGTTTGACGGGGCGCGCGAGGTAGTCGTAGCGCAGCAGCGGATCGAACAGGTTTTCCAGCAGGGACAACGTGGCGATGTCGGACGCGACGGCCGGGTCCATGCCTGTCTCGCTCGTCGACAGGAACATGTGCAGGACCTTGGGTTGCGGGCCTTGCGCGGCGGCGAATGGGGCGAGAGCGGTGAACAGCAGGGAAGCGAGGAAGGAGCGGCGAGTCGGCATGGCGAGGTCCTGGAAGCGTTGCGTATCATAGGCTCAGGCCTTGGACCCAGGCAATACGGCAGCGCGATAACAGAACGCCAAGCTTTCCAGAGGCGCATAACTTTTTTACATATCCCTAGCCCATACTTTCATCAGTGCAGCTTGCTCAGCGCCTATACTCTCCGCTGCACAATCGAGCTCAGGCGGCATCAGCCGCCGAAACTACGACACCCATGGCTTTAAATTACATCTGGATCGGCTTCTTCCTCGTCGGCTTCGTTGCGGCATTGGCCCAATGGATCTTCCTCGGAGACACCGAGATCTTCAAGCGCATCATCGACGGCACCTTCGACGCGGCCAAGATGGGCGTGATGGACATCGCCCTGCCGCTGGCCGGCGTGATGACCCTGTGGCTCGGCATCATGAACATCGGCGAAAAGGCCGGCGCCGTCGGCTGGCTGGCGAAAGTGATTTCTCCCTTCTTTTCGCGCATCTTCCCGGAGGTGCCGAAGGACCACCCGGCCACGGGCCACATGGTGATGAATTTTTCCGCCAACCTGCTGGGCCTGGACAATGCCGCGACCCCGTTCGGCCTGAAGGCGATGGAAAGCCTGCAGACGCTGAATCCAAACAAGGACACGGCCAGCAACGCGCAGATCATGTTCCTCGTGCTGCACACGTCGGGCCTTACCCTGATTCCGCTCGCGATCATGGCGCAGCGCGCGATCCTCGGCGCGAAAGACCCGTCCGACATCTTCATCCCGTGCATGATCGCGACCTATGTCGCCACGGTCGCCGGCATCATCGCCGTGTCGATCCGCCAGCGCATCAACCTGCTGAACGGCGTCGTGCTGGGCTGGCTGGGCGGCATGACGGCCGCGATCGCCACGCTGATCTGGTACTTCACGCAATACCTCACGAAGCCGGAAATCGAGACCGTCTCCAAGGTCGCGAGCAATTTGATCCTGTTCTCCATCATCGTCGTGTTCATCGTCGGCGCGATGATTCGGCGCGTCAACGTGTACGAGGCGTTCATCGAAGGCGCCAAGGGCGGCATCCAGACGTCCCTCACGATCATCCCCTACCTCGTCGGCATGCTCGTCGCCATCTCCGTGATCCGCAATGCCGGCGTGCTCGGCTTCGTCGTGCAGGGCCTGGAATGGCTCATCCGCATGGCCGGCCTCGACACCGCGTTTACGCCCGCCCTGCCCACCGCGCTCATGAAGCCGCTGTCCGGCAGCGGGTCGCGCGCGCTGATGATCGACGCCATGAAGACGTATGGCGTCGATTCGTTCGTCGGCCGCCTGGCCTGCATCTTCCAGGGCTCGGCGGACACCACGTTCTACATCGTCGCACTGTACTTCGGCTCCGTCGGCGTGCGCAAGACGCGCTATGCGATTTCCTGCGGGCTGATCGCCGACTTTGCGGGCATCATCGCGGCCATCTCGGTGGCCTACGTGTTCTTCGGATAATGGCTATAGCAAGAACAAAAAGGACAGGCATGCTTCGTCGTCACGCACTGACTCTTCTCTCCGCCGCGCTGCTGGGCATCGGCATGCCGGCCGCGGCCCAACTGCAACCGTCACCGCCGGCGTCGATGACGACGCCGCTGCCGATTCCCGTCACGGACGCCCTGCGCGCGGCGGCGATTCCCGAGGATGCCGTGAGCGCGCTCGTCCTGCGCGGCGACAAGACGGTGTTGTCGCACCTGGCCGACCATCCGCTGCATCCCGCGTCGACGATGAAGCTCGTCACCACCCTGGTCGCCCTCGAGCAGCTGGGCCCCGTGTTCCGCGGCCGCACCGAAATGCGCACGACGGGCGAGGTCAAGGGCGACGTGCTGCACGGCGACCTCGTGCTGCGCGGCGGCGCCGACGTCGACCTGTCCACCGAGACGTTGACGACCATGCTGCGCGCCCTGCGCTACCAGGGCATCCGCCGGATCGACGGCAACCTGGTCATCGACCGCACGCTGTTCAATCCGGCGCGCGCGGACGTCGGCGTGCCGCCGTTCGACGAGTCGCCGGAGGCCTACTACAACGCCATCCCGGACGCGCTGTTCGTCAACCGCAACATGCTGCAACTGGACATCCGCTCGACGCCGCGCCCGGACGGCAAGCCGGCCACGCGCGTGCGCGTCGCGATGCAGCCCGAGCTCGACGGCGTCACCGTCGACACGGACATGAAGCTCATCGATGCCGACTGCGCCACCTGGGAAAACGGGTGGAAGCTGCCGGAAGCCGTGCCGCGTCCGGGCGGCGGCATCAAGGTCGTGCTGCACGGCACCTTCCCGAGAAACTGCGTGGCCAGCGAATCGATCAACGTGATCGACCGCCAGGAATACGTCGCCCGCCTCGTGCGCCGCCAGTGGAAGACGCTGGGCGGCACCATCACCGGCACGGCCGTCGAAGGCGCCACGCCGCCGGGCGCGCGCCTGCTGGCCGAGCACGCGTCGCGCCCGCTGCCGGAAGTCATCCGCGACATCAACAAGCCCTCCGACAACACCCTCGCCCGCCTGCTCTTCCTGAGCCTGGGCGCACTCGAGCCCGACCCCGTGCTGGGCAGCCATCCGCAGCCCAACACATCCGGCACGACCCTTACGACGCTTGCCCGCAGCGAGGCGGTCGTGCGCGCCTGGATGCGCACGCACGGCATCGACGACGCCGGCTTCGTCGTGGAAAACGGCTCCGGCCTGTCGCGCATCGAAAGCATCACGCCTGTCCAGATGGCGGGCCTGCTGCAGGCTGGCCTGCGCAGCAACTGGGCGCCGGAACTCCAGGCCAGCATGCCGATCGCGGCCGTGGACGGCACGATGCGCCGCCGCCTGCACGACAGCCCCGCCGCCAGCCGCGCGCGCCTGAAGACGGGCACGCTGTCCAACGTCGTCGCGCTGGCCGGTTACGTGCCGGATGCGGACGGCAGGCAGTGCGTGCTCGTCGCCTTCGTCAACAGCGACCGGGTCGGCAATGGGCGCGGCCGGGCCGTGCTCGATGCGCTCGTCGACTGGGTTGCGCGGCTGGATGGGACGCCGTCGGCCGTACCTGCAGTTACGAACTCGGCGAACGGCGCTGCGACGCCGTAACGGTGCCGATGGCGGTCTCGACGGTGCCGCCGTCGCGTATCGCCGCCCACCCTACGGCTTGCTGACCTGTCCGGCTGCGGCGAGCGGCGCGTCACCACCCTCCAGCCACGGCGTTCCCGGCAGATTGGGCTTCGCTTCCACCAGCGACACCTGCGCCTTCGTGTTCGCGCGGATCGTGCGCACGATGTCCAGCATCGTGGTCTCGGTGAATTTTTCCGGTGTGCCGAGCATCATGCCTCCGACCCGGCGCGGCCAGGACAGCCAGCCGCCTTCGGGCTTCGTGAAAACGGCGTACATGTCGAGGTGGTAGCCGTTCTTGTACGGGAACAGGCAGGCGACCATGTTCATGTTGTCGCCGCCGCGTACTTGCGGGGCGGCCTTGGCGGTCCAGGCGGCGCCTTCGCAGCTCGGGCTCTTGTCGACGGCGGTGCCGGGCGCGGCGCTCGTCGGGTCGGCCATCTTGAAGTGGCCCGGTAGATCGGTGGCCTCGGCGGCCGGCGTCGCGATGGAGGCTTCCTTCACGTTGCGGTTGAGGCCTTCGGTGGCGGCACTGGCCACGGCCTCGCGTGCGGCGTCGGTCTTGATGTCGAATACGCGGTAGTACTCGACCGTCGTGTCGCGCGCGGCGAACCGGCTGCCGGCGTCGGTGCCGCAACCGGCCAGCGCGGCCATGATCAGCAGGATAAAACCGGACAACAACGAACTCTTCATCTCTTTCTCCTTCGCGTGGGCGTGGGTCAGTGGACCGATTGTCCCGGCGGAGAAATGCAGGAGAATGAGCTTGCTCAAGCGTGCACGGGTGCCGTCAGCGTGGCGCGACAGCACCGTGCGACGGGGTCAGAGCACGCGGCGGAAAGTCTGACGCACGAGGTTGCGGTCGCCGCAATCGAAATGCCACCACTCCGTGTTGATGCCGACGAAACCGGCCTGGAACATGGCGTCGCGCAGCAATTGCCGGTTGGCCACCTGCTCCGCCGACAATTCACCGCTGGCCAGGAAGCGGGCTTCCAGCGCGGGATGCGACAGTTCCGTCATGTCGTCGAAGCCAGTGCCCATGTCGAGTTCGCGGCCGTCCTCGTCGAGGATGGTGATGTCCAGCGCCATCCCGAACGAGTGGATCGAGCCGCGCTGCGGATGCGCGAGATACATCTGCAAATCGGTACCGGCCAGCGCATCCCATAGTTGCTGCTGGACGCGCTGCGGACGCAGGGCGTCCAGCACGAGCGGCGTGCAGCCGGGGCGTCGCGCCTTCAGCCACGCGACGACGCGCTCCAGCGCACACGCCGCGTCGCGGTGCAGCCAGGCGCAATCGTAGGGAGAGTACAAATCGCGGCCCACGAAATTGTTCGGGGTCGCGTAGCGCAGGTCGACGGCGATACCGGCGATGGTCGACAGGTGGCGGAACTCGGGGTGGCCGGCGACGTCCTCGCTGGCGATGGTATTCATGAACATCCCTTATCCAACAGATTGCGCGCCGTGGCGCCGATGCACATGGCCAGTTCGCGCGCGCCGTGCGACAGCGGCGCGTGGCTGGCCGTCAGCAGGTACAGCTGGACGGGGATCGTCGGCGCCCACGGGCGGCACTGCACCTTGCCCGGCGCCGCGGACGCGGCCGTGAACGGATCGAGCACCGCCGTACCCGCACCCGCCTCGACGAGAGATCTCGCGATCTGGTACGTCTGCACGACGGTGCGAAAGACCGGGTGCACGTCCTGCGCCTCGCATGCGGCCACGACCATTTCGCCGAGCGGGTCACGGTCGGCCAGGCCGATCAACTCGCCGCTGAGACCGGACGGCGTGATCGCTTGCGCGCACTCCGCGTCGGTCCACGTGCCGGCCGGCGCCATCACCATCAGCGCGCCCTGCGCGATCGGCTCCGCTTCGATGCCGGGGTGGCGCGGATCCTGCAGCGACAGCGCCAGGTCGGCCTCGCCGAGACGCAACGCGTTCACGATCTCGCTCGTGTGGAACGTGGCGAGCTCGCAGCGGGTCTGCGCGAAATCGCGGCGCCACACGGTCAGCGCGGCGGGCAGCACGGAGACGGCGATCGTCGGCGTGGAGACGAGCCGCACGGTTTCCTCGGCGCGGTTTTTCAGGCTCGCGGCCAGGCGGCGGATGCCCTGCAGGTCGCGGTTCAGCTTTTCGGTCTCGGCGAACAGGCGGTGCGCTTCCGGCTTCGGGATCAGCTTGCCGCGCACGCGCTCGAACAGCGGCATGCCCAGCTGCAGCTCGGCGTGCTGCAGGACTTTCGTCACGGCCGGCTGCGAGATGTGCAGGACCTGCGCGGCGCCGCTGATGGTGCCGACCTGCATGATGGCGTGGAAGACTTCGATATGGCGCAGGCGCATCGTCAATACCTGGTCACTGCTGCACAGGCGCGGGCGGCACCGGCGGCTGCGGCGGTACCGGCGGCTGCGGCGGTACCGGCGGCTGCGGCGGTACCGGCGGCACCGGCGGCACCGGCGGTTGCGGCGGTTGCGGCGGTTGCGGCGGTTCCGGAGGTGCCGGCGGCGCGGGCGGTATCGGCGTCACATCCGGCGTGATGACGGGCGCCGTAATGACCGGCGCCGGCAACGGCTGCGGCAGCGGACCGCTCGGGTTCGTCAGCGCTTCCAGCAGCGCGGCCGTCTCGACGTCAGGATTGCCGTCGATGTTGGCCGGACGGTATTTCATCTGGAATGCCGACAGCACGGTGCGCGTCTGCTCGTCGAGCACGCCCGACTGCACGAGGCCGTAGCCCCACGTCGCCAGCTTCTTCTGGTACCACGCGATGTCCGGCAATTGCACCTGGAAGATCGGCACGAGCATGGCGACGCGGTCGGCATTTGGCCACGCGACGAGGCCGGCGGCCGCGAGCTGCCGCCACGGGAACATCGGGCCCGGGTCCTGCTTGCGCAGCGGGGCGATGTCGGAGTGGCCCAGCACGTTTTCCGGCGCGATGTGGTGGCGCGTGACGATGTCGCGCACGAGCGGGATCAGCGCGTCGATCTGCGCTTGCGGGAACGGTGCGTAGACGCGGCCGGTCGGCGTGTCCTTCCAGCCCAGGTTGACGATCTCGATGCCGATCGAGCTGTTGTTCAGTTGCGTGAAGTTCTTCCAGCTCGAATTACCCGCATGCCAGGCCGCGTTTTTTTCGTCGACGAGGTTGTAGATGACGGGAACCGGATCGGCGGTCACGAGGTAATGGGCACTGACTTCCTGCTGGGTCAGGATCCTGAGCGATTCCGGGAAGTTCTGGGCGGTGTAGTGCAGCACGAGGAAACGTACGCGGCTGGCCTGGCCCTTGGCCGTGTACGTGTGGTCGTATTGCGGTCCGGATGGAGGCGGCGTGGCGCAGCCGGCCAGCAGGGCGAGAAGCAGGGTCGCGACGAGTGTCTTCATGTCGATGTCATGGGGTTGAGTGGATCGGCAGCGAGCGCCATGCGCGCCGCCGCGTGATGGGCCTGGCCCGGGGTCTGTGTCAAGGCGATGCCGGGCAGCGTCGCGCGCATGGTGTCGACGATCAGCGGATGCAGCTCCGCCGCCCGCCCGGACACGGCGACGGGACGCGGTCCGAAGCGCCCCGTCAGCGCCAGCGCGAGGCGCGCGAGTTCGCGGCCGGCCGCGCGCAGGATGTCGGCTGCGACGGGATCCTTATCGGCCGTCGCGGCCACCGCGAGCGCCAGCTTGCCGACGGCGCCCCGTTCCTGGCCATAGATGAACTGGCGCGAATATGCCCAGTCGGCGCCGCCGACGTAGTCGAACACGGCCTGCGCCAGCGGCGACGATTCCCAGCTGCCGGGCCGCTCGTCTTCGAGGCGCCAGACGTGGCGCAGCGCTTCCTTCGCGATCCAGAAGCCGCCGCCGCCATCGTCCAGCACGACGCCGCGGCCGCCCGCACGGTGGAACTGGCCGTGGGAGTCCACGAAGGCACCGATGGAGCCCGTGCCCGCGTACACGAGATAGCCTTCGCCCGGCGCGAAGCTGGCGCGGTAGGCGATCTCCATGTCGCTGCAGAAGTGGATGCGGGCCGGATCGAGGTGCAGCTCTTCCGCGAGCCAGCGCTGCAGCAGTTCGCTGTCGCCGCCGAAGCCCGTCAGGCCCGCTTCCACCCTGCCCGGCACGCCGTGCACGAGGGCTTGCGTCGCCAGTTCGGCGAAGGTGGCGCGGACCGTGTCGCGGCCGTGCGGCGTGCCCATCTGCAGCGCGGACAGGCCGGCGACGCGGCCCTCGGCCACGATGGCGCCGCCGGGCGCGGCAAGGGCCCAGCGCGTCTCGGTGCCGCCGGCGTCGATGCCGAGTCCCAGGCTGCCAGCCGGACTCGGCGGTATAGGTTCGGGTTGCGAATCGATCATGATCACCCGCCAGTGTACGCCGTCAGGCGCTCATCGGGCGAATGAATGGTGGCGTGCGATGCATGACCCAAGGTTATGCCTTGCGCCAGGCTTCGATCCTGGGACTCTCGTTGCCCAGGCGGTCGACGGCGCTGACGACGACGGCATCCGCCGCGCCCAGCTTCGCATCGTCCGGCACGGCCCAGTCCACGCGCGACGCGGGCGCCACGGCGAAGCGCCACTGGTTGCCGAAGCGCGACCAGATCGCGTACATCGCGTTGGCCTTGCCGGCCGCGAGTTTCAGGTACACGGACGGGCCCTTGCGCACGGCCGCGACGGACGGCGCGCCCGGCCCTTCGTTGCCGAGCCATGGTGTGGCGGGCACGAGCGCGGGTCCGGGATAGGACACGGCGCGTAGCTGGTCGCTGATCCCTTTGCGGTTTTCCATCAGCGGCGCCATGCTGAAGTGCACGTGGCCATTCGCGCTCGGACGAGATCGCGTGTGGTCGATCTGGTCGAGGATTTCCTGCGGCGGATACTCCTTCGTCGGCGCGCCGATGCGGCTCGTGAACAGGCCCGGCCACACGTGGCGGCCTTTTGGATTCTGCGTCAGCCAGTAGTCCAGCAGGACGTCGTACGCCTGGCCCGGCTGGCGGATGCCCCAGTACAACTGCGGCGAGAAATAATCGAGCCAGCCATTTTGCAGCCACGTCTCGGCGTCCGCATACAGCTTGTCGTACTGCGAAAAGCCGACGATGCCGCGCGGGCGGCGGTCCGGCCGGCCCAGGCCGAACGGGCTGATGCCGAAGCGCACCCAGCTCTTCTCGCGGTGGATGCCCTCGTACATGGCCTCGATCAGGCGGTTGACGTTCTGGCGCCGCCACGACGCGCGATCGAGCCGCCCGCCGCCGGCCAGGTAGCGCTGCCACGCCGGCTCGTCCGGAAAATCCAGCTCGGCCTTCGCGGTGCGGCCTTCCAGCGCGGCGCCTTCCGCGCCGGTCGCCGTCGGGGCCTCGATCGGGTACGGATAAAAATAATCGTCGATGTGGACGCCGTCGATGTCGTAGCGGCGCACGACGTCGAGCACGACGTCCAGCGTCTGCTTGACGGCGGCTTCCTCGCCCGGGTCCATCCACTGGTATTTACCGTAGGTCTTGACGGCGGCAGGATTCGTGCGCGTGATGTGGTTCGGCGCGGCCGGCGAGCGGGCGCCGTTGTGGCGGGCGCGATACGGGTTGAACCACGCGTGCAGCTCGAGCCCGCGCGCGTGCGCCTGCGTGACCCAGAATTTCAGCGGGTCGTACCATGGCTGCGGCGCCTGGCCCTGCAGGCCCGTCAGGTATTCCGACCACGGTTCCAGCTTGGACGGATAGATGGCGTCCGCGGACGGGCGCACCTGCAGCACGATGGCATTCAGGTTCAGCGCCTTGGCGCGGTCGAGGATGGCGATGGCTTCGGCCTGCTGCTTGTCGGCGGAGAGGTTCGGCTTGCTGGGCCAGTCGATGTTGGCGACGGTCGACACCCATGCGGCCCGGAATTCACGCGGGGCGGGCGGCGGCTCATCGCCGGCGGGGACGTTGCTCACCAGCGGAGGCGTCGAACTGCAGCCCGACATGAGGCCTCCCATCGCCAGCGCACCGGCGACTCCCGCGAACGCGAATGCGCGTCGTTTTTGATCAGGTTGCAACACCAACTCCTAGACTTTGACGAACCACCGTTTGCGCCACATGCCCCACGCGACGAGGAACATGCACGCATCGAACAACACGGCATGCAGCAGCGACGTATTGACGGCGCCGATCGTCAACGCGGCGATCGGCGCATACAACACCTGCCCCAGCGTGTGCTGGCTGCCGTCCGGCTGCGCGAAATTTACATAGCCCAGCATTTTCGCGACAAATCCGGAAAATGCAAAGATGAACAGCGCGTTCATGCCGTAGATGACGAACGGAAGAGTCCAGCGCGCCGCCAGCGTACGTACACGGGACGACGGACTCACGTCCAGCGGCCAATAGAATGCGGAAAATGCCAGGCAGGCCAGGCCGGTCATCAGGAAGCAGTACGACGGTGTCCACAGGCTCTTGTTGATCGGCATGAGAATGATATCGAGAAACATCCCAATCGCGACGCACGCGATGCCGGCGACCACCAGGCCGGCCACCTGCCGCGTGCGGTCCACGTTCGACGCGAGCCAGCGCCCGGCCAGCACGCCGAACAACTGGCTGCACAGCGCGGGCAAGGTGGACACGATGCCTTCCGGATCCCACGTCTTCGACTGAACCCACAAGTGCTTGCCCAGCAGCGTGCGGTCGACCCACGCGCCGAAGTCCTGTCCCGGCTCCAGCACGCCGGCGCCGATGCCCGGCACGGGAACGTAGAGCATCAGCACGCTGTACAGCGCCAGCACGCCCGCGATGATGGCCAGTTGCGCGCGCCAGCCGCAGTACACGACGATGGGTGCGGCCAGCAGGGTGCACAGCGCGATCCGCTGCAGCACGCCGGGGATGCGCACTTTGTCGATATTGAAGTAGGGCATGAAGTTCAGCAGGAAGCCGATCAGGAAGATCAGCAGCGCGCGCCTGGCCAGCTTGGCGAGCAGGCGCGGACGGTCGGCACCGGCTGCTGCCAGGCGGCCCAGCGACAGGGCCATCGCCACGCCGCCGATGAACAGGAAGAACGGGAAGATGCAGTCCGTAAAAGTCCAGCCGTTCCACCTGGCGTGTTCCAGCGGTCCGTACAGATGACCCCAGTCGCCCGGATTATTGACCAGCACCATCGCGGCAATGGTAAAGCCGCGGAAGGCGTCGAGCGACACGAGGCGTTGATGGTTCACTTCTTGCCGAACTCCGGATCGATCTTGACCAATGCCGCCATCGCGAAGGCGGGGATCGTCGCGAGGCAGGTCCAGACGAAGAAATGCTGGTAGCCGATCATCTCCTGCAGCTTGCCGCTCCACATGCCCGGCACCATCATGCCGAGCGCCATCAGGCCCGTGCAGATCGCGTAATGGGCCGTCTTGTACGGGCCTTCCGACACCATGATCATGTACATCAGCATGGCGGTGAAACCGAAGCCGTAGCCGAACTGCTCGATCGCGAGGAAACCGCAGATGACGCCGAAATTCTGCGGCTGCGCGGACGACAGGTACACGAACACGAGGTCCGGCAAGTGCACGGCCAGGACCATCAGCCACAGGCAGCGTTTCAGGCCCAGGCGCGAGATCAGATAGCCGCCGAACAGGCCGCCGATGGTCAGCGCGATGATGCCGACCGTGCCGTACGCGGTGCCGTACTGCTCGGTCGTGAGGCCCAGGCCGCCCGCGCTCACCGGGTCCTTGAGGAACGGCGCGACGAGCTTCAGCAGCTGCGATTCGCCCAGGCGGAACGTCAGAATAAAACCGAGGATCAGCCAGATGTCGCGCTTGCGGAAAAAGCTGGCGAAGGTGGCGAAGAAGCTGGCGAGGGGATTGGTCCCTTCTGCCGCCCGGTGATCCGTGTCCGGCCGCGGCAGCACGGCCTGGTGCCATGCGCAGAGCGCGAAGAACAGCCCGCACAGCACGAAGAACACGATGCTCCACGCCTGGTGCACGTCGCCCAGCGATGTCGAGAGATGGCCGGCCAGGATCACGAGCGGTCCCTGCGCGGCCAGGGTGGCAAGCCGGTAAAACGTCGAGCGCACGCCGACATAAGCGGCCTGCTGCTGCTGGCGCAGGCCCAGCATGTAGAAGCCGTCGGCGGAAATGTCGTGCGTGGCGGATGCGAATGCCATCACCCACATGACGGCCAGGCTGATCATGAAGAACGACGGTAGGTGGAGTGTCCCGCCGACGGCCCCCAACGCGGCGGCCAGCACCAGTTGCAGAGACACCGTCCAGCCGCGCTTGGTGCCGAACAGGTCGACGACCGGCGACCACAGCGGCTTGATCACCCAGGGCAGGTACAGCAGGCTCGTATAAAAGGCGATGTCGGTGTTGGACAGCCCCATGTCCTTGTACATGATGACGGACAGGCTGTTGGCGACGATGTAGGGGATGGCCTGGCCGAAATACAGCGAGGGCACCCACAGCCACGGGTTCTTGGATTGCGTAGTCTGCATGTTCTTTCGTCGTCGGCCGGCGGGCGTTGCTGGGGCCCGCGCCGCGTCAGCCGGCCAGGGCGGCGCGCACGCTGCCGCGCGCGCTCTCCAGCAGGGCACGCGCCTGCTCGACAGGGATGTTCTTGGACAAGGCCACGATCGCGACCTTGACATGGAAGTCGCACTGCGCCAGCACCGCGCGGGCCGCCTCCTCGTCGGCCCCGGTCGCGAACGACGTCAGGCGGATGGCTCGGCGGACCAGCTTGGCGTTGGTCGCCTTCAAGTCTACCATCAGGTTGCCATAAACCTTGTTCAAACGCACCATCAAAGCGCTGGAGAAGGTGTTCAGCGCGATCTTCTGCGACGTGCCCGCCTTCAGGCGCGTGCTGCCGGAGATGGCTTCCGGGCCGGTGTCCAGCGTGACGCCGATCTCGGCCTCGCCGGCGACGGGCGCCTCCGGATTGTTGGCGAAGCCGATCGTCAGCGCCCCGGCCGCGCGCGCGGCGCGCAGGGCGCCCAGCACATACGGTGTCGCGCCCGAAGCGGCGAGGGCCAGCACGACATCGTCCGGCCCCACGTTCGCGTTGCGGATATCGGCCGCGCCCTGGTCGACGTCGTCCTCGGCACCTTCGACGGCGACGAACATCGCATCCGTCCCGCCGGCCAGCAGCGCGACGGCCCGGTCGTGCGGCCAGGAGAAGGTCGGGTATAGCTCGACGCTGTCCAGCACGCCCAGCCGGCCGGACGTTCCGGCGCCCACATACACGAGGCGCCCACCCCGCTCCATCCGGGGCAACGCGGCGGTGACGGCCGCGGCGATGCGCGGCGCGGCGGCACGCACGGCATCGACGGCCTTGTACTGGTCGTCGACGAGCACGTTGACCAGCTCGGCGGTGGGATATTGATCGAGGGACGCGTGTTGCGGGGCGGGGGTTTCGGTGTTCAGCATCGCGTTGTTGTTCGACCTGGATGTGCGGACATGACCAGTGTAATACCGATGCCGCCGGGGCTGTCATGAAAGGATCGGCCGTTATCATTCCGAAAAGTTATGCGGGATTGACATCGCAGTATTTGCCCGGCGCGGGATCAGTCCGTATTCTCGCCTGCATATGGGTGAAATGGGGATGACGATGAACAGAGCGCGGCGTTTGTTGCTTGGCATGGGCTTGCTCGGTGCCACCGGACCGTTGCTGGCGGCGCCGCCGCGCCGGTTGGACAGGGAACTCGCCGCCATCGCCGCGGATCCGGCCTGCGAGCTGGCGAGCCTGTCCGTGCTGGCGATCCGCGCCGGGCAGGTCAGCTATGCGTATCAATCCGGTCGGCGCTTCATCGGGCACGACGGTCTGCCGGACAAGCCCGTCGGGCCGGATACGCTGTTCCGCATCGCGTCGATCTCGAAGATGATGACGACGCTCGGGCTGATGCGCCTGCTCGAAGACGGCAAGGTCAGCCTGGACGCGGACGTCTCCGGCTACCTCGGTTTTACGTTGCGCAATCCCCATTTCCCCGACCAGTTGATTACCCTGCGCCACCTGCTCACGCACACGTCCTCGCTGCGCGACGATGCCGGCTATTCGTGGGGCGCGGACGTCGCGCTGAAGGATGTGATCGACTCCCGGATGTTTGCAGCCAACGCGGGCCCGGGCGCCTACTTCACGTACTGCAACCTCGGCTGGGGCGTCATCGGCACCGTGATGGAACGTGTGACGGGCGAACGCTTCGACCGCCTGATGCGGCGCCTGCTGATCGAGCCGTTGGGTTTGCAGGCAGGCTATCTCCCTTCTGAACTGCCGCCCAAGGCGCTGGCCAATCTGGCCACGCTGTACCGCAAGCGCACGGTCGACACGGAGGTGTGGGATCGGGCAGGCCCGTGGATCGCCCAGGCTGACGACTACAGCGTGAAGCCGCCTGTTGCCATCGACCGTTATGTCATCGGCACGAACGCGACGCCGTTCAGCCCGACAGGCGGCCTGCGCATCAGTGCGCGCGACATGGGGATCGTGATGCGCATGTTGATGGGGCAAGGCATGCAGCTGTTGAAGCCGGCGACACTATCGCTGATGTTCAGTCGGCAATGGACGTATGACGGCCGCAATGGCGACACATCGGATGGCCTGTTTCACTGCTGGGGTCTCGGCAATGAACAGTTCCCGGACGAAACGGGGACGAGGCTCGTCGAAAGTGGCGGCTTTCCGGCCGTCGGGCACCTGGGCGATGCGTACGGGCTGATGTCCGTATTCGCATTCGATCCGAAGCGCCGGAACGGGATGATCGTGCTGGTGGGCGGTACGTCGACGGATCCGTTCGCGCCCGTCAACAAGGGCAAGTATTCGTCGCTGGCGCGGTTCCAGGAGCGCATACTGACCGCACTGTATTGGGGCGCGATTGCGCCCAAACTCGTGCCCAACAACAGTGCATAACATGAACACCGGTTATGCCCGGCCGCTCTACATTCATTAGCCGAGCGCCAGGCCGGCCCCTTAAGCTTCCCAGCATGTCCATGATCAAAAGCGTGCACGGATGCAACAAGTAATCGTCATCGGCGGCGGCGTCGTCGGCCTGACCTCGGCATGGTGGCTCCTCGAAGCCGGCTACCGGGTCACGCTGCTGGAACGCGCACCGGGCGTGGGCACCGGCACGAGCTACAGCAACGGCGGGCAACTGAGCTACCGCTACGTGTCGCCGCTGGCGGATGCCGGCGTGCCGCTGAAGGCCTTGAAATGGCTGTTCCAGGAACACGGCCCGTTGCGCTTCCGCCCGCAATTCGACGCGCACCAGTGGCGCTGGCTGGCCGCCTTCCTTGCCAACTGCCGCGCCGACCTGAATCGCAAGACGACGAACAAGCTGCTACAACTGGGCGAACTGTCGCGCCAGGCAATGGCCGCGCTGGCACCCGTCGTGCCGCTGGACGCGTTCGCATGGCGCGACGCGGGCAAGCTCGTCGTCTACCGCACGCGCGCCGCTTTCGACGCGGCGGCCGCGAAACCGAATGCCGGCGACGTGTGGGATGCTTCCGAATGCGTCGCGCACGAACCCGCGCTGGCCGCGATGGAAAACAAGCTCGCGGGCGGGATCTACAACGGCGGCGAAGCGGTGGCGGATTGCTACGCGTTCTGTGTTGCGCTGGCCGAACGTATCGCGGCGCATCCGCGCTTCTCGGGGTTCGTGCATGGCGAGGCTTTGCGCTTCGTCACTGGCGGCGGCCGGATCGCCGGCGTGCAGACGTCGGACGGGGTGCTGTCGGCCGACGCGTATGTGCTTGCGGCCGGCATGCAGAGCCGCATGCTTGGGGAATCGGCGGGGCTGTCGTTGCCGATCTACCCGCTGAAGGGCTACAGCCTGACGGCACCCATCCGCCTGGACGATGTCGCGCCCGAGATCAGTGTGACCGACTTCGAACGCAAGGTGCTGTATGCGCGTATCGGGGACAAGCTGCGCGTGGCGGCCATGGTCGACATGGTGGGCGAAGACCTGAGCCTGAACGCTCATCGGCTGGACAGCCTCACGCGTCAGGTGAAAGAGACGATGCCGCGTGCGGCCGACTACACCCAGATCACCCCGTGGGCCGGGCTGCGGCCGGCGACGCCGAACAGCGCGCCGATCATTGGCGCCACGCCGTACTCCAATCTATGGCTGAACGTGGGGCATGGGCCGCTTGGGTTCACGTTTGCTTGCGGCACCGCGAGTTTGCTGGCGGACCTCATGCGCGGGAAGGCGCCGCCGTTTGGGCTGGATGGGTTGACGCTGGGTTAAGCCCAAACGGATGATATGCTCGCTATCCTTGGGTAGCATCCACAAGGCTGGCGATCAGCGAGCAGCCGCATGCGGTTTTATGTCCATGCAACGCCACGCTCCTCCCACCGATGCTGAACACTGGACATCCTTCGATGATCTCGTTGGTGCCATGTCCCGGTAAGGGGCACGTAACCTTATCGCCCATGCGTGCGATGCCAATGCCGCGCAGAGTATGAATCGGTGATGCGGTGATCACAGTACCACCATGCGTCGTTTTATCGCCGAGCCGGATGATTGGGAGCGCCATTTCAGATACCAATTGCAGAGCGTACGGAATGCCAACCACCTTCTACTGCCTGCATACCGGTGTCCACCGCTTGCCCAACACTTTTGGCAACGCCCGAGGCACCGTCGTAAATTTGGCTACCGACTTCGCTCACTTTTTTCTGGGTTGCCGCCGCAGCAGCACTGGCCTGCTTCTTGGCCAGATCAATCGACGTGATGACCATTTGCTCGCCCCTCTTTACCGTTGAGATCAGTACCTCTTTGCCGCTCTGATAAACCTCGACCGTGTACTTAACCCCTGCGTGAACGGTGTCGACAACAAACTTTTCTCCGACCCGGTACGTATGCGTTGCCATAAGCTTGCCGTCTTCCCAGGTCTCGACAACAACGCCCTCTGCACAGTGATACACCTTGATAACACCGTTTTTGATAGCGGTGACGGCGTCATCCATCCAGTCCAGCCCGCGAGCCAGCACGTTTCGTGACGATTCAGCCGTACCACGCGCTGTGAAATAGCTGAACGGCTCGACAGCATGCAGAAAGCCGGCCTTGGAATCGTGTACGTGATGTTGTATAAAATAAAGCACTAGTTCCGACGCGGTCGCTTGCCAGGCATCCAGCCGCCATTTCGCCGGCCGGACAAGAAATCCATTCATTCTGCCTTCTACGTTCAGCGCGCGCGGGGGAAGGTTCAGTGGAGCATTGTTTCGAACGGCTTGATCGATCTCTTCCACAGCTAAAAAAACTGCAGCCTCTCGAGCAATGCCCTGATGACCTAAATTCTTGAAGACACCACCTCGCCCCTCTGCCTCAATGAGGTCCGGCGTTTTAATTTTTCGTCGAGTCATCGTACCCCAAGCAGAATATAGAGCCCTCATATGGGCATTAACAGCTTGCTCCACGGCTTCATGCGAACCTATTGCATTCATATATTTTGCGTAGGCTACCAGAGTGTCCAGTTTAATCTCAAATCGCAGTTCAAAAAGTTCCTTATCAAATTTCTTGATATCATCGTAGTCAACAAGCCGAACTCCGCTCTTTATGGCTTCACGCATCATATCTCGCATCGGAATTCGAGCATAATTGTTCGTAATCCCCTGACAGATCGGCTCATACCCTCCCCCAACATCGGAATGCGCTCCGGGATAAGCGGTTTCAGTCCAATTCGGCATGAGCTTGCCATCTTTTCGAATAAGGTCTACTGGAAACGAAAAACGCAATTCATGAGCTGCAATATAGTGAACACAGCGGTCCACTACAGGCGAGACTACTAAGTCTTTCTCATCGAATGGCATATCGACGTTTCTTGCTGCCACACCGAAAGACGCAACCGTATCGAACAAGCCCATAAAATTAAAACGAATAGGGACGCCGTTATAGCGAAGTACCCCGTCTGATCCACGCGTGGATTGCCTTGCCATTTCGTTACTGAAAGCACGGGCTAGTGCAGCGCCGCGCGAAAAGCCAAAAATTGAAAGATTAATGATGGTGATGAGACCATGTCCCTCTAGAGCATTGGCAAGGGCTTTAATATTCGCAGGTTTTCCTTTCTCAATATAAGGCGATAATGAAATATTTAATTTCGCGGCGCTTTGGGATAGCACTGTGCGTAAACGTGCGTTAACTCTTACTTCGCCATAATCCATCCTGCGTGTTCCGCCCGCGCCCGAACCAAGACCTAACACTTCAGTGTCCTGGAGTGACATCATTTTTTGGTCCATCCAATCTGTTGCCGATCCATTAAAAGGAGTCCCTACACCAGCAATATAGATAGCATAATTCGAACTATTCTCACCGACTAAAAGCTGTGTTGCGCGCCATATACGAGCAGGATTGCTCCATCTTAGCAAGGGCTCGTCGACTTCCTTGTTATTTCCAGTTCCATCAAAGAAGATGCTGATATTAACTACATCTGCGCAATTCTGTTTTGGACTTGGCTTTGCCGTAGGCGCATCACGATTGGAGCTTGCAGCAGCTGTCAATTTTTCGCACTTCCTCATATTATTTCCTGGCGTCCATTATTGTTCTGCCACGAACGGTCCGTTCGGGCATCGATTCCGAAAATATAATCTCTGCAGTATTATCTGGGTAGAGATGCAGTCCTGCATATTGTGCATCTTTTGAAATCTGGCCGGGCGAAACTGCCAATGTATTTCTAATTTTCTTATTCTCGCGAATAACGCCCTCTGGTCCACCTAAGGTATAAGTCAGCGTTTGGACTCCAAAAGGAATGCGTACGCCCGTGATTAATCCAGTGCCACCATACTTATTCATTACCCCAAGGTCAGTGCCGTCGAAAATAATATCAACAATGACCCGATCAACATACGAAAACATTTCGACGTCTAGCATGACATAGTCCCGCATTTTCCTCCCTTCTCGACCGCATGCTACTAGCGGCACTAAAAATCCTAATCCAAGCAATCCAAGCGCACCTCGCCTACGAGCTAGCGGCAATGATTTTTTTCCAGTAATATGTTTTACTTTCCATTCGCTCATTAAATTGGCCTTATCCTTTGTTTGTCTAACTTAACATTGCGTACAGTGGCTAATTGGGAATTTTTTAGACAGGCCTTAAACCTTTCCTATTCTGCATCTGGAAATTGTTTGGTTGCAGCGTCAAGACTGATTACGCCTGCCTTGACTTTTTCCAGCAATGCGAGGATCGTGGAATCAGTCTGAAGCAAATCACCATAAATTAACGCTGCACAGATATAGTTCAAAATATCGCGCATGCCGAAGAGTTTTAGTTTCCGCGCACTCAGGAGATGCTTTTCGATCGTCCTATAGTGCTGCGAGACCGGAACATCCCAAAGCAGCTGCGACTGGTTTTCGATTACCATCGCCAGTAGCTGGTCGGGAACGCCAGCCTCTACAAGCATGTCCACTTGCACTTGCGTGAGTTTGAGCGGCAAGCTGACCAAGTCCCCAGCGGCCGCCTCGGCGTTATCCCTCGGCAGTATTTGTTGAGGATTGCCGTCGCGGTCCCAATACCACCACGCCGATATCCCATGCAGCAGACGCGAGCGCTGCCGCTCGCTCAGTACCGGCGCCGGCACGTGCAAGGTGAGATCGCTTGCTTGCCCAGTCAAAGTCCCAAGCACTGCAGGATCCCAAAACGCGAGGATCATGTCAGTATCGTCGGGCAGGAGGACCTCGCTAAATGCTGCCAAATGGTCCCATACCGTGTCGAAGGAAAGTCGGCTGGCCAGCAACGTAAAACTTGCCGGATGCTGGGCTCCGCTGCGAAGAATATCCGGCCAGATGTCTGCGTCAGCGGCAAGTAGTGAGAGTTCCAGCAAATGTGGGGCGTAGTCCTCGATGTCGGAATCCAGCGCTGCTGGCAGCAGACATTTGCTACGCACGCCGATGTCATGTTTTTCGCATTTCTGGAGCAGTGACCTGTCTTGCGCCTTGTCGACGATTGCGTAGCAAGTAAGCTCTTGGTTATCAAAGGCACTCGCCAAATTCGATTCGAAGTTAGCTACTTCCAGCGGATCGATCTTCATTGCTGGGCTCCCTTGTTGACGAAAGCGCTTCGCTGCTTCGCACGTTTTTTCAGGCATTCCAAACAAACTTCCTTGGGAAGCGTCGGCAGTGAGTAAGCCATGGTCTTTGGCCCAGGCACGGAGAAATCGGAAGTGTGACTGATGCGTTTACCGCTTGTCATATCGGTAATCCCGAAGCCATTGATCTTGATCGCCGAACCGTCGGCGCCGATCACGACTTCCTTTTTTGCGAAGATTTCGATCCTGTCGGTGGCCGACAGGATCCGTAACACCTTCTCCGCAATAATATCTATATCCCCATTTTGGGCCTGCATTTCGACTTTTCCTTTGGCAGCAAACAGCTTAATGCCGGCGTTGTAGGCGAACAGGCTGATTTTTTCCTTAATGCTGGCAACGAGGCTTTTGCCCACAGCCAAGTTAGTGTCGGCGCCTGACGACATCGTCGTCTGGTCGCTGCTGTGAATGTGAGTGCTTTTGGGCGTGCTTAACCCGATGCCGGCAGGAGAGGCAATGAGTAGCAAGGGATCGACAAAACGATTGGCCTCCTCTTGACCTGGCCCGCTGTATTGCGCCTGAGTTGCGTCGACGAATTTCTGGAGTGCTTCCTGTCCTGGCAGCGGCTCGGCATTGGATTTCTCTGCGACGTCCGACAAATTTTTCGTCAGCTCCTGCGCTTCTTTCATCTGATCGTGCGCCTCGCGGACATCCAGTTGCGAACCTTTCGGACCTGGCCGGCCGTAAGTGCTGATGTACAGGCCCTGTTGCGCCGTAATGGCCCCGTAGGCATCTGAGTTGAGCGCAAAACCAGAGCCGTAAAAACCAGCCCGATAGTTTCCCTGTTGGCCAATCAGGTAGCCGAGACTGAGCTGCGCATTCGCATGACTGCTGAACAGTTGCGCCCGGTTCTGTTCGGATGTGTCATCCATGACCAGTTGGTTGAAGCCGGCGCCTTTGTATTCTTTTGATTTGTAACCGGACAGGCAGCCGTTGCTATGCCAATGCGGTGCCTGCTCGCCGTTGTAGATCCGTCCTGTAATGATCGGTCGGTCCGCGTCCCCATCGAGGAAGGTGATGATCACTTCTTGGCCGATGCGCGGAACGTGAACGGCGCCCCATCCATCGCCTGCATTTGGATAGCTGACACGTACCCAGCAGGACGCCTTTTCGTCACCAGGATTGAGCCGGTCCCAATGAAAGCGCACTTTCACCCGGTTCAGGTTATCGGTATAGATTTCTTCAGCGGCAGGGCCCACAACGGTCGCAGTCTGCGCATGCATCGACGGCTTTGCGTGGATGAACGGGCTGCGGTATTCGACGATACGGCGTTGCACCTCGAAACGATTAAAACAGTGACCGGTGCGGCTATTCTCTGCAGCCAACACTGCATTTTGAAGGTCCGCAAGCCCTGCTTCTGTCGCAAATTTGAGCAACTGGCCTTTTAGACTGTCCGAAAACTCTTTCTGCGTCTTGGACACGGGCAAGTTGTTTTCGATAGACCACTCAACATTTAAAATAACGAACTGACGGTCCTCATCGGCAGTGTTTTTATGGCCCGGGTGGTTGGTGAGCGTGAACCATCTGCCTACTGGCAAATGACGTACACCTGAAGTGCCGAAAAAGCGTTTGGCACGGGACTCCCACTCCTGCACGCGGATTCGCGACTGGTCGGTGCTATGTGCTACTCCCGAGCTCGTGTAGGCGCCAGTATATTCGTAGACCTCCAGCTGTGACGGTATGCAGCCGTGGTCCGGAAAAATCTGCATGCCATTCCCGTTATTATTGCGCGGCGCTTTATAGTCGAAAGTCCTCGTTGAAAGCTGGCTGTTCAGGAGCGTGCGTGCCGCGCCCCACTGGACAATCTTGTTGATCTCGTCGCTAATGCCAGCTCGATGGAAGGCGATCTCTTCGGGCTGAAGCGGCCTCAGACTGTACACGGAATCGGTGATGATCCACTCGTGGCCCCGACCGTCCGGCGCTTGCTCGATATACCCGTACCAGCCTTCGCTCTCCATCATGCGCATGACGAAGTGCCAGTCTGTTTCGTACTGTGTGCAATAGGAGCGAGACCGCGCCGTCTGGTTCAGTTTGAATCTGAAATGGCCGCGACATTGAGGATGACCGTTTAACACGGTCGAGATGATCTCCTCGGCATTTTTATCCTGCCAGATGCGTGCGTCTTTTCGAAATTTAAGAAAGTGAAAACAGCTCGAAAAACCTATCTGGTACGCAGTCAGCTCGCCATCGCTGCCAAGCTTTCTGGCAGTATGCACGTATCCATGCACCGGCAGATAGCTGGCATCAGTCTGCAACGTCCAAAGGGTAACTTCTTGGGCGATAAGCTGCTTGAGCTCGATATCAGAGTTCAGCGACAGTAGATCCACGGTGTAATCAAAACCTTCGCTGATGCGGTCAACACCATGGGCTCGCTGTGGAAGTAAGGTGTTGGCTCCCAAGGGAGTGTCCAGCTTCAGCAGCCGTCTTTCCTGGCCGATTTTTCCAAACAACCTGTCTGCCAGCTGCCTCGAGTCATTCATATGATCCGACTCCTGTTCAACTCACCCATCGACAAATTATCGATAATGATGCTTTACAGAAAGATTAAACTCATCGGAAACAATTCGATATGGCAACGATGAGCCGAGCAAATTTAAATGATTGCTCCGGATACGCTTTGACGACGCTCACATCCGCGGCTAAATGCCTCTCACCGGGAATTTAGAAAAGATTAGCGCTGCGGGGTAAGCCAAACTTTAGTAACTATGGACCCGCACCCCACACTCCTGCAACCGCAGCCACGTCTTGCTACCATCGTCAATGGTAACGGTGATATCCAACAAAACTCCCCGGCTTCATGCTGTCGCAAGGCACGCGCAGATGATATTTGCCCGGCTTGACGTCGATCGCCTGCCCGCGATGCGCAACAGCATCAGCGAGTTCCCCCGCCTGCACGCGCTCGAAAAAACGCGCCTTCGCGCGCTGCGGCACGTCTTTCTCGACCGTGACTTCCGCCGCTATGGCCGTGGCCAGCATGTTCAACAGCGCAGCGGCAAAGACGATCTTGCGAATCGTGGTCATCACGGTCTCCTTCGAGGCATCAGAACGTTGTCAATATATAATCGTTAGACCACGTTGTGCCATTCTTGCACCACTTTTCGACCCGATCGCAGGGAAAACTTGTTGAACAGCCATCGAAGGTACCCAGAAACAAAAAATTTCTTCGCCCATTTAATGAGCAGTTCATTTATTTTCGGCAAAAGATCTGCACAGATGCATTAACTGCATTCCATCTGCCGTTATCCCGCACGGCAGCATCGCTCACCCAGCCCCCGGAAATGGCGGATAATTGCCGCCATGCCTACTCCTGATAAGCCTCTCCCCTGTCCTTGCGGCGGCCCGTCGATCATGCGCTGCTGCGGCCCGTTCATCGCCGGCGCGGAACTGCCGCCAACGGCCGAGGCGTTGATGCGTTCCCGCTACACGGCCTTCGTGATGCGGGACGAAGCCTACCTGCGCGCGACCTGGCACCCCAGCACGCTGCCAGCGGAACCCATCATCGACCCAAACCAAAAGGTGCAGTGGCTCGGACTTGAGATAAAATCTGCTTTACGTTTACGTCAACGTAAAGCAGACCTGCCGGAACAACCCAACGAAGACACCGTCGAATTCGTCGCCCGCTTCAAGGTCCACGGCCGCGCTCACCGGTTGCATGAAGTCAGCCGGTTCGTGCGCGAGCCGGACCCTGCCGTGGGTGGCAAGATGCGGTGGTTCTATGTGGACGGCAGTTTCCCTGAATAAAACCGCGCCACAAGCCGCGAACAGCAGGAGACAGGATCCGATGCCCCAGATCGACACGAAACTCAACCCGCGCAGCGAAGATTTCAAAGCCAACGCCGCCGCCATGCAAACCCTCGTCGACGACTTGCGCGCCAAGGTGGCGCAGGTCGCCAAGGGGGGCGGCGAAGCCGCGTGCGCCAAGCATGTCGCGCGTGGCAAGCTGCTGCCGCGCGAGCGCGTGCAGATGCTGCTCGATCCGGGCACCCCGTTCCTCGAATTCTCCCAGATGGCCGCGTACGCGATGTACGACGATGCGGCGCCCGCTGCCGGCATCATCACGGGCATCGGCCGCGTCGCGGGCCAGGAATGCGTGATCGTCTGTAACGACGCCACCGTCAAGGGCGGGACGTACTACCCGATGACGGTCAAAAAGCACCTGCGCGCGCAGGAGATCGCCGAGCAGAACAATCTGCCCTGCATCTACCTCGTCGACTCGGGCGGCGCCAACCTGCCGAACCAGGACGACGTGTTCCCCGACCGCGACCACTTCGGCCGCATCTTCTATAACCAGGCCAACCTGTCATCGAAGGGCATCCCGCAGATCGCCGTCGTGATGGGCTCCTGCACGGCGGGCGGCGCGTACGTGCCGGCGATGAGCGACGAATCCATCATCGTCAAGGAACAGGGCACGATCTTCCTGGGCGGCCCGCCGCTCGTGAAGGCGGCGACGGGCGAAGTCGTCACGGCCGAGGATCTCGGCGGCGGCGACGTCCACACGCGCCTGTCCGGCGTGGCCGACCATCTGGCGCAGGACGACACGCACGCGCTGGCGCTCGCGCGCACGATCGTCTCGAACCTGAACCGCACCAAGCCCCGGCAGGGTGCGCTGCGGGAAAGCATCGAGCCGAAATACGCGCCGGAAGAGCTGTACGGCGTCATTCCTGTCGACACCCGCAAACCGTTCGACGTGCGCGAAGTCATCGCGCGCATTGTCGACGGCAGCGAGTTCGACGAATTCAAGGCGAGATACGGCACGACGCTCGTTTGCGGTTTCGCCCACATCTTCGGCATGAAGGTCGGGATCATCGCCAACAACGGTATCCTGTTCTCGGAATCCGCGCTGAAGGGCACGCACTTCATCGAGCTGTGCTGCCAGAGAAAAATCCCGCTCGTCTTCCTGCAGAACATCACTGGCTTCATGGTCGGCCGCAAATACGAAAACGAAGGCATCGCCCGCAACGGCGCCAAGATGGTCACTGCGGTCGCGACGGCGTCGGTGCCCAAGTTCACCGTGATCATCGGCGGCTCGTTCGGCGCCGGCAACTACGGCATGTGCGGCCGCGCCTTTTCTCCGCGCTTCCTGTGGATGTGGCCCAATGCGCGCATTTCCGTGATGGGCGGCGACCAGGCGGCGTCGGTGCTGGCGACCGTCAAGCGCGACGGCATCGAGGCACGCGGCGGCCAGTGGAGCGCGGACGAGGAAGCCGCATTCAAGCAGCCGATCAAGGAACAGTACGAACACCAGGGCCACCCGTATTACGCCACCGCGCGCCTGTGGGACGACGGCGTGATCGATCCGGCCGATACGCGCATGGTGCTGGGCCTGGGCCTCTCGGCCGCGCTGAACGCGCCGATCGAGGACACGAAGTTCGGCGTGTTCCGCATGTGAGGAGACAAGACATGGACTACCAGACCCTCACCGTCGCCATCACCGACCGCATCGGCCACGTCACGCTGAACCGCCCCGACCTGCGCAACGCGTTCAACGAACAAAGCATCGCCGAACTGGCACTCGCCTTCGACGAACTGGGACGCAATGAGCTCGTACGCGCCATCGTGCTGGCCGCGCACGGTCCCGCGTTCTGCGCCGGCGCGGACCTGAACTGGATGAAGAAGATGGCCGGTTATTCGGACAGCGAAAACCGTGCCGACGCCATGCGCCTCGCCGACATGCTGCGCACCATTTATATCTGCCCGAAGCCTGTCGTGGCGAAAGTCCAGGGCGACTGCTACGCCGGCGGCATGGGCCTGGTGGCCGCGTGCGACGTCGTCGTCAGCGTCGACACCGCGAACTTCTGCCTGTCCGAAGTGAAGCTTGGCTTGATCCCCGCGACGATCTCGCCATACGTGATCAAGGCGATGGGCGAGCAGGCCGCGCGCCGCTACTTCCTCACGGCCGAACGCTTCGACGCGAAGGAAGCCCACCGCATCGGCTTCGTGCACGAAATCGTGCCGGCCGCGGACCTCGACACG
The DNA here is from genome assembly GCF_047325105.1 of Massilia cellulosiltytica. Taxonomy (NCBI): domain Bacteria; kingdom Pseudomonadati; phylum Pseudomonadota; class Betaproteobacteria; order Burkholderiales; family Oxalobacteraceae; genus Massilia; species Massilia cellulosiltytica. The sequence goes on along the minus strand of NZ_CP168562.1, from coordinate 7,004,811 downwards.
AAGGTCGCCGGCATCGTGCAGGCGCTGGCCAACAACAGCCCGAACGCCGTGCGCGAAGCGAAAAAGCTCGTGCGCGAGATCGCGGGCGAACCCGTCACGGAGGCGCTGCTGGAAGACACGGCCAACCGCATCGCGGTCATCCGCGCGTCGCTCGAAGGACGCGAGGGCGTCGCCTCATTTCTCGAAAAACGCCGGCCTTCATGGCTGGACTAGCTAGACCAAACAGGACGTAGATTGAAACCCACCACCACCTCCTCCGACTGGATCGCGCGCAGCCTGCGCAGCGTCTGGCATCCATGCACGCAAATGCAGCACCACGAAGAGGTGCCGCTGATCGCCGTCAGCCACGCCAAGGGGCCATGGCTGTACGACCATGAAGGCCGGCGCTACCTGGACGGCATCAGTTCGTGGTGGGTCAATCTGTTCGGCCACGCCAATCCGCGCATCAACGCGGCGTTGAAAGACCAGCTGGACAAGCTCGAACACGCGATGCTCGCGGGTTTTACGCATGAACCGGTGATCGAGTTGTCGGAACAGCTGGCCGCGCTGACGGGCCAGCAGCTGGGTCACGCGTTCTACGCATCCGACGGCGCATCGGCCGTCGAGATCGCGCTGAAAATGAGCTTCCATTACTGGCGCAACGCGGGCTATGCGGGCAAGCAGGAATTCGTCTGCCTGCAGGGCTCCTATCACGGCGAGACCGTCGGCGCGCTGGGCGTGACGGACGTCGCGCTGTTCAAGGATGCGTACGGCCCGCTGCTGCGCGCCGCGCGGACCGTGTCGTCGCCCGATGCGCGCAACGCCGTCGACGGCGAGTCCGCGCAGGATGTCGCGCTGCGTGCCGCGAAGGATGTCGAAGCGCTGTTCGCGGAACAGGGCGACAAGATCGCCGCCATCATCGTCGAGCCGCTCGTGCAGTGCGCGACGGGCATGGCGATGCACGACCCGCTGTACCTGCAGCGCCTGCGCGAGCTGTGCGACAAATACCACGTGCACCTGATCGCCGACGAGATCGCGGTCGGCTGCGGCCGCACCGGCACGTTCTTCGCATGCGAACAGGCGGCGATCTGGCCGGACTTCATGTGCCTGTCGAAGGGCATCAGCGGCGGCTATCTGCCGCTGTCGCTCGTCCTCACCACCGACAAGGTCTATGAGGCGTTCTACAGCGAGGACATCACGCGCGGCTTCCTGCACTCGCACTCGTACACGGGCAACGCGCTGGCCTGCCGCGCCGCGCTGGCCACGCTGCAGATCTTCCAGGACGACGACGTATTGAACAAGAACCGCGAGACGGCCACGCGCCTGATGCTGGAACTGGCGCCGCTGCTGGACCACAAGCGCGTGACCAACTTCCGCCAGCGCGGCATGATTCTCGCGTTCGACGCGGTCGAGCCGGACACGCAGCGCGCCTCGACCTTCGCACGCCGCTTCTTCACGAGCGCCGTGGAAAACGAGTTACTGCTGCGGCCCATCGGGCGCACCGTGTACATGATGCCGCCGTACGTGCTGGACGAGGAAGAGATCGTGGGCCTCGCCGCGCGCACGCGCAAGGTGTTCGAATCGGTGATCGCGGAGTGACGATGAACTTGATGGATAAAGTCCGCGCCCAGCTGGACGAGCTGGCAAGCCACAGCCTGACCCGCCACCGGCGCACGGCGGAGACGCCCTGCGCGCCGCGCCAGGTCGTCGACGGCCGCGACCTGCTCGCGTTCTGCAGCAACGATTACCTGGGCCTCGCCGCGCACCCGCGCGTCGTGGAAGCGCTGCGCGAGGGCGCGCGCCTGTATGGCGCCGGCAGCGGCGCGTCGCACCTCGTGTCGGGCCACAGCCGCGCGCACGCGCTGCTGGAAGAACGACTCGCCGCGTTCGAAGCGCCGCACCTCGAATCCGCACGCGCGCTGTACTTCTGCACCGGCTACATGGCGAACCTCGCCGTGCTGACGGGGCTCGGCAGTACGCTCGACGCGATGATCTTCTCGGAAGCGCTGAACCACGCCTCGCTGATCGACGGCGCCCGCCTCGCGCGCGCGGGCGTGACCGTGTACCCGCACGGCGACGTGGCCGCGCTGGAAGAGAAGCTCGCGGCGAGCGCTGCGCCCACCAAAATCGTCGTCACGGACAGCGTGTTCAGCATGGACGGCGACCTCGCCCCGCTGCCCGCGCTGCTCGCGCTGTGCGAACGTTATGGCGCGTGGCTCGTCGTCGACGATGCGCACGGCTTCGGCGTCCTGGGCGATTACGGCCGCGGCGCGCTGGAGCATTTCGACCTGCGCTCGCCGCACCTCGTCTACATCGGCACGCTGGGCAAGGCGGCCGGCGTGGGCGGCGCGTTCATCGCCGCGCACGAAGACGTGATCGAGCTGATGATCCAGCGCGCGCGTCCGTACATCTACACGACGGCCGCCGCGCCCGCGCTCGCGCACGCGCTGCTCGCGAGTGTGGATATCATCGAGGGCGATGAAGGTGAAAAACGCCGCGCCGACCTGCGTGCGCGCATCGCGCAACTGGACGCCGGCCTGCGCCTGGAACGCTGGCAGCGTCCCGTGTCGACGACGGCGATCCAGCCCATCATCATCGGCGCCAACGACGAGGCGATGGCCGCCGCGGCCCGCCTGCACGAGCAGGGGCTGTGGGTGCCGGCGATCCGTCCGCCGACCGTGGCGGTGGGGACGGCGCGCCTGCGCGTCACGCTGTCCGCCGCGCATACCGAACAAGACGTCGCGCAGTTGATTACTGCGCTCAACCAGCTGGAAAGGACCTGGGCATGAGTCTGAACGAGCCCGAACAATCCGTCGGCATGGCCGAACCGGCCGCGGTGCCGCTGACCATCCCCGCGCCGCTCGCCGCGGAAGGCGTGCCGACGCGCTTCGCCTGCTTCGTGACGGGCACGGACACGGAAATCGGCAAGACGCTGATCTCCAGCGCCATCCTCCATAAACTCGTGCGCCAGGGCGTGCGTGCGTGCGGCATGAAGCCCATCGCGGCCGGTGCCGAGGAACGCGACGGAGAATTGCACAACGACGACGCGGCCATGCTGCGCGCGGCCGGCAACGTGCTGCTGCCGCAATCGATCACGACGCCCTACATGCTGCGCGAACCGTGCGCCCCGCACATCGCGGCCGCGCTGGAAGGCGTGACCATCGAACCGGTGCCCATCCTGACGGCGTATGCCGAGATCCTGGGCGCGTCCGACGCGACCGTCGTCGAAGGCGTGGGCGGTTTCTGCGTGCCGTTCTCCGAAGATTTCGACAGCGCCGATCTGGCCGTACAATTGGGGTTGCCCGTCGTCCTCGTCGTCGGCATGCGCCTGGGCTGCATCAATCATGCTTTACTGACGGCCGAGGCGATCATCGCGCGCGGCCTCGTGCTTGCGGGCTGGGTCGCCAACCAGGTGGACCCGGACATGCGCTTCGCGATCGACAACGTCGCGGAGCTCGAACGCCGCCTGCCCGCCCCGCTGCTCGGCCGCGTGCCGCGCCTGGACGAACCGACGGCCGCCAAGGCCTCCACTTACCTCGAACTCGCGAGCCTGCCCGGATGGCCGGCCAAGCGAGCCTGACCAAAACAAGGAATCCGAAATGACCCAAGTCGTTACTCTCCACCCGCCGGTCACGCCGGCCTCCCTGCCGAAAGACGCCACCTGGCCCCTCGAAGACGTGCTCGCGCTGTTCGAACTGCCGCTGCCGGACCTGATGTTCCGCGCCCAGCAGGCCCACCGCGCCGAGTTCCCCGACGGCGACGTCGAACTCGCGACCCTGCTGTCGATCAAGACCGGCGGCTGCGAAGAAGACTGCGGCTACTGCCCGCAGGCCGCGCGCTACGACACCGGCGTCGAGGCGAAGAAGATCCTCGACCTCGACACCGTGCTGGACGCCGCGCGCGAAGCGAAGGCCAAGGGCGCGACCCGCTTCTGCATGGGCGCCGCCTGGCGCAGCCCGAAAGAGCGCGACATGGAGAAAGTGGAAGCCATGGTGCGCGGCGTGAAAGCGCTGGGCATGGAAACCTGCGCGACCCTCGGCATGCTGGAAGAAGGCCAGGCCGAGCAACTGAAGCAGGCGGGCCTGGACTACTACAACCACAACATCGACACCTCGCCGGATTTCTACGGCGACGTGATCTCCACGCGCGAATACCGCGACCGCCTGGACACGCTGGGCCGCGTACGCACGGCCGGCCTGAAGATCTGCTGCGGCGGCATCGTCGGCATGGGCGAGACGCGTGCCCAGCGCGCCGGCCTGATCGCGCAGCTGGCCAACATGAACCCGTATCCGGAATCGGTGCCCATCAACCACCTGGTGCAGGTGGAAGGCACGCCGATGCACGGCCTGCCGCCGCTGGACCCGATCGAATTCGTGCGCACGATCGCCGTCGCCCGCATCACGATGCCGAAGGCGCGCGTGCGTCTGTCGGCCGGCCGGCGCGAGCTGGGCGAAGCCGTGCAGGCGATGTGCTTCATGGCCGGTGCCAATTCCATCTTCTACGGCGACAAGCTGCTCACCACGGACAATCCGGAAGCAGACGACGACCGCAAGCTGCTGGAAAAGCTGGGCCTGAAAACGCGCTCGGCAATGCTGGAGTCGGTGCAGAAAGAAAGCTGCGGCTGCTAAAACCACAAGCACCCGCACGTCGTCACGCAAATCGACGTCGCCCCCGCGAAGGCGGGGGTCCAAGTTAAAAGCAGCCGATCAGCCAGCAAAATTGGGTCCCCGCCTCCGCGGGGACGACGGATTGAAAGCTAACGTTTACAAAACTTAAAACAGACGAGACACCATGTTCACGAAGATCCTCATCGCCAACCGTGGCGAAATCGCCTGCCGGGTCGCCGCCACCGCGCGCCGCCTCGGCATCAAGACCGTTGCCGTCTATTCGGAAGCCGACGCCGGCGCGAAACACGTGGCGGTCTGCGATGAAGCGATCCTGCTCGGCCCCGCCGCCGCCAAGGACAGCTACCTGCGCGGCGACAAGATAATCGCCGCCGCGAAAGCCACCGGCGCGCAGGCGATCCACCCGGGCTACGGCTTCCTGTCCGAGAACGCCGAATTCGCGGAAGCCTGCGCGGCCGCGGGCCTCGTGTTCATCGGTCCTCCGGGATCGTCGATGCGCGCGATGGGATCGAAGTCCGCCGCCAAGCAGCTGATGGAAGGCGCGGGCGTGCCGCTCGTGCCGGGCTACCACGGCGATGCGCAGGATCCCGAACTGCTGCAATCGGAAGCGAACCGCATCGGCTATCCGGTCCTGCTGAAAGCCAGCGCGGGCGGCGGCGGCAAGGGCATGCGCGTCGTCGAACGGTCCGAGGATTTCCAGGCCGCGCTCGCGTCGTGCAAGCGCGAAGCCATGTCGTCGTTCGGCGACGACAAGGTGCTCGTCGAAAAATACCTCACGCGCCCGCGCCACATCGAGATCCAGGTGTTCGCGGACACGCACGGCAACTGCGTCTACCTGCACGAGCGCGACTGCTCCGTGCAGCGCCGTCACCAGAAGGTGCTGGAAGAAGCGCCGGCGCCGGGCATGCCGCCGGAGCGCCGCGCCGCGATGGGCGAAGCGGCCGTCGCGGCGGCACGCGCCGTGGGCTATGTGGGCGCGGGCACCGTTGAATTCATCGCCAACCAGGACGGCTCGTTCTACTTCATGGAGATGAACACGCGCCTGCAGGTCGAGCACCCCGTCACCGAGATGATCACGGGGACGGACCTCGTCGAATGGCAGTTGCGGGTGGCCGCCGGCCAGCCGCTGCCGAAGCAGCAGCAAGAACTCGCGATCCACGGCCACGCGATCGAGGCGCGCGTGTACGCGGAAAATCCGGAGAAGGGTTTCCTGCCCTCGATCGGGACACTCCTCTGCATGGACACCCCAAGCCATGTCGCGTTCGAACTGGGCGACGTGCGCATCGATTCCGGCGTGCGCGCGGGCGATGCGATTTCGCCGTTCTACGATCCGATGATCGCGAAGCTGATCGTGTGGGGCGCGGATCGCGCGCAGGCGCTGGCGCGCATGGCGCAGGCGCTGTCCGAATTCCACATCGTCGGCCTCGCGACCAATATCGCGTTCCTGAAACGCCTCGTCGAAGGCGATGCCTTTGCGCATGCCGACCTGGACACGGGCCTGATCGAGCGAAACACGGCGACGCTGTTCCCGCCGGCAGGACCGGCGCCCTTGTCCGCGCTGGCGCTGGCGGCCGTGGCCCTCGTCGCGGCGGAAACTCCCGCAAGCAGCAACCCGGCCGACCCGTGGACCAGCACCCACGGCTGGCGCATGAACGGCACGTATCGCCGCCGGCTGGCGTTCGGCGACGAGTACGCGGCCACGACCCAGGCCAAGGTCTATGCAATCGACATGGCCTATCATGCGCATGGCTGGACGTTCGAAGCGGACGGCAAGGCCCATCCGCTGGCGCTTGTCTCGCAACATGACAGCCGCTACGCGATCCGCCTGGACGGCCAGGCGATCCAGGGCACGGTGCGGCGCGACGGCGAAACGCTGCACGTGTTCACGGGCGGCCTGCACCACGTGCTGGATTGGCACGATCCGCTCGCGCATGCCGGCGAGCACGAGACGGCGGACGGCCGCCTGACGGCACCGATGCCGGGCAAGGTGGTGGCCGTGATCGCGTCCAGCGGACAGCTCGTCAAGAAAGGCGAGCCGCTCGTGATCATGGAAGCAATGAAGATGGAACACACGATTGCCGCACCGAGCGACGGCCTGGTCGAGGAAGTGTTGTACCAGGTCGGCGACCAGGTCGCGGATGGAGCACCGCTGCTGGCCTTCAAGGCGGCAGCGTAATCAACGCCGCGGCGAAGACCGCGGCGCAGACCTACCAACGAGACAGCAAACGCAAACATCCATAACAATCAGGAGACAAGACATGCGGATACTGCTGTACCGGGGCGACGGCGTCATCGAACCGTGGGCCCGTGATTTTGCCGATGCATTGCCGCACGCGGAGACCGTCGTGTGGCGCGAGAACATGTCGCTGGCGTCGCAGCCGCCTTGCGACTACGCCGTCGTGTGGGCGCCGACGCCGCAGCTGCTCGACCAGCTGGCCCACGTCAAGGCGATCTTCCTGATGGGCGCCGGCGTGGACGCGCTGCTGAAGTTCGGCGACGCGCTGCCGCACGTCCCCATCGTCCGCCTCGGCGATGCGGGCATGGCCGAGCAGATGGCGGAGTACGTCGCATATGCAACGTTGCGCTACTTCCGCCGCTTCGACGACTACGAGCAGCAGGCGCGCCAGGGCATCTGGAATCCGCTGGAAACGCGCCGCCGCAAGGCCGACTTCACGGTCGGCGTGCTGGGCCTCGGCAAGCTCGGGATGCCCGTGCTGCGCACGCTGCGCCAGCTCGGCTTTCCCGTGCGCGGCTGGAGCCGGTCGCCGAAAGACGTGCCGGGCGTGCCGTGCTTTGCCGGCATGGACGAACTGGGCGACTTCCTGTCCGGCACGCAGGTCCTCGTCTGCATGCTGCCGCTCACGCCCGAGACGACGAACCTGCTCGACCGCGCGCACCTGTCGCAACTGCCCGAAGGCGCCTACGTGATCAACGTGGCGCGCGGCGCGCTGCTGGCCGAGCCGGACCTGCTGGCGCTGATCCGCGCCGGCCACATCGCGGGCGCCACGCTGGACGTGTTCCGCAACGAACCGCTGCCGGCGCCGCATCCGTTCTGGAACGAACCGCGCATCACCATCACGCCGCACATCTCCGCGCTCACCCTGCGCGAGGAAGCCGTACGCCAGATCGCCGCCAAGATCGGCAAGCTGGAACGGGGCGAGGCCATCGACGACATCGTCGACCGCGCCCGCGGCTATTAGGAAATCATCATGCACAACCAACTGCCGAAACACGTCAAGATCGTCGAAGTCGGCCCGCGCGACGGGCTGCAGAACGAAAAGGAAGCGGTGTCCGCCGCGGTCAAGATCGAACTGGTCGACCGCCTGTCGCGCGCCGGTTTCACCAACATCGAGGCGGCGTCGTTCGTCTCGCCGAAGTGGGTGCCGCAGATGGCGACGAGTGCCGAGGTCATGGCCGGCATCGCGCGCCGTCCCGGCACGCTGTATTCCGCGCTGACGCCAAACATGCAGGGCTTCGAGGCGGCGCTCGCCGCGCAGGCCGATGAAGTCGTGATCTTCGGTTCCGCGTCGGAAGCGTTCTCGCAGCGGAACATCAACTGCTCGATCGCGGAATCCATCGCGCGCTTCGAGCCCGTGGCGAAGGCGGCGAAGGACAATGGCCTGCGCCTGCGCGGCAGCATCAGCTGCGCGTTCGGCTGCCCGTACCAGGGCGACGTACCGCTGGATGCGGTCGCGGACGTCGTGGGCCGCATGCGCGACCTGGGCTGCGACGAGGTCGACATCGCCGACACGATCGGCGTCTCGACCCCGCGCAAGACGCAGGCCGTGATGGAGACGGCGGCGCGCGCCTTCGCGCTGGACCGCATCTCCGGCCACTTCCACGACACCTACGGCCAGGCGCTCGCCAACATCTACGCCAGCCTGGAACTGGGCGTCACGATCTTCCACTCGTCCGTATCGGGCCTGGGCGGCTGCCCGTATGCGAAAGGCGCGACGGGCAACGTGGCGACCGAGGACGTGGTCTACATGCTGAATGGACTGGGAATCGAGACGGGCATAGCCCTCGATGTCGTCGTGGAGGCGGGCGCGTTCATTTCGCAGCATCTCGGCCGCAAGGGCGCGAGCCGGGCCGGCAATGCATTGTTGGCGAAGAGAACGTTGTAACTGACTAGTCCTGAAATAGGTTGACGGTCAAACGTAGCAAGATTCGCTAGATTCTTGCGCTCTCAAAGACGCCCGGTGTACTTCATCGGGCGTTTTGTATTTCAGGGCCAAGTGTGGCCGCTCGTTGTTGTAGATGTCCACCGATTGCTTAACCATGCGCCTTGCTTCGTTCAGGTCTTGAGGACGCCCTAGCAAGTACTCGGTCTTGAGGATACCGTTGATTCTTTCGGCCAAGGCGTTTTGGTAGCAGTCATAGCCGTCGGTCATCGAGCAGGTCAGCCCATATTTCTGGTGCAGGGCCTGATAGGTGCTGGCGCAATATTGGACGCCGCGGTCGGAATGATGAATCAACGCTTGGCGGCCATGCCGTGAGCGCAGCGCGTTCTTCAAAGCTTGCGCTACCTCCTCGGTTTGCAAGGTGGCGTGGACGTGGTATCCGACGATCTTGCGTGAGAACGCATCCGTAACGAGGCTCAGATACACGCATTGCTGCTGGGTGGGAATGTAGGTGATATCGGCAACCCAGAGCTGCTCGGATCGCTGTGCCGTCTCGATAGCTGTTCCAGGTTTGAGCAGATTGGGATGCTTGTAGAATCGATGAAAGCTGTCAGTCGTCTTGTGGTACGCCTTGGATCGGGCCACCAGCAGATGAGCGCGCTTCAACGTCGCGAACAAAGCGTCGCGCCCCAGTTTGATGCCGGCAGCTGAAAAACGACCGTGCAAGAGATGATGCAGCTTTCGCCCGCCGATACGTGGCTGGCGTCGGCGGACTTCTCGCACCATTTCCTCTACCTTCCCATCACGCTCCTGCAAGGCTACCTCAACCCGGATCTGTTGATAGTACGCCTGCCGGCTAAGGCCTATGAACCTACACGCCTTGGCGAGACTCAAGCCAACTACCTGCCTTTGCTCGATGACTCGCCGGAAGGCTTTTTTGGCAGCTTGACCCCGTACTCTTTGCGGATCACTTCCAGCATCGCCTCAAACAACTGCGCTTTCTGGTTGGCATCCTTGAGCTGCGTCTCCAGTTCCTTGATGCGCTGCTCAGGCGTTTGCGGTTTGGGTTGCTTGCTCACGGGATCGCTCCTGTGCTGGTTGGGTCCCTTGAGGCTACCCCAATCCTGCCGGCCATGCTTGCGCAGCCACTTCAGCACCGTCGAACAACCCTGAATCCCATATCGCTGCTGCGCCTGCTTGTACGTCAGCTCGCCCCTTTCCACCTCATCAACTACGGCAAGTTTAAAGGCCAGGGTGTAGTCGCGTTGCGTACGCTTTACCCTCTCGTCCATGTCGACACTCCTTGAAAGTGTCAATCTATTCCAGGACGGGTCAAACAAATGAAAAAGGCCGACGATCTCTCGTCGGCCTCTTGCTATACTGGTCGGAGTACAAGGATTCGAACCTTGGACCCTCTGGTCCCAAACCAGATGCGCTACCGGGCTGCGCTACACTCCGAAGACAGCCATCATACCGTCCGGGTACTGTCCAGGTCAAGGAAACCCGTGAATCCGTGGTTTTCCGTACAGGTGAAGACGTGACGTTTGCAATCGACAACATCGACGGAACCCTCCCCGACCGCAAGCAAATGAACCGCATCGCGGCCGGCATCGCGCTGTCGGTGCTCGCGCACGCGCTGCTGCTCGCGTTCCATCGCCAGCCTGCCGCGACCCTGCCCGCCGTGCCGCCGGAACGGCTCACGATCCGCCTGCAGGCCGCGCCGTCGCCGCCCGTGCAGGTGAAACCGGCCGAGGAGCCGCCGAAACCGATCCCGCGCGCGCAGCCGCCCGCAAGGAAAACCCGCCCCGTGATCGCCGTGCCTGTGGAAAAACGCCAGTCGACCGAGGAAACCTATGCCGTGAAACCGGCACCGGACACGCCCGCGCCGCCGCCGGAACCTGCGACGACGACGCGGCATTTCGACATCGACGCGGCCCGCAGCATGGCGCGCGGCATGGCGACGAAGCTGGCCAACGAACCCGATCCGGACAAGGTGGGCACGGCGCTCGAACGCCTGCCGAAACCGGCGCTGCAAACGGAAAGCAAGTTCGAACGGGCGATCAAGCAGGCCAAGCGGCCGGATTGCAAGGATGGCGTGCCCGGGGGCTTGCTGGCACCGATCTTCCTGGCGATGGACAAGAAGGATAGTGGATGTAAATGGTAGGCGAACCGCACAAGTGACAGCATCGCTAAACCAAGCACGTCATTCCCGCGCAGGCGCGAATCCAAGTTTTTGGCGATACGCTAGCTTAAATTAGGTTCCCGCCTGCGCAGATACTGTGCTCCTCAAGCCTTGGCAAGCGCCAAATTCACATCGAAGGACTTGCCAGATTTGAGTACACCAATCATCCAGTGCACCAGCTTGCGCATGACGGCAATGATGGCCACTTTCTTGTTCTTGCCAGCCGCAACCATGCGTGCCGATAGCGCTGCAGCAGCAGCGTTGTAGCGGATCGCTGCCATGGCAGGCCAGTACAGGATCTTGCGTAGCCTGCCGTGCCCAAGTTTGCTAAGGCGACTTTTGGCTTGTACGGAGTCGCCAGATTCGTGATGCCGCGGCGATAGCCCGACAAACGCGACAGCTTGGCGTACATCGTCAAAACGCTCGCCACGAAGCCACGCGATTGCGTAGCTGCTTACACCGCTGCCGATACCGGGAATGCTCTGCAGCAGCTCGTCCTGCTCGCGTAAGCCAGGATGGTGGTCGATATGGTCACGGATCTTCTTTTGCAAACGCTTGATTTCATCGTTGAGCGTCGCAATCACACGTTCGATGGATTCCAAAGCAATACCTTGCGCTTCGTAACTCCGATTCTGCTCTTGCACATGCATCGACTGCACGGCTTCCAATCGCGCCAGCAAACGCTGTAGTTCCCGGATTTCCCGGGGTGGCGCTTGCCAGGCCAGTGGCTTCATCGTCTGGCAAAAGCGTGCGATCAACGTCGCGTCGGCGCGATCGGTCTTCTGCCGATTCATCATCGCCTGTCCAAACGCCTTGATTTGTGATGGGTTGACGACACTCACGGTATAACCCGCGTCGAACAACGCCAGCGCTACTGGCTCGTAGTATTGGCTTGTTGCTTCCATCGCCAAATGGCAGTTCTCGACAGTTAAGCCCTGTTTCTTCAGCCAGCCGAGCAGGTCGGCATGTCCCGCCTCCGTGTTCTCGAGCGCCTTGGTCTTGACCTTCCCGTCCTCTGACAACCAAGCTACGTCGAATTTGCGCTTTGCAATATCAATACCTACAAAGTTCATCGCTTCCCTCTGATGTTAGATTTCGCATGGCTTTATCTCGTGCATCCTTACAAACACAGGCTCAAGGCCTCAGATACTGTTCGCACTCTTCAGATAAAGGGGAGTACATGCGGCTTATCTGCGTAACAGGCTCGAAGCCTCGGGAACGACACAGCCTGCATGTACTCCGTTTTCCAAGCGTCCTCGGAAATCATAACGTCTTACATGACGTATAGGGAACGACGGTTAATCAGCGCTGTCAGTCCGCGCCCTTGATCTGCAACGCCCGCTCGTACAACGCGTTCTTCTTCTTCCCGGTAATCTGCGCCGCCAGCGCGGCAGCCTGTTTCACGGAACACTCTTCAAGCAGGATGCGCAACACGCGCTCCGCTTCGACGTCGCCTTCATCGTCCTCCGTCTGCGCACCTTCGACCAGCACGACAAATTCGCCGCGCACGCGGTTCGCGTCGGCCTTCACCCAGGCCAGCGCGTCGGCAAGCGGGCAGCGGTGGATTTCCTCGAACAATTTCGTCAGCTCGCGTGCAAAGACCACCTGGCGCGTCGGCTCGAATGCGGCGACGAGAGATTCCACACAGTCCGTGATGCGATGCGGTGCCTCATAGAACACGAGCGTCGCCGGCACGGCCTTGAGCGTGGCCAGTTCCGATTCGCGCTGCTTCGTCTTCGCGGGCAGGAAGCCGACAAAATAGAAGCGGTCGTTCACGAGGCCACTCGCCGACAGCGCCGCGATGGCAGCCGATGAGCCGGGCACGGGCACGACGTGCAGGCCGGCGTCGCGCACGGCGTCGACGATGCGTGCGCCCGGGTCGGACACGGCTGGCGTGCCCGCATCCGACACGAGCGCCACGCGCTCGCCCGCGCGCAGGCGCGTGACGAGTTTCTCGGCAACTTCGCGTTCGTTGTGCTGGTGCGCGGCGATCATCTGCTTGTTCAGGCCGAAACGGGTCAGCAGCGTACCGGTCTTGCGCGTGTCCTCGCAGGCGACGACGTCGGCCAGCAGCAGCACGTGCAGCGCCCGAAGGGTGATGTCGGTGACGTTGCCGATGGGTGTGGCCACCACGTAAAGCGTTGCGGTAGGATAGGACTGCTGGGCGGCCTCGCCCATGACGGGCAGTTGGGCGATCTGGCTGGACTGGGTTTCTGTCATGTTGGGGATACGGATGAAGATTCTCGAGGCACTGTGCGCCCGGCTGGCCTGGCTGCTCATCATGATGAGTGTCGGTGGCCACGCCCTTGCCGGCACGCCATGTGCCGGGCCGCAGCGATTGTGCGCGTCCGTGGACACTAACACAAGTGCGCACGCGCCTCTCCTCGCGATGCTGGATCCCGCCATCCAGCCGCGCCCGGCCCGGCCGCCACCGAACGAACCCGCGCCGCCGCCGCCACCGTCCGCCGCCCCCATCCGCATCGCCCTGCTGCTGCCGATGCGATCCAGCACGCTGGCAACGGCCGCCGAAGCGGTTCGCGCCGGCTTCATGGCGAGCATGGAACGGGACGGTACCGGCTTCAAGGCCGAGGTCGTCTCGACGGGCGACGCGCCGCGCGACGTGCTCGACGCGTACGCGCGCGCGGCGGTGGCCAGCGACATCATCGTCGGCCCGCTCGCGCGTTCCGCCGTGGCGACGCTGGCCGACAGCGATGCCGTCACGCGCCCGACCGTCGTGCTGAGCGTGCCGGAAGGCCGATCCAGTGTGCCACGGGGGATGCTCGTGGCCGGCCTGTCGATCGAGGACGAGGCGCGCCAGGTCGCGGAATGGGCCGCGCGCGAGCATCCGCACGGCCGTGCCCTGGTCCTCACGGGCGGCGCGGCCTGGGCGCAGCGCGCGGCCGGCGCGTTCGAGGCGCGCTGGGTCCGGCTGGGCCACACGAACCAGCGTTTCGCGATCCCGTCCGGCGAAGGGGGCAAGGCTGCCATCGGGGAACTGAAGCAGAAACTGGAGATCGACCCGCCCGACCTGCTGTTCGCCGCACTCGACAGCGCCGCGTTGCGCCCCGTGCGTGCGCTGGCCGCCGCGATCCCCTGCTATGGCGGCGGCGCGGCGAATCCGGGGCGGTCGACGGTGCCGGATGCGCCCGGCCTCGACGGCGTACGCCTTCTCGACCTGCCGTGGATCGTGCTGCCCGACCACCCGGCCGTGATGGTCTACCCGCGCCCGCTGGATACGGAACAGCCGCTCGACATGGACCGTTTATATGCCCTCGGCATCGACGCCTTCCGCGTCGCGCGCGAACTGGCACTGCGGGATGGCGCGCCGTTCAACATCGATGGCGTCACGGGCCGGCTCGACGTGATCGCCGGCCCCGACGGGCAATTGCAGCTGCAGCGGGTCGAGGCGGCCGTCGTCGTCCGCGGCGGCGCGTTCGAGCCCGTCGACAAGGGCCGCTGACATGTGGCCGACCCGGCTGTCGCGCAAGCAGGAGCAGGGACGCGCGTGGGAAGACGTAGCCCTGGCCCATCTCGAGCGCCACGGCCTCGTGCTGGTGGAAGCGAATTTCCAGTGCAAGCTGGGAGAAATCGACCTGATCCTGCGCGACGGCGCCACGCTCGTGTTCGTCGAAGTACGCCAGCGCGCGGCCGGGGCCCCGGTCAGCGCGGCGGAAAGCATCGGTCCGGCGAAAATCCGCCGCATCATCCGCGCCGCCCAGTTTTATTTGCAACGTTTCAATCGCCTGCCACCCTGCCGCATCGACGTCGTCGCCATCGATGGCAACCATGTCGAATGGTTAAGGAACGCCATTGAGACTAGCGTTTAAAAACCTGCTGCGCGTTGCATTTTTGCCCGGCGATGCTCGCTGTACTATTCGTACAGCTGCGCTTCTCGGCCAAAACTGCTGCCGCTCGCGACGGTTTCGAAAGGCTTGGAAGTGTAAGCATTTTTTGCTGGCCTTGATCGCTGGGCATTGCCACTGCACTATAATCTTTGACCATGAATACTCAACGCATCCTCGCCCACTTCCAGGAAAGCGCCGAACTCAAGTTGAAGTCGGCGAATCTCCTCGCACAACCGATTTCTCAAGCGATTGAGCTGATGTTCAATGCGCTTTCCAACGGCAACAAGATCCTCTCATGCGGCAACGGCGGCTCGGCCGGCGACGCGCAGCACTTCGCCGCCGAACTGGTCGGCCGCTTCGAGCGCGAACGCTTCCCGCTGCCGGCGATCGCGCTCACCACCGACACGTCGATCATCACGGCCGTCGGCAACGACTACAGTTTCAACGAAATCTTCAGCAAGCAGGTGCAGGCGTTCGGCCAGGCCGGCGACATCCTGCTGGCGATTTCCACGTCGGGCAACTCGGGCAACGTGCTGGCCGCCGTCGAAGCCGCGCTGGAGCGCGAGATGCGCGTCGTCGCCCTGACCGGCAAGGACGGCGGCAAGATCGCACAGATGCTGACCGACGCCGACGTCCACATCAACGTGCCGCATTCCCGCACCGCCCGCATCCAGGAAGTGCATCTGGTCGCGATCCACAGTATCTGCGACGGTCTCGACGTCGCCCTGTTCGGAGAAGAAGATGCAAATTAACGCCGGCGCCGTGCTGCGCCCCCTGTCGAAGGCCGTGCTGTGCGTGGCCCTGCTGTCGTCCCTGCAAGGCTGCGTCGCGGTCGTGGCAGGTGCCGCCGTCAGCGGCGCCGTCGCGACGGCCGACCGCCGCACGCTGGGCGCGCAGACCGAGGACAAGGGCATCGAACTGAAAGCCGCGGCCCGCATGGGCAACATCGTCGGTGACGCCGGCCACGTCAACATCAACAGCTACAACCGCAAGGTGCTGCTGACCGGCGAGGTGAAGGACGAGGCGATGAAGCGCGCAGTGGAAAACGAAGTGCGCGGCATTACCAATGTCGATAACGTCATCAACGAACTGCAGATCGCCGGCCCGTCCAGCTACACGTCGCGCGCCAGCGACGCCCTTATCACCAGCAAGGTCAAGCTCAGCCTCGCGGACAAGAAGACCGTGTCGGCCACCTCGTTCCAGGTCGTGACGGAGGGCGGCACCGTCTACCTGATGGGTCTCGTGACTCAGCGCGAAGGCAATATCGCCGCCGACGTTGCCCAGGGCGTGTCGGGCGTCATGCGCGTGGTTAAAATGTTCGAGTACATCAGCGAAGAAGACCTGCGCACGATGTCGCCACCGCAACAGCAGCAACCCGAGCCGCGGGGCACGTCGTAACACACCGGATGATGGGGATGAGACCATGACCACCTCACAACGCACCTGGATCAAGCCGGCCGCCATCGGCGCGGCCGTACTGGCGCTCGCGGGCATCGGTTACGCCACGTTCAGCCAGCAGCAGCAGGCGCCCGACGTCACGTTCATTACCATCGCCGGCCAGAAGATCAGCTCGCAGGAGCTGAGGGGCAAGGTTGTCATGGTCAATTTCTGGGCGACGTCGTGCGCCACCTGCGTGAAAGAAATGCCGCAGATGGTCGAGACGTACAACAAGTTCAAGCAGGACGGCCTGGAATTCGTCGCCGTGGCGATGAGTTACGATCGG
Source organism: Massilia cellulosiltytica (assembly GCF_047325105.1). Taxonomy (NCBI): domain Bacteria; kingdom Pseudomonadati; phylum Pseudomonadota; class Betaproteobacteria; order Burkholderiales; family Oxalobacteraceae; genus Massilia; species Massilia cellulosiltytica. The sequence goes on along the minus strand of NZ_CP168562.1, from coordinate 6,988,336 downwards.
CCGGACTATGTGTTGAACTATACCGAGACGCGCAAGCTGCCGTTCAAGGTGGCCCTCGATTCCGGCGGCGACCTGGCCAAGCAGTTTGGTGACGTCAACATGACGCCGACCACGTTCGTCATCGGCAAGGATGGCAAGATCCTCAAGCGCTACCTGGGCGAGCCGGATTTTGCATCGCTGCACGCATTGCTGCAGAAATCGCTGAAGTCCTGACGATCCCCGCGCACCGCTGACCTCCCGCAAACGCCGAGGTCCCGTTCGGCCCAAGCTTGATGCCGGCAAAGGAGGAGGCGATGCGCAAGCTGATCACGTACGTGCTCGTTGCGGGCCTGCTGACGGCAGCAGGCTGCAGCAGCGTGGACACCGGTCTGCGCAACACCGTGGTGTTGCATTACCAGCACGTCGCCAACGTTCACCGGATCGATTTCACCACGCCCGTCGCGCTGCCGAACCGCGCGCCCGTCCAGTTCGTACTGCCGCTGGATTCGCACGGATTCTGGGCCGTGTTCCTGCTGTGCGACCTGGACGTCACGGGCGCCAACATTCCGAGTTTTTATTTCGACGCCGACCGCCTGCGCGTGCAATACGGCGACCAGCGCTACGGACCGCTGCGGCCGTACACGCTGCGGCTGGAAGACACGGCCGACATCAACAGCCGCTTCGACACCGACGCCCTCGCGGATGCGATCGCGGCCGAACTCCAGCGCGGGCCGTCGAGCCAGGTCTTCCGGCACGGCTATTACGCGCAGCTGCATTACCGCTACGCCGTCTACGTGCCGCGCGCGCTGCCCGACTATTCCGGCGACCAGTTACGCCTGCGCTACGAAGGCGGACAGACACTGGCACTGGGCAATGGCTATCCGCCCGCCGACATCGCAAACGCCGGCCCTGGCGGTCCGGGCATTGCCGCGCGCTGCCTGCCGTGACGGTGTGCGCCGGCCAGCCGGGCCCGGTGCTAAGATGGCTCTTTGGATCTCATCAACACATCCATCATGCTGCCGGAAGCCGAACTCGTCGCGCGCCTGTGCCTTGCGGCCCTGCTGGGCGGGGCCATCGGGTTCGAGCGCGAGCGCCTGTCCTGGGCGGCGGGGTTGCGGACACACATGCTGGTCTGCGTCAGTTCCTGCCTGATCATGATCGTTTCGGCCTATGGCTTCAACGACGTATTGAACCACGACCATATTTCGCTCGACCCGTCGCGCGTGGCAGCCCAGGTCGTGTCCGGCATCGGCTTCCTGGGGGCGGGATCGATCCTGCTGCGCGGCGACGTCGTGCGCGGCCTCACGACGGCCGCGAGCCTGTGGTCGGTGGCGGCCGTCGGCCTGGCGGTGGGCGGCGGCCTGTACGTGGCGGCAGTCGCGGGCACGACCATCATCCTGTTCATCCTGGCCGCGATGAAACCGCTGGAGCAACGCTATTTCTCGTCCAGGCAAAAGCGCGAACTGGTGCTGTCGGCCGAGCGGGGCCGGCTCACGCTGCACGTGCTGGAGAAGGAACTCGGTCCGGTGACGAACCGCATCGGCACGTTCATCGTCCAGCAGAGCGAAGAGACGGGAAACCTGGACGACGTCCTCATCGCGTTCTCGCGCATGTCCGAGGCGGAATTCCACGCGTTGCTCGACCGCCTGCGCGCCATCCCCGGCGTGCACCGGGTCGAAGTGAAGAGTCGCCCCGACCGGCGCACATCGGCGTAAGCTGGCGTCATGACACGGAGACGACCATGGATGCGAACAACCAACCATTGACGGTCGAGCAGGCCTACCGCGCCATGCTCGCCTTTCTCGAACGCGAAGTCGACCTGACGGAATCGAGCGACCTGGCCGACCTGCTGGCCGGCTACCGGCTGGATGAAGACGGCCGGACGAGCGATCCAGCCCTGTGGGAAGAGTGGCTGGAAGCTGTCGGGCGGGCCCGGCAGCTGCCGTGAATCGGACTGTTTACCAGCGCCCCCGTTCCTTTTTGGCCTGCCGCTTGCGCGTCGCCGCGTTCTGCTGCTGCAACAGCGCATCGACGCGCTCGGACGCTTCGCGCGCCAGCGTCTGCGCTTCCTCGATGCTGGGGAAGAATTCCGGCATCCGATAGCCGAGCCAGGCATAGGCCGAGTACATGCGGCATGTGTCCTCGACTTCCTGCAGGTTTTGCCAGAACAATTCCTGCGGATGGGGCTGGAGCTTGCAGACCTTCCGCTTCGCCAGCGACTGCGCCCAGTGCGACCACGCGCTTTCCAAGGTCGGCACCCTGGTCGAAATGGGCACGAGCGACATCGTGAATTTCTCCGCCACGCTCAGGTCCAGCGTATCGAGCCACTCCGCGCGCTCGTTCTGTTCTTCCGTGATGCGCGGGTAGAAAAAGCCGTCCGGCACGTCGATGTTGTGCACGAAGCGTTTCAGCAATTTCACCAGCGACGTCTCGCCCGTCACCGACGAGATGCGGTGCAATTGCTCCAGCGAGGGGGCGACCGCGAAACCGCTGGCCGGCACGGGCGGGATCTTTTCCTTCATCAACGAGCGCATGACCTCGTGCGTGTCGTCGTCGTAGCCGGCGACAAAACCTTCCTCGTGCACGCCGTAGCGGCCCGCGCGGCCGGCGATCTGCTTGGCGAGCGCGGCCGAGATTTCTTCTTCCTCGACACCGTTGTACTTGACGGCCGTCGTCATCACGATGCGCTGGATGGGCATGTTCAAGCCCATCGCGAGGGCGTCCGTGCCGACGACGATGTCGGCCTGCCCTTCGCGGAACCGCTCGGCCTGCGCGCGCCGCACTTCCGGAGACAGATTGCCGTAGACGGTGGCGACGGACAGACCCATTTCCGTGATCATGTCGCGCCACATCAGCACCTCGCGCCGCGAGAAGGCGATGACCGCGTCGCCCCGCTTCAGGTTCCTCAGCTTGCGCACGGCGCCGGGTTCCATCGACAGCGGTGCCTTGCGTTTCAGCACGTGGACTTCGAGCGGACACTCCAGGCGCTCGGCCAGCGCCTCGATCGCGCGCCGCGCTTCCGGCGCGCCGACGAGGTACACAGTCGACGCCGGCGCACCGCACACGGCGGCCGTCCAGGCGGCGCCGCGGTCGCGGTCGGCCAGCATCTGGATCTCGTCGATGACCGCGACCTGCACGGGCGTCTTCGTGTCCAGCATCTCGACGGTGCTCGCGACGTGTGTCGCGCCTTCCGCCAGGCGGCGCTCCTCGCCCGTGATCAGGCTGACCTTGATGGGTTCGCCATCCGCATCGACCGTGTTCTGCAGGCGCTCGTAGTTTTCCAGCGCGAGCAGACGCAGCGGCGCGAGGTAGACGCCGCTGTCGGCCTGCGCCAGGTGTTCCATCGCGCGGTGCGTCTTGCCGGAGTTGGTCGGGCCCAGCAGCGCGATGAAGCGGCGCGCCATCTTGTTGGCCACGTCGAACGACGCCGGATACTCGGCCAGGTTGATGCTTTCCTTGGTGCGCGCGGCGTGGCGCTCTTCCTGCTCGCGCTCGCCGGCGTGCAGCAGGCGCTGGCGGATGCGGTCGAACACGAACTCGGCCGGCTCGGACGTTTCCAGCTCCTCCAGCACGTGCAGGAACAGCATCGGGTCGAAGCCGAACTCGTCGGCCTGGTCGGCGATTTCGCGCACGAATTCCTCGACCTCCTGGTTCAGGTCGTCGACGGCGTCGCGCGTGGCCCGCTCCTCGACGAGCGCGCGCCGGGCCAGCAGGTCCATCTTGCGCCACTTGCTCGGCTTGGCCAGCACGCCGCGCGACGGCACGAGGCGATACTCGACGTGCAGGCCGTCCACGCGCACGGCGCCGGCGAAGCGCAGGAAGACGCGGCCTTCCATGCGGACCAGCTCGACACCGCGGGCGTGCAGCCCCAGCTCGCGTTCGAGGAACGCGTCGTCGTCCTGGGTGTCGTCGTCGGGAGGGGTGAAACGGGGGTGGTGTTCGCTCATGTGTCCAATATAGCGCGGGTAGCATAAAAACGTCGTCCCCGCGGAGGCGGGGACCCAATTTGCTTGCGCTGACGACACGCCAAGAACTTGGATCCCCGCCTGCGCGGGGACGACGGGTTACTGCTGCGGACTTCGGCTTATGCTGCGACGCCCGCTTCGTGCGCCTGCTGGTCCGCGTGATACGACGAACGCACCATCGCGCCGACGGCCGCGTGCACGAAGCCCATCTCGTACGCCTTCTCCTCGAACATTTTAAACGTGTCGGGGTGCACGTAGCGGCGCACCGGCAGGTGCGAGTTCGACGGCGCGAGATACTGGCCGATCGTCAGCATGTCGATGTCGTGCGCGCGCATGTCGCGCATGACTTCCAGGATTTCCTCGTCGGTTTCGCCCAGGCCGACCATCAGGCCGGACTTCGTGACGGCGTTCGGGTACATCTTCTTGAAGTCGCGCAGCAGCACCAGCGAGTGCTGGTAGTCGGCGCCCGGACGCGCTTCCTTGTACAGGCGCGGCACGGTTTCCAGGTTGTGATTCATCACGTCCGGCAAGCCGTCGGCGAAGATGTTCAACGCTTTTTCCAGGCGGCCGCGGAAGTCCGGCACGAGCACTTCGATCTTGGTGTTCGGCGACAGCGCACGGGTCTTCTGGATGCACTCGACGAAGTGGCCGGCGCCGCCGTCACGCAGGTCGTCGCGGTCGACCGAGGTGATCACGACATACGACAGGCGCAGGTCGGCGATGGTCTTGGCGAGATTCCCCGGCTCGTTGACGTCGAGCGGGTCCGGACGGCCGTGGCCCACGTCGCAGAACGGGCAGCGGCGCGTGCACTTGTCGCCCATGATCATGAAGGTCGCGGTGCCCTTGCCGAAGCATTCGCCGATATTCGGGCAGCTCGCTTCCTCGCACACGGTGACGAGGTTGTTGGCGCGCAGGATGTCCTTGATCTCGTAGAAGCGCGACGACGGGCTCGCGGCTTTGACACGGATCCAGTCCGGCTTCTTCAGGCGCTCGTGTTGCTCGAGCGGCACGATCTTGATCGGGATGCGCGACGTCTTGCTCGCGCCTTTCTGCTTTTCGCTCGCGTTGTACGCATTTGCTGCGGATTCTGCTGCTGCGGTGCCGGTGTCGATTGGAGAAGTCATGTGCGTAGTCAGTTGGTTGCGGCCTGCGCGACCGCTGCGGTTGAAGAGGGTGCCGTGGACAGATGATCGATCAGCGCGGCGGCGAGGGCTTGCTGTACGTCGGCCAGCGGCACGTCGACGCCCATCGTTTTCATGTCCACCGTGGCCAGGCCGGAATAGCCGCACGGGTTGATCCAGGTGAACGGCGCCAGATCCATCGCCACGTTCAGCGAGACGCCGTGGTAGGTGCAGCCGTTGCCGCGTACCTTCAGGCCCAGCGCGGCGATCTTGGCGCCCTTGCGCGGACCGTCGGCGATATAGATGCCGGGCGCGCCTTCGACGCGTTCACCGGCAAGATTATACGCCGCCAGCACATCGATCACGGCCTGCTCGATCTTGTGGACAAATTGCCGCGCATACAACTTGCCGCCGGGCTTGTTGCGGCGCAGGTCCATCAGCAGGTAGATCACGACCTGGCCGGGACCGTGGTACGTGACTTCGCCGCCGCGGTCGGTCTGCACGACGGGCACGTCGTGCGCGCCGACGCTCAGCAGGTGGCCGCGGTCGGCGCCCAGCCCGAGCGTGAACACGGGCGGATGCTCGACGATCCACAACTCGTCGGGCGTGTCGGGCGTGCGCGCATCCGTGAAGGTGCGCATCGCGGCAAAAACGGGTTCGTAGTCGGCGCGGCCAAGCTCACGGATAGCCGGCTGGTTCGCTTGCATGGATAGGGTCTGTGAAGAGAGAGTACCCGTCATTATAAGCCAGCCTGATGGCTGGCGTTATAAACCCCTTCCGGCCGACGGGCCGGAAGCAACACCAAGTTTACAGAACGATCTTGACCATCGGATGCGACGACAGTTCGCGGTACAGGTTGTCGAGCATTTCGCGACTGGTGGCGCGCACGATCACGGTCAGGCCCGTATAGGCGCCCTTGGCCGACGGCCGCACTTCCATCTTGCCGGCATGGAAAGTCGGATCGTGGATGGTGACGACTTCGACGATCGTGTTGGCGAACTCGTCGTGCGTCGGGCCCATGACCTTGATCGGGAAATCGCTCGGGTATTCGATGAGGGAATCTTTCGGGTCCATGGCCACTCCTTTTGTAAAACAGCATTGTAGCCAAACCGCCCCATTTCCGCCCGGATCAACGCTCTTTCTGGTCCCGGCCGCGCTGGTCGACGTGGCGCCGTTCCTCGGATCTGGCCGGCGCGGGTGCCGGTGCCGCGACGGGTGCCGGACGCGGGGCCATCTGCACGGGCGGCGGGGCCGGCGCAGGGGCGGGTGCCGGACGCGGCGCCATTTGCACAGGCGGCGGAGCCGGACGCTCGATGCGTGGCTGCGGCTGCGGCTGCGGCTGGGGCTGGGGCTGGGGCTGCGGCTGGGCCTGCTGCGCCGGCTGGCGGTTGCGGCGCCATTCTTCCAGTTGTTCGCGGCGTTCGTCGCGGCGGGCGTCGCGCTCCATCCGGTCGCGCTCGCGGTCGATGCGGTCGCGCTGCCAGGCGCCGGGGACGCCCGCCGGCGGCATCGCCTGCGGCTGCTGGATCGTCGGGCTGGCCGTCGACAGCGCTTGCGGCGGCAGGTGCGGCGTCGGGCTCGTCACGGCGCTCAGCGGCTGCGGCGGCAGGTGTGGCGTCGGACTCGTGACCGGCAACCCCTGTGCTGGTGCCGAATTGACCGGTGGCGCCGTGATCACCTGGCCTTGCGGGCGCTGGGCAATAAAACCGTCGCGCTCGGCGCGTGCCCGCTCGGCGCGTGCCGTCTCGATGCGGCGCTCGCGGCCCGGGTCCGCGTGGCGGCCCTCCATGCGGCCGATGGCGACCGGGCCGCGGATGCCGTCCCCGTCGCGATCCGCACGATCCGGACGGTCCGGGCGGTTCGGCCTCACCGGGGCGGCCGGCGGCGCGCCCGTCGGGACGTTGTGCACCAGCACGGGCGGCACGGTCGTGATGGGCGTGCGCGGGACGTTCACCCGGCCCGGCCGGTCGAAGCGGTCCTGCGGGAGGACCGTGAGGCCTTGCGGGCGGTAGTCGCGCGGACGGCGCGGGTTGTCGCGCACGTGTTCGTTCAGCCAGCGCAGATGGTGGTCGGGCGCGCGCCACGTGGGCACGTAGCGGTCGTGCGGCGTCAGCGGATACCAGCCGGCGGCGGGCAGTGGGCGGTTGCGGTCGCGGAACGTGAGGTTCCAGCCGGCGCCGCCGACCCAGCCGACGAGCGCCGGTGCCCAGACCAGGTGCTCGTGACGGCGGCCCGGCGCCCAGGCCCAGCGGTTGTGCACGTGCACCCAGCGGCCGTAGTGGAACGGCGCATAGCCCCACGGCGCGTTGTCGACCCAGGTCCAGCCCCACGGATCGAGCCAGGTCCAGCTGCCGTCGCGGTACGGCACCCACGTGGAGGCCACGGTCGGGGTCCACAGCGGGCCGTATTCCGGATCCTCGCGCCAGCTGCCGTAGCGGTCGAGGTCTTCGTAGCCCGTCATCTCGGTCGTCACGTAGCGGCTTGATGCGGCATTGTCCTCGTAGCGGTCACGCACGAGGGCCCATTCGTCGAAATCGTCACGCACGGCGGCCAGGGTGCGCACGTCGGCATCGCCCACCTCGGCGCGGCGCCCGGCGCGCAGGGTCAGCTGCGAATCGCCGTCCTCGACGAGCGCCGTGCCGTCGAACACGGTGACGAAGCTGGTGTCGCGCACGCGCTCCGCGTCCACGCGCACGCGGCCGGGCTGCTGCAGGCGCACGCGCGCCTGCGGGGTCTCGAGTTCGAAGCCGGCCAGCACGTCCGCGTTCAACACCCGCACGCTGGCGCTGCCGTAGTGCAGGCGCAGGCGCAGGCCGTTGTCGTCCATCTGCAGCACTTCCAGCGACGAATCGCCGTCCAGGCGGATCGACGTCGAACCGACGCGCAGTTCCGTGCGGCTGCCGGCCGCCGTGCTGATCGTATTGCCCGACGTGACTGGCCAGTTGACCTGCGCGGCCATCATCTCCGCGCCGATGTCGCTGCCGATGGTGACCTGGCCCTGGGCCAGCGCGACGCGGCCCACGCGCGCCGGCGGATCGGCCGCCACGGCGAGCGCCGTCAGGGTGGAGAAGGCGAGGAGGACGGCGGTTTGCGCGACGCGGTTCGGCATGATGTCTCCAGGGCGGGAATAAACTCGTATTCTTGTTGGTAGACGCGACGGATTGCGTCTCCTGCATTACAACGCACGAGCGTACGAAACGACGACACGAATTACAAATGGTTGCGAAATGTTTCCGCGCTCAGGCGTGGGCAGGCTTGACGAAGAACATCAGCGCGCCGACCGCCATCAGCACGGCGCCAAAGAAGCGGTTCTGGACCTTGACGGCGCGCGGGTCGCGGAACCAGCGCTGCATCGTCGCTGCCAGCAGGGCGTAGCCGTGCATGACCGTGGTGTCGATGGTGACCATCGTGACGCCCAGGATCGCCAGCTGCGGCAGCACGGGCGCCGCGTCCGAGATGAATTGCGGCAGCACGGCGACCATGAAGATGATGCCCTTCGGATTGGTCGCGTTGGTGAGGAAGCCGGTCAATACGCGGCGGCCGAACGACGGGTGCGCCGCGAGGCCGGCCGTCGAGACGTTCGACGCTTCCGCCTTCGCGCGCCACTGGGCGATGCCGAGCCAGATCAGGTACAGCGCGCCGACGATCTTCACGATGGTGAACGCGGTTTCCGACGCGACCAGCAGCGAACCGACGCCGGCGCCGGCGATCACCAGCACGAGCACGAGGCCCAGTTGCAGGCCCAGCACGGTGGCGCTGGCCTTTTTCAGCCCGTAGGCGAGGCCGTGCGACATCGACAGGATGGCGCCGGAGCCGGGCGAAATGGCGATCAGCGAACCTGCGATGACGAAGGTGATCCAGGTGGCGAAGCTCATGGGAAGGAAGCGGAAGGGGAGAGAAAGGATACGCGGGCATGGCGCACGGCGCCGGCGATTGCCGGACGGCCACGGCCAGCCGCGGGTACTGCTTACTTCTTCTTCGGGTTGACGGCGGCCTTCAGGGTCGCGCCGGCAGCGAAGCGCGGCGTCTTCGACGCAGCGATCTTGATCACTTCGCCGGTTGCCGGGTTGCGGCCCTTGCGGGCAGCGCGCTTGGTGACCGAGAACGTGCCGAAGCCGGTGATACCCACCGTATCGCCTTTTTTCAGACGCTCGGTGATGATGTCGATGATGGTGTTCACTGCGTCATTCGCAGCGGCGCCCGACATCTCGGTACGCTTCGCAAATTCAGCGATCAGTTCGCCTTTTTTCATAAATCCTCCGGGTTGAAAGAGCCGGAAGATTAGCATAATTAATTGCTACGCGTAATCTTCTTACACGTCATACACCCTGTATTGGCGGGGTTTCTGCGATTTTTTGCTCAGGCCGCGGCCGGATTCGCGTCGCCGCTGGCCAGGCGCAGGCGCAGCGCCGCGTTGATCAGCGTCTGGTAACCGGTGCCGGTGCGCTCGGCGCGCGAGCGGAATTCGTCCAGGACCTCGTCGTCGAGGTAGATGGTGATGCGGGTCTTGCGCTTCGGAGGACGGGCACGGCGGCGCGGAACGGACGGCAGGTCGAGGTTCTGGTTCATGGGCATCTCCTTCAGGTCGGAAAGGCTGCTGCACCGCAGCCAATGTTGTCACTATACGTATCGCCCGCGATGAGCTGCACGGGAAAGCGACGAGATGCAGATTTTCGGGTTTGAAACGCAGAAAACGCGCCTGAACCGTGTACCGGACCGACGGGTCGTCTCGGTTAAGATGTGAGCATATTGATATTGGGGAGCGGTACATGGCTGCAGGAAGTTTATTGGCACTTATCGATGACATCGCCACCGTGCTCGACGACGTGGCCCTGATGAGCAAGGTGGCCGCCAAGAAGACGGCCGGCGTGCTGGGCGACGATCTCGCCCTCAACGCCCAGCAGGTGACAGGCGTGAACGCCGACCGCGAGCTGCCCGTCGTGTGGGCGGTGGCGATGGGCTCGCTGCGCAACAAGGCGATCCTCGTGCCGGCCGCGCTCGCCATCTCCGCCTTCCTGCCGCAGGCGATCACGCCGATGCTGATGGTGGGCGGCGCCTACCTGTGCTTCGAAGGCTTCGAGAAAGTCGCCCATAAACTGCTGCACAGCGCCGCCGAGGATGCGGCGCACGAAGAAGAACTGGCGACGGCGCTGGCGGCCAATGCCGACATGCGCGCGGTCGAAAAGGACAAGATCAAGGGCGCGATCCGCACCGATTTCATCCTGTCGGCGGAAATCATCGTGATCTCGCTGGGCGTCGTCAACGAACAGGGCGCGTCGTTCGGCGCGCAGGTGGCGGCCCTCGTCGCGGTGGCGGTCGCGATGACGATCGGCGTCTACGGTATCGTCGCGGGCATCGTCAAGATCGACGACCTCGGGCTGTACCTGAGCCGCCGCGCGAGCGGCGCCGCGCGCGCCATCGGCAACCTGCTGCTGGCGGCCGCGCCTCGCCTGATGAAGTCGCTGTCCGTGATCGGCACCGTGGCGATGTTCATGGTCGGCGGCGGCATCATCGGCCACGCGTTCGAGCCGCTGCACCACCTGGCCGAGAGCGCCGCTGCGGCGGTGGCAGGCGTCCCGGTCGTGGGCAGGCTGCTGGCGGCCGTGGCACCGGCCGTCGTCGATGCCGCGGCGGGTGTCGTCGTCGGCGCGGTCGTGCTGGCGGTGGTCACGCTCGTGCAGAAAATCCGCGGAAAGTAACCCTACCGTCACCCCCGCGAAGGCGGGGGCCCATGCTGAGCTTCCGAAGTCACGTCGTTGGATACGCTGCAAATGCGTCCAACGTACCGCATCCTGTTGCTCGGCATGGATCCCCGCTTGCGCGGGGATGACGGCTTGGGGCGCCATGCACCGCGCATGATCAACTGTTGCGTCCTTACATCTAATGCGGGTTAGCACAATTGACAACGATAACAAGCGCGCGCCAGTATCAATGCGCTTGCCCGTCGTATCCGCAACCCGCCGCCCCGCGGGCCTAGACCAAGAATAAGGATCAAGAGAATGCAACAACGATTCGTGCCGCAAAAATCCGTACTCGCCCTCTCCATCGCCACCCTGTTCGCCGGCACGCCGCTGCTGGCCCAGTCCCAGGACAGCACCGCCACCGTCGTCGTGACCGGTACCCGCGTCGCCAACCGCACGGCGCTCGACACGGCCTCTCCCGTCGACATCATCTCGGCCGACACCCTCAAGACGACGGGTTCGACCGAACTGAACCAGGCCCTGTCGGTGGCGCTGCCGTCGCTGAACTTCCCGCGTCCCACGCTGACGGACGGCACGGACACGGTCCGCCCCGCCACCCTGCGCGGCATGGCGCCGGACCAGAGCCTCGTGCTGGTGAACTCCAAGCGCCGCCACACCTCGTCGCTGGTGAACCTGAACGGCTCGATCGGCCGCGGCTCGGCCGCCGTCGACCTGAACACGGTGCCGTCCGCCATCGTGAAAAGCATCGAGGTGCTGCGCGACGGCGCGGCCGCGCAATACGGTTCCGACGCGATCTCGGGCGTCGTCAACGTCCGCCTGCGCACGGACCGCACGGGCGGCGAAGGCACGATCACGTACGGCGCGCACATCTCGGAATACGACCTGCTGAACGCCGCGCCGCCGGCCGGCGCCACGTGGACCGGCCCGAACTCGCGCAAGCGCACGGACGGCCAGACCACGACCGTCAGCGCCTGGAAAGGCCTGCCGCTGGGCGAGACGGGCTATATCACCATCGCGGCCGAGTACAAGGACCAGAACCACACCGAGCGCAGCGGCTACGACATGCGCCAGCTGTACGCGAAAGTGAACGGCGCCTACGATCCGCGCGAGCTGACCATCAACCGCTTCGACGCCTGGTACGGCGACCCGGAGATGCAGCAGAAGACCGTGTTCGTCAACGTGGGCAACAACCTGTCCCCGGACGTGAAGGTCTACGGCTGGAGCAGCTACCAGCTGCGCGACGCGCGCTCGGCCGGCTACTTCCGCATGCCGCAGGACAGCCGCAACGTACAGTCGATCTACCCGGACGGCTTCCTGCCGATCATCGCCCCGACCGTCGAAGACTTCAGCGCCGCCGCGGGCATGACCTGGAGCCTCGGCGAGTGGGACCTGGACACGTCGCTCGTGTACGGCCAGAACGGCATGAACTACGACGTGCAGAACACGCTGAACGCGTCGATCGGCCCGGCCAGCAAGACGAACTTCGATGCGGGCGGCTTCTCGTACAACCAGCTCGTGTACAACCTCACCGGCGTGCGCAAGTTCGACGTGGGCGGTCTCGCGTCGCCGCTGAACGTGGCGGTCGGCACCGAGGCGCGCCGCGAAGGCTATGAGCTGCATGCGGGCGAGCCGGATTCCTGGCGCAATGGCGGCGTGATCCTGCCGAGCGGCGTCCCGGCCGCGTCGGGCGCGCAGGTATTCCCGGGCTTCCGTCCGGCCAACGCGTCGCACAAGTCGCGCACCGCGATCGGCGTGTTCGTCGACGTCGAAGCGAACATCACCGACAAGCTGCTCGCCTCCGCCGCCATCCGCGAGGAGCATTACAACGACTTCGGCAACAACCTGTCCGGCAAGCTGGCGGGCCGCTACGACTTCACGAAGAACTTCGCGCTGCGCGGCGCCGTGCAGAACGGCTTCCGCGCGCCGTCGCTGCAGCAGCAGAGCTTCACGTCGACGTCGACCAACTTCGTCAACGGCATCCCGTACGAGATCACGACGTTCACGCCGAACGATCCGGTCGCCGTCGCGCTGGGCGCCAAGCCGCTGAAGGCCGAGAAGTCGACCAACTTCTCGCTGGGCGCCGTCATGCGCTTCGCCCCCGTCAGCCTGACGGTGGACGCCTACCGCATCAACGTGCGCGACCGCATCGTGCTGTCGGAGAACCTGCTGTCGACGGCCGTGCGCAACTACATCGTGTCGCAGGGCTTCATCGGCGTCGGCGGCGGCCGCTTCTTCATCAACGGCGTCGACACGAAGACGGAAGGCGTCGACATCGTCGCGAGCATGCCGTGGAACGCGGGCGCCGCCGGCCGCTTCGACTTCACGCTGGCCGGCAACTTCAACCACACGGACGTGACCAAGGTCCCGACCACCGCCCAGCTGGCCGCGCTGAATCCGGCGCCCGTGCTGTTCGACCGCGTGAACGTGCTGACGCTGGAAAAGGGCCAGCCGAAGAACAAGATCACGGCGAGCGTCAACTGGAAGCTGAACCAGTGGGGCGTGACGGCCCGCGCCACGCGCTACGGCGAAGTGCTGTCGCCGGGCACGACGGAAGCGTTCGACTTCACGTTGAAGGCCAAGACGATCGTCGACCTGGAAGCCCGCTACGCCTTCACTCGCCAGTTCAGCCTGGCGGTCGGCGCGGACAACCTGTTCGACCAGTACTCGGAAACCCTGCCGCCGGCGCTGAACACGACCAGCAACACGCCGTTCTCGAACTACACGCCGTTCGGCAACAATGGCCGCTACGTGTATGCGCGTGCGAACTACAGCTTTTGATTGATACGGCGTCTCCACGGAAGCCCCTGGGCAGGGGGCTTCTTTTTTTAAAGCTCGACTATTCCCCGGCAAAACATCCTGTCGTGGCGATCAACGCAGCGCCACAAGTCGTCGTGTGTCCCTCGTAAGCGACGGCGATGCCATCGACGAGATGATGCGGATCGCCCTCGGCAATCGTGCAATGTTCATGTCCCTTGATGGGACAACTGCATGAATCGCCGACGCGTGCGACGGCAATGCCGTCCACCGTGAAATGCGTCGCGCCGACGCTCTCGACCTTGCCACCGTGGCTCGTGGCGTCACCGAGACGAATGACATTGCGCATGGCTCAGCCCTTTTGCGGAGGCGGGATGTCTTCCTTGCGCTCGCCCGTGGTGCCGCCTACGGGCGTTTTTGTCGCAATATTGGCATGCGCGGGCGCATTGTCGTAGCCGACCAGTTTCCACATCGTCGCCGTGCGATAGATTGGGCGCTCGCCTGTGAACTTTTGCCATAAGGACGGTTCGCCCGATGTGATGGCATGGGGCATGATGTCGCCTACCTTGACGTGCTGGCTTTCTCCTTTGACGTCATCGGACGTCCACCAGCCGGTTTGGGGACAGGTACGTCCCGTTGCGGCAAGTTCCCCCAAAGGACGGCGCGGCCCAGGCTCGGCTTCGGCAGTCTTCGCCCTGGCGGCGCTCGTCGGACGCACGCGGATAGTGCTGGTGATCCGGTCCCACACCGCGACGGCTTCTTCATCGGTCAGGCTGGCCTTGGTCGCTCCGGCGACGTTGTCGGCGACGCCGGTCTGCATTCGTATGTCCGCATACGGTTTGTAGGGGTCAGACGGTATCCCCCTGAAATCCATGCCGAAATCATGGATCGGTTGGGCTTCTGACTGGTCCGGCGTATGCGATAAGGCTTCGAAGCCACCCACCCAGTCATGGATCTGGCGGTCTCCCCTGCGCAGGTATCTGGTCTTCAATTGTAAGTGGTTGGGATCTTCGGCCTTCAGCCTTTTCTCTAGCTGTTCGAGCTGCCATTTCAGGGAGTCACTGTCTTCGTAATGCGGATTCGACGGCCCGACGAAAATCGAGAGGTGCGTGTCCGGAAATTCCTGCAGGCGGAAACCGACGCGGATCAACTCGCCCTGGTTTTTCTCCTTCGATTCGAGGTCGTCTGGCAGGAAGGCGTATTCGATGCAATTGCCTGGCTCGGTGGGGATTTCGTTTTCGGGCAGTCGGCGGAGACGACGGGCGATGCTTTTTATGTCCACGATGGTTTTGTCTTTATCGTCTTGCAGTGGCCGTGAATCGATGATGACGCCATCGTTGTTCATTCTAAAATAGCCATTAATTTGCAGTCCGCTAATCGCTTCAAAATCTTCGTAACCGGTAACTATTTGTCCTTCAGGTTGAACTATGTCTTCGACCGATATCAGCAGAGGCACGTGATTTTTGTAAATCGCTTTTTCGCTTTTCAATTTCGCCATGAACTTTTTGGCCATTTCGTTCACCTCATCCATTCTATCAGGATAAACGCTAATGCCAAGAGGAACATCGACTTCACCCCATGCTACCGTCGCCGATGCCGGCACGTCGACCAAAAATCGACCGAAGCAAACGGTTTTGGTTTTCTCGAAAATCGTTTGTAGGCGCGGCGTAAGTTTCGTCATATTTGGCGTTCTCCATTCTCTTGGATTCGGGTCACAGGCGGTCAGAGCCAACAATGCTGCACAAAGAAGGAAAGAGCGGATACAGTGAAGTATATTCATATGACTGACTCTCTTTAGCATGTCCAAGTCGCGCTCTGGGCGATGCGCACGATGCTGTACAAGGTCGACGCGATGGCGCGCGAATCTTTGAAACTGGACTGGTGTTCATAACCGGTTTGGCGGAAGATTGCCTTGAACGCGCCGCTTTTCAGCTGGTGATCGGCCGATTTGGCGGGCACGGTCTGGTCACCCGGCGCCGACGGCGGAAGAATGGTCGCGTAGATCGAGGTCGGGGCCTCATCGTTGAAGGGCAGCGCCCCGACGTTGTTGAGGCCCTCCGGATCGTAACGGACGATTTCGACCCTGCCCTGCTTGGTATCGCTCAGAATAGGCCAGTCATGCCAGCCCGCGAGATCGGCGCAGTTCTTGTCGATTTCCCATATAACTTCGCCAAAACTTCGCCGTGCCGAATCCGCACCGTAATGTGCATAACTATTGGGATGAAATGTGTTTGCAATATTTCTATGGAAGCCCTGAGTTTTATCTAAATAGTCGTGGGTACGTCTAATTGTGCCGCCATTTTTCTGTGGAGGAAGACCGCATGGGTTAATCCATTCTTCACGGAACAATGCATACCATTTACCCCGAATTTTATAAATCTCGCTATAGGGATCGCCTTGCTTTGGCCATGCGTCGAGATCACGCCCACCATGCGTAACACGCAGCCAACCATTGCCATAAGATTCAGATGGCAATAACTGCAAAGCACCTTGCGAATTCGCCAATACCGCCGTGACCTCGTCGCCGTGATTACCGGCCACCTTGGCGGCAAGGCTTTCTTCCGGAGACGACAATACGCCCGGGTCCTCGAAACCCGCGCGCATGCGCTTGTAGGCGGCCGGGGCGCCGATCGCTGGCATCACGCCATGTACGATGCCCAGCACCTTGTCACGCAGGTTGCCATATTCCGGATGAATCAACGCCCGCCCGACGAGCCCGCCCATGGAATGGGTCACGACGATCACCTGGTTGCATTCATAGCCGGACTGCTTGAACTCGTCGATGACCTGGTTGATGCGGACGGCGATCAGCCTGGCACTGTCGCCATTGGACTGTAGCCAGTTATAGCCGAATGCGTACACGGCAAACCAACAACCGGTGACAACTTTCTTGAGCTCTTCCTCGGTCAACGCCTGCTGCGGCAAACCTGGATCAGCCTGCCAGGTATTGGGATCGACACCGACGACGTCACGCCACTCCTGCCGCAGCTTGCCCTCGAAAAAAGTATTGTTGAGGCGTGATTCGAGATGCTGCAGCAAGCCTCCATAGCTCTTGAAAAAGACTTCGCCCCATCCTCGTGCCCGCGCCTTTTGCACGGCGGTACGCCGGTTCTTCGCGGTGGGAGGATCGTCCGTTAACAAGGGCGAATCGAAGTTTTTCTCTAGGATCACATTTCCATGCCGTCCATCGCCACTGACGTCGGACGGCCCTGAGGGATCGTAGATGTCGACCGTCGTTTGCAGGGGATCCAGCCGCAATTGACGCTCTCTCGGCTTTTCGGTGGCGGCACCAGTGATATTCGACGGGCCAAGGATGTCCGGCCGCCACGCGATATTGTCTTTTCTGTGCAGTTCCTTCTGCCTCTGCTCACTCATGCGCAGATTCGATCCCATGATCCCCGGCAGAAAAATAATCGGCAAAACCTTTTTGGGAAGAAACCTGGCGCATTGAGGCTTCTTGTCCTGCTTCGGTGTCGCAAAGCCTTCGGTCTTGCGTGCGGCATGCTTGTGCTGATGCGCGGGCAACGGGTGTTCTGCGTTCTTCATCGTATCGATCCGCCTGTTCGAAGATTCTCTGGTAACGAAAAGGAATATCAGTCGTCAAGTGCTTCGACGGTATAGCGTCCGAAGGGAATGGCACTGGTAAAGCGCTCGGTCCTGCCAGTCGCATCGGTCCTGCCTTCGATCGTGCGTCCGTCTTCCGTCGTGATGCGATAACGCTGGTTCTTCATTGGTTCGTCGGTCCCTATCCAGCGCAGAATGGTTTGCTGGTCGTGCGCCGCTTCGCTGGCGGGCGACACGACACCTGCCGGGCTGCCGTCGCCGGGACGGATATGCGCGAATCTCGACGATTTGATCGTGTGCTCACCGCTGCTTTGCTGCGTGATGGCGCCGGCAACCATATCGACTTGCGCGCCCTGCGATACGAAACGTATTTTCGGTGCTTGCAATACGATTTCCTCGGCAGCGGTCAGCAGAATACGCTTCGAAGACGTAAGTTCGATATCGTCACCATGCGTCTGCAACTCGACCTTGCCGCTGGCGGCAATGAGTTTGATGCCAAGTCGATGGGCGAACAGACTGATGCTTTCCGATACACGCGCAAGCAATTTTCTGCCAACCGAAAGCTGGGTATTGCCGAGACTCAATACATCGATATGTGTTCGTGCGCCTATAGCAATATTGTCCTGGCTCGTCATTGCCAAGCCGGCGGGCGCCGACAACGCCATCACGGGTTCTGCACCGGGACTGTTGCTAGCGGTATTGCTGCCGGCTTCCCATTGGTTCAGGTAACCAATCAGTTGCTTGAGCTGTTTATCGTCGGTCGCGTCGGCATGATGCGTTGCCGATAATTCGGACAGATGTTGCAGCACGCCTTGTAGTGCTTCAATGAGACCGATCAGTTCGTCACGGTCCAGTTGTTTGCCACTCGCCCGTTCGCGCGCGGCGGCGCTGATGAGCACGCCCTTTGCGCCTCGTATCGCGACGGCGTGGTCGCTGCGCAGTTCCGCCCCTTCTCCCCGGGCCTCGCCTTTTCCCGCATTGCGGGGGTGGGTGAGATAACCCAAATTCAATTCGGTACAGCCATGCTGGGACGATAACTGGGCATTGATCTCCCCCGGCGTGTCGTCCAACCGCAGCTGGTTATATCGGGTTCCATTGACCTCCTTGCTTTTGATTCCGGCCAAGTACCTATTCCCAGGCAACACTCCAATGTGGCTGAACGAAGGTGGTGGGGTCGCGCCGCCGTACACCCGCGCCACAATGATTGGCTTGTCAGGATCACCGCCAAGGAAGCCGACAATGACTTCGTCGCCCACGCGAGGTAGCGTAATCGTCCCCCATCGATTGCTGGCCCAAGTGCTGGCAACGCGTACCCATGCCGAATCCCGATCGCTATTGCTGGCGCCGGCACCATACGCATGAACATGCTCTTCTTCACGGGCGGCCGGGAATCGCACCTTGACCCGCCCAAGTTCGTCGCAATGTATTTCTTCGCCTGGCGGCCCGACTACGATCGCGCTCTGCAACTGTGGTCGTGGAAGATCGATACGTGGATCGAAAGCCGGAACAATCGGGATATCGCGCCGCACGCAAGAAAAACGGTTGTTATAACGCGTGCCGTGCTCCAAGACCGATTGCTGCTGAATGGGATTGGATAGACCATCGTCCCAACGGTTAAGGGCAAACAAGCGCCGTACCCGGTCATCGATCGTCTTTGGAAGATTGTTCTCCGCATCCACGTCCAGGCCGGTGACGACGAATTCCCGATCTTTCGCGGGATGCGCATCGATCTCATAATGCCCACTCAGGGCAATCCACTGACCGACACACAATGTACGCACACTGCCCTCGCCATAAAAGCACTTGGATTCATATTCATGGCGTTTCATGCGCAAGTCGCCGAGTTTCAGGTAATCAGCGTTGTCGTCGCCCGCGTGCGGCACGTCGACAAGATAATCGTCGAGACTGGCAGCGAATCGATTGCCCGTTTCGCCCTGATCGATACGTGACGACGAGTTGCCGGTCATTGGACGGCCCTGCATATAATCCCAGCTGTGTCGAGTCACTTTGCCCGGCTTGATCCTTCGCACCGGACTCCATGCGGTAACGGTGTCTCGCTCTTCCGTCCCATCGTCCCGGTGGTAGCGCACAGTACCAGCGACGTTTTGCGGCAGCATATAGGCGTCGTCGAGCAGCACAAGGGAATGGGAGGAGACTTCGTTGTCTTGGGGCTGGCTGGCTGGGCCGGCACGCATGAACCATGCAATGCCGCGCCGCTTCCATAGCCGGCGCAGGAAGTCGGCATCGGACTCGTTGTGCTGCATCGTGAATTCCCGCTTCGGGTAATTTCCGGTGACGTACGACCAATCCACATCAAAAGCTCTAGCAAGCACTGGATTCATGTGGCGCCATTCGTTCAGAATGACTTCGGTGATTTCCAGTTCATTCATGTTGCGGAAAACCCGGGTATTGACCCGGTGCTCCATCAATGCAAGCGCATCGCGCATGACAAGTTCATACGTGGCAAGTCCGCCATCGCTCTGGCCAGCGGCCGCTTGCGCCACGATGCCGCAAACTGCATGCAAACCACCGCAGTCTGTCACGAACTGAATTTCTGCCGGTAACGCAATGAATTCTTTCAATGTAATGTCGGTGCTTTGCGAAACACAGAGAATTCGGTATTCCAGGCCGCCGCACATTGTTTCGGATCCCGTAACGCGTTTGACCATCAAAACGTTATCGAGCGCACGCTTTCCGTGCGAGAGCCGCAAACGGATGGGTCGTTTCGTCCCGGACCAGCCATCGAAAGTCTCCGTCAAAACCCTGAGGTCCACGCCAGCCTCCTTATAGAAAACTCACGCCGACAAACACGATTACGTCAGCAGCGTCAGCAAATCGGACACGCATCGATCCATGATAAGGATAGGAGCACGGCGAAACTTGAGATTGAGCAAGTTTCAAAATTGGAAGGACGCTGGAGCTACCACGTGGGAAGCAGCCAATGCTAATATCGTGATGAAAACATCTTTGGTGCGGCGGAATCCGTCGACCTTCTTTAGCCTAGGCAAACATGACGATCACGATCACCGCCTTCGAACGTTCGCCCGACGGCGGCAAGGGTCTCGCGCGCGACACGCGCGTGCGCTGGGCGCTGGAAGAAGCGGGCCTGCCGTACGACGTCCGCCTCGTGTCGTTCCGCGCGATGAAGGAGCCGGCGCACCTGGCCCTGCACCCGTTCGGCCAGATCCCGACGTACGAAGAAGACGGCCTCGTGCTGTTCGAGACGGGCGCCATCGTCTTTCATATCGCCACGCACCACGGCGCCCTGCTGCCGGCCGGCGACCACGCTCGGGCACGCGCCATCACGTGGCTGTTCGCCGCGCTCAACACCGTCGAACCGCCCATCCTGGAACTGGTCACGGCCCGGATCTTCGAAGGCGACAAGCCCTGGAGCAAGGAACGCATCCCGCTCGTCGAGGAACGCGTGCGCGACCGCATGAAGCAGCTGTCGGCGCGCCTGGGCGATGCCGACTGGCTCGACGGCGACTTCAGCGCGGGCGACCTCATGATGGTGTCGGTGCTGCTCCGGCTGCGGCCGTCCGGCATCCTCGACGAATTCCCCGTCCTGGCCGCCTATGTCGCACGCGGCGAGGCGCGCCCCGCCTACCAGCGCGCGTTCGCGGCGCAGCTGGCCGTGAATGCACCCTGACGCCACGATTTCGCCGGCTCGCTTACACTCGGATCAGGAACGGCGGCCGAGCATCGCACCGAGCGCCAGCCCGGCGCCGAACGCGCCGTAGACGACGGCCAGCGACGGCCGCGACAGGTGGACCTCGTCGCCGGGCTGGAAGCGCTGGGGCGTCAGCGGGTAGTCGGTCGTGTGGCTGCAGATGCGCCTGCGCGACATGGCGGCGGACGCCGCGCGCGACGGCACGCCGCTTCCTGCCCTGTACTGGACATACTTCCGCACATGGGTGGCGCTCGGCGTGCCCGCGTTCATCGCGTTCGTCTTCATCTTCTGGTTCATGGTGGCGAAGCCGATCTAGCTCTAGAATGCCTGCTTCACCACTGAAAGGCAGCATCATGATCCGTCTCGGCCTCGCCCTCCTGTTCGCATCCGGCGCCGCCTGCGCAGCCGCACCCGCCTGGGTCGCGCGCAGCGACGCCTACACCCAGCCGGTCCTGAAGGACACCGGTAAATACGTTCCCGAGGAATCCACGGAACTGGGCGACGAAAGTGTCGACACCCAGGTCGCCGACTTCAAGCCGCGCGTCTGGGAGCGCGAGCTGGCCGACACCGAAAAACGCCTCGCGGAACTGCGCCGCCAGCGCGCACAGGAACAGGACGTGAAGGTGCGCCAGGACCTCGACATCCTGATCGACTCGCGCGAAAAAAAGATCGCGACGATGAAGCTGGAGCACAAGTACCTGCTCGAGTACGTCAACGTGGGCGAAGTCGTGTACGGCGGCCTGCGCGCCCTGCTCGACCCGCGCAACAAGCCGGAACGCCAGAAGCTGGCGCTGGTGCGCCTGAAGCGCTATGCCGGCAAGGAAGCCGGCTACGCTCCGATCGCCGAGCTGGCGCGCGCCCGCGGCGAGGAGCGCCTCGCCAGCAAGACGCTGATCGGCCCGTACGTGGGCGAGGTCGAGGAGGGCCTGAACAACAACGCGACCTACCTGGACGGCATCGAGGAGTTGTTCAAGAAAGCGAACATCAGCGGCTGGGAAAGCGACTTCGCGGCGCTGAAGGCCCAGGTGAAGGACTACGACGACTGGGTGCGCAATCGCCTGATGCCGCGCACGCGCAAGGAAGTGCGCCTGCCGGAAGCGATCTATGTGAACCGCCTCGCCAACGTCGGCGTCGACATCGCGCCGGAGCAGATGATCGAGCGCGCCGGGTTCGACTTCCAGGAAGTGCGCGACGAGATGCAGGTCGTGGCGGGCATCATCGCCGCGCGCAACCAGCTGCCGTCGTCCGACTACCGCGACGTGATCCGCGAGCTGAAGAAATCCTCGATCGCCCCCGACCAGCTGATGCCGTACTACCGCGAGCGTTTAAAAGATATCGAAGGCATGGTGCGCGCCCACGATCTCGTGACCCTGCCGTCGCGCGAGGCGAACATCCGCACCGCGACGCCGGCCGAGGCGGCCCGCTCGCCGGCGCCGTTCATGAGCCCACCGCGCATGATCGGCAACACGGGAGAGTATGGCGAGTTCGTGATCCCGCTGGCGAACCCGAACGCGAAGTCGAAGGACAAGATGAACGACTTCGATTTTTCAGCGATGGCCTGGACGCTGACGGCACACGAGGCGCGCCCGGGCCACGAGCTGCAGTTCGCGTCGATGGTCGAGCAAGGCATGTCGGTGGCGCGCGCCCGCTTCGCCTTCAACAGCACGAACGTCGAAGGCTGGGGCCTGTATTCGGAGGCGATGATCCTGCCGTACATGCCGCCGGAAGGCCAGCTCGTCTCGCTGCAGGCCCGTTTGCTGCGCATGGCGCGCGCCCTGCTCGACCCGCAGATCAACCTGGGCCGCATGACGCCGGAACAGGCGAAGGACTTCCTGATGCGCGAAGTCGTGCTGTCCGAACCGTTCGCGCAGTCGGAAGTCGACCGCTATTCGTACCGCATGCCGGGCCAGGCCACCGCGTACTACTACGGCTACGTCAAGCTGCGCGCGCTGAAGACGCAGGCCGAGATCGCGCTGGGCGACCGCTTCAGCCTGAAGGCCTTCAATGACTTCATCATCGCCCAGGGCATCCTGCCGCCGGCGCTGATGAAACAGGCGGTGCTGGAGGAGTTCATCCCGAGCCAGCGGGGCAAGGTGGCGGCCCGATAAGCGCCAAATAAGCGCCAGATAAGCGTGCGCCACGCGCGCCGGTCTTGCGGCGACAATATCGTCCCGCCCGGCGTGGGCGGCCGACCAACCGATGGAGGACAGCGATGCGGGCTTACCAGATCTTACCCGGCGATGGCATCGACGGGCTGCAATGCGTGGATTTTCCTCACCGTGAACTGGGCAATGGCGAAGTGCGCATCCGCGTGCACGCCGTCTCGCTGAACTACCGCGACCTGATGGTCGCCAGCGGCAACTACCTCGTCACCGTCGACGACCCCATCATCCCCTGCTCGGACGGCGCCGGCGAAGTCGTCGCCACCGGTCCCGGCGTCACGCGCGTGCAGCCCGGCGACCGCGTCGCGGCCTCGTTCTTCCCGTACTGGCAGGATGGCCCGACCAGCCCCGAGAAAGTCCGTCACGCGCTCGGCGGCGACGTCGACGGCATGCTCGCGGAAGAAGTCGTGCTGGACGAGGACGCGCTAGTGAAAATCCCGGACGCGATGAGCTTCGTCGACGCGGCCACCCTGCCCTGCGCGGGCGTAACGGCGTGGAATGCGATCTTCGAATCCAGCAACGCCGTCCGCCCGGGCGACACCGTACTGCTGCTGGGGACGGGCGGCGTCAGCATCCTCGGCCTGCAGCTGGCCCGGGCCGCCGGGCTGAACGCGATCATCACGTCGTCCAGCGACACCAAGCTGCAGCGCGCGAAGGAGCTCGGCGCGCGCCACGTCATCAACTACCGCACGACGCCGGAATGGCAGGAAGAGGTGCTGCGCGCGACGGACGGCGCGGGCGCACAGGTGGTGCTGGAAGTGGGCGGCCAGGGGACGGTCAACCGCTCGATCGCGTCCACCGCGATGGGAGGCAGCATCGCCATCATCGGCGGCGTCAGCGGCTTCGGCGGCGAAGTCAACCCGGCCACCCTGCTGGCGACCGCCAAGCGGCTCGTGGGCGTCTACGTCGGCAGCCGCGCGATGCTGGAAAAAGTCGTGCGCTTCGCCGAGGCGACCGGGCTGCAGCCCGTCGTCGACCGCGTGTTCACGTTCGACCAGGCGCGCGAAGCGTACCGGCACATGGAATCCGGCTCGCACTTCGGCAAGGTCGTGATCACCGTGACGTGACGGTCACGGGCGCTTGATCGGCACCAGCTCGATCTCGAACAGCTTCGGCCACAGCTTGCCCGTCACGTACAGGCGGTGCTGCTTCGGCTCGTACGCGATGCCGTTCAGGACCGCGTCCGGATTCGTCGTCCCGCGCTGGTCCGGCGGCAGCAGGCCCGTGCAGTCGATCCAGCCGACGACGTTGCCGGTCTCCGGATCGATGCGGGCGATGACATCGGTCCCCCACACGTTGGCGAAGATCTGGCCGTCGACGATTTCGAGTTCGTTGAGCTGGGTGATCGGCTTGCCCTCGGCCGTCACGCGGATGCGGCGCTGCTCGTCGAGCGTCTTCGGCTCGAGGACGCGGATCTCGTTGGTGCCGTCGCTCATGTAGACGTGCTTCGCGTCGCTGGCCAGGCCCCAGCCCTCGCCCTTGTAGTTGAAGCGGCCCTTCAGGGCGAACGTCTTCGCGTCGAACAGGAAGCCCACGTTCGACTGCCACGTCAGGCCGACGATGGTGTCGCCGATGGCCGTGGAGCCTTCGCCGAAGTATTCGTCCGCCAGGTCCTTCTTCTGCAGTACCTTGCCGGTTTTCAGATCGACCTTGCGCAGCGACGAATGTCCCTTCTGGCCCGTGGATTCGTACAGCTGGCCGTCCTTGAAGAACAGCCCCTGCGTGAACGCCTGCGGGTCGTGCGGATAGGTGTTCTTGACGAAGAAGCCGTACACGGGAATGGCGGCGTGGGCGGACGTGACTGAAACGGCGGCAAGCGCGAGGGAAGCAAGGATTTTCATGGGACTCCACGGATCGGGCCGGACCGTCCCGGCGCGAGCAAGATAGTAACGCAGGATGGTAAGCTAGCGCCATGCAACGAAAGACTCTTACATATCTGCACCTGCCGCCCGACGCCGACCTGCCCGACCTGGGCGCGCGCCCGCCCTTCCTCGCCATCGTGCTGGCCGAGGACGAGGTCGCGGAAATGTGGCTGTGGGACGTCGCGCGCTGGCTCGTCGCGTCCGGCGCCCGCTATGTGCAGGCCTGGGGCAAGGATGCCGAGGCCTGGATCGAAGCCGTGGACGACGCGGCGCTGGAAGCCGTCGACTACGAGGACGCGCCCGAGGACCAGCGCGTGCTCGCGACCGCGCACGATGCCGGCGACGAGGACGTGGACGAGGTGTTCTGGTTCACGAAGCACCGCGCCGCGCACCCTGCCCTGCCGCTCGACGCGGTGCTGGTCGTGCACATCGCGTCCAGTCCGCGCAAGGAAGCCATCGAGACGGCTTACGCGGACGCCTGAGCCAGTTCCGCGCCGAGCAGGCGCACCAGTTCTCCCGCGGGCAGCGCACGCGCGAGCGCAAATCCCTGGCCGGCCCAGTTGACCGTGAAATCGTTGTTGCCCGCCTTCGTGGCCGCCGCGTTCAGCGCCTTCACGGCATCGTAGGCGATCGGATAATCCGGCAGCGGCGGGTGGCCGGGCGCGCCGATCTCGCTGAACAGCCGGTTCACGAGGCCGCGCGCGGGCCGGCCGGAAACGACGTCCGTCACGGCCGTGATGACGCCCTCCCCGGCCTGCATCAGCGCGCGGTGGTGCGGTGTCGCGGACGACTCCGGACACAGGATGAACGCGGTGCCCATCTGGGCGGCACTGGCGCCGAGACGCAGCGCGGCGGCGATGCCGTTCCCATCCATGATGCCGCCGGCCGCGATCACTGGAATGCGGACGGCGTGCGCCACCCCTTGCGTGAGCGCGAACGTGCCGATGGCGGGATCGCCCCGCTCCGGATCGAACACACCGCGGTGGCCGCCCGCCTCGTAGCCCTGGGCGACGACGGCGTCGATGCCGGCCGCCTCCACCTGGCGCGCTTCATCGACCGACGTCGCGCTGGCCAGCAGCACGATGCCCGCGTCCTTCAGCGCCTGGATGCGGCGCGCATCCGGCAGGCCGAAGTGGAAGCTGACGACGGCAGGACGCGTCTCCAGCAGCACGTCCAGCATCGGATCGTCGTCGAGGAAGCTTTTGTAGATTTCGCGTAAAGACGCCGGCGGCTGCGCGCCGCTGGCGGCGAAATGTGGAGACAGGTAGTCGAGCCAGGCCGCTTCGCGCGCGGCGTCGGCCTGCGCGGGACGGTGGCAGAACACGTTGACGTTGAACGGCCGGTCGGTCAGGCGGCGCACGTCGGCGATCGCGGCGCGGCCCTGCGCGGCGTCGCCCGCGCCGACGGAGATCGAGCCGAGCGCCCCCGCCTGCGACACGGCCGCCGCCAGCGCGGCCGTCGAGACGCCGGCCATCGGGGCCTGGACGATGGGAAGATCGATGCGCAGCAGGGACAACAGGTCTGGCTTCATGATGGTCTCCAACACGGGTCGCGATCCGGCGAGTATAGCGCCGCCGGCGCGGAAACGATTTATACCGTTTCCACCCTGCACTCTTGCCGGGTGCCGCAGCCCGTCGCGGTTCGTGTTTTTGCGTTAGGATGCATGCTGCCCTGTGGGCTCAAGAATTATCGATTGGCAACAAAGGAAGGCAATGGACAGTATCGACCTCGAAGTGCTGCACGCCTGCGACCAGTGGCTGCGCGCCGGCTGGCGCTGCGAGTACGTGACCGTCGTCCGGACGTGGGGATCGAGCCCGCGGCCGGAAGGCGCCACGATGGCGATCCGCGCGGACGGCGTCGTCGTCGGCTCGGTGTCGGGCGGCTGCATCGAGGACGACCTGATCGCGGCCGTGCGCGAAAATGGCATTGTACGTACGGCGCCGGAAGTCATCACGTACGGCATCTCGGCCGACGAAGCGCACCGCTTCGGCCTGCCCTGCGGCGGCACGATCCAGCTGGTCGTCGAACCGCTCGGGGCGCACAGCCGCATGGACGAACTGCTCGCGCTGGCCCAGCGCCGCGTGCTGACCCGGCGCACGCTGGACCTGACGACGGGCGCGGTCGAACTGGCGCAGGGCCAGGCCGACGAGCAGTTGCGCATGGACGGCCAGGCGCTCGTCACGATCCACGGTCCGCGCCTGCGCATGCTGATCATCGGCGCCGGCCAGCTGTCGCAGTTTTTGGCGCAGATCGCCGTCGGCCTGGAATACCAGGTGACCGTGTGCGACCCGCGAGAAGAATACCGCGCAAGCTGGAGCCTGCCGGGCGTGGAGGTCGTGCATGCGATGCCGGACGATCTCGTGCTGGAGATGAAGCTGGACAGCCGCAGCGCCGTCATCGCCCTCACCCACGACCCCAAGCTGGATGACCTCGCGCTGATGGAAGCGCTCAAGACGGACGCGTTCTACGTCGGCGCCATCGGCTCGCGCGCCAACAATGCGCGGCGGCGCGAGCGCCTGCGCGAATTCGACCTCACCGAGGACCAGATCGCGAAGCTGCACGGCCCCATCGGCCTGTACATCGGCAGCAAGACGCCGTACGAGATCGCCGTCTCCATCCTCGCCGAACTGACGGCGGTGAAGAACGGCGTCGCGCTGCCGGCGCAGATGTCGGTCGAGCACGGGAAGGCGCTCGCGGCCTAGTTCTCGAGCAGCAGCAAGGCGGCCAGCACGAGCATCGTCGTCCCGGTAAAACCTTCGATGCTGCGCCAGACGGCGGGCCGCGCCAGCACGAACGCGCAGCGGCGCGCGCCCAGGCCCAGGGCGGAAAACCACAGCAGCGACGCCGTCATCGCGCCGGCCGCGAACGACACGCGGTGATGCGCCGCGAGGCTGCTGCCGACGGCGCCCAGCAGCACGACGGTATCCAGGTACACGTGCGGATTCAGCAGCGACATCGCCAGCACGATGCCCAGCGCGCGCGATGCCGTCGCCGCCGCCTGCCCTTCGCCCGCATGCGGGGCCGCGGCGCCCTGCCAGCAGCTTTTCAGGCACCGCAGTCCGTACCACAGCAGGAACGCGGCGGCGCCCCAGCGGGCAGCCAGCAGCAGCGCGGGGGAATGCTCGATCAGCGCGCCGAAGCCGGACATGCCCAGCGCGATCAGGGTGACGTCGATCAGCACGCACGTGAGCACCGTCAGCACGACGTGGCGGCCGGCGACGCCCGTGCGGATCACATGCGCGTTCTGGGCGCCGATCGGCATGATCAGGCTCGCGCCCATGCCGAGGCCTTGCAAGAAAATCGGTTGTGAAAACATGCTACCTCCTGTTGTTATTGCGGAGCAGCATGCCTTGTACGCGCGGCTACATCAATTATATTAATGACTTCTAAAGTTCATTAAGCTGGACTAATCCAATGACCATCGATCCACGCCGCAGCGAGGCGTTCGTCGCCGCCGTCGACAGCGGCAGTCTGGAGCAGGCAGCCGCGCTGCTGAACGTGACGCCGTCCGCCATCTCCCAGCGCATCGCCGCGCTGGAACACGACCTGGGCACGCCGCTGCTCGTGCGCGCCCGTCCCTGTCGGCCGACGGCGCCCGGCATGCGGTTGCTGCAATTCCTGCGCCGCCGTGCGCTGCTCGAAGACGAATTCTTCGCGGAGCAGCAGGCCGATCCGGGCCCGGTGCGCGTGGCGCTGGCCGTCAACAACGATACGCTGGCGACGTGGCTGCTGCCCGTGCTGGCGCCGGTGCTGATCGAGGAAGGGCTGCTCGTGGAATTCGTCACGGGTGACCAGAGGCACACGTTCGCGCTGCTGGAACAGGGTCTTGCGCTCGCCTGCGTGTCGGGCGAGACGGAACCGATGCGCGGCTGCACCGTGAATCCGCTCGGCGTGATGCGCTACCGGATGGTGGCGGCGCCCGCCTTCGCCGCGCGCTGGTTCCCCGGCGGGATCACGCGCGACGCTGCGCGGCGGGCGCCGGTGATGGTCTTCGACCGCAACGACCGCCTGCAGACGGCCTTCCTGCTGCAGCACTTCGGCCTGCCGGAAGGCGCGTACCCGTTTCACTACGTGCCGTCCAGCGATCCGTACGTGCAAGCAATCCGCCTCGGTCTCGGCTACGGCCTGCTGCCGCTGGAGCAGTGTGCGGACATGCTCGCCGGCGGCGCCCTCGTCGACCTGACGCCGGATCTGTTCGTCGACGTGACGCTGTACTGGCACGCCTGGCGCATTCAGCCGCCGCGGCTGGAGCGGATGGGCGCGGCGCTGGTGAAGGGCGCGCGGGCGGCACTGCTGCCCTTGTCCTGAGCAACCGGCAGCCACTGCGCGACGCCCCAGCAGAACTCCGGCACGAGGAACAGCCACAGCAAGGGCGCGCCGCTGGCGGCGAGTGCCCACGCCATCCAGGTGGAGAACAGGAAGCGGCCGACGCCATCGTAGCGGCCCAGGGTGACGCTGGTGGCGCGCAGGCGCAGCACGGACCACACGAGCACGATGCTGCCCATCAGGCAGGCGAACAGCACGTGGAACGGGCCGAAGTCCGGCAACGCATCGCCGCCCAGGCTGCGGTTGAGGCTCGAGAGCTGCGCGTGCGCGAGGGCGAACGTCCACGGCGTGGCGAACGGCGCCGTGAGCAGCAGGTCGTACACGGCGCTGGCGCGCACGACGGTGAGAAAAGCGGATCGGCTGAGTTGCATGGAAATCTCCCGGGATGAAGGTTCCGGCATCATCGACCCTGGAGTACACTCCAAGGTCAAGGTATTTATCGCACCCACCGCCATGCAGATCGGAGAACTCGCCGCCGCCACCGGCCTCACCCGGGACACCCTGCGCTTCTACGAGAAACGCGGGCTGCTGTTGTCGCGCCGCCTCGCCAACGGCTACCGCGACTATCCGCCCGAAGCCGTGCAATGGCTGTGCTACCTGCGCGCCGCCCAGGCGTTCGGTTTTACCCTGGCCGAGATCGAGACCGGCCTGCCGCTGCTGGACGATCCGGCCGCCGCCGCGCCCCTGCTGCGCGATGCACTCGTGCGCAAGCTGGAGGACATCGATGCACGCATCGCGGGGCTCTCCGCCCTGCGTGCCGATCTCGCGCGCGAACTGGCGCAGCCGGGATTCGGCTGCCCCGTGCTGGAGGAACAAGCGGCCGCGTGAGGAGGTCTCGACGGCCTGGGCCGGCAGATCGCCGACCTGCTTCGGGCCGAAGACATCGAGCCATGCGCGTGCCGTTCGCGTAAAATTTTGTTACAAGGAAACTGTCAGCCGTCCGTACGGCGCCCGCGTTAACAGCACAGGCGCCGACGGATGGCGCACATCCATGGAGAGATCATGAAACGCCTGCTTGCCACCGCCGCCGTGCTGGCCACCTTCACCCACGCCGCCTTTGCCGGAGAACTGACGCTATTCTCGGACAGCAATTTCCGCGGCCAACGCGTGACCATCGACCGCGACGCCGCCAGTCTGGGCGATGTCAACTTCAATGACCGCGCGTCGAGCGCCGTCATCCGCTCGGGCACGTGGCTGCTGTGCGAGCACGCCAACTTCGGCGGCCGCTGCCAGGAGTTCGGTCCGGGCGAATACCGCGAGCTTCCGGGTTTCAACGACGCCATCTCTTCCGCACGCCAGGTCGACCGCGGCGGCCGTGGCAGCTGGCGCGATCACGACCGTGACGACAACCGGGGTGGCTGGCGCGGTGACGACCGCGGCGACCGGGGCGACCGTGGTGACCGTGGAGACCGCGGCGGCTGGCGCGGCGACCGGGGCGGTGCCGACGTCGTGATGTTCGCCGGCCAGCGCTTCGAAGGCCAGCAAGTGGAACTGTCGCAGGACGTGCGCGCGCTGAGCGACGTCGGCTTCAACGACCGCGCCACCTCGCTCATCATCCGCGAGGGCCGCTGGGAATTCTGCGAGCACGCCGACTTCCGCGGCGAATGCGTCGTCCTGGGGCCGGGCCGCTACGACGTCCTCGACCGCATGAACAACCGCATCTCGTCGATGCGCCGCGTGCGCTGAAAATTCGGGGTCAGAGCACATTTCACCGCAAATTCGGGGTCAGAGCACATTTTGGAACAATGACCTCGTAGCATTTCTCACACGCAGACCGCACGTGCAGACACAGGAGCACGATGGACGACGCGACGCCGTCGTATCCCAGGAACCATTGATCGGAAATTTGCTCTGACCCCGAATTTCTCGAAAAATGTGCTCTGAGACGTACCGGGTTTAGTGGACATCCCAAATAGAGGACAATACGTTCCCATGGATAAGACTAAACCCGACGCTACCGGACGCAAAAGCTTCACGAAGGCTTTCAAGCAAGAAGCAGTCGCACGTCTGAAGAAAACTGATAACGCGACGGCTCTGGCGCTGGAACTTGGCGTGCGGCGCAACTTGCTCTACAAATGGGCTGAGGCGCTCGAGAAAGCTGGCGCGGAGAAGGCGTTTAATGGCCCGGGGCGGCCGCTGGCACAGGACGAAGATGAGTTGACCCGACTGC
Organism: Massilia cellulosiltytica; assembly: GCF_047325105.1. Lineage (NCBI taxonomy): Bacteria > Pseudomonadati > Pseudomonadota > Betaproteobacteria > Burkholderiales > Oxalobacteraceae > Massilia > Massilia cellulosiltytica. Next base: position 6,957,061 of record NZ_CP168562.1, on the reverse strand, counting down.
GGCGGGAAAATGAGCGGTTAAAGATGGAGAATGCCATCTTAAAAAAGGCGGACGCGTACTTTGCGAAACGCAAGCCGTGAAGTACGCCTTTGTTCATCAGCACTGCAAAGAGTTTCCAATTGCGATGATGTGTCGGCTGCTGCAGGTAAGCCGAAGCGGCTGTTATGCCTCGCACAGGCGTGAGCCGAGCATACGCAGTCGTGAAGACGTCGCGCTACGTATTCGCATCGAAGAATTGCATGCAAAACAGTGGCGCGCGCCAGGCGTCATCAAGACTTGGCGCCTGCTGCAGGCTGACGGAGTGAACTGCAGCCGTAACCGCGTGGCCAGGATACGCCGGATTGCTGGTATCGAGACGCGACGCATGGCGCGGTTTAAAAAAATGCGGACGTATCAAAAGAGCGAGCCACCCGCAGAAGATTTGGTCAAACGCGAATTTGCCGTAAAGTTGCCCAACCGGGTCTGGGTCGGCGATATGACGCAGATCGCGACAAGAAAAGGGCCGTTGCATCTTGCCGCCTTCATCGACCTGTGCACACGTCGCGTCATCGGCTGGGCCACTGCAACGAGCCAGACAGCCAGGCTGGCCGTGACAGCACTGCAAGCAGGTATTGAACAGCAAAAGCCTGTCGGCGGGCTAATCTGTCATACGGATCAGGGCTCGCAGTTTGCCTCGGCCATGTTTCGCAATCACTTGCAAGACAACCAAATATGCCCGAGCATGAGCCGCAGAGGAAACTGCCACGACAACGCCGTGGCAGAGAGCTTCTTTTCGAACCTGAAGAACGAAGTGACGCACCACACGGTCTATGAAGATCAGCAGTCGGCACTAGCCGCCATCACCGCCTACATCGACGTGTACTACAATCAGCAACGCCTTCATCAGACGCTCGGCTACCGTACGCCGGCCGAAGTCGAAAAAATGCACAGGTGTACCTGATTTAACCTGTCCACCAAACCGGTGCATCTCACTCTGACCCCGAATTAGGGAATTAACTCTGGATCAACTGAGCAATGCCACGCCTTTGATCTGCACCCACAGCCGCAGCCCGGGTGCGATGCCCAGCTCGCGGCGCGAGCGTTCGGTGATACGGGCCAGCAGCGGCGATTCTCCCATCCGCAATTGCACGAGCACGTGGCCGGGCGTGTCGGTGGCGGCCACTGCCGTCACCACGGCCGGCAGCCGGTTGACGATGCTCGTGCCTTGCGGACGGTCCAGCGCCAAACTGACGTCGCGCGCGTGGATACGGCAGCGCAGGCGCGTGCCGACGGCTTCGCGACGCCGGCCCACGAACAGCGCGCCGCCCGCGAATTCCAGGCGGGATAACGCGTCTTCCTCGTGGCCGGCCAGGATCGTGTCGAGCACCACGCCGGCATCGTCGGCGAAGCTGGGCGGCAGGTCCACGCGCGCCAGCGTTTCCGACAGCGGCCCGCTGGCGACCGCCTTGCCGTCGTCCAGCAGCACGAGGTGATCGGCCAGCCGCGCGACCTCGTCCGGCGCATGGCTCACGTAGACGATCGGGATCGCCAGTTCCCCGTGCATCCGTTCCAGGTAGGGCAGGATCTCCAGCTTGCGGCGCAGGTCGAGCGCGGCCAGCGGTTCGTCCATCAGCAGCAGCCGCGGCGACGCGAGCAGGGCGCGCGCGATCGCCACGCGCTGGCGCTCGCCGCCCGACAGACCGTCCGGCCGGCGCTCGAGCAGGTTTTCGATGCCCAGCAGGGCCGTCACGGGTTCCAGCGCGAAGCGGCGCTCGTGCACCGGCACGCGCTTGCGGCCGAACTCCAGGTTGGCGCGCACGGACAGGTGCGGGAACAGGCTCGCTTCCTGGAACACGTAGCCGATCGCCCGCCGGTGCACGGGGACGAACACGCCACGCGCATCGTCCTGCCACACCTCATCGCCGAGCGCGACGACACCGCCGGGCGCGCGTTCCAGGCCGGCGATGGCGCGCAAGACCGTCGTCTTGCCCGAGCCGGAATGGCCGAACAGGGCGCTGATGCCGCGCAGGGGCAGGTCGAGGTCGACGTCCAATCGAAACGCGCCACGGTCCACGCGCAGGCGCACGCGCAATCCGTCCGTCATCAGCGCCGTCCTTTCATCGCTTGCGGATACAGGGTGTACAGCGCCAGCAGCACGATGAAGCTGAATGCCAGCATGCCGCCCGCGAGCCAGTGCGCCTGCGCATATTCGAGCGCCTCGACGTGGTCGTAGATCTGCACGGAGACGACGCGCGTCTTGTCCGGGATATTCCCGCCGATCATGAGCACGACGCCGAATTCGCCCACCGTGTGCGCGAACCCGAGCACGGCGCCGGACAGGAAACCGGGACGCGCCAGCGGCACCGCCACCGACCAGAACGTGTCCCACGGACTCGCGCGCAAGGTGGCCGCCACTTCCAGCGGCCGCGTGCCGATCGCCTCGAACGCATTTTGCAGCGGCTGCACGACGAAGGGCAGGGAATAGCACACGGACGCCAGCACGAGGCCGCCGAACGAGAACGGCAACAAGCCGATGCCGAGCGCCTCCGTCAGCTTGCCGACCGGACCGTTCGGCCCCAGCAGCAGCAGCAGGTAAAAGCCGATCACGGTGGGCGGCAGCACGAGGGGCAACGCGACGACGGCGCCGACCGCGTGCCGCAGGCGCGAACGCGTGCGCGCGAGCCACCATGCGACCGGTGTGCCGATCGCCAGCAGCAGCAGGGTCACGACGGTCGCCAGTTCCAGCGTCAGGCGGACGGCCGCGAAGTCGGCGGCGTCCAGGGTCACAATGCGTAGCCGTACGAGCGGATAATCTCTCTGGCCTTGTTCGATTTCAGATAACTTGCCAAAGCCTTCGCGGCCGGATTGGCGCCGCCCCTGGCGAGGATGACGGCGTCCTGGCGGATCGGACCGTGCAGGTTGTCGGGCACGATCCAGCCGGAGCCGGACGCGAATCTGCCGTCGCGATAGACCTGCGACAGCGCGACGAAGCCGAGCGGCGCGTTGCCCGTGCTGACGAACTGGTGCGTCTGGGCGATGTTTTCGCCCTGCACGAGCTTGCCCTGCACGCGGTCATAGACGCCCAGCTTGTTCAGCGTCTCGATGGCGGCCGCGCCGTACGGGGCCGTCTTCGGATTGGCGATGGCGAGATGGGCATAGTTGCCCGTCTTGAGGACCTGGCCCTGGCCGTCGACATAGCCGTCCTTTGCGGACCACAGCGCCAGCTTGCCGGTCGCATAGGTAAAACGCGTGCCGGGCACGGTGCGGCGCTCCGCTTCCAGTCTGGCCGGGGTCTCGTCGTCGGCCGCGAGCAGTACCTCGAACGGCGCGCCGTTGACGATCTGGGCGTAGAACTTGCCGGTGGCGCCGAACGCGAGGATGGCCTTGTGGCCCGTGTCCTGTTCGAATGCCGCCGCGATTTTCTGCATCGGCGCGGTGAAATTGGCGGCCACCGCCACTTGCACCTCGTCCGCCTGGGCGGCGTGGCACGCGATCAGGGCCAGCACGCCGGCGAGTTGCTTCATGGTCGACTCCAGTTCTTTATCGCTATATAGTAGAGTATATAACGAAACGGAACAGGACAGATCGTGGAAAACGACAACACAGGCTTCGCGCTGCAGGGCGCCGTCTGGATGACGGTCGGCGGCGAAAAATTCGGCGGCCAGGGACGGGTGGAGCTGCTGGCCGCGATCGGCCAGACGGGGTCGATCAGCCAGGCCGCGAAAGCGGTCGGCATGAGCTACAAGGGGGCGTGGGACGCGATCGACGCGATGAACAACCTGGCCGGCGAAGCGCTGGTGGAACGCGTCGCCGGCGGCAAGGGCGGCGGCGGCACGCGGCTGACGGCGCGCGGCGAACAACTCGTCAGGAACTTTCGCGCGCTCGAGCAACTCCACCAGCAATTCGTGGAACAACTCAACGGACAGGCCGGCAACCTGTCCGCCGACCTTACGCTGATCAGCAGGCTGAACATGAAAACGAGCGCACGCAACCAGTTCTTCGGCACGGTCTCCCGGGTCCAGCCCGGCGCCGTCAACGACGAGATCGAACTCGACATCGCCGGCGGCCACACAATCGTCGCCATCGTCACGCACGAGAGCACGGCCAGCCTCGGCCTGGCACAGGGCGCCCAGGCGTTCGCGCTGGTCAAGGCGTCATCGATCATCCTCATGACGGAAGGCGAGGGCGCGCGCTTCTCGGCCCGCAACCAGCTCGCCGGCACCGTGTCCCGCCTGATGCCGGGCGCCGTCAACACGGAAGTCGTCCTCGACCTGACGGGCGGGGGCAGCATCGCCGCCATCATCACCAACGAGAGCGCGCGGTCGCTCGAGCTGGCCGAGGGCCGGACGGCCACGGCGATGTTCAAGGCGTCCAGCGTGATCGTGGGCGTGCCGACCTGAAACTACCCATCCGGGGTACGTTTAGGCTACCTCAAATCCCTTCCATTCTCTCCCGCGCAAGATCGGCATTAGCGCGCGCTTCCTTCGAACGTTTACCGGAGAATGGAAAATGGAAAAGTTCTATAAATTCCTGGCCTGTGTCCTGGGTGTCCTGACCTTGACGGCGGTATCCCAGGCATCCGCGAGCGACTTCTACCGTCAGCGCAACCTGGTATCGGACAGCGCAGCCGTACCGGCGGAGCAGCGCGATCCCAATCTCGTGAACGCCTGGGGACTGGCGTTCAATCCCTATGGCGTGGCGTGGGTCGCCGATAACCACACGGGCGTCTCGACCCTCTACAACGGCAATGGCAATCCGCAGAGTCTCGTGGTCACCATTCCCGGCCCGGGCGGCGCCACTGGCAGCCCCACGGGCACCGTGTTCTATGGCGGCCCGGGCTTCGTCGTGACCAAGGGCGGCGTATCCGGTCCCAGCCGCTTCCTGTTCGCGAGCGAGGATGGCGGCATCGCGGGCTGGGCGCCCAACGTCGACGCGACGCACGCCATCCGCGTGATCGACAACAGCGCGCACGATGCCATCTACAAGGGCATCGCCCTCAGCGGCAACGGCCGCGGCACGCTGCTGTACGCCACCGACTTCCACAACGGCAAGGTCGATGTCTACGACAGCACATTCAAGCCGGTCTACCTGTCCGGCAAGTTCCGCGATCCGCGCCTGCCGGCGGGCTATGCGCCGTTCGGCATCCAGGCCGTCAACGGCGACCTCTACGTGACCTACGCGAAACAGGACGAGGAACGCGAGGATGACGTGGCCGGCCCGGGCTTCGGCTTCGTCGACGTGTTCGATCCGGACGGACACCTGCTGCGCCGCCTCGCTTCCGGCGGCGCGCTCAACGCCCCGTGGGGCATTGCGTTGGCGCCGGCCAGCTTCGGCCGCTTCAGCAACCGCCTGCTGGTCGGGAACTTCGGCGATGGGATGATCAATGCCTACGACCCCGCGACCGGTAAATGGCTGGGACGCCTGAAGGAACCGCACGGCAAGGCAATCCACATCGACGGCCTGTGGGGCATCGGGTTCGGCAACGGTCTCAATGATCAACCGGTCGACACGCTGTTCTTCGCCGCCGGCCCGGACGACGAAAACCACGGCCAGTACGGGCGCATCGACGTGGCGCCGGGCGACGAGCACGACGATGCGCCGGAAACGCAATAGACGATCGATGGCGGCACGGCGTCATCCCGAATATATGGAGAGCATTTCACAAAAGACCGCATAATCCCGACTGTGGCAACCACTGGCGGACGGCGATGAGCGATTTTTTGCCCAAGGAATGCGATATCGTGATGGAAGGCGGGGTGACCTCCGGCGTGGTCTACCCCGCGTTCGTGGCGCGGCTGGCCGAAAAATTCACCTTGCGCTCGATCGGCGGGACGAGCGTCGGCGCCGTGGCGGCCATCGCGGCGGCGGCGGCCCAGTTCAAGCGCAACCGCGTGCGCAAGGACGGGCAGGGTGAGGACGACGGTTTTCATCTCCTGGCCCGGCTGCCCGGCAGCCTGCAGGAAGCCGTCGGCGCGCACACCCGGCTGTTCTCGCTGTTCCAGCCCTGCGCAGCACTGCGTCCGCACTTCCGCGTGATCGCGGCGGCGCTCAACGAAACGAGCAAGTCTAAGGCATGCGGCTATTTATCCTTCGCCATGCTGTGGAATTTCCCGCTCGGTGCCGTGGTGGGCGGGGGCATGTGGCTGCTGGGCTTTCTGATCAGCAGCAGCCTGCTCGGCGGACACTGGCCAAGCGTGCCCCTCGTCGGCCTCGCCAGCGTCCTGTGGTTCGGCTTGTGCATGTTCGTGGGCGCGCTGGCCGGGGCGCTGCTGCAGGCCACGTGGTCGGCGTGGCGCGGGCTGCGCGCCAACCGCTGCGGCATCTGCTCCGGCCTGCGCACGTCCGCGGACAATCCGCCCGCGCTGACGGAATGGCTGCATGGCCTCGTGCAGGACATCGCCGGCCTTCCACTCGACACGCCGCTGACGTTCGGCCTGCTGCGCACGTCCGAGCCCCCGATCGAACTGGCCCTGATGACGACGGGCCTCTCCGAACTGCGCGCACACCGCCTGCCGCATTCGAGCGCCGACCTTGTATTCCGCGCCTCGGAAATGGCCGCCCTGTTCCCGCCCACGATCGTCGACTGGATGACGGCGCACTCGCGCCATACGCGCCACGGCGCACGCACGGTGACCGTACTGGAACGCATGAACGCCGGTGGCGAGGATTACTACTTCATGCCCGATCCGGACGACCTGCCGCTCGTGGTGGCCGCGCGTATGAGCCTCAGTTTTCCCGTACTGCTGCAAGCCGTGCCCCTGTACCGCCTGCGTGCGCTGCCGGTGCATGGGGACGGCGTCGACCTGCTGCGCGTCTGGTTCTCGGACGGCGGCCTGACCAGCAACTTCCCGATCCATTTTTTCGACAACATCCTCCCGACCCGTCCGACCTTCGGCGTCACCCTGCAGGACGACCTGGCCGACGACGATCCGTTCGACGCGCGCGTGTCTCTCCCGACAAACAACAACACCGGCGTGACGGCCGCATACATGGCGGTCGACGACACCGACGGCCGCCCGTCGCTGCCGCGCTTCGCGGGCGCCATCCTGCGCACGATCCGCACGTGGCGCGACGAAGCCCTGAAGCGCACCCCGGGCTACCGCGACCGCGTCGTGCAGATCCGCCATACGAAAAAAGAGGGTGGGCTGAACCTGAACATGACGCGCGCCGCCATCGACGTGATGAGCCGCAGCGGGGAAGAGGCGGCGCGCCAGGTGATCGAGCGCTTCCTGAACCCCGTCGAAAAAGAAAACGGCTGGCTGAACCACCGCTGGGTGCGCATGCGCAGCACGGCGGCCGTCCTGCAGGAAACCTTCGCGCCCCTCTCCGAAGCCTGGCATGACGCGCGCCTGAAACCCTCGTACGAAGCGCTGTGGATGGCCCACGGCATGGATGCCTTGCCCGCCTACCAGCTCAGCAAGGCCAACCGCACGGCCGGCTTCGCGCTGTGGGAACGCATCGTCGCGCTGCCGCAGGAAGTGGCGCCGGCGGAGCTGTCCGCCCACGCACCGCGGCCGCAGCCGGAACTCGTGATCGCGCCGCGCCTGAACTGATGGTCAGGCGTCGCGGCCGTCGAAGTGCTGCACGGGAATCGCGTCGAGATCGATGCCCTCGATGCAGCGCAGGTTGATGGCCGCCATCGGATTCCCCTTCGGATCGACTCCTTCCGCATACGGATGGATGCCGCACGTGGGACAGAAGCGGTGCTGGATGACGTGCTTGTTGAACGTGTAGGTCGCGGCCGCGTCCTCGGGCGTGCGCAGGCGGAACTGCGCACGCGGCACGAACCAGAGCAGCGATCCCTTGCGCTGGCACATCGAACAATTACAGGCGAGGCACCCTGGATCTCGCCCTCCACTTCATACGCCACCTGGCCGCAGTGGCAGCTGCCTTGATAAATCATGTGTCGTCCCCTTTATACGTTGAAATATGGGACTCATGGTAGCGCAGGATTTTTGCAAGCGCATGTGTCGGGGCGCGCACCCGACACAATCGGACATCGACCGGCGCGCGCAACCCGCTAGAGTGGCCGCATCGTCATCGACAAGGTGCAGACCATGACATCCGGTTTGATCAGGAAGCTCCTCCCGCTGGCCGCCGCCGCGCTTCTCATGCCGCTACCCGCATTTGCGCAAGGCGTGAACGTCTGCTCACTCGTCTCCTGCAGCGCCAGCGGCCGGCATGCCGCCGTGCTCGACGAACCGGCGCAACCAGGCCGCCCAGCGCAGGCGGCTGCAGTGGCACGCCGTCCCGCGCAGGAAGACACAACGCGCGATCCGTGGGCACGCCGCTTTCAAGGACGGGAAAACGAAGACGAGGATGTCTGCCTGCTGAACTTCGGCATCGGCGGCCAGCTGGCCAGGAAGGGATCCATCGACAGCCACGTGCTGGGCCGCACGCAGGCATGGCGCGCGCCGGCCCGCTGAGAGGTCAACCCACGGGGTGCACGACCGTGGCGATGCGGCGGTCCGGCATCTCGTTGGCGAGGCACAGCACCGGCGCCTGGCGCACGCCCGCGTAGTACGTCCCCAGCGCGAGCGCCGTCACGAACGGGACGACGCCGCAAGCGCCACTCGACGCCCCTACACGTACGATGTCCTCGCTGCCGTCGAGCTGCCGCATCGTCGTGGCCGCATATTCCATCAACTCGTACACAGGCCGCGACCGGTGACCGGTATCGGCGACGATCATCGCCACGCCATCCGTATCGGCACCTGCATCGGCGAGCGTGCGCTCGACGAGTCGCGCGAGCACGCGCTCGGCGTCGCGCCTGCGCCCGTCGGCCGGCTCCGCGACGCGCACTTCCGCGAGCGGCGCGAGCAGCGCCACCGCCTGGCCATCGGATGCTCCTGCCAGCACCGCGCTGCCCAGTAACATGCCGGCGGCGCCCTCGCCCGGCATCATCCCCTGCGGCTGCGCGGACGTGAACAAGACCTGTTCCGATGCCCAGCGCGCGACCGTTGCCTCACTCACATGCGACGCTGCCGCCACCACGAGCGTGACACCGGGCGCTGCGCCGGCCGCAGTAATGTCGGTCACAGGATCGGTGCCGCACATGGCCGCACCGATCTCTCCACGCCATCCGGCCTGCGCCGCCGCATACCGCAGCCACGCCGCAGCGGCATCGCGCTGCCGTTCGGACCAATCCGCCGGCAGCAGCGGCAGCACCTGGAGCCCGGGCATGGCATCGTCGCGCACGGTCCAATCGATCGCGGCCCGTCCCGCGAGTTCCGCGACCACGCTGCTGGCCAGCGTCAACGCACGCCACTGCTCGTCGCTGAAGTTTGCGTCATTGCCTCCGTGCGCCGCCAGCCAGTCGGTGACATCTTCCCGCAGCGCCTCGTCGTATGCGTCCTCGCAGCGGGCGCACAGCACGGGGAAACCGTCGTGGTCGACGAGGGCCCGGTCCAGATCCGGGCGTGCCTTGTTGTCCGCGATGGCGGCCGCCAGTTGTTCGGCCGATGCACCCTGCGGGGCGCGCAGTGCCGTCGCGAGAATCGCCAGGTGCTGCGCGTGCGCCGGGCGCGTGGCGGCGCTGGCCGGGCGCGCGGGTGTGGCAGGCAGCGCATCGGCCTGGGCGACGGTGCTGCGTTGCGCGATCCATTTGTGTCCGACGAAGCCCGCCAGCAGCAGGGCTACGGGCAGGCCGAACAGCAACAGCATCCATTCCGACGTGGCGGGCACGCGCGCACTCGCGCGCCACCAGACGATCGCGCCGCTCCAGCAGGCGACGAAGACGGCGGCGGCGATGAAGGCCGGCTTGATCCAGACGGGCGCTGTATCCGAGGCGGGGAGCGGTTCGGCGGTGAGAGGTGTCGACATGATGGTGTGGCGTCAAAGGTTGTCGATGGTGGCCTGCTGGCCTGCGCTGAGTTCAATGAGGAATATGCAGCGCGGGCTCAAGCGGCGACAGCCAGCAGTTCCAGCTTCAGCCCCTTCATCCCCGACGGCACGTAGATCGCCATCGATTGCGCCTGCAGCATGCGCTCGTACATTTGTCCCTTGGCATCGAGGATGAAATAGCACGTGTCGGGGCGCACCGGCACGGCGGCGGGCAGTTGTGGCGCGTATTGCAGGCGCACGCCGGGCAGGGCCGACAGCACGCATTTCTCGACGTCGTCCGGCGCGCCGACCTTGAAACGCAGCGGCACGGTGTCGACGAGTTCCAGGGTCGGGATGTCGGCCGAGACGGCGACGTAGAAGGTCGTCTTGTCGTCGATCTTGCCGGAGTCGAGCATGCCGTGGTGGTACGACGGCCGCACTTCGTTCAGGACGATGGCGAAGTACTTCGACGAGATCACGGTGTCGAGCAATTCGCGGATGATCTGGAACAGCCTGGCAAAGCCGGGGCCGGGATCTGCGTGCTGGTACACCGGCAGGTCGGTCAGCGTCCAGCTTTTCGAAAACGTCATCAGCGCGCCGCCCACGCCCAGCAATTGTTCGTGCAGGCGTTCCGGGTGCAGGTCGGGATGGTGAAGGTAGTGGGACAGCGATGCGCACGCGGAACTGGCGGTGTGTAATAACCAGAACGACGACATGTCGCCGGAACGGAATTCGATCACGTTGCGGCTCGGCTCGCGGTGGTGGCCATACAGCGAACTCACCTTGGCCTGCAACGCCTCGAACAGGCGGCGCACCTGCTGGAACAGGGCGGGTGCGGCACCCACCGACAGGCTGGGCGGCAGGAAGGACGGGTCCAGCTCGAAGCCGCCGGACGGGGCGCGCCGCAGGCGCAGCACCGGAAAGCTGAGGTAGGCGTCGCGTGGCTCGAATTCCGGAACGAGACGCACGGTTTTCCTGAGGTAGGACACGGACGCCGGCGCCGCTTGCGTGTAGAGGTCGGGCGTTTCCTCATTGGTTTGCACGAAGCGGACCGTCTTGGTCGGCTGACCCGGCTGGGCGAAATTGCCGCTGAAGGGTTTGAGGCCGGGCAGGGCGGCGTAATACGTGACGGTTTGCTGGGATTGCGGCAACTGGCTGAGGTCGACGGTGTCGGGCAATTCGTCGGCACCGGGCGCATCGACCAGTTCGCCGTCCTGGAAGCGCAGCGCGAGTTCGAGGATGCGCAAGACGTTGCTGGACAGTGCCTCGCGGTCGATCTGCAGTGTTTCGATGCCCCAGGCATACGGCTGTACCGCCCGGATGCTCTTGTACAGGCGGTGTTCATGGTACTGGTCCTGGCGCTGGAAATGCTGCGGACGCAGGAGCAGCCCCTCTCCCCACAATACCTTGCTGGCCATGTTGCCGATCATCGTGCTCGTCATGCATGTCCTCCAATCATTGACTTGTCCCAAGTCGATCACCTTAGTCCTTCGTGACGGTTTTTTTTCTGCTATGACCTGCAGTTTTGCTACTGCTCAAAGTAACCGTGGGTCATTCCCAACTGAACTATTTTTTCGCGCCTGACTGTGTGAAGATGCCGGCTTGCGCTGCCGGCATGGAGGAGTTCGATGGAAGGATTCACGCCTGGTTTTTTCGACCGTCTGCTGGGCACATCGGTGCGCGGTGCCGGTAACGCCACCGTCTCGCGCATCACCGCCGAGGATTTCAAGGATGCCGTCGCGCGCGACCTCGAGGCGTTATTGAACACGCGCTCCGTCATTCCCGAAAATTCACTGCAGGGTTTCCCCGAGTGCAGCGAGTCGCTCGTGACCTACGGCTTGACGGATTTCGCCGACCGCTCGCTGTCGAGCCCGAGCGACCGCGCTTACATCTGCGACTGCCTCGAAAAGACCATCGCCCGCCATGAACCGCGCCTGCGCAACGTGAAGGCGGTACTCGAAGTGCGCGACGAGAGTGCGGTGAACCGCCTGAAGTTTTCGATCACGGCGGTGCTCGTCGCCAGCGCATCGGAAGAACCGGTCAATTTCGACGCGCTACTGCAGCCGTCGACCCTACAGTACAGCATCAACAAGGCGGGCAGGACGTCGCCGGCCGCGTCCGCGCGAGGCTAAGCTTGGAACAATTGCTACCGTATTACGAGCGCGAGCTCGGCTACTTGCGCCGTCACCTGCGCGAATTCGCCGAGCGCTATCCGAAGATCGCGGGCCGCCTGCTCATCAGCGGCGAAGTGTGCGAAGACCCGCACACCGAACGCATGATCGAATCGTTCGCGCTGCTGAACGCGCGTATCGCGAAGCGGCTCGACGACGACTATCCCGAATTCACGGAAGCGCTGTTCGACGTCCTGTACCCCCATTACCTGCGCCCGTTTCCCTCCTGTTCGATCGCCCACATGGATTTCGGGGGGACCGCCAACCAGCAGACGGGCATCAGCGTCCTCCCGCGCGGCACCGCGCTGACTACGCGACCCGTGCGCGGCGCGGCCTGCACGTTCCGCACCGTCTATCCCGTCACCGTCGCGCCGCTTGCGCTCACCAGGGCCGCGTTCTCCGCCATCATCGACCATCCGGAAGCCGTGCGCCTGCCGGAAGGCGCGGGCTCCGGCCTGAGCCTGACGCTCACCGCCACGGCCGACCAGTTGCGCCTCGGCCGGCTGGCCCTGCCGCGCCTGCGCGTGTTCATCGATGGCGAACCGTCGTTCTGCGCGGCGTTGCGCGACACGTTGTTCATGCGGGCCGCGGGCGCGTACGTCGAGGCGGATCGCAATGGCCGCTGGTTTCCCCTGGACGCGATCCCGATCGAGCCCGCCGGCTTCGCCGACGACGAAGCCCTGATCGATTTTCCCGCGCGTTCGCATACCGCTTACCGCCTGCTGACGGAGTACTTCTGCTTCCCCGACAAGTTCAACTTCTTCGACATCGACCTGGCCGCACTCATGGCCGCGCTGCCGACCGCGCTGGCGGCCGGCGCGACGACGGTGACGCTGCACCTGGCGCTGGCGGGCCTGCGCGCGGATTCGAACACGGCGCGCATGCTCGGCACGCTGTCGACCAATAACCTGCTGCTCGGCTGCACGCCCGTCATCAACCTGTTCCCGCAGCGCGGCGAGCCGATCCGCCTGACCCACGCGAGCGCCAGCTACCCCGTGCTGGCCGACGCGCGCCGCGCCTTCGCCTACGAAGTGCAATCCATCGAATCCGTCAACCTCGTGCGCCAGACGCCGCAGGGCGAAACCGTCGTCGAATTCCACCCGTTTTACTCGCTCAAGCACGCCCAGACGCCCGAGCAGAACGGACATTACTGGGTGCTGCGGCGCGACGAGACGCTGGCCGAGCGCAGCCCCGGCTACGAGACGCAGATCGCCATCGTCGACATCGACTTCGATCCGGCCGCCGTCGAGACGCAAACGCTGAACATCCAACTCATCTGTAGCAACCGCGACCTGCCGGCCTCACTCTCCTATGGCCAGCTCGGCGGCGATTTGTTCCTCGAAGGCGGCTCGAGCATGAAGACGATCAACTTCCTGCGCAAGCCCACCATCACCTACCGCTTCGAGAGCGCCCGCAGCGCCCATTGGCGCCTGATCTCGCACCTGACGCTGAACCATTTGTCACTGGCAAACGGCGGCGTCGATGCCTTCCGCGAGATGCTCGCCCTGTACGACCTGCCCCGTTCGCCATCGTCGCAGCGCCAGATCGGCGGCATTGCCGGCATCGAACAACGTACCGCCAGCGCCTGGATGGCGGGCAATCCGTTCACCTGCCTCGTGCGCGGCGTGGAGGTGCGCATCCTCATCGACGAGGAAGCCTTCGTCGGCAGCGGCATCTATGCGTTCGCCCACATCATCGAACGGTTTCTCGCCCTGTACGTGCACGCCAACAGCTTCACGCAACTGGTGGTGGTGTCCAATAAAACCGGAGAGGAATTATTGAAATGCCTACCGAGAAGCGGCGATTTGAGCCTGCTGTAATCGAGCGCCTGTTCAGGGAACCCTATCGTTTCGAGTACTTCCAGGCCGTGCGCATGCTCGAGCTCTGGCTCAAGCGGCACGGCGGCCCCCAGCACGACGCCATCGCGCATTACGTGCGCTTCCAGAACTCGACGTCGCTGGGATTTCCGGCCAGCCAGCTGGAAGCCATCCAGCCCGAGCCGCGCGACCTCGACCGCGGTGCGCACGCGCTCGGCAAGGCATTGCAGGAAGCAAGACTCAGCTACATCCGCGTCACCCCCTCCTTCATGGGCCTGTTGAGCGCCACCGGCGTGCTGCCGGCCCATTACACGGAGCGCATCGCCGACCACCAGCAGCGCCAGTCCGACGAAGGTCCACGCGCCCTGCTGGACACGTTCTCGAACCGCTCGCTGGCCCTGTTCTACGCAGCCTGGCGCAAATACCGTCTGCACTTCAAATACCAGCTCGACGGCCAGGACACCTTCCTGCCACTGCTGCTGGCGCTGGCAGGGCTCGGCCACGATGCGCTGCGCCGGCGCCTGACGCACCACAGGGACGGCGCGCTGCTGGACGAATCGATCGGCTATTTCGCCGCGTCGATCCGCCAGCGCCCGCCCTCGGCCGTGCAGATGGGGCGCGTGCTGTCCGAGTATTTCGACCACCCGGTACGCATCGAGCAATTCGTCGGGGCCTGGTACGACGTGCCGTCCGCCCAGCAGACCGTCCTCGGCCACTCCACCGCCGTGCTGGGGACGAGCGCGATGGCCGGCGACCGCGTATGGCAGCGCGACCTGCGCCTGCGCGTCGTGGTGGGTCCGCTGGACCACGCGGGTTTCTCGTCGTTCCTGCCGGGCGGCCTCGCGGCGCGCGCCCTCAAAAGCCTGCTGGGCCTGCTGGCCGGCGTCACGCTCGAATACGAGGTCGAACTGATCCTGCGCGGAGAAGAGGTCCGCAGCACCGTCCTCGGCCCCGCGCCGAGCGGGAGACTGGGTTGGGATGCCTATCTCGTCACCGGACCACAGGCGGATGATCGCGACGACGTCCGCTACGCCCTGCAGCCGATCGAACAGCTGGCCTGACGGGCAAGCCTACGGCACGACCTCGGCGGAAAACAACCGTTCCACCGGCGCGGGATCGAACAACCCGCGCCCATCCCAGCGCGGCAGGTCGATATCCGATTGCGAGGGCACCGCCTTGCCCGCGTAGCGCGGCCCCAGCCGGGCGATCATGCCCGGGAAGGCGCGGCAATAACTCGACGCGATGCCGGCCAGCTGGGCCAGCCGCTTATACGTGATCACGCTGGCGGGCGGCAGTGTATCGAGCACGTGGACGATGCGCTCGCGCCAGTCGTCCGACCAGGCCGGAAGCGGCGCGCCCGCCACGCGGATCCGGTCGCCCGGCCGGATCTCGCCGCCGCGCAGCACGCGTGCCAGCATGCCGCGCCGTGTGCCGATGCGCGTCGACAGGCCCAGGTGGAGCGCATCCAGGTGCCCGCACGCTTCGCACTGGAACATCAGCCGCAGCAGGGCGCTGTCGCCGACCTGCAGCACGGTACCGGAGACGAGCCGCGACGTGTCGACGTCCACGAGCAGGTTCTCGCGCAGCGTGTGCGGCGGCAGCGCGAACGCGTCGTACGCGTCCGTGCCGGCCAGCAGCAGCTGGCGCGGCGACAGCGGGTCGGCGTGCACGTCGCCGTCCAGTCCCTGGAATGCGATGGCCCTCACGCCATCCACGCGCACGGGTGGCGCGGCCAGGCTGGGGCGCAGGGCCAGGGCTTCGATCCGTCCGATGTCCATGTGCGTGTCCATGTCTGTGTCAGTCAGCGATGACAAAGTCTGCCACAGGTGCGGCCGATCCGGATGGCGTACCGGACGGCCGCATCGTGACGCTCAACGATTCGCCGGATCGCGTGAACTTCCGTGCGCCCACGTGTACAAGGCGGGCAGGATCAACAGGGTCAGCGCCGTCGACGACAGGATGCCGCCGATGACGACCGTCGCCAGCGGCCGCTGCACCTCCGCGCCCGTGCTCGTCGCCAGCGCCATCGGCAAAAAGCCCAGCGAGGCGACGAGCGCCGTCATCAGCACTGCGCGCAAACGTACCTGCGCGCCTTCGCGCATGGCCTCCGACGCCGTGTGTCCCTGATCGCGCAGCGAACGCACGAACGTCAGCATCACGAGCCCGTTCAGCACGGCCACGCCGGACAGCGCGATGAAGCCGACCGCCGCCGAAATCGACAGCGGCAATCCGCGCAGCCACAGCGCCAGCACGCCGCCGGTCATGGCGAACGGGATGCCGCTGAACACGAGCAGGCCATCCTTGACGCTGCCGAACACCAGGTACAGCAGCGCGAACACGAGCGCCAGCGCGGCCGGCACGACGAGCGCCAGGCGCTGGCCCGCGGCCTGCAGGTTCTCGAATTGCCCGCCGAGACTCAGCCACACGCCCGCCGGCACGTTCAACTTGTTCAAATCGGCTTGCAGCGCGGCGACGAACGACCCGAGATCGCGCCCGCGCACGTTGGCCGTCACGACGATGCGGCGCTTGCCGTTCTCGCGGCTGATCTGGTTCGCTTCCGGCACGAAGTCCAAGGTGGCGATCTCGGACAGCGGAATGCTGGCGGCCCGCCCATCGCGTGCAGGCAGCGAGATCGGCAGGCGCCGCAGCGTGTCGACATCGTTGCGCGCCCCTTCCGGCAGGCGCACCGTGATCGCGAAGCGGCGGTCGCCTTCGAACACGGTGCCCACGTCGCGGCCGCCGACCAGCGTGCCGAACGCTTCCTGCACGTCCGCCACGTTCAGGCCGTAGCGCGCGGCCTTGATGCGGTCGACGGCCAGGGTCAGCGCCGGTAAACCTTCCGTCTGCTCGATCTTGACTTCGACGGCGCCCGGCAGCCGATCGAGCACCTGCGCGATGCGCTGGGCCGTCGCGAGCATGGTCGCCGTGTCGTCGCCGAAGACTTTCACGGCCACGTCGCTGCGCACGCCCGAGATCAGCTCGTTGAAGCGCAACTGGATCGGTTGCGAGAACTCGTAGTTGTTGCCGGGGATGCGGTTGGCCGCTTCCGCGATCGCGGCCACGAGCCCGGCATGCGTTCGTCGCGGCGTCGGCCACTGGCTTTCCGGACGCAGGATCAAATAGCTGTCGGCCGCGTTCGGCGGCATGGGGTCCGTCGCCACCTCGGCCGTGCCGATGCGCGCGAACACGCGTTCGATCTCGGGAAATTCGCGCAGCAGGGCGGTCTCCAGCTTCTGCTGCATCGCCACCGATTGCTGCAGGCTCGTGCCGGGAATCCGCAAGGTCATCACGGCCAGGTCGCCCTCGTTCAGGTTCGGCGCGAATTCGGTGCCGAGGCGCGTCGCCAGCAGGCCCGTCAACAGCACGGAGAGCACGGCGAACGTCAGGGCGACCGGGCGGTTGCGCAGGGTCCAGTCCAGCAGCGGCCGGTACCAGTCGCGCGCCTTGTGCATCAGGCGGTTGTCGTGTTCGGCCACGTTGCCGCTGACGAACAGTGCGACGGCAGCCGGCACGAACGTCACCGACAGGATCATCGCGCCGACGAGCGCCATCACGACCGTGAGCGCCATCGGGTGGAACATCTTGCCTTCGATGCCGGACAGCGCGAGCAGCGGCAGGTAGACCGTCATGATGATCACCTGGCCGAACAACAGCGGCCGCCTCGCTTCCGCCGCCGCAAGCGCCACCTCCGTGCGGCGTTCCGCGCCAGTCAATGGCCGCCCGACCTCGGCCTGGGCGATCCCTAGCCTTCGTATGCAGTTCTCGACGATGACGACGGCGCCGTCGATGATGATGCCGAAGTCGAGCGCGCCTAGGCTCATCAGGTTGGCGCTGACGCCCGCCTGCACCATGCCCGTGAACACGAGCAGCATCGTGAGCGGGATGACGAGCGCCGTGACGAGCGCCGCGCGCAGATTGCCGAGAAAAGCGAACAGGATCGCGATGACGAGCAGCGCGCCTTCGACGAGGTTGTTGCGGACCGTGCCGATCGCCTTGTTCACCAGCACGGAGCGGTCATACACGGGCAAGGCCTGTACGCCCGGCGGCAGCGAGCGGTTGACCTCGTCCAGCTTGCGGCGCGCGCTGTCCGCGACGGCGCGGCTGTTCTGGCCGACCAGCATGAAGACGGCGCCCAGCACCACCTCGCGACCGTTCTCCGTGGCGGCGCCGGTGCGCAGCTCGCGGCCCGGTTCGACGTCGGCCACGTCGCGCACGCGCACGGGTGCGCCGTCGACGACGTCCAGCACGATGTTGCGAATCTCCTCCAGCGTTTTCACTTGTCCCGGCGTGCGCACGACGAATTGTTCGCCACCGCGCTCGATGTAGCCGGCACCTGCGTTGACGTTGTTGCGGTCGATGGCATTTACCAAGGTCGCCAGCGACAGCCCGTGCCCGGTCAGCTTCGCCATGTCCGGCGCGACCTGGTATTCCTTCAAATAGCCGCCGATCGTGTTCACTTCCGTCACGCCCGCGACGCCGCGCAGCTGCGGCGCCACGATCCAGTCCTGGATCTCGCGCAGGTCGGCCGGCGAGTAGGGCGTGCCGTCCGGCTTCAGCGCGTCCGGGCGCGCTTCGACCGTCCAGTAAAAGATCTCGCCGAGGCCCGTCGCGATCGGACCCAGCGCGGGATCGGCCTGGTCCGGCAACCGGCTTTTCGCCTGTTGCAGCCGCTCGCTCACGAGCTGGCGGGCGAAATAGATGTCGGTGCCTTCCTTGAAGACGACGGTGACCTGCGACAGGCCGTAGCGCGACAGCGACCGCGTCTGTTCGAGCCGGGGCAGACCGCTCATCGCCGACTCGATGGGGAAGGTGATGCGCTGCTCGACTTCCAGCGGAGAGTATCCCTGCGCCGCGGTGTTGATCTGCACCTGCACGTTGGTGATGTCGGGCACCGCGTCGATCGGCAGGCGCTGGTAGTTAACCACGCCCAGTCCGGCGAGGGCGAGGACGGCGAGCACGACCAGCCAGCGGCGCGCGATGGCGAATGCGATAAGTTGTTGGAACATGGTCGCCTCGTCAGTCGTCGTGTTCGGCTTCGCTCTTGCCGAGGTCCGCCTTCAGCAGGAAGCTGCCGCCCGCCGCGACGACGTCTCCCGCCGCCAGCCCGCGCACGATCTCGATCCGCTTGCCGTCCGAGCGCCCGGGCACGACGTCGCGCAGCGCGAATCCGGCCTTCGTGCGGACGAACACGACGCTGTGCTCGTGGATCGTCTGGATGGCGTCGCCGGAGACCGTGACCGGCACCTGCGCCTGCGGCCCCATCAAGTCGACGCTGGCTAGCATGCCCGGCCGCAGGCGCGCGTCGCGGTTCGGCAGGACGATGCGTGCCGTCGCCATGCGCGTCGTCTCGCCGAGGACAGGGCCGACGAAGGCGACGGTGCCGTCGATCTCGCCCGGCTGCGTGCCGACGCTGATCTTGGCCGCCATGCCCGCGCCGACCTGGCCCAGGCTGTCGGCGGGCACGGCCGCTTCGATCCACACGTGCGACAGGTCGGCGATGGTCAGCAACGGCTTCGTCTCGTCGACCGCCTGGCCCGCGACGGCGGGCCTGTCGACAACGACGCCGTTCAGCGGCGCGCGCATCGTCACGCTGCTGGACACGCCGCCGCCCGCCTCGATGCCGAGGGCGGCCAGGCGCTGCGTGGCGGCCTGCGCGGCGATCTCCGCTTCCTGCATCGCCGTCGCCGCGGCTTCCAGATCCTGGCGGGCCGAGATACGCTCGTCCCACAGCGTCTTTTCGCGCTGATACGTCGTGCGGGCAAGCTGCAGGCGCTGGCGCGCGCTGGCGGCCTCGGCACGCCACTGCGCGACGGCCGGGCTCTGGATCGTCACCAGCGCCTGGCCCTTGCGTACCAGGGCACCCGGCGTCACGAGCACGGCCTGCACGATGCCCGGCGCGGGGGCGGCCAGCGCGACGGTGCGTTCCGCGTCGGTTTTGACTTGCGCGGGCAGGTGCAGCCGTTGCCGCAAGGTGGCCGGAGCGGCCGTGTCGAGGGCGATGCCGTTGGCCTTGATCTGCGCCTCCGTCATCGCGATGCCGCGTGCGCCCGCGTCTTCCGCTGCGCCGGTTTCCGCGCCGCGGTCGTCGTGACCGTGCGCATCTTTGGTGGGGACCGCATCCTGGCGCGTAAAGAGCATCAGGCCGGCAAGGAGGAGGGCGAACGCGCACATCAGCGCGATCGCCAGGGTCTGTTTCTTCGTCATGGTGTTCTCTTCAATCTTGATCGGTGCCGGCGAGGCGTTCGATGTCGGCCCAGGCGCGCCAGGCGGTTTCCAGGCTGTCCCATTGGCGCGTCTGCACCTGGAACCATGTGCGCTGCGCGTCGAGCACGTCCAGGAAGGAAAACTTCCCGTACTCGTATCCTTTCAGCGTCTGCTCGTACGCGGTCTTCGCGCCGGGCACGACGTCGTCGCGCAGCAGCCGGGCTTCCTGTTTCGCCGTTGCGTAGCGCGTGTGGGCGGCCGTCAGCGCGGCCGCCGTCTCGACCCGGGCTGCAGCCAGTTCGTCGTTCGCTGCATCGGTACGGCGCAAGGCCGCACGCAGGGCGTCCTCGTTGCGGTTGAACAGGGGCAGCGGCACGGACAGGCCGACGACGGCCTGGCGCCGGCCCGCCTGGTCATCCTTTTGCGTGCCCACGGACAGGGTGACGTCCGGCACGCGCGCCGCCCGCTCGACATCCGCCTGCGCCTGCCGCGCCGCGAGCTGGCCGCGGGCGCGTCGGACCGCGGTGGACTCGCGGGCCAGCAAGGTCGCGATGGGGGCGGCGTCCGGCAACCGGTCGCTGTCGTCTTCCAGCGCGAGGGTGTCCGCAGGACGGCCGACCAGCGCGGCCAGCCTTGTGCGGGCGATGGCCAGCGCGGCCGTCGCCTGGGTCAGCGCGGTCGATGCGTCGACCGCGGCGAGGCGGGCCCGCGTCTCGTCGATCGGCGAGATTTTTCCGGCCGCCACGCGCTTGCCGGCCACGTCGACGGTCCGGCGCGCGAGGTCCGTCAAGGCCTGGGCAAGCGCGAGCCGGTGTCCGGCGATCAGGACGTCGTGGTAAGCGGCGATGACCTCGCCCCGGATGGCCAGCCGCTGCGCCAGCCGGTCGCCGCGCGCCACGTCGGCCGCGCCCTGGGCGAGCGCGACGCGGGCCCGGCGTTTGCCGCCGAGCTCGATCGGCTGGTTGATCTGCACGGTGGTCGTGCGCGTGCCCGCCTGCTGGCCTTCGCGCAGCCAGGACAGCTCGGGATTCGGCAGGCGGCCGGCCTGGCCGACGAGGGCTTCGCTCGCCGCCACCTCATGCGCGGCCGCGCGCGCGGCGGGCTGGTCGAGGGCGAGCCGGATCGCTGTGGATAAGTCGATGGGGGCGGTGTCCGCCGCGACGCGCAGGGGCTCGGCGCCGCAGCGCCATGCCAATGCGGATGCGAGGACGAGCACCGCCAGTCTTTGTCTGAATGTGTTCATGCGTGCTCCTGAAAATGGGAGCGTCGAAAAACCTGCTGCGCGTTGCCCTATCGTCCTGCGATGCTCGCTGTACTAGCGTACAGCTGTGCTTCTCGAACGACATTGCTGCCGCTCGCGACGGTTTTTCGAGGCTCCCGATGGTCGATTCAGGCGCGCGGGGATGTGTGAGGGATCAACGCCGCGCGCGGGTCAGGCGGCGGCAGGCCATTGCGGCCGTTCGGGACGGCTCGCGGGCGGCGCTTTGAGGTAGGGCGGGAAGAAGGCGATGCTTGAAGCGTGCCGGCGCTCGGCCGGTATCACGACGAACGACGCGGGCAGGCAGGCCGTGTGTCCGAACGTGCAGGCCGCGCAGTGCGGGTCGGCCAGGGAGGCGCCGTCGTCGTCGGCCACGAACACGGGCCCGTCTACGCCCGGCGCGGCGACGCTGTGGTGGCTCACGCCGGCCGGCGTCATCGCGCAGCACTTGTCCGCCACGGCCAGGGCGACCTGGAATGGATAGACGACCAGCAGCAGGATGAGGATCAGGCGGCGCATGGCGCAATGATACCGCATTAAAAGATGGCGTTATTCATCAATGAGCGGCCTCAACCAATCACGGGAATCAGGTTGGGTTCGCAACCGATCTGCATATACCTTTATCGGGAGGGTTTATCCATATGTGGGTGATTCCCGAAATAAACGATTGAACTCGCTGGAGGGTCGCCGTAATGAAAAGCGCACATATTCTTGGCGGAATTTTTTTATTGGGAACTTTATCCGCCTGTTGTCATCCACCGTTGGTGTCCACGATCGACGTCCCGACATTGCCGCAGCAGGCGTCGAACTGGTGCTGGGCGGCCAGCGGGCAGATGACCATGCGTTTCCTGGGCCATGACGTCGCCCAATGCGTGGAAGCGAATCACCGTTTCGGCCTCACGACGTGCTGCGAAAATAATTCCGGAAGCTGCAATAACGGCGGCTGGCCGGAATACGAGAAATACGGTTTTACGGCCGACCAGACCTCCGATACGGCACTCACCTTCAGCCAGGTCAAATCGCAGATTTACTGCAAAAAGAAACCCATCGCATTCAGCTGGCACTGGCCCGGCGGCGGTGGCCACATGATGGTCGTAAAAGGTTATTTCACCGTGAATGGCGTGCAATACGTGGATGTCAACGATCCCGAGCCTTATACGGATCTGGATACGCTGGCCGGCGGCACGGAAACCATCATGACGTATGCCGATTACGTCAGCCGCGCGGGTGACCACACCCACTGGAACGACTATTACAACATCACGTACAAAGGTGACTGACATGCGCAAACTTCCTTTCGCGTTGGTCGTTGCGGTCGTCCTCTTCCTCGCCGGCTGCCAGACGAGCCAACCCCGCCCCAACCACAGCCAGGACACCGCCGCGCAACATGGCCTGGCCACGCTCCGGCAGGTCGTCAATGCCGGCAACTATGCGTCGCTCGGTTTCGAGTCGGAGGCCGAGGTACGCCAGGCCACGCTCGGCGCGCCGCTGCAGGTCTACCGGGTCCAGCTCGACGCCCTGCGTGCCTTTACCGAGAACACCGATCCGGAAACGCTGCTCGTCGACATCCGCCGCAGCCTGTACCCCGTCAAGGTCGGCGACCGGGTGGCCACGGCGATCTTCGTCACCGGGTCGCGCGAAGGCTGGCGGGCGTCCGAACTGGGCAACGCGGCCGTCGCACGGCTCGTCAGCCGCTATCGTCACGGCGAGGGCGATTTCGTCGTGCACGTGGCGGCGATGAAATCCTGGTTCGTCGCCGACCGGGTCGAAGGCAAGCTCGTGCTGACGCCTGTGATGGACGACCCACGCACCAAGCTCCGGGCGGGAGAAACCGTGCCGGCGGACGTCGTCTTCCTGCAGCTCAAGGCGGCGTCCGAAGGCTACAACGGCTTGCCGCAGTAGCGATCACCCGCCAAGCTGACGGAACGGGTCGAAGGCCAGGTCGATCAGGCGGCGCTTGCGCACGACGATTTCCGCACTCGCCGTCATGCCGTAGCGCAGCGGGTACGACGTGTCGCCCACGGTGTAGTGATCGCGCTCGAGGGCGACGCGGCCTTCGTACACGGGCAGCCGCGTCTGCGGCGAGGCCCGGGTCGCGGGCGCGATGGTCTGCAAGGTGCCGTCGATGATGCCGTAGCGCTGGTAGGGAAAGGCATTGAATTTCACCTGCACCGGCAAGCCTTCGCGGAGGAAGGCGCGGTCCTGTTCGGGGATCTCGATCTTCAGCAGCGGCCGCGTGTTCTTCGGCACGATGCCGCCCAGCGGGGTGTTCGCCTGGATCTTGTCGCCGGGCTGCGTGGACGTCACCTCTGTGATCACGCCGTCCACGGGCGCAAGGATGCGCAGGAAATTGTCTTTGTCGATGTTCTCGAACTGGATGCGCGATGCCGCATCCGCCACCAGCCGCGCCGTCTGCACCTGCAGGCGCAGCTTTTCCTCGACGTTGGTCGCTTCGCGCGTCGCCGCTTCGTACTGCAGGCGCAGGCTCGCGAGCTGCTGGCCGCTCGTCTCCAGTTGCGAGCGGGCCTCGGTCGTCTCCAGGCTCTGGCGCGCGGCGAGCTCGCTCGCGCGCGATTCCGCCACGCGCACCGCGTTCTCGGCTGCCTGCAGCGCATTCTTCTTGCCCTCCACCTGCAGTTGCGAGACCCCGCCGCCGCCCGGCAACGCGAACAGGCGCTCGTACTTGGCCGCCTCATCGCGCGCCGCATCCCGTGCCCGGCGCGCGTCGTCGAGGTTCGTGCGCGCTTCCTGCGCCTGCGCGCGCTGGCCGGCGGCGAGGCGGCTCGTGCCCTCGGCCTGGCGGCGCTCGTGCTGGCGTTCCTCCGTGTCCATCGCTTCCTTGAGCGCGGCCACCCGCTCGTCCAACAAGGCTTTCTTTTGCGGGAATTCCTTCCATTCGCGCTCCGCGTCTTCCAGTTTCAGGCGCGCCTCCAGCGCATTGCGCGCCGCCTCGATGGCGCCCCGCGCGTACAGCCGCGCCACCACGTCGCCCTTGAGCACGGGCTGCCCCTCGGCGATATAGATGTTGGCCAGTTCGCCGTCGATGGGCGCATACAGCCGGCGCACCTCGGATGCCGGCACCAGCGTGCCCGGCGCCATCACGAGCACGTCCGCGCGGCCGAAGAACGACCACGCCAGGCCGGCCAGCACCAGCGCCACCATCACGTAGATGGCCAGGTGCGTGAAGCGCGCCGGCGTGGCCGTCAGGATGCCGATGCCCTCGTCGCTGTGGTCTTCCAGCGCGCCGATCAGCGGGCGCACCGGTTTGTCACTCGTTGCCATCGCCGCCTCCTGTCAGGGCCAGCTTGCGCAGGTCGCTCGCCGCCTGCGCATACGTGTCGCGGAATGCCGGGACGTACGTCGAGATCGTCGCGAACGCGCGCTGGTGCGCCGGCTGCTCGTCCTGCCACTGGCGCACCATCCGGCTCAGGCGCGCGCCGTCGGCCGCGTCACGCACGGGGGCCGCCGCGCCGCCGCGCGCATGGACGAACCGTTCCACGTCGCCGACCCAGGCGATTTCCGCCACGAGCACCCTGGCATCCGCGTTGTGGGTGCCCAGGCGCCGCATGCGCGCCTCGGCCTGCACGGTGCGATCGAAGCGGCGCGCCTTCAGGTCCGCCATCCACTGCGGCAGTTCCGCTTTCAGCAGGGCTTCCGTGCCCAGCGCCTTCATGTCCGCATTGTCCGGGTCGCGCGCGAGACGGTCGTCGGCGAGGCGGGCCGCGGTCGCGAAATCGCCGCTGTCGACGAGGCCCTGCAACGCGCGCTCCGGCGCGCCGGCCAGCTGGAACAGCAGGATGAGCGCCACCACCAGCGCTCCCGCCATGGCCAGCCAGCGGCGCAGGCGCGCGGGGTCGGTGTCGCCGGCGGCGCCCATTGCGTCCAGCAGGGCGGCCGTCATCAGGGCGGCCTTGCCGCGCCGCATGTCGCTCTTGCTGTGCGCCGGCTCCACGGCGGCAGGGTTCACCTCGTCTTCCTGCGCGCCGGGCTGCTCGTCGGCGCAAAAGATGTCGAGGAAGGAGCCGGCCGACGCGACGAACGTCGTGTGGTCCGCATCCATCGCCGCGGGGGAGGCCGCCGGCGGCAACGACACCCGCGTGACGGTCGGCTCGGGCCCGGCCTGTTCCCATTGCAGGCGCACGCGGTAGACGAAGTGATGACCGCCGAACGCGAGCACGTCGCCGTCCTCCAGCGCATGGGCGTGCTCGTCGAGCCGCACTGCGCCGATGAACGTGCCGTTCGTGCTGCCCAGGTCTTCCACGTACGGCACGCCCGCCTTGAGGAAGATGTGCGCGTGGCGGCGCGACAGATAGCCGACCTGGTGCGGTTCCTTCTCCTTGTAGCGCGCGAACGTGTCGTCCACCTTGCTGATCAGGAAGGGAAAGCTGGTGATGACGATGGCTTCCAGCCCGAGATCGGCGCGTTCCGGTTCCAGCGTGAGACTGGCGAGCCGCGCCACCGGCGCCGCTGCCGGCGGCGACGCCTGCAGCCGCACCCGGTACGCGAGCACGCGCGCCAGGCCGACCTCGTCGCCGTCGTGCAGCCGCACGATGCCATGCCGCACGGCCACGCCGTTGACGGTGGTGCCGTTCTTGCTGCCCAGGTCGGCGATATACGCGTCGCCACCCTCGACGAAGACGCGCGCATGGCGGCGCGACAAATCGGCCACGAGCTCGGGCGGATACGCGGCGAACGGCGGCTCGGTGCGGCCGATGGCGAACAGGCCGTCGTCGATGGCGAGCGGACCGAGCTCGGGATGGTTCAGCGGTTCGAGCACGATGCCGACACGCTGCGCCTGCATCTTGCCCACCAGGACTTCGTCAGGCGCCATCGGAGCGTCTTTCAATGCTGCGCCGCATCGGCCACCTCCACGGGCGGCCAGCCGCCGCCCAGCGCCTTGTACAGCGTCACCGTGTCGGACAGGATCTGCTGCCGGTTGGCGAGCAGCGCCAGCTGGGCCCCCAGCAGGGAGCGCTCGGTCTCGAACACTTCCAGCTGCGACGCCACGCCCTCCTTGCGCTGCGCATCCGTCGTGCTGGCCACGAGCCGCAACTGGTCGACCTGCTGCTGCAATTCTTCCCGCTGCTTCTTGTGCGCCTCCAGGTTGACGAGCGCGTTTTCCACGTCTTCGAATGCGGCCATGACGGTCTGGCGATAGGCCTGCTCGGCCACCTTGGTCTGCGCCTCGCTCGTGCGCACGCGCGCCTTCACGCCCGGGTCGAGAATCGGGAAATTAATGCTGGGCAACAGCCCGAACGTGAACGATTTCAGCAAGGACGACAGCGCGAAGCTGGACGTCCCGCCGCGCCCCGTCAGGCTGATCGACGGCAGTTGCGCCAGCTTCGCCTGCCCCGTCAGGTCGTACGCTTCCAGCACGCGGTATTCGGCCGCGACGACGTCGGGCCGGCGCTTCAATAATTGCGACGGCAGGCCGCCCGGCACCTCGGGCACGCGCACCCGCTCCTGCAGGCGGCCGGCGGGCATCTGGAAGTCGCCGGCCGGCACCCCGATCAGGGTCGCCAGCGCGTTGGCGGCCAGTGCGCGCAGGCGCTGCAATTCGATCGACTCGGTACTCAGGCGGTTGACCTCGGCCGATTGCTGCAGCACACGCGTGTGCGGGATGAGGCCGTTCTGCTCCATCGCCTGGTATGTGGTCAATATGTCGCGGTTGCGGGCCAGCGTCTGACGCTGCTGGTCGATCTGTTCGTCGAATTGCAGGATCTGGAAATACGTCGTCGACACGTCCGACACGAGCTTTAAATAGCCCGCGCGCCAGTCGGCCTCGGTGGCGGAAAACTCGGCCTTCTGCGCCTGCACGCCCTTTTCGACCTTGCCCCAGATATCGATGTCCCAGTTGGTCTGCGTGGCCAGGTTGAACTGCTTCGTGAACGGTTGACCCGTGACCTTCTGGAAGCTCGCGCCCGCACCCGCGTCGAGCGTGGGCAGCGCGCCTGCCCGCGCTTCGCCGATCTGCGCGTTGGCCACGCCGATGCGCGCGGCGAGCACGGCCAGGTCGACATTGCCGGCGAGCGCGCGGCTGACGAGCTGGTCGAGGTAGGGATCGCGGAATTCGTGCCACCAGTCCGGCACGATCAACTCCGTCTTGGACAGCGGCAGGCTGGCCGAGTTCGCCCATGCCGTCTTGGCCGGTACGGACGGCCGCGCGTACGGGCGCATGCCGACGTCGGCGCAGGCGGCGAGCAGCAGGGCGGCAACCAGGCAAAGGAGACGGCCGGTCATGGCGCCATCCAAGCACGGGCGTCGACGAACACCTGGAACAGCCGCGCATCGATATGCCCCGCGTCGCATTCCTCGTGCATCAGGTCCAGCGCCTGTTCCACGGGCACCGCCTTCTTGTACGGCCGGTCTCCGGCCGTGAGCGCATCGTAGATGTCGCAGATCGTCAGGATGCGCGTCTGGATGCTGATCTGCGGCCCGCGCAGGCCCGACGGATAACCGGACCCGTCCAGCTTCTCGTGGTGGCCATGCGCGATCGCGGGCACGCCGGCCAGGTCTCTCGTCCACGGGATCAGGACGAGGAACGAATACGAATCCACCACGTGTTCCTCGATCTGGCGCCGCTCGTCCGCCGTCAGGCAGCCTTTCGCCAGGCTCAGCGCAGCCACCTCGTGGTCTTCCAGCAGCGCGAGCGGATGGCCGTCCGGGTCGTGGCAGCCGTAGTGGACGATGTCGCGCAAATCGGGCAGGGTGCTGCTGCGCGAGATGGCGGGCTCGTTGGCGCTGCGGATCGTGGCGAGGAAGCCGTCGAGCCGCGCCGCTTCCTCGGCCAGGCGCGCATCGGCGGTTTCTTTCTCGGCCCGGAACGTCGCCGCGCTCCAGCCCTCGTCGATGTGGCGCTGCGCGAGCGTGTGATAGGCCTGGCGCTCCAGGCAGGCGCGTGCGTACAGGAAGCGCTGTTCCAGCAGGCGCATGTCGGCATGGTGCAGCTTTTTCTCCTTGCGCAGCACGTGCTCGCGCACGCCGACCTTGCCGAAGTCGTGCAGCAGCGCAGCATAGCGGATCTCGCGCAACTGCTCGCGCGTAAAGGCAATACGGCGCACGTCCGGATCCTGCGCGCGGTCGAGCGCCGTGGCGAGGCGCTCGGCATAGCCCGCCACGCGGAACGAGTGGCCGGCCGTGACGGGATCGCGCTCCTCGATCGCCTGCACGGACGCGCGCACGAAGCCGTCGAGCAGGCGTTCGATGTCGGAATACAGCTGGAAATTCTTGAGCGCGACGGCCGTTTCCGCGCACACGCCCGTCAGCAGTTCGAGGTCGGCCTCCTGGAACGCGCGCGGGTCGGACGAGCTGTCGACCTGGATCAGCCCCAGCACTTCCTCGCCCACGATCAGCGGCGCGCACATGACGCTGCGGATCGCCTGGGCGACGATCGAATCCTGCGCGGCAAAGTGGCGGTCGGCCAAGGTATCGACGGACAGGATCGCGCGCTTCCTGCCGAGCACTTCGTCGACGATCGTGTGCGACAGGCGCGCCTGCCTCGGATCCTCGACCATGCCGTTGCGCCGCCGCGCCGCCACCGGTACGGGCGGGTCACGTTCGTTCTGGCGCAGCAGGATGAACGCGCGCTCGGCCAGCGGGAACAGGTCGAAGATGAAATTCATGATCTTTTCCGTCAAGGTCGCGCGGTCGGTGACGGCTCCCAGCGCAATGCTGACCTGGGCCATCGCATGCAGTTTCAGCACCGATTTCTCGAGCTCGCCGCGGGGCGCATCGCGCGGGCCGGCCGCCGGCACGTACTGGGTGACGTCGACCGACTTCCTGATCACCGTCGGCATGCTGGCCGCGCCGGGTGCGACCAGCGAGCGGAACACGAGCTGGGTAGAGGCGAGCGCCAGTTCGTCGCCGTCGCCCAGCACGTGCCACGACCCGGGCTGCAGCCGCGCGCCGTTGACGAACGTGCCGTTCGACGAGTGCAGATCCTCGACCGACCAGGCATCCCCGCGGCGCCGCACGCGCGCGTGGCGGCGGCTGATCGTGTGCAGCGGGATGCAGATGAACTGGTCGGATGCGAGCGCGTCCTGGCGATCGCGGCCGATCACGACCTCGTCGTGCAACGGAAACAGCCGCGGCCGGACCTCGCGCCCGCCCAGCAGCTCGAGATACGCGCTGACGCCGCCTTCCACGGGCGGTGCTGCATAAGGTTCCGGTGCCGGTTCGATCGCCATGTCGTCCTCGCCATAAGACCTGTAAGACAATGACGCCGCGCTACAGTTCGCGATTATTTCACCGCTCATTTGACTGTAATCGTGATTTTTTTGGACTGGACCGAAGGGTCGAACGTGACGTGCTGGTCGTCGCCCATGACGAGCTGCAGCGTATGCCTGCCGGGCGGCAGCTCGATCGTCGTCTCCGTTTCTCCGGCGCCGAAGTGCAGGTGATTGCGGTCGTTCGGGATCTCCACGCCGGGTCCGGGCGCGTCCGTGTCGATCAGCAGGTGGTGGTGGCCCGTATTCGGAAATTTCACGCCTTTCGGCGCCACGCCCATGTTGCGCAGGCCGAACCAGACGCGGATCGGCTTACCGGATGACACCACCTGACCGTCGTTGGGCCAGCCGATGTACAGGTAGGCGTTGGGCGGCGCCGGCGTCGGCCCGGCGGCGAGAACCGAAACGGCGGTGGCGAAAAGGAGGGCTGCCAGTCGTATGCGCATGGGGGCTCCTGTTTCACTTGACCGTGACCGTAATCTTTTTCGAGTAGACCGGCGGATCGTGCGGAATATGATCCTTGTCGGCCAACAGCAGCTGCAGCGTATGCGAACCCGGCGGCAGTTCTATTCTCGCCTCCGTTTCGCCGGCGCCGAAATGCAGGTGGTTGCGGTCGTTCGGCACGGCCTGGTCCATGTTCTCGGGCAGGTCGGTGTCGATCAGCAGGTGGTGGTGGCCCGTCTTCGCGATGTCCGTGCCCTTGGGCGCGATACCCATGTTGCGCAAGCCCATCCGCACCCAGAACGCGTGACCGACGACCATGCCGTCGCTGGGCCAGATGAAATACACCTGCGCGTTCTCGGGCGACGGCGTGCGTGCCAGCACGGGCACGGCCTGCAATACCACCGCGCTCAGTATCAAGACAATTGTTTTGCGCATCGTCCTCTCCTGCCCGCCGTGCGGGCCGCTGTTCCGGCAGCATCCGTCAACCGGGATGCATGGCACCTGTGCCAGCACAAACGTGCGGCGGGCACAATCGCGGCGGCCAGTGGTCTAAGCGGTTTCCTGACACTTGCGGAGGCGGCCTGTGTGGATGAGGCTCTTGATCCTGTGCAGCCTGATGGCGCTGGCGGCCGTCGCGCCCGTGCGTGCGCACGGGTTGCCCACGACGTTCCAGATGGCGGGCGTCCTGCCCAAGAACAGCGCCGAGCAGTTCGAGCTGGCGTTCTGGAATTCCGTCAAGGACAGCAAGCAGGTCGGCGACTACGAGGCTTACCTGCAGGCCTATCCGAAGGGGCGCTTCGCCAGCCTGGCGCGCACGCGCATCCAGCAGCTGAAGGCGGCCCCGCCGCAGGCGCCCGCGCCCGCGCCCGCGCCTGCGAAGCCGGCCGAGAGCAAGCCCGCAGGCACGCCGCCGCAGACGAAGACCGCGCCGAAGCCGCCACCGCAAGCGCAGCCGACCCGGCCGCCCGACCACAAAATACGCCCTGTGCCGGCACCCGTCGACGGCGGCCGGGAACGGGCGCTCGCGGCGGGACCGGCCGGTTCCGTCGCCACGATGAAGGATTGCGACGTCTGCCCGGTGATGGTCGCGCTGTCGCCGCGGCCGTTCATGATGGGCAACAACAGCAGCGATCCATCCGAACGCCCCGCGCACAAGGTGGCGCTGCACACGCCGTTCGCGATCGGCAAGTACGAGGTCACGGTGGGGCAGTGGAACCAGTGCGTCCGGGCCAGCGTGTGTCCGACGATGCCGTCGCTGGGCAACGTGCCCGAGGACCTGCCGATGCGCGACGTCAGCTGGGACGAGGCGCAGCTGTACCTCAAATGGCTGGGCACGGTGAGCGGGAAGCCGTACCGCCTGCCGACCGAGGCCGAGTGGGAATACGCGGCGCGCGGCGGCACCACGACCCGCTACTGGTGGGGGCAAGAGATGAAAGGCGGGAATTCGAGTTGCGCAGGCTGCGGCATGCCCTGGAGCGAGGAACGCCCGCCGCCGGTCGGCAGCTTCCCCGCCAATCCGTTCGGCCTGAACGACATGAACGGCAGCGTGTGGGAATGGGTGCAGGATTGCTGGCACAGCACGTACAAGGGGGCGCCCGCCGACGGCAGCGCCTGGGTCGAGGGTAACTGCCAGGCGCGCGTCATCCGTGGCGGTTCGTGGCGCGAAAACGGCAGCTACATGCTGTCCACCACGCGTTTCAAATACGACGCCAGCGTGCGCCAGTCGCAGAACGGGTTCCGGGTCGCGCGGTCGCTCGATTGATGGCTAGCGCCGCGCGTGCGTCGTGATCTGCAAGAAGTCGACGCCGATCGCGCCGTGTGCCCTGGCGATCGCGGCAAGTCGCTCGTCCAGGGCGCGCAGATACGCCGGTCCCGGTTCCGCATCCGGACGCAGCCCCTCGAACAGCGGCACGGACGTGGTCACCAGCACGAGCATGTCGGTGCCGAACGGCGGACCGATCACCCAGTTGCCGAGGCTGCCGATGGTGGCAGTGTACCGCGGCGGCGCCAGGTTTTCGCGCGCGGCCGCATTGGGCAGCAGGTGGACGACATTGCCGTCCAGGACGAAATAATCGACCGACACGTACGACTGGTAGTCCGGCGTGGCCACGTCGACCATCAGCGTATCGCCTGCCGCCAGGTTGCCGCCCCGGCCGCTGCCCGGGTTCAGGCGGAGCGACACGCCGGCCGTGCGCGACGCGACCCAGTAGCGGCCGAGGACGCGCATCAACGGGCACTTCGCATCGTCGACGTCGTGCAGGGTCAGCTCGACCCGCGTCACGCCCGGCAGTGCCGCCAGCATCGTCTTGAGGCGCGCCGGCCCCACGCTGTGCGCGAGATAGCCCTGCACGCTCACGACACGCCCATCGATGGCGGGCACGAGCGCCGAGCACGGCACGCCGGCCAGTACGGTGGAGACGGCCGCCAGGGTCGGCGGCGGCGCAGGCGCAGGGGGTGGCGAATGCGCGGGCGGCGGCGTGGCGGCGACGGACGCGGGCGGTCCCTGCGTGGCCGGCGCGGTGCCATGCCGCGGCAACAGCAGGCGCAGCGCGACGAACACGACCAGTGCGGCGGCCGCGGCGGCCAGCGCGGTTCCGGCCCCGATCAGCAGCGGCTGCCGGCGCCGCGCGTCGCGCGCACCGATCTCCTTCAAAAAACCGTTGACGGTGGGCGTGCGGAGCTCGCGCCGCAACGCGAGCGTATTGCGCAGCGCGCGCCATTGCCTGTGGCCGAGTCCGGGCGGCCGCTGCGGACGCAGGCCCGCATCGCGCGCCTGGAGGGCAGACAGCCGGTTGAACGGGTGGCGCCCCGTCAGCAATTCATACGTGATGCAGCCGAGCGCATAAATGTCGTCGCGCGGATCGGGCTCGCGGTTTTCCAGCATCTCGGGACTCGCATAGGCGGGCGTCAGGGCGCCGAGGCTGCCGGGATCGAAGACGGTCACGTCCGAGTCCTCTTCCGCCTTCTGGAACACGCGCGCGATGCCGAAGTCGATGACCTTGACGCCGCCCGGCTCCGTCAGGATCACGTTGGCCGGCTTGAAGTCGCAGTGGACGAAGCCGCGCTCGTGCGCATAGGCGAGCGCCCGGCCCATGCCGCTCACGATCTTCATCGCCTCGTCGAACGGCAGGACGTGGAAATCGGGCGCGCGCAGCATCTGGCTGAGCGACTTGCCCTGCAGGTATTCCATCGTGATGTAGACCATCGCCCCATCGCGGTCGAAGTCGTACACGGCCACGATGTTCGGATGGGCCAGCGCCTGCGCCTTGCGCGCTTCCCGCTGCAGGGAGATCAGCGATTTGGGGTGCCCCTGGAACTGTACGTTCAGCACCTTGATCGCAATATAGGGATGGCGGTCCGACGCTTCCAGCTTGCGCAGGTCGAGCGCCTTGTAGACGGTGCCCATGCCACCGAAGCCGACGCATTCCTCGAGCACGAAGCGGCCGTTGAGCGTGTCGCCGACGCCTTTCATGCGCTCGACGGCCGCGCCCGGCGGGCCGGCGATGCCCGTGGGCTGCGTCGGCGGTTGCAGGGGTTTCGTCTGGACATAGGTTTCTTCGTCGCTGACGCGCTCGCGCTGGCGCTGGCGCGCCTCGATCGCCTGCGCGATGCGGCGCTCGACTTCGCCATAGACCTCGGCCGGCAGCGGCGCGCGGCGATGCGCATCGTTGAGGGTCTTGAGCAGGCTCGAGACGCTCTCGGGCGTACTGGCCAGCAGGCGGTCGACGCGCGCGAACATCTCGGCTTGCCCGAGGGTGCCGCTCTGGAACTGGCGAAGGGTATCGGCGAGGTTGTCCATGTCTTCCTCTGACAGGTGCGCCGTGTGCAAATTCACCGTACAGACGATGTGTTGTTCCCGGCCAAACCGCGTCACTCCCAGTGTTGGACCGAACCCACCGGATACCGGATAAAACGTCGCGAATGGGCGCAAAAGGTGCTGGCACGGTTCTCGCAAAGAGTAGGGTGAGCACGACGAAAGCGGCTCGCCAACCAACCTGACTTCATACACTCAAGGAGAAACACGATGAACACGCTGTCGATCAAAGACCTGGCACTCACCTGCGAACTGGACCGCGGCGCGATGGCGCATGTGCGTGGCGGTCACGGCAAGATGCAGCAACCGTCGCATGGGCTGTCCCCGATGCCGGTGTACTTCCCGAGCTACAACTCGACCGTCGACGTCGACCAGAACCTGCAGCAGTTCCAGAACGTGACGAACGCGACGGCCAACGGCTCGGCCTTCATCGACGGCGTCACCGTACACAACAATACAAGCCAGTTCGGCCAGAACAACGCGGTGGTTGCTCATTAAATGTATCACTGAGCGGAACCAACGCGAATTTAATCTGTCACTCATGCCGGCCCGGTCATCTCGCGATGGCCGGGCCGGCATTCCTCATTCAGGAGAACGACATGGCAACCATCACCATCAAGGATTTGTCCGAAAACACCGACCTGGACCGCAAGGCGATGCAGGCGATCTCGGGCGGTTCACGCGCGCGCTCCCAGGCGGGCGTGCTGCAACCGGCGCAACCGCAGCGGATCGTCGATTTCCGCACCAGGGCGAAAGCAGTCGGTACACCATCCAGATAAACCATATAAACCATTTAGTTCGATCACATGCCGCCCGGCCAGCCAGCCGGGCGGTTTTTTTTTGCCTGCAGGTCCGGTGTTCGGATCGATCCAACAGATGCGGCGCGACGTTGGTCCGTGCCCGTCACATTCGCCTCCCAAACAGCAGGAACGCCCGGTTTTACGGGCTTTTTGGCCTGGCACGCATTCTGCTCATACCCTGGTGAGCGCAAATCAAACGCTCTTCCAACCAAATCACCGACGCAAGGAGAATCGACATGAAAACCCTGATCATCAAAGACCTCGCCGCCACCTGCGAACTGAGCCACAGCGACATGACCGCCATCCGCGGCGGCCACGGCACGAGCAGCCAGTCGTACTCGCTGTACCCGATGCCGTCGTATGCGAAAACCGTCAACGCGACGCAGAACCTGACCCAGTTCCAGAACGTCCTCAACGAGACGGCCGACGGCTCGGCCTTCGTGAGCGGCGTGACGGCGAATAACAACACGTCGCAGTTCGGCCAGAACAACCTGCTGGTCATCTAAGGAGAACATCATGTCGTCGATCGTCATCCAGAACCTCATCCGCACCCGCGCACTGGACACGCATGCCATGTCCGCGATCCGCGGTGGCCAGGCCTTCGGGCCGAACGTGAACGTCAACCTGAACCTCGACCAGCGCATCGCCCAGGTCCAGGACATCAAGGTCAACGTCCTCAACAACAGTGTGATCGGCGACGGCTTTACGGCCCCCGCTGTGACCTTGAACCCGCTGCAATTTGCTACCAACAATGCCGTCGTCCCGCTGTAATTTTTTAAGGAGAACATCATGAAAACCCTGATCATCAAAGACCTGTCCGTCACCGCCGAACTCGACCACGGCGCCATGGCCGCCGTGCGCGGTGGCTACAACATGAGCCAGACGTCCTGGTACCCGCTGCCGTCGCCGTCGCCGACCTACGGTACGACAGTGGACGCGACGCAGAACCTGACCCAGTTCCAGAGCGTCGTCAACGCGACCGCGAACGGATCGGCCTTCGTCAACGGCGTGACCGCGAACAACAACACGAGCCAGTTCGGCCAGAACAACATCGCGGTCATCTGACGCCGGATGGCGGGGATCCGGCGAGATCCCCGCCAAATCGATGAACCAAAACGAACAGCCGCTGTCTTTCAAAACAGGAGGCCCATATGGCGCATATCAGGATCGATGACCTTCGCGTCGAGCGCACCCTCGACGCGCGCGCGATGGCGCGTGTCCGCGGCGGCGACGGCGCGGCGTGGTGCTTCGGCTGGATCCAGGCTTATCTGCCCGAGCAGTTACGTACGGCCGCTGTCATCAATTTTTACCAGATCAACAATTACGCGGACCAGATGATCAACCAGTTCCAGACGGTCAGCGTGAGCAATTCGGCGCCGAACGCGGTGGTGACCGTCGGCGTGGATGAACGGAGTATCAACAACGGACACGTCTGATGGGCGAGGCGCTCCAACTCCGCTGGACCTCGGCGGCGCGCACCGACACGGGACTGGTGCGCACGAATAACGAGGATGCCGTGCTGGACCGTCCGGCGCGGCGATTATGGGCCGTCGCCGACGGCATGGGCGGTCATGCGTTCGGCGAAATCGCGAGCCGGATGACGGTGGAGGCGCTGGACGCGCTGCCGCCGGACGACACCCTGCAGCAGGCCGTCGCCGCCGCGCGCGTGTGCCTGCTCGAAGTGAACGGCCTGCTCGTGGCGGAGGCTGCCGCGCGCAACGTGCCCGTCATCGGCACGACACTCGTCCTGCTGCTGGCCTCCGGCCGCACCGCCGTCTGCGTCTGGGCCGGCGACAGCCGCATTTATCTCTGCCGCGGCGGCAGCCTGCACCAGCTCACACGCGATCACAACCAGTTCGAGGAACTGCAAACGCGGAACCACCTGTCTCCTGCCGACGCATCGGCCTACCCGGGCGCGACCATGATCACGCGGGCGCTCGGTGCGACCGCGGCCCTGGAGCTGGACGAAGTGCAGGTGCAAGTGAGCGACGGCGACATCTTCCTGCTCTGCAGCGATGGCCTGAGCAATGCGGTCAGCCCGGAGGCCATGTTCGGCGCGCTGACCGGCGGCGGCTGCGCGCAGGCGGCCGATACGCTCGTCCGGCTCGCGCTGGAAGCCGGTGGCCGCGACAACATCTCCGTCATCGTCGTGCGCGCGGACGACGTCGAGGCCGACCAGACCATCCTCAATCCCTCCTTGTGAATCGTTGCTAATGCCGGCGAAAATCCTTCGAATGCAGGCCGTGCTTCTTCAACAGGATCTGCAAATGGGAGCGGTTCATGTCCCAGCGCCGCGCCAGTTCGGCCACGGTGCCGCCGACGTCCTTCAGGCCGCGTTCCAGGCACGCGCGCTCGGCTTCGTCGCTGGCCGCACGCTTGGCTTAGGCCAGCGAGGCCGGCGGATCCGGTGCGGCCGTTTCGATCCGCACAGGTGCAACAGGGCGGATATCCTCGGGCAGGTGCGCGATGTCCGCCATGTCTCCGGCCAGGCATGCCAGGCGGTACATCAGGTTGCGCAATTCGCGGATGTTGCCGGGGTAGGTGTAGTCGAGCAGGAAGGCGCGCAAGGCCGGCGTCAGCGCCACCGGCCGCCGCTTCAGTGCTTCGGCCGCCTCGTCGCCGTAATAGGCCAGCAGCAGCGGGATCTCGTCCTTGCGCTCGCGCAGCGGCGGCAGGGTCACGTGGATCACGCTGAGCCGATAAAACAGGTCTTCGCGGAACTGGCCCAGTTCAATCAGCTTGCGCAGATTCTTGTTGGTGGCGGCGACGATGCGGGCGTCGACGGCGATCGTCTCGTCCGAGCCCACGCGCTGGATCTCGTGCGACTGCAGCACACGCAGCAATTTCACTTGTCCCTGCAACGGCAGCTCGCCGATTTCGTCCAGGAAGATCGTGCCCTTGTGTGCGCTTTCGAACTTGCCCTTGCGGTCCGTCGCCGCGCCGGTGAAGGCGCCGCGCTTGTGGCCGAATAACTCGGATTCGATCAGGCTCTCGGGAATCGCGCCGCAATTGACGGAGATATAGGCCTTGTCGGCACGCGCGCCATTTGCGTGGATCACCTTGGCCATCAATTCCTTGCCCGTACCGCTTTCGCCGTCGACGAGGACGGGCAGGTCGGTCGGGGCCGCCTTTTCGGCGATCTCGAGCGCGTCCAGCAGGCGCGGGTTGTCACCGAACGTGCCTTCGAACACGAAGCTGCGCGCGAGCAGGGCCTGGCGGCGCTCGCCCGGGATCGGCTCCGGCGCCGCCTGACTGCCGACGGCTTGTATGAAACGCTCCTTGTGCGACAACTGCATGACCTCGTCGCGCACGGCATTCGCCTGGCGCAGCAGCTTGTCGATGTCGGGCCGGTCCAGGCTGCTGGCCCAGCGCAGGGTCGAGCGCAGGATTTCCAGGCGCTCCAGCAAGCCAGCGTACGACATCGACGATGCACCCTGCGGCAGGTCCTGGTTGAACAGTTTCATGATAATCAAGCTGCGGCCAGTTGCTTATGCACGAGCTCGTAATACATGCCGCGCCCCGCCAGCAGCTCGTCATGCCGGCCCTGTTCGACGATGCCGCCCTCGTACAGCACGACGATTTTATCCGCCCGCATGATCGTGCTGAGCCGGTGCGCGATGATCACGGCCGTGCGTCCCGCGAGGATCTCGTGCATGTTCGCGATGATGTTACTTTCGGACTGCGTGTCGAGTGCCGACGTCGCCTCGTCGAACACGAGCAGGCGCGGGTCCTGGTACAGCGCGCGGGCGATGCATAAACGCTGCACCTGGCCGCCGGACAGCCCGACGCCGCGCTCGCCCACCACCTGCTCGTACCCGAGCGGCATCTTGCTGATGAAGGCGTGCGCGTCGGCCATCTTCGCGACCTGCTCGATGCGGCGCCGGTCCGGGCTCTCGTCGCCGCTCGCGATGTTTTCCGCGATGGTGCCGGAGAACAGCAGATTGCTCTGCATGACGTAGCCGACCTGCGCCCGGTAATAATCCTTGTCGATCGCGCTCATGTCGTAGCCGTCGACGAGAATCTTGCCATCGGTGGGCGCATAAAAGCCGACCAGCAGTTTCGCCAGCGTCGTCTTGCCCGAACCGCTGCGGCCGACGATGGCGACGAGCTCGCCGCGGCGGATGTCGATATTGATGTTTTCCAGCACATAGGCCGTGTCGTTGCCGCCATAGCGGAAGTACACGTTCTCGAGTTTCACGTCGCCGCGCAGGTCGGGCAGCACGACGCGGCTGGCCGCCTCGCTGGGCTTTTGTTCCGGTTCGATGTCGAGCACGTCGCCGAGGCGTTCCATGGCGACACCGGCGTCCGCCAGCCGGCTCCACAACGCCACCAGCCCCATCAACGGCGCCAGCACGCTGCCCATCAGGGCGTTGAAGGCGATCAGCTGGCCGATCGTCAGCTCGTGGTCGAGGACGAGGCTGGCGCCGGCCCACAGGATCGCGATCGTCGTGCCCGCATTGAGCAACTGGCTTGCCAAGCCGACGAGGATGTTGAATTGCTGCGCGCGGTACTGCGTGTCGAGCGCCTTCACGTACTTCTTTTCCCATTTCAGGC
This sequence comes from Massilia cellulosiltytica, assembly GCF_047325105.1. Classification (NCBI taxonomy): domain Bacteria; kingdom Pseudomonadati; phylum Pseudomonadota; class Betaproteobacteria; order Burkholderiales; family Oxalobacteraceae; genus Massilia; species Massilia cellulosiltytica. Next base: position 6,917,973 of record NZ_CP168562.1, on the reverse strand, counting down.
GCACGGGACGCTCGCTGCCCATGCCCTTGATCGTCTCGACGCCGCCCAGCGCCTCCATCAGGAAGGCGTGCGCGTCGGTGGAGGCGTTGAAGACGTCGCGCGCGTACTGCTTGATGTGCGGCGTCGTCAGGATCGTCAGCGCCATGATCGGGACGACGAACGCGATCAACAATAAGGTCAGCTTGACGTTGTAGACGAACAGGATGGAAAAATAGATGAACACCATCAGGAGGTTCAGCAACGTCGTGACGGTGGATTCGGTGAGGAAGGCGCGGATCGTCTGGTTTTCCTGGAAGCGCGCGACGATGTCGCCCGTCTTGCGCTTGGCAAAGAACGAGAACGGCAGCGACATCGTGTGCTTGAAAAACCCCGCCATCATCGAAAAGTCGAGATTGCGCACCATGTAGTTGGCGAGGTAGGCGCGCACGGTCGCCATCAGTTGCGAGAACACGTTCGAAATGACGAGCCCGGCAATCAGGAGATGCAGCAGGCTCACGTTCTGGTGCACGATCACGCCATCGAGAATGTTCTGGATGATCAGGGGCGGCACGATGCCCAGCATCTGGATCACGAACGTGGCCAGGAACAGGTGCAGCAATATCTTGCGATACGGCCGCAGATAGCCGACGAAGCGCAGCCACGGCGAGCGCAGGGCGGCCTGCGCCGCCATGTCCTGGCCGGGCGTGAAGACGAGGCAGGTGCCGCTCCAGCCGCGCTCGAACTCCTCGACGGACATCTTGCGGAAGCCCACCGCCGGATCCGCGACCCAGATGGTGCGCGGCGAGATGCCGTACACGATCACGTAGTGGTAGCCCTCCCAGTGCACGATGAAGGGCAGCTCGAACCCCTGCAACGCATCGAACGTGCACTGCACGCCGCGCGCCGAGAAGCCGAGCGTCTCGCCCGCGCGCGCGAGGCTGTCCAGGGTCGCGCCCTGCGTGGTGACGTTGGCCAGTTCGCGCAGCTTGCCGAGCGTGATCTGCACGCCGTGGTGGCGGCACAGCATGGCCAGGCAGGCTGCGCCGCAATCCATTTCCTCCGCCTGTTCCACGAGGGCGAAACGGCGGATCACGCGCTCGCCGGACTCGGGCTCGGCGAGGTCCAGCCGCAGCGGCCGCTTGCGGCGCTCGGCCAGCTTCTTGTGCCGCTCCAGCTCCCGTTCGACGAAGCGGATGCGGTCTTCCAGCACCTCGCGCAGGCCTGCGTTGCGCTCGAGGATCATGTGTGCCGTCTTTTCGGGAATGACGAGCAGGGTGGCGGGAGATACCGCCACGGCCGATGCCATCTGCTCCTGCCGCATCAGGCACGCCTTCTCCCCGAACGTATCGCCCGCCTGCAGGGTGGCCAGCGTCAATTCGTCGGCGCCGTCGTGGTAGACCAGTTTTACTTGACCCTGGCGCAGCACGTACAGGCGGCGGTCGTCGCGCCCGTCCTGCCTGAGGATTTCCTTGCCGGCCGGGACGCGTTTGACGCCCACGCTGCGCACCATCTCTTCCAGTTCTTCCTTGCCGACCTTGCCGCGCAAATCGAACAGGCGCGCCACGAGGCCGCCGGCGGAGCCGATCGCGACATAGCTCGTGACGAAGTCGAGCGCCCGTGGATTGCGCGCCAGCACGGGCTCGATCGCGGCGCGCGGGATCAGCCACAACTCCGTCTTCAGCGACGCGCGCGCCGACAATTCATGGTGGGCGTCGCGCAGCATGGCGATGTCGCCGAACGTCTCGCCGGTCTTGCGTACGCCGATGCTCTGTTCCTTGCCGTGCTCTTCGGAGAACACGCGCACGGCACCGGATTTCACCACATACAGCCCCTCGGCCGGGTCGCCCGCCTTGCAGATCGTCTCGCCGAACGCGTAATGGCGCACTTGCACCGCGTCCGCCAGCTGTTCCAGCGCCTCGCGCGCGAGCGGCGACAGGATCTCCACGGATGCCAGGAAATCCGTGGACGGCGGCGCTCTGGACGGCGTTTCCATGATGACTGCCAGGCTCAGCGCGTCGGACACGCTTCGATCACGTGCTCCTGCGCGCGCGCCACCAGCCACGCTTCGCGCAGCAGGCGGCGTACCTCGGCGGCCGTGTCGGCATCGAGCGTGGCCGGGTGTTTCGCGTTGACACAAAAGATTTCCCAGCACGCGCCATCGGGCGATGGAAACGGCCCGAGCAGTTCGCCCTCACGCGCATTGAACACGCGCGCCTCGATGTCGCCCTTGAGCGAGCCGCGCAACACCTTGCCGATGACGCCGCCCTGCTGGCGCGTGCCCTCGTCGACGGCGTGTTCGCGCGCCATCTCGGCGAATGCCTCCGGCTCCTCCTGCAGCACCGACAACATCTCCCGCGCCGCGCCTTCGGAATCGAGCACGACGTGGCTGATCTCCACGCTGTCGAAGCGCGGCGAATTGAGCTTGAAGTACTGCGCGACGGCCGCTTCGCTGCACACCTGCTCCAGCATCTTTTCCTGGTACAGGCCGTCGGTGATGTACGCCTCGAACTCGTCCAGCGAAACGCCGAGCGCGTCGAGATAGTGGTTGGTGTCGGCCGCGCGATGCAGGCCCAGCGCGCGGCGGAATGCATCGGCACGCTCCTGGATCTGTTCGGGCGCCAGCACGAGGCCGGCCTGCCGCGCGGCGCGCGCCGCGAGGCGGTCGCGCACCATCTGCTCGACCAGGCCTTCGAACTGTCCGTTCAGCTTCAGCGTACGGATGAAGTCATCCGTCGTGATCACTTCGTCGTCGATGCGCACGATGCCTGCCATGGTCACGCTCCTGCGTCCGGTCGATGTCCGGGGCAGGTGTTAGAGCGCGCGGCAAAGCTTAGGTTCGCAGTCGTTCAGCGTTGCAAATCAACAACACAGCCGGGGCGTGTTTCCCCGCGTGTAATCGGCAAAAAACCAACGGCTGGTGAATTTCATGTCCTGTCTTAAAGGTTATTGTAATTGTGGCCATGCCGTTGCCAATGGCATCATAAATCATGAGAATGTCCGTTATATATAAAGAACAATAACGGTTGAAGCACGATTGGAGCCCCGCGCTCCCGGGCATTCCCGTCCCACTACCCGTCCAGTGCCTCCCTTCGGAAGCATTTGCCCGACGCGTTTCCGCGCGGCACGGTGCCATGGACACATGAATAACGCATTAACACGACAAAAAGGAAGACGACCATGAGGAGAGAAGCGATGAAATTCCATGTTTCTGCGATTGCACTCGGCTGCATCGCACTGCTGAGCGGCTGCGGAGGCGGCGGAGGCGGCGGCACCGACGGGGCAGCGGAGCAGACCATTAACTTTCAACTTCCGTTCTCGGGCCAGGCATTGATCGGCGTGCCGCCCAATTCCGCAACGGCCACGCTGAAGGCGACGGCGAGTTCCGGCGGCGCCGTGACGTTCACGTCGAACACGCCGGACGTTTGCAGCGTCAGCGGCGATCAGCTGACGCTGCTGAAACTGGGCGAGTGCTCGGTGACCGCCACGCAGGCGGGTGCCAACGGCTACGCGCCGGTCTCGCAGCGCCAGATCTTCGTCGTTCCCAAGAACCCGCAGATGATCGCCAAGTTCCCGAACCCGGGCTGGCAGCCGCTCGATACGAAGCCGGTGCAATTATCCGCCACCTTCACCTCGGGCCTGCCGGCGAAATTCACGAGCAAGACGCCCGACGTGTGCTCGGTCAGCGGGACGACGATGACCAAGCTCGCCAACGGGATGTGTACCGTCGTCGCCGAGCAGGAGGGTAATGACTTCTATCTGCCGGCATTGGTGACGGGGAAAGATACGATGTCGGTGGCGATGGCGCAGTTCATGCAGAAAAACATTCCGATCGGTACTGAACTGCCGGCCAAGATGACTTTCCTGACCGGCTACAAGGACACCGACAACACCAACGAAGGCCTCATTGGCCATTTCGGTAACCAATGGTGGTGCGACAGTTGCGATCGCGCTGCTTCCGGCGACAGCTTCACCTTCACGGCAACGTCCGATGCGCCGCCGGAAGCATGGTGGTATAGCCGCGCGTCGTTCCAGTTCTTCGCAGCCGGCCTCGCAGACGCCGATCTCCTGTCGCCGGACGGCACGTACCGGGCCGGCGTCAAGGAAACCGCTCTCACCACGCCGGGCGCCGCGCCCAAAGGCCTGCAGCTCGAGATCCAGTCGGCGCTGCATTTCAACCTTGCGCAAAATCCGGAGTGGTTCGGCGCGGCCAACAACAAGTTCAACGTCGAACTCTTCCTCGGTCACTTCAACCAGAAGGACGGCAAGGCTTGCAACGTCGCCCTGAAAGCCACCGTCCAGCCGACCGCCGCCGCCGCCACGAACTACAGCGTCGGCCTCAAGGATCAGTTCGCAATCAGCGAAACCTGTGGCCTGAGCGGGCTGGACATCATGAACGAAGTGCAGAACTACCCGGTCATCGAGATGCGGTTCTCCGCGGTGCAGCCGAACGGGCAGGTGAAAAACGCGGCGTCGAAGTACCAGACCCAGTTCAAGCTGACCGGCCCGATCTACTTCCAGTGACATTGGACTGACATTCATGGCCACCGCACGGCGGTGGCAACCAAGGCATAGACAAAGGACATCAATAATGACAAAAGATGAGACGAAGGTCGTCAGGAAAACGATCAAGATGACCGCGCTGGCGATGGCCGCGGCGCAGTTCGCGATGCTGTGCGGCAGCGCGCAGGCGCAGACGACCGACGGCGCCACCACCACCGTCGTGGTGACCGGCCAGCGCAAGCAGCTCGAGACCGCGACGGCGATCAAGCGCGATTCCGACCAGATCGTCGATGCGGTCGTCGCCGACGAAGCCGGCAAGCTGCCGGACCGCTCGATCACCGAGGTGCTGCAGCGCGTGGTGGGCGTCACGATGGACCGTAACCAGTCGCGCCAGGGCGCCTCCCTGGCCGCGAACGGCCTGGAATTCAACGTGGAAGGTTCGGGCGTGCAGGTGCGCGGCCTGTCCTGGGGTTCGTCCACGATGAACGGCCGCGAAACGTTCTCGGCCGGCTGGCCTGGACGCGAACTGAGCTGGGGCGACGTGCCGCCGGAACTGATGGCGGGCGTGGAGGTCTACAAGAATCCGTCCGCCGACCTGATCGAAGGCGGCATCAGCGGCCAGATCAACCTGCGCACGCGCCTGCCGTTCGACGCCCCGGGCCAGTACGGCGCGCTGACCACCACGGGCAATTACGCCGAACTGGGCAAGACCAAATCGCCGGGCTTCTCGGGTCTGTACTCGAACCGGTGGAAGACCCGCGCGGGCGAATTCGGCGCGCTGGTGGATTTGTCATTCAACCGCACTAAGTTCCGCTACGACACGATCGACCAGAACGTCTACTACCCGAGGAGCGATCTCATCCCAGGCCAGACCGCGTGGGTGCCGGCCGGTGGCAACTGGGGTAGCAACAACGAAGATACCCGCCGCGTGGGCTTTTATGGCGCGTTGCAGTGGAAGAAGGACAACCTGGAATCGTCTTTGACGTACTTCGACTCCGCTTTCCATCAGGTCAACGCGAATGTCTCGATGGGTGTCAACCCTGAAAATCCGTACAAGACCGTCTACACCGACGCCAAGTTCAACAGCGCCGGCGTGTTCCAGTCGGGCGTCCTCAGCTATCCGATCGGCGGCAGGGGCGCGAACCAGTTCGTGGACGGCGGTCTCGCCATGAACACCACCCAGAACTTCCGCGACGTGCATGGCCGCACGCGCGAGCTGGCGTGGAACTTCAAATGGCGCGTCAATGAAAGCTGGTCGTTCCAGAACGATCTGCAGTGGGTACACGCCACCAACAACGGCAATTACGGCATGCTCAACCTTGGCACGTTCCTGCCGAGCGAAGGCCTGGACGTCTCCGGTTCGCGGCCCGCATTCAATTTCAACGACAAGGCGGTCGCCTTCATGGCCGATCCCCGCAACTACTTCTGGGGCATTTCGCAGCCTGAGTACAACCGCGCCAAGGCGGATCTGTACGCTTGGAAACTGGATGGCAAATACAGCTTCGACCATCCGGTGCTGCGCGACGTCCGCTTCGGCGTACGTATCACGGAGCGGAAGTCCCGCAAGGACAAGAATGCCGGTTCGGGTTGGAAATCCTACCAGGAAGAATGGGGCGTGAAGGAAACCGACGTTCCAGGGCAAATCCCGCACCTCGAAAGCTGGGACTGGCAGCGCCCGAACTTCGGTTACTTCAGCGACCCGAAATACGCAGCGCTGGGCAACGTTCAACCCTTCTCGTTCCCTGACTTCTTCAACGGCAGGATGCCTGCACCGCCGACGTTCATCGTGCCCGCGCAGTCGATGGTCAGGGACATGGCCGCGTACAGGAATCTGCTGACCGTGCTGCGCTATAACTGCGAGGACGACAACAGGCTGACGGGCGCGACGAGCGATTGCTCGACGGCCGGCGCCGATTGGCGCCCGCCTGGCTTCAGCACCGAACCGCAGTACGTCAGCCGGCACAGCGAAGGCACCCAGGCCCTGTACGGCAACCTGCGCTTCGGCTTCGACAACTGGAAGTACCCGGTGGACGGCGTCGCGGGCGTACGCGTGGTCCGGACCAACACCGTGGCCCATGGTTACACGGTGTTCAAGCCGAGTTATAGCGAGACCACCAATCCGAACGTCCCGCGCTTCGGCGAGATCAGCGATCCGATGGATCTCAAGTCCAGCCACGTCGACGTGATCCCCAGCCTGAACCTGAAGGCGAGCCTGACGGACAAGCTGCAGGCACGCGTGGCGCTGTCGCGCGGTATCTACCGTCCCGGTTTCGATCAGCTGCAGGAGTACATCACGCTGTCGCAGAACGTGATCAACGATCCCAACGACAGCAAGAAGATCACCACCATCGCGTACACCGGCACCAACGATGGTAACGTGAAGCTGAAGCCGCTCAAGTCGAACAATGTCGACTTGACGCTGGAATGGTATCCGCGCCCGGGCCAATCCCTGACCGCTGCATTCTTCTACAAGCAGGTCAAGGACATCATCATGAACGAATCCTATACGAGGACGTATAAGGATCTCGCCGGCAACGATATGGAGTTCACGATCACCGGCCCGGCCAACGCGGCCAAGGCCCGTGTGCGCGGTATCGAGCTGGCCGGCATGACCTACCTCGACCACCTGCCCGGCGTGAGCGACTACCTGCCGGACTGGGCGAAGGGTTTCGGCGTGTCGTCGAACTTCACCTATATCGACGGCAAGCAGCAGCTGTACCACCCGAACCCGTCGAATTTCTGCCCGTCCGGTGGCGAGCTGAAGGGATCTGCAGCGCTGTATGGCTGCGACACCAACGGCATCCCGTACAAGGATCTGCCGGTGCCGTACATGTCGAAGCGCGCCTTCAACATGGCCTTCATGTACGACCACGGCCCGGTGTCGGCACGTCTGGCGTATTCCTGGCGTGACCGTACCTTGCTGGCGACCGGTGTCTATGGCGCCAAGGGCTCCAACGGCACCAGCGCCGATCCGGCGCACGTGGACGACAAGGGCAACCCGCTGCAGGATGCGGGCTTCGGGATCCCGGTGTGGCAGCTGCCGGTGGGCCAGTGGGATGCGGGCATCAACTACCGCTTCAGCGACCACTTCTCGGGCAGCTTCAACATCAGCAACCTGACCCGTACGGTGACGAAACAGGTCAACCAGCAGACCCCTGGCGACATGGGCCGTTCCTGGTTCGATCCGGGCCGCAGCTTCCGCATGCAGGCCACCTACGTGTTCTAACCTGAAGTGCCGCGCCGGTGCAAGCCGGCGCGGCGTTACCTGAACAGGAACGCAATGAAATCAATGTTCATCACGGCCGCCGCATTGGCGGCCGTATTCGTCGGACCCGCCAAGGCCGCCGACCCATCCTACTGTTTTTACCAGGACCAGAAGTTTTCCGAAGGGGCCGCGTTGAATGGCCGCGTGTGCACGCGTGGCAATGCCAGCGGCAAAGGCGGAGATTTGATCTGGGCACCGCAAGAGGGCTCCGGACTCCCTGCCATGCAGCAAGAGGTGGAACGCATCCGCATGCAGACCCAGCTCGTCCAGGCCCGCATCGGCTTGGCCGAGACGGAAGCCCGGCATCGTGAAGTGGCGGCCAAATCGTCCGGCAAAAACTGATCTTCCAACAGTCTCAGGCGATGTGTTGGTCCCGCACCAACACAAACCGCCGTCCATGCCGGCCTGCCCGTTACGCGGCAGGTGGCATGCTCCCTGCATGGTAGAAGGTGGGCGCGTGACATGCGCGCCGTTCCACTTCCAACCATTCGAGGAGAACCATCATGAACACATTGATTATCGAAGACCTGGCCTTTGACGGCACGGCGTCGGCCGGCTCGCGAGTGCGCTCGCTGTCGAGCGAGGAGATGAAGCGGGTATCCGGCGGCCGGGCGATCAGCGTGCTGGTCGATGGCCGGACCGCCGGCACCGTGGACGATTTCTCGCTGAATATGGAGATATTCAAAGGGAACATCGGCGGGCCGATGGTGCTGTGACCATGGCCTCTCGGTGCGGCCGTGCGGCCATACGGCCGCACCGTACGGCTTATTCGACGGTAACGGACTTCGCCAGATTCCGCGGCTTGTCGACATCGGTACCACGCGCCAGCGCCGTGTGATACGCCAGCAGCTGCAGTGCTGCCACGTGCAGGATCGGCGACAGCAGGCCGTAGTGCTCCGGCAGACGGATCACGTGCAGGCCTTCGCTCGACACGATCTGGGTATCGACGTCGGCGAATACGTACAGCTGGCCGCCGCGCGCGCGCACTTCCTGCATGTTCGACTTCAGCTTTTCCAGCAGCGCGTCGTTCGGGGCGATCGTCACCACCGGCATCTCTTCCGTCACCAGCGCCAGCGGGCCGTGCTTCAGTTCGCCGGCCGGGTAGGCTTCGGCGTGGATGTACGAGATTTCCTTCAGCTTCAGCGCGCCTTCCAGGGCGATCGGGTAGTGGATGCCGCGGCCCAGGAACAGGGCGTTTTCCTTGCGGGCGAATTCCTCGGCCCACGCGATCACCTGCGGCTCCAGCGCCAGCACCGACGACAGCGCGACCGGCAGGTGGCGCATCTGCTTCAGGTAGTTCGCTTCCTGCTCGTCGGTCAGGCGGCCATTCACCTGGGCCAGGGTCAGGGTCAGCAGGAACAGCGCGGCCAGCTGGGTCGTGAAGGCCTTCGTCGACGCGACGCCCACTTCGACGCCGGCGCGGGTGATGTACGCCAGCTTGCACTCGCGCACCATGGCGCTCGTGGAGACGTTGCAGATCGTCAGCGTGTTCGTCATGCCGAGGCTGCGCGCATGCTTCAGCGCGGCCAGCGTGTCGGCCGTTTCGCCGGACTGCGAGATCGTCACGACGAGGGTGTTCGGGTGCGGAACGCTGTCGCGGTAGCGGTATTCGCTGGCGATCTCGACGTTCACCGGCAGCTTGGCCACCGACTCGATCCAGTACTTGGCCGTCAGGCCCGCGTAGTAGCTGGTGCCGCAGGCCAGGATCAGCACCCGGTCGATTTCCTTGAACACGCGGAAGGCCTGGTCGCCGAACAGTTCCGGCATGATGCCGGTCACGCCTTCGAGCGTGTCGCCGACGACACGCGGCTGTTCGAAGATTTCCTTCTGCATGTAGTGGCGGTACGGGCCCAGCTCGGCGGCGCCGGTGTGCGCGTGCACGGTTTTCACTTCACGCTCGGCCGGACGGCCGTCGATGTCGACGATCCAGTAGCGGGCCAGTTGCAGGTCGACGACGTCGCCTTCTTCCAGGTAGATGATCTGGTCGGTGGTGCCGGCCAGCGCCATCGCGTCGGAAGCGACGAAGTTTTCGCCTTTGCCGAGGCCGACGATCAGCGGCGAACCCTGGCGGGCGGCCACGACGCGGTGCGGCTCTTCGCGGCAGAACACGGCGATCGCGTAGGCGCCGTGCAGGCGCTTGACGGCCTGCTGCACGGTGTCGAACAGGTCGCCGTTGTACATGTGGTCGACCAGGTGGGCGATGACCTCGGTGTCGGTCTGGCTCTGGAACACGTAGCCCAGGCCGGTCAGCTCGGCGCGCAGTTCGTCGTGGTTCTCGATAATGCCGTTGTGGACGAGGGCGATGCGCGCGTCGTCGCTGTTCGGCGAGAAGTGCGGGTGCGCGTTCTTGGTGGCCGGCGCGCCGTGCGTCGCCCAGCGGGTGTGGGCGATGCCCGTGAAGCCTTGCAGGTGGGTTTCCTGGATTTGCGCTTCCAGATCGGCCACGCGCGACGTGCTGCGCGAGCGCGCCAGGCGGCCGTCCACGTGCAGCGCCACGCCGCAGGAATCATAGCCGCGGTATTCAAGACGCTTCAGGCCTTCGATGAGCACTGGGGTGATGTTGCGTTGGGCGACTGCGCCGACGATGCCACACATGGGAAACCTCCGAAATCGATGAATGCATGCACTGTAGAATAGAGGAAACGAAATATGCTTTCTAAGTACATCTCATTTTGATAGATAATTTCACGGTACATTCGACATGAAATATCCTTTCATTTTTCTCGAAAGATTTTACTTATATGGCACAAGAGGGTCCAAACCTTGACGATCTGGATCGTCGCATCCTGAACATCCTGCAGGTTGATGCCTCGCAGACCAATGCGGAATTGGCGGAATTGGTACACATCTCGCCGCCGACTTGCCTGCGCCGTGTCAAACAGCTCAGGGAGAACGGTGTTATCGAGCGGCAAGTTGCGATCGTCACGCCGGACAAGGTCGGCGCGCGTCTCTCCGCCATCGTCGAGATCACGCTGGACGTGCAGGCCGCCGACCGCATGGCGGAGTTCGAGCGGGTGGTGGCGGACGAGGCTGCCGTGCTGCAGTGCTACCGCGTGTCGCCCGGCCCGGATTTCGTGCTCGTCGTGCAGGTGGCCGACATGCCGGCGTATCACGCCCTGGCGCACCGCCTGTTCACCACGCACAGCAATGTGCGTAACGTCAAAGCCTACTTCTCCACATTCCGCAGCAAGTTCGAAACGCGTATCGCCGTCTGACGTCCTGTGGATAACTCTGTGCGCTTATTCCTGGCGCATCGGCAAGCCAGTAGCGCCATCTCCCGCCACAGGCGTATTTCACTGGGTTTCTGAAACGATCAGGCCCGCCGGGATAACGCGGCGGGCCTGTGGATGACTTTGTGGATGATATTGTGGACGGGCAGTTGACATCCCTGTGCACAGGCAGTGGACCAGGCTGTGATTACCCTGTGTTTATGCCGTGGATTGCCTGTGCGTATATGGTGGACAAGCTTACTTCTTGACCTTGACCGGACGCGTCCAGTTCTCGATCGTCAATTGCTTCGGACGCGAGATCGTCAGCTTGCCGGCCGGCGCATTCTTGGTCAGCGTGGTGCCGGCGCCGATCGTCGCGCCCTTGCCGACCGTGACCGGGGCCACCAGCTGGCTGTCGCTGCCGATGAAGGCTTCGTCTTCGATGATCGTGCGGAATTTATTGGCACCATCGTAATTGCATGTGATCGCGCCCGCGCCGATGTTCACGCGCGAACCGACGTCGGCATCGCCCACATAAGCCAGGTGGTTCGCCTTGCTGTGCGCGGCGACCTTGCTGTTCTTGATCTCCACAAAATTGCCCACATGGACGTCCTCGCCCAGCTCGGTGCCCGGACGCAAACGCGCATACGGACCGATGATCGATTTTTCGCCCACGACGGCGTCTTCCAGGTGGCAGAACGGCTTGATCTGGGCGCCCGCGGCGACGGTCGCGTTCACGAACACGCTGTGGGCACCGATCGTCACACCGTCGCCGATAACCACGCGGCCCTCGAACACGCAGCCGACGTCAATGGTGACGTCGCGTCCGCAGACGAGTTCGCCGCGCACGTCGATACGCGCCGGATCCATCAGGGTCACGCCCTTTTCGAGGAGGGCGATGGCGATGTTCAGCTGGTGACGGCGCTCGAGCTCGGCCAGTTGCACCTTGCTGTTCACGCCGGCCACTTCCCATTCGGCCGACGGCTGGGCCGACACGACCGGTACGCCGGCCGCGACGGCCTGGGCGACGATGTCGGTCAGGTAATATTCGCCCTGTGCATTGTTGTTCTTCAGCGAGCCGAGCCAGGACGTCAGGTGACGGGTCGGAATGACCATGATGCCGCTGTTGATTTCCTTGATGGCACGCTCGGCTTCATTCGCGTCCTTCTCTTCGACGATGCGCACGATGTTGCCGTTCTCGCGGACGATGCGGCCCAGGCCGAACGGGTTCGCCTGTTCGACCGTGAGGATCGCCAGCTTGTCGTCGCCGGCGGCGTCGACCAGGCGACGCAGCGAGGCCGCCGTCGTCAGCGGCACGTCGCCGTACAGGACGAGCGTCGGCGCGTTCTCGTCGATCTGCGGCAGGGCCTGCATCACGGCGTGGCCGGTGCCCAGTTGCGGTTCCTGCAGGGCCGTATCGATCGCGACGCCGCCCTGGGCGGACCAGGCTTCAACCGCACTCGGCACCGCTGCGCCGCCGTGCCCGTAAATCACGCATAATTTACTCGGGCTCAGGCTGCGCGCCGTATCGATAACATGTTGCAATAGCGGCTTGCCGGCCAGTGGATGCAAGACTTTCGGCAGTGCGGATTGCATGCGCTTTCCCATGCCGGCGGCGAGGATGACTACGTTCATAGGCCGTTCTCAAAACGAGTTAAAAAAGATGAAAAAGTTTAACACGCCCCCTACCGTGTTCCTGCGGGTACGCATGCTGTTCCTGATCGCCTTCGTGGCGCTGCTGAGTGCGTGCAGCGCCATCCGCTTCACCTATAACCACGGTGACACGCTGCTGTACTGGTGGTTGAACGCGTATCTCGATCTCGACAGCGACCAGTCCGACTGGGTCAAGAAAGATATCGACAAGCTGTTCCAGTGGCACCGCACGACGCAGCTGCGCGATTACGCCGGCCTGCTGACCAAGATGCAGCGCCAGCTCGGCGACGGCAATGTCACGCAGGACGAATTGCTGTCCGACTACCGCGACGTCAAGGCGCGGACGGAATTGCTGGCCTTTAAAGCGCTGCCGGATCTGGCCGACCTGGCGATGTCGATCAAGCCGGACCAGATCGCGCAGATGGAAAAGAAGTTCGCGAAAAATAACGAAGACTTCCGCAAGAAATTCATGAGCGGCAGCGTCGAGGACCAGCATAAAGCCCGCTATAAAAAGGCGATGGAACAGCTCGAATTGTGGTTCGGCAGTTTCAGCCGCGACCAGGAAGCGGCACTCCGCAAGGCGTCCGATGCACGCCCGCTCGACAACGAGGTCTGGTTGCAGGAACGCGTACTGCGCCAGAAAAAAATCATCGTGCTGCTGCAGCGTATTCAGCGCGACAAGCTGAACAAGGAACAGACGATGGCGGCGATCCACGACCTGCTGCGCGACTTGTTCGACCGCATGGAGGCGCCGGAGCGCAAGGCATTCTTCGACGCCTATGTCGACAACACGTCGAAATTCATCCTGACGGCGATCCGCCTGACGACGCCGGACCAGAAAGCCCATGCGCAGAAACGCATGCAAGGGTGGATCAACGACTTTAACGCTCTCGCGGCCGGGAAATAAGATGCTATATTCCGCGCCATGCAAAAAAAGAAGTCCGCCCCTACCTACGCCCGCCGCCCGGGCCCGCCGCAGCAAGTCCGCATCATCGGCGGCGCCTGGAAGCGCACCCCGCTTCCCGTCCTCGATGCATTTGGCTTGCGTCCCACGCCCGACCGCGTCCGCGAAACCGTCTTCAACTGGATCAATCACCAGATGACGGGCGACTGGGACCGCGCCGACTGCCTCGATCTGTTCGCCGGCAGCGGCGCCCTCGGTTTCGAGGCGGCCAGCCGCGGCGCGCGGTCCGTCACGATGATCGACACCGTCGGCCCCGTCGTGCGCCAGCTCGAACTGATCAAGGACAAGCTCAAAGCCGATAACGTGCGCGTGCTGCGTGCCGATGCCCTGGTCGTGGCGCGCGACTTCATCCAGCGCGGCCAACGCTTCGACGTGATCTTCCTTGACCCGCCCTACCAGCAGGATTTCCTGGTGCAGGCCTTGCCGCTCTGCGCACAACTGCTGAACGAAGGCGGTCTCGTGTATGCCGAATCGGGCGAGCGCCTGCCGTTCGCGGAGACGGATGAGGCGGCCGAGGATGTCCCCGAATGGCTGCAGCCCTGGCAACTGGTCCGCGCCGACAAGGCCGGCATGGTGCACTACCACTTGTTAAAGTTGCGTTAAAACACCGCTTTTCTGGGCAAAACTGCTTAAACAATAAGCAAAAGAGGCCCCACCCCGGGGCGGCTGCCGAAATTTCAGGCATAATGCGCGTCTATTCAGGTGCATTCTCCAGGGAGCCGCAATGGTTGTAGCCGTTTATCCAGGAACTTTCGATCCGCTCACGCGCGGCCACGAGGATTTGGTGCGTCGCGCATCGGGTCTGTTCGACACCCTGGTGGTCGGGGTCGCCGACAGCAAGAACAAGCGCCCCTTCTTCTCGCTCGCCGAGCGCCTGGAAATCGCCAACGAAGTGCTGGGCCATTATCCGAACGTGAAGGTCGAAAGTTTTTCCGGCCTGCTCAAGGATTTCGTTCGCCAGCACGATGCACGGGTGATCGTGCGCGGCCTGCGCGCCGTGTCCGACTTCGAATACGAGTTCCAGATGGCGGGCATGAACCGCTACCTGTTGCCCGACGTCGAAACCCTGTTCCTGACGCCGTCCGACCAGTACCAGTTCATCTCCGGCACCATCGTGCGCGAGATCGCCATGCTGGGCGGCGACGTATCCAAATTCGTGTTCCCCTCGGTCGACCGCTGGCTGCAAAAGAAAATCGCCGACATGGCGGCCGCACCGAAAGCCTGAGGTCATATTTAGTCATGGCATTACTGATTACCGACGACTGCATCAATTGCGACGTGTGCGAGCCCGAGTGCCCGAATGACGCGATCTCGATGGGCGCGGAGTTCTACCAGATCGATCCGCATAAATGCACGGAATGCGTCGGCCATTTCGATGAGCCGCAATGCCAGCAGGTGTGCCCGGTCGCCTGCATTCCGTTCAATCCCGAATGGCGCGAAACGCGCGAACAGCTCCAGGCGAAATACGAACGCCTGACTGCCGAAAAGGCCAAAGCGGCCTGATCGCACAAGCCGGCCTGCGCCGGCTTTTCTTTTGGCGGTCCGCCATCCGCTACGCCTCATCCAATGATTGCATTCACAATAGATTCATTCATTATGCATACAATCATTATCCACGTTCCAAAACACAACACTTTTCGTGCACTGCATTGGTGCGCAACAATGCCGCGTCTTCGTTCGCGGGCAGATGACGCCCGGGGCCGGGATTGTGCTCTTGCAGCATTGAAATAGTTTTGAGTCTCTAATTTTGCCAAACACATCGGTGCTATATTTATCTTGCAAAATTAGCACGCTCATTCTTTTTTTTGGACGGAGAGACTCACAATAATGATTAGAAATATGAGTATCGGACAACGTCTGGCCATCGGGTTCGGGGTCGTCATTGCCTTGCTGGTGCTGCTGGCGGGGCTGTCATACGTCAGGATTGCCAGCCTGAACAAGGAAATGGAGACCCTGGTCAAAGTGCGTTATGCGAATACCGTCGCGGCCAACCATATCAAGGAGGACGTGAGTGAAGCGACCCGCAGCATGCTCAACGTCCTCATCATGACCGATCCGGACCAGATCAAGAAAGAGCTGGCGAACACGGAAGCGAGAAGCGCCAGCGCCACGGCCCAGGTCGCCGAGTTGGCCAGGAGCACGGGCGATGCCGAGGCCGCCGACATCCTGAAAGCGCTGGCCACCATCCAGAACAAATTCCTGCCGGCGCAAACGGCATTCATCAAGCTCGTCAACGAGGACCGCAAGGACGAGGCGATGATGAAATTCATGTTCTCGCTGCGCCCCCAGCAAACCCGCTATTTCGAACAACTGGACAAATTCGTCGCCTGGCAAAACGCCGCGATGCACCAGGCCGGCGCCGACACGGCCGCCGTCACGCAGCGCACGCAGATGCTCATTCTGGCGCTGACGACGATCGCGGCCGGGCTGTCGCTGGGCGTCGCATGGCTGGCCACGCGCAGCATCACGCGGCCGCTGGGCCAGGTGGTGGAGATCGCCCGCCGCGTCGCCGACGGTGATCTCACGAGCGACATCGCCGTCGACAGCCGCGACGAGGCAGGCCAGATGATGGAAGCGCTGCGCCACATGAACGCCAGCCTGATCCGCATCGTCGGCGAAGTGCGCACGAGCACGGAATCGATGTCCTGCGCGTCCGGTGAAATCGCCACCGGCAACCAGGACCTGTCGACGCGCACGGAATCGCAGGCCATGTCCCTGGCGCAAACGTCGAGCTCGATGCGGGCGCTGACCGGCACCGTGCAGCAGAATGCAGACAATGCGCGCCAGGCGAATCAACTGGCGGCCCAGGCGTCGGAGGTGGCGGCGCGCGGCGGTTCCGTCGTCGCGCACGTCATCGAGACGATGGGCTCGATCACGGCGTCGTCGAAAAAGATCGTCGACATCATCGGCGTGATCGACGGTATCGCTTTCCAGACGAATATCCTCGCCCTGAATGCGGCGGTCGAGGCCGCGCGTGCGGGCGAGCAGGGACGCGGCTTTGCCGTCGTGGCCTCCGAAGTGCGCAGCCTGGCGCAGCGCTCGGCCGCGGCCGCCAAGGAAATCAAGCTGCTGATCGGCGATTCCGTGGACAAGGTGCAGGAAGGCAGCACGCTCGTCGAGCAGGCCGGTGTGACGATGGCAGAGGTCGTCGAAAGCGTGCGCCGCGTCACCGACATCATGGGTGAAATCAGCGCTGCCAGCCTCGAGCAGAGCGCCGGGATCGCCCAGGTCAGCCGGACGATCGTCGCGATGGACGAGACGACCCAGCAGAACGCTGCCCTCGTCGAGCAGGCCGCAGCCGCCGCCGCATCGATGCAGGAACAGGCGCAGCGCCTGGCGCGCGCCGTCAGCGTGTTCAAGCTGCAGAATGTCCAACCTACCCTGGCGCTGGTCGCGGCCTGAACGGCGGCCACGATGTTGACAACGATAGCTTTCCCACCAAGGAGACAACCATGACTACCCGTAAATTTGCCATCAAGGGCCTGCTCGCAGGCGCCATTCTCACCGTGGCCGCCAGCCTGCCGGCCATCGCCGCCGTCGTCGACGTGAACGGCTACAAGTTCGACGACATGACGAAGGTCGCCGGCAAGGACCTGAAACTGAACGGCGCCGGCATGCGCACCAAATTCATCGTCAAGGTCTACGCGGCCGGCCTGTACCTGCCGGAGAAGAAGAACAACACGGCCGAGATCCTGAAGGAAGAGGGCCCGCGCCGCGTGACCCTGCAGATGGCGCGTGACATCTCCTCCGAGGATTTCGGCAAGGCCTTCATGGATGGCCTGAACGAGAACATCGACAAGGCGGAAAAACAGCGCATCGTGGCCCAGATCAGCAAGATGGGCGAGCTGTTCGCGTCCGTCGACGGCCTCAAGAAGGGAGACGTGCTGCACCTGGACTGGATTCCGGGCACCGGCACCCAGGCCGAGCTGAACGGCAAGAAGCTGGGTGGCCCGATCCCCGACGTCAACTTCTACAACGCGATCCTGCGCATCTGGCTGGGCGACAAGCCCGTCGACCGCTCGCTCAAGCCGGCGCTGCTGGGCGACGCCAAGTAATCCACTCGTTTTTCCCCGAAACGCGGCCCCGGGCAACCGGCGGCCGCGTTTTTTTTCGCCCCTCATTTTTTGACTGCGCATGACCCGGATTTTTGGATGAGGCGGGGTGCCAACCGGCACGTCGATGCCTCTGGCGGCGCGTCCATTCGACAGAATCGAAAGTTACCTTAACTCATAGATATGAACTGACCAATCATGAACTTCTCTTATCATGCGTTGATACCTACTAGAACTACGGTAAATCCATCTATATCTTATCGTTAGATGCAGTATTCGAGCGCCACATGGCCAATTCAGCGATATTCTTCATCTCTCATCAATATGATTCCTTTCTCTGCGAACTCGTCGCCAACTCATCAATTCATGAATCATCGATTTTTTGATACGCCGTTCATGTAGAGACTAATTGTTAAATGAAATCGGCAAAAAAACGCCTGACAACTCGAGCGACCACGAGTTACCGGCGGCGGGTAAGAGTAGGGGCGAAAAAAAAGCGGCGCCCGGTTATCCGGGCCCCGCTTTCGGGAAAGAAGCTGTGTAAACTAGACTGTAAGGATCAGTGCGATCCCACCGCTGCGGCCTGGGCACGCTGCCTGCGTGCCGCCAGTTCGCCCTTCGTCGGGCGCGGGCGCACCACCAGTACCAGCGCGCGTACGATGCCGACCAGCAGTGGGCGGAAGAACATCAACACGCCGCCCAGCAGGGTCAGCTGGACCATGCACAAGAGCAGTTGGGTGAAGGGCAAAGCCAGCACCGGGGTCTGGAAAAGGGTGTCGGAGAAGGACATGGGAAGACTAAGTAGCAAGCTGATCTATTCGTTCGATGTAACTATAGTGCAACGCAACATATAAATCTAATTACACTTGGTAATAGCTATTATATTGATCGTGAATGGAAATCGGGTACACTTACCGTACCGACAAACCATTTACTGCCAGTCCTGAACGGAGTCCCATGAGCTTCCTCACGCTTGATCTGAACCTGCTCCGCGTCTTCGACGCCGTCATGACCGAGCAAAACCTGACCCGCGCCGCCGGTCATCTCGCGATGACCCAGCCGGCCGTCTCGAACGCCATTAAACGCCTGCGCGAAAGCCTGGGCGACGAATTGCTGATCCGCACGGCCTACGGTGTGAAACCGACGCCGCGCGCGGAAGCGCTGTGGCCCGCCGTGCGCCAGGCGCTGGCCGCGCTGGAAGCGGCCGTGATGCCGGAAACCTTCGACGTTTCCAAGGCCCAGGCGACGTTCCGCATGGCGATGGCCGACGCCACTGCCGCCCTGTGGCTGCCTTCTCTGGTGCGGTCGATCGAAAAAGAGGCGCCGGGCGTCAACATCCGCATGGTGCCGCTGACCACGCGCGAACCGCGGCCGATGCTGCTGCGCGGCGACATCGACCTCGCCGTCGGCTTCTTCCCCGGCGTCGCGGCCCAGCTGTCGTACGAAACGGGTTCGCCGATCCGCCACGAGCGCCTGTATTCGGGAGAATACGTCGTCGTGATGCGCAAGAATCACCCGCTCGCACAGGGCACGCTCTCCCTCGACGATTATTGCAAGGCGAACCACCTGCTGGTGAGCTTCTCGGGCCGCGCCCACGGCCTCGTCGACGAAGCGCTGGCGCAGCTCGGCCGCGAGCGCCGCATCCTGTTGACCGTGAACCAGTTCTTCACGGCCGGCCGCGTGGTCGCGAACTCGGACCTGGTGACGGTGTTGCCGAAGCACCTGATCGCGTCGACCGGTGCGGCCGAACAACTGATCTGGCGCGAGCTGCCGTTCCAGCTGCCGGCCGTGCACCTGGACATGCTGTGGCACGAACGCGACGGCCGCAGTCCGGCCCACCGCTGGCTGCGCAAGAACCTGGAAAACCTGTCCGCCTCGGCGCAAAAGATGCTTCCGCAAAAGTCGGAAACGTCGGAAAAGATGGAAAAGATTGCCTGAGATACAACGCCCTGCCTGCCAGGGCGTTTTTCATTTGATGGGCAGCTTGGTCGTATTCTTGACTTCTTCCATCACCGCATACGTGTGCGTCTCGCGCACGCCTTTCTGCAGCAGTGTCTTGCCGAGGAATTCGCGGTAAGCTGCCATATCTTTCACGCGCGCCTTGACGAGGTAATCGAACCCGCCGGCCACCATGTGGCATTCGAGCACTTCGGGAATCAATTGCACGCTCTGCTTGAACGCGTCGAAGACTTCCGGGGTGGTGCGGTCCAGCACCACTTCGATGAACACCAGCAGCGACACGTCCAGCAGCTGCGGATTCAACTGGGCCGTATAGCCCATGATGTAGCCGGACTCGTGCAGCTTGCGTACGCGCTCGAGGCAGGCGGCGGGCGACAGGTTGACCCGTGCGGCGAGCTCGACGTTGCTGATACGCCCGTCGCTCTGCAGTTCGGCCAGGATTTTCTTGCTGATCTTGTCCAGCATGTGCTCTCTCTCCACTATAAATATTATTTGGTGAAATTCTCTCACCAAAAACTATCTATTGCTAGTCTTCTGTAAAAACAGAATTAATCCAGAAGATTTCCTTCTACAATCGAATCATTGATCCGCACTCCAGACCGGCGTTTGCCGGTGCTCGTCCTCATCCATTTTTTCCTGACCGTTCATGAACATTGCCGCCTTCCCGGCTTCCACCTACGTCCCTTTCGACGCCCTGCAGGCCGAAACCCGCCGCGAACAGACGCCGCTGCGTGCCGCGATCACCGCCGCCTACCGCCGTGACGAGACCACCGCGGTGGAATGGCTGCTGGCCCAGGGTGCCTGCGCCAACGCCGACGCCTACATGCTGGCGCACCGACTCGTGTCGGCCGTGCGTGAAAAACGTACGCGCTCGTCGGGCGTGGATGCACTGATGCACGAATTCTCGCTGTCGTCGGAAGAAGGCGTCGCACTGATGTGCCTGGCCGAAGCGCTGTTGCGCATCCCCGACACGGAAACGGCCGACCGCCTGATCGCCGACAAGATCAGCAAGGGCGACTGGAAAAAACACCTGGGCGAATCGCCGTCGCTGTTCGTGAACGCCGCCACGTGGGGCCTGCTCGTCACCGGCAAGCTCGTGTCGTCCAGCAGCGAGAAGGGCCTCGGCGCCGCGCTGACCCGCATGATCGCCAAGGGCGGCGAGCCGCTGATCCGCAAGGGCGTCGACCTCGCGATGCGCATGCTGGGCAACCAGTTCGTCACCGGCCAGACGATAGCCGAAGCCTTGAAGAACAGCATCGAGAACGAAACCCGTGGCTACCGCTATTCCTATGACATGTTGGGCGAAGCGGCGCTGACGGAATCCGACGCCGACAATTACTATGCCTCGTACGAAGCGGCCATCCACGCGATCGGCAAGGCCTCCAATGGCCGCGGCATCAAGGACGGTCCGGGTATCTCGATCAAGCTGTCGGCCCTGCATCCGCGCTACAGCCGCGCACAGTACGCCCGCGTGATGGGAGAACTGCTGCCGCGCGTGCGCAACCTCGTGCTGCTCGCTAAGGAATACAACATCGGCATCAATATCGACGCCGAGGAAGCGGACCGCCTGGAAATCTCGCTGGACATGCTGGAAGCTCTTGCTTTCGATCCATCTTTGGCCGGCTTCGAAGGCATTGGCCTGGTCGTGCAGGCGTACCAGAAGCGCTGCCCGTTCGTGATCGATTTCGTCGTGGACCTGGCCCGCCGCAGCGGACGCAAATTCATGGTCCGCCTCGTCAAGGGCGCGTACTGGGATGCAGAAATCAAGCGCGCCCAGGTCGACGGTCTGCCGGGCTATCCGGTGTACACGCGCAAGATCTACACGGACGTGTCTTATCTCGCGTGCGCGCGCAAGCTGCTCGCCGCGACGGACGTGATCTACGCCCAGTTCGCCACGCACAATGCACATTCGCTGTCCGTGATCTACACGTGGGCGAAGGCCGACAACGTCACCAATTACGAATTCCAGTGCCTGCACGGCATGGGAGAAACCCTGTACGACCAGGTCGTCGGCAAGGAGAATCTCGGCAAGGCCTGCCGGATCTACGCGCCGGTCGGTTCGCACGAAACGCTGCTCGCCTACCTCGTGCGCCGCCTTCTGGAAAACGGCGCGAATTCGTCGTTTGTGAACCAGATCGTCGACGAAAGCGTGCCCATCGACACCCTGCTGACCGATCCGTTCGAAGCCGCGCGCGCCGCGCACTGCCTGCCGCACCCGCGCATTCCGCTGCCGTTGACCCTGTTCCCGGACGGCCGCCGCAACTCCGCCGGCCTCGATCTCGCCAATGAACATGTGCTGGCCGAACTGGCCGCCGATCTCGGTACGCCGCGCCATTACGTGGCCGCACCGCTCGTCGACGGTCCCATCGCAGCGGCCGGTAAGCTGAACATCGTGAATCCCGCGCAGTCGGCGGACATCGTCGGCCAGGTGACGGAAGCGACCACCGCCGACGTCGATACCGCACTGCAGGCCGCCGTACACGCCGCACCGGGCTGGGAAGGCGTCGGCAATGCGGCACGCGCCGATATCATCGCCCGCGTCGGCGATCTGTTCGAGCAATACCGCGGCGAACTGATGGCCCTGGCCGTGCGCGAAGCGGGCAAGTCTCTGCCGAACGCGATCGCGGAAGTGCGCGAAGCCGTCGATTTCCTGCGCTACTACGCGGCCGAGATCCGCAATGCACCGGAAGCGCGCGCGCTGGGCCCGGTGACGTGCATCAGCCCCTGGAACTTCCCGCTCGCAATCTTCACGGGCCAGGTCGCGGCCGCGCTGGCCGCCGGCAACGTCGTGCTGGCCAAGCCGGCCGAGCAGACGCCGCTGATCGCCCACCGCGCCGTGCAATTGTTCCACGAAGCGGGCGTCCCGGCAGGCGCGCTGCAACTGCTGCCGGGCCGCGGCGAGACTGTCGGCGCCGCATTGACCGCCGATGCACGTGTCAAAGGTGTCATTTTTACGGGCTCGACGGAAGTTGCGCAATTGATCAATCGGACGCTGGCAGCCCGTGCCGCGCAGGAAGGCGCCGACATTCCGCTGATCGCCGAGACGGGCGGCCAGAACGCGCTGGTCGTCGATTCCTCCGCATTGCCGGAGCAGGTCGTGCAGGATGTGCTCAGTTCCGCATTCGACAGCGCCGGCCAGCGCTGCTCCGCCCTTCGGGTACTGTTTTTGCAGGAAGATATCGCGGACAAGACAATCAAGATGCTCAAGGGCGCCATGCAGGAATTGCGCGTGGGCGTGCCAGACCGTTTATCCACCGACATCGGCCCCGTCATCGACAAGGAAGCCCAGCAAAACCTGCTCGGCCACATCGAACGCATGAAGGCGACGGCGAAGCAGCATTTCTCGCTGGTCTTGCCGGACGTGTTGCTGTCGCAGGGGACGTTCGTGCCGCCGACCGTGCTCGAGATCGGCTCGATGAGCGAACTGAACCGCGAAGTCTTCGGCCCCGTGCTGCACATCGTGCGCTGGCGCCGTTCCGAGCTGGGCAAGGTCGTCGACACGATCAACGCCACCGGCTACGGCCTCACGTTGGGCGTGCATTCGCGCATCGACGAGACGATCGAATTCATCACGACGCGTGCCCACGTCGGCAACATCTACGTGAACCGCAACATCGTGGGCGCCGTCGTTGGCGTGCAGCCGTTCGGCGGCGAAGGCAAATCCGGGACCGGCCCGAAGGCCGGCGGTCCTCTGTACCTGAAGCGCCTGCAAAAGGATGCGGCACCGCTGCTGCGTCACGCACGCCGCAGCAATAACGCGCTGGACGGCCTGCTTGCCTGGGCGTGCGCGAACGGCCATGGCGACATCGCGAACCTGACGCACGGTTACATGGAAACGACCCTGGACGGCGTGCGCATCGACTTGCCGGGCCCGACGGGCGAGCGCAACCAGCTCGATTTCGTTCCGCGCGGTACCGTCCTGTGTGCGCCGAACGGCACGGCGAGCCTGCTGAACCAGCTCGCGGCCGCGTTCGCGACGGGCAACCGCGCGCTCGTGCTGGCGGAAACGCTGCCAGCGTTGCCGATCGCGGTCAAGGAACACGTGCGTTTCATTACCGCGCAGGAACTGGATGGCAGCGACTTCGCCATGGCCCTCGTCGAGCAGGGTCTCGCCGGGGATCTGCAGGCGCGGCTGGCGGCCCGTCCGGGCGCGATCGTCGGCATCGTCGACACCCGCTTGGGCGAACCGGTGGCGTTGTGGCGCCTGGTGGCGGAACGCGCCTTGTGCGTCAACACGACCGCGGCAGGAGGTAACGCAAGCCTGATGACGCTCGGTCTGTAATCCGGGTCCTGATGGCTGCGACGCCGCGGTAGCAGGTTCTTGACCTGCGCCGCGGCGTTTTGTTTTTGGAGATGTTTTTTGTAGGTTTAACCTGGAGGCAGACATGTTGATAGGCGTACCAAAAGAAATCAAAAACAATGAATTCCGGGTGGGCCTGACGCCCCCCAGCGTGCATGAACTGGTCGCGCGCGGCCATCGGGTCATCGTGCAGACCGGCGCCGGTGCCGGCATCGGGTTGACGGACGAGCAGTACACAGCCGCCGGCGCCACGCTCGTCGCCTCGGCGCAAGAGATCTTCGCGCAGGCCGACATGGTCGTAAAAGTGAAGGAACCGCAGCCGCAGGAATGCGCGATGCTGCGTCCGGGACAGATCCTGTACACGTATCTGCACCTGGCGCCGGATCCGGAGCAGACGGCGGCCCTGGTGAAGTCCGGTGCCGTGTGCATCGCGTACGAAACCATCACGGGCCCGGGCGGCGGTTTGCCGCTGCTGGCGCCGATGAGCGAGGTGGCGGGGCGGATGTCGATCCAGGCCGGCGCCAGCCACCTGGAAAAATCGAAGGGCGGCGCCGGCATCCTGCTGGGCGGCGTGCCGGGTGTGGCGGCCGGCCACATCGTGATCATCGGCGCCGGCGTCGTCGGCACGAATGCGTTGCAGATGGCCGTCGGCATCGGTGCGCGCGTCACCGTGCTCGACAAGAACGTCGACCGTCTGCGCCAGCTGGACCTCGTCTACGGCAACCGGATCTCGACCCTGTATTCGAACGCGCACGCGATCGAGGAAGCGGTGTTGTCTGCCGACCTCGTCATCGGCGGCGTGCTCGTGCCCGGTGCCGCGGCGCCGAAGCTCGTCACGCGCGATATGGTGTCAAAAATGAAAAAAGGGGCCGTCATCGTCGACGTGGCGATCGACCAGGGCGGCTGTTTCGAGACGTCGCATCCGACCACGCACGCCGATCCGACCTTTGTCGTGGACGGCGTCGTTCACTATTGCGTGGCGAACATGCCGGGTGCGGTGGCCCGCACGTCGACATTTGCGCTGAACAACGCGACGATAGCCCACGCCGTGGCGCTGGCGAACAAGGGCTGGCGGCAGGCGCTGCGCGATGACGTCCACCTCAAGAATGGCCTGAACGTCTGCGAAGGCAAAGTCACGTACGCGGCCGTCGCGAAGGATCTCGGCTACGACTACGTGCCGGCAGATACCCTGCTGGCCTGAGTGACGCCCGCTTTTTGCCACCCCAGGCAGAACTGCCTGACGATGTGAAAGGCATACCGCGCGGCGACGGATTTCACGAAACGCATCAAATCCGTCGCCGCGTGTTCGTCGGCGTTGTCGGAAATCGTCCGGATCACGCCGAACGGGATGCCCAACTCGAAACAGGCTTGCGCGACCGCGGCGCCTTCCATCTCCACCGCCAGCAGACCCGGCAATGCCCCATTCAACGCGTCCAGACGGCCCTTGTCGCTCACGAACTGGTCGGCGCTGGCGATCAGGCCTCGATGCAGCCGCGGCCCGCTGAGCGCGAATACGGCCCTTTCCGCGGGGTCGACGGCAAGCGCGAAGTCGTCTTCCAGGAAGCGGTGCGCCGCATCCGCCAGCTGCAACGCCATGTGGTGGTCGGACAGGAAGTGCGTCAAACCCGTCAGCGGCACTTCGTAGCGGGGGAACAAAGGACTCGCATCCATGTCGTGCTGGACGAGCGATTCGGCCACGACGATGTCGCCGACACGGATCGAAGCGTCTCCAGCACCAGCCACGCCCGTAAAGAGGATGTGGGTAACACCGAACTTCTCCACAAGCGTTGCGGTCGTCAATGCCGCTGCAACCTTGCCTATACGCGATAAAACACACACAGCGTCGATTTCCCACAGTCGTCCGACAAAGTACTCGCGCATGCCGTGCGTGAGCTTGTAGGGCCCTTCCATGGCCTCCACGAGCCCCTGCTGTTCTTCGTGCAGCGCGCTGATGATCCCTAATCGCATGTTTTCAGCCTGTTTTGGATGGGTTGACGAACGGTTTTGGCGGCTTGTTCACGCTGTTCCCGCTGTTTTTGTATTAATAAAACAAAGATATATATAAAAAATGGTAGTGATAGTAAACGCGTTCCTAGCTGTGGATAAGACGGAATTTGTCTACAGCGTCAACGGTTTACGTGCTTGCGGAGCGGCTGGACAAGCATTGTATCGATGCTGAACCGATGTTGGACAAAAACCGGGCGAGCAGAAAAAACGGTTGTTCTGCACATCTGCTCCTGTGGATATGCAGGGCTTTTTCCACAGTCGAGCCGATTTTTGTCTGCCGCCAGGACGTTCGCGGGTTGCGAACGCTGTTCCGGATGCGACCTGGGCATCACGTTCTTCCTGTAGACAAACGGCAGTCGAGCAGTGGTTGCATCGGCTTCGGTTGCGACGTCGGCATGACGTTCTTTCTGTAGACAGACGGCAGTCGAGCAGTGGTTGCGCTAGCTTTTTTGGATGTGATGGCGTTCAGTTTCTTTTTTTTTGCAGACAGAAGAGCGTTCGCGTCGTGCCTGCTTCGCCGTCGATCGCTGCCGGGCGAGTTGTCCTTCTTTAGTTAACTTGGATAGAAAGAAAGGATAGTAATGATAGTAAACGCCGGCTGAACTGTGGATAAACGGGATTTTTTCCACAAGCTCAAGGGTTTACGTGTGTCGAAAGCGGTCGAACAAACCTTGTTTCTGTCGAGGACCAAAACTGGAAAAAAAATTCGAGATCGACTTTCGTGGCAGTTCCGCACATTCGATCCTGTGGATATTCAGCAGCTTATCCACAAAAGGCCCGGAAACAGGGAGCTTGGGGGCCGTCGGCAGCTGGCCTGGTCGACGTCGGGCAGGTGTTGTGGTGATGGACGCATCCGGAGTCGGTCTTTTTTTTTTGTTGAGCAGAACGATGTCGGGATCGACGACGAAAAATTTTTTTCGACAGGGCCGTAGCTTTCAAGGCGGCTCGTCAGGTTTACAACCAAAAGCTTGTATACAGAATAATGGTAATAGTTAACGGTGCCACTCTTCTGTGGATAAGCCGGGTTTTTTCCACAACATCAAACGTTTACGGTTCGCATAAGCCGGTGGGCTGGTCTTGTATGTGCCTTGTGGCAAAATTGGATAAAAATTCGGACTGTGCGAAAAACCGATCTTCCTCACATTTCGTACCTGTGGATATTCATACGCTTATCCACAGCCCATGGACCCCTTGTTGAGCTTGATCATCTGGTAAGCTTGCTCAACCGAATCACGATGCGAGGGTCCATGGAGTCCGCAGGGGAATTCGATGTCATCATTGTCGGGGCCGGTACCGCCGGTTGCGTACTGGCCAATCGCCTGACACGCAGGCCCGACGTGCAGGTGTTGCTGATCGAGGCCGGCGGCAAGGACGATTACCTGTGGATCCACATCCCCGTCGGCTATCTGTACTGCATCGGCAATCCGCGCACGGACTGGCTGTATAAAACGGAAGCAGATCCCGGTCTCGCGGGGCGAGCGCTGATCTATCCGCGCGGTAAAGTCCTGGGCGGCAGTTCGTCGATCAACGGCATGATCTACATGCGCGGCCAGGCCGAGGACTATGACCGCTGGGCCGCCATCACGGGCGACGCCTCCTGGCGCTGGGATCAGGTCCTGCCCATTTTCAAGGCAAGCGAAGACCATCATGGCGGCGCCAGCGCCATCCACGGCAGCGGTGGCGAATGGCGAGTGGAGCGCCAGCGGCTGTCCTGGGAGATCCTCGACGCATTCCGCGAAGCGGCCCACCAGACGGGCATCCCGAAAGTCGACGATTTCAACGGCGGCGACAACGCAGGCTGTGCCTATTTCGAAGTCAACCAGCGGCGCGGCATCCGGCTGAACACGGCGAAAGCGTTTCTCCGGCCAGCTTCCACGCGGCCGAACCTGACGATCATGACGGGTTGTCATGTCGAAAAGCTGTTGATCGCGCAGACGGAGCAGGGCGCTGTCTGCCGCGGTGTGCAATTCACGGGCAGCGGCCGGGCATTCACGGCGACGGCGCGGCGCGAAACCCTGCTGGCCGCCGGTGCCATCGGCTCGCCGCACATCCTGCAATTGTCCGGCATCGGGCCCGCCGCTTTGCTGCATCGGCATGGGATCACCCCCGTCGTCGATGCGCCCGGCGTCGGCGAAAATTTGCAGGATCATTTGCAGCTGCGCATGGTCTACCGCATCACAGGCGCCCGTTCGCTCAATACGAGCGCCGCGTCGTGGTACGGCAAGATGAAAATCGGCGTGCAATATCTGCTGTTCCAGAGCGGGCCGATGTCGATGGCGCCGTCGCAGCTGGGTGCGTTCGCACGGTCCGATCCCGGCCAGGCGACGCCGAACCTCGAATACCACGTGCAGCCGCTGTCCCTGGAAAAATTTGGCGATCCGCTGCACGGTTTTCCGGCTTTTACTGCCAGCGTGTGCAACCTGCGGCCGACGGCGCGGGGGCACGTCCGGCTGGCGGCGAACGATAGTTACGCGCCGCCGAAAATATCGCCGAACTATCTCAGCACGCCGGAAGACCGCAAGGTGGCGGCCGACGCACTGGCGCTGACCCGGCGCATCGTCGCGGCGCCCGCGCTGGCGCAATACCGCCCGGAAGAATTCAAGCCGGGGCCGCACTACCGCACGGAGGAAGAACTGGCGGAAGCAGCCAGCCTCATCGGCACGACGATTTTCCACCCCGTCGGCACCTGCCGCATGGGAAAAATGGACGATCCGCTCGCCGTCGTCGACGGTGAACTGCGGGTCAAAGGCGTCAAAGGGTTACGCGTCGTCGACGCATCGATCATGCCGACGATTACGTCCGGCAATACGAATTCTCCGACCCTGATGATTGCCGAAAAGACGGCGGCCCTGCTCGACCGCACGTGGACATAGTGCGTTTTTGCACAACGGGTTTGCGCGCCGTCATGATGTAGCGCAGGGCGATCCGCCTGCCGCGTGCTGTATCTTGACGAGTTCCAAAAGTGTGTATGATTTGTAAAGCTTGAATGGACGAAAGCGGGGAGACGCAATGCCGGACGTCATTCTGGAAACACGTGATCTGACGAAGGAATTCAAGGGTTTTACGGCTGTCAACCAGGTGAGTCTGCAGGTGCAGCGCGGCCATATCCACGCGCTCATCGGCCCCAATGGCGCCGGCAAGACGACGTGCTTCAACCTGCTGACGAAATTTCTTTCTCCGTCCGCCGGCCGCATCCTGTTCAACGGCACCGACATCACCTCGCTCAAACCGGCGCAGATCGCGCGCATGGGCATCATCCGCTCGTTCCAGATCTCGGCCGTGTTTCCTCATCTCACCGTGCTGGAAAATGTGCGCATCGGCCTGCAGCGCTCTCTCGGCACCAGTTTTCACTTCTGGCGCAGCGAAAAGACCCTGAATAAGCTCGACGACCGCGCCATGGCCTTGCTGGCCGAAGTCGACCTGGAACAGTTTGCCGACACCATCACGGCCGACCTGCCGTACGGCCGCAAGCGCGCGCTCGAGATCGCGACGACGCTCGGCATGGAGCCGGAACTCATGCTGCTGGACGAGCCGACGCAAGGCATGGGCCACGAAGACGTGCACCGGGTGACGGCGCTGATCAAGAAAGTGGCGAGCGGCCGCACGATCCTGATGGTGGAACACAACATGAACGTCGTCTCCGGCATCTGCGACCGCATCTCCGTGCTGCAACGGGGCGCCGTGCTGGCGGAAGGCAGTTACGCGGACGTGTCGCGCAATCCGCAAGTCATCGAAGCGTACATGGGGAGCGCCGACAACAACCTGGCGGGAGCACACGGATGACGCCGGCACTGGAGATCGAGAACCTGCAAGCCTGGTATGGCGAATCGCACATCCTGCACGGCGTCAGCCTGACCGTGCAGCCGGGCGAAGTCGTCACCCTGCTGGGCCGCAACGGCGCGGGCCGTACGACCACCTTGCGCGCCATCATGGGCCTGACGGGCGCGCGCAGTGGGGCGATCAAGGTCAACGGCGTCGAGGCGATCCACCTGGCCACGCACCGCATCGCCCACCTCGGCATCGGCTATTGCCCGGAAGAGCGCGGCATTTTCGCATCGCTGTCGGCCGAGGAAAACCTGATGTTGCCGCCGCAGCTGGCCGGCCGCGAGCCTGGCATGAGCGTCGCCGAGATCTACGAAATGTTCCCGAACCTGGTCGAACGGCGCCACAGCCAGGGCACGCGGCTGTCCGGCGGCGAGCAGCAGATGCTGGCCGTCGCACGCATCCTGCGCACGGGCGCGCGCCTGCTGCTGCTGGACGAGATCTCGGAAGGGCTGGCCCCCGTGATCGTGCAGGCGCTGGCGAAGATGATCACGACCCTCAAGGCGAAGGGTTACACGATCGTCATGGTGGAACAGAATTTCCGGTTCGCGGCGCCGCTGGCGGACCGGTTTTACGTCATGGAACACGGCCGCATCGTCACGACGATCGCGGCCGCGGAGCTGCAGACCAGCATGCCGGCATTGACCGAGCTGCTGGGCGTTTGATCATCGACAACGGAGACCACATGAAAACAGCGATTGCCTTTGCCGCCGCCACCTTCGCGGCCGGTTTGTCCATGCCGGCACTGGCCCAGATCTCGGGCGACACCATCAAAATCGGCATGATCACGGATTTATCGGGCGTGTATTCGGACATCGACGGCAATGGCGGCGCCGAAGCCGTGCGCATGGCGATCGCGGATGCTGGCGGCGCCATCAACGGTAAAAAAATCCAGTTCATCGTCGCCGACCACCAGAACAAGCCGGACATCGCCGCCAGCAAGGCGCGTGAATGGTTCGACCAGCAGGGCGTCGACATGCTGATCGGCGGCACCAACTCCGGCGCCGCCCTGGCCATGGCCAAGGTCGCGGCAGAAAAGAAAAAAGTCTTTATCGCCATCGGTTCCGGCAGTGCGCAACTGACCAACGAACAGTGCTCGCCGTACACCGTGCACTACGCGTACGACACGGTCGCGCTCGCCCGCGGCACGGGCGCAACGATCGTGAAGCAGGGCGGCAAGAGCTGGTATTTCCTCACGGCCGACTACGCGTTCGGCCAGTCGCTGGAAAAGGACACGACCGACGTCGTCAAGGCGAATGGCGGCACCGTGCTGGGCAGTGTGAAGCATCCGTTGGGCGCGTCCGACTTTTCGTCGTTCCTGCTGCAGGCGCAGTCGTCGAAAGCGCAGGTGCTGGGGCTCGCGAATGCCGGCGGCGACTTCATCAACTCGGTCAAGGCGGCGAAGGAATTCGGCCTGACGAGCAAGATGAAGATCGCGGGCCTGCTCGTGTTCATCAACGATATCCACACGCTCGGGCTGCAGACGACGCAGGGGCTCTACCTGACGGACGCGTGGTACTGGGACATGAACAACGACAGCCGTGCGTGGGCGAAAAAATACTTCGCGAAGATGAAGAAGGAGCCGTCGTCGCTGCAGGCGGCCGATTATTCCGCTGCGATGAACTACCTGAACGCCGTCAAGGCGATCGGCACCGACGATGGTGACAAGGTCATGGCCCAGCTGAAAAAGACCAAGATCAACGACATGTTCACGAAGAATGGCGAGATCCGTCCGGACGGCCGCATGGTGCACGACATGTACCTGATGCAGGTGAAAAAGCCGGCCGAGTCGAAGGCGCCATGGGATTACTACAAGGTCGTGGCCACGATCCCGGGCGCCCAGGCGTACACGACCAAGGCCGAGACCAAGTGCGCGGCGTGGAAGTGAACCTGGCGTAAGCACGTCATATGGAAATTTTCGGCGTCCCCCTGCAGGCGATGATGAGCCAGCTGCTGCTGGGCCTGGTGAACGGTTCGTTCTACGCGATGCTGTCGCTGGGCCTGGCCGTCATCTTCGGCCTGCTCAACGTGATCAATTTCTCGCACGGCGCGCTGTACATGATGGGCGCGTTCGCCGCGTACATCGGCGTCACGTCGTTCGGGCTGAACTACTGGGCGATGCTCGTGCTGGCGCCACTCATCGTCGGCGCGTTCGGCATCCTTTTCGAAAAGACGATGCTGCGCTGGCTCTACAAGTTCGATCACCTGTACGGCCTGCTGCTGACCTTCGGCATCACCTTGCTGCTGGAAGGCGTGTTCCGTTC
Organism: Massilia cellulosiltytica; assembly: GCF_047325105.1. NCBI lineage: Bacteria > Pseudomonadati > Pseudomonadota > Betaproteobacteria > Burkholderiales > Oxalobacteraceae > Massilia > Massilia cellulosiltytica. The sequence continues at coordinate 6,885,999 of NZ_CP168562.1, read as the reverse complement.
GTTCTTCGGCGTGTCCGGCCAGACGCTCGACGTGCCGGAAGCGCTGTCCGGCGCCACCGATCTCGGCTTCATGATCCTGCCGAATTATCGCGCGTGGGTCGTGTTCGCCTCCCTCGTCGTGTGCCTGGCGACCTGGTTCACGATCGAAAAAACGCGGTTGGGCGCCTACCTGCGCGCGGGCACGGAGAACCCGAAACTGGTCGAAGCGTTCGGCGTCAACGTCCCGTTGATGGTGACATTGACCTACGGCTTCGGCGTCGCGCTGGCGGGCTTTGCCGGCGTGCTGGCGGCGCCCGTCATCAACGTCACGCCGCTGATGGGGTCCAATCTGATCATCGTCGTGTTCGCCGTCGTCGTGATCGGCGGCATGGGGTCGATCCTCGGTTCCATCGTCACCGGCCTGGCGCTGGGCGTCATCGAGGGGCTGACGCGCGTGTTTTATCCGGAAGCGTCGGAAGTGGTCGTGTTCGTCGTGATGGTGATCGTGCTGCTGCTGCGTCCCGCCGGCCTGTTCGGTAAAGAAAAATGAGGCGATGACCATGAACAGAACACTCGGCTACGGCCTTGCACTGCTGGTGGCGCTGGCGGCCCCGTTCGTGGGCTACCCGATCTTCCTGATGAAGCTGCTGTGCTTCGGGCTGTTCGCCTGCGCCTTCAACCTCCTGATCGGCTACACGGGGTTACTGTCGTTTGGCCATGCGGCGTTCTTCGGCGGCGCCGGCTATGTCACGGGCCACGCGCTGGCGGTGCTCAGCTTGCCGTTCGAGGTGGCGCTCGTGCTGGGCGTGCTGGCGGCCGCGGCGCTGGGTTTCGTCATGGGGCTGTTGGCCATCCGGCGCCAGGGCATCTATTTTTCGATGATCACCCTGGCGCTCGCGCAGATGGTGTATTTCGCCGCGCTGCGCGCGCCGTTCACGCATGGCGAGGACGGGCTGCAGGGCGTCCCGCGCGGCCGGCTGCTGGGCAGCATCGACCTGGGCAACGACCTGACCTTGTACTACGTCGTGCTGGCGATCTGCGTGGCCGGCTTTGCCCTGATCGTGCGCACGGTGCATTCGCCGTTCGGGCAAGTCCTGAAGGCGATCAAGGAAAACGAGGCGCGCGCCATTTCTCTGGGTTACGACGTCGATCGCTACAAGCTCGTCGCCTTCGTGCTGTCGGCCGCGCTGGCCGGCCTGGCGGGCGCGACCAAGACAGTCGTGCTCGGCTTCGAGACGCTGACGGACGTGCACTGGACGATGTCCGGCCTCGTCATCCTGATGACCCTGGTCGGCGGCATGGGCACCCTCGCGGGCCCGATCCTCGGCGCCTTCCTCATCGTCGCGCTGGAAAATAAGCTGGGCGACCTGGGGAACTTCCTGGCCGAGAAGACGCATGTAGAATGGTTCGCATCACTCGGAGAATCGGTGGGCATCGTCACCGGCCTCATCTTTGTTGCCTGCGTGTTGTTGTTCCGCCGGGGTATCGTCGGCGAGATCGCGGCGGTGCTCCACGCTCCGGTTTCAAGGAGACGCACGTGATCGACGAATCCCTCATGCTGGACGTGAACGGCATCCGCATCCACACGACGACGACGGGGCAGGGACCGGCCGTGTTGCTCTTGCACGGTTTTCCCGACACGCACCTCGTCTGGCGCAAGCAGGTTCCCGTCCTGGCCGCCGCGGGCTTCCGCGTGCTGGCGCCCGACCTGCGCGGCTACGGCCGCAGCGACGCGCCGGGCGGCGTCTTCGACTACACGATGGACAAGTTGCGCGGCGACGTGCTGGGCCTGCTCGACGCCCTGCACATCGATAAAGTCTTCCTCGTCGGCCACGACTGGGGCGGCATCATCGGCTGGCAGATCGCTGCGCTGGCACCGGAGCGCGTGCACCGCTACGTGGCGATGTCCACCGGCCATCCGTACGCCATCGCCCGCGCCGGCATCCTGCAGCGCTTGCGCATGACTTATATCCTCGGCTTCATCATGCCGGGCATCGCCGAGCATACGCTGCGCGCCGCCGACTGGTTCATCATGCGCCAGTTCACGGACGAGCCCGGCCAGGCCGACCACTGGAAGCGCGACCTGTCCCCGCCGGGCCGCCTGACGGCCGCCCTGAACTATTACCGCGCCAACCTGAGTCTCGCCCTGCCGCGCGGACACCGCCAGGTCAAGGTGCCCGTGATGGGCTTGTGGAGCGACCGTGACCCGGCCCTGGGCGAAAAGCAGATGCGCGACTCTGCCCACTACGTCGACGGCGAATTTCGTTTCGAGCGCATCCGCGGCGCGGATCACTGGCTGCAATTGACGGCAGCCGGCGAGGTCAACCGCCTGCTGCTGCAATTCCTGGAAGAGGGGCGGGCGGCGGCCGTCTGAGTTTGTTGCGCCGCAACAAGGGTGTCGGACTACAATAGCGCTTTTACGCGTGATTCAATATGTTCGATTTTGCCCTGCTGGCCGTCGCGGCCTTCGTTGCCGGTCTCGTGGATGCTGTGGTCGGTGGGGGAGGATTGATCCAGATCCCGGCGATGTTCGCCATGTTCCCTCGTGAGGTCCCGGCGACGCTACTGGGTACGAACAAGCTGGCCGCGATGTTTGGCACGGCGGTCGCGGCCGTCAAATACTCGCGGCGCGTGACGGTCGCCTGGAGCACGGCGGCGCCGGCGGCCCTCGCCGCATTCGCGCTGTCGTTCATCGGTGCGTGGACGGTGACCCGCGTGCCGGGCCATTTCGTCAGGAGTCTGCTACCGCTGATCCTCGTGGCGGTGGCCGTGTACACGTACAAGAAGAAAGACCTGGGCGCCGTGCATGCGCCGGCCCACAGCGGCATGAAGGAGCGGCTGCTGGCGATGGGTATCGGCGCCGCCATCGGTTTCTATGACGGCTTCTTTGGTCCCGGCACCGGCAGCTTCCTGATCTTCCTGTTCGTCCGCTTCTTCGGGTTCGACTTCCTCAGCGCGTCGGCGGCGGCGAAGATCGTCAACGTCGCCTGCAATATCTCGGCGCTGATCTGGTTCGGCTACAGCGGCCATTTGCTGTGGCAGCTTGGCCTGCTGATGGCCGTGTGCCAGATCGCAGGCTCACTGGTCGGGACTCGGCTCGCGCTGAAGCATGGCAGCGGCTTCGTGCGCAAGCTGTTCCTCGTCGTCGTCGGGCTGCTGATCGTAAAGACAGCGTTCGACACGTTCAAGCGGCTGGGCTGGTAATTGTTTCACGTGGAACAGTCAACGCGACTTTCGGACGTTTGTCACGAGCGTCGGTAAGTCCCATGCGCCGCCGGGCGTGAACTGGCGGCACATGCCGGATGTTTTGTCGGAGGTCTGGGCAAACGTGCGGCCGTCCCATGTCCAGGCCGCGGTTGCTACGCAGTCGGCAATGCCCCGTCCTTTCTGGAACGAGGTAATGACGCCGTCATCGTAATCCGTGGCGGACGTGGTGACGAGGACAGCTGAGTAGGGCGGCTTCTTATTGACGACCCAGTAGCCGTCGCCCGTGTTGTACGCCGCGATCCAGCAGGCGTGCGACGCGAGCAGTTTGTCCTTCGTGAGCGGACGCACCTCGAGCTGGCCCGCCGTTTCGGACGCAGAGTCCAGCAGTTCGCAATCGCCATCCTTCACGGTCTTGCGCAATGCGGTCTTGATCTCGCGGGTCTGCGCCGGGGTAAGCTTGATGGGGTTCTTGTCCTGGCTGACCGGCGCCGCCTCGATCTCTGGCGCGCGCGATGGTGGCAGGACACTTGATTCCGGTTTGCTGCCCTTCCGCACCAGCGCGCCAAGCGTATCGAGCCGGCCCTGGAATTCGTCCATCTTGAGGAGCACGGCATTCGCGCCCGCCGTCGAGATAGTCCATGTCGTGCCCTGGCCGGTCCAGGCGATGCGCCCGTCCTTTAGCAGGGCCGGCAGTAGTGCACGCATTTGCGCATCGCTCAGCGTGAGCGTGGACGATGTCGGTTCGATGCGGACGATGCCGACGGCGCGGCCGTCGATGCTCATCGCAAGCTGGTCGGGGGCCGGATGGCGTTCATCTTCCGCCAGCTGCAGCTCGACCTTGACCGGCTGGTGGGGTCCGGCAGCACGCGTCAACAGGATGGTGGCGTTCGGACCGTCGTCTTCTTTGTTGTAACCGGCTGCGCGACAGGTTCTCGTGTTGTCACAGACAAGTTCCCAGTCCTTGTGGCTGAACGTGGTCGACGGCAGATCCGAGCGTGGATACGCGCTGACGGTGGCGCTGGCGGCGAGCAGGAGACAGGTGAGAGGACGGCGTTTCGGCATGGCGACAAGGTCGAGTGAGAGTGTGGCGAAAAGCCTAACACAGCATTGTTTCACGTGAAACAAATCGTCGTTTTCGCGGCCGAGCCGAAGCCGCATGGAAAAAAGAATCTATAATCCCTTCTTAATCCTCCTCGCAACACACTCCATCATGCTATTTCCGACTGAATTCGACGTGATCGTCGTTGGCGGCGGCCATGCCGGCACCGAAGCGGCGCTCGCGTCTGCGCGCATGGGCCAGAAGACCCTGTTGCTCACTCATAACATCGAAACCCTGGGCGCGATGTCTTGCAACCCGTCCATCGGCGGCATCGGCAAGGGCCACCTCGTCAAGGAAGTGGACGCCATGGGCGGCGCGATGGCCATCGCCACCGACGAAGCCGGTATCCAGTTCCGTATCCTGAACTCCTCGAAGGGCCCGGCAGTGCGTGCCACGCGTGCCCAGGCCGACCGCATGCTGTACAAGCAGGCGATCCGCTCGCGCCTGGAAAACCAGCCGAATTTGTGGCTGTTCCAGCAGGCCGTCGACGACCTGATGGTCGAAGGCGACCGCGTCGTCGGCGCCGTCACGCAGATCGGCTTGCGCTTCCGTGCGCGCGCCGTCGTGCTGACGGCGGGTACTTTCCTCGACGGTAAGATCCACGTCGGTTTGCAGAATTACTCGGCCGGCCGTGCGGGCGATCCGCCTGCCGTGTCGCTGTCGTCGCGCCTGAAGGAATTGAAGCTGCCGCAGGGCCGCCTGAAAACGGGCACGCCGCCGCGCATCGATGGTCGCAGCATCGACTTCTCCGTGATGACGGAACAGCCGGGCGACCTCGATCCGGTCCCCGTGTTTTCGTATATGGGGAATGCCGCGATGCACCCCAAGCAACTGCCGTGCTGGGTCACGCACACGAATGCGCAGACGCACGACATCATCCGTAACGGTCTCGACCGCAGCCCGATGTACACGGGCGTGATCGAGGGCGTCGGCCCGCGCTATTGCCCGTCGATCGAAGACAAGATCCACCGCTTCGCGGCCAAGGAATCGCACCAGATCTTCCTCGAGCCGGAAGGTCTCACCACGAACGAGTTCTACCCGAACGGTATCTCGACGAGCCTCCCGTTCGACGTGCAGCTGGCCCTGGTGCGTTCGATGCGCGGCCTGGAAAACGCGTTCATCCTGCGTCCCGGCTATGCGATCGAATACGATTATTTCGACCCGCGCGGCCTGAAGGCGTCGCTGGAGACGAAGGCCGTCCAGGGCCTGTTCTTCGCCGGCCAGATCAACGGCACCACCGGCTACGAAGAAGCGGCCGCCCAGGGGATGCTGGCCGGTATCAATGCGGCGCTGCAGACGCAAGGCCGTGATGCTTGGACGCCGTCGCGTTCGGAAGCCTATCTCGGCGTGCTCGTCGACGACCTCACGACGCAGGGCGTCGCGGAGCCTTACCGCATGTTCACGAGCCGCGCGGAATACCGTCTGTCGCTGCGCGAAGACAACGCGGACATGCGCCTGACGGAGATCGGCCGCAAACTGGGCGTCGTCGGCGATGCGCAGTGGGAAGCGTTCGAGCGCAAACGCGAAGCCGTCGCACGCGAACTGGAACGCCTGCGCGCGACCTGGGTGAATCCGCGCATCCTTGCCGCGGCCGAGTCCGAACGCGTGATCGGCCAAGCGATCGAGCGCGAATACAACCTGGCGGACCTGTTGCGCCGCCCGGGTGTCGAGTACGACAAGCTGGTCACGCTGCAGGGCGTCGATGGCCAGGCGCTGGGCGGCCCAGGCGTGGCAGATCCGGCCGTGAAGGAGCAGGTCGAGATCCAGCTGAAGTATTCGGGCTATATCGACCGCCAGGCACGCGAAGTCGAACGCCACGATCATTATGAAAATCTGAAATTGCCCGAGAACCTGAACTATCTCGAGATCGCGGCGCTGTCGATCGAAGTGCGTCAGAAGCTGGATAAACAGCGTCCGGAGACGCTGGGGCAGGCCTCGCGCATTTCTGGTGTGACGCCGGCGGCAATTTCGTTGCTGCTCGTGCACCTGAAAAAACGCGGCGCCAAAGGCTTTACCAGTGCCCCGAGCGAGGAATCGGCCGCATGAAGAATTTCGATCGAGCGGCCTTGTCCGCCGTGCTGGGCGAGGGCATTGCCGCGATGCGTCTCGACGTGAGTCCGGCCCAGCAGGACAAGCTGATGAATTACCTGGCCCTGATGTTCAAGTGGAACGCCGTCTATAACCTGACGTCGCTGCGCGACCCGATGCAGATGGTCACGCACCATCTGCTGGATTCGCTGGCCGCCGTGCCGGCCTTCGCGGCCGCGCATAACGTGCTGGACGTGGGTTCCGGCGGCGGTCTGCCGGGCATCGTGCTGGCAATCGTACGGCCAGACATGAAAGTGTCGATGATCGACACGGTCCATAAAAAAACGGCGTTTCTTACGCAGGTGAAGGCGGAACTGGGCCTGGCCAACGTCACGGTGTACACGGCACGCGTGGAGCAACTGCAGGTGAGCGACAAATTCGACGTCATCACCTCACGCGCTTTTGCCGACCTGTCGGATTTCGTCAACTGGTCTTCGCACCTGCTGGCAGACGGCGGACGCTATATCGCCCTGAAAGGGGTGGCCCCGAAAGACGAACAGGAACGGTTACCCGCAGAGTGGAAGGTCGACAAGGTGGAACCGCTGGATGTACCGAGACTGGGCGCCGAGCGTCACCTGGTATTCATCGAACGTTCCACGTGAAACAATCGCGCGAACATTACCGTCCCGGCACAAGAATATAAACTGTATAAACAGTTTATACCGTTATTACCATATAAATCGTATAAACCGTTTTAATGGTATTAACCGTATGACAGTTAAAGGCATACATGGCGAAAATTTTTTGCGTAGCAAACCAGAAGGGCGGGGTCGGCAAGACCACCACCAGCGTGAACCTGTCCGCCGGTCTCGCCAGGCTGAACCAGCGCGTGCTGCTGGTCGACCTCGACCCGCAGGGCAATGCCACCATGGGCGCGGGCATCAACAAGGCGGGGCTGACCTCGTCCATCTATGAGGTGCTGCTGGGCGAGGCCGACGTGGCCACGGCGCGCCTGCGCAGCGAAGCAGGGCGCTTCGACGTCCTGCCCGCCAACCGCGAACTGGCCGGTGCCGAAGTGGAGATGGTCGAACTGGAAAACCGCGAGCGCCGCCTGAAAGAAGCGCTGGCCAAGGTCGACGGCGACTACGACTTCATCCTGATCGACTGCCCGCCCGCGCTGTCGATGCTGACCCTGAACGGCCTCGTGTCCGCGCACGGCGTCATCATCCCGATGCAGTGCGAGTATTACGCGCTCGAAGGCCTGTCCGATCTCGTGAACACGATCAAGAAGGTGCATGCGAACCTGAACCATGATCTGCGCATCATCGGCCTGCTGCGTGTGATGTTCGATCCGCGCATGACCCTGTCGCAGCAGGTGTCGGCCCAGCTCGAGCAGCATTTCGGCGACAAGGTGTTCAAGACGATCATCCCGCGCAACGTGCGCCTGGCGGAAGCGCCGTCGTACGGCATCCCGGGCGTCACGTTCGATCCATCCTCGAAAGGCGCGCAGGCCTACATCGCCTTCGGTGCCGAGATGGTCGAGCGCATCAAGACTATGTAACCAGAACTTATCAACGTCATGGCAACCAAAAAACTCAAAGGACTCGGCCGCGGTCTCGACGCGCTGCTGGGTGGAGACGCTCCCGAGACGCCGGCCGCGCCAAGCGGCGCGCCGTCCCTGCTGCCGGTCGGGCAGATCCAGGCCGGCAAATACCAGCCGCGCACGCGCATGGACGACGGTTCGCTGGCCGAGCTGGCCGCGTCGATCAAATCCCAGGGCATCATGCAGCCGGTGCTCGTGCGGCCCGTCGACGTATCGCCGTCCGGCGCGCGCTACGAGATCATCGCCGGCGAACGCCGCTTCCGCGCGGCCCAGCTGGCGGGACTGGACGAGATCCCCGTCCTCGTGCGCGACGTGGACGACCAGAACGCCGCCGCGATGGCGCTGATCGAGAACATCCAGCGCGAAGACCTGAACCCGCTGGAAGAAGCGCAGGGCATCGCGCGCCTGATCTCGGAATTCAGTTTTACCCACGAGCAGGCGGCGCACGCCGTCGGCCGCTCGCGCAGCGCCGTGTCGAACCTGCTGCGCCTCGTGAACCTGGCGCAACCGGTGCAGACGATGCTGATGGCGGGCGACATCGACATGGGACATGCACGCGCGCTGCTGGCCGTCGACGCGGCCAGCCAGATCGCGCTGGCGAACCAGGTGATTGCCAGGCGCATGTCCGTGCGCGAGACGGAAAAGCTGGTCGCGCGCGCGCTGGAAGAGCAGAACGCACCGCCGGTCGCGGCGCGCCAGAAGGAAAAATCGGGCGACATCGTGCGCCTCGAGGAAGAACTGTCGGACCGCCTGGCGACGCCCGTCGTGTTCAAGATGGGGCCGAAGGGCAAGGGACAGATGATCATCGACTTCGCCGACCTCGACGTCCTCGACACCGTGCTTGCGCGCCTGCGCGCCTGACGCCGCGACGTTTTCACCGATGCCGGGCACGCGCCCGGCATTTTTTTTATCCACAACGGATGCACCACGGCGACGCGCCACGCACTCCCAGCGCACAGCGTCCTCACTGCCGCGGTGCAAATCGAGCAGGGCGGTGAGCATGCCCCTGGTCGCGCTACCAGGCTGCGCCGGCCGGTATATGCATGGCCGGAACTATCGGTTTACCGGGCTCAACAGTCGCAAATACACAACATTTCGTAGGAAATTTAACAGTTTCCAGGTAATTTATTTTGTCGTTTTTACACCCGATATAAGCGGGCGCGCGGAGCGAAGAGTTTGACTATGGCTCCGATAACACCTTATAATCCCGCTGATTCATGTAATTACCATACCGTTACACGGTTCCACTACGGCTGGCGCGAAAAGAACAGAAAAATGCTGCGCTTGGTCTCCCTGCAAATCCTGGCAACACTTGTGGCCGGCGTGATCGCCGGACTGCTTGGGGGGTGGGCTGCGATGTTTTCGGCGGTACTTGGCGGGATGTGTTGTGTCGTGCCCAATGGCATCATGGCGTTTCGCCTGTTCGCCAGTTCACAAAAAATGGGCGGTCCAAACCCTGCCACATTTTTCATCTGGGAATTTGTAAAGATTGCTTTAACGCTTGCGCTGCTGTACGCAACGGCGCGGCTGTACCACGGCCTGAACTGGCTGGCCCTGCTGGGCGGGTTCATCGTGGCGCTAAAAAGTTACATCATTTTATTATTTGGGCATAAACAATGACGAACACGGTAGAAACCGCGGCGGAGCATGCGCCAACCGCAAGTGAATATATCCAGCACCACCTCCACCACCTGACCGCAGGTCACCAGAGCTTCGTCGTCGATTTCCACGTCTGGAATATCGATACCATTTTCTGGTCGATCTTTGCCGGCGTGGTCGGCTGCCTGATCATGTGGCTGGCCGCGCGCAACGCGACCGCGGGTGTGCCGGGCCGTTTCCAGGCCTTCGTCGAAATGATCGTCGAGATGGTCGAAGACCAGTCGAAATCCATTATCCACGGTGACCGCAGCTTCATCGCACCGCTGGCCCTGACCGTGTTCGTCTGGGTCGCCCTGATGAACTCGCTGGACTTCCTGCCGGTCGACCTGTTCTCGACCCTGTTCCGCGTCCTCGGCGTCGAGCACCTGTTCCCGACCCACCGCGTCGTCCCGACCGCCGACCTGAACGGCACCATGGGCATCGCGCTGGGCGTGCTGGCCGTGGTCCTGTACTACAACCTGAAAGTCAAAGGCGTCGGTGGCTGGGTGCATGAGCTGTTCGCTGCACCGTTCGGCATCTACATGGCTCCGTTCAACCTGCTGTTGAACATCATCGAATATGCAGCCCGTACCGTGTCGCTCGCGATGCGACTGTTCGGCAACATGTATGCCGGCGAGCTGTTGTTCCTGTTGATCGCCCTGTTGGGCTCCATGGCAACCGCGTTCGGCTTCGTCGGTCACGTGATTGCGGGTTCGGTCTGGGCGATCTTCCACATCCTGATCGTTGTCCTGCAGGCATTCATTTTCATGATGCTGACGCTGGTCTACATCGGTCAGGCCCACGAGAGCCACTGACAGACGCGATCGCAAGAACGAACAAGATAGTGGTAGTAAAGAAGTTGTAAATTTTTAATTTTTTAACATACTTTTGGAGTAAATCTAATGACTGACTATTCTTACGTTGCGCTGGCTTGCGGTCTGATCATCGGCCTGGGTGCAATCGGTGCCTGTATCGGTATCGCTCTGATGGGCGGCAAATACCTGGAAGCTTCGGCACGTCAGCCTGAACTGATGAACACCCTGCAGACCAAGATGTTCCTGCTGGCTGGCCTGATCGACGCGGCATTCCTGATCGGCGTCGGTATCGCCATGCTGTTCGCTTTCGCAAATCCGTTCCACGCCTAATCGAATCATTATTCGGTTCTGAACAGCCGAACCCCCCAGGTTCGGCATCCGTTTTTGTGAGAAGGAATACACCGTGAACTTGAATGCAACTTTGTTTGCCCAGTTCGTGGTCTTCTTCATCCTGGTTGTTTTCACGATGAAATTCGTGTGGCCGCCGCTGATGAAAGCGCTCGACGAGCGCGCCGAGAGGATCGCGAATGGTCTGGCAGCCGCCGACCGTGGCAAGGCTGAAATGGCCGCCGCAGAAAAGCGCATTGCCGCCGAACTGGCTGCAACGCGTGACGAAAGCACCAAGCGTATCGCCGACGCCGAAAAGCGCGCCGCAGCGATCATCGAAGAAGCCAAGCAGCAGGCATCCGTCGAAGCCGCACGCATCATCGAAGGTGCCAAGGCCGACGCGGAACAGCAGATCACCCGCGCGCGCGAAGAACTGCGTGGCCAGGTGGCTACCCTCGCCGTCGCCGGTGCCGAGCAGATCCTGAAGCGCGAAGTCAATGCAGCGGCCCACGCCGACCTGCTGAACCGCCTGTCGACCGAGCTCTGATCATGGCTGAACTCGCAACCGTCGCCCGCCCTTACGCCGAAGCACTGTTCCGCGTCGCCCAGCAGGGCGACCTGGCCGCCTGGTCGGCCACCGTCGCGGAACTGGCGCAGATCGGTGCCAATCCGGATGTGCAGGCATTTGCTGCCAATCCGAACGTCAAGCAAGCACAGCTGGCCGATACGATTGCGTCCCTGGTCAAGTCGCCGCTGAATGCTGAAGCGAAGAACTTTATCGTGATGCTGGCCGAGAACGGCCGCGTTGCCCTGCTGCCGGAAATCGGTGCCCAGTTTGCTGTGCTCAAGAATGCACAGGAAGGCGCCGCCGACGCGACGATTCACAGCGCGTTTGAACTTTCGGCCGACCAGCTCACCCAGCTGGTTGCCACGCTGGAAAAGAAATTTGGCCGCAAGCTGAACCCCACGGTCGTGGTCGATCCGTCGCTGATCGGTGGCGTGCGCGTGGTCGTCGGCGATGAAGTGCTCGATACCTCGGTCCGCGCGAAGCTGCAGCAGATGCACAACGCGCTGGTCGCCTGAGAAGTCGCACCATCTCCGCGTCCAGGACTTGCCCTACGCATCAAGAAACTATTAGGAGTTAGCACTCATGCAACTTAATTCGTCTGAAATCAGCGAACTGATCAAGAGCCGCATCCAGGGCCTCGAAGGTCAGGCTGATGTTCGTAACCAAGGCACGGTGATCTCCGTCGCCGACGGTATCTGCCGCATCCATGGTCTGTCGGACGTGATGCAGGGCGAGATGCTGGAATTCCCGGGCAACACCTTCGGCCTCGCCATGAACCTCGAGCGCGACTCGGTCGGCGCCGTGATCCTGGGTGCCTACGAGAACATCTCGGAAGGCGACACCGTCAAGACCACGGGCCGCATCCTGGAAGTGCCGGTCGGTCCGGAACTGCGCGGCCGCGTCGTCAACGCACTGGGCCAGCCGATCGACGGCAAGGGTCCGATCGATGCCAAGCTGACCTCGCCGATCGAAAAGATCGCCCCGGGCGTGATCGCCCGCGAATCCGTGTCGCAGCCGCTGCAGACCGGTATCAAGTCGATCGACGCGATGGTGCCGATCGGCCGTGGCCAGCGCGAGCTGATCATCGGCGACCGCCAGACCGGTAAATCGGCTGTCGCTGTCGACGCGATCATCAACCAGAAGGGCCAGGGCGTCACCTGCGTGTACGTCGCAATCGGCCAGAAGGCATCGACCATCAAGAACATCGTGCGCTCGCTGGAAGAGCACGGCGCGATGGAATACACGATCGTCGTCGCCGCTTCGGCGTCCGAATCGGCTGCCATGCAATACATCTCGGCCTACTCGGGCTGCGCGATGGGCGAATACTTCCGCGACCGCGGCGAAGACGCGCTGATCGTGTATGACGACCTGTCGAAACAGGCCGTCGCATACCGCCAGATCTCGCTGCTGCTGCGCCGCCCACCGGGCCGCGAAGCCTACCCGGGCGACGTGTTCTACCTGCACAGCCGCCTGCTGGAGCGTGCCGCACGCGTGAACGCCGACTACGTCGAGAAGTTCACCAACGGCGCCGTCACCGGCAAGACCGGTTCGCTGACCGCACTGCCGATCATCGAAACGCAAGCGGGCGACGTCTCGGCATTCGTGCCGACCAACGTGATCTCGATTACCGACGGTCAGATCTTCCTGGAAACCTCGCTGTTCAACGCCGGTATCCGTCCGGCGATCAACGCGGGTATCTCGGTGTCGCGCGTCGGTGGCGCAGCCCAGACCAAGATCATCAAGGGCCTGTCCGGCGGTATCCGTACCGACCTGGCACAGTACCGTGAACTGGCCGCGTTCGCGCAGTTCGCATCGGACCTGGACGAATCGACCCGCAAGCAGCTGGACCGCGGTGCGCGCGTGACCGAACTGCTGAAGCAGAAGCAGTACTCGCCGCTGCCGATCTCGCTGATGGCCGCTTCGCTGTTCGCCGTCAACAAGGGCTACTTCGACAGCATCGACGTCAAGCGCGTGCTGGACTTCGAAGCGGGCCTGCACGGCTTCCTGAAGTCGAGCCACGGCGCGCTGCTGTCGAAGATCGAAGAGACCAAGGCACTGGACAAGGACAGCGAAGCAGCGCTGGCCGCCGCCGTCGCCGATTTCAAGAAGTCGTTCTAAGACCGGCTTATTGATGGATCTCGGGACGGGGAGCGATCCCCGTCCACTTAAGGAGTAAGGGCTCATGGCAGCAGGCAAAGAGATACGAGGCAAGATCAAGAGCGTAGAAAATACGAAGAAGATCACCAAGGCGATGGAAATGGTCGCCGCGTCCAAGATGCGCAAGGCGCAGGACCGGATGCGCGCCGCCCGTCCCTACAGCGAGAAGGTCCGTAACATCACGGCCAACCTCGCCACTGCGAACCCGGAGTACACCCACGCGTTCATGGCGCAAGCCAAGGACGTCGAGGCGAAAGCCGTCGGCTTCATCGTCGTCACGACCGACAAGGGTCTGTGCGGCGGCATGAACACCAACGTGCTGCGCCAGGTGACGCAGAAGTCCCGCGAGCTGGAAAGCGCGGGCAAACGCATTGAAGCCGTTGCAATCGGCAATAAAGGTCTGGGTTTCCTGAACCGTGTCGGCGTGAAGGTCGTGTCGAGCGTCACCCAGATCGGCGACACCCCGCACCTGGAAAAGCTGATCGGCCCGATCAAGGTCATGCTCGACGCTTACCAGGATGGTCAGCTGGACGCGGTGTACCTGTGCTACACCAAGTTCATCAACACCATGCGCCAGGAACCGGTCATCGAGCAGCTGCTCCCGCTGCCGGCCGGTCACCTGGAAGCGGACAGCGGCGCCCACTCGTGGGACTACATCTACGAGCCGGACGCGCAAGTCGTGATCGACGAGCTGCTGGTCCGTTACGTGGAAGCGCTGATCTACCAGGCGGTGGCCGAGAACCTGGCGTCCGAGCAATCGGCGCGCATGGTGGCAATGAAGGCCGCGACCGACAACGCGGGTAACGTCATCGGCGAGCTGAAGCTGGTCTACAACAAGACCCGCCAGGCGGCGATTACCAAAGAACTCTCCGAGATCGTGTCGGGCGCAGCTGCGATCAGCAGCTGAGCGACGTAGCGACCTCACGAAACGACATTAAAACTATATCTGAAGGAACGAAAATGGCTGATGGCAAAATCGTTCAGTGTATCGGCGCGGTGGTTGACGTGGAATTCCCGCGCGACGCCATGCCGAAGGTGTATGACGCACTGAAAATGGAAGGCTCCGAACTGACGCTGGAAGTGCAGCAGCAGCTGGGCGACGGCATCGTCCGCACCATCGCGCTGGGCAGCTCGGAAGGCCTGCGTCGCGGCATGACCATCCAGAACACCGGCAACCCGATCATGGTTCCGGTGGGTCCGGCCACGCTGGGCCGCATCATGGACGTGCTGGGCAACCCGATCGACGAGCGCGGTCCGGTCAGCCAGGAACGCACCGCGTCGATCCACCGCACCGCCCCGGCCTACGACGAGCTGTCGCCGTCGCAAGACCTGCTGGAAACCGGCATCAAGGTGATCGATCTGGTCTGCCCGTTCGCCAAAGGCGGTAAGGTCGGCCTGTTCGGCGGCGCCGGCGTCGGCAAGACCGTGAACATGATGGAACTGATCAACAACATCGCCAAGGCGCACTCGGGTCTGTCCGTGTTCGCCGGCGTGGGTGAGCGTACCCGTGAAGGTAACGACTTCTACCACGAAATGGCCGATGCAAAGGTCGTCGATCTGGACAACCTGGGCAACTCGAAGGTCGCGATGGTCTACGGACAGATGAACGAACCGCCGGGCAACCGTCTGCGCGTTGCGCTGACCGGCCTGACGATGGCGGAAGCGTTCCGTGACGAAGGCAAAGACGTTCTGTTCTTCGTCGACAACATCTACCGTTACACGCTGGCCGGTACCGAAGTGTCGGCACTGCTGGGCCGTATGCCGTCCGCCGTGGGCTACCAGCCGACGCTGGCCGAAGAAATGGGCCGTCTGCAAGAGCGCATCACGTCGACCAAGACCGGTTCGATCACGTCGATCCAGGCCGTGTACGTCCCTGCGGATGACTTGACCGACCCGTCGCCTGCAACGACCTTCGCCCACCTGGACTCGACCGTCGTTCTGTCGCGTGACATCGCCTCGCTGGGTATCTACCCGGCAGTGGACCCGCTGGACTCGACCTCGCGCCAGCTGGACCCGCTGGTCGTCGGCGAAGAGCACTACGCGACCGCGCGCGCCGTGCAGGGCACCCTGCAGCGCTACAAGGAACTGCGTGACATCATCGCGATTCTGGGCATGGACGAACTGGCACCGGAAGACAAGCTGGTCGTCGCACGTGCACGTAAAATGCAGCGTTTCCTGTCGCAGCCGTTCCACGTCGCCGAAGTGTTCACGGGCGCACCGGGCAAGTACGTCTCGCTGAAAGACACGATCAAGGGCTTCAAGATGATCGCGTCGGGCGAGCTGGACCACCTGCCGGAGCAGGCGTTCTACATGGTCGGCACCATCGAAGAAGCGATCGAAAAGGCCAAGAAGCTGGCTGCTTAAGAGCTAGCCTCTTCAAAGGACACTTATGGCAAATACCATTCACGTTGACGTCGTCTCGGCCGAAGAGCAGATCTTTTCGGGCGAAGCGGAATTCGTCGCGTTGCCGGGTGAAGCGGGTGAGCTGGGTATCTACCCGATGCATACCCCCTTGATCACGCGCATCCGCCCGGGTGCCGTGCGCATCAAGGTGGCGGGCCGCAGCGACGAAGAGTTCGTGTTCGTTGCCGGCGGCATCCTGGAAGTCCAGCCGAAAGGCGTGACCGTCCTCGCCGACACCGCGATCCGCGGCGCCGACCTGGACGAAGCGAAAGCCCAGGAAGCCAAGCGCAAGGCCGAAGAGCTGATGGTCAACAAGGACTCGGTGATCGACTACGCCAAGGCGCAAGCCGAACTGGCGGCGGCGATCGCCCAGCTGGCGGCCATCGCCAAGCTGCGTCATAAAGGACGCTGATCGCTGGTTGTTCGAGCGCTCAAAAGAAAGGCAGCCTCTGGCTGCCTTTTTTATTGCCCAAATTCGGGGTCAGAGCACATTTATCGCGAAATTCGGGGTCAGAGCACTTTTTAGAACAATGGCTTCTGCGAATCAAAGCCCTGGTAAGCGATGCCGGTAGCCCGCCCGGCATGGCGACCCTCGCGCAAAGCGTTCTTCAGAGCCATTTCTTAAAAATGTGCTCTGACCCCGAATTTTTGCCGAAATGTGCTCTGACCCCGAATCGGTATCCTGCGCCGTCTGATGATGCAAACCTGATAAGCTAGTGTCAACGACAAGACAAACTCAGGCTTAGCATGCGAACCATCGAACAAATCCTCCGCGCCGCCCGGACCGTGGCCGTCGTCGGGCTCTCGAACAAGCCCGAACGCGCCAGCCTGGAAGTCGCCACCTACCTGCAGAAGCAGGGCTACCGCATCATCCCCGTCAACCCCGCCTACGCCGGCCAGGAAATCCTCGGCGAGACCGTCTACGGCACTTTGCAGGAGGCGGCCGACGCGCTGGCGTCGTCCGGCACGCGCATCGACATCGTCGATTGCTTCCGCAAGTCGGAAGAGATTCCGCCGATCGCCAAGGACGCCATCGACGTGCGCGCCAGCTGCTTGTGGATGCAGCTCGGCATCGAGAACCAGGTCGCCGCCGACCTGGCCCGTGCCGCCGGCCTGGACGTGGTCATGAACCACTGCATGCTGATCGAACACCGCAAGCTGGGAGAACAGGCCGCATGAGCATGCTGGAACGCTTCCGCGCGCCGAAAAACCTGGAACTGCGCGACAAGGATGCCGGCGCCACCCCGCTGCGCGACGACAAGAAGGGCAAGCTCAAGAATGGCGAACTCAAGGAGCGCGAGCGAGCGCTTACTGCCGAGCTGACGGCCGAAGTGGCCAAGCTGCAGGAAAAGCTGTACGCCGCGCGCGACCGGAAGCTGCTGCTGATCCTGCAGGGCATGGATACCTCCGGCAAGGATGGCACCGTGCGCGCGCTGTTCTCGCAGATCAATCCGATGGGCCTGCACGCCACCGGCTACGTGGCCCCGACCGAGAAGGAAAAGGCCCACGATTTCCTCTGGCGCGTGCACGCGCGCGTGCCGGCCAAGGGAGAAATCGGCATCTTCAACCGCAGCCATTATGAGGACGTGCTCGTGCCGCGCATTCTCGGCACGCTGGACGGGAAGGACCTCGAGCGCCGCTACGCCCACATCCGCGACTTCGAACGCATGCTGGCGGAGACGGGGACGACGGTCATGAAGGTCTTCCTGCACATCTCGAAGGACGAGCAGCGCGAGCGCCTGCAGGCGCGCCTGGACGATCCCGAGAAGCATTGGAAGTTCGACCCAGCCGACCTCACCGCGCGCGAGAAATGGGACGTCTACCAGGGCGCCTACGCCGATGCGATCAACGCGACGGACTGCGACCACGCGCCGTGGTATATCGTGCCGGCCGATTCGAAGACGCACCGCAACCTGATCATCGCGCACCTGATGCTGGAAACGATGCAGGGCATGAAGCTCGAATGGCCTCAGCCGAAGGCGGACATGTCGAAGGTAAGGATAGACAACTGAGTCGACGGGTGAGCCTGCCGGTCCGCGCCGATTGGCATAGAATGAAGATCCACCAACCCGTGCGATTTCCGACCATGCTCAAGTCCACCGCTTTGCTGCTTTCCCTCGGCGCCGCCGCGACGTTCTCCACGCTGACGGCGGCACCCGCGCAGGCGCAGACCCCGGCCGCCCAGCCTGCGGCCCATCCGGCCAGCTGCCCCGCCGTGCTGAAGCACACCTTCAACCGCCTGCAGGACGAAGCGCCGCAGGACCTGTGCCAGTACAGCGGCAAGGTCGTGCTGGTGGTGAACACGGCCAGCTACTGCGGCTTCACCAAGCAGTACGAGGGCCTGGAAAAGCTGTACGCGAAGTACGCGCCGCACGGCCTCGTCGTGCTGGGCTTCCCGTCGAACGACTTTAAACAGGAAGACGCGGACGCGAAGAAGATCGCCGACCTTTGCTACAACACGTACGGCGTGAAGTTCCCGATGTTCACGAGCACCGTCGTCTCCGGCGATAAAGCCAATCCGCTGTATTCGGAGCTGATCAAGGCGACCGGCAACCAGCCCAAGTGGAACTTCAACAAATACCTGATCGACCGCAACGGCAAAGTCATCGACTACTTCCCGAGCAAGGTGACGCCGGAAGATCCTGCCCTCGTCGGCAAGATCGAGCAGGCACTCAAAGGCTGAGTCCGCCAATCATCCCATCGTGGGCATTTTGATGCACATCAACGATTTTTTTGAGGTGGCTCAATAGACTGTCTTCATCGAATCCAAATGAAGAAGAGTCCCACGATGCACCTCCCCGCCTGAACGCCCGCAGCACCGAATCCCCGCTTCCTCCAAAAGCGTGCCGGCCGTAACTGGCCGGTTTTGGCCGGCCTCGTGCTGGCCCTTTTTACTTGCGCAGCACGGCGCGCAGCGGCCCGCGCAGCGCGTTGCAGACGACGATCTCCTGCGCACGCGCGAGGCTCTCGCGCGTGAGCGGGCATTCGATCGCGCCCCAGGCCGGATCGTCCAGCAGCACGCCGCGCATCACGCCGGGCAGCACGCCGGACGACAGCGGCGGCGTGTACCAGCGACCGCCGATTTTCACGAATACGTTGCTGCGGCCGCCCTCCGTCAATTCGTCGCGCTCGTTGAAGAACAGGGTATCGAAGGCGCCCGCGCTTTCCGCCGCGCGCCAGGCGGCGTCGTAGCGGCTGCGGATGCTCGTTTTATGGCGCAGGAAGACGTCGTGCGCGCGCGTGGGCGCGTCCGCCAGCAGCACGGCGACCGGTTCCTGCAGCGGCGCCAGCACGCCCGTCTGCACGACGATCTCGCCGTCGGGACGCAGCGCGAGCCGCACGCGGTGCGGGGCGTCGTCCGGCAGCGCGGCACACGCTTCCACCACGGCTGCACGCGCCAGGTCCGGCTTGAACGGATGGCCGAAATACGCGGCCGATGCACCCAGGCGCGCAAGGTGGCGTTCCAGGTGACGGCACCCGTCCGCGCGCGTGGCGTGGATGGTCTCGAAGATCTCGAAGTCGTTCGCCAGGCCCGTGAGGAAGCCGGCCTTGAGCCGGCATTCGGCAAACTCGGCGCCCGCGTCGCTGTCGTACACGATGCCCGCACCGACACCCAGTTCGCCGTGCCGCACGCCATTCTGTTCCGGCAGCAGGGTCAGCGTGCGGATCGGGACGGATAAACAGAAATCGCCGAAGCGCGCATGCTGCAGCGTCCCGAACCCGCTGCCCGCCGGCGGATCGATCCACCCGACCGCGCCCGTGTAGATGCCGCGCGCGGCCGGTTCCAGTTCGCGGATGATTTCCATCGTGCGGCGCTTGGGCGCGCCCGTGATCGAACCGCAGGGATACAAGGCGGCGAAGATGTCCTGCAAGGTGGTGCCGGGCGCGAGCTGGGCCTGCACGGTGGACGTCATCTGCAGCACGCTGCTGTAGCGCTTCACCTCGAACAGCGCCGGCACGCCCACGCTGCCGGTGCGCGCGATGCGTCCCAGGTCGTTGCGCAGCAGGTCGACGATCATGAGGTTCTCGGCGCGGTTCTTTGGATCCGCGGCCAGCTGCTGCGCGCGCACGGCGTTCACGACATCGTCGTGCAGGTCCGCGGGCGCCGTGCCCTTCATCGGACGCGCCAGCAGGCGGCCCGCGTCATGGCGCACGAACAGTTCCGGCGACAGCGACAGCACCGCGCGGCCATCCGGCAGGGAGACGAGCGCGCCGTAGGGCACCGGCTGGCGTGCGCGCAGGCGCGCGTACAGCTGTTTGATGGCGCCGAAGGCGTCGAAGCGGAGACGGTACGTGTAGTTGACCTGGTACGTGTCGCCGGCCGCGATGTAGTCGCGGATGCGGTCGATGGTCCGCGCGAACGTGGCCTCGTCGACGTTGGCGCGCACGGCGCCGATGCCGGCCGGGCCACTGGCTTCGTCCGCGGCGAGCCAGGCATCGACCTCGGCCGCGTCCAGCATCGTGTAGCGTTCGAACAGCAGCACCTGGGCCAGCGGCGCGTGCAGCTCGCGCGGTGCTGCGATGCCGAGCAACTGCTCGCCCAGTTCATAGGTGAGCACCGGCACGGCGTGCAGGCCGCGCGCGAGGGCGTCCTGCACGCCGTCCAGCAGGCGCGGCCAGTCTTCCACGTGCTGGCATGCCAGCACGCCCGCATAGCCCTCGTACAGGCGCGAGCGCGCCTGCGCATGGCCTTCGGGGCTCGCGTCATCGAGCAGGGCGAACACGGTGGCGTCCATGGCGATCGATATCAGGCGGCGAGGAGGAGGGCCAGCTGCAGCGGGCTGTTCTCGACTGGGTGCTGCTTGAAACCGCTCTTGGCGTAGCGGTGCCAGCGTCCCGTCACGTACGCGACGAGCATTCCGGCGCGCGCGGCCACGTCTTCCTCGCGGCCGTGGCCCTGCGTGCTGGCCACGCGCAGCGCCTGCTTGAACGCCAGCTCGACCTTGTCGTAGAACTGGTTCATGCGCAGGACCAGGCGGTCGTCCTCGCCGACGAGGGCATCGCCGATCAGCACGCGCGTCATGCCCGGATTGTTGGCGGAGAACGACAGCAGGATCTGCAGCATCGCATGCGCCTGCGCGACGCCGTTGTCCTCGCGTTCGGCGACCTGGTTGAACAGGGTGAACACGGTGCCCTCGATGAATTCGATCAGCCCCTCGAACATCTGCGCCTTGCTGGCGAAATGGCGATACAGGGCCGCTTCCGACACCGTCAGCCGGGCGGCCAGCGCCGCCGTCGTGATCTTCTCGCCCTTCGGGTGTTCGAGCATGGCCGCCAGGGCCTGGAGGATCTGCTGCTTGCGTTGGCCCGGCTTGGTGCTTGCCATGTTGTTAGAGGTTCTCCGTGATGTGTCGAGGTGCGAGCCGGCGCAGATGCGCGGGCAGCCGAAGAACGGATTTTACTTTGACATCGACGTAACCGGGGCGTTTGACCATCTTCGGCAGGGGGGCTTTGCCGATCGGATCGCTGTAGCGCAGGTATTGCGTGACCCAGGCCGTGCGCAGGCCGAGCTGCTTGGCGCGCTTGAGGTTGATGAGTGTGTCCTCGACGAGGATGCAGCGCCGCGCCGACACGCCGTGGCGCCGCAGCAGGCGGCGCAGCATCAGCTTCGACGGCTTGGGATGCAGCTGGCCGTGCACGCGCATGTCCTCGATCGAGACGTGGTGGGCGAACTGGCGCTGCAGGCCGATGTGGCGCACGACGCCCGTCGAATACGCGGTCGGCGCGTTCGTCAGCAGGATCTTGCGTCCCGGCAGGCGGCGCAGCAGGCGCTCCAGGCCGCGCTCGTAGCGCACCAGCTCGTGCAGGGCGCCGATGTCGTGCGTCTGGCGCAGGAAGTCGGCCGCGTCGACGCGGTGGTGGCGGATCATGCCCAGCAGCGTCGCGCCGTAGCGCTTCCAGTAGCCGATGCGGGCCGCGTCGACGGCTTCCTGGCTCGCGGGCGTGACGCCGTCGCCGAGCACGCGCGCGATGTATGTGTTCATGTTGGCGCTGATCGCCGGAAAGATCGCGTGCGATGCATCGTGCAGCGTGTTGTCGAGGTCGAACAGCCAGACAGGCGAGGGGAGCTTGGACACAGTGGGAATGGAACGGACAAGGGAATCCAGATTATATCGGCATGACGCAGCGCGGTTCTTCCTCTGATCCAGATCGCATGCCGGGATGTCGGGTCGATCCAGAATGGGTCGAGGATGACTTCCGCGAGGATGCGTATGCGCCGCTTCTTCCACCTGATTCTGGTATGCCTGCTGGCCACGCCGCTCGCCCACGCGACCGACCGCGGTGCGCTGTTCCGGCTCACGCTGGACGGTCACGTGATGCATCTGTTCGGCACCTTGCACGTCGGCCTGCCGGACTTCTATCCACTCGAAGACCGCCTCACGGGCGCGCTGGCCGAGGCGTCGACGCTGGCGCTCGAGATCGATCCCGACCAGCCGCGTGCCGACCTGCAGGACGCGCTGCGCACGTACGGCATGCTCGCGCCCGGCAATCCCGCCTACGACAGCCTGCCGCCCGAGCAGAAGCGGCGTCTCGACAGGCTGTTGCAGCAGGGGGGCCTCGACGCGTCATCGATGTTGAGCTTCAAACCGGTGCTGCTGGCGACGATGCTGGCACTGGCCGAATACACGCGCCAGGGGTACCGGTCCGACCTGTCGAGCGATGCGTGGCTGGCCCGCCAGGCGCGCCGGCACCGTGTCCGGGTGCTGGCGCTGGAATCATTGGGCGGCCAATTAGCGCTGCTGGACCGCCTGCCGACGCCGGACCGCTGGCGGTTTCTGGAAGAGATGATGGACACGATCGAATCCGGCGCCCAGCGCACGGAGGCCCGGGAAGTCGTGCGGGCCTGGAGCACGGCGGACCGGCAGGCGCTCGACCGGATGGCGGCGCGGTGCGAGACGGACCGGAGCGTGTCCGGCCGCTTCGTGACCCAGGTGCTGCTGAAGGAGAGAAACGTCGGCCTGGCCGAGCGCTTGCTGCAGTTGTTGCGTGACGAAGACCGGACCGTGGCCGCGATCGGCGTGCTGCATTTGCTGGGGACGGGGAGCGTGCCGGCTTTGCTTGAGCGGAGCGGGGTGACGATTGAACGGGTCTACTGAGCCGTCATTTCCAGCATTGCTGGAAATGACTTTCCGGCATTGCCGGAAATGACTTCCCGCGCACGCGGGAATCCATATTGAAGCTGCTAAAGAGGCTCAGCATGGGTTCCCGCTTTCGCGGGAACGACGGATGCGAAACGAAAAAAGGTCCGACGAATCGGACCTTTTTTCTTGATGCTGGCGGAGCGGACGGGGCTCGCCCACGTTTCGCGGGCCGCGGTTTCGCTTGCAAGCGAAACCCTTCGAGCCCCAAACCGTGCCTCCCGCAGGGGAGGCACTCTGATAGAACGAAAAAGGGTCCGACGAATCGGACCCTTTTTCTTAATTCTGGCGGAGCGGACGGGGCTCGAACCCGCGACCCCCGGCGTGACAGGCCGGTATTCTAACCAACTGAACTACCGCTCCAGCTTTTACTGCGCTCTCGCATCCTGACGCTTGTCATCGCGCCGCGAGTGTCCTGCATTCCTGCCGCGCAAACGCGCAGCGTGGACAAGATGCTTGTCTTATCCGTTACGTCAGGCATCGGGGATACCAAAACAGGCGGGAATCTGGACAAATCCTGGTGCCCTTGACGTGGATTGAACACGTGGCCTCTCCCTTACCAAGGGAGTGCTCTACCACTGAGCTACAAGGGCAGTGATTTTTGTGGCGCCATTAAGACGCCACAGAAATTCAGTGCGAGCGGATCATAGTGCCAAAAGCCTGTTCGGTCAAGACTTCCAGCAACAAAGAGTGCTCAATGCGGCCATCGATGATGTGCACGGTGTTCACGCCCGACTTCGCGGCGTCCAGCGCCGACGAGATTTTCGGCAGCATGCCGCCGGAAATCGTGCCGTCCGCGAACATCTCGTCGATCTCGCGTGCCGACAGGTCGGTCACCAGGTTGCCGCTCTTGTCCTGCACGCCCGCGATATTGGTCATCATGATCAGCTTTTCGGCTTTCAGGATTTCCGCGATCTTGCCGGCGACGACGTCGGCGTTGATGTTGTAGGCCTGGCCGTCCTGGCCGAAACCGATCGGCGAGATGATCGGGATGAAGGCGTCGTCCTGCAGCGCTTTCACGACGGCCGGATTGATCGCTTCGATTTCGCCGACAAAACCGATGTCGAGGAACTCGCCCGGTTTCTCCTTGTCCGGCATGGCCATCCGGCGTGCGCGGATCAGGCCGCCGTCCTTGCCGGTCAGGCCCACGGCCTGGCCGCCGTAGTGGTTGATCAGCATGACGATGTCCTGCTGGACTTCGCCGCCCAGCACCCACTCCACCACTTCCATGGTTTCTTCGTCGGTGATGCGCATGCCTTGCACGAAGGTGCCCTGCTTGCCGATTTTCTTCAGGGCGTTGTCGATCTGCGGACCGCCGCCGTGCACCACGACCGGGTTCATGCCGACCAGCTTCAGCAGGATGACGTCGCGCGCGAAGCCGTGTTTCAGGCGCTCGTCGGTCATCGCGTTGCCGCCGTATTTGATGACGATGGTCTTGCCGTGGAAATTACGGATGTAGGGGAGCGCTTCGGCCAGGATCTGCGCCTTGATCTGCGGCGAGACCGCAGTCAGGTCGTTGTTCTGGTCGGCGCCCGTCAGATTGGTCAGCGTTGCGTTCATTGGGGGTCCGGAAAAGAATTTGCGAGATTTTACAGGCAATAGCCTACCGCAGTGGCCATTATAGAAGTTCTATGTTGTATTTTCTGGCACCGGCCGTTAAGGTGCATTACATCTGGATACACGATGTCACCTTTGCATGAGCACTTGTTCACAATGCGGCGCCGAATTCGGTTGCGCGATGGCGGATGGTACTGATGGCGCACCGTGCTGGTGCACGAAGCTGCCGCCCGTGGTCCCTCTGCCGGTGCCCGGCACAGCGGCCGGATGCTGGTGTCCGGCCTGCCTCGAACAGCATATCGCGCAACAGACTGACAAGGCGCCGGGCACGTAAGCGTCAGCGCGCCGTCCGGAAGAACCGCATCATTTCGCGGCTCGCATTCGGGCCTTTGCCATCCGTATAGCTGCCGCGCGTATCGCCGCCCGACCAGGCGTGGCCGGAACCGTGGATCTCCCAGTGTTCCGCGTGGATGCTGCCGTCGGGCCGGCGGTGCACGGTGCGCGTATAGGCGTGGCCATCCGGCACGTTGCCGGGTTCGACGACAACGTCTTCCGATGGATGGCGCCGGCGCTGGTTGATCAGTTCGTGGCCGTTGGCCGGATGCACGGTCGTGTCGCGGTCGCCGTGGAACACGATGATCGGCAACGATTTACCCGGCTTGTGGCCGGTGCGGAAATCGCCTTTCATCGCGGCCATCGCCGACGGCAGGTCGTGCGCCGCCGCGAACGGCAGGCCGGAGTGGACACCGACGGCCGCGTACAGGTCCGGATACAGCGTGCCCATGATGGCGGCCATCGCGCCCCCCGCGGACAGGCCCGCGACGTAGACGTGTTTCGGATCGATCACGTAGCGCGCCATGATGTCCTGCGTGAGCCCGGCGATGATAGCCGGCTCGCCCTGGCCGCGCTGCTGGTCCGCGGCGCTGAACCAGTTCCAGCAGCGCGTCGCGTTGGCCTGCTGCGACTGGGCCGGATAGGCGACGAGGCAGCCGTATTCCTCGGCCAGCGCGTTCATGCCCGTGCCGAGCGCGAAGTCGTCGGGATGCTGCGAGCAGCCGTGCAGCATCACGAGCAGCGGCGCCGGCTGTCCGGCATACGTGCTCGGGATATACAGTTTGTAGTCGCGGGTGCCCGCGTCGTTCGTATAACTGGCGTCGATGAAATGGCCGGGCAGGCCGATCGCGGCCGCGCCCGTCGACAGCGGCGGCACATTGAACGGGTTGGCGCTCTGGCCCAGGCGCGACAGGTCGGCCAGCATGTCGGAAAAGGCGTCGTAGGTCGGATAATTCGAGGCCGGCGGCGTGACGGATTCCACGCTTTTGACCGCCGCGGTCTGCACGGCGGTGGCATTCTTGACGGATTCCCGGATGACGGTGCGGGCAACGGACGGGCCGCGGCGCATCAGGGATCGGGTCGCAGCGCGCATTTGCGCCAGGAACTTGTGATTCAGGGACATCGGCACTCCTTGTGGGGTGTGTCGGCAATGCGCCGGCGCGTGGCTGAGGCATCGATCGAGGGTTCAGTCTTGATGGCAAAGCTTGCGCGAACCTTACAGATGGGGTAAGCGCAACGCGCAACGGAAGAGCTCCAGTCTACGCGGGTGGGCTCGTCGGTCAAGCGCGATTCGTCCCGGTAGGTTAATCTGCGCACCATGTGTCCTATATCCCTGACCAGTCAGCGCTCCAAGTGGCGCGACACAATACCGAAATTTTCACAGGCCGCGGCATGAACGAGACACGTCTTCCGCCGGAACAACAGACGCCCGTGCCGTCCCCATGCATCAATGTGTGCAAGATGTCGCCCGTGACGGGCTTGTGCGAGGGCTGCCTGCGCACCATCGACGAGATCGTCGCGTGGAGCCGCGCCGACGACGACACCAAGCGCGCCGTGTGGGCGGAGATCCGCCGGCGCGAAGAACAGATTCCATTCGATTGAGGCCGGCGCTGCAAATTTAGAGCCTTGAATCTAGCACGGTCGTGCTTTTCTAATCCATAATCGTCGGGTCCGATCAACTATCGCGAGAAATCCATGGCGCTGCCTCCCGTCCTGCAAAACCTGTCCCTCCCCGTCATCGCGTCGCCGATGTTCATCGCCAGCGGTCCCGCGCTGGTGGCCGCGCAGTGCAAGGCGGGCATCGTCGGATCCTTTCCGGCGCTGAACGCGCGTCCGGCCGAGCTGCTCGACACGTGGCTGACGGACCTCCAGCGCGAGCTGGCGGATTACCAGGAACTGCATCCGGACAGGAAAGTCGGTCCGATCGCCGTCAACCAGATCGTGCACCAGTCGAACGACCGCCTGGAACACGACG
Organism: Massilia cellulosiltytica; assembly: GCF_047325105.1. Classification (NCBI taxonomy): domain Bacteria; kingdom Pseudomonadati; phylum Pseudomonadota; class Betaproteobacteria; order Burkholderiales; family Oxalobacteraceae; genus Massilia; species Massilia cellulosiltytica. Next base: position 6,859,171 of record NZ_CP168562.1, on the reverse strand, counting down.
TGGCCGTGTGCGTGAAGCACCAGGTGCCGATCATTATCTCGTCGCTGCGCGCGCCGCCGAAAGAGATGCTGGACGCCGTGCACGCTTACGGCGGCATCGTCATGCACGACGTGGTCTCGATCCGCCACGCCGAAAAGGCGCTGGAGGCGGGCGTCGACGGCCTGATCCTCGTCGCGGCCGGCGCCGGCGGCCATGCGGGCGCGCTGTCGCCGTTCGCGCTGGTCGGCGAGGTGCGCAAATTCTTCGACGGCCCGATCGCGCTGTCGGGTTCCATCGCCACGGGCGACGCCATCCTCGCCGCGCAGGCGATGGGCGCCGACGTCGCCTACATCGGCTCGCGCTGGCTGGCCACGCGCGAAGCGAACGTCACCGACGCCTACCGCAGCGCGATCGTGGAATCGACGGCGGCCGACGTCGTCTACACGAATCTGTTCACGGGCGTGCACGGCAACTACCTGAAAAAATCGATCGTGGCGGCCGGGCTCGATCCGGACAACCTGCCGGTGTCGGACAAGAGCAAGATGAGCTTCGGTTCCGGCAGCGCCAAGGCGTGGCGCGATATCTGGGGCGCGGGGCAGGGCGTCGGGCTGATGGATGACGTGCCGACCGTGGCCGAGATGGTGGAGCGCCTGACGCAGCAGTATCAGGCGGCAAGGGAAAGGCTGGGCCTGAAGGCCTGATCACGTCATCCCCGCGAAAGCGGGGATCCATGCTGAAGTACCGAAGTACGCAGCTTTTTCGACTTCGGAAACTCAGTATGGGTTCCCGCTTTCGCGGGAACGACGGGGCGGGCGCTTAGCCCAGCACCTTGTCCGCATCCCGAATCACCCACAACCCCGGCAAATTGCGCCAATACCCATGCGCATCCATGCCGAAGCCGACGACGAACTGGTTCGGCACCGTCAGGCCGACGATGTCCGCCTGCACCGGTTTCACTTTACCGAGTTCCTTGTCCGCAAACACGGCCAGGATCACCTCGGCCGCGCCCATGTCCAGCAGGCGCTGCTTCACGTGGGCCAGCGTCTCGCCTTCGTCGAGGATGTCGTCGACAATGATGATCGTGCGGCCCGTGACGTCCTGGCGCGGGATGACTTTCCACACGACTTCGCCACCACGGTCCAGGTCGCCGTAACGGGTGACGTGGATGTAGTCGAATTCGAGCGGGAACGTGAGTTGCGGGAGCAGGTTGCCGGTGAACACCACCGCGCCGCCCATGACACCCAGCACCAGGGGAAATTCCCCCGTGTCGTCATTGTCGAAACGCTGGTTCAGCACCTCGGCGACGTTGCGTACGGCCGCCTGGACGGTGTCCGCGCTGACGATTTCCTCGGCATTGGCCAGCAGGGCGCGGGCGCGGGTGTAGTGAAAGTCTTGCATGATATTTCAGGGTCGGTTGCAGGATCGGATTGATCCCTGGGTGTGCGATTATCCGTCAGTTTGCGCTTGCGCGCGATTTCCGGCGGCGCGGGTCGGCGGTATGCTTCAGAGGGCGTATCATACCGGCTTGATAACCACATCGCGACAACCGAGCCACCATGCCAGCACCTGACTCCACCCGCGTGCGCGCCGAGCGCCTCGAGAAGCTGCGCGCCGCGATGGCGCGCCACCAGGTCGATGCTTTCATCGTACCGTCCGCCGATCCGCACCTGTCCGAATACCTGCCCGGCCGTTGGAAGGGCCGCGAATGGCTGTCCGGGTTCACCGGGTCCGTCGGCACGTTCATCGCCACGCAGGACTTCGCCGGCGTGTGGACGGACGGCCGCTACTACACGCAGGCCGAGAACGAACTGGCCGGCACGGACGTCCGGCTGATGAAGATCCCGTCCGGCGCGAGCCTGCTGCACATCGACTGGCTGGCCGACACCCTCGACGCAGGCCGGACGGTCGCCGTGGATGCGCGCGTGCTGGGTCTCGCCGTCGCGCGCCTGCTGGGCGATGCGCTGGCCGCCCGCGGCATTCAATTGCGCACGGACCTCGACCTGCTGGACGAGATCTGGGATGACCGCCCGAACCTGCCGCCCGAGCCGGTCTACGAACATGTGGCGCCCTTCGCCGTGCTCGATCGCGCCGATAAGCTGCATGCGACGCGCAACGCGATGGCGAAGCTGGGCGCCGAACGTCACTTCATCTCCACGCTCGACGACATCGCCTACCTGTTCAACCTGCGCGGCGCCGACGTCAGCTTCAATCCCGTGTTCCTCGCGCACGCGCTCGTGGAAGCGATGGGTGCCACGTTGTTCGTCGCCGACGGCAAGATCGATGCGAGCCTGCGCGCGCGCCTGGAACAGGATGGCGTGCGCGTGGCGCCGTACGAGGGGGCGCAGCAGGCGCTGGCGGCGCTGCCGCCCGACAGCACGCTGCTGGTCGACCCGCGCCGCATCACGGCCGGCATGCGCGCCGCGGTGCCGGCGCACGTGCGCGTGGTGGAAGCCATCAATCCGACGACCCTGGCGAAATCGCGCAAGCTCGATACCGAGATGGACCACGTGCGCGACACGATGGAACAGGACGGCGCCGCCCTGTGCGAATTTTTCGCATGGCTCGAGCAGACGCTGGCCGATACGAACCGCACGCCGCTGAACGAAGTCCACATCGACGACCGGATCACGGCGGCCCGCGCGCGCCGTCCGCACTTCGTCAGCCCCAGCTTCGGCACCATCGCCGGCTTCAATGCGAACGGCGCGATCATGCATTACCGTGCGTCCGAAGACAACTGCGCCGTGATCGAGGGCGACGGCCTGCTGCTGATCGACTCAGGCGGCCAGTACCTGGGCGGCACGACGGACATCACGCGCGTCGTCCCCGTCGGCACGCCCTCCAGCGCGCAAAAGCGCGACTTCACGCTGGTGCTGAAAGGGATGATCGCGCTGTCCGTCGCGCGCTTCCCGCGCGGGACGAAAGGGCCGATGCTGGATGCGCTGGCGCGCGCCCCGATCTGGGCCGCGGGCATCGATTACGGCCACGGCACCGGCCACGGCGTCGGCTACTTCCTCAACGTGCACGAGGGGCCGCAGGTGATCTCGCCGTCGGCGCCGCCGGAGCCGCACACGGCCATGGAACCGGGCATGATCACGTCGAACGAGCCGGGCATCTACCGCCCCGGCCAGTGGGGCATCCGCATCGAGAACCTCGTGCTCACGCGCAGCGTCGCTGACGAGGGCTTCGGGGAATTCCTCGGCTTCGAGACCTTGACCCTGTGCCCCATCGACACGCGCTGCATCGACCTGTCGCTGATGCGCGGCGACGAGGTCGCGTGGCTCAACGACTACCACCGCAGCGTGCGCGCGCGCCTGCTGCCGCACGTGACCGGCGCCGCGCGCGACTGGCTCGAACTGCGTACCAAGGAGATCTGACATGGCAGGAGCACGTTCCACCCGCGCCAGTGCCGCCGTCGACCGGCTCAAGCGGCGCACCGGCGTGACGTCGTATTCGATGGCGCGCACCGGCGACGGCCTGTTCTTCCTGTCCGAAAAGCCGGGCGCGCCGCCGCTGTGCGCGCCGCTCGAGCTCGACGAGTTCGTGGCGTTCGTCAACGGCCTCGGTCCGCAGGAGGTCAAGCGCGTCAGCAAGCACGACATCGAATTCGAAAAACAGCTGGTCAGGAAAAAGCCTTGACGGCTCCCGCATCGAACGACCTGGCCCTGACCCTGCCCGAGCTGGTCGGCGCGTACTGGTCGCAGGCCGAACTGGCCACGAACGCGCTGATCCTGCTGAACCTGGCGGGCGCGCTGCTGCTGGGCCTCATGGTCGGCTACGAGCGTTCGTACCACGGCCGCGCGGCCGGCATGCGCACGTATGGCCTCGTGTGCATGGCGTCGTGCGCGCTGACGATCGTCGCGGGCTATCCGAGCCACTGGTTCGGCGGGCACGGTTCGTCCGTGGCGCTGGTGGATCCCACGCGCGTGATCCAGGGCGTCGTGACGGGCATCGGCTTCCTCGGCGCCGGCGTCATCATGCGCTCGGGCTTCAACATCAGCGGCCTGACGACGGCGGCGTCGATCTGGTCGTCGTCCGTGATCGGCATCCTCGTGGGCCTCGGGTTCTACATGGCCGCGATGGGTCTCGCGTTCTTCTCCGCGATGATCATGATCTACCTGAACAAGGCCGTGGGCCTGCTGCCGTCGCGCCATGCGGTGGCCGTCACGCTGCACTTCAAGCCCGGCGTCTATCCGCAGGAAGAGACGCTGCGCCGCGCGGCGCTGGAGCGCGGCTACGAGATCGCCGGCGGCTCGCTCACGATCTCCAGCGAGAAGGGTTGCCAGGAGTGGCATTTCGTCGCGCTGGAATTGGCCGGCAAGCCGGGCGCGCCGCTGTCGCTGCTGGCCAGCGAACTGTGCACGTTCGAAGGCGTGGATGGCTTCCAGCTCTCGCACGCACGCAATTGATATGAAGGGATATGAATGACACCGCAGGACGTTCTCGATTTCTGGTTCGGCGCACCGGGCAGCCCTGAGGCTGGCAAACCGCGCCGCGAATGGTTCGTCAAGAAGGACGAATTCGATGCCGTCATCCGCGACCGCTTCGGCGCCGTCATCGAACAGGCGCTGGCCGGCGGGCTGCGCGAATGGGATGCGCAGGGACCGCGGGGCACCCTCGCGCGCATCCTCGTGCTCGACCAGTTCACCCGCAACGCCCACCGCAACACGCCGCTCTCGTTCGCCGGCGACGCGCTGGCGCTGGCGGCCGCGAAGGCGCTCGTCGACAGCGGCGCCGACCGCGAGCTGTCCCCGCTGCAGCGCGCCTTCGCCTACATGCCGTTCGAGCACGCCGAGGACGCGTACATGCAGGAGCGCGCCGTCGAACTGTTCGGCGTGCTGGCGGCCGAACATCCGGGCTTCGACGAGATGCTCGATTACGCGCACCGCCACCGCGGCGTGATCGCGCGCTTCGGCCGCTTCCCGCACCGTAACGAGATCCTCGGGCGCGCGTCGACGCCGGAAGAAGTCGAATTCCTGCGCCAGCCGGGCTCCCGTTTCTGAGTCCCCGTTTCTGAGTCCCGTTTCCGAGTCCCGTTCATGATGACGACCCTGAACATCGTCGGCGCCGGCCACGTGGGCCGCGCCCTCGGCCGCCTGTTTGTTGCGCGCGGCGTGTTCACCGTGCAGGACGTCAAAACGCGCGGCCATGACAGCGCGCGCGACGCCGTCGCATTCATCGGCGCCGGTACGCCGGCCGATGGCGAAGGCACCTTGCGGCCGGCCGACGTGTGGATGCTGGCCGTGGCGGACGATGCCATCGCCGGTGTCGCCGCCGCGCTGGCGCAATCCGCGCCGATGACGGGCGCCGTCGTGTTTCATTGCAGCGGCGCCAAGGCGTCCACGGCGCTGGATGCGTTGCGCCAGGCGGGGGCACTCGTCGCCAGCGTGCATCCGGTGCGCAGCTTCGCCGATCCGGCCGCGGTCGCGGCGGCGTTCGACGGCACGTTCTGCGGCGTGGAAGGCGATGCCGCCGCGCTGGCGGTCCTGCTGCCCGCCTTCGAGGCGATCGGCGCGCGGCCCGTGCGGATCGACCCCGCCGCCAAGACCGTGTATCACGCGGCCGCCGTGTTCGCGTCGAACTACCTGGTGACCGTGATGGATGCCGCGCTGCGCGCCTACGAGGCCGCCGGCATCCCGGCCGATGTGGCGCGCGAGCTGGCGCGGCCGCTCGCGACCGAAACGCTGTCGAACGTGCTGCGGCTGGGGCCGGAAGCGGCGCTGTCCGGACCCATCGCACGCGGCGATGCGGCCACGGTGGCGCGCCAGCACGCGGCCGTCGCGGCCTGGGACGGTCCGACGGGAGCGCTGTACGACGCCCTCGCCACCGCGACGTGGAGCCTGGCGCGGCGCAAGCCTCATAGTATGTGACGTCATGTCACGTATTTTGTCGATGAAATTTACAATTCGCGCTCGGGATGTTTCCCTGGTCGCGTAATGCCTTGTATTTTCAAACGAAAAAAATTCGGGCATTAATTTTGCGTCTCTTCTCGCGCTAAAACACGAGGGGAGGGTAAATCCATGTTTAACAAATTCTGGAAAGCCGGTGTAGCGAGCACGATGTTTCTGGTAAGCAGTTTGGCGGCTGCTACGCCCATCGCGTTTATCCCGCCAAACGACCCGACGGGGTACATCGGTTCGACGCATTCGAATGATGGGTGGTCCATGGGGCGCGGTATCGGCTTCAGGGTGACGACCCAGGAAACGATATCGAGCGTCGGCGTCTACGTGGACCTGGCCAATACGGAATTGCGTTGGGGTGTGTACACGATCGATTCGTTGGGCAACGACATCTCGAAGCTGGACACGCTCGCATCCGGCAGTTCGGTGGTCACCACCAACGGGCTCGCGTGGATCGACTTCAACGTTCCCGACGTCGTGATCAACGAATACTGGAATTACCTGATCGAGTTCTCGTTCGACGGTGACTCCAACCAGAATTTTTATTATTACAACCGTGACGAATCCTGGGATCAGGGGATCTACCGTTCACTGGACGGTGAAGCACTGGGACGTTTCGAAAGTTACTACAATGTGCCGGCGATCCGGGTCAATGGCGCCTACGTACCAGAGCCCGCATCGCTTGCATTGGTCGGTGCCGGTATGCTGGCGCTGGGTGTGCGCCGCCGCCGAAGCTGAAAACCTGGACCGGTGTGATTGCGCCGTTGTGCCTCATGCTGTAAAAAGCCTGTCTGCCCAAACAGATGGGCTTTTTTGTTGGAGTAAACATGGTGTTGACCGCATGGGCCACGCTGGCCGCACTGGGCGTGTATTTCTGGACCGGCGTCATGGCCGGCTGGGCCAGGAACAAGTACAACGTGCCGGCCCCGATGATGGACGGTCCGCTGCCGTTCCAGAGCGCGCAACGGGTGCAGGCGAACACCCTGGAACAACTGCCGCTGGTGCTGGCGCCGCTATGGCTGTGCGGCCACTATCTGGGCGACCGCTGGGCGGCCGCCGGGGGGCTGCTGTGGTGCGTTGGACGGATTCTGTATGCGCTGGGCTATTACCGCGATCCGGCCAAGCGCGAGATCGGCTTCATCGTCGGCATGCTGGCGTGTGGTTCACTCGTTGCGGGCAGCGTCATCGGCCTATTGTCGGCCTGAGCTGTTGCAGTAGAGCAAAATCTCGAAAACCATTCGTCGACAAAGTTCCCATACTGCAATAAGCTGTGTCTGATTTCAATTTATAGGATGACGGCGCCGCCGTCATGCGTGGAGGACGACAGCATGCTGTTCCTGAAAAGTACGAGTGTCACCAAGGCACCGGGCATTTATGAAGTCGACGTGGCAGCGAAGCCGCCGGGCAAGACGTTCGGCGTATTCATGGCCACCGATCCGGACAATCCGCCACGGGCCGTGCTGACGGCCCTGGCCGAACTCGGCTTCGAGAACACTTACCAACAGCCCTATGTCCACAAGGACAAGGGCAAAGTCCTCGACATGCATTTCCAGAAGAACGGCACCGACCTGTTCAACGGTTGGAAGACCGAAGAATGCGCGGCCAACCTGGCCGCGATCGACACCCTGTTCGGCAACGTCGGCATCAAGATCACGCCGCGCGTGATGAGCCTGGCCGAAGCCTACGCCTGATCAGGCTTTCACTTCGACGTGGTACAGCGCCCACGGGCAGGCGGCAAAGCGCTGCGGCAGCGGCAGTGCCGCCATCTCGGCCACCCGGTCGGCGTCGTACACGGCCCATAGCGGCCCAAGTCCTCCCAGCGGTATCGGATTGCCGTCGATATGCGTGGCGACGATGAAGCGCCGCGCACGCGCTTGCGCGACCGGCAGTTCCACGTTGTAGCCATCCACCGCGCGCAAGACCAGGACCGTCCTGTCGCCCACCGTTGCGCCGGTGCGCGCCAGCACGTCCGTCAGCAGCGGGCCGCGCAGCGTGTGCGGCTTGCCGTCGTACTCCAGGGTCGGGCGGATCGTCACGGGCGGCAGGGCCAGCAGGCTGGCGTAATCGAACGCCCAGGCTTTCGCGAACGTGACCTGGTGCTTGTGCATCATCTGGTCCAGCGCCGGGTCGAGCGGCCCGCGGTTGCTGTGCGCAATGTCTCCGGTGACTGTCAGCAGGGCAGGACCGCGGCCGGACGGTTGCGCCGCGTGGCCGGCGATCGGAAGGGCGCCCGCGACCGCAGCGGCGCCGAGGAATTGGCGTTTGTTCATGAGAAAATATCAAGGTCAGTGCGATCTTCTCATCATAGCAATATTGTCGAATGGATTTGTTTTCCACAAACATGGATTTGATCCCCATCCCGATCGAGGATGGCGAGTTGTCCATGCTGGCCCAACTTCCTATGCCGATCGGCAATGCCGAGATCCTGGCGCGCTTGCTTGCCGAGACACCATGGCGTGCCGACACTGTCGTCGTGTACGGCAAGCGCTATCTGCAACCCCGCCTGACGGCCTGGTATGGCGAAGCCAGCTATACCTATTCCGGCCTGACCCTGCACCCGCTGCCGCTGACGCCGCTGCTGGAAACACTGCGCGCCGCGGTCGAGCAGGCGACGGGACGGCGCTACAACAGCGTCCTGCTGAATCACTACCGCGACGGCGCGGACAGCATGGGCATGCACAGCGACGACGAGCCGGAACTGGGACCGCAGCCGGTCATCGCTTCGCTCAGCTACGGTGCCTCCCGTACGTTCACCCTGCGCCACAAGCGCACCAAACGTACCGTCAAGCTGGGCCTGACGGATGGCAGCCTGCTGTTGATGGCCGGGAACCTGCAGGCCAACTGGCAGCACGGCATCAACAAGACGGCCCAACTGGTTGGACCACGACTCAATCTAACTTTTCGTTACGTGAGCTAAATCGTTGTTATCTATGCTCAATTTTCATTAAAACACTACTGAATTTAGGGTCATTAAGTTACATTCGATTACAAGTCTTACGAGTTCAGCACGGACTTCACCAAATCGCGGTGCTATCTTGACCACATCACGATTCACGATCGAATCGCGAACCAGTCAAACAACGCAAAGGGAATCCGTAACATGAAAAAGCTCATCGTTGCACTGATCGCCACCACTGCCGCCGTCGGCGCGGCCCAAGCCCAGACCACCCAGACCCAACCGCGCGCCTACGTCGGCGTCGGCATCGCCACGGCGGACCACGTGAATTCGTCGGTCGGCGGCCTGACGAATTTCGACAGCGACGGCTACAAGGCCTCGGGCAAGATCTTCGGCGGCTATGAATTCGACCAGAACTGGGGCGTCGAAGCCGGCTACACCGACTTCCGCAACTCGGATTTCAACTACACCGCCAACGGCGTCAACGGCAGTGGCCACACCAAGGGCAACAGCTACTATGTCGCCGGCAAGTACAACTATCCGGTCAACGAGCAGTTCTCCGTGTACGGCAAGCTGGGTCTGCAGCACAGCGAGCGCAAGCTGGAAACCGCCGCGCTGAACCTGAAAAACACCGACACCGGTGCCTACGGCGCGGTCGGCGTGCAGTACAACCTGAACCAGCAGGTCGCTCTGACCGCCGAGTACGAGCGCTACGGCAAGAGCAAGGATTTCGGCGCCAAGGCCGACGTCTGGACCGTGGGCGCACGCTACAGCTTCTAAGCGTCCAGCTTCACTCCCAGGGTAGAAAGGCCTGCACATGCAGGCCTTTTTTTCGCCCGCAAAATTCGGGGTCAGAGCACATTTCCGATCAATTTCCCTCGGCGCAGCAGTTCCTTGACGCAGCCCATAGCCGCGACGTTGGATCCGCTGCCGACGACATGCAGCCGAATTGAACTTGCGGTGAAGATCGTGCACCAAAAAGTGCTCTGACCCCGAATTTTACGGACGCGCGATGTGTCCGGGCTGGCCTGCCGGCCGCATCCACGGCGGCAGCGCCAGCGGCAGCGCGGGCGGCGTGAATCCGGCCGAAATAAAACGGTGCAGCGACGACCACGGCCATTCCGCCGGATGCTGGCAAAAGCCGTGGCGCATCGGGTTGCCGTGCACGTAGTCGACGAGGCTTGCGTATTCCTCGTCGTCGCCCACGCGGTAGTCGCGATAGTGACGTTCCCAGATGGTGCCGTCGCCCGTGCCGCCATCGCCCTTGCCCTTGGCGCCGCCCGGCAGGCAGGCTTTATGCAAGGCCTTGGAAAAGGCGATCTTGACGGCGCGCCAGCGCGACGCGCAGTCGTGGTCGCCCGGCGGCAGGGTCCAGATGGCGTGCGCGTGGTTCGGCAGCACGACCCAGGCATCGACGTGGAACGGTTTGCGGATGCGCGCCTGGCGCATCGCTTCGCCGAAAGCCGAGAAATGGTCCGTAAGTAAGGTGCTGTCCCGATCCAACAAGCGCACCGTAAAGAAAAAGGTCCCGCCCGGGACCCGGTTGTCGCGGTAATGTGTCATGAACGTAGTCTGCCAAGCGGCGCAGCCATGCCGTGTCGATCTGGCGCAAACGCGCACGAGTTGAAGAGTCTCAACCACAACGATTCTACCCACGATGTCTCTTTGATGACGATCCATTTCCGCGCATTAAACCGTGTGGCGGATGTGGCAAACATGGTGTTTTGACACCGCAGCGGTCGTCATTTGTTCATCCGATGAATTTTTTTTCAAACGGACTGAACCTTTTCACAACGGCCGGTATTAACCGGACGATTTCCGCAGTAGCAACCTGATATGCCACCCATTGCCCTGCTGTCCCAGCACCTGGTCTGCACTGGCCAGCTCGTTGCGCCCGACGCCGCCGCGCTCGCGCGCCTGTTGTTGCTGGCGCCCGTGCTGGAGGAGTGGGTGGTGCGCGCCGGCTTGCAGGAGTGGCTGATCCGCCGGTCCGCGCCGGTGCCGGTGATCTTGTCGGCGGCCGCGTTCGCGCTGCTGCACGTGGGCGCCGGCTGGCACGCGGCGGCGCTCGTGCTGGCACCGGGACTGGCGCTGGCGCTGCTCTACCAGCGCAGCCGCGACTGGCGCTGGTGCGCGCTGGCGCACTGCGGGATGAATGCACTGGCCCTTGGTGGCTGTGCCCTTTGAACGAATCTGGGAGTCACTATGACCGGGCTGCAAAGAAGTGTTTATACCGTTCTCGCCGTGCTCGCGTTCGTCCCGGCCGCGCACGCGGCCGATGCACTGAACGGCAAGAACCTGTACCTGAACGGGCCGACCAGCGGCGGCACGTCCTGCGCGTCGTGCCACGGGCCGTCGCCCGCCGCCAACGTCAACGGCATCCTCGCCGCCGCCAACACCCCGAGCGTGATCACGAGTGCCTTCAGCGCCAACAAGGGCGGCATGGGCACGCTGTTCAACGGCAAATTCACGACGGCCGAAATCGCGGACCTTGCCGCCTTCATCGGCAACCCGACCGTGACCGCCGCACCGGCAGCTGCCGTCAATCCGGCCTCGCTGAGCTTTGCGGCCAGCACCATCGGCCAGTCGGCATCGCCGCTCGCCACCACCTTGTCCAACACGGGCAACGCGGCGCTGAACGTGGGCACGTTGACCCTGTCCGGCGCGGCCGCGGGTGACTACGCCGTCAGCGGCGGCACCTGCGCCAACGGCACGTCGCTGGCGGCGGGCGCCAACTGCACCGTGCAGGTCACCTTCAAACCCACCGCCTCCGGCGCACGCGGCGCATCGCTCGTCATCGCGCACAATGCGACGGGCGGCTCCAGCACCGTGGCCCTCTCCGGCACCGGCAACGTCGTCGCGCAGGCGACCGTCGCGTTGTCGGCCAATGCGATCGACTTCGGCGCCCTCGTCGCCAGCGTCGCGTCGCCCGCGAAGAGCATCACCGTCAACAATACGGGCCAGGCCGCGCTGACCTTCTCCAGTATCGCCGTCGGCGGCGCCAACGCGGGCGTGTTCACGCTGGGCGGCACGTGCGCGACTGCGACGGCCGTCCCGGCAGGCGGCAGCTGCACCGTGACCGTGACCGCGAATTCGTCGGCGAACGGCGCGTTCAGCGGCAACCTGTCGCTGGGTTCGAACGCGTCGAACGGCGTCGTGACCGTGGCATTGTCCGGCTCCGTCGCCGCGCCCGCACCGGCCGTCAAGGCTAGTCCGTCGGCCGTGGCGTTCGGCACGCAGACGATCGGGGCGCCGGCCGCGACGCAGACTGTCACCCTTGCCAACACGGGCAACGTGGCGCTCACCTTGAACGGCATCGCGGTCTCGGGCGCATCCACCGTCACCATCGCGAGCAAAACGTGCGGCACGACCCTGGACGTCGGCGCCAACTGCACCGTGACGCTGGCCTTCGCACCGGCGGCATCCGGCACGGCCGCGGCCACCCTGGCCGTCACGTCGAACGCCGCGCCGCTGCAGGTGTCGATCAGCGGTACCGGTACCACGGCCCCGGCGGCGAAACCGGCGCTGTCGGAAGCAGGACCCGTCGCCTTCGCGGATACGCAGGTCGGCAAGAGCGCCGCGACCCACACGATCACCCTGTCGAACGGCGGCACGGCCGCGCTGAAGGTCGCATCGCTCGTGCTGGATGGCGCGCAGGCGTCCGATTTCGAGTTGAAAGGCACCTGCGCGACGAACGTGTCCGTCGCCGCGTCGAGCAGCTGCACCATCGACGTCGGCTTCAAACCGACGGCCGCCGGCCAGCGCGCCGCAACCCTCGTCCTGATGACGGACGCGGGCAACCAGTTCACGGTCGAGATCAAAGGCACTGGCGTCGCCGTGCCCGTGCCGATGCTGACCGTGAACCCGCAATCCTTTGACTTCGGCGCGGCCGACGTCAACGGCACCTCGCCCACGCACCGCATCACGCTGGCCAATACCGGCGCCAACGCGGCCACCGTGACGGCCGCCACGTTCACCGGCCCGTACGCGCTGCAGGCGGATACGGGCGCCTGCGCGGCCGTGCCGTTCACCCTGCAGCCGGGCGCGAGCTGCGACCTCGTCGTGCGCTTCACGCCGGTCGGTGCGGGCGATGCCGCCGGCAGCCTCGCATTGACGGCCGACGGCGGCGGCGCGTGGAACGTCGCGCTGACCGGCAAGGGCAACGTGCAGACCGCGCAGGCGCCGCAGAACGCCGGTGGCGGCGGCTGCTCCTCGATCAAGGACGGCAACGATCCGGTGCTGGCGCTGCTGGTCGTGCTGTCGTTCGGCGTGCTGGGATGGCGTCGTTTCGGCAAGAAGGAGGTGAAATGATGGGCGCCCGGACGACGCGCGTACTGCGCATGGCGGTCGTGCTGGCCGCCGCACTGGAGGCGTCGACCGCTTCCGCACTCGACAAGGGCGCCGCGGCGCCAACGTTCGATTTGCCGGGCAAGGATGGCACGGTGCAGCTGGCCAAGTACCAGGGCAAGCTGGTGTACGTGGATTTCTGGGCCTCGTGGTGCGGCCCGTGCCGCCAGTCCTTCCCGTGGATGAACGAGATGCAGGCGAAATATGGCGCGCGCGGGCTGCAGGTCGTCGGCGTGAACCTCGACGCGAAGACGGACGACGCGCGCCGCTTCCTCGCCGAGACGCCGGCCCGATTCGCGATCGCGTTCGACCCGGCCGGCGCCACGCCGCGCGCCTACGGCATCAAGGGCATGCCGAGCAGCGTCCTGATCGGACCGGACGGCAAGGTCTTGTACGAGCACGCGGGTTTCAAGGAGGCCGACCGCGCGGAGCTCGAACAGGTGATCAAGAAGGCCCTGGGAGGTGCGCAATGAAGGCGCGCATTTTCTTCCTTTTGATCGTGCCGGCGCTGCTGGCGCAAGCCGGATGCGCCACCGTGCAGCCGTGGGAAAAAGGCAAGCTGGCCAAGCCGGAGATGACGTTCGGCGGCGACAAGCTCGAGACCCGTTACGCAGACCACATCACCACGAGCCGCGAAGCCGCATCCGGCGGCGCGGGCGTGGGCGGCGGCGGCTGCGGGTGTAACTGAGGAGCGTACATGACGACATCCAAGCAAGCTCCCCAGGACCTGGCGGCGTCGCTGCTCGCGGCCGCGCTGTTGCTGCCCGGCGTGCAGGCGCTGGCCGACGAGCCGCCGCAGGGCGGCAGCATCAGCCTGCGCTATCTCGACTACGCCGACCGCCAGAGCGGCCTCGATCGCATCCGTGCGCACTCGCCGTCGATCGCGGTGACGGCGCCGGTTGCGAGCGACTGGTCCATCGAAGGCACGCTGACGGCCGACGACGTGTCCGGCGCCTCGCCGCGCTACCACACGGCCGTTTCCGGCGCGTCGCACATGCAGGACGAGCGCAAGGCCGGCGATATCGCCGTCACGCGCTACTTCCGGCGCGGTACGCTGACGGCCGGCGCCGCGTATTCGACGGAGCACGACTACGTGTCGCGCGCGCTGTCGCTGAACGGCACCGTGTCCAGCGAGGACAACAACACGACGTGGGCGTTCGGCATCGCGGGCAGTCGCGACCGCATCGATCCGGTGAACCACGTCGTCGTCGATGAACACAAGCGCACGCTCAGCATCCTCGCGGGCGTGACGCGCGTGCTGACGCCGAACGACATCGGCCAGCTGACGCTCACGCGCACGAACGGCGACGGCTATTTCAACGATCCATATAAGTTGTTCGATAACCGGCCCCGTTCGCGCCGCCAGAACACGGCGCTGCTGCGCTGGAACCACTTCGTGGACAGCACGGGTGGCACGTCGCGCCTGTCCTACCGCTACTACAGCGACTCGTTCCGCATCCGGGCGCACACGCTGTCCGGAGAATACGTGCAGCCGCTCGGCGGCGGCTGGAGCATCGTGCCGGAACTGCGTTTGTACACGCAAAGCGCCGCCTACTTTTATTACGACCCCGTGTACGACGGCACGCTCGGCCCGCCGTTCCCGCCCGGCTTCGCGAGTGCGGAGCCGAACCGCCTGTCGTCGCCGGACCAGCGCCTGTCCGGCTTCGGCGCCGTCACGGCGGGGCTGAAGGTCCAGCGCGAGATCGGCAAGCTGTGGACGGTCGACGTCAAGGTCGAAGGCTACGAGCAGCGTGGCAACTGGCGTTTGTTCCACGACGGCAGTCCGGGCCTCGCGCCGCTGCACGCCCGCATCTTCCAGGTCGGATTGACGCGGCGATGGTAGACGCGGTGGTCCGCTTTCCGTTCGATGCGATGGCCAGCCGTTGTGAAGTGAGGCTGGCCGCGCCGGATGGGCATGCGGCGGAAGAACTGGCCCTCGCGGCCATCGCCGAAGTGCGGCGCATCGAGCGCACGTATTCGCGCTACCGCGCCGACAGCATCGTCAGCCGCATCAACGCCGCGGCCGGCCGCTACAGCGTGGAATGCGACGAGGAGACGGCGCAGCTGCTCGACTACGCCGATCACCTGTACCGCGCCAGCGGCGGCCTGTTCGACATCACGTCCGGCGTGCTGCGCCGCGCCTGGGATTTTCGTCAGCCGCGCGTGCCGCACGCCCGCGAACTGGCGCCGCTGCTGGCGCTGGTGGACTGGCCGGCCGTGCAGCGCGAGGATGGCGCCGTCTTCCTGCCGCGCACCGGCATGGAGATCGACTTCGGCGGCTTCGGCAAGGAATACGCGGCCGACCGCGCCTGCGCGCTGCTGCAGGAACGGGGCGTGCGGCACGGCTACGTGAACCTCGGCGGCGACATGCGCTTCATCGGCCCGCAACCCGACGGACGCCTGTGGAGCATCGGCATCCAGGATCCGCGCAAGGCCGATGGCACCGTCGCCAGTATCGCCGTGAGCCAGGGTGCGCTGACGACGAGCGGCGACTACGAACGGTTTTTCGACGTCGACGGCAAGCGCTATTGCCACGTATTGAACCCGCGCACCGGGATGCCCGTGTCGCATTGGCGCTCGGTGAGCGTGCTGGCGCCGCTGGCCGTCCTGGGCGGCAGCGTGTCGACCATCGCCATGCTGAAAGAGGACGACGGCCTGTCCTTCCTCGCCGCCAGCGGGCTCGCGTACTTCGCCATCGACGGCACGGGACAAGCGCATCACCACAGCATTTCAGGAGATTACGCATCATGAAGCAGATTTTTCGATGGATGGCCGCGCTGGTCCTGCTGGCCAGTACGCTGGGCCGGTCGGCGCTTGCCGCCGACGACTTCCTGCCGCCCGAACAGGCGTTCAAGCCGAGCGCGGAACTGCGCGCGGGCGGCATCGTTCATGTCACCTGGGCCATCGCGCCCGGCTACCACCTGTATCGCGACCGGCTCGTGTTCACGGCGCCGCAGGTCGGCCAGCCCACGTTGCCGGACGGCGTGCGCAAGTTCGACAGCAATTTCAACAAGGAGATGGAGACGTATGCGGGGCAGCTCGCGGCCGACCTGCCGGTGAAAGCCGACGCGAAGTCACCGTTCGTGCTGCGCGTGGGCTACCAGGGCTGCGCGGATGCGGGCCTGTGCTATCCCCCCGCCGAAGTCGCGTTCGCGGTGGACCCGGCGGCGCCGGGTGCATTGAAGCCTGCCGCAGCCGACGCCGTGATCGCTCCGCCGCCCGCGCACGAAGACGACAGCTCGCTCGCCCAGCGCACGCTGCAATCGGGCAGCGCCTGGCGCATCGGCCTCGCGTTCCTCGCGTTCGGCCTGCTGCTGTCGTTCACGCCATGCGTGCTGCCGATGGTGCCGATCCTGTCGTCGATCATCGTCGGCGAGGGCAACGTCTCGCGCAGTAAAGGTTTTATCCTCGCGCTGGCGTACAGTCTGGGCATGGCGCTCGTCTACACGGCGCTCGGCGTCGCGGCGGGCCTGGCCGGTGAAGGCCTCGCCGGCGCGCTGCAGAAGCCGTGGGTGCTGCTGACGTTCGGCGCGCTGCTCGTGCTGCTGGCGCTGTCGATGTTCGACGTCTACCAGCTGCAGCTTCCCAGCAGCCTGCAAAGCCGCTTGAGCACGACGAGCGGCAGCATGAGCGGCGGGCGCTTCGCCGGCGTGTTCGTGATGGGCGCCTTGTCCGCATTGATCGTGGGGCCGTGCGTGGCCGGTCCGCTGGCGGGTGCGCTGCTGTACATCAGCCAGACGAAAAACGTGTGGACGGGCGGCTGGGCGCTGTTCTCGATGGCGGCCGGGATGAGCGTGCCGCTGCTGCTGACGGGCGTCTCGGCGGGCAGCCTGTTGCCGCGCGCCGGCGCGTGGATGAACCACGTCAAGCGCGTGTTCGGCCTGCTGCTGCTCGCGGTCGCGATCTGGATGGTGACGCCGGTGTTCCCGGTCACCGTCGCGATGCTGCTGTGGGGCGCGTTCGCCGTGCTGTGCGCCGTGTTCCTGCGCGTGTTCGAACCCATCGCCGCCGGTGCGGGACTGGGCCGCTATGCCGGCAAGACGCTGGGCCTCGTGCTGTTGACGGGCGGTTTGTTCGAACTGGTGGGCGCCGCCAGCGCCGGCCAGGACGTGCTGCAGCCGCTGGCGCATTTGCGCGGCGCGCAGGTCGCCGCCGCGGCGGAGGGCAAGGAACAGAAGTTCGAGCGCATCCGCACGCTGGCCGAACTGGATCAGGTGCTCGCGTCGTCCCCCACGCCCGTGATGCTTGATTTTTATGCCGACTGGTGCGTGTCGTGCAAGGAGATGGAGCGTTTTACGTTCTCCGAACCGAAGGTGGAAGCGCGGATGAAGCAGGTGCGCCTGCTGCAGGTCGACGTCACCGCCAACAACGATGAAGACCGCGCGCTGATGAAGAAATTCGGCCTGTTCGGGCCACCCGGCATCATCCTTTTCAAGCAGGGAAAGGAAGTGCCGGAGGGTCGCGTCATCGGGTTCATGCCGCCCGAACGGTTCGCCGAACACCTGTCCCGCCACTTCGCCTCCTGACATCATGAAAAAACATGCCAAGGTCCTGATCCTGGGTTCCGGCCCGGCAGGCTATTCCGCCGCCGTGTACGCGGCGCGCGCCAACCTGAACCCGCTGCTCGTCACCGGCGTCGCGCAGGGCGGACAACTGATGACGACGACCGACGTCGAAAACTGGCCCGCCGACCCGGACGGCGTGCAGGGCCCCGATCTGATGCGCCGCTTCGAATTGCACGCGCGGCGCTTCGAGACGCAGATCGTCTTCGACCACATCCACACGGCGCACTTGCACGAGCGGCCGCTGCGCCTGTCCGGCGACCAGGGCGACTACACGTGCGATGCGCTGATCATCGCGACGGGCGCATCCGCGCGCTACCTGGGCCTGCCGTCGGAGCAGGCCTTCATGGGCCGCGGCGTCTCGGCCTGCGCCACGTGCGACGGCTTCTTTTATCGTGGGAAGGAAGTTGCCGTGATCGGCGGCGGCAACACGGCCGTGGATGAGGCGCTGTATTTGTCGAACATCGCGTCCAGGGTGACGGTGGTGCACCGCCGCGACCACCTGCGCGCGGAAGCGATTCTTGTCGAGCGCCTGCTGGCGCGCGTGGAAGAGGGCAAGGTGGACGTCCTGTGGAACCACACGCTGGACGAGGTGCTGGGCGACGCGGCCGGCGTGCACACGCTGCGCCTGCGCGGCGAGCGTGGCGGCATCCGCGTGCTGCCCGTGCACGGCGTGTTCGTGGCGATCGGCCACCAGCCGAATACGGGCCTCTTCGCGGGTCAGCTGGAGATGGAGAACGGGTACATCGTGACGCGCGCGGGACGCAACGGCCTGGCGACCGCCACGAGCGTGCCCGGCGTGTTCGCGGCCGGCGACGTGCAGGACCACATCTACCGGCAGGCGATCACCAGCGCCGCCAGCGGGTGCATGGCGGCGCTGGATGCCCAGCGCTATCTGGAGGAATGACGCAGCTTAGCTGGTGAGCGGCTTGTAGCGGATCCGCTTCGGCTTGGCGCCTTCTTCGCCGAGGCGCTTCTTCTTGTCGGCTTCGTACTCCTGGTAGTTACCGTTGAAGAAGGTGACCTGCGACTCGCCTTCGAACGCGAGGATGTGGGTGGCGATGCGGTCGAGGAACCAGCGGTCGTGCGAGATGACCATCACGCTGCCCGCGAATTCCAGCAGCGCGTCTTCCAGCGCGCGCAGGGTTTCGACGTCCAGGTCGTTCGACGGTTCGTCCAGCAGCAGCACGTTGCCGCCCTTGAGCAGCGTCTTGGCCAGGTGCAGGCGGCCGCGTTCACCGCCGGACAGGTTGCCGACCAGTTTCTGCTGGTCCGCGCCCTTGAAGTTGAAGCGGCCGAGATACGCGCGCGACGGCATCTCGAAGCGGCCGACGGACAGCATGTCGGCGCCGCCGGAGACGTCTTCGAACACGGTCTTGTTCGCGGCGAGGCTGTCGCGCGACTGGTCGACGAGCGAGACCTTCGCGGTCTTGCCGATGACGACTTCGCCGCTGTCCGGCTGCTCGATGCCCGCGATCATGCGGAACAGCGTCGACTTACCGGCGCCGTTCGGGCCGATGATGCCGACGATCGCGCCCGGCGGCACGGTGAACGACAGGTTGTCGATCAGCAGGCGGTCGCCGAACGCTTTCGAGACGTTCTTGAATTCGATGACTTCGTTGCCCAGGCGTTCCGCGACGGGGATGAAGATCTCCTGCGTCTCGTTGCGCTTCTGGTATTCGTATTCGGACAGTTCGTTGAAGCGGGCGAGACGCGCCTTCGACTTGGCCTGGCGTGCCTTCGGATTCTGGCGCGCCCATTCCAGTTCTTTCGCCAGCGCCTTCTGGCGCGCGGATTCCGTTGCTTCTTCCTGCTTCAGGCGGGCTTCCTTCTGTTCCAGCCAGGAGGAGTAATTGCCCTTCCAGGGGATGCCGTGGCCGCGGTCCAGTTCCAGGATCCATTCGGCGGCGTTGTCGAGGAAGTAGCGGTCGTGGGTGATGCCGACGACGGTGCCCGGGAAACGCAGCAGGAACTGCTCCAGCCACTCGACGGATTCGGCGTCCAGGTGGTTGGTCGGCTCGTCGAGCAGCAGCATGTCGGGCTTGGACAGCAGCAGCTTGCACAGCGCCACGCGGCGCTTCTCGCCGCCGGACAGCACGCCGATCTTCGCATCCCACGGCGGCAGGCGCAGCGCGTCGGCGGCCATTTCCAGCTGCAGGTTCAGGTTGCCGCCGTCGGACGCGGCGATGATCGATTCCAGGCGCTCCTGCTCCTTGGCCAGCGCGTCGAAATCGGCGTCTTCCTCGGCGTAGGCCGCGTACACGGCTTCCAGCTTGGCCTGCGCCTCGAAGGCTTCACCCAGGCCGCTCTCCACTTCCTGGCGCACGGTTTTTTCCGGATCGAGCTGCGGTTCCTGCGGCAGGTAGCCGATGTTCAGGCCCGGCATCGGGCGCGCTTCGCCCTGGATGTCGGTGTCGATGCCGGCCATGATCTTCAGCAGGGTCGATTTGCCCGAGCCGTTCAGGCCCAGCACGCCGATCTTCGCGCCCGGGAAGAACGACAGCGAAATGTCCTTCAGGATCTGGCGTTTCGGTGGGACGATCTTGCCCACGCGGTTCATGGTGTAGACGTAATTGGCCATTAGTAATGTGCTTCGATTTTGAAATGAGGACGACAGGATACTGAAAATTCGGGGTCAGAGCAGGTTTTTCGCCAAATTCGGGGTCAGAGCACTTTTTCGGGAAATTGCTCAGGCAGAAAAAGCAAAACCTGAATGGCGCGACACTCCTGTGTGGCGCCGTCGACGGGGAAGTGGCTGACAGCTTAACCGCATCGATGAGAAATTGTCCGAAAATGTGCTCTGACCCCGAATTGCGCCGGAAATGTGCTCTGACCCCGAATTTTGGTTTGCGGTGGCTCAAGCCTCTTTGGCCACCGGCTGCGGGCGATTCAGCAAGCCTTCGGCGGCGAACAGGGCCAGCGCGAGCCAGATCAGCACGAAGCCGACGAGGCGGTCCGCTGTGAACGCTTCGTGGAACAGCCATACGCCCAGCAGGAATTGCAGGGTGGGCGACATGTATTGCAGCAGTCCGACGATCGACAGCGGGATTTTTCTCGCGCCCGCCGCGAACAGCAGCAGCGGGATCGCCGTGATCGGCCCGGCCGCGACGAGCAGCAGGCGCGTCATGTTCGAGTCCGTGTTGATGAAGGTGTTCTGGCCGTGCACGCTGAGCCAGACGACGTAGGCGGCCGCGAGCGGGAACAGCACCATCGTCTCGAACGACAGACCCTCCAGCGCGCCGAGTGCGGCCGTCTTGCGCAGCAGGCCATAGCCGCCGAACGACACGGCCAGCGCCAGCGCGACCCAGGGCACGTTGCCGGCCTGCCACGTCAGCCAGGCAACGCCCAGCGCCGCGACGCCGATCGCCATCCATTGCGTGCGCCGCAGGCGTTCCTTCAGCAGCATCGAGCCGAACATGATGTTGACGAGCGGATTGATGAAATAGCCGAGGCTGGCCTCGATGACGTGGTTGTTGTTCACGGCCCAGATGTAGATGAGCCAGTTGACGCTGAGCAGCAGGGCCGACGCGACGAAGCTGCCGAACACGCGCGGCTGGCGCACGAGGTTCAGCCAGGCCCACTGGCGGCGCACGGCGAGCACGATCACGAGGAAGAGCAGCGACCACAGCATGCGGTGCGCGAGGATCTGCAGCGGCGGCACTTCGTCGATGGCGTGGAAATACAACGGAAACAGGCCCCAGCACAGGAAGGCGAGGGCGGCGGACAGGATGCCGGTGTTCATGGGGAGGCGTGATACGGGTGAACGGTCTGACATTATCCTTGAACGGACGCAGCCTTGCTGGCGGGCCCGCCGTTTGCGGCAACCGAGGCGTGCGCTCGGCCTGCTTCCATTGATGCAGACTTTGAGAAAATAGCGGCCGAGCAAAAGGTCGCGCTCTTGTTTTTCCTTGTCAATTATTCTATTGTGCAACGCACCAGAACAACAAAACGGTGAAACCTTGACGGCAGAACATAAGAAAAGCAGCCTGGCAGGGCTGACGCTGGCGGCGGTCGGTATCGTCTACGGCGACATCGGTACCAGCCCGCTGTACACGCTCAAGACCATCTTCGATCCCGTCCACGGCCTGGCCCTGACCACGCCGAACCTGCTGGGCATCGTGTCCCTGATCTTCTGGGGCCTGACGATGATCGTCTCGCTCAAATACGTCACGCTGGTGCTGCGCGCGGACAACCGCGGCGAGGGCGGCATCATGGCCCTGATGGCGCTCGCGCTGAATTCCGTCACGCGCACGTCGCGCTGGCATTACGTGCTGATGGTGCTGGGCGTGTTCGGCGCCACCATGTTCTACGGCGACAGCGTGATCACGCCGGCGATCTCCGTGCTGGGCGCGATCGAAGGTCTCGAAGTGGCCACGCCCGGCCTGGAAAAATACGTCGTGCCGCTGACGATCGTCGTGCTGGTCGGGTTGTACAGCGTGCAGCGCCACGGCACGGCGGGCATCGGCCGCTGGTTCGGCCCCGTCATGATCGTGTGGTTCGCCGCGCTGGCCGTCATGGGCGTCATCAACATCGTGCAGGCGCCCGTGATCCTGCACGCGCTGAACCCGCTGCACGCGTTCGAGTTCATGCTGCGCGAGAAGATGATCGCGTTCGTCGCGCTGGGCGCCGTCGTGCTGGCGTTCACCGGCGCCGAGGCGCTGTACGCGGACATGGGCCACTTCGGCAAGAAGCCGATCCGCTTCGCGTGGTTCATGGTCGTGTTCCCCGCGCTCGCCATGAACTACCTGGGCCAGGGCGGCCTGTTGATCACGCATCCGGAAGCGCTCGAGAACCCGTTCTTCCACCAGCTGGGCAGCTGGAGCGTGCTGCCGCTGGTGCTGCTGTCGACGATGGCGACCGTGATCGCGTCGCAGGCCACGATCTCCGGCACGTTCTCGATGACGCGCCAGGCCATCGCACTGGGCCTGTTGCCGCGCATGCGCGTGATGCACACGTCGGAGAGCGAGATCGGCCAGATCTACATCCCGGCCGTGAACTGGCTGCAGCTGATCGTCGTGCTGCTGGCGGTCGTCGGCTTCGGTTCGTCGGACAAGCTGGCCGGCGCCTACGGCATCGCGGTGACGGCGACCATGTTCGCGACGACGATCCTGACGTTCTTCGTGATCCGCTACCGCTGGCACCTGCCGCTGTGGCTGTGCTTCGGCGCCACCGGCTTCTTCATGGCGATGGACATCATGCTGTTCTCGGCCAGCACGTTGAAACTGCTGCACGGCGGCTGGTTCCCGCTGCTGCTCGGCGCGATCCTGCTGACGACGATGCTGACGTGGAAGCGCGGCCGCGAACTCGTGTTCGAGAACCTGGAAAAGCACGCGATCCCGCTCGACGACTTCCTGCAGTCGCTGTTCGTGGCGCCGCCCGACCGCGTGTCCGGCACCGCCATCTTCCTGCGCGGCGAAACCGACGGCGTGCCGCACGCGCTGCTGCACAACCTCCTGCACAACAAAGTGCTGCACGAGCGCGTCGTGTTCCTTACGGTGCGCATCCGCGAAGAGCCGTACGTGCCCGAGAGCGAGCAAGTCGAGGTCGTCCCGCTGGGCCACAACTGCTACCAGCTGAACGTGACCTACGGCTTCAAGGACGAAGCGGACATCCCGGACATCCTGCGCCTGTGCGCCGCCTGCGGCCTCGAGTTCGAGATGATGGAGACGTCGTTCTTCATCGCGCGCCAGACCGTGATCTCGGTGCCGGGGCAGGGCATGATGCCGTGGAGGGAGCACCTGTACGTGGCGATGCAGCGCAACGCCCGCACGGCCGCGGATTATTATCAGATTCCGAGCAACCGCGTCATCGAACTCGGCACCCAGGTCGAAATCTGAGCGGATTACAAAGGCATACAAATCCCCCACAGACGCTTGCAGGGCAGGTTGGTAAGGTTCGGGTTTCCATCCGATAACCAACCTGTCCCGTAGGAGTCCCATGAAACTGTCCTTCCCACTGGCCGCCGCCTTCGCCGCCATCCTGAGCCTGTCCGCATGCGGCGGCGGTGGCGATTCGGGCAGCACCACCCCTCCCGTCGTCAACAATCCCGCCGCGCTGACCAAGACCGACATCGCGATCGGCACCGGTGCCGAAGCCGTCAACGGCGCGCGCGTGCAGGTCAACTACACGGGCTGGCTGTACAGCGCCGCCGCGGCCGACTTCAAGGGCACCAAGTTCGACGCGTCGTTGCCGGGCAAGCCGTTCACTTTCGTCATCGGCGCCGTGAACACCAACGAATCCGTGATCCCCGGCTTCGGCCAGGGCGTGCAGGGCATGAAGGTCGGCGGCAAGCGCACGATCCTGATCCCGAGCAGCCTGGGTTACGGCGTGGGCGGCGTGCCGGGCGCAATCCCGGGCAACACCGGCCTCGTGTTCGAAGTCGAACTGGTCAAAGTCTGCGGCAGCGCGGCCTGCTGATTCATTCGCGCAGCGCGCTGGCGGGGCGGATCCGCACCGCCGCCAGCGCGTGGCGCAGGGTCGACACCAGCGCCACGACGCCCGCCACCAGCAGCGCGGCGGCGAGCGTCCAGCCGCCGATCGGCGCACGCTCGGTGAACCCGCCCAGCCAGCGCTGGATCGCCACCCACGCGAACGGTAATCCCAGCACCGCGCCGGCGCCGACCAGCGCGGCGAACTCGCGCGCCACCAGTTTTGCGATCGCCGCGTGGCCGGCCCCATACAGCTTGCGCAGCACGATCTCCCGTTCGCGCCTGCGCACGCTGTACGCGGCCAGCACGTAGATGCCGAAGGCGGCGATCGCCGTCGCGATCGCGCTCGATGCCGCCAGAAGCTTGGCGAGACGCAGGTCGTCGGCATAGAACATGTCTGACATGAGCGTCGCCACGCGCACGACGTCCAGCCCTTCGTTGGGGAAGTAACGCGGCCACAGGGCCAGGATCGCGCGCCTGACCGCGTCAACGTCGCCACTGCAGCGCACCGTGAACCCGCCGATGCGGTCGCGCAGGAGGAACACACTCGGCTGCTGGCCGTCGCGCGCCGAACGCTGGCGCAGATCCGGCGCGACGCCCACGACCTGCATCGGCTGGCTGCCCCCGCTAAACGTCACCACCTGCCCGACCGCGGCGCGTGGAGACGCGAAGCCGAGCTGGCGCGCCGCCGCCACGTTGAGCACCACGCGGTCGTCGTCGTTCACCTTATCGAACCTGGGCGAGTACAGGCGCCCGGCGATGGGCTTGACCCCGTAGACGTCGAAGAATGCCGGATCGACGCTGTAGACGTTGAGGTCGGAGGCCGTGCCGCCGGCGTGGCGCATCGACGTGATGTTGTGACCGACGCTGAACGGCAGATTCGAGACCGCCACGCCCGCGACGCCCGGCAGGCGCGCGACGGCATCGCGCAAGGCTTGCGTGCGCGGGTCGCGCAGGTCGTTATCGGCCGGGAACATCAGCAGCGGGGCCGTATCGAAGCCGGGATCGAGTGTGCTGACGTAGCGTGTCTGCCAGGCGACGGCAAGTGTCGTGGCCGTCAGGCCGATGGCGACGCCGAACTGCAGCGTGGTCAGCGCGCGCCGGATCCACAGGCCACGCGCGGTTTCTCCGGCGCCGCGTCCGGCCAGCGCGGCGGTGGCGCGTACGCGCAGTGCCGACCAGGTCGGGTAGGCGCCGGCGGCCAGGCCGAGCAGCATGCCCAGCGCCAGCGTCGCCGCTAGCGGGGCGGGGCCGAATATGCCGTCCAGCCTGCGCTGCACCAGGTCCTCGAACACAGGCAACAGCAGCCATGCCAGCAGCAGGCCGAGGACTGTCGCGAGCAGGCAGACCAGCACCGACTCGGCCAGGAACTGGCGCGCCACGGCTTGCGCGGAAGCCCCGAGCACCTTGCGCACGGCGATCTCGCGCTGGCGCGCCAGCGTGCGCACGGTGGCCAGGTTGACGTAGTTGGCCGTGGCCAGCAGCAGCACCAGCACGGCGACGGCGCCCAGGCCGATCACGCCCTGGCGGTTGCCGTGCGGCGCGAACAGGTCGTTCAGGCCGGGCGCCAGGTATACGTCGGCGATCGGCTGCAGGCGGTAATCGATCAGGTCGCGCCCGCCCAGCGCCGCCACCTGCTGGGCGTAATCGTGCTGCACGAGCGGCGACGCGCGCAGGCTGCGCCGCACGGCGTCGAGGACCGCATCGGCGTCGGCACCGGGCAGCAGCTTGAGGTAGATCCGGCCGGCCGAGCGGCCCCACGTGCCGGAGACGGACGCGCGCATGTCGGTCGGCATGATCGCGCTGCCCCTGCCGGCCAGGCCTCCGAACGACATCGTGGCGGCGGCGGGCGGGTCGGCCACGATGGCCACCACCACGTAGGTGCGGCCGTCGCCCTGCAGCGTTCGCCCGACCGCATCGGCGCGCCCGAACACCTTCAGTGCGGTGTCCGCGGTCAGCGCCAGCGCCTCCGGTCGCGTGAGGGCCTCGTGCAGGTCGCCCGCCAGCACGCGCGGCGCGAAGATCTTCTCGAAGTCGGGATCGACCAGCGTGACGCCGATGTTCCGGACCCGGCCGTCCACGCGCACATTGAGGCCGAAGTTGAGGAAGGCGGTGCCGAGCACTGGCTGGCCGCTCGCCTTCGCCGCCTCGAGCGCGGGCAGGCCGGTGGCGGTATCCCACTCGTTGCCGAGCAAGGCCAGGTTCCACCGCTGCTGCAGCTGGAACACGCGCTCCCGTTCCGGCACGTGCTCGTCGTACGAAAACGAGTGGCGCACGAAGCCGAGCAGCAAAAAGCACACGACGACGCCGACCGCCAGGCCGAGCACCACCACCGCGGAATAGGCCGGCTCCTTGACGAGCAGGCGCCAGCCGATGCGGAAATCGCGCAAATTCATCGTGGCCTCCTTATGCCGCCAGCAACGCGTCGACGACGATGCGGCCGTCGAGCAGGCGCAGCGTGCGCGACGCCTGCGCCGCGTGCGCGGGCGAGTGCGTGACCATCACGACCGTCGTGCCCTCGGCGTTGATGTTCCGCAGGAGGCGCATGACGTCGTCGCCGTGCGCGGTGTCGAGGTTGCCGGTCGGTTCGTCGGCGAGCAGCATGGCCGGCCCGGCCACGAGGGCGCGCGCGATCGCCACGCGCTGCTGCTGGCCGCCCGACAGCTGCGACGGCCGGTGCCCGGCGCGGTGTGCCACGCCCAGGCGATCGAGCATGTCGCGCACGCGCCGCCGGCGCTCGGCCGGAGGCATGCCCGTGTATTCGAGCGCGAGTTCGACGTTCTCGAACACCGTCAATTCCTCGATCAGGTTGAAGCTCTGGAAAATGAAACCGATCTTCCCGCGCCGCAGCGCGTTCAGCTTCGCCTCGCTCCAGCCGGCGACGTTGCGGCCCTCGAACCAGTACTCGCCGGACGTCGGCACATCGAGCAGCCCGAGGACGGACAGCAGCGTGGACTTGCCGCAGCCGGACGGCCCCGTGATGGCCACGTATTCGCCGGCCGCGATCTCGAGGTCGATGCGGTCGAGGGCCGTGGTGCGGACTTCGCCCGCCGTGTGGATCTTGCTGACGCCTGATAGTCGGAGCATGTCGTTCTTTCGTGGTTGATGTGATGTTGGAGGGTGCGGGTCACTTCGTCAATTCCAGCCGTCTGGCCTTGCCGAACGATGTGTAGCCGGACACGATGACGTCCTCGCCGGCGGCCAGTCCGGACAGGACTTCCACCTGCGTGTCGTTGCGGCGCCCCAGGCGCACGGTGCGCCGTTCGGCATGGCGGCCATCCGGCGCCGCCACGAACACCCAGGCGCCGCCGCCGTCGCCGGCATAGGCGCCCTGGGGCAGCAGCAGGGCCCGGGCCGGTTCGCCCAGGGTCACGCGCGCGTCCAGGCCCTGGCCGGGGCTGATCACGGGCGGCTGCGGGCCCGTGAACACCATCTCGACGGTGAAGCGGCCGTCCTTGACCTGCGGGTAGATCGTGGCGACGCGCAGCTGATACCTGGCGCCGTCCTGGACCGCCAGGCCAGGGCGTCCGGTCGTGACGCGGCTGAGATAGAACTCGTCGACCTGAGCGACCAGCTTGAAGCGCTGCGGATCGTCGATGCGGCCGATGCGCTGGTCGGGGCGCACCGTCTCGCCGACGAGCAGCCGGAAATCGGTCAGCACGCCGGCCGCCGGCGCGCGCACGGCCAGCGCGTCGACGGTCGCGTTCACGAGCTTCAGGCCCGCCTGCAGGCCCGCGATCACGCCTTCGATCTGCTGCAGCACGCGACCGCGCACCTGTTCCTCGGCGGCGCTGCTGGCCCGTTCGTCGTCCAGCAGGCGGCGCTGCTGCGCGAGCTTGTCGGCGGCATCCTCCAGCGCGGCCGTGGACAGGAAGCCGCGCGCGGCCAGGCTGGCGTTGCGCGCATGCTGCTTGCGCGCCTGCTCCAGCGCGAATTCCAGGTCCGCCAGGCGGCGCTGGTGGTCGGTGCGGCTGGCTTCCTGCGCCACGCGCAGGGTCGCGAGGTTCGAGATCTGCTGCGCGTACTCGGTCTGGCGCGCCAGCAGTTCCAGGTTGCGCTGCGGGTTCGACAGGCGGAACAGCAAATCGCCTTTCGCCACGCGCTGGCCGTCGTGCGCGACCACTTCCTCGACGCGGCCGGATTCGACCGAGTCGAGCACGATGGCGCGCAGTGGTTCGGCACTGGCGCGCACGACGATCTCGTCGCGGAAGACACCCGGCGCGACGCGGGCGATGCGCACGTCGCGTGCTGCCACCTGCAGCCCGTGCGGCAAGGCCTGCCACGCGGCGAAGGCGGCCAGCGCGCCGGCGGCCAGCAGCGCGCCGGCACGTACGGCGAGCCGGCCGCGCCGGACGGGAACGCGCACGTCCATGGCGGCGCCGGTGACGAGGTGGGGAGATGGATTGGTCATGCCGGCATCGTTTGCAAGCCCCGTGCCACGACCGTTTTGCCCGTGCCGACAAGGGTTTTATCGCGCGACTGTCCGGATCCGGACAGGGACCCCTGTGCGCTTCCGAACAGGTGACCGCCGGGCAGTACAACGCCGCGATGCGCGCTGCTAGAATGGCCCGATGGTTGAATCCCGCACCCGCCTCCTGATCCTCGACGACGACCGCGATGTCGCCTGCGCCGCGCAGATGCTGCTGCGCCGCCGCCATGGCGCGGTCGTCGCGCTCGACGATCCGGCGCGGCTGGAGGCGCTGCTGGCGGACGGCGTGCCGGACGTCGTCCTGCTCGACCTGAACTTCACGCCGGGCCGCATCGACGGCGCCGAGGGACTCGCGGTGCTCGACCGCCTGCGCACGCTGGCGCGGCCGCCCGCCGTGATCGCGCTGACCGCGTATGCCGACGTGCCGCTCGCGGTGGAAGCGCTGAAGCGCGGCGCCGCCGACTTCATCACCAAACCGTGGGACAACGCACGCCTGGTGGCCGCCGTCGATGCCGCGCTGGCGCGCCGCACGGCCGCGAACGTGCCCGGCGCGTCGGCCCTGATGGGAGACTCCGCGCCGATGCGCGAGGTGAAGGCGATGATCGCCGGTGTCGCGCCCACCGAGGCCAACGTGATGGTGCTGGGCGAGAACGGCGTCGGCAAGGAGCTCGTGGCGCGCGCCGTCCACCAGGCGTCGCGCCGCGCCGCCGGCACCTTTCTCGCCGTGGACATGGGCGCGCTGCCCGAGGCGACCTTCGAGAGCGAGTTGTTCGGCCACCGCAAGGGCGCGTTCACCGACGCGAAGAGCGACCGCGCCGGCCGCTTCCAGGCCGCGCGCGGCGGCACGCTGTTCCTCGACGAGATCGGCAACATGCCGCTGCCCGCGCAGGCCAGGCTGCTGACGGCGCTCGAGCGCAGGGAAGTCACGCCGATCGGCGCCGACCGTCCCGAGCCGGTCGACGTGCGCATCGTCAGCGCGACCAACCTGGCGGAAGACCGCCTGTTCGATCCGGCCGTGTTCCGCGCCGACCTGCTGTTCCGCCTGAATACGATCGTGATCCGCGTGCCGCCGCTGCGCGCCCGGCGCGACGACATCCCCGCGCTGCTGCACCACTACCTGTCGCTGTACGAGGGCCAGTACCAGCGACCCGTGCGCGAGCTGGCGCCGGCCGTGCTGGACCGCCTGTGCGCGTGGGACTGGCCGGGCAACGTGCGCGCGCTGCGCCACGCGTGCGAGCGCGCCGTGATCCTGGGCGCCGACGCCGACTACCGCTTCGAGGATTTCGGCCTCGCGCCTGCTGCACCGCCTGCGCCCGTCCAGGTGGAGAAGGAGCAGGACTTCAGGCTGGGCGCACTGGAACGCGACACCATCGCCGCCGCGCTGGACAAGGCCAGGGGCAACATCAGCCTCGCCGCGCGCATGCTGGGCGTCAGCCGCGCCGCGTTGTACCGCAAGCTGGGCAAGCATGGCATCTGAAGCGCGCGCGAAGGCGGTCGCGCTGCTGGCGGCGGCCGGCCTGGCGGCGCTGGCGTTCGGCGCCGGCCGCGCGGGCGATGTGCCGCGTGTCCTTGTGCTGTGCGGCCTGGCGGCCGTGGTCGCGGTGCTGGTCCTGTGGCGCAGCCTGGCCGCGCTGGCCGCGCTGCGCCGGCTGCCCGCGCCTGAACCCCGCGCCGTGCTGAACGTCGAGCAGCAAAGCCTGGTCGACAATGCGCTGGCCGTGGAAGCGCGCCTGGAACACGCGCCGGTCGCGCTGTTCGGCATCGACGGGGACGAGCACGTGCAGCCGCTGAACGCGAACGCGCGCAAGCTGGTCGCGCCGGGCCGCGCCACCGATGCCGCGGCCCTGTACCGCCAGCTGGCGCGTCAACCGCACGGCGACCGCACCTTGCTGCAGTTCGAGACCGAGCGGGGCACCGAACGCGCGCTGGCGACGGTGTCGATGCTGACCCTGCACGGCCGCCCGCAACGTCTCGCCGCGCTGATGCCGGTCGAGAGCGAACTGGAAGCCGAAGCCTTGAACGCCTGGCGCCGGCTGGTGCACGTGCTCACGCACGAGATCATGAATTCGCTGACGCCGGTGGCGTCGCTGTCGCGCACGGCGCGCGACCTGGTCGAGGAAGCGCGGCCCGCGCTGCCGGTCGACGTGGCGGCGGACCTCGGCACGGCGCTCGACGCCATCGGCCGCCGCGCCGACAGCCTGGCCGGTTTCGTCGCCAGCTACCGCAGCCTGTCCAACGTGCCGGACGCGCGGCCCGAGCGGGTGCCGCTGGCCGCCCTGTTCGCGCGGCTCGATGCGCTGGTGGGGCCGGCCTGGCGGGAGCGCGGCGGCGACGTCGCGTTCTCGGTGGAGCCGGCGTCGCTGGAACTGATGGCCGACCCGGGCCAGCTCGAGCAGGCGCTGATCAACCTGCTCAAGAACGCGTTCGAGGCGACGGGTGCGGGCGGCCGCGCGCGCGTTACCGCCCGCCTGGTGCGCGGCGCGCGCCTGCGCATCGAGGTCGACGACGACGGTCCCGGCGTGCCGGACGCGCTGGCCGCGCACATCTTCACGCCCTTCTTCACGACACGCAAGCAGGGCGGCGGCATCGGCCTCGCGATGGTGCGTCAATTGGTACATGGCAATGGCGGCACGGTACGTTACGCGCGCCCGGTGAGCCGGGGCGCGCGCTTCGTCATCACGTTCTGAACGCGTTCCGCGCACGCCTGATCTGGCTCAGTTCCGCGCGGCGCATCGGGCCGTATCGTTGGCACGCCTGAATGTCATCCGGAGCCTGCCATGTCGATACGCCGTTGCCTGTTCGCCCTGTTGTTGCCGTTCTTCGCCAGCGCGCACGCGTGGGCCGATCCGCTTTATACATTCGATTTCCTGCCTGCCGGTTTCGCGCCGTCCGCGCTCAACAACGCAGGCCAGATCGTCGGTACGTACGGCGGTGCGGCCGCCATCCTGTCCGGCGGCACCATCACGAGCCTGGGCAGCGTGCTGCCTGACAGCTACGGTCTCGCGATCAATAACCATGGCGACATCGCCGGCGCACAAAATAGCCCGTACAACGGCAGCGCGTTCGCCTACGTGGGCGGCAGCGTGGTGCCGGTGGCCGCGAGCCTGCCCGACATGTACGCGTATTCGAACGCGAGAGGCATCAACGACGCCGGCATGGTCGCGGGCAATGCTCAGCCCTACATCGGCGAGGCACAGCGCGGCTTCCTGGTCGACAGCGGGGGCATCCACCTGATCGGCACGTTCGGTGGCGACTGGAGCCAGGCCGCAGCCATCAACGCGTCCGGCACGGTGGCCGGCACGGCCACGCTTGCCTCCAGCACATTCGACCCGGACCGCCACGCCTATCTCTACCAGGGCGGCACGATGCTCGACCTCGGCACGCTGGGCGGCCTGCGCAGCGAAGCCTACGACGTCAATGACGCCGGCCTCGCGGTGGGCTGGTCGGAAACGGACGTCGTCCTGGACAACGGCGCGCTGACACGGCCCTTCGCGTACCGCGACGGTCACATGGTCGACCTCGGTTCGCTGGGCGGCAACTGGGGCTATGCGCGGGCGCTGAACAATGCGGGCCTCATCGTCGGCGCGTCGGACCTCATCACGGACGTCGGCTGGGGCTACCACGCCTTCATCTATCTCGACGGGCACATGGTCGACCTGAACACGCTCGTGACGGGGGCGAACGGCTGGGAGATCATCGACGCCACCGACATCAACGACGCGGGCCGGATCCTGGGCCGTGCCTGCCGCCTCGGCACGTGCGCGGACGTGCGCCTGGACCTCGTGTCGGCCGTGCCCGAGCCGGCCACCTGGGCAATGCTGGCCGCCGGGCTCGGCCTGCTGGCCTGGCGCGCGCGCCGGCGCCGCGTGAAGCCGGCGCTGATGCTCGGCGTATCCCTGGCAGTGGCGGCACCGGCCGTGCTGGCCGACCCGCTGTACACCGCGACCTTCCTGCCCGAAAACTTCACGGCCTACGGCATCGGCAACGACGGCAGCGTCGTCGGCAGCGGCATCAATCTCGACAACCAGCAACGCGCCTTCGTGTGGCTGGACGGCACGACGACGTTCCTGCCGACGCTGGGCGGCCCATCCGCCTGGGCGACCGCCACCAACGGCGGCGCCGTGGTCGGCGCCTCGCTGTCCGGCGACTTTACGCGCGGCTTCATCTACCGCAACGGCGACATCCGGAGCACCGGCACGCTGTACGGCGGCGAGAGCATTGCGTACGGCATCAACGCCGCGGGCCAGGTCGTGGGCGATTCCACGGATGCGTCCGGCAACAGCCGTGCGTTCCTGTACAGCGGCGGCACGCTGACCGACATCGGCACGCTGGGCGGGACGGATGCGCGGGCGCGGGGCATCAACGGCGCGGGCATGATCGTCGGGGGTTCCCAGCCGGGCCCGGGCTTCCCGGACGACGGCGCCCACGCATTCCTGTACCACGACGGCACCATGCAGGACCTCGGCACGCTGGGCGGCGGCTTCAGCTGGGCCGAGGCGGTGAACGATGCCGGCCAGGTGGCGGGCTACAGCCTCATCGGCGCCGCGGCCGTCTGGCATCCGTTCCTGTACAGCGGCGGCGTGATGCACGACCTCGGTTCCTTCGGCGGCGACTTCGGCGAAGCCCACGCCATCAACGCGGCCGGCATGGTGGTCGGTTATTCCAGCTTCGTCGGGGACGGTTTCTCGCATGCGTTCGTGTATGCCGACGGCAGCCTGGTCGACCTGAACAACGTGACGGACGGCCTCGGCATCCAGGTGCTGATGGACGCCGTCGGCATCAACGACGCCGGCCAGATCGTGGCCAACAGCTGCAACGACTTCGGGTATTGCGCGCCGGTCCTGCTCACGCCCGTGCCGGAGCCGGCGGCGGCGTTTTTGCTGCTTGCAGGCATCCCCGTGCTGTTGTGGCGCCGTAAAAATTGAGGAACTGCTATGCTGGGTCCGGACCCGGAGGATAGCTATGACCACGACGGATACAGCAGACCCGCATGCCATCGAACATCTCACATCGCGCCAGCGCGTGTTCGCCATCGTCGGCGCGTCGTCCGGCAACCTGGTGGAGTGGTTCGACTTCTACATCTATTCGTTCTGCGCCCTGTATTTCTCGTCTGCCTTCTTCCCGAAAGGCAATCCGACGACCCAGCTCCTGAACACGGCCGGCATCTTCGCGGCGGGCTTCCTGATGCGCCCGATCGGCGGCTGGCTGTTCGGCCGCATCGCCGACCGCTACGGCCGGCGCAATGCGATGATGATTTCCGTGCTCATGATGTGCGGCGGCTCGCTGATGATCGCCGCGCTGCCGACCTATGCCAGCATCGGCACGGCGGCGCCCATGCTGCTGCTGGTGGCGCGCCTGTTCCAGGGCCTGTCCGTCGGCGGAGAGTACGGCACCAGCGCCACCTACATGAGCGAGGTGGCCGAGCCGGGGCGCAAGGGGTTCTTCGCGTCGTTCCAGTACGTGACCCTGATCGGCGGCCAGCTCGCGGCGCTGCTCGTGCTGGGCATCCTGCAATTGCTGCTCACGCATGACGAACTGAAGGCCTGGGGCTGGCGCATCCCGTTCGTCGTCGGCGCCTGCGCCGCCCTCGTGTCGCTGTACCTGCGCCGTTCGCTGCACGAGACGACCACCGCCAGCGAGCGCAAGAGCGAGGCCGCGGGCAGCGTCGCGTCGCTGCTGAAGCACCACCGGCGCGCGTTCGTCACGGTGCTCGGCTTCACGGCCGGCGGCTCGCTGATCTTCTACGCGTTCACGACGTACATGCAGAAATACCTCGTCAACACGGCCGGCATGAGCACGGAGACGGCGAGCCGCATCATGACCGTCTGCCTGCTGGTCTACATGCTGCTGCAGCCGGCGTTCGGCGCGCTGTCCGACCGCATCGGCCGGCGCACGTCGATGATCGCGTTCGGTGCGCTGGCCGCCGTGTTCACGACGCCGATCATGATGGCATTGCGTAACGTATCGAGCCCGCTGACTGCCGGCGCGCTGATCGTGTGCGCGCTGGCGATCATCAGCCTGTACACGTCGATCGGTGGCCTGATCAAGGCCGAGATGTTCCCGGTCGAAGTGCGCGCGCTGGGCGTGGGCCTGTCGTATGCGGTCGCCAACGCGATCTTCGGCGGCTCGGCGGAATACGTGGCGCTGTGGTTCAAGCAGGCCGGCCACGAGCCGTATTTCTACTGGTACGTGAGCGTCATGTGCGCGCTGGCCTGTCTCGTCGCGATCCGCATGCCGGATCCGACCAAGGCCGGCCTTCTTAAGTAGCGGTGCGCACCATGTCGATGTGCATGATGCCGTCCTCGTCGTACGGCGCGGACACCGTGACGAAGCCGAAGCTCCCATAGAACGCTTCCAGGTGCGCCTGGGCGCCGATGCGGATCGCGTGGCCGGGATGCAGCCGTTGCGCGCACGCGATGCCTTGCGCGACCAGTTCGCGGCCCAGGCCCGTGCCGCGCGTGGACGGGCTGGTGACGACGCGGCCGAGCGACATCTCCTCGTATTTCGCGCCCGGCGCCAGGCAGCGCAGGGTGGCCGCCAGTTCGCGCTTGCCGTCGACGGTGCGCCAGCCGAGCAGGTGATGCGCGCCCGGATCGAGGCCGTCGATGTCCGGGTACAGGCACGCCTGCTCGAGCACGAACACCTGCTGGCGCAGCGCCAGCATCTCGTACAGTTCTGCCGCCGTCAGGTCGGCAAAACCGCTCCACTGCCATTCGATCATTGTCGTTTCCTTGTCAGGCCGCCGTCTCGAAACCTTCGAGCACGTTGACCACGTTGATGCCGAGTTCGGGCACGACCGAGCCGCCTTCGAACACGAAGACGGTCGGCAGGCCGAGAAAGCCGATGCGCTCGCCGATGCGCAGAAAATCGCCGCTGGCGAGGCCGAAGTGCGAACGCGGGTCGCCGCTGAAACCGTCGACGCCCAGCGAGACGACGAGCGCCTGCGGAGAAAAGCCCGCCATCTTCACGCAGGCCGTTTCCAGGGCAAGAAACCACTGCGCCGCCGCTGTTCCGCGCGGCAGCGGCACGTTCAGGTTGAAGCCGAGGCCCGCGCCGGCGCCCGTCTCGTCGGCGTGGCCCGCATAGTACGGGTAATCCGTGCGCGGGTCGGCGTGGATCGACGCGACCAGCACGTCCTTGCGGCGATAAAAGATGTCTTGCGTGCCGTTGCCGTGGTGGTAGTCGATGTCGAGGATGGCCACGCGCTGCAAGCCGTCGTCGAGCAGGTGCTGGGCCGCCAGCGCGGCATTGTTCAGGAAGCAGAAGCCGCCGCAGTAGTCGGCGCCGGCGTGATGGCCGGGCGGACGCGTGAGCGCGAACGTGCCGCGCTCGCCCAGGCGCAGCGCGTGCGCCGCATTGATCGCGCAGTCGGCGCCCGTCTTCGCGGCGGTCCACGTGCCGGCCGTCAGCGGCGTCGTACTGTCGAACGCGTACAGGCCGAGGCGGCCCGTGAACGTATCCGGTTCGACGTCGCGGCGCATGCCCTGGCCGGGCCACACGGAGGGGACGAGATCGCGCTCGGCGTTGCGCGGGTCGAGCGACAGCCACTCGTTCCACGCGCTGCGCAGGAAGTGCAGGTAGCGGGGCGTGTGGATGCGTTCCAGCGACGTCAGGGGCACGCCGTGCGGGGTGACGATGCGGCCCAGGCCACGCCGCGTGAACTCGTTCGCCACGACGTCGATGCGCTGGGGCGGTTCCGATGCGGGGGCGTGCTGGGCGTGGTGTTCGTTGAAAAAGGTGAGCAAGAAGAGCCCCGATTCAGCGTGAGACGTCGTTCCCGCGCAGGCGGGAACCCAAGTTCTGCTTGCGTTACCGTAACGCGTGCAAATTGGGCCCCCGCCTGCGCGGGGGCGACGTGCATGCGCGGGGCGACGTGCAGGCGTAAATGTCCAGGCTCGCGTGTTAGCTGTTACGGCACAGTGTACTACTGTTATACGCCGCCACGAAGTCGTCGAAGGAGCCGGTATCCGTCGCCTCGACCTGCGCCTGCTCGGCCAGCGACAGCCGCGCCATCTCGTCGAACAGCGCGGTCTCGGCCGGCATCAGCGGTTCGGTGCGGAAGGCCTCGGCGTGCAGTTCGCTCTGGCGCAGGCCGAACTGCGCGAACGAGCCGAGCGTGCGCACTTCCTGCAGCACGCGCGCGGACGGGGTCTTGTCCGGATCCGCGACCTTGGCCTTCTGCGCGTTCAGCGCGTCCATGTGCGCGCCCTTGTAATTGTGCTCGTGGTCCAGCAGTTCCGCGACGGGGCGGATGCGTTCCAGCAGCTCTTCCGCCCAATCCTTCAGCAGCACTTCGTGGTCGTTGCGCGTGAGGGTCAGGCCCGGACGGCGGCCTTCCTTCACGGTGCGCGCGAAGTTGCGTGCGTGGACCTGGCCTTCCATTGCATTGATCAGCGGGCTTTCCTCGAGGGCGCAGAACAGCAGGAAGGCGTCCAGGAAGCGGCCCGTCTCCAGCGCGATGCCGACCGGTTCGAACGGATCGACGTCCAGGCAGCGCACCTCGATGTATTGCACGCCGCGGGCGCACAGCGC
The DNA here is from genome assembly GCF_047325105.1 of Massilia cellulosiltytica. NCBI lineage: Bacteria > Pseudomonadati > Pseudomonadota > Betaproteobacteria > Burkholderiales > Oxalobacteraceae > Massilia > Massilia cellulosiltytica. The sequence goes on along the minus strand of NZ_CP168562.1, from coordinate 6,822,101 downwards.
CTGCACCGGGCGCTCGCCCGTGCGGATCACGCGCTTCGGGCGGATCGTCGAATAGTATTCGTTCTCGATCTGCAGGATGTTGGTCGACAGCTGGACCCACTCGCCATTCTTCTTCGTGCCGATCTCCGCGTACGGCGGATACGGGCGCTTGACGGCGTCCATCAGCGAGGTCACATAGCTTTCCAGGCTGTTCTCGTGCGGGCGCAGGCCGGACTGGGCGTCGTTCTGGTAACCCAGGTCGCTCATGCGCAGGCTCGTCGCATACGGCAGGAACAACGTGTCGTCCGACAGCGTCTCGAGATTGTGCTCGCGGCCGCGCAGGAAGCCCGTCGACAGGGTCGGCGATGCGCCGAACAAATACATCAGCAGCCAGCTGTAGCGGCGGAAGTTGCGGATGGTCGCGATATAGCTTTCGGACTGGAAGTCGCGCAGCGCGTTGCGGCGTTCTTCCGTGATGCCCTCGTGTTCCGCCAGCAGCTGCCACAGTTCTTCCGGCAGCGAATAGTTGTAGTGGATGCCCGCGATGCATTGCATGGCCTTGCCGTAGCGCAGGGCCAGGCCGCGGCGGTACACGTGCTTGAGCATGCCGAGGTTCGACTTGCCGTACCAGGCGATCTCGATGTCTTCCTCGGCCGGCAGCTGGCACGGCATCGACTGGCTCCACAGCAGTTCGCCGTCCAGCTTGGAATAGGCGTAGCGGTGGATCGCATCCAGGCGGTGCAGGGCCAGGCCGATGTCGTGTTCGGCCGGCGTGATGAATTCGAGCAGCGCTTCCGCGTAATCCGTCGTGATCTGCGGATGGGTCAGGGCCGAGCCGAGTTTTACCGGATGCGCAGTCCTTGCCAGGTGGCCCTGGCCATCGACGCGCAGCGTCTCGCGCTCGATGCCGCGCAGGCCTTGCAGGAGCAGGCCGCGGTGGGCATCGTCGTCCAGCAGGGCCAGGCGGCGGGTCAGTTGGTTCGACACGAGGTTTCCTTTCTTATACTGCCATGAGACGCAGAGATTAACCGAAATCGGCCAACCGCGCCGGTCAGCCCTCAATATGACTTTTTAGTTAATTCACCAGGTCAGGTTCCGGGACATTCTGCGCCGCGATCCAGCGGTCGATGCGCTTTTCCAGCAGGTCCAGCGGCACGGCGCCGTTTTCCAGCACGGCGTCGTGGAAGGCGCGGACGTCGAAGCGCGGACCCAGCGCCGCCTGCGCCCGCGCGCGCAGCGCGGCGATGCGCAGCTGGCCGATTTTATACGCCAGCGCCTGGCCCGGCTGGGCGATCATGCGGTCGACTTCGACCTCGTTGTCGGACGGCGGATTGGCCGTGTTCGCGTTCAGCCAGTCCACGGCCTGCTGGCGCGGCCAGCCCAGCGCGTGGATGCCGGTGTCGACGACGAGCCGCGCGGCGCGCAGCTGCTCGTCGGCCAGGCGGCCGAATTGCGAGAACGGATCGCGCATCAGGCCGAGCGTCGGCCCCAGGCTCTCCGCATACAGCGCCCAGCCTTCGCCGAAGGCCGGATACCAGGCGTGGCGGCGGAATGCCGGCAGGCCGTCGATGGCGTGGGCGCGCGCGACCTGCAGGTGGTGGCCGGGGATGCCCTCGTGCAGGGCGAGCGTCTCGACTTCCCATAGCGGTCGCGTGTCCAGGCGGCTCGTGTTGACGGCGAGGGCCGCGACCCGCTCCGGCGTGCCCGCTTCGTAATAGGCGCCGCCCTGAGTATCGGCGCCCGCCTGCTGCACGGGTTTGACGGCCAGTTCTTCCTGCGGGATCGTGCCGAACTGCGTGGGCAACTGGGCCTGGACGCGCGCGATGGTGCGGCGGTAGCGGTCCAGCAGCGCGTCCGCGTTCGTCGGGAACAGGCGCGGATCGCTGCGCACGAACGCGACGAATTGCGGATAACTCCCTTTGAAACCCGTGCGCGCTGCCGTCGCTTCCATCTCGGCGCGCAGGCGCGCCACTTCCTTGATACCCAGCGCGTGGATCTCGGCCGGCGCCAGCGTGGTGGTCGTCGCAGCCTTGACGAGATACGCGTACCACGCCGCGCCGCCGGGCAGGCCGGATGCGCCGATGGTCGTGCGCGCGGCCGGCAGGTAGTCGCTGCGCACGAAGTCTTCCAGCTTTTGCAGCGCACCTGCCGCCGTGCGCAGGGCGGCCGCGCCATCGGTCGCGAGCCGCGCGCGCGCGTCCTCGTCGATGGTCGCGGGCAGGCGCTGGAACGGCGCGCCGAGGGCGCCATCCTGCACGTGCTCGCGCATCGTCCGCAACTGCGCGGGCAGGCCGGCCATGATGGACTTCGGCGCCGTCCAGCCGGTGCGCATCCCCTCGCGCATCTGCTCGATGATGCCGTCGACGTGGCGGGGCAGAGCGTTCAACCGCGCGATGTAGTTGCGGTAGTCGTCTTCCGTGAAGAAGGGCATCTGCGCGACCAGTTGCGGGAAGCGGATCTGCAGGCCGTCCTGCGCGCTGACCGGCTGCGGGTCGAACGCAACGAACGCGGCGCGCGCGAGGATGCGTTCCTGGTCGCCCGTGAACAGGTCCCAGGAGAGGCGGTCCTGGCCGGCCAGCTGTGCGCGGTCGATCTGGCGCGCGAGGTCGAGCATGCGCCGCGCGTGCTCGACGATGGCCGTCTGCTCCGCGAGCGAGGTGTCGGCCAGCAGCGCGTCGTAGCGGTGGTCGCCGACGCTCGTGGCGAATTCGGGCCGGTGCTTGAGGCGCCATTGCCAGTCGCGCTCGAACAGGGCTTGCGCCGGGTCGGCGCTGTCCGCCGCGAATGCAACGAGCGGGCCGAGCAGGATGAGAGTCGCGAACAGTCGACGCATCGTGTTGGCTTCCGGGTGGTGGACCCGAAATTGTAACAAACGGGGCGTCCGGAGCGCGCCGGGGAGACGATCAGCCGAACCGGCCGCCGCTCACGCGCTCGATCCCGGCCAGGTCCTGCCAGCTTTGCACGTCGGTGAAGCCGGCGACCGCCAGCAGCGCGCGCACGGCCGCCGCCTGGTCGTAGCCGTGCTCGAGCAGCAGCCAGCCGCCCGGCGCGAGGTGGCGCGCGCTGCCCTGGATGATGATGCGCAGCGCGGACAGGCCGTCCGCATGGTCCGTCAGCGCGCCGACCGGTTCGAAGCGCAAATCGCCCTGGACGAGGTGCTCGTCGCCGGCCGCGATATAGGGCGGGTTGGAGGCGATGACGTCGAAGGTTTCCCCGGCGGCGAGCGCATCGAACCAGCTGCTCTCCAAGAAGCGCACGCGCGCGCCGTTGGCGGCCGCATTCGCCTGGGCGACGGCCAGCGCGTCCGGGCTGACGTCCAGCGCGGTGACGTCGGCATCCGGCCGCGTGTGCGCGACGGCGACGGCGATGGCGCCGCTTCCGGTCCCCATGTCGAGCAGGCGCGGTGCGTTGTCCGGCAGGCGCTCGAGTGACAGTTCGACGATCAGTTCCGTGTCCGGGCGGGGAATCAGCACGGCGGGGCCGACCTGGAAATCGAGGCCGAAGAATTCGCGCCGGCCGACGATGTAGGCGATCGGTTCGCCGCGCAGCCGGCGCGCCACGAGATCGTCCAGGCGCGACGCTTCGTCCGGCGTGAGGGCGCGGTCGCCCTGCGTGATCAACTGGACGCGGGTAAGACCCGTCGCCTCGCACAGGAGGATACGGTTTTCCAGCGGGTCGAGCGGCAGGCTTGCCTGCACGGCCGCGATGGTGGCGCCGGGCTGGATGGTCATCAGCGCGCGCGCCGCACCAGCACCCAGACGAGGGCCAGCGTGAGGATCGTGAACCACACGGCCGACCACTGCGGCACGTTCAGGCCGAACACGGTCTCCTGCGCCGCTTCGCACAGGCCGTCGGCGCGGAACAGGCCGGGCAACAGGGTCGCGGTCGGGATCTTGTTGAGCGTCGTCTGCATCGGATCGATGCCGCACGAAAAGCCCGGGTGCGCCAGCACGTACAAATGCTTGCCGACATAGCCGAGGCCGCCCAGCGCGCACAGCAGCGCGAGCCCGGCGCCGGCCTTGATCTTGTCGGCGAAGGCGCCGACCAGGCTGAAGATCGCGATGCCGAGGTAGAGGTAGCGCTGGATCACGCACAGCGGGCAGGGCAGCAGGCCCTTCACGTGCTGGAGATACAGGGCCGCACCGATCAGGGCGATGCTGACGGCGGCGATGGCGAGCAGGAGATTGCGGGACGAGGACATGGGCTTCCTGGTTGAGGTCGAAAAGGATATTTTCAGTCTAGCAACTTATAACCGTCTTAATACCGGGGTCAGAGCCCGATTTTTGGAAATTTCCCAAAAACGGGCTCTGACCCCGGTTTGTGGTTGATCAATCCCCCAGCGCTGCCAATTGTTCGGCCTGGTGCTCGGCCGACAGGGCGTTCGTCAGTTCGGCCAGGTCGCCGTCCATGATCATGTCCAGTTTATAGAGCGTCAGGTTGATGCGGTGGTCGGTCAGGCGGCCCTGCGGGAAGTTGTAGGTGCGGATACGCTCGCTGCGGTCGCCCGAGCCGATCAGGCTTTTACGGGTTGCCGCTTCCTTGCTCTGCTGCTCGCGCAATTGCACGTCCTTGATGCGCGCGGCGAGGACTTTCATGGCCTGCGCCTTGTTCTTGTGCTGGCTGCGGTCGTCCTGGCATTCGACGACGATGCCGGTCGGCAGGTGCGTCAGGCGGACGGCGGAATCCGTCTTGTTGATGTGCTGGCCGCCGGCGCCCGAAGCGCGGTAGGTGTCGATGCGCAGGTCGGCCGGATTGATCTGCACGTCCTCCACTTCGTCCGCCTCCGGCATCACGGCGACGGTGCAGGCGGAGGTGTGGATGCGGCCCTGCGTCTCCGTCGCCGGCACGCGCTGCACGCGGTGGCCGCCCGACTCGAATTTCAGTTTCGAGTAGGCGCCCTGGCCGACGATGCGCACGATGACTTCGCGGTAGCCGCCCAGGTCGGACGGCGATTCCGACACCATCTCCACCTGCCAGCGGTTGCGCTCCGCGTAGCGCGTGTACATGCGCAGCAGGTCGCCCGCGAACAGCGCGGATTCGTCGCCGCCCGTGCCGGCGCGGATCTCGAGGAAGATGTTGCGCTCGTCGTTCTCGTCCTTCGGCAGCAGCATCTTCTGCAGCTCGAGATCCAGTTCCGCCATGCGCGCCTTCGCCGCGTCGATCTCGTCCTGCGCGAATTCCTTCATGTCCGGGTCGGCGAGCATCTCCTGCGCGGCGTCGATGTCGGCCTGCGCGGTCTGGTACTGGCGGTAGACGGCCACCAGCGGGCTCAGTTCGGCGTGTTCGCGATTCAGCTTGCGGAAGCTGTCCATGTTCGCGGTGGCGCCTTCGGACATCAGGAGTTCGTCCAGTTCGACGAGGCGGTTGGCCAGTTGGTCCAGCTTGGCCAGCATGGATGGTTTCATAGGGTGTTCTTATCGGAATGACAGCGGACAAGCCGCGGGAAGCGGCACGCGGATACGGCGGAGGAGTGCAGGCCGCTAACGGCGGCCGCGGAACAGCTGGGGCAGCAAACTCGCGAGGCGGGCGCGTTCGTCGCCCTGGGCGCGGTGCAGGGCCTGTTGCGGGCCGTGCAGGAATTTCGCGGTGAGGCCCTTCGACAGGGCGTCGAGCACCGTCTCGATGTCTTCGCCCTTGGCGAGCAGCTTGCGCGCCCGTTCCAGTTCGGCCAGGCGCATCGCTTCGCTCGATTCGTGCATGTCGCGGATGACGGGCACCACGGCGCGGTCGCCGATCCAGTGCATGAACGACTGCACGCGTGTCTCGATGATGGCCTCGGCCTGGGCGACGGCGGCCTGGCGGCTTTCGACGCCGGTGCGCACCACCTCGGCCAGGTCGTCGACCGTGTACAGGAACACGTCGTTCAGGCGGCCCACTTCCGGCTCGATGTCGCGCGGGACGGCCAGGTCGACCATGAACATCGGCCGGTGCCGGCGCGCCTTGATGGCGCGTTCGACGAGGCCCTTGCCGATCAGCGGCAAGGTGGAGCCGGTGGAGGCGATGACGACGTCGAACTGCGCCAGGCGTTCGGAAAGGTCGGCGAGACCGATCGCGCTGCCGTTGAAGCGCGCCGCCAGCGCTTCGCCGCGCGCCAGCGTGCGGTTGGCGATCGTGATCGACTTTGGATTGTGGGCGGCGAAGTGCGTCGCGCACAGCTCGATCATCTCGCCGGCGCCGATGAAGAGGACGTTCTGCTCGCTGACGCGATCGAAGATGCGTTCCGACAGGCGCACGGCGGCGGCGGCCATCGACACGCTGTGCGCGCCGATCTCGGTCGTCGAGCGCACTTCCTTCGCCACGGCGAAGCTGCGCTGGAACAGCTGGTGCAGATAGGTGCCGAGGCCGCCCGCCTCGTCGGCAACGCGCACGGCATCCTTCATCTGGCCGAGGATCTGGGCCTCGCCCAGCACCATCGAATCGAGGCCGGAGGCGACGCGGAATGCGTGGCGCACGGCGTCGTGCTGCGGCAGCATGTACAAATGCGGGCGCAGGTCGGCGAAATTCAGGTCGTGGTAATCCGCGAGAAAGCGCGCGGATGCATCGAGCGGGTCGGGTGCGCAGCTGGCGGCGTACATCTCGGTGCGGTTGCACGTGGAGAGCAGCGCCGCTTCGTCTTCGCCGCGGGTATTAAATCTTGAAAACCACCCGCGCGCCGCCTGCACCGCGTCGCCCAGCTGCTCAGGCGCCAGCGCCAGTTGCTCGCGCAGCGAGACCGGTGCTGTGGTGTGATTGAGGCCGACGGCGAGCAGTTGCATGGGTGATCAAAAATTGGGCAGCGCGCCCATTATACCCCTACAGCGTCAGGGTTTCACGCGCCCAGCTTTTCCAGCCTGTAGCCGTAGCTATATACCGGCACGAGGCGGAAACCGTTCTCCGGACGCAGGCGCAGTTTGTTGCGGACGCGCGAAACGTGGGTGTCCATCGTACGCGACGGGACGGCCGTTTCGCGCACCCAGATCGATTCGTGGATGTACGCACGCGACAGCGGACGGCCCAGGTTGCGGAAAAACAGCAGCGCCAGGTTGAATTCCTTGTGCGTGACGTCGATCTGCTCGCCGTCCATCATCAGGCGGCCCGGGCGGGTCTCGAACACGTACGGACCGAACTGTAACTGTTCGGCACCATTCTGCGACGGGTACGCCCGGCGCAGCAGGGCCTGCGTGCGTGCGACCAGCTCGCCGCGGCGCAGCGGCTTGACGAGGTAGTCGTCGGCACCGGCCGTGACGCCGGCCACGATGTCGTCTTCGGCCGAGCTGCCGGCCAGGAACATCGTCGGGGTATTCGGCGCCAGTTTTTCCTTGGCGCGGCGCAGGAGTTCCGCCGCCGGGACGTCGGTCACTTGCCAGTCGACGATCAGCAGGTCGGTGCTGTCCTTGCGGAGTTGCCCCAGCAATTCTTTACCACTGTCAAATGCTTGACAGCTGTGCCCAGCTCCGTTCAGAACTTGGCAGATGAGTTCTGCCTGGGTCGTGTCGTTGTCCAGTACGGATATTCTCATGATGTTCAGGCTGTCTCGGCTGTGGGACTGTAGGACGTCACTGTAGGAACATTCCTACAATGTCACTAAATATATCAGACTTTTAAAACGCAAAGCTACCGATGCCTCAGATAAATTCACATTTTCGTTGGGAAATTGCGTCATAGTTGTGTCAGGCCGGAGACAAACTCCCGGTTACACTGGCTTCAACATTGTGGTTGAGGAGCTAACATGTTCAAGAAGAAGAGTCAGGACGGCGAATTGGCCCTGTTGCCGGTCTCCAGCGAGGACATCGAACGCGTGCGCGAACGCTGCCGCGGCCTCGTGCGCAAGCGCGCGGCCATTTCGGCGGGCGTATCCGTGATCCCGGTGCCGGGCGTGGACATCGTCGCGGACCTGTCCAGCTTTGCCGTCATGGTGGAAGAGATCAACCGGGCGTTCGGCCTGTCGCCGGAGCAGATCGACCGACTGCAGCCGCGCATGCGCATCGCCACTTACCAGGCCGTGGCGGCCATCGGCAGTACGCTCGTGGGCAAGATCGTGACGAAGGAACTGGTGCTGAAGCTGTTACAGAAGTCGGGTGCCAAGCTGGCGGCCAAGTCGGCGGCGAAGATCGTGCCGCTGGCGGGGCAGGTCGCGTCGGCCGCGATCGGCTTTGCGTTATTCAGGCAGATGGGCTACCAGCACATCGACGCCTGCACGCGCGTCGCGCGCGAGGTGGCAGCCGCGCCGGCGTGAACACCCCGGCGCGGCGGAAAGACGGAATCAGGCGTCCGGCAGGACGACGTTGACGTCGAGCACTTCCAGGTTGCCCTGGCGGTCGAGGGAAATCTTGATGTCCTCGGCGTTGACCTTGGTGTACTTGGAGATCACTTCGATCAGCTCGCGGTGCAGGGCGGGCAGGAAGTCCGGTCCGCCGCGGCCGCTGCGTTCGCGGGCGATGATGATCTGCAGCCTTTCCTTGGCCGCCGTCGCGCTTTTCTGATTCTTGGGAAACAGGAATGAGAGCAGAGGCATGTCACTTCGCTCCGAACAGACGCTGCAGGAAGCCCGGCTTTTCGTAACTGGTGAAGCGCAGCGGGATCTCTTCGCCCAGGAAGCGGGACACGACGTCCTGGTAGGCCTGGGCCACGTCGGTATCCTTGAAGTGGATGGCCGGGTTGCCCTGGTTCGACGCGTGCAGCACGGCTTCCGATTCCGGAATGATGCCGAGCAGGGGGATGCGCAGGATTTCCTGCACGTCCTGGTACGACAGCATTTCGTCGTTTTCCACGCGGCGCGGCGAGTAGCGGGTGATCAAGAGGTGTTCCTTGACCGGTTCGCCGCCGCTCTGGGCGCGGCGCGACTTGGCTTGCAGGATGCCGAGGATGCGGTCGGAATCGCGCACGGACGAGACTTCCGGGTTGGTGACGATCAGCGCCTCGTCGGCGAACGTCAGCGCCATCAGGGCGCCGTGCTCGATGCCGGCCGGCGAGTCGCAGATGATGAACTCGAAGTCCATCTTGACCAGCTCGTTCAGCACGTTTTCCACGCCTTCTTCCGACAGCGCGTCCTTGTCGCGCGTCTGCGAAGCCGGCAGGATGAACAGGTTGTCGCAGTGCTTGTCCTTGATCAGGGCCTGGGTCAGGCTCGCTTCGCCGTTGATGACGTTGATCAGGTCGTACACGACGCGGCGTTCGCAACCCATGATCAGGTCGAGGTTGCGCAGGCCGACGTCGAAATCGATGACGACGGTCTTGTGGCCGCGCAGTGCGAGGCCGGTCGAGAAGCTTGCGCTCGAGGTGGTCTTGCCCACACCACCTTTACCGGACGTTACAACGATAATTCTTGCCATGAAAAAACTGTGTCCTTTTCAGTATCTGGTCAGTGCTGGTACAGGGGCGCGCCTTAATTGCGGGTCGCCGAACCCAGCGATGATATATCGATTCGGTCGCCGACCAAACGGATTTGTGCCGGCTGGCGTGCGACCTCTGCCGGGAAACCTTCGTCGAACGTCCGGTAAACGCCCGCGATCGACACCAGTTCTGGTTGTAACTGCAGCGCGAAGATGCGCGCGCCCGCATTGCCCGACGCCCCCGCCAGCGCGCGGCCGTGCAGCGGCGCGTACACGTGGATGCTGCCGTCGGCGATGAGCTCGGCGCCATTGTTCACGACGGCGGTCACGATCAGGTCGGTGCCGCGCGCGTAGATGCGCTGACCGGCACGGACCGGCGTGTCGACGATCATCGCGTGCACCGGTGCCGCAGGGGCCGGCGCGGGCGATGGTGCAGATTCGGCGGTGGGCTCTGCCGCTTCGACCGGTGCCGCGGGCATCTCCCGTTCGCGGCCGGCGCTCGTTTGCAAGCCGCTGGTGCCGTCGTCCAGGAACAGGTCGTGGGCGCGGATCACATCGTGCAGCGCGGCCGGCGCGCCGCGCACGGCGACGGCGTTCAGGCGGTACTTCCTGAGCAGCGCGACCAGCGCCTCCCAATCGATGTGCGCGGCGTCGTCGGCGATGCCGGCGACGTCGATGACGGCAAATTCATCCTCGAAAAAATCCGACACACCCCCGGTCATCTGCTTCAGCGCGGCATCGATCGCGATCGGATCGGCCGAATGCAGGATGGTCGAAATGGCCACGACCGTGGAGATCTTGATTTCGATGGGCAGGGAGCTCGAGCTTTTGGGCATAAATCAATGTGGTTGGCTTAGCCCGTGCATTCTACTGTGAAATTTCACTCAACGGAAAAGGGTTTTGGCTCAGGTTTGGATGACTGGAAACTCCTGTTTCCTGAACAAAAATAATGTCTGATAAAGATGCTCAGCCTTAAGCAAAATCAATAAAAAGGCTGTTTTTTCCGATGAATAAGCTGATAAGATTGATTTTGCTTAAACAAGATTTAAGCGAGGTCACTAATATTGTTGGCTTTCTGTCCAAGCTTGAGCGGAGAATGCGATTCCTCAAGCGCGCGTTGTGCTGGTTTTCGAATTCTTCCAGGCCTGGGCAGAAAAAGGCCGACAGCAGGGCTGTCCACTCATTGAACCCCGGCCGCTGGGGCCGGGATACCGGAGATTGATATGGAAGATGTCGTAATCGTGGCCGCCGGCCGTACTGCAATCGGCAAGTTCGGTGGCACGCTCTCAAAAATTCCGGCTGCCGAGCTAGGCGCCCAGGTCATCAAGCACCTGCTGACGAAGACCGGCATCGACCCGGCCGCGGTCAGCGAAGTCATCATGGGCCAGGTCCTGACGGCCGGCGTCGGCCAGAACCCGGCCCGCCAGGCGGTCATCAAGAGCGGCCTGCCGGACAAGGTGCCGGCGTTCACCCTGAACATGGTGTGCGGTTCCGGCCTGCGCGCCACCCACCTGGCGGCCCAGGCCATCAAGTGCGGCGACGCCTCGATCGTGATCGCCGGCGGCCAGGAGAACATGAGCGCCTCGCCGCACGTGCTGAACGGTTCGCGCGACGGCTTCCGCATGGGCGATGCCAAGCTGACCGACACGATGATCGTCGACGGCCTGTGGGATGTCTACAACCAGTACCACATGGGCGTGACGGCCGAGAACGTCGCGCGCAAGTACGACATCTCGCGCCAGGAACAGGACGAATTCGCGCTGCAGTCGCAGCTGAAGGCGGAAGCCGCGCAAAAGGCCGGCAAGTTCAAGGACGAGATCATCCCGATCGAGATCGCTTCCAAGAAGGGCACCACCGTGTTCGATACCGACGAGTATCCGAAGCACGGCGCCACGCTGGAAGGCCTGTCCAGCCTGCGTCCGGCCTTCAACAAGGAGGGCAGCGTCACCGCCGGCAACGCCTCCGGCCTGAACGACGGCGCCGCCGCCGTGATCATGATGTCGGCCTCGAAAGCGAAGGAACTGGGCCTGACCCCGATCGCCCGCATCAAGGCGTATTCGTCGGCCGGCCTGGACCCGGCCATCATGGGCATGGGCCCCGTCGACGCCGCCCGCCAGGCGCTGGAAAAGGCCGGCTGGAAGCACGAAGAAGTCGACCTGATGGAAATCAACGAAGCCTTCGCCGCCCAGGCCGTCGCCGTCAACAAGCAGATGGGCTGGGACACGTCGAAGATCAACGTCAACGGCGGCGCGATCGCGCTGGGCCACCCGATCGGCGCCTCGGGCGCGCGCGTGCTGGTGAGCCTGCTGCACGAAATGGTCCGCCGCGACGCCAAGAAGGGCCTCGCTGCCCTGTGCATCGGCGGCGGCATGGGCGTTGCCCTGGCAGTCGAGCGCGATTAAACACCGCACGGCGCCACCGCTGGGGCGCCGTGCCGGTAACCGTAGTTAACAAGTGTGTGCAAAAACTAGGAGAAGACAATGGCTAGAGTGGCATTAGTGACCGGCGGCATGGGCGGCCTGGGTGAAGCGATCTGCATCAAGCTGGCGGCGCTCGGCTACAAGGTCGTGACGACGTACTCGCCGGGCAGCAAGAAAGCGGAAGGCTGGCTTGCTGCGATGCGCGAACAGGGCCATGACTTCAAGGCGTACGAATGCGACGTGTCCGATTACGACTCCGCCCAGGCCTGCGTGGCCAAGGTCGTGCAGGAAGTCGGCGCCGTCGACGTGCTGGTCAACAACGCCGGTATCACGCGCGACATGACTTTCAAGAAGATGGACAAGGTCAACTGGGATGCGGTCATGAAGACCAACCTGGATTCCGTGTTCAACATGACCAAGCCCGTCGCCGACGGCATGGTCGAGCGCGGCTGGGGCCGCATCATCAACATCTCGTCCGTCAACGGCCAGAAGGGCGCGTTCGGCCAGACCAACTACTCGGCGGCCAAGGCCGGCATCCACGGCTTCACGAAGGCCCTGGCGCTGGAAGTGGCGCGCAAGGGCGTCACCGTGAACACCATCTCGCCGGGCTACATCGGCACCAAGATGGTCACCGACATCCCGGCCGAAGTGCTGGAATCGAAGATCCTGCCGCAGATCCCGATGGGCCGCCTGGGCAAGCCGGAAGAAGTGGCCGGCCTGGTCGCGTACCTGTCGTCGGACGAAGCCGCCTTCGTCACCGGCGCCAACATCGCCATCAACGGCGGCCAGCACATGCAGTAAGCGGCCGCGCTTGCGACGCATCGACACCGCCTCCGGGCGGTGTTTTATTTTCCGGAGCAACCATGCCGCCGCTTACCGCCAAGCCTTACCTGCGTTCCGTCCAGGTCGATCCGCAGGCCGACATCGACCTGGAACGCTATCCGTTCACGATTCCGGCCGTGCGCGAGCTGGGCGTGCTCGAGCCGCATCCGGACGTCACTTTTTTCGTCGGCGAGAACGGCGCGGGCAAGTCCACTGTGCTGGAAGCGATCGCCGTGGCGCTGGGGTTGCCCGCGGAGGGCGGGACGAAGAACGTGTATCGGGAGCAGCAGGACGTGTCGCCGCTGCAGCACGTTCTGAAGGTCGCCAGGGGCTGGCGCTGGCCACGCAACAGTTATTTTCTGCGTGCGGAAAGCCTGTTCAATGTGTTCACCTATCTCGATGACCTCGGGCCCGATCCCCGCGGGCGGCCTTCGTTGCACCTGCGCTCGCATGGTGAAGCGTTCATGGCCGTGCTGCAGGATTTCAAAGGCGAAGGCTTTTATCTGCTGGATGAACCGGAAGCCGCGCTGTCCCCGAACCGCCAGCTGGCCGCGCTGACCGTCATCGACCGGCTCGTGAAGGAGGGCGCGCAATTCATCATCGCGACCCATTCGCCGATCCTGCTCGCGTACCCGCGCGCGAAGATCCTCAGTTTCGACGGCACGGGCATCGCCGAGATCAGCTACGAAGATACAGAACACTACGCCGTCACGCGCGACTTCCTGAACCACTACCCGCGCCGCCTGCAACAATTGCTCGACGACTAATGACCAGATTCGGGGTCAGAGCACATTTTTTCTGAAATTCGGGGTCAGAGCCATTTTTCGTCATATGTGTAAAAGCGACGAGGTTGCATCGTTCCCGTGACGTACGCATCGAGTAGAGCACATCAAGGGGACAATCTTCCCCGCAGACCATGTTTCGAAAAAGTGCTCTGACCCCGAATTTGCAGTGAAATGTGCTCTGACCCCGAATGAAGCGGGCTGGCTTGCGCGCCGTGCAGGGGCCAAGGTGTCGTATGCTCGTCCCGACGGCCGCCGCCGGGCGCGCGTGGGGAAAGTGAATGATCGATGCTGAACAAGTGAAGGCCGTGGTGCGCCTGCCGGCGCCGCAGCGCTATGAATATTTCGTCAAGCGGGTGGCCGCGTCGGGTACCGTGTGGGGCCTGTACCGCAACGGCTGGGCGCTGGCGAAGAAGGACGACGGCACGCTCGTGTTCGCGATGTGGCCGGACGAGGAGTTCGCGCGGCTGTGCGCGGAATTCGAATGGGATGGCTATGAACCGCAAGCCTTTTCGCTGGACGAGCTATTATCCGAGCTGCTGCCCCAGCTGCAGCAGGACGACCTCCTGCCCGGCATCTTCCGCACGCCCGGGTCGAAAGGCGTGATGCCGACGCCGGGCCTGCTGCGCGTCGACCTCGAGGACGAGTTGCGAAGGGAAACACCATGAACGCATTGCCGCACGGCGCGCTGGCCTTGTCCAGCCTCGAAGAACAGATGCTGCAGCCCGGCGTGAAGGGCTTGCCGTTGACGGCGCCGCTGCGCCAGGGCGCGATCGGCGTGCAGGGCTGGAACGTGCTGCATGGCGATACGAGTTTTCCCGTCGCGCTACTGAAAACGTCCGCGCTGCGCCACAACCTCGAGTGGATGCGCGATTTCTGCGACCGCCACGGCGTGCGCATCGCGCCGCACGGGAAGACGACGATGTGCCCGCAGCTGTTCGGCGCCCAGCTCGCGAACGGCGCCTGGGGCATCACGCTGGCGAACGCCGTGCAGGTGCGGGTGGCGCACCGCTTCGGCGTGCGCCGCGTGCTCGTCGCGAACCAGCTCGTCGCGCGCAGCGACGTGCGCATGGTGCTGCAGCTGCTGCACGAGGATCCTGGCTTCGAATGCGTCGTGCTGGCCGATTCGCTCGCGGGCGTGGCGCGCCTGGCCGAGGAAGTCGATGCGCATCCGCTCACGCGTCCTTTATCCGTGCTGGTCGAACTGGGCCTGTCCGGCAAGCGCGCCGGCTGCCGCACGCCGGAGGAAGCGCTGACGGTGGCGCGGGCCATCGAGCGCGCGCCGGGCCTCGTGCTGGCCGGCTTCGAAGGCTATGAAGGCTTGCTGGTATCGGACGACCACGATGCCGACCTGCGCGCCGTGTCCAGCTTCGTCGCGCGCCTGTGCGCGCTCGTGCGCGAGGCCGACGACGAAGGCCTGTTCGGCACGCGCGAGATCCTCGTGACGGCGGGCGGCTCGTCGTACTTCGACCTCGTCGCGCGCGGCTTCCAGGAGCTGCACGGCCTGTCGCTGCCGCTCGTGCCCGTGCTGCGCAGCGGCTGCTACCTGACGAGCGACCATGGCATGTACCAGCGCCACATCGAACAACTCGACGCGCGCGAAGGCGTCAAGCCCGGCGCGGGTTTGCGGGCCGCGCTGGAGATCTGGAGCGTCGTGCAGTCGCGTCCCGAACCGGGCCTCGCGATCCTCACGATGGGCAAGCGCGACGCGTCGCACGATGCCGGCCTGCCGGTGCCGCTGTGGCACCATCGGCCCGGTCCCGGCGCCGCGCACGCGCTGCCGGACGGCTGCGAGATCGTCAAGATGAACGACCAGCACGCGTACCTGCGCCTGCCGGAAGGCCCGGTGCGCGAGATGCTCGCGGTGGGGGACCTGGTCGGCTGCGGCATCTCGCATCCGTGCACGACGTTCGACCGCTGGCCGCTGCTGCTGGCCGTGGACGACGACTACGCGGTACGCTTCGCGCTCAACACTTTCTTCTAGAATGGCCGGGCGGTAGGCTACAATCGGTTGTCGTTTTTTCGCTGACCGATCATGCCCGCCACGCCGCCGTCGCTGTTCCCGCCCATCCTCCCGAACCGTCATGGCATGCTGGCCGTGGACGACCTGCACACGATCTACTGGGAAGAAGTGGGCAACCCGAACGGCATCCCCGTCGTGTTCCTGCACGGCGGTCCGGGCGCGGGCCTGTCGCCGCAGCACCGCCGCTTCTTCGACCCGAGCACCTACCGCGTGATCCTGTTCGACCAGCGCGGCGCCGGCAAGTCGACGCCGCTGGGCGAGTGGCGCAACAACACGACGCAGCTGCTCATCGAGGATATCGAACGCCTGCGCGCCATGTTCGGCATCGAGCGCTGGCTCGTGTTCGGCGGCTCGTGGGGGTCGACCCTGGCGCTGGCCTACGGGCAGGCGCACCCGGAGCGCTGCCTCGGCTTCGTCCTGCGCGGGATCTTCCTGTGCACGCCGGCCGAGATCGAATTCTTCCTGTACGGCGTGCAGTGGTTCTATCCGGAGCTGTACGACGAATTCATCGCGCCGATTCCCGTCGAGGAACGGGGCGATTTGCTGAAGGCGTACACGAAGCGCCTGCTGTGCGACGATCCGCAGCAGTACTGGCCCGCCGCGCGCGCGTGGAGCCGCTTCGAGGGGCGCCGCGTGTTCCTGCTGCCGCAGGAAGAAGAGCACGCGTCCGACACGCTCGACCTGGGCGTGGGCCGGCTCGAATCGCACTACATGGCGCACGGCGGCTTCCTCGAACCCGACCAGCTGCTGCGCGACGTCGGCCGTATCTCCCACCTGCCGGCCGTGATCGTGCAGGGCCGCTACGACGTGATCTGCCCGCCGCTGTCCGCATACCGCCTGCACCAGGCCTGGGCCGGCTCGCGCCTGCGCATGATCCCGGACGCCGGCCACGGCGCGCTGGAAGCGGGCATCGCCCGCGCCCTCGTCGCCGCCACGGAACAGTTCAAGCGACACGGCCGTTTCGATTGAAACGACGTCGATTCGGACAGAGGCCGCCGCCTGCTACACTGTCCCCAGCTTCTTACAATAACGACAAGCTACCCGCATGAATATCCAGACCAACGACATCGGCCATGTCATCCAGCTGTCGATCGCGCCCGTGTTCCTGCTGACCGGCGTGGCGACCAAGCTGACGGTATTGATGAACCGCCTCGCGCGCATCATCGACCGTACGCGCGACCTCAAGATCGAACTGCGCAAGGGGCCGGATCCGGATTGCAGCGAGGAGCTCGACGTGTTGTACCAGCGCTGGCGGCTGATCAATTATGCGATCACGGCCAGCACCGGCTGCGGCTTCCTGATCTGCGTGATCATCGCCTGCCTGTTCCTCGGCGATACCACCAATCTGCCGCTCGACCGCTACATCGCCGGCATGTTCGTGGTGGCCATGGTCGCCCTGATTGCCAGCTTCATTTTCCTGCTGCGCGAAGTGTCCGTCTCGTTCCGCTACATGCGTATCCACCGTCACGACGCGCCGGTCGGGCCGGACTAGTTTTTACGAATCGAGACCATCATGAACGACTATCAACGTCCCCCCACCCTGCACCGCTACGGCCTGCGCGCCGAGCTGGAACTGGCGCTGTCCAGCGGCCAGTTCAAGCTCCAGCCCGAGAACGGTTTCCTGACCCTGTCGTTTTCCACGGCGTGGAACCGGGGCCTGTTCGACGTCCTCGGCCCGGCCGACAGCTGCCTCGTCATCCACAACACGGAAGAATTCGGCGAGCGCCTGCACCGCGCCGTCCAGCGCGCCTTGCCCAACTGGGCCGGCATCGACGGCCAGGTCGAATACGGCATCCGCTCGCGCCTGGGCTCGGCCTTTTCCCGCCCGATTTCCGACGCGCGCGAAAAGGAGTGGAAGTTCGCGTGGCGCTCCCTGGCGCCGCATACGAGCCTGAATCCCGTCACGGTGCGCATCGGCAGCATCGAGCAGTTCGCGGAACTGCGCACGCCGGAGAGTTATCCGGCCTGACGTTCGCGCGTGTTGCGATTAGAACCACGGCTCCAGGAAATCCCGGTGTAATGCCGGGATCATCACTCACGTCGTGCCCATGACCGCCTCGCTCCCCGACACCGCTTATCCGCACCTGCTGTCCCCCCTCGACCTCGGCTTCACGACGCTGAAGAACCGCGTGATCATGGGGTCGATGCACACGGGGCTGGAAGACCGCTTCTGGAACTACGGGAAACTGGCCGCGTTCTACCGCGAGCGGGCGCGCGGCGGCGCGGGCCTGATCGTCACCGGCGGCATCTCGCCGAACCGCCAGGGCTGGCTGCTGCCTTTCGGCGGCACGCTGAACTTCCGCGGTGACGTGTTCAATCACCGCCGCGTCACGCGCGCCGTGCACGAAGAGGGTGGCAAGATCCTGCTGCAGATCCTGCACGCGGGCAGATACGGCTACCAGCCGCTCGTCGTGTCGGCCTCGAACGTCAAGTCGCCGATTTCTCCGTTCCGCCCGCGCGCGCTGACGGCACGCGGCATCGAGTCGACCATCGCGGCCTATGTCCGCTGCGCGACGTTGGCACAGAAGGCCGGCTACGACGGCGTCGAGGTGATGGGCAGCGAAGGCTATCTGATCAACCAGTTCCTGTGCGCACGCACGAACCGCCGCACGGACGCGTGGGGCGGCAGCATCGAGAACCGCATGCGCCTGCCGGTGGAGATCGTGCGCCGCATCCGCGCGACCGTCGGGCGCGAGTTCATCGTGATGGTCCGTCACTCCCTGCTGGACCTCGTCGACGGCGGCAACACGTGGGACGAAGTCGTACAGGTGGCGCAGGCGCTGGAGAACGCCGGCGCCACGATCCTCAACACGGGCTACGGCTGGCACGAGGCACGCATCCCGACCATCGTCACGTCGGTGCCGCGCGCCGCGTTTGCGTCGGTCGCGGCGCGGCTTCGGGATGCCGTCAGGATTCCTGTGGTCGCGTCGAACCGCATCAACATGCCGGCCGACGCGGAGCGCCTGCTGGCCGAGGGCAGCGCGGATATGGTGTCGATGGCGCGGCCGTTCCTGGCCGATCCCGACTGGGTGAACAAGGCCGCGGCGGGCCACGCGGACCGCATCAACACGTGCATCGCCTGCAACCAGGCGTGCCTGGACCACACGTTCGCCAACAAGCGCGCGACCTGTCTCGTGAACCCGCGCGCGTGCCACGAGACGGAACTGGTGTACACGCCGACACGCCAGCGCAAGCGCATCGCCGTCGTCGGCGCCGGGCCGGCCGGATTGTCCGCCGCGACGGTGGCGGCGCAGCGCGGCCATGCCGTCACGTTGTTCGATGCGCTTGAGCGGATCGGCGGCCAGTTCAACATCGCCATGCGCATCCCCGGCAAGGAAGAATTCGCGGAAACCATCCGCTATTTCGGCCGCCAGCTGGAGCTGACGGGCGTGGAACTGCGGCTCGGCCAGCGCGTCACGCGCGAGGAACTCGTCGCGGCCGGCTATGACGACGTGATCGTGGCCACCGGTGTCACGATGCGCCGTCCCCGCATCGAGGGCATAGCTCATCCGAAGGTGCTGTCCTACCTGGACGTGCTGCGCGACCGCGCGCCCGTCGGCCCGCGCGTGGCGATCATCGGCGCCGGCGGCATCGGCTTCGACACGGCGGAGTTCCTGGTCCACGACGCCAACGCGCCGCGCCCGCAGCCCGTCGCGGACTGGGCCGGCGAATGGGGCGTCGACCTGGACGTGGCCGCACCGGGCGGCCTCGTGAAGCCGCATGGCGTGACGCCCGCGCGCAGCATCTGGCTCCTGCAGCGCAAGGCGACGCGTCCGGGCGCGGGCCTGGGCAAGACGTCGGGCTGGGTGCACCGCGCCACGCTGGCCCGCAACGGCGTCGCGATGCTGGCGGGCGTGCAGTACGACCGCATCGACGACGCGGGCCTGCACATCACCGTGGGCGGGCAGGCGAAATTGCTGGAAGTGGACAACGTGGTGATCTGCGCCGGGCAGGAAAGCCTGGCGGAACTGATGCCGCCGGAAGGGCAGCAGGGCGGACCGGCGTTCCACAAGATCGGCGGCGCGGCATTGGCGGCCGAGCTGGATGCGAAGCGGGCGATCCGCGAAGGGGCGGAGCTGGCGGCGCGGCTGTAGGACGTAGCGTATTCGCAACTATTGGATAGAATTCAAGTTAACATATTGGCAAATAGATGGTAAGTTGCACAACTGATCCCTCTGTTTCAGCCTGACAATGTCCACATCCCCCAAAACGATTCCGTACCTCGACGGTTGGCGCGGCCTTGCGATCGTGCTCGTCCTGCAATCGCACTTCGGCCTCGGTGGCGGGGGCAGGCTGGGCGTCGCGCTGTTCTTCGCGCTGTCCGGCTACCTGATGGGGGAACTCCTGTTCGTCAAGAACGTGCCGCTGGGCCGCTTCTTTAAACGCCGCATCAGCCGCATCGTTCCGACGTACTGGCTGTATGTCGCCGCGGCGTTCGCACTGGCGGGCGCGGCGTGGTACCAGAAGCCGTACGAGGTGCGGACCGACGAACTGGTCTCGACGCTGCTGTTTGCGCGCACTTATTATCCGGCCGACGTCAGTATCTGGTCGGGCGCCTGGCAGATCGGGCATTTCTGGTCGCTGAACGTCGAAGAGCACAGCTATATCTACCTGGCATTGCTGGCCCTCGTGGCCGGGGCCGCCGGCGTCAAGAGAACCTGGCTGCTGGCGCTCAGCACGCTCGCGTGCCTCGGCCTTAACCTCTACTACACGTTTTATCCACCCGGCGGCGCGTCGCCGTGGTTCGCACGGTCGGAATGCGCGGCGTTGGGCCTGATTGCGTCGGCCACGCTGCGCGCGTGGCGGTACGAGATGCCGGCGCTGCACACGGGCGCGGCCTGGATTGCTCCCGCGACGCTGGCGCTCGGCGCCGTGTGCTTCACCTGGACGGGCCTGCCGATCCTCGCGATCACGCTCGGACCACTGCTGCTGGCCGTGTCCATCAACTATGTCGGGACCGCGCCGGCGCTGCTGCGCAACGCGCTGTCCGTGGGGGTGCTGCGCTGGTTCGGGATCTGCTCGTTTTCGGTGTACGTCTGGCAGCAACTGGCGTACGTGGCGTACCAGAACCATCTGTTGCAGCGCCAGCTGGCTGGTGTGATCGGGATCCTGGTCGGCGTCGTGGCGTTCTACCTGTACGAAGATCCGGTGCGGCGCTGGCTGAACGGCGAGCGCCGCACGAGCGCCGCCGCCGCTGCGCCGCTGCAGGCGGAAGGCCAGGCGTAACGACGCTTATTGCCCCGCGCCGCTGCTGCCTTTTTTACTCTTCTTGCTGCGGGAACCCGACGCCGGCTGCGCCGTCTGGTCACCCTGGCGCGGCGTGTCGAGATCACTCTGCCGGGAGCCCGCCGCCGATTCCAGCGAGCCGCCTTTCTGCTGCTGTTCCATGCCGCCGTAGCCCGACTGGCGCGATGCGTTCAGGCGGTCTTCCTCGCCGCGCGCCTGCATGCGCTGGGCGCTCTGGCGGGCGCTCCAGCCGGCCTGCTGCGCACCGGCGCCACCGCGCTGGCCGCCCACGTTGTCGTTGAGACTACCCTGCAGCGAGCCGCGCGCGCGCAGCGATGCGCCCAGCTGTTCGATATTGGCCGACTGCACGTTGGCACTGCCCGGCGCCACCCAGCCCGGCGCACGCGGCTGCTGGCTGTCTTGCGCGACGGTGACGGTTTTTTCCTTGGCGATGCCGCGCGAATGCGTGGTGTCCGGTCCTTTTTGTTTCGACATTTGATCCTCCTGTGAGCTGGGCTGACAAGAGGATCATGCGCGCGGGGAACGGGCTATTCCAGAGGAAGAGGGAGCGCACCTTTGTAGGACTGGAACTACCTTTTACGCACGACGACGCAGCCGATCGAATACCCCGCGCCGAACGAGCAGATCACGCCATGTGCGCCGCTGGGCAGGTCGTCCTGGTGCGAGTGGAACGCGATGATCGAGCCGGCCGACGACGTGTTCGCGTAGCGGTCGAGAATCACCGGCGCTTCGTCCGGCGTGGCGTCGCGGCCCAGCAGGGTGCGCACGATCAGCTGGTTCATGCTCAGGTTCGCCTGGTGCAGCCAGAAGCGGGCGATGTCCTCGATCTTCAGGCCCGCGTGCTCGACGGTGTCGCGGATCATCGCGGCCGCCATCGGGCACACTTCCTTGAATACCTTGCGGCCCTGCTGGCGGAACAGTTTATCGGGCTGGCCGATGCCGTCTTCATCGAAACGGTTCATGAAGCCGTAGTTGTTGCGGATATTGTTCGAGAACTTCGTCTTGAGTTTCGAATCGAGGATCTCGAACTGGTGGGCGCTCGTCGCCGTGTCGGCCGCTTCGATGACCATCGCGGTGCACGCGTCGCCGAAGATGAAATGGCTGTCGCGGTCGCGGAAGTTCAGGTGGGCGCTCGTGATTTCCGGGTCGAGCACGAGCACGGCGCGCGCCTGGCCCGTCTGGACGGCGGCCGCCGCGGTCTGGATCGCAAAGGTGGCGGACGAGCAGGCCACGTTCATGTCGAAGCCGTAGCCGTCGATGCCGAGCGCTTCCTGCACCTCGACGGCCATCGCCGGGTAGGCGCGCTGCATGTTGCTGGCGGCGACCAGGACCATGTCGATGTCGGCCGGCGTGCGGCCCGCGCGGGCGAGGGCCTGGCGCGCGGCGGCCACGCAGATCTCGGCCTGCAGCGACAGTTCCTCGTCGGCGCGCTCCTTGATGCGCGGCGTCATGTGCGTGGGGTCGAGGATGCCGGCCTTTTCCATCACGTAGCGCGACTTGATGCCCGACGCCTTTTCGATGAAGGCGCTGCTGGACGGTTCCAGTGCGGTAACCTCGCCGGCCGCGATCTTCTCGGCGTGCTCGGCGTTGAACAGCTCGACGTATTGGTTGAACGCCGTCACCAGCTCATCGTTGGAGATCGAATTCGGTGGCGTGAACAGGCCGGTGCCGCTGATGACGACAGGTTTCATGTTTGACTAGCTTTCATAGACAATAACGGGAGGCAACACTCCCTGAATCAGGCGATTCTACACAATCGTACTGACGGTGGGAACCGAGGCTCCATTCCACAGGAAGCCCGTCAGTACAGGCGTTGTGCGGAATCAGTGAGCCTGTTGGGCGAGCGAGGCGGGCGGCGTGGCGCGTTTGGATAACTGTACGGGCAGGCCTTGCAGATGGTGCAGCGCCTGGGTCAACTGAAAATCGTCCGCGCTGCCGAATTCCAGCGGCTTGCGGGTGCGTTCGGCGGCGAGGATCCGCATCTGCTCCTCGATGTCGTCGTGGTTCGTCGCTTCCTCGCCCGCGCGGCTGGTGTCGTTCTTGAGGTGGTGCTGCAGGTCGGCTTCGCGCATGCGCAGGGCGTTCAGGCCGTCGCCGTCGGCGTTCTCGTCGACGGGGACGTCGGGCACGATGCCGCGCGCCTGGATCGAACGGCCGCTGGGCGTGTAATAGCGCGCCGTCGTCAGTTTCACCGCGGTGTCGCCGGCCAGCGGGCGGATCGTCTGCACGGACCCCTTGCCGAACGTCTGGCTGCCGACGATGGCGGCGCGTTTATGGTCTTGCAGCGCACCCGCGACGATTTCCGATGCCGATGCCGAACCCGTGTTCACGAGCACGACCATTGGGACCGTCTTGAACAGATCCGGCACCTTGTCGAGCGGATCGTTGCCGCGGCTGAGCAGGTAGTACTCGGGGCTGCCGTAGAAGCGGGCCTTCGAATCGTCCAGCTGGCCGTTCGTCGAGACGATCTCGGCATTCTTCGGCAGGAACGCGGCGGAGACGCCAATCGCGCCCTGCAGCAGGCCGCCCGGGTCGTTGCGCAGGTCGAGCACGAGACCTTTCAGGTTCGGCTCCGCGCGCGCCAGCGCGGCCAGTTTATTGGCGAGATCCTCGACGGTCGGTTCCTGGAACTGCGACACGCGCACCCACGCGTAGCCGGGCGCGACGATCTTGCCCTTCACGCTCTTTTGCACGATCTCGTCGCGCACGATCGTGAACGACAGCGGCGCCGGGGCGTTCTTGCGCAACACCGTGAGCACGACCTTCGTGTGCGGCTCGCCGCGCATGCGCTTGATGGCCTCGTCGAGGTCCATGTCCTTCACCGCCGCGCCGTCGACGTGCGTGATCAGGTCGCCCGCCTGGATGCCGGCGCGGGCGGCCGGGGCATCCTCGATCGGGGTGACGATGCGGACATAGCCTTCTTCGCTCTGGTTGATCTCGATGCCCAGGCCGACGAATTTGCCTTCGGTCCCTTCGCGCAGTTCGCGGTAGGCCTTGCGGTCCAGGTAGGCCGAGTGCGGGTCGAGCGCGCCCACCATGCCGGAAATGGCCTGCGTGAGGAGCTTGCGGTCTTCGACAGGCTCGACGTAGCCGGCCTTGATCGTGTTGTAGGCATGCGCCAGCTGGTGCAGGCCTTCGATGGGCATGCCGTCCACCGGCTTGTGGGCCAGGGCCGAATATTGCATCGTGACGCCGACCCCGAGGATCACACCGAGGGTGACCAGGGCAACGTTCTTGAAGCTGGAGCGCATGGGTGATGAGCGAAAGGGGACTGCGGTCCAGTATAACCCTCCCGCGGCCCGGTGCGACGCCGGGACGCGCGGGAATCTCGTCAGGCGACGGCGCGGTTGCCGGTCGGCAAGGTGCCGCGGCTGTTGATGATGCGCGAAAACAACGTCAGCTGGCCATTGGTCGTGTCGTCCCAGCTGAAACCCTCGGCATAGCGGCGGGTGGCGGCGTGGTCCGGGTAGTTGCGGCGCAGTTCCGTGACGGCGTCGGCGATGCCTTTCGCCGTGCGCTCCTTCATCAGCACGCCGGCTTCCGGCCTGGCCACGACTTCCGGCGTGCCCCACACGTTGGATGCAACGACCGGCGTGCCGCAGGCCATCGATTCGAGCAGCACGTTGGCCCAGCCTTCGCGGCTGGACGCGAGGATCATCGCATCGGCCGCGTTGTAGTAATGCTTGAGCTCGGTCTGCGCGACGGCGCCGAGGAATTTGACGCGGTCGGTCACGCCCAGGCTGGCGGCCAGCGCTTCCAGCTTCTTGCGCTCCGGGCCGATGCCGGCAATGAGCAGTTTCACGTCCGGCAGCATCGGCAGCGCGCCGATGGTCAGGTCGTGCGCCTTGCGCGGGTCGAGCACGCCGACGGAAATGACGGTGAAGCCGTCGATGCCCAGCTGGGCGCGCGCGGCCGCGCGGTCCATCGGCACGAAGCGCTGCAGGTCGACGCCGTTGCGCAGCGCGACGATGCGGTCGCCCGGAATGCCCAGACCGATCATCTCTTCGCGCAGCGCCTGGCACACCGTGATCATGCCGGCCGCGTTGTTTGCCGCCCACATGAGTTGTTTTCTCGGCAGCGTGAACTGCGGAATCAGGTTAATGTCGGTACCGCGGGCCGTAATCACGACGGGCTTGTTGAAATACTTGCCCAGCATCGCCGCGGCCACGCCGTCCGGATAAAAATAGTGCGCGTCGATGACGTCGAAGTCATAGCCCTCGTCGATGATGCGCCCGATCTCTTTCTTGCAGGCCTGGGCCATCAGCCATGGCGCCGCCGTCATCCCGACCTTCGGAATGACGAGGTAGCGGGGGTGCGTGACCTCGATGTCGTAGCGGGTTTCACGCGCCGGCACCTTGGAGAAGGCCGCGTAATCGCCGAAACGCGGGTGCTGCGACGGGAACCAGGGCACGGGCGCGACGACTTTCGATTCGACCTGGCCGCTGGCGAGCAGGTAACGCAATCTTGTTTCGACAAAGATGCCGTGGCTGGGTTTGACCGTGTTCGGGAAGAGGGAACTGAATGTAAGGAGCTTCATCGACGATGTGCGCAGGGCGGAATAGCAGAGCGTAGCATCTATTATGTAATAGATTGCAATTACTTGGCTTTTCTAACGGAACGTGCCCCAGTTTAATAGCAAAAAAGCAAACGTGTAGCGTGCTCGCCAGAAATCTGTGATAAATTCGTCTAGTTATTAACCCGGCGGCATGTCCTCCGGCCCACCCCCTCATGAGGCGAACCGGCATGCAGCGCGGGCGTCCCATGGTCGAAACCTCAATCTGTAGAAGATCATGAAAATTTCAGTTATCGGGACTGGTTACGTCGGACTGGTGTCTGGCGCCTGCTTCGCCGACGTCGGCAACACCGTGCTGTGCCTGGACGTCGATACGCGCAAGATCACGATGTTGAAGGACGGGATCATCCCGATCCACGAACCCGGCCTGGACAACCTGGTCCAGCGCAACGCCGCCGCCGGCCGCCTGCTGTTCTCGTCGAACTACGACGACGCCGTCAGCCACGCCGACATCATCTTCCTGGCCGTCGGTACGCCGCCGGACGAAGACGGCAGCGCCGACCTGACCCACATCCTGTCGGCCGCTCGCAGCATCGGCGAGCGCCTGACGAAGCCGGCCGTGATCGTCGACAAGTCGACCGTGCCCGTCGGCACCGCTGAAAAAGTGAAACGCGCCATCGCGGGCGAACTGGAGAAACGCGGTGTGAACGTCGCGTTCCACGTCGTCAGCAACCCCGAATTCCTGAAAGAAGGCGCCGCCATCGACGACTTCATGAAGCCGGACCGCATCGTGGTCGGCTTCGACGACCTTGAGGCCGGCAAGCAGATGCGCCAGCTGTACGCGCCGTTCAGCCGCAACCACGAGAAATTCGTCGAGATGGACATCCGCAGCGCCGAGCTGACCAAGTACGCGGCGAACGCGATGCTGGCCACCCGCATCAGCTTCATGAACGAGCTGGCCAACCTGTCCGAACTGCTGGGCGCCGACATCGAGGCCGTGCGCCTGGGCATCGGCATGGACCCGCGCATCGGTCCGGACTTCCTGTACGCCGGCATGGGCTATGGCGGTTCCTGCTTCCCGAAAGACGTCAAGGCGTTGATCAAGACCGCGTCCGACCACAAGAAGGAACTGCATCTCCTGACCGCGACCGAGAAGGTCAACGAGGAACAGAAGAACGTGCTGTTCACGAAGCTGGTGCGCTTCTTCGGCGGCGCGAGCAACCTGAACGGCAAGACGATCGCCCTGTGGGGCCTGTCGTTCAAGCCGAATACGGACGACATGCGCGAAGCGCCGAGCCGCATCCTGGTCAAGTCGCTGTTCGACGCGGGCGCCAACGTGGTCGCCTACGACCCCGTCGCCAGCACCGAAGCGAAGCGCGTCCTGGTGGCCGAGCATGGCGAGGACCTGTGCAATACCCGTTTGCGCATCGTCGAGTCGGCCAAACAGGCCGTCGAAGGCGCGGACGTGCTCGTGCTGGTCACGGAGTGGAAGGAATTCCGCGCGCCGGACCTGCCGTTCCTGGCCGAGAACCTGAAACTGAAGGCCGTGTTCGACGGTCGTAACATCTACGATCCGGACGCCTTCGCCGCCGCCGGCCTCGTCTACGAAGGCATCGGCCGCCGTTCAGGGAAAGTCGAGCAATGACGGAAGCAGTGAGCAACAAGGGAACGATCCTCGTCACCGGCGCCGCCGGCTTCATCGGCAGCGCGGTGGCGGTGCGCCTGACCGCCATGGGTCACACCGTGGTCGGCTGCGACAACTTCAACGATTACTACGACCCGGCGCTGAAGCACCACCGCGTCGAGGCGCTGTTGAAGCCGGCCGGCGTGCCGTGCGAGACCGTCGAACTGAGCGACGGGGAGCAGGTGGCCGCGCTGTTCGAGCGCGTGAAGCCGGCGCTCGTCGTGCACCTGGCCGCCCAGGCCGGCGTGCGCTATTCGCTGAAGAACCCGGCCGCGTACGTACAGGCGAACCTCGTCGCGTTCGGCCACATGCTGGAAGCGTGCCGCAACCACAAGGTCGAGCACCTGCTGTACGCGAGCAGCAGCAGCGTCTACGGCGCCAACGCCAAGACGCCGTTCAGCGAGGACGACGTCACCGACGCGCCCGTGTCGCTGTATGCCGCGACGAAAAAGTCGAACGAGCTGATGGCCCATTCGTACAGCCATCTGTACGGCATGCCAACCACCGGCCTGCGCTTCTTCACGGTGTATGGACCGTGGGGCCGCCCGGACATGGCTTACTTCAGCTTCGCGCGCAAGATGCTGGCGGGCGAGGCGATCCCCGTGTTCGCCGAAGGCAAGCTGTACCGCGATTTCACCTATATCGACGACATCGTCGAAGGCGTCGTCCGGTTGCTGTTCAAGCCGACGACTCCGGCAGGCAAGCCGCCGCACGCCATCTTCAACATCGGCAACCAGACGCCGGTGCAGGTGCTGGACTTTATTCGCACGCTGGAAGGCGCGCTCGACGTCAAGGCGACACTGGACTTCCAGCCGATGCAGCCGGGCGACGTGCCGGCCACGCACGCCGATACCAGCAAGCTGCAGGACTGGGTGGGCTACAAACCCACGACGTCACTGGAGACCGGTTTGCGTGAATTTGCGCGGTGGTATAATCGGGCGATACGTGAAAATGTTTCCTACCTGAAATGAAAAAAGTCCTCATCCTCGGCGTCAACGGTTTTATCGGCCACCATCTCTCCAAGCGCATCCTGGAGACGACCGATTGGGAAGTGTATGGCATGGATATGAACTCCGAGCGGATCGCGCATCTGCTGGACCATCCCCGCATGCACTTTTTTGAAGGCGACATCACCATCAACAAGGAGTGGGTCGAGTACCACGTCAAGAAGTGCGACGTGATCCTCCCGCTGGTGGCGATCGCGACGCCGTCGACGTACGTGAAGGAGCCGCTGCGCGTCTTCGAACTGGACTTCGAGGCGAACCTGCCGATCGTTCGCTCGGCCGCCAAGTACAAGAAACATCTGATTTTCCCGTCGACGTCGGAAGTCTACGGCATGAGCCCGGACTCGGAATTCGACCCGGAGAACTCGGAACTGGTCTACGGCCCGATCAACAAGCCGCGCTGGATCTACGCCTGCGCCAAGCAGTTGATGGACCGCGTGATCTGGGGCTACGGCATGGAAGGCCTGAACTTCACGCTGTTCCGTCCGTTCAACTGGATCGGCGCCGGCCTGGATTCGATCCACACGCCGAAAGAAGGCTCCTCGCGCGTGCTGACCCAGTTCCTCGGCCACATCGTGCGCGGCGAACCGATCCAGCTGGTCGACGGCGGCCAGCAGAAGCGTTCGTTCACCTATGTCGACGACGGCATCGACGCGCTGATGCGCATCATCGAGAACAAGGACGGCAAGGCCACCGGCAAGATCTTCAACGTGGGCAACCCGGTCAACAATTATTCGATCCGCGAACTGGCCGGCATGATGCTGGACCTGGCCGCCGAGTACCCGGAATATCGCGAGACGGCCAAGCAGGTGAAGCTGGTCGAAACGAGCTCGGGCGCCTACTACGGCACCGGCTACCAGGACGTGCAGAACCGCGTGCCGAAGATCGAGAACACGGTCTCGGAACTGGGCTGGAAGCCGCAGGTGTCCATGCGCGACGCGCTGGTCAAGATCTTCGATTCGTACAAGGACAAACTGGGCGACGCCGAGCAGCTCAACACCTGATCTGCGTTCGACCCTCGTTGAAAAGGCTGCCGCGGCAGCCTTTTTTATTCACATGCACATAGCCATTCTCGGCGGCGGCGTGGCGGGTGTCGCCAGCGCGATCGCTCTCAAACTGAAAGGCCACGACGTCACCGTCCACGAACGGCGCGCCGGCGACGCGAACATCGGCGCGGGCATCGTCGTGTGGCCGAATGCCGCCTTCGTGCTGGCGCAGTTCGGCATCCTGGACGACCTGGCGGCCGTCGCGGGCCACCCGCGCGCGATGCGCCGCCTGTCGCGTGCCGGCGCGGACCTCGGTGCGCTGGACATCGGCCTGATCGAGGCGCGGATGGGCTATCCCAGCCTGTCCGTCCTCAGGAGCGATTTCCAGCGCATCCTGTCGGCACGGCTGCAGGCGCTGGGCGTCGCGGTCCGGTATGGCCGCAACGTCGCGCGCATCGAACCGGGCGCGGTCGTCCACTTCGACGACGGGGCGACCTTGACGGCGGATCTCGTCGTCGGCGCCGACGGCCGCATGGCATCGTGCGCCCGCCGCTACGTCACGGGCGGCAACACGCCCATCTACCAGGGCTTCATCAACTGGATCGGCGTCTGCGAGGGCGAGTTCGACGTGGACACGATCTCGGACTATTGGGGCACGGGCGCACGCTTCGGCATCGTGCCCGTCGCGCGCGACAAGGCGTATTGGGCCGGCGGCGCAGCGCAGGCCACGATCGGCGCGCGCGATCCGGACGCTTATCGGGACGAGCTGCAGCGCCTCTTCGCGGACTGGCCGGAACCGGTACGGCGCATCGTCGCCACCACGCCCGCCGCGCGCATCAACAAGATATACGTGCACGACCACGATCCCGTACCGACCTGGTACCGGGACAACCTGGTCATCATCGGCGACGCGGCCCATGCGGCCCTGCCCACGTCCGGCCAGGGCGCATGCCAGGCGCTGGAAGACGCGTGGCACCTGGCGAACTGCATCGAGGCGCATCCGGGCAATGTGGGCCAGGCCCTGCAAGCCTTCACCGCGCTGCGCTTCCAGAAGACGGCCGGGATCACGATGGCCGGCCGCGGCCTGGCGGCGTCGCTGTTCAACCGCGACGAGGCGTTCTGCCGCGACCGCGACCGCGCCAGCCGGCACGCGGACTACGCGGATCTCGCACGGGCGATGGCGGATGGGTGGAGCCGGCATCTGCCGCTGTAAGTACGAGATGTCAATACGACCTCGGGGTTCTTGTTAATCCTTGTATCTGCCGGCAAACACGGCGTAAGTATTTGTAAAGTGCCCGGACAGGGTGGGGGGCGGAGCATATAGTCCTTATCAGTTTTTCTCTCTCTCTCCACTCTTGAAGTGGTCTTTGCCCACGGTTCCCCCACCGTGGGCTTTTTTCTGCCCGGAGCCCAAATGATCACGACCCGGTTCGCCCGCGCTGTCCTGTGCGCGCTCGCCATCGGCAGCGCCGTCCCTTCGTTCGCCGTCCCGCTGATGGACATGCGCGCCGACGACCTGCTGTTCATGTCCGCCGACGTAAAGAAATCCCTGAGCCTGACCCCGAACCAGCAGACCTTGTGGAACCAGATGGAAGGCCGTTCGCGCTCCATCCTGCGCGAGCGCCAGCGCCGTCGCGAGACGCTGCAGGAACAGGCGAAGACGCTGCTGGCGAAGCCGGAGGTCGAATTGCGCGACCTGAACCGGGCCGTCGAGGCGGAAGCCGCGGCGACCAATACCGAGGACAAGCAGCTGCGCGAAGCGTGGCTGGAAGTGAACGATGCGCTCGACGACAAGCAGCGCGCCCAGGTCGCGACGTTCATCGGCGAGCAGTTGATGCGCGTGGTGCCGGAGGGGCGTTCGGGCACCGAACGCGGCGGCGAACGTGGCGGGGAGCGCGGCGGCGGCCGTCCGGGCGGCATGGGCGGCCACGGGCGTGGCGGGATGGGCGGCCCCGGCGGGGCGTCGATCAATCTCGGCGGCTGAGTCGTACATACAATGTATCGTTAAGTAAAAATCCGCTGCCGTTCGCTGATTCGACTATCCTTCCCCGCTAGAATTGGTGCCGCTGCGCAACCGATAACAACGATAGTCATGAGCATCAGCGAAGTCCTCAAGCGCCGGCTGCTGGCGATGCTCGTGCAGAGCGCGGCGACGGCGGCCCGGTGTATCGGCACACCGGGCCGTGTTACATTCGCGGATGGCCACAAGCCACCCCGCAGCACACAAGGACCCCTCTTGAAACGATACCTTCTCAGTACCCTGACCTTTTCCATGCTGACTACCTTCGTCTCCGCGGCAACCGCGGCGGCGGACCGCGCCGGCATCGACACGCAGTACATCGACCCGAGCGTACGCGTGCAGGACGATTTCTTCACTTACCTGAACGGCAAGTGGCTCAAGACGACCGAGATCCCCGCCGACCGCTCGAGCTGGGGCACCTTCATGAAGCTGCGCGAGGACACGCAGCCGCAGCTCCTCGGCATCATCGAAGCGGACCAGAAGGACCCGCACAAGAAAGCCGGCACCGATGCGCAGAAGATCGCCGACCTGTACACGAGCTTCATGGACGAGAAGAAGCTGGAGACGCAGGGCTACAAGCCGCTGACGGGCGAACTGCAGCGCATCCGCACCCTGAAGGACAAGAAGGGCGTGCCGGACCTGATCGCGCACCTGTCGAAGATCGGCGTCGCGACGCCGTACGGCATCGCCGTGGCGCAGGACGCGAAAGCGTCGACGAAGTACGCCACCTACATCCGCCAGGGCGGCCTCGGCATGCCGGACCGCGACTACTACCTGAAGGCGGACGACGCCAGGATGGCCGCGGCCAAGGCGAAGTACGAACAGCACGTCGCGAAGATCATGGCGCTGGCCGGCGACAAGGACGCCGACGCGAAGGCGAAGGCGATCGTCGCGTTCGAGACGGCACTGGCGAAGGCGCAGTGGACGAAGGTCGAACTGCGCGACCCGAACAAGAGCTACAACAAGATGGACGTGGCGCAGCTCGCCGCGCTGACGCCGGGCTATGACTGGAAGGCCGCGTTGGGCGCCGCCGGCGTGGGCAACCGGATCGACTACGTGATCGTCGGCCAGCCGAGCTACCTGCAAGGCCTCGACAAGCTCCTCGCCGACACCGACCTCGAGACCGTCAAGGCGTACTTCCAGTGGCAGCTGCTGCGCGAATACGCGCCTTACCTGTCGAAGGCGTTCGTCGACGCGGACTTCGATTTCTACGGCAAGACGCTGACCGGCGCGGACGTCAACCGCCCGCGCTGGAAGATCGGCGTGTCCGTCGTCGAAGGCGCGCTGGGCGAGGCGCTGGGCCGCGAATACGTGGCGAAATACTTCCCGCCGGAGCGCAAGGCGCGCATGGAGGAACTCGTCAAGAACGTCCTCGCCGCGTACCGGGAATCGATCGACCAGCTCGACTGGATGGGCCCGGAGACGAAGAAGGAAGCCAAGGCCAAGCTGGCGAAGTTCACGCCGAAGATCGGCTATCCAAACAAGTGGCGCGATTACACCCGCCTGAGCGTCAGGAAGGATGACCTGGTCGGCAACGTGATGCGCGCCGCGACCTTCGCCTACAACCGCAACATCGACAAGCTGGGCAAGCCGATCGACCGCGAAGAATGGGGCATGACGCCGCAGACGGTGAATGCGTACTACAACTCGCGCATGAACGAGATCGTGTTCCCGGCCGCGATCCTGCAGCCGCCGTTCTTCGACGCCAGCGCGGACGACGCCGTGAACTACGGCGGCATCGGCGCCGTGATCGGCCACGAGATCGGTCACGGCTTCGACGACAAGGGCAGCCAGTCGGACGGCGAGGGCAATCTGCGCAACTGGTGGACGCAAGAGGACCAGGCGCGCTTCAAGGCCAAGACCGACATGCTGGTCAAGCAGTACGAGGCGTTCGAACCGCTGCCGGGCTACCACGTCAACGGCGCCCTCACGCTGGGCGAGAACATCGGCGACAACTCGGGCCTCGCCATCGCGTACAAGGCTTATAAAATCTCGCTGCACGGCCATCAGGCCCCCGTCATCGACGGCCTCACGGGCGACCAGCGCTTCTTCATGGGCTGGGCCCAGGTGTGGCGCTCGAAGATGCGCGAGGCGCAGCAGATCGTGCAGGTGAAGACCGACCCGCACTCGCCGGGCCAGTTCCGCGCCAACGGCACGCTGCGCAACCAGGCCGCGTTCTACGAGGCGTTCGGCGTGAAGGAAGGCGACAAGATGTATTTACCGCCGGAGCAGCGCGTCACCATTTGGTAAGGAACCTCGGAAAACCGTAGCGAGCGGCAGCCATGTTGTCCGAGAAGCGCAACTGTACGAGAAGTACAGTGAGCATCGCAGGACAACAGGGCAACGCGCAGCAGGTTTTACGAGGTTGCTGTAACAAAACGGATCGCCATCAGCGATAATCAGGAGCGGCGGTACCCCCGCCGGCCCCACCATCCCACCCATAACAACCCGAGGGAGATGAAGAGATGATGAAGAAGCACACCCTGTTGAGCGCCCTGACCCTGGCGCTGCTTGCCAACGCCAGCCACGCGGCGGAAGGCGCCGCCGCCAAGAACACGGCCATGAAGAAGGGCCAGACCCTGGCCGCCGGCGTCGCCACCGAATACATCGATCCGGCGGTCCGCCCGCAGGACGATTTCTATGAATACCTGAACGGCAAGTGGATGAAGACGGTCGAGATCCCGGCCGACAAATCGAGCTGGGGCTCGTTCGCCAAGCTGCGCGACGACACGCTGCCGCAGCTGCGCGGCATCATCGAGAAAGCCGCCGCCGGCAACCCGGCCAAGGGCACCGACGCCCAGCGCATCGGCGATTACTACGCCAGCTTCATGGACGAAGCGAAGCTCGAGCAGCTGGGCATCACGCCGCTGAACGGCGAACTGGCGAAGATCGCGGCGCTGAAGGACAAGTCCGAGCTGCCCGCGCTGCTGGCGCACTTCGGCAAGATCGGCGTGAACGTGCCGTACGATTTCGGCATCCACCAGGACAACAAGGATTCGACCAAGTACGTCGCCGACATCTATCAAAGTGGCCTCGGCATGCCGGACCGCGACTACTACCTGAAGGCCGACGACGCCAAGCTGGCCGACGCGAAGGCCAAGTACCTGACGCACGTCGAGAAGACGCTGGCGCTGGCCGGCGACAAGAACGCCGCCGCCAACGCGAAGGCGATCGTCGACTTCGAGACGGAGCTGGCCAAGGTGCAGTGGACCAAGGTCGAACTGCGCGACCCGATCAAGGCCTACAACAAGGTGCCGCTGGCCGACATGGGCAAGGTCGCACCGGACTACGACTGGAACGGCTACCTGCAGGCCACCGGCATCGCCGGCAAGACGACCTATGTGATCGTCAGCCAGCCGACCTACCTGAAGGGCTTCGCCGAGATCTCCAACAAGACCTCGCTGGACACCTGGAAGGCCTACCTGACGATGCACCTGGTGGACGCGTACGCGAGCTACCTGAACAAGGCCTTCGTCGACGAGCGTTTCGACTTCTACGGCAAGACCCTGTCGGGCGTGAAGGAAATGGAACCGCGCTGGAAGCGTGGCGTGGGCGCGATCGAGCGTTCGCAGGGCGAGTCGCTGGGCAAGCTGTACGTGGCCGAGTACTTCCCGCCGGAGCGCAAGGCGCGCATGGAAGCGCTGGTGAAGAACCTGCTGGTCGCCTACAAGCAGAGCATCGACAAGCTGGACTGGATGTCGCCGGCCACCAAGAAGGAAGCGCAGGCCAAGCTGGCCAAGTTCACGCCGAAGATCGGCTACCCGAACAAGTGGAAGGATTACTCGGCCCTGGTCGTCTCGCGTGACGACCTGGTGGGCAACGTGATGCGTTCGCGCGACGTCGAGTACAACCGCGAGCTGAACAAGCTGGGCAAGCCGATCGACCGCGACGAGTGGGGCATGACGCCGCAGACCATCAACGCGTACTACAACCCGGAGATGAACGAGATCGTGTTCCCGGCCGCGATCCTGCAGCCGCCGTTCTTCGACGCCAAGGCGGATGATGCCGTGAACTACGGCGGCATCGGCGCCGTGATCGGCCACGAGATCAGCCACGGTTTCGACGACCAGGGCGCCCAGTACGACGGCGACGGCAACCTGCGCGACTGGTGGACCGCGGCCGACCACAAGAACTTCGAGGCCAAGACGAAGATGCTGGTCAACCAGTACAACCAGTTCGAGCCGATCAAGGGCTACCACGTGAACGGCGAACTGACGCTGGGCGAGAACATCGCCGACAACTCGGGTCTCGCGATCGCTTATAAAGCCTACAAGATCTCGCTGAAGGGCAAGAAGGCGCCCGTGATCGACGGCTTGAGCGGCGAACAGCGCCTGTACATGGGCTGGGCCCAGGTGTGGCGCACCAAGATGCGCGAACAGCAGCAGATCGTGCAGGTGAAGACCGACCCGCACTCGCCGGGCCAGTTCCGCGCCAACGGCACGCTGCGCAACCAGCCGGGCTTCTACGACGCCTTCAAGGTCAAGCAGGGCGACAAGATGTACCTGGCGCCGCAGGAGCGCGTCATCATCTGGTAATCCCGGCCCCAACGCCATCCCGCAGTCCGGGGATGGCGTTGTCGTTGTTAGCGGTCGCAAATACAACACGGTTACAACTTGATGCTCTTAAAGCTTGCAAATATGCTAAAGTTCGCGACGCTGTCCCATCGTTGACCTTTCCCCGACATACATGCAAGCGGTTTTCCAGAAACCCTCGTCCCGGTTCCTTTGCCTGGCTTATTTGTGCGCCGTCCTCGTCGGCGCGCTGGCCGTGTTCATGGCGAAGTCGTACCAGTCCGGTTTTTCCGGGGCGGATGAACCGTCGCACTTCCTCAACGGTTATTTTGTCTCCGATTACATTGCTCGCCATTTCGGCAGCAATCCGATGGGCGCGGCCACCGATTTCTACGTCCATTATCCGAAAATCTCGATCGGGCACTGGCCGCCGGCCTATTACGGCATCCTCGGTCTCGTATTCCTCGTACTGCCGCCGACCTTGCCGGTGATCTTCGCCGTCAACGTCCTGTTCGCCGCACTGCCGGCGATCGGCGTCGCCGCGGCGCTGTCCATGCTGGCCGACCGCCGCGCCGCGCTGGCCGGCGCGCTCGTCTACGCGGTGACGCCGCTGGTGCTCGAAGGTCACGTGATGTTCATGGCGGACCAGCCGCTGACCGCCTGCCTCGTCGCCGCCACCGCCGTCTGGATCGCGTTCAGCGTGCGTCCCGGCTGGGGCAGTGCGCTCGGGTTCGCGCTGCTCGCCGCAACGGCCGTGCTCGTCAAGGGCAACGGCTGGCTCGTCGTGTTCGTTCCCGTCTTCCACATCCTGCTGACGGCCAACTGGAAACTGCTGCTGTCGGTGCGGCTGTACGTCGCCGCCGCGCTGGCGGCCGCCATCGTCGTGCCGTGGTACATGCTGACGGCCAAGATCGCCGCCGACGGTTTCAACTATCAGGCCGGCCTGCCGTATGCGGCGAAGGCGCTGCTGTACAACCTGCAGGCCCTGGGGCGGAACGTGACGCCCGTCGGCGGCCTGCTGGCCCTGTACGCCATCGTGGCCGAGTTCCGCGCACGCCGCGCCGAGCCGCAGCGCTGGACGATCGTCAGCGCCGCGATCAGCCTGCTGCTGGCGACCCTGCTGCTGCAGTCGCTGGTGCCGGTCGACATCGTCGAACGCTACATGGCGCCCGCGCTGCCGGCCGTCGTCGTGCTGGCCGTGCTCGGCGCCGTGCGCCTGCTGGCGCACCTCCGTGCAGGCATGCCCGCACCGGCGCTCGCCGCGTTGGCCGTCGTGATGGCCGTGCCGGGCATCGTGCACCTGGTCCAGCGCGCGCCGAAGGCCGATACCGGCATCGCCGCCGTGACCGACCGCCTGGCCGCCGCCAAACCCGTGCTGACCGTCATCGACGGCAGCGCCTCCACCGAAGGCTGGTTCATCGCCGACATGGCCGTGCACGACAGCGCGCTGCGCGGCTACGTCGTGCGGGCGTCGAAGCTGCTGGCCGACTCGAATTTCATGGGCACCACCTATACCCTCAAGTACCACGACACCGCGGACGTGCTGGCCGAACTGCACCGGCTGGGCGTTCAGCACGTCGTCATCGTGCGCGAGGGCGGCAAGGACGCCTATCCGCACAGCGCCCAGGTGCGCGAGGCACTGGCGCGCGCCGATTCGGGCTTCCGGCTCGGCCAGACCCTGCCGCACCAGTACCGGTCGGGCGTCACCGAAGTCTACGACGCCGTCGCCCCGGCCCGGCCCGACATCGCGGCCGTCCGCAACATGGGCCTGCCGGCCAAGGCGACGGCGCTCACCAAATTGCAGTAATCCCAGTTCACCCGTCACACAACAGTATCCGCAGCGAGGACGCAGCATGCCTTCCACACTGAAAACCAACGTATTGCCGATCGAAGC
The DNA here is from genome assembly GCF_047325105.1 of Massilia cellulosiltytica. Taxonomy (NCBI): domain Bacteria; kingdom Pseudomonadati; phylum Pseudomonadota; class Betaproteobacteria; order Burkholderiales; family Oxalobacteraceae; genus Massilia; species Massilia cellulosiltytica. The sequence goes on along the minus strand of NZ_CP168562.1, from coordinate 6,784,905 downwards.
GGCCCGCGCCGCATATGCCGGCCTCGACATCGCAGTGATCCTGCCTTGTTATAACGAGGAGGCCGCCATCGGCGCCGTCGTCGAAGGCTTCCGGCGCGAACTTCCGCAGGCGCGGATTTACGTCTACGACAACAACTCCAGGGACCGCACGTCCGAAGTGGCCGCGGCCGCCGGCGCCATCGTGCGCGCCGAGACCCTGCAGGGCAAGGGCAACGTCGTGCGCCGCATGTTCGCCGACATCGATGCCGACATCTACCTGATGTGCGACGGCGACATCACCTACGACGCCGCGAGCGCCCCGGCGCTGATCGCCAAGCTCGTCGACGAAAACCTGGACATGGTCGTCGGCTGCCGTGTCGACTCGGAGGAAGCCGCCTACCGCGCCGGCCACCGCTTCGGCAATGCCCTGTTCACGGGCTTCGTCGCGCACCTGTTCGGCAACCGCTTCACCGACATCCTGTCGGGCTACCGCGTGTTCTCGCGGCGCTACGTGAAATCGTTCCCGGCGCTGTCGAACGGCTTCGAGACCGAGACCGAGCTGACCGTGCACGCGCTGCAGCTGCGCATGCCGATCGGCGAACTGGACACGCCGTACGGCGCGCGCCTGGAAGGCTCCACCAGCAAGCTGTCGACCTACCGCGACGGTTTCCGCATCCTGCTGATGATCACGAAACTGTTCAAGAACGAGCGGCCGCTGCTGTTCTTCACGGTCCTGTTCGCGCTGCTGGCGCTGGTGTCGATCGGCGTGTCGATCCCGGTGCTCGTGACCTACCTCGAGACGGGCCTGGTGCCGCGCCTGCCGACCGCCGTGCTGGCCGCCAGCATGATGCTGCTGGCCTTCCTGGCGCTCACCTGCGGCCTCGTGCTCGACACCGTCACCCATGGCCGGCGCGAGATGAAGCGCCTGGCCTACCTGACCGTGCCGTCGGTCGGGGCCACGCGCGAGAAAAAGGCTTGAAGCAGTTCTTCCGTTTCTGCCTCGTCGGCGCGCTGGGCTTCGTCACCGACTTCGGCGTCCTGTACGCCGTCGTCAAGGGCCTGGGCCTCGGCCCCACGAGCGGGCGCATCGTGTCGTTCCTCGTGGCCGCCACGGTCACGTGGAAGGTCAACCGCCATTTCACGTTCGTGAAGCAGGACGCCGGCTCCGTGCGCGAGTGGCTGCAGTATCTGACGTTCACCGGCGTGGGCGGCTTCATCAACGTGGCCGTCTACCAGACCTGGCTCTGGTTCACCGACCACAGCACGCTGAACCTGTTCCTCGGCGTCGTGGCCGGGTCGGCGGTGGCGCTGATGTTCAACTTCGTGATCTCCAAGCGCGCGGTGTTCGCCGAGCGGCGCGCGGTGCAATAAAAGAAGGCCGCTCGAAGCGGCCTTCTTTCATGGTGCGGGTATAGCGATTACTGCGTCACGCTCGAGTAGGAGCACGACTTGACCTGGCCGCGTGCCGGGTCGCCGAACACGGCGTTGGTGCAGGCCACCGGACCGGTCACGACCTTCGAGGTGTAGATCGTGCTGGTGCCGTAGCGGACTTCACGCTTGCCGGTGAACGAGCAGGTGCCGTTTTCGGTGGCGCAGGCCGTGAAGGTCGGCGTGCTGGCCACCGGCGCGGCGGTCGTGGTCGTGCCGGCGTAGCTGCACGACTTGACAACGCCGCGGATCGGATCGCCGAACACGGCGGTCGTGCACGGGGTCGACGCGGTGATCATTTTCGACGTGTACACACCGTTCGCGCCGAAGCGGACTTCACGGGTGCCGCTGAACGCGCAGGTCGAGCCTTCGTTGCCGCAAGCGGTCCAGGACGCGGTCGTCGTGGTCGGCGCGGTGAGCGATTCGTACGCGCCGATGTCGATCTGGCCGACCACCGGACGGGCTTCGCCCGCAGCGACAGCCTTGTACTGCGCGACAGCCTTCAGCGACACGCCCTTGGCCGACACGCCCGGGTCCGAACCGGCATCGATCACCAGCGCGCTGCCGACCGGATGCAGGTCGTACGCGGCGCGGTTCGCGAAGCTCGGCGATGCCGAACGGTAGTTCGTCTTGTCGATCGTCGATGCCTGCGTGCTGAACGTGCCCACGCCGGCATAGATGTTGTTCTGGGCCACGGCCGGGGTCGGCACCTTGCCGCTGACGAACATGAACGTACCGCCGCTGCCCATGTCGTTCAGGAACGTGTTGTTGATGACGTACAGGTCGCTGCCGGCGTTGACCGCGCCTTCTTCACCGTAGGCCAGCATCGCCGAGTTCGAGTTCGAGGCCGGTTGCTGGATGATGTTACCGATGACGTAGGACGTACCGGCGTTCGGCAGGTCGATCTCGTACGACGGCTTGCCGGCGGCGGTGCTGCCCGTCTCGCCCGGGTTCAGGCTCGAGAAGCGGTTGTACGCGATCAGGTTGGTGTCCGCACGCGACTTCAGGTTGTGGCCGACGTTGGCGTCGTGCGAGAAGTTGTAGCGGAACGTCAGGCTCTTCACGTGGCCGATGTACAGGTTGTGCGACTGGCCGTCGCCTGCGCCGTTGTGGCCGAATTCGGTGTTCTCGATCACGACGTCGCTGTTCGCGTTGGCGTTCGCCAGGATACCGTTCTGGTTATCGTGGAGGAACGAGTTACGCAGCGTGAAACCGGCCGCTTCGAGGCGGAACGCGGCGCCGTTCGCGTCGGGCACTTTAGCGCCGTACATTTCGACGTTGTCCACGGTCAGGTTGTTGCCGTCGACGACCCAGATGCCTTTGCCACCGGCGTTCTTGCCGGCCGCATCGATCTTCGGACGGCCATTGACGCCGCGGATGGTCAGGTTGTGGCGCATGATGTAGCAGACGTCGCCGCTATACGTGGTGTTGCCGGTGATTTCGATGACGTCGCCATCCTTGGCGGCGGCGATCGCGGCGCACGGCTTGGCGTAGGTCTTGCCCGGGCCAACCGACAGCGTCGCTGCGGATGCAGTGGTCACACCTGCGAACGCCATCAGGACGGCAGCAGCAAGGTGCGATGCGGAGAATTGGGTGGTGCGCGATGCGGTTTGTTGCATGTCGATGTCCTCGTAAGCAGATTGCCTGTCAGCAGTTGTGCCTGCTGGAAAGTTGCAGAATACGAGGTTTGAGATCGACGGTTTGTAACGAAGTGTAACCGAAAATAGCTAAACGGCAAGCCTGAAAAGAGGCTAATTATTGTTCCTTTTAGCCTTATTTAGTAGAGCAAAAGAACATTTTGTGATCGCTTTTTCTAGCATCCACTACAAGAAAAAGGAAGCCTGAAACGACTTTTTACGGTTTTTCCCTATGGAATGTAATTTCCGGTGGAAAATTTATCGACAGAGCCAGAGTGACAATATGCATATCTGACTGGCAAGTGCCGAGCTGTCACCCGTTGTCGGAATGACTATGAAAAAAAATTTTCGAAATCAAGAGGATGTTGCGTTCACGCCGCAGTTTTTTTCGAAAAAATTTGTGTTGGCGACCAGCCCATCCGTGGACTGTACAGAAAAAGTTCAGTCCTGGAAACTATTTTATAAGGAAAAGTTGTATCTGGAGTAATTGCGGACTATTAATGAGACTTTGACGCCACAAACGGGCGCGGATCCGATCGCCACAAAAACAAAAAACGCGGCACGAGGCCGCGTTTTTCGGAAGGGGACAAGCCCCGCGAATTACTTGTAGCTGCAGGACTTGGCGATCCTGTAAGCCGGGTCACCGAAGACGGCGTTCGTGCAGGCAACCGGACCCGTCACGGTCTTGGTCACATAGTAGCCGTTGGCGCCGTAGCGGACCTGGTGGGTACCCGTGATCGAGCAGGTACCGCCTTCGGCCGCGCACGCCGTCCAGGCGGTGTCGTTGGTGGCCGGCGCGGTCGGGGCCGGGGCCGGGGTCGTGGTGCCCGAGGTGCCCGAGGTCGCGATCGTGTTGCTGGAGTAGCTGCAGGTCTTCAGCTGGCCTTTTGCCGGGTCGCCGAACACGGAATTCGCGCAGTAGATGGAACCGGTGAAGGTCTTGGTCGAGAACGAGGTACCGGCGCCGAAGCGGACTTCACGGGTGCCGCTGAACACGCAGGTGCCGCCTTCGCCGGAGCACGGAATCCACGACGGGCCCGTGGCCGCGGTCGCCGTCACGGTCGAGAGTGCGCTGGAATAGCTGCAGGTCTTGGCGACGCCGCGGATCGGATCGCCGAACACGGCGCTCGTGCACGCGGTCGAGCCGGTGACCACTTTCGACGTATAGATGCCGTTGGCACCGAAGCGGACTTCACGCGTACCGCTGAACGAGCAGGTCGAACCTTCGTTGCCGCAGGCAGTCCAGGTCACGGCCGTGGTGTTCGCAGCGTCGCCCGTCACTTCATAGGCGCCGATGTCCAGCTGGCCGGCCACCGGACGTGCTTCACCGGACGCGGTGGCTTTATATTGTGCGACCGGGGTCAGCGACACGCCCTTGGCCGACTTGCCCGGATCCGTACCGGCATTGATCACCAGCGCGCTGGCGGTCGGATGCAGGTCCCATTTGGCACGGTCGACGAAGCCCGGGGAGACCGAACGGTAGTTGTTCTTCACGATGGAGCTCGCCTGGGAGCTGAGGGTACCGATGCCGCCGAAGATATTGTTCTGGATCACCGCCGGGGTCGGGACCTTGCCGCTGACGAACAGGAACGTGCCGTCGCCATACTCGTTCAGGATCGTGTTGTTGATGACGTACAGGTCGCTGCCGGCGTTGATCGCGCCTTCTTCGCCGTAGGCCACGATGGCCGGGTTCTGGTTGGCGGCCGGCTGGACGATGACGTTACCGATGATGTAGGAGGTACCGGCGTTCGGCAGGTCGATCTCGTACGACGGCTGGCCGGTGGCGGTGCTGCCCGTTTCGCCCGGCGGCGTGCTGGAGAAGCGGCTGTACGCGATCATGTTGGTATCCGCGCGCGACTTCAGGTTGTGGCCGACGTTCGCGTCGTGCGAATAGCTGTAGCGGAACGTGAGGCTCTTCACGTGGCCGATGTACAGGTTGTGCGTCTGGCCGTCGCCGCGGCCGTTGTGGCCGAATTCCGTGTATTCGATCAGGATGTCGCTGTTCAGGTTGGCATTCGCCAGGATGCCGTTCTCGTTGTCGTGGATGAACGAATTACGCAGCGTAAAACCCGCGCCCTGCAGGCGGAACGCGGCGCCGTTGCCGTCCATGACCTTCGCGCCGTACATCTCGACGTTGTCGACCGTCAGGTTGTTGCCGTTGACGACCCAGATACCCTTGTCGGCCGCGTTCTTGCCGGCGGCGTCGATCTTCGGACGGCCGTTGACGCCGCGGATGGTCAGGTTGTGGCGGTTGATGCTGCAGGCATCGCCGCTGTACGTGGTATTGCCGGTGATTTCGATGACGTCGCCGTCCTTGGCGACCGCGATGGCGGCGCAGGGTTTGGCATAGGTCTTGCCGGGGCCGACGGACAGCGTGGCTGCGGAAGCGGAGGTCACACCTGCGAAGGCCATCAGAATGGTGGCAGCCAGGAGTGAATGGTTACGCAAAGTGTGCATGAGATTCCTCGTAAAGTTTCTGTGCGGGAAGTAATTCCCGCTGGCAAGATGCAGAATACGAGGTTTCTGTTCCGCTCTTTGTAACGGCGTGTAACAACAGTTGGTCAATTAAAAAGACCTGGAACAAAACGTTCGCCGCGCCGTTCAGCATTATGCATGCCAAAAATTCCATCTTGATGACGTCTTGAACATTTTATTCGGTCTTTTGGTGTTTGTATTTCCTCAACCCAACTTTTATTCTCCCTATGAAACGCACGAGTTTTGGTAACCAGAGACCAATAGTTAAAAATTTATAAGAGGTCTTAGCGTTTAGGCACAACGCGGCCGTTTTCACTTTTTTGAGAAAAGTCAGCGGAAAAAACGCTTACGGCCGCGAAATGTTGCGTATAAGCGTCAGCGGCGGCCGGTGCCGCTCGTCCACGGATCCGCCGCCGGCCCCGCTTTCAGGACGACCTCGTTGACCAGGGGCCGCAGCGTGAAGCCGGCACGGTCGATGAAGCCCGGTTTGTCCATGCGACGGTTGTCTTTCTGCACGGCGTTGCCCTGCGTGCTCACGGTGCCAGGACCGGCGAAGACATTGTTCTGGATTAGGGCAGGGGTCGATACCTTGCCGCTGATGAACAGGAACGTGCCGCTGCTGAAGTCGTTCAGGAAGGTGTTATTGATGACATACAGATCCTGGCCGGGATTCGTCGCTCCTTCTTCGCCATACGCCACGATGTTCGGATTGTCGTTGATGGCCGGCTGCTCGATCACGTTGCCGATGATGTAGGACGTGCCGGCGTTCGGCAGGTCGATTTCGTACGACGGCTTGCCGCTCGCCGTGCTGCCCGGCCGGCCCGGGGGCGTGCTCGAGAAGCGGTTGTACGCGATCATGTTGAACATCGCGCGCGACTTGAGGTTGTGGCCGATGTTGGCGTCGTGCGAATAGTTGTAGCGGAAGGTCAGGCTCTTCGCGTTGCCGATGTACAGGTTGTGCGTCTGGCCGTCGCCGTGGCCGTTGTGGCCGAATTCGCTGTGCTCGATCACGACGTTGCTGTTGCGGTTCGCACCCATCAGGATGCCATTTTCGTTGTCGTGGATAAAAGCCTGGCGCAGCGTGAAATTCGTGCCTTCCAGCCGCAGCGCCGCGCCGTTGCCGTCCATGACTTTCGAGCCCAGCATCTCCACGTTCTCGACCGTGATGTTGCTGCCGGTGACGACCCAGGTGCCCTTGTTGCCGAACTGGCGTCCGGCCGCGTCGATGACCGGCCGGCCCTGCACGCCGCGGATGGTCAGGTTGCTGCGGGCGATCGCACAGGTGTCGCCGCTGTACGTCCAGTCGCCGACGATCTCGATGGTGTCGCCATCCCTGGCGGCGGCGATGGCCGCGCACGGCGCGACATAGGTCTTGCCCGGACCGACCGACAGCGTGGCGGCGCCCGCAGCGCCGGCCGTGGTCAGCAGTGCCGCAGCGAGGGACAGGCGGATGACGGGGGTGTACGACGGTGACACGTTCATTCCTTATCTCATTCATGAAAAAACCGTCCCGCAGGACGGTTTTTCCGGCTTATTTCGCGGCCGCGACCATATAGTCCACCGCGGCTTTCACGTCGGCATCGGGCGCCGTGGAACCGCCTTTCGGCGGCATCACACCGGCCTTGCCCTGGAAGCCCTTGATGGCGTGCTCGTACAGCGTATTCGTGCCTTGCGCGATGCGCGGCGCCCATGCGGCCTTGTCGCCGAACTTGGGCGCGCCGGCGATGCCGGCGGTGTGGCAGGCCGTGCAGGCCGTATTGAACAGGGCCTTGCCCGCTTCGTTGTTGCCGGCCACGGCCGGCGTCGCGATCGCGCCCGCGGTGGGTGGCGTGCCCGGCGTCGCTGCCGGCAGGGCCGGGGCGGGTGCGGCGGCAGCTGCCGGTGCGGCTGCGGCCTGGGCCGGCGCCTGGGCGCCTGCCGCCGGGGCTTCCGGCTCCTTGAACTTGGCGCCCGACTGGTTGGTCATATAGACCACGGCGCGGGCGACTTCGATGTCGTCGAGATCGGGATTGCCGCCCTTGGCCGGCATGGCGCGGATGCCTTGCACGGCGTGTTGGACGAGGGTGTCGTAGCCCTGGGCGATGCGGGCGCTCCAGGCACTTGCGTCGCCAGCCTTCGGTGCACCTGCTGCGCCCGAGCCATGGCAGGCGACACAGGTGGCGTTATACACGGCCTGGCCCGATTGCAGCACCTTGGGCGCGTTCACGTCCTTGAACGCAAACCCTTCCTCGGCCACAGGGCGCACGCGCGTCGCGACGGCTTGCGCACTCTGGCTTTCGGACCCGGCGCCACCCAGGGGCTTGTTGGTGGCAAAGATCACCAGCAGGATGATGCCGATGACGATGACCAGGAAAAAACCAGCCACTGCGATGATCAGTTGCTTGGGGGTCCGGATAAAGGATTGGTGTTCGTTGTGCGCGTCGCTCATGATTTCCTTAATACAAATTAAAAAAACCTGCTTCTGCCCTGCGGAATACGTGGAATACTTATTTATATGCAATGCCGCCGGGCGATTATAGACCCAAAGACACTTGGTGGAAACGCAATTTCCCGCTGGAGCGGACGGTTGCCGTAGACGACGCCCGGGAAAGACTGTATCCTTCGCATCGCTTCCTCCAGCGCGGCTGTAGCTCAGTGGATAGAGTATTGGCCTCCGAAGCCAAGGGTCGTGGGTTCGATCCCCGCCAGCCGCGCCATCTAATCAAACACTTAGCGATATAGCTCTTCTTGAGAGAAGGCGCTGGGTTACGTCGGGGTTACTTCAACCTACTTCGCCCGCTGTTTTTAGTGCGATTGCCGCCCGAAGATGCTAATGTTTCGTCTTAGCAAACTGATTTCAGTAAACTTTGGGGCACCACATGTATTACCAAGGCTTGTCGTCGTTCATCTGGTCCGTGGCAGATCTTTTGCGCGGCGGCGACTACAGGCAAAGCGAATACGGCGAAGTCATCCTTCCTTTCACCGTTCTGCTCCCTGATCCCTTACTGCTGCGCACGGCAGGCCAAAGCTTTTACAGGGAGCACCACCATGGATGAGCAAGCGCTGCGTGATTTTCTACGCCGAAGCTTTCCCAAGGAGGACGCAAGCTGCGAGTGGAAGGAGTTCAAGAACCTGACCCATGCCGTGAGCGGGCACAAGGGCGAGGACATTGCCAGCTACGTCTCGGCCATTGCGAATATGGAAGGCGGGCATTTGCTGATCGGCGTCGAGGATGGCACGCTGAACATCGTCGGCATCGAGAATTTCGCTGGCTATACGCCGGACAATCTCTGCCCGCGCCTGCTCGGGCGCTGCCCCAACCTCGATGCCGAGGCGTTGCGGGCAGAGGCCTTCGTAACGGAAGACTCAGGCAAGACGGTATGGGTCTTGCACATCCCCCGACATCGGCCTCGCCTGCCAGTCTATGCCCATGACAAGGCCTGGCAGCGCCTGGCCGATCGCTTGGTCGAGATGCGTCCTGAAAGGCTAACGGCGATCCTGGATGAGCCTATTGAGTTGGTTGACTGGTCCGCCCAGGTGGTGCCGGCTGCCACCGTGGCCGATCTGGATGCCGAGGCGCTCGCGCTGGCAAGGCAGAAGTTCAAGGAGCGACACGCAACCGCACCATTCCTCGACCAAATCGACACATGGCCGGCGGAAGTGTTTCTGGACCGCGCCAAGCTGACAGCCAACGGTCAGATAACGCGCGCTGCTCTGTTGTTGCTGGGAGGGTCGTCGGCTGTCCACCTACTGTCTCCGAATCCGGCACAAATTACCTGGAAGCTGGAAACAGAAGAACGCGCCTACGAGCATTTCGGTCCGCCGTTCCTGCTGACGACCACACAAGTCCTGCAGCGTATCCGCAACATCAAGCAGCGCCTGTTTCCAGCCAATCAACTGTTGGCAACTGAGGTGTTGAAATACGACACGCGGGTGATTCTGGAAGCCTTGCACAACTGCCTGGCGCACCAGGATTACACGCGGCAGGCTAGGGTGCTGCTGACCGAAAAGGTGGATCGCCTGATCTTCGAGAATGCGGGCGGCTTTTTCGAGGGATTGGCAGAGGAATACTTTACTGGCGAGCGCACGCCCAGTCGCTATCGCAACCCTTGGTTGGCCCAAGCCATGGTTCAGTTGGGCATGATCGACACCATGGGTTACGGCATCCATACGATGACGCTGGCCCAGCGGCAACGGTACTTTCCATTGCCCGACTATGGACGCTCGACGGCAAACAGCGTGGTGCTGGAAATTTTCGGCCACACGCTGGACGAAAATTATTCACTGCTGCTGCTGGAAAAGCAAGATTTGGACATTGCTACCGTCATCCTGCTCGACCGTGTCCAGAAGAAGCGCCCCATTCCCGACAGTGCCGCAGCCCACCTGAGGCGGCAGGGCCTGATTGAAGGAAGAAAGCCAAACTTCTATCTTTCGGCAGCAGTCGCCGCGTCCACGAACGAGCAGGCGGCGTACACGCGCAACAAGGGATTGGAAAAAGAGCGCTTGAAACAGTTCGTCCTGAGCCACTTGCGCCAGTTTGCGCCGACCAGCCGGGAGGATTTAGACAACTTGCTGATCCCTATGCTTCCGGCTGGCCTGACAGAACAGCAGAAGCGTGACAAGGTAAAGAACCTCCTCTCTGAGATGCGGGCCAAGGACGGCACTGTCTGCTGCGAGGGCCGCGGGCCGGCAGCGGTATGGCGTACCGCCGCGCCAGTGGGTTAATTTTCGCCCAAACTTAGACAACCTTAGACGACTAATAGATAACTGGCGCAGCAGGGCTATCTGGAAGTTCTTCCAGATAGGATCATCGCATGGCGGCGACAAGCATATGCGGCACGCTATAGGCCTTGGCGATCTTGCGGTCGCTCCACTGCGCCCGCTCCGGGTCTTCCAGCAGCATCTGCACGGCGCGGCGTTTATCCGCGTTGCTGCGGCGCAGGCCGTGCGCGCCGATAGCGTGCAGCGCCGCGTTCTCGGCCAGCAGCTCGTCCAGCCGGGCCCACGGCGGTCGCGCCCTGTTCCGGGGCGGGGGGCGATCGTCGCCTCGGTGCCGGCCGTGCTAGGGGTATTTTTGGGGGTATCGGTGGCGAGGACTCGCTGCGAACTAGCGGCGGGTCCAATTCCGTCGAATTCGACGGTTTTTAAATCAGCGTCCGGCTTGGCTTTCCTGGCCGGCCGCATCGTGGCTGTGGTGCCGTGCTTGGTCGTGTAGGTGCGCGGCGTCGGTTCGCTCACTGCATTTTCAAGCAGTGAGGATTTGCGCACTGAATCCACCAGTGAGGCCGAGACCTGGCAGATCCTGGCGATCTCCGGTCGCTCCAGTTGACCTACTTAGGGTCGTCCAGCAGCAGCATCATCAGGCCTGTGACTGCCATTCTGCTAGGCGTGGTGGGGACCAAGTACGCGAGGCGACGATACTCAAGGCCGTCGAAGGCGCTCAAGCTGAGAAGTGAACATCTTCGTCGCCAGTTGAGCGCTTTAAGGTGAAGGATGTTTCATGTCAATAACCGCGACTAGGTCGAAAATGGCCTTGGGGACGGCAGTAGATAACCGAGCGTATCTGCGCCAATCGTATATCCGGGCCATTTAAGCAGTCTAGACATACTAAAGTCGGAATAACCTCGATTTCTCGCACCATCATCATCAAAATGCGATGTATATAGGATCTTTTTGAGGTGGCTTGACGTTCCATTTGGATATCCGTATGCTTTCAAAAATGCAACGTAAGCTGATCTACAACCATGTCCAGTGAGGGGCTCTTAAAAATGACTCAGGCGCAACGTGATCGGCTTGCATTCGTCGAGCTACGCCTGCGGTTCATTGGCGAAATCCGACGGCAAGACCTTGTGACGCGCTTTGGCATCCAGGCGGCAGCGGCCACGCGGGATATCGCTCAGTACAAGGAGCTGGCCTCCGGCAACATGCAGTACGACAACAAGGGCAAGGTCTATGTCCGCGCCTCGTGGTTCCGGCCCCTGTTCGACTTCCCCGCCGAGCGCATCCTTACTTGGCTGTCCCAAGGCTATGGCGACGGCGAGCCCGTCCGCTGGAAGGGGGGAGTGGCGCAGGAAGGTGCCTCCCTGCCGGGCAAGGTCGATTTGGAGCTGTTATCTGCCCTGACGCGCGCTATCCACCGAGGTGCCGTTGTTGAAATTGGTTACCGTGCGCTATCCAGCGGTCTGACTACCCGTGAGATCGTACCCTTCGCGCTGGCCGACAGTGGGCTGCGCTGGCATGTCCGCGCCTTTGACCGACGTAGCGGCCAGTTTAGGGACTTTGCATTGGGCCGATTCGACGACGCGCGGATCATCCCTGGCCCGGTGGCCGACCACGAGAAATCCGATCAGGATATCCAGTGGAACCGAGTTACTGAGCTTGAGCTCGTGCCGCATCCGGCCAATGTGCAGCACCCTGACACCATCGAAGCCGAGTACGGCATGGATGGTGGCGTGCTCAAGGTGCGCGTGCGCGCGGCGATGGCGGGTTACCTACTTCGCCGCTGGAACGTCGACTGCACCGAGGACCACAGCCTCAAGGGTGGCGAGTATCACCTGTGGCTCCGCAATCGTCAGGCGCTTTATGGCGTCACTAATTTGGTGCTCGCACCGGGCTACGGCGAATCCGGCGAGGAATGGTGACCGCGATGCTGATCAACTACGCCTGCAATCCCGCTGACTGTCACGCCGAAAGGAGTTACACCATGGCTAAGCTCTATGCCAATCACGGCAACCAATGGACGCCTGCCGAAGGTACGCAGTTAGCAGCTCATAAGGAAAACACGCCCACGCGTGTTATCGGCCTAAAGCTGGGCCGTTACGAAGACGCCATGTGCGCCAAGACCGGCGAGAATAATGTCTCGCCTAAGCCGACCAAACAGTCGCTTTATAACTGGCGCAAGCCCTGAAGGTAGACGATCAAAGAACAAAGGGACACACCATGCTGAAGCTCGAACTGATCCAGAAGAACGCGGCCATCTCGGGGCTGGAGCCCGGACAGGTGGTTCGCATTGTCACGACGGAGCCAGTCGGTGACAACGCCCTTACCGTCTACTACAAAATCGCCGACGGCACGCTGCGTGAGCGGATGCTGTTCCGCACCGACGAGGCCAATTTGTCGCTGGCCGAGGCCGGTCGCCCCTGGGGATTCGATGCGTCGGGTGAGGAGTTCAAACTTGCAGCAGAGGCCTATCGAATTCACCTTGCGCACCTATTTGATCCGATGATGGCTGTGCACACGTCGAACGTGGAGCCACTGCCGCATCAGATCACGGCGGTTTACGAATCGATGCTGCCGCGCCAGCCGCTGCGCTACGTGCTCGCGGACGACCCGGGTGCCGGCAAGACCATCATGGCCGGCCTTTTTATCCGCGAGCTGCTGATGCGCGCTGACGCTAAACGTGTGCTGATCGTCGCCCCTGGCAGCCTGGTCGAGCAGTGGCAGGACGAAATGTTCGAGAAGTTTGGCCTGTCATTCACGTTGTTCTCACGCGAGCAGGTCGAACAATCCCGCAGCGGGAACCCGTTCGACGATCACGATCTGCTGGTCGCCCGCGTCGACCAGCTGGCACGCGCCGAAGACCTACAGGAGAAACTACGCCTGTCGCATTGGGATCTGGTGGTGGTCGATGAAGCCCACAAGCTCTCGGCAAGCTACTTCGGCAACAAGATCAACAAGACCAAGCGCTTCCAGCTGGGCGAGCTGCTGGGCTCAATAACCCGCCACTTCCTGCTGATGACGGCCACTCCGCACAACGGAAAGGAAGAAGACTTCCAGCTGTTCATGTCGTTGCTGGATGCCGACCGCTTCTATGGCAAGTTCCGCGATGGCGCGCACAAGGTCGATGTCACTGACCTGATGCGTCGTATGGTCAAAGAAGACCTGCTCAAGTTTGACGGCACGCCGCTGTTCCCCGAGCGCCGCGCCTATACCGTCAACTACAAGCTCTCCGATCTCGAAGCTGCTCTGTACGCCGCAGTCACCGACTACGTCAAGACCGAGTTCGCCAAGGCCGACCAACTGGCCGACGGCGGGCGCAAAGGCACAGTGGGCTTCGCGCTGACGGCGTTGCAGCGACGACTCGCTTCGAGCCCCGAGGCCATCTACCAGTCGCTCAAGCGCCGGCGCAACAAGCTCAAGCGCCGCGTCGAGGACGAGAAACTGCGCCAACGCGGCCAGTCTCTGGCCGAGACGCTCAACGGCAAGAACGGCCTGCCGGAGGACGTCTGGGAAGCCGCCGATGCGCTATCGCCCGAGGACTACGAGACCTTCGAGGAGACTGTCGTCGACCAGGCCACGGCGGCACAGACCATCCAAGAGTTGGAGGCCGAGATCATCATCCTCGAAGGCCTCGAGGAGCAGGCCCGGCAGGTGGTGCATTCTGGCCAGGACCGTAAGTGGGACGAGCTCTCGCGCCTGTTGCAGGACACGCCAGAGATGCATGATGCCGAGGGGCGGCAACGCAAGCTGATCATCTTCACCGAGCACCGCGACACCCTGAACTACTTGGCTGTGAAGATCCGCGGCGTCATCGGCAACGAAGAGGCCGTCGTGATGATCCACGGTCGCGTCAAGCGTGAGGAACGACGCAAGGTGCAGGAGCTGTTCCGCAACGATCCAACGACGCGCGTGCTGTTGGCCACCGACGCAGCGGGCGAGGGCGTGAACCTGCAGAACGCCAATCTGATGGTCAATTACGATCTGCCCTGGAATCCGAACCGTCTGGAGCAGCGCTTCGGCCGTATCCACCGTATCGGTCAGACCGAGGTTTGTCACCTGTGGAACATGGTCGCCGCCGAGACCCGTGAGGGCGACGTCTTCCAGCGCCTGTTCGAGAAGCTCGAGGTCGAGCGCGAAGCGCTGGGCGGCCGGGTGTTCGACATCCTGGGCGAGATTTTCGAGGAAAAAAGCCTCAAGGACCTGCTGATCGAGGCCATCCGCTACGGCTCCGATCCTGAAATTCGCGCCCGCCTGTTGAGAAAGGTCGAAGGCGCGCTCGACACCCAGCACCTTGAAAACATCATCAAGCGCAACGCGCTTTGCGAAGAGGTGATGGACGAGAAGCGCCTGTTCGCCGTGAAGGAGGAAATGGAGAAGGCCGAGGCGCGTAAGCTGCAGCCCTTCTTCATCCGCGCTTTCTTCAACCAGGCCTTCCAGCAGATGGGCGGCGAGCTGCGGCCCCGCGAGCAAGGGCGCTACGAGATCACCAATGTGCCGGCGATCATCCGCGAGCGCGACCGTCAGGTCAGCGGCCGCGACCGCCGCAATACCGACCCCGTGCTGCGCCGTTACGAGCGCGTCTGCTTCGAGAAGCAGTATGTGCGGCTGGCGGACCGCGCAGGCGCCCCGATGGCCAGCCTTATCCACCCCGGCCACCCCTTGATGCAGGCAGTCACCGACCTCGTGCTGGAAGCCCACCGCAACAAGCTCAAGCAAGGGACCGTGCTGGTGGACCCGAGCGACATGGGCCTAACACCAAAGGTGATGTTTATCGTCGACCACTCAGTCAAGGAAGGAGCGGACCCGACCCGCAGTGTGTCCCGCCGCATGCAGTTCGTCGAAATCGACCCCAAGGGCCACACGATCAACGCGGGCTGGGCGCCACACCTCGACCTGGAGCCGCTTCAACCCGCCGACATGGTGCTGATCCAGGACGTCCTCTCCGCGCCCTGGATCACCAAGGACCTGGAGCACGTTGCGCTTGCACACGCCTCCAGCGAACTCGTGCCTGAGCACTTCGACGAGGTGCGGTCCCGGCGTGAGAAGGCGGTAGACAAGACGCTGGCCGCCGTCCACGAGCGACTGGTCAAGGAGATCAACTTCTGGTCCGACCGATACATCAAGCTGCAGGACGACATCGCCGCTGGCAAGGACGTGCGCCTCACGCTGGAGAACGTCCGCCGAACCATCGACGACCTTACAGCCCGCCGCGAGTCGCGTGAAAAGGAGCTACTGGCCATGCGCCACGTGGTCTCGGCCACGCCTGTCGTGTTGGGCGGTGCGCTGGTGATCCCTGCTGGTCTGTTAATGCAACGCAAGGGGCAGCCAGGTTGGTCCGCCGACGCTGACGCCCGTGCCCGCGTCGAGCACATCGCCATGCAGGCGGTGATGAATGCAGAGCGTGCTTTGGGCCACGACGTCATCGACGTCTCGGCACAGAAGTGCGGCTGGGACGTCACCAGCATCCCTAAAGCTCTCGACGGCCGGCTGCCCCCCTCGCGCCACATCGAGGTGAAAGGCCGCGCTAAGGGCCAGACCACGATCACCGTCACTCGCAACGAAATTGTCTACGGCCTGAACCAGGCCGATAGATTCATCCTGGCCCTCGTGCTCGTCGACGGTGACAAGCACGAGGGGCCGTTCTATGTCCGCAAGCCGTTCACCCAGGAGCCCGACTGGGCGGTGACCAGCATTAACCTCGATCTCGATCAACTGCTCGCCCGTGCGCAGCAGCCTGCATGAAAAAACCAACGAATGACTGCTATCAAGACTCCCAAGAAACTGATCGAGGTCGCGCTGCCCCTCGACGCGATCAACGCCGCCGCAGCACGCGAAAAATCTATCCGCCACGGCCATCCCTCCACGCTGCACCTCTGGTGGGCGCGCCGACCACTTGCCGCCGCGCGCGCAGTGCTGTTCGCGCAGATGGTCAACGACCCTGGTTACCAGCAGGGTGGAGGTTTTCGCTACGGCGTCAACAAGGAAAAGGCTGCTTTGGAGCGTGAGCGCCTATTTAAGATTATCGAAGACCTCGTAAAGTGGGAAAACACCAACAACGAGGAAGTGCTCGAACGCGCGCGCGCCGAAATCCGCCGCTCGTGGCGCGAGGTCTGCGAACTGAACAAGAACCACCCGCACGCGGCCGAACTGTTCAACCCCGACAAGCTGCCTGCCTTTCACGATCCCTTCGCGGGTGGCGGCGCGCTACCTATGGAAGCACAGCGTCTGGGCCTGGAGAGCTACGCTTCCGACCTCAACCCTGTGGCCGTCACCATCAACAAGGCCATGATCGAAATTCCGCCGCGCTTCGCGGGCCGCGAGCCGGTTGGGCCTCGCGTGCCGGGCGACAAGCAGGGCAAGCTAAGCGAGGACTGGAGCGGCGCGAAAGGGCTAGCCGAAGACGTGCGCCGCTACGGCGCGTGGATGCGGGGTGAGGCCGAGAAGCGCATCGGTCATCTGTACCCGCAGGTGGAAATCACCACCGCCATCGTGGCCGAGCGACCGGATTTGAAGCCCCTGCTGGGCCAGAAGCTCACGGTCATCGCATGGCTGTGGGCGCGCACAGTGAAAAGCCCCAATCCAGCGTTCAGTCATGTGGACGTGCCGCTGGCCTCCACTTTCATTCTCTCCAGCAAGGCGGGTAAGGAAAGCTGGGTGCAGCCGGTGGTCGAGGGCGACAAATACCGCTTCACCGTAAAAGTGGGCAATCCTACTGAGGAAGCGAAGGATGGCACCAAAGCTGCCGGTCGTGGTGCGAACTTCCGCTGCGTGTTCTCGGATGCGCCCATTGGCGGCGACTACATCAAGGCTGAAGGGCAGGCCGGGCGCATGGGCGCAAGGTTGATGGCGGTCGTCGCCGAAGGCGCGCGAGGCCGCATCTATCTGGCCCCAACCCAAGAGCATGAGGAGGCCGCCCGGCGGGCGCAGCCCGCTTGGAAGCCCTCGGGCAATGTGCCTGCCCGCCTCACAGGCGGTACATGCGTTCCCTATGGCTTGACCGAGTGGGGCGACCTCTTCACTCCGCGTCAACTAGCGGCGCTGACCACGTTCTCCGATCTGGTGGCCGAGGTCATCGCCAAAGTTAAGACTGACGCCTTGGCTGCTGGTTTGCATGACGATGACCGTGGTCTCAATGCCGGCGGTATCGGGGCGACGGGCTATGCCGAAGCGGTTGGGGTATATCTGGCATTTGCTGTCGACAAGGTTAGTGATCGCAACTCGAACCTGTGCGCTTGGGCAAGCCTGCGCGAGCATGCTCGCAATACATTTGGACGCCAGTCTCTGCCAATGACATGGGACTTTGCTGAGAGCAATCCACTTTCTGACTCCAGCGGAAATTTTGAAGGCGGCATCAAATCGATTATCGATGCCCTCGGTGAGATGAAACCTGTTGCTAGGGGTGAAGCTTGGCAAGCTGACGCGCAAACTCAAAGCCTATCTTCGAGCAGAGTGATCTCCACAGATCCACCGTACTATGACAACATTGCATACGCTGATCTATCAGACTTCTTTTACGTCTGGCTGCGAAAGAGTCTGAAGGCAACTTACCCCGATCTATTCGCCACGCTGGCAGTTCCCAAGACGGAAGAGCTTGTCGCGGCAACATACCGTCACGGGAGCAAGGAAAAGGCCGAGGTATTTTTCCTCGATGGCATGACCAAGGCCATGCACAACTTGGCCGAGAAGGCGCATGCAGCGTTCCCCGTGACGATCTACTACGCCTTTAAGCAGAGCGAAACAAAGGGCGAGGCGGGCACTTCCAGCACTGGATGGGAGACGTTTCTACAGGCCGTGATTGACGCTGGCTTCTCGGTGACGGGAACTTGGCCGATGCGGACTGAGCTTGAGAGGCGCATGGTGGGGACAGACACTAATGCACTTGCTTCCAGCATTATTCTCGTTTGCCGCCAGCGCCACGCCGACGCGGCCACTGTCTCTCGCCGTGAGTTCATCCGCGAACTCAATGCCGTCTTGCCCGAGGCGCTGGACGAGATGACGCGCGGCGGTATCAATTCGCCCGTCGCGCCCGTGGACTTGTCGCAAGCCATCATCGGTCCCGGCATGGCGATCTTCAGCCAATACGCCGCCGTGCTGGAAGCTGACGGCACGCCCATGAGCGTACGTGCTGCATTGCAACTCATCAACCGTTTCCTTGCCGAGGACGACTTTGACCATGACACGCAGTTCTGCCTGCACTGGTTCGAGCAGCTGGGCTGGGCCACCGGCAAATATGGTGACGCAGACGTGCTAGCCCGCGCCAAGGGCACCAGCGTTGGCGGCCTGCAAGCCAGCGGCGTGGTGGATTCGAGCAAGGGTGATCTGCGCCTGCTCAAGTGGGCCGAGATGCCACGCGACTGGTCGCCGGAATCCGACATCCGCCTGCCCGTATGGGAAGCGCTGCACCAGCTGATTCGCGCGCTGAACCAGGACGGCGAGTCGGCTGCCGGTAAGTTGTTGGCCCGCATGCCTGCCCGCGCCGAGCCTATTCGCGCACTCGCATATCGCCTCTACACCCTGTGCGAACGCAAGGGCTGGGCCGAAGAAGCGCGCGCCTACAACGAACTGGTCACGGCGTGGAGCGCGATCGAACAGGCTGCTGGTGAGGCAGGTGTGCTCGGCTCGCAAGGACTACTGGAAATCTGAGGGGAAGAACATGGCATTGAAACCTTGGCGCGAAATCGCGGAACCGCACTCCGATGTGCGGGAAGGCAAGTTCCAACAGGCCGAGTTCGCCGCCGACCTGTCGCGCGTGCATGCGGGCACGGCCAACGCAGAATATCAGAACCCGGCGCTGTTCTTCCAGCGCACCTTCATTACCGAAGGCATGCGGCTGTTGCTCGATTCGGTGGTCAAGCGTCTTGCGGGGCAGGGTGGCGACCCGGTGATGCAGCTTCAAACCGCGTTCGGCGGCGGCAAGACGCATACCATGCTGGCTGTCTATCATCTCACCAAGGGCGAGGCACCGGCCAGCGACTTGCAGGGCGTACCCGCCATTCTCGCTGCGGCCGGCGTGACCGAACTGCCCAAGGCGCGCATCGCCGTGCTCGACGGCATCAGGTCCTCGCCCAACCAGCCGCTGGTGAAGGATGGGCAGAGCATCCGCACGCTGTGGGGCGACTTGGCCTGGCAGTTGGGCGGGGCTGAGGGCTACAAGCTGGTGGCTGAAGCCGATGCTTCGGGCACGTCGCCGGGTAAGGAAGTGCTGGCCAATTTGCTGAGCTGCTACGCACCTTGCGTCATTCTCATCGACGAGCTGGTGGCCTATGTACGTCAGTTCGAGGAAGGCAAGGCGCTGTCTGGCGGCACCTTCGATTCCAACCTCAGCTTCGTGCAGGCGTTGACGGAGGCCCTCAAGGCCGTGCCGACCGCCGTGTTGCTGGCGTCGCTGCCGGAGTCCGCCAAGGAGGCGGGCAGCCAGCGGGGCGAGAAGGCGCTGGCATCCCTGGCGCACTACTTCGGGCGCATTCAGGCGCTGTGGAAGCCAGTGGCCACCGAGGAGGCATTTGAGATCGTCCGTCGGCGGCTCTTCAGCAACATCAACGACAAGCTGGCGATGGAGTCGGTCTGCCGGGCCTTCGCGGACTACTACATCGAGAACCGCGATGACTTCCCGCAGGAGACGCAGGACAGCAAGTATCTAGAGCGGCTGATCCACGCCTACCCGATCCACCCCGAGGTGTTCGATCGCCTGTACGAGGACTGGTCAACGCTGGACAACTTCCAGCGCACGCGCGGCGTGCTGAAACTGATGGCGAAGGTGATCCACCGCCTGTGGAAGGACGGCAACAACGATCCGCTGATCATGCCCGGCAGCTTTCCGCTTATGGATGCGGACACGCTGAACGAGGCGCTGTATTACCTGCCGCAGGGCTGGACGCCCGTGATTGAGCGCGATGTGGACGGCGAGCGTTCGGAGACGTGGGAGATCGAGAACAAAGACACCCGCTTCGGCAGCGTGCAAGCATGCCGCCGCGCGGCACGCGCTATCTTTTTGGGCAGTGCACCAAGTACATCGAACCAAGGTGTACGGGGTCTGGAGCTTGAGCGCGTGATCCTGGGCGTGGCCCAGCCCGGCCAGCAACCGAACCTGTTCAAGGATGCGCTGCGGCGCTTAGGTGACCGGCTGCACTACCTGAACCACGCTAACAACCGTTTCTGGTTGGACACCCGCCCGAACCTGCGGCGCGAGATGGAAGAACGCAAGCGCCGCTTCCAGGATAAGGAGGACGTGTTCCCCTCGATCCGCGACCGCGTGCAGCGCAGCTTCGCAAGCGGCGTCTTCGGTGGCATCCACACTTTTACCGGCAGCGGTGATGTGCCCGACGACTGGTCGCTGCGGCTGGTAGTGCTGCCGCCCGATGCAGCTTTCAGCAAGAGCGGCCAGAGCCTGGCTATCGATCGT
Organism: Massilia cellulosiltytica; assembly: GCF_047325105.1. Taxonomy (NCBI): domain Bacteria; kingdom Pseudomonadati; phylum Pseudomonadota; class Betaproteobacteria; order Burkholderiales; family Oxalobacteraceae; genus Massilia; species Massilia cellulosiltytica. The sequence continues at coordinate 6,764,286 of NZ_CP168562.1, read as the reverse complement.
GCCACCGAGATCCTCAAGAAACGCGGCGACCAGCCTCGCTTCAAGCAGAACCGCCTAATCTTCGTCGCGGCCGACTACGACAGTGTCAGCCGCCTAAAGGACCACGTGCGATCCTACCTCGCATGGCGCAGCATTGTTAGTGACTACAAGGACAACCGCATTGTCCTCGACAACCTGATGGCAAAGCAGGCACAAGCCAGCTTGGAGCAGGGCGAGGAAACCGTGCGACGAATGATCCGCGAGACTTACAAGTGGCTGCTGACCCCGGTGCAGGACGCCCGGCCCGGCAAGGGCTTGTCCGAAGTGATGTGGGAACATTTCCAACTGAACGCTAGCGCACAGAACTGGTCGCAGGAAGTCGAGCGCGTCCTCAAGGAAAACGAACTGCTCATCAGCGAATGGGCGCCGATCCACCTGGCTAAGGTGCTGAAGGACTGGTTCTGGAAGGACGACGTGAAGGACGCCAATGCGCTCAACGTGTGGCAACAAAGCTGCCAGCAGCTGTACCTGCCGCGCCTAAAGGACGACATTGTGTTCCAAAACGCGATGGCGGCCGGTTCCGACAGCCGCGAGTTCTTCGGCTATGCGCAAGGCAAGGAGGACGGTCGCTATGTCGGGTTCAGCTACGGCAAGCGTACGTCCATGATCCTAGATTCGTCTTCGCTGCTGATTGAGCCGCTGACGGCCGCTGCTTATATGGAAGCTCTGCGCGCGGCCGAGGAGGCATCGCGCGCGAAGATTGCCGAAGCCGAAACCGAAACCGAAACCGAAACCGGGGCCGGCACCACCGTGCCAGCGGGAGCCGGGCAAACCCTGCGCGTTGATGACTCGGGCAGAGGCGGCTATCAGGCAGGCAGCACCAGCACTGGGCCGACCGCCAAGAAGCAGTTCTACGGCAGCATCGACCTCGATCCGATCCTCGCCAAGAAGCAGTTCGCAGACTTGGTGGACGAGGTGGTCCAGCAGTTCACGCTGCGCCCGGGCGTAAAGGTCAAGATCGCAGTCGAGATTTCCGCCGAATCGCCTACCGGATTCGACGACGGACTGCAGCGCGCAGTGAAGGAAAACTGCAACGTGCTGAAGTTTAAGAACGCGGAGTTTGAGGTTGGTGAATGAGCGCACCCGTGCTTGGTCGTGTGGGTGCGCTGAGAGAGGAGTTCTCACTGTCCAACTTGGATAGTGAGGTGCGGTCACTTATAACTGTTTTAAGTGAGGCGCGCATGTTGCGGACGAAGGGCCGCGACATGCGGCACGCCTTGGCGATCGCGTTGTCGCTCCAGGTAACCCACTCCGGGTCTTCCAGCAGCATCAGCACGGCGTGGCATTAGGCTTAGCGCGATGATGCAACATGCTTTCGCCTCAGTCGCCCCAGTTGCCGTAGCTCGGCCGCTATCTCGATCAGTTGACGGCGGATCGGGTTCGGCTTGTAGGCGTTACGGGATGACTTGGATTTGCCCTCGGGCGTCCGGGGACCAGTCGACTTCTTCCATGGTTGCCAGGTCCGGATCAACATCGCCTGCCGTGCGCGGCGCTCGGTGCTCCAGCCGTTGGGTTTGCCGTCCATTAGTTCGATCTCCGAAAACAAGGTCTTCGTTCGTCACGTTCGTCACAACCTGCGGACAGTGCTGTGCAGCCGGCGCGGATCTAGGCGATGGTCTAACAAGGGACAGTCGGCCGATGGTAGCCCTTACTCGGCAGTTTACAGGGCGGCGAAGAGGACGTCGATCGCGTCTTGGCGGGCGCTAGAGCGTGAACGGCGCTCTGAAGTGTGGGTATAAGATAGTGGGTACAACTTGTACCCCTGACGGCAGATTTGGGAGTACAAGTTGTACCCCTAACCCTGCGCGCTGGAAGCTGATCAGGGCAGGACTTGGTCACCGATCCGGAACAGGGCGCAGCGTCTTCCATCAGGATCAAGACTGGCCACATGTTGACGGGTCCGAACAAGGAAGCCTGCATCAATCAGCTCGTCGCGTGCCTTGCTGAACTGTTGCCGGTTCTTCAGTCCAGCGACATGCGCGAACTCCGAGTAGGGTAAGGCGAACTCCTTCCCAGGGCGGTGGCGCCGCATCGCATAGAAGAACAACTTTGATGCAGCTCCCGACAGGGATTCAAACGCTGGCGTGTCGATGATACGGTGCGGGATCATGCTAAAGCCCTTGGTCTCATAGCTGTAGGCGCGATCGACAAGTTCTTGCACCTCCTCGTCGGGCAGGGGGGCAGACGTGTGGGCGGCGTTGATCTTGGCGATTCGTTTAGCTGCCTCGCCTTTTTGGAATGCCGCCGTGTTTGAGACCGGCAGTAGACTTGAACAGGTATGTGTTCCGCTCTCCCACAGCGATGAGTGGACTGATGCCGAAAGCATCAACAAACTCCTGAACCGGAATGGCCGGGCTGTCGTCGAGGTGGACGAGGCGGCTTCGATACGGTTGCTGCTTGTTGTGGACGAAGCCAGGAACCCGCATGACCCGGCACAGGTCCTTCACGCTGCGGTCGGCATCGAACATTTTTGCCAGCTGTTCCTGGAGATGTGAAAAGCTCTCCAGCCGGACTCCGTCGACTAGCCAGAATGCATGCCAGCGGCCAGGCGACGTTTCGGTGACCATGTGCGGTGCGATAGGTCCGTTCAGGACGGGGGCGAGTGGGGCGCCATCAAGGTCAACGAACAGTGCGCGCACGGCGCGTACGTTCGACAGCTTCCGCCCGTTGCCGTCGCCGGCGTTGACCATGACGAAGATGCCGGCGCCTTGCTCGTTCAGTCGCATCAGCGTCTTGGAGTGGACAGCCAACGACCCGTGCAAGATCCTGTTCAGGCCACGACGTTTTGCCTGACCGTCATCGAAAACTTGGAAGGTGCAGGCGCTTCCTCGCGCGAGAAAATCGAGGAAGCGCTGGGCGTCAGTCAGGTCGACCGACGCCTGAGGGAAGGAGAGGTTGATCTCGTCCGGCATGACCTGATCAGTCGACGACAGCATCCGTCAGGACGGACTGTGGTGCCGACGCCGGCTGTACCGTAGCGGCACTCTCAGCCGTTTCCTCCAGCACGTCGCCGGTACGATCATCGACATTGCCCTCCAGCTGTTGCTGGCAGTCCTTCTGATCCTGCATGTCTTGGCGCTGGACCAGCACATCGTTTTCCTTTTCCAGGATGGCGATGCGGCTGTTCAGTTCAGCGCACACGTCGGTCAGGCGCTGAACCTCGGCCTGGGCTTCGGCGAGCTGATTTTCGATCTCGGTCTTCTCGCTCGCCGTGGTCAGCTCGTCGACGCGCTTGCGCAGCACCGCGTTCTCGATGCGCAGGCGAGCCAGTTCATCGTCGTCCTCCGGCGGCAAGATGATCTCGGGCTTCGGATTGGCGGTACGTTCCTTAGATTCCTGAGCAGCGTCCTCGGCGACTTCCTTGTCTTGTTTCGATTTGCGCACATTCTTGGCAGCGGATTTCATTGCATCCTTGCCGGCCGCCGCGAGCGCGACTTGTTCCTCTTTCGGCAGGGTCGCCACTTGGGCCGCCACGTCGATCTTGATTTCCTCGGAACGTGCCATCTCGAGAATTTCCGGGACAGCGGAGATCTTGATTTTCTCGACCTTTGCGAGCGTACCTTCGGAAACCCCGGCGGCTTTGGCCAGGTCACGACGGGTGTCCATTGACGAGCCTTTCGACAAATTTGTCGACGGGCTCGAGTGCTGGTTAACACCAGCTTTTTGTTTTTTCTGCGCCAATGCTGCGAGCGCATCCTTCATTTTGAGGGCCAGATCGGACCGCTGGAAGTCGGTGAGATTGCGGCGCGCGAGCTGGTTGTTGATCATCCACGCCATCGCGCTCTCACGGCTGTCGACACGCTCCAGCGTCGTCGTCCTGAACGATTTGTTATTACGCTTGCAGATCTCGTAGCGGTTGTGGCCGTCGACCAAGATGTTGTTCCAGACCACCAGCGCGTCACGGCAGCCATCTCGCAGGATGCTCTGCTCCAGCGCCGCGTACTCCTCCTCCTGCAAGGGCGGAATGAGTGCCTTGAACTCGGGGTCAATGATCAGGTTTTTGCCCATTGGGCGCTCTCCTTTTATAAGTTAACCGCGGACTCGCGCGCTGGCGCCTGGGTACTAGAAGCAGCGCCAGCGTCGCGCACCGTGTGCTGGTGGTCGACTAGGATTCGTCGACGTCGAGTGCCTGCGACAGCTGCAGGCGGGTGAGGAAGTGATACAGCCCGTGCAGCTCGGGCGGGGACATGTGGAAGACGTCGCTGCCGATGCCCAGGCCGGAATGGCGCGACAGCAGCATTTCCAGCTCGTCCAGCGAGAACGGGTTGTCAATGCGCGCGTCCATTACTGGTTCTCCTCGACGAAGTCCACGCTGCGGGCTTTCAGGAAGGCGTCGAGGTCGGACTGGCGGTAGCGCACGAGGCGGCCGACTTTGAGGTAGGGGAGGGCGTAGCGGCCCGTGCAGCGCCACACGGCCAAGGTGGCGACTTCAACGCCCATGTATGCCGCGGCTTGGGCGGGCGTCATCAGCGTGGACGGCTGCGGAAAGGAAGCGATCGCGCTGGCCGCTTGGGGCAGGTTCTTTTCCAAGGTCTTCTCCTGGTTACGCAACCCGCCGCGTGATTGCTGCGGGTTTATGCACCGGAGTAGACCTCGTATACGTTTTGTTTTTAAGTGTTGGAGTTCAGTTGAAAACTGACTTTTTCTTCTCGGAACGAGAAAGAATTGGACGCCCTCGGCGTCGGCCACGGGGCATGACGATGTCGCCGAAGCTAATGTTGTCCGGGCAGTTCCGGGGGATATCCTTGAGCCACTAGCTTTCACGATAGACAGCGATCACCGTGAGGTAGGGCACCCCTACGTCACGTGCGACCAGCTCGAACACGTCCCTCTCCCCGCGCTCGAAACTGGCCCCTTCCTGACGTCGCCGTAGCAAAGCAGCGCGGATTTGCGATTTGCGCTGGTTCCGGTTGTGCTGGTTGTAGCGCGCCTTCTTGCTATGTGGCTTCCAGCCGAAGCACTTGTTCAGGTCAACAGACTTGCCGGTCTCGATCGCCGTTTCAATGCGCAGCATTTCATCGGCGGCCCAGCGCGGAATGACCGCCTGATAGCGCGCGCATTGCAGCAACGTTCTAAACAACGCATGCTGATCGCCTTTTAGGAAGGCGCGACGCTCCTCTGCGAGCTTCTGCATAATTTGATCGTCAGACACCAGGCAAAGTGCATCGTTTTCATTTTGCAGCATGTTCTTCCTTTCGTTGTCGTAGTGGTGCCCCGGTATTCGCCGACTGGCCTGTAGCCTGCTCGTCCGCTGGCGCAGGGACCACACCCTGAGCTGCCTCGTACAGTGCGTCAGCGGCCTGCGAAACCGATGCGCGAACCGGCTCGGCGCTCAGACGCGCATAGATCTGTGTCGCGGCCAGTGACTTGTGGCCCAGCGACTTACCAATGATCACGAGAGAGGACCCGAGCATCGCCTGCCAGCTGCCCAGGGTGCGGCGCAGGTCATGAATACGCAGGTTTTTGATTCCCGCGGCGTCTAAGATGGCCTGAACGCCGCGTTTGGGCGACTCCAAGTGCCCTGAACGGCCGGTGCCCGGGAATACCCACGTACCGCCAGGCGCTGGCCGTCCCTGCAGCACGGCCAGCGCTTGGTCGCACAGCTGTACCTCGACCGGCTCGTCGTTCTTCGTGTCCGGGATGCGCCACACGCCGCGAACCATGTCGATGTCGGCCCAGCGCATGGCGAGCACATTGCTGCGCCGGGCCCCGGTCAGGATCGACAGCAGGATGTAGTCGCGGATCGTGGTGTTCGTGGTCTGCGCGAGGGCAGCGAAGAGTCGCGGCAGTTCGTCGCGGCTCACGAACCTGTCGCGCGCCTTGATCCGCAGGATGCCGAATTCGGCAGCCGGGTTGTCGCCGTCGAACAGGCGCGCCTTGATGACGCAGTTGAAGACCACCCGCAGCAGCTTCAGCGCATGGTTTGCGGCCGCACGGCCGGCGCCCCGTGCCAACGATGACTTCAGTTCGGCGACCTGGACCGGGGTGATGCTGGAAAGTTTGCGGTGTTCCCAGTTGACCGAACCCGGCGATTTGGCGCGCGGTAGGCCGTGCTTCTTCACTTGGGAAGGCGGCAGGGCGCCGAGGTAGCGCTCGAAGTTAGCGCGCATCGCATCGACGGTCTTGAGACCGTCCGGGATGGCGCGATGCTCCACATACCAGTTAAACGCTTGTCCGAGCGTCAACTCGGCGCGCTGGTCGCGCTTGGCCTGGGCGGGATCCCGTCCGAGAGCGATGTCGTTGCGGATGGCAATAGCGCGAGCACGGGCCTGGTCAATCTTCAGGTCGGGGTACAGCCCGATCGTGATGCGCTGTGGGCGACCGTTGCGCACGCGCTTGAGCACGCAGAAGGTCTTGCGCCCGTTCGACGTTACGCGCAGTTGAAGGCCGGGTTCGCGCTTGTCGTGGTAAGTCGTGCGCGTCCCCGCCGGGGGCAGGGGGAGGTCATCAAGGGCAGCTATCGTAAATACGATACGCTGCGAGGGTGAGCGCGGTGCTGGCATGGTTCCGTCCTGGGTTACGATGGGGTTACGCAGGAGCGCAATGCCGGATAACTTTGGGACTCGTCTGTAAATATCGGCCGCGCTATAAGATCATGATTTCATAGGGAAGGTAAAAGCAAGTCAAACTTGGCGAAGCGTGGTAAAAATACCAACCTTGTGCCTCCGAAGCCAAGGGTCGTGGGTTCGATCCCCGCCAGCCGCGCCATGCCTTCCTGTCCCCCGCACACCGTAGTGCCCGTTTCCTTCCGGATTTGCTGCAAATGTGTCAACATTCGACACTGCAGCCGATTTTCCAGCCATTTCAAAGAGGACGACGATGAGCGCCAAGGTTTTTGTGGTGATAGTGACCTACAACGGATCCAAGTGGGTGACCCCGTGCTTTTCCAGCCTGCGCAAGTCGACCGTGCCGCTGCACACGATCGTCATCGACAACGGATCGAAGGACGACACGCTGGCGCGCATCGCGGCCGAGTATCCGGAAGTGGAGGTCGTCGCTACCGGAACGAACCACGGGTTCGGCAAGGCCAACAACATCGGCATGGAAATGGCGTACCAGCGCGGCGCGGACTATGTCTTCCTGCTCAACCAGGATGCCTGGATCGATCCGGACGCGGTGCAAAAGCTCGTCGAGGCGCAGCAGCGGCATCCCGCCTATGGCGTCATCAGCCCGATGCACCTGAATGGCGCCGGCGACGGCCTCGATTACGGCTTTTCGAACTACATCGCGCCGAACAAATGCCGGGGCTTGTACTCGGATCTCTTCCTCGGCCGCCTGAAGGACGTGTACGACGTCGGCTTCGTGAATGCCGCCGCCTGGCTGGTGACGCGCGCCTGCATGGAAAAGGTGGGCGGCTTCAGCCCGTCGTTCTTCCACTACGGCGAGGATGACAATTACACGCAGCGCCTGCAGTTCCACAAACTGAAGCTGGGCGTCCTGCCCACATCGCGCATCTATCACGACCGCGAACAGCGCCCGCCCAGCAAATTCTTCGAATCGGGCGAAACCTTCCGGCGCGAAGTCATCGCGCGCAGCTCGAACCCGAACACGCATTTCTCCTTCGGCCGCGAGTGGGTGTCCGTGTTCGCCCACCTCGGCTATGCACTGGCGCGCGTGAACATGCAGGACGTCAAACTGCAACTGGCCAAGATCCGCCTGCTGGCCGGCATCGACAAGGCGGCCATCGCCGCCAACCGCGAGCGCAGCAAGACCGGCCGCGCCGCTTTCCTTGATCTCGACGCCGGCAACGGCGCCGCCTACCCGGAAAGCATGGCATTACGGCAAGTTACTAGCGCTCAATAACCATGCTTACAACACTCCGGGACGTAAGGACAAGGTATTGCTTGCCTGTTTAGACCGCAGCCACTTATTCTGCTGTTCTCGGCGTGTTTCGATTCATGCGCACGGTATGTCTTGTTGCTAACTTGTAATCGATAAAATGTTATTATCTCATCAGCACGGCGGTGAGGATTCGTGAAAATTCGATGGGCTCCCACGATGTGAACGTTGGTCTGCAAACGACGATGGCACAAGGCGCCGTTGTCGGCAAGGCGAGTTGACTCGTCGAACGGGCAGGCGTTTTCCGTGCTGACTCAAAGTTATCGTAATAGCAACCAAGCGGAACGGAATCAATATGAAGCCAGACGAGGTCATCGCAGTAGTGGGATTGGGTTATGTAGGTTTGCCGCTGGCTGTCGAGTTCGGCAAGCTCGGCCCGACGATCGGGTTCGATTTGTCGACGACAAAGGTCGAGAGCTACAAGAAATTTGTCGATCCCGCCGGTGAGGTGTCGACTGAGCAATTGCGTTCGGCGCGCCACCTGAGCGTCACCACCGATCCGGCCGCGCTGGCCCAGGCCGACTACATCCTGATCGGCGTTCCGACCCCCGTCGACATCGCCCACGTGCCCGACTTCGCGCCGCTGATCAGCGCCAGCGAGACCGTCGGCAAGCACATGAAGCGCGGTGCGATCGTCATCTATGAATCGACCGTGTATCCGGGCGCGACCGAGGAAGTCTGCATCCCCGTCCTGGAAAAATTCTCCGGCATGAAGTGGAAGGATGGCTTCCACGTCGGCTTCTCGCCCGAGCGCATCAACCCGGGCGACAAGGAACACACGCTGACCAACGTGATGAAAGTGGTGTCCGGCGACGACGCGGCGACCCTGGAGCGCGTGGCGGCCATGTACGAGACCGTCGTCAAGGCCGGCGTGCATCGCGCGTCCAGCCTGAAGGTCGCGGAAGCGGCCAAGGTCATCGAGAACACGCAGCGCGACCTGAACATCGCGCTGATGAACGAACTGGCGATCATCTTCGACAAGATCGGCATCGATACGCTGGAAGTGCTGAAGGCCGCCGGCACGAAATGGAACTTCCTGCCGTTCCGTCCGGGCCTGGTGGGCGGCCACTGCATCGGCGTCGACCCGTACTACCTGACGCACAAGGCCGAGATGATCGGCTACCACCCGCAGGTGATCCTGGCGGGGCGCCGTATCAACGACGGCATGGCCAAGTTCGTGGCCGAAAAGACCGTCAAGTCGATGATCTCGGCGGGCTTCCACGTCAAGGGTTCGAAAGTCAACGTGATCGGCCTGACGTTCAAGGAAAATTGCCCGGACCTGCGCAATTCCAAGGTCGCGGACATTGTGTACGAGCTACAGTCTTACGGTGTCGAAGTGCACGTGCACGACCCAGTGGCCGAAGCGGACGAAGCGCAGCATGAATACGGCATCGCACTGGAGCGCTGGGAAGACCTGCCGAAGGGGGATGCCCTCATCGTTGCGGTGCCGCACAAGGAAGTGCTGGCGCGTTCGCTGACGGATTTCCAGTCCAAGCTGAACGACGGCGGCTGCTTCGTCGACGTCAAGGCGCAGTTCGATCCGAACGGGATCCGCGAGGCTGGCTACTGCCTCTGGCGTTTGTAATGTATCGCCGGCATCCGCAGCTGCGGATGCCGTGACTATTCGATGGGTCGTGCCGAGGGCAGGCCGCTTGGACCCCGAGCCTTGCCGTTTTGCATGTGATGATGACAATGACAGTTCCAGGCTATTTCCGGCCTTGTTTTATTTCCTTGAGTCAAGAACTTTTGGGAACGCGCACGCGTATCCCGGCTCAACTATTGGTTGTGCAAATCAGCAATAACAGCTACACCGGAGGCAATTGTGCTTAGGATTTCTAATCACTATGTGTCGAAGATCGTATTCGTCCTGCTGTTCGTCGAAGTGTTGGTGCTGCTTGGCGCAGCCTACATCGGCGCGACGGTGCGGTTCATGGAACTGGGACAGAACGCGTCCCTGCCCAACCTCGACCATCACTTCTTTACATCTGCCATCGCATTTACCGCCGCGATCATCTTCAGCATGAGCGCCATGGGCATGTACCAGCTCGACTTCAACGAAGGCCTGCGCCATCCGTTCTTCATGAAGCTGATGCCCTCGTTCCTGATGGGCTTCCTGATCCTGACGCTGGTGTTCTACGTGGCGCCCGACCTGTATTTCGGCCGCGGCATCATGGCGCTCGTGTTCGGCATCGCCGCGGGCGGCATCTTCCTGGCGCGCATGGTGTTCTTCAAGTCGTCCGAGCTGCGCTTCCTGGAAACCCGCATCCTGTTCCTGGGCAGCGGCCCGCTCGCCAAGGAATGCAGCGACCTGGCGATGCAGAGCACCAGCTACCACCGCTACAACATCGCCGGCTTCGTGCCGACGCCGACCGAGGAATTGTGCGTGCCGGGGACCAGCCTGCTGAAGTCGCGCGAGGGCGAATCGCTCGTCGCGCTGGCGCGCCAGTACAACGTCGAGGAAATCGTCGTCTCCGTGCAGAACCGCCGCGGCGGCTTCCCCATCAAGGATTTGCTCGAGTGCAAGCTGCAGGGCTTCAAGGTCACCGACGCCGCCACTTTCTTCGAGCGCGAGACCTGCCAGATCCGCGTCGATTCGCTGCAGCCGTCGTGGCTCGTGTTCGGCGGCGGCTTCGACCAGAGCTTCGTGCGCACGTTCATGAAGCGCAGCTTCGACATCATCTGCAGCCTGATCATCATGATGCTGACGCTTCCGCTGATGCTGCTGGCGGCGCTGGCCGTCAAGCTGGAAGACGGCGGTCCCGTGTTCTATTCGCAGGAACGGATCGGCAAGGATGGCGCCGCGTTCTTCGTCCACAAATTCCGCAGCATGCGCACCGACGCGGAAAAGGGCGGCAAGCCGCAATGGGCGCAGCAGAACGATCCGCGCATCACGCGCGTCGGCAATTTCATGCGCAAGACGCGTATCGACGAGCTGCCGCAGGTGCTCAACGTGCTCAAGGGCGACATGTCGTTCGTGGGCCCGCGCCCGGAGCGCCAGTACTTCGTCGACCAGCTGATCGAGGTGGTCCCGTATTACAACGTGCGTCACAGCGTCAAGCCGGGCATCACCGGCTGGGCCCAGGTGCGCTACGGCTACGGCTCCTCGGCCGAGGACGCGCTGCAGAAGCTGCAGTACGATCTGTACTACGTGAAGAACAACAGCCTGTTCCTGGACGTCCTGATCCTGATCGACACCCTGAAGGTCGTCCTGTTCCGCAGCGGACGCTGATGTTCCCTGCGGCCGCATCGTGCCCAGTAACGTGATCAATATCGCTGCTTCCAGCTACGCACTGGCCGCCACCGGCTTCCTCGCACTGGGCCTGTCGGTCCTGTCGGGCTGGCACGGCCGTGTCCAGCGCGGCACGCTGAGCGCCGCCTGCCTGGCGACGGCGGCATGGGCCGCGGCGCTGGGCCTGGATGCGGTCCAGGAGATCCTGTGGAACACGGGCACGGCCGCGCTCGAGGTGCTGCGCGACGGCGCCTGGTCGCTGTTCCTCGTGGCCCTGCTCGGCGACTGGCGCAGCGACGCGGACGGCCAGCCGGCCCGCCTGATCCTCGGCCGCTTCCCCGCGCCGCGCGCGGGACTGCTGGGGGCGGGATGCGTCTATCTGCTGCTGCTGACCGGCGTCGGCGTCGGCCACTGGGACAACGACCTCCTGCCCGTGCTCGGGCTGCCGCTGCTGATCGGCTATGTCGGCCTGTCCGTGTACGGCATGCTGCTCGTCGAGCAGGTCTACCGCAACAAGACCATCGAAGAGCGCTGGGCGATCAAGTTCGCCTGCCTGGGCATCGGCGGCATGTTCGCCTACGACTTCTACATGTACAGCAATGCGCTGCTGTTCCGCAAACTGAGCGCGGACCTGTGGACGGCGCGCGGCTTCGTCAACGCGCTGACGGTGCCGCTGATCGCGCTGTCGATCACGCGCCGCAAGTCGTGGACGACGTCGTTCGCCGTGTCGCGCCGCGTCGTCTTCCATTCGGCCGCGCTGTTCGGTTCCGCGATCTACCTGCTGGCCATGGGCTCGGTCGGCTACTACCTGCGCTACGTGGGCGGCAGCTGGGGCACGGTGATGCAGACGGGCTTCCTGTTCGGCGCCATTTCCCTGCTGGGCGTGATCCTGTTCTCCGGCACGGCGCGCTCCTGGCTGAAGGTCACGATCAGCAAGCACTTCTACCGCTACAACTACGACTACCGCGAAGAGTGGATGCGCTTTACCCGCACGCTGTCCGAGCGCGGCCCGAACCTGGGCGAGCGCGCGATCCAGGCGCTGGCCGTGCTCGTCGAAAGCCCCGGCGGCACCTTGTGGCAGCGCGATGCCGGCGGCCGCTTCACGGTGATGGCGGGCTGGCCGACGGTCGACACCCACGTGAGCGAGCTGGCCAACGCGCCGTTCTGCCGCTTCCTGGAAAGCACGCAGTGGGTCGTCGACGTCGACGAATACGTCGAGCGCCCCGACAAATACGAAGGTCTCGCCTTGCCCGACTGGCTGCTGGACTCCCCGCGCCGCTGGCTCGTCGTGCCGCTGATGCTGCAGGAAAAACTGTTCGGCTTCGTCGTGCTGCAGCGCGCGCGCAGCCCGGTGAAACTGAATTGGGAAATCATCGACCTGCTGGAGATCGCCGGCAGCCAGGCCGCCAGCTACCTCGCGCAGGAAGACGCCGCCAACGCGCTGATGGTGGCGCGCCAGTTCGAGTCGTTCAACCGCATGTCGACGTTCGTCGTGCACGACCTGAAGAACCTCGTCGCCCAGCTGTCGCTGATGAACGCGAACGCGGAGAAGCACAAGGACAACCCCGAATTCCAGCGCGACATGCTGGAGACGCTGAACCACTCCGTGCAGAAAATGAAGCTGCTGCTGCAGAAGCTGTCGCGCAGCGAGAATGCCGACAAGCCGCAGCCGCTGGCCGTCGACGACGTCGTGCGCCAGGCGCTGGCCCTCAAGAGCGCGTTCGAGCCGCATCCGCAACTGCTCGTCGAGCAGGCGGGCCTCTCGGTGCTGGCCGACCGCGAGCGCCTGGAGCGCGTGCTGGGCCACCTGATCCAGAACGCGATCGAGGCGACGCCGCGCGACGGCAACGTGATGGTCCGCGTGGCCCTGCCGGCCGATGGGCGCGCGGACGCCGTCGAGGTCGAGATCACGGACACCGGCGAAGGCATGACGGAAGAATTCATCCGCGAGCGCCTGTTCAAGCCGTTCGACTCCACCAAGTCGGCCGGCATGGGCATCGGCGTGTTCGAAAGCCGCGAATACATCACCGAGCTGGGCGGGACGCTGGACGTGTCCAGCCAACCCCGACTCGGTACCACGTTCAAGGTCGTCCTGCCGCTGCACTGCGTCGCGGCCGCCGCGACGATCGCCTGAAAGAAGACACCATGACCCAACAAAAACCCAAGCTGTTGATCATCGAAGACGATCCGGGCCTGCAGAAGCAGCTGCGCTGGAGCCTGGACGCGTACGACGTGGTGGTGGCCGGCGACCGCGAGGCGGCGCTGGCACAGATCCGCCGCCACGAGCCGGCTGTCTGCACGATGGACCTCGGCCTGCCGCCCGATCCGGACGGCTCCACCGAAGGCCTGGCCACCTTGCAGCAGATCCTGGCGCTGGCGCCGGACACGCGCGTGATCGTCCTGACGGGCAACCAGGACCATGCCAATGCCGTCAAGGCGATCGGCATGGGCGCCTACGATTTCCACCAGAAGCCGGTCGATCCGGAAGTGCTGAACCTCGTGATCCAGCGCGCCTTCTTCCTGCACAACCTGCAGCAGGAAAATCGCCGCATGCAGCAGTCGCAGGCCGATTCGCCCATGGCCGGCGTGATCTCGCGCGACCCGGGCATGCTCAAGGTGTGCCGCACCATCGAGAAGGTGGCGCCGACGTCCGCGTCCGTCATGCTGCTGGGCGAATCCGGTACCGGTAAAGAAGTGCTGGCGCGTGCCATCCACGCGCTGTCGCCACGCGCGAAGGAGCGCTTCATGGCGATCAACTGCGCGGCGATTCCGGAAAACCTGCTCGAGAGCGAGTTGTTCGGCTACGAGAAGGGCGCTTTCACGGGCGCCGCCAAGCAGACCAAGGGCAAGGTGGAGCTGGCCCACGGCGGCACGTTCTTCCTCGACGAGGTCGGCGACCTGCCGATGGCGCTGCAGGCCAAGCTGCTGCGCTTCCTGCAGGAGCGCGTGATCGAGCGCATCGGCGGCCACGAAGAGATTCCCGTCGACGTGCGCATCGTCTGCGCGACGCACCAGAAGCTGAAGGACTTGTGCGCGCAGGGCCGCTTCCGCGAAGACCTGTATTACCGCCTGTCCGAAATCGTCGTGACGATCCCGCCGCTGCGCCAGCGCGAGGGCGATGCGGCGCTGCTGGCCCATCACTTCAAGAACAAGTTCTGCGCGCAGGAATCGCGCCCGTCGCTGCACTTCGCGCCGGACGCGCTGGCCGCGATCGAAACCTACCAGTGGCCCGGCAACGTGCGCGAGATGGAAAACTGCATCAAGCGCGCCGTCATCATGGCCGACGCGAACACCATCGTCGCCGACGATCTCGGCCTGCCCGACACGGGTGTCGAGGAAGAGCCGCTGAACCTGCGCCAGGTGCGCGACGAAGCCGAGTACAAGGCCATCGCCCGCGCGCTCGCGCGCACGGACGGGAACATCGTCAAGGCGTCCGAGATGCTGGGCGTCAGCCGGCCCACCTTGTACGACCTGATGGGACGCCACGGCATCAAGGCCAGCGCGTGACGCCGGCAAAGCTGGCGCGCCGCGGCCTGCTGGCGGCGGGCGTACTTGCCGTCGTGGCGGGCGGCGTGCTGCTGGCCGCCATCGACCACGTCGGGCGCGCGCCGCGCACGCTCGCGCCGTACATCGAAAAACGCAGCAGCGGCCACAATCCGCTCATCGAGAACACGGGCCGTCGCGTCGCCGCCATCCTGACGTCGCTCGACCGCGGCGCGCCGGCGCGCCGCCCGCGCGGCTGGTGCTCGCGGCCGGCGCCCAGCCGCGGCCCGTCGGGCAGGACGGCGCCGGCATCCAGGTCGCCACGCCCGAGGCCTTGCGCGCGGCGCTCCTGCAGGCGTCGCCGGGCGACGTCATCACGCTGGCGCCGGGCACCTACCGGTTCCAGGGCAAGAGCATCGACGTACCGCGCCCCGGCCGGGCCGATGCGCCCATCGTCGTGCGCGCGGCGCAGCCGGGCACCGTGCACATCGAACTCGAAACGCTCGAGGGCTTCGTCGTCGGCGCGCCGTACTGGCGCTTCGAAAACCTGAACATCGACGGCGTGTGCCGGGCCGACGACGACTGCGAACACGCCTTCCACGTCATCGGCAACGGCCACCACTTCGCGAGCGTCAACAACACGATCCGCGACTTCAACGCGCACATCAAGATCAACGGCGCCGGCGGCCGCTTTCCGGACGACGGCCTGATCGAACACACGACCCTCACCGCCACGCGCGCGCGCGCGACCGCCAATCCGGTCACGCCCGTCGACCTCGTGGCGGCCAGCGGCTGGACGCTGCGCGCGAACCTGATCACCGACTTCGCCAAGCGCGACGGCAACCAGGTCAGCTACGGCGCGTTCGCCAAGGGCGGCGGCAGGAACAACGTCTTCGAGCGTAACGTCGTGTGGTGCGAACAGGTGCTGCGCGGCCTGCCGGGACAGCGCGTGGGCCTGTCGCTGGGCGGCGGCGGCACGGGGCACGAATTCTGCCGCGACGGCCGCTGCATCACGGAACAGGAGGGCAGCACCCTGCGCGCCAACCTGATCGTTGGCTGTTCCGATGCGGGCATCTACCTGAACAAAGCGGCGGGGAGCAAGGTCTTCGACAACACGCTCGTCGACACGTCCGGCATCGACGTGCGCTATCCGGCCAGCAGTGCGCAGGTGGACGGGAACCTCGTCGACGGCCCGATCCGCGCGCGCGACGGCGGCATCGTGCACCTGGGCGACAATCGCGCGACGCCGCTGTGGCGCGCCTACCTGGGCAGCCATCCCGTGCGTGGCCTGTTCCGCGCGCCGGACGCCGGCGATTTCATGTGGCGCGACGACGCGCCGCTGCGCGCCGAGGCGGATGAGGGAGAACGGCCGGCGGACGCGCTCGACCTGTGCGGCACGCGCCGCGCTTCTCCCGTCGTGTATGGCGCCTTCGCCCGCTTTACGGGGTGCCTGGCAACGCCGTGACCCACTCGCGGGTCCACTCGGCGACCTGGTCGCGCCACGCGCGGCGCGAGAACGTGTGGTCGGCCTCCTCGAGGCGGCGCCACGTGACGCGCGGCGTGGCGAGGAGGCGTTTCCAGGCCGGCGTCGAGCCGGTCACGTCGCAGAACTCGCGGCCCGTCAGGTCGGCGCCGCCGATCACGAGCAGGGTCTCGCCCTTGAACCCGTGCAGGCCCTGGCGCATGCGCTCGGGCAGCGACGCCGTCGCACCCTGGTCGGGTGGGCGTCCCGCGAGCGCGGTTCGCACGAGTTTCAGCATCGACGACAGCGAGCCCGCGTAATCGAACTGGCCGCGCGCCAGCTTGCGCCAGAATTCCGGGCTGCGCAGGCGGTCGCGGTAATGGTGTTTCAACGTCGTGCGGGCGACGCCGTCGTCCGTGCGCACCCAGGGGTTCAGCAGCACGAGGCCGCGCACGCGCGCATCGCCCGGCGCATACATCGCGGCCGCCGACGCGCCGTCGCACAAGCCCCACAGCACGACGTCGGTGAGGCTCGGTACGGCTTCGACGAAGGCGTCGAGCGCGGCGCGGATGTCGTCCTGGATCGCTTCGAAATCGCGTTCTTCTCCATCGCTGTCGCCCATGCCGCGGTAATCGAAGCGCATCGCGGCGATGCCGTGGGCGGCGAGATGGCGCGCCAGCAGGGCGAACTGGCGGTGGCTGCCGATGCGGTATTGCGGACCGCCGACGACGATCAGCACGCCGCGCTTACACGCCTGCGCGGGGACGGACGCGATCCCGACCAGCGCCGCGTCGCCGCAGCGGAACGACAGGGCGCGTTCGTCATACGACATGGGCGCGCTCCAGGGTGGCGTCGACGGTCGCGTCGAGCAGGGCCGGACAGGTCGAGATGCCGGTCGTGGCCCAGAACGGCGCGCCTGTCACCGTGTGCACGTGCAGTTGTGTGCCGCGCGCTTCCCAGGCCGCCTTGACGCGGGCCGCGGCCGGTCCCGGCGCCTGCCCCGGCGCGCCGAGCACCTCGAACCAGTGCGCGGGCACGGGCGGGATCATCGCATCGGGCGCGGGCAGGGCGTCGATGGCAAGCGCCAGTGCGGGCGTGAGATCGTAGCCCGCGATTTCCAGCGTTTCCCCGGCCTGCAGCGCGGCACGCAGCGCCTTCGTGCCGCTCTGCGCGCCCGCATCTTCGCCCAGCATCGCGTTCGCGGTGCGCAGGCGCAGGAACTGGGTCAGGTAAGTGGATCCCGCGGCCACCGGCTGCCACAGCAGCATGGGCGCGAGCGGGACATCCGTCGTGCGCGCATGGTCGAGCGCAAAGTCGAGCGCAAGCAGGGTGCCGAGGCGCAGGCCCCACAGCGTGAGCGGGGCGTCGACGCGCGCGCGCAGCCAGGCGGCGCCCGTGTCCAGGTCCTGCTTCCACAGGTCCCAGCGGGCGTCAGCGAAGTCGCCCGCGCTGTCGCCGGTGCCGAGCAAATCGATCTGCAGCACGCCAACCCCGTGCGCGGCCAGGCGGCGCGCGCCGAGGGCGGCCATGCGGCGGGTGCGGTTGAGTTCTTCGGCGAACGGCGGCACGTACAGGACGGCGCCGCGGCAGGGGCCCGTGGGCTGGTGGAACAGGCAGAAGCGCCGGTCCGCGCCGCTGCCGAGGAAGAACGGTTCCGTGTCCACCTCGGCCCGATCCGGTGTCATTCGGCGCGTTTCGCGGCCACGAAGTCGGCCAGGCTGCCCAGGGTTTCGAAGGTGCTGGCGCTCAGGTCGTCGTCGTCGATGGCGATGCCGAAGCGTTCTTCGAGGGCGCCGATCAGGCTGACGACGGCCATCGAGTCGAGTTCGGGCAGGCTGCCCAGCAGGGGGGAGTCGGCGTTCAGGCGCTGGCCGGCATCGCCCAGGCTCAGCACGTCGATCAGGGTCGCTTTGACTTCGTCGAGATACGTCATGATGGTCATTCGGTTCAGTAAGCGCCACGCCACGAGAGGGCGAGCGGTCGATTATACATTCGGGCGCAACAGGGCCAGCCGGGCTTTCAACGGTGCGGCCAGACGATGCACTTCGCCCACCAGTTCGTGGCGCGTGGCGCGCAGCAGGAGGTACCAGGCCAGGGCCAGCGGCAGCATCATCACGAGCAGCCGCGCCATGGCCGGGATGGACGCCGGCAGCAGCGCCGCCAGCAGCCAGGCGACCGCGCCGGTGCCCAACGCCACGACGGCGCTGGGCAGCAGGGCGCGGAACATCATCGCGGTCGTGAGGCCGAAATACCGGCTCTGCTGGATCGCGGTGACGGGGGCGCTGGCGACCGTTGCGAAGAACAGCGCCCAGGCGAATCCGTTCAGGCTGCCGTCGAACAGCAGCACGCCGAACAGGATGCGGGTCGCCAGGGTGACGACGACCGGGAAGGCGCTCAGGTAGGGACGGCCGATCGCCGTCACCGCCATCGGTATGTAGTTGAAGGCGAGCGTCACGACGGCGGCCAGCACGAGCGGCAGGATCGCCGGCACGCACTCGATCCATTTGGCGCCGTACAGCGCGACGACGACGTCCTGGCCCAGCACGGCCGTCAGCGCCAGCGCGGTCCAGCCGACGCCCGTCAGCAGCAAGGTGGAACGGGCGAGGATCGGCGCCAGCGATTCGCCCTTGTGATACGTCTGGGCCAGATACGGGACGGCGCCATAGTTCATCGTCGAACCGGCCACGTAGCTGAAGATCGACACGGTGGAATTCGCCCGGCTCAACAGGCCCACGTGGCGCGCCGAGCCCAGTTTGCCGAGCAGGATATCGGGAATCGAGTTGTTCAGCGTCGTCGCGCAGTTCGTCACGAGCGAGCCGACGCCGAAGTGCGCCACGCTCTTCCAGTGGCGGAAGCCCGGCAGCCACGGCATGCCTTTCGGGCGTAGCGGCACGTAGGCGATGCCGCAGGCGACGATGTTGATCAGGTTACCCCAGGCCATCGACATGGCGCCGTGGCCCATCTCGCCGAGGATCAGCGTGCTGGCGCAGAAGCACACGGTGCCGACGACGTGGACGACGGCCTGTTTCTCGGCCTCGTAGTGACGGGCGAGCAGGGCGCCCGTGACGGTGCCGAACGGGATGAACACGAAGCCGATGGCCAGCACGCGCATCACCGGCACGATGCCCGGTTCCTTGAACCACATGCCGAGCCAGCCGCTGGCCGCGAACAGGGCGGCCGCGATGACCCACGATGTCGTGAACACGACGCCGGTCGCCGAGCGGATCTTGTCGTTGTCGAGATCCGGTTCGCGCTGCAGGTAATAGCTGACGCCGAAGTCGCGGAACACCTGGGCGAAATTCACGAACACGACCGTCATCGAATAGATGCCGATCTCGCTCGGGCTCAGGATCCGGGCCAGCAGGATGCTGACGATGAACTGCAGGACCTTGGTGCCCGACGTCGCGAAGAAATTGATGACCAGCGAACGACGCAAATCTGCCATGACAACGCAACCAAGGAGAGAAAAACGCGCCGGGTATCAGGCCGGCGCGTTGGAGATCAGGTGGATGGCCTGGCGCGACGTCGTCTTGTACTTGTTATTGATGAAGCGCATCGGCCCGATGAAGTGGAAGAACGCCGTCTCCGCCGTGGCGCAGTCGGGCGTGCCGTATTTCGGGAACGGCAGCGATTTCGCGGCGAACGCGTTCGCCACCAGGTAGTTCGAGGTCACCTGTTCGGTACCCCAGCGTTTCCAGTCCTCGCCCAGCTTGCCCGTCATGCGGCGCGAGAAGTCGAGCAGGTTGTCGCGCATCGTCGTCGACGGCGGGAACCCCGTGAAGCCGGAGCAGCCGCGCACGTAGCGGGCATCGCCCGGCAGGCCGACGTTGGCCATCTCGGCTTCCGACAGGGTCTGGATGTGCGCGCCCGGCTTCACCTTCGGCAGCGCGTGGGCGCGGACCGCGTCCAGCGGGCGGATCGGCGTGTCCGGGATTTCGCCCAGCACGAAGCCGGCGCCGGCCTGGATGGCCTGCAGCACTTCCGGGATCGGCTGCATGGTCAGCGTATCGGCATCGAGCTGGATGACGTAGCTGTCCAGCGCATAGCCGGAAATCGCGAACAGGCGCTCCCAGGTGCCGCCGCGCGGGATGTCGGGATGGGTGAATTCGCCCGCCTCGCGCAGGATCAAGTGCGGCAGGTGGTGCTTCAGCACGGCGCGGTCGTTCTCGTCGATCGACGGATCGCACACGACCACGATGCGCGACGGATTCAGGAAATGGGTAAACGACTTGACCGCGACCAGGTAGGAATGGACGTCGCGCTGGTGCACCATCGACAGCAGCGTGAAGGGCAGGTCGCCGCGCTTGACGGGGCGGGTGTCCAGGATCTGGCGTGCGACTTTCTGGTACTGCCATCGGAAATAGTCTCGCCTGACGCGCTGGACCACCCTCTCGACTAAAGACATTCCTCGGGACTCCCTTTTCTGCTGATCAAATTCAAAGCGGTTGCGTTTGCTGGGCAATCATAGGAACCGCGCAATGTGTGCAGCGAACTCCTTGCTTTGACGCACAACATTATATGCGGTATCGACGTGCGCACGCGCGTAGTTACCATGCATTTTTGTCATTTCCGGATCGTCGACATAGCGCAGCACGGCCTGCGTGAAACCCGCGAAATCGTCCAGGCCGATCACGGCGCCGGTCTTGCCGTCGAGGATCGTTTCCTTCGGGCCCAGTGCGGCGCTGGCGACGACGGGGATGCCGCAGGCCATGGCCTCGACGATCGCATTGCCGAAGCTTTCGCGCTCGGCCGCGTGCACGAGCAGGTCGGCGGCGCGGTAGTACGGCACGAGGTCGTTCTGGCGGCCGGCGAACACGCAGACGTCGGCGAGGCCGAGTTCTTGCGCAAGCTGTTTCCACTGCGCGGCCGGTGGGCCGTCGCCCACGTAGATGAAGCCGATGCGCTTGGCCGGGCGCGCGTCGATGACGTCGCGCACCACTTGCAACAGCCGGTCCACGCGCTTTTCCGGGCGCGCCTGCGAGACGGCCAGGATCCAGAAGCGGTCGGGGTCCAGGCCCAGCTGCGCGCGCGCTTCGTTGCGGTCGCCGGGGTGGAACTTGACCGAATCGACCGAATTGCGCATCAGGACCACCTTGTCGCGCGGAAGCTTCTGGTAATTCAGCAGGAAGTTTTCCTGGGCGACGGAATTGGCGAGGTGCAGGTCGTGCTGCTGCATGCGCAGCACGCGCCGCAGCAGGAATTTCGCCACTTTCTTGATAGCGCCGTCTCGCTGGCGCGGGTCGAAACTGTCGTTTTCCGTGTTGATCGTGCGCACGCCCAGGCGGCGCAGCAGGTCCAGGCACACGGTGTTCGACAGCGCGCTCATGAAGACCATGACTTTCACGTCATGGGTGCGCACGAATTGTTCGATCGCGGCCCGTCCGGCCGGCGAGGTGTCGTAGCAATCCAGTTCGACGGGTTGCAAATTCTTCGGCTGGTAGCTGGGATTGCCGGTCAGCTTGGGAAACGCCATGTACACGTTCGCCCGCTCGCGCAGGTCGGCACTCGCGCGGTCGCGCACGGCGGCGGTGAAATTCCATACATACCCCGTATCGTCGGGATAACGCATGGTGAATACGACTCCTGGCTTGTCCGCTGCGGCCACCCTGTTCTCCGGCAATTTTGTTCGACCGGCTTTAGTTTCACTTTGACAACAACCGGCGCGAAATTATAGCCTATTGATAAGCTATCTAAAATGCAACACTTGTAACGTGCGCGCCTCGCCATGCTTCTTTGGCCCCAAGAAGTTCCTCAGCGGCAATTCAAAGAACCGGTAGCTCATGTGCGCCAGCAACAAAATGGCGGCTTCGAACAGCACCAGCGCGGCCACGAAGAACAGGACCGGGTGGTTGTTGAAGAACGGCAGTGCCCGGGCGGCCGCACCCAGGGCTTTTGCAAACACGTGCAGCAGCAGGCTGTGCCACAGATAGATCGAATACGAGATGTCGCCGATCCAGACCAGGACCGGATGATGCAGCCAGTGGCCGCCGCCGGTACCCATGCTGGCCGCATACACGAGCGCGCAAAAGCCCACGAAGGCGAGCATGTCGGCATACGGCGACGGTACGAACAGCAGGACCAGGAAGACCGCGGCCAGCGCGCCGTTGGCGGCAGCGTCGGCGAACGATGCCATGCGCCGGTGCCGGACGATCGCATACAGGCACGCGCCGGCGCAAAATCCGATCAGGCAGCGGAAGAATGCGAAACCGACCGTCAGGTTTGCGCTGCCGAAATGCATGGCCAGGAACGCGAACAGCCCGAGGATGACCGGCAGGGCGAGCACCGCCGCGGTGTTCGAGAAATAACGGCGGGCCAGCGGAATCGCAAACGGGAACACGATATACGTCCACCATTCGACGCTGATCGACCACGAAGGCTGGTTCCACGTCGTGTGGTTGAAGAATCCCATCGCGTGCAGGAGCAGCAGGTGGGCGGTAATCGACCAGTCAGGGTTTTCCTGGGCCTGCTTGATCCCGATGGCGGCCAGGCCGACATACACGAGCAGCAACAGCAGGTGCAGCGGATAGACGCGCGCGAACCGCGCGCGCAGGAACCGCATGTAGCTGCCGGCCCTGACGGCATCCGCGAAATGCCTGCCGTACGCATGGCTCATCACGAAACCGCTCAGGACGAAAAAGAAATCCACGAAGAGGTAGGTGTGCACGGCAAAATCGCGGAACAGGGATCCCTGCTGTAAAGGGGGGAACACGTCGCCCCAGATGACGATCAGGTGCGCCAGCACCGTGCACAGGGCAGCGATACCCCGGAGGGACGTCAGCGCATCGAATTTGAAATCGGATACCGGATTTTCGTGTTTGGCAGGCATCATGGTTTCCGATTCTTTCATTGATTGTCTGCGCAGCGGGCACGACCGCAAGTGTAGCAGCGTGAACCGCCTGATCTGCCATATTCTTACGCAGGTGTTGTAATGAAATCATCTTGTTCAGCCAGGTCCCGATTGCCGCACGGTTGATACTTAACAATAAGCTGTTGTGCTAGGATTGCAACATTTTTAGCGGCATCAACAAGAACGCCCGACGGCCATATTTATCGTGGCAACGTCGGGGGCATGGGACGCAAGAACGCAAGTAATGTTAACAAAAGCTCAGCATGTGCCGGCACAACTGGCACCCGGACAGCGTCCAGTCCTGCTCGTGATCGTCGACACCGAGGGCGAATTCGCCTGGGACCAACCGTTCAATCGCAGTGCGATCGGGACGACCTCGATCGCCAGCCAGCCGCTGATGCATGCGCGCGTGTTCGACGAGTTCGGCATCCTGCCCACTTACATGGTCGACTGGCCGGTCGCCACGACGCCCGGCGCGGTCGCGACGCTGCGCCGCCTGCTCGATGCGAAGCGCTGCGAGATCGGCGCCCACCTGCACCCGTGGGTCTCGCCCCCGTACGAAGAAGCGCTGTCGGATTTCAATTCGTATGGCGGCAACCTGCCGCGCCAGCTCGAATACGACAAGCTGCGCCTCCTGACCGAAACCATCGCCGACGCGTTCGGTCGCCAGCCGCTCGCATTCAAGGCCGGCCGCTACGGCCTCGGTCCGCACACGGCCGAGTCGATCGCCTCGCTCGGCTACGAGATCGATGCGAGCGTCGTCCCCTACAGCGCGTTCACGGAAGACGGCGGGCCGGATTTCCGCACGTTCGACGAGCACCCGTTCTGGTTCCAGGCGGGGCGGCGCGAACTGCTCGAATTGCCCGTCACGACCGGCTACTGCGGCTGGCTGCGCCACGTCGGGCCGCGCCTGTACGACCTCGCCCAGCGCCGCTGGGCACGGCGCCTGCGCCTGGGCGGTGTGTTGGCGCGCTCGCGCGCGCTGGAGCGCGTGCGCCTGAGTCCCGAAGTGGCGTCCGGCGCCGAGATGCGCCGCCTGACCGAGGCGTTGCTGGCCGGCGGCTGCCAGGTCTTTTCGCTGACGTACCACAGCCCGTCGATGATGCCGGGCCATACGCCGTACGTGCGCTGCGAGGCGGACCTCGAGCGCCTGATCACGACGGTGCACGATTATTGCGCGTGGTTCCGCGACCGCGTCGGCGGCGAGTTCATGAGCCTGTCGCAGCTGCGGCAGGCGCTGGCGGCGCAGCGCTGACGTCACCTGTGCGGCGTGCCGCCAGCGCATGCAGGCGGCCCAGCCACGGCCAGCGGTAGCCGTTCAAGTGGTACATCGTGCGGATCTCGTCGGTCCAGCGGGTGTGCCATTCCATCACCCGTCCATAGAATTCGATGCGCTCGAACCGGCCTTCGTCGAACAGGCCGCGCGTCGCTTCCTCGCGCATCAGCAGGGCCGGCGACAGCTGCGGACCGAGCCCCTCGTCATAGGCCGTCTTGAGGATCACGATGCAGCCGCCGCCTTCGACGCACAGGTCCATCGCGGCCAGGCGCGGGCCGTCCGGGCCGTCGAACCAGTAGCGGTAGACGCTGGCCGCATCGCGCCGCGCGAACGCTTCCAGCATCGCGCGGTAGAAGCGGCCCTGGTCGTTGTCGGCGGCGACGGCGGTGCCTTCGGACGCCTTCCAGCCGCTCGTCTCCAGCCGGCCGTAGTCGGCGACGGCAGCGGCCATCAGCGCGGGATCGCGCACGATTTCGAGGCGCGGCGCGATGCCGTCCTGGCGCAGGCGGTTGCGCTGCTTTTTGAGGTTGTTGCGCAGGTTCTTGCCGCGCGCGTTCCAGTAGTCGTCGAAGGATCCCTGCAGCGTGATGCGCGCCGTCTCGATGTAGTCGAAGCTGTGCGGCCCGGCCGGGCGTGCCGTCAGCATCGGGTCGCACTGCGTGAGGCCCAGCATCAGCGCGGGACCGGGCAGCGCGCGCAGCAGATCCGCGAGCAGGCCGTCGGCGGGACGGGTATCGCGCTGCAGCCACAGGCCGACGGGCGCCTGCGCGGGCTGGAACGTGTTCCAGACGCCGGGGCGGCCCGGGGCCACGATCGTCATCGCGTCCGTATCATCGCCCCGGCCGTGCCAGGCGAGCAGCTCGCGGCCCGTGCCGAACACGTCGAGCAGCGGCTGCACGAAGTCAAAGGCGAGCAGCGGCGATGCTGCGCCGGCCGCGTGCAGGCGCTGCCAGCGCGCGGCGTGCTGCGCGAACTCGCGCGCAGGGACGACAGTCCAGTTCATGCCGGCACCGCCGCGCAGGTTTCCAGCGCCTGGCGCACCTGCGCGTGCAGCCATGCGCGTTCGCCGTCGTCGAGCGCCTGGTGGCACGGGAAGGCGATCAGGCGCCGGCCCAGGTCCGCGCTGTTGGCGCACACGTTCGCATCGACGCCCGCCCACAGGGTCGCGCCGAAGCGCGTCATCGGCACGCCGGCGCGCAGCAAGGCGTCGAACACGGCCTGCGGCCGGTCGACGAGCAGCGGGAACATCCATGGACAGGCGCCGTCGGGCAGGGTCGAATACAGCGGGCGGCAGCCGGGCACGCCGTCCAGCGCGCGCTGCAGGTCGAGGTAGTTGCGCCGCCGCCGCGCGACGATGCGCGCGGGCGACACCGCGAGCAGCACCGCGCGCGAGAACCAGGACGAACGCTTGTCGGCCCAGCGCGCATCGAACTCGAAGCTGCTGTCCGACGATGACGGCGCCAGCGCGGGCGCCGTCGTGCCGCCGCTCTTGTTGCCGCTCTTGCCGCCGCGTGATTTCAATGCGCCCCACAGCGCGCTTTTCGCGCGCAGCGGCAGCGCGAGCAGCATCCGCAGCACGGGCAGGCGGCCGTAGGCGAACGCCGCTTCGAGCGCGTTCAGCGCGGCCTTCATTTCGAAGCCGGCGCCGGCGCCGTGCAGGGCCACGTCCAGCCGGTGCCGGCGCGAGACCAGGCAGCCGCCTTCGTAGATCGGGAAGAATTTCATCGTGCTGCCGATCGCGTAGTCGCCCACGCTCCCCACCGCGACGCCGTCGCGCGCACCGAAGAAGCAATGGGCGCAATCCTCGACGAGGCCGATGCCGTGCCGGTCGCACAGCGCGCGCAGCAGCGTGAGGTCCTGCGGGATGCCGAAGAAGTGCGTGGCGAGGATCGCCTTGACCCGTCCCCTGGCGACGTGCGCTTCGATATCGGCCAGGTCGGGCGCCGTGTCCGGCCGCACGCGGTAGAACGCGACCTCTGCGCCGCACCAGTGCGCGGGCGGGACCATCGACGGGCTGTGATAGGCGGGCACCAGCACGACGTCGCCGTCACCCACGCCGAGCGCGCGCAAGGCGAGACCGATGGCGACGCGGCCGCTCGTGACGAGGCGCGCGTCGGCCCCGTCCAGCAGCGACGGCAGCGCGGCACGGCGCCCGCCCGAGAATGCGGCAAGCGACAGCACGGGAACGGGTGGAATGGCGCGGCGGACGGGAGCTGTTGACGTCATGCATTTAATATAACATGCGCCCCCGCTTCCGTGCCCCCGGCGCGGCCCTGGAATCTCAGGCGCAGGCCTCGACGTCGACCGCGGTGCCGGCCTCCTGGTGCTTCAGGCGCCACATGGCGTAGTTGTCGTAGACGGCCTGCTCGACCATGCGCGGCACGGCCTTCAGCAGGCTTCCCTTGAGCAGGACGTTGCGCGACGATTCGGCGCGCATCGGCATGGCGGCGGCAGCGGACAGGCCATCCGTCGCGAACCGGTCGGTGTTCTCGCTCAGGAATTCGCAGAGCCGGGCCAGGCGGCGCTGGTTGACGCAGTGCCGGCGCGTCCTGGACATCTGCTGGTCCGAGGTGTGCACGTACTCGAACGGATGGGTGAGGATCACGACCTGCTCGACGCCTTCGCGGTACGCCTGCTCCAGCAGCATGCGCGTCTCGGCAAAATTGCTGCCCGTGATGGTCAGGCTTTTGAGGTGGGTCTTTCCGGGCACCTTCCAGTCGCGGAAGGTCAGGATCGGGCATTCGATCACGCCATGGCGTTCGTGGCGGCCGCTGTACAGGCGATAGTTCTCGTCGCCGCTGTCGAACACGGCCACGCCGACATGGGAACTGTAAGGAATCCCCGCGCGGGCCTGGGCGCGATACAGCGCGTCGTCGTGGTGCAGGCTCCCGCTGCGGAACACCGTCGGCGCCGGCAATCCCCACGTGTGGAACGTCTCGAGCCCGTACTCCATCAGTTTGAGCGATGCGTCTTCGGCGCGGCCATAAAAGGCGTCGATGCCGGGCTTCGTGCGCACGCGCGCGCGTTCGCGCCAGTCCTCGTGCTGGAAGATGGTCCAGCATGGGTGCAGGTGCAACTGCACGTCGTGCCCTGCCGTATGCAGTCTTTCGGCGATGTCGCGCATGGGGTCGCGATGGAAGTAATGCCGGTTCAGGACCTCGACGAAAAAGGTCGCCGTGATCCCGTACTGCGCGAAGCAGTCGAGCATATAGCCCAGGCCCTGCGATTTGCAACCGCTCACGCACCAGACCCGCTGCTCGGCGACCGGGCACACCGTTTGATCGCGAAACGCGCCCGCGATGCTGAACTCGGTGTCAACGGTAATGGACACTTGGGTACGCATATTGACACCAGGGAAATTTGCTTAAATTCAGCATATATACGCCGGCGTAAATACACAAGTTACGGTTATGAAATGAAGAGATTGCGGCGTGAAAACAACAAATTTGCTGAAATGTATTTAAAAGCGAAATATCGACACATGCGGGGTGCATGCAGATGCATGCCCCGTACAGGTCGATGAAGTGGGGTAAAAGAAGGCCGACCTGTCAGATGTCGAGGCGTCGCTCGTGATCGCTGGTCGCCAGCGGTGCGGCCATAGGATAGTCCGGGACGATGGGGACGTCCTTGCCGTGTGCCGACTGTGCCTTATCCCTTTTGAATAACGTTTTCAGGATCCTGGACAAGACAAACTTCAGGGGTTCGCATTTCAGGGACAACCATGTCGCCGCAACGAATGGAGCGATATAGATGGCCAGAACGTAGAACGTGCCTTGGGGGACCTGGGCGACGGCCAGGATGGCCTTGCAGAAGTACATCAAAGGATAATGGAAGAGGTACAGGCCGAAGCTCGTTTCTGCCGTCGTACGGACGAGGCGTACCGTTTGTTCGGAAGGGCTCCTGAAAACCCGTTGCATGCGGGCGAAGCCGTAGATGTTCAGTGCGATGAAGAAGCCCACGACATAGCTCTGCGGCCAGAAATTGATGCCCCATGACTTCAGATTGGCCAGCGGGTAAGCGATCGGGAGAGCGGTAAAGATCTTCGATCCACCCATCATGATGTACAGGGTGAGGCATACGATGGAGACAAGCAGGGCACCAAGGCCCAGCCGTGTCCTGTCCGCTGACACGTGTTTGTGCAGTAAATGGAACAGACCTACGCCGAGGAGCCATACGGGAAAGGCGATGATGATGCCGGGCCCGGCAATACACATCACGAGACCTGCCATGGCAACGCGCTGCCATCCACGAAAATAGATCAGCGTCGCAAAAATTGCGTAGTACCAGAATTCATACGACAAAGACCAGAACGGCCCGTTCGTTCCCAGCCAGATATCCAGGAACCATATCTCGTTGAGGAACAGCGCCGTGATGCCGGAAGCCGCAATCCATTTGTAGGCCGGATACGGCTGCATCGGCGCATATGCCGACAACGCAAGCCATTGACCCACCGTATCGAGGACGAGAGTCAGGACAATTGCCGGCAGAGCGACCGACCACAGGCGGGCGAAGCGTGCAATGAAATAATCGACGATGTCCCGGCGCTTGCCCGTCGAAGAAAACGCGATCACGAAACCGGACAGTACGAAAAACACGGCGACGCCCAGGCCGCCATAGGTGCCGAAGAACGGGAGCCTGTAGTGCGAAAAGTGGCCAGCGTGGAAGAGATAGACCATCAACGCGGCGAAATACCTGAGCAGGTCCAGATACACCGACAGATTCGGCTGCAACACGTTCGCTGGGTGAGAAAAAGTTGCTTTGTTTTCCATTATTCTGCCGTAGCGGGGTCAATGTGACCGGCACCGCCGGCTGGTCAAGACCGCTTACGATAACCGGTTTTGCCAGAGGAATGTCATTGTTTGTTAAATTTGCAACATAAACGTTCTTGTTGTGTCAATTGCGACATCATGCCTTCCTGATGCCTTTATGGTTTTTTTCCGTATCGTTCGAGATAATCGGACTCCATGCTCT
This sequence comes from Massilia cellulosiltytica, assembly GCF_047325105.1. Taxonomy (NCBI): domain Bacteria; kingdom Pseudomonadati; phylum Pseudomonadota; class Betaproteobacteria; order Burkholderiales; family Oxalobacteraceae; genus Massilia; species Massilia cellulosiltytica. The sequence goes on along the minus strand of NZ_CP168562.1, from coordinate 6,735,140 downwards.
CGCATGTTCGCAGTGCGTTGTCGCCAGGCCTGAATGATGGCTTGAGTTGCTCCACCCAGCAGTGTTCGATGGCCTGTCGGTCTGCTTGCCTGGCCTCTTCCGGTCGTGAAGCGCTCGTCGTAAGCCACGCGGCGGCGATGAGCATGCAAAACGATGCCGCGCCGCCAAGCCAGCATACCGGTTTGATCACCGCGGGTTTTAGCGCCGGAAATACATCCGTGTTCATGAGACGTGGGCGCGCTGTCGGGCGAATCGCGCCACGGCAACCGCCGCTTGCTCGAGCATCACCGCGGCCAGCACGCACACCACCGGCATGATGGGCTCGCGATAGCGGAAAATCACATAGAACAGCATGTGCACGGCGCTATACAACGCTACCGCAGTCCACAGGACTGCCAGCGAAGGCCGACTACGTACATATGGCAAGGTTGCTACCGCTGCACAAACAAGGACGGCGTATTCGATCAGCCAAACCAAACGAACTAATTTCTCTGCTCCCACAGGGGCATCGCGTCCGTTATGAATAGGCGGCATCCAGAAGAGTCCGAGCTTTTTAACCGAGAGCGCGAAAAACTCGCCTGGGTGGGACTTGATCCACGCCAGGGCTTCATGTTTGAGTGTTTCCGAGGCCTGGACCTCGCCTACTTCCTCCCGCAAAGCATGCCAGGTCGGTCCGCGGGGGGTTTTGGCGATGGACACGAACATGCCGTCAGCGGCTGGGTTATTCCCAAGATATAAATTGAATCCGCCGTTCGTATTCAACACTGGAGCACCCAGCAACGTGGCGTTTCTTACCAGCCAGGGTGACGCGACCAAGATGGCGACCACGAGCATGATCGGAACGCTCAGGATGCGGATACGGAGCGCGCACTTCGACACCAGGAGCGCGACGCCTACTGCTCCCGCCAGTGACAGCGCTGCATTGCCGGTCAGTGCCAGCAATCCGAACAGACCGCCGCACAGTACGGCAATACGAAGTTGAAACGTCCGCATCATCCGTAATGCGCACCACAAGATCCCCAGCATTAACGGGATCATGAAATTTTCTTTTGCAAGATAAACACCATACACGCCGCACGGCAGGTAAAGTGCCCAAAGAGCGGCGCTGAGCAGGCGCGCGTTTCGATTTGCTCCCGCTTCGCGAGCAACCATGTATACCAAGGCAATGGAAACCGTACCGCAAACCAGGTTAGCGAGACGCAGTCCCAAAAGGCTGTGCTCGGACAAAAAAAGTACTGGCGCGAGGACGAAGAAGGAATAGCCCATGTTGAAGAACGCGTAACCACCCGCGTTCATCGTTTTTCCGGCAACAAGATCTTCGGCCATTTTCAAATATGCCAGCTCATCGCTCTCCGGCGCGTGCGGATACACCAGGATGGCCGCGAGCCTCAGCAAGATACCGGCGACGATAATGGCGGACAACCAGCGCCATTCCTGGGAACTGGAATGTTTTTGGTTTGGAGTTGAAGCTTCACGGTTCAATGTTTTCATTGGAAAATGAATTTAAGACGTTGTGTAATTGGCGTGGCGCATATCGCGCCAGCTGATGAAGATTAACATGACTGATATCAGCAGGATCACGATGGTCGAAAAAAGATAGCGAGAATAAATAATCTGGTACACCAGATCCGGGATATGGGAACTGAGTGGAAATACTCGATAAGCCGGGACGAGCAGGATCAGGTATGTCACGCCGATAAGGATAAGCGTCAGCCTTGACTGAATTTCGCGCCCCATCAGCCATGCGGAACAAGCCAGAGGGAGCACGTATACATAGGTATGCCCCCACCCTAACGGCGCAACGACGGCAAGTATCGAAAAAATCATGGCGAGGAGCGGAATTGTGAAGCCTTTGATGAGTCTGGTTGCGATCGATATGCCTGTCGCAACTGCAACGGCGCCAGCAGTAATCAGTAACCGAATCGAAGCTGGTACCGCAAAGACCTGAAATGAACTAATACTTGTGCTAAGAGGCAAGTTGAGTCGGGCATAGAATGCTGCCAGGGACTGGTTGTATATGTTGACGATCGTATTCCCCGAAAATTTCGGTAGCAGATCGAGGAAATAGACCCGGTAAAGCCAAAAAGGCAGGGCTGGTGCCAGGGCAAGCGGCACAATGATCAGGCCGAAAGCAAATCCGGCCAGAATGCGGAGGGCATCCCGGCGAGAAAGTGCATAGGCAAGCAAAACGATCGGGTAGATTTTGATCCAGAACCCGGCAGCGAGAACCAGTCCACCCAATACAGGGCGTCCGCGCATGATTAAAACAATGTGCGCGACGCATAGAAGCAGGACCAGTATATCCACCTGCCCGGAAGCAACCGCGGCAAAGAATGGACCGGAAACACCCGACAGCAACACCAGGTTAATTTTTCCTGATTTCGAGACGGTGACGGCTTTATCGTTCGCCTCGCTGAGATTGATCCAGACTGCCATGGTTGCAAATCCGGACAGATACAGGAGTATCACGAAAACTCTGTAACTCCAGTCCAGGGGCAACAGGGAAAACGGTACGAACAATATCACCGCAGGCGGCGGATACAGGAAGCCTTGAAGCGTCCTTACAGAATTGGACTGGTAAAGCTCATTGACGTTGCTGCCGAATCGAAGCGCCGCGTTGTAAAAAATGCGGTAATCGGACCCAATGCGACCGGAAATGCTGTGTAATTCAAGGGCCAGCAAAAGAAGGCCAAGCGCGAAGCAGATGTATGTCCAGAAATAACATGTATTGAAGCTCATGTTGGGGGCCATGATTCAATGTCTCAATTCCTGATTTGGGCGCAAGAGAATTTGAGGCGGTAACTCAGCTTCGGCTCACCACAAAAACGCCAGTACAGATCAGCAGCGCGCCGAATACGCGCGGGACGCTGACTTGTTCCCCAAGAAAGACGCCGATGATCAGCGAGAGCGCGAACCCAAGTCCAACGAGGGGATACGCTTTGCTGACTTCCCAGCTGGAGAGAACCGCCAGCCACACGACCGCACCGACGCCATACAAAAGGAACCCCAACAGGACGAATTTATTGGTCGAGATGGCAATGGCGGACTGGGCATAGTCGGTAGTCGATAAGGCTGCACGAACAGCTGCGCTCGACATCCCGGCCTTCAGCGAAAACTGCGCCATTACCGACAAGGCTATGCTGCCAATGGCGATCAGAAGGATATTCATGACAATTCCGACATCGTTCTATTAATCCGGCAAAATCTCGACAAAATGTCCGAACACCATTGCGCCGACGCAGATCGCGATGGTCAGACAACTGCCGCGGTTCTTGAGCGCGTAGACGATGGGATCGTCATGCATTTCGCCGCGCGCCGTCTTTATCCACAGGCGTGTCAGCCAGTAAATCAGACCCAGCGCGACAATCCACAACACTTCCGGCGTGGCGTAGCGTTCCCGCGTTACCGACGCCGAAACGAACAGGCAGAAAATGACGACGGACGACATTGCTGCGGCAACGCCCAGCGGCCACAGTACGACGAGATCGGTGGTCCGGTAATCGCGCCCCTTGGCAGCTTCGATGTCCGCTGAGCGAAGCGAAACGAGTTCCGAACAGCGCTTGACCAACGCCAGGCTGAAAAATATGAATACGGAAAAGGCGAGTAGCCATGGGCTCATCGGGGCCCCGATGGCCAACGCACCGGCAACGATGCGTACGGTATATAAAACGGCCAATGTCAGGACATCGAGCAAAACGTACTCTTTCAGGCGCCATGTATAGGCCGTCGTAATGACCACATACGTCAGCAGGACGAGCGAAAAGCTTGGCGATACGAATGCCGAGAGCAAGAATGCGCCGCTCATCAGCGCAATGGCGGCTCCAATGCCGTCGACGATTTTGATCGCGCAGGAGGCAAACGGGCGTGCGCGCTTGCGAACGTGAGCGCGGTCGCTGCTCAGGTCCGAAAGATCGTTGACGATGTAGGTTGCGGACGCAGCGAACGAAAACGACAGAAACGCCAACAGAACCGTCAGCACGGCCGCAGTGCTTGAAAACGAAAATGCGGTCAACAGCGGCACGAAGATGAGCAGATTTTTCAGCCATTGATGCACGCGCAAAGCCTTGGCCCACGTTTTCAGTAGCGATTTCGCCGTGCGGAATTCCCGTTCCGTCGGAACGGATTGTCTGACTGCGCGCGACACGCTGTCGCCGACGTCGACCAGTATGGCGGCACGGGCGCTACGCCAGATCGGCAAATCGACCTTGCTATCGCCGGCGTACACAAAGGCGTGACCCACCTGTTCGCGTATCGCCGCCAGTTTACGCTCGCCCTTGAGATTGCAATTGGCGTCCGAAGCGATCACCAGATCGAACAGCCCGATATGGGCAGCGACCGCGTTGGCAATCGATTGATGGGCTGCCGTGGCCAGCACAAGCCGGCGCCCATCGGCCTTTTGCTCGGTAAGAAAGCGCAGAAGGTCTTCACGATATGGCAGACTTCGCGCAGAAAAAGTGGTCGCACCAGCGACTTTTGCCTTGAAATAGGCTATTCCTCGCAACAACCAGAAGGGCAGCAGGAAGAGGTTCAGCGGAGCCTGTTTGATCAGCTGAAGGACACTCTCGACAAGTGTGTCCGTCGGCGTCAACGTGCCGTCCAGATCGACCACCAACGGTGCAGCCTGTGCAATCATTGCATTGGTGTCGGGTGTAGCGAGCTCGGAGTTTTTTTGCATTTTCATATGCAGTTCGTCTTGAGTTATCGACGTCAAAGTTTTTCGAAATTTTCCACACAACCGATTGCGTGATGATGACTTGCTGATTCAGCGATATTCAGTTCGTGTTTGGAATCGCAGGGTCTTAGGCCCTGCTTGTCTACTGCACTGCGGACGAAGACAGCAGACATCGCCGATTTTTTTTACGGTACGTCGATCAATCCGGTCAGCCCGTGCAGGCAAAGTGATCGGATTCCCGGTACCAACCAGGCGCAGAACACCTCGCCGGAACGTAGCAGGCGTTTTTCGACGGTCAGGAAGTTCATCAGGACAGGAAACGCTGCGACGTGGGCATATCGGTCCGAGCTCGTTCTTTGCAGTCTGTCAATGACGAATATAAATATGCTAACAGCAGAGAAAATGTAAGTCTAGTCCTATAGGATAATGGCGCATATTCCTAACAACATACCAGCGCGTGCCGTAGACAAGGCGCGCAGGATGAGGCTCTGCAACAACACACCTGGGTCTGCAGGGCGGTGCCGGTGCGGGTTCAAACGACGATCGGACACTAGACTGCACGGCTGTTCCCGCTGACGCTGCCTCACCGTGACGCGCCGGTTCATGCGAGCGCTTCCTCTACGGTTCGATGGGTCGAACTGGTAAGATTGGCGTTTGCCCGATCACGCCTGCTGGCAGACCCTATGGCATTGATGAACCATTTGATCCACGACTCCCTGTTCGAGACCGCGGCGCGCGCACCCGCCGCCGAAGCGCTCGCGTACGGCGACAGGCGCTGCAGCTATGCGCAGTTGGCCGACGACGTGCGCGCCGTCGCCGCGCTGCTGCTGGACGCACGCCTGGAAGCGGGCGCGCGCGTGGCCGTGTACATGGAAAAGCGCATCGAGAACGTGGCTGCCATGTTCGGCGCCGCAGCCGCCGGCTGCGTCTTCGTACCCGTCAATCCGCTGCTCAAGCCCGAGCAGGTTGCGTACATCCTCGCCGACTGCAACGTGCGCCTGCTGGCCACGACGGCCGAACGCCTCGCGCAGCTGGCGCCCGTGCTGGAACGCTGCCCGGACCTGCGTGCCGTGCTGCTGGCCGACGGCGACGCCGCGTCCGTACCCGCCGCCGTGCCGGTGCTGGCGTGGCCCGAACCGCAAACCGGCGACCCGGCGCCGCACCGTCGTATCGACACCGACGTCGCCGCGATCCTGTACACGTCGGGGAGCACGGGCCAGCCGAAGGGCGTCGTGCTGTCGCACCGGAACATGGTCGCGGGCGCGCAGAGCGTGGCCAGCTACCTGGACCTGCGCAGCGACGACCGCCTGCTCGCCGTGCTGCCGCTCAGTTTCGACTACGGCCTGTCGCAACTGACGACGGCCTTCCTGCGCGGCGCCTGTGTCGTGCTGATGAACTACCTGTTCCCGAAGGACATCGTGACGATGGTCGCGCGCGAACGCATCACGGGCCTCGCCGCCGTGCCGCCGCTGTGGATCGCGCTGGCGCGCCTCGCATGGCCCGCCGCTTGCACGCTGCGCTTCATCACGAATTCCGGCGGCGCCATGCCGGTGCCGACGGTGCAGGCGTTGCGAGAGATCCTGCCGGACACGCGGATCTTCCTGATGTACGGCCTGACGGAAGCGTTCCGCTCCACGTACCTGCCGCCGGAGGAAGTCGCGCGCCGTCCCGATTCGATCGGCCGCGCGATCCCGAACGCCGAGATCCTCGTCGTGCGCCCGGACGGCACGCCGTGCGATGCCGACGAGCCGGGTGAACTCGTGCACCGCGGCGCGCTCGTCGCGCTGGGCTACTGGAACGACCCGGCGCGCACGGCGCAGCGGTTCCGTCCCGCACCCGGCCAGGATCCGGGCCTGCCCGTGCCGGAACTCGCGGTGTGGTCGGGCGACACGGTGCGCCGCGACGCCGACGGTTACCTGTATTTCATCGGCCGCAGCGACGACATGATCAAGGTGTCCGGCTACCGCATCAGCCCCACCGAGATCGAATCCGTGCTGCACGCGACCGGCCTCGTCGCCGAGGTGGCGGCCTTCGGCATCGAGCATCCGCAACTGGGCCAGGCGATCGCCGTGGTCGCCGTGCCGGTGGAGGAGGGGGCCATCGACGGCGCCGCCCTGCTGGCCGAATGCAAGCGCCGCCTGCCGGCCTATATGGTCCCGGCCCGCATCGACCTGCGCGCCGGTCCGCTGCCGCGCAACCCGAACGGCAAGATCGACCGCAATTTGCTGCGCCAAACCCTGCACACGAACGAAGCACAATGAACAAACCGCGCCACGCACCGCAGATCCACTTTCCCGTCGTCGACGACGTCCTGCAGGTCGGCGGCATCCCGCTGAACCGGCTCGCGCAGCGCGTGGGCCGCACGCCCTTCTTCGCCTACGACCGCGCCCTGTGCACGCAGCGCGTGCGCGACCTGCGCGCCCAGCTGCCGCAAGGCGTCCTGCTGCACTACTCGATCAAGGCCAATCCGATGCCGGCGCTCGTGCAGCACATGGCGGGCCTCGTCGACGGTCTCGACGTCGCGTCAGGCGGCGAGCTGAAAACGGCGCTGGATGCCGGCATGGCGCCGGCGCGCATCAGCTTCGCGGGTCCGGCCAAGCAGGAGGACGAGCTGGCGCAAGCCGTCGCGGCCGGCGTCTGCGTGAACGTGGAATCGGAGCGCGAACTGATCGCCCTCGCGCGCATCGGCGACGCGTTCGGCATCGCGCCGCGCATCGCCCTGCGCGTGAATCCGGACTTCGAACTGAAATCCTCCGGCATGAAGATGGGCGGCGGCGCCAAGCCGTTCGGCATCGACGCCGAAGAGGTGCCGCGCGTGCTGCGCCTGGCGGGGACGCTGAACGTCGACTTCCAGGGCTTTCACATCTTCGCCGGTTCGCAGAGCCTGCGTGCCGACGCCATCATCGACGCGCAGGCGCGCAGCATCGCGCTCGCGCTGCGCCTGGCCGAGGCGGCGCCCGTGCCTGTGCGCCAGGTGAACATCGGCGGCGGTTTCGGCATCCCGTATTTTCCGGGCGAGGAAAGACTCGATGTGGCGCCGATCGCCGCGCGGCTGGCGCCCGAGGTGGAGAGCCTGACGGCGGCGCTGCCGCAGGCGCGGCTGGCGCTCGAACTGGGACGCTACCTCGTCGGCGAATGCGGCGTGTACGTGGCACGCGTCGTCGACCGCAAGGTCTCGCGCGGCGAAGTCTTCCTCGTGACGGACGGCGGCATGCACCACCACCTGGCCGCATCCGGCAACCTGGGGCAGGTCATCCGCAAGAATTATCCGGTCGCCGTGGGCAACCGCATGGCGGCCGTGGACAGCGGCCCGGCCAGCGTGACGGGGCCGCTGTGCACCCCGCTCGACATCCTGGCCGACCGCATGGAGCTGGCGCATGCGCAGGTCGGCGACCTGGTCGTCGTGTTCCAGTCCGGCGCCTACGGCCCCACGGCCAGTCCGGGCGCCTTCCTGGGACACCCGGCGCCGCTGGAAGTGCTGGTCTAGCGCTTGCGGGGCGTCGCCACTGGCGCCGCCTGCTTCCAGGCGTCCGTCCGTGCCTTGCGGCGCGACAGGAAGGGCAGGCGCAGCGGCGGCGTGTTGTCCGGCTGCGGTGCGATGAACAACACCTTCTCGAGGCACACGAGGATCGCCAGGACATAGTACGGCAAGTCGTAATAGGCCATCGCCAGGAACGCACCCGCCGTCATGTAGCCGATGATGCTGACCTGGCACATGCGGGCCGTCGTCGCGGCCCAGGCGAGCTCCGGATCCTTGCCGCACTTCTTCACGATGCGCGAACCGGTGCGCCACGCGAAGAAGAACATCAGCAGGTACAGGATCAGGCCGAAGTAGCCGTGCTCCCCCAGTACCTGGAAGTAGATACTGTGGGCGACAAAGAACACAGTGGGATCGGGTGCGTACAGCTGGAAGATCTGCGGCGTGAACGTCGCGAAGCCGCCGCCGAGCGGCAGGTGGTTGGCGACGTTGATCGCGAAGCCCCAGGAGTTGATGCGGCCCAGCGCCGAGGGATCTTCCTTGTAGTTGTCGATGGAATGCATCCGGTCCATCCAGGCGGACGGCATCGCGACGAGGAGCAGCGGAATCGCCAGCGCGAACAGCATGCCGGTCTTGACCTTCGAACTCGATTTCAGCCACAGGAACAAGGCCATGCACGTGCCGCCCAGCAGGGCGCCGCGCGAATAGGAGCCGATGACCGATACGCCGGTGAGCAGTGCCACGACGATGGCCGCGCGCTTCGTCCATTTGGTGGGCGCGAACGATGATACGGCCATGATCAGCGGGACGCTCATCACCATGGCCAGTGCCAGGGTGTTGTTGTCGCCGATATAGGTGCCTTGCGGGCCGATCACACCGTTATGGCCGCCTGTCATGATGGTCCAGAGACCGCCCTTGAAGCCCCAGAATCCCAGCGACGCGGCGACGGTCAGCACCAGGGCCTTCACGTCGTTGACGGTGCGCGTGACCGCGATCGTCAGGACGACGATCAGCATCGTCTTCATGACGGTGCTCCACTGCTCCCAGGCGCCGGCCTGGTTGAGCGCGAACACCGCCGTCAGCGTGACCCAGAAGATCACGATCATCAGCTGGACGACGACCGGCGTGAACGGGAGCTTTTTCTGTTCTTTCGAAAACAGGGCGGACAGCAGTGTGACCGCCGCCATGATCATCGCGAACGGGAAGAAACTGGCGAAGCCAAAGGTCAGCCTGTGCGGATTCATCAGGCTGAAGACTGCATACACCAGCACGCCCACGATGGGGCGCTTGAGCGCGAACGGGATGCTGGCCAGCATCGCCATGAGAAGGATGATGTCACGCATGTTGCGTCCTCATGCTCCGGCGCTGACCCGCAGGAACGCGTCGAACATCATCAGCGACCACAACGCCACGCTGTGATCGGCCGTGCCGGCGTGGTGCTCGGCCACCAGCTTTTCCAGGTAGCGCCGGTTGAAGATGCCGGTATCGACCAGGCGCGCGCCCAGCACTGCCTCGCGCACGGCGTCGCGCAGCGGGCCGCGCAGCCAGGCCGCCAGCGGGATCGAGAAGCCCTTCTTGGCGCGGTACATGATGTCGTGCGGCAGGTGTGGTTCCAGCGATTTTTTCAGGATGTACTTGCCCTCGCCGCCGCGCAGTTTCAGGCTCGGGGGCAGCGTCGCCGCGTATTCGCAGAATTCGTGGTCGAGCAGCGGCACGCGCACTTCCAGCGAGTGGGCCATGCTGGCGCGGTCGACCTTCGTCAGGATGTCGCCCGGCAGCCAGGTCTTGAAGTCGAGGTACTGGATCAGCGACAGCGGATCGTCGGTCGGCGCCTCCTTGGCATGCGCGCGCATCACGTCGATCGCGCGGTAGCCTTGCAGGTCGCTCCGGAACGTATCCGAGAACAGCAGGTCGCGCTGGCGGTCCGGCAGGCGCGACACACCGTGGAAGTAGCCCTCCACCAGGTCGCGCGCAATGGACTCGAACGTCGTCTTGGCGCGGAACACGCGTGGTGCCCAATCGGCCTTCGGGTACAAACTACCCAGGGTGCCGAACAGCGGCTTCCTGATCGCTTCCGGCACCTTCGAGCGCACGCTGTGCTCGGCCATCGCGAAGCGGTAGCGGCGGTAGCCGGCGAAGTTCTCGTCGCCGCCGTCGCCCGACAGCGCCACCGTCACGTGGCGGCGCGCCAGCTGGCACACGCGGTAGGTCGGGATCGCGGAACTGTCGGCGAACGGCTCGTCGTACAAATGCGCCAGCGTGTCGATCAGGCCGTAGTCGTTCTTGTCGACGATCTGCGCGTGGTGGTGCGTGCGGTAGCGCTGCGCCACCTGCATCGCGTACTGGGTCTCGTCGAATTCCGGATCGTCGAAGCCGATCGAGCATGTCGTCACGCCCTCGCTGACCGTGCCGTCACGCTCGCCCGCCATCATCGCGACGACGGCGCTGGAATCGACGCCGCCGGACAGGAAGGCGCCCAGCGGCACCTCCGCTTCCATCTGGCTCTTCACCGCTTCGCGCACGCGCTCGATCAGCTCCGCCTCGACGTCCGCTTCCGGCCGCGCCGGCGCGACGTTGAACGACAGGTCCCACCAGCGCTTCGGCTGCACGGCACGGTCGCCGACCTTCAGCAGGATCGAGTGGCCGGGGCTGAGTTTATAGGCGTTGTGGAAGATCGTGTTCGGCTCCGGCACGTAGCCGTAGGCGAAGTAATCCTCGACGGCGCATGGGTTCAGCTTGCGCGACAGTTCGGGGAAGGTCATGATCGACTTCAGTTCCGAGCCGAACACGAACAGGCCGCTGGGCAGCAGCGAATAGAACATCGGCTTCACGCCCACGTGGTCGCGCGCGAGGAACAGCGTCTGCTTCCTGCGGTCCCATACGCCGAACGCGAACATGCCGCGCAGCCGGCGCACGCAGTCCTCGCCCCACGCGATCCAGGCGTTCATGACGACTTCCGTGTCCGACTTCGTGCGGAACACGTGGCCCAGCGCGACCAGTTCGTCGCGGAGCAGCCGGTAGTTGTAGATTTCGCCGTTGAACACGAGGGCCACGTCGCGCGCGGCGTTCAGGAACGGCTGCTGGCCCGTGGCCACGTCGATCACGGACAGGCGACGGTGGCCCATGCCCAGGGCTTTTTCCAGATACAGCTCGCCTTCGTCGGGACCGCGATGGTGCTGGCTTTCGTTCATGCGCCGCAGCGCTTCGCGGTCGATCTCCCGGTTGCCCTGGGTGTCAAAGATTCCGACTATTCCGCACATGATGTTGGCTTTCTTGCTTGTGTTGGGTGAAACGGTAACGCGTCAGTGTGCCTTGTTTCGGCAAAGTCCGTCGTACAGCGCGCCGTACGCGGCCACCATGGCGCGCAGGCTGAAACGGTCTTCCACGCGCGCGCGGGCAGCAACGCCGTGGGTGGTACGCAGGCCGGCATCCTGCGCGTAGCGCGCCAGCGCGGCCGCCAATGCGTCGACGTCGCCGACCGGCACCAGCAGGCCCTGCACCCCTTCGTCGACGACTTCCGGAATGCCGCCGACGCGCGAGGCGACGACGGGCAGGCCGCATGCCATCGCTTCCAGCATCGAGACGGGCGTGCCTTCCGCCAGCGAGGGCAGGGCGAAGATCGAGAACGTGTGCAGCACCGCGGCGATGTCGGCGCGTGCGCCGGGCAGCCACACGGCGCCGTCGAGACCGAGCTGCGCGACCTGTTCGCGCACGGCCGGCAGCAGCGGGCCGTCGCCGACGATCGCCAGCTTCAGGCGCGGCGCGAGTCGAGGCAGCTGATTGCGCAGCCGCGCGAACGCGTCGACGAGGGCGCGGTGGTTCTTGACGTCCTGCACGCGGGCCACGGTGCCGATCACGATGTCGTCCGCATCGAAGGGCGCGTCCGCCGCGGGCGTGCCGCCGGGCGCATATTTGTCCGTGTCGACGCCGTTCTTGATGAACAGCGTCTTCGCGGTGGGGATGCGCACGACGTCGCCGAGCCAGCGGTTGAGGTCTTCCGAGACGGGAATGAAGCGGTCGACGAACGGCACAAGGCGGCGGCGCAGGAAGTTGTGCTTCGGGTTCAGGCCGTGCGGATCGCTCGCGTCGCGGCCGTGTTCCGCGTGGATGCGCACGGGGACGCCGGCCAGCGTCGCCGTGAACGCGTATTCCAGCGCAGCCAGGTTGTACGTGTGCAGCACGGTGGGGCGCAGGCGCCGCATCAGGCGCCAGAACGTCAGGTGCGTGCCGAGGCCGAGGCCCGGCGGCTTGCCGAGCGCGTGCAGCTCGACGTCGCGGCGGGCGATGCGGTCGGCGAACGACGTATAGGTCGTCAGGCAGACGACGGCGTGGCGCCATGCCGGCATGCGGTTGATGCAGTCGACGAGCAGCGTCTCCAGGCCGCCCACGCCGAGCGAATACACGAGGTGCACGACCAGCGGCCGGGTGTCGACGCCGGCCGGGGTGAGTGCAGGAGCAGGTGCATTCATCGTCGCAGTTCCATCATGCCGCCAGCGCCTTCTGCGTCAATCGGCCGTAGATGGCCGGATAGCGGCCCACGCTGACCTTCCAGTTGCGTTCCGTCTCGACGTAGTGGCGGCCGGCCTGGCGCAGCTGCGGCCACGTCTCCTGCGCGGCGAGCAGCGCGCCGACCTTGTCGGCCAGCGAGTCCGGATCGTCGGCGCGGAACAGCACGCCGGTCTTGCCGTCGGCGATCAGTTCCAGGTGGCCGCCGACGTCGGATGCGGCCAGGATGCGGCCCTGCGCCATCGCTTCCAGCGGCTTGAGCGGCGTGACGAGGTCCGTCAGGCGCATCGACAGGCGCGGGTACACGAGCACGTCGAGCAGGTCGTAGTACTTGTTGACCTGGTCGTGCGGCACGCGGCCCGTGAACACGATTTTGTCGGCGATGTTCAGGTCTTTCGCCATCTGGCGCAATTGCGCGTCCTGCGGGCCGCCGCCGACGAGCAGCACGCGCAGGTCCGGCATGCGCGCCACGAGCGTCGGCACGGCGCGCAGCAGCACGTCCAGGCCTTCGTACGCGTAGAACGAGCCGATGAAGCCGATCAGGCGCGAGCCGGCGAGGCCCAGTTGTTCCTTCAGTCCGAAGTCGGGCGTGCCGCCCATCGAGAATTTTTCGATGTCGACCGCGTTCGGGATCACCGTGACCTTGTCGGCCGGGACGCCGCGCGCGACGATATCCTTGCGCAGGCCTTCGCAGATCGTGGTGACGGCGTCGGCCTGCTTCAGCGCATAGGTCTCGAGCGCGCGCGTGAGGCGGTAGCGCAGGCCGTTCTCCGTGCTGGTGCCGTGGTCGACGGCGGCGTCTTCCCAGAACGCGCGCACTTCGTACACGACGGGGATGTTGAAGCGCTTGCCGGCGCGCAGCGCGGCGATCGCGTTCAGCGACGGCGAGTGCGCGTGCAGGACGTCCGGTTTCACGAGCGGGATGATCTCGGCCAGGCGCTTGGCCAGGCCGTCGATCACGTTCACCTGGTTCAGCACGGGCATCTTCGCCAGCGCGCCCTTCGATTCCGGCGTGCGGTAGAAGTGCAGGCCGTCGACGGTTTCTTCCAGCATGTCGCCGGAATTCTGCTTGGCGCCGGTGACGTGGAAGGTTTCCCAGCCGAGCGCGCGTTGTTCGCGCAGGATCGAACGGGTGCGGAAGGTATAGCCGCTGTGCAGCGGGATCGAGTGGTCGAGGACGTGCAGTACACGCATGGTCGTTTTCCGTTCTGGTTGTCGCGTTGTGTTATTGGCGGGTGCGGGTCGCGTTCAGCGCCTGGTCCAGTGCCGGGCCCTGTTCGGCCAGGAAGCGGTGCAGCGCGGCGCGCGCCCGTTCCTTGTCGTTGTCGTACGGGACGGCGAGCATCACGGCGGCGCCGTCGTCGCCGCGCAGCAGCGCCTTGTTCGCGGCCTGCCACAGCTTGCCGACGGCGTCGTTGCCGGTGTAATGACCGCCGACCCATTTGAAGGACCAGACCATGATCGCGCTCTGCGGCGTGCGCAGGATGCCTTCGTGCAGCGTGACCGGCGTGCCGGCGACGGTCTCGGCACGCGACGTGCCTTCGACCTCGTGCCAGGCATCCTCGTAGCCGTTCAGGCGGTTCATGGAGCTGATCAGGCTCTTGTCCGGGTTCTGGTTGCGGTAGTACAGGACGGTCAGGCTGACGGGCACGCCGCCGGCCTGGTAGGCGCGGTGGAAGCGCGCATCCGGTTCCATGTAGAAGGGCTTCCAGTCCGCGAAGTCGGCCGCGGCCGGCGCCGTCACGGCGACGTCGGCCAGGCGTACGGGGGCCGGATTGTGGTTGGCGCGCTCGCCCACCAGCGCCAGCGCGGGCCAGAACGCGCACACGAGCAGCACGCCGATCACCATCGCCGGCAGGCGGCGTGGCGTGCCGGCGGCGCGCGGCGCGGATGCGGACGTGGCCGCAGTCGCGGAGGCGGAAGCCGGCGCGGCGACGGTATCTTCGCGCCAGAAGCTGCCGATCCAGAACATGACGAACATGACGAGACCGAAGAACAGCCAGCCGTAGATGATGTGGTCGACGCCGGTCGCCAGCTCCATGCCGGAGAGGTGGCCGATCATCACGATCATGTAGGCGCGCAGGCCGTTGGCGATGATGGGGACGATGACCGACAGGCCGATGAACAGCGCGCGCCGGAGCATGGACCGGTAGGTCAGGTAGGCGTACAGGCAGCCCAGCGTGATCGAGGAAATCAGGTAGCGCACGCCGCTGCAGGCTTCCACCACGGACCAGCTGCCGGTCGGCAGTTCGAAGCGGGTGCCGCTGCGCAGCACGGGGATGCCGGTGGCGCGCACGGCCCACACCGTGAAGTCGGCCGTGAACTGGATCAGCGGTGCCACGAAGATTTCGCCGAACGGCACCGCGAACAGCAGGAACAGCAGGGGGAAGGCGAGCGAGCCGGCCAGGCGCGGGCCGAACAGCGCCAGCGCGGCGACGGGGAACATCGCGACGAACGAGTATTGCGACACGACCTGCACCTCGCCCAGCTGGGCCGCGAGCCAGCCGGCGCCGAGGACGCCCAGCAGGAGCAGCGCGGGCGGCCAGGGCTGCGGCGGGTACAGGCTGAAATTCTCGCGCCGGCGCCAGATGAGCCACAGGCTGATCGGCAGGATCACGTAGCCGTGGGCGAAGGTTTCGGAACTGTTCCACACCGAGACGATCGAGCGCACGGTGCCCAGGTACAGCAGGAACGGCGCGAGCAGGGCCAGCACGATCAGCGCCGTGCCCTGGCGCGAGATGGGAGCGGAAGTGGCGTTGATCACGCCGGGCGGCGGTTTCAGGAACATTCGAGACTCTCCCCAATACAGGCCAGGTTGCTGGACCAGCTGTAGCGGCGCTGGACCTTGGCGCGGGCGGCGGCGCCGATCGCGGCGGCCGCGCTGTCCTGGCCGGCCAGCAGCGTGCTCACGGCGTCGACGAAGGCGCCGGCATCCTCGGCCAGTACCAGTTCGCTGCCCGGCACGGCGTCGATGCCTTCCAGCGCCTGCGGCGACACGACGACCGGCGTCGCCATCGCCATCGCTTCCAGCACCTTGTTCTGGATGCCGCGCGCGATCCGCAGCGGTGCCACCGACACGGCGGCATGCGCGATGTAAGGCCGTACGTCGGGCACGGTGCCCGTCACGACGACGCCCGGCAGCCTGGCCAGTTCCTGCACGGCCGGCGCCGGGCGCGAGCCGACGATGTAGAACTTCACGTCGCCGAAGCGCTCGCGCAGTCGCGGGAAGACGTCGGCCGCGAACCACTGCACGGCATCCACGTTCGGCCAGTAATCCATCGCACCCGTGAACACGAGGGCGCGCTCGTCCGGCGCATACGGATTCGCATGCGGGTGCTCGGGCGAGAAGTAGTCGGTGTCGACGCCGTTGCTGAAGTGGCCGATCTTGGCCCTGCTTTCCGGCGCCAGCTGGCGGAACAGATCCGCCTCCGGCGCCGAGACGAACAGCGACGCGTCGTAGTCGCGCGCCACGCGACGTTCGTATGCCAGCAGCTGGCGCGCCTCGTAGCGGTACAGCCAGTTCATCGGCCACGATTTCTGTTCGGCGTACTGTCTCCACTTGTCCGAGTCGACGTCGCAGAAGTCGACGACGCGGCGCGCCGAGCGGTACGGGTCGGCGTACTGCGCCATCGCCGACGAGAACACGAGCACGCGCTCGATCTTGTGTTTCGCCACGGTGGCGTCGACCCAGCGCGCAAGCGAGGCGTCGCGGTAGTACTCGAGCGACAGCGAGCGGTTCTTCAGCAGGGCCTGCAGGCTGCGCACGCGCGCCAGCATGGGCTTCATGCCGGCGAAATGGCTGCTGGCGCACAGCGCCTCGACATGCGGCACGTACTGCCAGTCGTCGGGGTCGTCCACGAACGTGGCCAGGTGCACGCGGTAGTGCCGGGCCAGGTGCTTGAGCAGGTGGTACGAGCGGATCTTGTCGCCCTTGTTGGGCGGATACGGGATCCGGTGGATCAGCAGCAGCAGGTCTTCCATCGCTTATCCCAGGTTACGGACGATGTAGGGGCCCATGAAATTCGCCACCGGCAGCGGCAGCTTCTTCCACATCTTGATGAACAGCTGGTATTTCGGGTTCAGCGGATTGTTGTCCGGCAGCGCGGTCGCGCCGTACAGCTTGTACTCGTACGGCAGGTGCTGCGCCGTGAAGCCCCAGTTCTTCTTGAAGTCGTAGGCGCCGGTGCCCAGCTTGCTGCGGCCGAAGTCGAACAGCCGGCAGCCGCGCGCGCTTGCTGCCTGCATCAGGTTCCAGTACATGAAGTCGTTGCCGGCCACTTCGCGCGCGAGGTCCATGCCGCCGCCGTAATAGGGCACGACTTCGTCGCGCCAGTAGAACGACAGCACGGCGGCCACGAGGCGGTTGTCTTCCGTGACGATGGTGCGCACTTCGCACTCGTCGCCGAAGACTTCCTGCAGCATGGCGAAGTATTTTTTCGGGAACACCGGCGTGCCCAGGCGGTGCACGCTGCGGGCGTAGGCTTCGAACATGCGGTCGACGTTGTCGTCGACTTCACCGCGCAGGCCCAGCTTGATGCCCTTGCGGACCATCGCGCGCTGCTTGCGCGGGATGGCGTTCAGGTTGGCCTCGTCGTCGCCCGTGATCTCCTTGCGGAACGTGACGTACAACTCCTTCGTGTGCCAGCTGGCGTCGTCCGGGTGGAAGCGCTGCATGCCGCGGTATTCCAGATGGCCGACGCCGAGCTTCTGTGCGAGTTCGTGCGCGGCCTGGTCGAGCATGGCGCGCGCCGCATCGGTCGTGGCGGCCGGGCCGCCGTACACGCAGAACGGCATCGCGCCCAGCGAGTGGCCGAACAGGCGGCTCCTGATTTCCGCGAGGGGGAGGACGCCGAGGATCTGGCCGTCCTGCTGCACGTAATAAAACCAGGTCTTGATGCCGAACGAGCCTTCGATGACCTTCTGCCAGCCGGACAGGTGGAAGAAGGTGGCGTCCGGGCAGGCGCGCACGAATGCGTCCCAGCGGGGATATTCGTGCGGTTGCAGCAGGTGCAGCGTCATGGGAGAAGTGGCCATGACGGGCGCGGCCCGTTTGGCCTGTGCGGCTTCGATGATCGAGTTCATGGGCGGTTCAGGAAGATGTTGTCCATGCGGTCCCACGCGAAGTCGCGCGCGAGGGATTCGATGCGGCGTTCCATCCGGTCGATGTTGATGTAGTGGCGGAAGCGCGCCTTGGCGCCGAGGCCTTCGGGACGCGGCTGGCCGGGGTCCACTTCCCACGGGTGGAAGTAGAACAGGGCGGGCTGGCCATCCTCGCGGTTGACCTTGGCCATCATCCAGCGCGACAGCGCGTACGGCAGCAGGCGGAAATAGCCGCCGCCGCCGGCCGGCAGGTTACGGCCCATCATCTGCACGGTCGTGATCGGGATTTCCAGCAGGCCGTCGGTGCCGTTCGGGTAGAACGCGAAGCGCGGCGCTTCCGGCATGCCGTAGTGGTCGTGCACGACCGGGTAGATGCTGGAGCTGTAGCGGTAGCCGGCGTCGAGCAGCTCGTCGAGCGCCCACAGGTTGTCGCGGCCGATCGAGAAGCTGGGCGCGCGGTAGCCCAGCACGGCCTGCCCGCCGATGTCTTCCAGCAGCGCCTTGGCGGAGCGGATGTCGTTGGCGAATTCGGCGCGGGTCTGGTCCGAGGCGCGCAGGTGACCGTAGCCGTGGCTGGCCAGTTCGTGGCCGGCGGCGACGATGCGTTTCACCACCTGCGGATAGCGTTCGGCGATCCAGCCCAGCGTGAAGAAGGTGGCGCGCACGCCGTGGCGTTCGAACAGTCCAAGGATGCGATCCATGTTGGCTTCGACGCGGCATTCGCGCGTCGGCCAGCTGGCGCGATCGATGTAGGGGGCGAATGCCGAGACCTGGAAGTAATCCTCGACGTCGCAGGTCATCGCATTGCGGATGCGTTGCCCCGGGGCCGGCACGGGCCGCGGGGCGAGTTCGACCATGTTCATTCTTGATTATCCATAGGGTGGGTTACCGCCCCGTGGGGCGTGGCGACGATCTTCTTCAGGATCGACAGCACGGAAACGATCGATTTCTCCAGGCGCATCATGCGTTCGTCGAGCACTTCGACGCTGCTGACGCGGCGCTCGCCGATGCGCTGGTCGATGGTGCGCAGGCCGGTCTTGTAGTCCGCGTCCCCATCGTCATCGGACAGGTGGCCCGGCAGCGTGTCCGGTGCCGGCGTGCCGACCGGGTCGGGCACCTGGAATTCTTCGCTGATGTCCTTGACGACGGTATTGATGTCCTGCTCGCCGAACGCGTGCATCTCTTCCAGGAAGCCCATCAGCAGCACGCGGTCCATCAGCGTGTTGACCTTGCGCGGGATGCCGCCGCTGTAGGCATAGATCGCGTCGTGCGCGCCGTCGTCGAACGCCGGGTCGCTCTTCCAGCCGACGGTGGCCAGGCGGTGCTCGACGTAGGCGCGGGTTTCCTGCGCATCCATCGGGCCCAGGTGGTAACTGGCGATCACGCGCTGGCGCAGCTGCTGCATGCCGGGGCTGTGCAGGGTGGTGCGGAATTCGGGCTGGCCGAGCAGGAAGGTCTGCAGCAGCGACTTGTCGTCGGTCTGGAAGTTCGACAGCATGCGCAGCTCTTCGACCGTGCGCGCGGACAGGTTCTGGGCTTCGTCGATCACGAGCAGGGCGCGCTTGCCCTGGTGGTCGACGTCGCACAGGAATTTTTCCAGGCGCGTGAGCAGGTCCGTCTTGCTGGCGCCCTCGTACGGCAGGCCGAAGGCCGAGACGACCATGCGCAGGGTGTCGTCCGGATCGAGGTGCGTGTTGACGATGTGGGCGGCCACGATCTGGTCGGAGGGCAGCCGGTTGAACAGGTTGCGCACGAGCGTGGTCTTGCCCGCGCCGACTTCACCGGTGATGACGATGAAGCCCTCGCCCTGCGACAGGCCGTACTCGAGGTAGGCCATGGCGCGCTTGTGGCCTTTGCTGCCGAAGAAGAAATGCGGGTCCGGGCGCAGCTGGAAAGGTTTGGCGGATAATCCGTAAAAAGACTCGTACATCGTATGCCTCCGCGGGCTCAATACTGGACGGTAAGCGTCGCCACGATCGCGTTCTCGTGGTAGTCGCGGTTGTCGAATACGCCGGCGCGGCCTTTCGAGTGGCGCAGGTCGAGCGATCCGGTGGTCTTGGTGTCGAAGCGGCTGCTCAGTCCCATGCTCAGCTGGCGGACGTCGTTGGTGACGCCGGTGCGCAGCGACTTGACGTTCACGCCGTACAGGCTCGCGTGGGCCGACGTGCGCGAGGACAGCTTGTAGTCGGCACTCGCGCTGGCGCCTTTCTGGTCCGTGTCCTCGTTCAGGGAGCTCAGCTGCGATGGCAGCAGGGTGCTGTCTTCCTGCTGCAGCGACAGGGCGTTCATGCGTTCCTTGAACACGGTGAACAGCAGCGTGCTACGCGCCCCGCGGAGCGTGGCGCCGCCCTGCAGGCGCTTGTTGCGCATGTAGCGGTTGCTCAGGTAGGGGATGGCGCTGGGCAGCGTGGGCGGCAGGCCCGCTTGCGCGATATAGGCCTGCACGATCTGCTGGCGCTGCACCGGATCGGGATAGCGGCTGACGAGCATCTGGTCCAGCATGGCGGCCGTATCGACCGCGGCCGGCAGCAGGAATTGCTGGCGCGACGTCGTGACGATGTCGGCATAGGTCACCGTCCACACGGTGTGCGGCGTGCGGTAGCTGGCGTCGAGCGAACCCGTGTTGCCGAAGTAACGGTGGCCGACCGTGGCCGCGATGCGGGTGCGGGTCGACGGTTGCCAGATGAAACCGGCGGACCAGCTGCGGCCGCTCGTCTTTTCGGAGAGCGCACTGTATTCGTACTTGTCGTAGCCGACGCTGGAGGTCAGGCTCAGGTGCGACGTGGCGCGGTACTGCAGGCCGGCGAGGCTGTTCTCGTTCGTCGTCTTGCCCGTGCGCTGGGCGCTCATGTCCTGGTGCGAATAATGCACGTTCCAGCCGAGGTCGGGGAATGCCGGACCGCTGGCCACGTCGAACGCACCCGTGCTGGCCAGGCTGTTGCCGAAACCGCTGCCGGTGCCGCCTTCGACCGAATCGCGCTGGTAGCGGGCGTTGAGGGTGGCCGTCGTGCCGAACTGGTGGCGCACGTAAGGGCTGATGCTCCAGGTGCGGATGTCCGTGCCGTTGTTGGCCGTGTACGAATTGTTCGGCAGCGGGCCGAACGCCGACACGGCCTGGCGCGAACCGCTCGCGCTGGTGTCCACATACAGCCAGTCCCTGACGGCGATGGCGTTGGCCACGGCCTGGTAGCGGCGGTCGCTGTTGCGCGTGTTGCCGATGTCGTCGTTGCTATAGGCGAACTTGCGCCATTCCGCGCTCGCCGCGACCTTCAGGCGCGGACCGGTGCCGGTGATGCTCAGGCTGGGCGCCGCTTCGCTGATGAAGCTGCCGTGGGCCTGATCGTCCGCCTGGTTGCTCGCGTTGTCGGAATACGTTTCGCGCAACTGGATCGTGGGGATGACCCGCCATTGTGCCCACGCCTGGTTCGACAGCAACAGTGCCGCCACTGCAAGCGGCGTGAGCCGGAGGGCGGCGCTGCGCGGCCATTTGACCGGCCGGTGGACGGACAAATTAGCCGTAGTGATAGTCATACGTTTCTTCGATGCCGGGGAACTCCCTGGTCTTGTTATAGATGAGATTGACGTTTTGATAGCCTTCCAGCTGGTGCAGCGCTTCCTTGACCGCATGCTGGGTCGTCGTCTGGGCTTCGACCACCATGACGATCTGGCCCATGTGCGAGGCCAGCACGCGCGATTCGCTCGTCAGCAGCAGTGGCGGCGAGTCGAAGATCACGATGCGGTCCGGATAGCGGTGGGCGATCTCGTCCACCAGCGAGCTCATGGACGAGCTGGCCAGCAACTCGGTCGCGCGCGGGGTGCTGGTGCCGGCCGGCAGGATCGACAGCGTGTCGACGTTGGTGCGCAGCATGACGTCGGCCATGTCGATCTTGTCGTCCAGCAGGATGTCCATCAGGCCGCGGTGCGCGGGCAGGCCGAGCGAGCGCAGCACCGACGGGCGCGCGACGTCGGCGTCGACGAGCAGCACCGTATGGTCGAGTTCCATCGCGATGCTCATCGCCAGGTTGATCGCGCAATAGGTCTTGCCTTCGCCCGGCAGCGAGCTCGTCACCATGATCAGGTTGCCGGGCTTCTCGCCTTCCGCCCGTTCGGCGAAGGCGCGCTGCAGCAGCGGACGCTTGATGACGCGGAAGTCTTCCAGCAGGCGCGTGCGGCCGCCGGCGGCGGTGACCATGCCCAGGTCGCGCATGCGGTTCAGGTCCAGTTCCACGCGGCGGGTCGAGAATTTTTGCGCCGGAGGCGCTTCGGCGGCGGCTGCGCTTGCCTGGGCCGCGGCGGCTTCTGCTGCCGGTGCTGCGTGCGCCGGCACAGTGGGCGCTACGACAGGCGCGTCCGCCTCGACGACGTCGACGGTGGCCGTTTCCGGCGTCTTGGCGACGGCGGGCGTGTTGCGCTGCAGGTCGATCCGGCTGGCCGCTTTTTCGATGATGCTCACGGTGTACTCCTTAATCTTAAAGCGTGGGACGGACCAGGATGGCAGCCATCCCGACGCCATAGGCGCCGAACAGCAGCAGGACCGAGCTCGCGAGAGCGACGAGGCGGCGCTTGCGCTTGACGGTCTGTTCCGGCGTCCAGTTCATGCCGATCGAACCCAGCACCGGCAGGCCGGTCACGTCGCGCAGCGTGCTCTGGCTCAGGAAGGTCGGACGCAGTTGGCTCATCAGGAACGCGACGGCCAGGCCGGCGACGAGGGCGCCGACGAACACCAGCGAGAACAGGCGCAGGCGGTTCGGGCCGCTCGGATGGTTCGGCACGGTCGGCGGATCGATCACGCGGAACTGCAGCATGTCGGTGGCGGACGACAGGTCGCCCGACAGGCGCGCCGACTCGCGGCGTTCGACCAGCTTCTGGTAGTTTTCGCGGTTGACGTTGTAGTCGCGGTTCAGCTGGGCGAACTGCGCTTCGATTTCCGGCGCCGTCGTGCTCTGGTTACGCAGGCGTGCCACGCGATTCTCGTATTCCGCGACGCGGGCGCGCATCGACGCCACGCGGGCCTCGGCCTGCGACAGCGACACGTTCAGCTGCTGCAGCATCGGGCTGTAGCTGGCGCCCGGGTCGAGGCTGCGCTTCTTGTTCTTGGCGAGATCGGCCTTCTGCGCCATCAGCTGATCGAGCAGGCGGCGGTTGGCGATCACGTCCGGATGCTGTTCCGTGTATTGCAGGCGCAGGTTGTCCAGGTTCTTCTGGGCCAGTGCGATGCGCGATTCCAGTTCCGGATCCACGAGGGCCGGGTCGACCGTCACGGTGCCCGGCTTGGCCGGTTCGCCGTCGATCTGGCGGCGGATCGCATTGCGCGCCTGTTCCGCTTCGGCCAGTTCCAGCCGGGCCTGGCTCAGCTGGTCGGTCGCCGTTTGCAGCTGTCCGCCGAAGTCGCCGGTACCACTGCCGCCACCCGGCAGCATGCCGAGGTTCTTGAGCTTGAACTCTTTCAGCGAGTTTTCGGCCGCGGCCAGTTTTTCCTCGTACGTCTTGATCTGGTCGTCGATGAACTGGACCGCCTTTTCGGAGTCCTGTTTCTTGCCGCTGAAGCTGCCCTCGACGAAGATCGTGAGCAGGGACGACACGACGTCCTTGCCCAGTTTCGGATTGTCGGACATATACGTCAGCGTATAAATGTCGTCGCGCTCCGTGCCGGTGATCTTGATCTGCGATATCAGTTCATCGACGATCTTGTCGTGTTCCTTGCTGTCCTTGGCCTTGACGTCGAGGTCGACCATGCGCATCAAGCGCTCGACGTTCGGGCGGCTGATCAGCGTGCGGCGCATGAACGTGACCTGTTGCTCCAGGTTGGGCACGGTCGTCATATTCGAAAGCAGTGGCTTCAGAATACTTTGCGTGTCGACATACACGCGTGCCGACGCTTCGTACTGATTGGGCAGGCGCAATACCACCGCCCAGCCGATCAATGCGACAACCCAGGTGATGACGACGGCATGCCAACGGTATTTGCCAATCGCCTTGAGGAAGTTTAGAAGTACGGCTGTGATCTCTGCCATCTCGTCAGTCTCGCCATGAACGACCCGTTACCCGTGGGGAAGAGGGGCCTAAAAAATAATCAAATATCTCGCATGATCGCTTGTACCCCGAGCAATTGCAATTACACGCGAGAAAAATATGGTGAGCTCATTCGGGAGTGCCTCATCTGCAACGCAAATGCCACCGAGCAAGCTGAGGACCGTGGGGTTTTTTGCTTAATATCCGTGAATTATTAGCATGGATTTAATAAAAAATCGTTAAACCGTTGTACGCCTTCAACGCTGACAGCGGACGGTGAGCGATCGCATCGCGTAGACTTACGTTTCAGCAATTTTTCAAATTCTAACGCTTTATTGTAATGTCTAAATTGCAAAAGGGGGTGCACGGTTGATGCCGTTTCGTAATAGATTCTGGTCACGCCGCCGCGGATTGACGGCGTTACTGGCGGCAGGCGCGCTGGCGGCAGGCGTGTTGCCTGGCCAGTCGATGGCGACCGACCTGCGGCCCATCGTGCCGGTCATCAAACGCTCGGTCGTCGGTATCGGTACGTTCGAGCGGACCCGCAGCCCGTCGACCGTCTTCAACGGTACCGGTTTCGTCGTCGGGGACGGCCTGGACGTCATTACCAATGCCCACGTCGTACCGGCCACGCCGGCCGACGGCAAAATGGTACAGCTCGGCATCGTCTTGCCGGACGGAGAAGGCGTGCGCTTCCGCCCGGCCGAACTGGTGGCGCGTGACAACGAACACGACCTGGCCCACCTGCGCCTGTCCGGCACACCGCTGCCCGCGCTCGAGCTGGGCGATTCGGATACGGTCCAGGAAGGCCAGGAACTGGCATTGACGGGTTTTCCGTTGGCCATGGCCTTGGGCCTGCATGCAGCCACGCACCGGGCGACGCTCGCGGCGATCACGCCCATCGTCCGTCCGTCGCTCGGCGCACGCAGCCTCGACCCGCGCCAGATCGCCGCACTGCAACGCGAACCCTTCAATATCTTCCAGCTCGACGGGACGGCGTATCCGGGCAACAGCGGCAGTCCCGTCTACGATCCCGCCACTGGCAAGGTGCTCGGCGTGATCAATGCCGTGTTCGTCAAAGGATTGAAGGAGACGGCGATCTCGGCGCCGAGCGGGATCACGTATGCGATTCCGGTGAACCATGTCCGGGACTTGTTGCGAAAAAAATAGGCAGAAAAGCCGCAAGCACGTCATGACCATGAACAATTTATATTGTGCGGCGTCTGTTCATTTGGCACTATGCTATACAATACCAATCTGTTAATGGCTTTATAACAATGGCTTTACCGAAAGGGATCTGACGTGGGCAAGTACAAGGCGAACCTGGGGAAATATTCGGCGATCGTGCTCGCCGCTGCATGCGTGCTGGCGCTGGGCGGTTGCGCAACGCGTGGTGGCCAACAGCCGATCGAGACGCAGGTGACCGATTCCCAATATCTGATCGGGCCGGGCGATGCCGTCAACATCATCGTCTGGCGCAACCCGGAAGTGTCGATGTCGGTGCCGGTCCGTCCGGACGGCAAGATCACGACGCCGCTCGTCGAGGACCTGCCGGCCGCCGGCAAGACGTCGACCGCGCTCGCGCGTGACATCGAAAAAGCCCTGGCCAAGTACATCCAGCAACCGGTCGTCACCGTCGTCGTCACGAACTTCATCGGCAATTACTCCGAACAGATCCGTGTGATCGGCCAGGCGACCAAGCCGCAGGCGCTGCCATATCGCCGCGACATGAGCCTGATGGACGTGATGATCGCCGTCGGCGGCACCACCGAATTCGCGGCGGGCAATCGCGCCAGCCTGATCCGTAACGTGGACGGCAAGCAACAACGCTTCAACGTCCGCCTGGACGACCTGATCAAGGATGGCGACATCTCGGCCAACGTGCCGATGCGTCCGGGCGACGTCCTCGTCATCCCGGAAAGCTTCTTCTGATAACATCAGTCGTCGATATTTTTTACACCACTCAGTGTTCCAACATACAATAGTGGTTGCTGGGTGGTACGGCGCCAAAATAAGCACCTGATTTAATGTAAGTTTTTCTTCCAGGAACCACGTTGGCGTAAAACTTGCTTGATCAGGTACTGGTCGCCCTCAGTGAGCGACAACATTTTGGGGAACGCACGTGGCTACCGAACATCAAGATAACGACAAGATCGAACCGGCGCCGTCCTTGACCAAACGGGGCGCGGCACGCCGTCGCCTGGCCAAAGCCGGCATGGGCGCGGGGGTACTCGCGACGCTGGAAAGCAAATCGGCGATGGCGTCGATGGTCTGCAGATCGCCTTCGGGCTCGCTGTCGGACGGCTTGTCGACGAGTCATTATGGGCCGAAGGCGCCGGCCTGCGGCGGCCTGTCGCCCGGTTACTGGAAACAGCCCCAGCACGCCTGGCCGGTGTCGCGCGACCTCAAGTTCACCGATGTCTTTTATGCGGCCAGCCCCGGCACGGCCTGTCCGGTACGGGCTGCCTCATACGACAATGGCAAGTGCTACGAGCCGGGCTCATACTTCTGCGCCAAGCTGGAAGACATGCTGAACCCGCAGTCGTTCGACACGAACAAGGTCGGCATGCACCTCGTGGCGGCTTACCTGAACCTCGAGCAGAAACTGATCGACTTCATCGACCTGAACGACCTGAAGACGATGTGGAGCGAGCTGCAGACCACGGGCCGCTACAGCCCGACCGCCGGCGTGTATTGGGACAATGCGCAGGTCGCCAACTACCTCTGCTCGATCCACGACTGAAGACAGGCGGCGAAACGCATGTGGCGTCTGATGCCTGGCCAGGCGCTGGCCTGCCGGGAATGGGATGGGGAAGCCGTGCTGTACAACGACTTGTCGGGCAATACCCACCTGCTGGATGGCGCCGCGCTCGACCTGTTGTTCGCCCTGCGTGACGAGCCCACCGATGCGGTTGGGCTGGCCGGCCGCCTGGCCGACCGCTTCGATGCCGGCGACGACGACCTCGTTTCCCTGATCGACGAGATGCTGGCAGCGCTTGCCGGGCTGGACCTGATCGAGCCATGCTGACGGTCGGTTCGCTGTCGCGCGCCGAACTGGCGGCACGCCTGTCCGGTGACGGCCTCGTGTTGCGCACCGGCCCCTTCATAAACCGCATCCGCAGCGACGTGGCGCCCTTGATCGACAGCGTCGCGCTGATGTATGCGGATTACCCCGTCGAGCCTGTGGGCGGCTTCGTCGACTTCCACCTCGAACTGCGGCGCTCGGGCGGCTTGCGCCGCTGGTACAAGTCACAGGTACATTTCGCCTACGACGGCACCACGCCGTTCCAGCCCCTGCCGCTGGCGCAGGCGTATCCGATGCTGGAATGGACCATGAACTGGTGCGTCTCGCACCGCGCCCACGGCTACCTGATCGTCCACGCGGCCGTGCTCGAGAAACACGGCCGCGCCATCATCCTGCCGGCACCGCCCGGCTCCGGCAAGAGCACGCTGACGGCTGCCCTGCTGGGCCACGGCTGGCGGCTGCTGTCGGACGAGATGACGCTCGTGCGCCTCGACGACGGCGTTGTCGTGCCGCTGCCGCGCCCGGTCAGCCTCAAGAATACGTCGATCGACATCATCCGTGCGTTCCGTCCGGACGCCATACTGAGCCGGCCCGTGGAAGAAACGACCAAGGGGACGATCGCCCACCTGAAGGCGCCGGGAGCAAGCATCGCCCGCGCCCTGGAACCCGCGCGCCCGGCCTGCATCGTGTTCCCGCGCTGGGAAGCCGGTGCCGCCATCGCATTGGAGCCGCTGCCGAAGGCGCGCGCCTTCATGCAGGTGGCCGACAACTGTTTCAACTACCAGGTGCTGGGGGCGCGCGGCTTTACGGCCCTCGGCGGGCTGATCGACGCCAGCGACGCCTACACGTTCCGCTACAGCAGCCTGCCCGAGGCGATGGCGCTGTTCGAGCGCCTGGTGCTGGGGGACGCATGATGCCGCTCTTGATACGCGTGTTGCGCGATCCGGGCACCGTGCAAGGACTGGACGACGCCGGCTGGGACCTGCTGCTGCGCCAGGCCGACGCCGCCAATCTCGACGCGTACCTGCTCGTCCTGCTGGAAGATGCCGGCCTGCTCGATGCCGTTCCCGCCGCGCCGCGCGCGCACCTGGAGTGGACGCGCGTGGGCGCCGCCGCACATGCCAGGGCGGCCCGCTACGAAGTGCGCCAGATCGGCCGGGCGCTCGACGGGCTGGGATTGCCGCTGATCCTGCTCAAGGGCGCCGCGTACGCGATGGCGGGCCTGGACGCCGGCCGCGGCCGCCTGTTTTCCGACATCGACATCCTCGTGCCGAAGGCGCGGCTGCCCGAGGTCGAGGCGGCGCTCATGATGCATGGCTGGATCACCACGCACCACGATGCCTACGACCAGCGCTACTACCGGGACTGGATGCACGAGTTGCCGCCCATGCAGCACGCCCGGCGCGGCAACTCGATCGACGTGCACCACGCGATCTTGCCGGAAACGGCTCCTGTACGCCCGGATCCGGCCAAGCTGCGCGCGAGCGCGCGTCCGATCCCGGGCGAGCCGCACCTGGCCACGTTGTCGCCGGCGGACATGGTCCTGCACAGCGCCGTACACCTGTTCTTCGACGGCGAATTCGACAAGGGCCTGCGCGACCTCGTCGACCTGCACCGGCTGCTGACGCAATTCGGCCAGGCGCCCGGGTTCTGGGAGACGTTGCCGGCGCGGGCCCGCGAGCTCGAGCTTGGGCGGCCGCTGTTCTATGCGCTGCGCTATTGTCCGCGCCTGCTCGGTACCGTCGTCCCGCCGGCCGTGCAGGCGGCGGTCGCGTCCGAGGGACCAAACGGGGCCCTGCTGTGGCTGATGGACCGGTTGTTCGCGCGCGCGCTGCTGCCGCTGCATGCAAGCTGCGCGGACGCAGCCAGCGGCGCGGCGCGCTTTGCCTTGTACGTGCGCGGGAACTGGCTGCGCATGCCGCCGCCGCTGCTGGCCCGGCACCTGTTTCATAAAGCGTTCCTCAGCGGGAAGAGCGACACTCAGGCGGCTTGACCCGTCGGGACATAAAAAAACCGCGGCCGAGGCCGCGGTTTTTACATGGTGCGGATGCCTGTCCGGATCAGGCCTTCGGAGCACGGCGGCGCTTGGCACCGACCAGGCCCAGCATGCCCATACCCAGCAGCATGATGCTTGCCGGTTCCGGCACGCGGCCGTTCTCGACCGAGAAGGCACCGTCGACCTTGAACACCAGGTCGCTCGGCGTCACGCTGTAGTCCGGGAACAGCGCGTCGCCACCTTGGTGGAAGCCGCTGGTCAGCGAGTCGCCGGCCGGCAGGTTCAGGTTCGAGTCGTACTTGAAGGTCACGTTCGTCAGGCCAGCCAGGTAGTTCTGGTCGATGAAGTCGCCCGATTCCATGATCGAAGCGCTCAGCTTGGTCGAGCCGATGCCGACACCCGTAGCGCTGTCGGTGGTGAACGTCGACAGCGTCACGTTCGGATCCACGGTCAGCAGGGCAACCATGATGCCATCATCGAAACCGGTGCCGGTGCTGGTGAAGGCGTTGGCTTTGGTGTCGTAGTAGATGGCGACTTTATTCGCGCCCGGGGTGTTGTTCAGGCCAAAGCTGGCGTTCAGGGTGGTGCCCGACGTGCTGGACGTTTTCACGAATTCGCTCAGCTTTGCGACGATGGTGAATTCGAAAGCCGAGGCGTCGTTCGCGGCGCCGTCCGCGGTCGAGTCAAGGTTGCCGCGGAAATTGGCGGTCGTGCTGCCGTTCACGGCGGACAGGTTGGCTTGGTAGAGGAAGTCGAACTGTTTGCCTACGGTCAGTTGCTGAGCGCTCGGGATCCCCTTGGCGACGCCGCTGCCGGTCGAGTTCCAGTCCAGGCTGGTCACGTTGGTAGCGTAGACACCGCCGCTACCGTCTTGCAGGGTGAATGCTTGTGCCGACGATGCAGCGAATGCGAAACCGAGTGCGGCTGCAACCGGAATCAATTTGCGGAACGAAATCTTCATGTTGGCTCCAAGTGGATGCTTATTAAGTTGTTCGGTATAGGCTCCGCGTTCTGCGGGCTTGTTCCCACTTAATGCAAACCCCGTGCCAGTTTTCTATTTTTCTTATAAATCAAAAGCTTACGTTAATAACTTGCGTCCGGGGTAGGCCAACTGTAAAAAATTCCGATTTTTATGTGTCCTTGCGTAAAGTTTTTAGATGTTTTTAGGAAAGAATGCGCAAAGGAAATCAGTCATATCACAAAGAAAGTTGCGCAAAATAAAAAACCGCAGCCGAAGCCGCGGTTTTTGTGGGGCTGATGCCCGTGTGAATCAGGCCTTCGGAGCGCGGCGGCGCTTGGCGCCGACCAGGCCCAGCATGCCCATACCCAGCAGCATGATGCTTGCCGGTTCCGGCACGCGGCCGTTCTCGACGGCGGTCGCGCCGTCGACCTTGAACACCAGGTCGTTCGGCGTTACGCCGTACGCCGGGAACAGGGCCGTGTTGCCGCCAGCACCGGAGTGGAACGAGCTGGTCATCGAGTCGAGTGCCGGCAGGTTCAGGTTCGAGTCGAACTTGAAGCTGACGTTCGTCAGGCCCTTCAGATAGTTCTGGTCGATGAAGTCGCCGCTTTCCATGATCGAGGCGGTCATCTTGGTCGAGCCCAGGCCGCTGCCGGTAACGACGTTGGTGGTGAACGTGGACAGCGTGGTGGCCGGATCGACGGTCAGCAGGGCGACCATGACGCCGTCGTCGAAACCGGTGCCGGCGCTGGTGAAGGCGTTGGCTTTGGTGTCGTAGAAAATCGCCACTTTATTGGCGCCG
This sequence comes from Massilia cellulosiltytica, assembly GCF_047325105.1. Classification (NCBI taxonomy): domain Bacteria; kingdom Pseudomonadati; phylum Pseudomonadota; class Betaproteobacteria; order Burkholderiales; family Oxalobacteraceae; genus Massilia; species Massilia cellulosiltytica. Next base: position 6,704,588 of record NZ_CP168562.1, on the reverse strand, counting down.
ACGGTGTTGTTCAGGCCGAAGGTTGCGCTGACCGTCTTGTTGACCGGATCGACCGACGACGTTTTCACGTATTCGCTCAGCTTTGCCACGATCGTGAATTCGAAAGCCGACGAGTCGTTCGGGGCGCCGTCCGCGGTCGAATCCAGGTTGCCGCGGAAGTTGCCGGTGGTCTGGCCGTTCACGGACGACAGGTTCGCCTGATACAGGAAGTTAAAAGGGTTGCCTTGCGTCAGTGCCACGCCGTTGGCGATGCCTTTGGCAACGCCACTGCCGGTGGAGTTCCAGTCCAGGCTGTTCACGTTGGTTGCGTACGTAACGCCAGCACCATTTTGCAGGGTGAATGCTTGTGCCGACGATGCGGCGAAGACCAGACCGAGGGCGGCTGCGACCGGGATCAGTTTGCGGAACGAATTCTTCATGTAGGCTCCAAAAGTGGATGCGTGTTAGGTTTGTTCGGTTGAACCGCATGCTCGTTGATGCGGCTCATACCAACCCTAATGCAAATGCCGTGCCAGGAAGCGTTCTGCTGTTCTAAATCAACGACTTATGAAGAAATGCAAGAAATTACCCGATTCGGGGGAATAGTTGCTGTAAAAAATTTCGACAGTTATTGAGCAGCACTTGGTAACGCATTTTTTTGATTCTCGGTTGCAACGGTATTGATGTCCACGTAAGCGGTCGGTGCATGGCGATGGAATGCCTGTACGCCTTCCAGGAACGCCGTCATGCGTTGCGCCGCCGGATAGTTGGAGAAGGCGTCGGCCACGCGGCGGGCGCCTGCCCTCAGCGCCGGATCGTCGAGCATGGCGCGCACCTGGCGCGTCAGCTTCTTGGCGCGGAAGCGGTCGGCGCGCAGCAGGGCGCCGGCACCGGCCTTGATGACGCCGCTCATGTTCAGGAACTGGTCGAGATTGCTGGCGATGCCCAGCACCGGCACGCCGGCGGCCAATGCCTGCTGGCTGGTCGGGCTGCCGCCGTTGCAGACGACGAGGCTGGCGCGCTGGGCCGCCAGGTCGCCCGGCAGATAAGGGGCAACGAACGCGTTCGCCGGCGCACTGGCCACGTCGATCGTGCCGGCCGTGGCGGCGATGACCGTCACCGGCAGCGGCGCCAGCGCTTCCAGCACGAGCGGCAGGAGGCGGCCCTGGCCGGAACTGCCGAGCGTGACATAGACGATCGGCTTATCTTCCGGTAATTTATCCCACCAGTCCGGCTTGGCCAGCGGCGGCGCCCAGATGATGGGGCCGATGTAGGCATGCTGCTGGGGCAGGCTCTTCGGCGGGAAGAGATCGGGGACGTCGGCATACATGCTGTAGTCGGCGTCCGTATAAACCTTGCGCAGGTCGGTACCCAGCGACGGCAGGCCGTACTGGCGGCGTACGCGGTTCAGCGGCACGGAATGCGAGGCGAACGCGACCGGACGCGCCATGCGGAAGATCGCATTCGCGATGCGGATCGGCAGCAGGCGCGTCAGCGGGATGTGCGGCACGGCGTAATGCTGCACGACGTACGGGCTCCAGTAGGCGTTCATCAGCGACACGTACGGAATCCGGCGCAGCCGTGCACTGACCGAGAGCGACAGGCGGAAATCGCCGACGACGATGTCGGGACGGACCGCGTCGAGCACGCGCAGGTCGTCTTCGACGTAGCTGGTGAGCGTCGCCGTGCTGTACACCGGCTTGCCGCCCGCGAGCGCGTCGAGGAATTGCTGGCTCGGAATGCTGTGGATGGTCCAGCGGGTGAACTGCGTCCCGTTGAAGCAGAATTCGTAGCCGTCCGCGCACGCGACGTGCACGTCGAAACGTGCGGGATCGAGGGATTGCGCGAGCGCGATGGGGCGGCCGACGTGGGCGAGCGTCACGGCTTCCGCAAAGAACAGGATTTTGATACGTTCCATAGGGGTATCGATAGAAAGAGGGTTGCGGGAACGTGCCAGGCGGACGGCGCCGGCGGCGCGGACATCCCGCGCCGCCGGTTTACTTCATCAGTTCTTCGAGCGGCTTGCGCAGCGAACGGGCCTGGGGCGCCGTACCGGCGCCGAGCCGGCCCATGAAGACCGGATGGCCGTTGCCGGTGCCGATCAGCTTGTGCAGACGTTGTTGCAATTGCCGCGCCGAACCGTGCAATTTGTCGACGGTCGAGAACGGCTCGCCATGCTGCACGTAGGCGGAAAAGATCAGGGGCGTCATCTCCGGCTGCATCGCCAGGCCCAGGTCGGTCAGCGTGAGCCAGAAACGCTGCACGGCGCGGCCGGCGGCGACGTGATCCTCGACGGTTTCCGGCGCGTGTCTGGCCATGATGACGAAGTGGGCGGCGCAGCGCAGGCCCGGCACGAGGTCCATCTGCAGGCGCGGCGCCCAGGTGCCCATCAGGCGGTTCATCGTCGACAGGCGGCCCCAGCTGACCATCGCCCATTTCATCAGGCGCAGGGTGGCGGCATCGACGCCCAGGGCCTGGTCGGGCACGCGGTCGGGGCTGTGGCGTGCGTTCCAGTGGATGATGCGGCGGTGTACCTCGTAGGCTTCCGGCATCGTCAGGCGCAGTTTGGCGTTCGAAAACATCAGGCGCGCCGCGGCCAGTTTGCCGCTGAATCCTTCGATCCAGCGCACTTCGTAGCCGGGGCCGACGCTGTCCTCGAGGGCACGTTTTTCCTCGGGCAGCAGGGGGCGCGTGCTCATCGCGCGGCGCTGCACGCTGCGGGTCGTGATGGCGTCCAGCAGCGGACTCGGCTTCACAGCGGAATCGGGCACGAAGCGCACGTCGAATACGGGCAGGTGGTCCTGGTCGTCCGGACGCCGGGTAATCTCGGCGCGCAGCCCGTGGGCGGTGGCGGCGATCGCCATCGTTTCCAGCAGGGTGCCGTGCGAAATCTGGCTCGGGCGGCCGCGGAAGTCGTACACCGTATCCTCGCGGGTATCGTGGAAGTGCACGGCCACGTGGTCGGGACCGAGCACTTCGAAACGCCACACCTGCGTGTTGTCGCCGCTCGGCGCCCAGCGCGCCAGGTCGAGGATGTCGCGGAGGGTCTGGTTCATGCCTGTACCGCTTTCCCGGCGAGCTCGCGCGTCATCTGGCGCTTGGCGACGGCGATCATCAGGCGGTGGAACGGGTTGCCGTTGCCGCCCGGGCGCCAGGTGTGGGCCAGCTTGTTGCGATAGGCGTCGAACTGCATGCCGTGCGGCGCGGCCAGGACCTTGCCGCGTCCCAGCAGGATCTTCAGCGCCTCGGTGGCGACGATGCCGGCGCACAGCTGGCAGGCCATGAACGTGGAGGGACCGCGGCGCTCGGCGAAATTGACGGCGTCCGGCACGACGAGGTACGGGCGGTGCAGGCCGGCCGGCGCCAGGCCGACGACGAAGCGAATGGCCTTGTCCAGTTCGGGCAGGTCGCCCCATTGGAAATATTCTTCGAACGTCATCTGGCCCGGCATGAAATTCAGCAGGGCGGCACCCATGCCCAGCGGCGCGGCCGTCGTGGCCGGGATGCCGAGGCGGGCGCAGGCGGCGAACGTCTGCTGGCGGGCGTCGAAGGCAAAGAAGTCGAGTGCGTCGACGTAGAGGTCGACGCCGTCCAGGAACTGGTCGAGATTGCCCTGGTTGACGCCGTCAGGAAAGATCTTGACGTCGATTTCGGGATTGATGTCCTTGGCCATGCGGGCCAGGACTTCGGCCTTGGGCTGGCCGACCGTCGACATCATGGCGCCGACCTGGCGGTTGAAGTTGACGATGTCGAAGGTGTCGAAGTCGGCGATATGAAACTTCGCCACGCCCAGGCGCGCGAGGGTGAGCAGGTGTACCCCGCCGACCCCGCCGCCGCCGGCAATGGCGACGCGCTTGCCGCGCAGGGCCTGCTGTTCTGCGGGCGTTACCCAGCCGATATTGCGCGAAAACGCCTGTTCATAGCGGAACGGATTTGTCATTGATGAGGAAAAACGGTTTTATCGATAAAACGGCCGAAAGCACCGATATCTGCTACGCACAGCGCATTTTATGCGTGTTGTTCGTCCATGCGCAGGAGGCGGTTGATGATGCCTCGTTCTTCACGCGGCGAGAAGAAATAGGGATAAAACGAACGTTCGGACACGTTGTTATCGGCGCTGAATGTGCCACCGTATTTCTGGATCTGTTCCGTCACGAATTCCAGATTCACACGCAGCAGGTAGGCCGGTGCCTCGACGCGCGGATTGATTTTCAGCTGGCCCTCTTGCTGGAAACCGAGCATGCGTTCGTAGAAACGCCGGTGGCGCGGATTGACCTCGATGACGATATCCGTGCACTGGTGGATGTCGCGGGCATAGATCACGGCCAGGTGAAACAGGTTGGCCAGTGACGTTTTAGAGCGGACCGACGGGTCGAACGCCAGCTTCGTGAACTCGCACAGGCGCGCACCCTTGTTGCGGTGCGCGTCCAGCTCTTCCTTGAAGATCTGGTCCGCCATCAGGCCGATCGGCGAATCGATACCAATCGTGAGCGTACCGACCACGTCACCCTTGTCGGTGGCGGTGAGGGTAATGCGATTCGGGTCGTCGCTGAATTGATGGGTGCCGGCATAACCGCGCCAGGCATACATCTTGTTGATCAGCATACTTGCCGAATTTCGCCCGTCCGCAGTATCGGTAAGCCGGATTCCATACGAATCGTGGTTCACGATAACATCCTCATATTGCGAGGGCGTCATATTATCGCGATCACCAAAATCATGAGCGTCCGATAGGGATGCGGCCGAACCACCCTCTGGATCCTTGAAATCGTCGAAAGTCGTCATCGCAGGATTCCCCAATTGTTTAAAAACGTTCGCGTACTGCGAACGGAGTTCTGGTCGCCCAACGCCCTGGCAGTGCCGGGCGTGGATTATTATTTATTTATTAATGTATATTAGCTTCTTACAAAGCCTTTAGCAATGCGCGCGCTTCATCGGCCTGGGCGAACGATTTATCGTCCGCCAGAAGCTTGTCGAGCTCCTTGCGCGCGCCCGCCTTGTCGCCCGATTTGCTCAGGCCCACTGCGAGGTGGTAGCGCACTTCCGACGACTTCGGCGCCAGGGTGCTGGCTTTCTGCAGCAGCGGCAGGCCGCGGCCCGTATTGCCCTGTTCCACCAGCAGCCAGCCCAGCGTGTCCATGATGCCGGCGTTGTTTTCAGCAAGTTTATATGCCTGCTCGGCCGTTGCAAGTGCGCGCGGATCTTTCACTTGCTGATAAGCATACGCCAGGTTGTTCAGCGCGGCAGCATTGTTCGGCGTGCGCTTGACGATGTCTTCCAGGCGTGCGATCGCGGCCTTGTAATCCTTGGCAACCAGATGGTTCTCGGCGACGAACATGCCGACCAGGACGTCGTTCGGGTTGTCCTTCAGGAATTGGGCGGCACGGGCCTGTGCTTCCTTGCCCTTGCCGGTCAGCGTCATGGCCTGCAGGGATTTCATGAGGATTTCCGGCGCCTTGGCGATCGCGAACGCCTTGTCGTAGGCGGGCAATGCCTGTGCCGGCTTCCTTTGCGACATCAGCACGTCGCCTTCGGTGGCGTAGCCGACGGGCGACTTGTCGTCCATCTTCTGGATCTGGCGAGCCATGGCCAGCGCTTCGTCCCCGTGACCCATGCGCACGGCCAGCTCGACCTGGGCGAGACGGGCGGCGATCAGGTTCGGTTGCAGGTCGACGGCGCGCTTCAGGTCGTCGGCCGCAGCGCTATTGTTCTGCATTAGCATGTGCACACCGGCCAGGCGCAGGTGCGGCGCGGCCGATTTCGGGGCCAGGTTGACGAGCTTGCTGTACGTTTCCAGTGCACCAGCCGTGTCCTTGTTGGCGATCTGGGCCTGGCCCAGCAGTTCCACCAGTTCGGGATTGGTCGGGTTGGCGGTCTGGACCTTGCGTGCCAGCGTCAGCGCTTTTTGTGCCTGTCCTGTACGCAGGTAGTGCCGGCCGAGGTTGAGCGCCGGGCCGACGGCCTCCGGCTTCACATTGCTGGCCTTCTCGAACCACGACGTCGCTTCTTCGGGATGATTCTGCATCGTCGCCAGTTCGCCCAGGGCGCGCATCGCGTCGACGTTGTTCGGTTCCTTCTGCAGGACTTTTTCGTAGCGCTGCTTGGCGGCGTCGGGTTTCTTCTCGACGAGGTCCAGGCGTGCCAGGTTCTGGACGGCCGGGATGAAGGTCGGTTGCAGGGCCACGGCCTTGTCCAGCGCGGCACGGGCGGCAGGCACGTCGCCCTTGACCATGTTGACGGCGCCGCGCAGGGTCAGCACTTGCGGATTGTCGGGCTGTTGCTTTTCGAGCGCGTCGATGGCGGCCAGCGCCTTGTCGTAATGCTTGAGGCTGATTTCCGTCTGGACCAGCGCCATTGTCGCCTGCGCCGACTTCGGGTCGAGCTCCGTGGCCTTCTGCAGTTCGGACAGGCCGCGTGCCTGGTCGCCCTGGGCCAGCTTGGACAGGCCGAGCGAGGTACGCAGGCCGGCCGCCTTCGGTGCCAGCGTCGCGGCTTTTTCCAGGTAGGCGCTGGCCTTGTTGAAGTCACGCACCTGCATATAGGTTTCACCGGCCAGCGCGAGTACCTGCGGATCGTCCGCCGCGTTCTTCAGTGCCGGCGCGAGCGTGGCGGCGGCGTCGTTCGGTTGCGCGCTCTTGAGCTGGGCCTGGGCCAGCAGCTTGCGGGCGTACACGTCGTCCGGATTGAATTCCAGGTATTTGCGCAGGTGCTGGTCGGCCTGTTGCAAGGCGCCGAGGTTCAGTTCGGACGCGCCGGCCAGTAGCACGCTGGGCATGTGGTCGGGTGCGACTTTCAGTACGCGCTGCAGGGCATCCTGGGCAGCCGAATACTTACCTTGCGAGAATTCGTACAGTGCACGGGTATAGGTCACGAGCAGATTGCCGGGCGCATTCTTCTCGGCCGCGTCGATTTCCGCTTTTGCGTCCGCGAACTTGCCGCGGGTGATGTTGACGTAGGCTTTCTCGATGTGCGCCGTGCGATGGTGCGGATTCAGTGCCAGCGCCTGGTCGAAGGCGGCGAGCGCCTCGTCGGACTTGCCCTGCGTGCGCAGCAGCGAGCCGCGCGCCATGAAGACATCCGCATTCTTCGGATCCTTGGCCACGGCCTCGTCGATGTAACGCGCGGCCGCGTCCTTGTCCTGCTTGGCGACGGCGTAGCGCGCCAGGCCGAGCAGGGCGTCGCCGGCATTGGCGTTCAGCGCCAGGGCTTGTTCGAACGCCTGCTTGGCTTCGTCGAGCTTGCCGGTGGCCAGCAGGGCGTCGCCGCGCAGCGTCAGCAACGGCGCCGATTTGGCGGCCACTTCCGGCGTGACTTCGTCGAGGATTTCCTTGAACTTGCCTTGCTGCGACATCGCCCTGGCCAGCTGGGGCAGCACGCGGTCGGCGGCGATCCCATTCGAGCGGGCCTTGCGGAATTCCTTCTCGGCCGAGGGGAAATCGCCCATGTTGAGTTGGAGATTGCCGAGCTCCATGCGCGCCTCGCCGTTTTCCGGGCTCTTTTCGACCGCATTCTTGAGCTGAATCATTGCCGACTTCAGGTCACCTTTTTGCTGATACTGCCTGGCTTCAGTCAGCAGCTGCTCGGTCGACTGCGTGGAGCGGCCGCAGGCGGACAGCCCCGCGACCATGAACGCGCCGGACAGGATGGCAGCGGTAAGTTTCAGCTTGTTGGGGTGACGCGGCATCTGGCATTCCTCGAGATATGTATCGTAACCGCAATGGTGTGCGGATTCCTCTTCAACAATAATACCTGAAGGAATACTAACAAAGACGCACAAGTTTGCCGTCGTGTTGCAAATCCCCCCACCAAAGTGGTGGAAGTCAATCACATTTGACGTCATATCTCGACAATATGACGACTATATTACGATTCCGGGCCGTTTTCGCCCTTGCGCAGGCGGCTCAGCAGGGCTTCGACGTTGTCGCCGACGGGCAAGCCATGGCGACGTAACAATTGCACGTGCAATACAAGGTTTTCGAGCACGAGCTTGGCCGACACGGCCAGCAGGGTCATCAAACGGTCTTCGGTACTGAAGTTTTCCATCGAGGCGGCCATCTCGCACAGGTGGCTGGCGACGAGTTCGCGCAAGTCGTCCTCGGGAAAGGGCAGGTCCGCGAAGTCGATCGGGTCTTCCTGTTCGACTTCGCGCATGAGGTCGGCGAGTTGTTGCGGCTGGATCGGCATGAATGGCTCCTTAGGGGTCAGAGCACATTTTCGGCCGGGCCGAAAAATGTGCTCTGACCCCGAATTTTACCGCGCAGCCCCAGGCTTACATGTTACGGCGATACTGCCCGCCCACCTCGAACAATGCCGTGGTGATCTGGCCCAACGAGCAGACGCGTACGGCGTCCATTAGGCGGGCAAACACGTTCTCGTTGTCGATGGCGGCCTGCTGCAGCGCGGCCAGCGCGGCCGGTGCCGCATCCGCATGACGGCGATGGAAGTCTTCCAGGCGCGTGAGTTGCGACTGCTTTTCGTCGTCGGTGGAACGGGCCAGTTCGATCGTCGCCGGTGCTGCCGCCGCCTTCGGATTGCGGAAGGTGTTGACGCCGATGATAGGCAGGCTGCCGTCGTGCTTGCGGTGCTCGTACAGCATCGACTCTTCCTGGATCTTGCCGCGTTGGTAGCCCGTCTCCATCGCACCGAGCACGCCCCCGCGCTCGGCGATGCGCTCGAATTCCTGCAGCACGGCTTCCTCGACGAGGTCCGTCAGTTCCTCGAGAATGAACGAGCCCTGGTTCGGGTTCTCGTTCTTGGCCAGGCCCCATTCGCGGTTGATGATCAGCTGGATCGCGAGCGCGCGGCGGACGGATTCGTCGGTCGGCGTCGTGATCGCCTCGTCGTATGCGTTCGTGTGCAGCGAGTTGCAGTTGTCGTAGATCGCGATCAGCGCCTGCAAGGTCGTCCGGATATCGTTGAAGTCGATCTCCTGCGCGTGCAGCGAGCGGCCCGACGTCTGGATGTGGTACTTCAGCTTCTGCGAGCGGTCGTTGGCGCCATACTTGTCGCGCATCGCGACGGCCCAGATGCGGCGCGCCACGCGGCCCAGCACCGTGTATTCCGGGTCCATGCCGTTCGAAAAGAAGAACGACAGGTTCGGCGCGAAGTCGTCGATGTGCATGCCGCGCGCGAGGTAGGCTTCGACAAAGGTGAAGCCGTTCGACAGCGTGAAGGCCAGCTGGGAGATCGGGTTCGCGCCCGCTTCCGCGATGTGGTAGCCCGAGATCGACACCGAGTAGAAATTGCGCACCTGGTTCTGGACGAAGTATTCCTGGATGTCGCCCATGACCTTCAGCGAGAATTCCGTCGAGAAGATGCAGGTGTTCTGGCCCTGGTCTTCCTTCAGGATGTCCGCCTGCACGGTGCCGCGCACGTTCGCCAGCACCCACGCGCGGATCTTTGCCATTTCATCGGCCGCGGGCTTGCGTCCATTCTCGCGCTCGAACTTGTCCAGTTGCTGGTCGATCGCGGTGTTCATGAACATCGCGAGGATGGTCGGGGCGGGGCCGTTGATCGTCATCGAGACCGACGTGTTCGGGCTGCACAGGTCGAACCCGTCGTACAGCACCTTCATGTCGTCCAGCGTCGCGATCGACACGCCGGAGTTGCCGATCTTGCCGTAGATGTCCGGCCGCAGCGCCGGGTCTGCGCCGTACAGGGTGACGGAGTCGAACGCCGTCGACAGGCGCTTCGCGTCCATGCCCTGCGAGACCAGTTTGAAGCGCCGGTTCGTGCGGAACGCGTCGCCTTCGCCGGCGAACATCCGCGTCGGATCCTCGCCCTCGCGTTTGAAGGGGAACACGCCGGCCGTGTACGGGAAGGCGCCCGGCACGTTTTCCAGCATCAGGAAGCGCAGGATCTCGCCGTGGTCTTCGAAGCGGGGCAGGGCGACCTTGCGCACCTTGTTGCCGGACAGCGTCGTGTAGGTGAGGTTCGTGCGGATTTCCTTGTCGCGGATTGTCACGACGTGCTCGTCGCCCGCGTAGGTCTCACGCAACTGCGGCCAGGACGCGAGCAGCTTCTTCGCCTCGCCTTCCATCGCGTTGTCGCGCTCCGTGATCAGGTCGTCGAGGACCACCTCACGGTTGGCGGCGGCCAGCATGCGCTTCGTTTCCGTCAGCTGCTGGCGCTCGCGCGCAAGCTTGACCTGCTTGCCGACGTTGCGGTGGTAGCCGCGCACGGTATCCGCGATCTCGGCCAGGTAGCGCGAGCGCGCCGGCGGCACGATCACGTTCTTCCCGCTCGAGTATCTGGTGGCCGGCTTGGGCAGTTTCGGCGTGGCTATCTTCAGGCCGAGCTCCGCCAGCGCCGGCAGCAGGCCGAGGTACAGCGCGGTGACGCCGTCATCGTTGAAGCGCGACGCCTGCGTGCCGTAGACAGGCATCTCGTCCGGCGACGTGCTCCACAATTCCTTGTTGCGCTGGACCTGCTTCGCCACGTCGCGCAGCGCGTCCTGGGCGCCCTTGCGGTCGAACTTGTTGATGGCGATGAAGTCGGCGAAGTCCAGCATGTCGATCTTCTCGAGCTGCGACGCGGCGCCGAATTCCGGCGTCATCACGTACATCGACACGTCCACGTGCGGCACGATGGCGGCGTCGCCCTGGCCGATGCCGGACGTCTCGACGATGACGAGATCGAAGCCCGCGACCTTGCACGCGGCGATCACGTCCGGCAGCGCCTGCGAAATCTCGGAACCCGCTTCGCGCGTGGCCAGAGAGCGCATGAACACGCGTGCCTGCCCGTTCCACGGGTTGATCGCATTCATGCGGATGCGGTCGCCCAGCAGCGCGCCGCCGGACTTGCGGCGCGACGGGTCGATGGAAATCACGGCGATGTTCAGGCGGTCGCCCTGGTCGAGGCGGATGCGGCGGATGAGTTCATCCGTCAGCGACGATTTGCCGGCGCCGCCCGTGCCCGTGATGCCCAGCACGGGCACATGCAGGCCTTCGGCCGTATCCATGATGCGCTTGCGCAGGTCGCTGGACGCTTTGCCGTTTTCCAGTGCCGTGATCAGTTGCGCGAGCGGGCGATGGCGCTGCTCGATCGAACCCGTTTGCAGCGGCTCGAGGGTGGTCGGCGCATAGCTCGACAGGTCGACGTCGCACGCTTCCAGCATCGAGCGGATCATGCCGACGAGGCCCATGCGCTGGCCGTCTTCCGGCGAAAAGATGCGCGTGACGCCATACGCGTGCAGCTCCTCGATCTCGTGCGGGACGATGACGCCGCCGCCGCCGCCGAACACCTTGATGTGGGCACCGCCGCGCTGGCGCAGCAGGTCGATCATGTACTTGAAGTACTCGACGTGGCCGCCCTGGTAGCTGGAGATGGCGATGCCTTGCACGTCCTCGGCCAGCGCTGCGGTGACGACTTCGTCGACCGAGCGGTTATGGCCCAGGTGCACGACTTCGGCGCCGTTCGTCTGCAGGATGCGGCGCATGATGTTGATCGAGGCGTCGTGGCCGTCGAACAGCGAGGCGGCGGTGACGAAGCGGACTTTGTTGGACAGCTTGGCGTGCTCCGGCAGGTCGAGCTTGGCGGCAGGCGTGATGTCGTTCATGGTGTTCCCTGGAAAACGGAAGCGAACTGTGGGTTCTTTGTACGGTATATGACGTTAACGTAAACGTCAAGATTGCGAACGTCGTCCCGCGAAAGCGGGAACCCATTCTGAAGCAGCGTCAATGCAAACGCCGCATGGATTCCCGCTTGCGCGGGGATGACGGTCGGTTGGATCAAGCAGCGCGTTTCTTGATGCTGCCCGAGAGCAGCTCCTGCTTGCGCACGCGGTACTCGGCCACGGCCTGTTCCTTGACGTGCCCGAAGCCGCGGATCTGCTCCGGCAGCCCCGCCAGATCGACGGCGACGGCGTGATTCGTTGCATCCAGCGACGGCAGCAGTGCCTCGATCATGTCACGGTATTCGGTGACGAGGGCGCGCTCCATCCTGCGCTCGGCCGTGTAGCCGAACACGTCGAACGCCGTGCCGCGCAGGCCTTTCAGCTTGGCCAGCAGCTTGAACGCACTCCACATCCACGAGCCGAACTCCGCTTTCACGAGGTGGCCCTTGGCATCCTTCTTCGCGAACAGCGGCGGGGCCAGGTTGAATTTCACGCTGAACTTGCCGTCGAACTGGCTTTGCAGTTGCTCCACGAAGCGGCCATCCGTGTACAGGCGCGCCACTTCGTACTCGTCCTTGTAGGCCATCAGCTTTGCATACGACTTCGCCACGGCCATCGACAGCTTGTTGCCCAGCCCGAGCGCCGCCTCGCGTTCGCGCACGCGCGCGACGAGCGTTTCGTACTGCGCCGCGTAGGCCGCGTCCTGGTAACCGGTCAGGAACTCGACGCGCTTCTTGATCACGCTGTCGAGGCTTTGCGGCATCTGGATCAGGACCGGCTGCGCCGGGATCGCGGTGCGTTCCACGCGCTTCAGGTCGACGGCGGCGCGGCGGCCCCACAGGAAGCTGCGCTGGTTCGATGCGACGGCCACGCCGTTCAGTTCGATGGCGCGCAGCAGCGAGGCTTCCGACAGCGGCACGAGACCCTTCTGCCACGCATAGCCCAGCATGAACAGGTTGGCGGCGATCGAGTCGCCCATCAGCGCGGTTGCCAGTTTCGTCGCATCGAGGAAATCGGCGCCGGCCTCGCCGCCGACCGCTTCCACGATCAGCGAGCGGACTTGCTCTGCCGGGAACTCCCAGTCTCTCTGCTGGGCGAAGGTGCCGGTCGGCTGCTCGTGCAGGTTGACGACGACCATCGTGCGGCCCGGACGCATCTTCGAGATAGCGTCGGCGGCGCCGGCCGTCAGCATGTCGCAGCCCAGCACGAGGTCGGCCTCGCCGGTTGCAATGCGCTGCGCGCGCAGGCGCTCGGGCGTCTCGGCGATCTTCACGTGCGACGTGACGGAGCCGTTCTTCTGGCTCATGCCCGTCATGTCCAGCACGGACGCGCCCTTGCCTTCGAGGTGGGCCGCCATGCCCATCAGCGCACCGACGGTGATGACGCCGGTGCCGCCGATGCCGTTGATCAGGATGTTGTACGGTGCCGCGATCGAGGGCAGGGCGGGCGTCGGCAGCGGACCCCAGCCATCATCGCCATCCTTCTTGCTGGCGCCGGTCTTGTTCTTCTTCAGCGTGCCCCCTTCGACCGTGGCGAAGCTCGGGCAGAAGCCCTTGGCGCACGAATAATCCTTGTTGCACGCCGACTGGTCGATGGCGCGCTTGCGGCCGAATTCCGTTTCCTTCGGCAGGATAGCCACACAATTCGACTGCACGCCGCAATCGCCGCATCCTTCGCACACCGCTTCATTGATCACCATGCGTTTCGCCACGTCCGGGAACTCGCCCTTCTTGCGGCGCCGGCGCTTCTCGGCCGCGCAGGTCTGGTCGTAGATCAGCACAGTGACGCCCGGGATCTCGCGCAGTTCGCGCTGCACGTCGTCCATCCTGCTGCGGTCATACAGCGTCACTTCCGCCGGCAAGGCGGAACGGTCTTCATAACGCGACAGGTCTTCGGTGACGAGCGCGATGCGCTGGACGCCTTCGGCCGCCATCTGGCGCGCGATCAGCGGCACGGACGTGATGCCGTCGACCGGCTGGCCCCCCGTCATCGCGACGGCGTCGTTGTACAGGATTTTATAGGTGATGTTGACCTTGGCCGCGATGGCGGCGCGCACGGCGAGATACCCCGAGTGGAAATAGGTGCCGTCGCCCAGGTTCTGGAACACGTGCGGCACCTTGGAGAACGCGGCCTGGCCGATCCACGGCGCGCCTTCGCCGCCCATGTGCGTCGTGAGCTTGTTCATCTCCGGGTAGATCGACGTGGCCATCACGTGGCAGCCGATGCCGGCCAGCGCGAACGACCCTTCCGGCACCTTCGTCGACGTGTTGTGTGGGCAGCCGGAGCAGTAGAACGCGGGACGGAACGGCGTCGTCACGGCCTTCATCAGCACCGCATCCTTCGCTTCAAGGAACGCCAGTCTCGCCTTGATCAGGTCGCGCGTGCGGTCGTCGAGGTTCAGGCGGGTGATGCGGCCGGCGATCACGCGCGCAACCTGGGCGACGGAGAAATCGGCCTTCGGCGGCAGCAGCCATTCGCCGCGCGGCGCGACCCATTCTCCCTTTTCGTCGAACTTGCCGATCACGCGCGGCCGCACGTCGTCGCGCCAGTTATAGAGCTGTTCCTTGAGCTGGTATTCGACGACCTGGCGCTTTTCTTCCACGACGAGGATCTCGTCCAGGCCTTGCGCGAATTCGCGCACGCCTTCCGGCTCCAGTGGCCAGATCATCGCGACCTTGAACAGGCGCAGGCCGACTTGTGCCGCCATCGCTTCGTCGATGCCCAGTTCTTCCAGCGCTTCCAGCACGTCCACGTACGATTTACCCGACGCGATGATGCCGAGTTTCGCATCCGGGCTGTCGATCGTCGTGCGATTCAGCTTGTTTTCACGCGCATAGGCGAGGGCCGCATAGATCTTGTAGTCCTGCATCAGGGCTTCCTGATTGCGCGCCTGCTGGCCCAGCGGGATGGACGAGAGCGTCGTATTCAGGCCGCCTTCCGGCATCGCGAAGTCGTGCGGGATTTTCACGTCGACGCGGAACGGATCGGCGTCGACCGAGGCGCTCGATTCCACCGTGTCGGCCAATGCCTTGAACGCGACAGCCAGGCCGGAAAAGCGCGACATCGCCCAGCCGTGCACGCCCAGGTCCAGGTATTCCTGCACGTTGGACGGATACAGCACGGGGATCATGCAGGCGGCGAAAATATGGTCGGACTGGTGCGGCAGGGTCGACGAATACGCGCCGTGGTCGTCGCCCGCGACGAGCAGCACGCCGCCGTTCTTTGCCGTGCCGGCATGGTTCATGTGCTTGAAGACGTCGCCGCAGCGGTCCACGCCCGGACCTTTCGCGTACCACATCGCGAACACGCCGTCGTACTTCGCCGGGCCGATCAGGTCCACGGTCTGCGTGCCCCAGACGGCTGTCGCGGCCAGGTCCTCGTTCACGCCCGGCACGAACCGGATAGCTTTCGCTTCCAAGTGACCCTTGGCCTTCCACAGGTTCTCGTCCAGGCCGCCCAGTGGCGAGCCGCGGTAGCCGGAGACGAAGCCCGCGGTGTTCAGGCCGGCCTGCTCGTCGCGCAGTTTCTGGATCATCGGCAGGCGCACGAGGGCCTGGATGCCGGACAGGAAGATCTTGCCGGAGGTGGCGGTGTACTTGTCGTCGAGGCTGACGTCTTTGAGGGGGGCGGGAACGGCGGGCGCGGCAGGGATGGACGCGGATGCGCCCTGGCCCAGGACGGTGTCAGGCATGGTGTCTCCAAACTTTGTGTTTTCAGATGGACCCGTGCCGGAGGCGCGCCGGGTAGGCGCTGGCCGGAATGGGTCCCGGTGCCGCTTTGGCGGCTGTTACACCAAGTGTAGAGACAAGTTGACGTATACGGAAATACGGATTGGGGATGGAGCCATAAGAAAAAATGATGGCCCGGACTACACTTTCCGTGCGCCGATCCAGTGGCCCGCGGCGCACAGATCGTGCGCCACCTGGACCACGAGACGGCTGACGGCCGCCGCCGCATTCGTGAGCGGGATATTGCGCGAGGTGCACAGGACGACGGTGCGCGCGATGGCCGGATCGTGGATGGCCAGCGCCCGCATGGCGCCGCGCTCGACCTCCGCCTGCACCGGCGCCACGGGCAGGATGGTGGCGCCCATGCCGGCGAGGATGGCCGATTTCAGGATCGCGATCGAGTTGATTTCGATGACGCCGTGTGTGGCCAGGCCTGCGGCGCGCGCCGTGCTTTCGATGCGCGGCCGCACGCCATGCTGCAGGCCCGGCAGGATCAGGGTGGTGTCCAACGCATCGCGCAGGGTCAGGCTGTCATGGCCGGCCGCGGCGGGTGCGTCGGCGCGGCAGACGAAGCGCAGTTCTTCCTCGACGAGCGGAATGGCGGCAAAGCTGCCGAGCTGGCCATCGTCGAACAACACGGCCAGGTTGATGCGGCCGGCGCGCAGCTGCTCGGCGAGGCTGCCGGTGATTTCCTCGGTCAGCTGCAGCGTGATTTCCGGGTAGCGCTGGCGGATGGCCGTCAACAGCGGCAGCGCGAGGGCGTCCGAAATACTGTGCGGCAGGCCGAGCGTGACGCTGCCCGATGGCCGTTCGGCCGATTGCACGACGGCGGCCTGCGCATCCGCCACCTGTTTGAGGATCGCTTGCGCGTGCTCGTAAAACACCTTGCCGGCGTCGGTGTTGAGCACGCCCTGGGCCGAGCGATGCAGCAGTTGCACGCCCAGTTCCTCTTCCAGTTGGCGCAATTGCTGGGTCAGCGCCGGCTGCGCCACGTGCAGGACCAGTGCGGCCCGCGACAGCGACCCGTGGTCCACGATGGCAACGAAATAGCGCAGCTGACGGAGTTCCATTCTGTAAATACTTGTATCTTTATGGCTACAAAAAGCAACCAAAAGTTTATTATTAAAAAGTTTCTTGTCATCAAGTTGTTATACTTGAACGACGCCGGTCGCGGCGAGATTAACACACACCTTCTGGACGCCCATGCTCAAGAAAGTCGCTTCTTCCCGGTTGCGGGTAGGGATGTTCATCCATGACCTCGATTGCGGCTGGATGGAGCATCCTTTCCTCCGCAACCGCTTCAGCATCACGACCGAGGACGAGATCCGCAAGATCATGGCGTCGGGCATCCGTTCCGTGACGATCGATTGCACGCGCGGCCTGGACGTGGCCGATGCTCCGACGGTGGCGGAAGCGGAAGCCGCAACGGAGGCCGAGGTTGCCGCGATCGCCGCCAAACCGGTGGCGCCGCTGCGCACGACGCTGGCCGAGGAATTCGACCGTGCCCTGGCGATCCGGCGCCAGGCCGCCGGCCTCGTCAAGACCGTGATGCAGGATGCGCGCCTGGGCAAGGCGGTGGAAATGGACAAGGTGTCGCCGGTGGTCGAGAACATCACTGCCTCGATCCTGCGCAATTCATCCGCGTTGCTGGGGCTGTCCGCCATCAAGACCAAGGACGATTACACGTTCCTGCACTCGGTGAGCGTCTGCACCCTGCTGGTCGCCTTCTGCCGTTCGCGCAAGCTGGATGCCACGACCACGTACCAGGCCGGCATCGGCGGCCTGCTGCACGATACGGGCAAGGCCCTGGTGCCGGACGCCATCCTGAACAAGCCGGGCCGCCTGACCGACGAGGAATTCGAGATCGTGCGCCGCCACCCCAGGGACGGCTACGACATCCTGCGCCGCTCCTCCGAGATCGGTCCGATCCCGCTCGACATCACCTTGCACCACCACGAGCGGCGCGACGGCACGGGTTATCCGGACCGCCAGGGCGAACAGGAGATCAGCGAGCTGGCGCAGATGGCCGCGATCGTCGACGTCTACGATGCCATCACGGCCGACCGCTGCTACCACAAGGGCATCCCGGCGGCCGAGGCGCTGCGCAAGATGTACGAGTGGAGCAAATTCCATTTCAATCCGGCCCTGACGCAGGAATTCATGCGTTGCGTCGGCATCTATCCGATCGGGACGCTCGTCCTGCTGGAATCGGGCCGGCTGGCCGTGGTCGTCGAGCCGCATGAAACGAGTCTGCTCACGCCCAAGGTCAACGTGTTCTACAGCACGAAGAGCCAGACTTATATCAAGCCGGAGACGGTGGACCTGGCGCGTGGCGTGGGCTTCGGCGGCGCCGACAAGATCGTGCGCCACGAATCGCCCGACAAATGGCAGGTCGACCCGCTGCGTTTCCTGCAGGTGGCCTGAGCCTCAGAAGAATTCGGCGGTGTCGTTGGACGCGACGGTCTGCAGCAGGCCGTGCGCGACGAGGTCGTCGTAATGGCAGGCGCGGTTGCGTCCATTGCTTTTCGCGTAGTACAGCGCCTGGTCGGCGTGGCCCAGCGTGACCACGGGCGAATCGTACGCGCTGATGCTGACGAAGCCGACGCTGACCGTCACCCGTCCCACCTGCGGGAAGACATGGCTCTCGACGTTGATGCGGAAGCGCTCGATGATCTTCCAGGCATTGTCCAGCGTGGTCGAGCGCAACAGCACGACGAATTCCTCGCCGCCGAAGCGGAACACGCGGTCCTGGGCGCGGAACGACGAGTGCAGCAGGTTCGCGATCAGGATCAGCACTTCGTCGCCGTACAGGTGGCCGAACTTGTCGTTGACGGCCTTGAAATGGTCGACGTCGACGACGGCGAGCCACTGCTTTTCCTGGGCATGGTGCTGGCGCCGTTCCGGCAGGCCCGGCAGGCGCGGATCCCGTTCGTGGGCATTCTGCAACATGCGCGCCAGCTGGTCGTCGAACGTCTTGCGGTTGAGCAGGCCGGTGAGCGAATCGCGCTCGCTGTAGTCGAGCAGGTTCTGGAAATTCCGGTAGACGCCGACGATGCCGCCGATCACATATACGGTCTCGCGCGAAAACGCCTTGTCGTCGCGGATTTCGAGGCAGGTCGTGGCCTTGTCGCCGAACCAGATCGGCAGCCACAGCACGCGCATACCGTCGGCCGTCACAGCTTCGGCACTGGACTGGTGCTCGGCCAGGCAACGCTTGAGTTCGGGGAGAGCGGTCACAGGATCGCCCAGCATGCCGTCCTGCGATTCTTCCAGGCGCGCCGCGCCACCTCTCACGATGCACGCACGCGCGCGCAGATATTGCTGTCCCGACACCGTCGTGATGGCCAATATGCGCGTCTGCGCCGCACCCGCCAGCTCCTGCACTGCCGAGATCACGGAAATATCGAGCATCGCGTGATCGCGGTGGCCGGTCATGTCCACCATGTGTTTCAGAAGCGAATCCATGTCGTTCTCAGCAATGTAATCAACCGACCTGCAGGCTGGGCACAGCCGCCGTCGCGTTCGCAGGTATCAGGCGTTTCACAAAGAGCAAGCGAAACAGGATATAGCGTTTTTGCATTCTAAGCAATTATGCAAATGCAATTTTTTTAGCCTGAGTGAATTTTCTCAAAGCCAAACTACAACGTGCTCCCCCAGATTGGGGGGATGTTGATTCTTTCGAACAAAGAATAGTTCCGTGAGGCAAAGTTGTTGGTGCTCAACTTGCCGTGCGGCATCAAAACTTATAGTGAACTCACTGGCACGGAACGCAGCAAGTCAGCTGGAAGTGGTGACTTGACCAGCGTCGCCGGCCGGTAGCAGTTCTTATTAACCCACCATATGGGAGTTTGTCATGAGCAATTTCATCTCCGCAGTCAAAACCTTCGCTGCCGACGAAAACGGTGTCACGGCCATCGAGTATGGCTTGATCGCCGCCCTGATCGGCGTGGCGATGGCTGCCGCGGCAACAACCGTCGGTGAGAAAGTGGAAGGGGTATTCACCTACGTCGCAGGCAAGCTGGTTACCCCGTAATCGTCATGCCGTGGTAGCCCTCCGGGTCCCCGAGCCCGGGGGGCTTTTTTTTGGGAGCCGTCATGCAAATCGACCAATACCGCGATGCGCTGCTGCTGCTCATGGTCAGTATTGCCGCCGTCAACGACCTGGCCACGCGGCGTATCCCGAACCGACTTCTGTTCGCCGGCATGAGCGGTGCGCTGTTCCTCCACCTGTTGTCCCCCGAACCGGGCGCGGCCCTGCTGTCCGCCGTCGGCGGCATGCTGCTGGGCCTGGTCATCTTCCTGCCGTTCTACCTGGTGCGAGGAATGGCGGCCGGCGACGTCAAGATGATGGCCGTGATCGGCTTCTTCACCGGTCCGGCCGAAGCATTCCAGATCGCCGTTTTTACATGGTGTGCCGGGGGGGTGATGGCGCTCTTGCTGATACTGCTGCGCAGTCGCCTGCGACTGGCCCTCGTCAATATCGGCCACCTGCTGTCCGGACTCATCGTGCCGGGCACGAAATTAGCCGACATGACGCTCCCGCAAAGTGCCGGGTCGATGCCCTATGGACTGGCCATCGCGGCCGGTACGATCGTCGTTCTGGTCACTCAATATGGATGAGCCCGCTCTTGGCAAAGCTCAAGGGTGGCCAAAAGACCGGTCGTTAGAATCATTCTGACCTGTTTCGGAAAACAAGCAAGGCAAGGGGGTTCCGATGTTTGAAACGCTATCGACAGGCAGTACCGCGGCGGGATTCCGTGCCGCGCAGCCCGCGCCTGCGGGCGGTCCGGAGATCGCGCCAGTCCTGCCGCGCCAGGCAAAGACCGTGCGCGATACCGGACTCGAACCGCGCTTCGTGACGGATCTGGTGCTCAAGGCAATCCAGGCCGGCGGCAAGACCCCGTTGACCCATCTGGCCGGCAAGCTGCGACTGTCGATCAGCGTGCTGCGCGAGGTCCTCAATCCGCTGATCGCGGAACAGCAGGTGGAAGTGGCCTGGTGCGGCGAGTCGGACATCGACATGCAATATCAGCTGACCGCGTATGGCCAGCGCGGCGCCGCCGACGCGATGGCGCGCTGCGGCTATGTCGGCCCGGCTCCTGTCACGCTCGCGTCGTATCGCGCCGTGGTCGAACGCCAGGCGTTGCGCCATGCGGATGTGGAGCGCATCACACCCGCGCAACTGGCGGGTGCGCTGGGCGAGGAGGGGCTGTCGCAGGCAGCGCGCGACGTGCTGGGCGCGGCGCTGTACGCGCGCCGTTCGCTGCTGTTGTACGGACCGTCCGGCGGCGGCAAGACGACGCTGGCGCGCAAGCTCGGGCGCCTGCTGCCGGGCTCCATCGCGGTGCCGTATGCACTCATGGCCGGGCGCCAGGTGATCCGCCTGTACGATCCCGCCGTCCACGTGGCGCCGCCGCCGGCTGCGCGCCAGCAGGAAGAACGGCGCAGTTGCGATGCGCGCTGGACCGTGTGCCAGCGTCCGCTCGTCCACGTCGGCGCCGAACTGGGGCGCGACATGCTCGACCTGCGCTATGACGCGGAGCAGGGCGTGTACCACGCGCCGCCGCACCTGCAGGCGAACAACGGGATGCTGGTGCTCGACGACGTCGGCCGCCAGCGCATCGCCGCGGCCGAGCTGCTGAACCGCTTCATCGGTCCGCTGGATGCGGGGACCGACCAATTGTCGCTGCAGGGCGGCCAGGCGGAACTGGTGCCGTTCGATGCCGCCGTGGTGTTCGCAACCAACCTCGCCCCGACCAGCGTCTTCGATGACGCCGCGCTGCGCCGCATCGGCTACAAGGCCGACATCGGCGCCTTGTCGCCGAATGCCTATCGCGCCCTGTTGTGCCGCCAGTGCCGGCTGCGTCGCATCGATGTCGAGGACACCGCAGTCGACCACCTGATCGAGCGGCTGCACCCGCAATCCGGGCGCGCGCTGCTGGCCTGCTACCCGGGCGAGCTGCTCGACCGGGTAGCCGATTTCGCCGGTTTCG
Source organism: Massilia cellulosiltytica (assembly GCF_047325105.1). NCBI lineage: Bacteria > Pseudomonadati > Pseudomonadota > Betaproteobacteria > Burkholderiales > Oxalobacteraceae > Massilia > Massilia cellulosiltytica. Next base: position 6,683,274 of record NZ_CP168562.1, on the reverse strand, counting down.
CCGGGACCGAACCGCGTCTCACGGTCGCTGCGGTCGAGCAAGCCTGGCGCAGCATGTTTATCGCTTGCGCGACGGAGATTCAAAAATGAAGAACAAGCGTGCCATCCTCGTCATGACCGTCGCGATCCTGTTCGGATTCGCGGCCGTCGTGTTCGCATCGCGCTGGCTGCTGAAGCAGCCGGGCAGCAGCAGCGGCCGCATCGTCGTGGCCGCCGCCGACATCAGTCTCGGCCAGCGCCTGACGCCCGAGATGTTCAAGCTGGCCGACTGGCCCGCCAACAGCGTGCCGAAAGGCGCTTTCACGGATCCGCAGAAACTCGGCGGCCGCGTTCTCAAGACGAACCTGTTGATGGGCGAGCCGGTCAGCGAGACCAAGCTGGCGCCGGCCGGCACGCTCGGCGGCTTGTCGGCACTGATCACGGAAGGCAAGCGTGCGATCACGGTGCGCGTGAACGACGTGATCGGCGTGGCCGGCTTCGCGCTGCCGGGCAACTACGTCGACATCATCGTCAGCACCCAGAAGGACGTGCCGCCCGGGACCGACGCCCGCCAGCAGAACATCTCGAAAATCGTGCTGGAGCGGATCCTCGTGCTGGCGGTGGCCCAGGAAGTCAACCGCGACGAGACCAAGCCGAAGGTCGTCAACGCGGTCACGCTGGAAGTGACGCCGGAGCAGGCGGAGAAGCTCGACCTGGCGCGCAGCGTGGGCACGCTGTCGCTGGCCCTGCGCAACCAGGTCGATCCACAGGCGGCCAGTACCGAAGGCGCGACCAAGCTCACCCTGCTGCCCGAGGCGCCGCCGCCCGCGCCGCGCAAGCCCGCGCCCAAGCCGGCACCGGCCGTGCGTCCCGTGCCGGTGGTGGTCAAGGTGGCGGCACCGGTGCGGCGTGACTGCGTCACCGTGCTCAACGGCCTGCGCATGTCGCAGGAGTGCTTCTGAATTTCATCCAGGGTAAAGCCATGAACGGATGCTTGACGCCATCACCGCTGTTTCGCTGCCTGTTCGCCGCCGGCCTGGCGCTGGCGGCCGCCGGACCTGCAGCCGCGGCTGCCAAATCGAAAGTCCAGGCCGCAGACAACCCGACCGGCGCCGCGCCGCTGCGTGCCGAGGCCGGGCCCAATTGCAAGGGCGAGGCCGCGAAGCCGGCTCAGTTGGCCCTGCAGATCGGCAAGTCCAGCCTGATGCGCCTGCCGGAACCGGTCCAGCATCGGAGCGTCGGCAACCCGCTCGTCGTGCAGGCGCTGATGGTGGCGCCCGACACGCTGTACATCGCCGGCGTCGACGTGGGTACGACCAACATGATCATCCAGGGCAAGAGCGGCCTGTGCAGCGTACTCGACATCACCGTGGCCATGGACCCGTCGGCCCTGCAGGCGATGCTGGCCACCGCCATGCCGGACGAGCACGACATCAAGGTGCTGGCCGCATCCGACGCGCTGGTGCTGACCGGCACCGTGAGCGACGCGAGTGCCGCGGCACGCGCCGTCGAACTGGCCTCCGCCTACGTGCGGCGTCCGCTGCGCGCACTGACGGTGCCCGACAAGGAAGACGCCGCGAGCCAGAACCAGCGCGAAAGCCAGAACCAGGGCGGCGCGGCGGCGGCCACCGCGCGGGTGGTCAATATGCTGGGCGTGCGCGCGCCCCAGCAGGTGCAACTGGAAGTCAAGATCGCCGAAGTGTCGAAGAGCCTGCTCGACCGCCTGGAAGGCGGTGCCAGATGGACCTTCAGTTCCGGCAGTTGGGGCGCCATGCTGCTGTCGAATTTCATCACCGGCACGGCGCATGGGGCGTTCGTGGCAGGTAAAAGTGCCGACCGCAGCTTGAGTGCCGCCGCCGAGAAGCAGGATGGCCTGGTGCGTGTATTGGCCGAGCCGAACGTGATGGCGATCAGCGGCCAGGAGGGCACGTTCCTCGTCGGCGGCAAGTTTTATATCCCGGTCGCGCAGGACAACAACCGGGTGACGCTGGAAGAGAAGGAATTCGGCGTCGGCCTGCGCTTCACCCCGACGGTGCTGGGTGGCGGACGGATCAACTTGCGCGTCGCGCCCGAGGTGTCGGAACTGTCGCGCGAAGGTATCGGCCTGTCTGCGACGGGGTTCAACGGCACTGCGATCCTGCCGGTCGTGACGACGCGCCGCGCCACCACCACGGTCCAGCTGTACGACGGCCAGAGCTTCGCGATCGGTGGCCTGATCAAGAGCAACCTGGTCGCCAACCTGAAAGGACTGCCGGTGCTGGGCGAACTGCCCGTGCTGGGCGCCCTGTTCCGCAGCGCGGATTATCAGCAGGACCGCACGGAACTCGTGTTCGTGATTACTGCGCACCTCGTCAAGCCCCTGTCCGGCAACGGCTACTCGCTCCCGACCGACAAGGTGGGCGAGCCGTCGCGCGCGGGGTTGATGCTGGGTGGTCGCCTGGAAGGCAAGCCGGAAAAGGCGACGACAGCCGACGTGTCGACGCCGGCCCCGGCAGCACCGTCCGCGCAAAGTTCCGGCGGTTTCGAATTGAAATAGGAGAGAGCGATGGCCATCAGATGCAAGCGAATCGCGTGTGCAGCACTGTCGGGCATGCTGTTGTACGGATGCAGCACGACCCCACGCTTCAACGCGCAGTTCGGCACGTCCGTGCGTGCCAACGTGGCGGCGCAGGTACTCGATCCGACCGCTTCCGCCAATACGAATCCCGCCGCCGGCATGGAAGGCAAGGCCGCCGTCATCGCCCAGGAACGCTACGAGAATTCGTTCAAGGAACCGGAGAAACCGATCAGGGCACTGGTCGTCAACGGGGTGGGCAGCAAGTGAGTCGTCCGCGCTTTTTCAATGACATGATTTTGACCGAACGCCGTCCCAAGGACCACGATGAAAGCCTTTCTGATCAGCCGCGACACCCAGCTTTACGCGGAGATCGCCTCCCAGGGTGCCGCACGCGTGCCGCCGCTGCATGTCGCCGCCAGCCGCGCCGGCCTGCGCGATGCGCTCGAGCGTCCGCTGCCTGATGGTCCGAGCCTGATCATCGTCGACATCAGCGATGCGGATGCCGCCGACGGCGACCTGCTGGAGCGCCTGACCCGCCACTACTCGACAGCGCATTTCATGCTGCTGACCGACAATCACCATCCCGACCTCCTGATCCGCGCCATGCGCGCCGGCGTGCGCGAAGTGCTGCAACTGCCGTTGGTGCACCGCGCGCTGCATGAGGCGATCGACCGCATTGCAGCCAGCGCCGGCGTGGCCGCGACGCGCGACGGGAAGATACTCGCCTTCATCGCCTGCAAGGGCGGCAGCGGCGCCACGTTCATCTCCACCAATTTCGGCTATGCGCTGGCTACGCTGGCGGACAAGAAGGTGCTGCTGATCGACCTGCATCGCCAGTTCGGCGACGCCACGCTGTACGTGTCGGACCAGAGACCGGCCATGACGCTGTCCGACGTGTGCCAGCAGATCGCGCGCATCGACGGGCCGTTCCTGGAATCGTGCCTCGTCCACGTGGCGCCCGGCTTCGGCGTGCTGGCGGCCGCCGACGACCCGGGCCAGACGAGCGAGGCGAAACCTGAACACATCGACACGATCCTGCGCGTCGCGCGCCAGCATTACGACTACATCCTGCTCGACGTCGGGCGCCAGATCGACGCGGTGTCGCTGCGCGCTCTCGACAGCACCGACGCGATCTACCCGGTGCTGCAGCTGGCCCTGCCGGACATCCGGGACGCCCGCCGCCTGCTCGACATCTTCCGCTCGCTCGGCTATCTGACGGACCACATCCGCCTGATCGTCAACCGCTACGAAAAGGGCGGCAAGCTGCGCCTGGCGGACCTGCATGCGGCGCTGGGCGCGGAAGTGCTGCACACCGTCCCCAACGATTACATCGCCGTCACCGACTCCGTCAACCAGGGCATTCCGGTGCTGCAGCTGTCGCGCGGCAGCGCCGCCGCGCGCAGCCTGGCCGACCTGGTCGAAGTGGTGACCGCACGCCGCATCCCCGAGGCGAAGGGTCTGTTCGACCGCCTGTTCGGGCGCGGCGAAGACGATTGATCTTTTCAAGGAGCCGTCCATGTCCCTGCGCGAACGCCTGTCCGTGACGGACGAGGAGCGTCAGCATCAGCCCGTAGCAGCTGCGGCGCAACAAGCCTATGCGGAACTGAAGAAAACAATGCACCAGATGATCCTCGACCGGATCGACCTGGAGCGCCTGAAGCGCCTGACGAGCGAGCAGTTCAAGCACGAGCTGGCGCTGCTGGTCCAGCGCATCATCGAGGAAGAGCGCATCGTGCTGAACCAGCAGGAGCGCCACCACCTCGTGCTCGACATCCAGCACGAGATGCTCGGCTTCGGCCCGCTCGAGCCGCTCCTGAACGATCCGACCGTCTCGGACATCCTCGTCAACACCTACGACAAGGTGTACGTCGAACGGCGCGGCCGCCTGGAACTGACCGACGTGTCGTTCCACGACAACGCGCACCTCATGAAGATCATCGAGAAGATCGTCTCGCGCGTCGGCCGCCGCGTGGACGAATCGAGTCCGATGGTCGATGCGCGCCTGCCGGACGGTTCGCGCGTCAACGCGATCATCCCGCCGCTCGCGGTCGACGGGCCGCTGGTGTCGATCCGGCGCTTCGGCGCGACGCCGCTTACGGTGCAGAACCTGCTCGACTATAAAAGCGTCACGCCGCCGATGATCAAGGTGCTCGAGAGCCTCGGCCTCGCCAAGGTGAACATCCTGATCTCCGGCGGTACCGGCAGCGGCAAGACGACGATGCTGAACCTGATCTCCGGCTTCATCCCAAGCAACGAGCGCATCGTGACGATCGAGGATGCGGCCGAACTCCAGCTGCGCCAGCCGCACGTCGTGCGTCTCGAGACGCGCCCACCCAACATCGAAGGGAAGGGCGAAGTGACGCAGCGCGCGCTCGTGCGCAACTCATTGCGCATGCGCCCGGACCGCATCATCCTGGGCGAGGTGCGCGGACCGGAAGCGCTGGACATGCTGCAGGCCATGAACACGGGCCACGAAGGCTCGCTCGCGACCATCCACGCGAACACGCCGCGCGACGCCCTGGCGCGCCTGGAAAACATGGTCGGCATGGCCGGCGTGAGCCTGACGCCGCGCGCGATCCGCCAGCAGATCGCTTCCGCCATCACCGTGATCCTGCAGGCCTCGCGCCTGGCCGACGGCACGCGCAAGGTCGTCAGCATGCAGGAAATCACCGGCATGGAAGGCGATATCATCTCGATGCAGGAAATCTTCCGCTTCGAGCAGACGGGCATCGACGCCGACGGCAAGGTGCAGGGCCATTTCTGCGCCACGGGCGTGCGGCCGCGCTTTGCCGACCGGTTGCGCATGTTCGGCGCCGCGGTGCCCGAGGACACCTTCGATCCCGACCGCGTGTTTACCTGAACCGCATCGCCGCGAAAGTCACGCATGGACATCCTCTTCTACGGATTCATCGTCTTCCTGTTCGCCGCCGTCATCCTCGGTATCGAAGGCGTCTATCTATGGTGGGTGAGCACGCATGGCGCCAGCGCCCAGCGGATCGCACGCCGGCTGCAGCTGATGTCGGGGAACCAGGGCCGCAGCGCCGAACGCATCTCGATCCTGAAGTCGCGCCGCTTCGGCCGGCACGACCTCGTCGACCGCCTGCTGCAGCGCTTCCGCTTCGCGCACCGCCTCGACAGGCTCCTCGTGCAGTCCGGCATCGCGTGGTCGGTCGAGCGCTTCCTGCTGTGCTCCGTCGCGACGATGCTGGTGACCGCCTACCTCGTGATGCAGTGGCCGATGCCGCTGCCGGTGCGCCTCGCGATCGTCCTGCTGTGCGTCCACGTGCCGCTGCTGCTGGTGCGGCGCGCGCGCCTGCGCCGCCTCGTGCGCATCGAGGAGCAACTGCCTGACGCCGCCGACTTCATCGCGCGTGCGCTGCGTGCGGGGCACTCGTTTTCGAACGTGCTGCAAATCGTCGGCAACGAGTTGCCGGAACCGCTCAGTGGCGAGTTTCGCATCGCGCGCGAGGAAATCAACTACGGCGTGCCGCTGGGCGAAGCGTTGCACAACATGGCGGCGCGCATTCCGCTGACCGACCTGCGTTACCTCGTCATCGCCATCCTGATCCAGCGCGAGACCGGCGGCAACCTGGCCGAGATCCTCGGCAACATCAGCCACATCATCCGTGGCCGGCTGCGGCTGGCGGCGCAAGTCCGCGTGCTGTCGGCCGAAGGGCGCATGTCGGCCTGGATCCTCGGGCTGCTGCCGTTTGCCGTGGGAGGCATGCTGGTACTGGTCAATCCCACGTACGTCAAGGTGCTGTGGACCGATCCGCTGGGCGTGAATATGCTTTGGACGGCGCTTGTCATGATCATCATCGGCGTGATCTGGCTGAAGAAGGTGATCCGCATCCACATCTGAGGAGACATCGATGACTCGCGCTCAGTTGCTGTTCCTGTTGATCGTCTTCGTGGTCGTTTGCTGCCTCGCGTGGCTTGCGGCGGTGCTGTTCGCGCCCGCCGCACTGCGTGCCCGGCTGGCGAGCTTCATGGGCCGTGCGAACGAGGACCAGACGGAACGCAGCGGCTGGATCGAACGCGTGGCGCGCGCCGCCAAGCCGCTCACCAGACTGTCGGTGCCGGAGGAGGGCTGGGAAAAGTCGGCGCTGCGCACGCGCTTCATGAACGCCGGCTGGCGCAACCCGGCGGCGCCGACGCTGTACTTCGCATCGAAGACGGCCCTCGCGCTGGGCCTGCCCGCGCTGGTCGGCATCGTACTGGCTTTCGTGCCCGCCACCATCGCCGAGCTCGGCATGCTGTTCCTGCTGCTGCTCGCGGCGACGTGCGGCTACTACCTGCCGAACACGATTCTCGACCGCGTCATCAAGCGCCGCAAGCGCGACATCTTCGAGAACATTCCCGACGCGCTCGACCTGCTCACCGTGTGCGTGGAGGCGGGCCTGAGCCTCGAGCGCGCGTTTGTCAAGGTCGCCGGCGAGATCCACATCAAGAGCGTCACGCTGGGCCAGGAATTGCAACTGGTGCTGATGGAGATGCGCGCCGGCTTCAGCAAGGAAAAAGCGTTGCGCAATTTCGCGCTGCGCGTGGGGCTGGACGACGTCGACTCGCTCGTCGCCATGCTGATCCAGTCCGAGCGCTTCGGCACCAGCATCGGCGACGCCTTGCGCGTGTATTCGGAAACGCTGCGCGGCAAGCGCCGCATCGTGGCGGAAGAGGCGGCCGCCAAGATCGGGCTGAAACTGTTGTTTCCCCTCATCTTCTGTATCTTTCCGACCCTGTTGCTGGTCCTGCTGGGGCCTGCCGGCATCCAGATTACCAAGCTCTTCGGCAGCGCCCTCGGTCATTCCAACTGAACGAACGGAGATTGTCATGCGCGCGCGTACCCGCCTCTACAGCCTGCCATTGTTGTGCAGCGGCGTGCTGCTGCTGGCCTGCAGCAGTCCACCGCCGCAGCCGTACGCCGGCTCGCCCGCATCCCCGGCGGCGGACGACAGTTATCTGCACGGCCGCAACCTGTACCTCGCGCGCCGCTACGGCGACGCGATCGCCGCCTACCAGGCCGCGCTGCGCGTCGACGCCAGGCACCTCAATGCGCGCAACGGGCTGGCGATCGCTTACGCCGAGCAGCGCGATTTCGCGCGCGCGATCCCGATCTGGCGCGATCTGACCCGTGACGTCACCATGGCATCCGGCCCCGCATCCGCTTTCCTGTTTTCCAACCTGGGTTATGCCTACCTGCTCAGCGGCGACCTTGACGCGGCCCAGGTCGCGCTCGAAAAAGCCTGCCTGCTTGATCCGCTCAACCACCGCGCCTGGCAATACCTGGGCGAGACGCTGCTCAAGGTGGGCCAGGAAGAGCGCGGCCAGCAGATGCTGCGCCAGGCTGAAGCCTTGCGCGAGCACGACTTCCGCGCCGATTATGCGACGGCGAACGGCGGCACGCGCCTGCCGGCCATCGAGCAGGCGGTCAGGACCGACCGGCGCCCCGACGACGAGGCATGGGCGTCCGTCGAAGTGATCCGCAGGGACGACGGCATCCTCGAACTACACCGCATGCCGGCGAAAGCCGCTGCGCTGCACAGCGCGCCCGTCGACGGTGCGGCCGCCCAGCCGCTCGCGCCGGAAGCGGTCGCCAGGCTCGAGATCAGTAACGGCAACGGCCGCCAGGGCCTCGCGCGGCTCGTATCGCGCCAACTGAGCGATCCAGGACTGAAAGTGGTGCGCCTGACGAATGAAAAACGATTCGACGTGCGCCAGACGCGCGTCGAGTACCAGCCGGCGTTCCGGATGGCGGCGGAACGCCTGGCCCGGCATGTCGGCACGGGCGAGCCGGTCGAGGTCGGCCTGACAGGGCACGCCGACGTGCGCCTCGTCATCGGCCACGATTTGCCGCTGCAGCGCGTCGTCGCAAGACCACCGACGGGTCCGCTCATGGCGCAGGCGGGGCGGGCCGATGCCCCTTGAACGTGACAGTGCCGTTTTCACAACAGTAGCGGGCGACAGACTCCACCGAAATTCGGAATAATAAAATTCTTGATAACTCGGGAGAATCGCCATGAAGCTCACTCGTTTTCAGTCCGCCATTGCCCAGTCAGTTCTCGCAACCTCGCTGCTGGTCTCGCTCGCAGCCTGCGCGCCGACGCCAACCCGCGAAGGCACGGGCGAATACATCGACGATTCCGTGATCACCGGCAAGGTGAAAGCGGCGTTTGCCGCCGATCCGACGGTCAAGGCGACCCAGGTACAGGTGGAAACGTTCAAGGGCACGGTGCAACTGAGCGGCTTCGTCGATTCGCGCGAATCCGCCCAGAAAGCCGTGGACATCGCGCGTGGCGTGAAGGGCGTGAAGTCCGTCAAGAACGACACGGTCATCCGCTGACTTATTGCCAGCTCACCTTGCCGAAGCCATTCGTCGTCGCGTTGCGCGTGGCCGGCTTGCCGTAGACGGTGGCCGAGCCCATGCCGCTCAGGTTGACGTTGGCCGCCGTTTTCGCGTACACGCTGGCGCCACCGAGGCCGGTCATATCCAGGTCGACGGTTTCTGCGCGTAATTGTTGAGCGTCGAGACCGCCGACGCCGCCCAGTTGCGCACGCAAGACCTTGGTCTGGCCGGACACGGTGATATGGCCGGCGCCGCCCAGGTGCAGTTCGATGCGGTCGGCCTGACCGGGATTCAGCGTGAGACCGCCGACGCCGCCCAGGCGCGCGTCGACGTCGCGATATTGCCCCGTGAAGCGCACGGCACCGGCGCCGTCCAGCGCGAGCTTCAGCTTGTCGCCGCTGAAGCCGGAGACTTCGCTCGATCCAACGCCCTGCGACACGAATTCACGCAGGTTCGGCACGGTGAGATCGGCGCGCAACTCGTTCTTGCTGTTGCCTTCGAAATGGGTATTGTTTTCCATGTCGATCACGAGCGTGTCGCCGCGCTGCGTGGTCGTCACCTTCGTCACATAACGACGGTCGCCGGACACCACGAGCGACGGCGTCGGTCCCTGGTGCAGGTTCAGGCGGATCACGCCGCCCAGGCGCACCTTCGATACGTTCGCATCCACGGTGCGGTTTTCGCGGACGAGGTCGTCGGCCACGGCATGCGCGCTCAGGGCCAGGGTCGTGGCGAGGAAGGCGCTCTTGATCAGGTTGTTCATGTTCGGGGTCTCCAAATAGTGGTCTGATGGAATCACTATAGGCAAACACCTCGTAGGCAACCTGTCGATTGCGACAGAACGCAGCATTGGCGGTACAGGCCGTGAAATCACCGTGCCATGCTGCCCTCATGCATGCACCGTGCCGATGTCCTGCATGACCTGGTCGAGCAGCGCGGTCGGCTCGCCGTTGTACAGCAGTTCCAGGCGGTCGATGACCACGTCCTCATGCTGCGTCAGCGCGACGGTCGGCCGCCATTGTTGCCAGCGCGCGCTGCCCTTGCCGTTGTCGAGCTGGGTGCCGATGACGACGGTGTTCTTCCTTATCATGAAAGTCCGTCCCTGCTGTAGCGACGGCCAACAATAAATATTCTGGATAATCAGCGATGTAGCGCCATCTTCATGACGCGACGAGGAAATGGCACGCCGTTTGCAATAGAAGAGGAGAGCAACGATGAAATCCGAACACTACGATGTCCTGGACGTGGACGGCGGCCGTCCGGTCAAGATGTGGACGCGCGGCGTCCCGGTCGAGGAAGGCGCCAGGCAACAGCTGGCCAACACGGCGCGCATGCCGTTCATCTACAAGCACATGGCGGCGATGCCCGACGTCCACCTGGGCAAGGGCTCGACGATCGGCAGCGTGATCCCGACGCTGGGCGCCGTGATCCCGGCCGCGGTCGGCGTCGACATCGGCTGCGGCATGATGGCCGCCAAGACGACCTTGAGCGCGAACGACCTGCCCGACAACCTGGGCCCGCTGCGCAGCGCCATCGAGCGCTCGGTGCCGCACGGGATGTCGCCGAAGACGCGTGCGTTCAAGGGACGCGACAAGGGGTCGTGGGACACCCCGCCGCAAGCCGTCGACCAGGCGTGGATGGCGCTGAAGGATGAATTCGACGTCATCTGCCAGAAGACGCCCAAGCTGAAGAACACGAACAACTACAAGCACCTGGGGACGCTCGGCACCGGCAACCACTTCATCGAGATCTGCCTGGACGAGCAGGGCTTCGTATGGTTCATGCTGCACTCCGGCTCGCGTGGCGTCGGCAATGCGATCGGCTCGCACTTCATCGAAGTGGCCAAGCAGGACATGCGCACGCATTTGGCGAACCTGCCCGACCAGGACCTGGCCTATCTGAAGGAAGGCACGCAACACTACGACGACTATGTCGAAGCGGTCGGCTGGGCGCAGAAGTTCGCACGCATGAACCGCGAAGTGATGATGCAGAACCTGATCGCGGCCGTACGCACGGTCATCAGGAAGCCGTTCGAGACGCACGTGGAAGCGGTGAACTGCCACCACAACTACGTGCAGAAGGAACACCATTTCGGCAAGGACGTGCTGGTCACGCGCAAGGGCGCCGTGTCGGCGCGCGAGGGCGAGCTGGGTATCATTCCGGGATCGATGGGCGCCAGGAGCTACATCGTACGCGGCAAGGGCAACCCGGAGAGCTTCCACAGCTGCAGCCACGGCGCCGGCCGCACCATGAGCCGTACCGAGGCCAAGCGCCGCTACTCGGTCGACGACCAGGTACGCGCCACCGAGGGCGTCGAATGCCGCAAGGATGCCGGCGTGATCGACGAGATCCCGATGGCCTACAAGGACATCGACGCCGTGATGGAAGCACAGAGCGACCTCGTCGAGGTCGTGCACACCCTTAAGCAGATTGTCTGCGTGAAGGGTTGAAAGGACATGACATGATCGAACTGGATGGCGCGGTCGGCGAGGGCGGCGGGCAAATCCTGCGCAGCGCGCTGACGCTCGCCATGATCACGGGGCGGCCCTTCCGCATCCGCAACATCCGCGCGAACCGCGCCAGGCCCGGCCTGATGCGCCAGCACCTCGTGGCCGTGCAGGCGGCCTTGCAGGTGAGCGGGGGCGACGCGTCGGGCGCCGCACTCGGCAGCCAGGACCTGACGTTCGTGCCAGGACCCGTTCATGGCGGCGACTACGAATTTGCCATCGGCACGGCCGGCAGTTGCACCCTGGTGCTGCAGACCGTGCTGCCGGCCCTGCTGAAGGCGGATACACCGTCGACGCTGCGGCTCGCGGGCGGGACGCACAACCCCATGGCGCCGCCCGTGCAATTCCTGCAGCGCGCCTGGTGCCCGCGCCTGGCCGAGATGGGCGCCCGCATCGACATCCACCTGGAGCGCTTCGGGTTTTATCCGGCCGGCGGCGGCATCGTCGTGGCCCGCGTGGATCCATGCGCGCTGCTCCGGCCGCACACGTGGATGACGCGCGGCGCGCACCGGGCCGCATATGCCGAGGCGTTCGTGGCCGGCATCCCGGGACGGGTCGGGCAGCGCGAACTGGAATGCGTCGGCAGGGCCATGAACTGGGGCGAGGACCAGTTGCTGATACGGGCCCTGCCGGCCGATCAGGGGCCGGGCAATGCCTTGATGCTGACCCTCGACTACGAATACGCGACGGAGGTGTTTACGGCGTTCGGCGCAAAGTCCGTCACCTCCGAACAGGTGGCGCGCCAGGTCGTGCAGCGCGCGCGCCGGTACCTGATGTCGCGGGCCGCTTTCGATGAATATCTTGCCGACCAGATGATGCTCCCGCTCGCGCTGGGCGGCGGCGGCTGTTTTACGCTGGACGAGGTGTCGATGCATGCGCGTACCAACGCACAGGTGATCGAGACGTTCCTGCCTGTGCGGTTCACGTTCGATCAGCTTGACGGTGTCCACCGCTGTACGGTGATGCGCAATGATGTCGGATAACTTTACATTCCCTGCGTATAAAATAAATTCCCTATGTAAATCAATTGCATTTTTGCGTGGCACAGCTTTTGCTGCCTTTTCCGGTGTCTAATGACCTGGGAATCAAAATGAAATTGAGCACTTTCGCCGGCATGTTGGCACTGGCTGCCATTACGACTGCCGCACAGGCAACCAACCTGTCTTTCATGGGTGCGTTCAGCCATGACAACGACGTCCAACGCTTCACTTTCACGGTGAGCGGCACGTCGACCGTGACCCTGCGCAGCTGGTCGTATGCCGGTGGCGTCAATGCGCGCGGCGACACGATCGCCCGTGGCGGCTTCGACCCGATCCTGTCGCTGTTCGACGCGACGGGGGCCAAGCTCTACGAGCAGGATGATGCGGACTGCGGCGACGTCGCCGCCGATCTCATGACGGGCCGCTGCTATGACGTCAACTACAAGAATGCGCTGGCGGCAGGGACCTACACGGTGACGGTCCAGCAGTTCAACAACTTCGCCGCCGGTTCGAACCTGGCCGATGGTTTCGCGCGCGATGGTGCGGCCAATGAGAACTTCCGCAACGGCTTCGTCGATTCAGCGGGCGACAAGCGCGATGGGCACTGGGCATTCGATATCCTGAACGTCGACACGGCTGCCGTGACGCCGCCGGCGGGCGTGCCGGAGCCGGCGTCGCTGGCGCTGCTGGGGATTGGGGCACTTGGGCTGCTGCGGCGCAAGCGTTCATAAGCTTCCCTGAACGCCAAAACACAAAAGGGTTACGTGCGTGAGCGCGTAACCCTTTGTTTTTACTGCTGAATCTTGGTGCCGGCTGCAGGACTCGAACCCGCCACCTGATGATTACAAATCAACTGCTCTACCTGATGAGCTAAGCCGGCAATGTGGCCAGAATTATACCCTTATTTGATCCGGGTCAACGTGGGGCGTCCACCTTTTTTGGGTGGTTCGTCATCGTCGTCGGGTACATGCGACACCTCGGACGTCTTGGCCGGGACGGCAGCCAGGCCGGGAGCCGGGGCGGCTACCGGTTCCGGTGCGGGCAGGGGCAGGTCGGCGGCCGTCGTAGACACGTCGAAGGCCATGCCCTGGCCGTTTTCGTTGGCGTAGATGGCCAGTACGTTGTGGACCGGGATGTACAGCTCGCGCGAGACGCCGTTGAAGCGCGCACGGAAGGTAATCGCGTCGTTGTCCATTTTCAGCCCGGAGGTCGCGCCGTAGCTGATGTTCAGGATGATCTCACCCTTTTTCACGTATTCCATCGGAACCGTGGTGGTGGCGTCGACCTTGACGGCCAGGTAAGGCGTGTAGCCGCTGTCCGTACACCATTCGTAAATGGCACGCAGCAGGTACGGCTTGGTGGAGATGTCGGGCATGGTGTGATCGGAATGATGCGAGATGTTACACGCCAGTGTACTTCGATTCGCCTGCGGCGGCGTAAACTGGCGTGCAACAGAGGTGGCGCCTTAACGGCGCATCACCTTTTCGGACGGGGTCAGGGCTTCGATGTAGGCCGGACGCGAGAAGATGCGCTCGGCATACTTCATCAGCGGTGCCGCGGTCTTCGACAGTTCGATGCCGTAGTGATCCAGGCGCCACAGCAGCGGCGCGATGGCCACGTCCAGCATCGAGAACTCGTCGCCCAGCATGTACTTGTTCTTCAGGAACAGCGGAGCCAGCGTCGTCAGGCGGTCGCGGATTTCGGCGCGCGCCTTGTCGTGGCTCTTGTCGCCCACCTTGTTGCGCTCGTTTTCGAGCGTGTTGACGTGGACGAACAGTTCCTTCTCGAAGTTGAACAGCATCAGGCGGGCACGGGCGCGCATGAGCGGGTCGGCCGGCATCAGCTGCGGATGCGGAAAGCGCTCGTCGATGTATTCGTTGATGATGTTCGATTCGTACAGAATCAGTTCGCGCTCGACCAGGATCGGCACCTGGCCGTACGGATTCATCGTCGAGATGTCCTCGGGCTTGTTGAACAAATCCACGTCGCGCACTTCGAAGTCCATGCCCTTTTCGAACAGGACCAGACGGCAGCGCTGGGAGAACGGGCACGTGGTGCCGGAGTAGAGAACCATCATGGTTTATAGTTCCTTCAAGAAACAAAGGGGTGAAGCGCCAGGCGGCTCACCCCGAATAGACATTGCCCGCATTATAACCGGGCAATCAACTCACTTTACGTCTTTCCAATAAGAAGCATTCAACGACCAGGCAAGGAAAGCGAATAATGCGAGGAAAATCACGACGATCGCGCCCAGGCGCTTGCGAAAATCGCGCGCCGGTTCGGCCATCCAGTCCATGAATCCGACCAGGTCGGCCACCTGCGTATCGAATTCCTGCTGACTCAGGGTACCCGGGGTCACCTGCTCGAAGCCGGCGAAGCGGTGCACGGTCTTGCCCGGCTCGTGCGGATCCGGTTCCTCGACCATCTTGACCGTGCGCACGCCCTGCAATTGCCACAGCACGTGCGGCATGGCGACGTTCGGCACGACCAGGTTGTTCCAGCCGGTCGGACGGGTGTCGTCCTTGTAGAAAGTGCGCAGGTACGTGTAGATGTAGTCGGGGCCGGACCCAGCGCTCGAGGCGCGCGCGCGCGTGATCACCGACAGGTCCGGCGGCACGGCGCCGAACCAGGATTTCGCATCCGCAGGACGCATCGCAATCGTCATCAGGTCGCCCACCTTCTCGCCCGAGAACAGCAAGTTGTTCTTGATCTGGTCTTCGCTCAAACCCAGATCGCGCAGACGATTGTAGCGCATCGACGATGCGGAATGGCAGTTCAGGCAGTAGTTGACGAACAGCTTGGCGCCGTTTTGCAGCGACGCCATGTCGGTGCGTTCCGGCGCCCGGTCGAGCGCGACCGTCCCTTCGTTCGCGAACACGAATCCCGGCAGCAGGGCCAGGACCGCGAGCAGTTTTTTCGAGAAAAACATCATGGTTGTCCTTTGGCTAGTTTCCGGAATCAATGCGGGGTGAACGTGACACGCTTCGGTACCGGCTTGAACCGGCCCATTGCGCTCCACCACGGCATCAGGAGGAAGAAGCTAAAGTACAGCAGCGTGCAGGCCTGGGCGAGCAGCGTGTAGGCCGGGGTCGGCAGCTGGGTGCCGAGGTAGCCGAGCGTCAGGAACGCGACGAAGAACACGGCGTACACGTATTTGTGCCAGCCCGGGCGGTAGCGGATCGATTTCACCGGCGAATGGTCCAGCCACGGCAGCAGGGCCAGGATCACGACGGCCGAGCCGAACAGCACGACGCCCCAGAATTTCGCGTCCAGCACTTGCGGCAGCATGCCGATCTCGGCCAGGATGGCGACGACGGTGATCGCGACCTTGGTCTTGTACGACAGGCGCGAACGCAGCCAGATGAACACGACGTACGCGGCAATGCCGGCCATCACGACCCACATGAAGTCGGACGTCGTCGCGCGCAGCACCGAGTAGAACGGCGTGAAGTACCAGGTCGGCGCAATGTGCGGCGGGGTCTTGAGCGAGTCGGCGGGCAGGAAGTTGTTGTATTCCAGGAAGTAGCCGCCCATCTCAGGCGCGAAGAACACGACGGCGCTGTAGATCAGCAGGAAGGCCGATACGCCGAACAGGTCCTTCGTCGTGTAGTACGGGTGCGAGGGGATCGTGTCGACGCCGTGGCCGTCCGGGCCCAGGTTTTCCTTGACCTCGATGCCGTCCGGGTTGTTCGAACCCACTTCGTGCAGCGCGATCAGGTGCGCGGCGACGAGGCCCAGCAGCACCAGCGGGATCGCGATCACGTGGAAGGCGAAGAAGCGGTTCAGCGTGGCGTCCGACACGACGTAGTCGCCGCGGATCCACAGCGACAGGTCCGGGCCGATGAACGGGATGGCGCTGAACAGGTTGACGATCACCTGGGCGCCCCAGTACGACATCTGGCCCCACGGCAGCAGGTAGCCGAAGAACGCCTCGGCCATCAGGCACAGGAAGATCGCGAAGCCGAACAGCCAGATCAGCTCGCGCGGCTTGCGGTACGAGCCGTACAGCAGGCCGCGAGTCATGTGCAGGTAGACGACGATGAAGAAGGCCGATGCGCCGGTCGAGTGCATGTAGCGCACGAGCCAGCCCCACGGGACTTCGCGCATGATGTATTCGACGGAACCGAACGCGAGGTTGGCGTCCGGCTTGTAATGCATGGTCAGGAAGATGCCGGTGACGATCTGCAGCACGAGCACCAGCATGGCCAGCGAGCCGAACAGGTACCAGATGTTGAAGTTCTTCGGGGCGTAGTAGCGGCCCCACTGGTCGTTCCACAGCTTGGACAGCGGGAAGCGGTCGTCGACCCAGGCGAGGGCCTTGTGGCTTTTCGGCGCGTCGGCCGGGAGTTTGGTGTCCTTGAACGCTGCGCCCATCTTATGCCTCGCCTTTCTCGTCTTTGCCGATCAAGATCTTGTTGTCGGACAGGTACATATACGGAGGAACATCGAGGTTGGCAGGGGCCGGCTTGTTCTTGAAGACGCGGCCCGACAGGTCGAATGTGGAACCGTGGCAGGGGCAGAGGAAGCCGCCGTGCCAGTCGTCCGGCAGGTTCGGCTGGGGACCTTCGGTAAAGCGGGCGGAGGGCGAGCAGCCCAGGTGGGAGCAGATGCCGACGACGACGAGCACTTCCTTGTGCTTGTCGTAGGCGCGGAATTCGTTCTTCGCGTATGCCGGCACCGGCAATTGATAGGGTTTATCGGAATTCGGATCGGCAACGAGGTTGTCGTTCTTCGGCAAACTGGCCAACATTTCGGGAGTGCGGCGGAGGATCCACACGGGCTTGCCGCGCCATTCCACGACTTTCAGTTCACCCGGTTTAACATCGGAAATATCCGCTTCGACCGGAGCACCGGCCGCCTTCGCTCGTTCCGAGGGCTGCAACGTACTGACCAGCACCCCGGCCGTTGAAACACCGACAACGCCACCCGCCGCGCATGTAGCCACGAGCAAGCCTCGCCGGCCTGAATCGACCTGCTTCTCATTACTCATACCAACTCCATTCGTCAAATGCGAAATGTTGCAATGCAATACGTTGCAAACCAGTAAAAGGCTTTTTTGCAACAGTCGATTATAGGTGAACAGTTTTGCAAATTAAAGAAAAAACGTTTGCCGTGTCAGGCGGCATCCCAAAACGCCCGTTTTTGACTTGGACCGCTTGACCACATGGATATCTCCCTGGATTGGATTGCCCCACGTTTCCTGTATCATCGCTGTGAACCTGACAAGGTTTTAAAAAACACAAGGGAGGTCCGTGATGGCTATGCTGGAAGAGTTCAAGAAATTTGCGATGAAGGGTAACGTCGTCGACCTGGCGGTCGGCGTGATCATCGGCGGCGCGTTCGGACGCATCGTCGATTCGCTCGTGCAGGACGTCATCATGCCCCCGATCGGCAAGCTGTTCGGCGGCCTCGATTTCGCCAGCTACTACATCCCGCTCAACGGCCAGGCGTACGGCCTGCCGCTGGCCGAGGCCAAGAAGGCCGGCGCCGTGCTCGCCTACGGTAATTTCTTCACGATCCTGCTGAACTTCGTGATCCTGGCCTTCGTCATCTTCCAGATGGTGCGCCTGATGAACCGCATGCGTGCGCCGTTCACCAAAGCGGAAGAAGAGAAAGAGGCGGCCGCGGCGGTGGCAGTATCGGAAGAGGTCGTGCTGCTCCGTGAAATCCGCGATTCGCTGAAGCGCTGAACACAGGAGTTCCCCCGATGCGCCGCTACTGGCTGCTGTTCGCGCAAACCGTCACGATCGCCCTCGGCATCTATGTCGTGATCGCGACGCTGCGGCCGGCGTGGACGGGGCGCGCGCCGACCCAGGTCGGCGGGGTGGTGCCCGTGCTGCAGGCGCCCGGCGGCGGTCCGGCGCCGGCCAGCTACCGCGACGCGGCCGGCCGCGCCATGCCGGCCGTCGTCAACATTCTCACCAGCAAGGCGTTGCGCGAAACGCATCCGCTGCTGAAGGATCCGTTCTTCAAACGGTTTTTCGGCGACAAGATGCCGCCGCAGGAACAGATGGCCAGCCTGGGCTCCGGGGTGATCGTAAGCGGCGACGGCTATATCCTGACCAATTACCACGTGGTGGAAGGCGCCGACGAGATCGAGGTCGGCCTGGCCGACGGGCGCAAGGCGGCCGCCAGCATCGTCGGCACCGATCCGGAAACAGACCTCGCCGTCATCCGCATCAAGGCGGATAAATTGCCCGTGATCGTGCTGGGCGACCCCGAGCAGGCGCGCGTGGGCGACGTCGTGCTCGCGATCGGCAATCCGTTCGGCGTGGGCCAGACCGTCACCCTCGGCATCATCTCGGCGCTGGGCCGCAACAACCTGCACATCAACCACTTCGAGAACTTCATCCAGACGGATGCCGCGATCAACTTCGGCAACTCGGGCGGCGCGCTCGTCGATACGCGCGGCAACCTGCTGGGCATCAACTCGGCCATTTATTCGCAGACGGGCGGTTCGGTCGGCATCGGCTTCGCGATTCCCGTGTCGACGGCGAAGACCGTGCTCGATTCCATCATCAAGCATGGCCAGGTCGTGCGTGGCTGGATCGGCGTCGAATCCCAGGACATCACGCCCGAACTGGCCGACAGCTTCGGCCTCCCGCGCGACCGTGGCGCCATCATCGCCGGCGTCGTGCGCGGCGGACCGGCCGACCGCGCCGGCATGCGTCCGGGCGATATCCTGCTGGCCGTGGAAGGCAAGAAAGTCGGCAGCACCAATGACATGATGAACCTCATCGCCGACCTGCCGCCCGGCGGCAAGGCGCAGATGACGGTCATGCGCAAGAACCGCGAGACGACCATCGCCGTGACCGTCGGCCGCCGTCCGCGCCAGACTCCCTGAATATTTGGACTCATTTTGGACCCCTTATGCACCTGCGCGACCTGACGCAATTCCTTACCGAACTCAAAGAGAACAACACCCGGCCGTGGTTCATCATGAACAAGCCCCGCTACGACATCCTGCGGGTCGAATTCCTGGAAGTGCTGACGGAACTGATCAGGGAGATCGGCCGGTTCGACAAGCAGGTCGTCGCCTGCGACCCGAAAAAGGCGATGTTCCGCTTCCAGCGCGATACGCGCTTTTCGCACGACAAGACGCCGTACAAAACGCATTTCTCGGCCGGCATCGCGCCGGGCAACAAGCGCCGGCCCAGCGAAGGCGGCGGTCCGACCTATTACTTCCACATTGAAGCGGACGGCACGCTGCTGTACGGTGCGGGCGAATACCTGCCGCCGGCGGCGCGCCTGAAGGCGATTCGCGAGCACGTCGTCAACGATGCGACAGGTTTCGCCAAAATGTTGAAGAATAAACATCTGCGCGAAGCGTATGGCGACCTGCAGCCGGAAGACAAGCTGCAACGCCCGCCGAAGGGATTCGATCCGAACCATCCGCTGGTCGAATACCTGAAGCTGAAGAGCTATTTCGTCTGGAAGGAAGAGAAGCTGGACATCAACGCCCCGGACAAGCTCGTGCCGCAGCTCGCGCAGGGGTTCAAGGACGCCACCGCGCTTGTCACCTGGCTGCGCGGGGTGCCGCAGACATTCGAAGAGTAAAGGGAGTCACACATGGCGTTGCACCACGCAGTCTCGGGTGAGCGGATCGCACTCCAGCGGGGCGAAGACGACATCGCGAATTTCACCTCGATCGCACTGATCAAGACGGATCGCATGGAATTGATCCGGCTCGTGATACCGAAGGAAAAACCGCTGCCGGAACATTGGGTCGAAGGCGAGATGACCTTGCTGTGCCTGGAAGGCGAGATCGCGTTCCAGGCCCACGGCCGCACGACGATCCTGCGGCCGAACGAGATGGTTTATCTCGCCGGCGGCGAACCGCATGCGGTCCACGCCAACCAGGATGCGGTCGCGTTGCTGACCATCCTGCTGCATCCGGGCGATAACACGGGCGGGCCGACGCGGAGCACGCCGGCACCGTAGTCCTGCGCAATAAACCAGGATCAGGCCAGTTCGTCGCGCGGATCCCGCGCCAGCAGCCTGGTCACCATGTCGCTGGCGGAATCGCCATCGAACAGCACGCCGGCCACCGCATTGGTGATCGGCATGTCGACGCCCAGCCTGGCCGCCAGCTCGCGCACGGCCTTGGCGCAGGGCACGCCTTCTGCCACGTGGCCGAGTTCCCGGACGATCGTGTCGAGCGGCTTGCCCTGGGCCAGTGCCAGGCCCACGCGGCGGTTGCGCGACAGGTCGCCCGTGCACGTCAGGATCAGGTCGCCCATCCCCGTCAGGCCCATGAAGGTGCCTGCATGGCCGCCCAGTGCCGTGCCGAGGCGGGTGATTTCCGCGAGGCCGCGCGTGATCAGCGCGGCGCGCGCATTCAGGCCCAGGCCGAGGCCGTCGGCCGTGCCGGTGGCGATGGCGAGGATGTTCTTGACGGCGCCACCCACTTCCACGCCAACCATGTCATCGCAGGAATACACGCGCATGTTGCCGCCATGGACGAGTGCAACGACGCGCTCGCGCAGTGCCTTGTCGGTCGAGGCGACCGTCAGCGCGCACGGCAGGCCGCGCGCCACTTCCTGCGCGAACGACGGGCCGGACAGCGCGGCGGCCGGCACGGCATCGCCCAGCACGTCGCGCACGACCTGGTGCGGCAGCAGGCCGGTCTCGTATTCGAAGCCCTTGCACAGCCAGACGATGTTCGGAATCGTGCGGCCCTTCAGTTGCTGCAGCAGCGGGCGCAGGCCGGCCACCGGGCAGGCGGCGATCAGCAGCGGCGCCTCGCCGGCGCCATGCGCGACATGCGCGACGGCGGCATCGAAATCGGCCGTGACGTCCAGGCCGTCCGGGAACGGGAAGCCGGACAGGTACTCGGTGTTTTCGCGCGCGCTGGCGGCTTGCGCCATCTGCGCGGGATTGCGTCCCCACAGCAGGACGTCGTGGCGCGCCGCGAGCGCGATCGCCACCGCCGTGCCCCAGGCGCCGGCGCCGAGGACGGTGATCTTTTGGGGTGGTTTCGGTTCGTGCATGGGTATCGATAGACGGGCTAGATGCCCCAGATGTCGGACGCCTTGACGTAGCCGCTGGTACCGTCGCGGTGGCGCACGCGCACCCAGTTGCCGGCTTCCGGATCGACGAGCTCGAGCAGGACGTTCTTTTCGGCCGTCATCACGACGGGCGCATTCTCGTCGGGCGCCGAGCGCACCTTGGCGGACGCGACGCGTACGATGACGTTGCGCTTGGCCGACAGGTTCTTCGCTTCGGTCCAGGCCATGTCGCCGGTGGCGTCTCTGACCTTGACCCAGTCGCCGTAGCTGAGGACGACCTCGACCGGCATGCCGCTGGGCGCGATGTACAGCTTGCCGCTGCGGGTGGACGGGGCGTCGTACAGGATCACGGCATGCGCGCCGACCGTCTTGAAATCGAACGCGGCGGCCGCGCACGATGCCAGCAGCAGCAGGCTGCCTGCAATGAGTCGGTGGCGGAAGCGGATGGGGCGCATGTGGGCCTTTGAAGACGGTGCATGCCGGGCGTCGGCGTGCGCGTCAAAGAAACAAGGCGTCCGGCCCCGCCCGGGACGGGCGAAGCGGGACGCCCGGGATATTACTGGTTACCAGCCGGCGTGCCTGCTGCGGCAGCCTGCTCGGCCAGCGCCTGGCGGCGCTGCTGGTAGAACACTTCGAAGTTGATCTCGGCCAGGTGGACCGGCGGGAAGCCGGCACGGGTGATCACGTCGGCGATGTTCGCACGCAGGTACGGATAGATGATGTTCGGGCAACCGATGCCCAGCAGCGGATCCATCTGCTCGGCCGGGATGTTACGGGCTTCGAAGATACCTGCCTGCTTGCCTTCGGCCAGGAAGGCCACTTTGTCCTTGACCTTGGCGGTCACGGTGATGGTGACGGTCGATTCGTAGATGCCATCGGCAATGCCTTCGGCGCCGACGTCCAGCGCGACCTCGATGGTCGGGGCTTCCTGCTCCAGGAAGATCGCCGGGGAATTCGGTTGTTCCAGCGACAGATCCTTCAGGTAAATACGCTGGATTTGGAATACGGGTTGCAGGTTTTCGTCAGCCATGGAACGCTTTCGTGTAATTTTTAAAAAGAATGGCAACATCCTGCCATTCGAGGTGCTTGACTTGTCAAGGCGCCGGCAATTGTATCAAAACCAATTCGGTTTCAATAGTTAGCCGGGGCCCTGCCAAGCCCACGGCTCAGGCTGCGCTGCCGTTCAGCAGCGGATCCAGGCGTCCTGCCTGGTCGAGCGCGTACAGGTCGTCGAAGCCGCCCACGTGGGTATCGTCCACGTAGATCTGCGGCACCGTACGGCGGCCCGTGCGTTGCATCATGATGGCGCGTTGTTCCGGATCAAGGTCGACACGGATGCGTTCGATGTTGGTCACGCCCTTGGCTTCCAGCAGGCGCTCGGCACGCACGCAGTAGGGGCAACTGGCGGTGTGATAGAGGACAACATGGGCTGTCATGGCAATTCCTTTCAAATTATTTGATCAGGGGCAGGCCGGCAGCCGTCCAGGCCGCGATACCGCCTTCCAGGCCATAGATATCTTCGAACCCTGCCGCTTTCAACAGGCGCGCCGCTTTACCGGCGTGTTTGCCGTCCTGGTCGACGACAACGATGGTCTTGACTTTCGACTTGTCCAGCTCGCCGGTACGATTGCCCAAGTCTGCCAGCGGAATGTGTTTCGCGTCGCGCAGGTGCCCTGCGGCAAATGCGTCGACGCTGCGGACATCGATCACGGCGGTGGATTTACCCCGGTTGATCATCTGGGTGGCCTGCAGCGGCGAGGCCACGCGGCCACGCGGCGCGAGCGACAACCACAGCAGGGCGCCCCCCGACAGAAGAGCGATCGCGACAGTGATGAAATGGTCGATGATGAATTTCACGAAGGTTCCGTTGGTTGAACTGAATCATCGCATTATAAAATAGAAGTCGGATCGGTATTTCCTGCTCACTTTTTTCTATAAAGCACCTATGTACAAAATCGTATTCATGCGCCACGGCGAGTCCACCTGGAACCTCGAGAACCGTTTCACCGGCTGGACCGATGTCGACCTGACCGAAAAAGGGGTCAATGAAGCCAAGCTGGCCGGCCGCCTGCTGAAGGAAGCCGGCTTCACCTTCGACCTGGCCTACACCTCGGTCCTGAAACGTGCGATCCGCACCCTGTGGCTGGCCATGGACGAGATGGACATGATGTGGCTGCCGGTCAAGAACGACTGGCGCCTGAACGAGCGTCACTACGGCGCGCTGCAGGGCCTGGACAAGGGCGAGACCGCCGCCAAGTTCGGCGACGAGCAGGTGCTCGTATGGCGCCGCAGCTACGACACCCCGCCGCCGGCACTGGAAGCCGACGATCCGCGCACGTCCTTCAACGACCCGCGCTACGCCGGCCTCGACAAGGCCCAGATCCCGCTGACCGAATGCCTGAAGGACACCGTCGCCCGCGTGATGCCGGCCTGGGACGAGGAAATCGCCCCGGCCATCCGCGCCGGCAAGCAGATCCTGATCTCGGCCCACGGCAACAGCCTGCGCGCCGTCATCAAGATGCTGGACAACATCAGCGACACGGACATCGTCGGCCTGAACATCCCGAACGGCACCCCGCTCGTGTATGAACTGGACGCGGACCTGAAGCCGATCCGCCACTACTACCTGGGCGACCAGGCAGCGATCGCGGCCGCCATGGCCGCCGTGGCCAACCAAGGGAAGGCGAAGTAAGTCTTGCGTTTTCCCTTCGTGAAGTCGACGTCCGCGGGTCTGTCCGCCCGCGGCAAGCTGGTATGCGGCCTGCTGGCCTGCGCGTTCGCCTTCGGCAGCGTGCAGGCGGCGCCGCGCCAGACCACGCGCAGCAAGGAGAAGGCCGCCGCCGAGGCGGCGCGCGCCGGTATCCAGCAAAAGCTCAATGCGCTCAAGAAGGACATCAGCCGCACCGAGAGCGAAAAGGAAGACGCGGCCGACGAGTTGGCGGAATCGGAAGAAAAGATTTCCGACGCCAACCGCTCGCTGCGCGAACTCGCGGACGAGCAGGCCGAGACCAATACCAGGCTGAAGGATCTCGCGACCGAAGAGGCGAGACTTGGCGACACCATCGCGGCCCAGAAGCGCCAGCTGGCGAAGCTGTTGCGCGAGCACTATATCGCCGGCAACGAGGACCGCATCAAGCTGCTGCTGTCCGGCGATAACCCGAACCGGATCAACCGCGACCTGCAGATGATGGCCTACGTCTCGCAGGCGCAAGCGAAATTACTGAATTCCCTGCGCACGAACCTGGCGGCCGTCGAGGCGAACCACGCCGAGACGCAGAACGCCAGGGACGAGCTGGAAGAAATTGCACAAGAGCAGACGTCGCAAAAGACGCTGCTCGAAAAGGAAAAGGCCAAACGGGCCGCCTTGCTGGCGAACCTGTCGAGCAAGCTGACGGACCAGCGCAAGCAGGCGAGCCGCCTGGAACAGGACGAGCAGCGCATGAGCGGCCTCGTCGACCGCCTGACGCGCCTGATCCGCGAACAGGAAATTGCCGCCGCGGCCGAGCGCAAGCGCCAACAGGAACTGGCCGCCGCGCGCGCGAAAGCGGCCGCCGAGGCGAAACAACGTGCGCTGGCGCGGGCCAGGGCGCAGCGTGAAGAACGCGAACGCCTGGCGCGCGAAGCCGCGAAGGAAGCGGCCAAGACCGGCAAGCCCGTCAAACCGTTGCCGCCGCCGAAACCCGAACCGGAAGAGACGCGGGTGGCCGAGGAGCCGGCACCGAAACCGGAAGCACCGCAGCGTTCGGCCGACACCGCACTGGCCGCCGACCTGCCGAGCGGCGCATTCGAAAGCCTGCGCGGCCGCCTGCCGGCGCCGATCTCCGGCAAGATCGCGGCCCGTTTCGGCGCCAAGCGCGGCGACGGTCCGACGTGGCGCGGCATGTTCATCAAGGCGCCGGAAGGGACCGACGTGCGCGCCATCGCGGCGGGGCGTGTCGTGTTCGCCAACTGGATGCGCGGCTACGGCAACCTGATCATCATCAACCACGGCGGCGAGTACCTGTCGATCTACGGCAACAACCAGACCCTGGTGAAACAGGCCGGCGACGCGGTCAAGCCGGGCGACGTCATCGCCAGTGCCGGCAATACCGGCGGTAACGAGGAATCGGGGCTATACTTCGAGCTCAGGCATCTCGGAAAAGCGTTCGATCCTTCGAGCTGGATCAGGTTCTAATTTCCGGAAGCACAATCCAGGGAACAGCATGGGCAAGAAACTCAAGAACCTCGGTCTGATCGGCCTCGGCATGGTGGCCGGGGTGGCCGTCTCGGTCCAGTATTCGGCGCTGGCACAAAAGGGCGGCGATGCGCCCCTGCCGCTGGACGAGCTGCGCCAGCTGGCCGATGTGTATGCCCTGATTAAAAGCGATTACGTCGAGAAGGTCGACGACAAGAAGCTGCTGTCGGACGCCATCGCCGGGATGGTGAGTTCGCTGGATCCGCATTCCGTCTACCTGGACCAGAAGGATTTCGCCGAGATGCGCGAAGAGGTGCAGGGCCGCTTCGTCGGCCTCGGCATCGAGGTCGCGATGGAAGATGGCTACATCAAGATCGTCTCGCCCATCGAGGATTCGCCCGCCTACCGTGCCGGCATCAAGGCCGGAGATTTGATCACCCGCATCGACAACGTGCCGGTGAAAGGCCTGTCGCTGGACGATGCCATCAAGCGCATGCGCGGCGAGCCGCACAGCAAGGTGATGCTGACCATCGCGCGCCGCGGCGCGGACACGCCGTGGGTCGTGCCGGTCGAGCGCGAGGAAATCAAGGTGGCCAGCGTCAAGGCGAAGATGATCGAGCCCGGCTATGCCTGGCTGCGCATCAACCAGTTCCAGGAAGAGACCGTCGACGACGTCGCGGACAAATTGAAGGACCTGTACGCCCGCAACCCGAACATCAAGGGCCTCGTGCTGGACCTGCGCAACGACCCGGGCGGCCTGCTGCCGAGCGCGATCGGCGTCTCCGCCGCCTTCCTGCCGGCGAATGACGTGATCGTCTCGACGAAGGGCCAGCTGGCCGAGTCGAACGCCACGTTCTACGGCCGGCGCGAATTCTATGCCGTCAAGCCGGGCGCCGATCCGCTGGCGAAATTGCCGGCCGCGCTGAAGACCGTGCCGATGGTGGTGCTGGTCAACACGGGTTCGGCCTCGGCGTCGGAAATCGTCGCGGGCGCGCTGCAGGACTACAAACGCGCCATCGTGATGGGCAGCCAGACGTTCGGCAAGGGTTCCGTGCAGACCCTGCGCCAGCTGACGCCCGACACGGCCGTGAAACTGACGACGGCCCGTTACTTCACGCCGAAAGGCCGTTCGATCCAGGCGCTGGGCATCGTGCCGGACCTGAAGGTCGACGAGACGCCGGAAGGCGACGGCCTGAACGCCGTGCGCGTGCGCGAAGCGGACCTCGATCACCACCTGACGAACGACGCGGCCGACAGCAAGAGCGCGAACGCGAAGCGCCGCGACGAGCTCGAGGAAGAGCAGTTCACCATGGCCGCGCTGAAGAATGAGAAACCGGTCGAATTCGGCGGCAAGGATGACTTCCAGCTCACGCAAGCCCTGAATCACTTCAAGGGTTTGAAGGTGCAGCTCGCCAAGGCCGATCCGGACGAGGACAAGCCCGCGCCGGCCAAGCTGCCGGGCCAGGAGCCGAAGCCGGCCGAGATCAAGGACGACGCCAGGCCGTCTGCACCGAAGCGATGAACGACCAGCAACTGCTTCGCTATTCGCGCCATATCCTGCTGGACGAGATCGGCATCGAAGGCCAGGCGCGTTTCCTGGCCGCGCGCGTGCTCGTGATCGGCGCCGGCGGTCTTGGCTCGCCGGCCGCGCTGTATCTCGCCGCGGGCGGCGTGGGCCGGTTGACGCTCGTCGACGACGACACCGTCGACCTGACGAATCTGCAGCGCCAGGTGATGCACACGACGGCCCGCGTGGGCCAGCCCAAGGTCGAGTCCGGGCGCGAAGCCCTGCACCAGATCAATCCCGAGGTCGAGGTCGTCGCCTTGCGCGAACGCGCCGATGCTGCACGTTTAGGGGAACTCGTGCGCGATTCCGATGTCGTACTCGACTGCAGCGACAATTTCGCCACCCGCCATGCCGTCAATCGCGCCTGCGTTGCCGCCGGCGTCCCGCTCGTCGCGGGCGCCGCGATCCGTTTCGACGGGCAGATCTCGGTCTTCGACGTGCGCGACCCCGCTTCGCCCTGCTATGCCTGCCTGTTCCCGGAGGATGGCAAGTTCGAGGAAGTGGCATGCAGCACGATGGGCGTGTTCGCGCCGCTGGTCGGCATCATCGGCGCCATGCAGGCGGCCGAGGCGCTGAAGCTGCTGGCCGGAAGCGGCCGTTCGCTGGCCGGCCGGCTGCAGATGCTGGATGCGCGCGCCATGGAGTGGACGGAGATCGGCGTGGCGCGCAATCCGTGCTGCCCCGTTTGCGCAGGGCGTCCCGGCGTAGAATGAGTCGCGGCGCACGCAGAAGGTGTCTTTCTGCGTCGTCTATCTTACAATTAGACAATTTTCCTGACGAGTTGGAACATTTTCCAAACGACTTTTAACGTCATCCCTGCTCGTTCGGCCTTATACTGTTTTTTCGACCATATCCATCACATCTATGCAGAACTTCAAGCATCGTTTCGCACGGCAGCGCCGCCAGCGCGGTTTCACCCTCGTCGAAATCATGGTCGTCGTGGTCATCATCGGCATCCTGGGCGCGCTCGTCGTGCCCAAGCTGCTGGGCCGTACCGGCGAGTCGCGCGTGACCGCGGCCCGCGTCGACATCGCCACGCTGATGTCGGCACTCAAGATGTACAAGCTCGATAACCAGCGCTATCCGACCACGGAGCAGGGCTTGCAGTCCCTCGTCCAGAAGCCGACCAGCGGCCCGGCCGCCAACGGCTGGAAGGAAGGCGGCTACATCGACAAGCTGCCGAAGGACCCGTGGGGCAATCCGTACCAGTACCTGTCGCCGGGCCTGCACGGCGAGATCGACGTGTTCTCGCTGGGCGCGGACGGCCAGCCGGGCGGTACCGGCGAGGATGCCGACGTCGGTTCGTGGGACAACAAATAACGTAGGTGTGTCGATGACCACGCGCGCGCCCGGCCGCGCCGGCGGCTTCACCCTGGTGGAGATCATGGTCGTGATGGTCATCATCGGCATCACGCTGGGGCTGGCCAGCCTCAACGCCATTCCCAGCCCGCACCAGGACCTGCAGAAGGAGGCGCAGCGCATCGCGCTGCTGCTGCAGCTGGCGCGCGACGAAGCCATCGTGCGCAACCGCCTCGTCGCCTTCGAGGCCACGCCCGAGCGCTACCACTTCCTCGTGCGCACCGAAACGCGCTGGCAACCGATCGTGAACGACGACATGCTGCGCGAGCGCGACTTCAAGAATGCTCCGCTGACCCTGCTGCTGGACCCGACCAGCGCGGGTACCCTGAATCCGCTGCGCATCACGTTCGGCAGCGAACCGGTCGACAAGCCGTTCGTGCTCACGCTGGCCAGCGGCAACGACCGCGTCGCCATCCGCGCCGACGGGGTCGGGCACTTCACGGTGGAGTGAAGAGGTCAATCATGCGCGCCATGCGATTCCCGAACCGGCAACGCGGCTTCACGCTGCTGGAAGTGCTCGTGGCCCTCGTCATCGTGGGCACGGCGCTGGGCGCGGGCCTGCGTGCCGTCGGCAGCCTGAGCGCCAACGGCAGCAGCCTGCGCGCCTCGATGATGGCGACCTGGTCGGCCGAGAACCGGCTCGTGCAGATCCGCCTGGGCAAGGAATTTCCCGACATCGGCAAGCACGGCTTCGATTGCCCGCAGGGCGACCTGCACCTCGTGTGCCAGGAAGAAGTGATCGCCAGCCCGAACCCGCGCCTGCGCCGGGTCGAGGTCTCCGTGTACGACATCGAAAACCCCAACCGGCGCATCGTCAAGCTGGTCCAACTCGTGCTGAAGCCGTGGCGATGACGAACTCTTCCCGGGCCCGCGGCTTCACGCTGGTGGAGCTGCTCGTGGCGATCAGCATCCTCGCCATCGTGGCCGTGCTCGGCTGGCGCGGGCTGGACGGCATCGTGCGTGCCCGCGTGGCCCTCACGCAGCAGATGGAAACGACGCGCGGCATGCAGCTGGCCTTCGCGCAGATGCAGAGCGACTGCGAACACATCGCCCAGCGCGACGTCGTCGACCAGCGGCCCTATCTCCTCGTCGGCGCCGACCGCCTGACGCTCGTGCGCGAAGTGTTTACGGAAAACCAGCCGTCGCGGCTGCAGGTGGTCGCGTACCGCATCGTCAACGGCACCTTGATGCGGCGCGAATCGCAGCCGACGCGCGACCTCGTCCAGCTGGACGCGTTGTGGCAGGCCGTCACGAGCGACGCCGACACCAACCCGGCCGTCGCCCTGCAGACCGGCGTGACAGGCATGCAGGTCGCGACCTGGCTCAACAACTCCTGGCGCCAGGGTGGCGTCGATCCCGGTGCGAATGCGGCGGGCACGGGCCAGCAGCCGGTCCAGTCGCAGCAGCCCGACCTGCCGGCGCAGGTAAGCAACGAACCGACCGGCCTGCAGGTCGCGTTGCAGGCCCAGAACCTGCAACAGCCGATGGTCAAATCCTTCCTGCTGGGGGAACCATGAGAACGCGCCAGCGCCGACCCGCGCGCGAACGCGGCGTGGCCGTGATCACCGCGCTGCTGCTCACCACGCTG
This sequence comes from Massilia cellulosiltytica, assembly GCF_047325105.1. NCBI lineage: Bacteria > Pseudomonadati > Pseudomonadota > Betaproteobacteria > Burkholderiales > Oxalobacteraceae > Massilia > Massilia cellulosiltytica. Next base: position 6,653,213 of record NZ_CP168562.1, on the reverse strand, counting down.
GCGATCTCCATCGTCGCCAGCCTGTTCTGGCAGCAGCAGGTGCAGGTGCGTTCGATGGAAAACCAGCGCCTGCACTTGCAGACCAAGTGGATCCTGCGCGGCGCGCTCGACTGGTCGACGCTGGTCCTGTTCCAGGACGGCATCGACCACCGCGACTACACGTCGCTCGACCAGGTCTGGGCGACGCCGCTGGCGGAAACGCGCCTGGACCAATACGTCGAACGCCAGCGGGTCGAAGGAGAAACGTTCGATGCAAGCCTGTCCGGTAACATTACCGACGCATGCTCGCGTTACAATTTGCGCAACCTGGGGATGAGCCGCGGGTTGCCGGATCCGCAGCAGCAGGTGATTTTCAAACGCCTGCTGAACAACCTGCAGCTGGACCAGGGCCTGGCGCTGCGCATCGCGAACTTCGTCGCGGCCGGCTTGGCGGCCACGACGGACGAGGGCAACGACCCGACGAAGCAGACGCAGGCCGCGCCCGTGACGGGCGCGCCGATGAAGATTCTGCAGGTGGAAGACTTGTTGTCGGTGCGGGGTGTGACGCCGGCCATCGTCGAGCGGCTGCGGCCGTTCGTGACGGTGCTGCCGGAAAAAACGCCGGTGAACGTCAACACGGCGCCGGCGGAAGTGCTGGCGGCCGTCGTGCCGGACATGTCGGTGTCGGAAGCGAATACGCTGATCGTGCGGCGCAAGCAGGCGGCGTGGCGTGGTCTGAATTATTTCGAGACCGAGATCGGCGACAACCGGAAACCGGTGGAGGGTACGGCGGGCGTCAAGAGCGACTGGTTTTTCGTCGACAGCCGCATCCGCCTGGACCGCGCGGCACTGGACGCGCAGGCGCTGATCCACCGGTCGTCGAACCTGGTGGCGGGCAGCGGGCCGAAAGTGGTGTGGATCCGCCAGTATTGAATTGGACAGAAGTCTCGAGGGATAGCGCAGGGCATGTTAAAACGACCAACAGAAGATCGAGAAAGCGAGACAGTTTGAGCACACTTTATATCCGGCATCCCGCGCGTGCCGAAGGTGAACATGCGTTGTGCCGCTTCGCCCTCGTCACCGATGGCGGCGCGATCGACCAGCATGGCGAAGGCCCGCTGCGCAACCTGGGCGACCTGGTCGGCACGAGCCGCCGCATCGTCCTGCTGCTCGCCGCCGCCGACGTGACCCTGCTGTCGGTGCAGGCGCCGCCGCTGTCCGGCGCGCGCCTGAAGGCCGCGCTGCCGGGCCTCGTCGAAGAACACATCCTGGGCGATCCGATGGACGCCGTCCTCGTGGCCGCACCCGAGCAGCCCGACGGCATGCGGCCCATCGCCGTGGTCGAGCGCGACTGGCTGCAAGGCATCGTGAAAAGCCTGCTGGCGCAGGGCGCGCGCACCATCATGGCCGAGCCCGCGCAACTGTGCTTGCCTTTGCAGCCGGGCAGTGTTGCCGCCGCTATTTCCGGCGTCGAACTGACTTTGCGCCAGAGCCTATTCCAGGGCTTCGGCCTCGCGCTCGACGCCACGCCGGCCGTCGTGCTGCAGACGGCGCGCGCCTTCAGCGGCGACGCCCCGCTCGTGCTGTACGTGCCGCCCGCGCAACTGGGCGAATACCAGGCGCTGGCGCAGGAAGCCGGTCCCGGCATCCTGATCGAGGCCGACAACTGGACGCACTGGATCGCCGGTTCCAAGACGACTGCGCTGGACCTCGTGAGCGGCCTCGGCGCTGCGGGGGCGCCCACGCGCGACTGGCGCCGCTGGCGCTGGCCGATCGCGCTCGGCACGCTGGCCGTGGCCGTCAACCTGATCGGGCTGAACGTCGATTGGCTGCGCCTGCGCCGCGAAGCCACCACGGTGCGCCAGTCGATGATCCAGACCTACCGCAACGTGTATCCGCGTGAAACGACGATCCTCGATCCCGTACTGCAGATGCGCCAGCACGTCGCCCGCGCGCGCGCCAACACGGGCGACGTATCGCCCGACGAATTTACTTATCTCGCCTCGGCGCTGGGTGAAGCGACGCGCGCGCTCGGCCGTCCGGTTGGAATTGCATCAATCGAATACCGCGAACGCGCGTTGACCGTCAAAGTCAAACCTGAGACGGTCGACCCCGGTTTGACCGGGCAGTTGCGCACGGCCCTGGCCACGCGCCGGCTCACGCTGGAAGAAGGCACGCCGGGCAACTGGGTCATCCGCAGCACGGGAGCCAAACCATGAGCATCGCCACCACCTTCGCCCAGTACCGCGAGCGCGCCACGGCGCTCTGGCTCGCGCGCACCGAGCAGGAACGCCGCTTCCTGGCGGCCGGCGGCGCCGTCGTGCTGGCCGCGCTGCTGTATCTGCTGCTCGTCGATCCGGCCATCGAAGGGCGCGCCCAGCTGCGCCGCCAGTTGCCGCAGCTGCGCCAGCAGGCGGCCGAGCTGCAGGCCATGGCCCAGGAAGCGAGCACGCTGGCGCAGGCGCCGGAAACGCACGTCGTGCCGCTCACGCGCGACACCGTCGGCAGCAGCCTGTCGGGGCGCGGCCTGAATCCGGAATCGCTGTCGGTGAACGGCGAGTACATCAAGCTGCAGTTGAATAACGTGGCGTTCGCCAACCTCGCCACGTGGCTGGACGAGCAGCGCCGCGCCAACCGCTTGCTCGTGCAGGACGCCGTCGTCACGTCCCTGCCCGCCGCCGGCCAGGTCGACGCCAGCCTGACGCTGCGCCAGAACACCGGCAGCGGCCAATGAAGCGCACGTTCGCCTGGATCGCGCTGCCGACGCTCGCGGTGATCCTGACGGTACTGGCGTTCCTGCCGGCGGCATGGCTCGCGCCGATGGTCGAACGGCAGACGGATGGCCGTTTGACTCTGGGGGATGCGCAGGGTACGCTTTGGCGCGGCTCAGCCTTTGTGGGCGGGGCGCCGGGCGCGGGCGGATCCGTCACGCCGCTGCTGCCGGGACGCTTCAGCTGGCGCCTGTCGCCGCTGGTGCTGTTCGGGGATGTCAGCATGGACCTGGCCAACGACCAGGCGTTGGCGCAGCCCGTACACGTCAGCGGCAACTGGTCGCAATGGCAGGTCAGCGCCGGCCAGCTGCTGTTGCCGGCCGAGGGCCTGGCCGGGCTGGGTGCGCCGTTGAACACGCTCGCGCTCACGGGCACGATCAAACTGTCCTGGAACCTGCTGGACATCGCGCGCCAGGGCAATACGGTGGCGGTGAGCGGGCGCACGGTGCTGTCGCTGACCGACATGGGATCGCGCATGAGCCCGATCAAACCGCTCGGTACCTACGAGATGGCCATGGACTGGCACGGCCAGCGGGCCGACGTGGTGCTGCGTACGGTGAGCGGTGCGCTCCTGCTGTCTGGTAATGGAGCATTGGAAAACGGCCGCTTGCACTTCTCGGGACAGGCCGCGGCGGCCGACAAGTACGAAGACACGCTGGGCAACCTGCTCAACCTGCTGGGTCAACGGCGTATGGTGAACGGCAAGAACATAATCGCGTTAGAGTTCAGATGATGAAAAAAAATCCAACCCGCAGCATCCAGCAACTCCCGGCACTGCGCCGCATCGTGGCCGGCGCCATGCTCTGCTGCACCGTCGGAACCAGCGTCCTGCCGCCGCTCGCCCATGCCCAGGACGGTAGTGGTAATGGCGCCGCGCTCAACTTCGTCAATGCCGACATGGAGTCCGTGATCAAGGCGGTCGGCCATTACACGGGGACGACGTTCATCATCGACCCGCGCGTGAAAGGCACGCTGACGCTCGTTTCGGAAAAGACATTGACCAGGGCCCAGGCCTTCTCGCTGCTGACCTCGGCACTGCGCCTGCAGGGCTATGCGGTCGTTACCGGCGACGGTTATGCGAAGGTGGTGCCGGAAGCGGAAGCGAAGCTGCAGTCCTCGCCCACGCAGGTCGGCATCGGCGGCTCGAAGGTCAAAGGCGACCAGATCGCCACGCAGATCTACCGCCTGCAGCATGAGTCCGCCGCCAACCTGACGGCCGTGCTGCGTCCGCTGATCTCGCCCAACAACTCGATCATGGCCGACCCGGGCAACAACAGCCTCGTGATCACGGACTATGCCGACAACCTGCGCCGCCTGTCGAAGATCATCGCCGCGCTCGACGCGCCGGCCACCGGCGACCTCGACGTGGTCCCGATCCGCAACGGCATCGCCAGCGACGTCGCCACGCTCGTCACGCGCCTGATGGAACCGGCGGCCGGTGGCGATGCGGGCCGCGTCACCGTGCTGGCCGATCCGCGCACCAATACCGTCATCGTGCGTGCGCCGTCGCCGGCCCGCGCGAGCATGGCCAAGAACCTGATCGCGAAGCTCGACCAGCCGACGACGGAACTCGGCAACATCCACGTGGTCTACCTGAAGAATGCCGACGCCAGCAAGGTCGCGCAGACGCTGCGCGCCGTCGTGTCGCAGGATGCGTCGGCCGTGCCGGTGCAGCAGCAGGGCACGTCGGGCGGTTCGATCCAGTCCACCGCCACCGGTGGCGCCGGTGGTGCCGGCGGACTCGGCGGCCAGCAGGGCCAGCAGAGCAGCGTCGGCATGGGCGGCACGGGCGGCTCGTTCGCCCAGCAGGGCCAGGCCACGGCCGGCGGTGCCGGCGGCGGCCAGGGTTCCGGCTTCATCCAGGCCGACGCATCGACCAACAGCCTCATCATCACGGCGCCGGACGCCGTGTACCGCAACCTGCGCGCCGTCATCGACCAGCTCGACGTGCGCCGCGCCCAGGTCTACATCGAGGCGCTGGTGGTCGAGGTGACGTCGACCGACGCGTCCGAGTTCGGCGTGCAATGGGTGGGCCTGACCGGCAACAACAACAGCAGCTACCGCGTCGGCGGCCTGCAGTCGTTCAGCCTCGGCGGCAGCAATAACAACATCGTCAACCTGGCGCTGGCCGCGGCGACGGGCATCAGCGGCGCGTCCGGCGCGACCACCGGCAGCTCGATCCCGACGCCGACCGGCCTGTCGATCGGCCTCTTCAAGCAGGTGAACGGCGAGCTGGGCCTGGGCGCGATCGCGCATGCCCTTGAAAGTACGGGACACGCCAACATCTTGTCGACACCGAACATGATCACGCTGGATAACGAACTGGCGACGATCAAGGTCGGCCAGAACATACCGATCATCACCGGTTCCTTCACGACGGGCGCGAGCGGGGCAAGCAATCCGTTCCAGACGGTCGACCGCAAGGACGTGGGCCTGCTGCTGAAAGTGCGCCCGCAGATTTCCGAAGGGGGTACGATCAAGCTGGCGATCTACCACGAGAATTCGGGGATCGACAATTCCGTCAGCTCGGCGTCGGGCATCGTGACCACCGTCCGCGCGATCGAGAGCAACGTGTTGGCCGACAATGGCCAGATCGTCGTGCTGGGCGGGCTGATCTCGGACGATGAATCCGAGAACAACGAAAAGACGCGTGGGCTGGGCGACATTCCGATCATCGGCAACCTGTTCAAGTACCGCACCCGCACGCGCGCCAAACGTAACCTGATGGTGTTCCTGCGCCCGGTCGTGGTGCGCAGCAAGGAACAGAACGACAGCCTGTCGATGGACCGCTACGAATTCATGCGCGCCGCCGGCACGACGGCACAACCGGTCGACGACACCGTGCTGCTGAAGAACCTCGGCGCACCGGTGCTGCCGAGCCTGGTCAATGGCCAGCCGCCCGTGGGCAGTGCGATGGCGACGATGCCGCCGCCGGCACCCGCCACTGCGCGTCCGGGCGCCGCCACCGGGCCGGGCACGAGCCAGCCCAAGGCGCCGGCCCAGCCGGAGTTCCGTCCTGTGCAACCCGCGCAACCTGAATACCGGCCGGCGACGCCGACCCAACAGAATTGACAGACGATGAATAACTTGTTGCCCTACGCATTCGCACGCGATTACGGCGTGCTGGCGCGTTCCAGCGGCGACCCGTCGCAAGCCGTCGAAGTGCTGGTCTCGAACGCGACCAAGCCCGCGGCGATCGCCGAGGTCTCGCGCCGTTTCGGGCGCATCACCCTGCGGCGGATGGAACGCGCCGAACTGGAATCGGCCATTGCCGCCGCGTACCAGTCGGCCGGCGGCGACGCGTCGCAGGTCGCGGACGAGTTCGATGCAGACCTCGACCTCACGAAGCTGCTGCAGGACGTGCCCGCGATCGAGGACCTGCTGGAATCGTCCGACGATGCGCCCGTCATCCGCATGATCAACGCGCTGCTCACGCAATCGCTGCGCGAAGGCGCGTCGGACATCCATATCGAACCGTTCGAGCAGACGTCCGTCGTGCGCTTCCGCATCGACGGCGCGCTGCGCGACATCGTGCGCCCGCGCAAGGGCATCCACGCGTCGCTGATCTCGCGTATCAAGATCATGTCGCAGCTCGACATCGCGGAAAAACGCCTGCCGCAGGACGGCCGCATCACGTTGCGCATCGGCGGCAAGCCCGTCGACGTGCGCGTGTCGACCCTGCCGACCGGCCACGGCGAACGCGCCGTGCTGCGTCTGCTCGACAAGGAAGCGGGCCGCCTCGACCTCAGCCACCTCGGCATGAGCGGGCAGATGCTGCCGCAGTTCGACAAGCTGATCAACCAGCCACACGGCATCGTGCTCGTCACGGGCCCGACCGGTTCCGGTAAAACGACGACCCTGTACGCGTCGCTGTCGCGCCTGAATTCGACGACCACCAACATCATGACGGTGGAAGACCCGATCGAATACGACCTGCCCGGCATCGGCCAGACGCAGGTCAACGCCCGCATCGACATGACGTTCGGCAAGGCCCTGCGCGCGATCCTGCGCCAGGACCCGGACGTGATCATGATCGGCGAGATCCGCGACCTTGAAACGGCCCAGATCGCCGTGCAGGCCTCGCTGACGGGCCACCTCGTGCTGGCCACGCTGCACACGAACGACGCCGCGTCGGCCGTCACCCGTCTGCTGGACATGGGTATCGAGCCGTTCCTGCTGTCGTCGTCGCTGTTGGGCGTGATGGCCCAGCGCCTCGTGCGCAAGCTGTGCCCGCACTGCAAGCGCCAGGAAGCGGGACATTGGGTGGCGGTCGGGTGCGACCGCTGCGGCCACACGGGCTTTCACGGCCGCGTGGGCGTGTACGAGCTGCTCGAGACGAACGAACAGATCCGTTCGCAGATCCACAACCAGGCCGCCGAGGCCGAGATCCGCAACGCGGCCCTGAAATCCGGCATGAAGACCATGCACGACGATGGCCAACGGTGGGTGCAGGAAGGCATCACGACGGAAGCCGAACTGCTGCGCGTGACGAAGGTGGATTGATCGATGCCCGCCTTCCGCTATGAAGCCGTCGACACGGGCGGCGTGACCCGCAAGGGCGTCCTGAACGCCGACAGCCCGCGTGCCGCGCGCGCCGACCTGCGCCTGCAGGGATTGACGCCGCTCGCCGTCGAGGCCATCGCGGCCCAGGTCGACGAGAGCGGGGCAGCGCGTGCGCGCGGCTTCGGCGAGCGCCTGTCCCAGGTCGAGCTCGCGCTGTTCACGCGCCAGCTCGCGAGCCTGCTGGAAGCCGGCCTGCCGCTCGAACAGGCCTTCACCGCGTTGCTGGAACAGGCCGAGCGTGCCTACGTGCGCGACCTGATCGCGTCGATCCGGTCCGAAGTGATGGGCGGCGCGTCGTTCTCCAGTGCGCTGGCGCGCCATCCGCGCGACTTCGCCGAGATCTACCGGGCCCTCGTCGCGTCCGGCGAACAGATCGGCCAGCTGTCGCGCGTGCTGTCGCGCCTGGCCGACTACATCGAACGCCGCAATGCCCTCGTGCAGCGGGTGCGCCTGGCGTTCACCTATCCGGCCATCGTCACCGTCGTCGCGTTCGCGATCGTGATCTTCCTGCTGACCTATGTCGTGCCGCAGATCGTGTCGGTGTTCGCCAACACCAAGCAGAAACTGCCGTTCCTGACCATCCTCATGCTCGGTGTGTCGAACTTTACGCGTGCCTACGGGATCTATGTGGCATTGGTCGTCATCGCGGCGTGGTACGCGTGGCGCCGCGCCCTGCGCAACCCCGTGCTCAAGCGCCGCTGGCATACGTGGCTGTTGAACGCGCCCGTGTACGGCAAGTTCGAGCGCAGCCTGAACACGACCCGTTTCGCGAGCACCCTGGCGATCACGACGGGCTCCGGTGTGCCCATCCTGCGCGCGCTCGAGACGAGCCGCGACACGTTGTCGAACGTGGCGATGAAGGAACTCGTGGAACAGGCGACCGCCAGCGTGCGCGAGGGCGTGAGCCTGGCGCGGGCGCTGTCGGCGCAAAAGCTGTTCCCGCCCATGCTCGTGCACATGATCCGCGCGGGCGAGATCACGGGCGAACTGCCGGCCATGCTCGAACGGGCCTCGAATTCACAGCAGGCCGACCTCGAACGGCGCACCCTGACCATCGCCGGCCTGCTGGAGCCGGTGCTGATCCTGGCCATGGGCCTCGTCGTGCTATTGATCGTGCTGGCCGTGCTGATGCCGATTATTGAAATCAACCAGTTGGTGCAGTGACAAGGAAACTGATGAACAAGCGCTTGCCTTTTTTCCTGAGCCTGCTGGGCGTGGTCCTGTTTGCCGTGTCGCTGGCGTACTGGATCATGCAGTTGTACCAGCCGCCCCAGCGCCCGATCGCGGCGGCGCCGCAGGCCGCCATGCCCGACCCGACCATCGATGCCGCCGCCACTTTGTTTGGTGGCCAGGTCTCCGTGGCAAGCGCGACCAATTACCAGTTGACGGGCGTCGTGGCGGACGGGAGCAGCAGCGTGGCGATCATCGTCGCCGAAGGTTCGCCGCCGAAGGCGCTGCGAGTCGGCAAGGAGCTTGCGCCCGGCATCACGCTGGCGGAAGTCCACCCGCGCTATGTGATGCTGTCCGATGGCGGCGTCATGAAGCGTGTCGACCTGGCGACCGATACCAAGCCCGCCGCGGCGATGGGTGGCGCGCCCGGCGGCATGCCGCCCAGTGGGGCGCCGCCGGGCGGCATGCCGCAGCAGAATTTTCCGCAGCCCCAGCAGATCACGACCGCACCGGCCGCGCAGCCGGTGCAGGCCGTACCGGAGCCGCCGATGGCGCCGGGCGCCGTCCAGCCACAGCCGTCCATGACGAACCCGGGCGACGTCGGCACGCACGACAATCCGCCGCCCGCGAACCCGAACCCGATCAATCCGACGCCGAACGGTCAGCAGATGCCGCCGCAGACGCGCGGCGACAATCCGGCCGGCCAGATGAATACGCAATAAGCGTCAGCGCCGCAATGCGGTGAACGCCGCGAATTCCCACGAACGGAAACCCACCAGCAACGTGAAGCCGTCGCGCTCCTGCGGGGGCAGGCGGCGGTCGTTGCGGTGCATGCGTGCGAGTTCGCCGGCCAGCTGATGGATCTTTTCCGCCAGCTCGGCGGCGCTCGCCAGCGACAGGCGTGCGGGCAGGCACATCAAGGTTTCGCCGGCACCGTCGAAGTTACCGGCGAAATAATCCTCGACGACGTGGGCGCGGAAGAAGCGCTGCACCGGCCCGTCCGGCAACCAGCGGAACGCGTTCGAGACCCGCAGCGTGTAACGGTTCAGCGGCTTCAGTTCGATCACGCCGAGGCGGTCGAGTTCCACCAGCAAGCCGATGCATTCGGGTTCGCTCAAACGATAGGTTTCCACCATCTGTTCCAGGCTCCAGTGCCCGAGGCAGCAGATCGCCACGAGCAGCAGGCGCGGGTTGGCGACGAGCGCCGTTTCCTGGATGAGCGTGAGCGTGTCGGCCTGCGGCCGCGCATCGGCCGCGCGCCGCAGCACGTCTTCCATGGCGATGCCGGCCGCCTGGCAGATCTGCGCCAGGCGCGACAGGGTCATGTCCTTCTGGCCGAACATGCGTTTGATACTCGATTCGCTCATCGCGATGCGGTCGGCCAGCATCTTGTAGGTGATCCCGGCTGCGCGCAGTTCGGCGCGCAGCACGTCCAGCAGCATGTCGGGGGAGCTCATGGTTGTGGTCAGTTCTCTGTTTTCGTTCGTCAACTCGGCCTGACGAATGTACAGAAGAAGGCAGGGCAGTTCAAGAAATGTCGAGTCCCGCCAGCCACGACCGCCTGCTGAGTCGGGTCAGCGTTATGATACGCATCAGTTCAGGTGCGAACGTCTGTGCCCTCGCCGCTGCGCCGGTGTCCAATCGATACCAAAGGAGGAACCATGAAAACGGTAACCGTGATCACTCTGGCGCTATTGGGCGCGGCTGCGTTTGCGCAAGCGCCGGGCGTGCGGCGCACCGATCTGCTGAAGCATGACAGCGTGGTGTCGGGACGCGAAGTCGTGGAGGTGCGCGTCGAGGTCGACGCCGGTCATGGCGTGCCGAGGCATACGCATCCGGGTGATGAAGTGCTGTACGTGGTCGAGGGCATGCTGGAGTACCTGCCCGACGGCAAAGCGCCGGTGATGCTGAAGGCGGGGCAATCCGTCTTCATCCCGGCCGGCACCATCCACGCGGCCAGGAACCCCGGCACGGTGGCCGGGGCGGGCATCGCCACCTATTTCGTCGAGAAGGGCAAGCCGCTGATCATGCCGGCAAAGTAGGGCCTGATCAGTCCTCGTCCGGTTCGAGCTTGACCTTCTTGAGCGCACGCTTCGCGGCCAACCGCTCGCTGGCCTCGGGTTTTGCATGCGCTCCAGCCGCGCGCGCCTTGGCGAAGCCGGCGAACGGGTTGCGGGGTTTGAGTGGCGGCGTCGGCTCGACACGCAGCCGCATTTTTTGCCGGGTTGCCAGTGCCTTGTTTGCCATCGCCGCCTCTCCTTTTTGCAGCCGTGGATTACAACACGTAGCGCGACAGGTCTTCGTTGACCGCCAGCGCATCCAGCCGTTCGTTGACGTAGGCCGCGTCGATGACGAGCGCCTGGCCCGACTTGTCGGTGGCCGAGTACGAGATCTCTTCCAGCAGCTTTTCCATCACCGTGTACAGGCGGCGCGCGCCGATGTTCTCGGTGCGCTCGTTGACGGAATACGCGATCTCGGCCAGGCGATGGATGCCGTCGTCGGCGAACTCGAGTTTGACGCCTTCCGTCGCCAGCAGGGCTTCGTACTGCTTGGTGAGACTCGCGTCCGTCGAGGTCAGGATGCTCTTGAAATCCTCGATCGACAGCGATTCCAGTTCGACGCGGATCGGGAAGCGGCCCTGCAGCTCGGGAATCAGGTCCGACGGTTTCGACAGGTGGAACGCGCCCGAGGCGATGAACAGGATGTGGTCGGTCTTGATCATGCCGTACTTCGTGTTCACCGTCGTGCCTTCGACGAGCGGCAGCAGGTCGCGCTGCACGCCCGCGCGCGAGACGTCCGCACCGCCGTGTTCCGAACGCGACGCGATCTTGTCGATCTCATCCAGGAACACGATGCCGTTCTGCTCGACGTTGGCGATGGCCTTCTGCTTCATCTCGTCTTCGTTGATGAGCTTGGCTGCTTCCTCGTCGACGAGCAGCTTCATCGCTTCCTTCACCTTCATCTTGCGGGGCTTCTTGCGCCCCGCCCCGACGCCGGCGAACATCGACTTGATCTGTTCCGTCATTTCTTCCATGCCGGGCGGTGCCATGATTTCCATCTGCGGCGAGGCTTCGGCGACGTCGATCTCGACTTCCTTGTCGTCGAGCGCGCCTTCGCGCAGGCGCTTGCGGAAGGTCTGGCGCGTGGCGTCGCCGCCGTCCTTGGCGTCGCTGCTGACGTTGAAGCCGAAGTCGCGCGCCGGCGGCACGAGAATGTCGATGATGCGGTCCTCGGCCGCGTCCTCGGCGCGCTGGCGCACCTTCTTCATTTCGCTGGCGCGGGTCTGCTTGACGCCGATGTCGATCAGGTCGCGGATGATGGTGTCGACGTCGCGGCCGACATAGCCGACCTCGGTGAACTTGGTCGCCTCGATCTTGATGAACGGCGCGTCGGCCAGCTTGGCCAGGCGGCGCGCGATCTCGGTCTTGCCGACACCCGTCGGGCCGATCATGAGGATGTTCTTCGGGGTGATCTCGTGGCGCAGCGGTTCCTCGACCTGCTGGCGGCGCCAGCGGTTGCGCAGCGCGATCGATACGGCGCGCTTGGCTTTGCTTTGGCCGACGACGTGCTTGTCGAGTTCCGAGACGATTTCGGACGGGGTCATGTTCATAATTGTGCTCATGAGTGCTTTCGTGCGGGAGAGGCCGTTATTCCAGCGTCTCGATGATGTGCGACATGTTCGTATAGATGCATAGCTCGCCTGCGATGGTCAGCGCTTTCTTGACCACGTCGGCCGGGGCGAGATCCGTGTTTTCCTGCAAGGCCTTGGCCGCGGACTGCGCGTAGATGCCGCCCGAGCCGATCGCGCCGATGCCGTCTTCCGGTTCGAGCACGTCGCCGTTGCCGGTGATGATCAGGGTCTTTTCGCGGTCGGCCACCAGCAGCATGGCTTCCAGGCGGCGCAGCACGCGGTCGGTGCGCCAGTCCTTGGCCAGTTCGACCGAAGCGCGCAACAGATTGCCCTGGTGTTTTTCCAGTTTCGCTTCGAAACGGTCGAGCAGGGTGAAGGCGTCGGCCGTGCCGCCGGCAAAGCCGCACAGCACCTTGTTCTGGTAGAGCTTGCGTACCTTGCGCGCCGAGCCCTTCATGACGACGTTGCCCAGGGTGACTTGTCCGTCGCCGCCGAGCGCGACCTGGTTGCCGCGCCGTACGCTGACGATCGTCGTGCCGTGAAATTGTTCCATATTTGCCTCGTGGTTGATCTGCTCACCGCAAGTGGGGATGCGATATGAAATTGCAAGACTGAACCGTATCCGAGGGGCACGGCGCCTGGCGGCGTCAGTATCGGTGGGCGTACAGACGCACTTGGTCGCCGATGCCAAGCAGGCGCAGCAGCGCGGCGACGGGATGGTTAAGGTCGCGCAGCACGACCTCGCGCCCGTCCTGGGCAAGCGTGCGCAGATGGGCGGCGAGGGCGCTCGCGGCCGCGTAATCGATGCGTGCGAGCCGGGACCCGTCCAGCACGAGGACCGGATGGCGCGCCGCGTGGTCGGCGATGGCAGCCAGCAGCGCCGCGCTGTCGCCCCGGATCGCGGCCGGCAGGAGGAAGCGGTCGCCCGCCGCCGCCGGGCCGGCCGCCAGGCTCAAGGCCGCGTGCTTCGGGGCCTCGAACGACGGCGGCGACACTTCGAAGGTGACGCAATAATCCATCGCGGTCTCCTCGAAATCCTTTTCACGGTTCGTCAGCAGCAGCAGTTCCAGCAACAGCAGCCAGGGCGTCTCTCCCGCGCGGCGGTCGCCGATCGCCAGCATCGGACGCAGCACGGCGACGAGGTGGTCGGCGCCTGCCAGCACGAGTTCGCGTCCCGCCTTGCGCAGCGCCTGCAGCGCGTCCAGCAGCAGGGCGCAGCCCGGCGCCGTCACTGCGGTGACGGCCTGGAATTCGAACCGGACCAGCGGACCGGGCGAGGCGGCGCGGGCGAGTTGCGCGCGGGCGAGCGGACCGTCGTCGAGGCGGCCGGACAGGGTGGCCGTCGGGATCGCCCCCGATACCTGGCGGTCGGGCGCGTGCGACGTGTCCGCGACGGGGTGATACGTGGGCGGCGACGTCTCGAACCGGCTGGCGTAGTCGATCGCGATGCTTTCGAACTCGTGTTCGAGGCCCATGATCTGGACCAGGTCGAACAACATCCACCACGGCAGGCGGTCGCCGTCCTGGTCGCGCAGGCTCGTGCGCAGCAGCAGGGCGGCCGCGTCGAGCTGGTCGTTGGCGTACAGGATCGCCGCTTCCTCGACGACCGGCGCGCTCGACGGGGTAGCGGCCGCGTCCGGCATTTCATCCTCGCCCGGCAGGAGGTCCGTGGCCTGCTCAGGCGGCGCCGCGCCGGCGGCGGCCGGCGGGCGCCGGGTGCCGGCCCAGGCGTCGTCGTCGAAGATGGCGGAGGCCATCTCCAGTTCGATCGCATCGATCTTGGCCGCGGTGGCGCGCGCGATTTCACGCTGGCGTTCGCGCTCCGCCTCGGTATCGAGAGAAAGCCGCGTGACGGGGCCGGCAGTCAGCGGATCGTCAGGGCGCGGGCAGCCGTCCGCACCCGCCAGCGGTGCGTTGCCTTTTTTCTTCAGGAAATCGAAGAGTCCCATGCCGTCCTTGTCTGCCCATTTGCCGGTCGAGACATTAGCATGGCGGCGCGGACGGTGTGGTGCGCACGCCTGAGCTGCGTCAACTTGCCGGCGATCCGATAAGTGTATCCGATGGGAAATAATTCGTGCGCACGAACCCTAGGGTCATCGGCCCCAAAAACAAAAAAGCATGCGCGGGCGCATGCTTTTTCATCGGCGCGTACGGCGATCAGTCACCGTACAGCTTTTGCTTCAGCTCGCGGCGCTGCTGGGCTTCCAGCGACAGGGTCGCGGTCGGACGGGCGATCAGGCGGGGGATGCCGATCGGTTCGCCGGTCTCTTCGCACCAGCCGTACTCGCCGGACTCGATCGAGGCCAGCGATTGCTGGACCTTCTTGAGCAGCTTGCGCTCGCGGTCGCGGGTACGCAGCTCGAGCGCGTGCTCTTCCTCGATGGTGGCGCGGTCGGCCGGATCGGGAACGAGTACGGTTTCGCGCAGGTGTTCCGTCGTTTCGCCTGCGTTTTTCAGCAGTTCCTTTTCGAGTTCCTGCAGGCGGTTCTTGAAGAACGCCAGCTGGGCCGGGTTCATGTAGTCGTCGTCGCTCATGGCCCGAATTTCTTCTTCCGTCAGGAGGCGTTCTTCGGGCTGCGCAACGGTATTCGGTTTCGTTGTTTTAGTCATGACTTCACTTACCTTTGATACGACAGAGTTTCCATTTTATCAGCTAACTCAGCGGTTACCATTGCTTCGGTGTGCGCGCCGGGCGAGCTGCCGTGACCGTTGTTCAGTCGTTCAACCACAGGGTGCATGAGAGCACCATAGAACCGGGGTAGTTTATACCAAACACTGTTCCAATCCGCGAATAAAGACATCTTTCGGTAAATTTTTACCAATAAACACCATCTTGCTGCCGCGCGATTCGCCATCCGCCCACTTTGCACCGAGGTCGCTGCCCATGATTTGATGCACGCCTTGGAAGACGACCTTGCGATCCGCGCCCGCCATCGACAGCACGCCCTTGTAACGCAGCATGTTCGGACCGAATACTTGGACCATGCTGCCGAGGAATTGATCCAGACGCTCGGGGTCGAAAGCACGGTCGCTCTTGAAGACGAACGCGGCGATGTCGTCGCTGTGGTGGCCATGATGGTGGTCGTGGCTGTGGTCGCACGCTTCCGTGTGGACGTGGTCGTGGTCATGATCGTGGTCGTGGTCGTGACCATGGTCGTGCGCCTCTTCCGTCGTGAGGAAGGCGGGATCCAGCTCCAGCTTGTCGTTCAGGTTGAAGCCGCGCAGGTCGAGCACGTCGCTGATCGGGGCGCGGCCGAAGTCCGACGTGCTGATCGGTGCGCGCGGGTTGATGCGACGGATGCGCGCCTTCAGTTCCTCGACGGCGGCGGCGTCCACGAGGTCCGTCTTGGACAACAGGATCTTGTCGGCGAAACCGACCTGGCGCTGGGCTTCCTCGTGGCGGTCCAGCTGGTCCATGGCGTGGCGGGCATCCACGACGGTGACGACGGCGTCGAGCAGGTAGTGTGCGCCGACTTCCTCGTCGACGAAGAACGTCTGGGCCACCGGGCCCGGATTGGCGAGGCCGGTGGTCTCGATGACGACGCGGTCGAAGCTGATTTCGCCCGCTTCGCGCTTGCGTGCCAGGTTCGTCAGGGCGACGATCAGGTCGCCGCGCACGGTGCAGCAGATGCAGCCATTGTTCATTTCGACGATCTGCTCGCTCGGATCCTGCACGAGGATTTCGTTGTCGATATTTTCCTGGCCAAACTCGTTTTCGATGACGGCGATGCGCAGGCCGTGCTCTTCCTGCAGGATGCGGTTGAGCAACGTGGTTTTGCCGGCGCCGAGGAAGCCGGTCAGGATGGTGCTTGGGATCAATTCCATATGTCGTTGTCCAATGGTGGGCGCCGTTCCGGCCGCAGGGAATCGGAAGATTATGCCGGAATTTGCGGATCGTCACCACCCGGCATGCCGTGCCTGCCTGCGCTGGCGCACTTACTTTCGCTTTGCGCGCGGATGGGCCCGGTCGTAGACGGCGGCGAGGTGCTGGAAGTCGAGCGAAGTATAGATCTGGGTCGACGTGATGCTGGCGTGGCCCAGCAGTTCCTGCACGGCGCGCAGGTCGCCCGAGGATTGCAGCACGTGCGAGGCGAACGAGTGGCGCAGCACGTGCGGGTGCACGTGGACCGGCATGCCGGCCTTTTGCGCATGGGCCTTCAGGCGGTATTGCACGACGCGCGGGCTGATGCGCGTGTCGCGCGCCGACAGGAACAACGCGGCGCTGCCGTCGCGCGCCGGCGGTCGCACGGCCAGCCACGCTTCCAGCGCCGCGCGCGCCGGTCCGCCGACGGGGACGCGGCGCATCTTGTTGCCCTTGCCGGTGACGACGACTTCCTGCGCTTCCAGTTCCAGCCAGCCGAGCGAGGCCGGCTGGCCACCACGGGCGGGGACGTGGTGGACGTCGAGTCCGGCCAGCTCGGATACGCGCAGGCCGCTCGAGTACAGCAGTTCGAACATGGCGCGGTCGCACAGCTCTGCGGGTTCCGGATGGCCGGACGTCGTCTTTTCCATGAGCTGGACCGCATCGTCGACGGCCAGCGCCTTCGGCAAGCGCTTGGGGCGGCGCGGCGCGCGCACGCCGTCGGCCGGGTTGGCGGCCAGCGGGCGCTGGCGCGACAGCCAGTCGAAGAAGCCGCGCCAGCCGGACAGCTTGCGCGCGATCGAGGCGGCGCTTTGCCCCTCGGCATGCAGTTTCGCCGTGACGCGGCGGATGTCGAAATGGGTCAATGCCGCCCAGTCGGCCTGGCCGGTGAGCCGGGCCAGTTCGGCCAGGTCGCGGCGGTAGGCGGCGATCGTGTGGTCGGACAGCTGGCGTTGCGTTTTCAGCTCCGCCAGGTAGCGGCCGGTCCAGTCGTCCGCGGCCGGCGTGTCCATGTCAGTCGAGCAGTGGGGCGAGCGCGGTGCTGGCCGTCTCGCCGATGTGGACGAGGAAATCCGTCGCCATCGTGGCGCTGAAGCGTTCCGGATCGGGCGAGCCGAGCACGAGCAGGCCGAAGGCGCCGCCGTTCGCGCGCAGCGGCAGCAGGACGGTCGAGCGCACGGCGTCCACGCCGTCCAGCCAGCTGACCGCCTCGAAGTCCTTGTTCGGACCGCAGTACGGCGCGCGCAGACTGCTGGCGAACAGGCGCACGTCCTCGGAGACGCCGTTCGTGTACCACGTGTCGGCGTGCTCGGACGCCAGTTTCCATAGGCGCAGCGTAGCGTGCGGCACGATGAAATGCTTGACGAGGCCTTCGGCGACGGCGACCGGGATCTCGCCCGGCACGCGGGTGCGCAGCAATTGCTGGGTCCAGCCATGGAAACGGTTGGCGATGGCCGCGTTTTCCTCGGCGTGCCGCACCAGCTCCGACATGCGCAGTTCCAGGGTGCGGTACTTGTCGCGCATGACTTCCATCTGGCGTTCCTGCAGCGACACCGCGCGGCCCGTAAGTGGGCTCGACAGTTTTACTTCGCCCAGCAAAGCGGCGTGCTCCACGAAGAACTGCGGGTGGTCGAGCAGGTATTGGGCGATGGCGGTGGGATCCAGTGTTGCGGCGGTCATGTGCGGCTTGCGAGATGGGTAGACGGTTCATTTTAACCGACGGCAATGGGTCGGCGCAGATTTCCTGTCTGCACTGTGCCACAAAAGCCAAGGGCGGACCCGGTTTCCCGGATCCGCCCTTGCTTGAGCGATGCAGCGGGGTTGCCCCCGCGGCTCGGCTTAGAACGAGTGGTTCAGGCCGATGTCGTAGTGGTTGACGGTCGGGGTAGCCGAAGATGCGCCGGTCGCCTGGTTGAAGACGTTGGTCTTGCGCGATGCGTCGACGTACAGGTACGTACGCTTCGACAGGCTGTACTCGTAGCCCAGCGAGTACTGACGGGTGATCAGGTCGTGCAGACGGACGTTTTCTTCCTGCTTCTTCAGACCGAAGCCAGCCAGCAGCTTGCCCGGGCCGACAGCGTAGGTTGCACCGATTTCAGCACCCTTGATGGTCGGACGCTGGGTGTTGGTGTGCTCCATGTTCTGGTGCGAGTAGGTACCCATCAGTTTCAGTTCCGGGGTCACCGAGAACGAACCTGCGACCGACCAGACCTTCGATTCGACGGCGTTGCGCTCGTAAGCCAGCATCGCTGCTGCCGGACCGTTGTTGTAGGTACCAGCGATCGAGAACGGGTTGGCCGAAGCCTGTGCGCCCGCAGCGTAGGTGGCAGCGCCAGCGCCGATACCGGTCACGCCGCCGCCGGTGGCTTCTTTCGATGCCCACGAAGCGTTCACCTGGAAGCCATTGGCGACCGGCGAGTTATAGAAGATCGCGTTCGAGACACGGTTGTTGTTCGGGCTGGTGCCGCCGACGTCCAGCGGAGCCGAGTTGAAGCCGGCGACCGAGATGTCGGTGTAGAAGCCGGCCTGGGTCGGCAGACCGTGCCACGGTTCGAACGAACCGACGATTTCCTGGAACGGGGTCAGGCCACGGCCCAGACGGACCATACCGAAGTCACCCTGCAGACCGACGCGGGTCTGGCCCTGGAACAGCGGACGGCCGTTGTTTTCGTTGGTGCCGGTGTCCGGCTCGTAACGCATTTCAACCTGGAACAGTGCCTTCAGGCCGTTGCCCAGATCTTCGGTGCCTTTGAAGCCCAGGGTGTTCGAAGCACGCTTGCCGATGGCCAGGGTCTGGTCGGTGCGCTTGACCATGCCGACGTCGATGTTGCCGTAGATTTGAACAGCGGTTTGAGCTTGTGCCACACCGGCGAATGCGCCCAGCAGAGCGGCTGCCACGAGGGTTTTTTTCATCTTAATTTTTATCCTAAAAAGTGAATCGAAGGAATCCAGAGAGCATTGAGATTTTTATTAGTTGCTGAACACTCGGATGTGTGAACCTTAAATGCTTAATGCGTCAAGATTGTCTGATTTGTCAATTATGACTGTTGCACTTGGTCGAAAGCCAATAAATCCAATCGTGCTGTTGTATTTTCGAAACGGCCGTGTCGGGAAACCGGGTGCACCTTAAGGCTCGTTTAAGTTTCAAAACATCATCATTCTCTCCCCGTACCACGGCAGGGTTTGTGCGGGCTCAAAGGCCTTTGGAATCGTAGCCGAATCGCATCGCCGCGGCTTTAGACTCTGGCCCATCCGACGTCCATTGTTACCGCAGTGCGCGACACATGAGCTCATCAGTAGCGCAACGCAAGCGATCTTCACGTATTTTCGTGCATTGTGCTTGCGGAATTGGACTGCGTATATTTCATAGACGTCTCTAACATCCAGAAAAGAACGATGGCAAACCGTGAAGAACTGGCGGTCATCCGCGGCGCACGTGCCGGTCGCGTCGACTCGCAACTCGCCCTGGGCCGGCTCTACCTGTTCGGCAGTGCCGGGCTGCCGAAGAGCCTGCCCACGGCCCTCCACTGGCTCGACCGCGCCGCACAGCAGGGTTGCGCTGAAGCATGGCAATTGATCGGGAACCATATTCCGGTCGATCTTGCGCGTGACAATCCGCAACCCGTTACCGGCTGGTATGAACTGGCCTACGACGGCGGGCTCGTGCGCGCCGGGCTCGTCTATGCCCAACTGATGCTGGGCGCGCTGAACGAGGGCCAGTGCACGCCGGCCCAGCGCGCCAAGGCCTTGCGCGCGCTGGAAGACGCGGCCCGTGCCGGTTTTCCGGAGGCGCAGTGGCTGCTCGCGCGCGAGCACGGCGCGGCGCCGCCCGAGACGGACGAGCCGGTCGCCCGCGCGCCCGTGGCAAGCCCCGCGGGCCAGCGCTGGCTGCGCCAGGCAGCCGACAGCGGCGTCGGCGCCGCGCAGTTCGCCCTGCTGGAACAGGACTGGAACGCGGGCCGCTGGTCCGCCTGGCTGGAGCGGGCGCTCCCGCTGGCGCGCGCCCTGGCCGGTTCCGATGCCGCCCAGGACCACGCGGCTGCCCGCCTGGCGCCGGACGAGGTGCTGCTGCTGTCGCGCTGTGCCCGGCTCGTGGCCGCGAACGAGGCCCCGCATGACGTCGGCCAGGATGAATTGCTGCGGTTCTGGGAAATCGCCGCGGCCGAGCAGGACCGCCATGCCCAGTTCGCGCTCGGTCTGTGGTGTGCCCGCATGCGGGTGGACGGCAAGCGGATTCCCGGCAGCCATGGCGCGGCCAACTTCAAAAAGGCCGTGCGCTGGCTGACCCTGGCCGGCGAGCAGGGCCTGGCCGAAGCCTGGTACGCGCTGTCGCGTATTTATATCAAGCCGGAATTCTCCCAGCGCAATGTGCTGGAAGCGCAGAAATACCTGGAGCGCGCGGCGGAGATGGGCTATCGCGATGCCCAGCTCGAATGCGGGAACGCGGCATGGCGCGCGCGCCGCGAGAACGAGAACAACGACGTGCGCGCGCTGTTTTGGCTGCAGAAGGCGGCGGCGCAGGCTTGTCCCAAGGCTGCGGCCGCGCTGCGCAAGCTGGCGCCGCGCCAGCCCGGCGCCTGGACGGACCTGGGTGGGCTGGCCGGGCGCGACCTGGCGGCCCATCCGCTGCTGGCCGCGCGCCTGGAACTGGCGGTGGCCTTTGGCCTGAGCCGGGCCGAGGCGCTGTTGCTGGATATCCGCGGCGCCGACCGCGGCCACTGCCTCGTGATCGACATCCGCGCCAGCTACGGCCGCAGCCGGCGCCGGCTGATCTCGGTGGAAACGGCGCAGGAGCGCCAGCTGCTCGACCGCGTGGCGCTCGTCTTCGAGAACGTCGATTGCGGTCCGGGCGGACCGGAAGGGAATTACCGCCAGCGCCTGTACCGGTTGCGCAGCCTGTTGCCGGAGATGGCGAGCGCGGCGTCCGGGACGGAAGAACCGGAAGAGTCCCCGGCGCCGGATGGCGACTACTCGCTGGCCGCTTGACTCAAATATCCTTACTCAGATTTCGATTTCCCCTTCGAACACGGTCTCGGCAGGACCGCTCATATAGACAGGCTGGCCTTCGCCGGCCCAGTTGATGGTCAGCTTGCCGCCGCGGGCCTGGACTTGCACGGGCGAGTCCAGCAGGCCGCGCCGGATGCCGGCCACGACGGCGGCGCAGGCGCCCGTGCCGCAGGCCAGCGTTTCGCCGGCACCGCGTTCGTAGACGCGCAGCTTCACATGGCCGCGGTCCACGATCTGCAGGAAGCCGGCGTTCACGCGGCGCGGGAAGCGCGGGTGGTGCTCGATCTGCGGGCCCGTTTCCAGGACGGGGGCCGCATCGACGTCGGCGACGACCTGCACCGCGTGCGGATTGCCCATCGACACCGTCGACACGAGCACGGTGTGTTCCTGGCCCTGGTTCGAGACGGTGATCGGCCACAGCGTGTCGCGGCCTTCGGCGACGCCTTCCAGGCCGGCCGCATCGAACGGGACCCGGCCCGGCTCCAGGATCGGCGCGCCCATGTCCACCGTGATGCTGCCGTCGTCTTCCAGGCGCGGGGTGATGATGCCGCTCATCGTTTCGACGCGGATGCTACGCTTGTCGGTCAGCCCCTTGTCGCTGACGAAGCGGACGAAGGCGCGCGAGCCGTTGCCGCATTGCTCGACCTCGCCGCCGTCATTGTTATAGATGCGGTAGCGGAAATCGCTGCCTTCCGTGACCGGGCGCTCGACGATCAGGATCTGGTCGGCCCCGACGCCGAAGCGGCGGTCGGCCAGGCGGCGCCATTGTTCCGGACCGAGGTCGAGTTGCTGGTTGATCGCGTCGATGACGACGAAATCGTTGCCGGCGCCGTGCATCTTGGTGAACTTGAGTTTCATGGTATCTGTCATTAATCGTAGAACGAGGGCTCGCCGGGCGGCCGGGTCTTGAAGCGCTTGTGAGTCCAGAAGTACTCGGCCGGATGTTCGCGCACGCGGTCCTCGATGAAGGCGTTCATGCGACGCGTGGCGGCGATGATGTCGTCGCCCGGGAAATCTTCCCATGCAGGATAGAACTCTACCCGGTATCCCTTGTAGTTGGGCAGGAAAGTGGCGACGACCGGGATGACTTTTGCGCCGGTCGCGCCCGCCAGCCGGCCCATCGCCGTCAACGTGGCGGCCGGGATGCCGAAGAACGGCACGAAGGTGGCATCCTTCTCGCCGAAGTCCATGTCCGGCAGCATGAAGTAGGGGAGGCCCTCGCGCAGTGCGCGGATGATCGGCTTGATGCCGTCGGTGCGCGTGAACAGGCGCACGGGGCCGTAACGTTCGCGGCCATATCGCAACAAATCGTCGAACGCCTTGTTCTTTTGCGGCGAATACATCGTCGACAGCGGCACCACGCGCGACGCCACGCCGGCCACGTCCAGGCACACGAAGTGCGGGCAGAACAAGATGGTCGGGCCGCTTTCCAGCTGCGCTTTCGGCACCTTGGGGACGATCTCGATCAGGCCGTGGATGCGTTCGAACGGCGCCCACCAGATCAGCGAGCGCTCCAGGATGCTGCGCGAATAGGCCATGAAATGGCGCTTGGCGATATCGACCCGCTCCGCTTCGCCCAATTCGGGCATGCACAGGCGCAGGTTGACCAGCGCGATCTTGCGGCGCTTGGGAATCGCGTAATACATCAGCCAGCCGACGGCGTTGCCGATGCGACCAAGGACAGGCAGCGGCAGGAAGTGCAGCAGCCACAACAGGAAAATCAGGAACCTCATGCGACGGTCTCGGGGTGCGGTGCTTCGACGCCTTGCGGCTTCTTGTAGCGGTTATAACTCCAGAAATACTGGGCGGGGCAGTAGGCGATGAGCTTTTCCATCTGGCGGTTGATGGCGGCGGCCTGCTGGGCCGCGTCGCCGTCGAGCGACCCGTCGAAGGGGACGAAGCGGATGGCGAAGCCGCGGCCGCGCGGCAGGCGTTCCGCGTACACGGTCAGGATGTCGGCCTTGCCCAACTGGGCCAGCTTGGCGGGCAGGGTCATCGTGTAGGCGTCGCGGCCGAAGAACGGCGCCCACACGCCTTCGCCTTCCTGCGGGACCTGGTCCGGCAGCACGCCGACGGGCTGGCCGCCCCGCAGCGCCTTGACGAGCATGCGCACGCCGGCCAGGTTGGCGGGCGCCAGGTGCATGTGCTGGCGCTCGCGGGCGCCTTCGACGAGCGGCTTCAGGGCGCTCTGGCGCGGCGGGCGGTACATGACCGTCAGTTCGACGCGCAGCGAGACCTGCTGGGCGGTCAGTTCGAAGCAGCCCAGGTGCGGCGTGAGGAAGACGATGCCGCGGCCGGCGTCGAGCTGGCGCTGCACCAGTTCCCAGTTTTCCATCGTGACGTGGCGGGTGACGCGCTCCTGCGGCGCGCACCAGACGAACGGCAGCTCGGCGATGGCCTTGCCGGATTCGGCGATCGCGGCGCGCAGATGGCCGCCGTAGCCGGCCTGTTCGAGGTTTTCGCGCAGGCGCCGGCGGTGCGACGGCGAGAGCAGATAGACGATCCAGCCGAGCGCAGCGCCGAGCGCATGCAGGGTGCGCAGCGGCAAAAACGACAGGATTCGAAACAAAAGGACAAGCATTATTGATTTAGGGTAGAGAACCGACGGGTTGCTGTGCCAGAATTTTTGGAGGAGCGTAAAATACCACTTTGTAGCATCCGCGGAGTTAATGACAACTTGCGAAGCGGAATATAAATCTCGCTAAAGCGTCGCAGGCCTTGGTGCTGCGGCAATTTTTACAACAGTATCAGGAGCCTTAATGTCTTCCAACGACTACCTCTTCACTTCCGAGTCCGTCTCTGAAGGCCACCCGGACAAAGTCGCCGACCAGATTTCCGACGCCATCCTCGACGCCATCCTCGAACAGGATCCGCGCGCGCGCGTGGCTGCCGAGACCCTGTGCAACACGGGTCTGGTCGTCCTGGCCGGTGAAATCACGACGCACGCAAACGTCGATTATATTCAAGTTGCCCGCAATACCATCAAGCGCATCGGTTACGACAACACCGACTTCGGCATCGACTATAAAGGTTGCGCCGTGCTGGTCGCCTACGACAAGCAGTCGCCGGACATCGCCCAGGGCGTGGACGAAGGCGCCGGTCTCGACCTCGACCAGGGTGCGGGCGACCAGGGCCTGATGTTCGGCTACGCGTGCGACGAGACGCCGGAACTGATGCCGGCCGCGATTTATTACGCGCACCGCCTCGTCGAGCGCCAGTCGCAGCTGCGCAAGGACGGCCGCCTGCCGTGGCTGCGTCCGGACGCCAAGTCCCAGGTCACGCTGCGCTACGTCAACGGCCGCCCGGTGTCCGTGAACACCGTCGTGCTGTCGACCCAGCACGCGCCGGAAGTCAGCCACAGCCAGATCGAGGAAGCGGTGATCGAGGAGATCATCAAGCCGGTGCTGCCGCGCGAATGGCTGCAGGACACCCGTTACCTGGTCAACCCGACCGGCCGCTTCGTCATCGGCGGCCCGCAGGGCGACTGCGGCCTGACAGGCCGCAAGATCATCGTCGACACCTACGGCGGTGCCGCACCGCACGGCGGCGGCGCGTTCTCCGGCAAGGACCCGTCCAAGGTCGACCGCTCGGCTGCCTACGCTGCCCGCTACGTCGCCAAGAACGTCGTGGCCGCCGGCCTGGCGCGCCAGTGCCAGGTGCAGGTCAGCTACGCGATCGGCGTGGCCCGTCCGATCAACATCACGGTCTACACGGAAGGCACGGGCGTCATTTCGGACGAGAAGATCGCCGAACTGGTGATGGAACACTTCGACCTGCGCCCGAAAGGCATCGTGCAGATGCTCGACCTGCTGCGCCCGATCTACACCAAGTCGGCCGCCTACGGCCACTTCGGCCGCGAAGAGCCGGAATTCACGTGGGAGCGCACCGACAAGGCCGCGCTGCTGCGCGCCGAAGCCGGTCTCGCGTAATTCCCCGGGCGTTGTAAAACGCCTTCACACGGTGGGCAGAAGCCTGCCCACCGTGCTACACTTACCAGTTCCGAGGAGCGTTGCGACGAGATTCCCCATCTCGCCAGGCTCGGATATCAACACCGCGCTCACGTTACTTTTTTCTTAACTTGAAAGGAGGGCGTGATGAGCGCCGTACTCAAAGACACCACCCAGGACTACCTCGTTGCCGACATCGGCCTCGCCTCGTGGGGCGAGAAGGAAATCCGCATCGCCGAAACCGAAATGCCCGGCCTGATGGCCATCCGCGACGAATACGCGGCCGCCCAGCCCCTGAAGGGCGCGCGCATCGCCGGTTCGCTGCACATGACCATCCAGACCGCCGTGCTGATCCGCACGCTGGAAGCCCTCGGCGCGCAAGTGCGCTGGGCCTCGTGCAACATCTACTCGACGCAGGACCACGCTGCCGCCGCCATCGCCTCGGTCGGCACGCCCGTGTTCGCCGTCAAGGGCGAGACGCTGGACGAGTACTGGGACTACACCCACCGCATCTTCGAATGGGGCGATGACGTCTACGCCAACATGATCCTGGACGACGGCGGCGACGCCACGCTGCTGCTGCACCTGGGCGTGCGCGCGGAGAAGGACATCTCGGTGCTGGACAAGCCGGGTTCGGAAGAAGAAATCTGCCTGTTCAACGCCATCAAGGGCCGCCTGGCCATCGATCCGCAGTGGTACTCGAAGCGCCTGCCGGAAATCAAGGGCGTGACGGAAGAGACCACCACCGGCGTCCACCGCCTGTACCAGATGCACGCGGACGGCAAGCTGGCGTTCCCGGCCATCAACGTCAACGATTCCGTGACGAAATCGAAGTTCGACAACCTGTACGGCTGCCGCGAATCGCTGGTCGACGGCATCAAGCGCGCGACGGACGTGATGGTCGCCGGCAAGGTCGCCGTCGTGGCCGGTTATGGTGACGTCGGCAAGGGTTCGGCCCAGGCGCTGCGCGCGCTGTCGGCCCAGGTCTGGGTCACCGAGATCGACCCGATCTGCGCACTGCAGGCCGCAATGGAAGGCTACCGCGTCGTGACGATGGACGAGGCTGCCGAACACGGCGACATCTTCGTCACCTGCACGGGCAACTACCACGTGATCACCGAGCAGCACATGCTGCGCATGAAAGACCAGGCGATCGTCTGCAACATCGGCCACTTCGACAACGAAATCGAAGTCGCCGCGCTGCGCAAGTACGAGTGGGAAAACATCAAGCCGCAGGTCGACCACATTATCTTCCCGTCTGGTCGCCGCATCATCCTGCTGGCCGAAGGCCGCCTCGTGAACCTGGGCTGCGGCACGGGTCACCCGTCGTACGTGATGAGCTCGTCGTTCGCGAACCAGACCATCGCCCAGATCGAACTGTTCACCAATACCGCCGCCTACCCGGTCGGCGTGTACACGCTGCCGAAGAAGCTGGACGAAAAAGTCGCCCGCCTGCAGCTGAAGAAGCTCAACGCCAAGCTGACCGAGCTGACCGAAGAGCAAGCCGCCTACATTTCGGTGAGCAAGGAAGGCCCGTACAAGCCGGAACACTACCGTTATTGATCTGGTAAGCTCTTCCGTGAACTGATGCGCCTCCGCCGGATTCCATCGTCGGCGGAGGTGTGCTGGACAACCTCTCACGAAAGACACAACATGCGCCTGCTCCTGACCTGGCTGATCAATGCGGCGGCCCTGATGGCCTTGCCTTACCTGATGCACTCGGTATCGGTCGACAACGTCGGCACCGCCCTCGTGGCGGCCCTCGTCCTGGGCCTCGTGAATACGATCATCCGTCCCTTGCTCGTCGTGCTGACGTTGCCCGTGACGGTCGTGTCGCTCGGCCTGTTCATCCTGGTGATCAACGCACTGCTGTTCTGGCTGGTCGCGCACCTCGTCGGGGGCTTCCACGTGGCGGGGTTCTGGTCCGCGTTCCTCGCGGCGATCCTGTACAGTGTCATTTCGTGGGCGCTTTCTACCTTATTACTCAACAAAGATGGAAACCCCTAACATCAGTATCGAGTTTTTCCCGCCCAAGACGCCCGAGGGTGCGGAGAAACTGCGCGTGGCTCGGCAGAAGCTGGCCGAGCTGAATCCAAAATATTTCTCCGTAACGTTCGGCGCCGGCGGCAGCACGCAGCACGGCACGCTGTCCACTGTCCTCGAGATCCTCGCCGCGGGCCACGACGCCGCACCGCACCTGTCGTGCGTGGGCGGCACGCGCGAATCGATCCGCGCGATCCTGCAGGAATTCAAGGACAAGGGCATCCGCCGTCTCGTGGCGCTGCGCGGTGACTTGCCGAGCGGTTATGGCGGCGCGGGCGAACTGCGTTATGCCAGCGACCTCGTCGAGTTCATCCGCCAGGAAACGGGCGACTGGTTCCACATCGAGGTGGCCGCGTATCCGGAAATGCACCCGCAGGCCAGGTCGCCGCAGGACGACCTGCAAGCCTTCGCCCGCAAGGTGCAGGCCGGCGCGAATGCCGCGATCACGCAGTATTTCTACAATCCGGACGCGTACTTCCAGTTCGTCGACAATGCCCGCAAACTGGGTGTGGACGTGCCCATCGTGGCCGGCATCATGCCGATCACGAACTACACGCAGCTGATGCGTTTCTCCGACATGTGCGGCGCCGAGATTCCGCGCTGGATCCGTCTGAAGCTGGCCAGCTTCGGCGACGATTCCGCGTCGATCAAGGCGTTCGGCCTCGACGTCGTCAGCGGCCTGTGCGAGAAATTGCTCGCCGGCGGCGCGCCCGGCCTGCACTTCTACAGCATGAACCAGGCGGCGGCCACGACCGCGATCTGGCAGCGCATCACGGCTGCCTGATCCGGCGCCACCCTCACGAATGCCCGTGCGACCGGAAGGCCGCGCGGGCATTTTTTTTCCGGCATCAGGTGACGTGGGTGGTTTCCGTCACGATCACGTCCAGCGGCACGTCGTGCGGCGCATGCGAGAACTGGGCTTCCTGCTTACTGTAGGCAATGCCCAACGTGTGCGGGCGCGGCGGCTGTTCGAGGGTGCGGTCGTAATAGCCGCCGCCATAGCCGAGGCGATACCCATCGGCATTGAAGCCGAGGCAGGGGATCAGCAGGGCCGGCGGGCGCTCGATGAAGCGCAGCTGGGCCGGGACCTGCACGCCGGCTTCGTCCGGCAACATGGCTTCGCCGGGCGTCCACTCCGTGAATGTCAGCGGCGCATCGCGTTCCATCACGACAGGCAGCGCCAGGCGCACGCCCGCCTGGTGCAATTCCGCGTACGCCGCGCGCAGGTCGGGCTCGCCGGCCAGCGGCCAGTACACACCGATGACACTTACCTGGCGCAATCTCCACCAGGCGACCACCTGCGCGCCGATATGTGCATCCCACTGGACCTTGATTGCGGGATCAAGCCCCCCACGTGCAGTCCTGAGCGCCTTGCGCAATGCCGTTTTTGCCGCCTGTTTCTCGTCCGCCACGCTCGGGCTCGAGGGGCATGGTATTCTTGAATCGCCGGTCATGGATGAAATGAAGCCTACATTGAATATTGCATTATCGATGTCGCAGACACTGTTAGCCGGCACCGTCGTGGCCGCTTCCAGCCTGCTCTTCCTCGCGTCGTCCGCTGTCGCGGCCCAGGCCGTGTCGCCAGGGACGACGCCCCCCACACCCGCTGCGCCCACCGCGGTGCCTGCGCCGGTCGTGGCGCCCGGACCGCAGGCCGACGCCAGCCGCGAGCAGGACGAACTCTTCGCGCAACTGCGCGACGCTGCCCGCAAGAACGATGCCGATAAAGCGGCGGCGCTGGCGGCCCGGCTGCCGGATTACGCGATCCCGTCGTACGTCGACTATTATCGGCTCAAACCGCGGCTGCGCGATGCTTCCAATGAGGAAATCCTGGATTTCCTGAAACGTTACGAGGGCAGCGCCATTGCCGACCGCCTGCGCAACGACTGGCTGCTGGAACTCGGCCGCAAGCGCGACTGGGTCAACTTCGACCGCGAGCTGCCCCTGTTCGTCAAGAAAGACGATTACCAGGTCAAGTGCTACGCCTTGCTGTCGCGCGCATCGAAGGGACAAAACGTGGCGGCCGAGGCACGCGTGCTGCTCGACAATCCGCCGATGTACGGCGAAGCCTGCGCCGCGCTCGTCAACCAGCTCGTCCAGTCCGGCCAGTTCACGAACAATGATTTGCTGGCGCAATTACGCCTGGCCGGTGAGATGCATGCGACCGGGCCGTCGCGCCGCACGGCGCTGCTGCTGGGTGCGTCCGACACGCGCGCGGCGCAGGCCGTCGACCTGCCGGCCGTGGCGATGGCGCGCGGCATCGGCAGCACGCGCGCCGACCACGAGATCTACCTCGTCGCCATCGGCCGCATGGCGCGCACGAGCCTGAAACTGGCGACGGTGGCGCTCAACAAGAACGCATCGAAACTGTCGGCCGAGGAAAGGGCGATCGGCTGGGCGAACATCGCGCTGGCAGCGTCGCTGACCTTGGCGCCCGAAGCGTATGACGACTGGAAGAAGGCGGAAGCGGCGCCGCTGACGTGGAACCAGCTGGAGTGGAAGACGCGCATCGCGCTGCGCCGCGGCGACTGGAAGACGGTGCGTGCGACGATCGAGGCGATGCCGCCGCAGCAGCATGACGAGCCCGCCTGGACGTACTGGCTGGGCCGCGCGCTGCAGGCAGAAGGCCGGCGCGAGGATGCGCAGGCCTTGTACCGCGGCATCGCCGACCAGAACAGTTTCTATGGCCAGCTGGCGATGGAAGAGCTGGGCATGCAGATCAGCATCCCGCCCAGCGCCGCGCCGCCCACGCCGGCCGAGCTGGCGCAGGTGGCCACGAACCCCGGCTTCAAGCGCGCCTTGAAATTCTTTTCGATGCGCATGCGTTTCGAAGGCACGCGCGAATGGAATTGGGCGCTCACCGGATTCACGGAACGGCAATTGCTCGCCGCCGCCGAATTCGCGCGCCAGAACGATATCCTCGACCGCATGCTGTCCACGTCCGAACGCACGCGCACCGAGTTCGACTACACGCAGCGCTTCCCGGCGCCGCACAACGACATCCTGCATCCGACGGCGCAGGGCCTCGGCCTGGACCAGGCCTGGGTCTATGGCCTGATCCGCCAGGAATCGCGTTTCGTCTCCGATGCGCAGTCGGGCGTGGGCGCGTCCGGGCTGATGCAGGTGATGCCGTCGACCGGTAAATGGGTGGCGGAAAAGATCGGCCTGACGGACTACGGCCACGGCATGCTCAGCGATATCCGGACGAATATCGTGCTCGGCACCAATTACCTGAACATGGTGCTGAACAGTGCGGAAGGCTCGCAGGTGCTGGCGACGGCCGCGTACAACGCCGGACCGGGGCGCGCGCGTACGTGGCGCGGGCTGTTGACGGCGCCGATGGAAGGGGCCGTGTTCGTCGAGTCGATCCCGTTCGAGGAAACGCGAACCTACGTGCGCAACGTGATGTCGAACGCGACGAACTATGCCGCGCTGTTCGACAAGCGTCCGCAATCGCTCAAGGCGCGCCTGGGTACGATCACGCCGCGCGGCGGGGGCATCGGCCTCCCGTAAGGAGAGCGAACAACGAGCAGGAGGACAGCATGCACGCGCAATCGGTCGTATTGTTCGGCGGGACCGGATTCATCGGCAGCCACCTGGCGGCCAGGCTGTCCGAGCACGCCATCGACATCGTCGTGCCCACGCGGCACGAAAGCCACGCGATGCACCTGATGCCGCTGGGCGTCGACATCGTGCAGGCGGATCCTTACGACGACACGGCGCTCCGCAAGCTCGTGGCCGGGCGCGATGCCGTGATCAACCTGGTCGGCATCTTGCACTCGCGCCGCGGCAATCCGTACGGGCCGGACTTCCGCCGGGCCCACGTCGATTTGCCGCACCGCATCGCCGCCGCCTGCGCGCTCGAGGCCGTGCCGCGTTATCTGCACATGAGCGCGCTGGGCGCTGCCCGCAACGGCCCCTCGATGTACCAGCGCTCGAAGGCCGACGGCGAGGCGGCCGCGGCGAGCCAGCCCAGCGTCGCGGCGACGATCTTCCGGCCGTCCGTCGTGTTCGGCCCGGAAGATAAATTTCTCAACATGTTCGCGCGCCTGCAGCGCCACCTGCCCGTCGTCCCGCTCGCCTGCGCGCATGCGCGCTTCCAGCCCGTGTACGTGGGCGACGTGGCCGAGGCGTTCGTGCGTGCGCTGCTCGATCCGCACACGGCCGGCCTCACCTATGAACTGGGTGGGCCGCAAGTCTACGAGCTGGCGGAACTGGTGCGGCTGGCGGGGCGCTATGCGGGGCACGAGCGCAAAGTGATCGCCTTGCCGGATGCGCTCGCGCGGCTGCAGGCGATGTTGTTCGAGCTGCTGCCGGGCGAGCCCGTCATCACGCGCGACAATCTCGATTCGATGAAGGTCGACAATGTGCTCCAGCCGTCCAGGGACAATAAAGTCTTGACAACAGCGGCGCTGGGAATCAAGCTCACGGCGCTCGAGGCCGTCGCGCCGCAGTACCTGGCGCCGCCCGGCGGACTCGACGCTCTGCGCGCCCGTGCCGGGCGCTGACCTCAACGATCACGCCACACCATGCAGACTCTCGAACTCGACCCGACATTGACGCAGACCCTCGACAACGCACGCCAGGCCGGCCTGACCCTGGTCATCGGCAACAAGAATTACTCTTCGTGGTCGATGCGCCCCTGGGTGGCGCTCGTCGCCGCCGGCATCCCGTTCACGGAAGTGCGCGTCCTGCTCGACCAGCCGGACACGGCCACCAACATCGCGCAGTATTCGGCTTCCGGCCGCGTGCCCGTGCTGCTGGCCGGCGAGATGACCATCTGGGACAGTCTCGCCATCTGCGAATACGTAGCAGAGCAATTTCCTGAGAAGCATATGTGGCCGCAGGACGTGGCCGCCCGCGCGCTGGCCCGCTCCGTCGTGGCCGAGATGCATTCCGGCTTCGGCGACCTGCGCACCGCGATGACGATGAACATCAAGGCGCGCCTGCCGGGCCGCGGCCGCACGCCGGGCGCCCAGGCCGACATCGGCCGCATCTGCGAGATCTGGGAAGAGTGCCTGTCCCGCTTCGGCCACCACAACTTCCTGTTCGGCGATTTCTCCATCGCCGACGCGTTCTTCGCGCCCGTCGTCACGCGCTTCCAGACCTATGGCGTGGCGCTGGCGCCCGCGCTGCAGGCCTATTGCACGCGCGTGCTCGCGCACCCGGCCGTCGCGCGCTGGGTCGAGGAAGCGATGGCCGAAACGGAAATCGCCGGCCTGCACGAAGACGAGTTGCCGGACTGATGACGATGCAGGCGTACGTCGTCGGCGGCGCCGTCCGCGATGAGCTGCTGGGGCTGCCCGTGCAGGACCACGACTGGGTCGTCGTCGGGGCCACGCCCGAGGACATGATCGCCAAGGGGTTCCGGCCCGTCGGCAAGGATTTCCCCGTGTTCCTGCACCCGCAGACGCACGAGGAATACGCGCTCGCGCGCACCGAGCGCAAGACGGCGCCGGGCTACCACGGCTTCGTGTTCCACACCGCCCCCGACGTCAAGCTCGAAGACGACCTGATCCGGCGCGACCTGACGATCAATGCGATGGCGCGCGCCGAGGACGGCACCATCGTCGACCCCTACGGCGGCTTGCAGGATCTGCAGGACCGCGTGTTCCGCCACGTGTCGCCCGCGTTCGCCGAAGACCCCGTGCGCATCCTGCGCCTGGCCCGCTTCGCCGCGCGCTTCCCGGCATTCACGGTGGCCGACACGACGCTCGCGCTGATGCGCCAGATGGTCGAGGCGGGCGAGGTGGATGCGCTCGTGCCGGAGCGCGTGTGGCAGGAACTGTCGCGCGGGCTGATGGAGCAAAAGCCGTCGCGCATGCTGGCCGTGCTGCGCGACTGCGGCGCGCTGGCGCGCATCCTGCCCGAGCTCGATGCGCTGTGGGGCGTGCCGCAGCCGCCGCTGCACCATCCCGAAGTCGACACGGGTGTGCACATGATGCTCGTGATCGATTACGCAGCCGAACAGGGCTACGACCTGCCCGTGCGCTTCGCCGCGCTCATGCACGACCTGGGTAAAGGGTCAACGTCGCCCGAACACTGGCCCAAGCACCATGGCCACGAAGGCATGGGGCCGCGCCTGATCACGGAACTGAGCAAGCGCCTGCGCGTGCCGACGGACTGCCGCGACCTGGCCGTGATGACGGCGCGCGAGCACGGCAACGTGAGCCGCGCGCTCGACCTGCGGCCGAACACGATCGTGACCCTGTTCGAACGCTGCGACGCGTTCCGCAAGCCGGACCGCTTCGCGCAGATGCTGCTGGCGTCCGAATGCGATGCGCGCGGGCGCGGCGACGAACGACATGAGATGCGCAGCCGCGCCTATCCGCAGGCGCCCTGGCTGCTGCGCGCGCTGGACGCGGCGCGCGGCGTGAACGCGGGCGAGGTGGCGGCGCGCTACGCCGAGAACCGCGAAAAAATCCCCGAAGCCGTGCACGCCGCGCGGGTGAGCGCCGTGAAGGCGGCGCTGGGCGACGTGCGCGACTGAACCTAGGCCGCCGCGGTGTCGGCCCCGAACCTGCACCACGTGTCGCGGCCCGCTTCCTTGGCGCAGTACAGCGCCGTATCGGCGTTCTTGTACAGGGCGTCCGTGTCCACACCGTCCCGCCAGGCCACGGCGGCGCCGACGCTGGCGCTGACGCGCATGTCGTGGGCGCCGAACGCGATCGGAGCGCGCATCGAATCGACGATGCGCTGGGCCACGTCGCCCACGATGGCGTCGCTGGCCGGCGTCAGCAGGACGGCGAATTCGTCGCCGCCCAGCCGCGCCACGCAGTCGGTCTGGCGCACGGCCGCACGCAGGCGCTCCGCCGCCGCGACCAGCAGCGCGTCGCCCGCATCGTGGCCGAGCGTATCGTTGATGTGCTTGAAGCGGTCCAGGTCGATCAGGAGCAGCGCGAACGGGTCGCCGCCGCGCCGGCCGAGGGCGGCCAGGCGCTGCAGTTCGTCGTTGAAGCGGCGCCGGTTGGGCAGGTCCGTCAACGCGTCGTTGTAGGCCATGGTTTCCAGTTTCAGCTGGGTGGCGCGCAGCTCGGCGGTGCGGCTGGCGACCACGGCCTCCAGCTCGCGCTGGCGCCGGCGCAGCAGCGACGTGCGGGCCTGCATCAGGGCGGCAAGGATGCCCAGCACGGCGATCGCACCCATTGCCCGCACCCAGGCCAGCTGGTGCCAGGCGGGGAGGACGCGGACCGGCAGCTCCAGGTTGACGGTATCGTCGCTGTTACCGGAGGCACGCACGCGCAGGCGGTAGTTCCCTGGCGGCAGGTTGTTGTAGCTGGCACGGCGCACGGTCGTGTCGGCTTCGATCCATCCGGTGTCGAAGCCTTCGAGCTGGTAGGCGTAGTGGCGGTGCTCGGCCGGCATGTAATCCAGGGTCGCGAACTCGACCGCGAAACCGCGTTCGCGATCGGCGGGCGTGACGGTCAGCGCGGCGGGCTCGCGGCCCGATGCAACCGGCGCAAGCGCACGGATCGCACGCCCGCCGAGCATCAGTTGCGTGATGGCGAGCGGGGGCAGGGGACGGCGGGTGTCCAGCCGGTCGGGGAATACGACGGAGAGGCCGGTGAAACCGCCGAACAGCACCTCGCCGTCCGCCCCCAGCGCGCCCGAGCTGGTCCAGTAACTCGGCACGTGGGCGCCGTCGGCCTCACCCAGCCGGCGGACCTGCAGGGTGTCGGGGTGCACGCCGGCCAGGCCGAGGTCGGTGCTCAGCCAGATCTGCCCGCTGCGGTCCTGTACCAGCATGTTGACGCTGTTGTCGGGCAGGCCGTCGGCCGTCGTCAGGCGCCGGAACCAGCGGCGCCCGCCGGCATCGGTGCGATCGAGGATGGCGACGCCGTTGCCGAACGAGGACACCCACAGGCGGCCCGTGCGGTCGACGAGCAGGGACGAGACGAAGCCGTTCGGCACGCGCGTGCGGTCGGCGTTGTCGGTCGGCAGGCGCTCCACCGTCGTGCCGTCCCGGTCCAGCCGCACGACGCCGCGCCGGGTGCCGATCCACACGCTGCCGTCCGCGAGCGGCAGCAGGGCGGTGACGCGGCGGTCGCCCAGCGCCTCGTCTTCGTGGCGCAACACGGTCGCCGGCCCGGCGGAGGACGGCCGCACCGCCCATGCCCCGTCGAGCCCGCCCAGCCACAGGAGACCGTCGCGCCATGCCAGGGCCCAGACGGACGCGTCGGGACGGCGGCCCGCAATC
The DNA here is from genome assembly GCF_047325105.1 of Massilia cellulosiltytica. Lineage (NCBI taxonomy): Bacteria > Pseudomonadati > Pseudomonadota > Betaproteobacteria > Burkholderiales > Oxalobacteraceae > Massilia > Massilia cellulosiltytica. The sequence continues at coordinate 6,618,043 of NZ_CP168562.1, read as the reverse complement.
TCGACGTGCCGTACGGTACGCCCGGTGCCGTCGCTGCGATACAGGCCTTGCTGGGTGCCGATGTAGACGCTGCCGTCCGGCGCATTCGCCATGGCGAGCACCCGGCCCTTGGGCAGGGCATCGGCGTCCGCCCTGATCTCGGCCAGCGCGCCGGTGTGCGGCTCGACGATGCTCACGCCACCGCCGGGAACGCTCAGCCATACCTTGCCGTCCGGGCGGGGCAGCAGATGATAAATGTTGAGGCCGGTAATGCTGCCGATCGTCCGCACCGTCACGATGCCGCGCGGGAGGGGATCGTGCTGGCTCAGGGTGCCGCCGGTGGCAACGAAGATCTGGCCGCCGCGCTCGCGCAGCATGGCGAGGATCTCGTCGCTGCGCAGGCTGTCCGGCACATCGCCGCGGTAGCGCAGGCGCCGCGTCGTGCCCTGGCGTACGTCGACCTCGACGATGCCGCCGCTCTCCGTGCCGAGCCAGACGACGTCGTCATCCTTTTGCACGATCGTGAACACGCGCTCGCCCTGCAAGGCGGGCTGCGGACCCGTTTCCACGATGGGACGGGGCGCCGCGCCCCGCGTGGCGATGACGAAGGCGCCATGGGTGCGGGTGCCGATCCATACGCGCCCCGCGCTGTCCTGGTACAAGGCGTTGATCGACGGTTCGTTCGGCGCCGGCAGCCCCAGGTGCACGACCTCCAGCCGGTCGTGGTCGCCGGACCGGTAGAACAGGCCCTCGCGGGTGCCGATCCAGAGACCGCCCTGGCGGTCGCGCAACAGCACGTCCACCCCATCCGGTGCGAGCACGGATGCGGCCAGCTGCGGGGCGCCGCTGGCGGCGGCATGCACCTTGCCGGCGGCGTCGACGCGTCCCAGTCCCGCGCCGGTGCCGACCCAGATGCCGCCGGCGCCGTCGTCGACGATGCTGGAGACGCGTGCATGGCCCAGGCCGCCCGGGCCGGCCGGGATGACGGTGAAGCGATCGCGCGCCGCGTCGTAGCGCGCCAGGCCGCCCGCGCTCGTACCGATCCACAGGCGGCCGCCCGCGTCCACGTGCACGCTCTGGATATAGCCGTCCGGCAGGCTACCTTCCCGCGCCGGATCGGCCACATAGCGCCGCACCCGGAAACCGTCCCAGCGAACCAGGCCGGTCTGCGTACCCAGCCACAGGAAACCGTCGCGATCCTGGGCGAGAGACGTGCCGAAACGCAGCGCTTCTTCGGTGTGATGCCGGAACGAGACATGAGAAAATGGTTGCCAGGCTGCGGATGCATCTGCGTTGGCTGCGGTGGACGGAAACGCGAGCAGCGCGCTCATCCAGAAGATCAGGCAGGGCAGGGCCTGGCGAAAAAATGGCATGCGACACTCTCGATTTCTCTTTAGAATCAAGTATATGCCGCTTTACCCTTGGTATCCCGTTCGCAGCGATAAGTGATCAAATTCTGTTGTATCGACGCAAGAATAGAGCGCCCATGCAGGACCATCCACTCCGCCGCTGGCTGAACCACCTGATCAAGAAGAAGGGTCAGGCCGTGCTGGTCAAGGCATTGGCCAGGCGCGACCGGCGGCGGATCCTGCGCCACTTCCTGGCCCTCGACCGCGACGACCGCCTGCTGCGCTTCGGCAGCGTGTTGCCGGACGAGCTGATCGAAGCGTATGTCGCGAAACTCGATTTTTCGAAGGACATCGTGTTCGGCGTCTACAACGGGCGGTTCCAGCTCGTGGGCGTCGGCCACCTCGCGTTCACGTCGCGCGAGGCGCATCCGGACAGCATCCATTACACGGACAAGGAAAAGGTGGCCGAGTTCGGTGTCTCCGTCTCGGCATCCGCGCGGGGGCAGGGCGTCGGCACGCGGCTGTTCGAACGGGCCGCCATCCACTGCCGCAATTCCGACGTCGACACGTTGTACATGCAGTGCCTGTCGTCGAACCGCACGATGATGCACATTGCGAAGAAGGCCGGCATGGAGATCCGCCGCGAATACGGAGAAGCGGACGCCCACCTGCACCTGCCGCCGCCCAGCCCGGGCAGCGTGCTTGCGGAGGCGCTGGAAGAGCAGTTCGCCAAGATCGATTACACGGTCAAGGCCAATGCGCGCGCTGCCGTCAAATGGTTCCGGCCGAAGCGCTGAACGTTCCTAAGCCGAATCGCGCGGCACCAATCCGCCCGTAAACCGCTTGCGGTACGGCGCCACGTCGGCGCCGTCCAGCTGCGCCTGCAGGCATTCCATCGCCGCGACGCCGATGGCCGCGACGTCCTGCCGGAACGTCGTCAGCGGCGGGTAGAGGTAGGCGGAGATCGGCAGGTCGTCGTGGCCCACGATCGCGAGGTCCTTGCCCGGTTCGAGGCCGAAGCGGCGGCACGCGGACATCGCGCCGATGGCGAGCCTGTCGGTGCCGCAGGCGAGCGCCGTGACGCCGGCGCGCTTCCACGCGCCGCTCGCGAGCCAGTCGAGCACGTGGCGGAACGCGTACGCTTCGAAATCCCACGACGGCTGCGTGCTGGCCGGCACGAGGTACGGCTGCATGCCGGCTTCCGCCATCGCGTCCTGGTAGCCGGCCAGCCGTTCTTCCGGCGACGGATGCGCGACCGGCGGCGCGCCCAGGTAGGCCGGACGGTGGCCGCGGCCCAGCAGGTAGCGGGTCAGCATCGCCATGCTCTGGCGGTTGTCGTTCATGACGTAGTTGCAGTCTTCGTGGACATAGCTGTCCATGTAGACGATGCGCATTTCCTGCTCCAGCCGCAGCAGCAGGTCGAGGTTCGCCGTCGACGCGACCGCGGTCAGGATCACGCCCGCCACCTTCATCGACCGCATCGTCATCAGCGCCGCCGCTTCCTCGGCCGGGTCGTTGTACGAGCACTGGATGATCACGTCCATGCCCAGCGCCTTGGCCTTCGCCTCGATCGCGCGCAGCGCCTCGGCGAAGAACGGTTCGTTCACCACCGGCAGGATGACGCCGACCATGCGCGAGCGCCCGCGCACGAGGCTCACGGCGTGCGGGTCGGGCACGTATTCGAGGTCGCGGCAGGCCTGCTCGATGCGGGCCCGCGTATCGGCCTTCAATCCCTCGCGGTCGTTGAAATACTTCGACACCGTGGCGCGCGACACGCCGGCCCGCGCGGCGACGTCGTGCATGGTCACCGGGCCACGAGAGGCTGGGCCACGGGGATTTTGCGCTGTTTTCATCAGTTTGTTGACTCGTGTAAAGTAAGCGCCCGCCGACAGGCGCGTCACCATCATAGCAAAAATACTTGCGTGCAATAAGAGCGCGGATTCCCCTAGCACACGCGCCATTCGCCCGCCGTGGATCACGTGTTGTTGTGGTCACTCAACCATTAAAAATTTTGTAAAAAAATCTGTTGACGACAAAAAGTCGACACGTGTAAAGTTCTTTCGTCAGGCAGTATCCCATACCTAAAACAGCTCGGAGACACCGTCATGAAAAGATCCGCCGTGTTCGCGTGCATCGCGGCATTCGCCTTCTCCCTGGCCGGCGTGGCGCACGCCGCGCGCCCGCTGAAGTCCGTCGGCGTCGCCGTCAGCGACCTGGCCAATCCATACTTTGTCGCCATCGGCAAGGGCGCGCTTGACGCCGCGAAAAAGGTCGGCGGCGACAAGGTCAAGGTCACCACCGTCTCCAGCAAGTACGACCTCAACACCCAGGTCGGCCAGATCGAAAACTTCATCGCCAACAAGGTCGACATCCTCATCGTCAACGCGTCCGATCCGAAAGGCATCGCGCCCGTGCTGCAAAAGGCGCGCAATGCCGGCATCGTGGTGGTGGCCGTCGACGTCGGCGCGGACAATGCGGATGCGACGGTCATGTCCGACAACACGATGGCGGGTACCGAGTCCTGCAAGCGCATCGCCCTTCGCCTGCACGGCAAGGGCAATGTCGTCATCGTCAACGGGCCACCCGTCACCGCCGTGATCGCGCGCGTGGCCGGCTGCAAGCAGGCCTTTGCCGGCACCGGCATCCGCATCGTGTCCGACAACCAGGATGCGAAGGGCAGCCTCGATGGCGGCATGGAAGTGATGACGAACCTCCTGATCGCGCACCGCCGCATCGATGCCGTCTTCGCCATCAACGACCCGTCCGCGATCGGTGCCGAACTCGCGGTCAAGCAGGCGGGCCGCCCGGACGTGCAGATGGTCGCGTCGGTCGACGGCGCGCCGGATGCGGAAGCGGCGCTCAGGTCGAAGAACAGCATCTTCGCCGTCACCACCGCGCAAGACCCCTACAAGATGGCCACGCTGGCCGTCGACATCGGCTACGGGATCATGAACGGCAAGCGTCCCGCGAACCCGGTCGTGCTGATTCCCACCCCCGCAATCACCAAGCAGAACGTACTGGCCTACAAGGGCTGGGCCAGTCATTAAAAGACACCTCTCATTGGAGGAGACATGGCAACAATTAATCCACCGCCCGTGCTGGAGGTCGCCGGCATCCGCAAGCGGTTCGGCGCCGTCACGGTGCTCGACGGCGTCCAGCTGACCATCCGCCCCGGCGAGATCCACGCGCTGATGGGAGAAAACGGTGCCGGCAAGAGCACGCTCATGAAAATCCTCGCCGGCGTGTACCAGCCGGACGCCGGCGAGATCCGCGTGGCCGGCAAGCCAGTCCGCATCGGGTGTCCCGCCGATGCGCGTGCGTGCGGCATCAACCTGATCTACCAGGAGCTGTCGGTCGCGGCCAATCTCACGGTCGCGCAGAACATCTTCATGGGCGCGGAACCGCGCGGACGCTTCGGCGTCGTCGACACGGCGCAGATGAACCGGTGCGCGGCCGAGGTATTGAAAAGTCTCGGCGCCACGTTCGCGCCGAACCGTCTCGCGAGCGGCCTGTCGATCGCCGACCAGCAGCAGGTCGAAATCGCCCGCGCCCTCGTGCACGACAGCCGCGTGCTGATCATGGACGAGCCGACGGCCGCGCTGTCCGAGCGCGAGACCGAGCGCCTGTTCGACGTGATGCGCGCCCTGCGCGAACGGGGCATCGCGATCATCTACATCAGCCATCGCATGGCGGAAGTGCGCATGCTGGCCGACCGCGTCACCGTGCTGCGCGACGGCACGTGGATCGGCGAGCTGCCGCGCGACGAAGCGACGCCGGACACGGTCGTGCGGATGATGGTCGGCCGTGAGATCGGCGGCTTCTACGAACATACGGAGCGGCGCGTGCCGGGCCCCGTGCGCCTGAAGCTCGCCGACGTGCATGGCGCCAGGGTGCATCCCGTGTCGCTGGACGTGCGCGCCGGCGAGATCGTCGGCCTTGCGGGCCTCGTCGGCGCCGGCCGCACGGAACTGGCGCGGCTCGTGTTCGGCGCGGACCCTCTGTCCGGCGGCACGCTCGAAGTCGATGGCCGCGCAGTGGCGATCCGCACGCCGGGCGATGCGATCCGCCTCGGCATCGCCTACGTGCCGGAAGACCGCAAGGGGCAGGGCCTGTTCCTGCAACAGTCGCTGCTGGCGAACGTGACGATGAACGTGCTCGGCAAGCATGCCCGCTGCGGGGTACTCCGGCGCGGGGAACTGCTGGACGTCACGCGCGGCGCGATTGCCAGACTGTCGGCGCGCGGCGCGGGGCCGGACGGCATCATCGGCGGCCTCTCGGGCGGCAACCAGCAAAAGCTGCTGCTCGCGCGCTGGCTGGAGATCAAGCCGCGCGTGCTGATCCTCGACGAGCCGACGCGCGGCGTCGACATCGGCGCCAAGCACGAGATCTACCGGATCATCCACGAGCTGGCGGATGCGGGCGTGGCCGTGCTGTGCATCTCGAGCGAGCTGGCGGAAATCATCGGCGTGTGCGACCGCGTGCTCGTCATGCGCGAAGGCTGGCTGTCCGGCGAGCTGCTTGGCGAACGCATCACCCAGGAAAACATCATGGCACTGGCCACCCAGGCCCAGGCCGCATAGGAGACGACATCATGCAGACCCTCAAATCATCCCTTCCCACGGCGCCGCGTGCAAGCGCGCACGGCGGCATTGGCCAGGCCTTTTCCCGCATGTTCGCGACGATGGGCATGCTGCCCGTGCTCGTCGCGCTGTACATCGTGTTCTACTTCCTGACCGGCTACTTCGCCGAAGACGGCGTGTCGAATTTCGCGACGACGGCCAACACGATGAACGTGCTGCGCCAGAGTTCCATCAACGTCGTGCTGGCGACGGGCATGACGTTCGTGATCCTCACGGGCGGCATCGACCTGTCCGTCGGCTCCGTGCTGGCGGTGTCCGCGGTGCTGGGCATGATCGCGTCGCTGCCGGGCCACGCGCCCGCGCTGTCGCTGCCGATCTTCCTGCTCGCGGGCCTCGGCATGGGCCTGCTGAACGGCACGCTCGTCGCCGTCTTCAAGATCAACCCGTTCGTCGTCACGCTTGGCACGATGACGGCGCTGCGCGGCACGGCGTACCTGCTCGCGGACGGCACCACGATCCTGAACCGCGAGATCCCGACCTTCGAATGGATCGGCAACGATTCGTTCGCCGGCCTGCCGTGGCTCGTGTGGGTCGCCGCCGCGCTCGTGCTGGTGGCCTGGTTCATCCTGCGCCGCACGGTGCTGGGCATGCATGTGTACGCGGTCGGCGGCAATCCGCAGGCGGCGCGGCTCACGGGCATCAAGGTCGGCCTGGTCCTCGTCTTCGTCTATGCGTTCTCCGGCCTGTGCGCCGGCACCGCGGGCGCGATGTCGGCCAGCCGCCTGTATGGCGCGAACGGCAACTGGGGCTCGGGCTACGAGCTCGATGCGATCGCCGCGGTGGTCCTCGGCGGCACGAGCCTGATGGGCGGCGTGGGCACGATCTGGGGCACCGTCATCGGCGCGCTGATCATCGGCCTGCTCAACAACGGTCTCACGATCCTCGGCCTGTCCTCGTTCTGGCAGTACGTGGCGAAGGGCACGGTCATCGTGCTCGCCGTGATGCTCGATAAATGGCGTTATCAACAACAGGCGAACTGACATGCAAGCACAACGACTCCCCCGCTACGTGGTCTTCGGCGAAGCGCTGACCGACATGATCCGCCAGGACGACGGCACGTGGCGCTCGCTGCCCGGCGGTTCGTGCTGGAACGTTGCGCGCGTCGGCGCAAGGCTCGGGCTGCACACGGGGTATGCCGGCGCCGTCAGCATGGATGCCTTCGGCGACGAGATCGCGGACGCCGGCGCGCAGGCTGGCCTGGACGAACGCTTCCTGCAGCGCGTGGACGCGCCGCCGTTCATCGCGATGGTGACGTCGCGCCATCCGCCCCGTTACGTCTTCCTGGGCGAGAACAGCGCGGACCTGCACTTCCGGCCCGAGCTGCTGCCGGACGGCTGGCTGGAAGCGGCCGACTTCATCCACGTGGGCAGCCTCGCGCTCGCGCGCGGTCCGCTGGCGCGGCGTCTCGTGGAGCAGGCGCTGATGGCGCGCCAGGCCGGCAAGCGCATCGCCTTCGATCCGAACTTCCGCAACGCGATGCGCGACGCGGCGTACCGGCCCACGTTCGAACTCATCGCGGGTCTCGCCAGCCACATCAAGGTGTCGGACGAAGACCTGGAAGGTTTGTTCCCGGGCTTCGAACAGCGCGACGCGCTGGCCGCGCTGCGCGCGCTGGCGCCCGATGCCGAGATCCTGTACACGCGCGGTGCCGATGGCCTGTCGCTGATCCGCGGCGACGAGGTGCTCGATGCGCCCGCGCGCCGCGTGGACGTCGTCGACACCGTCGGCTGCGGCGACGCGTCGATGGCCGGCTGGATCACCGGCCTGCTGCTGCATCCGGAGATGCGCGCGCCGTGCCAGCTCGCGCGCATCGCGGCGGTGGCCGCCACGGCCGCCATGCATGCCGGGCCGTATGCGCCGACGGCGCAAGAAGTCAGCGCACTGCTCGACTAAGCCGTCATCCGATCCTGTTCCGTTGACCTGCCGCGGCATCTGCGCCGCGGCCGGACGGGATCCGCTTTGCCCATAAAAACAATCAGGAGATACCATGCGCATGCCAACCATCGCGCCGGCGCTGCTCGCGCTCGCGTTTTGCATCCCTGCGTCCGCCGTGGACGTCCAGAATTACCTGCGCGCCAACGCGGCCGCGAATTCCGAAGGCGGCGGCCAGACCTGCTTCGGCCTGGCCGGCGCGGGCGCCAAGTACCGCTTGGGGAATGAATGCGGCGTCTACGGTGAGATGCTGCTGGGCCAGCACCTCGTGCGGGGCGACGCCGGCGAGGACGTGAAGGCGTACGCCATGCTCAACCTGGGCAACGCGGCCGCGTCGAGCAATGCAAGGCGGCCGCAGGGCGGCTGGAAGATCGGCCTGCCGCAAGCGTACCTCGCCATCGAACACGTGAGCGGACTCGGTGACGCCGCGCTGTGGATCGGGCGCCGCTACTACAAGCGCGAAGGCGCGAACGTCAACGATTTCCTGTACTGGAATCCGTCCGGCATGGGCGTCGGCATCGAGGACGTGCCGCTGGGACCCATGAAGTTCAGCTACGCCTACCTGCACGACGACCAGCAGACGATGCCGATCATGCGCGTCGGCGACACGGCGAACCGCCACGATGTTCAGCTGCGCGGCGTGCCCGTGAATCCGGGCGGCACGCTGGAACTGGGCCTGGCGCTGATCCGCAGCGATGGCCAGCGTGATCATCACGGCGGTTCGATGATCACGGTGCAGCACCGCCAGCGCGTGCTGGACGGCGCCGGCGACAACCGTCTCGCGGTCCAGTGGGGCACGGGCGCCGGCACGGACAATGGCGCGACGGGCGACATCACGAGCGGCGACGACGTGCACCGGCTGCGCATCGTCGACAGCTGGTACGCGCAAGTCACGCGCCGCTTCGGCGGAGAACTCGTCGCCGTCTGGCAGCGCGATTCGGCTCACACTTCGGCACACGATCCGGCCAAGGCAAAAACGTGGGCCTCCGCCGGCGGCCGCATGTCGTATGCGCTGTCCGACAAGATAAAACTGCTGGCGGATATCGGCCATGACCGCGTGGCGCCGCAGAACGGCGACGTGCGCCGGCTGACCAAGGTCACGGGCGCCGTCGCGCTGATGTCGAAGCCCGGCTATTTCGACCGTCCGGAATTGCGCCTGTTCGTCACGCACGCGCGCTGGAACGAGGCCGCGCGCGCGGCCGCGCGGATGAACGATCCGCTGGCCGCGAACGGCATCCATGGCACGACGCTGTCCGGATTCACCGTCGGCGCCACCTACGAAAACTGCTGGAAGTGATCAGGCGTGCATCCCGGCCAGCAAGGTATCGATGGCGGCCAGCGACGGCGGCGTGGCGCCGGCCGCGAGGCAGGCCGCGGCGCCCGCCGCCACGGCGAAGCGCAGGTGGGCGAGGCCATCGCGTTCGGGCGCATGCAGCATGCTCCACGCCAGCGCGGCGATGCTGGCGTCGCCCGCGCCGACCGTGTCCACGGGCGTGATGCGCGGCGCCGCCATCTCCCACGATCCTGCCGGCGTATGCAGCGAGGCGCCGGCCGCCCCCTTCGTGTACAGATAGGTGGCGTCCGGGTTCCAGCCGCGCAGCGTCGCGAAGGCGGCATCGGCGTCGTCCGTCCGGAGGAGGCCCACGAGATCCTCTTCCGAGACCTTCACGACGTCGGCCAGGGCCGTCATGCGCCGGAGTGTCGGGTCGTAGTTCTCGTCCATCAGCGCGCGGAAGTTCGGGTCGTAGCTGATGCGCACGCCCCGCGCCTTCAACGTTTCGGCCAGCGCGACGAGCTTGCCGGCCAGCGGCTGGCGCGCCAGGCTGATGCCGCCGAAGTGCGCCCAGCGGCAGGCGCCCATCCAGTCTTGCGGCAGCTGCGCGGCGTCGAAATGCAGGTCCGCGCTGTCGTCGCCGACGAAGAAATAGCTGGGCGGGTCGAGGCGGTGCACGATCGCGAGCAGCGGCGATTTGTCCAGGCGCTGCAGGAAGCGCTCGTCCAGGCCTGCATCGAGGGTGGCGCGCCACAGCTGGTCGCCGAACACGTCGCGGCTGACGGCGCCGGCGAAGGCGCTGGGCGCGCCCAGCTTGGCCATCGCGCGCGCCACGTTCCACGTCGAGCCGCCCGTCACGCTGTGCCAGCGCGTGGCGCCGGCGTCGTCGACAATCATGTCGGTCAGGGCTTCCCCTGCCGCGACGAATACGGGAAAGTCCGCCATGTCAGTCCTTCACGAGAACGGTCAATACTTCATAGCAGGCGCCCATCGTGTGGTAGTCGACCTTGCCGGCCGGGCTCTTCTCGTCCGTGAGCTTTTCGTTCGCCGGGCCGAGGATGCGGTACCAGCCGCCGTGTTCGTGATCGACGAAATGTTCCCAGCTGTAGGCCCAGATGCGGTCGTACCAGTCCCAGTACGCTTTATCTCCCGTGCGCGCGCCCAGCAGCGCGGCGGCGGCGAGGCTCTCGGCCTGCACCCAGAAGTACTTGTCGGCGTCGCAGATTTCGTTTTCCGGACCGAAGCCGTAATGGATGCCGCCGTGCTTCGCGTCCCATGCCTTGGTCAGCGCCGCGTCGAACAGCTGGCGCGCGCGCGGCACGAGCCAGTCGGACGGGCCGGCCATCTGGTCCTTGTGGCGTTCCATGATCAGGAGGAGCTTGGCCCATTCCGTCAGGTGGCCCGGCTGGTAGCCCCACGGGCGGAAGATGTTCGTCTTGTCGTCGCGGTTGTAGTCCGGGTCGACGGACCAGTCGCTGTTGTAGTGTTCCCAGACCAGGTTGCCGTACAGGGCCGCCTGGCGCACGGTGATGTTGTGCGCGAGCGTCTCGGCACGCCACAGGAATTTCGTGTCGCCCGTCGCGTCGAACGCGGCCAGCATCGCTTCGCACGCATGCATGTTGGCATTCTGGCCGCGGTACGGGTACAGCGTCGACCAGTCGCCGCTCGCTTCGTCCGCGTACAGGCCGTGCGCCGGTTCCCAGAAGCGGCGTTCCATCAGGTCGTACGTCTCGTCCAGCCAGGCGCGCGCTTCGTCGACGCCGGCCATGACCGCGTGGGCGTACGCCAGCAGCACGAAGGCCAGGCCGTAGCAGTGGTTCGTGTCGTCCGTGACTTTCTTCTGTCCGTCGTTCCAGTCCAGCGTCCAGGCATAGCCGCCCGTCTCCGGGTTGCGGTGCGCGTCGCGCAGGAAGCGCAGGCCGTGCAGCACGCGTTCGCGGTCGGCCGGCTCCTGGAACTGGCGCCACGCCATCGAAAAATTAAACACGAAGCGGGTGCTGCTCACCAGGTGGCGCGTGCGCGCGTCGTAGATCGCGCCGTCGTCCTTGTAGAAGTGATAGAAGCCGCCGCTCGGGTCGACGCAGCGCGGGTCGTAGAACTGGCGGGTGTGGCGGATGTGCTGCAGCAGCGTCGAGCGGGAATGGAAATCGGGAAGCATGGTGGGTGTAGGTGGATAAAAAGTGACTTACTTACGGATGCGGAAGTCTTCGCACACGGTGCTGGCGCGCACGACGAGTTCCACGGGCGCCACCTGTTCCAGCGGCGGATCCTGCGGACCGCGCAGCAGCAGCTCGACGCCCAGCGCGCCCAGCTCCTTCTTGTTGATGCGCAGCGTCGTCAGCGGACGGTGGCCCAGCACGGCGCCGGGGATGTCGTCGAAGCCGACGATCGAGATATCGTGCGGCACCGTCTTCCCGGCCGCGAGGCAGGCGCGCATCGCGACGAGGGCGGCGGCGTCGTTGTAGCAGAACACGGCGTCGGGCGGGTGGGGCTGGTCGAGCAGCGCCTGCATCGCTTCGTAGGCGCCCGTCTCGAGGTCGACGCCGTCCGGCAGGCACGTCTCCAGGCGCGGGTCGGCCAGCATGCCCGCTTCGTACAAGGCCTGGCGGTAGCCGCGGTTGCGCTCGCGGATGCTGTAGTGGCCGAGCGAGCCGGAGATCATGGCGATGCGTTCGCGTCCCAGCGAAATCAGATGCCGGGTGGCGAGGTAGCCGCCCATGTGGTTGTCCGGGTTGACCGAGCTGTAGCCGCGCAGCTTCATGTCGATGAGGACGAGGGGCTTGCCGCTGGCGCGCAGGGCGTTCAGCAGTTCGGGTTCGAAGAAGCCGGCGCACACGATGGCGTCCGGCGCGTGCATGCGCAGCTGTTCCGTGACGCCGTCGGCCGGGCCGACCGCCATGAACGACAGCACGATGCCCTGCTTGCGGCAGGCTTCCTCGGCCCCGTGCAGCACGGGCGAGTAAAACGGGCTGCTGGCGGCCGTATTGTGTTGTCGATGCAACAGGAACGTGAGGCGGCGGATGCGCTTGCGGCGCAGCTTGCAGAAGTCATACCCCAGTTCGTGGGCTGCCGACAACACCATCTGGCGCGTGCTTTCCGTGAGGCCGGGCTCGTTTTTCAGGGCGCGCGAGATCGTGCCGGCCGAGACGCCGGCGTACTTGGCCAGGTCGCGGATCGTGACCGGTGCGGGGCTGTCGCCCGCCCGGGGGCGTGAGGTGACGGGATTCACGTTGTCTCCGATATCGTTGCTGCGCACGCCTTGGGCGTCGCTCATTTGAATGGAGTCTTGCATATGAAAATTCCCTTGGTCAAACGCGAAGGTGCATTTACAGGGAAGTTTAGTCGGCTTTACTAAACAGCTGTTTGCCCGGTATATTCTCATGTAAGAAACCGATTTCATAAGAGGGGAGGCCGTGTTTAGTGGCACCTGACTAAACTTCGCGGCGAATCGCATACCCCGTTTGACCCCTTTACCCTGCTTCTGCAGAATCTTTTCACAATAAAAGTTGCCGTCCTGTTAGCGGTAACATCTCAAGGAGACTTATCCATGGAACGTGCACCACAGGCTGTCGTCGAGCCTGCTAACCGGGCCCAGCCCAGCTACACCTTTCCGCTGACCGTCGTCACCGCACTGTTTTTCATGTGGGGCCTGCTGACGTCGCTGAACGACATCCTGATCCCGCACCTGAAATCGGTCTACAACCTGACGTACGTACAGGCGATGATGGTGAACCTGGCCTTCTTCAGCGGTTACTTCCTGCTGTCGATCCCGGCCGGCGCCCTGATCCGCCGCATCGGTTACAAAGCCGGCGCCGTCGTCGGCCTGGCCGTGTGCGCCGTCGGTGCCGCGCTGTTCTACCCGGCCGCCACCAGCGTGTACGCGCTGTTCCTGTTCGCCCTGTTCGTGCTGGCCGGCGGCATCACCATCCTGCAGGTGGCCGCCAACCCGTACGTCACCGTACTGGGCCCGCCGGCCACCGCGTCGAGCCGCCTGAACCTGACCCAGGCCCTGAATTCCTTCGGCACCTTCGTCGGCCCCCCGATCGGTGGCTACCTGATCCTGTCGCACATCTCGACGGTCGCCGATCCGAACAACATGACCGCCGCCGAGAAGCTGGCGCAGGCGCAGGCCGTGCAGGGTCCGTACCTGGGCCTGGCCGCCACGCTGGCGATCCTGGCCATCCTGTTCGCCGTGATCCGCCTGCCGATCATCCGTGACGAGGACACCGGCACGGTGCGCACCGGCTCGATCCTCAAGCAGAAGCGCCTGATGCTGGGCGTGCTGGCGATCTTCGTGTACGTCGGCGCCGAGGTGAGCATCGGCAGCTTCCTGATCAACTACATGGGCGACTCGTCCATCGCCGGCTTCTCGCCGGAAGTCGGCGCGAACTATGTCGCCTACTATTGGGGCGGCGCGATGGTCGGCCGCTTCATCGGTTCGGCCGTGATGCGCACCGTCAGCCCGGGCAAGGTCCTCGCGTTCAACGCCGCCGTGTGCATCGCGCTGCTGGTGGCGACCACGTTCGGCCATGGCCACTTCGCGATGTGGGCCGTGCTGGCCGTCGGCCTGTTCAACTCGATCATGTTCCCGACCATCTTCAGCATGTCGGTGCACGAACTGGGCCCGCAGACCAGCCAGGGCTCCGGCCTGCTGGTGATGGCCATCGCCGGCGGCGCCGTGGTGCCCGTCATCCAGGCCCAGGCCGCGGACATGATCGGCCTGCAGACGTCGTTCCTGATCCCGGCCGTCTGCTACGCCTTCATCCTGTACTTCGGCGCGAAATACGCCCGCATGTACGTGGACATCAAGGCCGTCTGACCGCCTGATCCGAATTGCCGCCGCGTGGTTCTCACGCGGCGGCACATTGCATATCCAAAGCGTCGCATACCTATAACGATCCGTACCCTAAGAGAGCCTCGTCCCATGCGTTTGAATCAACTGACCCTCGTTGCCGCCCTGGCTGCCGCCTTCCCCCTGTTCGCCACCGCCGCCGACGCGCCCGCCGCGCCGGCCCAGAAGCCGTGGCTGGACCGTTCCCTCAGCGCCGACAAGCGCGCCGAACTCGCCGTCAAGGCCATGACCCGCGAAGAAAAGCTGCGTTGGGTGTTCGGCTATTTCGGCACGTCGTTCGCCCCGAAGGGCACCACGCCGCCGAAAGACGCGATCCCGTTCTCGGCCGGCTTCGTGCCGGGTAACCCGCGTCTCGGCCTGCCGGACCTGCTGGAAACGGACGCCGGCCTCGGCGTCGCCACCCAGGCCACCCCGACCCCGCGCGAGCGCACGGCGCTGCCGTCGGGCCTCGCCACCGCATCGACGTGGGATACGCAGATGGCCTATGCCGGCGGCGCGATGATCGGCTCGGAAGCGCGCCTTTCCGGCTTCAACGTGATGCTGGCCGGCGGCGTGAACCTGATGCGCGATCCGCGCAACGGCCGCAACTTCGAATACGCCGGTGAAGACCCGCTGCTGGCCGGCACGATGGTCGGCCATGCCGTCAAGGGCATCGAATCGAACCACGTCATCTCGACCGTCAAGCACTATGCGCTGAACGACCAGGAGACGGGCCGCAACGAGCACGACGTCCGCATCGACAAGGCCGCGGCCCGCATGTCGGACCTGCTCGCGATGCAGCTCGCGCTGGAGCAGTCGGACGCCGGTTCCGTCATGTGCTCGTACAACCGCGTGTTCGGCACCTATGCGTGCGAGAACGACTACCTGCTGAACGAAGTGCTGAAGAAGGACTGGGGCTTCAAGGGCTACGTGATGTCCGACTGGGGCGCGACGCACAGCACCGTGCAGGCCGCGAACAATGGCCTGGACCGCCAGTCGGGCCAGGAATTCGACAAGTCGCCGTACTTCGGCGGCGCGCTCGACGAAGCCGTGAAGAACGGCTACGTGTCGGAAGCGCGCCTGGACGACATGGCCACGCGCATCGTGCGCGCCATGTTCGCCAAGGGCGTCGTCGACAATCCGGTCGCGCAGGGCGGCAAGATCGACTTCGCGAAGAACGGCGCCGTCAGCCGCGCGACGGCGGAAGAGGGCATCGTCCTGCTGAAGAACGACAACCGCGTGCTGCCGCTGTCGAAAGACGTGAAGACCATCGCCATCATCGGCGGCCATGCCGACGTGGGCGTGCTGTCGGGCGGCGGTTCGTCGCAGGTGTATCCGGTCGGCGGCAATGCCGTGCCGGGCCTGGAGCCGAAGGTCTGGCCGGGTCCGGTCGTGTACTACCCGTCGTCGCCGCTGCGTCACATCCAGGCGCTGGCGCCGAACGCGAAGGTCGTGTACGACGACGGCACCGATCCGGCACGCGCCGCGCGCGTGGCCGCGCAGGCCGACGTCGCGCTCGTGTTCGCGACGCAGTGGATCGGCGAGGCGAACGACGCGACGTCGCTGGCGCTGCCGGACAACCAGGACACCCTGATCGACAACGTGGCCGGCGCCAACCCGCGCACCGTCGTCGTGCTGGAAACGGGCGGCCCGGTCGCGATGCCGTGGGTGTCGAAGATCCCGGCCGTGCTGGAAGCGTGGTACCCGGGCACGAGCGGCGGCGAAGCGATCGCGCGCGTGCTGTTCGGCGCCGTGAATCCATCCGGCCACCTGCCGGCCACGTTCCCGGTCTCCGAGCAGCAGCTGCCGCGTCCGAAGCTGGACGGCGATCCGAAACAGCCGGAGCAGCGCTTCACCGTCGATTACACGAAGGAAGGCGCGGCCGTCGGCTATAAATGGTTCGACCAGAAGGGCCTGACCCCGCTGTTCCCGTTCGGCCACGGCCTGTCGTACACGACGTTCTCGTACTCGGGTCTCGCGAGCCAGGTCAAGGACGGGCGCCTGCACGTGCGCTTCAAGGTCACGAACACGGGCAACGTCGCCGGCAAGGACGTGCCGCAGGTGTACGTGTCGCCGCTCGCCGCCAAGTGGGAAGCGCCGAAGCGCCTGGCCGGCTGGGACAAGGTCGCGCTGCAGCCGGGTGAATCGAAGGAAGTCGACGTCGTCGTCGAGCCGCGCATCCTCGGCCTGTTCGACGAGAAGAGCAAGACCTGGCGCATCGCCAAGGGCAAGTACAAGCTGGTGCTGGCCGAAGACGCGGCCGGCAAGAACGCGACCAGCGTGACGGTCGACCTGCCGGCGTCCACGCTGGACGTGCGCGGCCGCCAGCGCAAGTAAGCATCACCCCCCTGCCGCCCACCGCCCGGTGGGCGGCGCATGATCCCACACAATGACGTTCCCCAAGGAGCGCGAGGAGACTACGACCATGCAACGCAAGTTCGGCAACATCGCTTTGGCCGCCACCCTGCTGATGGCGGGTGCGACCCAAGCGGCACAAGCGGCAGACAACAGCGGCTTCGTGGCCGTCAAGGACAGCCATTTCGAACGCAACGGCCAGCGCTACATGATCGCCGGTGCGAACTTCTGGTATGGCGGCTACCTCGGCGCGCCGACGGGCGTGGGCCAGCGGGCCCGCCTCGTCAAGGAGCTGGACCGCATGAAGGCGCTCGGCATCAACAACGTGCGCGTGCTGGCCGTGTCGGAGAAGACGGCAATGAAAAGCGCCGTCAGCCCCGCCACGACGGGCGCGCCCGGGCAGTACGACGAGCAGCTGCTGCAAGGCCTCGACTTCATGATGGCCGAACTGGCAAAGCGTGACATGACGGCCGTGCTCTACCTGAATAATTTCTGGCAGTGGTCCGGCGGGATGACCCAGTACCTGAACTGGTTCACCGGCTCGCCCGCGCACGATCCCAACGTGAGCAAGGACTACGAACGCTACATGGCCGAAAACGCGACGTTCTACACGAACGCCCGCGCCCAGGCCGAATACCGCAACGTGATCGCGAAGATCGTCCAGCGCACGAACACGGTGACGAAGAAGGCTTACCGCGACGACCCGACGATCCTGTCGTGGCAGCTCGCGAACGAGCCGCGCCCCGGCAACAGCAAGTCGACGCCGCGGGAAAAGGCGACGTACGTGAAGTGGATCGCCGAGACCGCCCACTACATCCGCTCGCTCGATGGCCGCCACATGGTCAGCACGGGCAGCGAGGGCCTGGCCGGCTCCGCGCAGGATGCGCAGCTGTACCTGGACGCGCACCGCACGCCGGACATCGCCTACCTGACGTACCACCTGTGGCCGACGAACTGGGGCTGGTTCGATCCGAAGAAGCCCGACGCCACGTGGAACGGCATGATGGAGAAGGCCAGCCACTACCTGAACGTGCATGTCGACTATGCGAAGAAGCTCGGCAAGCCGATCGTGCTGGAGGAGTTCGGCCTGAACCGCGACGGCGGCTCGTTCGACATCAAGGCGTCGACCAAGGTGCGCGACCGCTTCTATGACGCAGTCTTCACGACGCTGGAGAAGCGCGCGGCAGCGGGCGATCCGGTCGCCGGCTGGAACTTCTGGGCGTGGGGCGGTGCGGGGCGTGCGGCCAATGCGGATTACTGGTGGAAGCCGGGTAACGATTTCGTCGGCGATCCGCCGCAGGAAGAGCAGGGCCTTTATTCCGTGTTCGACAGCGATGCCAGCTCGCTCAAGTTGATCGCGGACCACGATAAACGCCTGAAGACGATTGGAGCAAAATAGTGAAACGTAGTGCCTCCCTGATCCTTGCCGCCACCATCGCGGCGTCCCCGGCCGCGGCCTGGGCGCAGAAATTCGACGGCCTCGCGGCCACCCCGCAGATGGGCTGGAACAGCTGGAATAAATTCGCCTGCGACATCGACGAAAAACTGATCCGCGAGACGGCCGATGCCATGGTCAAGCTGGGCCTGAAGGATGCCGGCTACCAGTACATCAACATCGACGACTGCTGGCACGGCGCGCGCGACGAGAACGGCAACATCCAGGCGGACGCGCAGCGCTTCCCGTCCGGGATGAAGGCGCTGTCCGACTACGTGCATGCGCGCGGCCTGAAGCTGGGCATCTACTCGGACGCCGGCGACAAGACGTGCGGCGGCCGTCCCGGCAGCCGCGGCCACGAATACCAGGATGCGAAGACGTACGCCGCCTGGGGCATCGACTACCTGAAATACGACTGGTGCGAGACCAAGGGCCTGAACGCGGTCGGCGCCTACACGACGATGCGCGACGCGATCCGCGCGGCCAACCGCCCGATTCTCTTCAGCATCTGCGAATGGGGCGACAACAAGCCGTGGGAATGGGCGGCCGACGTCGGCCACTCGTGGCGCACGACGGGCGACATCTATCCGTGCTGGGATTGCGAAAAGAGCGCCGGCTCGTGGTCCGCATGGGGCGTGATGCGCATCCTCGACATGCAGGCGGGCCTGCGCAAGCACGCGGGGCCGGGCCACTGGAACGACATGGACATGCTGGAAGTCGGCATGGGCATGACGGAAGACGAGGACCGCGCGCACTTCTCGATCTGGGCCATGATGAATTCGCCGCTCATCCTCGGCAACGACCTGCGTTCGATGCCGGACTCGGTCAAGAAGATCATCGGCCGCCGCGAAGTCATCGCCCTCAACCAGGACCCGCTGGGCGTGCCGGCGCTGCGCTTCTGGAAGCAGGGTCCCGTCGAACTGTGGGCCAAGCCGCTGGCCAACGACGAGTGGGCGTTCATGGTGCTGAACCGCGGCGAGTCCGCGCTGCCGCTGCACTATGACTGGAAGCAGAACGCCATCGCCGACGACCTGTCCAAGCGTGAAGTCGACTTCAAGAAGGCGACCTGGCACTGGACGGATGCGTGGACCGGCAAGACGGGCGACACGAGCAAGCGTCTCGACGCGACCGTGCCGTCGCACGGCGTGCTGCTGCTGCGCCTGAAGAAGGGGGCGTGATGCGCCGGCCGCTCGTTGCCGCGCTGCTGGCTGTGTGCGCGGCTGCGGCGGCCGCCGAGCAGACGATACCCGCCGCCGATACGCACGTCGCGCGCATGGGCCGCTCGGTGGCGGAAGCCGATGGCACCGTGCGCTTCGGCTATCCCGGCGTGACGTTGTCCCTGGTCGTCGACGGCACCCGGCTCGCCGTCGATGCGGCAGGCAGTGCCAGCAGCCTCGTCGACGTCATCGTGGACGGCAAACCCGCCGGCACGTTGCATCTGGCGCCGCAGGTGCAGTCCTATGACGTCTTCAAGGGCGCGGCGCGCGGCTCGCATCGCGTCGAACTCGTGCACCGCAGCGAGACTTGGCTGGGCGTGACGTCCATCGCGCGTTTCACGGCCGATGGCCGGTTCCTCGCCGCCCCCACGCTGCCCAGGCGGCGCCTGCTCGTGCTGGGCGATTCCGTCACGTGCGGCGCCGACATGGAGCGGGGCGCCGGCGACAAGGACACGCCCGATTGGTGGAATCCACGCCTGTCCTACGGCATGCTGGCCGCGCGTGCGCTCGACGCGCAGGTGCAGCTGGTCTGCTATGGCGGCCGGGGTCTCGTGCGCAGCTGGAACGACCGGACCGACGAATTTCAGCTGCCGGCGTTCTACGACCTCGCCATCGCCGATGCCGCGCATCCGGTGCGATGGAACCAGGCCGATTACGCTCCGGACCTGATCGTCATCGCGATCGGCACCAATGACTTCAACCCCGGCATCCCGGAGCGTGCGGCGTATGTCGATACGTACACGGCCTTGTTGCGCCGCGTGCTGCGCGACCATCCGCACGCGCAGATCGCGCTGACGGAAGGCGTGCTGCTGAATGGCGACAAGAAGGCGGCGCTGATCGGTTATCTGAAGGAAGCGATGGGCCGGGTGGGCGACAGGCGCGTGCACCTGCTCGCACCGGTGGCGTACCAGCCCGGTGACGCCGTCAATGGCCATCCGACGACGGCCCAGCATGCGGCCATGGCGGCCGAACTGCTGCCGCAACTGCGGCGCATCACCGGCTGGTAGGCCAAAAAAAATGGCTGTGTTCGCGCTATTTATGTGAACTGAAATTCGTTGTGGAGGTCATACGTATCGCCGAGTTAACTCATGAGGAGTGACGATGCGCGGCCTGACGTTCGACGAATTGTTCGCCCTGCTGTTGGCGGTGCAGTTGTCCCCAGACGACTTGGCTCGGCTACGGGAATGGATTGCCGGCATCGTGGATCCGGCCGAGTGCATTGCCCTGATCGAGCAGGCGGCGGCGGGCCGGCCGTGTCCGCACTGCCGCTGCGCCCGCAAGCACCGCTGCGGCCAGGCCAGCGGACTGCAGCGCTTTCGCTGTCTCGGCTGCGGGCACAGCCACAACGCACTGACCGGTACGCCGCTAGCAAGGCTGCGCAAGAAGGAGCTCTGGCTGCCGTACCTGCAATGCGTGCTCGAATCGCGCACGGTGCGCGATGCCGCGCAAGTCGTCGGGGTGCATCGCACGACCAGCTTCCGGTGGCGCCACCGGTTCGTGCCCGGAGTCATGCGCGACCGGCCGGCGACATTGTCGGCCATCGTCGAGGCCGACGAAACCTACCGGCTGGAGTCGCAGAAGGGTGCGCGCAACCTGACGCGGCCACCCCGAAAACGTGGCGGCGTTGCCAAGCGGCGCGGTATCAACCGGGAACACGATTGCCTGCTCGTCGCGCGCGACCGCAGTGGCCGGACGCTCGATTTTCATACGGGGCGCGGCCAGGTGACGGTGGGGCAATTGCATGAGTGCCTCAAACCCGTGCTGCAAGACGACGCCCTCTTGATCACCGACGGCGCCATCGTCTATCAGCATTTCGCGGAGCAGGCTGGCATCACGCACGAAGCGGTGAACGTGAAATCCGGCGTTCGGGCGCGTGGCGCGATCCATGTGCAGAACGTGAACAGCTGGCACAGCCGGTTCAAAAGCTGGCTGGTGCGGTTCCGCGGCGTGGCGAGCCGCTACCTGATCCATTACTCGGGCTGGCAGCGCGTGCTGGACGATCGTCGGCTCACGAAGCCGGCTCATCTGCTGTCTGCCGCGGTCCAGCTCGGCTAGACGAGCGGGTTACCGAACTACCGCGAACACAGCCAAAAAAATCCGACGGACCGGGCGCGCCCGGTGCATCGGAAAGAGAGCCGGACCACACCGGCTGGAGACGAACCGGCCGCCCCCTGAAGCGACGGCCGGGCCGAGACCAGGTCGAGATTAGCGAGACCGCCGCGCCGGGTCAAACGCGCGCGCGCATCGGACTGCGAGTTTCGTGCTTATTACTAAACAGCCTCAAACAATGGGCAGCGCCGTCGTTTCCTTGATGCGCTGCAGGGCGAAGCTCGACTTGACGTCCAGCACGGCCGGGTGGCGCAGCAAGGTGCTCATCATGAAGCGCGAGAAGTGGTCCATGTCCTCCACGTGCACGCGCAGCAGGAAATCCATCTCCCCCGTCATCGCATAGCAGGCCACCACTTCCGGCCAGGTCGACACGGCCTGGGCGAATTCGAAGCGCGGCGACGTGGCCGGCACGCGCGCGTTCGCCGCGCCTTCGCTGTGTTTTTCCAGGCGGACATTCACATAGGCCAGCAGGCCCAGGCCCAGCTTGTCGGGATCGAGCAGGGCGACATATTGCCGGATGACGCCGGCCTCTTCCAGCCGCTTGATGCGCCGCAGGCAGGGCGACGGCGACAGGCTGACGCGCTCGGCCACGTCCTGGTTCGACAGGCGGCCATCCGACTGGAGGATGGCCAGGATTTTGCGATCGGTTTTATCCAGCTCGATTTTTGACATGAATTCTCCACGGGGCGGGCGTACGTCGCAATTTTATTGCGCAAATCGTCCGGCGGGGGGAATTCATTGAAATTTAATGCTGGGGGTGCGGGTCTATACTGGCCTCAACCGAAACACGACAAACATAATCGGAGACACGCATGAACGCCCCCCTGGACCGCAGCCAGCTGGAACCGCTATCCCCGCACGAGATCACGCTCGACGACAAATGGACGCTCGAGCGCGGCCGCGCCTTCATGACCGGCACCCAGGCGCTGATCCGCCT
Source organism: Massilia cellulosiltytica (assembly GCF_047325105.1). Taxonomy (NCBI): domain Bacteria; kingdom Pseudomonadati; phylum Pseudomonadota; class Betaproteobacteria; order Burkholderiales; family Oxalobacteraceae; genus Massilia; species Massilia cellulosiltytica. The sequence goes on along the minus strand of NZ_CP168562.1, from coordinate 6,595,986 downwards.
GCCGATGCTGCAGCGCGAACGCGACCTGAAGGCCGGCCTGAACACGGCGGGCTATATCACCGGCTACCGGGGCTCGCCCGTCACCCAGGTCGACCAGACCGCGTGGAAGGCGAAGAAGCACCTGGAATCGCACCACGTCCACTTCCACCCCGGCATGAACGAAGACCTGGCGGCCACCGCCGTCTGGGGCACGCAGCAGACCAATCTGTTCAAGGATGCGAAGTACGACGGCGTGTTCGCCATGTGGTACGGCAAGGGCCCGGGCGTGGACCGCTGCGGCGACGTCTTTAAACACGGCAACAACGCGGGCTCCGCGAAGAATGGCGGTGTGCTCGTGCTGGCGGGCGACGACCACGCAGCGAAATCGTCGTCCACGGCGCACCAGTCCGACCACATCCTGCACCACTGCGGCATCCCCGTGCTGTATCCGTCGTCCGTGCAGGAATACATCGACTACGGCCTGCATGCGTGGGCGATGAGCCGCTACAGCGGGCTATGGGTGTCGATGAAATGCGTGACCGACATCATCGAATCGGGCGCCGTCGTCGACCTCGATCCGGACCGCGTGCAGACCATCCTGCCGACCGATTTCGAGATGCCGCCGGGCGGCCTGAACATCCGCTGGCCGGACGCCGTGCTGGACCAGGAAGTGCGCATGAACCACTACAAGTGGTATGCCGCGCTGGCCTATGCGCGAGCCAATAAACTCAACCAGATCATCTGGGACAGCCCCCAGCCCAGGATCGGCATCATCACCGCCGGCAAAAGCTACCTCGACACGCGCCAGGCGCTGGCGGATCTCGGCATCGACGAGCAGGCCGCGCGCGACATCGGCCTGCGCGTGTACAAGGTCGGCATGACGTGGCCGCTGGACTCGGTCGGCGTGCACGAATTCGCGCGCGGCCTGGACGAGATCCTCGTCGTCGAGGAAAAGCGGCAAGTGCTGGAATACGCGCTGAAGGAAGAGCTGTACAACCTGCCGGACAGCGAGCGTCCGCGCGTCGTCGGCAAGTTCGACGACGCCGGCGAGTGGAGCGTCAAGAACCGCTCCGGCCAGGGCGACTGGCTGCTGTCGGCGAACTACGAGCTGAATCCGGCCCAGGTCGCGCGCGCGATCGCGTCGCGCATCTCGCACTACTGCGCCGGCCATCCGGTCGCGGAGCGCGTAAAGGAACGCATCGCCTTCCTCGAAGCGAAGGAACTGATCCTCAAGAACATCCCGAAGGCGAACCCGGAAACGGACCGCATCCCGTACTTCTGCTCCGGCTGCCCGCACAACAGCTCGACGAAGGTGCCGGAAGGCTCGCGCGCGATGGCGGGCATCGGCTGCCACTACATGGTGCTGTGGATGGACCGCGAGACGTCCACGTTCACGCACATGGGCGGCGAAGGCGTCACGTGGATCGGCCAGGCCCCGTTCACGGGCGAGAAGCACGTGTTCGCGAACCTCGGCGACGGCACCTATTTCCACTCGGGCGTGCTGGCGATCCGTGCCTCGGTCGCGGCCAAGGTCAACATCACGTACAAGATTCTCTACAACGACGCCGTCGCGATGACGGGCGGCCAGGTCGTCGACGGTCCGCTCGACCCGGCCAGGATCAGCCGCCAGCTCGCGGCCGAAGGCGTGACGCCGATCATCGTCGTCACCGACGAGCCGGACAAATATCCGGACGATTATCCGTGGGCCGAAGGCGTCACCGTGCGCCACCGCGCGGAACTGATGGACGTGCAGCGCGAACTGCGCGAGATGCCGGGCGTGTCGGCCATGATCTACGACCAGACCTGCGCGTCGGAAAAGCGCCGCCGCCGCAAGAAGGGCGCCTATCCGGATCCGGCCAAGCGCGCGGTGATCAACGAAGCCGTGTGCGAAGGCTGCGGCGACTGCTCGAAGCAGTCGAACTGCCTGTCCGTCGAACCGCTGGAGACGGAACTGGGCCGCAAGCGCCAGATCAACCAATCGTCGTGCAACAAGGATTTCTCGTGCGTCACCGGGTTCTGCCCGAGCTTCGTCACGGTCGAAGGCGGCGGACTCAAAAAGCCGAAGAAGACTGCTGCCGAAGCGGCGCCGCCGTCGCTGCCGATGCCGAAGATTCCTGCGACGACGAACCCGTTCGGCATCCTCGTCACCGGCGTCGGCGGCACGGGTGTCGTGACGGTCGGCCAGATCCTCGCGGTGGCCGCCCACGTCGAAGGCAAGGGTGCCCTCGTGCTGGACATGAGCGGCCTCGCGCAGAAGGGCGGTCCGGTGATGTCGCACGTGCGCCTGGCGGACCGCCAGGGCGATTTGTACTCGACGCGCGTCGGCACTGGTAACGCGGACCTCGTGATCGGCTGCGACCAGATCGTGACGGCCAGCCGCGACGCGCTGTCGCGCATGGGCGAAGGCCGCACGTGGGCTGCCGTCAACGGCACCGGCGCCACGACCGCCGCGTTCATCAAGAACCCGGACTGGCAATTCCCGGCCGAAGGTTCGCGCGGCGCCATCGTGCAGGCTTGCGGCGAAGGCAACGTCGACTTCATCGACGCCGGCCACATCGCGACCACGCTGATGGGCGACGCCATCGCCACCAACATGTTCATGCTGGGCTACGCGTTCCAGAAGGGCCACGTGCCGCTGCAGGAAGCGTCGATCCTGAAGGCGATCGAGTTGAACGGCGTGTCGGTCGCCTTCAACAAGGCCGCGTTCAACTGGGGCCGCACGGCGGCGCATGATCTGCCGTCCGTGCAGAAGCTCGTCACGCCCGCGAAGGTGATCGAGTTCAAGCGCGCGCAGACGCTCGACGAGCTCGTCAAGCGCCGCGTCGAACTCTTGACCGCGTACCAGAATGCCGACTATGCCGCGCAGTACAAGGCCTTCGTCGACCGCGTCCGCGCCGCCGAGGAAAAGCTGGGCAAGGGCACGCGCCTGACGGAAGCCGTCGCGCGCTACCTGCACAAGCTGATGGCCTACAAGGACGAGTACGAAGTCGCGCGCCTGTACACGGATCCCGCGTTCATGGCCAGGATCGACGGCATGTTCGAAGGCGACGTCACACTGAAATTCCACCTGGCGCCGCCGCTGTTCGCGAAGAAGGACAAGGACGGCCACCTGGTAAAACAGGAATTCGGCCCGTGGATGATGAAGGCGTTCGGCGTGCTGGCGAAGCTGAAGGGTTTGCGTGGCACGGCATTCGATCCGTTCGGCCACACGGCCGAGCGCCGGATGGAACGCGCCCTGAACCAGGAATACCGCGCCACCATCGAGGGCCTGCTGCCCAGGCTGACGGCCGACAACCTGGCGCAGGCCGTGGCCATCGCGAGTATCCCGGAAGACATCCGCGGCTTCGGCCACGTCAAGGAGCGCAACCTCAAGGTAGCCAAGCGCAAGGAAGCGGAACTGGTATCTGCCTTCCACGCGGGCGGCACCGTCACCCGCGCCGCCTGATGCTGTTCTTTTGATACGACGCCGCCCGCCGGTTTCGGCAGGCGGCGTTGTTACAGTTGGATGTATTTGCGCGAAGCGGCCGGGTCTATAATCGGACGCATGAAATCGCCTTCTACCGCTGCTTCGCCGACCCGTTTTTCCCGCCTGTTCGCTTGCGCTTTCGCGACGCTCGTCACGCTGTCCGGCTGTGGCGGCGGCGGGGGGAGTCCAGGCATCGGCGCCTCGACGCCCGTCGCCGGCAATCCCGGCACCGGGACGACCACGCCGCCGACCACGACGCCCACGCCACCGGCCGTGACCCCGGACCCGATCCCGTCCGACTACATCAGTTACCAAGACCTGTGCGCCGCGCCACGCACGGGCGTCGACGCCGAGGGTCATGCGTTCCCGGACCGCCAGGGCACGCTGCAGGACGAGATGAAATTCCTGCGCGGCTGGACCGACGCGACTTATCTCTGGTACAGCGAGATCCCGTCGACGGTCCGCATGGCCGACTACACGAACACGCTCGACTATTTCGATGCGCTCAAGACGCCCGCGCTGACCGCGTCGGGCAAGGACAAGGACCGTTTCCATTTCACCTACACGACGGCGGAATGGGATGCGCTGACCAATGCGAGCCAGGATACGGGCTATGGCCTGACGTGGTCCGTCAACTCCACGACGGCACCGCGCACCTGGATCGCGGCGATCGTCGAGCCGGGGTCGCCCGCGGCCGCGGCCGGCATCCAGCGGGGCGACCTGCTGACGGCCGTCGACGGCATCGACTTCATCAATACCGCCGACGAGGCGCAGATCGAACGGCTGAACGACGGCCTGTCGCCGGACACCGCGGGCGAGCGCCACACGCTCACGATACGCCGCGGCGACACCACGATGGACATCGCGCTGACGTCCGCCGTCGTCACGACGACGCCCGTGAAAAACGTGAAAGTGATCGACACGCCGACCGGCAAGGTGGGCTACCTGAGCTTCGAGGACCACAATGCCGTCTCCGAACTGCAGCTCGTGAATGCGTTCACGAGCCTGAAGAACCAGGGCGCGGCGGACCTCGTGCTCGACATGCGCTACAACGGCGGCGGCCTCCTGTACGTCGCCAGCGAACTGGCGTACATGATCGCGGGACCGGCCACGGCCGGGAAGACGTTCGAGCGCGCGCTGTACAACGACAAGACGGCGCCCGATGCCCCGATCCCGTTCCGCAACACGGCCTACGGCTTTTCCGCGCCGCGCAATATGGCGTTGCCCTACCTGGGCCTGAAGCGCGTGACCGTGCTGACGACGTCCGACACGTGCTCGGCCAGCGAAGCCGTCATCAACGGCCTGCGCGGGGTGGACGTCCAGGTCGATATCATCGGCGCCACGACCTGTGGCAAGCCCTACGGCTTCCTGCCGGCGGATAACTGCGGCACGACGTATTTCACGATCCAGTTCCAGGGCGTGAACGCGAAGGGTTTCGGCGATTTCGCCGACGGCTTCGCGCCGACCTGCGCCGTGTCCGACGACATGGCGCATGCGCTGGGCGATCCCGCCGAGGGCATGCTGGCCGCCGCGCTCGCGTACCGCGCCACCAATGCCTGCCCGGCGGCGTCGACGGCGCGGGCGCGTCGCGTGCCGATGCACATCGCGCGGTCGCAGATGAAGGAGATCGCGATTTATCCGCCGCGCACACGCTGACCGGATCACCGATCTATAATTTCCGGCTTGAATCTTTTTCAATCCTGCCGGAGTGTATCGATGATCCGCATTGCGTTCTTGCTGGCCCTGCTGGCTGCGCCCCTGGCGCACGCCGCCCCCGACCTCGTCACCGTCTCGGAGCGCTCCGGCTTCCAGGCCACGGGCCGCTACGACGAGGTCGTCAAGCTGTGCGGCGCCTTCCAGCAGGCGTATCCGAAGCAGGTGAAATGCTTCCAGTTCGGCACGACGCCGGAAGGCCGGCCGATGCTGGCGCTGGCCGTCAACGCACGCGGCGTGTTCACGCCCGACGCGGCGCGCAAGGCGAACCTGCCGGTCACGCTGATCCAGGGCGGCATCCACGCGGGCGAGATCGACGGCAAGGACGCGGGCTTCCTCGCCCTGCGTGAAATCCTCGACGGCAAACTCGCGGCGGGCGTGCTGGACAGGCAGGTGCTGCTGTTCGTCCCCGTGTTCAACGTCGACGGCCATGAACGCTTCGCGAAATGGAACCGCCCGAACCAGCGCGGCCCCGTCGAGATGGGCTGGCGCACCACCGCGCAGAACACCAACCTGAACCGCGACTACGTGAAGGCCGACGCGCCCGAGATGCAGGCCATGCTGGCGCTGGTGAACGCGTGGGACCCGTTGACCTATGTCGACCTGCACGTCACGGACGGCGCCATGTTCCAGCACGACGTCTCCATCCAGGTCGAACCCGTGTACTCGGGCGACCCGGAATTCCGCGAGATCGGCCGGGCACTGCGCGCGAACGTCATCGCCGACATCAGCAAGCAGGGCTCGATGCCGCAGTCCTATTACATGTCGTTCAAGGAGACGGACGACCCGGCCTCCGGCTTCGTCGACGGCGTCTCCGATCCGCGCTTCTCGACCGGTTATTTCCAGCTGCGCAACCGGATGGCCATGCTCGTCGAGACGCACTCGTGGAAGGACTATCCGACCCGCGTGCGCATCACGCACAATGCCATCGTCTCGGTGCTGCAGCAGGTGGCCGCCCACGGCGCGGCATGGACGCAGGCGGCACGCGCCGCCGACGCGCGCGCCACGCACATCGCCGGCCAGCCCGTGGCGCTGACGTACCGCACCACCGACAAGACCACGATGGTCGACTTCCAGGGCTATGCCTACACGCGCACGATGTCCGACGTGTCCGGCATGCTGATGACGCACTACGACGAAACGAAGCCGCAGGTCTGGCACGTGCCGCTGCGCGACGAGGTCGTGGCCGACCTGCAGGTGCGGGCGCCGGGTGCGGGCTACGTCGTGCCGGCCGCGTGGGCGCAGATGGTCGCGACGAAGCTCGTGCAACACGGCATCGTGTTCCGCAAGATCGACAAGGCGGTCGATGCCGCGCCCGTGCAAACCTTCCGTGCCGACCAGGCCACGTTCTCTCCGACGTCGTTCGAATCGCACCAGCGCCTGAAGGTCGAAGGCAGCTGGAAGCCCGAGCCGCGCAACCTCGGCAAAGGTGCGCTGTTCGTGCCGGTCGCCCAGCCCAAGGCGCGCCTCGTCATGGCCCTGTTCGAGCCGCAGGCCCCGGATTCGCTGCTGGCCTGGGGCGAGTTCAACAACGCCTTCGAGCGCAAGGAATACATGGAGGAATACGTGGCCGAGGACGTGGCGCGCGAACAGATGGCGCGCGATCCGGCCCTGGCCGCCGAATTCCGGCGCAAGGTCGAGACCGATCCGGCATTCGCGAAGAATGCCCACGCGCGCCTGGAATTCTTTGCGCGCCGCCACCCGTCCTGGGATGAGCGTTTCAACCTGTATCCGGTACTGCGCACCGACGTGGCGCTGTAACCGTTCGACCTCTTTCATATCCATTTGTCGGCGGCAGATGCTTGCAGTCTGATCCTGCGCAAGCGCCGTCGATTCCACTGCAACCGTCGCGCACGGCGCCACTCTGAACCCATGTGTTTCGTTCGATGGAGGGCGCCATGGACAAGGAATTCCGTTTTGCAACTAACCGGCGTGCCGCGCATGCACCGCGCGCCCGGCGAACGCGCGCGCGCGGCGGGGGCTGAGCATGGGCGCCGCGGCCGTCCGGGCCAGCTGCTGCCTCGTCTGCGGCGGGGCGACACCGGACCGGATCGAGCATCTGCTGCTCAGCCTCACGACGGCCTGTCCGCACCTGCGGGTCTACCTGGTCGACGATGCGCAACAGCCAGCGCTGGCCGCGCTGGCCGGACGCTACGGGGCGCACTACCGCCCGCAACCGGACTGGCCCCGTCAGGCGCGCGCCCATAACCGCATCCTGCGCGAGGCCGCGGCGGCGGGGAGTGTCTATCACCTGCTGCTTGCACCCGACATCGGCTTGCCGCTCGACGCGGTGGCCCGGATGGTCGCCTACATGGAGCAGCATCCCGACGTGGGCCTGCTGGCGCCACGGGTGCAGGATGTGGACGGGCGCCTGCAGCCGCTGTGCAGCCTGCTGCCGGGGCCGCTGGAACTGCTGCTGGGGCGCTGCTTTCCGCTGCTGCGCCGGTCCAGCGGCAGGCTGGCGCGCTACCAGCTGCACGCGGGCGGCTACAGCCGGGTGATGGAGGTGCCGGTGCCGCCGGGCTGCTGCCTGCTGATGCGGGTCGAGACCGTGCTGCGCGCGGGCATGTTCGACGAGCGCTTCCTGCAGCGGTTCGACACCGTCGACCTGGCGCGCCGTACCGCATGCATCGCGCGCACCGTGTTCGTGCCGCATGTCACGGTGTTGCGTCACCCTGTGCGCGACCCGGCCCAGGCAAGCGCGCGCGGCTGGCGCAGGCGGTCGGCAGCGCTCTGGTGGCGGTGCGTGTCGGCGTGGCGCTACTTCGACAAGTGGGGCTGGCTGCGCGATGCCGAGCGCGACCGCATCAACGCCCGCGCGCTGCGCCAGCTCGGCCAGGCGCGCAGGCAGCCGGACGGCGTGAGCCCGGCGGGCACGGATGTCGCGGGTTGACGCTCAGCCGTGCTGCAGCGGCCGGCGCGCGTACCAGCCGAACACGAGGATCAGCAGGTAGCACAGCGCGGGCACGGCGAGCGCGAGGCGCAGGCCGGCGGCGTCGGCGGCGTAGCCCGTGATCAACGGCACGATGGCTCCGCCGACGATGGCCACGCAAATCAGGCCCGAGCCTTCGGCCGCGCGCTCGCCCAGGCCTTCCGACGCCAGCGTGAAGATGGTGGGGAACATGATCGAGTTGACGAGGCCGATGGCGAGCAGCGCCCAGCCCGATGTGGCGCCCTGCGTGGTGGCCGAGACGAGCAGCAGCAGGGCGGCGGTGGCGCCGGCGCCGGCCAGCACCTTGCCCGGCGCGCAGATGCGCAGGACGTAGGCGCCGAGGAAACGGCCGACCATGGCGCCGCCCCAGTACAGCGGCACGTGCTTGCCGGCCGCTTCCGCGCCGAGGCCCAGCACGTCGTGCTGCATCAGGTAGTTGACGATCAGCGAGCCGACGGCCACTTCGGCGCCGACGTACAGGAAGATGCACAGGGTGCCGAACGCGAAGCGGGGCTGTTTCAGCAGGTCGAAGGCGCTCCACATGCTGCCGGCGGGATGGGGACGTTCGACGAGCTTGTTACGGTTCGTCCAGACAAGGAGGGCGACGACGGCCAGCGCGACGGCCAGGCCGAGGTAGGTGTGCACGACGACCTGGCTCTCGGCCGCGCGGTAGGCGGCGAGCGCGTCGGCCGACAGGGTCGCCTGGTCGACGTGGGCCAGCGAGCCGAGGATCAGGATGGCGCCGACGTACGGAAAGACGGTCGTGCCGAGCGAGTTGAAGGCCTGTGCGAAGGTCAGGCGGCTGGACGCGGTGGCGGGGGCGCCCAGCATCGAGATGAGCGGATTGGCCACGACCTGCACGATGGTGATGCCGGCGGCCAACACGAACAGCGCGAGCAGGAAGGTGATGAACATGCCGGACGAGGAGGCGGGGATGAACAACAGGCAGCCGGCCGTCATCGTGAGCAGGCCGACGACGGCCGTGCGCATGTAGCCGATGCGCTGCACGATGGCGGCGGCCGGCAGCGACACGATGAAATAGGCGGCAAAGAAGGCCGACTGCACGAGCATCGCCTGCGCGTACGACAGCGTGAACAGGTCTTTCAGTTTCGGGATGATGACGTCGTTCAGGCTCGTGATGCCGCCGAACGTGAAGAACAGGGCGAACACGAAAACGCGCAGGCTCGCGACCTGGGTGTTGGCGTGGGTAGTGGCGCCGCCCGGCTGGGCGGTACCGGCGGGTTGGCCGATTTGCATGAGGAATCCAGGTGGGCGTGGCAGAAAGGTAGGAATATTACATCCGTTTCCCCGCTCGTGGTGGAGGTTCCTCTACACGCTATAGAGTGAAATCGATCTCATAAGAAACGATCAACCTGCGATAGTGAAACTATATTACACAGAAAACGTTACGCCGACGAGATTGGTCGCCGGCGCATGTATTACAGCGGCTGCAGCGGAATGGTCCCCGTCGCCGGCGTCGAGCACGGCTCCTCGTCGAACGCGATGTCGCCGGCCGGATTCGCCACGCCGTCCGCCTTCAGGTCCGTGAAGCCGAACATCTCGCGGTCCATCAGGTGCGACGGCACGACGGTCGACAGCGACGAGAAGATGTTTTCCACACGGCCCGGATATTTCTTCTCCCAGTCGCGCAACATCGCCTTGATCTGTTTTCTCTGCAGGTTTTCCTGCGAGCCGCACAGGTCGCACGGGATGATCGGGAACTCCTTCACTTCCGCATAGCGTTCCGTATCCGCTTCCTTCACGTAGGCCAGCGGGCGGATCACGACGTGCTTGCCGTCGTCCGAGACGAGCTTGGCCGGCATGCCCTTGATCTTCGCACCGAAGAACATGTTCAGGAAGAAGGTCTCGAGGATGTCGTCGCGGTGGTGGCCCAGGGCGATCTTCGTGCAGCCCAGTTCGTCCGCCACGCGGTACAGGATGCCGCGTCGCAGGCGCGAGCACAGCGAGCACGTCGTCTTGCCTTCCGGGATCAGGCGCTTGACGATGCTGTACGTGTCCTGGTTCTCGATGTGGTACGGGATGCCCAGCTTGTCCAGATAGGCCGGCAGCACGTCGGCCGGGAAGTTCGGCTGTTTCTGGTCGAGGTTGACGGCGACGATGTCGAAGTGGATCGGAGCACGCTCGCGCAAGGTCATCAGGATGTCCAGCAGCGCATAGCTGTCCTTGCCGCCGGACAGGCAGACCATGACCTTGTCGCCGTCCTCGATCATGTTGAAATCGCCGATCGCCTGGCCGACGAGCCGGCACAGCCGCTTGTGCAGCTTGTTGTTTTCGTAGGCCTGCTTCTCGGCCTTCTTGTCGGCGGCGTCGGGCAGGGCCTCGGACGGGCGCGCCATCGTTACTTCATTCATGCTTCATCCTTGATCTGGAACACTTCGACGCCGACGCCTTCGCAGTCGGGATACACGTCGGGCTTCATCGTCGACACGCGCGCCGCGCGCACGTTCGGGTGCGCCAGCATCGCCTTCACGACGTCGTCGCACAGGGTTTCCTGCAGGTGCACGTGGCCCTGCGCCATGCGCCTGGCGATGGTCTCGCGCATGAAGTCGTAGTCGACCACTTCGTGCAATTGATCGTCCTTCGGCGTCGACAGGGCGAGCGGGATGTACAGGTCGACATTGATCAGGACGCGTTGCTCGCCCTTCTTTTCGAACTCATGGACACCGATGTTGATCATGACTTCGTAATTGCGCAGGAACAGCCTGCGGCAATCGCGCAGCTGCGGGTAGAACAGGGCGGACAACATAGGAAACCTTCGAAATAAGAGGGGGACGGGGTTGATTCAGTCTTCAGTCAAAAACATCACGTCGCGCGCCAGCGGCATCAGGTGCTGGCCGCCGTCGACGAGCAGGGTGGTGCCGGTCAGCGCCTTCGCGTTGGCCGCGTAGCACACGGCGTCGACGATGTCCTGCGGCGTGGACGAGCGTCCCAGCGGCGTGACCTTGTGCGCGCGCTCGAAGCCGTCCGCGCTCTGGTCGCCCGAGACGAGCGTGATGCCGGGCGCGATGCCGACGACGCGCAGTGTCGGCGCCAGCGCCTGGGCCAGCATCGTGGTCGCCGTCTGCAATGCCGCCTTCGACAACGTGTACGACAAAAAATCCGGGTTGAGATTGTACAGTTTCTGGTCGAGCAAGTTGATCACGACGGCCTGGCCGCCGTCCGGCACCAGCGCGTGCAAGGCCTGCGCGAGCAGCAGCGGCGCGCCCACGTTGCACTGCATGTGGGCGGCCAGCAGGGCCGGAGAAAAGGCGTCCGGCTTGTCGTATTCGAACAACGACGCGTTGTTGACGATGCAATCCAGCCCGCCCAGCAGGTGCGCGGCCTGGCCGGGCAGGGCGCGCACGGCCGCCTCGTCGGCGAGGTCCGCATGCAGCGCGACGGCCCGCCGGCCCAGGGCGCGGATCGCCGCGACGACCTCGTCGGCATCCTGTGCGGACTGGCGGTAGTGCACGGCGACGTCCCAGCCGGCTTCGGCCATGCCAAGCGCGATGGCGCGCCCGATGCGCCGGCCGCCGCCCGTGACGAGGGCCACGCGCGCGCGTCCCGCGTGCGGGCGGGCCAGGGATGTGCCAACTGGGTCAGGCGTCGAAAATGTCTGTGTCATCGTGGTTTGTGGGTCGCTGCCGATTCTCGCTACAATGGCCGGATGTCCTTACCTCTTCCCTCCAGCGACGCGCTGGCCGCGTCCCAAGCCCTGCAGCGCATGATCGCTGCCGAGATCGCCGACCAGGGCGGCGCCATCCCGTTTTCGCGGTTCATGGAACTGGCACTGTATGCGCCGAATCTCGGCTATTACAGCGGCGGCGCCGCGAAGCTGGGCCGCGATGGCGATTTCACCACGTCGCCCGAGATCAGCCCGCTGTTCGGTGCCACGCTGGCGCGCGCGGCAGCCGCTATTATGGCGCAAAGTGCCCCCGACATTATCGAATTCGGCGCCGGCACGGGCAAACTCGCCCATGACGTCCTGACGGCGTTGGCCGAACTGGGCGTGCGCGTCGACAGTTATACGATCATCGAACTGTCGGGCGAATTGCGCGCGCGCCAGCAGGAAGCGCTGAAGGATTTCCCGCAGGTGCGCTGGACGCACGATTTTCCCGTGGCGTTCCGTGGCGTCGTGCTCGCCAACGAAGTGCTGGACGCGATGCCGGTCGAGCTCGTCGTGCGCGACGGCGGCCGCTGGCTGCGCCAGGTGGTGACGGTAGAAGACGGCCGCTTCGCCTTCACGCCCGCAGAGCCGGACGCGGCATTGCTCGACCAGATCGGCCGCCAGATTCCCGACGCCGACACCTTGCAGGACGGCTATCTCACCGAAGTCCACCCGGTCGCCTGCGGCTTCATGCGCTCGCTGGCGCAGATGTTCGAGAAAGGCAAGGGCGCCGCGATCCTGATCGACTACGGTTTCCCGGCCCACGAATATTATTTCGACGAGCGCACCAGCGGCACGCTGATGTGTCATTACCGCCACCATGCGCACCCGGCCCCGTTTTATTTGCCGGGCCTGCAGGACATCACGGCGCACGTCGATTTCACGGCGATGGCGCTGGCGGCCCACGGCGCGGGGCTGGACGTGCTCGGCTACATGAGCCAGGCGGCCTTCCTGCTGGCGGCGGGCATCGGCGAACTGCTGCTGAAGACGGACCCGGAAGATGCGCTGCGCTACCTGCCGCAGTCGAAGGCCGTGCAGAAGCTCGTCTCGCCGGCCGAAATGGGGGAATTGTTCAAGGTGCTCATCGTCGGCAGCGGGGTCGCGCTCGACCCCGCCATCGAGCGCGCCGATCGCAGCCACAAGTTGTGATACTGACATCTTGCGCTGTGGACACAAACCCGGCTATGCTGTAATGCCGCCCGTACGGCAGGCTGTCCTTTGCCTCTGCCGTTAAAGAACGAATCGGCTAATATTGAAGCAGCTGGCGCCCCTGTGCAACCCGACCCTGACCCATGGCCAAGATCCATACCCATTATGACAACCTGAAGGTGTCGCGCCACGCACCGCAGGAAGTCATTCGCGCGGCCTACAAGGCCTTGAGTCAGAAATATCACCCCGACAAGAATCCGGGCGACGAGCGCGCCGCCCGCATCATGGCCATCGTCAATACGGCCTACAACATCCTGTCCGATCCCGTGCGCCGCAAGGAACACGACGAGTGGATCGCGTCGGAAGAGTGGGAAGTCGAGTGGCTGGAAAGTTCCCATGGCGAGGATGGCCGCGAGAAGCCGCGCGGCGACGGGCACTGGGAACCGCGCCAGGTCGCGGCGCCGTCGCGCTGGCGCGTGCTGCGCGACCCGCGCTGGTGGGGCCTGATGCTTGCCTCCTTCGCGGGCGGCGGCGCGCTGGCCATCGTCCTGCTCGATCCCCCCAGGATACTGCCGAGCGTACCGAGCGCGCTGGCCTGGCCGGGCAAAGCCCAGCCTGCGGCCGCAGTACCCGCGCCGGCCTCCGCATCGGCCTCCGCGTCGGCCTCCGCCTCTACGCCGAACACCCCGCCGGACCCCCTCGGCAGCGACGCCAGCGCCGACGGCTGGGCGCGGCCGGCCGGGCAGGCCGATGCGCCGCCCGACATCAAGGCCCTCGGCGTGACCCAGTTGATCGTCCCGGCCCGCGCACCCGATTGCGACACCGACCTGCAGGCCCAGGTCGCACCGACGGGCGATCCGTGGCCGCCCCAGTCCGGCTACATCGACGGTTATCCGCTCGGCAACCAGGGCGACGAGATGCAGGTATTGGTCGACAACAGCAACAATCCGTCGCCTGTGCTGGTCAAGATCTACGACCTGGACCGCCGCTCGAACGTGCGCCACGCCTACGTGCTGGGCCGCGCCAAGTTCCTGATCGATAAACTCGCGGCCGGCAAATACGAAGTCCGTTACCAAAACATCATGATCGGCGGTGCCCGCCCCGAATGCGCTCCCGGCCACCGCGCGCCGCTGCGCCAGGCCGCCGCACGCCAGCCCGGCGCCTGATAACCGAAAGTGTGGTTTTTCGCGACATTTTGCCGGTTTGATGGTGGGTGAAATTCAAGAATTTAGTTCCCTGGACGTAATATACTCGGTAGACCACACGGGCCCATGCAGCCCGCCAGCCCATCGCAGGCACACACGGAAAACCGGGACATGAACGAACTTGACGGCCTCAACGCCCTGATCATCGAGCCGCACGCCGGGATGCGCTCGACGATCCACAACATGCTGAACATGTGCGGCCTGAGCAAGATCGACCACGTCGGCAGCTCCAACCAGGCCGTCAAGCACCTCGGCCTGAAGCAGTACGACCTGATCCTGTGCGAATACGCGCTGGAAGGCGGCCAGGACGGCCAGCAACTGCTCGAGGACGTGCGCCACCACAAGCTCATGCCGCTGTCGACCATGTTCTTCATGGTCACGGCCGAAGGCGATTACGGCAAGGTCGTCAGCGCCGCCGAACTGGGCCCCACCGACTACGTCCTGAAACCGTTCACGGCCGACCGCCTGCTCGAACGTATCGCGCGCGGGCTGGAACGGCGAAATGCGCTGCTGCCCGTGTACGACCTGATGGAGGCGGGCAACCAGCGCGAGGCGATCGCCGCCTGTCTCGACGGGGAAGAACGCTATCCGCGCTACCTCGTCGACTTCATGCGCCTGCGCGCCGAACTGCACATGTTCCTCGGTGAGCCGCACGAAGCGGAGCCGCTCTACCGCCAGCTCGTCGAGACCAAGGCGATCGCCTGGGCGCGCCTGGGCCTGGCCAAGACGCTGTTCCTGCGCGAGCGCTACGACGAAGCGCGCGAGATGCTCGAAGACCTCGTCGACGCCAACAAGAACTTCGTCGACGCCTACGACTGGCTCGCGCGCACCCACGAGGCGGCCGGCGCGCTCGATGCGGCGCAGGCCGTGCTGACGGAGGCGGTGACAGTCTCCCCGCACGCGGTGCGCCGGCTGCGCAAGCTGGGCGAAACGGCGCTGGAGGCGGGCGACCACGACACGGCCGAGAAGATCCTCAAGCAGGTCGTCAGCAAGGCCAAGTATTCCGAATTCAAGGACCCGCAGGACCACGTGCGCCTCGTGCAGACCCTCGTGCGCAAGGGCGACCCGGTGCAGGCCGCGGCCGTCATCCGCGACCTGGACAAATCGATGGCGTTCCAGAAGCACACGCCGCTGTGCAGCGCCATCGCGTCGAGCCTCGTGCACGAATACACGGGCAACGAGGCGCGCCTGGCCGAATCGCTGGCGGCGGCCCTCGCGGCCAGCCAGGACGCGCCGGACCTGCGCCCGGAGATCAAGCTGGAACTGGCGCGCACCTGCATCGAGAACGGCATGGAGGAGGGCGCCGCCGAGATCGTGCGCGACGTGATGCGCAATGCGCAGAACGGCGCCGCAGTGGCGCGCGCGATGGCCGTGTTCGAAAACGCGGGCCAGGCCGAGACGGCGCAGAAGCTCGCCATGGAAAGCCGCCAGCAGGTCGTCGACCTCGTCGCCACCGGCGCCGCCAAGGCGAAGAGCGGCGACTACAAGGGCGCCGTCGTGCTGATGCAGGAAGCGGCGACCAAGCTGCCGGACAATCCGCAGGTCGTGTTCAACGCCGCGCTGGCGATCCTGAAATGCCTGGACCACGAAGGCTGGGACGAGCGC
This sequence comes from Massilia cellulosiltytica, assembly GCF_047325105.1. NCBI lineage: Bacteria > Pseudomonadati > Pseudomonadota > Betaproteobacteria > Burkholderiales > Oxalobacteraceae > Massilia > Massilia cellulosiltytica. Next base: position 6,580,270 of record NZ_CP168562.1, on the reverse strand, counting down.
CTCGGCCAGCAGGCCCTGGCCTACATCGCAGGCGTGCGCCGCCTCGATCCGGTCAACCCGAAGCTGCCGGCGCTGGCCGGGCTGCACCATCAAATTCTCAAGAAATACGACAAGGGCCCGCGTCCGAAAAGGGCCGGCTGAGCGATCATGATTCCTGCAGTCGGGAGCGCCGCTTCCAATCCCAACACGAACGCCGCGTCGTTCCAGCCGACGGACGGGGGCCGCCGCGTGCGCGCCGCGTTGCTGCAGAAGGTGTGCGGCGACGACGACATGTTCGCGCTGGGCAGCGCCATCGCGCGCGTCGTGCAGATGGCGACATCGGAAGACCAGGGCACCCACGATCTCGCGCACTACGTGCTGTCCGACGTCGCGCTCACGCAGCGCATCCTGCGCCTGGCGAACACGGTCCGCTACCGCACGGCGGCCGGCACGGCCGTCACGACGGTGTCGCGCGCCATTTCCCTGCTGGGCTTCGACAACGTGCGCACGGTCGCGCTGGCGATGCTGCTCGTCGACGCGCTGGCCAGCAGCGACCATGTGTACAGCGTGCGCATGGAACTGGAAGCGTCGCTGTGCGCGAGCCTCGTCGGGCGCGAAATGGCGCGCCACAGCTTTTACCAGGGCGCGGAGGAAGCATCGATCAGCGCGCTGTTCAAGAATCTCGGCGCGCTGCTGGTCGCGTCGCACGAGCATGACCGCTACCGCGAGATCCAGGCCCTGCTGGCGACCGGCAAGCACACGTCCGCACAGGCCGCGCAGATGATCCTCGGCTGCGGCTTCGACGCGCTGTCCGAAGCCGTGCTGGGCGAGTGGAAGATCCCAGGCGTGATCGTGCATGCCCAGCGCCCGCTGGAGGCAGGGGCGCTCAAGCTGGCCGTCAACCGCAGCGAGTGGATGCGCCAGGTGGCGTCGTTCAGCCTGGACGTGGCGCGCCTGATGGGCAGGACCCCCACGCCGACCGACGCGCCGGAAGCGCAGGCGCTGCTGGCGCGCTACGGCACCGCGCTGAACCTCGGCGCGGCCGAGCTGGACGAGTTGTTCGAGACGGTCGCGTTCGAAATGACGAGCCTCCTGCAGAGCATGAACCTGCAACCCATGCCGCGCCGCGCGCCGCAGGAAGACAAGGGCGGCCTGCCCAACGTGCTGCTGCTGGCGACCCTCGGCGGGGAAGAGGAAGCGCAGGGCACGTACCCGAGCGGCAAGCCGAAGAACGCGCGCGACCTGCTGCTGGCGGGCGTGCAGGACGTCACCCAGATGCGCGCGTCCGGCCGGCACAAGGTCAACGACGTCGTCATGGCCGTGCTGGAGACGTTGTACACGGCGCTGGGCTTCCGCTTCGCGACCGTCGTGCTGAAGGACGTGCGCGCCGGCCAGTACCGGGCCCGCGCATCGTTCGGGCTCGCGCAGGCGCGCGTGCAGGAAGGCTTCACGTTTCCGCTGGCGCCCGCCGGAGAAAAGAGTGCGCGCGACCTGTTTTACCTGGCGATGGAAAACGACGCCGACCTCATGATCTCGGACGCGCGCGGCGCCAAGATCCGCGACCTGCTGCCGGCCTGGCACAAGGCGTTGCTGCCCGACGCGCAGAGCTTCATCGTGCTGCCGCTGGTGGTCGGCAAGGTGCAACTGGGCCTGTTCTACGCCGACCGCACGGAGCCCGCGCCGGAAGGCGTGCCGCCCGACGAGACGGCCCTCATCAAGGCGCTCAAGGGCCAGGTACTGGCTGCGCTCGCGCCCTGACGAACTCGCGGAATTCGCGCGCCGGCATCGGCCGCCCGAACAGGTAGCCCTGCGCCTCGTCGCTGTTGCGGTCGCGCAGGAAGCCCCATTGCGCCTGGGTTTCCACGCCTTCCGCGATCACGCCCAGCCCGAGCGCATGCGCCAGGCCGATGGTCGCGTCGACGATGGCGGCGTCGTTCGGATTCGTCTCGATGTCGCGCACGAAGCCGCGGTCGATCTTGATGCGGTCGATCGCGAACAGCTTCAGGTAGGCCAGCGACGAATACCCCGTGCCGAAGTCGTCGATGGCCAGCTTGAAGCCGCGCGCGCGCAGCTGCTGGAGCAGGCTGCGCGTGTTTTCCGGGTCGCGCATTGCGGCCGTCTCCGTGATCTCCAGTTCCATCCGCGCCGGGTCGATCCCGTGCTCGGCGAGCAGCTCGTCGAGGCGCGACAGCAGTGCGCCGCCGCTGAACTGGCGCGCCGACAGGTTCACGGCCAGGCGCAGGTGATCCATGCCGTCGTCGCGCCATTCGGCCAGCAGGGCCATCGCGCGCGCCAGCACCCAGTCGCCGAGCGGCAGGATCAGGCCCGATTCCTCGGCGATGGGGATGAAGCGCCCGGGCTCCACGCTGCCCAGCTCCGGGTCGTGCCAGCGCAGCAGCACCTCGGCGCCGATCACGCGCCCCGTCTCGAGTTCGACCTGGGCCTGCAGGTGGACGTCGAAGCCGCCGTTCTCCAGCGTCGCCCACATGCGGTTTTCCAGCAGCAGGTGCTCGTGCGTGGCAGCGTTCATGGCGGGCGAGAAGAACTGGAAATTGCCGCGGCCTTCGCGCTTGGCCGCGTACATCGCCATGTCGGCGTGGCGCAACAGCGTGTCCGCATCGTGACCGTCTTCGGGGAACAGGGCCACGCCCACGCTGGCGCCGCTGTGCGCCGTCGTGCCGGCCAGGCGGTAGGGCTGCTGCAGCGATGCCACGAGGCGCACCGCCACCGCGCTCACGCTGTCGGGAGACAGGGGACCGCACAGCACGATGATGAATTCGTCGCCGCCGAGGCGGGCGAGGGCGTCGACGTCGCGCAGCAGGTCCTTCATGCGCGCGGCCGCGCCCACGAGCAGTTCGTCGCCGGCCTGGTGGCCGAGCGAATCGTTGATCTTCTTGAAGTGGTCGAGGTCGATGAACAGCACGGCCAGCGGCTGCCGGGTGCGGCGCGCCTGGGCGAGCTGCTGTTCCAGGCGCATGCCGAGCGCATGGCGGTTCTCCAGGCCCGTCAACGGGTCGTGGTGGGCCAGGCGGTGGATGCGCGCCTGGGCGCGCTGCTGCTCCGTCAGGTCGCGCAGGATGCACACGTACAGGCGCTCCCCGGCCAGGTCGACGATGGACACCGCCACCGCGAGCGGCAGCGGCTCGCCGCGCGCGTTCAGGCCGTCCAGCTGGCGTTCGTCGGGCCTGCTGCCGGCCAGGCGCGCCAGCAGGCCCAGGCTGTCTTCGTCGCCATGGCCCGGCACCAGCGTCGTGAACGCGAGGCCGGGCAGGTGATTCGGCGGGTAGCCGAACAGCGCGGCCGTGGCGCGGTTGGCCGACAGCACCGTGCCGCGCGCGTCGACGGTGACGATGGCGTCGGCGGCATTGTCCAGGATGGCCTGCAGGCGCGCCGTGCGCTCCGCCACCTGGGCCTCGATCTGGGCGCGTTCGCCGCTGACGATCAGCATCAGCGCGCCCAGCAGCGCGGCCAGCAGCAGGCCGGTCGTGATCACGATCCAGCTCGCGAGTCCCCGTTCGCCTTCCATGTAGGCAGCCGTGGGCGTGAAGCGCAGTTGCAGGGTGCGGCCGCCGTACGTGAGCGGCACGGTGTAGTCGCCGCTGACCACGTGCCGGCCGGGCGTGCCCACCAGCGCGACGGGCGCGCCGCGGTCGGTCGTATCGGCCAGACTGATGTCGAAGCCCGAGAAGCCGGCGCGCAGGACCGCCTGCCGGACGAAAACATGGGCATCCAGGATCAGGGCCAATACCCCCAGTGGCGGCTGGCCGGGCGCGCCGACCGAGCGGAACAGGCCGATGCCGTTGGCGCCGTTGGATACCAGCTCGACCGGCCCCGTGGCGACGGCGCGTGTGCCAGCCAGCGCGCGCGACACCGCTTCCGTGCGTCCCGGCGCCGTCAGGAAGTCCATGCCGCGGATGCGCGCATTGGACGGGGGCCAGGTGTACAGCAGGGGCAGGTATTGCGCGCGCCGGCCGGCCGGATGCAGGCCCTGTGTCCGCGTCACGTCGCGCACGCCGGCGAACGCGGGATCGACGTGCGTGCGCACCCACGTCTCGAACGCCGCGCGTTCGGCCAGCGTGACGGGTACCAGCCAGTTGATGGCGGCGATCTCCGGCCGGCCGTCGACGTAGCCGCTGGCGATGTTCAGGAACTTGGCGCGGTGCATGAACCGGTCTTCCGCCGCAAGCGTACGCGAGAACGTGCCGACGAAGCGTTCGTGCTCGCGCAGCTCGGCCTGCAGCTCGTCGGCCACCTGCTGGGCCTTCAGGCGGTAGGCCTGCAGGTATTGCTGGTGCTCCCAGTGCACGGTCTGCTCGTAGGCGGCCATGACGACGCCGGCCGCCAGCAGCAGCGGCAGGGCGACGAGGCGCGCCCGCCGGCGCCACAGCCGGCGCGGCTGGCCGCACACGATCCAGACGAGCGGGGCGGCCAGCAGGACGCCCACGGTGTCGCCGGCCCACCAGTTGATCCAGTTCGGCGCCCGTTCGGCCGCCGTCACCACGTCCAGCCGGTACAGGGCGGACACGTTGGCGGTGGCGTTGATCAGGCAGAACACCGGTGTGAGCGCGAGGAAACGGGCGACGTCGCGCGCCGTGCCGAGGGCCGGGTCGACGAAGCGGCGGAACCAGCGGGCGCCCAGCCAGGCCTGCACGAGCGAGCCCAGCGTGGCGACCGTCGTCGCGAGGACCGCGGTCGCGGGCGCGGTGTCCGGGTCCATCCAGCCGTCGGGCAGGTGCGACAGGCACGCGCCGATGGCGACGCCAGGGAGGGCGCGCCAGCCGAACGCGACGCTCAAGGCGAACCCGACGCCGGCCGGCAGGTATACGGGCGTTGCATAGCCCGCGGGCAGGGCCAGCGCGCGGCTGAGGAGAAGGGTGCCGATATAGACGGCAATGGTCGCCAGGTTGGCCAGCCACAGCCGAAGCCCGTGCCCTTCGTGATTGCCGGTGCGATGCTGGTCCATGGGGGGCCTCTGACGTCAATACAGTGTACGCGCAAACGCATGGTTGGACCGCTCTGCAGGGATTCTTGCAAACAGCCCTTGCGGAGTTGTACTGCGGCCGTTACAATCACGCCCCGAAGCAACGACACTGTTTGAGTTTGATCAGTACAAGCAAAAACAGTTGACGAAGTTGTTATCTTGCTTCATACTCTGCGGTTCTTCGCGGTGGGGTGGCCGAGTGGTTAAAGGCAGCAGACTGTAAATCTGCCCTCTCTGAGTACGCTGGTTCGAATCCAGCCCCCACCACCAATAGCGTTGATCGTGTAGTGAATCGAATGGGTGGTACCTCGCGGGTGTAGCTCAATGGTAGAGCTGAAGCCTTCCAAGCTTATGACGAGGGTTCGATTCCCTTCACCCGCTCCAGTTTCAAATCAGCCCTTGTAGCTCAGTGGTAGAGCACTCCCTTGGTAAGGGAGAGGCCACGTGTTCAATCCACGTCAAGGGCACCAGAATTTAAACGGCTGTCGGCTGTTTCGACCGTCAGGTGTGCCTGGTAATTTTCAATATCGTTAGGATCTTAGGAGTCTAGAATGGCAAAGGAAAAATTCGAACGGACCAAGCCGCACGTGAACGTCGGCACCATCGGTCACGTTGACCACGGCAAAACCACCCTGACGGCGGCAATCGCAACCGTTCTGTCGAAGAAATTCGGCGGCGAAGCCAAGGCGTACGACCAGATCGACGCGGCTCCGGAAGAAAAAGCACGCGGCATCACCATCAACACCGCGCACGTCGAGTACGAAACGGCCAACCGCCACTACGCACACGTCGACTGCCCGGGCCACGCCGACTACATCAAGAACATGATCACCGGCGCAGCGCAGATGGACGGCGCGATCCTGGTGTGCTCCGCTGCTGACGGCCCGATGCCGCAGACCCGCGAACACATCCTGCTGGCTCGCCAGGTGGGTGTTCCGTACATCATCGTGTTCCTGAACAAGTGCGACCTGGTCGACGACGCAGAACTGCTGGAACTGGTCGAAATGGAAGTGCGCGAACTGCTGTCGAAGTACGAGTTCCCGGGCGACGACCTGCCGATCATCAAGGGTTCGGCTCGTATGGCGCTGGAAGGCCAGCAGGGCGAAATGGGCGAAGACTGCATCATCCGCCTGGCTGAAGCTCTGGACACCTACATCCCGACCCCGGAACGTGCCGTTGACGGCGCCTTCCTGATGCCGGTGGAAGACGTGTTCTCGATCTCGGGCCGCGGTACCGTGGTGACCGGTCGTGTCGAGCGCGGCATCATCAAGGTCGGCGAAGAGATCGAAATCGTCGGTATCGTCGATACGGTCAAGACCACCTGCACCGGCGTGGAAATGTTCCGCAAGCTGCTGGACCAGGGTCAAGCTGGCGACAACGTCGGCCTGCTGCTGCGCGGTACCAAGCGTGAAGACGTCCAGCGTGGCCAGGTTCTGGCCAAGCCGGGTTCGATCAAGCCGCACACCGACTTCACGGGCGAAGTGTACGTCCTGTCGAAGGACGAAGGTGGCCGTCACACCCCGTTCTTCAACAACTACCGTCCGCAGTTCTACTTCCGTACGACTGACGTGACCGGCTCTATCGTTCTGCCGGCCGACAAAGAGATGGTCATGCCGGGCGACAACGTGTCGATCACCGTCAAGCTGATCGCTCCGATCGCGATGGAAGAAGGTCTGCGCTTCGCAATCCGCGAAGGCGGCCGTACCGTCGGCGCCGGCGTGGTTGCCAAGATCATCGCCTAAGTAATACTGCTGTACCTCCGGGCGGAACGATTCTGTTCCGCCCAACAATAGAGTGTTGCGCGAAATACCCAAGTAGCGTATAATGCTCGATTCAACTAGAAGTTTTTGTAGGGGCGTAGCTCAATTGGCAGAGCGTCGGTCTCCAAAACCGAAGGTTGGGGGTTCGATGCCCTCCGCCCCTGCCACCGAATTCGGTGCCAGGCACCCGAAAGTAAATTAAGTATGTCTAATCAATCCGTGCAAACCGTCGGCACCTCGAACGACAAGTTCAAGGTCGCGCTGGCAGTGGTTGCTACGATTGCAGGCGTGGTCGGCTTTTTCATTCTGAAAGGCCAGAACAAACCAGCCCTGATGTGCGCAGGCGCACTCGTGGCTGGTTTGGCTATTGCCGTCCTGCTGTTGTGGACTTCCGCGACCGGTCGCGATTTCCTGAGCTTCGCGAAGGAATCCGTACGTGAAACGAAGAAGGTTGTATGGCCTACCCGCAAGGAAGCGACCCAGATCACCGCCGTGGTGTTCGGGTTCGTGCTGGTGATGGCAATTTTCCTGTGGGGCACGGATAAGATTCTTGAATTTCTGATGTACGACGTGATCCTGGGGTGGAAATAATAATGAGCGAAAACGCTGACAACGTGCCGGGTGAAGTCCCGGCGGCCGGCGTTCCGGCACAAGACGCTGATGCGCCGCTGAGTACTCCGGTCAGCAACAAGCGCTGGTACGTCGTGCATGTCTACTCCGGCATGGAGAAGAGCGTGATGCGCGGCCTGACCGACCGCATCGAGCGCGGCGGCATGCAGGAACAATTCGGCCGTATCCTGGTTCCGACCGAAGAAGTGGTCGAAGTCAAGAATGGCAGCAAATCAGTGACCGAGCGTCGCTTCTTCCCGGGTTATGTGCTGGTCGAGATGGAAATGACCGACGAGACCTGGCACCTCGTGAAGAACACGCCGAAAGTCACCGGCTTCATCGGCGGCAAGAGCAACAAGCCGACGCCGATTCCGACGCGCGAGATCGACAAGATCATGCAGCAGGTCCAGGAAGGTGTCGAGAAGCCGCGGCCCAAAGTGCTGTACGAAGTGGGCGAGCAGGTGCGTATCAAGGAAGGCCCGTTCACCGACTTCAACGGCTCTGTCGAGGAAGTCAACTACGAAAAATCGAAGGTGCGTGTGTCTGTCACCATCTTCGGCCGCGCGACTCCGGTGGAACTGGAGTTCGGGCAGGTAGAGAAAGTCTAAAACGCCGAATCGGAGCGTCGCAGCAGCAAGGCGGAATCCGATAAGAGGAGCTCCGCCTGACTAAAAGGCACTCCGAGAAAGCGTAGCGAGCGGCGGCAGTTTTGATCGAGAAGCGCAGCTGTACGAATGTACAGCGAGCATCGCAGATCGAAAATGCAACGCGCAGTAGCTTGATCGGGGCGCCAGGTGGAGCGCTACCACTCATAATCGACAAAGGAGCCAATCATGGCAAAGAAAATCGTCGGTTTTATCAAGCTGCAAGTGCCGGCTGGTAAAGCAAACCCGTCCCCTCCGATCGGCCCGGCCCTCGGCCAGCGCGGTCTGAACATCATGGAATTCTGCAAGGCCTTCAATGCCAAGACTCAAGGCATGGAACCGGGCATGCCGATTCCGGTCGTGATCACCGCCTTCGCGGACAAGTCGTTCACCTTCGAGATGAAGACCCCGCCGGCAACGTACCTGATCAAGAAGCTGTCGGGCGTCACCAAAGGTTCGCCGAAGCCGCATACCGACAAGGTCGGCACGCTGACCCGTGCCCAGGCTGAAGAAATCGCAAAAATCAAGCAGCCGGACCTGACCGCCGCTGACCTGGACGCTGCTGTGCGCGTCGTGGCCGGCTCGGCACGTTCGATGGGCATCACGGTGGAGGGTATCTAATATGGCCAAGCTGTCCAAGCGCGTCAAAGAAATCAAAGCCAAGGTCGACCGTAACAAGGCCTACGCTTTCGACAACGCCGTTGCAATCGTCAAAGAATTCGCAACCGCCAAGTTCAACGAGTCGATCGACGTCGCCGTGCAACTGGGCGTGGATCCGAAGAAGTCGGACCAGGTCGTCCGCGGTTCCGTCGTCCTGCCGGCTGGTACCGGCAAGACCGTGCGTGTCGCCGTCTTCGCACAAGGCGACAAGGCCGAGCAGGCTAAAGCTGCCGGCGCCGACATCGTCGGTATGGAAGACCTGGCAGAGCGCGTCAAGGCCGGCGACATGCCGTTCGACGTCGTGATCGCTTCGCCGGACACCATGCGTATCGTCGGTACCCTGGGCCAGATCCTGGGCCCGCGCGGCCTGATGCCGAACCCGAAAGTCGGCACCGTGACCCCGGACGTGGCTGGCGCCGTGCGCAACGCCAAGGCCGGTCAGGTCCAGTACCGTACCGACAAGGCAGGTATCATCCACGCCACGATCGGCCGCAAGTCGTTCAGCGACGAACAGCTGAAGACCAACCTGGTCGCGCTGATCGACGCCCTGAACAAGGCCAAGCCGGCTTCGTCGAAGGGTATCTACCTGCGCAAGGTCGCGATCTCGTCGACCATGGGCGCTGGCGTGCGTGTCGATCACGCTACCCTGGCTGCTTAAGTAAAGAATAAAGCGACGAGAACTTGTTCTCGTCCTTCTCGGCACTGCCGAGAACGACTCCCCGCGAAGGCGGGGATCCAAGTTTTAGTCCCTGCAGTTTCATCGCGGGGCGGATCTTTGGGCTGGCGGACTGAACCCCGCCAGGCAATCAAAGACCGTTGGGCCGAATGCAGCAGGCAGGCAAGAGGTTAAAAAGCAAACCCAACGCAGATGGCGAACCCGAACAAGTTTTGTAGTCGATGCTTTGTCGTACTTCTTAACTTCGGACGCCGTGTTCGAACCGATGCGGGGGACGTCCCTCACATCATTTAAGGAGATTGACCGTGGGTCTTAATCTGAATGACAAAAAGGTCGTCGTCGAAGAAGTTAGCGCGAAAGTAGCAACCGCGCAAACCATCGTCGTCGCCGAGTACCGTGGCATCCAGGTTAGTGCTCTGACGAAACTCCGTGCAAATGCTCGTTCGCAGGGCGTGTACCTGCGTGTTCTGAAGAACACGCTGGCTCGTCGCGCTGTGGAAGGCACCCAGTTCGCACCGCTGGCTGAGACCATGGTTGGTCCGCTGATCTACTCGATCTCGGACGACGCCGTGGCAGCCGCCAAGGTGCTCAGCGACTTCTCGAAGACCAACGACAAACTGGTGGTCAAGGGCGGTAACTACGCTGGCAAGAACCTGGATGTCGCTGGCGTCAACGCGCTGGCAAGCATCCCGAGCCGTGAAGTCCTCATCGCCCAGCTGCTGGGCGTCATGCAGGCTCCGGTGTCCGGCTTTGCACGAGTTCTGGCTGCAATCGCAGCACAAAAAGGCGAAGGTTCCGCAGCTCCGGCAGAAGCCGCAGCAGCAGAATAAGCAAGCCTTTTTGGTCAAGTACTAATCACAATCAAATATTTGGAGTTTCAAATGGCAATTAGCAAAGAAGAGTTCCTGGACGCAGTTGGCGCAATGTCGGTCATGGAACTGAACGACCTGGTCAAGGCATTCGAAGAGAAGTTCGGCGTGTCGGCAGCTGCAATGGCCGCACCGGCAGCTGGCGGCGGCGCCGCTGCACCGGCTGCTGAAGAGCAGACCGAATTCAACGTCGTCCTGACCGAAGTCGGCGCGAACAAGGTCGGCGTCATCAAGGCCGTCCGCGAAATCACCGGCCTGGGCCTGAAAGAAGCCAAGGACGTCGTTGATGGCGCACCGAAGACCGTCAAGGAAGCCCTGCCGAAAGCTGACGCTGAAGCCGCCAAGAAGAAGCTGGAAGAAGCTGGCGCCAAGGCCGAGCTCAAGTAATACATATGCAAAGGGCGCTGAATCAGCGCCCCGCGCCGGAGTCAAAGCGCGCAGATCCCCGCCGGAAGGTGGGGTATGCGGCTTTGGCTCTTTTGTCGTCCCTACGACAAAATACGGAATACCCCTGTTTCAGAAGTACCGCAGCACAGCATTATCGTAACACAGCAGCACCGGTTCCCAATCACCCGGCGGAATGCGGCGAGATTTGAGGCCTTGCATGTGGTGGCTTAACCACTGGCAATTCCTGAATTCTCATCCTTTCTGTCACTCACGGAGTGTCCATGCACTACTCATTTACTGAGAAGAAACGCATTCGCAAGTCGTTCGCGAAGCGCGCCAACGTTCACAACGTTCCCTACCTCCTCGCTACGCAGCTGGAGTCTTACGAGAATTTCCTGCAAGCGGATGCAGGGCCCTCCGTACGCAAGAACGAAGGTCTGCAATCGGCTTTCACCTCCATCTTCCCGATCGTGTCGCACAACGGTTTTGCGCGCCTCGAGTTCCTCTCCTACGTGCTGGGTGACCCCGCTTTCGACGTCAAGGAATGCCAACAACGCGGCCTGACCTTCGCGTCGCCGCTGCGCGCCAAGGTGCGCCTGGTGATCCTGGACAAGGAATCGCCGACCAAGCCGGTCGTGAAGGAAATGAAGGAACAGGAAGTGTACATGGGCGAACTGCCGCTCATGACCGCCAACGGTTCGTTCGTGATCAACGGCACCGAGCGCGTGATCGTCTCGCAGCTGCACCGTTCGCCGGGCGTGTTCTTCGAGCACGACCGCGGCAAGACGCACTCGTCGGGCAAGCTGCTGTTCTCGGCACGTATCATTCCTTACCGCGGCTCGTGGCTGGACTTCGAGTTCGACCCGAAGGACATCCTGTTCTTCCGCGTCGACCGCCGCCGCAAGATGCCGGTGACGATCCTGCTGAAAGCCATCGGCATGACGCCGGAGCAGATCCTCGCGAACTTCTTCGTGTTCGACAACTTCAACCTGCGCTCGGAAGGCGCGGAACTGGAATTCGTGGCCGAGCGCCTGCGCGGTGAAGTCGCGCGCTTCGACATCGTCGATCCGAAAACCGGCAAGACGCTGGTCACGAAGGACAAGCGCATCAACGCCAAGAACGTGCGCGACGTCGAAAACGCCGGCATTACGCACATCTCGGTGCCGGAAGACTACCTGGTCGGCCGCGTGCTGGCGAAGAACGTCGTCGACGGCGACACCGGCGAGATCATCGCCAACGCCAACGACGAGCTGACCGACGAGCTGCTGGGCAAGCTGCGCGACGCCAACATCGACGCGATCCAGACGCTGTACACCAACGACCTGGACCAGGGCGCCTACATTTCGCAGACGCTGCGCACCGACGACACCGCCGACCAGACCGCTGCCCGCGTGGCGATCTATCGCATGATGCGTCCTGGCGAACCGCCGACCGAAGAATCGGTGGAAGCGCTGTTCCACGGCCTGTTCTACAGCCCGGAACGCTACGACCTGTCGGCCGTGGGCCGCATGAAGTTCAACCGCCGCATCGGCCGTGACGAACTGGTCGGCGACATGACCCTGTCGAACGAAGACATCCTGGCCGTGATCAAGATCCTGGTCGAGCTGCGCAATGGCCGCGGCGAAGTCGACGACATCGACCACCTGGGTAACCGCCGCGTGCGTTGCGTGGGCGAACTGGCCGAAAACCAGTTCCGCGCCGGCCTCGTGCGTGTTGAGCGCGCCGTCAAGGAACGCCTCGGCCAGGCCGAAGCGGACAACCTGATGCCGCACGACCTGATCAACAGCAAGCCGATCTCGGCCGCGATCCGCGAATTCTTCGGTTCGTCGCAGCTGTCGCAGTTCATGGACCAGACCAACCCGCTGTCGGAAATCACGCACAAACGCCGTGTCTCCGCACTGGGCCCGGGCGGCCTGACCCGCGAGCGCGCCGGCTTCGAAGTCCGCGACGTGCACCCGACCCACTACGGCCGCGTCTGCCCGATCGAAACGCCTGAAGGCCCGAACATCGGCCTGATCAACTCGCTGGCACTGTTTGCCCGCCTGAACGAATACGGCTTCCTGGAAACCCCGTACCGCAAGGTCGAAGGTTCGAAAGTCACCGACAAGATCGAATACCTGTCGGCGATCGAAGAAGGTCGCTACATCATCGCCCAGGCGAACGCGCAGATCAACGCAGAAGGCCAGTTGGTCGACGAGCTGGTCTCGGCACGTGAAGCGGGCGAGACCATCCTCGTGTCGCCGGAACGCATCCAGTACATGGACGTGGCCCCGGGCCAGATCGTGTCGGTGGCGGCATCGCTGATTCCGTTCCTCGAGCACGATGACGCGAACCGTGCACTGATGGGCGCCAACATGCAGCGCCAGGCCGTGCCTTGCCTGCGTCCGGAGAAAGCCTTCGTCGGTACCGGCATCGAGCGCACCGTGGCGGTGGACTCGGGCACGACCGTGCAGGCGACCCGTGGCGGTATCGTCGATTACGTCGACGCCGGCCGCGTGGTGATCCGCGTGAACGACGAAGAAGCGCAGGCTGGCGAAGTCGGTGTCGACATCTACAACCTGATCAAGTACACCCGTTCGAACCAGAACACCAACATCAACCAGCGTCCGATCGTGAAAGTGGGCGATCGCGTGGCACGCGGCGACGTCATCGCCGACGGCGCCTCCACCGACCTGGGCGAACTGGCACTGGGCCAGAACATGCTGGTGGCGTTCATGCCGTGGAACGGCCTGAACTTCGAGGACTCGATCCTGATCTCGGAAAACGTCGTCAAGGATGACCGCTACACCTCGATCCACATCGAGGAACTGTCGGTCGTCGCACGCGACACGAAGCTGGGCCCTGAAGAAATCACCCGCGACATCTCGAACCTGGCGGAAAACCAGCTGGCTCGCCTGGACGAGTCGGGCATCGTCTACATCGGCGCCGAAGTGCAGGCCGGTGACGTGCTGGTCGGTAAGGTGACGCCGAAGGGCGAAACCCAGCTGACGCCGGAAGAGAAGCTGCTGCGCGCGATCTTCGGTGAAAAAGCGTCGGACGTGAAGGACACGTCGCTGCGCGTGCCGTCGGGCATGGTCGGTACCGTGATCGACGTGCAGGTGTTCACCCGTGAAGGCATCGTGCGCGACAAGCGCGCCCAGCAGATCATCGACGACGAGCTGAAGCGCTTCCGCCTGGACCTGAACGACCAGCTGCGTATCGTCGAAGGCGACGCGTTCCAGCGTCTGGAGCGTCTGCTCGTCGGCAAGACCGTCAACGGCGGTCCGAAGAAGCTGGCGAAGGGTGCCGTGATCGACAAGGCCTACCTGGACGACCTGGACAAGTTCCACTGGTTCGACATCCGTCCGGCCGACGACGAAACCGCCAACGCACTGGAGGCGATGAAGGAGTCGATCAACGAGAAGCGTCACCAGTTCGACCTGGCGTTCGAAGAGAAGCGCAAGAAGCTCACGCAGGGCGACGAGCTGCAGCCGGGCGTGCAGAAAATGGTCAAGGTCTACCTGGCCGTCAAGCGCCGCCTGCAGTCGGGCGACAAGATGGCAGGCCGCCACGGTAACAAGGGTGTGGTCTCGCGTATCGTGCCGGTGGAAGACATGCCGTTCATGGCCGACGGTACGCCGGCCGACGTCGTGCTGAACCCGCTGGGCGTTCCGTCGCGTATGAACGTCGGTCAGATCCTGGAAACCCACCTGGGTTGGGCAGCGAAAGGCCTGGGTCTGCGCCTGGGCGAAATGATCAAGGCCAAGGCCGAGACCGAGCAACTGCGCGCGTTCCTGGGCAAGATCTACAACGAAACGGGCAAGAAGGAAGACCTGGACAACTTCAGCGACCAGGAAATCGTCGAGCTGGCGAACAACCTCAAGAACGGCGTGCCGTTCGCGACCCCGGTGTTCGACGGTGCCCACGAAGAAGAGATCCGCCGCATGCTGGATCTGGCTTTCCCGGACGAGATCGCGGCCCACCTGGGCATGACCCCGTCGAAGAACCAGGTCACGATGTACGACGGCCGCACCGGCGAAGCATTCGAGCGCAAGGTGACCGTGGGCTTCATGCACATGCTGAAGCTGCACCACCTGGTCGACGACAAGATGCACGCCCGCTCGACCGGTCCGTACTCGCTGGTGACGCAGCAGCCGCTGGGCGGTAAAGCCCAGTTCGGCGGCCAGCGCTTCGGTGAGATGGAGGTGTGGGCACTGGAAGCGTACGGCGCATCGTACGTGCTGCAGGAAATGCTGACCGTCAAGTCGGACGACGTGAACGGCCGTACCAAAGTGTACGAGAACCTGGTCAAGGGCGACCACGTGATCGACGCGGGTATGCCGGAATCGTTCAACGTGCTGGTGAAGGAAATCCGCTCGCTGGGTATCGACATCGATCTCGAGCGCAGCTAAGACAGCAGCACGGCCGCCAGCCTTCGGGCTGGCCCGCGACCCCAACATCGTCGTTCCCGCGCAGGCGGGAACCTGAGTTCGGTGAATCGCCGAAAAACTTGGATCCCCGCCTGCGCGGGGATGACGGTTTTAAGGAATGTGGTTCCAGCAAGCACTGGCGAAAATCAGTGAGAAGCTGGCGGTAGTAGTAGGTACAGAATTCAATCACCCGGAGTGATAAATGAAAGCACTGCTCGATCTATTCAAGCAAGTTCAGCAAAACGAGAGCTTCGACGCCATCAAGATTGGCCTGGCGTCGCCCGAGAAAATCCGTTCGTGGTCGTTCGGCGAAGTCAAGAAGCCGGAGACCATCAACTACCGTACGTTCAAGCCGGAACGTGATGGCCTGTTTTGCGCGAAAATCTTTGGTCCGATCAAGGACTACGAATGCCTGTGCGGCAAGTACAAGCGCCTGAAGCACCGCGGCGTCATCTGCGAGAAGTGCGGCGTCGAAGTCACCCTGGCGAAAGTCCGTCGTGAGCGCATGGGCCACATCGAGCTGGCCTCGCCGGTCGCGCACATCTGGTTCCTGAAATCGCTGCCGTCGCGCCTGGGCATGGTCCTGGACATGACGCTGCGCGATATCGAACGCGTCCTGTACTTCGAAGCATACGTCGTGACCGATCCGGGCATGACCCCGCTGAAGAAGTGCCAGATCATGTCGGAAGACGACTACGCCGCCAAGTACGAAGAGTACGGCGACGACTTCACCGCATTCATGGGCGCCGAAGGCATCCGTGAACTGCTGCGCTCGATCGACATCGACCGCGAAGCCGAAGCCCTGCGCGTCGAACTCAAAGAGTCGAAGTCGGAAGCCAAGATCAAGAAATACGCCAAGCGCCTGAAAGTGCTCGAGGCGTTCCAGCGTTCGGGCATCAAGCCGGAATGGATGATCATGGAAGTGCTCCCGGTCCTGCCGCCGGAGCTGCGTCCGCTCGTCCCGCTGGATGGCGGCCGTTTCGCCACGTCCGACCTGAACGACCTGTATCGCCGCGTCATCAACCGTAATAACCGCCTGAAGCGCCTGATGGAACTGCGCGCGCCGGAAATCATTACGCGTAACGAGAAGCGCATGCTGCAGGAAGCCGTGGACTCGCTGCTGGACAACGGCCGTCGCGGCAAGGCGATGACCGGCGCCAACAAGCGTCCGCTGAAGTCGCTGGCTGAAATGATCAAGGGTAAGGGCGGCCGCTTCCGTCAGAACCTGCTGGGCAAGCGCGTCGACTACTCGGGCCGTTCGGTCATCGTGGTGGGTCCGCAGCTGAAACTGCACCAGTGCGGTCTGCCGAAGCTGATGGCTCTCGAGCTGTTTAAACCCTTTATCTTCAACAAGTTGGAGTTGATGGGTCTGGCAACGACCATCAAGGCTGCGAAGAAGCTCGTCGAGCAGCAGGAACCGGTCGTCTGGGACATCCTGGAAGAAGTCATCAAGGAACACCCGGTGATGCTGAACCGTGCGCCGACGCTGCACCGTCTCGGTATCCAGGCGTTCGAGCCGGTCCTGATCGAAGGTAAAGCGATCCAGCTGCACCCGCTGGTCTGCGCGGCGTTCAACGCCGACTTCGACGGTGACCAGATGGCAGTCCACGTCCCGCTGTCGATCGAAGCACAGATGGAAGCGCGTACGCTGATGCTGGCGTCGAACAACATCCTGTTCCCGTCGAACGGCGAACCGTCGATCGTGCCGTCCCAGGATATCGTGCTGGGTCTGTACTACGCGACCCGCGAGGCGATCAACGCCAAGGGCGAAGGCATGCTGTTCCCCGACGTGTCGGAAGTCATCCGCGCGTACGACAACAAGGAAGTCGAACTGGCGACCCGCATCACCGTGCGTATCGTGGAATTCCCGCGCAACGCCGAAGGCGGTTTCGACCAGACGCTGACCCGCTACGAGACCACGGTCGGCCGTGCGATCCTGTCCGAGATCCTGCCGAAAGGCCTGCCGTTCTCGGTGCTGAACCGCGCGCTGAAGAAGAAGGAAATCTCGAAGCTGATCAACACGTCGTTCCGCAAGTGCGGCCTGCGTGCGACCGTCGTGTTCGCCGACAAGCTGATGCAGTCGGGCTTCCGTCTCGCAACGCGCGCCGGTATCTCGATCGCCGTCGACGACATGCTGATCCCGGACGTCAAGAAGACCATGATCTCGACCGCCGAAGCGGAAGTGAAGCAGATCGAGCAGCAGTACGCCTCGGGTCTGGTCACCGCCGGCGAGCGTTACAACAAGGTCGTCGACATCTGGGGCAAGACCTCGGACGAAGTGGGCAAGGCGATGATGGACCAGCTGAAAGTCGAGCCGGTCACGAAGCGCGACGGCACCCAGGGCACGCAAGAGTCGTTCAACGCCATCTACATGATGGCCGACTCGGGCGCCCGTGGTTCCGCAGCCCAGATCCGCCAGCTGGCCGGTATGCGCGGCCTGATGGCGAAGCCGGACGGCTCGATTATCGAAACGCCGATTACCGCGAACTTCCGCGAAGGCCTGAACGTTCTGCAGTACTTCATCTCGACGCACGGCGCCCGTAAAGGTCTGGCCGACACCGCGCTGAAGACGGCAAACTCGGGTTACCTGACCCGTCGTCTGGTCGACGTGACGCAGGATCTGGTCGTGACGGAAGACGATTGCGGCACCTCCAACGGCACGCACATGAAGGCGATGGTCGAAGGCGGTGAAGTGATCGAAGCCCTGCGCGACCGTATCCTCGGCCGCGTGACCGGTACCGACGTCGTCAATCCGGAAACGCAGGCGACCCTGTACGAAGCCGGCACGCTGCTGGACGAAGACATGGTCGAAGAGATCGAGCGTCTGGGCATCGACGAAGTCAAGGTCCGCACGCCGCTGAACTGCGACACCCGTTACGGCCTGTGCGCGAAGTGCTATGGCCGTGACCTGGGCCGCGGCATGCTGGTCAACTCCGGCGAAGCCGTCGGTGTGGTGGCAGCACAGTCGATCGGTGAGCCGGGTACCCAGCTGACCATGCGTACGTTCCACATCGGTGGTGCGGCATCGCGTGCGGCGGTGGCATCGTCGGTGGAAGCCAAGTCGAACGGTACGGTCCGCTTCACGGCGACCATGCGTTACGTGACCAACGGCAAGGGCGCCCAGATCGTCATTTCGCGTTCGGGCGAAGTGCTGATCACGGACGACCACGGCCGCGAGCGCGAGCGTCACAAGGTGCCGTACGGCGCGACCCTGGCTGTCCAGGACGGCATGGTGGTGAAAGCCGGCCTGCCGCTGGCAACGTGGGACCCGCTGACCCGTCCGATCATCACCGAGTACGCCGGTACGATCAAGTTCGAGAACGTGGAAGAGGGCGTCACCGTCGCTCGCCAGGTGGACGACGTGACCGGCCTGTCGACCCTGGTCGCGATCGACCCGAAACGCCGCGGTTCGGGCAAGGTCAATCGTCCGCAGGTCAAGCTGCTCAACGCCGAAGGCCAGGAAGTCAAGATCGCCGGCACCGAGCACGCCGTGACGATCGGCTTCCAGGTCGGCGCGCTGATCATGGTGAAGGATGGCCAGCAAGTGTCGGTGGGTGAAGTGCTTGCACGTATCCCGACCGAATCGCAGAAGACCCGTGACATTACCGGTGGTCTGCCGCGCGTTGCCGAGCTGTTCGAAGCCCGTTCGCCGAAAGATGCCGGCATGCTGGCGGAAGTCACTGGTACGGTCGCATTCGGTAAAGAGACCAAGGGCAAACAGCGCCTGGAAATCACCGACATGGACGGCAACAAGCACGAGTTCCTGATCACGAAGGACAAGCAAGTGCTGGTGCACGACGGCCAGGTGGTGAACAAGGGCGAGATGATCGTGGACGGCCCGGCCGATCCGCAAGACATCCTGCGCCTGCTGGGTATCGAAGCGCTGGCCCGCTACATCGTCGACGAAGTGCAGGACGTGTACCGTCTGCAGGGCGTGAAGATCAACGACAAGCACATCGAGGTGATCGTTCGCCAGATGCTGCGTCGTGTTCAGATCGTCGAAGCCGGCGACACCGACTACATCGTCGGCGAGCAGGTGGAGCGTTCGGAACTGCTGGAAGAGAACGACCGCGTGACGGCCGCAGGCAAGCTGCCGGCGACCTACGAAAACGTGCTGCTGGGTATTACCAAGGCATCGCTGTCGACCGACTCGTTCATCTCGGCCGCATCGTTCCAGGAAACCACCCGCGTGCTGACCGAAGCGGCGATCATGGGCAAGCGCGACGGTCTGCGCGGCCTGAAGGAAAACGTCATCGTCGGCCGCCTGATCCCGGGCGGTACCGGTCTGGCATTCCACCGCGCCCGCAAGGAGAAAGAAGCGTGGGAAGCCGAAGAGCGCGCAGCGCTGCTGCAGCAGGAGAAGGCCAACATGGCTGCCGAGCTGCAGGCGATGGAAGACCAGCAGAATGCTGCGGCTTCGGTCGAGCAGCATCATGGCGACGGCGAGTGATCTTCGCTTCTGCTTAGCTTAATCAGCTAGTGAAAACGGCACCTCGAGGGGTGCCGTTTTTTTTACCCGTCGCTTGACGGCCTCAGTGCTGGTAGATGTTCGTCCAGTTGCCCGAGCCCGTCTGGTTGACGTTGGCCACATAGCCTGCGCCAGCCTGGCTGACCGTCGCATTGTTGCTGCTGCCCATCTGGGCAATCGTGGCCAGGTTGCCGGCGCCGGTCTGGATCACCCTGGCCAGGTTGTTATTGCCGACCTGGTTGATGTCGGCGACATGGGCGTCGCCGGTCTGGCTGGCGTCGGCGGTGTTGCCCGATCCCTGTTGCCGGATCGTGATCGCGTCATCCCAGCCATCGTTCTGCGTCGTGCTCGCGCTGTTCTGGGTGCCGTTCTGCACGATGTCGGGGCCGCCCGCCACCATGTTGTTGGCGACCACGGCGACGGTATTCCCATCGCCCGTCTGCGTGATCGCCGGGCCGCGGAACGTGGCGCCCCGCTGGCTGACCGTCAACCTGTTACCCGTGCCGGTCTGGGAGGTCTGGATGCTGGTGTCGGCACTGTCGATCTGCTCCACGCGCGCGAGGTTGCCGCTGCCGTTCTGGTCGACGATGACGGGGCTCGACGTGACGATGGCCTGCGTGATCGCGGCATCGTTCCCGTTCCCGAGCTGTGTGATGCTGGTGTCGAACCGACCGTACACCCTCACGCCGTCCTGCGTGATCCCTGCATTGTTTCCCGTGCCGTTCTGGCTGACCACGGCGGTCACACCGTTGTTGGTGTCGCGCTGGAAGATGCCGCCGCTTGTGGCGCCGGGGCCGCCCACGTGGTTATTGTTGCCGATCTGCGTGATCGATGCGGTGGTGTTCGGCGCCGTGTCGTACGGCGTCAGGCCGACCTGCTCAGCGGCCGCGGTGTTGCCGTTGCCCTGCTGCGTGACCGTGACGGTCTGGCTCGACGCGACGTGGCTGGCGCAGGCCAGCAACGCGCCGATGGCGATTGCCGAAAGTCTGGATTTCATGAGCTTGCTCCTTGGGGTATCAGTGCTGATAGACGTTCGACCAGTTGCCCGCGCCGGTCTGGCTCACGTTGCCGACATAGTAGGCCTGGAGAGTCTGGGTCACCGTTGCGCTGTTGCTGTTGCCGATCTGGGCAATCGAGGCCTTCTGGAAGCCGTTGGCCTGGGTCAGGTTGGCAAGGTTGTAGCTGCCGTTCTGGCTGATGTCTGCATAACTGGTGCCTGACACGCTTGCGTTGGCAACGTTGCCTACACCCTGTTGTGAGAGCGTGAGCATGATATCGAAACCGATCAGCAGGACGTTCGCGTTGTTCATGCTGCCGTCCTGCGTGATCCTGGCGCCGGGGCCAAGGAGATTGTCCGCGTAGAGCGAGACCGTATTGCCTTCGCCGGTCTGGGTCACCTGCGGTCCGCCGTGCGAGCTGCCCAGGTGGTCCACCGTGGCCGTGTTGCCGGAACCGTTCTGCGTGACGTGGAGCGACGCATCGCCGGTACCGACCTGCCGCAAGCGGGCCAGGTTGGCACTGCCGTTCTGGTCGACGGTAACATCGTTGGAGAACGCGTTCGTCTGCGTGATCGTCGCATCGTTCCCGTTGCCTTGCTGGGTAATCACGGCTTCGACCGGCGGCGAGTTCCCTCCGAGCCTGCCGTTCTGCGTGATGCCCGCGTTGTTGTCCGACCCGGTCTGGCTGACCGTTGCACGCGCGCCGCCCCGTGGGGCAAGTATCTGGTAAATGCCGCCGCTCGTGGCACCGGGGCCGCCGACGTGGTTGTTATTCCCGATCTGCGTGATCGATGCGGTGGTGGCGGCCGGGAAGGCGACCGGGTCGGACGTCGTATTTACCTGCTCCGCCGCGACGGTATTGCCGCCGCCCTGCTGCGTGACCGTGATCGTCTGGCCCGATGCAGCCAGGCTGGCGCAAGTCAGACTGATACCAAGTGCGATTGTCGAGAGTGCGAATTTCATGAAGTGCTCCTCGAAGTGGACAGGGGCGGATTGGAAAGCGATTCAGCGGCCCCTAATGCTGAACGATGGTGGCCGACTTGCCGTTGCCGTACTGGGTGATGCGCGCATAGCCTTGCCGGCCGTACTGCTCGATGCGGGCCGTGTTCAGGGTGCCCTGCTGGTCGATGCCGGCCCGATTGCCTGCGCCTGCCTGCAGGATGCTGGCCGCGTTCCGCTGGCCGCTCTGCTGCACGACGGCCTCGTTGTCCAGGCCCGTCTGGAGCAGGCCGGCGTTGTTGTCGCTGCCCGCCTGCGACACCGATGCCCGGCCTGGCGCGGCGGGCAGGGATGCCGCGGCAGTGACGGCGATGGGCACATCGAGTTCGGACGGGGCAAGATCGCCCGCGCGGGCACCCGCGAGGATGCCGGCGGCCAGCAGCAGGCCCCCGGCAGCGAGCCGCAGGGTGGTCATGGCGCGCTCCCCGCGACGGCCAGGTAGCGCCGCAGCACCGGACTGGCCATCCCGGCATCGTCCTGCAGCGCCCAGTTCCCGGCCCGGATGCCCTGCGCGATCAGGTGCACCACGGCGGCCTCGATCGCCTCGCCCACGCACAACTGCGTCGGCTCGTTGCGGGTCGTGCCCGCCTCGAATTCCGCCAGGTCCTTCACGTTGACGAACTTGAAGACGCTCGGATGCAGCTCGTACGAATAAATCGTCTTGGTGGTCGACACGCTCTGCAGGATCTGGCCGCCGCGGATGTCGACCGTGCGCAGGTTGACCGTCACCTGGTCGACCCGGTACTGGGTGCTCATCCCGATGCCGAGGAAGCGCGCGCCGACGCCGCCGGTGCGCACATTGCTCTCGTAGGCGACGACGCCGCCTTCGATCAAGACCGAGGCCGCGAGCAGGGGAGGCATCTGCACGGGCGGCGCCCCCGCCGGCTGCGGCATCTCCAGCGCGCGCACGATCTTGCGTTCGGTGAGCAGATTCTGCAGGTTCTCGCGTTCGACCGGGATGAACCAGCCCGAGTCCTGCAGCGCCCGGATCAGCATCGACGACGCACCCTGCGTCACCGCGGTGGAGAAGGAGCTGTCCGGCGCCGGCTTGTACTGGCCGGTCTGGTCGCGGATGCCGTACACGGCCACGGCGATCCTGCCCTTGGGCGGCGGCAGGGCGAGCAGGTCGCGCCGGATCGCGGTGTCGGGCGTCAGCTGGGCATTGTCGCGCACCGTCGAGGGCACATGGGCGCATCCGCCCAGCGAGCACAGCAGTGCCAATGCTGTCAGACGGGAGCAGCGCCGCGGGTTCATTGGCCCACCTCGAACGAGGTCACGGCGCCGGTCGTCTTGTCCGTCGTGGTCACGCGCAGCAGGCCGCCGCCCAGGTCGGTCACCGTGATGACGAAGTTCTCGGTTGAAAAAGTCCCCGGCAACAGTTTGCCGTCCGATCCCATCAGCTTCGACGTCGCGGCGGACGCGAGCTGGCTCAGCATCATGCGTTCGAGCGTCTGGTTGAACTGTTGGAGGGGCGACTGGTTCAGCGGCGACGATCCGCCCAGGCCCGACAGGCCATGCTTGTTGGTCGCCGACGCCGCGCCCAGCAGGCCCGGACCGTTGGAGGGCGCGCCGCCGAAATTCGGGTTGACCGGCACGTAGACCAGTTCGGAAGCGCACGCGGCGGCGCCCCAGAGCGCGAGGCTGCAGGCGACAGGCAGGGACAGTCGGTGGGACATGGCTCACTCCTTCATGCGGGGTCAGAATTCGTCGGGCGCGAGGTCGGTATCGAGGACGAGCGTGTGTTGGCGCTCGATGTCCAGGACGGCCTGGTAGGCGCTCTCGGCGGCGTTTTCGCCCAGCGCCCTCAGCGCCGTGCGCGCGGGCGGCAGCTGCACCTGGAGTACCCGGCGCGGGCCGTACTCGACCCAGATCAGCGTGCCCCAGCGCGCCGACGGGCGCTCGCGGATGGCGATCGTGTAGCGGTCGCTGCCGGGCTTGTCGAGCCAGGCCGTGATGAAGGAACGGCAGAACTCATGACCCGCCACCGTGATGGGCTGGCTCGTCACGATGCCCCAGCCGTCCGGGTCGGGGTCACGGCCGCTGGCCTGTCCGGCGATGGCACAGGCGGCGAGCAGGCATGCGAGGTGGCGGGCAATCCGGATCATCTGCAACCTTCATTGCTCAAAAGTTATAAAATAAGCAATATGAATAAGTGCAGTGTATCGATCGGACGAGCCCGGCCCATGAGCATGGTCAGAGATGGGTGATTGCGATTTTTCCGATATGGGCGACGATCCTGGATGCTGAAGCCTTGGCTGGATCAGCTAATAAAAACGGCACCTCGAGGGGGCCGCATTGTTTGATCAGAGCGGTGGACGCGGCAGATCGACCCATGCCTGAACCGACGCCCGCTCCCATTGTCTCTTCGCGTAGTCGGCAAATCGCGCCGGCACGTCATCGCCATTCAGGACGAGGCGGTTCAGCATTACGGCGAGATCCACGTCCGCGATACACCACGTCTCGAACAGATGCTCACGGTCCTGTGCCAGCAGCGTATCCGCGGCCTTGAACAGTCTTTGCGCGGCCTGCTCCGCGGCGGTCGATAAAGGCGCATTGGACGGGCCATAAAACAGCACTTCCGTCGTACGCTCCTGGCGGATGGGCAGCAGGTCGCTTCTCAACCACGCCTGGATTTGCCGGGCTCGCGCTTTTGCCTTCGGGTCGGCGGGATACAGGGCGGTGCCGGAATAC
The DNA here is from genome assembly GCF_047325105.1 of Massilia cellulosiltytica. Classification (NCBI taxonomy): domain Bacteria; kingdom Pseudomonadati; phylum Pseudomonadota; class Betaproteobacteria; order Burkholderiales; family Oxalobacteraceae; genus Massilia; species Massilia cellulosiltytica. The sequence goes on along the minus strand of NZ_CP168562.1, from coordinate 6,556,140 downwards.
ACCTCATCGAGGTATTCCGTGATTGCCGAAGACTCGGACAAGCGAAAGTCGCCGTCGACCAGCGTCGGCACGCGTTGTGTCAGCGAGGTGGCGGCATAGTCCGCTGAGCGGTTCGCGCCCGCCCCCAGATCCAGCGTTTGCATATCGAACGGAATGCCTTTTTCCTTGAGCCCGACAAAAACGGACATCGCATAGGGACTGGCGTACTGGGCGTCGACGTAGAGAAGCATAATGATCCTTTGGCACTGTGGTGAATGTTGTTGGACAGGAAACAGTAACACCAGATCGCCGCTTCTGCACGACGCCCTTCGGATATCAATGTTCGATCACCAGCTTGCCAAAATGCCGCGACCCCGCCGCCAGCTCGGCATACGCCGCCGCCGTCTCACCGATCACGAACCGCCGATCGACCACCGGCACGATGCCGTTGGCCTCGATGGCCCGCACCGCTTCCGCCAGGTCCGCCACCGATCCCGTGCTGTTGCCCACCACGCGCAAGGCCTTGCCGATGATGGAGAACAGGTTGACCGACGTCGTCGCGCCCGACAGGAACCCGACCGTGAACACGGTGCCGCCCATCGCGGCCGCGTTCAGCGAGCGCTCGAACGTCGCGTCGCCGACCGTCTCGACGACGAGGTCGGCGCCGCGGCCGTGCGTGATTTCCAGCACGGCCTTGTCCCAGTCCGGCACCGCACGATAATTCACCAGGTGGTCCGCCCCGAGCGCACGTCCGCGTTCCAGCTTCTCGTCCGATGACGACACGAGGATGACGGTCGCGCCGCTCGCCTTCGCGAACTGCAGCGCGAACAGGCTCACGCCTCCGGTGCCGAGAATGACGACCGTGGAACCCGGCCGCACCGACGCCGAACGCACCGCATTCCACGCCGTCGTCGCCGCGATCGGCAGGGTCGCGCCCTGGGCAAGATCGAGGTGTTCCGGCAGCCGCACGACGCTCTTCGCCGGCACCGCCACGTATTCCGACAGCGACCCGGGGTGCGTGATCCCGCGCATGGCCGCGATCCGTTCCGGCCGCATCGGCCCGTCGAGCCAGTCCGGCATGAAGTGCGGCACGACACGGTCGCCGAGCGCGACGCTCTCCACGTCCGCACCCAGCGCGACGATTTCTCCGGCCCCATCGGCGACAGGCACCATCGGCAAGGTCGCGCCGGGGAAGCTGCCCGTCGCGACGGCAACGTCGATGAAGTTCAGCGCGGCCGCGCGCAGGCGGATGAGGACGTCGCCCGGCCCGGGCTGCGGATCGGGCAAGGACACGCGGCGGAACGCGGTCAACGACGGTTCGACAAGCTGGATGGCATACATGGCGTTGGCTCCTGTGAAATGAGACGCCCAGTGTGATTGCCAACGGAAAGACGATAAACTCGGCATTTCTTGCAACATTTCCAACCAGGACTTGCGAATGGATCTGCTGGACAGCATGAAGGTCTACGTGTGCACCGTCGAGAAGGGCAGCCTCAGCGCGGCCGCGGACGCGTGCGGCATGTCGGCGACCATGGCCGGCAACCATGTCCGCGCGCTCGAGCAGCGGCTCGGCATGCAGCTGATGCACCGCACGACGCGGCGCCAGCACGTGACGGCGTTCGGCGAGGAGTATTACGCGCGCTGCAAGGAGATCCTGCGGCTCGTGGCCGAGACGGACGCCCAGGCGCACACGATGCGGCTCGCGCCCGCGGGCACGTTGCGCGTCAGCGCGCCCGTCACGTTCGGCACGGAGGCGCTGGCGCCGGTGCTGTCCGATTACCTGGCGCGCTATCCGCAAGTGGATGTCGAACTGGATATTTCCGATCGCTTCGTGGACCTGATGGCAGACGGTTACGAGGCCATCATCCGTGTCGGCCAGTTGCCACCGGATGCGAACGTCGTCGCCCGGCCGCTGGCGCCGTACCGGCTGATGCTGTGCGCGTCGCCCGACTACCTCGCGCGGCGCGGCGTCCCCGCGACCCGGCCGACCTGGCCAGTCACGATTGCATCGCGTTCGGCGCGGCCAGCATCAACCAGTGGCGCTTCCAGCACGACCACGACGTCTGCCAGGTGCCCGTCACCGGCCGCGTGAAAATCAACAATGGACAGGCCTTGCGCACTGCGGCGCTGCACGGGCTCGGGATCGTGCTGCCGCCAACAATCCTGCTCGAGCCCGACGTGCGGGCGGGGCGGCTCGTCCAGCTGTTTCCCGAGTACGGATTGCCGGAGCGGCCGATGCACATCGTTTACCTGCCGGACCGTTATCGCTCGCCCAAGCTGCGCAGTTTTATTGATTTCGTCATCGAACGTTTTGGAGAGCCGACCTCATGATTGCCCTGCTCATCATCGACATGCAAAAAGGCATGCAGAGCCCGACCCTGCCGCCCCGGAACAACCCGCAGGCGGAAGCCAACATTGCCCGCCTGCTGGCCGCGTGGCGGGAGCGCGAGGAGCCCGTCGTCCTCGTCCGCCACATCAGCCGCTCGCCGACGTCGGTGTTCGCGCCCGGCCAGAGCGGCGCCGAGTTCCAGGAAACGTTCCTGCCGCTGGCGCACGAGCACGTCGTCGAAAAGAACGTGCCGGATGCCTTCGTCAACACGGGGCTCGAACGGTGGCTGCATGCGCGCGGCATCCGCGACGTCGTCATCGCCGGCGTGAGCACGAACAATTCGGTCGAGGCGACGGCGCGCACGGCCGGCAATCTCGGGTTCTCGACAGTCGTCGTGGCGGATGCCTGTTTTACCTTCGACAAGACGGATTTCGGCGGCATCTTGCGCAGCGCCGAGGAGGTTCATCTGATGGCGCTCGCGAACCTGCATGGCGAGTATGCAGACGTAAAAGGGACTGCCGACATCTTGCGCCCGCTCAGAAATTGAGTATGCGTATCGCGCCGATCTCCGCTGTTCAGTTCTAGAACTTTGCGACAAATTCACTATTGGTCGGGAGCAGATCTTGATCGACCAGCCGAGTCTCGATCGCGTTCGCCTTTTTGATGTGCTCAGGATTTTGCACGTCGAAGGTTTCCGCTACCGTTACGATGAGACTACCACGCTGGGTTTTACCTTTGTCATCCATGATCTTGATGACTTCAGCTGCTTCCGGAACTTGACGAACATTGATGTCGAACGGCAGATAGAGCATCCAGCCTGCGCCTGGTCTGTCAGGGAAAACGCTTTTTTCCAGATATCCGCCTGGAGCTACCTGGACAACCATGGGTTTCCACATATTGATAACGGCCAAGACCAATTTGATGACATTGGACCGATCGCGAAGTACTACAGCATCTTTGCTGCTGAAATTCAAAGTTGATGGAAAGGGGCCAATGTTATATGTGGCTGTGTAGGCGATAGCGCCTTCTTCTTCTGAACCGTTCCACACGCCCAAGGTCCTCAGGTCGGTGGCAAGGTTGTCGCTGTCAGCTTTGGCCATCGCAAGTGCCGCTGCGCTCGGCCCCACTTCAGTGAATGCCTTATTCAGCAATGAATCGGCTTCAGTATCTGCGGGAGGAAACCATTGGTCGAGAGGATGCCCTAGCGTTTCCAGAGCCTTGGCTATTTTCCATATGTCGATGTAATGCTCGTCTATCGATGGGAGTTGAGCACCAGTGCGAAAATTAGCGTCTATTTCAAGAATTTGGCTCATGGGGTCAAAAAGGTAGTAATGATCAAGGACCGCTTGCGAAATTGAGCGGTAAAGTAGGCGTGACTTAGTGGCTGCATAAAATGCCAGTGTAATCGTGATGGCGGTGATTTCAGGGTAACCATGCTCTGGCGTATCCCCTGAGCAATTATCTTCGGCAGTCCTGTAATCTTGAAGAAGAATTTTGGCTCGGTTGACGACTCGAAGAACTGGTCGTAGGTTGCTTTCGCTTCGAGCAGCAAGCATTCCTTCGATTTAAAACCATCGAAGTCGTTCTCCTGAAATCTCCACTCTGTATAAGGAATAAAGCCGGTAATCCGAGCCTGGTAGCTTCGCGATACCTCAGACATATTCCAGTTACGCTCAACAAGCATCCCGCCGTCCGGCGGGCATTTGTCACAAGTATCTTTCGTTTTAGCCTGAGTCCCAGCCTCCGCAATCGGCGCAGATTTAGCCTTGTCCGCAGATTCGACCTTGTTCCTGGTCGCTTCGTTGACAGCAACCGCGCCGGCGCCGGCAACGGCGGCAACACCGAGCGCCCGCAACAGGGCGCCGCCGGCGGCTTCGAGGATGGGAACTGCGAGCGCTGCCATTAATTCTCCCTCAGTCTGGACTTCACCCACGCGATCATGTCGGCGAACCGTTGTTCGACCGGCCGGCCCGGTTTCCTGAGCCAGGCATCGATGGCCGGTTCACGATAAAAATTCGGGGCAAAAGCTTCGTAATAAAGAAACTGGGTAATGGCACCGCCATCCGTGAAACCCAGCGCGACGGCGTGCGCATACGCGCGTTCGAGGCGGTCCGGCAAACCCCTGTCGCTTGCGAGTTCGGGATGTTCCCTGACGATGTTCTTGCAGACTTGCTTGATGTACTGACGCTTTTCCAGCAGGTCCAGATGCGCGAGCTGTTCTTCGCTCAGTTCAAGCACGGGGCCCTCCCATGCATACTCTGCGGCCATCGTGGATGAAGTGCCATTCGTCGATGAGGTGGACGAACTCGGCGCGCTGCGCGTTGTTCATCGTCTGCATCAGGTTGCCCAGGACGCGCGGATCGTAGAACCGCAGCAGTACCTTGCGGCCATCCGGCAGTTGCGCGTCGAGTTTGAGTTGCAGCAGTTGGCCCAGGCCTTCCAGATCGATCGCCGAGATCAGCCACGACACCGATGGCAGCGCTTGCTCAAGGTCGTGCAGCGACTGCAACTGGTCAGGCGCCCTGACGACGTCGATGAGCCACGGGCCGGGGTGAGCCAGAGGCTCATCTTCCGTACCGAGAAAAATAGGGCGATTGATGCCGCGCTGATAAACCAGACGCTGACCGGTATGCTGTTCATACTGGAAGCCGTCAACCAACGCATAGAGCCATAAGGCAGTGTCAGCCTGTTGAAGGGCCCGGAAGTGCTCGACGATAACCACACTAGCTTCTCACTACCATGGCCGATCCTGCGGCAGCGGCTTTGGCGAGGCACTCCAGGCAGATGGTTGGCGCCTCCTGTGCAACCAGATTACTGAACATGTCGGTGTTTGCGCTGGCAGCGGAAGCTGCGCCGTCAGGGCTGGAATGGTCGTCCCACCAGGCAGACGACTGACCGGCGATCAGCGTCGCACCGCAGGCAGTCTTGTCGCCATGTCGCGCAACGGCTTGGCCGAACCCGGTCAGGTCGGGCAGAGTAACAAAAAGCCAACCTGTTTTGTTGTCTGGCCATCACTCCCGCCTGAACCCGGACTTCACCCGCACGAGCACGTCCGCGAACCGCTGCTCGACCGGCTGGCCGGGCCGCCGCAGCCAGGCGTCGATCGCGGGTTGGCGATAAAAATTCGGGGCCATCGCTTCGTAGCGGAGGAAGCGGGCGATGACGTCGGCATCCGTGAATCCCAGGACCACCGCATGCGCATGGGCGCGCTCGAGGCGGTCCGGCAGGCTGGCATCGTGGGCCAGTTCCGGGTGGATGTCGATGATGGTCTGGCGGATTTCTGAGAGCAGGTTATCGGACATGACGGCTCCTCGGTCGACTCGCCATTGTTCCTGCCGCGCTCACGGTATCCGTTGCGTCAACTCAGCTGGTTATCGAATACACTATTCCCGCGACACATTCCCAACCTGAAAGGAGACGGTATGACGATCAAATCGCTCATCGCACTCGCATGCGCACTGTCCGCAGCCGCCGGCGTCCACGCCGCCGACCAGCTGCAAGCGTCGATGACGCTCGTGGGCCCGGACGGCACCGGCAAACCGATCGGCGCCGTGACGATCACCGAATCGAAGAGCGGTCTCGTGTTCACGCCGAACCTGACGAACCTGCCGCCCGGGGCGCACGGGTTCCACGTGCATGAGATGGCCAGCTGCGGCACGAACGAGAAGGATGGCAAGAAGGTGCCGGCCGGCGCGGCCGGCGGTCACTTCGATCCGACCGGCGCCAAGCACCATGCCGGCCCGTCCGGCGACGGTCACCTGGGCGACCTGCCGCCGCTCGTCGTCGGGGGCAATGGCGGGGCCAGCACGGCCGTGACGGCCCCGCGCCTGACGAAGCTGTCCGAAGTGAAGGGCAAGGCGCTGATGATCCATGCCGGCGGCGACAATTTCTCGGATCAGCCGAAGCCGCTGGGCGGCGGGGGCGACCGCATCGCCTGCGGCGTCATCCAGTAAGGGATTACAGCCCCAGCGCCGACAAGCCGGGGTGATCGTCCGGCCGCCGACCCAGCGGCCAGTGAAACTTGCGCTCGGATGCCTGGATCGGCATGTCGTTCAGGCAGGCATAGCGCCGCTCCATGAGGCCGTTCTCGTCGAATTCCCAGTTCTCGTTGCCGAACGTGCGGAACCAGTTGCCGGAATCGTCGTGCCATTCGTAGGCGTAGCGCACGGCGATGCGGTTCCCTTCGAAGGCCCACAATTCCTTGATCAGGCGATAGTCCAGTTCCTTCTTCCATTTACGGTCCAGGAACGGGACGATCTGCTCGCGGCCGGTGACGAATTCCGCGCGGTTGCGCCAATAGCTGTCCGGCGTGTAGGCCAGTGCGATTTTTTCCGGGTTGCGGCTGTTCCAACCGTCTTCCGCCAGGCGGACTTTCTCGATGGCGGTTTCACGCGTGAACGGTGGGAGGGGTGGACGGGGTTCGATCGTGGACATGCAGGCTCCTTGTAGTGGTGAGGTAGACAGGTCTGTATCGTAAGCGAAACGCGCCTGACGCGGCCCATCCATCCAGCTAGTTGATGTAGACAGGTCTGTATCATATAATGGAGTCCCGCACTCCGACCCGACCTGACGACCATGGCCCAGCCTTCCGCCCGCGACCGCATCCTCGATACGGCAAAACGCCTGTTCTACCGCGACGGTTTCCGCGCCACCGGCATCGACCGGATCGTCGCGGAATCTGGCGTGGCGAAGATGTCGCTGTACCGCCATTTCCCGTCGAAAGACGATTTGATCGCCGCGTTCCTCGACTGGCGCCACGAGCACTGGACGTCGTGGTTCACGGCCGCCGTCGACGCCAGGCTCGCGCGCGGGGAAGGGCTGGCTGCCGTGGCCGACGCGCTGGGCGAGTGGTTCGCGCAGGACGACTTTCGCGGCTGCGCCTTCATCAATGCCGTCGCGGAGACGGGCGCGACGGACGATCCCCGCCACCGCGGGCAGGCCGTGCACCACAAGCGCGAACTGGAACGCTATCTCGGCGGCGTGGCTGCACGGCTGGGACTGGCGGCGCCGGACCAGGTGGCGGAAGAGGCGCTGCTGTGCGTGGAAGGCATGATCGTGCGGGCGCAGATGGATCCGGGCCCCGGGATCGTCGACGCGGGCCGGCGCCTGCTCGCGCGGATCGAACGGGGGGCGTAACATTTTCCCATCTTTTTGTTACAATATTTCAATATATGCACACGTCGGGCTCACGCCGCCTGCTATGATGGCTAGCTGAGCCGCTCCGGCTTGCCTCCGACTATCCACGATATGCCCTGGCCGTTCGATCCTGCATCCCTGGATGACACATCCGCCCGAAAGCCGGGCGACATGGAATTGCAGATGCGGCGCCACGCGTGGGAGACGACGCCCGTCGGTCCCGTCGCGCACTGGCCCTTCAGCCTGAAACTCGCCGTCCGCACGCTGCTCGATTGCCAGCTGCCGATGTACCTCGCCTGGGGCGACGCGTACACGCAATTCTTCAACGATGCCTACGTGCCGATCCTCGGCGCCAAGAAGGATGGGGCGCTGGGCGGCGACGTCCGTGCGACGTGGCCGGAGATCTGGCCGGTTATCGGCCCGATGTGGGCGGGCGTGCTGCAGGGCGAGCCGGTCGGTTCGAGCGACCTTGCCCTGACGATCAACCGCTACGGCTATTTCGAGACCTGCCACTTCGCCTATTCGTACAGCCCCGTCTGCGGCGACGACGGGAGCCCCAAGGGCGTGCTGGTGACCTTCGTCGAGACGACGGAGACGGTGCAGGCCGAACGCCGCCGCGCCTTCCAGCTCGAACTGGCCGACATCCTGCGCCGCGAGACGTCGTCCGGTCCGCTGCTGCGGGCCGCGCTGCGCCAGGTCGGCGCGTACGTCGACGATGCCACCGTGACGTATGCGGAGACCAGGCCGGGCGCGGCTGCGGCCGTGATCCTCGAACAGTGGGACGGCGGCGCGCGCACGCCGCAGTCCGGCCGCACCGTGGCGCTGGAGGCGCTGGCGCTTGGCGTGCCGGAACGGCTGTGCAAGGGCGAGACCGTGTGGTCGACGGATGGCGCGGCCGGAGACAAGGCGGGCATCGCGGTGCCGCTGATGGACGGCGACCGCCTGGCGGCCGTGCTGGCGCTGCATGCGCCGCTCGACGCGGGCCGCATCGGGGACGAGGTCCGCCTGCTGGAAGACGCCGCGCGCCGCATGTGGGAAGCGCTGCGCCGCATCCGTGCCGAGGAGGCGCTGCGCGAAGAGACGCGCGTGCTGGAACTGATGAAGAGCGCGACCGAGACGCTGGCGTCGACGATCGCCCTCGAGCCGCTGATGCAGGCCATCACGGATGCCGCCACGCAGCTCGTCGGCGCGGAATTCGGCGCATTCTTCTACAACAACAAGGACGGCGACGGCGATGTGTATTCGCTGTACGCATTGTCCGGAGCGCCGCGCGCCGCGTTCGAGCGCATCGGCAAGCCCCGTCCCACGCCCATGCTCGTGCCCACGTTCGACGGCAGCGCGCCGATTCGTAGCGACGACATCCGCGACGATCCGCGCTACGGCACCATGCTGCCGCATCGTGGCATGCCGGCCGGGCATCTGCCCGTCGTGAGTTATCTCGCTGCACCCGTCGTGTCGCGCTCGGGCGAAGTGATCGGCGGCCTGTTCTTCGGCCATCCGCAGCCCGCGATGTTCAGTGAACGCAGCGAAGAATTGATCGGCGCCTTCGCCGTGCAGGCCGCGATCGCGATCGACAACGCGCGCCTGTACGACATGGCCCAGCGCGCGGCCGAGGAGCGCGAGCAGCTGCTGTCCAGCGAACGCGCGGCGCGCGCGGAGGCCGAGCGCCACAACAAGATGAAGGACGAGTTCCTCGCGATGCTGGCGCACGAACTGCGCAATCCGCTGGCGCCGATCACGAGCGCGGCTCAGCTCCTGCGCCTGCCCGAAGTGAACGAAGGGCTGCGCCTGAAAGCCAGCAACATCATCTCGCGGCAGGTGCGGCACATGACGGAGCTCGTCGACGACCTGCTGGACGTCTCGCGCGTCACCCGCGGCCTGGTGAAACTGGAGAACGAGATCCTCGACCTGAACAAGGTCGCGATGGCGGCCGTGGAGCAGGCACGCCCGCACATCGAGGAGCGCCAGCATGGCCTCACGGTGGAGCTGCCGGATGCGCCGGTACCGGTCGAAGGCGACCGCACGCGCCTGATCCAGGTGCTCGTCAACCTGCTCAACAACTCGGCCAAGTACACGCCGCCGGGCGGACGCATCGCCCTCGTCGTGACCCTCGAAGACGGAGCGGCGCGGGCCGCGGTGCGCGACAACGGCAGCGGCATCGACGCGCAGCTGCTGCCGCACGTGTTCGACCTGTTCACGCAGGCCGACCGCGCGCCGGACCGCTCGCAGGGCGGCCTCGGGATCGGCCTCGCGCTCGTGAAGAGCATCGTCCGCATGCACAACGGCCAGGTGGCCGCGCACAGCGCCGGGCTGCAGCAGGGCACGACCATGACCGTCACCCTGCCGCTCGCGCAGGCCGAGGTGGGGCAGGTCGTGCGGTCGGGCGAGGGCAGCGGGGAGGCGCGGCCGCTCGCGGTGACCATCGTCGACGACAACGGCGACGCCGGCCAGTCGCTCGCGGTGCTGCTGCGCGCGCACGGCCACACGGTGCACGTGCACGAGGACGCGGCCGGCACGCTGGCGCATGCCGATTCCGCCACAGAAGTCTTCATCCTCGACATCGGCCTGCCCGACATGACGGGATACGAACTGGCGCGCCGCCTGCGTCGCGACACGCGCCACGCGCAGGCCGTCTACGTCGCGCTGACGGGATACGGCCAGCAGCGCGACCGCGAGCTGTCGCGCCAGGCGGGCTTCGACCACCACCTCGTCAAGCCGGTCGAAATCGGCAAGCTGGCGCAGATCCTGGCCGCGGCAGCGGAGAGGAAGCCGGCCCACTGACGGCGACCGCCTATCCGCCGGTCAGGCGCTGTTGCGAAGTTGCCGATAGAGGCGGAGTTCTGTCTCGAATACCTGCTTCAATTCGTCGTCGTCGCCGTTCCAAGTCATTCTGAACGGGGCGATGCCGTGCTTTTCCGACAGCACACCTTTGATATCGGTTTTGCTTCCCCCGCGTTTCACTTTTGCCCGCACGATACGTGTGCCTTCGATATACAGGGAGTAGCGTAGCGGCGTCGATTCGATCCTGAAACGGTCCGGATAATGTTCGTTCACGAATTCGATGAAGTCTTCCAGGTCGACGTCCGGCTCGATATTCGCTCTCGTCCCGGCCGGTGTCGATGACGGCAGCGGCGGTGTTGGAGGTGCGTTTTTCCAGCGCCCGTTCAGGCCGATGCCGTCGTCGGCATCGCAACCGTATTCCTTGATGTAGCGCGCTTCGATCTCGAAGATCCGGTTCTTGTCGATCACGTTGCACAGGTAGCTAAGTGCGATGTCATGCTTGTGGCGGACTGCTTCGGCCAAGGCAACGTGAACACGGCGATAAGGCTTTCCGTTTCGATAGGGCTCGCCTGCCAGCAACCGGTTGACGTTGCGGCTGTAATGTTGGGTAGGGCGCTTCGCGCCTCCATTCGCTTTCCCGATATATCGGCCGGTCACATTGCCATTGGCGTCCCGGATTTCCCACATATAGATCAGGGGCGCATCCGGATTGACCCCAGGGCCAGGTGGAAGATATGTCATTTTCATGGGAGAAGAATATCCGAAATCGAACACCGACCCATAACTTGTTGACAATCATTGTTTAACCACTCAGTATTCACTGCCTATCCAGTTACCGCTTCCCAGCAACCATCCGTGTCCCGCAAAAAGAACAGCCGTCAATGGGCCCGCCTGCGCATCCTGTGCTACGCGGGACTGGACCTGATGACGATGGTCCAGGATGCCTTCACCCTGGTGCGCGAGCTCGTGCCGAATTCCTGTGCCGAGCTGGCGCTGCGCGTCGATCCGGCCGGGGCGTCGCCGCTGGCCGGGAACGACCCCGCGTACGTGTCGGTGCTGCCGCCGCCGAGCGGCTATGCGTACCGCGACCACGCCGGCTTCACGGCGAACGGCACGCCCGCATTGCACACGCTGCAGGTGCCGCTGTCGAACGCCGGCCGCCGCCTGGGCGAGATCACCTTGTGGCGCCACGACGGCCCCGCGTTCGACCGCCACGACGAGGAAGACCTGCAGCGCGTGGCGACGTATTTCGAGCACGTGCTGCGCAACGCGCCCGAACTGGCGGCAGGCGGCGCCGGCGTCGTCGAGGACGAGGCCATGCTGCTGGCTACCGTCGACGGCCAGATCCTGTACCTGAGCGATTCGGCCGGCGCGCTGCTCGACCAGCTGGCGGCGCAGGAGCGCCAGGCCTTCAACCGTCGCACCTTGCCCCCGTTCTGCCTGCGCCTCGTGGAATCCGTCGCGCACGGCGACCGCTATCCGTGGCTGCTGCCGCTCGGGACGCTCGCCATGGCCGGCGGCGTGCTGGAGGCGCGCGCGCAGTGGATGAGCGCGGGCGGCGCGGCCGCGCTGCATGCCGAGGACCCGGCTTACATCCGCACGGTCGGCATCTTCATGAAATTCGTCGTGCCGCTGCCGCTGCGCATCTGGCGCGCCATCGGCTCCGTCGAGCTGTCGCCGCAACAGGCCGAGGTGGCGTTCTGGATGGGCGTCGGCGGCGGCCGCGAATCGGCGCGCGCCAACATGGAAGTCAGCGACGCCGTGCTGCGCGATTGCGTGAAGGCCGTCTACGAAAAATTCGGCTGCTCGTCCGAGGCCGGTCTGCTGGAACAGCTGCGTCCCACCGTCTCGCGGATGTGACCCCACGGGTGGGGCTGGGACGGCGCGGGCGATTTTCCTATCATGGCGTCAAGCTCGAAGCAGGGACCCGGCAAGCGCCGCGGTCCCTGCCCGCTAATTCAACGACCATTCACCGGGGAAGGGGAGACGGCGCGGTCCCTCAGTCCGACAATAACAGCGATACGCATGCCCCAAGGCGTGCGAGGGGAACCCTGCGCCAGCGGCCCGCCGTCTCCCTGACTTTCCCGAACTGGTCGTCCTTCTCCCACGCAGGCATGGCCGGCGCATCGGCCACCCTGCGCCTGCTGCGCCATGCCCGCGGAGCCGTTGTCGGGATCCGCATCGTAGAGCCGGCGCTGCTCAGGGAAACCGCAGCACGTCGGCCGCCACCGTGGTCCCCGACAGCGGCAGCAGCGGCGGCAGGCCGGCGGGACGGGGCGGCAGGTCGCGGGCGGGCAGGCCGGGGATGCGTTCCTGGATGTACACGAGGAACGGCGGATCGCCCTGGAAGTCGAACGCGAAGCGCAATGTCTCGTCTCCCATGCCGTGCAAGGCGAGACGCCAGCTGAAGCACGATTTCTCCGTCAGCACGCGGCCGTTGACGCTCGTGCGCCACGGGCACGCGCCCTGCACGCGCACGACGATGTCGGGCGCGCGGTTCTTCGAGCGCAGCGTGAATTCCACGTGGCGCCGCCGGGGGCTGCGCTCGTCCTTGTCGATGACGAGGCCGGGCCAGGCGATGCCGTCGTCCTTCTGCGCCGCCGCGTACCACACGGGATCCGCGTCGGGCCCGAACAGGTAGGGCAGCGGATACGGATGCAGTGTGTTGGGGAAGACCTGGCGCGTCCACGCATCGAGCGGCCCGGCCGGATGCAGCCAGAACGCCTGCCAGCTCGGGGTGTCCTTGTAGTACACGAGCCGGTTCGGCGCCGGCAGATCGGGCACCTGCGGCACGGCCGCATACGCCATGCCGAACGAGACGCCGGCGCCGGCCAGCAGCGGCCGCACGAGCCAGCGCCGCGCGAGCGCATCGAGGGCCATGCCGCACAGCCCCGCCAGCAGGCACACGAGGCTCGAGGGCAGCACGAGCCACGCCGGCGTGAAGAACGCGAAGCTCGCGCACACCGCCGGCAGCAGCAGGACGAGGGCCGGCAGCGCTCCGGCGGCCGCGATGGCCGCGCGCCGGGCCGGCGTCCACGCGCGTGCGCCCATGAGTACGAGCCATGCGGCCTGCCCGGCCAGCAGCGGCCACGCCAGCGCGTAGCTGGCGCCGGGTGCGCGTACGCAGGTCGCGACGAGTGCGACGTCGGTGGCCAGCAGTACGCCCAGCGCCGTCGCCGCGACGCCGAGCCGCTGCTGCAGGCGCCGCTGCAGCGCGATGAAGACGGCGGCCGGCACCAGCATGAAGGCCGCCAGCTGCCAGCGCACGCCGCCGTCGTCGGCGAGGACGGCGGCCGGATAGCGGGCCTGCAGCACCGGCAGCGCCTCGCGGCACAGGTAAGCGGCGAAGGTGGCGCAGATCGTGATGAACAGGACGCTGAACATGGCGTCGACGATGTCGGTGGCGGAGATGCGGTTGCGCAGGGCCGCGCGGCAGGCCCAGGCGCCCAGCGCGCAGCAGAGCAGCGCCAGCGGCCAGGTCAGGCGGGCATCGTAGTGGACCATGCCGGCGAGCGGCAGCGCGAAATACACCTGGCCGTGCGGGGGAGAGACCAGCGCCAGGTTGGCGTTGCCGAGGCGGCGCAGCAGCGCGAGCATCGTCTCGCCCTCGTGCTGCAGGCTCGCGCTGGACAGGCGCTGCGGCACGTCGTGCATGCCTTCCCGGCCCAGCGGTCCCCGCGTCGTGGCGAAGTGCAGCACGGGAAAGGCGCCCGTCGCCAGCGGCGCGGCGCCCGCGCTTTGCGGCAGGCGGTCGTACAACTCGGCCATGAAGGACGAGCCTTGCGGTTGCGGCGCCGCACGCGCCCAGGCGTCCAGCGCAAAGCCGTCCGCGTGCGCCGCGTCGATCAATTCGAGCGGGCCGCGGTTGCCGGCATTGTCGAAGCGCAGGGCGACGCGCACCTGCTTCGCCCACGGGTGCGATTGCATGAAGGCGCGCGCACCCATCGCCTGTACCGTGTCGGCGTCCGTGAAGACGAACAGCAGGTCGTTGTCGAGTGCCGGCCCGGCCTGGAGGACGCGCATGGTTTCCAGCAGCGCGGCGGCGGACGCGCCGCCGTCGGCCGCGCCGGGCGTCGGCGCGGCGGAATCGTAGTGGGCCATGGCCAGCACGGCGCCATGGCGCGCACCGCCCCGCTTGCGCACGACGATGTTGCGCGCGGTCGCCATCGTGCTCTGCCCATGCGACATCCAGTCCCACGATGTCGCGGACACGGTGTCGACCTGGACCTCGGGTTCGAGGCCGAGCGCGCGGATGCGCGCCAGCAGGTACGCGCGCGCACGGGCGTTCGTGACGCTGCCGGCCGGACGCGGCGCCTGCGCGAGCACTTGCACGTGCGCCTGTGCACGCGCGGCGCTGAATCCGGGGACGAACGGGCCGGTCGGCACCGGCGCCGCGCGCGGCTGCAGCATGAGCCAGGCGAGGAGGAAGGCCAGGCCGCAGGCCGCCCACACGGCCGGTCGAGGTAAGTGACGCATCGTGCGTTTTCCTTTGTTCGCCACCAACTAGTCGAGCTTCCAGACGAAGGCCAGCTTCGCCCAGCCGGCTTGCGCGACGCCGTTGTTCGTGGCGGGCTTGAATGTGCACTGCGTCAGGGCATTGATGGCGGCGCGATCGAGGTCGCGCGACCCGCTCGATTGTTCGATGCGCGAGGAACTCACGCGGCCGTCGGCGCCCACGAGCAGCGCCAGGGTCGTGGTCCCGGTGTCGCCCCGGCGCGCGGCCGCGGCCGGATAGTCGGGCAGGGCGCAGCCATTGGCGTCCGCGAACACCGCCGTGCGCAGCTGGCCCGGGTTGGCGCTGGGCGTGGCCGGCGCGTCCGGCACGGGGTCGGACGGCATGGCCGGGAACGGCGACGGCTCGGCTGCCGTGGTCGCCTGGATGGGGTTCGGCACCCGCGGCGGAGCGACGTCCACCTCGACCTTCGGCACCACGACGTCCGGCGGCGCCAGTTGCTGCGTGGGCTTCGGCGGCTCGGGCGGTGGCGGCGGCGTCGGGCGTTCCGGCTCGATCATGACGAGCACCTGCTCCGGCAGGCTGGACAGGGAAATCTTCTTCGTGTTGATGCTGTGGATGAACACGGCGCCGAGTGCCACGTGCAGGGCGGCGACGAGGACGAATTTCGCGGTTTTCGCATCGGGGCGGTTGGCGCCCGGGAGACTCGTGAATTGCATGGCCATCCTCCTTGTTGTTGTACCGGCATTGCCGGAGGTAAAACGGAGTGAAGCGTAAAATCCATCGAACGGAATCAATATATGCTATCTAATAGCAATAGGTAAAGCGATTTAATGGCAATGTGGCCTTCCACTTTATTGCCGTGGCCGTCTTGACAAGTCGGAATATGGATGCATGCCGCCTCGCGCCCGGTGCTGTTGTGTGGAATAATCGTCTCTGTGCTTTCGCCTGAAAGCAGAAGTAGCCTGGAGAATCGAACGTGCAGAAAGAGCAAAAGCCGATCCGCGTGATGCTGGCGGACGACCACCCGATCGTGATGACCGGGTTCGCGATGTCGTTGTCGGCGCAGGGAATGGAAGTGGTGGGCCAGGCCAAGAGCCCGAGCGAGGCGGCCGCGATGTATGCGGAATTCAAGCCGGACGTGGCGGTGCTCGACATCCGCTTCGGTACCGAGCTGACGGGGATGGACGCGGCGCAGAACATCCTCCGGACCGACCCGAAGGCCAAGATCGTGTTCCTCAGCCAGTTCGACCAGGACAGCCTGATCAAGGAAACCTACCGCCTGGGCGCGCACGCCTTCGTGACCAAGGATTGCGACCCGGCCGACCTGGCCGACGCCGTGCGCCACGCGCACGCGGGCAAGCTGTATTTCCTGCCGCAGATCGCGGAGCGCCTGGCCAGCCTGGCCGTGCGCGGCGACGTCTCGCCGCAGTCGCAGCTGGACGAGCGCAGCCTGGAGATCTTCAAATTGATGGCCGAGGGGCTGACCAATATGGAGATCGCCGAGCGCCTCAACCTGTCGACCAAGACCATCAGCAACATCAGCCAGTCCGTGAAGGAGAAGCTCGGCGTACACCGGCAGGCGTACATCACCAAGCTCGCCGTCAAGCATGGCTTGATCGAGCCCTGACCCGTTTCGTTGCCGTGTTGTCGTCCGTGCTCCGGTTTGCCAACTTGGGTTCCCGCCCGCGCGGGAACGACGGTGCCTGCGTCCGTACGTCGTCCCTGCGCAGGCAGGGACCCAATGTGGTGCTGTCGCTGGCCGCCCTGATGTCGACGACGTCCGCGCACGCGTTCGCCACCCGCGACATCAAGCCGGAACCCGTGCAGGGCTACCGCTTCCAGGTCGTCACGACGGACGACAGCGCCATCACGCGCCGCATCGTGGACGACATCACGCGCCGGCTCGTGCCCGTGTTCGCCGTGTTCCGCACCGAACTGGCCCAGCACCGGCGCATGCTGTACGTGACCGTCGGTCCGGCCGCGCTGCGCGAGGTGGCGCAGCGCCGCTGCGACTGCGTCGTCGTCTCCACGTTCACGTCGAGCCAGGTCGTGCGCTCCATCCTCGGCACGCTGCCGCCCGCGCGCGCGGCCATGTTCACGGCCGTGTACGCGGAACCGGCGCCGGTCGACCAGCTGCGCCTCGTGGCCCTGCTGTACCGGCGTCCCGTGCGCGTGGCCGCCATCCTCGGTCCGGACACGGCCTTCCTCAAGCCGCTGCTGGAGGGCGAACACGTGAACGTGCTGGAGGGCGATTCGGACGAGGGCATCAACCGCCTGCTGGGCCAGATCGCGCAGACCGACGTGCTGCTGGCGCTGCCCGACAGCGCCGTCTACAACACGGAAAACTTCCGCAACATCCTGCTCTCGGCCTACCGCAAGAAGCAGGGCGTGATCGGCTTTTCGGCCGACATGGTCAAGGCCGGCGCGCTGGCGACGACGTATTCCGAGGTCGAGGACATCAACGCCCAGGTGGCCGAGATCGTGGCCAGCTACGTGGCCGGCGGCGAACTGCCGCCACCCCAGTTCCCGCGCTATTTCCACACCATCGTCAACGAGGGCGTCGCGCGCTCGCTCGACGTCGAGGTGCCGGACAACGTACGCAACTTTGCCCGGCCCGCGCCGGCACGCCAGCCATGAAACGCCCCGCCGCCCTCCGTGACGCCTCGCTGCGCGCCGCCAAGCTGCGCTCCGCCACCTTGCGACCCGCGAAGCTGCGCCCCGGCGCGCTGCAGTTCTGGCGCGGCTGGAGCATCGGCCTGCGCATGGCCTTCATCACCATGCTGCCCGTGACCCTGCTGTTCACGTCCTTCGTCTGGTACTCGTGGTACGCGCACCGCGCCCAGGTCGACGAGGAACTGGCGGAACGCGGCCGCATCCTCGCGCGCGCGCTCGCGGAGACCAGCGAATACAACGTCATCTCGGGCAACCTGTCCGACCTGCGCCTGACCATCAACGGCCTGGTGCAGTCGGACAGCAGCGTGTACCGCATCGACGTCGTCGACATGAACGGTCAGAATACGGTGTTCGCCCTGTCCGAGCACCCGATCGAGGCGGAGGGCCGCTCGTTCGAGGCGCCGATCCGCAAGCAGGTCGTCTGGATCAACCTGTTCTCGGACAACGGCACGCCGCACGTGTCGGCCTCCAGCGACACCCGCCCGCCGACTTTGACGACGGAAGTCGTGGGCCTCGTGCGCGTGACGATGTCGCCCACGAACATGCTGGCCAAGCAGCTGCACCGCTTCCGCGTCGAGCTGGCGATGGCCGCGCTGGCGCTGGCCGCGAGCGGCGCGCTCGCGTACATCCTCGCGCGCAGCCTCACGGTCCCGCTGCGCGAGGCGATCTCCGTGCTGCGGCGCATCCGCGGCGGCAACTACCGTGTGCAGCTGCCCGTCACGACGGGCGGCGAGGTGGGCGAACTGCAGGCGTCGATCGGCGAGATGTCGGTGGCGCTGGACCAGTCCAAGCAGGACCTGGAAAACAAGGTGGCCGAGCGCACGCGCGACCTGCTCGCGTCGCGCAACGAGGCGCTGCGCGCCGACGCCGACAAGCGCAAGCTGATCCAGAAGGTCAACAGCATCATCGAGGAAGAACGCAAGAGCATCGCCGTCGAGATCCACGACGAGTTGAACGCGTCCCTGATCGCCGTGCGCCTGGAATCGCAGACGATCCAGCAGCTCGCGGCCAAGGTCACGCCGGGCGACGAGATCGACCAGATCCGCGCCAAGGCGCAGGCCATCACCAAGCTGGCGCTGGACCTGTACGCGAACGGCCGCCGCCTCGTGCGCCGCCTGCGTCCGGAAGTGCTGGACATGCTGGGCCTGCACGGCGCCGTCGAGGAGATGGTCAGCCACTACCGCAGCAGCTCCGGCGTGCACTTCGAATTCGAATCCCAGGGCGACTTCTCGAAGATCGGCAACGAACTCGCCATCTCCGCCTACCGCATCGTGCAGGAAGCGCTGTCGAACATCATGAAGCACTCGCAGGCCGGCTTCGCGCGCGTGAGTCTCGCCCTGTCCGACGAGGACGGCGCGCTGCACATCGAGGTGCAGGACGACGGCGAAGGCTTCGATCCGGCCGTCGCGTCGGAAGGCATCGGCATCATCGGCATGCGCGAGCGCGTGTTCGCCCTCGGCGGCAGCATCCACGTGCAGTCGCGCCCCGGCGAGGGCACCCTCGTCGCCATCACCCTCCCGCTCAGCGACGTGGCGACTGCCTGAAAGCAGTCTTCTGGGGTAGAGTAGCGACCTCGATCTACCATTCGCTAGCAAACCACCACCATGCTCAACGCATTGCAGACGCCTTTCGAGAAGGGCAACCAGAATCAGACCACGACCTGGTCCGATTGCATCGCCTGGTACGACAACCTCGCGCACCAATACCCCCAGGTGCTGCGCTTTTCCGTGGTCGGGACCTCCGACGCGGGCGTGCCGATCCACGCCGGCGTGATCTCGGCCGACGGCGTGTTCGACCGCGCGCGGATCAAGGCCGCGGGCCGCCCCGTCTTCTTCAACAACAACGGCATCCATCCGGGCGAACCGGAAGGCGTCGATGCGTGCATGGCGCTCGTGCGCGACCTGTGCCAGCAGCCGGACCGCCTCGCGGCGCTGGGCAGGACCGTGTTCCTGTTCGTCCCGCTGTACAACGTGGACGGCGCGTTCAACCGCGCCGATACGTCGCGCGTGAACCAGGACGGCCCGGAGTCGTTCGGCTTTCGCGGCAACAGCCGCCACCTCGACCTGAACCGCGATTTCGTCAAGTGCGACACCCTGACGGCACAGACGTTCAATAAACTGTTCACGGAATGGGACCCGGACGTGATGGTCGATACGCACACGTCCAACGGCGCCGACTACAGCTACACGATGACCTTGATCCCGACCCAGGCCGACAAGCTGGGCGGCGGCCTCGGCGCCTTCCTGCGCGACGAGATGCTGCCCGCGCTGTACGCGGAGATGGACAGGCGCGGCTGGCCCACGTGCCCGTACGTGAACCCGGTCAAGGACAGCCCGGATGACGGCATCGCCGACTTCCTCGAGACGGCGCGCTTCTCGACGGGCTATGCGGCGCTGCACGACACGATCGGCTTCATGCCCGAGACGCACATGCTGAAACCGTTCGCCGACCGCTACCACTCGATGCGCGCGCTCGTCGAGACGGCGCTGGACTTCACCGTCGCCAATGGCGACAGGATCGTGCAGATGCGCCGCGCCACCCGCGCGGCCGGCCGCACGCGCCGCGAATGGCCCGTGCACTGGGCGATGGACGAGGCGAATCCGTCGACGTTCCGCTTCAAGGGTTATGCGGCGAAGTACAAGGCCAGCGTGCTGGGCGACTACCAGCGCCTGTACTACGACCGCAACGAGCCGTTCGAGCGCGACATCGCGCACTACAACCGCTTCCCGGCCGACGTCGTCGTGCCGGCACCGACGGCGTACGTCGTGCCGCAGCAATGGCGCGAAGCGATCGAGCGCCTGCGCTGGAACGGCGTCAGGCTCGAGCGCGTGGAAGCCGAGCGCACGCAGGAAGTCTCCGTGTACCGCATCGCGGCGCTGACGACGCGGCCGCACGCGTACGAAGGCCATATGTTCCACGACGACGTGCAGCTGGAGCGCGTGCGCGAGACGGTCGTCATCCGCGCCGGCGACTACCTCGTCCCGCTCGACCAGGACCAGGCCCGCTACGCCGTCGAGACACTGGAGCCGCAGGCCCACGACAGCTTCTTCCGCTGGGGCTTCTTCAACAGCGTGCTGGAAAAGAAGGAAGCCTATTCGGACTACGTGTTCGAGGACGAGGCCGAGCGCCTGCTGGCCGCCGAGCCGGAACTGGCCGCGAAGTTCGGCGCGTGGAAGGCCGCCAATCCGGACCTGCTGAAGGACCAGGGCGCGGTGCTCGACTTCATCTTCGCCAACTGCGCGCGCTGGCGCGAGCCGGAGTGGCGCCGTTATCCGGTCTTCATGATCGACTGATTTACCTGGGGGAGAAAAAATGAACTACAAGATCGCCGCCACGCTGGCGCTGCTGGGTGCCGCATCGGGTGTGTCGGCCGCACCATCCGCGGGCCAGACCTATTTCGAACAGAACTGCGCCAGCTGCCACACGGCCGATGCCGCCATGGGCTCGCGCGCGGGTCCGCCGCTGTTCAACGTCGTGGGCCGCAAGGCCGGTTCGGCACCGGGCTACAACTACACGGATGCGCTGTCGAAGGCCGGCGCGGCCGGCAAGACGTGGACGCGCGCGGAGCTCGACGTCTTCCTGCGCGACCCGACCAGGGATGTGCCGGGGACCGCGATGCCGATCGGGATCGCGGATGCGAAGGCGCGCGGCGCGGTGATCGATTACCTGGCGGCGCAAAGCGGCAAATCGGCCGCCCCGAAAACCGCGGCCGCGGCGGGCGCGCGCGCCGGTGCCTGGACCGACGACAAGCCGGGCGACGTGCATCACATCACGGTCGACCAGCTCGTCGCACCGTTTGCCAGCGAGAGCGCGGGCAATGGGCCCAAGCTCGCGAAGCGTCCCGACGGCGCGCTGCCGGCCGTGCCCAAAGGCTTCAAGGTCGGCGTGCTGGCCGAGACGGGCAAGGCGCGCTACGCGCTGCGCGCGCCGAACGGCGACATCATCCTGGCCGATTCGGGCAAGGGCGAAGTCCGCATCCTGCGCCTGTCGGCCGATGGCGCCAAGGTGGGCACGGACAGCGTGTTCGCAACGGACCTGTCGCGCCCTTACGGCCTCGCGCTGTGGCCGGCCGCGAATCCGAGATACCTGTACGTGGCCAACGCGAATTCCGTCGTGCGCTTCCCGTATGCGGCGGGCGACCTGAAGGCGAAGGGCAAGCCCGAAACCATCGTCGAGAAGATCGTCGACGGCCTGGGCAACCACATCACGCGCTCGCTCGCGTTCTCGCAGGACGGTAAAACCCTGTTCGTGTCGGTCGGCTCGGCCACCAACGTCGGCGAAGGCATCGGCGCCACGCCGCCGCAGCCGCTCGCGCAATGGGAAGCCGCGCACGGCCTGGGCGGCGCGTGGAACCTGGAGACCGACCGCGCCACCGTGCTCGCGTTCGACCCGGACGGAAAGAACCGCCGCAACTACGCGAACGGCCTGCGCAACTGCGTCGGCATGTTCGTGCATCCGGACACGGGCGACCTGTATTGCAGCGTCAACGAGCGCGACGAACTGGGCGACAACCTGCCGCCGGACTACGTCACGCGCGTGAAGCGCGGCGGCTTCTACGGCTGGCCGTGGTACTACCTGGGCGCGCACGAAGACCCGCGCCTGAAGGGCGTCCGTCCGGACCTGAAGGACAGGATCACCGTGCCCGACACGCTGATCCAGGCGCACTCCGCGCCGCTGGGCATGACCGTGTACCACGCCCCGGCGGGCGCGAAGCACGCGTTCCCGAAAGAGTACGACGGCGACATCTTCCTGGCGCTGCACGGCTCGTGGAACCGCGGCATCCGCACCGGCTACAAGGTCGTGCGCGTGATGATGAAGAACGGCGCGCCGACGGGCCAGTACCAGGACTTCATGACCGGCATGGTGCTGTCCGACCGCGACGTGTGGGGCCGTCCGGCGGCCGTGACGGTAGCGGCGGATGGCGCGCTGCTCGTCGTGGACGACGGCGGCGGCGTCGTGTGGCGGATCGTGCCCTCCAAATGAGGCGATAAGAAAACCTTAAGCAGGCTTGCCGATGATGAGGGTCGGGAGATGTCCGGCCCATCGATCAGGAGGCAAGCATGAAAAACGTTCTTGTGTGGGACCTGCCGGTCCGCATATTCCACTGGCTGCTGGCGGCCAGCTTCGCCGGCGCCTGGCTGACGGCCGGCCACGAGCGCTGGATGCTGGTGCACGTGACCCTCGGCTGCACCGTGCTGGCGCTGGCCGTCCTGCGCGTCGCGTGGGGCCTCGTCGGCACGCGCCACGCCCGCTTCGGCGATTTCGTGCGCGGGCCGCGCGCTGCCATGCGCTATCTCGGCGGCCTCGTACGCGGCCAGCCGCAGCACTACCCCGGCCACAATCCCGCCGGCGGCCTTGCGATCGTGGCCCTGCTGGCGCTGGCCGTGACGGCCGCCGCCGCCGGCCTGGCGACGTACACGCTGGGCGACGCGTACGAAGATCTGCACGAAGTGCTGGCGAACCTGATGCTGGGCCTCGTCGGGCTGCACGTGGCGGCGGTCGTCGTGTCGGGCTGGCTGCATCGCGAGAACCTCGTCGCGGCCATGTTCAGCGGCCGCAAGCGCGGTGCGCCCGCCGACGGCATCGCCACGCCCCGGCGCGGTGTCGGCATCGTGCTGCTGGCGGCCGTGCTCGGGTTCTGGGGCTGGCAGCTGAGCCATCCGGCCGCTGGCCTGGGCGCCGTCGCGGTGGCCGAGGCCCATGGCGAAGACGGTGACGACTGACCCGCCGCGTGGGAGAATGAGCGCATGCACATCCTTCTCGCGGAAGACGATCCCCTGCTCGGCGACGGCCTGCGCGCCGGGCTGCGCCAGCTCGGCTTCCAGGTCGACTGGGTGCAGAGCGGCGATGCGGCCGAGCGCGAACTGCGCGCGCAGGACTACGCGGCGGCCGTGCTCGACCTGGGCCTGCCGCGCCGGGACGGCATGGACGTGCTGGCGGCCGTGCGCGCCGCCGGGCTGGCCACGCCCGTGCTCGTGCTGACCGCGCGCGACGCCGTGCCGGACCGCATCCGCGGCCTCGACGCCGGCGCCGACGACTACGTGGTCAAGCCCGTCGACCTGCACGAACTGGCCGCGCGCCTGCGCGCCCTCGTGCGGCGCGCGCATGGACAGCCGCGCGACCGCCTGCGCGCGGGCGACGTCGAACTCGATCCCGCCGCCCGCACCGTGCGCAAGGACGGTACGACGGTGACGCTGTCGACGCGCGAATTCGACCTGCTGCATGCGCTGATGCTGAATGCCAACCGCGTGCTGACGCGCGAACAGCTGGAACAGCACCTGTACAGCTGGGGCCAGGAAGTGGAGAGCAACGCCGTCGAGGTGCACGTCCACAACCTGCGGCGCAAGCTGGGGAGCGCGTTGATCCAGACGGTCCGCGGCGTCGGCTACGTGCTGCGCGATCCCGCTGTGCCATGAGTCGCGGCCCCTCGCTGCAGGTCCGCCTGCTCGGGCTGATGTTCGGCGTGCTCGCGGCGCTGTGGGCCGCGACGCTCGCGCTGACCCTGTCCGACACGCGCCACGAACTGGACGAACTGCTCGACGCGCACCTCGCGCAGTCGGCATCGCTGCTGCTCGTGCAGGACGCGGATGCCGACGAGGACGTCGCGGCGCCCGACGCGCCGATCCTCCATCGCTATGCGCCGCGCGTGGCCTTCCAGGTGTGGCGCGATGGCCGCCTCGTCCTGCGTTCCGCCAACGCGCCCGCGCTGCCGTTCGGTCCCGCCGCGCGGCGCGACGGCTTCGCGTTCGTCGATGCGCCGGGCGCGCGCTGGCGCGTGTTCGCCGCCTATGATCCCGCGCGCCGGCGCCAGGTGTACGTCGGCGAGCGGCTCGATGCGCGCGGCGAGATCCTGGCCGCGGTGCTGCGCGGCGTGTCGTGGCCGCTCGCGCTCGCGCTGCCCGTGCTGGGGCTCGCGACGTGGTGGACCGTGCGGCGCGGCCTCGCGCCGCTGCGGCGGATGGGACGCACGCTGGCGGCGCGCCGTCCGGACGCGCTGGATCCCGTCGCGCTCGATGGCATGAGCGCGGAAATGCTGCCGCTCGCCGCGTCGCTCAACGGTCTGCTCGGACGCATCGCCGACCTGCTGGCGAACGAGCGGCGCTTCACGGCGGACGCGGCGCACGAGTTGCGCACGCCGGTCGCGGCCATCCGCATGCAGGCGCAGGTGGCGCAGGCCGCGACGGACGATGCGACCCGCGCGCACGCGCTGGACGGGCTGCTCGCCGGCTGCGACCGCGCGGCGCGCCTGATCGACCAGCTGCTGACGCTGGCCCGCGTCGAGTCCGCGCAGGCGCCCGAGATGGCCGGCGTCGAACTGGGGGGCGTCACGCGCGGCGTGATGGCCGAGCTGGCGCCGGCCGCGCTGGCGAAGGCGCAGCGGCTCGAGCTGGATGCGCAGGGGACGTACGTCGTGCGCGGGAATGCGCTGCTGCTGGCGGTCCTGGTCCGCAACCTGGTCGACAACGCGGTGCGTTATGCGCCGCCGGGGGCCGCCATCGGCGTGTATCTGCAGCGGGAAGGGGATGAGGTCGTGCTCGACGTCGAGGATGGCGGCGCGGGCCTGGCCGACGCCGACCTGGCGCGGCTCGGCGAACGGTTTTATCGCGTAGCCGGCAACGGCGCGACCGGCAGCGGTCTCGGATGGTCGATCGTGCGCCGCATCGCGGCCGTGCATGGCGCACGGGTCGCGGTGCGGCGCTCGCAACGGCTGGGCGGATTGGCCGTCACCGTCACGTTCGGATGATTACTTGCTCTCGGCGATCCAGCGATCGACCTTCTTTTCCAGCAGCGCCAGCGGCAGCGTGCCTTCGCCCAGCACGATCTCGTGGAACTTCGGCAGGCTGAATTTCGGGCCGAGTTCCTTTTCCGCGCGGGCGCGCAGTTCCTGGATCTTCAGCGCGCCGATCTTGTAGCCCAGCGCCTGCGCCGGCCACGCCATGTAGCGTTCCGTCGCATTGCGCGCGTCCGCTTCCGTGTAGCCCAGCGTCTCGCGCATGTACTGGATCGACTGCTCGCGCGTCCAGCCCTTCGCGTGCATGCCCGTGTCGACGACGAGGCGCACGGCGCGCAGCATTTCGTCGTTCAGGTGGCCGAAGTAATCCTCGGGCTTGTCGAACAGGCCCATCTCCTTGCCCAGCGTCTCGGCGTACAGCGCCCAGCCTTCCGTGAACGCGTTGTTGCCGCCGAACTTGCGGAAGTTCGGCAGGCCCAGCTCCTGCATCAGCGCGATGTGGAAGTGGTGGCCCGGCTGGCCCTCGTGCAGGAACAGCGTGACCATGCCCGTGCTGCCGTACTGCTTCGGGTCGTTCACGACGGACCAGAACACGCCCGGACGCGAGCCGTCCACGGCCGGCGGCGTGTAGTGGTCGGACGCGGTCGCGCGCGACAGTTCCGGTTCCAGGCGCAGGTCGAGCGGCGTCTTCGGCCGCAGCGAGAACAGCGCCGGCAGCTTCGCCTGCAGCACCGTGTTCAGGTGGCGGTAGACGTCGATGATCTCGCCTTCGGTCTTGAACGGCTTGTACTTCGCCTGCTCCGACACCCACACCGGCAGGCCGGCCGGCGGGCCGTCGTAGCCCATCTTCGGACCGATGCGCGCGAACTCGCCCTGGATGCGCGCGACTTCCCGCAAGCCGATCTGGTGGATCTGTTCCGGCTGCAGGTCGGTCGTCGTCTGGCTCGCGACGCGCGCGAGATACCAGTCCATCCCCTGCGGCAGCGCGCTCCAGCCCGTGCTCGTGCGGCAGGCCGGCAGGTAGTCGTGCTCGATGAAGTCGGCCAGGCGCGTCAACGCGGGATTCAGCTTGCCGGCTATGGTGCTGCGATACGCGGCCGTCAGCTTCTTCCTGTCGGCATCCGAAAACGCGGCCGGGAAGTTCTTCACGGGCGAGTAATAGATGCTGTCCTCGGCCTTGGCGACGACCAGCTGCTTGAACTGGGGCAGGGCGGATTCCATGATCGCCTTCGGCTGCACGATCCCGCGCTTCATCCCTTCGCGCATGTTGGCGATGGCCTGGTCGATCCACGGACCGAGCTGGTTCAGGCGGCTCAGGTAGGCCTGGTAATCCTTCACGGTGACCAGCGACTGCGCCTGCTGGCCGCTGCTGTAGTTGGCTAGCGTGACCGGCAGCGCGTCCATCTGGTCCAGCGGCAGCAGGTACTCGGGGAACGGCTCGAAGCGCAGCGCGGTCTTGAGTTCGTAGTCGAGGATGTCGTAGCTCGTCTGGTCGCGCTGGGACAAGCCGTCGCGCGGGATCGCGTGCAGGCGTTTCAGGTAGCCCTTGTACAGCGCGTACTGGTGGGCGATGTTCTTCGGTGCGATCGTCATGCCGATCTGGTCGGGGAAGCGGTTGTCGCCGCTTTCGCCGGCGGCGACGGGATCGAAGCGCGCTTCGGCGTCCCAGTAGTCGTCGGCCAGTCTGTTCAGCTGTTTCGACGCGGCGCTGGCGTTCGTGGCGCCGGCCGTGGGCTTGGCCGCGGTGTCGGCGGCGAGGGCCGGCGCGCAGGCGATGAGGCAGGCGGCGGCGATGGTGCCCAGGGTAAGGGTCTGTTTCATGATGTTTGAACGATGTAAAGGAAGCGGCGCCAAGGATACTCCCGGCACCGCCCGAGGCCCAGTCTTTACGGGCGATCTTTAATAATTGGCCAGCGGCGCCAGCTGCCCGCCCTTGAACGTGTAGACCGTGACGGCCGTCTTCTTCAGGTTGCCGCTCGCATCGTAGCCGTACGTGCCGGCCACGCCCTGGTAGCTCATCGTGTGCAGCTGCTTGCCGACGGCCGCGGCGTCCGTCGTGTTCGCGGCCTGCATGGCGCGGGCGATGAACATCGTCTGGTCGTAGAACGCGGGCGCGTACACGTCCGGGTCGCGCTGGTAACGCTGTTTGTATCTCGCCTTGAACGCGGGGCCGTTGGCCTGCTTGTCGAGCGTCGCGCCGGCCTGCGCGCACATCACGTTCTCGCCGACGGCATCGCCGCCCAGCTTGGCCATCTCGGGGCTGCACAGCGTGTCGCCGCCCAGCAGGCGCACGTTCGCCATGCCCAGCTGCTTCATCTGGCGCGCCATCGGGGCGCCCTGCGGCGCATAGCCGCCGAAGAAGATGGCGTCCACTTTCTTCGCGCGGAACGCGGTCAGGATGGCGGAGAAATCGCTCGCCTTGTCGTTGGTGAATTCGCGGCCGACGACGGTCACGCCCGAGGCGCGCGCCTGCTTCGCGAATTCGTCGGCGATGCCCTGGCCGAACGCGGTGCGGTCATCGATCACGCCCACCGTCTTGATCTTGAGTTCCCTGGCGGCGTACGACGCCATCGATGCGCCCACCTGGGCATCGCTGGCGACGATGCGGAACACGTTCGGGTAGCGCGCCTGCGTGATCTTGGGGCTCGTGCCCACGGTCGACATCAGGATGCCGGCATCGTTGTAGACGCGCGAGGCGGGGATCGCCACGCCCGAGTTGTACGGGCCGAGCACGAACTTGACGCCGGCGTCGGCGAACTTCTGCGCCACGCTCACGCCGGCTTTCGGGTCGCCCTGGTCGTCTTCCGACAGCAGTTCGAATTTCAGCGTCTTGCCGCCCACCCTGAGCTTTTGCGCGTTGAGTTCCTCGACCGCGAGGCGCACGCCGTTCTCGTCGTCCTTGCCGGCGAAGGCGTTGGAACCCGACAGCGGGCCGCTCACGCCGATGCGCACGACCTGGTCCTGGGCGAGCGCGGTGGTCCCGGTCGCGAGCAGGATCGCCGCCAGCGCCAGGGTCTTGATGGTTGATGCCATTCCGTTGTCTCCGTTGTTATTCAACGGCCGCCATCATCGCATGGGGATCTCAAAAAACCTACTGCGCGTTGCCCCGTCGCCCTGCGATGCTCACTGTACGTCCGTACAGCTGCGCTTCTCGGACAACGGTGCTGCCGCTCGCGACGGTTTTTTCGAGATCCCGCTGAAGTGTGCAAACTTCAGGCGGGCAGCCCGTGCGTGATCAGTTCCAGCGGCAGCGCGGTGGTGCACTTGATCTGCTCCATCGAGAACGCGGAGGAGACGCCGGACAGCTGCGCGGTGCGGATCAGCTTTTTGTAGAAACGGTCGTAGCCGTCGATGTCGGTCGTGACGACCTTGAGCAGGTAGTCGACGTCGCCGCTCATGCGGTGGAATTCCAGGACTTCCGGCAGCGCGATGACGGCGGAGGCGAAGCGCTCCAGCCATTTTTCGTCGTGCTCGTTGGTGCGCACGCTGACGAATACCGTCACGGGCAGGCCGACCTTGTGCCGGTTGACGATGCTGACCCGGCTCTCGATGTATCCCTCTTCTTCCAGGCGTTTGACGCGTTTCCAGCAGGGGGTGCTGGAGAGCCCGACCTTTTCGCTCAGGCCGGAAATCGACAGCGTGGCGTCGGCCTGCAGGGCGGCCAGGATCGCGCAGTCGTATTTGTCGAGTGAATTCATCTTGTCCATCGCACGGTCTCTAGAATGTTCGTTCTTCAGCGCAGGAAAAATCAAAGATTCTTTAGTACGTCATTTTCGGCACCTAACCGTAACATATTACTCAACAATCGCGCTGCTGGCGCATTTATTTTTGGACTTTTAGCAATTATTTTATGGCCCCCGACCTCTACCTCGACGCAAACGCCACTTCGCCGGTCCTGCCTTCCGCAATCACCGCCGCGGTCGAGGCGATGGAGGCCTCGTTCGGCAATCCGAGCAGCAGCCACGCCACCGGCCTGCGCGCCAAACGCATCCTCGACACGACCCGTGCGCGCGCCCGCCGCGTGCTCGGTGCCGGACCTGGGCGCGTGCTGTTCACGAGCGGTGCCACGGAAGGCATCCAGACCGCCGTGCTGTCGGCGCTCGTCGCCGTGCGCGAGCGCCGCGCGGCCGGGGAAGACTGCGGCGACCTGCTGGTCTACGGCGCCACCGAACACAAGGCCGTGTCGGAAAGCCTCGCGCACTGGAACCGCCTGCTCGGCACGGGGCTCACCTTGCAGCCGCTGCCCGTCGACGCCGCAGGACGCCACCGCCTGGACGTGCTGCGCGACCTGGCGCCGCGCGCGGCCATGGTCTGCACCATGGCGGCCAACAACGAGACGGGCGCCATCTCGGACCTGGACGGCATTGCCCGTGTGCTGCGCGCGAGCGGATCGAAAGCCTGCTGGATGGTCGACTGCGTGCAGGCGCTGGGCAAGCTGCCGCTGGATCTCGCGAACACGCGCATCGATTACGCGCCGTTCTCCGGCCACAAGCTGCACGCGCCGAAAGGCATCGGCATCCTGTACGTGCGCGACGGCGCGCCCTACACGCCGCTGATGATCGGCGGCGGCCAGGAAGGCGGCCAGCGCTCCGGCACGGAAAACATGGCCGGCATCGCCGCGCTCGGCGCCGTGCTGGCCGCACTGGAAGAGGGCACGACGTTCCGCACCCACGCCGAGCTGGCCGCCATGCGCGACCGACTTGCGGCCGCGTTGCGCGACGCGTTTCCCGGCATCGTCTTCAACGCGCCGTTCGAACACACCCTGCCGACCACGCTGAATGTCGCCGTGCCCGGCGTCTCCAGCAAGGACCTGCTCGACCTGTTCGACGCGGCCGGCGTGCGCGTCAGCGCGGGCTCGGCCTGTTCCGCCGCCAAGGCCGCGCCCAGCTACGTCCTCGATGCGATGGGACTGCCCCTGTGGCGCAGCGGCGGCGCCGTGCGCCTGTCGATCGGGCCGCTCGCCGACGATGCCTTCGTCGACGCCGCCTGCGCGCGCATCCGCCGCTGCGGCGAGGCGTTGCGCACATCGCCGCTGAGCGGTGGGCATCCCGGTGTGATGCAGGTCAGCGGCGACGGGCGGCATGGCTGGATCGTGTTCGATGGTGAAACCTGCGTCGCGCTCGATCCGCCGCCCGGACAGGTCGAACGCATCGCCGCGCTGGCGCGCGACGCGGGCCTGCGCCTGGCCGACGTCGACGCGGCAGAGCGCGCCACCGTCGCGCTGGACGACGGCAGCCATGTGCCCTGCATGCCCATCGGCGGCGCCGTGCTGGCCCGCCTGCCGGACGGCTGGCTGCTGGGCGAGGCGCAAGACGGCCGCTTGCCGCGCACGGCCGTGCGCCAGGTCTTCGGCGCCATCGATGCGACCCGCCTGGCGCAGGTCGCGCATGACGGCGCCGTGATCTGCCACGGCACCGATGTCGACGGCCTGGCCTGCGCGACGGTGAATGCGCTGCGCGATGCCGGCGCGCCGGGCCAGCTGCATCCCGACGCGCTGGACGTGTTCCTGCGCCGCCACGCGGACGCGCTGCTCGTCGACGTGCGCGAAACGGGCGAAGCGGCGGCCGGCGCAATCACCTTGCACGGCCGCGCGGCGCACCACGTGCCGCTGTCGCGCCTTGCCGAGCACCTGCCGGCGTGGCTGTCCGATCCGGCACGGCCGATCGTATTCGTCTGCCGCAGTGGGAACCGTAGCGCGAAGGCCGCCCTGTGCCTGCGCCGCGCGGGGCATGTGCAGGCGTGGACGCTCGTGGGCGGGCTCGCGCTGGCGTAAAACATACCGATCGTCAATGAGCGTTCGCTAACGCACAGTTGCCCGGCACCTGATTGCTTAGCATGGCGGCAGCCGTGCGCCCTCGTCTCACGCTTCATCCGAATGGTCGCGTCCCGCGTCAGCCGGCGGTCGGTTGCGCACGCCACCACGAGGTTCCTGTTGAAAGAAGAAAAAGTGCTGCCGCCCGCAGCCGGGGTCGCCGATGACGGCGCCCCGCTGCGCGCCGAACTGTTTTCCGCCGCCCAGATGGCCGTCCACGGCCGCCGCCTCGCCGCGCGCCATCAACTGGCCGACGCGCCGGGCAGCGACCGCCTGCTGGACCGCCTGGACGACAATGCCGCCGTCATCGCCGATGCCTGCGCCGGCCTCGCGCGCGCCGCCCGCGCCGGCGTGCGCCTGCCGCCGGCGGCCGCCGCGCTGCTCGACCATGCCTGGCTGATCGACGACCACGTCCGCCTCGCGCGCCGCCACCTCCCCGACGACGATTGCTGCGCGCTGCCTTGCCTGCAGGATGCCGATGCGCGGGGCAATCCGCGCGTGTACCAGCTGGCGCTGGACGTGATCGCGCATGGCGACGGCCGGCTGGACGCGGAAAGCCTCGCGCGCTTCGTCGCCGCGTACCAGGAAGGCGCGCCGCTGGCGCTGGCGGAACTTGCGGCGCTGCCGGCCATGCTGCGCCTCGTGCTGATCGAGAACCTGCGCCGCCTCGCCGTGCGGCAGGCGGACACCCGGCGCCAGCGCGTGCAGGCCAACCGCTGGGCCGACCGCATGACGGCGCGGGCCGAGGAGCGGCCCGGTGACCTGATCCTCGTCGTGGCCGACATGGTGCGCGACGTGCAGCCGATGAGTTCCGGCTTCGTGGCCGAACTCGCGCGCCGGCTGCAGGGCCGCGGCGGCCCGCTCACCCAGGCCTTGCAATGGATCGCCACACGCCTCGCGGACGAGGGCCGCACGCTCGACCAGGCGATGCAGGCCGACGTCACGCAGCAGGCCGCGGACGACGTCTCGGTCGCGAACTCCATCGCCAGCCTGCGCCTGCTGGGCAGCATGGACTGGCGCGAATTCGCCGAGACGATGAGCGCCGTCGAGCAGGCGCTGCGCGGCGACCCGGCCGGCGTCTACGGCCGCATGGACGGCGCCACGCGCGACCATTACCGCCACCTAGTCGGGCGCCTCGCGCGCGCCGCCGGCCGCCGCGAGATCGAGGTGGCGACGGAAGCGCTGGCGCTGGCGGCGGAAGGGCATGACGCGCGCCGGCGCCACGTCGGCTGTTACCTGGCTGGCGACGGGTTGCCGCAACTGAAGCAGCGGCTGAACCTGCGCCCCGGCCGCGTGCGCGCGCTGCCGGCCTATCTGGGCGGCGTCGGCGCGTGCACCGCACTGTTCGCGGGGGCGGCCGCCGTCCACGCGGCGCAGGATGGCGCCGGCCCGGCGCTGCTCGTCGCGATCGGCCTGCTGGGCGCGCTCGGTGCGAGCCGGCTGGCGCTGGCCCTCGTCGACCTGATGGCCGCGCGGCTCGTCGCGCCGGCGCCGCTGCCGCGCATGGATGTCGGCGCGGGCATCCCGCCCGATGCGCGCGCCATCGTCGTCGTGCCCGCGCTGCTGTACGGCCGCGACAACGTGGCGGCCCTCGTCGAGTCGCTGGAAGTGCATTATCTCGCCAACCGCGACCCGCACCTGCGCTTCTGCCTCCTGACCGACCTGGCCGACGCGCCGCGGCAAGAGGTGTACGGCGACGCCGACCTGATCGAACAGGCGCGCGCCGGCATCGCCGCGCTGAATGCGAAGTATGGGGCGTGCCGGCCGTTCCTGCTGCTGCACCGCCAGCGCACGTGGAGCGACGGCGAGGGCGCGTGGATCGGCCGCGACCGCAAGCGCGGCAAGCTGGAAGACCTGAACGCGTTCCTGCTGCGCGGCGAGCGCGCGCCGTTCGCCGTGATCGAGGGGCCCGTCGACGGCGTGGACGAGATCCGCTACGTGATCACGCTGGACGCCGGCACCGGCCTGCCGCGCGACGCCGCCCGCGCTTTCGTCGCCGCGATGGCGCATCCGCTCAATCGCCCCGTGCTCGATGACGCGGGCCGGCGCGTGGTGGCGGGTCACGGCCTGCTGCAGCCGCGCATGACGGCCGCGCTGCCGCCGGAACACGCGTCGCGCTACGAACGCCTGTGCGGCGGCGCATCCGGCATCGAGCAGGACCTGTTCGGCGAAGGCACGTTCGCGGGCCAGGGCATCTACGACCTGGCCGTGGCCGACCGCGTGCTGCGCGGCCGCCTGCCGGACGACCGGGTGCTGTCGCACGACCTGCTGGAAGGCAGCTACCTGCGTGCCGGCCTGCTGGGCGACGCCCACCTCGTGGCGCCATGCCCGGCGCGCTACAGCGACGACGTCGCCCGGCGCCACCGCCAGATCCGCGGCGACTGGCAACTGGCCGGCTGGCTGCGCGACCGCGTGCCGCGGGCGGACGGCAGCCGCGAAGCGAATCCGCTGCCGCCGCTGGCGCGCTGGAAGCTGTTCGACAACCTGCGCCGCAGCCTCGTCGCGCCCACGTTGTGCATCCTGCTGGTGCTGTGCTGGGCGCTGCTGCCGGCGCCCGCGTTCTGGACCGCGGCCGTGCTGGCCGTGTTCTTCGTGCCGTTCGCGCTGCGCACGCTCGTCGCCCTGGCCGACAAGCCGCACGACGTCGCGCCCGGCGCGCACCTGCGGCACTGCGCGCACGACGCGCGCATCGGCCTCTATCACGCGCTGCTGGACACGGCCTTCCTGCCGCACGAGGCCAGCTACAGCGTGGACGCGATCGCGCGCGGCGCGTGGCGCATGCTCGTGTCGAAACGGCTGCGCCTGGAATGGCGCGCGCCCACGCTGTCGCGCTCCAGCACGGACATGGAGTCGAACTGGCAGAACATGTGGTTCGCTCCCGCGTTCGCGGTGGGCGTCGCCGTGCTGCTCAGCTTTGCGAACCCGCTCGCGCTGTTCGCGGCCGCGCCGCTGCTGCTGCTGTGGTTCCTGTCGCCCGTGGTCGCATGGTGGGTCAGCCTGCCGGCCGCGCGTCACGCACCGCACCTGGCGGAGGCGCAGCGCCGCTTCCTGCGCACGACGGCGCGCCGCACGTGGGCATTCTTCGAGGACCACGTCACGGCCGAGAGCAACTGGCTGCCGCCCGACCACTTGCAGGAACACCCGGCCCCCGTCGTCGCGCACCGCACGTCGCCCGCAAGCATGGGCTTCGCGCTGCTGGCCAACATGACGGCCTGGGACTTCGGCTACGCGCCCACGGGCGGCCTGCTGGCGCGCACGCGTGCGGCGCTGGATACGATGGGCCGGCTGGAACGCCAGCGCGGCCATTTCCACGACGCGTACGACACGCGCACGCTGGAGCCCCTGTCCTTGTCGGCCACCGGCAGCGGCAACCTGGCGGCGCACCTGCTCACGCTGGCCGCCGGCCTGGAACGGCTGGCCGACGAGCCCATCGCCTCCAGCCGCGCGCTGGACGGCATCCGCGACACGCTGGACGTCGTCGAAGACCACGCCGTGCCCGCCGTGCGCGAGGCGATCGCCGCGCTGCGCCTGCACCTCTCGCCGGAGCGCTGCCGCAATGCGGGCACGTTGCCGGGCCTCGCCGATTGCCTGCAGACGCTGGCGCGCCGCGCGGAGGCGTTGTGCGCCGCCGTGCCGGACGACGCCGATCCGCAGTTGCGCGAGTGGGCCGGCAGGCTGGCGCGGCAAACGGCGGCCGCGCAGGCAGACCTGCTGGCGATGGCGCCGTGGATGCGCGTCGTGCAGGAATACGTGATCGATTCGAGCCTCACCCGCATCCCGACGGTGCGCGAGCTGGCCGGCTTCGGCATGAAGGCGCCGGGCGACGACCTGGAACCGGACGAGCGCACGCGCCAGCTGCTGCTCGCCGGGCTTGTCGCGGAAGGCAGCACGAACGCGCAGGTGCGCCTGCAGGAGATTGAGCAGCTGGCGCGTGCCGCGCGCGCGTGCGCGGACATGGATTTCGGTTTGCTGGCCGAGGCGGACACGGGCCTGCTCGCATCGGATGCCCGCCTGGCCAGCTTCACCGGCATCGCGCGCGGCCAGCTGCCGCAGGAACACTGGACCGCGCTGGGCCGCCAGTCGTGCCGCGCGTACGGCCACCCGGTGCTGCTGTCGGCGGACGGCGCGCTGGACGACTACCTGGCGCCGCTGCTGGTGATGCCGGCGTACCGCGACACGTTGCTGGACCAGACGTACCGGGGCATCGTCCGCGCGCAGGCGGAATACGGCCGCCGCCGCGACGTGCCGTGGGGCTTTGCGGCATCCGGCTACAACGCGATGGACGCCGCGCTGCATTACCAGTACCGCGCCTTCGGCGTACCCGGCACGGGGACGCAACGGGCGTCAGGCGAAGACCTCGTCGTCGCGCCATACGCCGCGCTGCTGGCGCTGATGGTCGAACCGGAGCGCGCCTGCGCCAACCTGGAACGCATGGCGCAGCTGGGCTTCACGGGCCGCTACGGTTTCTATGAAGCCATCGACTACACGCCGGCGCGGCGGCCCGCGGGCCAGGCCCATGCGATCGTGCGCGCGTTCATGGCGCACCACCAGGGCATGGGTTTGCTGGCGCTGTCCTGCCTGCTGCACGACCGGCCCATGCAGCGCCGCTTCGCCGCCGAGCCGCAGTTCCAGGCCGCGTTGCCGCTGCTGCAGGAACCGGTGCCGCGCTCCGGTGCGGGGCGGCACGTGGAGGTCGAAGACATGCGCCCGCGCGCGCCCGACAGCGCCACGACGGCGCGCACGGTGACGCAACCGGACGCCGCGCCGCAGGACGTGCAACTGCTGTCCAACGGCCGCTACCACGTGCTGGTGACGGCGAGCGGCGCCGGCTACAGCGCGTGGCGCGACCTGGCCGTGACGCGCTGGCGCGCGGATCCGACCGCCGGCGACGGCGGCCATGTCTGCTACGTGCGCGACGTGGACAGCGGGGCCGTGTGGTCGAACACGTGGCGGCCCACGCTGGCGCGGCCCGAGCATGACGAAGCCCGGTTCTCCGAAGGCCGCGCCGCATTCCACCGGCGCGACCACGGCATCGAACTGCACACGGAGATCGTCGTCGCGCCCGACGACGACGTCGAATTGCGCCGCCTGCGCATCGCCAACCGGACGGGCACGACCCGCACCATCGAGCTGACGAGCTACGCGGAGGCGGCGCCGGCAACCGTGCAGATGGAGATCCTGGCACAGCGCGATGCTCTCCTGTGCACGCATGGGCAGGCATGGCTGCTGAACGTGATGACGGTGCACGGCGCGGACGCACCCGCGGCCCAGTTCGGGACGGACCGCGCGCACTTCATCGGCCGCGGACGGAGCAGGGCGCATCCGGCCGCGCTGGAGGACCGCGTGCCGCTGGGCGGCCAGGACGGCATCGTGGCCGATCCGGCGCTGGCGATCCGCCGCATCCTGACGCTGGCGCCGCATCAGGAAGCGACGGTCGACATCGTGCTGGGCGTGGCCGAGACGCGCGACCACGCGCTGCGCCTCGTCGACAAATACCGCGACCGCCAGGTGGCCGACCGCGTGCCCGAACTCGCGTGGACGCACGGCCAGGTCATGCTGCGCCAGTTGAACGCGAGCGAGGCGGACGCCCAGTCGTACGCGCGCCTGGCCGGCAGCGTGCTGTGTCCGCAGCCTGCGCTGCGCGCCGACCCGGCCGTCATCGCGCGCAACCAGTACGGCCGGGCCGACCTGGAAGCGCTCGGCATTCCGGGCGAGCGTCCGCTCGTGCTGCTGCACCTGCGCGACGCCGCCAACCTCGACCTCGCGCGCCAGGCGGTCCAGGCGTATGCGTGGTGGCGCGCGAAAGGACTCGCCGCGAACCTCGTGGTCTGGTGCGACGGCCCGGCGGCGTTGCAGGACGAAGTCATGCGGCTGCCGGGCGCGGGCTGCGTGTACGTGTGCACGTCCGAGCAGCTGTCGCTGGACGAGCGCATGCTGATGCAGGCCGTGGCGCGGGTGGTCCTGGCGGACGACCAGGGCAGCCTCGCCGAGCAGCTGCGCCGCGCGGCCGCGCGCAAGGACGAGCTGCCGCCGGCGCTGGTGCCGACCGCGGCGCCGGGCCAGGACGAAGGGACCGCGCCGGCCGTACCGGACGGCGACATCGACGGCTTTACGGCCGACGGGCGCGAATACGTCATCCGTACGGGTCCGGGCCGGCATACGCCCACGCCGTGGGTCAACGTGCTGGCGAGCCCGATGTTCGGCACGGTGATCTCGGAAAGCGGCCAGGCGTACAGCTGGAACCAGAATGCCCATGAATTCCGCCTGACGCCGTGGGACGACGACCTCGTGGCCGGCCGCGGCGGCGAAGTGTTTTATCTGCGCGACGAGCAGACGGGCGTGTTCTGGTCGCCGACGGCGCTGCCGGCACCGTCCGGCGCCGGCCATGTCACGCGCCACGGCTTCGGCTACAGCGTGTTCGAGCACGCGGCGCACGGCATCCACAGCGAGCTGTTGACGTATGTGGCTCTGGACGCGCCGCTGAAACACATCGTGCTCAAGCTGCGCAACGACGGGACCGCGGCGCGGCGCCTGTCCGTCACGGGCTACGTGGAGTGGGTGCTGGGCGAGCTGCGCGCGGACGCCGCGCCGCACGTGGTGACGGAGCAGGATCCCGTCAGCGGCGCGCTGTTTGCCCGCAACGCGTGGAACGGGGATTTCGCGGGCCGCGTCGCGTTCTTCCACCTCGATGCCGAGCACGTGGCGTTTACCTGCGACCGCGCGGAATTCATCGGCCGCGACGGCAGCCTCGCCAATCCGGCCGCGCTCGCGCGCACGACCTTGTCCGGCCGCAGCGGCGCCGCGCTCGATCCGTGCGCCGCGCTGCAAACCGTCATCGACCTGGCGCCGGGAGAAGAACAGGAACTCGTGTTCATGCTGGGCGTGGGCGGACGCCGCAACCTGGACGCCACCGGCATGGTCCAGCGCCACAGCGGCGCCGTGACCGCCGCCGCCGACCTGGCGCGCGTGCGCGACTTCTGGGACGACACGCTCGGCGCCGTCCGCATCGAGACGCCGGAGCCCGCGTTCGACGTCCTCGTCAACGGCTGGCTGATGGTGCAGGCGATCGCGGGCCGCATGTGGGCACGCACGAGCCATGACCAGTCGGTGGGTGCGTACCGTTTCGGCGACCAGTTGCAGGATGCGATGGCGGCCGTGCACGTGCGTCCGGAACTGCTGCGCGACCACATCCTGCTGTTCGCCGGCCACCAGTTCGTCGAAGGCGACGTGCAGCACTGGTGGCATCCGCCGACGGGCCGCGGCCAGCGCACGCGCTGCCCGGACGATGCCTTGTGGCTGCCGCTCGCGGTGCACCGCTACGTGGGCGTGACGGGCGACTACGCGCTGCTGGACGAGA
The DNA here is from genome assembly GCF_047325105.1 of Massilia cellulosiltytica. NCBI lineage: Bacteria > Pseudomonadati > Pseudomonadota > Betaproteobacteria > Burkholderiales > Oxalobacteraceae > Massilia > Massilia cellulosiltytica. Next base: position 6,517,885 of record NZ_CP168562.1, on the reverse strand, counting down.
TCGCGCCGTTCATCGAAGGCCGCGCGCTCAGGCAGGACGAGGCGGCGTATTGCGACCTGCCCGAGCGTTCGCAGGAACAGGCCAGCATCTACGAACACTGCGTGCGCGCGCTGCGCCGCGCCCTCGTGTTCGGGCCGCACGGCCTGCCGCCGGGTGCGGGTGGCGTTGGCGAGAGCGTCCGGCTCGGGTTCTTCCTGTACGACGTGCTGTGCCGCTTCGCGGAACTCGCCGACCGCCGCGGCGACTACGGCTTCTGCACGACGTGCCGCAGCGCGGCCCAGGTCCTCGCGCACAACCTCGACGGCAACGCGTGGGACGGCGCCTGGTACCGGCGCGCGTATGGCGACGACAGCGCGAGCGGCATCGATGCGGCCACGCAAAGCTGGGCCGTGCTGTCCGGCGCGGCCGACCGGGACCGGGCCCGCATCGCGATGGAGGCGGTGGAGGCCCATCTCGTGCGCGACGGCGGCGGCGTCCAGGACACGCAGGCGGCGATCTGGGCGGCGATGGCGTTCGCGCACCTGGGCGACACGGAGCGCGCGTGGGCACTGGCGCGCATGCTCGTGCCGGCCGAGCGCACGGCGCCCTACGTGATGACGGCAAGCTGGTACGCGGGCTCGGCCGGCGGGATGTACCGGTTGATCGTCGAATCGTTGCTCGGGGTGACGCGAGCCGGCGAAACCTTGACCTTGATGCCACGCCTGCCTGCCAACTGGGAAGGCTTCCGTCTACACTACCGCTACCGCGGCAGCCAGTACACGATCGCCGTGCGGCGCGCGGACGAGCCGCTGCTGCACGTGGACGGGGTGGCGCAGCAGGGCAACACGATCGCGCTGGTGGACGACGGCCGGACGCACGAGGTGGAACTGCACGTGGCTTCCCGCCACGACCCGGCCGCCCCGGCGCCGCACATGAACTGGACGACCTGCGAAAAGATGCGACCATGAACACGCGACGTGCGCATGCGGCGGCTTTCCTGATCGGGATGGCAAGCATGTCGGCGCACGCCGCCGACTGGAGCGACACGGCGCTCAGCTGGCGCTACGGCACGACCGGCAACCGGGGCCAGCGCGCCAGCACCCCGATGGTACGGGCCGAGTACCACTTTTGAACGGCCTTAAAATTTGTCAATAAGTTAATATCTAAATGACAATTTTATGAGCCTTGGATCAAGGCCGACATGCATGCAATTGCAAAAATTGCATCATGAAAACCTCGATCCCCACTCTTTCCCTGGTGCTGGCCGCGGCCGGCGTGTTCAACCCCTGGTGTAGCGCTGCGTCGGCCGCGACGCTCGAACATAACGAGTTCGATGCGACCCTGCTCGCGCCCTACCACGGCGACGTCCGCGATGCGCGCACGTTCACCTTGTCGTTCGAGTATCCCGCCCTGCAGGCAGGTCGAAAGGCACGCCGTCCCGTGACGTGGCGCCTGGAGCTTGTCACGCCGTCCGGTCGCCGTGCCGCCCAATGGCAGGGGCGGCTGGCGCTGGGCGGCACGCCGCGTGACGTTGCCGTACGCTGGTCGGGCATCCTCGCCGGCCGCCGGCCCGCGCCCGGCATCTACCGCGTGCGCCTGCATGCCGCGAGCGGCAGCGAGACGGCCGACCAGGCGTGGGACATCGCCGTCGGCAGCGTGCCGGCGCCCGCGCTGCCCGCGTTCTCTCCGCTGCCGACGGGCCGCGCACGCATGATGGCCATGCCGGCGCCGGGCGCGTTGCCGTACACGGTCTATTACGGCAACCTGCACAGCCAGACGCGCGACAGCGACGGCGGCGGCCCCGTCGACAACTGCCACGGCGCGCAAGACCCGCAGACGGCGCCCTACGGTCCGGACGCAGCGTATCCGTATGCGCGCAGGCACGGACTGGACTTCCTGATGGTCTCGGAGCACAACCACATGTACGACGGTTCGGATGGCACGAACCTGGATGCCGATCCCGCGCAAGCGAAGGCGCTGTACCGGGCCGGCCTGAAGACGGCGCGCGATTACTCGGATGCGAATCCGGGCTTCCTCGCGCTGTACGGCATGGAATGGGGCGTGATCGGCAATGGCGGCCACCTGAACATCTTCGACAGCGACGAGCTGCTCGGCTGGGAAAAGAACGGGAAGGGCGAGCTGCTTGCGGACACGCCGACGGCCAAGAGCGACTACGCCGCGTTGTACGCCCTGATGCGCCAGCGCGGCCTGACCGGCCAGTTCAACCATCCTGCGCTGACCGGCCAGTTCACCGTGAACGGCACGCCGCTCGCATACACTCCCGACGGCGACGCCGTGATGGCCTTGTGCGAAGTGGTCAACAGCTCCGCGTTTTCCGTCAGCGAGAACGAGGGCGAGACGCGGCGCAGCAATTTCGAGCTGGCCTGCAACAAGCTGCTGGAAGCGGGCTACCACGTGGCGTTCAGCAGCAACCAGGACAACCACTGCGCCAACTGGGGCGCGTCATACAGCAACCGCAGCGCCGTACTGATCCCGAACGGCGTGCCGCTGACGCGCGCCAGCTTCCTCGATGCCGTGCGTGCCCGCCGCGTGTTCGCGACGATGGACAAGGATGCGCAGGTGGTCCTCACCGCGAACGGCCACCTGATGGGCGAGCGCTTCGACAATACAGGCGCGCTGCGGCTGCAGGTGGCCTACGCCAGCGCGACGGGACGGCAGGCCGCGACGGTGGCGATCATCGAAGGCGTCCCGGGACGCAACGGCGACGTGAGCCAGCTCTCCGACAAGGCCGACGTCACGACAGCGCCTTCGCCGGGCGCGCATTTCTATTATGCGAAGGTGACGCAGGACGACGGCAGGATCCTGTGGTCGGCCCCGGTGTGGGTGACGCAGCAGCCCTAGAAGCCCAGGCTGCGGCCCGCGCCGAACAGGGTGGCGATGCCCAGCACGGCGAAGATCAGCGCCGCCAGGCCGTGCACGAGTTTCAAGGGGACGCGACCGGCGATCCGGTCGCCGAAGTACACGGCCGGCACGTTCGCGAGCATCATGCCGAGCGTCGTCCCGGCGACCACCGCCACGGCGGACGTGTAGCGCGCGGCCAGGGCGACCGTCGCGACCTGCGTCTTGTCGCCCATCTCGGCGACGAAGAACGCGAGCACCGTGGTGAGGAAAACGCCGAAGCGCGCCAGCGGCGCCTCGTCCTCGTCCATCTCGTCCGGCACCATGATCCAGGCGGCCATGCCGAGGAAGGCGATGCCCAGCACCCAGCGCATGACGTCGGGGCCGAGCAGGCGGCTCACGAGCGCGCCGACGGCGGCGGCGAAGGCGTGGTTGGCGATGGTCGCGACGAAGATGCCGGCCACGATGGGCAGCGGACGGCGGAAGCGTGCGGCGAGGAGGAAGGCCAGCAACTGCGTCTTGTCGCCGATTTCGGCGAGGGCGACGATGCCGGTGGAAACGAGGAAGGCATCCATGGAAAGGCGGATCATAGCAGAGGTGTGGCGCCGACGCGAACATGCTATCCTGCCCCGCGCTTCCACCATCCAAGGAATCCAAGAGTGCAATCCATGACCCGCATCGCAGCAGCGATCCTGCTCGCTTTCTCCGGCGCCGCACTGGCGCAGACACCCGCCACCGCCCCCGCCCCCGCCCCCGCCGCAACCGTCATTACGCAGGATGCCTCAGCCCTGAACGCCTGGCTGGCCACCGACGTCGAACGCACGATGAAGCTGTTCGACGTGCCCGGCATCGCGATCGCCATCGTCAAGGACGGCAAGGTCGTCGCCACGCAGGGCTTCGGCGTGCGCAAGCTGGGCGCGCCGGACAAGGTCGATGCGAAGACGCTGTTCGAGGTCGCGTCGAACTCGAAGGCGTTCACGGCGGCCGCGCTGGCGATGCTCGTCGACGAAGGCAAGCTCGCGTGGGACGATCCGGTCACGAAGCACCTGCCGGACTTCCAGATGTACGACGCGTACGTCACGCACGAGATGACGGTGCGCGACCTGCTCACGCACCGCAGCGGCCTGGGTCTCGGCGCCGGCGACCTGCTGTGGTGGCCCACGACGAATTTCTCGACCGACGAGATCATCCACAAGCTGCGCTTCATCCGCCCCGCCACGAGCTTCCGCAGCAGCTACGCGTACGACAACCTGCTGTACATCGTGGCCGGCAAGATCGTCGCGGCCAAGTCAGGTAAAACGTGGGGCGAGACGGTCCGCGAGCGCATCCTCGCGCCGGTCGGCATGGTCTCCACGACGACGAGCCTTGCGGAAAACGCGGGCAATCCGGACGTGGCGAACGCGCACAGCAAGATCAACGACAGGATCGCGGCCGTGAAGGCGATGCCGGTGGCGAACGCCGTGGGCGCCGTCGGCATCAATACGAATGCCGAGGATATCGCGCGCTGGATGAACGTGCTGCTGGCCGGCGGCAAGGTGGGCACGGACGCGAACGGGAAGGAGATCCGCCTGTACAGCGCGAAGCAGGCGCGCGAGATGTGGACGGCGCAGACGCCGATGCGCATCAGCGAGCCCGATCCCAAGCTGGCCGCCACGCGCCCGAACTTCCTCGCGTACGGCCTCGGCTTCCAACTGCGCGACTGGCAGGGCAGGCTGGTCGCGATGCACAGCGGCGCGCTGCAGGGCTTTTATTCGAAGGTGGTGCTGGTGCCGGAAGCGAAGCTGGGCATCGCCATCCTGACCAACGCGGAAAGCGGCGGGGCGCTGAACGCGCTGCAATACCAGCTGCTCGACCGCATGCTGAACCCGGCCGCGGCGACCGACTGGATCGGCATCGTGAAAGCCGTCGAGGACGAGAACCACGCGAAGGAACTGGCGCGCATCGGCAAGGCGAACGCCGCGCGCGCGGCGAAGTCGCAACCGTCGCTGGCGCGCACGGCGTACGACGGCGAGTACCAGGATCCATGGTACGGCATCGCGACGATCAAGCATGAGGGGAACAGACAGATCCTGACGATGTCGCGCACGCCCGACCTGACGGGCGACCTGGAACACTACCAGCACGACACGTTCATCGTGCGCTGGAAGGAGCGCAATTTCAACGCCGATGCGTACGTCACGTTCGCGCTGAATCCGGACGGCAGCATCGAGCGGATGCGGATGCAGCCCATCTCGACGGAGACGGATTTCAGCTATGACTTCCAGGATCTGAACTTCACGCCGGTGAAGAAAGCGGTGCCGTAACTGTCGACCTGCGGCCCATGAACCGTCGCCCCTGCGAAGGCAGGGGGCCAATTTTGCGTGCGCGGCTACTCAGATAAACTTGGGTCCCCGCCTGCGCGGGGACGACGGTGTATGTACTTGGGTCCCCGCCTGCGCGGGACGACGGTATATGTACTTGGGTCCCCGCCTGCGCGGGGACGACGGTATATTTAAATCGCCGGCACCGGCGAGTACCCCGAAATCGCCCGATACTTCCCATTCCCGTACCGCAGCACCTGCTTCTGGTCGATCGCCGCCGGCGGCCCCCCATACGACTCCGCGCGGCTGATCGCCCCCTGGTAGCGGATGGTCAGGTCGCCCGGTTGCTCATGCGTCGCGTCGATGCTCCAGCCGCTCTCGATCGCATAGCAGTCATGCGTGTCCGGCGCAGCGCCGTCGTCGCGTGCGATGGGGTCCTGCGCGTGCGGCTTCACGAGCGGAGCCAGGCGGCGCTGGCAATCCGCCGCGCTGTCGACGTTGATGCCGGACAGTGCCAGCTCCACGGCCGGCTCGCGCCGGACGGCGTCGCGGCCGACTTCGTACACGGCGAGCCAGGTGCCGCAGTAACCCTGCCAGCAACTGCCGTATTCCACCGCGACGGCCTGGCGGCGCGCGGCCAGCGCGACCTCGCGCACGGCGGCGGCGCCGGAAAAGCCGCGCAGCGCGAAGATGCCCTGGCGTCCGCTCACGCCCCACGTGCTGCCGTGCTGTTCGAACTGGTAGGCAGCCAGTGCCAGCGGCGTCGCGTGGACGGCGCTGGAGCGGCCGTCGTCCCCGGCTGGCACGAGGCCCGCGATGAGGGTCAGGTGCGAGGGGTCCGTGCGCAGCACCAGTTTCGGTTCGACGAGTACGCGGTTCGGCCCCACGTTCCAGCCGGCGTAGATGCCGTGCCCGGTGCCGGGAAGCGGCGGCAAGGCCGCGCTGTGCACGCGGCCGGCCGCGCTCTCGCTCCAGCCGGGAAAGGCCAGCGCAGCCAGCTGGGCCGGCGTGGGTAACGGTTGCGCGGCCGCGGCGAAGCAGGGCACGCAGGCGGACAGCACGGCCGCGCCGAGCGCGGCGCGGCGTAACGAAAACGCGGCCGCCATCAATTCTTCTTGCCGTTCCAGACGTCCAGCATGTCTTGCGAACCTTGCGAACGGATGCCGTTGTCCTGCAGGACGCCCTCGGTGGCGTCGACCATCGCCTGGCGCGGCAGGACCATCGTCTCGCCCAGGCGCTGGTCGAAGCGCAGCACGACGAGGTCGTCCTTCAGGTCGCGCAGCAGGGCCACCAGGTGGCGCAGGCTGCGTACCGGCACGCCGTTGATGGAGTCGACGACGGAGCCGAAGCGGTTGCTGTAGCCCGTCACGAGCTTGTGCGGGAAGAACGGCGAGCTGATGACGACGAGTTCTTCGCGCTGCGCATCGGGCTCGTCGCCGCGCCGCGTCACGAGCGGGCTGGCGTTGAAGCTGTAGGCGTTCAGCAGTTGCGCGTTGTTGCTGATGAAGGACAGGTATTCGGCCGTGGCGCGCGAGAACACGATCGGGCCGTACACGAAGTACGACGGATAGTCGCCGTCCAGCGCGGGGATCAACAGGGGACGCCGGCCGCTCGCGGGCACCTGTACCTGCATGGTCTTGCCGCCGCGGACGATGGTCAGCGGTACCTTGCCGTTCTTCGCGACCTGCTGCACGCGGTACTGGAAGCGCACGCGCAGGTTGGCCCCCAGCCTGACCATGCCCTGGTTGTCGATGGGGTAGTCGCCGATGCGCGTGATGACGTCCCATTCCTTCAGCGGGTACGCGGCATCGGTGCGGTACGGGCGGTGTACGACGACGCCGTCGACCGCGTTGTCCAGCTTGAGGTACTGGCGCAGGACCGGGTTCTCCAGCGTCTGGATATCGTCCAGCAGCAGCGGCTTGCCGTCGTAGCGGCCGTCGGCCACGTCGCGCAGGAACAGTTCCACTTCCTCGTTCGGGATCACGTAGCCGATGTTCTGGGCATTCGCCGCCATCGAGAACGCGAGACCGATCATCTTGTCGCCGTCGATCACCGGCCCGCCGCTGTTGCCGGGGTTGATGGGCGCGTCGATCTGCACGCGCAGGCCCGCGCTGCCGTAGCCGTAGGGGACGAATTCGACGCGCGAGACAATGCCCTTGGTGACGGACAGCGACGTGCCGCCCATCGGATAACCGTAGGCCATGACGGCCTCGCGCACGTCCGGCAGGACGCTCGTGCGCTTGACCGGGCGGTGTTTGTCGAAGAACGATTCGTCGTCCAGTTTCAGCAGCGCGAGGTCCATGCCGCGCGCGATGGCGACGACGGTGGCGCCGACCTTGTCGCCGTCCTGGCTCGCCTGCACCTGCACCTGGCTCGCGTAGCCGACGACGTGGGCGTTGGTGAGGATCCGCTTGCCCTCGATGACCACGCCGGATCCCGTGATCTCCTGCGGCGTGGCCTTGGTCCAGGGCTTGAACGGGTCCGGGCGGCGCAGGGTGCTGAAGATCTTGACGACCGAGTTTTCGACGGCAGGTGATACGGGCGGCGCGGCGGTTGGCGGGGCGGTGGCCTGGCTGATTTCCTGGGCCTGGAGCGTGCAGCTGGCCAGCGCGATTGCGGCGGCCGCCGCAAGGCGAACGATCTTCATGGAATCCCTGTTTTGGTGTGCAAATGTGACATGCAAACGTTGCCGTCGCAATATACACGGTGCGTAACTGTAAAAATGCACGAATTCTCACGCGTAACCATTCAGTAATCTGGTGTTGCATCCAGGCGTAATGACGCATGCATATGCGAGGTGTCCGGCCCACCTGTCGCGGACACCGGGCGGACAGTCGCGGACACCGAAAAACGCCGGAACGCGTGCAAATCCGCCGCCTGCCACGTGGCATGAAGATTGCCTATTCAAAACGTCAACTTGCTGCTAAGGTGCATCGGCTTCATGACCCCCGCAGTAAAAAAAGGAGCGGCCCGCCACCCGGGGCGCTGACCAAAAAGAAGTGTGTGATTTCAGGAGAACCCATGGAACGCCGTACCTTCCTTAAAATCGGTGCCGGAACCGCCGGTGCCATGCTGGTACCCGTCTTCGGCAACGCCATCGCCGCCGAGGAGCTGCTCACCGCGATGCCCATCGCGGCCAAGAAGGCGCTGGCCGACACCGCGCTGAACGCCGCCACCAAGGCCGGCGCGAGCTATTGCGACGTGCGCATCGGCCGCTATCTCAACCAGTACATCATCACCCGCGACCTGAACGTCGAGAACGTGACGAACACGGAATCGGCCGGCGTCGGCGTGCGCGTGGTGGTCAACGGCGCGTACGGCTTCGCCGCCACCAACGACATGACCCCGGACGGCATCGCGGGCGCGGCGCGCCAGGCGGTGGCGATCGCCAAGGCGAACGCCAGGCTGCAGTCCGAGCCGGTCCGTCTCGCACCGGTCAAGGGCGTGGGCGAGGTGTCGTGGGCGACGCCCATCGTCAAGGACTGGCGCGCGGTGCCCATCAAGGACAAGGCCGAACTGCTGATCGCGGCGAACAAGGCGGGCATGGATGCCGGCGCGAGCTTCATGCAGTCGATGCTGTTCCAGGTGAATCAGCAGAAGTATTTCGCATCGACCGACGGTTCGTACATCGACCAGGACGTGCAGCGCCTGTGGGCGCCGTTCTCCGCGACCGCGGTGGACAAGGCCAGCGGGAAGTTCCGTTCGCGCAGCGGCCTGTCGACGCCGGTCGGCATGGGCTACGAATACCTGGACGCGCGCAAGGAAGACAAGATCAAGGCGGCGGGCGGCGTCGCCACGCTGTACACGAAATCGTACGACATCGTCGAGGACGCGCGCGCCGCGGGCCGCGACGCCAAGCGCAAGCTGACCGCGAAGTCGGTCACGCCGGGCAAGTACGACCTGATGCTGTCGCCGGAACACCTGTACCTGACGATCCACGAATCCGTCGGCCACCCGACCGAATTGGATCGCGTGCTGGGCTACGAGGCGAACTACGCCGGCACCAGCTTCGCCACGCTGGATAAATGGGAGTCGAAGTCGTTCAAGTACGGCTCGCCGCTGGTGAACATCGTCGCCGACAAGACGACCCCGGGCTCGCTGGGCAACGTGGGCTACGACGACGAAGGCGTCAAGACCAAGCGCTGGGACATCATCAAGGACGGCATCCTCGTCAGCTACCAGGCCACGCGCGACCAGGCGCACATCATCGGCAAGGAAGAATCGGACGGCTGCTCGTACGCGGACAGCTGGAGCAACGTGCAGTTCCAGCGCATGCCGAACGTGTCTCTGCAGGCCGGGAAGAAGAAGCTCACGCCGGACGAGATGGTCAAGGACATCAAGAAGGGCATCTACATCGTGGGCGACGGTTCGTTCTCGATCGACCAGCAGCGCTACAACTTCCAGTTCGGCGGCCAGCTGTTCTACGAGATCAACAACGGCAAGATCGGCCAGATGCTGGAAGACGTGGCATACCAGTCGAACACGCAGGACTTCTGGAATGCGTGCACGGCGATCTGCGACGAGCGCGATTGGCGCATGGGCGGCTCCTTCTTCGACGGCAAGGGCCAGCCTCCGCAGATCAGCATCGTGTCGCACGGGTCGTCGACCGCGCGCTTCAACGGCATCAACGTCATCAACACCGCCCGCAAGATCGGCTAAGGGGACCTGCATCATGACCATCCTGACCCAGGAACAGACCAAACACATCACCGACCGCGTCCTCTCGTTCTCGAAGGCCGACGAATGCATCGTCACCGTGAGCGGCAGCCGCAACGGCAACATCCGCTTCGCGCGCAACCAGGTCTCCACCGCCGGCCTCGCGGACGACACCAACATCTCGGTGACGGTCGCTTTCGGCAAGCGCCAGGGCACCGCCACCATCAACGAGTTCGACGACAAGTCGCTGGAAAAAGTCGTGCGCCGCGCCGAGGACCTCGCGCGCCTGGCGCCGGAGAATCCGGAATTCATGCCGGCCGTGTCGAAGCAGGAGTACAAGGCGTCGCAGACCTTCAGCGCGAAGACGGCCGCCATCGATCCGGACTTCCGCGCCCAGACCGCGGCGTACGCGATCGAAGCCTGCAAGAAGAACAAGCTCGTCGCCGCCGGCTTCTTCACGGACGGTAACCAGTTCTCCAGCGTGGCCAACTCGAACGGCGTGTATGGCCACCAGCAGCAGACGAGTCTCGATTTCACCTGCACCGTGCGCACGGAAGACGGCCGCGGCTCCGGCTGGGTCAAGCGCTCGGCCACCGACGCGAACAGGTTCGACGCGCGCGAAGCGGCCGACGTCGCGATCGAAAAGGCCCTGCGCTCCGTCGACGCGAAGGCGCTGGAACCGGGCCGCTACACCGTGATCCTGGAACCGGCCGCCACGTCCGAGCTGCTCGGCTACATGCTGTTCGGCTTCGATGCGCGCCAGACCGACGAAGGCCGCAGCTTCCTGTCGAAGAAGGGCGGCGCCTCGCGCCTGGGGGACAAGCTGTTCGACCAGCAGGTCAACATCTGGGCCGACCCGTGGAACCCGGACGTGCCCGTGCTGCCGTGGGACACCGAGAACCTCATCGCGCGCAAGCGCATGGACCTGATCAAGGACGGCAAGGTCAACGCGCTGAACTACTCGCAGTACTGGGCCAAGAAGAAGGGCGTGCCGGCGACGGCCACGCCGGGCAACATCATCATGGCCGGCACGGACAAGTCGACGGCGGAGCTGATCGCCAACACGAAGAAGGGCGTGCTCGTGACCCGCACGTGGTACATCCGCATGGTCGACCCGCAATCGGTGCTGCTGACGGGCCTCACGCGCGACGGCACGTTCTACATCGAGAATGGCAAGATCAAGTACCCGATCAAGAACTTCCGCTTCAACGAAAGCCCCGTCACGATGCTCAACAACATCGAGGAGATCGGCAAGCCGGTCGTCATCGGTGGCGACGAGGTGCCGTTCCAGATGCTGATTCCGCCGATGAAGGTACGCGACTTCAACTTCACGTCGCTGTCGGACGCGGTGTAAAAATAAGCACGTCGTCCCCGGACTGGCCGTCCGCCTTGGCGGGGACCCAATTTCGTTTGCGACATAGGTAGACGCCGCAAGTCTGCATGCTAACTTGGGTTCCCGCCTGCGCGGGAACGACGGTGGTTTTGCGGTAATGGAGAATTCATGGAACGCCGTACCTTCCTCAAAATCGGTGCCGGCACGGCCGGCGCCATGCTGGTCCCCGTGTTGGGCAACGCGATCGCCGCCGAGGAACTGCTCAATCCCCTCGCGTTGAGCTTCAAGAAGTCGCTGGCCGACACCGCGATGGACGTCGCGAAAAAAGCGGGCGCGTCGTACTGCGACGTGCGCATCGGCCGCTACCTGAACCAGTACATCACGACGCGCGACCTGAACGTCGAGAGCGTGACGAATACCGAATCGACCGGCATCGGCGTGCGCGTGATCGCCGCCGGCGCCTACGGCTTCGCCGCCACGAATTCCCTGACCCCGGACGCCGTCGCCGGCGCCGCGCGCCAGGCCGTGGCCATCGCGAAGGCCAACGCGAAGCTGCAGACGGAACCCGTGCAGCTCGCGCCCGTGAAAGGTGTGGGCGAAGTCGCGTGGGCCACGCCGATCAGGAAGGACTGGCGCACCGTCCCCGTCAAGGACAAGGCCGATATGTTGATCGCCGCGAACAAGGCGGGCCTCGCCGCGGGCGCCAGCTTCATGACGGCGAATTTGTTCCAGGTGAACCAGCAGAAGTATTTTGCATCGACCGACGGCTCGTACATCGACCAGGACATCCACCGCCTGTGGGCCCCGATCAACGCGACCGCGGTCGACAAGGCGACCGGCAGATTCCGTTCGCGCGCGGGCCTGGCGCCGCCGGTCGGCATGGGCTATGAATGGTTCGACGTGAAGCCGGAGCACAAGGTGCGCGCGGCCGGCGGCGTGGCCACGCTGTACAACGGCGGCTACGACATCGTCGAGGAAGCGAAGAACGCGGGCCGCCAGGCGCGCGAGAAGCTGACCGCGCGGACCGTCGACCCGGGCAAGTACGACCTCGTGCTGGCGCCGGAAAACCTGTTCCTGACGATCCACGAATCCGTCGGCCACCCGACGGAGCTTGACCGTGTGCTGGGCTACGAAGCCAATTACGCCGGCACGAGCTTCTGCACGCTGGACAAGTGGGAGTCGCGCAAATTCAATTTCGGTTCGAAGATCGTCAACTTCACGGGCGACAAGACGGCGCCGGGTTCGCTGGGCGCCGTCGCCTACGACGACGAGGGCGTGCCCGCGAAGCGCTGGGACATCATCAGGGACGGCATCCTCGTCAACTACCAGGCCACGCGCGACCAGGCGCACATCATCGGCGAAAAGGAATCGCACGGCTGCTCGTACGCGGACAGCTGGAGCAAGGTGCAGTTCCAGCGCATGCCGAACGTGTCGCTCGTTCCGGGCAAGCTGAAGATGACCCCGGACGAGATGGTCAAGGACGTCAAGAAGGGCATCTACATCCTCGGCCGCGGCTCCTACTCGATCGACCAGCAGCGCTACAACTTCCAGTTCGGCGGCCAGTTGTACTTCGAGATCAAGGACGGCAAGATCGGCCAGATGCTGGAAGATGTGGCGTACCAGTCGAACACGCAGGACTTCTGGAATGCGTGCACGGCGATCTGCGATGAACGCGACTGGCGCATGAGCGGCTCCTTCTTCGACGGCAAGGGCCAGCCGAGCCAGGTCAGCGCCGTCTCGCACGGCACGTCGACCACGCGCTTCAACGGCATCAACGTGATCAACACGGGCCGCAAGATCGGCTGAAGAGAATGGCGACGTACGACTTCTACTTCACGCGGTTGACGTACGAGTCGGGCGACTGGGACGTGGACCAACGCATGCCCAGCAACGTCCTGAACTCGCTCGTCGAGTACACGACGCTCAGGGTGGATACCGCCGAGCGCATCGTCGCCCTGGCGGATCCGAAGATGCTCGAAGCGCCGTTCTGCTACCTGGCCGGGCACAAGCTCGTCCAGTTCACCCCCGCCGAGCGGCGCAACTTCGAGCGCTACGTGAAGGGCGGCGGCTTCGTGTTCGTGGACGACTGCAACCACGACATCGACGGCCTGTTCGCCAAATCGTTCGAGGCCGAGATGGCGCGCATCTTCGGCCCGAAGGCGCTGCACAAGATCCCGAATAATCACCGCCTGTATTCCAGCTTCTTCCACTTCGACGGTCCGCCCAACACGGCGGTGGAGCTGAACGGCTGGGGCGACGATCTCGTGCACGAATACCTGCGCGCCATCGAGGTGGGTGGCCGCATCGGCGTGCTGTACTCGAACAAGGACTACGGCTGCGAGTGGGACTACGACTTCCGCAACAAGCGCTGGCTCGCGGTCGACAACACGCGGTTCGCCGTCAACATCATTCAATACGCTTTAGGAGCATAGCTGTGGCAGAAGCATCTGCGTGGACCGAGAACGAGATCGCCGACCTGACGGCGAAGGTGGACGCGCTCAAGGCGAGCATGGGCCGCGTGATCATCGGCCAGCGCGACGTGATCGACCTGCTGGTGACGTGCCTGCTGGGTGGCGGCCATGCGCTCGTCGAGGGCGTGCCGGGCCTCGGCAAGACGCTGCTCGTGAAATCGCTGGCGCAGGCGACCGACATGCAGTTCCGGCGCGTGCAGTTCACGCCCGACCTGATGCCGTCCGATATCGTCGGCACCGAGATCCTGGAAGAAGACCAGACCACGCGCCAGCGCGTGTTCCGCTTCCAGCCGGGGCCCGTGTTCACGCAGGTGCTGCTCGCCGACGAGATCAACCGCGCGCCGCCGAAGACGCAATCCGCGCTGCTCGAAGCGATGCAGGAACGATCCGTCACGTTCGCCGGGCAAACGCACAAGCTGCCGAAGCCGTTCTTCGTGCTCGCGACACAGAATCCGATCGAGCAGGCCGGCACGTATCCGCTGCCGGAAGCGCAGCTCGACCGCTTCCTGCTGCGCATCGACGTCGGCTACCCGACCGAGGATGAAGAGATGATGATGGTCGGCGCGACGACGCACGCCGGCCTGCGCGACGCCGATCCCGCGATGGACCTGGAGACGCTGCTGCGCCTGCAACTGCTCGTGCGCGACATCGAGATCTCGGATGCGATGCTGCGCTACGCGACGCGCCTCGTGCGCGCCACGCGCCCGGCCGATTCGCCGGTGGACGCGATCCGCAAGCACATCGGCTGGGGCGCCGGTCCGCGCGCCGGCCAGGCCCTCGTGCTGGCATCGAAGGCGCGCGCGCTGATGCATGGCCGTCTCGCCGTCACGCGCGACGACATCAAAGCGATGCTGCTGCCGGTGCTGGCGCACCGCGTGCTGCGCAACTTCGAGGCCGAGGCGGACGGCGTCGCCATCGCGGACATCCTCGCCGCGCTGCACGCCGGGATCCGGACCGAGTAAGACGTGTTGTCTCCATCGTCGCTGATCGCGCACACGACCAACCTCGACCTCGTGGTGCGCCACGTGCTGGCGGGGCTCGGCCACGGCATCCACGCCGGGCGCGAGCGGGGTGCGGGTGTCGAGTTCTCGGAATACCGGGCCTATGCGCCGGGCGACGAGTGGCGCCGCGTCGACTGGAAGCTGCTGGCGCGCGCCGATCGGTACTACGTGCGCGAGGCGGAGCGCGACAGCCACGTCGCCGTCTGGCTCGTGCTGGATGCGACCGCGTCGATGGCGGAACCCAGCCGCAGTATCGAAGGGCTCACGAAACTGCAGTATGCGCGCGTGCTGCTCGCCTGCGTGGCCGCCATCGCGCAGCGCCAGGGCGATGCGTTCGGCCTCGTCGTGTGCCGCGGCGAGCGTGCCGATTTCACGCCGGCGGCGCGCGGGCCGCGCCAGCTGCAGCGCGTGCTGGCGCGCCTGAACGGCGCCGACGCGGGCGGCATGCTGCCCGGCGCCGACACCCTGCGCGCCAGCCTGCATTTCAGCCGCGCGCCCGGCGTCGTGTGCGTGGCCAGCGACTTCCTCGACTGGCCGTCGCCGCTGTCCGATGCGCTGCTCCGGTTGCGCCGCATGCGCCACGACGTGCGCGCCCTGTGCCTGCACACGCAGGCCGAGGCGGATGCCGCGTTCGACGCGACGCCGGCTTACCGCGACCCCGAGCACGGCGGCGCCGTCTACCGCTTCGGCCGTGACGTGAAGGAAGCGTACGTCCGCAACCGTGCCGCACACTTCGACGAGGTCGTGCGCGCGTGCCGCAAGAACGACGTGCCGCTGGTCCAGGCGCGCATCGAGCAGGCGCCCGGTGAAGTCCTGCGTGCATGGTTACGGAGGGCGGGGGGCGCATGAACGGGATGAGCTTGTGGTGGTGGGCGCTGCCGGTCGTGCTGCTGCCCATCCTGTGGCACCGTCAGAAGCGCGAGCAGACGAAGACGGCCTTGCTTGCCTCGGCACGCTTCCTGCCGGCGGCGGAGCCGAAGCAGCAGCGCGTGTGGCGCTGGCGCGACGTGATCCTGCTGGTGCTGCGCTGCCTGCTGCTGGTGGTCCTGATCGCGCTGCTGGCCGACCTCGTGCTGGCGTGGCGCGGGGACACGGTGCTGGTCGTGCCGGGGACGCCGCCGGCGGTCGTCGCCAAAGAGGCTGGCCAGCGCATTACCTTGCCCGATCGCGACGCCGTGACGTGGCTGCACGCGCACGAGCGCGAATTCGAACCGGGTGCGCGCCTGGTCGTCGTCGGCGATGCCGTCATGCCGGCCGTGCTGCCGCGCTTCCGTCACGCCGTCGAGTTGCGCACGGTGGCGGCGCCTGCCGCACCGGCCGAGCGTCACGTCGCCGTCTTCAGCGACCGCGTCGACGACTGGCGCCGGCTGTTCGCGGCGGCCGAGGGACCGTGGCATATCGTCGTGGATGCGGCGCCCGGCCCGCGTACGGAACTCGTCGTGTGGGACCGGCCCGACGCGCCGCCGGCCGGCCTGCGCGCACCGCTGTGGCGCGCCGAGCCGCCGCACGACGCCGACGGTGCCCGCGCCCTGTTCGCCGCGTGGCAGCGCCGGTACTTCGGCGTACGACCCTACACGGCGCCCGCACAGGCACTCGCACCGGACGCCGCCGCGCCGGCCGGACCGGCCTCCGGTGCGCTGCGCCATTGGCTGGGCCTCGCGCTCGTCGCCCTGTTCGCACTCGAAAGGATCGTGACCCATGTCCGGCGCCGTTGATCTCGCACGCCGCTTGTGGCGCACCGCATTGCTGCGCCGGGCCGGCTTGTGGTTCGTCGGCGCGCTGCCCTGGCTGCTGCTGCGCTCCGGTCCCGGCCTGCTGGCGTGGTCCGCGTTCTGCGCGTGGGACGGCCTGCACCTGCAACGCCGCGTGGCGCATGGCTGGACGCACTGGGTCGACGGCGCCGTGCCCGAGATGGAAGACAGCGCCGCGCTGCTGGCGGAGGAACCGGAGACGCCGGTCGCGCGCCTGCAGCGCGAGCGCCTGCTGAAACGCATCGCTGCCGCGCTGCCGCCGCGCCGCGTGCGCGCCATCGTGGCCGCGCACGTGCCGTTCGGCGGGACGTGGCTGCTCGCGAATCTCGCGCTCGCGGGGCTGGCGTGGGGTTCGGCCTTGCTGCCGCACGCGGCCGGTCCGCACACTGCCGCGCATGCGGCCGGACGGCCGGCAACCGCGCCCACGACGCATGCGGGACTGGTCGTGAAACTGGCGCCGCCGTCGTACACGGGCGTGGCGCCATCGTCGTCCACACCGAAGGATGCGCAGGTGCCCGAGCAGACCGGGGTCGAATGGTGCCTCGACGACCCACATAAGGCGGATGAAACCATCGAACTGAGCGACGGCCAGACCCTGCACGCGGGACCGGCGTGCGCGCGCTGGACGGCGACGGAGTCCATCTTCTGGCGCTGGCGCGGCACGCGCTACACGCTGAAGGTGATCCCGGACCAGCCGCCCGAGATCGCGATCACGCAGCCCAACGAGATGACGAAGGACCTGCCGCGCGATGCGAAGAACGCGGCCATCGCGGTGACCGTCACCGACGACTACCGCGTCCAGCAGGCCACGCTGCACCTCACGCTGGCGCGCGGCAGCGGCGAGAACATCCGCTTCAGCGACCGCGAACTGCCGCTGCCCGCATCGACCGACCCGCGCCGGCGCAGCTGGAGCCACGATTGGCTGCTCACGGACCTCGGCATGGAGCCCGGCGACGAGTTGTACTTCTTCGTGCGTGCCAGCGACAACGCGGCGCGGCCGCACACGGTGCAATCGCCCACGGTCACGCTGCGCCTGCCCGCGCCTCTGTCTGAACAGGATGAAGAGACGACGGCGCTGCCCACGCTCGTCAAGCCGGAAAGCCTGCGCAGCCAGCGCCAGGTCATCATCGACACGGAGCAGCTGGTGGCGGACATGCGGTCGAAGAAGATGCGCGAGGACGACGTGCGCGAACGCAGCGAAAGCATCGCCGCCGACCAGGCCGCGCTGCGCCGCCGCTACGGCCAGTTCCTCGGCGAGGAATCGACGTTGTTCGGCAAGGATGACGACCATGATGAAAAGCCGGGCGCAAAGCTCGACGTGCTGCACGAATTCGGCCACGCGCACGATTCGGTCGAGAACGCGACCCTGTTCGACGACGCGACGAAAAAACTGCTGCGGCGCGCGCTGTCCGCGATGTGGGACGCGGAAAAGGCGCTGCGCGCCATCACGCCGAAGACCGCGCTGCCGCCCGAGTTCAAGGCGCTGGACGCGATCAAGGCGCTGCAGCAGGCGGAACGCATCTATCTGCACAAGACGGCGTTCGCCCCGCCGGCGATCAAGGAGGACAAGCGCATGAGCGGCGACATGGCCGGCGCGGCCAGCTACAAGCGGGCGCAGGCTGACGCCGCGGAGATCGTGCCGGCCAACCTGCGCGACCTCGTGCAGGCGCTCGGCGGCGACGGTCTTCTGCCCGCGTTGTGGACCCGCACGGCGCATGACTGGGTGCGCGAGCGCATCACGGACGACGAGCAGCGGCTCGCGGCGCAGCGGGCGATTCAGGACGTGGCCGACGGCAAGCCGGCCGCGCGTGCGCAACTGGCCGCGTGGCTGCGCGGCGGCGTGCTTGACGCGCCCGTGCTGCTGCAGGCGCGGCCCGTCGTCGAGACGCCGTTCGCGAAAGCGCTGCAAGGAGGCGGGCGATGATTGCCATGGCCGCTGTCGTCATTGGCGTGCTGGCCGCGCTGGCGTATGCCGCGCGCCGGCACTGGATCGATGCCGTGCTGGCACTGGTCGCGGGCGTCGCGCTGGCCGGCACGGTCGGAGAATTTTCGTTGCCGGGGGAGGCGGGAGCCACGCTGATGGTCGATGCGGCCGACCCGCCGCGCACCCTGGCTGGCGTGCGCACCTTGCGCCTGGCCGGCGACGGTCTGCGTGCGGCCGAGTGGGACGACCTGCCGGCCCGTCCGCTCGACTGGAACAAGCCCGACACCCCGGCGATCGATCTCGACTTCCCGCGCACGATCGCGCTGGGCCGCGTGTTTACGCTGAGGGTGCACCGTTCGTGGTCCGCGCCCGGCCGGCTGCAACTGCTGGCGGAAAACGGGCAAGTACTGGCCGAAGCGAAAGGCGACACCGACCTCGCCGTGCAATGGCTGCCGCCCGTCGCGGAACGGCTCGTGCTGAAGGCGCGCCTGCTCGACGCCGCGGGCAAGGTCGTCGATGAAGGCCCCGTGCCGTTCACGGTGACGGATCCCGCGCCGCTGCAGGTGCGCGGCCGGTTCGGCGCGCCGTCGTTCGACCTGCGCGTGCTGGACGACCTGCTCGCGGCCAGCGGCGCGGTCATCGACTGGCAGGTCGAACTGGGCAAAGGACTGGAACGTGCGGAGACGGCGCGCGCGGAAATGGACAAGCCCGAGCTGGAGATCGTCGACGCGGCCTGGTTCGAACGGGCCGGCGCCGCCTCCGGCGATGCGCTGCTCGCGCGCGTGGCCGGCGGTACGCGGCTGCTCGTGCTGGGCGCGAATGCGCGCGATGCGAGTACGTGGGCGCGCAGCGTGCAATTGCCGCTGGCGCCGCAGCCGGCCAACAAGACCATCGGCACGGTGCTGCCGATGGCGTCCGCCGGCCTGAATCCGAACGGCGACCGCGCCGGCGAGTGGATCGGCAAGGACGGCCTGTGGACGCGCGACTGGAAAGACGGCCGCATCGCCTGGCTGGGCGTGGGCGACTGGCACCGTCATGCGATCGCGCAACCGCGCCAGCTGGCGCTGTGGTGGCAGGACGTTCTCGACCGCCTGCGCGTGCAGCGCCGCGCGGACGTCGCGTGGCTCGATCCGGAGGAGATGCCGCTGCCGCACCGGCGCCTGGCAGTCTGCGCGCGCGGCGTGAGCGGCACCGCGACCATCGCTGAGTTGAAACAGACGCTCGCCTGGCAGCGCCGCCCGGAACACGTGGACGCCGCCTGCGTGGCCGTGTGGCCGGCGGCCAGCGGCTGGTTGCATCTGCAGACGGGCACGAACGACGGCCAGGTGTACGTGTATGCGCCGGGCGACTGGCCATTGTGGCAACGCAGCGAACGCCGTGCGGCGACTGCGCAGTATGCGGCGCGCACGCCGGCGCCGGTCGCACCGGGCACGCGGCCGATGCCCGTGTGGCCGTTCGGCGTCGTGTTCGCGCTGGCCATGCTCTCGCTGTGGTGGCGCGAACGGAGGTGAGCCGGCATGAATTTCCCGAACGTGCGATGATCGTTCATCGTCTTTCGATCCATCTCCGCCATGCCTGAATCCACCAACGCCCCACGTCACCCGGACGGCCGTTTCCGCAACGTCGTCCCGCGCCGCCGCCAGGGCATCATGGAGATGCTGGCGCTGTTCTGGAAAGTGTCGACGACGAAGCCGAAGACGGCGGTGCCCGACCAGCCGCTGCCCGTGCAGCCGGTGACAAGGGCCGACATCGAATCCGCGCCCGACGCGAGCCTGTGGCGCCTGGGCCATTCGACGATGCTGTTCAAGCTCGCCGGCCGCTACTGGCTCACGGATCCCGTGTTTTCCGAGCGCGCGGCGCCGGTGCAATGGGCCGGTCCGAAGCGTTTTCACGCGCCGCCGATCGGCATCGAGGCGCTGCCGCGGCTGGCCGGCGTGATCCTGTCGCACGACCATTACGACCATCTGGATTACGACAGCATCAAGCGCCTGATTCCCAAGGCCGACCAGTTCATCGCGCCGCTCGGCGTGGGCGACCGCATCGTCCGCTGGGGCGTCGATCCGGCGAAGGTGCGCCAGCTCGACTGGTGGCAGTCGACCGATGTCGAGGGCCTGCGCCTGACGGCGGCGCCGTCGCGGCATTTTTCCGGCCGGAGCTTGAGCGACGGCGACCGCACGTTGTGGGTGTCGTGGGTGATCGAAGCGGCGGGACTGAAGCTGTTCTTCAGCGGGGACACGGGTTACCACGACGACTTCAAGACCATCGGCGAGCGTTTCGGCCCGTTCGACGTGACGTTCGTCGAAAACGGCGCCTACAACGCGATGTGGCCCGAGGTGCACATGCTGCCCGAGGAGACGCTGCAGGCGCACCTGGACCTGCGCGGGCGCTGGCTGGTCCCGGTCCACAACGGCACGTTCGACCTGGCGCTGCATCCGTGGTACGAGCCGTTCGAGCGCATCGCCGATCTTGCGCGCGCGGCCGGCGTGAAGCTGGCGACGCCGATGATGGGCGAGCGCCTCGCGCTCGCGCAGCCGCAGGAGGGCGCCGACTGGTGGCGCGAGGCGATGCCCGCGCCAGCCCTGCCGCTCACGCACCCGGCGCGCTGACCACCAGCTTGCGCTTGCCGTTCGGTGCCAGCGGGATGTCGCTTTCTTCCTGCAAGGTGATGTCGAACCGGTCGCCCCAGCGGCGCCGCTGGGCGTCGAGCAGGAAGGCGCGCTGGGCGGCGTCGAGCGGGCCGTGGCGTCCCACCACCGCGAGGACGATCTCGCCGGGACGCCGCTGGCGCACCTGGTACAGGCGCACGACGTCCCACGTGACTTCGTCGATGACGATGGAGAGGCCGGGGATGCGGTTGCCCGCGCGGTCGACCAGGAATTCCTGCGCGCGCCCGTCGATGGCGGCGCAGCGGCCGCCCGCCTCGATCACGCCGTAGTCGCCCGTGCGGTAGCGGATCAGCGGCATCACGTCGTTCCACAGCGAGGTGCCGACGATTTCCGCGCGCTCGCCGTCCCAGCGGTTTTCCGACCAGCCGTACAGGGGCTGGAAGCGATAGTCCGCGCCCGCAAGCCCGGTGCATGTGGCGAAGGCCAGGTTCGTGCGTTCCGACAGGCCGTAGTTGAGCGAGACGGGACAATCGAATAGCCGGCGCAGCGCCGCCAGTTGCGCGGGCGTGACGGGCTCGGACGCCAGCAGCACGGCGCGCACGCGGACATCGAGGTCGCCGGGATCGAGCAGTTCGGCCAGCGCGGCCGCGGAGCTGGGATACGCGTGCACGTAGTCCGGGCGGAAGCGGTTGATGGCCGCGAGGATGGCGGCGCGGTGCGCGGCGCCGACGTGGTAGGGCGACAGCATCAGGCGGTTGCCCGCCACACGCACCGGCGGCTCGTGCGCGAGGCGGCGTGCGTCGGCGCCGATGCGCAGGATGCGCGATTTGTCGAACGAGAAGCCGAAGCGCCCCCACTCGTGCGCGAAGAAGGCTTTTTCGATGTCGGCCAGGCGCTTGTTGCGCCACATGCCGATGCCCTGGCCGGACGAGCCGCCGCTCGTCGCGTACAGCAGCCGGCGCGGGTCGAGGCGGCTGTCGAGGAAGTCGCGCTGCCGCGCCATCACCTCGTCCTTGGTCAGCCAGGGAAAGGCGGCCAGCACCTCGGCGAGCGGTTCGTGCGCCGCCTCGGCGACGCCGAGCCGCACGGTGCGGCGGTAGTGCGGCACGTGCGCGAGCGCGTGCACGAGGATGCGGCGCAGGCGGCGCCGCGCGAGCGCATCGATGGCCGCGGCGTCGCCGGCGAGCAGCGCGCGCAGGCGGAAATAGTCCGGGTGGTACAGCAGGCGGGCCGGAAGATACGGGCGCCACGCGTAGTAGCGGTGCGCCAGCCAGCCGTACAGGGCGGCGCGCTCAAGCATCGAGCAGGCGGCGGAAGTCGGCCGCCGACGCATCGCCCAGCCCGAGGCTCGCCAGGGTGCGCGCCTCGGGTTCGCTGCGGAAATCGCGGTCGAGCAGGCCTTCGGCGATCACGATCAGCGCATCCGCCACCGGTGTCGGCACGTCCATCAGGCGGCCGATCGAGGACAGCAGGGCGAGGCCCATCGGCACGTCTTCCGTGATGAAGCGCGTCTCCATGCTGGCCGGTCCTTTCGGGCCCCCTTCCCGCGCGTAGCGGCGGAACACGGCCAGCGCGGGTTCGTCCAGGTCGTCGGCGTTGCGGAAGCGGCACTCGTCGAAATACGGCGACGGCTGGCCACCCGTGGCCGCGATGACGGCGTTCTTTTCCGCGTCGAGCCGCGCCAGCAGGCGCAGGACCGAGGGCGTGAACGCTTCGCGGTACATCCAGAATTCGCCTTCCGCGTATTCGATGCGGCTGGCCGAGAGCAGCGTGCCGATCGTGTGCACGACGAGGTTCGGATTGTGCAGCGCGGATTCGACCACGTTGGTGCGGGTCGCGACATACGTCGGGAACAAACGGGCCGCGCGGGCCAGGCCCTCGGCCGCGCGGGCCCGCGGCACGAAGGCCAGCGCGTTGCGCACGTTGCGGAACAGGATGTCGACGGTGCCCGGCGCGACGAGGCGTGCGTCGTACGGCAGGCTTTCGCCTTCCGCCAGCAGGAACCCGGCGCGGGACTGCCAGGGCAGGAAGTGGAACGACCCCAGGTAGCCGGGCGTCAGCAGCACGAGCGGGCGGCCGTCGAGCCGGGGGCCGATCAGCGCGGCGACGTGCGGATGGCACTGCGTCTGCGTGGTGACGACGACGGCGTCGGGCGCGATGCCGAAGGCTTCGTCCGGATCGCGCGTGGCGAGCGCCAGCGCGGCCGTGCGCGGTGCGCCGTCGCCGGCCTTGCCGTGCACCGTGATCGTGCGCGTTGCGGCGACCGCGTCGAAGTTCTCGTCATGCAGCGCGCGCGACGTCTTGAGCAGGGCGACACGGTGACCATCCAGCGCCAGCAGGGCCCCGAGCGCGCAGCCGGCATTGCCGGCGCCAACCATTAACACGTTCATGCTTGAGCCTCATCAGAATCGTCGATGACGTCTCATGACAATGCCCATTACACTTTTGGTTGAGTTGCGCTGGCTCAGTCGTATGCGCCGCGCATGACGGAACTATTTGCGGTAGCGGTAGGTCTGCAGGGGACCGTCCGGGAAGCTGACGGTCTCGGCGGCGTTGGCCCCGGCTTTCAATGCGACGCGGCGCGACGCTTCGTTGCCGGGCTTGATCAGGCTGATCAACGACGTCATGCCCAGCGTGCCGAACGCGACGTCGCGCACGGCCCGCGCCGCTTCCGTGGCGAGACCGCGGCCGCGCAGCGCGGGCACGATCATCCAGCCCAGTTCCGCTTCGTCCCACCCGGCCGGATGGAACAGGCCGACGCGGCCGACGAAGCTGCCGTCGGCGGGATCTTCGAGCATCCACGCGCCGTAGCCGCGCATCTGCCAGTGCCCGATCAGCATGGCGAGGTGCAGCCAGGCGTCGGTCCGGTCGAGCGGGCGGCCCTGGCCGATGTAGCGCATCGTGTACGGGTCCGCATGCAGGGCCGCGAATGCCCCCGCGTGGCGGGCTGCCGGGACGACCAGTTGCAGGCGCGCGGTGCGCAGGAGCGAGATGTCGGTGGCCATGCCCCATGCTAGCCCGAGCGGGGCTGGGGCCGGCGCACGATCAGCCGGCGTGGTCGCGCATCCACTCCTTCAACCCGTTGACCCAGCTCTTGGCCGGCAGGTTGTAGCGGCGCTTGATGTCGGCCGCGCGTTCGTACAGCACGGCGAAGTCGATCTGCGGCGCGTCCTTGAACGCGACGACGACGATGTTGGCGTCGTGGACCTCGGGCAGCCAGACGACGGCGTCGAACGCGTCGCGCATCGCATCGAGGTTCTTGTCGTAGTTGGAAAAATCGCCGAACACGTTGGCGGTCATGACGCCCCCGCTCTTCAGGCAGGCGGCGCACGCGGCGTAGAACTCGGGCGTATCGAGCACGGGGCCGCGCGCTTCCTCGTCGTACAGGTCGACCTGCAGCACGTCCACGGTGCCGTGATTGGCCTCGTCCATCACGAAGTCCAGCGCATCCATCTCGCGCACGTCCAGGCGGTCGTCGTCGGACGGCAGGCCGAAGTGTTCGCGGCAGATGGCGATGACGTTCGGATTCAGCTCGACGGCCGTCACGCGCGCCTGCGGAAAGCGCAGGTGGGAGAACTTGGTCAGCGCGGCGCTGCCGAGGCCCAGCTGCACGATGCGGCGCGGATTCGGCAGGAACAGCATCCACATCATCATCATCTGGACGTATTCCAGCTCGATCGCGTCGGGCCGCGCCAGCCGCATCGCGCCCTGCACCCACGAGGT
Source organism: Massilia cellulosiltytica (assembly GCF_047325105.1). Lineage (NCBI taxonomy): Bacteria > Pseudomonadati > Pseudomonadota > Betaproteobacteria > Burkholderiales > Oxalobacteraceae > Massilia > Massilia cellulosiltytica. The sequence continues at coordinate 6,493,282 of NZ_CP168562.1, read as the reverse complement.
GCCGAGGTGCAGCGAGCGCACGCCTTCGAATTCGGTGATCGTGGCCGGCGGGTGGCCGGGCCGGGCGAAGCGGGGATCCCTGGCGTTGGTCATTACGGCAGCGACCACGCGTACTGGACGGGCTGCCACGCCGCGACCGTATGGCCGTTCTTCAGCGTGGGCTTGAAGCGGCACAGCCGGAGCGCGGCTTCCGCGGCGTGGTCGAGGATCGCGTAACCGCTCGACTTGAGCAGGCGCGATTCGCGCACGGTGCCGTCGCTGCCGACCAGGAAGGCCATCATCGACACGCCGCTCATGCGCGCCTGCAGCGCTTCCTGCGGATAGGCGGGCGGCGCGCAATGCTGGCCCGGCACCTGCTGCTGCGGCGGTTGCTGCGGCTGCGCGGGCGCAGAGGCCGTACGGGTGGCAGGAGACTGGACGCAGCCGGCCAACAGCGCCAGCGCGGTCATGCAAAACAAAGGTAGTCGGATCATTCCTCGCGTACTCCAACGTCGACGAAACCGGGAGTATCGCACGATCGTGCGCTTTCGCGGCAAATTCGGGGTCAGAGCACATTATAAATGGTCGTTGCGCTCAACCTCGCCTATTGTGCGGGTAAGTACGCGGAACGGCGTTCAACCGGCGGAATGGCGTCGGAAAAAAGGGACCTGACCCCGAATCTGAGCAATTGCCTAAAACCGGGGTCTGAATCCGAAGTGTCGAGTTCAGGCGGGCAGGATCAGGGTGACGGCCAGGCCGCCGCCCTCGCGGTTGCCGAGGGTGATGCGGCCGCCGTGGGCTTCGGCGATTTCGCGCGCCAGCGCCAGCCCGAGACCCGTGCCGCTGCGCTTCGTCGAGTAGAACGGGACGAGGGCGTTCGTCAGCACGGCGTCGTTCATCCCGGTGCCGCGGTCGAATACGTCGATGCGGACCACGTCCTGCACGCGCCGTACGTGCAGCTCGACATCTTCCGGGCGCGAGCCGGATTCGTGCGCGTTCTTCAGCAGGTTGAGGAGCGCCTGCTCCATCTGCGCGCGGTCGATGTGTGCCGGAGATTCCGGCAGTTCGCCGCCGAGGCGGAACGCCACCTGGCCCGCGAGGCCGGCCACGAAATCGGCCCACGCGATCGTCTCCAGGCGCGGCGCCGGCAGCTTGGCGAAGCGCGCGTAGCCGAGGATGAAGCTCTCCAGGTGGCGCGTGCGTTCGCCGATGGTCTGCAGGATCTGCGGCAGGCGCTCCGTCTGGCCGCGCCGCACGAGCTCCGTGCCGGAGTGGGCGAGCGATGCGAGCGGGGCCAGCGAATTGTTCAATTCGTGGCTGATGACGCGGATGACTTTTTTCCACGTCTGCACTTCCTGGCGCCGCAGTTCGGCCGTCAGCTGGCGCAGCAGCAGCAGTTCGTGGCGCCGGCCGTTCAGGCTGAAGTTGCGGCGGGCGAGGTGGTAGACCTCTTCCTCTTCGCCGTCGCCGGCCGTGAACAGGCCGTCGCCGCCGCGCGCCAGCGCTTCCACGAGGGCCGGCGTCTTTTGCAGCACGTCGTGCAACGCGTGGCCTTCCAGCTTATGGCCCTCGAACAGCAGCTGGCGCGCCGCCACGTTCGCGTAGACGATGACACGGCCGGCGGCGCCCGGCGGCTCCGTCACGAGCAGCATGGCGACGGGCGTGTTCTGCACCATCGTGTCGAGCAGCAGTTCGCGCTGCACGAGGTCCAGTCTCTGCTCGCGCAGCACTTCGCCCAGCGCGTTGTGGGCGGCGATGAGGTCCGACAGTTCGTCGTTCTGCGGCCAGTGCAGGCTGAACGAAAAATCGCCGTCGCGGTAGCTGGTGACCGTGCCCTCCAGCGCACGGAACAGCGACAGGATCGGCTGCACCTGCGAGCGCAGGGTGATGATGGAAATCGGCACGACGCACAGCAGGCAGATGCCCAGCACGGCGAGCGGACGGCCCGGCAGCAGATGGTCGAGCGCCAGCGCGATGATGATCCCCACCGCCAGCAGCGTGCCGACGAGGGCCGACCAGCGCGTGACGAGCGACAGCCGGAATTTCATGCGGCGCGGGCGATGCCGAGCCGCTCCATGCGACGATACAGGGCCTGGCGCGACAAGCCCAGTTCCGCGGCCGCCTGCGCGATCACGCCGCCCGCGCGCGCGAGCGCCTGCGTGATCGCCTCGCGGTCCGGTTCCGCGTCCAGCGCGGCATGGGCCGGTAGCGGCAGGCCGAGGTCGGGCGGCTTGATCACGTCGCCCTGGGCCAGCAGGTTCGCGCGCGCCATCACGTTCTTCAGTTCGCGCACATTGCCCGGCCAGTTGTGCGCGAGCAGGGCGGCTTCCGCACCCGGATGCAGGGTCTTGCCGCGCGGGAGGAAGCCGTGCGCCAGCGGCAGAATGTCGCCGGGACGCGCGGCCAGCGCCGGCAGCTTCAGTTCGATCACGTTCAGGCGGTAATACAAATCTTCGCGGAAGGTGCCGGCGCGGATCATCGCCGCGAGGTCCGCGTTCGTCGCGCTGATCACGCGCACCTTCACCTGGCGCTCGCGGTTGGAGCCGAGGCGCTCGAAGCGCCCGGTCTCCAGCACGCGCAGGAGTTTCATCTGCCCGGCCAGCGGCAGGTTGCCGATCTCGTCGAGGAACAAGGTGCCGCCGTCGGCCGCCTCGAACTTGCCTTCGCGCGCCTTCGACGCGCCCGTGTACGCGCCAGCGTCGGCGCCGAACAGCTCCGCCTCGATCAGTTCCGACGGCAGCGCGCCGCAGTTCAGCACCACGAACGGGCCGTCGCGGACCATCGAATTCGCCTGGATGATTTCGGCGATGCGTTCCTTGCCCGTGCCGTTCGGCCCCGTGATCAGGACCGGCACGTCGGCGCGCGCCACTTGGCAGGCGAGGCTCAGCACGCGCTCCGTGGCCGGGTCGGCCCACACGAGGCCGCGCAGGTCGAACTGCTGTTCCAGTTCGCGCCGCGCGCGGCGTTCGCGCTGCAGGCGCTGGCCCAGCGCGCGGTTGGCCTGTCCCAGTTCGATGAGGTTCGTCACCGTCGCGAGCAGGCGGTCGTCGTTCCACGGCTTCGACAGGTAATCGGCGGCGCCGGCCTTGATCAGGTCGACGGCCGCGTCCAGGTGCGTCCACGCCGTCAGCAGGATCACCGGCAGGTCCGGATACAGCTTGCGTATCTCGCGGAACAGTGCCACCCCTTCCTCGCCCGAGGTGGTGTCGGCCGTGAAGTTCATGTCCTGGATGACGAGATCGACTTGTTCGCGCGCGAGGAGGGCGAGACCTTCCTCGGGCGAGGCGGCGCGCAGCGAGGCGATGTCGTGCAGCGAAAACAGGACGTCGAGCGCGATGCCGACGGCGGCGTTGTCATCGATGATCAATACGGTAGGCATGCCCGCTAGCATATCACTGCCGGGTCACACGCTGCGCGTCGCGGTGGCCGGCGAAATGCTGGCCGCGCGCCACGCCGGACCGTAGGCCGCCGCCACGCCCAGCAGCCAGAAGCCGAGGGCGCCGAACACGAGATAGCCGGCCGGCAGGCGCGCCATCTCCAGCTTGCTGACGAGGAGCTGGTTCAGCGCGAGGCCCAGCGCCACGCCGCCGAACACGCCGGCGCTCGTGATCATGAAGTTCTCCGTGATGAAGTAGCGCAGGATGTCGGTCTTCTTCGCGCCCAGCGCGCGCCGCACGCCGATCTGCTTGCGGCGCTGCGTGACCCACAGGCTGGCCATGCCGACGATGCCGGAACAGGTGATCAGCACGAGCAGCGCGCTCACGGTGATCAGCATCCACTGCAGCGCGGCGTCGCCGCGGTAGCGGTTCTTGCGGTCGTCGTCGGTGGTCCCGAGCTCCATGATCATCGGCGTGGCCGACGACTTGCGCAGCGCCGCCTCCGCCTCCTTCATCACGCGGTCGCGCTGGCCCTGCTCCGTGCGCACGGCATACAGCGTGCCGCGGCCGCCGCCGTACTGGCGCTGGGGGATCAGCACGGAATGCATGCCGCGTTCCCTGGTCTCGGCGTGCGCGCTGATCAGGTTCTCGACCACGCCGATGATGCGCGCCGGATGCGCGTCGGCGCCGACGCCGAAGTAGATCGTCTTGCCGATCGCGCTCGTGCCCGGCCACAGCTTGTCGGCCGTCGGCTTCGTGATGATGACGCCCGGCGGATACACGTCCTCCGTGCGCTCGTTCACGTCGACGAGTTCCTGCGGCTGGAAATCGCGGCCCTCGACGAGCGTGAGGCCGAACGTCTTGATGAGCGAATCGCCGGACACATAGGTCGATATGTCGGTACTGGACCGCTCCTGGCGCGGGTCGAGCACGATGCTGGTGTTGCTGCCGCTGCGCGACATCGGCACCTGGCTGACCTGGGCCGCGGCGACCACGCCGGGGACGGCGCGCAGGACCTCGGTCTGGCGTCTGATGTCGGCCAGCTGCTGCTCCGGCGTGGCGTTGCTGAGCGTGCGCACGGCGATGTGGAACACCGCGTGCTCGTCGGCGAGGCCGGACGGACGCGACATGACGGCGCGCCGCTCGTTCACGATGTGCACGGCGTTGGCGAGGATCGCCAGGCTGAGTGCGACCTGCAGCGCGACCAGCAGGGGGCCGGTCTTGTTGCGCAGCAGCGCGGACAGGATGGGACGGAATTCCATGGCGTTCTCCTTGGGCCGTTATTGCGATTTGAGCTGGATCGCCGGCGTGACCTGGCACGCGCGCCAGGTCGGCAGCAGGCCGGCGAGGATGGCGGCGCCGACCGAGATCACGAAGGTCAGTCCCAGCATTTCCCAATCCATGTGGGCGACGGCAGCCATCGAATCGCTCGACATGCGGATCAGGGCCAGCGCGCCGAACGCGAGGAGCAGGCCGAGCACGCCGCCGACGAGTCCCACGACGGCGGTCTCGATCAGGAACTGGCGGAAGATCTCGGTGCGTGAGGCGCCCAATGCGCGCCGCACGCCGATCTCGGTGGCGCGCACGGAAAACTTGGCCAGCAACAGGCCGATGGTGTTCACGAGGCACAGCGCGAGGAAGCCGAAGGACAGCCAGGTCTGCAACTGGCTGTCCTTGCCGACGACGTGCGTGTACTCCATCCAGCCCAGGGCATCGAACAGCTGGTTCGGCGCGTTGCGCGTCAGGCGGCCCAGCTTGCGCTGTTCGGCCGCGTAGCTGTCGAGCCAGGATTGCAGGTCGCCGCGGTCGCCGGACGACGCGGTTTCGAACCACGCGGTGATCCACGTGCAGTCGGACGCGAGGCGCGCGGCGAAGCCCGGCCCGACGTTCGAGGAGCAACTCATGCCGCCGCGGTGCTGGGTTTCGTGGCGGATGGCGGTCGGTAGCGGAATGAAGAACTCCTCGCCCGTGACGTAGGGCGATCCGCCTTGGAGGAGGTAGACGCGCGGCAGCATCTTCCACTTGGCGGCAACGCCGACGACGGTGAACGGAAAGCCCATCAGGTTCAGGCGCTGGCCGACCGGGTTGACGTCGCCGAACAGCTTGTCCGCCATCGCGCGGCTCAGCACCACGACGTCGGCAGCGCGCGCCTCGTCCGCCTCGGTCCACGGCTGACCATAGTCGAACGGCACGTCGAACATGGCGAAAAAGTCGCGCGTTGGCGCCAGGCCGCCCATGTTGAACGGGGCGATCTCGCGCCGCGGCGGCTCGACCGACGCTTCGACGCCGTACAGCGCCGTGCGGCGCACGCCCTGGCCGCTCTTGAGCATGTTCATCGCGTCCTGGTAGGTGATCTGGATGTCCTCCGGCCGTTCGCCCGGCGTATAGCCTTTCACCGGGCCCGGGTCGATCAGCGGCACGAACAGCCGGGTGCTCTTCTGCGGGATCGGGTCGCTCGACATCATGTGCAGGATCGTCAGCGTGGACACGCTCGCTGCCACGCCGACGGCCAGCGTCAGCACCATCAGCGCGGTGAGGGCGGGGTTGCGGCGCAGGCTGCGCACGCCGAGCCTGAAGTAATAGCCGAACATGGTGCGCTCCTTATGCGGTAACCGTGGCGGATTTCGTGTCGACGAGGGTCGGGCCGCGGCGCACGAGGTCGGACACCTGGCCGTCGATGATGTGCACGTTGCGCGTGGTGCGCACCGCCAGTTCCGGATCGTGCGTGACCATCAGGATCGTCGTGCCGGTCGCGTTGATTTCTTCCAGCAGTTCCATCACGCCGCGCGCCATCTGCGTATCGAGGTTGCCGGTCGGTTCGTCCGCCAGCAGCAGTTTCGGCGAGCCCGCGAGCGCGCGCGCGATGGCCACGCGCTGCTGCTGGCCGCCGGACAGCTCGGCCGGATAATGCTTCATGCGCGATGCCAGGCCGACTTTCGCCAGGGCGTCCTCGATGCGCTTCTTGCGCTCGGCCGCGTTGAAGCCGCGGTAGCGCAGCGGGACGTCGACGTTGTCGTACAGGTTCAGGTCGGGGATCAGGTTGAAACCCTGGAAGATGAAGCCCAGCTTTTCGTTGCGCAGGCGCGAGCGGGCGTTGTCGTCCAGCCCCTTCACGTTGACGCCGTCGAGGATGTATTCGCCGGACGTGAATTCCTCGAGCAGGCCGGCGATGTTGAGGAAGCTCGTCTTGCCCGAGCCGGACGGACCGGTCACGGTGACGAACTCGCCTTCGCGGACTTCGATCTCGAAGCCGCGCAGCGCGTGCGTCTCGATCATGTGGGTGCGGTATACCTTGGAGAGATTGGTCATGCGCAGCATGGCGGATCCTTTGGTTGGTTACTGGTTGATCGAGATGCGGTTCGCGTTATTGAATGCGTCGGTGCCGGCGACGACGACCTTGTCGCCCAGCTTCAGGCCCGACACGATTTCGACGGCCGACATGCTGGTGGCGCCCATGCGGATCGGCGTGCGCGTGGCGATCCCGTCGCGCACGACGTAGGCATAGCGTCCGCCCTCGCTCTCGACGAACGGGCCGCGCGCCACCATCAGCACGTTCGGGCGTTCCTCGATGAGCAGGCGCGCCGTCACGCGCTGGCTCTGGCGCAGGCCCTTCGGCTGTTCGCCGTCGAAGCGCACGCGCGCCAGCACCATGCTCTTGACGACTTCCGGCGACAGCGCTGACAGCTTGCCCGTCGCGGTGCCCGAGGGCAGCGTGACCTCGGCGTTCATGCCCAGGCCCAGGTCGGCCGCATACGTCTCCGGCACTTCGATCTCGACCTCGAGCTTCGACAGGTCGACGAGCGTCATCAGCGGCGCGTTCGCGGCGACGACCATGCGGTCCTGCACGTTCAGGGTGCCGATGAAGCCGTCGACGGGCGCGCGCACGGTCAGCTCGTCGACGCGGCGCTGCGCTTCTTCCATCGACAGGCGCGCGCGTTCCAGGTCGTTCAGCTTCGTCTTGATCGCGAGCGCGACATCCTCGCTTTCCAGGCTCGCCGCCTGCGTCGCGTGCTTCGCGCGGATCTGTGCGGACTCCAGCGCGTCCTTCGCCTTCTGGTAATCGATCTTGGCGATGACGCCGAACTGGCCCACGCTGTCGTAGCGCTCCAGGGTGCGCTGGGCGGACAGGCGGTCGATCTCGGCGGTGTCGGCCTCCTTCTGCGCCAGCAGCTTCTGCTTGCGCGACAGGATCTGCTGGCGTGCCACCTCGGCCTTCAGGCCTTCGTAGGCGGACGTCTCGCGTTTCAGCACGTCCGCCAGGTCGGGCGATTCGAGCACGGCCAGCACCTGCCCCTTCTTGACGGTGTCGCCGGCCGCGACCTTCAGGTTGACGGTGGCGGGGGCCTTGGCATACAGGGTCGGGCTGACGGCGGCGACGACGCGGCCGTTGACGGAGGCGTCGCGCACGAGCGTGCCGCGCGTGACCTCGGCGATGCGCAGGCGCGACGCGCTGACGGACGCCTCGCTGCCGCGCCATGTCGACACGAGGCCGGCGCACAGGGCGGCCACGAGGACGGCGCTGCCGACCCAGAGCGCGCGGCGCTTCAGCTTGTGGCCCGGGGGCGGGGCAATGACGGCGTCTTGTTGTGAGGTATCGCGGATCATGATGTGGACACGGGTTGTGGACAGTGTCGTATTTGCATGATCCGTGCCAGCCGCTAAGTCATTGATTTTATTGGCGTGGACAGCGGATACGGTCGCGTCCGCGACTGTCCGGGGCCGGTGTGGACGGACAGTGCGGACAGTCTTGATGCCCGGACAGACTCGAGGTCATGGATTCGGGGTCAGAGCACATTTTCTGAAGGCGAGTCGTCGATTCATGGATTCGGGGTCAGAGCACATTTTCTGAAGGCGAGTCGTCGATTTGGACGACGTTGCCAGCACGTAGCCAGGGAAAGGCAGGCGTTGATGAAAACGCCAAAAAATAATGTGCTCTGACCCCGAATTTGATGTGCTCTGACCCCGAATTTGGGAAATTTCCAAAAGCCGGGGTCCTGGGCCCCGATGGTCAGGCCGCGCGGCGGGTCAGGTACGCGCGCCAGCCGCCGAACATGCTGATGTCGGTGGCGTCGGCGATGCCGGCCGGTTCGCAGATGAAGCCCTTGACCCAGCGCCCGTCCGCCAGTTCGAGCGAGCCGATGCCCAGCGGCGCCGGGATCTCGGCCACGAATTCGCCGAAGCGGCGCAGCGGCAGTTCCCACACTTCCACCTCGATCGCCGCGCCGTCGCGGTCGACCCGCGCGAGGCCCGGCTTGGGCGGCGTCGTGCCCGGCAGCGCGAACAGGCGGTAGTGCGGCGCCGTGTGCGTGGCCGCCACCTTGCGCGCGCCCCGTTCCAGCAACTGCCAGTTCAGCGGCTGGCCCGCCAGGTGCGCGCCGACGACGGCCACCTGTACTGTCGGTTCGGCGAACGGCAGGGGATCTGCAGCCAGCGCATCGGCTTCCGCGCCGCCGAGCAGCGCCGCGACCGCCGTCGCCAGTAGGTGGTCGCTGCCGGCGGCGCCGATTAGTGTGACGCCCGCCGGCAGGCCGTCCGCACGGGAAACCCCCGGCACGGCCAGCGCGGCCATGTCGAAGAAGTTCACGAAGTTCGTGTAATACCCCAGTTGCGCATTCAGTTCCACGGGGCGCGCCAGCACGTCGGCGATGCGCGGCATGGTCGGCGTGGTGGGCACCAGCAGGAAGTCGTAGCCCGCGAGGCTGTCCTCGGCCGCACGGCGCAGCGCCGCCAGCCGGTACTGGCCCATGAACGCATCGGTCGCATCGTATTCCCGGGCCTGCCCGATGATGCCTGCGACTACCGGATGCGCGGCGTCCGGCTGCGCGTCGATGAAGGCGCCGACGGCGGCGTGGCGCTCCGCGACCCACGGGCCCTGGTACAGCAGGGCGGCGGCGTCGCGGAACGGCGTGTAGTCGACCGTGCCGAACGTGCAGCCGGGGAGGTCGCGCAGGCGTGCCAGGGTCGCCTCGAAGGCGGCTTGCGCGGCGATGTCGCCGAAGAATTCCAGCTGCGCGGGCACGGCGATGCGATAGCCGCGCCGGCGCACGCCCTGCGGCGCAATGCGGCGCGAATACGGGTCGCGCGCGTCGTACCCGGCCGCCGCCTGCACCACCTTCCACGCGTCGGCCACGTCCGCCGCGAACACGGAGACGCAATCGAGCGTGCGGCATGCCGGCATCACGCCGCGCGTCGAGAGCAGCCCGCGCGTGGGCTTCAGCCCGACGATGCCATTCAGGCCCGCCGGCACGCGGCCGGATCCGGCGGTATCCGTGCCGAGCGCGAACGCGGCCATCCCCAGCGCCACGGCGACGGCGGAGCCGGAACTCGAGCCGCCCGACACATAGGCCGGATCGACCGCGTTGCGCACTGCGCCGTACGGCGAACGTGTGCCGACGAGGCCCGTCGCGAACTGGTCCAGGTTCGTCTTCCCGACCAGCAGGGCGCCGGCCGCAAGGAGTCGTTGCACTACCGGCGCGGATTCGTCCGGCACGTAGGCGTAGGCGGGGCAGGCGGCCGTGGTGGGCATGCCGGTCACGTCGATGTTGTCCTTGACGGCGAACGGGATGCCCAGCAGCGGCAGGCGCGCCAGCGCGGCAGCGCCTTCGGCCGCCAGCATGGCGTCGAGCGCGCGGGCCTGCGCGCGCAGCGCGGCGTCGTCCACGCGGCTGATCCAGATCTCGGGGCGGTCCGCGGCGGCGATGCGGGCCAGTACCTGCTCGATGCAGCGGCTGGGCGTCGATGCGCCGCTCAGGTAGTCGGCGTGGATGTCGGTGATCGTCATGATGTCTCGCGTAAAAGGATCAGAAGGCGTAGCCGAGGGTGGCCAGCAGGCGGTTGCCCTGCTTGACGCCGTAGCGGTTGTCGCCGCCGAGGAGGCCTTGCAGGCCCCAGGTAAAACCGGCGCCGAGCGGCTGCGTGAAGCCGACGGTCAGGTGGCGCCACCCGCCCGACGACGGCGCGCCGCCCGCGAAGCAGCCGTTGACGATGAAGCTCGCGCCGGCCGCGCAGCGCGTGCCGGTCAGCGTGTCGACCGTGCCCAGGTAGCGGCCTTCCTTGTGGTACGTGTAGAAGCCGAGGGTGGCGGAGAGGGTGATGTCGTGCGGGAGCGGCTGGCTCGCGGTCAAGGTCCAGTAGGTGTCGCCCCGGTTGCCCCAGACGACGTCCTTGAGCAGGGTCTGCGCCGTCACGCTGAACGGGCCGTAGCTGGCGCCAAGCTTGGTCTCGAACGCGTTGGCGTGCTCGCCGTTGACGTAGTAATAGCCCGTCAGGCCGACCGTGTAGCCGATGTCGCCCACCTTGCCGTTGTAGCCGCCGTAGAAGTCGTTCTCGATCGATTTCTTGTGCTGGAAGTCCGCGATGCTGCGATCGGCATACGACTCGCCCAGGCGTTTGTACGAGTAGTTGATCTGCGACGCCCAGTAGCCGAGGAAGAAGCCGGACGAATCGTTCCAGTCGACGCCCCATTGCAGCGCGGGCTGGTCCGACTCGGGGGCGTCGGCGCCGGCGTTGCCCAGGCCCGGCAGGCCGGGCCCATAGGTCGAGCTGACGCCGCGCAGGATGTATTTGCTGACCAGGTCCACGTGGCCGGTGAACGCGGGCGCGTCGTCGGCTTGCGCGGTGCCTGCCAGCAGCAGCGTGGCGATGGCGAGAGCGATCTTCTTGTCGTACATGCGGGACTCCTTGTGTTGGGTAGTTCGGATTCAGGATGCAGTGAAGACGGCGATGCGCTGGCCGGCGGCGACGGGCTTGCCCTCGGCGACGAGCCATTCGTCCAGCACGCCGTCGGCGGTGGCGACGACGGGGATTTCCATCTTCATCGATTCGAAGATCGCCAGCGTCTCGCCCTCGCGCACGGCGGCGCCGGGCGGCACGACGATCTTCCACACGCTGCCGGGAACGACGGCGGACAGGTACTGGCTGCCGTCGGGCAGGTCGGCCAGCGCGCCCACATCGAGCGTCGCTTCCTCGCTGACCCATTCGGCCTGGCCGCTCGTGCGCCACCGTTCGCGCTCGGCCTCGAACGCGGCCTGCTGGCGCGTCTTGAACGCGGCGATCGCATCCGCTTCGCGCGCCAGGAACGCGTTGTAGTCGGCCAGCGAGAACGTGGTCTCCTCGATGCGCACGTCGAAGCGGCCGAGCGGGAAATCGCGCCGGTGTTCGAGCAGGCGGTCTTCCGTCACCTCGTAGAAGCGGATCTGGTCGAAGAAGCGCAGCAGCCACGGTTTGCCGTCGCGGAAGCTGGCCGTCTGGCGGTAGCGGTTCCACATCTGGACTGTCCGGCCGACGAACTGGTAGCCGCCCGGGCCTTCCATGCCGTACACGCACAGGTAGGCGCCGCCGATGCCGACCGCGTTTTCCGGCGTCCACGTGCGCGCCGGGTTGTACTTCGTCGTCACGAGGCGGTGGCGCGGATCGACCGGCGTCGCGACCGGCGCGCCCAGGTAGACGTCGCCCAGGCCCAGCACCATGTAGCTGGCCTTGAACACGACGTCGTACACGTCGCGGATCGAGTCCAGGCCATTGATGCGGCGGATGAATTCGATGTTGCTGGGGCACCAGGGCGCGTCCGGGCGCACGGTCGTCTCGTACTTCTGGATCGCGAGGCGCGTCTGCGTGTCGTTCCACGCGAGCGGGAGGTGCACGATGCGCGACGGGACCACCATGTCTTCGACCGGCCCCTGCGCCGCCAGCAGCGCACCGATCCGCTCCAGCAGGCGCGTGGCGCCCAGGCGGCGATGGTCGAAGTGGACCTGCAGCGAGCGGATGCCGGGCGTGAGGTCGACGACGCCATCCAGGCGTGCGTCTTCCAGCGCGCACATCAGCGCATGCACGCGGAAACGGAGGTTGATGTCCAGCGCGAGGTCGCCGAATTCCACCAGCAGGTAGTCGTCGCCGGCGCGGCGGAACACGACGCGCGTACCGTCCGGCAGCGCCGCTTCGCCCGCGACGGCCGGCTGCGCCAGGCCTGGCGGCGACGCCGGCGGCGTCCACACGGGCGCCGCGTCCGGCCGCTCGAACACGGCGTCCAGCGCCGCGCGCAGGGCCGCCGCCTCGTCGACGGACACGCGGTGGAAGCGCACCGTGTCGCCCGGTTTCAGCTGGCCCATCTTCCACAGGTCGCTCGATACGATCACGGCGGGGCACACGAAGCCGCCCAGGCTCGGGCCGTCCGGGCCGAGGATCACGGGCATGTCGCCGGTGAAGTCGATGGAGCCGATGGCATAGGCGTTGTCGTGGATGTTCGACGGGTGCAGGCCCGCTTCGCCGCCGTCCGTGCGCGCCCAGCGCGGTTTCGGGCCGACGAGGCGCACGCCGGTGCGGCTGGAATTGAAGTGAACCTGCCAGTCCGTGCCGAAGAACGTCACGATGTCGTCGCCGGTGAAGAAGTCCGGCGCGCCGTGCGGGCCGTAGTGGACGGCGATGTCCCAGTGGTGCGCATAGGTCGGGATCGCGGCGGGTGCGAGTTCGCGAGTGAACGCCGGCACGGGCTTCAGCTTGAGCATGTCGCCCGCGCGCACGGCGCGGCCCCCGTGACCGCCGAACTGGCCCAGCGTGAACGTGGCGCGGCTGCCGAGATAGTCCGGCACGTCCAGGCCGCCCGCGAATGCGACGTAAGCCCGCACGCCGGCGCCGCGCACGCCGGCGAAGCGCAACGTTTCGCCGGCCGCGATGGCGTGTGCTTGCCAGTTCGCGAGGTCGCGTTTGCCGTCCGCACCGGACACGCTGGCCCCGAGGTCGGCGCCGGCCAGCGCGATCGTGCACGCGCAGTTGAAGCGCAGGGTCGCGCCCTGCAAGGTCATCTCCAGCGTGGGCGCGGCGATATCGTTGCCGAGCAGGTGGTTCGCCACGCGGTGCGCGTAGGCGTCCATCGGCCCGGACGGCGGGATGCCGACGGCCCACAGGCCCAGGCGGCCCGGGTAGTCCTGCACCGTCGTCTGGATGCCGCCGTCCAGCACTTCGACGGTCTGCGGCGCGAAGTCCATCGCGGCCAGCATCTGCGTGATCTGGCGGCCGGCGACGAAATCGCCGTAGCGCAGGATGCGCGCGAGGTAGGCAAGATTGGTCTCGATGCCGTCGATGCGCGACGTCTCGAGAGCGCGCACGAGCTGGTCGACCGACGCGGCCCGGTTGTCCGTCTTGACGATCAGCTTGGCCAGCAGCGGGTCATAGTAGGGGCTGACGGTGACGCCGCGCTCGACCCACGTGTCCACGCGCAGGCCCGGCGCGAATTCGACGGCCGTCAGCACGCCGGAGCAGGGTTGAAAATTGCGCGCCGGGTCTTCCGCGTACACGCGCAGCTGCATCGCGTGGCCGTGCGGCACGAGCGATGCCTGGTCCGGCAGCGTGAGCTCGCCGGCCGCCGCGCGGATCATCCATTCGACGAGGTCGACGCCGAACACTTCTTCCGTCACGCCGTGCTCCACCTGCAGGCGCGTGTTCACTTCGAGGAAGTAGAACGCGCCCGTGTCCGCGTCCAGCACGTATTCGACGGTGCCGGCCGACAGGTAGTCGATCGCTGCGCCCAGGCGCACGGCGGTGGCGGCCAGCGCATGGCGCGTGCCGTCCGAGAGGTCCGGCGCGGGCGTCTCTTCGATCACCTTCTGGTTGCGGCGCTGGACGGAGCAATCGCGCTCGCCCAGCGACACGACGTTGCCGCGGCCGTCGCCGAAGATCTGCACCTCGACGTGGCGCGCGCGCTGCACGAATTTTTCCAGGTAGATGCCGCTGTTCTTGAAGTTGTTCTCGGACAGGTGGCGCACGGACGCGTAGGCGCCGGCCAGTTCGTCGTCGTCGCGGCACAGGCGCATGCCGATGCCTCCGCCGCCCGCCGTACTTTTCAGCATGACGGGGTAGCCGATGCGGCGCGCTTCCGTCAGCGCTTGCTCGACGCCGTCCAGCAGGCCGGTGCCCGGCAGCAGCGGTACGTCGGCCTGCCGTGCCAGTTCGCGCGCGGTGTGCTTGAGGCCGAAGTCGCGCATCTGCCGCGGCGTGGGGCCGATGAACACGATGCCCGCGGCGGCGCACGCTTCCGCGAAGCCGGCGTTCTCGCTCATGAAGCCGTAGCCGGGGTGGATCGCCTGCGCACCCGTGTTGCGCGCCGCCGCCAGCACACGCTCGGCCGACAAATAGCTGTCGCTGGCGGCGGCCGGGCCCACGCACACGGCTTCGTCGGCCAGGCGCACGTGCAGCGATTCGACGTCGGCCTCGGAATAGATGGCCACCGTTTTCATGCCGAGGCGGCGCGCGGTGCGGATCACGCGGCAGGCGATTTCGCCGCGGTTGGCGATCAGGATCTTGTCGAACATGGCGGTCTTTCAGGCGGAGGGGGAGGCCCCCCAGATCACGAAGCGGACCGGGGTGGGGTTGTAGGCATTGCACGGGTTGTTCAGCTGCGGGCAGTTCGACACGAGCACCAGCACGTCCATCTCGGCGCGCAGCTCGACATACTTGCCCGGCGCGGACAGGCCGTCCTCGAACGACAGGCCGCCGCCTTCCGTCACCGGCACGTTCATGAAGAAGTTCACGTTGGGGACGAGGTCGCGCTTGTCCATGCCGATGTCCGCTCGCGCCAGCGCGAGCAGGTAGTTGTCACGGCAGCTGTGCATGAATTTCTTCTGCAGCGCGTAGCGCACCGTGTTGCTCTCGGCCGCGCAGGCGCCGCCCAGCGTGTCGTGGCGGCCGCACGTGTCGGCCACGATAGCCAGCATCGGCCGGCCGCGGTTCGAATACAGCACCGAGCCGGCCGACAGGTAGATGCCGCCCTGGCGCTGCAGCGTGTCGGTGACGCTGTAGCTTTCGGCCGTGTCGGCGGCGTTGTAGAAGATCGTGTCGACGGCCTGGTTGCCTTCCAGGTCGACGATGCGCAGCGTCTGGCCGCGTTTGACTTCGTGCAGCCACGGTTCGCCGGCCGGCAGGTCGTGGATGGCCAGGGCGGCGGCGGGATCGAGCGTGCTCTCGCGCAGGGTGTGCATGACGGTCTCCTCAGCGGTAAATCAGTTCGGTGTTATGAAAGCCGCGGCCGTTTTCGGCGCACGACAGGCGGCACACGTCGTCCTCGCCGGCCGGGCCGGAATCCCAGGCCACGATGGCGACCTTGCCCGGCGCGTAATCGGGGCGCGGATCGAGCGGGTGGGGCGCGGTGGAGACCAGGACCAGCGTGTCCATCTCGAAGCGCAGCTCGACGAAGTCGCCGGGCTTTGCGTGGTTCTCGGCGAAGCGGAAACGCCCGTCGGCATCGACCGCCACCCTGGAAAACAGGTTCAGGTTCGGTACGAGGTCGCGCAGGCCCAACCCCCATTTGCCCATCTCGACGAGCAGGCTGTCCTTGCCGTTGCGGTGCATCGCGTTGCGGTGTTCCTGGTAGCGCTTGACGCCGTGGCGGCGCGCGATGCCTTCCGCATCCGACAGGCCGCACAGCGGATCGTGCCAGCCCACTGTGTCGCGCGGGATCGATGCGAGGATGCGGCCCATGTCCGAGTACAGTACGTGGCCCGCCGTCAGGTGTGCCGTGTGCTGGGCCTTCAGCGTGTCCGGCACGTTGAGGCGCTCCATGCGCTCGTCGGCGCGATACAGCAGCACGGACGCATTGGCGCCGGCTTCCACGGCGATGAAGCGCAGCGTCGTGCCGCGCCGCACGCGGTACGACCAGTGCGCGCCGCCGGGGAAGCGTTCGGTCCACAGCACGCGGGCCGGGTCCAGGTCCGGTGCCAGTTCGAGAGTGTGTTCGGTGTGTGTCATGGTGGTTCCGTCAGGTCGTGCGGGTGAGTTTTTCGAGCTGTTCCAGGTCGGTCTTGACGCCGGACGTCTCGCGGATGCGGTTCAGGATTTGGCGCTTCAGCGCGGAGAATTCGGGCGCGAGCTTCAGGTCCTGGTGGCGTTTGGCGCCGAACGGCACGTCGACGATCGAATCGATGCGGCCCGGACGCGGCGCCATCACGACGACGCGCTCGCCCAGGTAGATCGCTTCCTCGACGTCGTGCGTGACGAACACGATGGTGGTCTTTTCCAGGTGGTGGACGTGGCGGATCAGGTCGTGCATCACTTCGCGCGTCTGCGCGTCCAGCGCGCCGAACGGCTCGTCCATCAGCAGCACGTCCGGCCGCGCCATCAGCGCCCGCGCGATCGCCACGCGCTGCTGCATGCCGCCCGAGAGTTCGGCCGGATACGCATGCGCCACGTGCGCAAGGCCCATCAGGCCGATGAGGGCGTCCGCGCGGCCGGATGCGATTTCGACGTCGCTCGATGTGGCGGCGGCGTGGTGCTTGAGGCGGCGGCAGAAGCGGATGTTGTCCTTCACCGTCAGCCACGGGTACAGGCTATAGCTCTGGAAGACCATGGCGCGGTCGGCGCCGGGGCCGTCGACGTCGCGGCCGTTGCAGACGATGCTGCCTTGCCCGTATTCCTCCAGGCCGCAGATCGTGCGCAGCAGCGTCGATTTGCCGCAGCCGGACGCGCCGACGAGGGTCACGAATTCGCTGGCGGCGATGTCCAGGTCCACGTGCTGCAGCGCGAGCGTGCGCCGCGCCCCGCGGCCATAGTGTTTGTACAGGCCGCGTACGGCTATCTTGGGTGTCATGGTTCAGCCTCGCAGGTGATGCCAGGGAAAGCAGCGCTTGTGCAGCCAGCGGAACGCCTGGTCCGTGAGCAGGCCCACGAGGCCGATCAGCAGGATGCCGGCGAAGATCTTGTCGGTCTGGAGGAAGCGCTGCGCCTTCAGGATCGCGTAGCCCAGGCCCGAGTTCGCGGCCACCAGTTCGGCCACGACGAGGTACGTCCACGCCAGGCACATCGCGCCGCGCAAGGTGGTCAGGATCGCGGGACGCGCGGCCGGGATCAGCACGTACTTGATGATTTCCTCGTTCGTCGCGCCCATCGTGCGCGCCGCTTCGATCGGCGCGTCCGGCACGCGCGCCACGTCGGCGGCGACGAGCAGCAGCATCTGGAAGAACACGCCGACCCAGATCACCGCGATCTTCGCGCTTTCCTCGATGCCGACCCACAGCATGATCAGCGGGATGAACGCGACGGCGGGCAGGTAACGGGTGAATTCCGTCAGCGGCTCGAGGAACGCGCGCACCGGCGCATACGTCCCGACCAGCACGCCGAGCGGCACGGCGACGAGGGCCGCGACGCAGAAGCCGCCCAGCACGCGGCCGATGCTGACGATGACGTCGCCCAGCAGGTCGCCGTCGCGGTACCACTCGCCCAGCTGGGCTAGCACCTGCCACGGCGGCGGCAGGAATACGGGATCGGCCCAGCCGTTCAGCGAGACGAGGATCCACACGGCGAGCGGCAGCACGAAGCCGGCGACGGCCAGCGCGAGCGCGCTGCGGCGGCGCAGATCGCCGCGCACGTCCCACGGCGAGCGGCGGTTGCGCATCACCGTGGGGCCGGCCGCGCCGTCAAGAGGGGGCAGGTCGTCGCGCATGGCTTACTTCTTGAGGGCGTCGGCCAGCAGCGAGGCGTCGATGCCGGCGGCGTAGTCGACCGGGCCGGCGACCAGCTTGTTCGTGCTGAGGAATTTGTGGATCTCGGGACCGGCCGCGACGAGCGACTGCGGCTTGCTGGCGTCGAGCGCGGCCTGGTTGTCGGCGCGGTCGAAGAAGCGCGTGCCCGGCAGGAAGACCTTGTACTCGGCCGGCTTGATGCCGACCACTTTCGACATGATCTGCACCGCCTCGTCCGGATGGTCGTGGATGAAGGACTGCGTGTCGAACCACGCCTGGATCATGCCGACGAGGTCCTGGCGCTTGATCTTGTCGCGCAGGGACTTGCCGTGGGCGACGAGCAGGTCGGGCACGAGGCCCGGCATGTCGCGCGACGTGAACAGCGCGTGGCCCTTGCCGCTCGCCTGGATCTTGTTGACCCACGGGTTCCACACGACGGCGGCGTCCACGCGGCCGGCCACGAACGCGGCGGCCGCATCACCGGCGGACAGGTTGACGACCTTGACGTCATTCATGCTCATGCCGTTGCGGGCCAGCGCCGTGGCGAGCACGAAGTGCGAGATGCTGAATTGCTCCAGCGCCACCGTGCGGCCTTTCAGGTCCGCGAACGACTTGATCTTCGGGCCGACCATCAGCGCGTCGTTGCCGGCCGAGTTGTCGTTGACCAGCACGGCCTTGACGTCGACCTTCTTCGCCAGCGGCGTCATGGTGTCCGACCAGGTCTGCGCATTGGCGTCGAGCTGGCCGGCCGACAGCGCGGCGACGGAGTCCGTGTAATTACCGAACCAGACCAGCTTGACGTTGGCGCCGTGCCGCTTGAAGAACCCCTTCTGGTCCGCGACGTACCAGGCCACCCAGCCCGGCCAGTCGGACAGGCCGACCTTGACCTCGGCGTGCGCGGGCCCGGCGGCCGACAGCGCCGCGCACAGGGCGAGGACCGTTGCGATGGAACTGCGAAGGATGCGGTGATGCTGGAAGAAACGCATGATGGAGCTCCCGAAGTGGATAAAAACGAGAGGCAAGCGATTGCGGCGCAATCGTCCTCCCGGGCTTTTATCCCTCCGTGTAGCTCCTTGCCGCGTGGCGGCGGGGAACCGGCAGCTCTCGGACCAGCACCGCTCGCGCGGTCGGAACCCTAGCCACCTTGTCGAGATGTGCGCGATGCCGACATCGGCCCACCTCTCGTTGCAGGTTCAATTTGCAAGAACAGTGCCAGCGGGTTTCGTACAAGCGCTCCCTGTGTGCGTGTGCCGTGCGCACGTTCGCGGCGCGCCGCGGCGGTGCGTCCATGCGCCGATCTGGTGCGTATTTCGCGCAGGCCGTGCGCCACGGCGATGGACGCGGGCGGGCATCGACCTTGCATGGGATGGATCACGATCACGCAGCGGAGCACCGATGTCCACCTTTGCCAGCACCTTGTGTCGCCGTCTCGCCCGGCTTGCCTGGGCGTTCCTGTACCTGCTGGCCTCGCAGCCCGCGCACCGTTATCCGTGGTTCGCACGGCCCGGAAAAATTCGGGGTCAGAGCACATTTTCTGACCGGTGATCGGCGAGTTGACAGGAGTTGGTTGGGCATTCCGCGAACATGCCGGCGATTTGCCAGCAGCCGCGAAAATTAATGTGCTCTGACCCCGAATTTGAGCTCTAGTCGCGTGGCAAGGGTTTGCCTTTGGCGATCACTTCGTGGCAGTCGCCCTTGATGGCGGCGTTGTCGTAGTCGGTCCAGCCGTAGCTGTCGACGTAGCGCTTGTGTTGCTTGAAGGCGGCGTTGACGAAGCTCCACGCCAGGCGCTCGTCCGGGTAGCGCACGTCGCCCAGGTCGAGCAGGGTGTGGAATATGTTTTCGGTCGCCAGCTTCGCCTTGCGGTGGCGGCGCAGCTGCGTGACCTTGTCCGGGAAGCGCGCCGCGTACGCATCCGAATACCAGGCGAACGCGGGGACGTGGAATTCGTATTGCGTGTTGTGGCCATGGAAGGCGAGGCGGCAGCTGTTGTCGTACAGCGTCTGGCCATGGTCGGCCACGTACAGCATGGCGGCCGGCCTGTCGGCTTCCTTCAGCGTGCCGATGACGTGGTCGAGGAACCAGTCCGTGTACAGGATCGAGCTGTCGTAGCTGTTGTTCAGCTTGTCCTTGATCCTGATGTCCGTGTAGACGGGCTTGTCGATGCCGTACAGCGACGGCAGCCATTTGTCGAACTGCTTCGGGTAGCGGTGGCTGTAGTTCCAGTGGCTACCCAGCGTGTGCAGCACGATCAGTTTCTTCGGCGCCGGATCCGCGACCGCATGTTTCAAAGGGCCGAACAGGATTTCGTCGTAATTCGAATTGTCGGTAAAACCGCCCAGATTCAGGAAGTCGACGACGTCCGCTTCCTTCGCGAACACGGACACGGGGGTGTCGAACTTGCCGAACGAGATCTGGTTCGACAGCCAGAACGTTTTATAGCCCGCTTCCTTGAACGCGGTCAGGAACGATTTTTCCGAGAACCCGTCCTTGAGGCTTTGCGTGGCCGGCTTGCGCGAGATGATGACGGGGACGCTCAGGCGCGTGGCGGAGACGGACGTGATCACGTCGCGCAGCGGCACCACGTTCGGCTCCTGCGACAGCAGCGGGTTCGTGTCGCGGTCGTAGCCGTTTAGGCTCCAGCGGTCGTAGCGCGACGATTCGCCGATCACCATCACGATCACCTGCGGGTCGTCGTTCGGCTCGGCCAGGTGGGCGTGGAAGCGGAAGTTGGCGCTGCGACGGTTCAGGTCGGCGAGATAGACCCGTTCCTTGTAAAAATCGACGCCGCGCGCGGCCAGGCCGAATGGCCACGAATGCGCGAACGTGTCCAGGTCGAACGGCAGCTTCATCCAGTGCGCCAGCGGCGGCAGCGAGGCGGGGCGCGGTATGCTGGACGGACGCGGCGCCGCGGTCTCTTCGCTGGCGGCCTCGACGCTGTCGGAGGCTTTCACGAGCCGCACGCTGGCAGCTGCCGGGCCGGCACCCGCGAGTGGCGGCGGAGCGACGCCGTACTTCAGGCCGTAGGCGAACACGACGGCCACGACCGCCAGCACGCCCAGCACGACGGGGCGCGACACGTCGGCCCAGTCGAGGTCGCGCGTGCGCCAGGCCGCGATCCAGCTCGTGACGAACCACGCGAGCATGCCGACGAAGACGCCGATCAGCAGCCAGACTTTGCTGCCGAGGAATTCCATGGCCTCGGCCGGGCTCGTCTCCGCGATGATGCCGAGGTGGTGCGTGGAAATGCCCTGGCCGTAGAACGCATATAAATAAAGCTCGACGGGCAGCGCGAGGAAGGCGGGCAGCAGCAGCCAGTGGAAGTACGCCGGGCGCTTGAACACGCCCCACACGCCCAGCCAGGCCAGCAGTTCGATGCCGGCCACCTGGCCGGGGTGCGACAGCGGCTGGCCGAACAGCGGCGCCACGTACGGCACGCAGGACAGGAGCAGATAAGTGAGCGCGACGTACAGGTTGCGCGGGCGTAGCAGGAATGACATCGAACAGACGTGTGCGGCGCGCGGAGGCGAAGTCCGCTATTATCCGGTTTTTGCCACTGGTAACGCTATTCCATCTGCACAACGGATGAAATCCGGCGTACACTGGTTGTGTCGTTATCACGACATCTACTGAGCAATTACACAATCTTCCGCCGCTGTCGCGGTGCCCGGTCAGCAAGTTTGTTGACCCGGCCCCGCTTCAGGTCTATACTCGCGAGTTCTCGAATTATTCTGCGCATGGTTTACGCATAACAGCCGCTCCCGCTGGTGAGTGGCTTTCGTCGCCTGTACGGAGAGTTGCGGGACAAGGTTTCAGCCCCCGGAAAGCAAGAGCCCCGGGTCATTAACTAGTAGTTATTTTGTTGGATTTTTGAACGATGCCAACCATCAATCAACTGATTCGCAAGCCGCGTGAAGCCGCGGTTGTGAAGAGCAAGTCGCCGGCACTGGAAAACTGCCCGCAAAAGCGTGGTGTCTGCACCCGTGTCTACACGACGACCCCGAAGAAGCCGAACTCGGCACTGCGTAAAGTCGCCAAAGTTCGCCTGACCAACGGTTTCGAAGTCATTTCGTACATCGGCGGTGAAGGCCACAACCTGCAGGAACACTCGGTCGTGCTGATCCGCGGCGGTCGTGTGAAAGACTTGCCGGGTGTGCGTTACCACATGGTCCGCGGTGCACTGGATACCCAGGGCGTGAAAGACCGTAAGCAGGCCCGTTCGAAGTACGGTGCCAAGCGTGCCAAGGCTGCCAAGAAGTAATCTTCTTGCAATCTGGGTAAATTAATATTGAGTTAGTTGAGGCGGCCGGAAGGCCGAGTAAGTGAAGGGCTTTGATGGCCTTTCGCGAGTGCGATAAGCGCTCAACTGAAGACAAAAAGGAATTGAAATGCCACGTCGTCGTGAAGTACCCAAGCGCGAGATTCTGCCGGATCCAAAATTCGGCAACACCGATGTCGCCAAGTTCGTCAACGTTCTGATGCTGTCCGGTAAGAAATCGGTCGCTGAGAACATCATCTACGGTGCATTCGACTACATCCAGTCCAAATCGGGCAAGGACCCACTGGAAGTGTTCGCAACCGCGATCAACAACTGCAAGCCGATGGTCGAGGTGAAATCCCGCCGCGTCGGTGGCGCCAACTACCAGGTGCCGGTTGAAGTGCGTCCGGTCCGCCGTATGGCCCTGTCTATGCGTTGGTTGCGCGAAGCCGCAAACAAGCGTAGCGAAAAATCCATGCCGCATCGCCTGGGTGGCGAGCTGATGGAAGCAGCAGAAGGCCGCGGCGGCGCGATGAAGCGTCGTGACGAAGTCCACCGTATGGCTGAAGCGAACAAGGCGTTCTCGCACTTCCGCTTCTAAGCAAATGGCCCAATCGCTTCGGGGGCAGAACGCCTCCGGGGTGGTGCGGCCATGCAGTATCCGTTGTTCAGGCCGAGCTCATTTTGATCACCAGAATGCTGCTCGGTTTTGTCCATTCAAAAGTTAGGAAAATTTATGGCACGCACTACCCCTATTGAGCGCTACCGTAACATCGGTATCTCCGCTCACATCGACGCCGGTAAGACGACGACCACCGAGCGCATCCTGTTCTACACCGGTGTCAACCACAAGATCGGTGAAGTGCACGACGGTGCAGCCACCATGGACTGGATGGAGCAGGAGCAAGAGCGCGGCATCACCATTACCTCGGCAGCGACGACCTGCTTCTGGAAGGGTATGGCCAACAACTTCGAGCCGCACCGCTTCAACATCATCGATACCCCGGGCCACGTCGACTTCACCATCGAGGTGGAGCGTTCGATGCGCGTCCTGGACGGCGCCTGCATGGTTTACTGTGCAGTCGGCGGCGTGCAGCCGCAGTCGGAAACCGTGTGGCGTCAGGCTAACAAGTACAAAGTCCCGCGTCTGGCATTCGTCAACAAGATGGACCGTACCGGCGCGAACTTCTTCAAGGTGTACGAGCAGATGCGTGCCCGCCTGAAGGCCAACCCGATCCCGCTGCAGATCCCCATCGGCGCCGAAGACAACTTCAAGGGCGTGGTCGACCTGGTCAAGATGCAGGCGATCTATTGGGACGACGCGTCCCAGGGCATGAAGTTCGACTACCGCGAGATCCCGGCCGAGCTGGTCGATCAAGCCAACGAATGGCGCGAAAAACTGGTCGAGACCGCTGCTGAAGCGTCGGAAGACCTGATGAACAAGTACCTCGAAGAGGGCGAGCTGACCGAAGCCGAGATCAAGCAGGCACTGCGCCAGCGCACCATCGCTTCGGAAATCGTTCCGATGATGTGCGGCACCGCCTTCAAGAACAAGGGCGTGCAGGCCATGCTGGACGCGGTCATCGAGTACCTGCCGTCGCCGGTCGACATTCCGCCGGTCAGCGGTACCGACGAGGACGACCAGCCGGTCACCCGTACGGCATCGGACGACGAGAAATTTGCCGCGCTGGCATTCAAGATCATGACCGACCCGTTCGTCGGCCAGCTGATCTTCTTCCGCGTGTACTCGGGCGTCATCAAGTCGGGCGACACCGTGTTCAACCCGATCAAGGGCAAGAAAGAACGCGTCGGCCGTATTCTGCAGATGCACGCGAACCAGCGCGAAGAGATCAAGGAAGTCCGTGCAGGCGACATCGCCGCTGCCGTGGGCCTGAAAGAAGCGACCACCGGTGAAACGCTGTGCGACCCGGCTGCTCCGATCATCCTGGAAAAGATGGTATTCCCGGAGCCGGTGATCCAGCAGGCCGTCGAGCCGAAAACCAAGGCCGACCAGGAAAAGATGGGCCTGGCACTGAACCGTCTGGCTCAGGAAGACCCGTCGTTCCGCGTGCGCACCGACGAAGAATCGGGCCAGACCATCATCGGTGGTATGGGCGAGCTGCACCTGGAGATTATCGTCGACCGTATGAAGCGTGAATTCGGCGTGGAAGCGACCGTCGGCAAGCCGCAGGTTGCTTACCGCGAAACGATCCGCAAATCGGTCAGCGACGTCGAAGGCAAGTTCGTCAAGCAGTCGGGTGGTCGTGGTCAGTACGGTCACGCCGTGCTGTCGATCGAACCGCAGGAACCGGGCAAAGGCTTCGAGTTCATCGACGCGATCAAGGGTGGTGTGATTCCGCGTGAATTCATCCCGGCAGTCGAGAAGGGTGTGCGCGAGACGCTGTCGAGCGGCGTGATGGCCGGCTATCCGGTGGTCGACGTGAAAGTCACGCTGACCTTCGGTTCGTACCACGACGTGGACTCGAACGAAAACGCGTTCCGCATGGCCGGTTCGATGGCATTCAAGGAAGGCTGCCGTCGCGCCAACCCGGTCATCCTCGAGCCGATGATGGCCGTGGAAGTCGAGACGCCGGAAGACTACGCCGGTACCGTGATGGGCGACCTGTCGTCCCGCCGCGGTATGGTGCAGGGCATGGACGAAATCCCGGGCGGCGGCGGCAAGATCATCAAGGCCGAAGTCCCGCTGTCGGAAATGTTCGGTTACTCGACCGTGCTGCGTTCGGCAACCCAGGGTCGTGCGACCTACACGATGGAATTCAAGCACTATGCTGAAGCACCGAAGCATGTGATGGACGCCATCGTGACGGCTAAAGCCAAGTAATACAGACCAACAAGCCCGGTGGTACCCCATCGGGCTTGAACAAAAACTAGATAATTGTTCTTTTAAAGGAAGATCAAAATGGCAAAGGAAAAATTCGAACGGACCAAGCCGCACGTGAACGTCGGCACGATCGGTCACGTTGACCACGGCAAAACCACCCTGACGGCTGCTATCGCAACCGTCCTGTCGAAGAAATTCGGCGGTGAAGCCAAGGCCTACGACCAGATCGACGCGGCTCCGGAAGAAAAAGCACGCGGCATCACCATCAACACCGCGCACGTCGAGTACGAAACGGCCAACCGCCACTACGCACACGTCGACTGCCCGGGCCACGCCGACTACATCAAGAACATGATCACCGGCGCAGCGCAGATGGACGGCGCGATCCTGGTGTGCTCCGCTGCTGACGGCCCGATGCCGCAGACCCGCGAACACATCCTGCTGGCTCGCCAGGTGGGTGTTCCGTACATCATCGTGTTCCTGAACAAGTGCGACCTGGTCGACGACGCAGAACTGCTGGAACTGGTCGAAATGGAAGTGCGCGAACTGCTGTCGAAGTACGAGTTCCCGGGCGACGACCTGCCGATCATCAAGGGTTCGGCTCGTATGGCGCTGGAAGGCCAGCAGGGCGAAATGGGCGAAGACTGCATCATCCGCCTGGCTGAAGCTCTGGACACCTACATCCCGACCCCGGAACGTGCCGTTGACGGCGCCTTCCTGATGCCGGTGGAAGACGTGTTCTCGATCTCGGGCCGCGGTACCGTGGTGACCGGTCGTGTCGAGCGCGGCATCATCAAGGTCGGCGAAGAGATCGAAATCGTCGGTATCGTCGATACGGTCAAGACCACCTGCACCGGCGTGGAAATGTTCCGCAAGCTGCTGGACCAGGGTCAAGCTGGCGACAACGTCGGCCTGCTGCTGCGCGGTACCAAGCGTGAAGACGTCCAGCGTGGCCAGGTCCTGGCCAAGCCGGGTTCGATCAAGCCGCACACCGACTTCACGGGCGAAGTGTACGTCCTGTCGAAGGACGAAGGTGGCCGTCACACCCCGTTCTTCAACAACTACCGTCCGCAGTTCTACTTCCGTACGACTGACGTGACCGGCTCTATCGTTCTGCCGGCCGACAAAGAGATGGTCATGCCGGGCGACAACGTGTCGATCACCGTCAAGCTGATCGCTCCGATCGCGATGGAAGAAGGTCTGCGCTTCGCAATCCGCGAAGGCGGCCGTACCGTCGGCGCCGGCGTGGTTGCCAAGATCATCGCTTGATTTAGCGATCATCCAAGTAGTCGCAATACGACAGAAGGGGCAGGACGCAAGTTCTGTCCCTTCTGTTTGAGCAGTAAGGGATAAAACGGTGTTATACTGCCGTCCCCTCCGCAGTACACGCAGTACCTGACACATGATTGCCGGCCCGTGTGCCGGTTCGTTCTTTTTTAAGGAAATAGCATGTCCGCTCCGAATCAGAAAATCCGTATCCGCCTGAAAGCGTTCGACTACAAGCTGATCGACCAGTCCGCCCTGGAAATCGTCGACACCGCCAAGCGCACCGGCGCAGTCGTCAAGGGCCCGGTTCCGCTGCCGACCCGCATCCAGCGTTTCGACGTGCTGCGTTCCCCGCACGTCAACAAGACCTCGCGCGACCAGTTCGAAATCCGTACGCACCAGCGTCTGATGGACATCGTGGACCCGACCGACAAGACCGTCGACGCGCTGATGAAGCTGGACCTGCCGGCTGGCGTTGACGTCGAAATCAAGCTGCAGTAATCGTATCAAGCGCCACGGCGGCCCTGCCGCCGGCGCATGCAAAACGGCCCATCTACTTCGCGGTAGATGGGCCGTTTGCTTTTGCACGTCATCCCCGCGAAAGCGGGGACCCATGCTGAAGATACGAAGTCGAAATTGAAGCGCATTGCGGCGTTTCCGACATACTGAATTCTGCCGCTCTGCATGGTTTCCCGCTTTCGCGGGAACGACGACTAGGCCAGCGCCAACTCCTCCGCCAACCGGTTATGCCGCTCCAGCACGACCGGCAGGTCGACCGTCCTCAACACGCCATCCTTCACGACGACCCTGCCGTTGATGACGCTGTGATTGACGTTGGCCGGCGTGCAGAACACGAGCGCCGCCACCGGGTCGTGCAGCGCGCCCGCGAAGCCCACGCCATCCAGCTTGAACATGACGACATCCGCCGACATGCCCGGCGCGATGCTGCCGATGTCGTCGCGATTCAGCACTTTCGCGCCGCCCAGCGTGGCGAGTTCCAGCGCCTGGCGCGCGGTCATCGCATCCGGACCGAAGCCCACGCGCTGCAGCAGCATCGCCTGGCGTACTTCGCCGAGCATGTGCGCGCCGTCGTTCGACGCGCTGCCGTCCACGCCGAGGCCCACGGGCACGCCGGCGTCGACCATCTTGCGCACGGGCGCAATGCCGGACGCGAGGCGCATGTTCGAGCACGGGCAGTGCGCGACGCCGGTGCCGGTCCGCGCGAACAGGCCGATGCCCGCATCGTCCAGCTGCACGCAGTGCGCGTGCCACACGTCGTGGCCGACCCAGCCGCAGTCTTCCGCATATTCGGCCGGCGTCATCGCGAATTTCTCGCGGCTGTACGCGATGTCGTTGACGTTTTCCGCGAGGTGCGTGTGCAGCGACACGCCGTGGCTGCGCGCCAGCAGCGCCGCTTCCTTCATCAGGTCGCGCGACACGGAGAACGGCGAGCAGGGCGCCACGACGATCCGCTGCATCGCGTGGCGCGACGCGTCGTGGTACGTTTCGATGAGCCGCTGCGTGTCCTTCAGGATCGCCGCCTCGTCTTCCACGACGCTGTCCGGCGGCAGGCCGCCTTTCGAGCGGCCCACGCTCATCGCGCCGCGCGCCGCGTGGAAGCGCATGCCGATGGTGTGCGCCGCTTCGATGCTGTCGTCGAGGCGGCAATCGTTCGGGTAGATGTACAGGTGGTCGCTGCTCGTCGTGCAGCCCGACAGGATCAGTTCCGCCATCGCGGTGAGCGTCGACACGT
This sequence comes from Massilia cellulosiltytica, assembly GCF_047325105.1. NCBI lineage: Bacteria > Pseudomonadati > Pseudomonadota > Betaproteobacteria > Burkholderiales > Oxalobacteraceae > Massilia > Massilia cellulosiltytica. The sequence goes on along the minus strand of NZ_CP168562.1, from coordinate 6,465,360 downwards.
GGACCATCTCGCCCGTCAGGTTCGCCCACACGGGGTACAGGTTCGTCAGCCAGTTGAAGAGTTCGCCGTCCTGCGCGGCCGGGATGACGCGCGTGAGGCTCTGGTACATATGATGGTGCGTGTTGACGAGGCCGGGGATGACGACGTGGCCGGCCGCGTCGATCACCTCGTCGGCGTCCTGGGGGAGTGCGTCCGTCGTGCCCACGCTGACGATCACGTTGTCGCGGATGAAGACGGCACCGTCTTCGATTTCGCGGCGTTGCGCGTCCATCGTGACGAGGACGCGCGCATTCTTGATCAGGAGAGTTTTGCTCATAAGTTCCACTTTTTTAGATTTCAACACTGCGGAAACAATGCGCGGGCACTGCGGAAACAATGTCGGGAGTATCCCCGTCAGACCGCCTCCAGGTCTTTGACCAGCAGCGGCTGGGGGACGTCTTCTTCGTCGTCGTGGATTTCCACGGGACGGTTCGGCAGCACCAGGTTCAGCAGGACGGCCATGATGGCGCCCGTGCTGATGCCCGAGCCGAAGATTTCGTTCACGAACGACGGCAGCTTGGCCAACAGTTCCGGACGCACGCTGACGGCGAGCCCGCAGCCGATCGAGACGGCGATGATGAGGCCCGTGCGCTTGTCGTGCTCGACCTTGCCCAGCATTTGCACGCCGGCGGTAAGAATCATCGCGAACATCATGAGGCCCGCGCCGCCCAGTACGGGCTGCGGGATCGTGACGACGACGGCGCCCAGCACCGGGAACAGGCCGGCCAGCGCCAGCATCACGCCGGTGAGGGCGACGACGTGGCGGCTCGCGACACCGGTCAGCGAGATGACGCCCACGTTCTGCGCGAACGTCGACATCGGCGGCGCGCCCAGCGTCGAGGCGAATGCGGAGCCGACGCCGTCGCACAGCACGCCGCGCTTGAGCAGCGTGCCGCGCATCTTCGTTTCGGTCGCGGCGCCCAGCGCCATGAAGGTGCCGGTCGTTTCGACCATCGTCACGACATAGGCCAGGGCCATCGCGAAGATGCCGCTCGGCGGGAAGCTCATGCCGAAGTGCAGCGGCTGCGGCAGCGCGAACACGGCGGCCTTCTGCACGCTCGAGAAGTCGACGAGGCCCAGGCCCAGGCAGACGGCGTAGCCGATCGCGATGCCGATCACGATGGCGGAAGCGGAGATGATGCCCTTGCCGAACTGGACAAGCGCGACGACGATGGCCAGCACGAACAGCGCGATGCCCAGGTTCGCCGGCGCGCCGTAGTCCGCGCCCGGCGCCTTGCCGCCGGCCGCCCAGTCGACGGCGACGGGGACGAGCGACAGGCCGATCATCGTCACGACGACGGCCGTCACCTGGTGCGGGAACAGTTTGCGGATCTGCGGCATGAAGAAACTGCCGACGATCATGACGACGGAGCCGGCGAGCGACGAGCCGAGGATGCCCGCCACGCCATGCTCGAAACCGATGCTGATGGCCGCGCCGACGAAGGCGAAACTGGTGCCCATCACGCACGGCAGCCGGATGCCGACGGGGCCGATGCCCTTGCACTGGACGATCGTGACGATGCCCGAGCCCAGCAGCGCCGCGTTGACGAGCGCGACGACCTGGTCCGCGGGCAATTTGAGGATGGCGCCGACGACAAGCGGCACGGCGATGATGCCGCCGAGGGCGGCCAGCATGTGCTGGGCGGCGAGGAGGGTCGTGGTGATGAGAGGGGGGCGGTCGTCGACCTTGTACAGCAGATTGTTCATATGTGTCTCCGTCGAATGTTGTCCTGAACTGCGTCGGGTGGTTCGATGATTTCCGGACGGTGGAGACGGTGAACCACGGCAGGCAATCCGGGATCCGGATGCAACCGATTGCGACGTCTCCACAATGCTTGGGCCACTCTGCGGCGGCTTGTTTTCAAATCATGATGCCCCTGCATGCCGGCACTGTCAACGAATTTGTATACAGTTTCTATTGGCTAAGAAGTGGGTGAATCTGCTGTCTCACAGAGGGAAGGCGGGGATTTTTGGCGTCCTCTGTATACAATTTTTCAAGACCGTTTTGCGTGGAAATATCAGATCGACTGGCCGGCCACGGCCCTCTTGATAAGCCGGATAGCGACCTGATCTTGAAGAATGAACCCCGGGAGTTGTAATTACTGAAACACATCGGTAATAATCGCGCCTCAGGAGGAAGCGATGGCGACCATGAAACAGGTAGCGGAGCGTGCCGGGGTGTCGATCTCCACGGTCTCGCACGTGATCAACAACACGCGCGTCGTCAGCAACGACGTGCGCCAGCGCGTGCTCGGCATCATCGACGAGATGCGCTACATCCCCAGCGCCGTCGCCCGCAGCCTCAAGAACGACAAGACCCACACCATCGGCGTGCTCGTGCCGAACTCGTCCAATCCATACTTCGCCGAACTGATCCGCTGGATCGAGGACGCGGCGTTCGAGCTCGGCTACAACATCATCCTCTGCAACGCGCACGGCGGCGCACGGAAGCAGGCCGCCTATCTGCGGCTGCTGATGGAAAAGCGCATCGACGGCATGGTCCTCGTCGCCAGCGGCGCCGACGACGAACAGGATCTGTTGCTGCGCCATCAAGCCGTCCCGATCGTCCAGCTGGAACGGGCGCTGCCCGGGCTCGATGCGGACCTCGTCCTGGCCGGTCAGGAAGAGGGGGGCTACCAGGCCACGCGCCACCTGGTCGAACTGGGGCACCGCGAGATCGCCTGCGTGTCCGGCCCGGCCGACCTGCCGCGCACGCGCGAACGCGTCGGCGGCTTCCTGCGCGCGATGGCGGAGGCGGGGCTGGCGGTGGCGCCGGACCGCATCGTGCACGAGGAATTCACGAGCGCGGGCGGCCACGCGGCCTTTACGCGCCTGCTGGGCCAGACGCAACGCCCGACCGCCGTGTTCGTCACGAGCGACCTGATGGCGCTGGGCGGCCTGTGCGCCGCCGGTGCGGCCGGGGTGCGCGTGCCGGCGCAGTTGTCCGTGGTCGGCTATGACGATATCGCCGGCGCGGGCTATGCGCTGCCGCCGCTGACGACGGTGGCGCCGCCCAAGCGCGACATGGCGAATCTTGCGATCGAGCTATTGATCGATCGCATACGCGGCCAGTACGCGCCGCCGCGCAGCACGGCGCTGACCAGCACGCTCGTCGTGCGGGCGTCGACCGCGCCGCCGCAATGATCCGTCAGGTGGTCGCCGGCTCGCGCGCATCGTGCAGATGCAGCCGCTGCGTCGGAAACGCGAACTCGATCTCCAGCGCGGCGAAACGGTCCATCAGCTGCAGATAGATCTCCTGCTGGATGTCCATGTAGCGGACGTAATCCGCCGACTCCACCCAGTACACGACGTCGAAGTTCAGCGAGGGCGCCACCATGCCGGCGAAATGGGCGCGGTCGAACGTCACGCCTTCCTGCGCCTTGACGAGTTCCGTCAGCAGCGGCGGAATCAGGCGCAGCTTGTCCGTCGGCGTCTCGTACGCGACGGCGACCGTGAATACGACGCGGCGCCGGCTCATGCGCGTCATGTTCTGCAACCGGCTCTTGAGCAGGTCCGCGTTCGAGAACACGAGCTGCTCGCCGCCCAGGCTGCGCAGCCGGGTCGTCTTCAAACCCACGTATTCCACGGTGCCCAGGTATTTGTCGACGATGATGAAGTCGCCGACGACGAAGGGCTTGTCGAGCACGATGGACAGCGATGCGAACAGGTCGCCGAGGATGTTCTGGACGGCCAGTGCCACCGCGATACCGCCGATCCCCAGCGAGGCGACGAGCGTCGTGATGTTGACGCCGAGATTGTCCAGCACCATCAGCAGCAGCACGGTCCACAGCACGGTCTGCGCGATGAAGCCGACGGCCGCCGCCGACGTGGCGCGGGCCGGGTCGTCGGCGCGATTCTGGTAATAGTCCGTCAGCCAGGCGCGCAGGGCGCGGTGGCCCCAGACGGCGGCCTGGATCAGGCCCGTGACGATGGCGGCCCGCGCCGCGAACAGATGTACCTCGGGCGGCAGTACGAGGAACTTGCTGCCCGCGAACAGGCCCATGATGACGATGGCCAGCAGCCGCGTGCCGTCGAGCGCTTCGACGGCAATGTCGTCCAGCCGCGTCTCCGTGCGCTCGGCCAGCTTGCGCAAGTGGTGCACGCCCAGCTTCTTGGCGACGTACAGGGCCAGCGCGACGCCGGCCGCGATGCCGAGGGCCGTGAGCCAGGCCAGCGTCGTGTTATCGAAAAACACTACATTCATCCGATCATCCTTTCCGGTGGTTGCGGTGGGATTGCTCAGGCGGCTTCGGGCAATGCCTCGGTGCCGGCTGCCGCGTCGGCGACGGCGGCGAGGAACTCCCCGCCCCAGCGCGCGACGTCATGGTCGGCGACGATGGCGGCCATGCGCTCCGCGCGGTAGGCGGCCTCGTCGGGCCCCATTGTAATGGCGCGGTACAGCCTGTCCGTCATCGAATGCGCGTCGTAGGGATTCGTCAGCAGGGCGCCGTGCAGTTCGACCGCGGCGCCGGCGAATTCCGACAGGATCAATACGCCCGGCTTGCCGACCGCGTGGCGTGCCGCGATGTATTCCTTCGCGACGAGGTTCAGGCCGTCGCGCAGCGGCGTGATCCACGCGATGTCGCAGGCCGCGTAATGGGCCAGCACGGCCTCGAACGGCAGCGAGCGATAAAAATAGCGTACCGGCACCCAGTCCAGCGTCGAGAAACGCCCGTTGATCCGGCCCACCGTGCGGTCCAGTTCTTCGCGCAGCGTGTCGTAGATCTCCATGCCGGGCGCGGCGGGCGTGATGATGTTCAGCAGCGTGACCTTGCCCGCCAGCGCCGGATGCTGCTCCAGCAGGCGCTCGAACGCCTGCAGCTTTTCCAGCGACCCTTTTACGTAGTCCAGGCGCTCGATCGAGACGATGCCGGTGCGGCCGGCCAGGTAACCGTCGATTTCGGCGAGATCCGCCGCGACCTGCGGCGTCCGCATCAAGCGCCCGATCAGCGCGACGTCCGTGCCGACCGGATGGGCACCCAGCGCGACGCGGCGGCCGCCGGCCTCGATCGCCGTCGTCGTCGTGTCGACGCCCAGCGCGCAGCCATAGGTGAGGAAGCGGGGCGCGCACGGGGCGCTGGCGACGACCTCGACCGGCGCGCAGGAGCGGGCCGCATCGACGAAGTTCTCGACGTAGCGGGGGATGTGGAAGCCCACGTAGTCGCATTGCAGCAGGCTGGCGACGATGTCGCGGCGCCACGGCAGGATGTTGAAGACGTCGCTGGACGGGAAGGCGGTGTGGTGGAAGAACGCGATCTTCAGGTCCGGACGCAGCGGGCGCAGGAATGCGGGCACCATCCACAGGTTGTAGTCGTGCACCCAGACGGTGGCGCCTTCCGCCGCCTCGCGCGCGGCCTGCTCGGCGAACAGGCGGTTCACGTCGAGGTAGCGTTCCCAATGGTCCTGGCGGAATTCGGCGCGGTCCGGGAACGAGAAGATGATCGGCCAGAACGCCTCTTTCGAAAACTTTTTATAGAACAGGTCGATGTCCTCTTCGGTCAGCGCGATGCGCGCCGCCTGCAGGTTCGGATACTGCTCCGGATCGACGGCGACGTGGCTCGCAAAACCGTCCGGATCGCGCGAGTCCTGCTGCGACCACGCGACCCAGGACCCCGTGCGGCCGCCCGAAAACAGGCTCAGCAGGGTCGGCATGATGCCGTTCGGGCTTTTCGGGCGGCGCCGCACGGCCACGCCATCCTCGACCGCCTCGTCGAACGGCAGCCGGTGGTAGACCATCACGAGTTCGGCCTTGCCGGGCAGGTGCGCGACCTCCGCCGTGCCCGCGTGATGCGCGCGCAGGCCGTGGTGGGCGAGGCCGTCGAGGATGCCGCCGCAGCCGGCGTTTTCCGCGATGAACACGCTGGGCATGCGGCGCACGCGCGCGACGAGCGCGGGCTCCGCGCCGCCCACGACCACGCCGCGCAAGCCCGTCTCGAACAGCGACAGGTCGTTCAGGGTGTCACCCGCGACGACGACGTGGGCCGGGTCGAAGCCGGCCGCATCGATCAGCCGGCGCAGCGCGGGACCCTTGCCGACGCCGCGCGGCAGCACGTCCAGGTAGCGCCCGGCGGAGAACAGCAGCTCGCAGCCGAGCGCCTGCACCGTGCTGCGCAGCGCCGGCGTGACGGCACCCTCGGGCGCGATGAACGAGCAGCGCCGCTCTTGCGGCACGCTCTGGCGTTCCAGCTGCGGAAAGCCGGCCAGCGCCTTCAGCACGGCCTGGCTGCCGGGCCAGCGCGCCGCGATCTCATGGTGCAGCGGTTCGACGGGACGCAGGTTGCCGTGCACGATAGTGGCGCCCACGTCGGCGATGATGTAGTCGGGCGTGGGAATGGTCGGATCGGCCAGCAGGGGCATCACGGATTCCAGTCCGCGGCCCGTGACGAACACGAGCGTGGCACCTTCCAGGCCGCCGCCGAACAGCTCGCGCACTCTCCGGCGCGCTTCCTGCGGGCCGGCCAGCAGGGTGCCGTCGAGGTCGGTGGCGAGCACGAGCTTGCGCGGATCGAGGTGAGGGGTACGGGAACGGAAAGGCAATGCGGTCATGGTCATCCTTGTCGAGCGATGTCCGCCACGCGGCCCGCTCGAGCGCGGACGTGGCAGGGAGTGAGGCGTGCAGGGCCGCGGCCGGTGGCCGGGTGCGCGCGCAGGAAAGCGGATGCGGCTTGGCATCCACGCGACGGGGACGGACGGTGAGCTTGAAACGGGGCGCCAGCGTGAGGATTGTATTTATGGTGTGAGACGGCGCTCGTCCCCGGTGGAACCCGTCAAGGATAACATTGCAAAATAACATCGACAACCCGTGAGACGTTTGCACCGAATCACGGAATGACGAGTTTTTTGGATTGGGTATTGCGCTTTGCTAAAACATCCTCGTATAATGCGGCTCCCCGGGCGGTTAGTTCAGCTGGTTAGAATACTTGGTCGACATCCAAGGGGTCGCAGGTTCGAATCCTGCACCGCCCACCAGAATTCCTCCATATCGCAGGCCTCGAGCCTGTAGAGAAAAGATGCCAAGGTGTCTTTTCTGTGCCGTTCAGCTTGAACGGATTCTCTGATCTCCACGACTCTAGCGTAAAGCGCAACAGGCCGCGTCAGCTTCGCATTTTCCTGTTGCGTCCATCCGTTGCGCGCGCTATACTAGCCGGCTTCGGTGTGGGCCTATCTTTTTTTGGCCCACGCGTTTAAGAGGAAGTTTTTTTAAAACTTCCGATAGTCAACTAGCCCCGCCCAATCGTAGGTGGGAATGGAGAAAAAATGAGCCTGGGCCTTCTCGGTCGCAAGGTTGGCATGATGCGCATCTTCACGGACGACGGCGATTCGATTCCCGTCACCGTGCTGGACGTGTCGAACAACCGTGTTGCGCAAATCAAAACTCCTGAAACTGATGGTTATGCCGCAGTTCAGGTCGTCTTCGGTCAACGTCGCGCTTCCCGCGTGAACAAGGCCGCTGCCGGTCACTACGCCAAAGCTGGCGTCGAAGCTGGCACGATGCTGAAGGAATTCCGCGTCGAAGCCGCTCAAGCCGCTGGTTTCAAAGCTGGCGACGCAGTCAACGTCTCGCTGTTCGAAGTGGGCCAGAAGATCGACGTGCAAGGCACCTCGATCGGTAAAGGCTACGCCGGTACCATCAAGCGTTACAACTTCTCGTCGGGCCGCGCCACCCACGGTAACTCGCGTTCGCACAACGTGCCGGGTTCCATCGGTATGGCACAGGATCCGGGCCGTGTGTTCCCGGGTAAGCGCATGACCGGTCACATGGGTGATGTCACTGTCACCACCCAGAACCTGGAAATCGCCCGTATCGACGCCGAGCGTCAACTGCTGCTGGTTAAGGGTGCCGTTCCTGGCGCCAAGAACGGTCAAGTGATCGTCAAGCCGGCAGTCAAAGTCAAAGCCAAGAAAGGAGCGTAAGAGATGGAACTGAAGCTCCTGAATGAGCAAGGTCAAGCTGGCGCCGCAGTCAACGCCGCCGACACCGTGTTCGGCCGTGACTACAACGAAGCCCTGATCCACCAGATCGTGGTCGCCTACGCCGCCAACGCGCGCTCGGGCAACCGCAAGCAGAAGGATCGTGAAGAAGTCTCCCACACGACCAAGAAGCCGTGGCGTCAAAAAGGTACGGGCCGTGCTCGTGCCGGTATGTCGTCGTCGCCGCTGTGGCGCGGTGGTGGTCGTATCTTCCCGAACTCGCCGGACGAGAACTTCTCGCACAAGGTCAACAAGAAGATGCATCGCGCAGGTATCTGCTCGATCTTCTCGCAGCTGGCCCGCGAAGACCGCCTGAGCGTCATCGAGAACCTGACCGTCGAAGCACCGAAGACCAAGCTGCTGTCGCAAAAGCTGCAGGGCATGGGTCTGGACTCGGTCCTGGTGATCACCGACACCATCGATGAAAACCTGCTGCTGGCATCGCGCAACCTGCCGAACGTGCTGGTTGTCGAGCCGAAGCACGCCGACCCGATGTCGCTGGTGTTCTACAAGAAAGTCCTGGTCACCAAAGCTGCTCTGGCCAAGATCGAGGAGATGTACGCATGAGCGCCGCAATCAAATTCAGCGAAGAGCGCCTGATGAAGGTGCTGCTGGCTCCGGTCATTTCCGAAAAGGCGACCTTCGTCGCGGAAAAGAACGAACAGATCGTGTTCAAGGTCCTGCCGGACGCGACCAAGCCGGAAATCAAAGCCGCCGTCGAGCTGCTGTTCAAAGTCGAAGTGGAATCGGTGCAGACCGTGAACCGCGAAGGCAAGCAGAAGCGTTCGGGCCGTTTCACCGGTCGCCGCAACCACACCAAGCGCGCTTTCGTGGCCCTGAAGCCGGGCCAGGAAATCAATTTTGTCGAGGAGGCTAAATAATGGCACTCGTTAAGATGAAGCCAACCTCCCCAGGCCGCCGCGGCATGGTGAAGGTTGTGAACGCCGACCTGTACAAGGGTCGTCCGTTTGCAGCCCTGGTTGAGAAGAAATCGAAGACCGCTGGCCGTAACAACAACGGTCACATCACCACCCGCCACATCGGCGGTGGCCACAAGCACCACTACCGCGTGGTCGACTTCAAGCGCAACAAGGACGGTATCCCGGCCAAGGTCGAGCGCATTGAATACGACCCGAACCGCAGCGCGCACATCGCTCTGGTGTGCTACGCCGACGGTTTCCGCGCGTACATCATCGCCACCAAAGGCATGGCCGTGGGCGATACCGTCATGAACGGCTCGGAAGCGCCGATCAAGTCGGGTAACTGCCTGCCGATCCGTAACATCCCGGTCGGCACCACCATGCACTGCGTCGAAATGCTGCCGGGTAAGGGTGCCCAGATGGCCCGTACCGCAGGCGCCGGCGTCGTGCTGATGGCTCGCGAAGGTACCTACGCTCAGGTTCGCCTGCGTTCGGGTGAAGTGCGCCGCGTGCACATCGAGTGCCGCGCAACGGTTGGCGAAGTCGGCAACGGCGAGCACAACCTGCGCAAGATCGGTAAAGCCGGTGCAATGCGCTGGCGCGGTGTCCGCCCGACCGTTCGCGGTGTGGTGATGAACCCGATCGACCACCCGCACGGTGGTGGTGAAGGTCGTACGGCTGCCGGTCGTCATCCGGTGTCGCCATGGGGCCAGCAGACGAAGGGCAAGAAGACGCGTTCGAACAAGCGCACGTCGTCGATGATCGTCTCGCGCCGCGGCAAGAAATAAGGATAAGACATGACTCGTTCATTGAAAAAAGGGCCGTTCATTGACGCCCACCTGGTGAAAAAAGTCGAAGCCGCGCAAGCGAACAAAGACAAAAAGCCGGTCAAAACCTGGTCGCGCCGCTCGACGATCACCCCGGACTTCATCGGTCTGACGATCGCCGTCCACAACGGTAAAGTGCACGTGCCGGTGTACGTGTCCGAGAACATGGTGGGTCACAAGCTGGGCGAATTCGCCCTGACCCGCACGTTCAAGGGCCACGCCGCTGACAAGAAGGCGAAGAAATAATGGAAACTAAAGCTATCCTCAAAGGCGTCCGCCTGTCGGAACAGAAAGGCCGCCTCGTCGCCGATCTGATCCGCGGCAAGAAAGTCGACGCCGCGCTGAACATCCTGCAGTTCAGCCCGAAAAAAGGCGCGACCATCATCAAGAAAGTGCTGGAGTCCGCAATCGCGAACGCCGAGCACAACGATGGTGCCGACATCGACGAACTGAAGGTCGTTCAGATCTATGTCGAAAAGGGCCCGATCCTCAAGCGCTTTACGGCACGTGCCAAAGGCCGCGGTGATCGCATTTCGAAACAATCCTGTCACATCTTCGTGACTGTCGGTAACTAAGGAGTCACACGATGGGTCAGAAAATCCACCCAACCGGCTTCCGCCTGGCGGTCACCCGTAACTGGGCATCGCGCTGGTACGCTGGCAACGGCAACTTCGCCGACATGCTGAAGGAAGACCTGGAAGCCCGCGCTTTCCTGAAGAAGAAACTGAAGAACGCCTCCGTCGGCCGCATCGTCATCGAGCGTCCGGCCAAGAACGCGCGCTTCACGATCTACTCGTCGCGTCCGGGCGTCGTCATCGGCAAGAAGGGCGAAGACATCGAAGTCCTGAAGTCGTCGCTGACGAAGATCATGGGCGTGCCGGTGCACGTCAATATCGAAGAGATCCGCAAGCCGGAAATCGACTCGCAGCTGATCGCCGATTCGATCGCCCAGCAGCTCGAAAAGCGCATCATGTTCCGCCGCGCGATGAAGCGCGCCATGCAGAACGCCATGCGTCTGGGCGCCGTCGGCATCAAGATCATGTCGTCGGGCCGCCTGAACGGCATCGAGATCGCACGTACCGAATGGTACCGCGAAGGCCGTGTGCCCCTGCACACCCTGCGCGCCGACATCGACTACGGCACCAGCGAAGCCTCGACCACGTACGGCATCATCGGCGTGAAAGTCTGGGTCTACAAGGGTGACCGTTCGCCGACCGGCGAAGCACCGGTGATCGACGTTCCGGCCGACGAGAAAAAGCCGCGCGGTCCGCGTCGTGACGATGGCAAACCGGCTGGCCGTGGCCGCCCGGGCGCCAAGCCAGGTACCGCACCCGCAGGCCGCCGTGCTGCCAAGCCGGCCGCTGAGAAAGCAGGAGAATAAGCATGCTGCAGCCATCCCGCAGAAAGTATCGTAAAGAGCAGAAAGGCCGCAACACCGGCATTTCGCACACCCGCGGCACCGCGGTCTCGTTCGGCGAATTCGGTCTGAAGGCAGTTGCCCGCGGCCGTATCACCGCACGCCAGATCGAAGCTGCACGTCGTGCCATGACCCGTCACATCAAGCGTGGCGGCCGTATCTGGATCCGTATCTTCCCGGACAAGCCGATCTCGAACAAGCCGGCTGAAGTCCGTATGGGTAACGGTAAAGGTAATCCGGAGTACTACGTGGCCGAGATCCAGCCGGGCAAGGTCCTGTACGAAATGGACGGCGTCGCTGAAGAACTGGCGCGCGAAGCCTTCCGTCTGGCTGCCGCCAAACTGCCGCTGGCGACGACGTTCGTCGTGCGTCAAGTCGGTCAATAACAGGAGTTAAGAATGAAAGCAACGGAACTCCGCGGCAAGGACCAGGCAGCTCTGCAACAAGAGCTGAATGAGCTGCTGAAGGCACAGTTCGGCCTGCGCATGCAAATCGCTACGCAGCAACTGACGAACACCGCCCAGCTCAAGAAGGTGCGCCGCGATATCGCGCGTGTCAAGACTGTGATGAACCAGAAGGAAGCCAAATGAACGACACCACTAAAACGGCGCTGAAGCGTACGCTGGTCGGCAAAGTCGTGTCCGACAAGATGGACAAGACGGTGACCGTGCTGATCGAACGTCACGTCAAGCACCCGCTGTACGGCAAGATCATCGTGCGTTCGAACAAGTATCACGCGCACGACGAGACCAACCAGGCGAAAATCGGCGACACCGTCGAGATCGCGGAAGGTCGCCCGATCTCGAAGACGAAGGCTTGGACCCTGACCAAAGTGCTGCAGGTCGCTCCGGTTCTGTAATGCCTGAAGGGGTGTTGTTACAACGCCTCTAAAATTTGTCTTGCGTGGCCCGCTGGTATGTGGAATACTAGCGGGCTTCGTTCATGTGTTGCCGCAGTTTGTCCTTCGGTAACTGCGGCCTGCAACGAACATTGGAAAGTCCAATCACCCAAACGTACGCGCTTGCAATGAGTGCGGACGGCGGGACCAAGACTGACCGCAGGCCTACGGTTTTCCGTGGGGTTTCTTCGGCTTAAGTTGGGAAAGAAAATATCATGATTCAAACCGAAAGCCGGCTCGAAGTGGCCGACAATACCGGTGCAAAAGAAGTTCTGTGCATCAAGGTATTGGGCGGCTCCAAGCGCCGTTACGCCAGCATTGGCGACGTGATCAAGGTCACCGTGAAGCAAGCTGCTCCGCGCGGCCGCGTCAAGAAAGGTGAAATCTACAACGCCGTGGTCGTGCGTACCGCTAAAGGTGTGCGCCGCCAGGACGGCTCCCTGGTGAAGTTCGACGGCAATGCCGCCGTCCTGCTGAACAGCAAGCTGGAGCCGATCGGTACCCGCATCTTCGGACCGGTGACGCGCGAACTGCGTACCGAGAAGTTCATGAAGATCGTGTCCCTGGCACCTGAAGTTCTGTAAGGGAGCAGCAATGGATAAGATTCGTAAAAACGACGAAGTCATCGTTCTGGCCGGTAAAGATAAAGGCAAGCGCGGTGTCGTTCAGCAGCGTGTAGATGCTGAGCACGTCATCGTCGAAGGCGTGAACGTGGCCAAGAAGGCCGTCAAGCCGAACCCGATGACCGGCGTAACTGGTGGTATCGTCGACAAGACCATGCCGATTCACGTGTCGAACGTCGCGCTGTTCAATGCAGCGACCGGCAAGGCTGATCGCGTTGGCTTCAAAGAAGTGGATGGCAAAAAAGTCCGCGTCTTCAAGTCGAACGGCGAAGTAGTGAAAGGGTAATTAGAAATGGCCCGTCTCCAACAAGTTTATAAAGACAAAGTCGTTGCCGAACTGACCGAAAAATTCGGTTACAAGTCGGTGATGGAAGTGCCGCGCCTGACCAAGATCACCCTGAACATGGGTCTGTCGGAAGCTGTCGCCGACAAGAAGATCATCGAGCACGCAACCGGCGACCTGACGAAGATCGCTGGCCAGAAGCCGGTCGTGACCAAGGCTCGCAAGGCAATCGCAGGTTTCAAGATCCGCGAAGGCTACCCGATCGGCACGATGGTGACCCTGCGTGGCGCCCGCATGTACGAATTCCTGGACCGTTTCATCACCGTGGCCCTGCCGCGCGTGCGTGACTTCCGTGGCGTCAGCGGCAAATCGTTCGATGGTCGCGGCAACTACAACATCGGCGTCAAAGAGCAGATCATCTTCCCGGAAATCGATTACGACAAGATCGATGCGCTGCGTGGCATGAACATCTCGATCACCACGACCGCTAAGACCGACGAAGAAGCCAAAGCGCTGCTCGCCGCATTCAAATTCCCGTTCCGGAACTAAGAACATGGCAAAACTTGCACTGATTAACCGCGAACAGAAGCGTGCAGACCTGGTGGAGAAATTCGCCGCAAAGCGTGCCGCTCTGAAAGCAATCATCGACGACCAGTCGAAGACCGAAGAAGAGCGTTACGAAGCACGCCTGAAGCTGCAGGCCCTGCCGCGTAACTCGGCCCCGACCCGCCAGCGTAACCGCTGCGCCATGACCGGCCGTCCTCGTGGCACTTTCCGTAAATTCGGTCTGGCCCGTATTAAACTCCGCGAATTCGCCATGAAAGGCGAAATCCCGGGTATGACCAAAGCTAGCTGGTAATAGGAGAATAAGCAATGAGTATGAGCGATCCTATCGCCGATATGCTGACCCGTATTCGCAACGCGCAAGGCGTGCAGAAGACCACCGTCGAAATGCCGTCGTCGAAGCTGAAAGTTGCGATTGCCAACGTCCTGAAGGATGAGGGTTACATCGAAGATTACGCCGTGTCCACCGAAGGTGGCAAGGCTGAACTGAAAATCGGTTTGAAGTACTACGTCGGCCGTCCGGTTATCGAGCGCATCGAGCGCGTCTCCCGTCCTGGCCTGCGCATCTACAAGGGCAAAGACGAGATCCCTCAGGTCATGAACGGCCTGGGTGTGGCAATCGTCTCGACCCCGAAGGGTGTGATGACCGACCGCAAAGCACGTGCTACCGGTGTCGGTGGCGAAGTGATTTGCTACGTGGCTTAAGGAGTAGACGATGTCTCGAGTAGCTAAGATGCCAATCGCCGTCCCGGCCGGTACCGATGTCGCGATCAACGCGTCGTCGATCACCGTCAAGGGCCCGCTGGGCACCCTGACCCAGCCGCTGAACGGCCTGGTCAAAGTGGAAAACAACAATGGCACGCTGACCTTTGACGTGATCGACGATTCGCGCGAATCGAACGCCATGTCGGGCACCCTGCGTGCACTGGTGAACAACATGGTGACCGGTGTCACCAAAGGTTTCGAAAAGCGCCTGACCCTGGTCGGCGTGGGTTACAAGGCCGCCGTCCAAGGCAACGCCCTGAACCTGTCGCTGGGCTTCTCGCACCCTGTGCTGCACGCGATGCCGGAAGGCGTCACCGCAGCGACCCCGACCCCGACCGAGATCCTGATCAAGGGTATCAACCGTCAACAGGTCGGCCAGGTTGCCGCAGAAGTGCGTGCTTACCGCTCGCCTGAGCCGTACAAAGGCAAGGGTGTCCGTTATGCGGACGAAGTGGTGAAGCTTAAAGAAACCAAGAAGAAATAATCGGAGCTGACGATGGACAAGAAAGAATCGCGTCTGCGTCGCGGACGCCAAACCCGCATCAAGATCGCGCAGTTGGGCGTGAACCGCCTGTCGGTGCACCGCACCAACCTGCACATCTATGCGAACCTGATCAGCCCGGATGCGAAGGTCCTGGTTTCGGCTTCGACGCTGGAAGCAGAAGTGCGCGCCGAGCTGGGCGGCAAGTCGGGTGCGGGCGGCAACGCCGCTGCAGCCGCACTGGTTGGCAAGCGCGTCGCAGAAAAAGCACTGAAAGCAGGGATCACCGAAGTCGCATTCGACCGTTCGGGTTTCCGTTACCACGGCCGTGTGAAGGCGCTGGCAGAAGCCGCGCGCGAAGCTGGTCTGAAGTTCTAAGGAAGAATCGTCATGGCAAAAATGCAAGCGAAAATGGCAAGCGACAAGCCGGATGATGGCATGCGCGAGAAAATGATCGCGATCAACCGCGTGACCAAAGTGGTCAAGGGTGGTCGTATCATGGGTTTTGCAGCGCTGACCGTTGTCGGTGACGGCGATGGCCGCATCGGCATGGGCAAAGGCAAGTCGAAGGAAGTTCCGGTCGGCGTGCAGAAAGCGATGGAAGAAGCCCGCCGCAACCTGATCAAGGTGCCCCTCAAGAACGGTACGCTGCAGCACAGCGTCACCGGCCGCCACGGCGCGTCGTACGTGATGATGTCGCCGGCCAAGCCGGGTACCGGCGTGATCGCAGGCGGCGCAATGCGCGCAATCTTCGAAGTCATGGGCGTGACCGACGTCGTCGCCAAGTCGACCGGTTCGTCGAACCCGTACAACCTGGTTCGCGCGACCCTCGACGGTCTGGCAAAAATGAGCACTCCGGCCGACATCGCTGCCAAGCGCGGCAAGTCGGTGGAAGAGATCCTGGGTTAAGGGGAACAACTATGGCAAACACCATCAAAGTCAAGCTGGTCAAAGGCCTGATCGGTACCCGCCAGGATCACCGCGCCACCGTGCGCGGTCTGGGTCTGCGTCGTGTCAACTCGGTTTCCGAGCTGCAGGACACCCCGGCGATCCGCGGCATGATCAACAAGGTCAACTACCTCGTGAAAATTGTCGACTAAGCTGCGGCTTGGTCAACGGAGAAAATAATGCAACTCAATACCATCCAACCCGCTGAAGGCGCGAAACACGCCAAGCGCCGCGTCGGTCGCGGTATCGGCTCGGGCCTGGGCAAGACCGCCGGCCGCGGTCACAAGGGTCAGAAGTCGCGTTCGGGCGGCTTCCACAAGGTCGGCTTCGAAGGCGGTCAAATGCCGCTGCAGCGCCGTCTGCCGAAGCGTGGCTTCAAGTCGCTGAACGCTACGTTCAAGGCTGAAGTGCGTCTGTCGGACCTGAACAACCTGGCCGTCGCCGACGTCGACGTCCTGGTGCTCAAGCAAGCCGGCGTGCTGCCGGTCGTCGCTCGCGACGTGCGCGTGATCCTGTCGGGCGAAATCACCAAAGCGGTGAACCTGAAAGGCATCAAGGCAACCGCTGGCGCGAAAGCAGCAATCGAAGCAGCTGGCGGCTCGGTCGCCTAAACGCGACCGCTGCCTGATCGGAGCAAAAATTGGCGACTAATTCACAACTTGGTAAAAGTGCTGCATCCGGTTTCCCCTGGGGCCGGTTGTGGTTCTTGCTTGGCGCATTGGTCGTGTACCGTATCGGAGCTCATATCCCGGTCCCCGGGATTGACCCGATCGCCATGGCCCAGCTGTTCAAGCAGAACGAGGGCGGCATTCTCGGCATGTTCAACATGTTCTCGGGCGGTGCCTTGTCTCGTTTTGCCGTGTTCGCACTTGGCATCACGCCGTACATTTCGGCTTCGATCATCATGCAGCTGGTGTCGATCGTCTCGCCGCAGATGGAAGCACTGAAGAAGGAGGGCGAGGCCGGCCGCCGCAAGATCACCCAGTACACCCGTTATTTCACGGTCGTGCTGGCTCTGTTCCAGGCGTTCGGCATCGCCGTCGCGCTCGAGGCGCAGCAAGGCCTCGTGATCGATCCGGGCATGGGCTTCCGCCTCGTGACCGTCGTGACCCTGCTGACCGGCACCATGTTCCTCATGTGGCTGGGCGAGCAGATCACCGAGCGTGGTCTTGGTAACGGTATCTCGATCATCATTTTTGCCGGTATCGCAGCAGGTCTGCCGGGCGCACTGAGTGGCTTGTTCACCCTGGTGTCGAACGGCTCGATCGGTAGCTTCTCCGCGATCATCATCGTGATTCTGGTAGCCCTGGTGACTTACGCTGTCGTGTTCGTCGAACGCGGTCAGCGCAAGATCCTGGTGAATTACGCGAAACGCCAGGTCGGTAACAAGATCTATGGTGGCCAAACCAGCCACCTGCCGCTGAAGCTGAACATGGCTGGGGTGATCCCGCCGATCTTCGCTTCGTCGATCATCCTGTTCCCGGCCACGATCGTCGACTGGTTCACGCGTGGCAAAGATGTCAACAGCCCCGTCGTCGGGTTCCTGAAAGACCTCGCTGCCTCGCTGAGCCCGGGCGAACCGATCCACGCGTTGCTGTATGCGGTGGCCATCGTGTTCTTCTGCTTCTTCTACACGGCGCTGGTATTCAACAGCAAGGAAACGGCGGACAACTTGAAGAAGAGCGGCGCGTTTGTACCGGGCATCCGTCCGGGCGAGCAGACCGCACGCTACATCGACAAGATCCTGATGCGCCTGACCCTGGCCGGTGCGGTCTATATCACGCTGGTGTGCCTGGTGCCGGAGTTCTTCCAGAGCCAGTGGAAAGTACCTTTCTACTTTGGCGGAACCTCGCTCCTGATCATCGTGGTCGTCACGATGGATTTCATGGCGCAGGTGCAGAACTACGTCATGTCGCAGCAATATGAATCGCTGCTGCGCAAGGCTAATTTCAAGGGCGGTATCCCGTCGCGTTGAGCGGCCGGCGCCCCCAGGAGTGAATAGACCGAATGGCAAAAGACGACGTCATCCAAATGCAAGGGGAGATTCTGGAGAACCTCCCGAACGCGACCTTTCGCGTGAAGCTGGAAAACGGGCACGTGGTGCTTGGACATATCTCGGGTAAAATGCGGATGAATTACATCCGCATTCTTCCGGGTGACAAGGTAACGGTGGAGCTGACCCCTTACGACTTGTCCCGGGCCCGCATCGTGTTCCGCACCAAGTAAAACTAATCAAGTTATCGAATCTGGAAGAGAGTGCAAAATGAAAGTTAACGCTTCAGTCAAGCGGATCTGCCGCAACTGCAAGATCATCAAGCGCAAGGGCGTGGTCCGTGTGATCTGCGTCGAGCCGCGTCACAAGCAGCGTCAAGGTTAATACGAGGAATATCGAATGGCACGTATTGCAGGGGTCAACGTCCCCAATCACCAGCACACCGTCATCGGCCTGACGGCGATCTATGGTATCGGCCGTACCCGCTCGAAGCAGATCTGCGAATCGACCGGCGTTGCGACCAACAAGAAGGTCAAGGACCTGGACGACAACGAGCTGGAAAAGCTGCGTGATGCAGTCGGCAAGTTCGTGGTCGAGGGCGACCTGCGCCGTGAGCTGTCCATGAGCATCAAGCGTCTGATGGACCTGGGCTGCTACCGCGGCATGCGTCACCGCAAAGGCCTGCCGGTCCGCGGTCAACGCACCCGTACCAATGCACGTACCCGCAAGGGCCCGCGCAAGGCAGCTCAATCGCTCAAGAAATAATCTAGGAACTGACCATGGCTAAGCAACAAAGCTCGGCGGCTGCAGCCCGCATCCGCAAGAAAGTCAAGAAGAACGTCGCCGAAGGCATCGCACACGTCCACGCATCGTTCAACAACACCATCATCACGATCACCGATCGTCAGGGCAATGCCCTGTCGTGGGCGACGTCCGGCGGCGCAGGCTTCAAGGGTTCGCGTAAATCGACCCCGTTCGCGGCTCAGGTCGCAGCCGAAGCAGCTGGCAAGGTTGCTCAGGAATACGGCGTGAAGAACCTGGAAGTCCGCATCAAGGGTCCGGGCCCGGGCCGTGAGTCGGCTGTGCGCGCGCTGAACAACCTGGGTATCAAGATCACCGAGATCCAGGACGTGACGCCGGTTCCGCACAACGGCTGCCGTCCGCCGAAGCGTCGTCGTATCTAATGTTGCCCGGGCGGTTCGCCGCCCGTCGCAGCATTGATGCGCCACACGCCGTGGTGTAAAGAATCGCCGGTGCAGTTAACCCAGAAATGGGTTATACTGCCCGGCTATTGTCGCCTCGGGCCGTCCTGGCCATGAGGTTTTTGTAAGCCACGTCCGGTCTCATCGCAGAACTGGACTAGCGCCTGTTGTGGAAGAAGTACTGAACTTCGGCCGCATCCGGGGCGTGATCATTCAAACAAAGGAAGTTTAACGTGGCACGTTATATCGGACCTAAAGCAAAACTGTCGCGCCGTGAAGGCACCGACCTGTTCCTGAAGAGCGCACGCCGCTCGCTCGATTCGAAGTGCAAACTGGACGTCAAGCCGGGCCAGCACGGCGTCAAGTCGGGCCAGCGTACGTCGGACTACGGCAACCAGCTGCGCGAAAAGCAGAAGGTCAAGCGTATCTACGGCGTGCTGGAGCGTCAGTTCCGCCGCTACTTCGCCGAAGCGTCGCGCCGCAAGGGCAACACCGGTGAGACCCTGCTGAAGCTGCTGGAATCGCGTCTGGACAACGTCGTCTACCGCATGGGCTTCGGCTCGACCCGCGCCGAAGCACGTCAGCTGGTCAGCCACAAGGCCCTGACCGTGAACGGCAACGTCGTGAACATCGCTTCGTACCAGGTCAAGACCGGCGACGTCATCGCCGTCCGCGAAAAGGCCAAGAAGCAGACCCGTATCCTCGAAGCCCTGTCGCTGGCCGAGCAGGTTGGCTTCCCGAGCTGGGTGTCGGTCGACGCCAAGAAAATGGAAGCGACCTTCCGTTCGTATCCGGAGCGTAACGAGATCGCTGCCGACGTCAACGAAGCGCTGATCGTCGAACTGTACTCGCGTTAATCGACTTTGGCGCGGTCATCCCGCGCCGAAGTCGTCCCCGCGGAAGCGGGGATCCATACTGAGCTGGCGAAAGCCCGCTGTGTATGGGTTCCCGCTTCCGCGGGAACGACGGAACATCCGTTTCCGTCTGCACCGAATTCGCTTTACCGCCTGCTCCCAGAAGCAGGCGTTTCTACTACTGATGCCATCAGCCTTATCGGTGTAACGAGCCGAGGGTATTGAAGAGGACACTCATGCAAAATAGTTTGTTGAAGCCACGTATTATCGATGTCGAAACGCTCGGCCCCGGCCACGCGAAAGTCGTGATGGAACCGTTCGAACGTGGTTATGGCCACACGCTGGGTAATGCGCTGCGCCGCGTGCTGCTGTCGTCGATGATCGGCTACGCGCCGACCGAAGTGACGATCGCGGGCGTCGTGCACGAGTACTCGTCGCTGGATGGTGTGCAGGAAGACGTCGTCGACCTGCTGCTGAACCTGAAAGGCGTCGTGTTCAAGGTGCACAACCGCGACTCCGTGACGCTGACCCTGAAGAAGGAAGGCGAAGGCCCGGTCCTGGCTTCGGACATCGACCTGCCGCATGACGTGGAACTGATCAACCCGGAACACGTGATCGCCCATCTGACCGCCGGCGGCAAGCTGGACATGCAGATCAAGGTCGAAAAAGGCCGCGGCTATGTGCCGGGTAACGTGCGCCGCCTGTCGGAAGACACGAACAAGACCATCGGCCGCATCATCCTGGATGCATCGTTCTCGCCGGTCCGCCGCGTGTCGTACGCCGTGGAATCGGCCCGTGTCGAACAGCGTACCGACCTCGACAAGCTGATCATCAACATCGAGACCAACGGCGTCATCACGCCGGAAGAAGCGATCCGCCAGTCGGCCCGCGTCCTCGTCGACCAGCTGAACGTGTTCGCTGCCCTGGAAGGCACCGAAGCCGCCGCGGAAGCACCGTCGCGTGCGCCGCTGGTCGATCCGATCCTGCTGCGTCCGGTGGACGACCTGGAACTGACCGTCCGTTCGGCAAACTGCCTGAAGGCCGAGAACATCTATTACATCGGCGACCTGATCCAGCGTTCGGAAAACGAACTGCTGAAGACGCCGAACCTGGGCCGCAAGTCGCTGAACGAGATCAAGGAAGTCCTGGCTTCCCGTGGTCTGACCCTGGGCATGAAGCTCGAGAACTGGCCGCCGGCTGGTCTGGAAAAGTAATTGCAGTACCCGCCCGGGGCAGGTGTCCCGGGCGTTTTATCGCCAACCGGCCCGCGTCGCGCATAAGCGGCGATCGAAGAGCTCGGATTTAAACTTAACTCGAAAGGAAATACCATGCGTCACCGTCACGGCCTTCGCAAGCTGAACCGTACCTCGTCCCACCGCCTCGCCATGCTGCGCAACATGACCGTTTCGCTGCTGCGTCACGAAGCGATCAAGACCACCCTGCCGAAAGCCAAGGAACTGCGCAAAGTCGTCGAGCCGATCATCACCCTGGGCAAGAACGACACCCTGGCCAACAAGCGCCTGGCATTCGCCCGCCTGCGTGACCGCGAAATCGTCCAGAAGCTGTTCGCCGAAATCGGCCCGCGCTACAACGCGCGTCCGGGCGGCTACATCCGCATCCTGAAGATGGGCTTCCGCGTTGGCGACAACGCCCCGATGGCCTTCGTCGAGCTGGTCGATCGTCCGGAAGTCACCTCGGCTGAAGACGCGCCGACCGCCGAGTAATCGCGGTTCAAGCAACATGAAAAACCAGGCTCCGGCCTGGTTTTTTTTCGTCTGCAGCGCACTAAACGCACCCGGTGTACCATGCTGATGCGTTGAACCAATATTCCGACCATGTCCCGATCTTTTTCCCTGTCGATAACGCGACTGCTGGCTGCATGGCTGCTGGCCTGTCTCGCCTTCGTCTCGCCCGCCCACGCCGACGACGACTTCCTGCCGCCTGAGCAGGCATTCAAGTTCTCTGCGCAGATGGCGGACGCACACACGATCGTCGTCAATTACGCAATCGCGGACGGCTACTACATGTACCGCGAGCGCTTCCATTTCGCGGCAAGCGGCGCGAAGCTCGGCGAGGCCGTCATCCCGCCCGGCAAGATCAAGTACGACGACACGTTCCAGAAGAACGTCGAGACCTATCACAACGGGGTCGAGATCCGCATCCCGGTCGACGCCGCCGGACCGTTCACGCTGACCGCCACCGGCCAGGGCTGCGCCGACAAGGGCCTGTGCTATCCGCCGCAGGATGCGTCGGTCCAGCTCACGCCCGGCGCCGGCGGCAGCGCGCCGCAGATGAGCGTCGCGCCGGGGCAGGGCGGCGGGTTCAACTTCCCGGGACAACCCGCGCCACAGGTCGATACGCCGCCCGCGCCCGCGTCCGCACCCGCACCCGCACGTGCACCGGCGCCCGTCGCGCCCGTGACACCGGCGGCGCCGTCCGAACTCTCCGGCATCGCCTCGCTGCTGCAGGGCGGCCGCCTGCTGGCGATCATCCCCGCGTTCATCCTGCTGGGCCTGGGCCTCGCGTTCACGCCGTGCGTGCTGCCGATGGTGCCGATCCTGTCGTCGATCATCGTGGGTGAAGGAAAACAGGTGCATCGCACGCGCGGCTTCGTGCTGTCGCTCGCTTACTCGTTCGGGATGGCGATCGTCTACACGGCGCTGGGCGTGGCGGCCGGCCTGCTCGGCGAAGGACTTGCGGCCGCGCTGCAGAATCCCTGGGTGCTGGGCGGCTTCGCGCTGCTGATCGTCGTGATGGCGTTGTCGATGTTCGACGTCTACCAGTTGCAGGTCCCCGCCGCGTTGCAGACGCGGCTGTCCAGCGCCTCCGGCCGCCAGTCGTCCGGCAAGCTGGCCGGCGTGTTCGTGATGGGGGCGATCTCCGCGCTGATCGTCGGCCCGTGCGTGGCCGCGCCGCTCGCGGGTGCGCTCGTGTACATCAGCCAGACGCGCGACGTCGTCATCGGCGGCGCCGCCCTGTTCGCGATGGCGGTCGGGATGAGCATTCCACTGCTGCTCGTCGGCGTCTCCGCGGGCTCCCTGCTGCCGCGCGCGGGCCTGTGGATGGAATCCGTGAAGCGCTTCTTTGGCGTCCTGATGCTGGCGATGGCCTTGTGGATGGCCGCGCCCGTATTGCCGGGCATCGTGCAGATGGTCCTGTGGGCGGCGCTGCTGCTGGGCTATGGTTTCTACCTGCTGCGCGGCCTGCGCGGGCATTGGGCCGGTCTCGCCCTCGGCGCCGCCAGCGTCGTGCTGGGCGCGACGCAGCTCGTCGGCGTGGCCAGCGGTGCGCGCGACCCGCTCGCGCCGCTGGCCCGCTTCACGGGCGGCGCGCCCGCGCAGCCGCTCGCGTTCACGCGCATCAAGACCGTCGACCAGCTCGACGCCGCGCTGGCCGCCACCGGTGGCCGCACCGCGATGCTGGATTTTTACGCCGACTGGTGCGTGTCGTGCAAGGAGATGGAAAAGCTGACCTTCGTCGATCCGGCCGTCAAGGCGCGGCTGGCAAATACCGTGCTGCTGCAGGTCGATGTGACGGCCAACGATGCGGATGACCGGGCGATGCTCAAGCGCTTCGGGCTGTTCGGTCCGCCGGGCATCATCCTGTTCGACAAGCAGGGGAAAGAGATTCCCGATAGCCGGGTGATTGGCTACCAGGATGCGAACAAGTTCCTGGGTTCGCTGGGCAAGCTGCAGTAATCCTCACGCTGTACAAAACAACGTCGCCCCTGCGACGGCAGGGGCCCGGGTTCGTGGCCAAGTCGAGGAACCTGGGCTCCGCCTTCGCGGGAGCGACGGTCGAACTTGGGCTCCCGCCTGCGCGGGAGCGACGGTGGAACGCGGGAGCGACGGTGGATAGTCAACCTTGCGCGGTATGGCCGCGCTGCTGCCAGCCACGATGCCCGCCGTGGCCGAAGCGGGCCGCCTTCTCGTCGAACGTCTTCTTCTGGTCCGCGCTCAGGACCGAGTAGAAGGTGCTCAGCGACGCCTGGCGTTGCTCGAGGGCGGCCGTGCGCAGCTTCTGCCGCTCGATCATCTTCGCCATGCGTTCCGGTGCCGTCAGGTTGGCCCAGGCGGCGCGGTCGTGCGGCTGGCGTGCAGGCGGCTGCATCGACGTCACGAACGCATTCCAGGCGTTTTCCTGGGCCGGCGTGATCTTCAGCTGGTCGTGCAGCTTCGCGATCCGCTTGGCGCGGAATTGCGCGCGCTGTTCCGGCGTCAGCTTCTGGTGCTGCATGCCGTGGCGGGCCTGCGGTGCGGCCTGGTCCGTCGTCTGTGCATGGGCGCCCAGTGCGGCAGCGCCGAGGGTCAGCGCAGACAGGGCGGCGAGGAGGTGTTTGCGATAGGTTTTCATCTCAGGTTTCCTAGTGGGTTAAAGTTGGCAAACCGCCAAACGTTGTCTTCATGCTCCGATCTGCGTGCATCGCGTCGTCTTCGCACGGTTCCCATCATGGGCCGAAGATGTAAGCGCAGCGTTTCCCGTCTCTCGTTCTTTGTATCAATTTGTTTCCCTGGAAGATCCATATACAAGCCGATACAAAGTGACTGTTCAGGGTTCGAACAACTCGCGATAATGGCGTTATGGACAATCCATCTACCATCCTGATCGTCGACGACGACCGCGATATCCGCTCGCTGCTGGCCGATTACCTGGAAGCGAACGGCTACCGCGCGCTTGCCGCGGCCGACGGCACCGCCATGTGGAAACTCCTGGACGAGTCGCGTCCGGACCTGATCGTGCTCGACCTGAACCTGCCGGGCGACGACGGGCTCACGCTGTGCCGCAAGCTGCGCGCGCATTCGACCATGCCCGTCATCATGCTCACTGCCCGCAGCGAGCCGCTGGACCGTATCCTCGGCCTCGAAATGGGCGCGGACGACTACCTGCCGAAGCCGTTCGAGCCGCGCGAACTGCTGGCGCGCATCCGCAGCGTGCTGCGCCGCAGCCACGCGATGCCGCCGACCTCGCAGGCCGAGAACGTGCAGCAGATGAAATTCTCGGGCTGGACGCTCGACCTCACCGCGCGCCACCTCGTCAATCCGCAGGGCGTCATCATCATGCTGTCGGGCGCCGAGTTCCGCCTGCTGCGCGTCTTCCTGGAGCACCCGAACCGCGTGCTGAACCGCGACCAGCTGCTGAACCTCACGCAGGGCCGCGACGCCGATCCGTTCGACCGCTCGATCGACATCCAGATCAGCCGCCTGCGCCAGAAGCTGGGCGAGGATGCGCGCATGCCCCAGATCATCAAGACCGTCCGCAACGGCGGCTACGTGCTGGCCGGCCAGGTCACGGTGGAGCCGAGCGCGTGAGAGCTTTCCTCGGCTCGATGACGGGCCGCGTGTTTGCTACCCTGCTGCTGGGCATCCTGCTCACGGCCGCGCTGACCCAGCTGCTGGCCGACGCCGAGCGCGCGCGCGTCATCGACGAGTTCCGCGACCTGCACAACCTCGACCGGGCCGAACAGCTCATCATGGCCACCGAGATCGTCCCCGAGTCCGCGCGCAAGGCCTACCTCGACGTGGCCAACCGTCCCGGCATGCAGCTCGCCGACGTCGACACCCATCCGGCGGCGCTTGCCCCGACCAACTCCGAATTCACCCAGGCGCTCGCCGCCCGCATGGGCAAAGGGTATGTGATGCGGTCGCTGGCCGCGCGTCCCGTCGCGTGCTCGACGGCGCGCGAGCAGCCCGTCGTGTTCGGCCTGCTGCGCATGAAGTGGCGCGGTACGTGCGAGAGCATCGCCGTGCGCCTGCGCGACGGCGACGACCTCGTGCTGTCCGTGCTGCCGCCGCGCTCGGCCACGTCGCCGCAGCGCACCGACTACACGTGGACGATCTCGATCTTCCTCGTCAGCGTCGCTTTCCTCGCCTACCTCGTGGCGCGCATGACGACGCGTCCGCTGAAGCAGCTGGCGCAGGCGGCGAAAGATCTCGGCAACGACATCAACCACCCGCCGCTCGACCTCACGGGCGCCGACGAGATCCGCCAGGCGAGCGCCGCCTTCAACGCGATGCAGGCGCGCATCCGCCAGTACATCTTCCAGCGCACGCAGATGCTGGCCGCCATCACGCACGACCTGCAGACGCCGCTCACGCGCATGCGCCTGCGCCTGGAAAAGGTCAACGAACCGGAATTGCAGGAGCGCCTGATCGGCGACCTGTCCGCGATGCAGGCGATGGTGCGCGAAGGCCTCGACCTGGCGCGCAGCATGGACACGAACGAAGCCATGCAGATGCTGGACCTCGACTCGCTGCTGGACTCCGTCGTCGCCGACGCGGCCGAGAGCTGCCAGCGCGTGACCTTGACGGGGCACGCCGGCATGGCGCTGCTGGGCCGGCCGATGGACTTGCGCCGCTGCCTCGTGAACCTGATCGACAACGCCGTCAAGTACGGCCACGCGGCCAGGGTCAGCGTCGACCGCATCAACGGCGCGGCGCGCATCCGCATCCGCGACGCCGGCCCCGGCATTCCGGGCGCCGAGCTGGCGCGCGTGTTCGACCCGTTCTACCGGGTGGAGACGTCGCGCTCGCGCGAATCGGGCGGCACGGGCCTCGGGCTCACCATCGCCCGCAACATCGCCGAGCAGCACGGCGGCAGCATCAACCTCGCCAATCATCCGGAAGGCGGGCTCGAAGCGACCCTGATGTTGCCGGAATTTTATCCCGGCAAATAAGCACGCTGAAAAATCGCACGGGCAGAAACATTACTGTTACACCCGTGTGGGACAATCTCCGCCGGAGCCCCGGTCTTGCGGCCGGCGTCACCCTCATCGCATAAATACACAAAGAGAAAGACCGCGGACAGGCGGCACAGGGAGTGGAATGAAGACCAAGAATATCGCGATTGTCGCCGGCATCGTCGTTGCCGTCGGCGCCGCCACGTGGGCCATGAAGGACGGGTCCGAATCGCATGCCGACGGGGCCGCCGCCCCGGGCGGCAAGGGCAATGGTGCGCAGCCGCCGGCCGTCGTCAACGTCGTGGCGCCGCAACGCCAGGACGTGGCCGTCGTGCAGCAGGCCAACGGCACCGTGACGCCGATCCGCACCGTCGACCTGCACCCGCAGACGACCGCCACCATCCGGCAAGTCCACATCAAGGAAGGCCAGTTCGTCAAACAGGGCGAGCTGATGTTCTCGCTCGACGACCGCGAGGACCGCGCCAACCTCGACAAGGCCCAGGCCCAGGTCGCACGCGACCGCGCATCGCTGGCCGACCTCGAGCGCCAGTTCAAGCGCAGCCAGGACTTGTTCGCGCAGCACTTCATCGCCCAGAGCGCCGTCGACACGCTGCGCGCCCAGGTCGACCAGGCCCGCGCCACCCTGCAGGCCGACGCCGCCGCCGCGCGCGCGAGCGGCGTCACGACGAGCTACACCGCGATCCGCGCGCCGATGTCCGGCCGCGTGGGCGGCATCAACGTCTATCCGGGCAGCCTCGTGCAGCCGGCGACGTCGCTCACGACGATCACCCAGCTCGACCCGATCACCGTCGCGTTCACGTTGCCGGAGTCCAGCCTGCCGTCGCTGCTGGCGGCGCAGAAGCGGGGCAAGGTCGAGGTCGAGGCGTTGCCGGGCGCCGACCTGGCGCCGGTGAAGGGCCTGCTGAGCTTCGTCGACAACACGGTCGACCCGCAAGCCGGCACGATCAAGGTGAAGGCCGAGTTCGACAACCGCGAGACCACGCTGTGGCCCGGCCAGTACGTGAACACGAAGGTCATCGTGCAGACGCTGAAGGATGCCGTCGTGATCCCGCAGAACGCCATCATCACCAATGCCCAGGGCACGTTCGTCTACGTGCTCGAGAAGGACCACTCGGCCCGCCTCGTGCCGGTGCGCCGCGTGTACGGCGCGGGCGTGGATGCGGCCGTCAGCGGTCTCGCCGGCAGCGAGCAGGTCATTACCGACGGCAAGCAGAACGTGCGCCCGGGCGCCAAGGTCCGCCTGGCGTCCGACATGGGTAAAGGCAAGGGCAAAGACGTCCACGTCGCCGACAAGGGCTGAACACGATGAACCTGTCCGAACTGTGCATCCGCCGGCCCGTGATGGTCGTGCTGCTGTCGATCAGCCTGATCCTCGTGGGCATCCTGGCGTATTCGCACATCCCCGTCGCGGCGCTGCCCAGTTATAACACGCCCGTCATCAACGTCAACGCCAACCTGGACGGCGCCAGCCCCGAGACGATGGCCTCGTCCGTCGCGCTGCCGCTCGAAAAGCAGTTCTCGACCATCGCCGGCATCAACCTGATCACGTCGACGAGCACGCAGGGCAGCACGTCGCTGACGCTGGAATTCGACCCGTCGATCGACGTCAACGCGGCCGCCGTCGACGTCCAGGCCGCACTCCTTGCAGCCCAGCGCCAGCTGCCGCAGGAAATGACGACGCTGCCGTCGTACCGCAAGGTCAATCCGGCCGATGCGCCCGTGCTGTTCATGACGATGACGTCGCCGTCGATGAACTTGTCCGACCTGAACGACTACGCCGAAAACCTCGTGTCGCCCGCGATCTCGACGTTGCCGGGCGTGGCGCAGGTGTCCGTCAACGGCGGCAAGCGCTTCGCCGTGCGTGTGCGCGCGAAGACCGACCTCATGAATGCCCGCAACCTCACGATGGACGAGCTGGCGACGGCGCTGCGCTCGGCCAACTCGAATTCGGCGCTGGGCATCCTCGATGGTCCGCAGCAGACCCTGACCATCCAGGGACCCGCCCAGATGATGAAGGCGGCCGACTTCGAAAACCTGATCGTCGCCACGCGCGACGGCCTGCCGGTGCGCCTGCGCGACGTGGCCACCGTCGAGGACAGCTACCAGTCCACCCGGGCCTTCGGCGCCTACAACGGCGAACGCGCCATCGTGCTGCTGGTGCAGCGCCAGCCGAACGCGAACACGGTCGAAGTGGTGGACGGCGTGCGCCGCCTGCTGCCGCGCTTCCAGTCACAGCTGCCCGCGTCCATCAAGATCAACCTCGTCAACGACCGTTCCAGATCGATCCGCGAGGCGATCCACGACGTGAACTTCACGCTGGCGCTGACGGTGGGCCTCGTCGTGCTCGTGATCTTCCTGTTCCTGCACCGCGCGTCGGCCACGTTCATCCCCGCGATCACGATGCCGATCTCGCTGCTGGGCGCGCTGGCGCTGCTGTTCTGGCTCGGCTACAGTCTCGACAACATTTCTCTGCTGGGCATCACGCTGGCCGTCGGCCTGGTCGTCGACGATGCGATCGTCGTGCTGGAAAACATCGTGCGCCACATCGAGATGGGCAAGAAGCCGATGCGCGCCGCGCTCGACGGCTCGCGCGAGATGGGTTTTACCATCGTCTCGATTTCGGTGTCGCTGATTGCCGTGTTCATCCCGATCTTCTTCATGCCGGGCGTGATCGGTTTGCTGTTCCACGAATTCGCCGTCATCGTCGGCCTCGCGATCCTCGTGTCGGCCGCCGTGTCGCTGACCCTCGTGCCGATGCTGGCATCGCGCCTGCTCCCGGCACATGGCCACGACCACACGGAAGAGAAAAGCTTTATCGGCCGCCATTTCGAGCGCGGCTTCACGGCGCTGCGCAACGCCTACGAGAAGACGCTCGACGTGGCGCTGAAGCACCGCTTCGTCGTATTGATCGTCGCGTTCGGCACGTTCGCGCTGACCGTCGTGCTGTACACGACCATCCCGAAAGGCTTCTTCCCCGAGGAAGACATCGGCCAGCTGCGCGTGACGACCGAAGCGGCCGAGGACATTTCGTCGTCCGCGCTCGTCGTGCTGCAGACGAAGGTGGCGGAAGTGATCCAGGCCGATCCGGCCGTGCAGGACGTCACCTCGTTCACCGGCGGCGGCAACAATGGCCGCATGTTCATCGTGCTGAAGCCGCGCGCCCAGCGCGACAAGATGCCGCAAGTCGTCGACCGCCTGCGCAAGTCGCTGCGCGGCATCGCCGGCGTCAATGTCTATATGGCGCCCGTGCAGAACCTGCAGCTGGGCGGCCGCCCGAGCAAGAGCCGCTACCAGTACACGCTGCAGAGCGTGTCCGGCGCCGACATCGGCCAGTGGGCCAACCAGTACATGGAGCGCATGCGCAACAACCCGCTGTTCCGCGACGTGACGAGCGATACGCAGGACAAAGGCTTGCAGGCCAAGCTCGATATCGACCGCGACAAGGCGAACCTGCTGGGCGTGCAGGTGGGCGACATCCGCACGGCGCTGTACGCGGCGTTCGGCGAGCGCCAGGTGTCGACGATTTATTCCAGCGCGGCCAGCTATTACGTGATCCTGGAAACGGCCAACGAGGACCGCCAGTTCGAGGACGCGCTGTCGCGCCTGTCCGTGCGCAGCAAGACGGGCCAGCTGGTGCGGCTCTCCAGCGTCGCGACGGTGAAACGCACGGTCGGCCCCATCGCCGTCAACCACCAGGGCCAGCTGCAGGCGATCACGCTGTCGTTCAACCTCGCGCCGGACGCGCCGCTGGGCGACGCCACGGCCGCCATCGAGCAGATGGGCCGCGACATGAAGCTGCCCGCGTCGATTATCACGAAATACGGCGGCGACGCGGCCGTGTTCCAGGATTCCCAGTCGAGCCAGCTGATCCTGATCGTCGCCGCGGTCGGCGTCATCTACGTGCTGCTGGGCGTGCTGTACGAGAGTTTCATTCACCCGATCACGATCCTGGCCGGCCTGCCGTCCGCCGCGGTGGGCGCGCTACTGACGCTGCGCCTGTTCAACCTGGACCTGACGATGATCGCCATCATCGGCATCCTGATGCTGATCGGCATCGTGAAAAAGAACGCGATCATGATGATCGACTTCGCCCTCGACGCCCAGCGCAACCGGGGCCTGGCGCCGGACCAGGCGATCCGCCAGGCGTGCATCCTGCGTTTCCGCCCGATCATGATGACGACGCTGGCCGCGCTGATGGGTGCGCTGCCGATCGCCCTGGGCCTCGGTGCCGGCGCCGAGCTGCGCCAGCCGCTGGGTCTCGCGGTGTGCGGCGGCCTGATCTTCTCGCAGGTCATCACGCTGTACATCACCCCAGTGATTTATTTGTACCTCGACAAGTACAGCGGCAGCGGTCCGATGACGGATACGCAACTCGCGGACGCGGAGCAGGGGCGGAAGCCGGTATTGACGAAGGTCGCTTAACCGTCGCCCCCGCGAAGGCGGGGGCCCAATTTTGCTTCCGTAGCCGTTCAAACTCGGGTCCCGCCAAGGCGGACGGCCAGTCCGGGAACGACGGGGATAAGTAATTCCGAAGAGCAAGGTTGATACACACTGTAACAACCATTAAGCTACCCAGCTTGTACTCTCATTACAGATCCTTAACAGCGCGTGCGCGGCTAATCCAAACGGGTTAGACTGCGCCTCGTCAATATCATTTATTTGTCCTCCAACCGGAGGCGTTCATTATCTTGCGTGACCATTCCCATATCCCGCTGGAAGACAGCGATGTCTGCGCACATTGCGGCCAGCCGCTGCCCGGACGGAAAGTGGTCATCTACGGGCAGAAGGGCCCGAACCGGACGGGCATCGCGATCACGATCGGGCTGCACCTGCTGCTCGTGGCCGTCTGGCTGTTCCAGCCGAAAATCGAAAAGCACGCGCCGCCGAAAGCCGGCGAAGCCGTCGTCTGGCTGCCGCCGCTGAAGCAGAACAAGCCGGCCGCCAAGCCGGCCGAGCAGGCACCGAAGCACACCGCCAAGGCAGCGGCCGCGCCGAAGTTCACGCCGCCGCGCATCACGATGCCGCGCCTGCCGAACACGATTACCGTGCCGGAGATCAAAACGGTGGAGGAAAAGCCGCAGCCGCCGAAGGAAGAGACGAAGGCGCCGCCGCAGGAAGTCGACATGCAGGCCTATATCGAGGCCCAGCGCAAGCGCCGCGGCGCCCCGGCGCAGACGGACCAGGCCGAGGAAAGCGAAGCCGCGCGCGGCACGCGCAACGCGCTCGCGAACATCGCCGCCATCAACGGCCGCGGCGGCCAGGATCCGAACGAGACGGGCGGCGTGTTTAGCATCTCCAACAAGACGTTCAGCCGGGCCGACCTGAAATTCCGCGGCTGGAACCCGAACTTCAAGCGCCGCTGGCTGACGGCGGTGACGGTCGAGCGCGGCAGCGACCCGGACATCGAGACGGCCATCGTCAAGAAGATGATCGAGCTGATCCGCAAGGAAAAGACCGGCGACTTCGAGTGGGATTCGCACCGCCTGAACCGCGTCGTCACGCTGTCGGCCCGGCCGCAGGATACGCAGGAACTGATGGCCTTCCTGTACAAGGAAATGTTCCCGGAATACAAACCGCCGCGTGGTTGATCCTACATTTGCCGGAACTGGTGCTGGTAGCCCTGCGACACGGGCAGCCAACGCACCGAATTCACCAGACGCACGCTGAGCACGCCGTCGATGCGCTGCACGCTGTCGATCGCGCCGACGTTGACGATGGCGCTGCGCGAGATGGGCCAGAACCTGGCCGGGTCCAGCTGGCTCAGCAAATCCTTGAGCGGCGTGCGGATATGCGCTTCGAGCTTCGCGGTGACGACGCAGGTGTACTTGGCTTCGGCATGAAAACACTGGACGTCGTTGATGCCGATGAAGCGCAATTGCCCGCCGCACGACGCCTGTATCCATTGCAGGGGACCGTTCCTGGCTGGCGCGGACAGCGCGGACAGGTCCGCGGGCTGCTTGCCGAGCGCCGTCTGCAGGCGGGCGACCGTCACCGCCAGGCGCCCCGGGTCGAGCGGCTTGAGCAGGTAGTCGACCGCACCGTGGTCGAACGCATCGACGGCGTAATCATTGTAGGCAGTCAGGAAAACGATGTGGCAGCGGCCGGCGGCCAGGCGCGCCAGTTCGACGCCGTTCAAGCCTGGCATGCGCACGTCAAGAAAAGCGATCTGCGGTGCCAGCCCGGACAGCATGCGCGCACCGGTGACGCCGTCGGCCGCTTCGCCGACGATGGCCAGTTCGGGCCAGAAGCGGCCCAGCGAGGTCCGCAATTCCGTGCGCAACGCCTGCTCGTCCTCGACCAGGATGGCGGTGGCGGCAGAGCTCATGTCTTCCCTCCGGCGAGCATCGGCAGCTCGATGGTGGCGCACACGCCGCCGTCCGCGCCCGGCTCGAGACGCAGCTCGGCCGCGTCGCCGTACATCGCGGCCAGGCGTTCCTGCAGGTTCACCAGGCCGACGCCGTCGCCCAGTTCGGCCTGGAACCCGGCGCCGTCGTCTTCGACGCCGATGCGCAGACGCCCGGCGGCGCATACGGCCGTCACGCGCACCGACCCGCCTTCGACCCTGGGCTCGATCCCGTGCTGGATGGCGTTTTCGATCAGGGTCATCACGGACAGCGGCGGGATCTGGCACGCAAGCGCTTCTTCGCTGGCGGCGATGTCGAAGCGCAGGCGCTCGCCCATGCGCATCCTGATGATGTCCAGGTAGGCCCGGGCACGTTCCAGTTCCTGCCCCAGCGACGTGCTCTGGGCGCGCAGGTCGGGCATGGCCGAACGCAGGAACTGGTTCAGGTGGTGGAGCAGTTGTTCGGCCGCGGACGCATCCTGCCGGATCAGCGCGCGGGCATTGGCCAGCGTGTTGTAGAGGAAGTGCGGTTCGATCTGGCCTTGCAGGGCCGCCAGGCGCGCTTCAAGCAGCTGGCGCTTCGTCGTCTCCTCGCGCATCCGCTGGGCCTCCTGCTCGGCTGCTTGCCGGGCCCAGCGGGCGCGTGTCGCCGCGACTTCCGCCGGTACGACGAGCAGGACGGTGACAGCCAGGGCGCCCAGCCGGGGCAGGGAAGAGACCGACGTGGGCACCCCCATATAGTCGATGTAGTGAGCGAACGCGTTGCCCAAAAGCCAGCTGTTGATCACGGCCGCGACGAGCACGCACCAGCACGCGACGCCGTTATCGAAACAGACGCTTTGCAGGACGATGCGCGTGCAGGCGGTGAGCACATACGCGCCGAGCAGGCCCGTAAAGCAGGTCAGCCAGGTATTCCAGTACGCGTAGAATTGCGCGCCCACCACGCGTGCGCCGAACAGGACACCGACGAGGATCAGCGGCAGCAGCGGCCAATCGGCCTGCCGCAAATGCCGCCACACGGGCGCGGCGACGTGTGCCTTGAGGGACAGTGTGCTCATTGCCTGAACTCCAGGTTCGGCGTCGCGACGGCCGCCGCGGCGCCGGCGGGGAAGATCGATTCGGTCTGGGCGGGCAGGGGCAGGTCGGGCAAGCGCCTGGCC
Organism: Massilia cellulosiltytica; assembly: GCF_047325105.1. Taxonomy (NCBI): domain Bacteria; kingdom Pseudomonadati; phylum Pseudomonadota; class Betaproteobacteria; order Burkholderiales; family Oxalobacteraceae; genus Massilia; species Massilia cellulosiltytica. The sequence continues at coordinate 6,431,375 of NZ_CP168562.1, read as the reverse complement.
AGAAAGGCTTCGCGTTCCGCGGCACGGTCCTTCAGGTGCAGCCTGGACAGGCGGATCTCGGCCTTGACGAGACTGGCGACGCCCAGGCTGCAGCGGGTCGCGTCGGGCGCGACCTTGACGGGTACGTTATGCTCGACCCAGCGGCGGGTCTGCCAGAGGGCGTCCACGGACACCTTGCCGCCGGTCCGGCTGCCGTCGCATTCGACGTGCAGCTCGACGGCTTTTTTGCCCTTCGCGCGCCGCATGACCTCGGGTTCCAGTTCGGCGCGCGAATAAAACGAGACGATCATGGTACGCCCGCGCCATGGCGTCGCGTCGATGGTGTGAACGACGGTGAGCGGCCTCCCCGCGGGGGAGTCTTCCTGCTTGACGATGACCAGCTCGGCCGGGCTGCCGTCCCGTGGCCGGTCCACGCCGATGTCGTCCAGTCCCGCGGCCACGTTGTGGGCGGCCCAGCCGCTGGGCAGGCCCGGTGTTCGCACGGCGTCGACATGGCGCATGCCGCTCGCCACGCTCAACCCTGTTGCCAGCACCGCGATCACGCCGACGGCAATCCAATGTTTCACTTGCTTGCCCTTCCTTGACATGAGGATGGGCCATCATAGGGCGCGCCGGAGGGGGCGTTCAAGATTCTTGCGATGGAGGCGCCGGCGGGGCCGACGAATGCCGGCATCCGTGCGATGGGTGCACGGCCGCCTGCGGCTTGCGGAACCGGCCCAGCACGTGCAGGAGCACGAGCGTCGCCACGATCCATCCGATCAAGATGCCCCACACGGCATCGTAATCGCGCGCTGCATCGTGGATCATGCCGAGCGCTGGCGGCGTCAGGACGATGGCGATCTGGTTGATGGTCATGGCGGCGCCGAGGGCCAGGCCGACGCTGTCCGCCGGCGCGGAATCCGCGATATAGGTGACCCAGGGGCCATACCAGCCCAGCGCAAAAAAACCGAGCACGGCGATCAGCCCGAACAGCCAGGACCGGGGCGCGTCGACGGGCAGGCCGATCAGGGCAAGCAGGCCGATGCCCGTGACGAGCATGCTGACGACCACGGGCAGGAACCGGTTACCCGTCTTGCCGCAGCGGTCGCTCCAGACCGACAGGACGATGCGGCCGACGCCGCCGCACAGCTGCATCGACAGCAGCATCCAGCCGCCGTCGCGCAACGGCAGGCCGAACCGGTCGCGCAGGAACAGCATCAGGAAGACGACGATGCCGTATTGTGTGCCGACCAGGGCCATGCCGGACCAGACGACCCGCTGCATCCACCGTTGACGCACCATCCGGACCAGGAAGAAGACGGTCAGCACGGCACGCTTGCCGGGACGGCCGGGCAGCGTGGGCGGACGATAGACCGCCCAGAACAGCAGGCCGGAAGCCAGCACGACGGCGACGCTGGACAGGAAGGCGGCGCGCCAGTCGCGCACGCCCACGAGGAACGGCAAGGCCGCCGCAGCCGCGGCGCCGCCGAGCGGCAGGCCCGCCTGCCGGATGCCCATCGCGATCCCCAGTTGATGGCCGTGGAACCATTGCGATACCGACCGGCTGCCGCCCGGCTGGACCGTGCTGTAGCCCATGCCGATCACGAACAGGGCGGCGCACAAGGCGAGGAAACCGGGTGCCACGCACGCGCCCACGAGGCCGAGGGCCATGATCAGCATGCCCGCGCCGATGATGGCCCGCTCCGACTTGCGGTCGAGCAGGTCGCCGACGAAGAGCAGGGTGAAGATCGGCGCCACGGTCGAGGCGGTGATGAGCAGGCCCACCTGGGTGGCGGACAGGTGCAGATCCTTTTGCAGGTAGCCCGCCAGCACGGCGATACCTTGCGTGACGAATGCCGCGCCGGCCTGGAGCACGGTGGCGACGGCCAGGATCAGCCAGCGGTAGGGGGACGTCCGGGAATCCTTGGGAAAGGCAGGCATAAAACTGGAGATGTTACCGATCCAGGATTGCCGGACGCTATCGAAATGTCACACATGAACGATGTGTAACGTTTCAGACGTGTTTTATGCCGCGGCCTTCAGGCGCCGCGCCACATCCATCGCGAAATAGGTGAGCACGCCATCCGCGCCGGCACGCTTGAACGACATCATCGTTTCCATGATGACCTTGTCCGGATCGAGCCAGCCGTTCTGGAACGCGGCCTGCAGCATCGCGTACTCGCCGCTGACCTGGTAGGCGAAGGTCGGCACCTTGAATTCGTCCTTCACGCGGCGCACGACGTCCAGGTAGGGCATGCCCGGCTTGACCATGACCATGTCGGCGCCTTCCGCGATGTCCAGCGCCACTTCGCGCAGGGCTTCGTCGCTGTTGGCCGGATCCATCTGGTACGTGTTCTTGTCGGCCTTGCCCAGGTTGGCGGCCGAACCGACGGCTTCGCGGAACGGGCCGTAGTAGCCCGACGCGTACTTGGCCGAGTAGGCCATGATGCGCGTGTGGATCAATTCCTTCTCTTCCAGCGCCACGCGGATCGCGCCGATGCGGCCGTCCATCATGTCCGACGGGGCGACGACGTCGACGCCGGCCTCGGCCTGGGCCAGCGCCTGGCGCGTCAGCATCGCGATCGTTCTTTCGTTGACGATGTAGCCGTTCTCGTCCGGCAGGCCGTCCTGTCCATGGGTCGTGTACGGGTCGAGCGCGACGTCCGTCATGATGCCCAGCTGCGGGAAATGGCGCTTCAGTTCGCGCACGGCGCGCGGGACGAGGCCGTCCGGGTTCGTCGCTTCGACGCCGTCATAAGTCTTCAGCGATGCCTCGATCACGGGGAACAGCGCGAGCACGGGGATGCCCAGCGCGACCGCTTCCTCGGCCACCTTCAGCAGCAGGTCGACCGACAGGCGCTCCACGCCCGGCATCGACGCGACCTGCTGGCGCTGGTTCTGGCCGTCGAGGATGAACACGGGGTAGATCAGGTCGGAGGCGGTGACGACGTTCTCGCGCATCAGGGCGCGCGAGAACGGGTCGCGGCGCATGCGGCGCATGCGCACGGCGGGGTATTGCGAAGGCGTGATGATCGGCATGGCGGTTCCTGGAGTTTATTGTTCGGGATCGGCCGGAACAGGGTCCTCGTCCAGGCCGAACAGTTCGATGATCTTGTCGTTGGCTTCCTCGATGCCGATGCGCTTCAGGGCCGAGAACAGCTGGACGGTGAACGGGAAGCCGTTGCCTTCCTCGTCGACATAGCTGTCCAGCACTTGCTGCGCCTGGCGCAAGGCATTGACGGATTCGTTGCGGTTGAGCTTGTCGACCTTCGTGAGGATGCAGTGGATCGGCTTGCCCGTCGGGGCGAACCATTCCAGCATCTGGATGTCGAGCTCGGTGAACGGGCGGCGCGAATCCATGATCAGGATGAGCGCGGCCAGTTGTTCCCGCCGCTGCACATAGTCGCCCAGCAGCCTTTGCCAGTGCAGCTTGGCATCGCCCGACACTTCAGCGTAGCCATAGCCCGGCAGGTCGACGAGCAGGCCCTCGATTTCCTCGACCTTGGTCGGATCCTTGCGGTGCATGGCGACGTGCGCCCCGCCGATCGAGAAGAAATTGATGTGCTGCGTACGGCCGGGGGTCTTGGACGCGAAGGCGAGGCCCTTCTGGTTCGTCAGGATATTAATCGCCGTCGATTTGCCCGCATTGGACCGGCCGGCGAAGGCGATTTCCGGCACCTGGGTCTTGGGAAGATCCCGCAACTGGTTGACGGTCGTGAAGAAACGGGCTTGCCAGAGTTTGGACATGAGGGAAGTGGAGCGAAAAAGACAACGAAGGTGAGGGCAGGAAACAAAGGCTATTGTACAATAGGGAGTTACCTGCCGCCGGCGAGCCTGAAGGCTCCCTTGCCGACGCGGGGGCACGAGCATGACCGCTGCACTGCAACTGCAAGTTTATCTTTGACTTTTTCAGGGTGCTTGAATGAATCGTGTGTTCCAACCGGCCGCGTGTGCGGCGATCGTGAAGTCCTTGCTGGCCAGTTTCCTCATCGTGGGCAGCGCTCTTGCAGCGGACGCGGCCCACGCGCCCCCGGCCGCCGCCAAGGCCGATCCGGCCAAGGGCGGTTCCCTCTACGACACCGGCGACAATGCCCGCGGCCTGCCGGCCTGCGCGTCGTGCCATGGCGCCGGCGGCAATTCGACCATCAACACGAACCCCAAGCTGGCAGGACAGATCGACAATTACCTGCACAAGCAACTCGTCGACTTCACGACGCCGGCCCGCAACCAGCCCGTGATGACGACGTACGCCAAGATGCTGAGCGAGGACGAAAAGAAGAACATCGCCGCCTACCTCGCCACGCAGCAGCCGAAGCAGGGCGCCGCGCGCAACAAGGACACGCTGGAACTGGGCCGCAAGATCTATCGCGGCGGCATCGCAGACCGCGGCGTGGCCGCCTGCGCCAGCTGCCACGGCGCCACCGGTTCCGGCATCCCGGCCCAGTATCCGCGCGTGGCCGGCCAGCACCAGGATTACACGGTTGCCCAGCTACAAGCGTTCAAAGCGGGTACACGCAGCAACAGCCCGCAGATGGCCGCGCTGGCCAAGCGCTTGTCGGACGATGAAATGAAGGCAGTGGCGGACTATATCGCCGGCCTGAAGTGATACCCGGTATCAGCCGGTCAGAGTGAATAGAGCCGAATAATCGGCCTACAATAAAAAAAGCAGGACAACAGGGAAGGGCGGCCGCGCAAGCGGTGCGCCCTTTTGTTGTATCCTCGATGAATGTTGTGTCTAGAGTGAAAGTCGATGAGTACCACCGGAATTGAACTGAAGACGCGCCGGCGCGGCGTAGCGGAAACGGTCGAATTGCTGTCCTCGATGCGTTTCGCAATCACCCTGCTGGTCATGATCGCGATCGCCGCCATCATCGGCACCATCATGCAACAGGACCGGGCGATGCCGGACTACGTGAACCAGTTCGGACCGTTCTGGTTCGAAGTGTTCCGCAAGCTCAGCCTGTACACGGTCTATTCGGCCTGGTGGTTCCTGCTGATCCTCGCGTTCCTGATCGTGTCCACGAGCCTGTGCATCGCGCGCAATGCGCCCAAGTTCATCCGCGACATGCGGAGCTGGCGCGATTCCGTGCGCGAAGAATCGCTGCGCAATTTCCACCACCGGAGCGAATGGACGGCGCCGCTGGACATGGTCCCGCTCGCGCAGCAGACGGCGTCCCGGCTCGTCGACGCCGGCTATAAAACGAAGATGGTCGACAAGGCGGGCGGCGTGCTCGTCGCCGCGAAAAAGGGCGCCGGCAACAAGTTCGGCTACATCTTCGCGCACACGGCCATCATCGTCATCCTGCTGGGCGGCCTGCTCGATTCGAACCTGCCTATCCGCTTCCAGCAATGGTTCATGGGCAAGACACCGTATGCCGGCACGGGCCTCATCTCCGCCATCCCGCCGCAGCACCGCCTGGGCCTCGGCAACCCGACCTTCCGCGGCAACACGATGATTCCGGAAGGCCAGGCCAGCGACACGGCACTGCTCCAGCAGGCCGACGGCGTGCTCGTGCAGGATCTGCCGTTCACGATCGAGCTGCGCAAATTCATCATCGACTTCTACTCGACGGGCATGCCGAAGCTGTTCGCCAGCGAAGTCGTGATCCGCGACCACGAGACGGGCAAGGCCTTCCCCGCCACCATCAAGGTCAACGAGCCGCTGATCTACCGCGGCATCGCCGTCTACCAGTCCAGCTTCGAGGATGGCGGCAGCAAGCTCAAGCTGACGGGCTGGCCCATGACGGGCACGAGCGACAAATCGTTCTCGTTCGAAGGCGAAGTCGGCAATGCGACCGAGTTGAAGCAGGGCGCCGAGGTGTATTCGGTCGAATGGTCGGGCTTCCGTCCGTTCAACGTCGAGAATACGAGCCAGAACAACGATGCGCGCGCCGTCACCAAGGGCAAGAGCCTTGAGGAACAGTTCGCCCAGACCTTGTCCCAGCACTCAGGCTCGGCCGCGAAGAACGTCGGCAACAAGGACTTGAAAAACGTCGGTCCCAGCGTGCAATACAAGCTGCGCGACAAGACGGGCCAGGCGCGCGAATACCTGAACTACATGCAGCCCGTGACGCTGGAAGGCCATCAAGTGTTCCTGGCCGGCGTGCGCAACAATCCGTCCGACCAATTCAGCTTCCTGCGCATCCCGGCCGATGACGACCACGGCCTGCGCGAATGGATGCGCCTGCGCGCCGCGCTCGCGGACCCGTCGCTGCGGGAAGAGGCGGCCCGCCGCTACGCCGCGCGCGCGCTGCCGCCGGGCGACGCGAGCGGCGCGCTGTCCACGCAATTGCAGGAATCGGCCGCCAAGACGCTGGCCATCTTCGCGGGCGACGGCAACCAGGGCGGCTACCTGGCCGTGTCAAAATTCCTCGAGCGCATCCCCGCTGCGGAGCAGGAAAAGGCGGCGACCGTGTTCATGAAGATGCTCAACGGCGCCATGTGGGAGCTGTGGCAGGCTGCGCGTGCGCGCGCCGGCGAGCAACCCGCCACGCCCACCGAGGCCCACGGCCGCTTCCTGCAGCAGGCGACGAACGCCTTGTCCGACAGCTTTTTCTACGGCGCCCCCGTGTTCCTCGCGCTGGACGATTTCAAGGAAGTGAAGGCGTCGGTGCTGCAGGTGACGCGCTCGCCCGGCAAGAAAGTGGTCTATGTGGGCTGCCTGTTGCTGGTGCTGGGCATCTTCTCGATGTTCTACATCCGCGAGCGTCGCGTCTGGGTCTGGGTGAAACCGGCGCCGGACGGCGGCACGCATGCGTTGATGGCGATGAGCACGCAGCGCAAGACGCTCGATTTCGAGCGCGAATTCGAAGACTTGAAGACCAAATTGCCGCAATCGGCGTAAGCTAGCAGAGCAAGGAAACAGGAGACATCCATGGACATTTCATCCGCATCGCAAGCGCAAGGCGCGGCGTACATCCGCCCGCCGGGCTTCTTCAAGCGCCTCACGGCCATCGACTGGCTGTTCGGCGCCGGCCTCCTGGCCGCCGCGCTGTACGCGCTGAGCCGTTTCGGCGCCTACATGGACATCTACGAGCGGGCGATCCTGGTGCTGGCCGCGCCGACCTTCGCCTTCGTCGGCTGGACGTTCAAGCCGGTACGCTGGCTGATGCCGCTCGTCGCGCTGGTGGCGCTGTGGGCCGTGCAATTGTACGGCGGCTCGCTCGATGCCGCGAACCAGAAATTTTTCCTGAAATACATGCTGTCGAGCCAGTCCGCGATCCTGTGGATGAGCGCGCTGTTCGTGTTCTCGACCGTATTCTACTGGCTCGGTTTGCTCACCCGTTCGCCGTTCGGCGGCAGCGTCGGCTCCAAGCTGTGCTGGGCCGCCGTCGTGCTCGGCTTCACGGGCATGATGGTGCGCTGGTACGAGTCCTACCTGATCGGTACCGACGTCGGCCACATCCCCGTGTCCAACCTGTACGAAGTGTTCATCCTGTTCTCGATGATCACGGCGATGTTCTACCTGTACTACGAACAGCGTTACCAGACGCGCCAGCTGGGCCCGTTCGTGCTGCTCGTGATCTCGGCCGCCGTCGGCTTCCTGCTGTGGTACACGGTCGCGCGCGACGCCGCCGAGATCCAGCCGCTCGTGCCCGCGCTGCAGAGCTGGTGGATGAAAATCCACGTGCCGGCGAACTTCATCGGCTACGGCACGTTCGCGCTCGCGGCGATGGTCGGCTCGGCCTACCTGCTGAAGTCGCACGGCATCCTGGCCGACCGCCTGCCGTCCCTGGAGGTGCTGGACGACGTGATGTACAAGGCGATCTCCGTCGGCTTCGCGTTCTTCACCGTCGCCACGATCCTGGGCGCGCTGTGGGCGGCCGAGGCCTGGGGCGGCTACTGGTCGTGGGACCCGAAAGAGACATGGGCGCTGATCGTCTGGCTGAACTACGCGGCGTGGCTGCACATGCGCCTGATGTCCGGCCTGCGCGGCCGCGCGGCGGCGTGGTGGGCCCTCATCGGCCTCGTCGTGACGACGTTCGCCTTCCTCGGGGTGAACATGTTCCTGTCGGGCCTGCATTCTTACGGCAAGCTGTAATGTGTTCGTTTATGTCCGTTGGCCGGATTTGGTAACAAATCGGCGCCCGGACGACCCTGCGGCGGCAGATGGTGTAACGTTGATACGTCACGAGAAACATTATTTACAGCCGGAGCCGCCATGTTGATCAGAAAAAATCCGAACGGCATCGATTTGCCGTTCCCGTCCGAAATCACGCCGCGCGAGGTCTACGAAGGCCGGCGCGCGTTCCTTGCCAAGGTTGCGGCCTCGGCCGTCGTCGGCTCGTCGCTGTGGGAAATGGCCACGCGCGAAGCCTTCGCACAAGGTACGGTGCAAAAACTGCCGGCCACGCGCAACCCGGCGTTCTCGACGAACGAGAAGCAGACCTCGTTCGACGACGCGACCCACTACAACAATTTCTACGAATTCGGCACGGACAAGGCCGACCCGGCCGCCAACGCGCACACCCTGCGCACGCGGCCGTGGACCGTGCAGATCGAAGGCGAAGTCAAGAAGCCGCAAACGATCGACCTCGACCGCCTGGCCAAACTGGCGCCGCTGGAAGAGCGGATCTACCGCCTGCGCTGCGTCGAGGGCTGGTCGATGGTGATTCCGTGGGTCGGCTATTCGCTCTCGAGCCTGATCCGCCAGGTCGAACCGACGAGCAACGCGAAATACATCGAATTCACGAGCCTCGCCGACCGCAGCCAGATGCCGGGCGTGAAAAGCCGCGTGCTGGAATGGCCGTACGTGGAAGGCTTGCGCATGGATGAAGCCATGCACCCGCTCACCCTGCTGACCGTCGGCATGTACGGCCAGGTGCTGCCTAACCAGAACGGCGCGCCCGTGCGCATCGTCGTGCCGTGGAAATACGGCTTCAAGTCGGCCAAATCCATCGTCAAGATCCGCTTCCTGCGCGACCAGCCGCGCACGGCGTGGAACGGCATCGCACCCGACGAGTACGGCTTCTATTCGAACGTGAACCCGAACGTCGACCACCCGCGCTGGTCGCAGGGGACGGAGCGGCGCATCGGCGAGGGCGGCCTGTTCACGCCCAAGCGCAAGACGCTGCTGTTCAACGGCTATAACGAGGTCGCCTCGCTGTACACGGGCATGGATCTCAAGAAGTTTTATTGAGCGGGGGCTGTGATGGCGTTCAATCCGTCCCCGAGGCAGTTCAAGGCCCTGAAGGCCGCGCTGTTCGTGCTGGCGCTGCTGCCGTTCCTGCGCATGGCGTGGCTGACGGCGGCCGGGGTGCCCGTCGACCCGGTCGAATTCCTCACGCACGGCAGCGGCGACTGGGCCCTGTACCTGCTGTGCGCGACGCTCGCCATCACGCCGCTGCGGCGCCTGACGGGCTGGAACTGGGTCGTACGACTGCGGCGCATGGCGGGCCTGTTCACGTTCTTCTACGCGTTCATGCACTTCATCACGTTCCTGTGGTTCGACCATTTCTTCGACGTGGCCGCCATGTGGAAGGACGTGCTCAAGCGTCCGTTCATCACGGTGGGTTTCGCCGCCTTTGTGCTGCTGATCCCGCTGGCCGTGACGAGCACCAATGCGATGATCAGGCGGCTCGGCCGCAACTGGGCCCTGCTGCACAAGGTGATCTATGTGATCGCGCCGCTGGCGATCCTGCACTATTGGTGGATGAAGGCGGGCAAGCACAACTTCGAGCAGCCCATCGTGTGGGGCAGCGTCGTCGGCGTGCTGCTGCTGTTGCGCGTGTGGTGGAGCCTCAGCCGCGCGCGTGCCGAAAAACGTATTACACCGGCTTCCGTGCGATCATGACGACATGAAGTGGCCCCTCGCGCTGGTGATCGTCGTCGTATTGGCCCTCGTGCTCGTGTTCGGCATGGGGCGGCCGCGCTATGGCCTGCTCGAACGCTGTCTCGACCTGGGCGGTCGCTGGAACGAGCAGGCTGCCGCGTGCGCGGCGCAGATGTGGCCGGATGACCGGTCACGGGGGAGGGAGTAGGTGCTGCGCGAGAAATTGGGCCCCCGCCTGCGCGGGGGCGACGTCATTATTTGACGATGGTCTCGAGCGCGAACAGGTCGGCCGGATTCTCGCGCTTGCGGATCATATGCACCTGGTCTCCGTCGACGAGCACCTCGGCCGCGCGGCCGCGCGTGTTGTAGTTCGACGCCATCGTGAAGCCATAGGCACCGGCCGCCATCATGGCCAGCACGTCGCCCGGCTCGACGGCCAGCGCGCGGTCGCGGGCGAGCCAGTCGCCCGATTCGCACACGGGGCCGACGAGGTCGTAGGTCACCGCGCTACTATCGCGCTGCACGACCGGCTTGACGTCCATCCAGGCCTGGTACAGGGTCGGACGGGCCATGTCGTTCATGGCGGCGTCGACGACGCAGAAGTTCTTTTCCTCGCCCGGCTTCAGGAATTCGACGGACATCAGCAGCACGCCCGTGTTGCCCACGATGGAGCGGCCCGGCTCGAAGATCACCTTGATCGGCTGGCCGCCGTGCTTCTCGGCGCGCCATGCGTCCACGCGCGCGAACACGCGCTCGACGTAATGCGAGATCGGTACCGGCGAATCCTCGCCCGTGCCGTAGTCGATGCCCAGGCCGCCGCCCACGTCCAGGTGGTGCAGGTGGATGCCCTCGGCCGCCAGCGCGTCGATCAGTTCGATCAGCTTGTCCAGCGCTTCCAGCAGCGGCGCGTCGTCCAGCAACTGCGAGCCGATGTGGCAATCGATGCCGACGACGTCCAGGTGCGGCAGTTCGGCGGCGGTGCGGTAGGTGGCCAGCGCGTCCGAGAACGCGACGCCGAATTTACTCGCCTTCAGGCCAGTGGCGATGTACGGGTGGGTCTTCGGGTCGACGTTCGGGTTCACGCGCAGCGAGATGGGCGCGCGCTTGCCCATGCGGCCGGCGACTTCGTTGATGCGGTGCAGTTCGGGAATCGACTCGACGTTGAAGCACAGGATGCCCTTTTCCAGCGCCAGCGCGATTTCGGCCGCCGTCTTGCCGACGCCCGAGAAGATGACCTTGCCCGGGTCGCCGCCGGCCGCGATCACGCGCAGCAGTTCGCCGCCCGACACGATGTCGAAGCCGGCGCCCTGGCGCGCGAGCAGGTCGAGGATGGCCAGGTTGGAGTTGGCCTTCATCGCATAGCAGACCAGCGCGTCGCGGCCCGCGCATGGGCGCGCGTAGCCGGCGAAGTTTTCCAGCAGCTGGGCTTTCGAGTAGACGTAGGTCGGGGTGCCGTGTTCGGTGGCGATCCTGGACAGGGGAACGCGTTCGGCGTGCAGGACGCCGTCTTGATAAGTGAAGTGAGACATGAAATCGGTGCTTACTGTTGGGTGGCCGGCGGCGTCTGGTTGTTCGCTTCGGTATTGTTCGCATTCGAACCGGCGGCGGGGACGGTCACGCCGGCAGCGGGTGCCGGCGGGGAGATCTGGACCGCCGGAGTGGCCGTGTTCGTGGTGGTGCCGGCCGGGGCGGCGCTGGTAGGCGCGGCACCGGGACGGGCGGGGGGCTTGGGCATGTAGAGCGGACCGGTCTGGCCGCAGGCCGACAGCGCCATCAGGGTCGCCAGGCTTGTCAGGAGCGCAAATGGGGACTTCACGATTAGAATCACGGTTTGATTAGCAGACCTTGGAGTGTAGCATGACCGAATCCGAATTTTTGGCCCTGGCCGAGTCCACCCTGAACGACATCGAGCAGGCATTCGACCGCCTGTTCGAGCAGGATATCGTCGACGTCGAGTGCAAGCGCAGCGGCAACGTGCTCGAGATCGAGTTTGTCGACAACGGCTCGAAGATCATCGTCAACAGCCAGGCGCCGCTGCAGGAAATGTGGATCGCCGCCCGCGCCGGCGGCTTCCACTACAAGCGCGTGGGCGACGAGTGGCGCAACACGCGCGACGACACGGAGTTCTTCACGTCGCTGTCCGACTTCGCCACCCAGCAGGGCGGCGCGCCGGTCAAGCTGCGCTGACGGCGAAAAAAAAGCCGGCGGGCGCCGGCTTCCAGGTCAGGCCAGCGTGGCCTGCTTGCCGCGCTGGCGGCGCCGCGCGAAGCCCAGCGCACCGATGGCCATCAGTGCGATCGACGCCGGTTCCGGCACGGCCGCGGTGTCGATGAACTGCGTGTTGTTCTGCTGGGAGACGAACATGTTCAGCAGCTGGACAGGACCGTTCGCGCTGACGATCGTCGCCGTGAAGGTCAGGGTATCCCAAGTCAGCGGGGGCAGGCTGTAGATGGGCAGGCGCACGTCGGAGCAGCATGCCGCCGCGTTGTTCACGGTTCCGGACAGGACGCTGAGTCCGCCAAGCGAGAAGTCGTAGGTGGCGTCCTCGGTGAGCTGGCTGCTGCCACTCCACATCTGGTAATTGAAAATGAATCCCCCGGTGGTCTGGAACGCCTTGTTGGCGGGGGCGTTGACCGTCACCGTCAACGAATCGCCCACAGAGAGCGTCGCGCCGACGTCGCCCGTGCCGGACAGGATCGAGAAACTGGGCGCCGTCGCGGTGTAGGCCACCGAATACACGGTCGCATTGGCGGACTGTACCGAAAAGATGCTGGAAAGAAGAGCGAAAGCGATTGCAGGTATTTTTTTGAACATGTTATTGGCTCACCAGGAAAAGACAGTGTTGGACGTCGGCTTCCTGCTGAGCAATCTTCATGCCATTTTGCAATGCAAATGCTTTACCTTTTAGAAACAACAACTTGACCGAACAGTGTTCCAGGCGAGCAATTCAACTGTAAAGGCCTCCGACAGTTTCAGAACAACTCGTTGCGCACGGCGTCGCGCGACTTCTGCTCGGCCGCAGGGGCCACCGGCCCCACGTCCAGCGACTGCACGCCCGTGCCCGGCGGATTCTCGGCGTAATAGTACTCGTCGCCGTACTGCACGAGCCCCGGCGGCACCGGACGCTCGACCACCGGCTCGGACTTGAGCGCCTTCTGCATGAAGCCGATCCAGATCGGCAGCGCCAGGCCGCCGCCCGTTTCCCTGTTGCCCAGGTTGCGCGGCTGGTCGTAGCCGATCCACGCGATGCCCACCAGGTGCGGCTGGTAGCCGGCGAACCAGGCGTCGATCGAATCGTTCGTCGTGCCCGTCTTGCCCGCGATGTCCGTGCGCTTCAGCACCTGCGACGCCTTGGCGGCCGTGCCGTAGCGGGCCACGTCCTTCAGCATGCTGTCCATCAGCCAGGCGTTGCGCTCGTCGATGACGCGGTTGGCGTCGACGCCGGCGCGGTCCGGACGCGCTTCCGACAACACCTTGCCGTCGGCATCCGTCACCTTCGAGATGATGTAGGGGCTGATGCGGTAGCCGCCGTTGGCGAACACCGAATAGGCGCCGGCCATCTGCAGCGGCGTCGTCGCGCCGGCGCCCAGCGCGAGCGTCAGGTACGGCGGGTTCTTGTCCGGATCGAAGCCGAAGCGCGTTGCGTATTCCTGGCCGTAGCGGGCGCCGATCTTGTTCAGGATGCGGATCGAGATCATGTTCTTCGACTTGGTCAGGCCGCGCCGCATCGTCATCGGGCCTTCGTACTTGTTGTCGTAGTTCTTCGGTTCCCACGCCTGGCCGCCCGTCGCACCCGCGTCGAACGAGATCGGCGCGTCGTTGATCAGGGTGGCCGGCGAGAAGCCGCGTTCCAGCGACGCCGAATAGATGAACGGCTTGAACGACGATCCCGGCTGGCGCCACGCCTGCGTCACGTGGTTGAACTTGCTGCGGTTGAAGTCGAAGCCGCCCACCAGCGCGCGGATCGCGCCGTCGTCCGGGCTCACCGCGATGAACGCGGATTCCACTTCCGGCATCTGCGTGATGCGCCATGACGAATCGTCATCCTGCATGACGCGCACGACGGCGCCGCGGCGCAAGCGCCGGGTCTCGGCCGCCTTCGGCGACAGCCAGTCCTTGGCGAACGCCAGGCCGGCGCCCGTCATCGTGATGTCCTCGCCGGACGCCAGCACGGCCTTCACCTGCGTGGGCGACGCCGACATCACGACTGCCGCGACGATGCCGTCCGAGTCCGGATGCTCGGCCAGTTCCGCCTCGATGGCTTCGTCGGCCTCGCCCTTGGCGGACGGGATCTCGATGTATTTTTCCGGGCCGCGGTACGGGTGGCGGCGCTCGTAATCCATCACGCCGCGGCGCAGCGCGAGGTAGGCGGCGTCCTGGTCGGCCTTGGTGATGGTCGTGAACACGTTCAGGCCGCGCGTATAGGTGTCTTCCTTGAACTGCTCGTACACGAGCTGGCGCGCCATCTCGGCCACGTATTCCGCATGCACGCCGAACGCCGTGCTGTCCATCTTGATCTTGAGTTCCTCGTTCTTCGCCTGTTCGTACTGGGCGTCGGTGATGTAGCGCAGGTCGTGCATGCGTTGCAGGATGTACTGCTGGCGCACGCGTGCGCGCTTCGGATTGACGACCGGGTTGTACGCGGACGGCGCCTTCGGCAGGCCGGCCAGCATCGCCGCTTCCGCGACCGAGATGTCTTTCAAATCCTTGCCGAAGTAGATCTGCGCGGCCGACGAGAAGCCGAACGCGCGCTGGCCCAGGTAGATCTGGTTCATGTAGACCTCGAGGATCTGGTCCTTGGTGAGGTTCTTTTCGATCTTGTACGCGAGCAGGGCCTCGTACGCCTTGCGCTTGAGGGTCTGTTCGGACGACAGGAAGAAGTTGCGGGCCACCTGCTGCGTGATGGTCGATGCGCCCTGGCGCGCGCCGCCGGTCGCGTTGTGCACGGCCGCGCGCAGGATGCCCCAGTAGTCCACGCCGCCGTGTTCGTAGAAGCGGTCGTCCTCGATGGACAGCACGGCCTTCTTCATCACGTCCGGGATGTCCTTGAAGTGGACGAGGGTGCGGCGCTCCTCGCCGAATTCGCCGATCAGGACGTTATCGGCCGTGAAGATCCGCAGCGGCATCTTGGGCCGGTAATCGGTCAGGGTGTCGAGGGCGGGCAGGTTCGGGTACGCCATCGCCAGCGCGAACACGACCACGAGTACCCCGCAGACGGCCAGACCGGCCAGCGTGGCGAGGATGGTCAGGAGGATGCGCTTGGGTGTGTGCTTCGGCGTAGGAGACTGCGGCGCGGGGCTGGCCCCGTTTTGGGATGCTTTCATGCGTAATGTTGGTCGCTTTATTGATCCATTTCATTATAAGTCACGCTTGTATCTGAGGCACGGCGTGACAAGCGGACAATAGGTGTGAAAACAGAGGCAAGATTGATTGATATCAGAGTGAAAGGAGTGTCGTTTTCATGCTGCGCACTATTATGTTCCCGTGTAGAAATTTCTTGTCCTCAAACATCAGTATTGCTACGATTCAATACGGTGCCTGATATATATGCACTGTATTTCTACCATTTCAACAGTTCCCCAAGCGGGCGTTCAAAGAAGCAGCAGATAGGGGAGTGCGCTCGTGATCAGTCTCGGTTCCTTGTTCGGACAAAAGAGCCCGCCGCTCGTCGGGCTCGACATCAGTACGTCCGGCGTGCGCCTGGTCGAGTTGTCCGACGGCGGCAAGGGTGAGTTGCGGCTGGAGCGCCATGCGGCGGAACCGCTGCCGCGCGGCGCCGTCGTCGACGGCAACATCGAGAACATCGACGCCGTGTCGGACGCCGTGCGCCGCGTCGTGCAGAAGAGCGGCACCCGCATCAAGCACGTGGCGCTCGGCATGCCGCCGGCCGCCGTCATCACCAAGAAGATCATCCTCCCGGCCGGCCTGCCGGAAGACCAGCTCGAAGTGCAGGTCGAGTCCGAGGCCAGCCAGTACATCCCGTTCGCGCTGGACGAGGTCAGCCTCGACTTCGACGTGATCGGTCCCGTCGCCAGTTCGCCCGAGGACATGGAAGTGATGCTGGCCGCGGCGCGCCGCGAAAAGGTCGAGGACCGCGTCGCCATCGCCGAAGCGGCCGGCCTCACGGCCACCGTGATGGACATCGAATCGTACGCCGCCCGCGCCGCGCTGCAGCGCCTCCTCGACAACGACAACGGCCCGCGCGACCGCATCGTCGCGCTGTTCCAGATCGGCGCCAATGCGACCCACGTCTCCGTGCTGCAGAACGGCGAGACCGTCTACGAGCGCGAGCAGCCGTTCGGCGGCGTGCAGCTCACGCAGGACGTCGTGCGCGCCTACGGCCTCTCGTTCGAGGAAGCGGAAACGCGCAAGAAGACGGGCGACCTGCCGGACAACTACCGCGCCGACCTGCTGGCGCCCTGGCTCGAAAACGCCGCGCTGGAAGTCACGCGCGCGATCCAGTTCTTCTACACGTCGACGCCGTACACGCGCATCGACCAGATCGTCCTCGCCGGCGGCAGCGCCCAGCTGCCCGGCCTGCCCGACATCATCGCGGGCCGCACGCGCATCGCGACCTCCGTCGTGGCGCCGTTCTTCGGCATGCAGCTGGCCCCCGCCGTGCGCGAGCAGCAGCTGCGCACGGACGGTCCCGGCTATCTCGTCGCCTGCGGCCTCGCATTGCGGAGGTTCGGCTGATGATCCGCATTAACCTGCTCCCGCACCGGGAAGCGAAGCGCAAGCAGAAACAGGCCGCGTTCATCGCGCTGATGGCGCTGGGCGGCCTGGTCGGCGTCGCGCTCGTGCTGCTGGTGGGCGCGTACAACGCCAGCCGCATCGCCACGCAGAACGAACGCAACCTGGTGCTCAAGAACGCCAACGCGGAACTGGACAAGAAGATCAGCAAGATCGCCAGCCTGAAGGCCGAGATCGAGGCGCTGAAGGCGCGCCAGCAGGCCGTCGAGGACTTGCAGGGCGACCGCAACCAGCCCGTCTACCTGCTCGACGAATTGGTGCGCCAGACGCCGGACGGCGTGTACCTGAAGAGCTTCAAGCAGGAGGGCCAGCGCGTGCTGCTGAACGGCTATGCGCAGTCGCAGGAGCGCGTGGCGGAGCTGCTGCGCAACCTGTCCGGCAGCTCGCCGTGGCTGGAGCGCCCGGACCTGACCGAGGTGCGCGCGGCCACGCTTGCGCAGAGCAAGACTGGCCGCAAGGTCGTCGAATTCACGTTGAACGTCGCGATCAAGCGCGCCCGCGCCGAGGACGACGACAAGGATGCCAAGCCGTCCACGAAAAAAGCGGGCACCAAGTCATGAACATCGATCTGAAACAGTCTTTCGCCGACCTGGCGGCCCAGTTCGAGGGCCTGCAGGGACGCCATCCCGGCCTGTGGCCGCTGGCGCCGCGCCTGTTGTGCGCGGCCGGCGTGATGGCGGCCGTCCTCGGCCTCGGCTACTTCTTTTACTGGAGCAGCCAGTTCGAGGAACAGGACGCGCTGGCCGCGCAGGAACTCAAGCTGCGCGACGACTACAAGGTCAAGATGGCGCAGGCGATCAACCTGGACGCGCTGGAAGCCCAGCAGCAGCAGGTGAACCGCTACGTCGAACGTCTCGAGAAGCAGTTGCCGAGCAAGGCCGAGATGGCCGCGCTGCTGTCCGACATTAACCAGGCCGGCATCGGCCGCGGCCTGCAGTTTGAACTGTTCAAGCCGGGCCAGGTCGTCGTCAAGGATTACTACGCCGAGCTGCCGATCGACATCAAGGTCACGGGCCACTACCACGACATCGGCGAATTCGCGGCCGACATGGCCAGGATGCCCCGCATCGTCACCCTGAACAACCTGGCGCTCACCGCCGGCAAGGACGGCACGCTGTCGCTGGACGCCATCGCCAAGACCTTCCGCTACCTCGACCAGGACGAACTGGATGCGCAGGCCAAGGCCCGCAAGGCGAAGAAGACCGCCAAGAAGGGGAAGGCATGAGCCCGCGCATCGCGATCAGCGCCCTGATGGCGACCCTGCTGCTGGCCGGCTGCGGCGATTCCGACGTGCGCGAAGTGCGCGGCTGGATGGAACAGGTCAAGCGCGACACGCGCCCCGCCGTGAAGCCGCTGCCCGAGCCGAAGGATTTCCTGCCTTACGCGTACGGTGCGAAGGATGCCGTCGACCCGTTCGATGCGAACAAGCTGCTGGGCGAACTGGCCCGCGCGGCCGCGACGTCGAACAACCCGAACCAGCCGGACCTGCAGCGCCCGCGCGAGCAGCTGGAGACCTTCCCGCTCGACACCATGCAGATGGTCGGCACGATGGAAAAGGGCGGCACGCGCTTCGCGCTGCTGCAGATCGAACGCGCGCTGTACCAGGTGAAGGCCGGCCAGCGCATCGGCCAGAACTTCGGCGTCGTGACGCACGTGGGCGAGGACGCCGTCGACATCCGCGAAACGGTGCAGGACGCCGCGGGAGAATGGACCGGACGCATGACGAAGCTGGAGCTGCAAACCAAGGAGAACCGTAAATGACCCGATTCCTTTCCGCCGCGGGCGGCATGCTGCTGGCGCTCGCCACGGCCTGCGCCTGGGCCCAGGACAACGCGATCGAGTCGATCAGCGCCAACCAGCAGGGCGGCAACGTCGTCATCCGCGTGGGCATGAAGGCACCACCGAAGCAGCCGCCGATCGGCTTCTCGATCACCAACCCGGCTCGCATCGCGCTCGATTTCGGCGCCACCGCCAACGCCACCGGCAAGAACGTCCAGGACATCAACCTGGGCGACGTGCGCGGCGTGAACGTCGTGCAGGCGGGCGAACGCACGCGCCTCGTGCTGAACCTCAAGCGCGTACTGAACTACGCGACCGCCGTCGACGGCAAGGACGTCATCGTCACCGTCGAAGGCTCGGGCGCGCCCGCGCGCGCCGTCGACGCCGCGGGCGAGCCGGCCCGCGCGGCAAGCGCCGTCCCGGCCAGCCTGCCGCTGCTGCGCGACCTCGATTTCCGCCGCGGCACCAATGGCGAAGGCCGCATCGTCGTCGACCTGCCGAACGGCCAGGTCGCCGTCGACGTGCGCCAGGTCGGCTCGCAGATCCTCGTCGATTTCCTGAAAACCGGCGTGCCGCCGACCTTGCGCCGGCGCCTGGACGTGACCGACTTCGGCACGCCCGTGTCGCGCATCACGACGACGCCGCGAGGCGAGAACACGCACATGGTCGTCGAAGCGCACGGCAACTGGGAGCAGAGCGTCTACCAGAGCGACACGCAGCTCGTCATCGACGTCAAGCCCGTCAAGGAAGATCCGAACCGGCCGGCCGGCGGCGCAGGCGGCGCGGGCTACCGGGGCGAGAAGCTGTCGTTCAACTTCCAGAACGTCGAGGTGCGCCAGGCGCTGCAGGCGATCGCCGACATCTCGGGCCTGAACATCATCACGAGCGATTCCGTCACCGGCAACCTCACGCTGCGCCTGAAGGACGTGCCGTGGGACCAGGCGCTGGACGTCGTCCTGCAGGCCAAGGGCCTCGACATGCGCAAGAACGGCAACGTGTTGTGGATCGCGCCGAAGGAAGAACTGCTGACCAAGGAAAAACTGGAGCTCGAGCAGCGGGCCCAGATCTCCGACCTGGAGCCGCTGCGCTCCGAGATCTTCCAGCTGAACTACCAGAAGGCGGAAGCGTTCCGTACCGTGTTCGGCCTCGACCAGAACGGCGGCGCCAGCGGCGACGGCGGCGGCAAGAACCGCGTGCTGTCCAAGCGCGGCAGCGCCATCATCGACCCGCGCACGAACCAGCTGTTCGTGACCGACATCGCATCGAAGATCGAAGACATCCGCAAACTGATCCAGAAGACCGATATCGCCACCAAGCAGGTGCTCGTCGAGGCGCGCCTCGTGGAAGCGAACGACGGTTTCTCGCGCAACCTCGGCGCCAAGCTCGGTTTCGCCGACCTGCGCACCTTGCGCGGCGGCGACACGGGTTACCAGGTCAGCGGCAACCAGCGCGTGGCCATCGGCGGCAACCTGACGGGCGTGGGCCAGGTCACGGGCCAGACGCCGGACAAGGGCGACGGCTACACCAACACCACGCTCGTGAACCTGCCGGCGGCCGGCATCAACGGCACGAATGCGCCGTCGATCGCATTCTCGCTGTTCTCGTCGGCGGCGAACCGCTTCCTCAACCTGGAACTGTCCGCGCTGGAAGCGGACGGCAAGGGCAAGATCATCTCCAGCCCGCGCGTGGTCACCGAGGACAACGTCCCGGCCATCATCGAGCAGGGCGTCGAGCTGCCGTACCAGCAGGCCACGAGCAGCGGCGCCACGTCGGTCACGTTCAAGAAGGCGAACCTGAAGCTGGAAGTCACGCCGCAGATCACCCCGGACGGCAACGTCGTGCTGGACGTGGACGTGGCCAAGGATTCGAAGGGCGAGGCGACCGCGTCGGGCTTCGCCATCAACACGCAGCACGTGAAGACCAAGGTGATGGTCGAGAACGGCGGCACGGTGGTCCTGGGCGGCATCTACCAGATGACCGAGACCCGCAACGACGACAAGGTGCCGCTGTTCGGCGACATCCCGGTCGTGGGCAATCTGTTCAAGTCGACGTCGCGCCAGAACAGCAAGACCGAGCTGCTCGTCTTCATCACGCCCAAGATCGTGGCCGAGCGCCTGCAGAACGGCCATTGACGGAATCAACAACAAGACCCCCACACATGAACGACTTCAAGAACGACTCCACGGCGCGCCACGGCGTGCGCGTGGCCGGCCTGCTGATGGCCATGGTGCTGACCGCATGCGGCGGCGGCGGCGGCAATCCGGGCGCCGTGAGCGGCGGGACCGGCTCCGGTTCCGGCAGCACGGGGACCGGCGGCACCGGCGGTACCGGCGGCACGACCACCCCTGCGGCGCCCACCGTCTCCGTGGGCTTCACGAACGCGGCCGGCGCGTCGACCAATGCGCTCTCCGGCGCCACGCTGCTGACCGTCAATGCCACCGTGCTGGATGCGGACAAGAAGCCCGTGCCGAACGCGATCGTGACCTTCGCCACCGACAACACGCTGGCCGTGTTCTCGCCGACGGCCGCCACCGCGCTCACGGATGTCAACGGCGTCGCGAAGGTCAGCATGCGCGCCGCCAGCCTGGCCTCCGGCGGCGCGGGCACCGTGACCGCCACGTCGAGCGTCGCCGGCACGACCGTGAGCGGCACCGCGAACTATTCCGTCGGCACCACCACGCTGACGTTCGGCACCCTGTCCGCCAGCCCGGCCAGCATCCAGGCCTACGGCTCGACGGTGCTGTCGGTCGACGTGCTGAACGGTTCCAGCAAGTACACGGACCAGCAGGTCAACGTCAGCTTCAGCTCCGCGTGCGTCACGGCCGGCAAGGCGACGCTGGCCGCGACCGTGCCGACCAATAACGGCACCGTGCAGACGGTCTACCGCGACAAGGGCTGCGCCAACAACGACATCATCACCGTGACGGCCGCCGGCATCGCCAAGTCGGCGTCGGCCACGCTGGCGATCGCGCCGCCGGCCGCCGCGTCAGTGCAGTTCGTGGGCGCCACGCCGACCGCGCAATCGATCGTCGTGCGCGGCAACGGCGGCAACGGCCGCACCGAAACCGCGATCCTGACGTACAAGGTCGTCGACATCTTCGGCAATCCGCTGGCCGGCCAGCGCGTGGACTTCACGCCGGTGCCCGCGGGCGCCGACGTCGTCATCAACAAGGCCAGCGACACCACCGACGCCACCGGCAGCGTGGTCACGACGGTCAACTCGGGCGCGACCCCGACGTCGTTCCGCGTGCAGGCCACGCTGAAGGGCACCGGCACCAACGGCGGCCCGGACATTTCGACCCTGTCCGACTCGATCGTCGTGACGACCGGCCTGCCGGCGCAGCGCGGGTTCTCGCTGAGCTCGGGCTCGTTCAACGTCGAGGGCTGGAGCGTGGACAACCCGTCCGCCACGACCGTGCAGGTGATGGTGGCCGACGCCTTCGGCAACCCGGTCCCGGACGGCACGCCGGTCGTGTTCCAGACGAATATGGGGGCCATCGGCTCGTCCGACAAAGGCGGCTGCAACACCGTCAACGGCGTATGCTCGGTGGCGTTCCGCACCCAGGCGCCGCGCGTCGCGATCCCGGGCACGCCGGCCACGCCGTGCAACGCCGTCACCCCGGACGCGACCCGCCCCGGCCTGGCCACGATCTGCGCCAGCTCGACGGACGGCACGAATACCGTCTACACTCGGACCGCGATCTTCATGAGCGGCAGCGCCGTCAAATACGTCTACATGGACGCCAGCCCCACGCCGCTGGCGAGCGGGGAGATCGACCTGGGCACCCTGCCGTCCAGTGCGACCAAGAGCTTCCGGCTGCAGTTCAACGACGTGAACAACAACCCGATGCCGGCCAATTCCACGGTCGCAATCACGGGTATGCTGGGCGGCAACGCCGCGCCGGTGGTGCCCGCCACGGTGCCGAGCGTCGCGCCGCACACGAACAGCGCCGTCGACGATCCGACCGGCCTGACGGTGGGCAGCATCCCGCAGGGCTATACGCATTTGTTCAGCGTCGGCAGCACGAGCCCGACCAATTGCACGGGACCGTCCACGGCCAAGTTCAACGTCACGGTCACGACGCCCGCTGGCTCCGTAACCAGTATTCCGTTTAAACTGTCGTTCACCTGCCCATAAGTTTTCTTAAGGGATGCCCAATTGCAACAAAGCGGCCAGGGGTTACCTGGCCGTTTTTATTTGAACGCGTACACGTGTCTGACTGTAAGAACAACAACATCTTCCTCGTCGGCCTGATGGGGGCCGGCAAGACCACCATCGGCCGCCTGCTGGCGCGGCGCCTGGACATGACCTTCATCGATTCCGACCACGAGATCGAGGCGCGTACGGGCGCCACGATTCCGTGGATCTTCGAGATCGAGGGCGAGGCCAGCTTCCGCCGCCGCGAAGCCGACGTGATCCGCGAACTCACCGCGCAGAACGGCATCGTGCTGGCGACCGGCGGCGGCGCCGTGCTGAACCCGGCCAGCCGCGCGCTGCTGGCGGAGCGGGGCACCGTGATCTACCTGCGCGCGAGCGTCTCCAGCATCCTGGCACGCACGGCGCACGACAAGAACCGCCCGCTGCTGCAGACGGCCGACCCGCGCAGGAAGCTGGAAGACCTGACCGCGCAGCGCGAGCCGCTGTACCGCGAGATCGCCGACATGGTCATCGACACGGGCCGACCTAACGTACAATC
Source organism: Massilia cellulosiltytica (assembly GCF_047325105.1). Taxonomy (NCBI): domain Bacteria; kingdom Pseudomonadati; phylum Pseudomonadota; class Betaproteobacteria; order Burkholderiales; family Oxalobacteraceae; genus Massilia; species Massilia cellulosiltytica. Next base: position 6,408,395 of record NZ_CP168562.1, on the reverse strand, counting down.
GATGGTTCAGACAATCCTGGACCAGCTCGACGCGGACAACGCCGCACGCGAGCAGGCCAACGCAAAGACGACAATGAACGAACAGGCATGCATCTCTCTTAACGTCGAGCTGGGCGACCGCAGCTATCCGATCGCGATCGGACGCGGCCTGCTGGACGATACTTCCCTTCTGAATCGCCACATCGGCGGCAGCGGCAAGGTGGCCATCGTCACCAACACCACCGTCGCCCCGCTGTACCTGGACAAGGTCGCCGGCCCGCTGCGGGCGGCCGGGCGCGAGGTCGTGCCCATCATCCTGCGCGACGGCGAAGAATTCAAGAACTGGGAGAGCCTGAACGAGGTGTTCGACGCGCTGCTGGCCAACAAGTGCGACCGCAAGACGACCCTGGTGGCGCTGGGCGGCGGTGTGATCGGCGACATGACCGGTTTCGCGGCCGCGACCTACATGCGCGGCGTGCCGTTCGTGCAGATCCCGACGACGCTGCTCGCACAGGTCGACTCCTCGGTCGGCGGCAAGACGGGCATCAACCACCCGCTGGGCAAGAACATGATCGGCGCGTTCTATCAACCGCGCGCCGTGATCGCCGACACCGCCACGCTCGACACCTTGCCGGACCGCGAGCTGTCGGCCGGCCTGGCGGAAGTCATCAAGCACGGCGCCATCCTCGACGCCCCCTTCTTCGACTGGATCGAGGCGAACATCGGGAAACTGGTGGCGCGCGACCACGCGGCCCTCGCGCACGCGATCGCGCGCTCGTGCGAGATCAAGGCCGACGTCGTCGCCCGCGACGAGCGCGAAGGCGGCCTGCGCGCGGTGCTGAACTTCGGCCACACGTTCGGCCACGCCATCGAGGCGGGCCTGGGCTATGGCGCGTGGCTGCACGGCGAGGCCGTGGGCTGCGGCATGGTGATGGCGGCCGACCTGTCGCGCCGTTTGAACCTCATCGACGGCGCCGCGGTCGACCGCGTGCGCGCGCTCGTGAAGGCGGCCGGGCTGCCGGTCATTGCGCCGGACCTCGGCGTCGAGCGCTGGATCGAGCTGATGGAAGTCGACAAGAAGAACGAGGGCGGCGCCATCAAGTTCATCCTCCTGAAACCGCTGGGCAGCCCGAGCATCACGAATGCGCCGCGCGAACTGCTCGACGCCACGCTGCAGGCCTTGGTTGGAGCACCTTCGTCATGATCGACTTCGACGCCCACCTGGCTCCCTACGCGGCGCAGTCGTCGAAGAGCCGTGGGCGTCGTCATCCGGAACCATCGCCCGGCTCGCGCAGCGAATTCCAGCGCGACCGCGACCGCATCATCCACTCGACCGCGTTCCGCCGGCTCGAGTATAAAACCCAGGTCTTCCTGAATCACGAGGGAGATTTATTCCGCACCCGCCTCACGCACTCGATCGAAGTCGCGCAGATCGGGCGCACGCTGGCGCGCAGCCTGCGTCTGAACGAAGACCTCGTCGAAGCGACCGCGCTCGCGCACGACCTCGGCCACACACCGTTCGGCCACGTCGGCCAGGACGTGCTGAACGACTGCATGAAGGACTACGGCGGCTTCGAGCACAACCTGCAAAGCCTGCGCGTCGTCGACCATCTCGAAGAACACTACGGCGCCTTCGATGGCCTGAACCTCACGTTCGAGACGCGCGAAGGCATCCTGAAGCACTGCTCGCTGACGAACGCGCGCCAGCTGGGAGACCTGGGCCAGCGCTTCATCGACAGGACGCAACCGAGCCTGGAAGCGCAGCTGACGAACCTGGCCGACGAGATCGCGTACAACAACCACGACATCGACGACGGCCTGCGTTCGGGCCTGCTGACGATGAAGCAGATGGAAGAGGTGGATTTGTTCGCGCGCCTGCACCGCGAGGTCGTGCAGCAGTACCCGGGCCTGCAGGGCCGGCGCGAGCTGTACGAGACGATCCGTTTGATGATCACGGCGATGACGGCCGACCTGGCCGCGACGTCGGCCGAGCTGCTGGCGGATGCCGCGCCGCAGGGCATCGACGACGTGCGCAAGGGGCCGCCGCTGATCCGCTTCTCGGACGCGATGCGTGCCGAGACGACGGCGCTGAAGCGCTTCCTGCACGCGAACCTGTACCGCCACTACCAGGTGAACCGCATGCGCGTGAAGGCGAGCCGCATCGTGCACGAGCTGTTCGACGCCTTCATGACCGATCCCGTGCTGCTGCCGCCGGACTACCAGGTGGCGTCCGGCGACACCATGAAACAGGCGCGCAAGATTGCGGATTACATTGCGGGGATGACGGATCGGTATGCGATCAAGGAACACCGGCGCATTTATTCGCTCGATACGTTCTGATGTTCACTCGGTACGCGCGAACACGCGCAGGCGGTGGCCGTCCGGATCGGCCGCGGTGAACGTATAACCGAAATCTACCTTGGTCGGCGCCTGCAGGATGCGCAGTCCGGCCTCGCGCCACTTGCCGTGCAGCGCATCGACCTGCGCGTCGTCGGGCACGCGGAACGCGAGCTCGCTGCCGCAGCCGTGGAAGTCGGCGGCCGGCACCGTATCGGACTTCGCCCACAGGCCCAGCATGCGGCCATTCTCCAGCGGGAACAGCACGAACGTGGGCGACGATTCGACGTGCTGCGCGTCCAGCAGCTTGCCATACAGGCGCGCGCTGGCCTGCGGATCGGCGACGTAGAGGATGGTATAGGTCGGGGTCAGCATGATGATCTCCTTCGTTGGTTGACAGTGCGGCCAGTCTAGGCCGGACCACTGTCAATTCCTGTCAGGAGAACAATGACCCCAATTCGGGGTCAGAGCACATTTTCTCGAAAATTCGGGGTCAGAGCACTTTTTCGAGACATGGCTCCGCAGCAATGTTTGCTGAATCTTGCGCGCGATGGCAGGCCCGGCTGGAGAGCGCGTCCCCGTGATCCGCGACGTTGCGGTGCTGGGAAAACATTGCTCCGAAATGTGCTCTGACCCCGAATTTTTCAAATAATGTGCTCTGACCCCGAATTTGGTCAGGAGAACAGCGATGGGGCCGCCAGTTGCCCCAGCAGCTTCTTGATCGGTGCCGGCAGCGGGGCGTCCGTGATGGTCGCCAGGTTCCACCACACGTGGCCCGGCGGCGTTTCGCCGCGCGCGGAGACGCCCATGCGGTACGGCTGGATGTGCAGGCGGTAGTGCGTGAAGCCGTGTACCAGCGGCAGCAGCGGTTCCACTTCGGCCACCGTGCCGAACTCGCCGGCGGCGCCGGCCAGCGTCGTCGGCGACACGTCGTCCGCCTCGTCCAGCGCCACGTGGCCATCGTATTCCGGCAGCGACAGCAGGCCGCCCCAGATGCCGGAATCCGGCCGCTGCTGCAGCAGCACCTGGCCGTTGTCGACGACGGCCAGCATCAGCGCGCGCCGCTCCGGCGTCGCCTTTTTCGGCTTCGGCACAGGCAGCACCGAGGTGCGGTTGGTCGCGAATGCCACGCAGCGGTCCCGCAGCGGACAGCGGTCGCAGTCCGGTTTGCCGCGTGTGCACAGCGTGGCGCCCAGGTCCATCAGGCCCTGCGTGTACGCCTCGATGCCGTCGCCTTCCGGCAGCAGCGCGTCGGCGCGGCGCCACAGCGCGTCTTCCACCGGCTTGATGCCCGGGTATGCGTCGATGCCGAACACGCGCGCGAACACGCGCTTCACGTTGCCGTCCAGGATGGCGGCGCGCGCGCCGGCGGAAAACGCGGCGATGGCGGCAGCCGTCGAGCGGCCGATGCCGGGCAGGTCCGCCAGCAGCGCCGGGTCGCTCGGGAACACGCCGCCGTAGTCCGCGACGACGCGCTTGGCGCACGCGTGCAGGTTGCGCGCCCGCGTGTAGTAACCGAGGCCGCTCCAGTGCGCCATTACGTCTTCCGCCGGCGCCGCGGCGAGGTCGTGCACGGTCGGGAAGCGCTCGAGGAAGCGCGCGTAATAGCCCAGCACCGCCGTCACCTGCGTCTGCTGCAGCATGATTTCGGAGAGCCAGATGCGGTACGCGTCGCGCGTGTTCTGCCAGGGCAGGGCGTGGCGGCCGTGGGCGCGCTGCCAGTCGATGACGGCGCGCGAGAAGCTGGGGTCGGACAGGATTTCGGTGTCGGTGCTGCGTTTCATCTATCAGGCTGCTCGCAATTCGGGCAGGTCGGCGCGCAGCGTGTCGGCGACGGCGCCGGACAAGTTCGCGAGTCGCGCCTTGACCTGCTCCAGGTCGTGTTGGGCCGCCTCGAAGGCGGCGATTTTCTGTTCCAGGCTGTCGGTGGCTTCCAGGATGCGCTGGATCGATGCCTGGCGGTGGCGCAGCTGGTCGCGATGCTGGCGGATCTGCGCTTCGAGCGGCGCATTGACCACCTTCAGCCACGCCTCGGCATCGCCGTTCGCTTCGCGGAACGCGAATTTGATGCGCGATGCGATCGTGTCGAAGAAGCGTTCGAGCAGGGTGCCGCGGCTCGTGATGAGCAGGGTCGCCGTGCCGAACTGCTTCACGTAGATCGCTTCGATGGCATCGATCTCGCGGCGGTAGCGTTCCAGCGACAGCGCGGCCGGCAGCGCCAGCGCGAGTCCGTGCTCGGCGGAGAAGCGCCGCACCATCGTCTCCATCATCGCCGCGATCTCGGCGATTTTTGCTTGCGCCGCAGCCAGGCTGGCGCGCGCCTGGTCGAAGAACGTGCGCACCGGCGCGCGCATGCCCGTCGAAAAGCGCGCGGCTTCCATCGCGGCGCGCACGGCGTCGACATGGTCCTGCACGACGTCCATGCCGATGATCGAGTAGAGCGCCGTCGACAGCGTGGTGAACACGGCGCGCGTGCCCTGCAGCTTGAACAGGCTGGCGTCGAATTCCTTCTTTTCCATCTCGACGCGGCGCACCATGTGCGCGATCACGCCCTGGTTCTTGCCGCGCAGGCTTTGCAGTTCCTGCAGCTGCTCGACGAGGTCGCGCCCGCGCGCGGCCAGCAGCGCGGACTGGGCGCCCGTCAACGTCGCGAGGTCGTCCTGCAGCTGGCGGCGCAGGATGTCCTGGCGCGCCGGGATCAGCTGGTGGAACAGCGCCGATTCCAGCGCGCCCATGCGGCTCTTTTCGAACAGGGCGTAATCGCCCGTGATCTTGCCGACAAGGGCTTTTTGCGCGGACACCGGGAACACCTGCGCATCCGCGACGCCCAGCAGGCGCGCGGCGTCGTGCTGCTGGCGCGCGATGGCGGCGTCGTTGTCCTGTGGCGTCCTCAGTTCATCCCACAAGGCATCGATCTTGTTCAGCACGACGATCCGGCCCGCATTGGACCCGGAATCGGCGTTGATATGCGTGCGCCAGACGTCGATGTCGCTCTTCGTGACGCCCGTCTCGGCGGCCAGGATGAACAGCACGGCGTGCGCGTTCGGGATCAGGTTCAGCGTCAGTTCCGGCTCCGTGCCGATCGCATTCAGGCCCGGCGTGTCGAGGATCACGAGGCCCTGCTTGAGCAGCGGATGCGGCACGTTGATCAGCGCGTGGCGCCAGCGCGGGATCTCCACGAGGCCGTCCGCGCCCAATGTCGCCGCGAGGTCGGGGTCGTCGGGATCGTACAGGCCGTAGCGCTGCGCCTCGGCCGGCGCGACGCGGCGCGTGAGGCTCACCTGCAGGAAGGTCTCGTGCATGCGCTCCGGCGCGGACAGGTCCAGCGGCAGCACGGTCCACGCATCCGGGACGTCGCGATAGTCGCCCGTCGCGAGGCGCTCGGCGCGGGTCTCGATCGGGAGCAGGCGGATGCAGGGGACGAGCGCCGGCTCCCACGCGAATTCGGTCGGGCACATCGTCGTGCGCCCGGGGCTCGACGGCACGATGCGCTGGCCGTAGTCGGCAAAGAAGATGGCGTTGATCAGCTCGGATTTACCGCGCGAGAATTCGGCCACGAATGCGACCGACAGCCGGTCGTCGCGCAGCCGCGCGAGCGCACGCGCGACGCGCTGTTCCGCCGCCCCGTCCAGCAACTCGGCTCCCTGGGCCCAGCTGCGATACTGTTCCAGCGCCTGGGCGACCTGCGTGCGCCAGTGCGCGTACTGTTGCAAATCCTGCATATCGGTGTCCCGCGTGTCCCGTTCCTCGTCGATGGCCTTACCGCTGGCAGACCGCGCAGTAGAACGTGGACCGCTGGCCCTGCTTGATCTGGCGGACCGGCGTGCCACAGTTGCGGCAAGGAACTCCTGCACGATCATAGACGAAATATGTCTGCTGGAAATAGCCTGACTGACCATTTACGGCAATAAAGTCACGCAGCGTGCTGCCGCCTTGTACGATCGCGGCGGCAAGGATGTCGCGGATCGCCTCGGCGAGCTTGTCGTAGCGAGCGCGGCTGATCTTGCCGGCGGCCGTCTTCGGGTTGATGCCGGCGCGGAACAGGCTCTCGCACGCATAGATATTGCCGACGCCGACGACGATGTCGCCCGCGAGCAGCACCTGCTTGATCGGGGCGCTGCGGTTTCTCGTCGCCTGGTGGAGCAGGGCGCCGGAGAACTTGTCTTCGAGCGGTTCGACGCCCAGGCCGCGCAGCAGCACGTGCTGCTCCAGCTCGCCGTCGTCGTGATCGTGCCAGAGGACGGCGCCGAAGCGGCGCGGGTCGTGCAGGCGCAGCACCCGCCGGCCTTCCGGGCCGCGCACGACGAGATCGAAGTGGTCGTGCTTCTTCAGCTCGATACCCTCCGGCAGCACGCGCAAATGACCGGACATGCCCAGGTGGACGATCAAGGTGCCATGTTCGAATGTCAGCAGCAGGTATTTGCCGCGCCTTCCCGTGCCGAGGATGCGGCGGCCCGCGAGCAGCTCGCGCAGATTCGGGGGAAACGGCCAGCGCAGGCCTTCGCGGCGCAACACGACGTCCTCGACGATGCGGTCTTCCAGGTGAGGCGCGACACCTCTTCTCGTCACTTCGACTTCTGGTAATTCAGGCATGTATGGTCTCGCTTAACAATGTCCAGCGCGGTGTTGCAGCTCCTTGCCGTGCTACGGCACTGTCCGCGTCGCTGCGCCTTGCCCTGGACATGTTGAAGCGATCCTTTGAAATGATCGGAATGTAAATTCGTGTTGCAGCGGCGCACGCGCGGCGGGTGCATGGCGTAGAATCGGACAATCTCGATGACGTGGGACTTGCCTTGAAAAACGCTTTCGCCATTGTAACCCTCTCCGCACTGCTGTCGGCCTGCGCTGTGGCTCCCAAGCAGCAGCAACCGGCCCCGGACCTGTCCGACCAGCCGCTCGCCGCCGCCGAAACCCGGGACCATCCCGACCAGGACAAGGAAGGCGAACAGGCCGAAAAGCTCCCCAACGTCGAGATGACCCCGGCCATGATGAGCCAGCTCATGCAGGCCGAGATGGCCTACAAGAACGGGGACTGGCAGGGGCCTTACCTGACGATGATGAGCCTGGCCCAGCAGACGAAGGATCCGCGCCTGGCCAAACGCGCCGCCGAGATGGCGCTGTCCGCCAAGCAGGCCGACGACGCGCTCGCCGCCGTGAAACTGTGGCGCCAGTACGCACCGGACTCCGAAGAGGCCAGCCAGTACTATCTGGGGTTGGTCATCCTTTCCGACAACCTCGGCGAGGCCGAAAATATCTTGAAACAGCGTCTGGCGGACGCGACCCCGGGCGCGCGCGGCCTCGTCATGTTCCAGATGCAGCAATTGCTGCTGCGTGCCAAGGACAAGGAAGCGGCCAGCGCCATGCTCGAGCGCCTCGTCGCGCCGTACGGCAACCTGATGGAAACGCACGTCGTGCTGGCCCAGGCCGCGCTGGCGCGCAACGACAAGGCGGCCGCCAGGCGCGAGGCGCAGACGGCCCTGCAACTGAAGCCCGATTCCGAGATCGCCGCGCTGACGGCGGCCCAGGTGAGCGAGGACGAAGGCGGCGCCATCAAGGTGCTGAAGGATTTCCTCGCGGCCCACCCGGAGGCGCGCGAAGTGCGTTCCGCGTACGCGCGCCTGCTCGTCAACGAGAAGCAGTACGAGGCCGCGCGCCAGGAATTCCTCACGCTGGATAAAGCCCAGCCCGACAATCCGGGCACCTTGTACGCGCTCGGCATCCTGTCGATGCAGATGAACGACCGTACGGCCGCGGAAAAATATTTCAGCCGCTTCGTGGACCTGATGGACAAGGCCCCGGAAGACGAGCGCGACCCGACGAAGGCCGTGATGATCCTGTCGCAGATCGCCGAGGAACGGGGCGATTACAAGGCGGCGGCCGACTGGCTCGACCGGCTCGACACCGAGGATCCGAAGGTCCAGTTCGGCGCCGAACTGCGTCGCGCCCAGCTGACCGCGAAGCAGGGCGACGTCGCCGGCGCGCGCAAGCTGCTGGGCACCCTGAAGACGGACGACAAGACGGAGCAGGCGCAGATCGTCCTCGTCGAAGCACAAATCCTGCGCGACGCGGGCCAGGCCAAGGACGCGTTCAAGCTGATGGAGCAGGGCGTCAAGCGCTTCCCGGACAATACGGACTTCCTGTACGACTATGCCCTGATGGCCGAAAAGATGGGCAAGACGGCCGTGATGGAAAAGGCGCTGCGGAAAGTGATCGCCAAGTCGCCGGACAATATGCAGGCTTATAACGCGCTCGGCTATTCGCTGGCCGACCGCAACATCCGCCTGAAGGAAGCCTATCAGCTGATCTCCAAGGCCCTGAAAATGGCGCCGGGCGACCCGTTCATCCTCGATAGCATGGGTTGGGTGAACTATCGCCTCGGCAAGCTGGACGAGGCCGAGACTCACCTGCGCAAGGCCTACACGCTGCGCAACGATCCGGAGATCGCCGTCCACCTGGGCGAAGTGCTGTGGAAGAAGGGCCAGAAGGAAGATGCCCGCAAGCTGTGGCGCGAAGCGCAAGCCAAGGATCCGAAGAATGACGCGTTGAAGAGCACACTGGCGCGCCTGCACCAGACTCTGTGAAATAATGACAATCGACGGACGCTGCGGCGTCCGTCGGTTCATTCGACTTGCTGACTTCATGCCGATGCATTCACTTTCCCGATTCGTTTTCGCCGCCGCCTGCGTCGCGGCCCTGGCCGGCTGCGCCACCACCGCCAACGTCCCGCTGGCCAACCCGACCGCCCAGGTGGGCGCCTACCGCGACACCATCGACCTGAACGGCCGCCTGGCCGCGAACTACCAGAAGGATGGCCAGCCGCAATCGATCAACGGCAATTTCACGTGGGCGCAGCGCCCTGGCCGCATCGACGTTTCCCTGTTCTCGCCGTTGGGCCAGACCGTCGCCGAGATCACGGTCACGCCCGAGACCGCGACGTTGAAACAGTCCGGCCGCGCGCCGCGCGTGGAAAAAGACATCGACACGCTGACGGCGAAGTCCCTCGGCTGGACCCTGCCCGTGAGCGGCCTGCGCGACTGGCTGCAGGGCTATGCCGTCGACGCGAGCGGCAAGCGGTTCACGGCGTCGCCTGCGCACGACAGCGTCGTCACGAACGATGGCTGGCGCCTGCGTTTCGTGGAATGGCAGAACGGTCCGGGCGGCGTCCCGATGCCGCGCCGCATCGATGCCGAGCGCAGCACGACGGCCGTCGGCGATGCGCTGACGATCCGCATCGTGATCGATCCGGTGGCGTGACATGGCGCCGACGTCTCTGCACAACTGCCCCGCGCCGGCCAAGCTGAACCTGTTCCTGCACGTCGTGGGCCGCCGGCCGGACGGCTACCACCTGCTGCAATCCGTGTTTCAACTCATCGACCGCAGCGACACGCTGCACTTCGACTTGCGCAGCGACGAGCGCATCGTGCGCACGACGGAGGTGCCCGGTGTGCCGGAAGAGCAGGACCTGATCGTCCGCGCGCTGCGCGCGCTGCAGGCGGAATACCAGCGCCGCCACGGCCGCCTGCCGCCCGGTATCGACGTCGCCGTCGAGAAATGCCTGCCGATGGGAGGCGGACTCGGCGGCGGCTCGTCCGACGCGGCCACGGCGCTGATGGCGGCCAATCATTTATGGCGGGCCGGCCTGACGGATGCCGAGTTGATCGCGCTGGGCTTGCCGCTGGGCGCGGACATCCCGTTTTTCCTGTTCGGCGAGACGGCATTCGCCGAAGGCGTGGGGGAGGCATTGCAGGCCGTGCCAGGGCCGGATTGCTGGTATGTCGTCATCGAACCGGGCGTCTCTGTCCCCACCGTTGCAATTTTTACGGCGACCGATTTGACAAGAAACACGAAAGCCATCACAATATCGGACTTTTCCAGACGACATGTCGAATCGAACGATTTGATTGGCTTCGGGAAAAATGATTTGCAGGACGTGGCAGCCCGCTTGTTCCCGCCGGTAGCAGAGGCGATCGAATGGTTGGGTGGTTACGGAGCGGCCAGGATGACTGGTTCGGGCTCGTGCGTGTTTTGCGCATTTTCCACAGAGCATGAAGCTGAACAGGTACTGAAGCATGTGCCGGCCCGGTGGAGAGCGTGGAAAGCGAAAGCGTTGCAGCGACATCCGATGAAAATCGCTCTTGCAAATCAATGAGTTGTAGAATAAAATTTTGCCTGTCGACGCATTTGACGATATAATAATCGAGTGCAGCGACAAGCTGTAAGTTTCAGTGTAGGGGAATCGCCAAGCTGGTTAAGGCACCGGATTTTGATTCCGGCATACCAAGGTTCGAATCCTTGTTCCCCTGCCAAAGTTTCTTTGCCTGAGCTGATGATGACACGTGCTCCAGCAGGCAGATAAAAATGGAGCCGCCAATGAGCGGCTCATTTTTTTTTGTGGTTCAGCGTTAATCATCCGACGATTAGCTGCTTTTCAAGTTCTTTCAACGCTTCTTACATCTCTGGGACTCCCATGGCTTACGAAAACCTGATGGTTTTTACCGGCAATGCCAATCCGGCGCTAGCAGAAGGGGTCGCAAAAAACCTCGGCATTCCTCTCGGCAAAGCCGTAGTTTCGAAGTTCTCCGACGGCGAAGTCATGGTCGAAATCAACGAGAACGTTCGCGGCAAGGACGTCTTCGTTCTGCAATCGACCTGCGCCCCCACCAACGACAGCCTGATGGAAATCATGCTGATGGTCGACGCTCTCAAGCGCGCATCGGCTGGCCGCATCACCGCGGCGATTCCGTACTTCGGCTATGCCCGCCAGGACCGCCGTCCGCGTTCCGCGCGTGTCGCGATCTCGGCGAAAGTCGTCGCGAACATGCTGCAGGAAGCCGGCGTCGAGCGCGTCCTGATCATGGACCTGCACGCCGACCAGATCCAGGGCTTCTTCGACATCCCGGTCGACAACATCTACGCATCGCCGCTGCTGCTGGGTGACCTGCAGAAGCGCAACTACGACGACCTGCTCGTCGTGTCGCCGGACGTCGGCGGCGTGGTGCGTGCCCGTGCGCTGGCCAAGCGCCTCGGCTGCGACCTGGCGATCATCGACAAGCGCCGCCCGAAGGCGAACGTGTCGGAAGTCATGAACATCATCGGTGAAGTCGAAGGCCGCAACTGCGTGATCATGGACGACATGGTCGACACCGCAGGCACGCTGACCAAGGCCGCCGAAGTCCTCAAGGAGCGTGGCGCGAAGAAAGTCGTCGCGTACTGCACGCACCCGGTCCTGTCCGGCCCGGCCATCGAGCGTATCGCGAACTCGCCGCTGGATGAACTGGTCGTCACCGACACGATCCCGCTGAGCCCGGCTGCCCAGGCTTGCGGCAAGATCCGCCAGCTGACCTGCGCACCGCTGCTGGCCGAAACGTTCAAGCGTATCGTCAAGGGCGACTCGGTCATCTCGCTGTTCGTCGACTGATCGAATCAGGTTTCAAGCGCGGCGCGCCTGGCTGAAAAGCCGGCGCGCCGTTGACGTATCAAAGGTTTACAGAATTTCTTGAGCGTGCGCGAGTGCGCTCTTTACCGATGTCCCTGGTCGCGGGGACATCACAACCCGGGCAACCGGGCCGGCACGCGCCGGCATTCGGGCCCACACTTTGGAGTAACACCATGAAAGTAGTCGCATTTGCACGTACTCAGCAGGGGACCGGAGCGAGCCGCCGCCTGCGCAACGCCGGCCAGACCCCGGGCATCATCTACGGTGGCGCCGCTGCCCCGGAACTGATCGCCCTGGATGGCAACGCGTTGTTCCACGCGCTCAAGAAAGAAGCTTTCCACGGTTCGATCCTGGATCTGGAACTGGACGGCAAGACGCAGAAAGTCCTGCTGCGTGACTTCCAGATGCACGCATACAAGCAACTGGTCCTGCACGCTGACTTCCAGCGCGTCGACGCTTCGCAGCCGATCCACGCCAAGGTCGCCCTGCACTTCGTCAACGCCGAGATCTCGCCGGCAGTCAAGCTGAGCGGCGCCATCGTGTCGCACGTGCTGAACGAACTGGACGTGTCCTGCCTGCCGGGCCAACTGCCGGAATTCATCACCGTCGACCTGTCGAAGCTGGAAGCCGGCCAGTCGATCCACGTGTCGCAGCTGGCCCTGCCGGAAGGCGTGACCGTCGTGGCCCACGGCCAGGACCAGACCGTCGCCACCTCGTCGATCCCGCGCGGTGCCGCAACGGCCGAAGCCGCTGCAGAGTAATTTTTACTCCGCATCACAAAACCCGCCGCGACGCGAGTCCGGCGGGTTTTTTGTTTTTCAGATCAATCCCAAGGTCAGCGCCTTGAGCGTGGCGGCGGCCCGCGTCGAGCACGCCAGCTTGCGGAAGATGCTTTCCACGTGCGTGCGCACCGTCGATGGGCTGATCTGCATGACCCGTGCCGCTTCCTTGTTGCTTTCGCCCAGGCTGATGCGGCGCAGGACTTCGATTTCGCGCTCGGACAGCAGGCTCCTGCGGGCCGGCGCCGCTGGGGCAGGGACGCCGGCCGCCGGGGCGCCGGCCGCCGGAGCGCCGGCCGCCGGAGCGCCGGCCGCTTCAATGACGTGGCGTACGGCGTTTGCATCGAAGCATTGTGTCTGCTCGGCCAGCACGCGCGCAGCCTCATCCTGGGAATACGCCGGACGCCATGGCCGCGGCATGCGCAGCGCCACGTAAGCGCACGCGGCCGCGAGCAGCCGGTGCGGCAGGCCGAGCCCATCGGCATCCAGGTTGCGGAAATAGCCGCTGCCGTCCAGCCGTTCGTAGGCGTGCGACGCCAGTGCGGCTTCAAGACGCAAGGTCGGGATCTGGACGCCGGCCCGCGCGGTCCAGTACGGCACGAGCCGGATCTTTTCCCAGTCGGCGGCGCTGAGCTTGCCTTCCCGTTCCCATATCGTGTTCGATACCGCCGCGCGGCCCATGCCGTGGATGAGGGCGGCGCGGCCGAGACTCTGCTGCTGCGCCGGGGACAGGTCCGCGCGCGCGGCCGCCGCTTCCACCAGCTCGGCCACGCGACGCGAGTAACCCGCGAGCCACGGCAGCTTCAACTCCATCATGTCGGCCACGATGGACAGCGGCACGTGCCGCGCGAGCAGCGGGTCGACGGCCGCTGGCGCCGGCGTGTCCAGTTCGTCCAGCCATACCTGCGCGTGATCGGCAAGCAGGCGCGCGAGCGGCCCTGGATATTTGCGGTGGGCCATGCGGGCGATCATCTGCAGCGCCTCGGCCAGGCCATGCGTGCGCGCGAGGATCTCGAGGTCGCCGGCCAGGCTCGTGTAGAAGACGACGGTCGGGACGGCCGATCCGCGCAACCGTTCCGGCAGGCCATTGCCGTCGTAATGTTCCCAGACGTGACGCAGCCCCGCCTCGACTTCCGCCGGCAGACCCAGCAGGCCGGCGATGTCGCCCGACACCTCGCAGTGGATGCGTGCGAGCGGCGTCACGCTTTGCACCGTCAGCGGATTGTCCGCGGGCAGCGTCTGCGTGAGCATGGCGTCGCGGCCGCCGACGTCGTCGCCGAGCAGGGTCGCGAAGCCGGAGGCGTTCGCCGTGCAGCCGGACCAGCGCAGCAGGGCGACGAGCCGCGCATGGCAGCAGGCGTCGAGCGTAGCGCCGTCGGCCTGCGCGAGGCGCGCCGCAAGACGTGCCGCGCGGATGGAGCCATCGGTCGGCTGGCCCATGGACAGGTCGCCGACGAGGGCCAGGGCCTGGACGGCGTCTTCGACGGAGACGGTGTTGTCGATTTGCATCCCGGTACTGTAACGACGATGGCGCGTGGCGGCAAGGTCGGGGTCGGTCGATCGACCGATACCGCGGTTCGGTCCGTCTCTCTACACTGGCTTCCATCGACACCCCAACAACGAACCACCCAAAGGAGCCATCATGAAAGCATCGATCACCACCGTCATCCGTAACGTCGCCGCCGCTGCCGCCATCGCCGCCGCCGGCACCGGTTTCGCCCACGCCGCCACCGCCGCCGAGCAACCGTCCGTCGTCATCGTCCACGGCGCATTCGCCGACGGCTCCGACTGGGCCAAGGTGATCCCGCTGCTGCAGGCCAAGGGCGTCAAGGTCACGGCCGTGCAGAACAGCCTGACGTCGCTGGCCGACGACGTCGCCGCCACCAGGCGCGCGATCGACAACCAGCCGGGCAAGGTCGTGCTCGTCGGCCACTCGTGGGGCGGTACCGTGATCACGGAAGCGGGCGCGGGCGACAAGGTCGCGAGCCTCGTCTACGTCGCCGCGTTCGCACCGGACGCCGGCCAGGCTACCGCCGACCTCGGCAAGGATCTGCCGCCGGCACCGGGCATCACCAAGCTGACGGTCGACAAGTTCGGCTTCGCCAGCCTGTCGCCGGCCGTGCTGAAAGAGAATTTCGCCCAGGACGTGCCCGCTGATCACGCCGCCGTGATGGCCGCCACCCAGGGCCCGATTGCAGTGAAAGCGTTCGGCGAGAAGACGACGGTCGCCGCCTGGAAAAACCACCCGAGCTGGTACATCGTCAGCAAGAACGACCGCATGATCCAGCCGGACCTGGAGCGCCGCTTCGCGAAGGCCATCGGCGCGAAGACGACGGAGCTGCCGACCAGCCACGTGCCGCAGCAGTCGCGTCCGGCGGACGTCGCCAAGGTGATCCTGGACGCTGTCGCCGCGAGCAAATAAGCGCTCAATGATCGTTCACGCGGCCGCGCCGGCCGCGTTTTACGTGATAATCGAGCTTTACGCTCGATTTTCACGTTTTATGCACATTCGCCTGATCGTCGGCCTCGGCAACCCCGGCCCGGAATATGAACAAACCCGTCACAACGCCGGCTTCTGGCTCGTCGACAACCTCGCCAACTCCTTGCCCGGCTGTCACCTGCAGCGCGAATCGCGCTTCAACGCCATGGTCGCCAAGACATCGATCTCGGGCAAGGACGTCTGGCTGCTCGAGCCGCTGACCTTCATGAACCGCTCCGGACTATCGGTGGGCGGCCTGGCACGCTTCTTCAAGATCGGACCGGAAGAGATCCTCGTCGTGCACGACGAACTCGACCTGCCACCGGGCGCCGCCAAGCTCAAGCGCGGTGGTTCCTCGGGCGGCCACAACGGCCTGAAGGACATCACGGCGGCGCTCGGCACGCAGGATTATTGGCGCCTGCGCCTCGGCATCGGCCATCCGCGCACGCTGAACCTGCAACAGGCCGTCGCCGACTTCGTGCTGCATCGCCCCCGCCGCGAAGAGCAGACCCTGATCGAGGAGGCCATCGACAAGAGCCTGCGCATCATTCCGATGGTGTGCGAAGGCAAGATGAGCGCTGCGACGACGCAACTGCACACTGACTGACGTTGCCGCAAACCGGGGTCAGAGCCCGAAATTTGGAAATTGCTCAAAATCGGGCTCTGACCCCGATGTTCAGATCAGCCCGCGCGCCAGCGCCTTCAACGTGGCCGCGGGGCGCGAGCCCGATTCCAGCTTCTGGAAGATATTGTCGACGTGCATGCGCACGCTTGCCGGCGTGATGCGCATGGCGCGGGCGGCTTCCCGGCTCGTTTCGCCTTGAGTGATGTGGCGCAGCACTTCGAGTTCCCGGTCGGACAGCAGGCGGTCACGCACGGGCGGCCGTTGTGCAGGGCCGCGTGCCGCCGCGAGGACGGCCTCGACAGCCTGGCGGTCGAAGCGTCCGGCCGCCGCCTGTGCCGTCATCAACGTGGACGCGGCCGCTTCGCCATGCGCGGGCCGCCACGGCCGTGGCGAGCACAGCGAGACGAACGCGGCGGCCGCGCCGAGCAGCCGTTCCTGCATGCCCAACGCTTCGCCGCGCGCCTTGCGGAAATAACCGCTGCCGTCGAGGCGCTCGTAGATGAAGGACGCGAGCGTGGCCTCGTTCTGGATCGCGGGGATCTGCGTGCCCGCGCGCGCCGTCCAGAACGGCACCTTGCGCACCTGGTCCCAGTCATCCGCATCGAGCTTGCCCGGCCGCTCCCACACGACGTTCGGTACGGCCACCTTGCCGATGCCGTGCAGCAGCGCGGCTCGCACCAGCGGACTTTCTTCCAATGCCATCATGCCGGCCAGCGACGCACTGCGCCGCGCCAGCGCGGCCACGCGGCGCGAATAGCCCGTGAGCCATGGCAGTTTCAGTTCGATGACGTCGGCCACGATGGACAATGGCACACGCCGGTCGTGGCCCGGATAATCGGCCGCGCAGGATGGTTCCTCCAGCATGCCCAGCCAGTCCTGCGCATGCGGCGACAGTCTCTGTACGAGCGTCGCCGGATATTTCACGCCGGCGCGCTCGCCGATCAGCCGCAAGGCGCCGTCCGTGCCGTGCGCGGGCGCCAGCACTTCCAGGTCGCCGGCGAGGCGCACGTAAAACACGGCGCGCGGGATGTTCGGAGCGAACAGCACGTCCTGCATGTCCCCGCGGTGGTGGCTGCCGAACAGGTGGCGCAGGCTGTTCTCGACGTCCCCTGGCAACCCGAGCAGCACGGCGATATCGCCCGCCACCTCGCACTGCATCTGCGCCAGCGGCATCACGTTGGCGAACGTGAGGCCCGCGTGCCCGGACAATGTCCGGGTCACCATCGCATGGCGGCCCCTGACGTCGTCGCCCAGCAGGTGCGCGAATCCGGCCGCCGTCGCCGTGCTGCCCGACCAGCGCAGCAGCGCCACCATTCTCGTACTCGTGCAGGCATCGGCACCGTCGCCGTTTTCTTCCGCCAGCCGTGCGGCGAGCCGCGCCGTGCGGATGGAGTGGTCCGGCGGCAGGCCCATGGACAGGTCGCCGACCATGGCCAGCACCTGCACGGCGTCTTCGACGGTAATGGTTTCATCGGATTGCATGGCACTAATGTAACGGCCATTGCCCTGGCGTACAAGGCGCACGACAGTTCACTGTGCTAGGCTGCCCCGATGAAAATCTCTATCCGCCGCTACCGTCCGGACGACCGCAAGGCCGTGCTGGCGGCCTTTCGCTCGAATGTGCCGGCTCACTTCCCGGCATCGGAAGAATCATGGCTGCGTTCCGCGCTGGACGACCCGGACGGCCCGCTGTTCGTCGCGGTGGAGGCGGGCGAGATCGTTGGCTTCGGCGGCTACGAATTGTCCGAGTTCTACGACCTCGGCACGCTCGTGTTCGGCCTCGTGCGGGCCGATCGCCACGGTTCGGGCATCGGCCGCGCGCTGCTGGCCTATCGCCTGCTGCACATGGCCGGACGCAAGCTGCGGCCCCGCTACGTGACGGTCGATACGCATCCGCACACGGCCGGCTTTTTCAAACGCTGCGGCTTCATCGAGATCGCCCGCTGGCCCGGGGGCTACCGTTCGGGACGGGATCGCGTCGACCTGCGCTTCGATCTCACGGACGAGGCCGTGGCCAGGCTGCGCGCGTGCGGGTGGCGGGAGGCGTTTGCGCGTGATGGCACTGCCTGAGCGCCCAGGTTTGATCTTCGCATCCGTCGCGATGGCGACCCGGCTGCGCAGGTCGCGCCGGATGCGTTCCAGCGCCGGCTGCATGGCGCGGGCATCGATCGGCGAGCAGGTCGCGCGGCCGTGGCGGAATGTGAGGCGGCGCTTGACCAGCACGCCGTCGCTCTCGCGCACATACGTTGCGCGATAGAAGATGCCGCCAGTAATCACGCTGGTGGGCGCCGGCAGCGACGTGAGCCGCAAGCCCGGCGGCAGGCGCAGGCGGGTCTCGTCCTCCGCGTCGATGGCCGGGCAGACGAAGTCGTGGCGCCGGTCGCGTGCCTGCGTCAGGCCTGTCACGGCGGCCTCCACGACGCTCCAGGTGCGGTGGTTGGTGGCCAGCGTCCGGCCCGTGCGCAAGGCGCCAACATGGTCGGTGCCGGACAGCGTCAGCGTGTCGCCAGCGCTGCCTTGTTTCACGTCGCGCAGGTTGGTTCGTGCTGCATGCTCGCGCCCGCCTGCCGCGACATCGTGCGCCATCGCGCGCAAGGGTTCGGCCAGCGCGCCGGACAGGGTCCGTTCCACGTTGAAGCCGACGTGTCCGTCGCGGCCGACATCGACCGTGGCCACCGCGCGGACCTTCTGCGGCTGCAGCACCGGCGTCATCGCGAACGTGCCGCTCCTGAGCAACAGCACAGGCTTGCCCAGCAGCGCAGGTGGCAAATAGCCGGCCTGGACCGATGCCGCCGCCGGGTCGACGAACAGGTCCAGCGCCGGCACGTACAGGATCATGTGGTCGAGCACGGCCAGCACGGGCGCGTCCGGCAACCGGTAGGCGTTGGCGCCGTTGACGAGGGCCGGCGTACTGTCGATGCCGACGGCTGCCAGCATGGCTTGCAGCTGCGTGGTGTGGTCCTTGTCGTCGCCGTGGCGGACGTCGTTCCGCACCCAGTCCGACAGGGCCAGCACGCGGGCGCGCGTGTCGGGCAATTCGTCGGCCAGCCGGTGCGCCAGTGCCGCGATGGCGGGAGAGGGCAGGGCCTTGCCGGCCGCGGCGCCGCGTACGGCGGCGGCGAGCGCCGGGTAGTCGGCGAAGGTGGACACGGCCAGGCGGTGGCCGTCGTCGAGCACGCTGACGGCACCCGCCTCGCCATGCCCATCGCCCTCGTTCACGTAGCGCCACTGGTAACGCCGCCGGCCCGGGGGACTGTCAGCCGGTATCGGCACGAATCCGACGGCATCTGCGTGCAGCGGCAGCGTGGACGGCATGTCGTAGATCACCGTGGTGTTCCGGTGGAATTGAAAAGGCATGACCGCCACATCTTCGAAGTGGCCGGACAACGGCGGTATGCGGCGGCGGATGACGTAGTGCACGACCAGCTGGTCGCCCAGCGCCGCATCGGGGAACACGACGGTTCTCGTGTACCCGTCCTGCTGATCGTGGATGGCGTCCTGCGGCACCGGAATACGCCGTCCGCCGGGCTTTTGCGTGTAGGCGTCCACCGATACGAGGTCGTCCTGCGCCCTGTCGTAGCGGATGGCGAACCGGCCCTGATCCCGCAGGGCGCGTAACCCGGCGATGGTGCGGACGTCGTCCACGGCGAGCCGGTACGTGCCGTCCTGCTCGACGACATAGTGCCGGACATGGCGCTCGACGATGGCGGAGGAATCGATGTCCGTGCCGGCGCGCGCATGGCCGAACGGCGCCAGCAGCGTGACGATCGTCAGAATGAACAGGGCACAATATCTACTGGTCATGCGGGCTCCCCATGCTCACGTCGGAAGGGCGACCGGACCATGTTACGGAGGGCGACCTGTTGACCCTTGAGCCTACGCAATCGTGCTCTTCCTGCGATAATTCCGCGATGAGCGCACTGACTTTCCACGCGGGCCCGCTGGCTCTGGCCCGGATCCGCACGCACGGCTTGCGCGCGGCAGACATCGCCGTCGTGCCGGCCGCGGCGGGCGGACCAAAGGGGCTCGTGTTCCGCGCCCTCGACCAGTGGGTGTTCGGCGAGTGGTTCCCGCGCGCGCCGCGCGAGCGCGTGCTGATCGGCTCGTCCATCGGCGCCTGGCGCATGGCCGCGGCCTGCCAGCGCGATCCGGTCAAAGCGTTCGCGCGCCTGGGCGAGCTCTACAGTGGCCAGCGCTATACGAGCACGAAGCCGTCGCAGGAACAGATCGACGCCGTCGTGCAGGGCCTGCTGAACGAATTCGTGCGCGGCCACGAGAACGACATCGTCAATCACCCGCACCACCGCCTGCACGTGCTGACGGTGCGCGGCAAGCGCGCCCTCGCGGCGCCCGGCCACCGTCACGCCGAGATGCGCGGATTCGCCGCGGCGGCGCTGCACAACCTCTTTTCGCGCGCCAAGCTGGCGCACCTGATGGACCGCGTGGTGCTTGGCGACCGCCGTGCGAACACGCCCTGGCTGCGCGACCGCTTCGACAACTTCGCCACGCATTTCGCCGCGCTGACGCCCGAGAACCTTGCCGCCGGCCTGCTGGCCTCGGGCACCCTGCCGATGCTGATGAAGCCGGTACGCGACATCGCCGGCGCGCCGCCCGGCCACTACTGGGACGGCGGCATCATCGACTACAACCTCGCGCTGCCGTACGCCCGGGTCGCGGAGCAGGCGCCCGGCGACATCGTGCTGTATCCCCATTTCTCCGAGCACATCGTGCCGGGCTGGCTGGACAAGGCGATGCCGTGGCGCCGCGCCGCCCGCGGACCGAACCGCGGCTGGCTGGACAATGTGCTGATCGTAGCGCCGAGCCATGAATTTCTTGCCAAGATGCCGCGCGGAAAAATCATCGACCGCAGCGATTTCAAGTTTTATGGGCTGGATCACGATGCCCGCATCCGTGCCTGGAGTCGGGCGATGGACGAGGGCGAGCGGCTGCGGGATGCCTTCACGGCATTCGTGAACAAGCCGGATATTGCACGGATTCGTCCGCTTTAAACGACGACAACTGGCTTGTTTACGGCCTTTGCAGGCAAGCGGAGGTACAATACGGGGTTTCGTAAATTCGACCCCTGAAAGCTTCCCATGAGTCTCAAATGCGGCATCGTCGGCCTGCCCAACGTCGGCAAGTCTACCCTGTTCAACGCCCTGACCAAGGCCGGCATCCCGGCTGAAAACTATCCGTTCTGCACCATCGAGCCGAACGTCGGCGTCGTCGAGGTGCCGGATCCGCGCATCGACCAGCTGTCGGCCATCGTCAAGCCGGAGCGCGTCGTCAAGGCCATCGTCGAATTCGTCGACATCGCGGGCCTCGTGGCCGGCGCGTCGAAGGGCGAGGGCCTGGGCAACCAGTTCCTGTCGCACATCCGCGAGACGGACGCCATCGTCAACGTCGTGCGCTGCTTCGAAGACCCGAACGTCATCCACGTGGCCGGCAAGGTCAGCCCGATCGACGATATCGAAGTCATCCAGACCGAGCTGGCGCTGGCCGACATGGGTACCGCCGAGAAAGCCCTGCACCGCGAGCAGAAGAAGGCGCGCGCCGGCGACAAGGACGCGATCAAGCTCGTCGCGATCCTGGAAAAGCTGCTGCCGCACCTGAACGAAGGCCAGCCCGCGCGCACGCTGGGCCTGGACGCCGACCAGCTGGAACTGATCAAGCCGCTGTGCCTGATCACGGCGAAACCGGCCATGTTCGTGGCCAACGTGTCGGAAAGCGGTTTCAAGGACAATCCGCTGCTGGACCTGCTGACCGATTTCGCCAACAAGCAGAACGCGCCGATCGTCGCCATCTCCGCCGCTATCGAATCGGAAATCGCCAACCTGGACGACGCCGACAAGCTGGAATTCCTGGCCGACCTCGGCATGGAAGAGCCGGGCCTCGACCGCCTGATCCGCGCCGCTTTTAAACTGTTGGGCCTGCAGACCTATTTCACGGCCGGCGTGAAGGAAGTGCGCGCCTGGACGGTCCCGATCGGCGCCACCGCCCCGCAGGCGGCCGGCGTGATCCACACGGACTTCGAGCGCGGCTTCATCCGCGCCCAGACCATTTCTTTCGACGACTACATCACCTACAAGGGTGAGGCGGGCGCCAAGGAAGCGGGCAAGATGCGTGCGGAAGGCAAGGAATACATCGTCAAGGATGGGGATGTGTTGAACTTCCTGTTCAACGTCTGACCACCATCGCAGGCGACTAAGCCCCGGACACCGCAAGGTGCCGGGGCTTTTTTCTGCTCGTCACTTTGCCCCCAAGCAAGGGGTGACGACATACTTGACACGGTTGTTGCTGATCCGATGGTCATGTGTCTGTATCGACAATCAGATTTTTCGCCGGAAATCAACGCTGATCGGGTAATTATGCTGCAGGCATATGCATGATTTGTGGAAACTACCCCCAGCGGTGGGGTGCCGTCCCCGCTGACAGCAACCTTGGATTTGTCGCGTAAGTCATTGATTCTTCGTGCATTGCCGGTCTGGCACACCAATTGCTGAGTATGGGTTTTTCAACAAGGAGAAACTCATGCAAAAGCTGCTCGCGACCCTGATGTGCGCCGCTGGATTCGTACTGGCGGGGGTCGCCCACGCCACCGTCATCAACGGCACGGTCCACAAGATCGACGGCGACAAGGATGGCCAGGTGGACGATGTCCGCATCTCGCAGTTCACGTTCACCGTCACGGCCGGGGCGACGGTGTTCTTCGATTCGCTGGCTTACGAGGCGACCAACGTCGACCTGAACGGCGACGGCGTCATCACCGGCTTCGACGTCAACATGTGGCTGTTCAAGGGCACGACCCTGCTGCGCGACGAGGACGATTCGTCCCTTACCTTCGGCGATGGCTCCGTCCACCGTTACGACACGGCCTTCAGCCACACCTTCAGCCAGGCCGGCACGTACACGATGGCGATCGGCGAACATGGCCGCACCGGCTTCGACGCACTGCGCGGCTATTCCACCAACACGTATTTCAATCCGCGTGCCGGCAACCTGGACTGGGCCGCCTGGCGCGTCACGATGACGGCGACCAACGGCACCATCGGCAACGTTGCGAACCTGAACGGCGACCCTGTCGCGGCGGTGCCGGAGCCGGCCGCGCTGGGCCTGCTCGGCGCGGGCCTGCTCGGCGTCGCGGCCGCACGCCGGCGCCGGCCCGCCATGACATCCATGTGAGCGCTATTTGCTCAAACGCAGCTGCAGACTCGTTGCAGTGTAGGCCGGGGTCGCGGTGAAACCGTCGACGGCGATGGTCTCGAATTTCCCTTTGAGGCTCGTTGCGGCAATCACCGTCAGCGTGTCGCCAACGGCCGGCTTGTAGCCGTCCAGGAACTTGATCCGCAGCGTGCCGCCGGCGATTGTCGCCGTGCCGCCGACGTCGACTCTTCCCTGCTGGCTGGCACCCAGGCGCAGTTCAAGCGTGGCACCGGCGAGCTGCGTGTAGTTGCCGCCCACGACCAGCGCGGCCGGCGCGTTGCTGACCATGGTAGCGCCGCCGGCGACATAGACGTCGCCGTTGCCGAACGCCTTGGCCGACAGCGCCTCGAGCGTTCCCCCTTCGACCTGGGCGCCGCCGGTCCAGCTGTTCTGGCCGCCCAGCTGCAGCGCGCCGGTGCCTTGCTTGACCAGCTTCCCGCTGCCGGCAATGTCGTTGCGCCAACGGTCGGCGGCGTTGAAGCCGCCATTGCTCGCATCCATGTTCACGATCACGTTACCGGTGAAGACGGCATAGCCTTCCGCCGCGGCGAACAGATTCAGGCGGCCCCAGCCTTCAGGATCGTCCAGGACCGGGTAACCGGAGGGAATCGCCGTGGTTTTCAGCACGACGCGGCGCTGCGCGTCGGTGAGGTAAGGCAACCGTGTCTCGAGCAGCACTTCGGCGCCCTTCGGCACCACGGCCGGGAGGTTCGTGGCCCCGGTCTGCGGCAGGTTGTAGGTCATGCGCCGGATGTAGTCGGCGCGACTGGTGGCGTAGTCGGCGAAACGGTCGTTGGCGGCGGTGCCGGATACGGCGTAGGCCGCAAAGGTCGCCGGCGTGGTCCCGGTCAGCTTCATGAGGGTCGCATGGGCCTGGGTCACGGCAGCGGAGCGGACGGTAGCACCGGCGGCGATCAGGTTGGCGGCAGCCACGGCCTGCGCCTGGACCCGGCCACTGATGACATCCAGCGGCGAATGCATGCCGGCGAGGATGCGGCTTTCGCCCAGTTCCAGGCCGCGGCCGACCAGCTCCTGGTAGCGCTCCGGCAGCACGTAAGCCATGCCGACGGCATTGCGGGTCGCTTCGGCCGCGTGGCCGCTGGTGAAACCGCCGTCGGTGCTCGGGGTCGTGCTCTTGGCCGGCTCCAGTTGCGGCACCACCTTCACCGCGCTGCTCCAGCGGTAGGGACGCGCATATTTGTAGAAACGCTTGGCGGGTTCGGTCGAGCCATTGTTCCCCATCGAGTTGACCAGGTCGACGACCTTGCCGAAGTCGGCATTCGCGTCGCCGCCGACGCCGTTGTTGTTGCCGCCATCATCGTATTTGACGGTGGTGGCATCCAATGGCATGTCCGTGATCGTGGTGGTCTGGCGCGTGGCCGTGCGCCAGGCAGTGGTCAGCGGACCCATGCCTTCGGTCACGCTGTAGCCCTTGTTGCGGCGATCGTCCAGGTAGGCCTGCAGCGTCTGCCCGGCGGTGCGGTTGGCGGTGGCTTTGACCACGTAGTCGATATTCGCGTTGTGAACGGCCGCGTTGACAACGGTGCCGCCATTCGTGCCGTCGTTGGGCAGGCCGGTCCAGGTCGAGCCGACCACCGCCGGGAAGCCATCCACGGCGGGCGCGGTGACGCCGGCGTCGACGATCTCGGTCAAGGGTTTCCAGATGTCGAGCATGCCGCCGAGTACGCGTACACCGGCGTTGGTCGCCAGGGTTGCATAGCGGGCGTCGCCACGCTGGTTGGTGGCGGCCGTATCGACGAAGGCCGGCGCCGACGGTACCGGCGCCGTGTCGGGTGCGCCCTGGTCGGCGGGCGCGGCCGGAATGGCGAGTACGGTGTCGGCATTGTCGATGCGATCGGAACCGCCGCAGGCTGTCAGCGCGAGCAGGGTGCCGGCAGCGATGGCGAGAGGAAGACGGCTCAGCGGATTGGGGTGGTGCATGCGAAACCCTTCAATGTGTTGTCAAGGCGGAAAAATCGATCGCATGGTATGAGCGGCTGATGACGGCTTGATGACCGACGATTCTTGTAATTAGGGTGAAATATTTGTCAACTAATCTCCGGGCATTCCTTTTGTGAACCTTGGAGAGTTGACGCATGAACCCGAATCCCGACGTGTCCCGCCGCCGCCTGCTTCGCCTGATGGGCGCCACCCCGATGCTGCCGCTGGGCGCCGGTGGCGTGGCCGCTCTGCTGGCCGGCTGCGGCGGCGGCAGTGACAACGACACCCCGACGACCACCGCGCCGACGACGCCGGCCGTGACCCTCGCCAGCGTGTCGTTCGGGTCGATGACGGCACCGACCCTGGCCGCCGCCGCCGCGATGGCGACGACCTCCGTCGGGTCGACGATGACGGTCAACTTCAGCGACAGCAGCAAGCTCGATTTCAAGCTGTCGTATCAGCCGTTCTTCATCACGGGCGACATGGTCCCGAACGGCAACGGCGGCACCATCCTCGCCGGCGGCTACTACGACATCAACAACAAGGCTATCGTCGACACCACCGTCGCCGGCAAGGAGCGCCAGTTCTTCTCGGACTCGCCGGACGGCACGTCGCTGCTGACGGTGCCGAACGCGAACGTGGCCGGCGTGAAGGGCAATACCGTGTTCGCCGTCGTGCAGTTCGAGTACACGACGTGGGCGCAGGATGGCAAGACCGACATGTACGGCAGGCTGCCGTCGCCGATCGCGGTGCTGACCCTGGACCAGGACAAGACCACCGGCAAGCTGACGCTCGTGAAGTACCACAACGTCGACACCTCCAGCGTGAACGGCCTGTGGATCACGTGCGGCGCGAGCCTGTCGCCGTGGGGCACGCATCTGTCGAGCGAGGAGTACGAGCCGAACGCCTACCTCGCCGCCTCCGACGCGCAATTCAAGGCCTTCAGCAAGAACCTGTACGGCGACGAGACGACCGCGAACCCGTACAACTACGGCCACCTGCCGGAAGTGACGGTCAACACGGACGGCACCGCATCGATCAAGAAGCACTACTGCCTGGGCCGCATCTCGCACGAGCTGGTGCAGGTCATGCCGGACAACCGCACCGTGATCATGGGCGACGACGCCACCAACAGCGGCTACTTCGTGTTCGTGGCCGATAAAGAGAAAGACCTGTCGGCGGGCACGCTGTACGTGGCCAAGGTCGGCACCGGCTTCTCGCTGGACCCGGCCGCCGCCGCCGCGCCGCTCACGTGGATCAAGCTCGGTTCCGCGACGAGCGCCGAGATCCGCTCGCTGGCCGCGTCGCTGAAACCGGCCGACATCATGGACGTCAAGACCGCCGACCCGGCCGATGCGACGTACACGAAGGTCACCGCCAACGGCCGCG
Organism: Massilia cellulosiltytica; assembly: GCF_047325105.1. Taxonomy (NCBI): domain Bacteria; kingdom Pseudomonadati; phylum Pseudomonadota; class Betaproteobacteria; order Burkholderiales; family Oxalobacteraceae; genus Massilia; species Massilia cellulosiltytica. The sequence goes on along the minus strand of NZ_CP168562.1, from coordinate 6,382,227 downwards.
TCGAGTGGCTCAAGGTGAAGGCCGGCATGGAAAAGGCGGCCGCGTTCCTGGAGACGCACCGCTACGCCGCCCTCGTCGGCGCATCGATGGGCTTCACGAAGATGGAAGGCACCACCGTCAACATCAAGGACAAGATCGCCTACTCGGCCCTGCAGAACTGCCAGAGCTCGATGGTCGCCGGACACGCGCTGAACGTGCCGGGCAACGGTATCTCGATCCCGAAGGCGCTGAACGCGGGCGCCGTCATGATGCTGAACCTGAAGGGCGGCCAGAAGGACACGGCCGGCAGCGCCATCGACAGCGAGTGGATGCCGGCGGATACGAAGGCGCTGCTGGTCGGCGAAGACATCGCCGCCGACGCCCTCGGCAACACGGCCAACCCGGACAAGGTGGGCAACCCGGACAACCTGAAGTTCTCGGAAAAGATGCGCACGCTGTTCATCGGCGAGGACAGCAGCCAGCACGTGAACAACTTCCTGTGGGCGTACAACGTCGACACGAAGCAGCTCGCGCGCCTGCTGTCGGTGCCGGCGGGCGGCGAGTCGACGGGCCTGCATGCCGTCGACGACGTCAATGGCTGGACCTACATCATGAGCAACTTCCAGCATCCGGGCGACTGGGGTGGCATCCACGCCGGCGTGAAGGGTACGCTGGAGCCGCTCATCAAGGCCAATTACAAGGACAAGTTCGGGGCGGCGGTCGGTTACCTGACCGGTGAGCTGGCGCAGTTCAAGCTGGCGAAGGCTTAAAAACATCGTCGTCCCCGCGAAAGCGGGGACCCATGCCGAGTTTGCAGTGACGCTGCCTATGTATGGATTCCCGCCTTCGCGGGAATGACGGTCTTACGTTCGCGCTCAGAACAGCGCCACGAACTCCCTCGCCGCCGAATACGGATCCGGCGCCTGCACCACGCTGCTGATCGCCGCGACTATATCGGTGACCTGGCGCAGTTCAAGCTGGCGAAGGCTTGACCGCGAACGCATGAACCGTCGCCCCTGCGAAGGCAGGGGCCCAATGTCGATGCGGTCACGCGGCGCAAAACTTTGGCCCCCGCCTTCGCGGGGGCGACGTGTGGCCGCAGGCCGTTCAAAACAGCGCCACGAACTCCCGCGCCGCCGAATATGGATCCGGCGCCTGCACCACGCTGCCGATCGCCGCGACCATATCGGTGACCTGGCGCAGTTCAAGCTGGCGAAGGCTTGACCGCGAACGCATGAACCGTCGCCCCTGCGAAGACAGGGGCCCAATGTCGAGGCGTTCACACGGCGCAAACCTTGGGCCGCCGCCTTCGCGGGGGCGACGTGTGGCCGCAGGCCGTTCAAAACAGCGCCACGAACTCCCGCGCCGCCGAATATGGATCCGGCGCCTGCACCACGCTGCTGATCGCCGCGACCATATCGGCCCCGCGCGACACGAGCGGCCGCGCGTTCGCCGCCGTCATCCCGCCGATCACGACCACCGGCACGCACAGGCTGGCCTTGGCCTGCAGGACGATGTCCGGCGGCGTCGTCACCGCATACTTCTTCACGAGCGACGGATAGAACCCGCCGAACGCGACATAGCTCGCGCCCGCGCCCTGCGCGCGGCGTGCCAGTTCCAGGTCGCCGTAGCACGACGCACCCACGATCTTGTCCGGGCCAACGAGCCCGCGCACCGCCGCCACCGGCGCATCGAGGCCGCCCACGTGGATGCCGTCCGCATCGAGCTCCGTGCACAACGCGACGTGGTCGTTGATGACCAGCGGCCGGCCGTTGCGGCGGCACAGCGCGAGCAGGGCAGAGGCCTGTTCGCGACGCAGCTCCGGTCCCGCATCCTTGTGGCGGTACTGGATCAGCGCGGCGCCGGCGCGCAGCGCCTGTTCCGTCACCTCCAGCAGGCGGTCGGTGTCGTCCCAGTTCGGGGTCACCAGGTACAAACCTCGCATTTCTTTCTCCTATGGATGGATGCGGCGCGGGATGCGCTGGCCCGGCGCGATGGCGTACGAGTGCGCGAGCGTCCGGTCGCAGTAGCGCTGGCCCAGTTCGAGCGCCTGCGCCATCGTGTCCCCCAGCGCCAGCCGCGCCGCGATGCTCGATGCGAGCGTGCAGCCGCTGCCGTGGAATTCGCCGCGCAGCCGCGGCCAGCGCCATTCGCGCGCGCCGGCGGCCGAGAACCAGCGGTTGACGACGTCGACACCGTCGGCGTGGCCGCCCGTGACCAGCACGTGCGGGCAGGGCAGGTCGGCGCCCGTCGTGGAGATGCCCAGCGCCGCCGCCTCCGGCAGGTTCGGCACGACGAGGGTCGCCAGGGCCAGCAGCGGCGCCAGCGCAGCGAGGGCGTCGCCGCGCGCCAGGCTGTCGCCGCGGCCGCTGGCCAGCACCGGGTCGAGGACGACGGGCAGGCCGGGCCGGCGCACGCGCAGCATGCGGATGATGCCGGCGATGGCTTCCGCGTTTTCCCGGCTACCGGGAATGCCGATCTTCACCGCGTGGATGGACATCGTGTCGGCCAGCACCACGGCCTGGCGCAGCAGCAGGCCCGCGTCGACGGGCACCACTTCGCGCACGGCGTTGTTGTCCTGAACCGTCAGCGCCGTCACGAGCGGCAGCGCGTGCGCGCCCTGGGCCGATATCGCTTCGATGTCGGCCTGGATGCCGGCGCCGCCCGACGGATCGAGGCCGGCGCACACGAGGACGCAGGGCCGCGTGGCGCTCTCCATCAGATCCGGCCCGCCATCGGCGACGACGGCGATGCCGCGAACTTGCGCGGCATGCGGCCCGCCAGATACGCTTCGCGGCCCGCTTCCACCGCGAGGCGCATCGCACCCGCCATGCGCACGGGGTCTTTCGCGCCGGCGATGGCGCTGTTCATCAGCACGCCGTCGCAGCCCAGTTCCATCGCGATGGCCGCGTCGGACGCCGTGCCGACACCCGCGTCGACGATCACCGGCACCTGCGTTTGCTCGATGATCAGCGACAGGTTCCACGGATTCAGGATGCCCATGCCGGAACCGATCAGCGACGCCAGTGGCATGATCGCCGCGCAGCCGATGTCTTCCAGCATGCGCGCCTGGATCGGATCGTCGCTGCAATAGACCATCACGTCGAAGCCGTCGCGCACCAGTTCGCGCGCGGCGATCAGCGTCTCCGGCATGTTCGGGAACAGGGTCTTTTCATCGCCCAGCACTTCCAGCTTGACGAGCTTGTGGCCGTTCAGCAGTTCGCGCGCCAGCTGCAGCGTGTACACGGCGTCCTTGGCGTTGTAGCAGCCTGCCGTGTTGGGCAGGATCGTCCAGCGCGACGGCGGCACCACGTCGAGCAAATTCGGTTCGTTCGCGTGCTGGCCGATGTTCACGCGGCGGATCGCCACCGTGATGATGTCGGCGCCCGACGCTTCGGTCGCCGCGCGCGTCTGTTCCAGGTCGCGGTACTTGCCGCTGCCCACCAGCAGGCGCGAGTTGTAGGCCTTGCCGGCGATGGTGAGCGGCCGGTCCGCATGCGTCGTATTCGTCATGTCGTATTCCTTTTGAAGTTCAGGATCAGCCGCCGCCGATCGCGCGCACCACGTCCACGCGGTCGCGCGCCTGCAAGGGCGTGTCGCGCCAGCGCTCGCGCGGCACGACCTGGCGGTTCACGGCCAGCGCGAGCTTCTGGCCCGCGAGGCCCAGCGATTCCACGAGGTCGTGCAGGCTGGCCTGCGCCGGCAGCGTGTGCGCGGCGCCGTTCAGTTCGATCTCGACCATCCTTTATTCCTTGTGATACAGCTCGGCGCCGCGCTTCATGAACTCGACGGCCTTCACCTGCATGCCCTGTTCCAGCGCGGCGTTCGCGGCGATGCCCTGGCCGGCCGCGTAGTCGCGCACTTCCTGCGTGATCTTCATCGAGCAGAAGTGCGGGCCGCACATCGAGCAGAAGTGCGCCACCTTGGCCGAATCCTTCGGCAGGGTCTCGTCGTGGAAGGAACGCGCCTTGTCCGGATCGAGGCCGAGATTGAACTGGTCTTCCCAGCGGAATTCGAAGCGGGCTTTCGACAGCGCGTTGTCGCGGATCTGCGCGCCCGGATGGCCCTTGGCCAGGTCGGCCGCGTGCGCCGCGATCTTGTACGTGATGATGCCGTCCTTGACGTCGTCCTTGTCGGGCAGGCCGAGGTGCTCCTTCGGTGTCACGTAGCACAGCATCGCGGTGCCGTACCAGCCGATGTTGGCGGCGCCGATGCCGGACGTGATGTGGTCGTAGCCCGGTGCGATGTCGGTCGTGAGCGGTCCGAGCGTGTAGAACGGCGCCTCGTGGCACTGCTCCAGCTGCAGGTCCATGTTTTCCTTGATGAGCTGCAGCGGCACGTGGCCCGGGCCCTCGATCATCACCTGCACGTCGTGCTTCCACGCGACCTGCGTCAGCTCGCCGAGCGTCTTCAGTTCGGACAGCTGCGCTTCGTCGTTGGCGTCGTAGATTGAGCCGGGACGCAGGCCGTCGCCCAGGCTGAACGCGACGTCGTACGCCTTCATGATCTCGCAGATCTCTTCGAAATGCGTGTACAGGAACGATTCCTTGTGGTGGGCGAGGCACCACTTGGCCATGATCGAGCCGCCGCGCGAGACGATGCCCGTCAGGCGGTTCGCGGTCATCGGCACGTAGGCGAGACGCACGCCCGCGTGGATGGTGAAGTAGTCGACGCCTTGCTCCGCCTGTTCGATCAGCGTGTCGCGGTAGATGTCCCACGTCAGATCCTCGGCCTTGCCGTTCACCTTTTCCAGCGCCTGGTACAGCGGCACCGTGCCGATGGGGACGGGGCTGTTGCGGATGATCCATTCGCGCGTCTCGTGGATATGCTTGCCGGTGGAGAGGTCCATCACGGTGTCGCCGCCCCAGCGCGTGGCCCACGTCATCTTCTCGACTTCCTCGCCGATCGACGACGTCACGGCGGAGTTGCCGATGTTCGCGTTGATCTTCACGAGGAAGTTGCGGCCGATGATCATCGGCTCCGATTCCGGGTGGTTGATGTTGTTCGGCAGGATGGCGCGGCCGCGCGCGATCTCGTCGCGCACGAATTCCGGCGTGATCTCGCGCGGGATGCTGGCGCCGAACGACTGGCCCGGATGCTGGCGGCCGATCATCTGCGCCATGCGCTTGCCCGTGGGACCCGCGGCTTCCATCGCCGCGAGGTAGTCCTGGCGGCGCAGGTTTTCGCGGATGGCGACGTATTCCATCTCGGGCGTGATGATCCCCTGGCGCGCGTAATGCATCTGGGTGACGTTGCGGCCGGGGAGTGCCCGGCGCGGCTTGCGCTGCAGGTTGAAACGCAGCTCGGCCAGCTTCGGGTCGTTCAGGCGTTCGACGCCGTAGTGCGACGACGGGCCGGCCAGTTCTTCGGTGTCGCCGCGCTCGCGGATCCAGTCGGCGCGCAGCGGGGCCAGGCCGGAGCGGATGTCGATCTGCGCTTCCGGATCGGTGTACGGACCCGACGTGTCGTAGACCCACACGGGCGGATTCGGTTCATGGCCGAACGATGCGGGCGTGTCGGACTGGGTGATCTCGCGCATCGGCACGCGGATGTCCGGGCGGCTGCCCGTCACGTAGACCTTGCGGGAATTGGGCAGCGGCGCGACAGCGGCGGCGTCGACGGTGGCGCTGGCGGAAAGGAATTTCGGATCGGCGTTCAAGTGCACTCCTTGTTGGTCACTAAGGGGCACTTCAAAACCGTCGCGAGCGGCCGCAGTTTTGTCAGAGAAGCGCAGCTGTACGAGAGTACAGCGAGCATCGCAGGACAAAAATGCAACGCGTAGCAGGTTTGGGAGTGCCCCGAAAGATCGGCGATCCAGCTGGAGGAGTACGAAGATGCGTAGTGCGAACGACGTGCACGTAGACTTTTCGAGCTTCCCTTCGCTGGCATTATCCAGATCAGGTTCAGAGGGTATTTCTCACCCACGCCGTTGATGACGGCGCAGGACCCCTAGCATTGGCGTCGTTTCGTGCAGTCCACGAAACGACGGGACGGAGTGTACGCGGGTTTTTTGGGATTGGCAAACAGGAACCGCGGGCGTGGATTGGTGCATACTATCGGCCTGTATCCTCAGATCCCACCAGAACGAACCGATCCATGGCCCTGCTCACCCATCTGCTGCTGTACCCGATCAAATCCTGCGCCGGCATCGCCGTCCGGTCCGCCACCGTGCTCGAATCCGGCCTGTTCGCGCTGGGCGTGCACGACCGCGAATGGATGCTGGTGACGGAAGACGGCCAGTTCCTCACGCAGCGCGAGCATCCGCGCATGGCGCTGGTCCGGGCGCTGCCGGATGGCGGCAAGCTGCGCGTTCATGCGCCCGGCATGGACCCGCTGGTGCTGCCGCTTGCATGGGACGAGTCCGCGCCGACACGCACGGTGAAGATCTGGGACGACACGGTGGACGCCGCCGATTGCGGCGACGCCGCGGCGGACTGGTTCTCGAACGCGTTGACAACCCCGTGCCGGCTCGTGCGTTTCCACCGCGACGTCGTGCGCCCGACGAGCACCAAGTGGACGAACGGCGTGGAGGCGCAGACGCGTTTCGCGGACGGTTACCCGCTGCTGCTGATCGGCCAGGCGTCGCTGGACGACCTCAACGCCCGCCTCGTCGCGGCCGGCCGCGCGGCGCTGCAGATGGACCGCTTCCGTCCGAACCTCGTCGTCGACGGCATCGATGCCTGCGAAGAGGATTTTCTCGCGGCGCTCACGATCGGCGACGTGGAGATCCGTCCCGTGAAGCCGTGCGCGCGCTGCCCGATCCCGTCCATCGACCAGGCGACGGGCATTCCGGGCCCGGACCCGCTCGACATCCTGCAGACCTACCGCGCCAATCCGCGCATGGAAGGCGCCGTGTGCCTGGGCATGAACTGCATCGTGACGGCGGGCGCCGGCAACGAGCTGCATCTCGGGCAGGAACTGACCACCGAGATCGCGTTTTAATCGAACGTCGCCAGCATCTCGAACGGATAAATGCCCCGCCGGTGCCCGTCGCTGAACGTCAGGTTCAACGCATAGGCGCCCACCGGTTCGATGGCGGCCAGGCGCACGTCCGCCTGTTCCGGGATGTCGATCCCGGCCCGCCGCTGCGCGCGGCATGCCGAGCACGGGCACGCGGCGCGCAGCCGCGCGTGCGTCACGCGCGCGCTGCGCCCGTCCGGCCAGTGCAACGCCAGCACGCCCTGCGCGGCGTGGTTCTCGATGGTCTCCGGCAGTGCCGTCATGCTTGCGTCCCGATCTGCTGCAGCGCGAGGCGCACGGACCTGCGCACTTCCGGATCCGGGTCGTTTTCCGCCGCACGCAGCGCGGGCAGGGCGGCCGGCGCGCCGATCTCGCCCAGCGCCAGCGCCGCTTCCTTGCGCAGATTGCTGATCGTGTGCGTGAGTGCGGCGGTCAATCCGGGCAGCGCATCCACATCGCGCAGGCGGCCCAGGCTGCGGGCGGCGCGCAGGCGCACCTGCCAGTAGGCGTCGTCCAGCGCGGCGACGAGGGCCGGCGCCGCGTCGCGCAGGCGCAGCTTGCCGAGCGTCGTCGCCGCTTCCTCGCGCACCTGCCAGGCCTGGTCCGACAACGCGGCCAGCAGGGCGGCAAGCACGGCGGGCGTCTCTTCCGCAAAACCCAGCGCACCGGCCGCGGCGCGGCGGACTTCCGGCACCGGATCCTGGGTCGCCAGCCGCGTCAGCGCGTCGACCGCGTCGAGGCGTTTCAGATAACCCAGTACGGTCACCGCTTCGCGGCGCACGAGCGGGTCCGCATCGTCCAGGGCCGCCAGCGCAGGCGCAAAACTGTCCGGTACGCGCAGTTCGCGCACGCCGCGCAGCGCGGCCGCACGCACGAACGCGTCGTCCGCGGCCATGAACGGCAGCAGTTCCTGCGCCGATTCCTGCAGCTTCAGTTCGGAGAGGCTCTGGGCCGCGGCGGCGCGCACGTCGGCATCCTCGTCCGACAGCAGACGCGCGAGGCCGCGCACGGTCGCCGGCGATTCGAAGGCTTCCAGCGCCCGCGCGGCTTCCGTGCGGACGACGGCGGCATCGTCGGCGAGTGCGGCCAGCAGCAGCGGCACATGGGCGTCGCCGTCCAGGTCGGCCAGGTCCATCAAGGCGATGCGGCGCACCGTGGCGTCTTTGTCCTGCAGGCGTTCAGGAAGAGAGAAATGCGGCTCGGCGAGTTCGGGGTCGTCGTAAAAATCGGAAGTCACGGTGTGTCCTTGCGTGGCAGGGTTCAGAGAGGGCCCAGTGGGCTCAGGCGCGCGAGCGGCGTGATGCTGGCCTGCGGATGCAGCAGGTCCAGGCAGTGGCGCTTCAGGCGCGTGAAGTGGTTCGAGGTCATGACGTCCGGATGGCGCGGGCGTTCGAAGTCGAGGCGGATCTCGTCGATGATGCGGCCCGGCCGGGGGCTCATCACGAGGATGCGGTCGGCGAGGAACAGCGCTTCGTCGATGTCGTGCGTAATGAAGATGATGGTCGTGTTCACGCGTGCCCACACGTCCAGCAGCAGTTCCTGCATTTTCAGCCGCGTCTGCGCGTCCAGCGCGCCGAACGGTTCGTCCATCAGCATCACGCGCGGATGGTTGATGAGGACGCGCGCGATTTCCACGCGCTGCTGCATGCCGCCCGACAGCTGGATCGGATAGCGGTCCTCGAAGCCGGCGAGGCCGACGAGGCGCAGCAGCTCGCGCGCCCGCTCGCGCCGCTCGCGCCGGCCGACGCCCTGCATCTTGAGGCCGAAGGCGACGTTGTCCAGCACCTTCTTCCACGGGAACAGCGTGTGTTGCTGGAACACGAGGCCGCGGTCCGGATGCGGGCCGGCGACCGGCGCGCCGTCGACGTGGATGCTGCCGCGGCTCGGCGTCCAGTGGCCGGCCAGCGCGCCGAGCAGGGTCGACTTGCCGCAGCCGGACGGGCCGAGCACGCAGACGAATTCGCCGGGCGCGATGGACAGCGACACGTCCTGCACGGCGTCGAACGCCTGCGCGCCTTCGCCGAGACGGATGCCGAGATTGTCGATCTCGATGGCGCCGCCCTGCGCCAGTTGCGCGTGTTCGAAGTGGGTCGTCTGGTTCATCGCTTCTTCCTTTGCATGTGGTACCAGGGCATGGCGAGATCGCCGATCTTTTTCACGAGCGCGCTGCTGCCCATGCCGATCACGCCGATGAACAGCATGCCGACGACGATGTCCGGGTAGTTCTGGATCGTGTACGCGGCCCATGTGTAGTAGCCGATGCCGAACTGGCCGGAGATCATCTCCGCCGTCACGAGGCAGAACCACGCGGTGCCCATGCCGATAGCCAGGCCCGTGACGATGTTTGGCGCGGCCGCCGGCAGGATCACTTCCGAGAAGATGGTCCAGCGGCCGGCGCCGAGGCTGCGCGACGAGGCGACGAGGCGCGGGTCGGCGCCTTCCACGCCGTGGACCGTGTTCAGCAAAATCGGGAACAGCGCGCCGATGAACGTGATGAACACCATCGACAGTTCCGACGACGGGAACATCAGGATCGCCAGCGGGATCCAGGCGACGGCCGGGATCGGGCGCAGCATTTCCAGCGGCGGCAGCAGCACGTCTTCCAGCAGCCGCGAACGGCCGATGAAAAGACCGAGTCCGATGCCGGCGATGCCCGCTGCCGCGAAGCCGGCGAACACGCGCCACACGCTGGCCTTCAGGTGCAGCGCCAGCTTGGGCGATTCGAGCAGCGTCGTGGCGGCGTCCAGCACGTCCTGCGGCGACGGCACGTTCTGGAACGTGAGCAGGCCGAGGTCGAGGTGGCGCGTCGATGCCCACTGCCAGGCCGCCACGCAGGCGACGAGCGACAGCGCGCGCAGCAGCAGGCGGCCCGCGCGGCGCAGCAGGGCCGGGTCGAGTGTGCGAGGGGCGGTTGTGTCCATGTAAGCTCCTAACAGGAAACAGGAAACGCTGCGTTTGCACGTCGTTCCCGTGCAGGCGGGAACCCAGGTTTTCCGACTACGGATGCAGTGCTTGGATCCCCGCCTGCGCGGGGAGTCATTTCCGGCAATGCCGGGGATGACGGTCTTTAAGCTGACAGCGGTTTTTAAGCTATCAAATGGCCTTGCCGCCCTTGAGCGTATCGAAGTCCACGACCTTGCCCTTGACCTTCGCCGCCTGCGTCTGCGCATCCGCCTTCAGCAGGTAGGCGCTGACGTCCTTGCCGTCGGCCGCGACGACGAACCACGCGTCGCCTGCCAGCAGCTTCAGGCCCGAACCCTGGTCGTGGGCGTACACGGTGCGCGCCTTCTTGCCCGATTGTTCCAGCTTGCGCAGCTCGGCGATGGCGGTGGTGGCGCTCGCGTAGTGGCGCACGAGCGGCTCGCCTTGCACCCAGATCTGCGTGAGGTGGCGGAAGTCCGTGATCGGTTTGCCGGTGACGGCGTCCTTCGCCTTCAGCGGCAGCTTCTCGTAGTTCTTCAGCCGCTTGTCGTAGTCCAGGCCCGCCTGCCTGAAGGCGGTGCGAATAAAGGTATCGTCGATGAAGCTGTTCACGTCGATGTCGGAATCCGTCCGCTTCAGGAGGCGCAAGGTCTCGATCGACGTTTTCACGGCCTGGCGGTATTCCGGCTTCCACGTGAAGTCGCGCGTCTGCAGGCCCACGGGACCGTGGAACAGGTAGTTTACTTCCGCTTCGATGCCCGTCACTTTCGCGATCAGCTCACTGTATTTTTCCGGCTCGGCCGCGATCAGGCGGTCCGCCTCGATGGCGGCGCGCAGGTACGCCACGACGATTTCCGGGTACTTCTTCGCATACGCCGCGTCGACGAGGCTGCCGTGCATCGTCGGCGCCTGGGCCTGCGAGCCGTCGTAGATCTTGCGGGCGAAGCCGCGGTGCGGGAACAATTCCGCGAACGGGACGAAGTCGGCGTGCGCGTCGACCTTGTTGCTCTGCAGGGCCGAGCCGGCGACTTCCGGCGCCTGCGTCGTGATGTTCACGTCCTTCTCCGGATCCCAGCCTTGCGCCTTCACGGCGCGCAGCAGCATGCCGTGGGCGGTGGAGGCGAACGGCACGGAGATCGTCTTGCCCTTCAGTTCCGCCAGCGATTGCACGGGCGAGTTCTTCGGCACGACGATGCCGTTGCCGGAACCGAGCGTGCTGCCCGACAGGACGGTGATGAAGATGCTCTTCTTGCCCGCCTTGGCGTGCGCGGCGCCATTGAAGGAGCCGGGGAAGTCGGCCATCGAACCGAGGTCCAGCTTGCCGGCCACCATCTCGTTCGTCAGCGGTGCGCCGGAGGTGAAATTCTTCCACTCGATGTCGTACCTGACGTCCTTGTACTTGCCGTCGTGCGGCAGGTATTTTTCCAGCAGGTGCAGCTCGCGGATCAGCAGGCCGCCGGTGGCGCAGTTGATGGTCGTGTCCTGGGTGCCGATGGCGACGCGGATGGTTTCGGCCGCGTTGGCGGAGCCGAAGGCGAGCAGCAGGGACAGGGCAAGGAATTTCATTATTGTTCTCCGTAGGATGGTTCAACGCAGCAGATAGGGGATATCGACATGGACCGCTCCGGTCGGGCAGTCCTTCTCGCACGGCATGCAGTACCAGCATTCGTCGAACTTCATGTAGGCCTTGCCCTTGACCATGTCGATGGCCAGCACGTCGAGGGGGCACACGTCCACGCACACGGTGCAGCCCTTGTGTGCGATGCATTTGTCGTCGTCGACGGTGACGGGGACGCTGGTGATGTTGATGGTGGTCGGCATGAGGTTCTCCTGGTCAGGCCGCGAGGGCCTCGGTCTTGTGCACGCGCAGGCGGCGGTAGGCGTCCTTCTCGTTGTCGTCGAGCGGAACGATGTATGGCGCGATCGGGCGCTTGAAACAGGTCATCGCGCCATCCTGTTTCTTCAGCTGTACGTGCACGAACCAGTCGGCATCGTTGCGCTGCGGGTAGTCGACGCGGTTGTGGTACAGGCCCCAGCGGCTCTCCGTGCGGTACAGCGACGCGCGCGCGGCCATCTCGGCGCAGTCGCGGATCGCGTGGATCTCCAGCGCGCGCATCAACTCGTGCGGATTGCGCGCCTGCAGGCGATCCAGGTCGGCGCGGATCATCTCGAAGCGCTGCAGGCCGATCTCCATCTTGCGCGTGACCTTCGGCGGCTGCAGGTAGTCGTTGACCATGCGGCGCAGCTTGTACTCGACCTGGTTCGGCGGCAGCCCGTCCTCGCGCGCCAGCGGCGCCCACACGCGGGCGCGCTCGCGCTCGACCTGGGCTTCGTCGACGGCGGGCAGCTCGTGCGCCGCGCAGTACGCGGCCGCGCTTTCGCCGGCCAGGCGGCCGTAGACGAAGGCGCCCAGCATGTAGTTATGCGGGACGCAGGCGAGGTCGCCGGCCGCGTGCAGGCCAGGCACCGTCGTGCGCGCATGCTCGTCGACCCACACGCCGGACGCCGAGTGCCCGCTGCACAGGCCGATCTCGGAGATGTGCATCTCGACCATCTGCTCGCGGTAGTCCGTGCCGCGCCCTTCGTGGAAGCGGCCGCGGCTCGGACGCTCGTTCGTGTGCAGGATCGTCTCGATGGTCTGGATGGTTTCCTCGGCCAGGTGGTTCATCTTCAGGAAGACCGGGCCGTTGCCGCCCTGGAGTTCGTCGTAGAACTCCTGCATCATCTGGCCGCTCCAGTAGTCGCATTCGATGAAGCGCTCGCCTTTCGCATTCGTCGTGTGGCCGCCGAACGGGCCGGTGACGTAGGCGCAGGCGGGGCCGTTGTAATCCTTGATCAGCGGGTTGATCTGGAAGCATTCGATGCCGGACAGCTCGGCCCCCGCGTGATAGGCCATGCTGTAGCCGTCGCCCGCGTTGGTCGCGTTTTCGTAGGTGCCGAACAGATAGCCCGATGCCGGCAGGCCGAGGCGGCCGGCGGCGCCCGTCGCCAGCACGACGGATTTCGCGCGGATCACGTGGAAGTCGCCCGTGCGGCAATCGAAGGCCATCGCGCCTGCGATCGAGCCGTCTGCGGCGGTCAGCAAACGGGTGGCGACGAGCCGGTTGGTGATCGCTACGCGCGCCCGTTTCAGGCGGCGGTACAGCACTTTCTTGATGTCGTGGCCTTCGGGCATCGGCAGCACGTAGGTGCCCATGTGGTGGACCTTGCGCATCGCGTAGTCGCCCGTCTCGTCCTTCTCGAACTTCACGCCCCAGCTGTCCAGTTCCTCGATCATCGCGTAGCTGTTCTGCGCGTACGCCATCACGGTGGCCTGGTTGACGATGCCGTCGTTGGCGATCGTGATCTCCTTGACGTACTGTTCGGGCGTCGCGAAGCCCGGCACGACGGCGTTGTTCAAGCCGTCCATGCCCATCGAGATGGCGCCGCTGCGCTTGACGTTGGCCTTTTCCAGCAGCAGAACGCGCAGCTGCGGGTTCGCTTCCTTGGCTTTCACGGCGGCCATCGGGCCGGCCGTGCCGCCGCCGATCACGAGCACGTCGACGGTTTGAATATGCGTTTCCATATCGGTTCCAGTTAAATGAATGTCAGGGATGGCGCGGCAGGCGCAGGGCGTACTGGAAGGCTTCGCCGCGGACGTACAGGTATTCGAAGTCGAGCGGCACGCCGTCCGCCGTCCACGTCAGGCGCTCGATGCGCAGCAGGGCGGCGCCCGGATCGACGCGCAGGGCACCGGCCAATGCGGCATCTGCATTGATCGCACCGATCTGGATGTCGGCGTGGCCGAGCGCGATGCCGTAGTCGGCCTCCAGGATCAGGAAGATGTCCCGTTCGGCCAGGTTCTCGCCGTGCAGGCGCTCGCCGATCGCGGGCGGCAGGTACGTGATCTCGAACGACACCGGCTCGCGGTCGAGCCAGCGCACGCGGTGGATCTCCGTCACGGGCGCGCCCGGCGCCACGCGCAGCCGCGCGGCCGCCAGGGGCGAGGCTTCGACCAGCGCATGCTTCACGACGCGGTTGACGATCCGGTGGCCCTTGCGCGACATCGCTTCGCCGAAGCCTTCCAGCCGCGCCAGTTCCTGGCTCGGGCGGGTCTCCGCGACGAACGTGCCCTTGCCCGGCACCTTGACGATCACCCCTTCCTTCTGCAGGTCGCCCAGCGCCTGGCGCACGGTAATGCGGCTGACGCCGAGGAGGGTGCCGATCTCGCTTTCGGACGGCAGCCGGGCCTGCGGGGTATAGGTACCGTCGGCGATGCGTTCGCGCAGCCGTTCACGGACTTGCGAATACAGCGGGACGGCGGATGGTTCGATGGCGCGAAAGGTGGCGTGGGTCATGGTCTGGTATGTCCTGTCATGACAAGTCATGATTGGCAGGATGGTAGCGACGAGCGGGGACCCCGGGAACGAATGGTTTCGCGCTTGTTAATTTGGAAAACGCCTGAGTCGGTGGGCGTATATCGATATGCGGCGGATGCGCTAGACTGCGCGGATGCATTCCCTGATCATCCTGCTGCATGGCGTCGGCCAGACGCCCGCCGACATGGCGCCGCTGGCCGACCTGATCACCACCCATGATCCTCACGCGCGCGTGGTCGCACCGCCCGCCGCGCATCGCTGCGACCGTGGCGGCGCGGGCTTTCAATGGATGTCGGTGGCCGGCATCACGGAAGAAAGCCGTCCGGGCCGCATCCGTGCCGCGCTGCCGGCATTCGTCGCGACCATCGAGGCATTACAGCGCGCGCATCGCGTGGGCGCGGAGCAAACGGTGCTGGCGGGCTTTTCGCAGGGCGCGATCATGGCGCTGGCCGCGTGCCAGGACCGCTATCTCGCGCGCCACGTCGTCGCCATCGCGGGACGGTGCGCGCCGTTGCCCGACGTGTGGGAGCGGCGTACGGCCGTCACGCTCGTGCACGGCCGCCGGGACGGGACGGTGCCCGTGCAGCACAGCGAACGCATGTTCGAACGCCTCGCCGCGCTCGGGGCGGACGTGCGGCTGGACGTCGTGCCCCGCGCCGTCCACCTGCTGGCGCCGCCGCTGCTGGACCGGGCCTGGGACGCGGTACGCGCAACATCGAGATGACATCTTGGCAATATTGTTAGCCTTACCTCATCATTTTCGTTTCCAAGCCGCGTAAGTTCGCGTAAATTAGGGTTCTTGCTGAAGGGGAACCACACATGCACGAGCGCGGCGCCAGCGTGCGCGAACTCATCGCCGAGAACGAGGCCTTGCGCCGCCAGTTGGCCAGCCTGATGGACCAGGCCGAGGGCAACCACGCCATCATGATGCGGCACCAGGCGTTCGACCTGGAAATCGTCGGCGCGGGCACCTTCCAGGAACTGGTCGGCACGATCTTCCGCCTGTTGCCCGTGGTGTCCGACCTCGACGCCGTCACCCTGTCGCTCGTCGACACGGACGCCGACATCTACACCGTCATGCACAAGCTGGGCGTCGATTTCGAGGCGTTTCCCAATCTGCTGTTCCACGACAACGTCGATGGCCTCGGCTATGACCTGAGCGCCGGCCGCACGCCGAAACCGCGGCTGATACCGTTCGACGCGGCCACGCAGCGCCACGCCTTTCCCCATCCGCCCGCGGGCCTGGCCAGCGTGGCGATGGTGCCGCTGCTGCGGAATAAACGGCTGATCGGCAGCCTGAACCTGGGCAGCCGCGACCCGGGCCGCTTCACGCCGCTGCTGGGGACGGACTTCGTCGAGCACATGGGGTCGATCATCGCGATCTGCCTGGAGAACGTGATCAGCAACGAGATGCTGAAGTACATCGGCCTGACCGATGCGCTGACGGGCGTCTACAACCGCCGCTACATGGACCGCCGCCTCGTCGAAGAGATTTCGCGCGCGCGGCGCCAGGCGTACCGGCTGTCGTGCATGTACATCGACATCGATTATTTCAAGCAGGTCAACGACACGTACGGCCACCTGGCCGGCGACGACGTGCTGCGCGAAGTGGCGGCGCGCATCAAGGCCGAACTGCGCATGACGGATGCGCTGGGCCGCTTCGGCGGCGAGGAATTCGTCGTGCTGCTGATCGATGCGGACCTGGGCAGCGCCAGCATGGTCGCCCAGCGCATCCGCGCCAGCGTGGCGGAGAAGCCGTTCGTGATGCCGGAAGGGCAGATGCTGGACGTGTCGGTGTCGATCGGCGTGGCGACCCTCGACGATTTCGAGCGGGACCACGCGATCGAGGGTGTGGCGCAGCAGCTCGTCGCGCAGGCCGACCAGGCGCTCTACCAGGCGAAAGAGGGCGGCCGGAACCGCGTCGTCGCATCGACGTAGAGGTCAGCGTAAAAGCCGGCCCTCGGCCCGGGTCACCGCGTTTCCGGTGCCCCGCAACACGACGACATCTCCCGCCCGCAATTCCGTCTCCGGGCCCGGCTCGATGCGGTCGATCCCGCGCCGCACGGCCGTGACTTCGGCCCCCACTTCGTCCAGTTCCAGCTCCGCGATGCAGCGCCCGACGGCGCCGGCGTCGTCGCGCAACGTCACCGAATGCAGGCGCACGTAGTTGTGTTCCGTGCCGTCCGCGATGTCGCTGGCGCCGTGGAAGAAGCCGCGCAGCGAGGCGTAGCGCTCGTCGCGCGCGGCCTGCACGCGGTGCACGACGCGGCGCAGCGGCACGCCCATCACGACCAGCGCGTGCGACGCCAGCATCAGGCTCGATTCCAGCGCTTCCGGCACGACTTCGGTGGCGCCGGCCCGTTTCAGCACGTCGAGTTCCGTGTCGTCGTGGGCGCGCACGATCACGGGCAGCTTCGGCGCCAGCTCGGTCACGAGGTGCAGCACTTTCACCGCGAGGCGCGTGTCCGCGAACGTGATCACGAGGGCGCTGGCGCGGTTGATACCGGCCGCGATCAGCGCTTCGCGGCGCGTGCAGTCGCCGTACGACACGTTGATGCCGGCCGTGCGCGCTTCCTGCACCCGCTCGGGGTCGAGGTCGAGCGCGTACCACGGCAGCTTTTCTTCCGACAGCAAGGTGGCCAGCGACTGGCCGCTGCGGCCGAAGCCGGCGATGATCACGTGCTTCTGCGTGGCCATCGTGCGGCTCGCGATCTGCGTCAGCTGCAGCGACTGCAGCATCCATTCGTTGGTCGCCACCTTCATCACGAGCTTGTCCATGTTCGCGATGACGAACGGGGCGACCAGCATCGACAGCACCATCGACGCGAGCACGAGCTGGATGATGAACGGCGCGATCAGGTGCGACCCCGAGGCGAGGCTCAGCAGCACGAAGCCGAATTCGCCGGCCTGCGCGAGCGCGAGGCCCGTGCGCATCGCGACTCCGTCGGTGGAGCCGAACGCCTTGGCCAGCAGCGCGATCAGCGCGAATTTCAGCAGCACGGGCACGGCCAGCAGGAGCAGGACGACCCACCAGTTCGCGAGCACGAGCTGCACGTTCAGCAGCATGCCGATGGTGATGAAGAAGAGGCCCAGCAGCACGTCGCGGAACGGCTTGATATCCTCTTCCACCTGGTGTTTATACGGCGTCTCGGAGATCAGCATGCCCGCCACGAACGCGCCCAGCGCCATCGACAGGCCCGCGTGTTCCGTGATCGCGGCCGCGCCCAGGGTGATCAGCAGGAGGTTCAGCATGAACAGTTCCTGCGAGCGGCGCTTGACGACGATGTTGAACCACTTGCGCATCAGCTTCTGGCCGAAGAACAGCAGCAGCGCCAGCACGGCGGCGGCCTTGATGCCGGCCCACGCGAGCGTCATCGCAAGCTCCTCGGCGGGTTTCGCCAGCGACGGGATCAGGATCAGCAGCGGCACGACGGCGAGATCCTGGAACAGCAGGATGCCGATGATGCGGCGTCCGTGCTCGCTTTCCAGTTCCAGCCGCTCCGTCAGCAGCTTCGAGACGATGGCCGTCGACGACATCGCCAGCGCCCCGCCGAGCGCCAGCGCGGCCTGCCAGCCGATCTGCATCGACGGGGGCAGGTAGCGCGTCCACAGTGACGCCAGCACCGTCACGACGATGGTCAGCACGACCTGCGCGACCCCGAGCCCGAACACGATGCGGCGCATGGCGCGCAGCTGGGCCAGCGAGAATTCCAGCCCGATGGAGAACATGAGGAAGACGACGCCGAATTCGGCCAGGGCCTGCGTCGTGGTGCCGTTGTCGGCGAGGTTCAGCGCGTGGGGGCCGATCAGCACGCCGACGGCGAGATAGCCCAGCATCGGCGGCAGGTGCAACATCCGGAACGCGACGACGCCGAGGACTGCGCTGCCCAGCAACAAGAGAGTGAGTTCGAGGCCTGAGGTCATGGAGCGCGACGGCGAGGTCCCGTAAATATGTTGTTTGTTACGTCTGGCAAGTTTTTTGCTTTCCCAATTCGGATATACTTTGCCTATGAGTGTAACCGATGAAAAAATAATGCTGACAAGTTTTAACGAGGCCCAGGCCCGGCGCGCGCTGGATCTGGCCCGCGAGGCGCTGGATATCGAAGGCGAGGCGATCCGCAAGCTGTCCGCGCGCCTCGACCGCGACGACAGCGTGCCGCGCGCCGTCGCGCTGATGATGGCGTGCAAAGGCCGTGTCGTCGTGTCGGGCATGGGCAAGTCGGGCCACATCGGCCGCAAGATCGCGGCGACGCTGGCCTCCACCGGCACCCCGGCGCTGTTCCTGCACCCGGGCGAGGCCGCGCACGGCGACCTCGGCATGGTGACCTCGCAGGACGTATTGATCGCCATCTCGTATTCCGGCGAAAGCAGCGAACTGGCCATCGTGATCCCGGCCGTCAAGCGCATGAACGTGCCCGTGATCGCGATGACCGGCAAGCCGGAGTCGAGCCTGGCCCTGGCGGCGGACGTGCACCTGGACGTGGCCGTCGAGAAGGAAGCCTGCCCGCTGAACCTGGCGCCGACCGCGAGCACCACCGCGACCCTCGCGCTGGGCGACGCCCTGGCCGTCGCGCTGCTCGAGCTGCGCGGCTTCAAGTCGGACGATTTCGCACGCTCGCATCCGGGCGGCGCGCTCGGCCGCCGCCTGCTCACGCACGTGCGCGACGTGATGCGCAGCGGCGACGCGGTGCCGAAGGTGAAACCGGACGCGCTCCTCACCGACGCGCTGCTGGAAATCTCGCACAAGGGCATGGGCATGACGGCCATCGTCGACGATGCCGGCCGTCCGGTCGGCGTGTTCACGGACGGCGACCTGCGCCGCCTGATCGAAAAGGTCCAGGATTTCAGCAAGCTCGCGATCCGCGACGTCATGCACCCGAACCCGCGCCGCGTGCATCCGGAACAGCTGGCGGTGGATGCCGTCGCCGTGATGGAAGAATTCCGCATCAACCAGATGCTCGTCACGGATGCGGACGGCGTGCTGGTGGGCGCATTGCACATCCACGACCTCACGCGCGCCAAGGTGATCTGATGGTGACTCCGCTGGCACACATGGAGCGCGCGGCGCGCGTCAAGGTCATGATCTTCGACGTGGACGGCGTCCTCACCGACGGCAGCCTGACCTACGGCCCGGACGGCGAAGTCACGAAGACGTTCTACGTGCTGGACGGCCTCGGCATCCAGCTGCTGAACCGCACCGGCGTGCAGACGGCGATCATCAGCGCGCGCACGTCGCCCATCGTCATCAAGCGGGCGGCCGATCTCGGCATCACGCACGTATTCCAGGGCCAGCACGACAAGCGCCTCGCGTTCGCCGAGCTGCTGAATAAAACCGGCGTGACGGCCCAGGCGTGCGGCTACATCGGCGACGACGTGATCGACCTGCCGCTGTTCACGCGCGTGGGCTTTGCGGTGACGGTGCCGAGCGGGCATCCGGAAGTGCAGCATCGCGCCCATTACGTGACGAAGAACCCGGGCGGCCGCGGCGCCGTGCGCGAAGTCTGCGACATGGTGATGCGCGCCCAGGGCACCTACGAACAGGCGCTCGCGCCTTACTTCGGATAAGAGAGATATGGCTCCCGCAAGCTACAAGCGTACCGCGCACCGCTGGCGCCTGCTGCTCCTGATGCTGTTCGCCGTGTTCTGCGCGTTCGGCAGCTTCTGGCTCGTGCAGGTGATGCAGGGCGAGGAGAACGGGCCGGGCTTCAACGCGGGCAACGAGCCGGACTACATCGTCGACAACTTCAGCTGGGTGCGCATGTCGGAGGCCGGCAAGCCGCGCTACGTGATCTCGGGCGAGCGCCTCACGCACCGCCCCGTCGACAACACGGCGCTCGTCGACAAGCCGGTCGTGCAGAGCCTTACCGACGAGCATCCGCCGATGACGATGACGTCCAACAGCGCGCTCGTGAGCCAGAACCAGAACCAGATCGACCTGACGGGCAATGTCGACATCCGGCGTCCAGCGGCCCCGGGTGCGGATCCGATGCGGATCCGCACCGAGGTGTTGACGATCCTGCCGGACGACGAGATCGCGAAGACCGACAGGCCGATCCACATGACGCTCGGCGCCGCATCGGTCGACGCGGTGGGCATGGTCGCCAACAACGCCACGCAGCAGATCGCGCTGGGTGGCCGCGGCAAGGTCACCTATCCGCCACGCCAGTCGCGCGCAAGTCACTAAAAAGGACTATCGAATGAAAAAAATACTCGCCGCCGCCATCTTCCTGCTGGTGCCGCTGGCTGCCTCGGCCGAGAAGGCGGACGCGCTCAAGCCCGTCGACATCGCGTTCGACAACGCCAACGTCGACCAGGTCACGCAGAACTACGTCGCCACCGGCAACGTGGTCATCACGCGCGGCACCATGATCCTGAAATCCGACCGCGCCGAGGTCAAGGAGTCGCCGGACGGTTGGCGCACCTTCATCCTCACGGCCAACCCCGGCAAGCTCGCGACCTTCCGCCAGAAGCGCGACGGCGGCCCGGACCTGTGGGGCGAGGGCCAGGCCCAGCGCATCGAATACGACGAGCGCAACGACCTCGTGAAGCTGTTCTCGAAGGCCGTCATCCGCCAGCTCGAGGGCAAGAAGATCACGCAGGAGATGGCCAGCGAATTCATCTCCTACGACAACCGCAACGAGAAGCTGCTCGGCCTGAACGACGCCAACGGCACGGACAAGCCGGGCAATGGCCGCGGCAGCATCACGCTGCAGCCGCGCCGCGCCCCTGCAGCCGGCGCCGCTCCCGCTCCGGCAGGCAAGCAATGACGGAGGCAAGCGCAATGGAAGCAGGCACGCAGGCCGCGCCGGCCGAATGCGGCGGCAGCACCCTCGTCGTCAAGGGACTGCAGAAGAGCTACGGCAAGCGGCTCGTCGTGCGCGACGTGTCGCTGCAGGTGGCGTGCGGCGAAGTGGTCGGCCTGCTGGGCCCGAACGGCGCAGGCAAGACGACCTCGTTCTACATGATCGTGGGCCTCGTGCCGTCGGACGCCGGCAGCATCGACATCAACGGCACCGACATCACGAGCCTGCCGATCCACCGGCGCGCGCTGCTCGGACTGTCGTACCTGCCGCAGGAAGCGTCCGTGTTCCGCAAGCTGACGGTGGAAGAGAACATCCGCGCCGTGCTGGAATTGCAGCGCGAGAACGGCAAGTCGCTCACCAAGGCGCGCATCACCGAACGTCTCGACGAGCTGCTGACCGAGCTGCAGATCGAGAAGCTGCGCGAGAGCCCGGCGCTGTCCCTGTCCGGTGGCGAACGCCGCCGGGTGGAGATCGCGCGCGCGCTCGCGACCAATCCGCGCTTCGTGCTGCTGGACGAACCGTTCGCCGGCGTGGATCCAATCGCGGTGATCGAGATCCAACGCATCGTGCGCTTCCTGAAGGAGCGCGGCATCGGCGTGCTGATCACGGACCATAATGTGCGCGAGACGCTGGGCATCTGCGACCGCGCCTACATCATCAACCAGGGCGCGGTGCTGGCGTCGGGCCGTCCCGACGACATCATCGCCAACGAATCGGTACGCCGCGTCTACCTGGGCGAACACTTCCGAATGTAGTCATGAAACAGACGCTGCAACTCAAGACCTCACAGCACCTTGCACTGACGCCGCAACTGCAGCAATCGATCCGCCTGCTGCAGTTGTCCACGCTCGAGCTGCACCAGGAAATCGAGCAGGTCCTGAGCGAGAACCCGCTGCTCGAACGGCTCGACGATCCGCTCGACCGCTCCGTGCGGTTGCTCGCCGACGGCGCGATCAACAGCGCCCCGGCGTCATCGCAGGCAAGCGAGGCGCCGGCCGCGCAGGGCAACGGCGAGGAAGGCGGCAGCGCGCCCGCCGAGAACGCCAATGGCGAAGCGAATGACGCCGGCGGCGAGGGCGGAGAGGGCGGCGGCGAAGGCGGCGAGGACTGGGGCGAATACGGCCGCAGCAGCGGCAGCGGCGGCGAGGACGAGGACGGCCGCCCGCAGCTGGAAGCGAGCCCCGTCACCCTGCGCGAGCATTTGATGGAACAGGTGCGCATGACGTGCTGCGCGGCGCGCGACTGCGCGCTCGTGGAACTCGTCGTCGACGCGCTCGACGACAACGGCTACCTGGAAGAACCGCTGGAAGACATCCACGCGCGCCTGCCGGAAGAACTCGAGATCGAGTTCGACGAATTGCGCACGGCGCTCGCCATGGTGCAGAGCATGGATCCGCCCGGCGTGGGCGCGCGCAGCGCGGCCGAGTGTCTGGCGCTGCAGATCCGCCGCATGCCCGGCGTGCCGATGGTGACGCGGCGCATGGCGCTCGTCATCGTCGAAAAATACCTGACGTGGTTCGCGCAGCGCGAATTCAACAAGCTGAAGAAGGCGCTCGATTGCGACGACGAAGACCTGCGCGAAGCCCAGGCCGTCATCCGCCAGTGCAATCCGCATCCGGGCGCGGCGTTCGCGTCGGACGTGTCGGACTTCGTCGTGCCCGACGTGATCGTGCGCCGCGCCAAGGATGGCTGGAGCGTGCTGCTGAATCCGGAAGTGATGCCGCGCCTGCGCGTGAATAGCCTGTACGCGTCGCTGATGAAGCAGGGCAAATCGGAAACACAGATGAACGCGCAGTTGCAGGAAGCCAAGTGGCTCATCAAGAACATGCGCCAGCGCTTCGACACGATCCTGCGTGTAGCCCAAGCAATTGTCGATCGCCAGCGCAACTTTTTTTCCCATGGCGCAGTCGCGATGCGGCCCCTTGTTTTACGTGAGATAGCTGATACACTAGGTCTACACGAGAGCACAATTTCTCGAGTCACAACTCAGAAATATATGCTGACCCCGCACGGCATGTTCGAGTTGAAGTATTTCTTCGGGAGTCACGTTGCCACCGAAGCGGGAGGCGAAGCATCGTCGACGGCAATACGGGCCCTCATCGTACAACTCACAGGAGCAGAAGACCCCAAGAATCCATTATCCGATAGCAAGATCGCGGAGATGCTAGGGGAACAGGGAATGGTCATCGCGCGACGCACGGTCGCAAAATACCGTGAGGCGCTGAAAATCCCGCCCGTCAGTCTCCGCAAATCCTTGTAACAAACACTGTCCCATTGCGCTAGATGCGCGCACGGCAGGCAGTGCATCTTCAAAGGAGTGTGTATGAATCTCACAATCAGCGGACATCATCTCGATGTAACTCCAGCCATCCGAGAATACGTACAGAACAAGCTCGAACGCATCACCCGTCATTTCGATCAAGTGATCGACTCCCATGTCATCCTCTGCATCGACAATCTCACCGAGAAAGAAAAACGCCAGAAAGCCGAGATCAACCTGCGCCTCGCGGGCAAGATCGTCCATGTCGCCAGTGCCGCGCACGATCTATACGCCGCGATCGACATGTTGATGGACCGCCTGGACCGCCAGGTCGTCAAGTACAAGCAAATGCTCAAGGACCATGACAACGCGTGTATCAAGCGCATGTCCGAGGGTGGGGAGGAAGAGCCCGCCGCAGCGTGATGCCACGCTTGCAGTAGGACCATGAACGAAGGGCGCATCGGCGCCCTTTTCGTTTTTCTGGACGCTACAATGCTGGTCTGATTATTTCAATAACAACGAGACATGACTGCACACGTTCTGACGCGGGTTGCCAACCGCACCGGCATCATCACCCTGGACCGCCCGAAGGCGCTGAACTCCCTGTCGCTGGACATGGTCCGCGCGCTCACCGCCACGCTGCTCGCCTGGCGTGACGATGCATCGATCGACGCCGTCGTCATCGGAAGCAGCAGCGAAAAGGCCTTGTGTGCCGGCGGCGACATCCGCTTTTTCCACGAGGCCGGCAAAGCGACGCCGCAGACCGGCAGCCCGCTGCTGGAAGATTTCTTCACCGAAGAATACGCGCTCAACCACCTCATTCACTTCTATCCGAAGCCGTACATTGCGCTGATGGATGGCGTCGTGATGGGCGGCGGGATGGGCATCGCGCAGGGCGGTCCGGACTGCGGCCTGCGCATCGTGACGGAGCGCTCGAAGATCGCCATGCCCGAGGTGAACATTGGCCTGTTCCCGGACGTGGGCGGCAGCCACTTCCTGTCGCATGCACCGGGCCGCCTGGGCCACTATCTCGGCGTGACGGGCGTGACCATCGGCGCGGCCGATGCGATCTACGTCGGCCTGGCCGACGTGTTCGTGCCGGGCGCGCAGCTGGATGCGCTGCGCGCGCTGATCGAGACGACACCGGGCGCGCAACTGCCCGCCGCGATCCGCGCGTTCGCCGCGCCGTTCCCGGCTGGCGCGAGCGAACTGGAAGCGCAGCGCGACGCGATCGACCGCCATTTCGGTGCGGACTCCGTCGCGGCCGTGATGGCGTCGCTGGAGACGGATGCGAGCCCGTTCGCGCAAAAGACGCTGGCCACGCTGCGCCAGCGCTCGCCGCTGATGATGTCCGTGACGCGCGAGATGCTCGTGCGCGGGGAAGCGCTTGGCGTGGCGGACTGCCTGCGCATGGAGCGCTCGCTCGTGCGCCGCACGTTCGAACACGGCGAAGTGCTCGAAGGCGTGCGCGCGCTCGTGATCGACAAGGACAATGCGCCGCGTTGGAATCCGCCCACGCTAGCTGCGGTCACGCCGGAGATGGTCGCGTGGTTCTTCGCGCCCGTCTGGCCCCGGCACGCGCATCCACTCCGCGATTTGTGATCGCGCTGCGCTTCGAATCCGAGCTGGCTGCCGCGCCGGACACGGTGTGGCGCCGGGTCACGTCCGTCGAGGGCATCGCCGACGAGATGACGCCGCTGCTGCGCATGACGTTCCCGCGCGGGATGCGGACCCTGCCGGAGGATGTCGTGCCGGGACAGCGCCTGTGCCGCAGCTGGCTGTTGTTGTTGCGCGTGCTGCCCATCGACCGGAGCGACCTCACGCTCGTCGAACTCGAGCCGGGCCGGCGTTTTTTGGAGCGCTCGCCGATGCTGTCGATGGCGTTCTGGCAGCACGAGCGCATCGTCGCGCCGTCGGCGCGGGGCACGCGGGTCGTCGACAACCTGACGTTCCGTTCGCGCCTGCTGCCGCGCGTGCTCGCGCGCGCGAGCGTGGCGCTGTTGTTCCGCCATCGCCATGCGCGGCTGCGCCGGCGCTTCGGCATCGGCTGAATTCGCGTTGGCCGTATCAGGGCTGTTCGCGGTGGCGCACGACGACCCGTTCCGTGTCGCTGAAATACGCGCCGAGCCGTTCCGCCATGTACACGGAGCGGTGCTGGCCGCCCGTACAACCGACGGCCACGGTGAGATAGCTGCGGTTGTCCTTCTTGAACGACGGCAGCCATTTGGCGATGAACGCGCGGATATCGGACAGCAGCTCGGTCGCCTGCGGCTGGGCGTCGAGGAAGGCGATCACGGGTGCGTCCCTGCCGTTCAGCGGGCGCAAGGTGAGGTCGTAATACGGATTCGGCACGGCGCGCACGTCGAACACGAAGTCGGCATCGAGCGGCACGCCGCGCTTGAATGCGAACGATTCGAAATACAGCGTCAGCGGCGCGTAGGTGACCTCGGCCAGTTCCTTGATCCACGCGCGCAGCTTGTTGGCCGACAGTTCGGACGTGTCGATCACGTGGCCCATCTTCTCGATCTGCCCCAGCCGGTCGCGTTCTTCCGAAATGCATTCGATCAGCGTGCGGCGCGACGCCGGGTTCTCGCCCGGACGCAGTTCGTGCGACAGCGGGTGGCTGCGGCGCGTCTCGGAAAAACGGGCGACGAGCGAGTGCGTGCTGGCCGTCAGGAAGATCACCTTCACCTGATGGCCTTCCTCCCGCAGTGCAGCGACCGTCGTCGGCAGTTCGGCCAGGGACTCCGCGCTGCGCGCATCGACGGCGACGGCGATGCGCCTGGTTTCGTCGCCTTCGATACTGCCGACGAGCGCCGGCAGCAGGGCGGGGGGCAGGTTGTCGACGCAATAGTAGCCAGCGTCTTCGAGGACGTTCAGGGCGACGGATTTACCGGAGCCCGAGATACCGGTGATGAGTAGGATGCGCATGGCGCGATGATAGCATCGGCAAGTCTTTGCCGCATCGCACAAGGCTTATGGATGAGGTATTTGCAACAGGCGTCGCGGGTCAGGGTACTCGGCATGGATTCCCGCGTGCGCGGGAATGACGGTATTTCGCGGACACGTACACAAGAACGTCGTTCCCGCGAAAGCGGGAATCCATACTGAACATCCGTCAGTCGCTGGACATCGCTTGGCGTTGACGCTCCATGAACTCCTGCAGCGTATCGATCCCGCGCAGCTGCAGGATCGTATTGCGCACCGCAGCTTCCAGCAGCACCGCGATGTTGCGGCCGGCCGCGACGGGAATGACCACTTTGCGGATCGGCAGGCCCAGCACGTCCTCGGTGGGGAAGTGGAAGGGCAGGCGTTCGACTTCCTCGTCCAGCGCGCCCCGTTTGACGAGGTGGACGATCAATTTGAGGCGCATCTTGCGGCGCACCGCCGTCTCGCCGAAGATCGCCTTGATGTCCAGCAGGCCCAGGCCGCGCACTTCGAGCAGGTTCTGCAGCAGCGGCGGGCAGCGGCCCTCGATCATGTTCGGGGCGATGCGCGAGAATTCGACAGCGTCGTCGGCGACGAGACCGTGCGAGCGCGAGATCAGTTCCAGGCCCAGCTCGCTTTTGCCGAGGCCCGAGTCGCCCGTGATCAGCACGCCGACGCCCAGCACGTCCATGAACACGCCGTGCATGATGACGCGCTGCGCCAGCTTCTTCGACAGGTACACGCGCAGGTAGTCGATGACCTGCGCGGCCGGCAGCGGCGTCGAGAACAGCGGGATATTCTGCTCGTCGCAGATGGCGAGGATGTCCGGCGGGGTGTCGAGACCCTGGGCGATGAACAGCGCCGGCGGACCGCCCGCGATCAGTTCGCCGATCAGGTGGCTGCGCGACCCGGATTTCAGGCGCTGGTAGTAATTCAGTTCCTGGTGACCGAACACCTGCATGCGGCCCGGGTGGATCAGGTTCAGGTGGCCGACCTGGTCCGCGGCGGAGACGGCGTCGCCGGAGATCTGGCGTTCTCCGCCCGGAAATCCGGCGAACCAGCCCAGTTGCAGGCTGTCGCGGTTGTCGTCATACAGCCGTTGGATGGTCAGCGGGGTCTGCAGCATGGTCGCTTTCGCAAAGTCAGCCGAGGGCTTGCAGGCTCGGTTGCCAGTTGATGATGCGTTCGTAGACGGACTTCGGATCCGTGTCCGTGCTCAAGGCCGTGCGGATTGCCTCATCCGAAAACAGTTCCGCGATCTCCGACAGGATTTCCAGGTGCTGTTGCGTGACGTGGTCCGGGATCAGCAGGAAAAAGAGCAGCTTCACGGGCTGGCCGTCCGGCGATTCGAACGGGATCGGCTCGGCCAGGCGCACGAACGCGGCCAGCGGCGATTTGAGGCTTTTGCTGCCCTTGATGCGGCCATGCGGCACGGCGACGCCATGACCGAGTCCGGTGGACCCGAGACGCTCGCGCGCAAACAGGTTGTCCGACACGGTGGAGCGGGCGATGCCGCAGTTGTTCTCGAAGATCAGGCCGGCCTGCTCGAAGGCGCGCTTCTTGCTCGACACTTCGATGTCCAGCTGCACGTTCTCGAGCGAGAGGATTTTGCTTAGATTAGTCATAACACGCTTCTATTGCGGTGCACCTGGGTGCTTGCGAGCGGGAATTATAGGCCTGTTTTATGGCCGTGTAATTCGATTTTGCACGCCGTCCGATGCCTGTGTGATCCCTGCCGCAAACCTTTGCACAAAGACCCCGTACCCGGCGATCCGGCGAGCGCAATTTCCGCCACGAAATCCCGGGTTTCACGCATGAAACGTCTTCCCGGGGCCTCTTTTACCGATTTTTCTAGCGCTTGGTTGCCGTTTTACACATCCGGAAACATCGTGAAGGATGTCGCCGGAAACGTACACTGTAGATGGGGACGAACGATCAAAAATCACCCATCCGCATTGTTCATTGGCGCGCGGCACGCAAATTCGGCGGTTTGGCGGTGCTGAAATTGGCGCGCCACGGATTGATGTCCAGGCCGCCGCGCCGGGTATAGCGGGCATAGACCGCCAGCTTGTTCGGCTTGCACTGGCGCAGGATGTCCGTGAAGATGCGCTCGACACATTGCTCGTGAAATTCGTTGTGCTCGCGGAAGCCGATCAGGTAGCGCAGCAGGCTTTCCTGGTCGATCTGCGGACCGACGTAGCGGATCTGCACACTGCCCCAGTCCGGCTGGCCCGTGACGAGGCAGTTCGATTTGAGCAGGTGCGACACGAGGGTTTCCTCGACCGCGGCTTCCTCGTGGTTGGCCTTGAGGAGTTCCGGCGACGGACTGTAATTGTCGATCTCGACGTCGAGGCGGTCGAGCAGGAGGCCGTCCAGCTCGCCCATTTTCAGCTTGTCGAAGTCTTCGGGCAAGGTCAGCGCCGCATGCACGGGCGCGCCGACTGCGGTCGACAAGTCTTCGCGCAGCAGGGCCAGCAGGGCGTCCGTGTTGGCCAGACGGGTCTGGTTGAACGAATTCAGGTAGAGCTTGAAGGATTTCGATTCGACGATGTTGGGCGAATCGGCCGGTACCGTGAAGGTCGCGATGGCGACCTGCGGCTTGCCGCGCATGTTCAGCCACGACAGTTCGTAGGCGTTCCAGATGTCGACGCCGAAGAAGGGCAGCGTGCCCGCCAGGCCGAGTTCGTCGCGCTTTTGCTGGCGCGGGATGGGAAACAGCAGCTCCGGCGCATATTCGGTCTGGTAGGCCGAGTTTTTGCCAAGAGGCGATTGATCAGGGGTATTGGTCATGGTGTGTACTCGAAGCCGGCCACATGCGTGACGATGCCGGTCCGGCGGCGGCAAAGCGGCGTATCGTACACCTTTCCGGCAATCGTTGCGCGCCCGGTTAACACATCCAGTGATTGATGCCGGGGGCATCAATCACCGCGCCATGCATTACAGGAACAGCTTGTAGACCGGATTCGCGCTCTCGTCCCAATAGCGATAACCGAGCGTGGCGAGGAACTGGCGGAACTCGTCCATCTCGCCGGACGGCACCTGCAGGCCGACGAGGATGCGGCCCACGTCGCCGCCCTGGTTCCGGTAGTGGAACAGGGAGATGTTCCAGTTCGGCGCCATGCTGTCCAGGAAGCGCATCAGCGCGCCCGGGCGCTCCGGGAATTCGAAGCGGTACAGCAGTTCGTCGTGCGCGAGCCTGCTCTTACCGCCGACGAGGTGGCGCACGTGCTGCTTGGCCAGTTCGTCGTGCGTGAGGTCGAGGGTGCGGAAACCGTGTTCCTCAAACGTGCGCGCGACGGTGCCGGACTCGCTGCGGCTGCCGATCTGCACGCCGACGAAGACGTGCGCCTCGCGCTCGTCGCTGATGCGGTAGTTGAATTCGGTGACGTTGCGCGGCCCGATCAGCGCGCAGAAGCGTTTAAAACTGCCGCGCTGCTCGGGGATCGTCACGGCGAACACGGCTTCGCGCGCCTCGCCCAGTTCGGCGCGCTCGGCGACGAAACGCAGGCGGTCGAAGTTCATGTTCGCGCCGGACGGCACGGCGACGAGCGTCTCGCCGCGCACCGGATTCTTCGTCATCAGCGAGCGTTCCACGTACGCCTTGGCACCCGCGACGGCCAGCGCGCCGGACGGTTCCACGATGCTGCGCGTGTCGGTGAACACGTCCTTGATGGCGGCGCAGATGGCGTCGTTGTCGACGATGATGATTTCATCGACGAGTTCCTGGCACAGGCGGAAGGTTTCCGAGCCCACGAGGCGCACGGCGGTACCGTCCGCGAACAGGCCGACGTCCGGCAGGGTCACGCGCTCGCCGGCCTTGAGGCTGCGCGCCATCGCGTCCGAATCGTTCGTCTGCACGCCGATGATCTTGATGTCGGGGCGGATCTGTTTTACGTACGCGGCCACGCCACTGATCAGGCCGCCGCCGCCGATGGCGAGGAAGATCGCGTGGATCGGCGCCGAATGCTGGCGCAGGATCTCGACGCCGATCGTGCCCTGGCCGGCGATGACGTCCGGATCGTCGAACGGGTGCACGAACGCCAGCTTCTGTTCCTTTTCCAGCATCTGCGCATGGTTGAACGCATCCGTGTACGACTCGCCGTGCAGCACGACTTCCACGTTGCTGCCGCCGAACGCGCGCACCGCATCCACTTTCACGCTGGGCGTGGTGGTCGGCATCACGATCACGGCACGGCAGTTCAGCCGCGCCGCCGACATGGCGACGCCCTGGGCATGGTTGCCGGCCGACGCGCAAATCACGCCGCGTTTCAGTTGCGATTCCGACAGGTTGGCCATCTTGTTGTAGGCGCCGCGCAGCTTGAAGCTGAACACGCTCTGCATGTCCTCGCGCTTCAGGTAAATCTTGTTGTCGGTGCGCTTCGACAGGCTGGGGGCGTACTCCAGCGGGGTTTCGACGGCCACGTCGTAGACGCGCGCGGTGAGGATTTTCTTGAGATAGTCGGTAGTCATGATCGGTGCGGGGCTGTTCGGGTTCCGGGGCGACGCTGACTGTCCTGCTTGGTGGGTAACCGAGGCGAGCAGTGCGGCACGAAGGCTTGGTAGAGCCTGGCGTACCGTGTCGTTACGAAGGACACCTCGAAAAACCGTCGCGAGCGGCAGCAATGTCGTCCGAGAAGCGCGGCTGTACGAATAGTACGGCGAGCATCGCAGGACGACAGTGCAACGCGCAGCAGGCGTTTCGACGTGTCCGGGTGTTTCTCTTCATTATAATGTAATGGACCGGTGCTCTTGCCGTCCATCCTTTCCTGCCGATGATCGAATCCGCCGTCCTGTGGCTGCTGAAATTCCTCGCCGTGCCCACCGTGGGCCTGACGTCGGTATTCCTCATCGCCTTCGTGTCCGCAACCCTGCTGCCGCTCGGCTCCGAGCCGGCCGTGTTCGCCGTCGTGAAAGCGAATCCCGCGATGTTCTGGCCTACCGTCCTCGTCGCCACCCTGGGCAACACGCTGGGCGGCATCGTCGACTACTGGATCGGCTACCGCGCCAAGGTCGCCTTCGCGAAGGAACGCTCGTCGCGCTGGTTCCACTGGCTCAAACGCTACGGCGCGAAGACGATGCTGCTGTCCTGGGTGCCGGGCATCGGCGACCCGCTGTGCACGCTGGCGGGCTGGCTGCACCTGCCGTTCTGGCCCAGCGTCATCTATATGGCCATCGGCAAGTTCGGGCGCTATGTGTTCATGACGGTCACGCTGCTGTACGTGCCGGACGGGTGGTGGAAGTGGCTGGGGGAGATGAGCAGCAAGCTGTTCGGATGAACGGCTCCATCCGGCGTGGATAAGATGCCTATTGTTTCATCACGCCGAGCTTTCGCCGGAAAATCTTGCATTCAACCAAAACAAATTTGCGCGAAAGCGTCGTTTTCCGCCCGTTTCTGCTTTTTCGCCATTGCAAAAATTATTCCTTCCCCAGCGTGGTGCATCGCAATAAGCTAGAATAGAGAGTCCTACGCGTCAGTACGACAGTCGATCTCCCCATGAACGCTCCTGCCAATATCCACGCCCTGCTCGAAGAAAACGCACCCATCCGGCTGCGCGAAATCCCCTATAACTACACGTCGTTCTCCGATCGCGAGATCGTGATCCGTCTGCTGGGCGAGTCATCGTGGCAGTTGCTGGATGAATTGCGCGGTGCCCGCCAGACCGGGCGCTCGGCCCGCATGCTGTACGAAGTCCTGGGCGACATCTGGGTCGTGCGCCGCAATCCATACCTGCAGGACGACCTGCTGGACAACCCGAAGCGCCGCGCCAAGCTGATCGAGGCACTGCATCACCGCCTGGCGGAAGTCGACAAGCGCCGCCTGACCGTCGATGCCGGCGAAGCCGATCCCGCCACCGCCGCGCGCCGCAGCGCCGCCGTCGAGCAGCTGCTCGTCGCCGCGCGCAAGGCCGTCGACGACTTCGGCCGCGAATTCGCGGACACCTACGACCTGCGCAAGCGCGCCAAGGCCGTGCTGGGCCGCTACACCGACAAGCGCAACATTCGTTTCGACGGCATGCACCGCACGTCGCACGTGACGGACGCTACCGACTGGCGCGTCGAATACCCGTTCCTCGTCCTGCTGCCGGATTCGGAAGACGAGATGGCCGGCCTCGTGAAAGGCTGTATCGAACTCGGGCTGACCATCATCCCGCGCGGCGGCGGCACAGGTTACACGGGCGGCGCGATTCCGCTGTCGCCGATGTCGGCCGTGATCAACACGGAAAAGCTGCTGCAGATGGGCGAGGTCGAGATGACGCGCCTGCCGGGCGTCGACCGCGACTACGCGACCATCTTCACGGGCGCCGGCGTCGTCACGCAGCGCGTGTCGCAGGCGGCCGAGAAGGCCGGCTTCGTGTTCGCCGTCGACCCGACGTCCGCGCACGCCTCGTGCATCGGCGGGAACATCGCGATGAACGCGGGCGGCAAGAAGGCCGTCCTGTGGGGCACGGCGCTGGACAATCTCGCTTCGTGGCGCATGGTCGACCCGAACGGCGACTGGCTCGACGTCACGCGCGTCGACCACAACCTGGGCAAGATCCACGACGCCCCGGTGGCGACGTTCAAGCTCGAATGGACGCACCCGTCGGAAAAGGGCGCGCCGAAAGGTGCGCCGTTCCGCACCGAGACGCTGGCCATCGAAGGCCGCCGCTTCCGCAAGGAAGGCCTTGGCAAGGACGTCACCGACAAATTCCTCGCCGGTCTGCCGGGCATCCAGAAAGAGGGCACCGATGGTTTGATCACGTCGTCGCGCTGGATCCTGCACAAGATGCCGAAGTTCACGCGCACCGTCGCGCTGGAATTCTTCGGCCAGGCGCGCGATGCGATCCCGTCGATCGTCGAGATCAAGGATTACCTCGACAGCCTGCCGAAGAGCGGCAAGCCGGAATTCGCCAGCCTGCGCCTCGCGGGCCTGGAACACCTGGACGAGCGCTACCTGCGCGCCGTCGGCTATGCGACGAAATCCAAGCGCGGCACCCTGCCGAAGATGGCGCTGTTCGGCGACATCGTCGGCGACGACGAGAATGCCGTCGCGCTGGCCACGTCGGAAGTCGTGCGTCTTGCGAACACGCGCGTGGGCGAGGGCTTCGTCGCCGTCAGCCCGGAAGCCCGCAAAAAATTCTGGCTCGACCGCTCGCGCACCGCGGCCATCGCGCGCCACACGAACGCCTTCAAGATCAACGAAGACGTCGTCATTCCGCTGAACCGGATGGGCGAGTACACCGACGGCATCGAGCGCATCAACGTCGAGCTGTCGATCAAGAACAAGCTGCAGCTCGTCGAGGAACTGCACGCCTATTTCGCGGCCGGGAACCTGGAAGTGACGAAGGCGGACGATGCAACCGGCGAAGGCGTGTCGAAGGAAGAGATCCTCGGCGACCGTCCGCAGCAGGCCGACGAGCTGCTGGGCCGCGTCGCGGCGCGCTGGACCTGGATCACGGCGAACCTCGACCAGCCGCTGGGCGACGTGCTCGACAAGCTCGCCGACGTCGGCCTCGATGGTCTCGCCGGCACGTTCCAGGCGCGCCTCACGCAGCAGCCGGGCGCGAAGCTGTTCGACGTCGTGCAGGACCATACCGTGCGCGTCTCGTGGAAGCAGGAGATCCGCGCGCCGCTGCGCCACATCTTCAATGGCGCGGCCTACGAGCCGATCCTGGCTGAGGCCACCGCGATCCACAAGCGCGTGCTGCGTTCGCGCGTGTTCGTCGCGCTGCACATGCACGCCGGCGACGGCAACGTGCACACGAACCTGCCCGTGAACTCGGACGATTACGCGATGCTGCAGGACGCGCACAAGGCCGTCGAGCGCATCATGAAGCTGGCGCGTTCGCTGGATGGCGTCATCTCGGGCGAACACGGCATCGGCATCACGAAGCTGGAATTCCTCACCGACGACGAGATCCGCGACTTCCGCGACTACAAGCAGCGCGTGGACCCGGAAGGCCGCTTCAACAAGGGCAAGCTGCTGAACAGCGAGACCACGTACGCCGACCTGCGCAACGCGTACACGCCGTCGTTCGGCCTGATGGGCCACGAGTCGCTGATCATGCAGCAGAGCGACATCGGCGAGATCGCCAACAGCGTCAAGGACTGCCTGCGCTGCGGCAAGTGCAAGCCCGTGTGCACGACGCACGTGCCGCAATCGAATCTGCTGTACTCGCCGCGCGACAAGATCCTCGCGACGTCCGCGCTGATCGAAGCGTTCCTGTACGAAGAGCAGACGCGCCGCGGCGTGTCGATCCGCCACTGGGAAGAATTCGAGGACGTGTCCGACCACTGCACCGTGTGCCACAAGTGCGTGACGCCGTGCCCGGTCAACATCGACTTCGGCGACGTCTCGATGAACATGCGTAACCTGCTGCGCAAGATGGACAAGCGCAGCTTCAAGCCGGCCCACCGCGCGGGCATGTTCTTCCTGAACGCGACCGATCCGACGACGATCAACGCGATGCGCAAGGGGATGATCGACTGGGGCTACAAGGCCCAGCGTCTCGGCGCGACCGTGCTGAAGGCCGTTGCGAAAGAGCAGACGAAGGCACCGCCTCCGACGACCGGCAAGGCGCCGATCCGCGAGCAGGTGATCCACTTCGTGAACAAGAAGATGCCGGGCAACCTGCCGAAGAAGACGGCGCGCGCGCTGCTGGACATCGAGGACGACAAGGTCATCCCGATCATCCGCAATCCGAAGGTCACCAACGCCGATACGGAAGCCGTGTTCTACTTCCCGGGCTGCGGTTCCGAGCGCCTGTTCTCGCAGGTGGGCCTGGCCACGCAGGCGATGCTGTGGGAAGTGGGCGTGCAGACCGTGCTGCCGCCGGGCTATCTGTGCTGCGGCTATCCGCAGCGCGGCGCCGGCCAGTACGACAAGGCCGACAAGATGATGACGGATAACCGCGTGCTGTTCCACCGCATGGCCAACACGCTGAACTACCTCGACATCAAGACGGTCCTCGTCTCGTGCGGCACCTGCTACGACCAGCTCGCGACCTACGAGTTCGAGAAGATCTTCCCGGGCTGCCGCATCATGGACATCCACGAGTACCTGCTGGAGAAGGGCGTCAAGCTGGAAGGCGTGACGGGGATGCGCTACATGTACCACGAACCGTGCCACAACCCGATGAAGCTGGGCGATTCGATGAAGACCGTGAACGCGCTCGTGCAGACCGTCGACAACGTCAAGATCGAGAAGAACGACCGCTGCTGCGGCGAGTCGGGCACGTTCGCCGTGAGCCGTCCGGACATCTCGACCCAGGTCCGCTTCCGCAAGGAGCAGGAAATGGTGAAGGGTGCCGACAAGCTGCGCGCCGACGGTTTCGGTGGCGACGTCAAGATCCTGACGAGCTGCCCGTCCTGCCTGCAGGGACTGAACCGCTACAACGACGATTCGGGCACCACGGCCGACTACATCGTCGTCGAGATGGCGCGTCACCTGCTGGGCGAGAACTGGATGCCGAACTACGTGGCCAACGCCAACAACGGCGGTATCGAGCGGGTGCTTGTATGATCGGTTGCGAGTTGTGCGAACTGGCCGTGCCGACTGTCGTCGATAACGACAAGTTCGCCGTCATCCTCGTCGACGATGCCAACTACCCCGGCTTCGCGCGCGTGATCTGGAAAGACCATGTGCGCGAAGTGAGCGACCTCGCGGATGCGGATCGCCTGCTGCTGAACGACGCGGTGTGGCAGCTCGAACTCGCCGTGCGCGAGGTGATGCAGCCGCTGAAAGTCAACGTGGCGAGCCTCGGCAACGTGGTGCCGCACCTGCACTGGCACGTGATCCCGCGCTACGCCGACGACGCGCACTTCCCCGCGCCCGTGTGGGCGCAGGCGCAGCGCACGACGGACGAGACGGTGCTGGTCGCGCGCCGGGCACTGGTGCCGCAACTGGCGGAAGCGATCAAGCGCCGCTTCATTAAGCGGTAAAATTCGCCTATCCACGTCGTCCCCGCGAAGGCGGGGACCCAATTTCGCAAGCGCCGACGCGACGCGCGCAGAACTTGGGCTCCCGCCTTCGCGGGAGCGACGGTAATCGACACTCCCGAT
The DNA here is from genome assembly GCF_047325105.1 of Massilia cellulosiltytica. NCBI lineage: Bacteria > Pseudomonadati > Pseudomonadota > Betaproteobacteria > Burkholderiales > Oxalobacteraceae > Massilia > Massilia cellulosiltytica. The sequence continues at coordinate 6,345,976 of NZ_CP168562.1, read as the reverse complement.
TCTATTTGCACGTCGTCCCCGCGGAGGCGGGGACCCAATTTCGCAAGCGCCGACGCGATGCGCGCAGAACGTGGGCTCCCGCCTTCGCGGGAGCGACGGTAATTAACACTCCCGATCCTATTATGCCCACCCCCACCAACCTCACCATCCGCCAGCAATCGAAGATCCTGGAAATCGCCTTCGACGACGGCGCCGCGTTCTCCATCCCGTTCGAGCTGATGCGCGTGTACTCGCCGTCGGCCGAAGTGAAGGGCCACGGCCCGGGCCAGGAAGTGCTCCAGGTCGGCAAGCGCGATGTGGGCATCCGCGGCGTCGAGCCGGTCGGGAACTATGGCGTCAAGCCGCTGTTCACGGACGGCCACGAGTCCGGCATCTTCACGTGGGACTATCTGTACAAGCTGGGCAACGAGCATGACGTCCTGTGGCAGGACTACCTGGGCCGCCTGCACGCGGCGGGGTATGAAGGCGACAGCGGCCGCGAGGCCAGTGCCGTGCCGGCGGCCGGGCCGAAGGGCGGCGGTTGCGGTAGCGGTGGATGTAGCCACTGAACGAAAAAAGCGCCGGTTTGCACACGGCGCTTTTTCGTTTACCGGCCTGGAATTACTGCGGCTGGATGTTTGCAGCCTGCTTGCCTTTCGGGCCGGAGGTCACGTCGAAGGTGACGCGCTGGTTTTCCGCCAGCGATTTGAAGCCTGCCGAATTGATGGCCGAGAAGTGTGCGAACAGATCGTCGCCACCATCGTCAGGTTTGATGAAGCCAAAGCCTTTTGCGTCGTTGAACCATTTCACGGTGCCAGTCGCCATGTGTCTCTCTCTCAAGAATTTTTTTAACAAGTAATGAAGTATCGCCGGCAGCACATGGTTAAGCGATAAACATCCCTGTTCCAGACTGTGCGCGAGCGAAAACCATTATAAGCAGAGTTTTAACAATTGGGATGCACGATTGTTATCGTGTGTGGTAAAGCCGACATTGGCACCGCCGCAAACGTTTTCTTCGCGTGCGCCCGGGTAAGTCATCTTTAAGCCGGGCGGCGGACCCCCGCTTGTATAATGTGGCAAGACTAAACGGCTTGCTACTATGACCAACACCACCCATTTCGGCTACAAGACCGTCTCGGAAGACGAGAAGGTCCACGAGGTAGCCAAGGTATTCCACTCGGTCGCGTCCAAATACGACGTGATGAACGACCTGATGTCCGCCGGCCTGCACCGCGTGTGGAAGGCGTTCACCATCGCCCAGGCCGGCATTCGTCCCGGCTTCAAGGTGCTCGACATCGCCGGCGGCACGGGCGACTTGTCGAAGGCATTCGCCAAGGCGGCGGGGCCGAGCGGCGAGGTGTGGCTCACGGACATCAACGAGTCGATGCTGCGCGTGGGCCGCGATCGTCTATTGAACAAAGGTCTGGTCACCCCCACCTTACTGTGTGACGCGGAGAAACTGCCGTTCCCGGACAATTATTTCGATCGCGTCAGCGTGGCCTTTGGCCTGCGCAACATGACGCACAAGGATCAGGCTCTGGCGGAAATGCGCCGTGTGCTCAAGCCGGGCGGCAAGTTGCTGGTGCTGGAGTTTTCCAAAGTGGCGGCGCCGCTGCAAAAACCGTACGACGTGTATTCGTTCTCGGTGCTGCCGTGGCTGGGCCAGCGCATCGCCAACGATGCGGAAAGCTACCGGTATCTGGCGGAATCGATCCGCATGCATCCGGACCAGGAAACGCTGAAGGGCATGATGGAAACGGCGGGCCTGGAAAGAGTGCAGTACTACAACCTGACGGCCGGTGTGGCCGCACTGCACACCGGCATCAAACTTTGAGGTGAGCTGATGAAAAAGTTTTTGGCCAGCATGATGATCGCGCTGATGACGCTGTCGAGCGTCGCCGATGCGCGTCCGGTCGGCGGTGGCCGTTCGTTCGGCCGCCAGTCGCAGTCCGTGAGCCGCATGCGCGCACCTGCGCCGGCGCCGACGCCTGCCCAGCAGCCGTCGTACCAGCAGCGTCCGGCGCCGGCCCCCATGGCGCCGGCCCAGGTGCCGCAGAAGCGGCCGAGCATGTGGAAAGGCGTGCTGGGCGGCGCATTGCTGGGCCTTGGCCTGGGCGCGCTGTTCTCGCACTTCGGCATCGGCGGCGCGATGGCCAGCGCCCTGTCGTCGCTGCTGATGATCCTGCTGCTCGTGTTCGCCGTGATGTTCATCATCCGCATGTTCCGCCGCAAGGACACGCCGGCCAACCCGACTTTCACGGGTTTTAACCAGAATCCCGTGCCGGCCTCGGCCACGCCGGAAATCGGTTCGGGCCTGAACAATGCCTATGCCGGCAACCAGGGCGGTTTCCAGTCGGGCTTCTCGAATGCGCCGTCGCTCGACAAGGCCGCGCCCGCGCACGAGCAGTGGGGCGTGCTGCCCGGGTTCGACACGGAAGCGTTCCTGCGCCACGCCAGGTCCTCATTCATCCGCATGCAAGCGGCCTGGGACCGCGGCGACCTCGCCGACCTGCGCGAATTCACGTCGCCCGAGGTGTACGCCGAACTGTCGCTGCAGATCCAGGAACGGGGCGGCCAGCCGGACTACACGGAAGTCGTCAACATCGATTCGCAGCTGCTGGGCATCGAGACGACCGACCGCGATTACCTGGCGAGCGTCCAGTTCAACGGCATGATCCGCAACGCGCCGGGCGCGGCGCCGGAACCGTTCGTCGAAGTCTGGAACCTGGCCAAGCCGCTGGCCGGCAATGGCGGCTGGGTCCTGGCGGGCATTCAGCAGATCACTTGAAATTTTCGCAAGAAAAGTTCCGTGCTCCGGGGTTTATGCTCTGGTGAACTGGTAAGATCGAAACCGCCCGACCTATGCCGGGCGGTTTTATTTTGTGTAGATGAAAATGGTCATGTCTTCGACTCCCTCTTTCCTGTCGCCGTCGGCTCCGGCCGTAGCGACGATCAATCACCTGCTGGCACAGGAAGCGTGGGCGCGCGACGCGTTGATGCGCCATGCCGGCAAGACCGCCGTCATCGATACCGGGCACCTCGCCCTGCGCATGCGCGTCGCGCGCGACGGCATGCTCGAGACGGCGGGCGTCGACGACGCGGCCAGCGTCACCATCCACGTCAAGCTCTCCGACCTGCCGCTGATCCTGCAGAACCGCGACCGCGCGTTTTCGTACGTACGGATCGAGGGCGACGCCGAGTTCGCCAACACGATCTCGCAATTGTCCAAGGGCCTGCGCTGGGATGCCGAGCACGATCTCGAGCGCGTGGTGGGGCCGATCGGCGCCGTGCGCCTGGCCGGCGGTGCGCGCTCGGCGGTGACGGGCGCGGCCACGGCCGGACGCCGGCTCGCGGAAAACGTCGCCGAATTCCTGCTGGAAGAACGCCGCGTGCTCGTGCGCCCGGCGACTGTCGATGATTTCGCCGACGACGTCGGCCGCCTGCGCGACGACGTCGAGCGTACGGCCAAGCGCATCGCCAAACTGGAGCAGAAGCTTGCCGCGCGCAGCATCGCTCCCGTTCCGACGACCCCTGACACGCCTTCGGACCACTGATGATCCTGAAATTCCTGCGCCTGCTGAAGATCTTCACCGTCATCGTCAAGTATGGCCTGGACGAGATCGCGATTTCCGGCCTCCACGTACCCCGTACCGCCCGCCTGATCAATACCGTCTTCTTCTGGCGCCGCATCACGTCGCCGCGCGCGATCCGCCTGCGTCTCGCGCTGGAAGAGCTGGGCCCGATCTTCGTCAAATTCGGCCAGGTGCTGTCGACCCGGCCCGACCTGATGCCGCCGGATATCGTCGAAGAACTGTCGCTGCTGCAGGACCGCGTGCCGCCGTTCGATTCCGACCTGGCCGTCGCCCAGATCACGCGTTCCCTCGGCGCCTCGCCGGAGACGCTGTTCGCATCGTTCGAGCGCACCCCGGTCGCATCCGCATCGATCGCCCAGGTGCACTTTGCCGAGCTCAAGAATGGCAAGCAGGTCGCCGTGAAAGTGCTGCGCCCGGGCATGAAGACCACAATCGATGAAGACATTGCCCTGATGCAGATGGCCGCCGGCGTCATCGAAAAGGTGTGGGCCGACAGCCGTCGCCTGAAGCCGCGCGAGGTCGTGGCCGAGTTCGACAAATACCTGCACGACGAGCTCGACCTGATGCGCGAGGCCGCCAACGCGAGCCAGCTGCGCCGCAATTTTGCGAATTCCGATCTGCTGATGGTGCCGGAGATGTACTGGGACTATTGTTCGAACAGCGTGATCGTGATGGAACGCATGAACGGCATCCCGATCTCGCAGACCGACCGCCTCGTCGCGGCCGGCGTCGACCTCAAGAAATTGTCCAGCGACGGTGTCGAAATCTTCTTCACGCAAGTTTTTCGAGACGGCTTTTTTCACGCGGATATGCACCCGGGTAATATCCTCGTGTCGATCGATCCGGATACGTTCGGGCGCTACATCGCGCTGGACTTCGGCATCGTGGGCACCCTGAACGACTTCGACAAGGATTACCTGTCGCAGAACTTCCTCGCCTTCTTCCGCCGCGACTACAAGCGCGTGGCCGAGGCGCACATCGAATCGGGCTGGGCGCCGCGCGAGACCCGCGTCGACGAACTGGAAGCCGCCGTGCGCGCGACGTGCGAACCCATCTTCGATCGTCCTCTCAAGGACATTTCGTTCGGCCAGGTGCTGCTGCGCCTGTTCCAGACGTCGCGCCGGTTCAACGTCGAAGTGCAGCCGCAGCTCGTGCTGCTGCAAAAGACCATGCTGAACATCGAAGGCCTGGGCCGCCAGCTCGACCCGGACCTCGACCTGTGGAAGACGGCGAAACCGTACCTGGAGCGCTGGATGGCCGAGCAGGTCGGCTGGCGCGGCATGGCCGAGCGCCTGAAGGCGGAGGCGCCGCGCTTCGGCCAGATCCTGCCGCAGCTGCCGCGCCTCGTGCACCAGGTCTTGCACAAGCGGGCGTACAGCGACCTCGACATGGGCGACCTGATGGCCAAGCTGGTCGACCAGCAGCGCCGTACCAACCGCCTGCTGGCCTTCCTCGCCTGCGTGACGGGCGTGCTGACGGTGATCGTCGTCGGCCTGGAGGTCGCCGGGCACCTGCACTGGACGCCGTGATGGCGGCACCGCCCGCTTTCGCCAGCCGCGATCCGCTGTCGCCGCAATTCTGGGACGAGCGCTTCGAGCGCGATTTCACGCCGTGGGAGCGGGGCGGGGTGCCGGCGGCGTTGCGGCGGTTCGTCTCCGCGTCGACGCGTCCGTTGTCGGCATTGATTCCTGGCTGCGGCTCCGCGCACGAGCTGACGCTGATGTGCGAGGCCGGCTGGGACGCCACCGCCATCGATTTTTCGCCCGAAGCCGTCGCGCGCGCCCGCGCGCTGGCCGGACCGTGGGCGGACCGCATCCGGCAAGCCGATTTCTTCGCCTATGCGCCGGAGAAGCCGCTGGACCTGGTCTACGAACAGGCGTTCCTGTGCGCGCTGCCGCGGGCACGCCGGCCGGACGTGGCGCGGCGCTGGGCGGAACTGCTGGGGCAGGGCGGCCTGCTGGCTGGCTATTTCTTCTTTGACGATGTGGCGACGGGACCGCCGTTCGGTATCGTGCGTGATGAGCTCGATGCCTTGCTGAAGCCCGCGTTCGAGTGCATCGCCGACGAGCCCGTCGAGGATTCGATCCCTGTCTTCGCCGGCAAGGAACGCTGGATGATCTGGCGGCGCTTGTAGAATCAGGCAAAAACGGCCCGGTTTCCGGCAACGGCCGGGCCCCACGGCGCCCGATACTCGCTGCTCCTCAATCACCGACAGGAGCACATCATGGCAAAGATCGCCATCGTTACCGGCGCCAGCCGCGGCCTTGGCCGCAATACCGCACTGCACATCGCCCGCGGCGGCGGCGACGTCATCCTCACTTACCAGAATCGCGCGGACGATGCCCGTGCGGTCGTCGACGAGATCCGCGCGCTGGGCCGCAGGGCGCTGGCGCTGCGGCTGGACGTCGGCGACACGGCCGGCTTCGCGCTGTTCGTCGAGCACGTGCGCGCCGGCCTGCGCGACGTCTGGCAGCGCGACCGTTTCGACCACCTCGTCAACAACGCCGGCCACGGCGACATGGCCGCGATCGAAGACACGACGGAGGCGCAGTTCGACCGCCTGATGAACGTCCACGTGAAGGGCGTGTTCTTCCTGACGCAGGCGCTGTTGCCGCTGCTGGCGGACGGCGGCCGCATCGTGAACCTGTCGTCCGGACTGACGCGCGTGTCGTATCCCGGCTTTGGCGCGTACGCGGCGGCCAAGGGCGCGGTCGAAGTGCTGTCCGTGTATCTGGCCCGGGAACTGGGCCGGCGCGGCATCACCGTCAACACGGTGGCGCCGGGTGCCATCGAGACGGATTTCCTCGGCGGCGCCGTGCGCGACACGCCCGACCTGAATGCGGTCTTCGCGCAGATGACGGCGCTCGGTCGCGTGGGCGTGCCGGACGACATCGGACCGGTGATCGCCAACCTGCTGGGCGACGGCAACGGCTGGATGACCGGTCAGCGCATCGAAGTGTCGGGTGGCCAGGTGATCTGATTCAGGCGGCGTCCAGGCGCTGCTGCGCGTCCGCGACGTCGCGCATCGGCGGCTTGCCGAACATGCGCCCGTATTCGCGCGTGAACTGCTGCACGCTTTCGTAGCCGACCGCATACGCGGCATGGCTGGCATTGACGCCTTCGGCCAGCATCAGGCGGCGCGCCTCGATCAGGCGCAGCTGTTTCTGGAATTGCAGCGGGGAGAGCGACGTCACGGCGCGAAAGTGCTGGTGAAACGCGGACGGGCTCATGCCTGCGACCTCGGCCAGCTTCTCGACGGGCAGCCGCTGCGTGTACTCGGCGCGCAGCAGGGCGACGGCGCGGGCGACGCGGCGCACGTGGCTGTCCGGCAGGCCCAGGCGCCGGATGGCTGCACCATGGCGTCCGGCCAGCAGCCAGTAGTGGAACTCGCGTATCAGGGCCGGCTGCAGCACCGGCAGCGCGGCCGGGCGGTCGAGCAGGCGCATCAGGCGCAGCGCCGAGTCGGCGGCGTGGCTGTCGGTCGACTCGATCCGCACCGGCGCGCCGTCGGCGTCGCCGCTGGCCGCCATGTCCGTCGCCAGGGTGGCGATGACGGCCGGGTCCAGGTCGAGCACGAGCGAATAATAGGGCGCGGCCACGCTCGCCTCGGTGACCTGGCTGGCCGTCGGCACGTCGGCGGTGATGACGAGGGAGTCGCCGGCGCGGAAGGTGAAGGACTGCGTGCCCATCGTGACGTGCTTGGCGCCCTGCAGCACCAGGCATACCAGCGGGCGCTGGATCTGGTAACTCAGTTCGGTGCGTGCGGCCGCGCGGATCGCCGTGAGGCCCCGAATCGGCGTCGACGCGGCACCGTCGCGGCCGACGTGGGCGTCCGCGTACCTGCGCACGGCATCGAGCAGTGAAGTGTCCATGTGGACTATGGTAAAGAAAAGGGCCCGCAAGCGGGCCCTGAGTGAAGTGCTTTTCTGCGGTATTGCGGCGGGCCGGAAGCCGGTCGCGCAAACTTCTGTTTCTTAATCCTTGTGCAGCATTGCTGCTAAGAATGCTATTTAATCAGTTAAGTTGACGTTCGGCAAACAGAAAACAATCGTGCGCTGACGAAAAACAACACTGTTTCCACAATGCACCAAGCCGGCCAGGCGTCCATCGGTGCCGTAAAAGCTTTATAATTCAGGGTTTTGATGATTTTTGCGGAGTATTCAGATGCCGATTTACGCCTACCGCTGCGATGAATGCGGTTTTGCCAAGGATGTGCTGCAAAAGATTTCCGATCCGGTTCTGACCGTTTGCCCTTCGTGCGGCAAGTCATCGTTCAAGAAGCAAGTCACCGCCGCCGGTTTCCAATTGAAAGGTACCGGCTGGTACGTGACCGACTTCCGCGGTGGCTCTGCGCCGGCAACCGGCACGGCCCCGGCGGCGACGTCGTCCGACAATGGCACGGGCAGCAGCAGCACCGACGCGTCGCCCGCGCCGGCGCCGGCCGCCGCGCCGGCGAAGGACAGCAGCAGTACCTGACCGCGGCGCCGGCCCATCGCGGCCGGCGCATAATGAGCACCCGACAAATCCTCGGACGAGATCCGTCACGACAATCGATGCGTAAATATTTCATTACAGGCGCGCTGGTCCTGGTTCCCCTGGCGATCACGGCCTGGGTACTGAACTTCGTGATCAGCACGCTGGACCAGTCGCTCGTGCTCGTACCGAGCGAGTGGCAGCCGCGCACGTACATCCCTGGCCTCGGGGCCATCATCACGCTGGCCATCGTGTTCCTGACCGGCGTGCTGACCAATAACCTGGTCGGCAAATGGTTCGTGCGCATGTGGGAGCGGCTGCTGCAGCGCATTCCCGTCGTGAACTCGGTCTACGGCAGCGTCAAGCAGGTGTCGGACACGCTGTTCTCGTCGTCGGGCAACGCGTTCCGCAAGGCCGTCCTGATCCCGTACCCGCACGAGAATTCGTACACGATCGCCTTCCTGACCGGCGTGCCGGGCGGCGACGTCAAGAACCACCTGGTGGGCGAGTACGTGAGCGTGTACGTGCCGACCACCCCGAACCCGACGTCCGGCTTCTTCCTGATGATGGAAAAGAGCCGCGTCGTGGAACTGGACATGTCGGTCGACGCGGCCCTCAAGTACATCGTCTCGATGGGCGTCGTGGCGCCGCCGCCGCCGCTGGATGCGGCGGCCGGGGCGCCCGCCCCCGCCACCGCGGAATAGAACCAACAACGCAGCAAAGAATCCAGGGCCAGCCATGAGCGGGCCCACCGAATCAACCAACCAGGATCGAAAAACTATGTCCTCCATGCGTACTCACTACTGCGGCCTCGTGACCGAAGAGCTGCTGGGCCAAACCGTCAGCCTGTGCGGCTGGGTGCACCGTCGTCGCGACCACGGCGGCGTGATCTTCATCGACCTGCGCGATCGCGAAGGTCTCGTGCAGGTCGTCTGCCACCCCGACAATGCGGAGGTCTTCAAGGTCGCCGAGCACGTGCGCAACGAGTACTGCCTGCGCGTGACGGGCACCGTCGTGAACCGCCTGGAGGGCACCGCCAACGCCAACCTGAAGTCGGGCAAGATCGAGATCAACACCACCAAGCTGGAAGTGCTGAACGCTTCGGTGCCGGTGCCGTTCCAGCTGGACGACGACAACCTGTCGGAAACCACGCGCCTGACGCACCGCGTGCTCGACCTGCGCCGCCAGCAGATGCAGCACAACCTGCGCCTGCGCTACAAGGTGTCGATGGAAGTGCGCAAATACCTGGACAACCTCGGCTTCATCGACATCGAGACCCCGATGCTGACCAAGTCCACGCCGGAAGGCGCGCGCGACTACCTGGTGCCGTCGCGCGTCAACCCGGGCAACTTCTTCGCGCTGCCGCAGTCGCCGCAGCTGTTCAAGCAGCTGCTGATGGTCGCCAACTTCGACCGCTACTACCAGATCACCAAGTGCTTCCGCGACGAAGACCTGCGCGCCGACCGCCAGCCGGAATTCACCCAGATCGACTGCGAAACGTCGTTCCTGACGGAGCAGGAAATCCGTGACCTGTTCGAAGACATGATGCGCGTCGTCTTCAAGAACGCCGCCGGCATCGACCTGCCGAACCCGTTCCCTGTCATGGACTTCGCCACCGCCATGGGCTCCTATGGTTCGGATAAGCCGGACATGCGCGTGAAGCTGCAGTTCACCGAACTGACGGAGCTGATGAAGACCGTCGAATTCAAGGTCTTCAACAACGCCGCCAACATGGTGGGCGGCCGCGTCGTGGGCCTGCGCGTGCCGCAGGGCGGTTCGATGCCGCGTTCGGAAATCGACGCGTATACGCAATTCGTCGGCATCTACGGCGCCAAGGGCCTCGCCTACATCAAGGTCAACGAGAAGGCCAAGGGCCGCGACGGCCTGCAGTCCCCGATCGTCAAGAACATCTCGGACGACGTCCTGGCGAAAGTGCTGGAACTGACCGGTGCCGAAGACGGCGACCTGATCTTCTTCGGTGCGGACAAGGCCAAGGTCGTGAACGACTCGATGGGCGCGCTGCGCGTGAAGATCGGCCACTCGGAATTCGGCAAGAAGGCCGGCCTGTTCGAAGACAAGTGGGCGCCGCTGTGGGTCATCGACTTCCCGATGTTCGAGTACGACGAGGACGGCGACCGCTGGAACGCGACGCACCACCCGTTCACGGCACCGAAGGACGGCCACGAAGACATGCTTGAGACGAACCCAGGCGCCTGCATCGCCAAGGCCTACGACATGGTCCTGAACGGCTGGGAACTGGGCGGCGGCTCGATCCGTATCCACCGCGAAGAAGTCCAGAGCAAGGTGTTCCGCGCCCTGAAGATCGATGCGGAAGAAGCGCAGCTGAAGTTCGGCTTCCTGCTCGACGCGCTGCAGTACGGCGCCCCGCCGCACGGCGGCCTGGCGTTCGGCCTGGATCGCCTGATCACGCTGATGACCGGCTCCGAGTCGATCCGCGACGTGATCGCGTTCCCGAAGACCCAGCGCGCGCAGGATCTGCTGACCAACGCGCCGTCGGAAGTCGACGAGAAGCAGCTGAAAGAGCTGCATATCCGTCTGCGTAACGAGCCGAAGGTCGCGTAAGTAAAACCGTCGTCACGGTTTGAATCGTCGTCCCCGCGCAGGCGGGGATCCAATCTTGCTTGCGTCTCGACTGCGCATGGAACTTGGGTCCCCGCCTCCGCGGGGACGACGTTGTTTGACGCTACAATATGGGCATGCCCCATAAGATTCCCGAATCCGTCCTCGTCGTCATCCACACCGCCGACCTGGACGTCCTGCTGATCGAACGCGCCGACCGCCCCGGCTTCTGGCAATCCGTCACCGGTTCCCTCGACCGTCCCGACGAACCGCTGCTGGAAACGGCCACGCGCGAACTGTTCGAGGAAACGGGCATCGTGGCCGACGGCGAGCGCATCGTCCTCAAGGACTGGCTCTTGTCCAACGTCTACGAGATCTACCAGACCTGGCGCCACCGCTACGCGCCCGGCGTCACCCACAACACGGAACACGTGTTCTCCGTCTGCGTCCCGCGCGACATCGCTATCACCCTCGCGCCGCGCGAGCACCTGCAATATGCATGGCTGCCGTTGTTGGAAGCGGCAGATCGGTGCTTCTCCTCGTCGAACGCGGAAGCGATCCTGCAATTGCCCTGCCACGTGGACGACAAATAACGCTTGTTTCTCAATCGTGCGTGGCGGGAATTGTGCTATTTTCCCTTGCTTTATAGCAATCGAAAGCCGCCTACTCGCATGCGCAGCGCAAGACATCTGAAGTTCGTCGCCCTGGCCGTCTTCATCGTCATGGTGTTGATCGCGGCGGTGCCGTTCTGGCTGAACCGCTCCGTCAACGATCTGCTGGCGCAATCGCGCGCCGAACTGCGCGCGCAGCAGCGCCTCGATGACATCCTGACATCCATGCGCGACGCCGAGACGGCGCAGCGCGGCTTCGTCATCACTGGCAACGACGTCTTCCTCGAACCGTACGAACAGGTCCGGCGCACGCTGCCCGAAGTGCTGCACGACGCCAAGGACAAGGCGCCCACGGATGCCGAGCGGGCCACCGCGTGGCGCATCGCGCGGCTCGCGGAACTGAAGCTGGCGGAACTCGACGAGACCATCCAGCTGCGTCGCCGCGCGGGATTCGAGGCGACGGAACACGTCGTCAGCTCCCTGCGCGGCAAGCAGTACATGGACGACATGCGCCGGCTCGTGGCGGCGGAAGATGCGCGCAGCATGGCGCGGCACGACGCGTTGCAGGCCGACCTGCTGGCCCGCTCCGCACGCTCGTTCACCGTGAGCGTCGCTGCCACGGCCTGCAACATCGTCGCATTGGGGATCCTGCTGCTGCTCATCATGCGCATGCTGCGCGCGCGCCGCGTCCTCGCCGGACAGCTGGAAACGCAGGCCGGCGAGCTTGCGGAGGCCGTCGGGCTGACGACGCGCCACAACCGCGAACTGAAGCAGGTTGCGGAACTGCTGCGCGCCGTGGAGGCCGTGCCGTCGGTCCCCGATGCCGCGCCCGTGATCGCGCGTTCGCTGCCGAAGCTGCTGCCCGGCGTGTCCGGCACGCTATTCCTGCTGCGCGACGAAGACGACCATGTGCTGGACCGGCATACGCAATGGGGCACGCCGTCCGAGCAGCCGTCCGAGATCGACATCGAGTCCTGCTGGTCGCTGCGCCACGGGGCGCGCTACCGCACGGCGAGTTCCAGCGACCTGCCGTGCGCGCACTACCGCAGGCCGGCGGATGAAACGACCGCGCGCCTGTGCATCCCGCTCGTCACGCACGATGAACTGGTGGGCATGCTGCACCTTGAGGGCCTGGCCGCCGGTCCGGCTTACGAAGAACAGGAACGCCTCGCGGTGACGGTCGCCGAGCAGCTCGCGCTGGCGCTGGGGAATGCGCGCCTGCGCGAATCGCTGCGCCGGCAATCGGTGCTCGATCCGCTCACGGGCCTGTTCAACCGGCGCCATTTCGACGCCGCGCTGAAACGCGAGCTGGCGCGGGCGCGCCGCAAGAACGTGCCCGTGAGCCTCGTGCTGGTCGACATCGACCATTTCAAACGTGTCAACGACGACTACGGCCACGCCGTCGGCGACGCCGTGCTGCGCACCATCGCGCAGCAGCTGCGCCTCGGTATCCGCGAAGGGGACATCGCCTGTCGCTACGGCGGCGAGGAAATGGTACTCTTGCTTCCGGAATGCGCGGCGGCGGACGCGGGCACGCGCGCGGAGGCGATCCGCATCGCGCTGGCCGCCATCGTGCCGCACCCCGAGGGCGAGGGGCCGGAGAAGGTGACGGCGTCGTTCGGCGTCGCGGCCTATCCCGCCCACGCCCAGGATGCCGAGGCGCTGTTCTGGGCGGCCGACAAGGCGCTGTACCGCGCCAAGCAGCAAGGCCGCAACCGGGTGATGACGGGCGCCTGATTGTGGCGCCGCCGCCGGGATTGTGTCATCAGTTCCACATGGCAACAAATGTTTCTTGACCGAAATAGGTGGGAGTTGATACTTTCGGTCTGGAAGGAGGCGTTTTCATGGCCGATACAGTCACTATCCCAATCGACCAGGTCCAGATCGGCCTGTATGTCTACCTGGACCTGAAATGGTTCCAGCACCCGTTCGCGTTCAGCCATTTCAAGGTCAAGACCGAGGACCAGCTGCGCATCCTGCGCGGCCTGGGCCTGGCCACGGTCCGCGTCGATCCCGCGCTCAGCGACGGGCCCATGCCCACGGCCGCGCCGGCAGCGGCGCAGCCTGTGCCGGCGGCGCCGGTGTCGCCGGAGGCGCGTGCCGAGTCGCCGGTCATGGCGGCGAAACGGGAGATGATGGAACGCATCCGCGAGCAGCGCGAGAACGCGGCCCGCATCGAGCAGGCGTTCGTGAACACGGCGCGCGCGATCCGCGACATCGACCGCAACCTGTTTTCCCAGCCGGCCGAAACGGTCCGCGTGGCTGGCAAATTGATCGGCCAGATCACGGAGTCGATCCTGTCCGCGCCCGAGCTGGCGATCAACCTGATGGGCGACAAGCTGGGCGGCGAGGAAATCTATGTCCACTCGCTCAACGTCACGATGCTGTCGATGATGATCGCGCGCGACATCAAGCTGCCGCACGAGGTGGCCAGCCTGCTCGGCATGGGCGCGCTGTTCCACGACGTCGGGACGAAGAACATCCCGGACAAGGTGCTGAACAAGCTCGATGCCTACAACCACGCCGAGCAGGCGCTGGTCGAAACGCATTGCGAGGGTGGCTACGAGATCGGCAGGAAGCTGGGCCTCGCGGCACCCGCGCTGGCCATCATCCGCGACCACCACGAGATGTTCGACGGCAGCGGCTATCCGCACCACCTGCAAGGGGAGGCGATCAGCATCCTCGCCCGCATCGTCGCGATCGCGAACCATTACGACGAATTGTGCAACCCGCGCAACCCGGCCGATTCGCTCACGCCGCACGAGGCGTTGTCGCTGATGTTCGCCAAGATGCGCAGCCGCTTCGACCCGAAGCTGCTGCAGGTGTTCATCCGCTGCCTCGGCGTGTACCCGCCGGGCACGATCGTCCAGCTGGCCAACGGCGTCGTCGGCATGTGCGTCAACGTCAACACCGCCAAGCCGACCAGGCCGCAGGTGATGATCTACGAGGCCAGCGTGCCGCGCGAGGAAGCGATCGTCGTCAACCTCGAGACGCAGCCGGACCTGAACATCGTGAAGTCGATCCGCCCGTCCCAGGTGCCCAAGGACATCTACAACTACCTCAGCCCGCGCAAACGCGTCAGCTATTACTTCGACGCGGGTGACCCGGCGCGGAGGAGCCAGCCATGAACCTGCACCAGCTGATGGTCGACCACAGCCCGCACATGGTGATGCTGGTCGACCCGGCCGACCTGCGCATCCTCGTCGCCAATCGCAAGGTCGAACAGACGCTCGGCTACGCGGCCGCGCAGCTGCGCGACATGCTCATCACGGACATCGAAAGCTCGCTGCAGGACGTGTTCTACTGGGAAGAGGTGCGCGCCGGCCAGTATCTCGGCTTCGAGGCGCAGGAGGGCGAGTACCTGTGCGCCGACACGTCGCTGCTGACGGTGATGAAGTCGGTGGACGTACTCCACGACGGCGACCGCCCGCTGCTGCTCGTGCGCGCGCAGGACTGCCGCCACGAGCGCCAGGTCGAGGCCCTGCTCGAGCAGACCCTGGCCCAGTTGCGCACGACGCTGGAGTCCACCGCGGACGGCATCCTCGTGGTCGACTGGCACGGCAAGATCACGAGCATGAACCGCCTGTTCTCGGCGATGTGGGAGATCCCGGCCGCGCTGCTGCAGGCCGGCGACGACGACGGCATCGTCGAATACATCGCGGGCCAGGTGGAGCAGGGCGACCTGGTCCGCAGCCAGCTGCGCCAGGTGGCCGATACGACCGAGACGCAGGACCTGTTCCGCCTGAAGAACGGCCGTTTCTTCGAATGCCGCTCGCGTCCGCAGTTCCTGGGCGAGCGCATCATCGGGCGGGTGTTCGGCTACACCGACGTCACCGAGCGCCACCGGGCCGAGGAAGCGCTGCGCGAGTCGCGCGACCAGCTCGAATCGAAGGTGCGCGAACGCACGCGCGCCCTGCAGGAGGCGAATGCCACGCTGGAAAAGGAAAAGGCGCGCCAGGCGGAGCTGATCAAGAAGCTGGGTGAGGCCCAGAGCCAGCTGCTGCAGTCGGAGAAGATGGCGTCGATCGGCGTGCTGGCGGCCGGCGTCGCGCACGAGATCAACAACCCGATCGGCTTCGTCAATTCGAACCTGGGCAGCCTGCAGCGGTACGCCCAGGGCATGCTGCGGCTGCTCGACAGCTACGCGGCGCTGGAAGGCGCGTTCAGCCCCGAAGACCGGGCCGGCATCGCGCGGGTAAAAGACGAAGTCGACGCCGAGTACCTGCGCGAGGACCTGGAGCCGCTGCTGCGCGAATCGCTCGACGGCATCGACCGCGTGCGGCGCATCGTGCAGGACATGAAGGATTTCTCGCACGTGGACGGCGGCGACCTGCAGTACGCCGACATCGAGGCGGGCCTGAACAGCACCCTGAACGTGGTCTGGAACGAGATCAAATACAAGGCCGAGGTGACCAAGGAGTATGGGAGCATCCCGCAGATCGAATGCTATCCGTCGCAGCTGAACCAGGTCTTCATGAACCTCCTGGTCAATGCGGCGCACGCGATCGAGAAGCACGGCCGCATCACGCTGCGCACGGCCCACGACGAGAAGCACGTGTGGATCGAGGTGGAGGATACCGGCACCGGCATCCCCGAGGACCGGCTGGGCCGCATCTTCGAGCCCTTCTTCACGACCAAGCCGGTGGGCAAAGGCACGGGTCTCGGCCTGTCGCTGTCGTACGGGATCGTGCAGAAGCACGGCGGCCGCTTCGAGGTGCAGAGCGAAGTGGGCAAGGGGACCCTGTTCCGCGTCGTCCTGCCGCGCTTCCAGCCGGTGCCCGAGGCGGGCGTCGTCATCTAATCGCCAACCTGGAACTTCCTGGGGCCGGCCGAGTCAAAATTCAGGAAACCGTCCTGCGAACTCATCAATCCGCGTAATTTTGAGAGTTTTGGCATGGCCAATTCTGCTCGATTGTTACATCGGGCAGTTTTTCTCCATTGTACAAACGGAATTAAATTTACTCAAATTTGATGCACACAATACAATCGCTTGTTTGACAGCTAGAAATGATTTCATTAAGTTCCACAAGTCGTTTCTGGCGACTTTTCAATTTAGCAATGTCCAACAAAGGGAGGAATCATGAGCGAACGCAGACACGAGCAGAAGGTCAAGGACGTTGGCGTCGATAACGATTACCTGTGCATCGAGCTATTGAGCGGTCTCCGCCTGATGGGTCCGTTGCGCACCAATCCGGTCTACCGCGACCCCGTCATCCCACCGGAAGCGCGTCCTCTGCCGACCGGCGATTACATGCGCGCCGTCGCCCCCTGAGCAGTCCCAACGCCTTTCCCGGCCAGAAGCCGGGAAAGGCGCCCACCGGCGCACGATTGCGCTCCCCGCCCCGGAAAGGCACGGACTGATGGGGTTACAATGTTCCCATGAAAATCCGTGTTGCGACCTACAACATCCACAAGGGCGTCTCTTCCTTCCGTAGTACGCCGCGCGTGTTGGCGCTGAAAAAAGCCATCGGTGCCTTCGATGCGGACGTCGTGTTCCTGCAGGAGGTGCAGGGCCGGCACGACCGCTACCAGGCCCGCTACGGCGAAAAGGTGCGCACCCCCCATCATCACTGGCCCGAAAAGGCCCAGCACGAGTTCTTTGCGGGTGAAAACCTGCATGCCGCCTATGGTATGAATGCCGTGTACGACCATGGCCACCACGGCAACGCGCTGCTGTCCGGTTTTCCGATCTCGAACCAGAACAACCACGACGTTTCCGACCACGCCTACGAACAGCGCGGCATCCTGCATTGCGTGCTGGAGACCCCGTCCGGCAATGTCCACTGCTACGTCGTGCACCTGGGCCTGTTCGAAGTCAGCCGCCGGCGCCAGACCGAGGCGCTGGTCCAGTGCGTGCAGGACTCCGCACGTCCGGACGAGCCCGTTATCATCGCCGGCGACTTCAACGACTGGCGCAATACCCTGAGCGATTGCCTGCGGTTGAAACTGGGCGTCGTTGAGGTATTCGATGAACTGGAGCGGCCGGCGCGGTTCGGCGCGCGGATCGGTGATATGGTGCGGAATGCGGCCGGGCGCGAAAAACGCCTGGTGCCGGCGCGGACGTTTCCTGCCGCGCTGCCCTGGTTCCGGCTCGACCGGATCTATGTGCGCGGCTTCCAGGTCGAGCATGCCGAAGTGCTGCACGGCCCGCAGTGGGCGCGCCTGTCGGACCACGCACCGATCGTGGCCAACCTGCAGCTGGCATAGCGATGCGCACCGTTACGTATGTAGCCAACAACGACGTTACCCTCCTCGAAAGCGGCAGCACTTATTTCCCGGCGCTGCTGGCCGCCATCGACGCGGCCCGCCACGAGATCCTGTACGAGACGTATATCTATGCCGAGGACGACACGGCGCGCGCCGTCACCGACGCGCTGATCCGTGCCGCGCAGCGCGGCGTCAAGGTGCGCGTGCTGGCCGACTGGTTCGGCACCGGCAACCGCGTCGCCTTGCGGCTGAAAGAGGAATTCTGCGCGGTCTGCGTGCATTATCGGATGTTCAATCCGTGGTTCAAGCGCGGTGCCGCGCGCAGCCACCGCAAGATCGCCGTCATGGACCGCGAAGTCGCGTTCGTCGGCGGCATCAACACGAACGACGACAACCTGCACGATTACGAGCCGCACGCGCCGCTGCCGGCACCCCGCTGGGATTTCGCCGTGCGCGTGCAGGGGCCGCTCGTCGCGGAAATCCACCGCGAAGCCCAGGCCCAGTGGACGCGGGCCGGGCATCTACCGCTCGTCCGTCGGATTAATTTGTTCCGGGAAATGCGCAAGCAGCCGGCCGCGCTGGGCGACCACCCCATGCGCGCGGCGTTCGTCGTGCGCGACAACCTGCGCAACCGCCGCACGATCCAGCGTGCCTACCTGCAGGCGATCGGCCGTGCGCGCAAGCGCGTGCTGATGGCCACGCCGTATTTCGCGCCGGGCCGCAAGTTCCGCGAGGCGCTGTGCCAGGCCGCGCGGCGCGGCGTCGATGTATGTTTGATGATCGGCGTCGGCGAGTTCCGCATGCAGGATGCCGTCGCGTCGTCGTTCTACCCGCAGCTGCTGGCGGCCGGCGTGCGCATCGTCGAGTACCGCAAGACGCAGCTGCACGCGAAGGTCTGCGTCGTGGACGACAACTGGGCCACGGTCGGCTCCAGCAACTGCGACGGGCTGTCGCTGTTCGTCAACCAGGAAGCGAACGTCGTCGTGCGCGATGCGCAATTTGCCGGCACGCTGGCCCGCCAGATCGAGCGGGGCGTGGCCGATGGCGTGCAGGTGTGCCTGGATGATCTGCGGCAACTCGGTTGGGTGCGCCGCTGCGGCCACGAAATGGCCTATCTTCTCTATAAATTGACCATGCGGGTCGTCGCGATCGGCTACGCATGATGGAAAGACGCTATGACAGAGAGTGACAACGTAAGGATCGACAAATGGCTGTGGGCCGCGCGTTTTTTTAAGACGCGCTCGCTGGCGGCGGATGCGGTCGACCGGGGCCGCGTGCGGATCGGCGGCGAGCCCGTCAAACCCGCCCGCTCCGTGAAAGTCGATGATAAGATTTTCATCGACAACGGTTCGAACCGCTGGGAGGTGGTCGTGCTGGGCCTGTCCGACAAACGGGGGCCGGCACCCGTCGCCCAGGCGTTGTACCGCGAGACGGAAGAGAGTATCGTCCGTAGGGAAAACGATCAGGAAGCACGCCGTTTGTTCCCCGAACCGGGCAGCACGATCAAGGGCCGCCCGACCAAGCGCGACCGCCGCGCCATCACCCGTGCGGGCGGCTGACGACACACTAGAACGTCGCCTCTAAGTTCCCGTTTGACATTTCACGGCTGGTAGATAATAGTACGAGCGTTCGGATTTTTTCGGTAGATCAAATCCACTCTTACGCGAGGCAATTATTAATACGACAGCTAAATCGATGAGCATGCGCAAGGGCGAGATGACGCGGGCCGCCATCCTCGATGTTGCGCTCGAGCTCGCCAGCCGCGACGGTCTGGAAGGCCTGACGATCGGCCTGCTGGCCGACCGCATGAATATGAGCAAATCGGGCGTGTTCGCGCACTTCGGGTCGCGCGAAGACCTGCAGATCGACGTGCTCAAGCTGTACCACCGCCGCTTCGAGCAGGAAGTCTTCTTCCCCAGCCTGAAAGAATCCCGCGGCCTGCCGCGCCTGGAGGCGATGTTCAATCGCTGGCTCAAGCGCGTCTCGGTCGAGATCGCGTCCGGCTGCATCTATATCAGTGGTGCCGTCGAATACGACGACCGCCCGGGGCCGATCCGCGAAGAACTCGTCGCCATGGTCCGCACGTGGCAGGGCGCCCTGCTGCGCTGCGCGCAACAGGCGATCGACTGCGGCGACCTGAAGCCGGGCACCGACCCCGAACAACTCGTGTACGAGATGTATGGCCTCGTGCTGGCGGTGCACCACGATGCGCGCTTCCTGCGCATCCCGGGCACGGTCGACCGCGCGCACCGCGGCTTCGCGCGCCTGGTCGAAGATTACCGCAATCCCAACAAGCAAAACAGCCAGGCGGATACCGCCAGCGCCCAGTAATTCACACAAAATATTCACCTGTCAGGAGAACAACCATGGGTCAGTACGTCGCGCCACTTCGTGATATGCAGTTCGTTCTGCACGAGTTCCTCAACGTCACCGAAGAATTCAAGAACCTGCCGGCGTACCAGGAGATCGACGCCGACATCATCAACCAGGTGCTGGAGGAAGGCGCGAAATTCACGCAGGAAGTGCTGTTCCCGCTGAACCACAGCGGCGACCGCGAAGGCTGCCACTACGACGCCGCCACCAAGACCGTCACCACGCCGAAGGGTTTCAAGGAAGCCTATAAACAGTACGTGGAAGGCGGCTGGGCTGCGCTGGCCTGCGATCCGGAATACGGCGGCCAGGGCCTGCCGGTCTCGCTGAACAACTCGTTCTACGAGATGCTGAACTCCTCGAACCAGGCATGGACCATGTACCCGGGCCTGTCGCACGGCGCGTACGAGTGCCTGAAGGAACACGGCACCGACGACCAGAAGAAGTTCTACCTGCCGAAGCTCGTCTCGGGCGAATGGACCGGCACGATGTGCCTGACCGAAGCGCACTGCGGCACCGACCTGGGCCTGCTGCGCACGAAGGCCGAACCGCAGGCCGACGGCACCTACAGCATCACCGGTTCGAAGATCTTCATCTCGGCCGGCGAGCACGACATGTCGGAAAACATCGTCCACCTGGTGCTGGCCCGCCTGCCGGACGCACCGGAAGGCTCGAAAGGCATCTCGCTGTTCCTCGTGCCGAAGTTCCTGCCGAACGCCGACGGTTCGGTCGGCGCCCGCAACGGCATCACCTGCGGCGCCATCGAAGAAAAGATGGGCATCCACGGCAACTCGACCTGCCAGATGAACCTGGACGGCGCGATCGGCACCTTGATCGGCCAGCCGCACAAGGGCCTGAACGCGATGTTCGTATTCATGAACGCCGCCCGCCTGGGCGTCGGCATGCAGTCGCTGGGCCTGACCGAAGTCGCGTACCAGAACGCGCTGGTCTATGCGAAAGACCGCATCCAGATGCGCAGCCTGTCGGGCCCGAAGTCACCGGACAAGCCGGCCGACCCGATCATTGTCCACCCGGACGTGCGCCGCATGCTGCTGACCGCCAAGGCGTATGCCGAAGGCGCGCGCGCGCTGACCTCGTACGTCGCGCTGCAGATCGACCGCGAACTGAACCACCCGGACGAAGAAGTCCGCAAGGAAGCCGCCGGCGAAGTCGCGCTGCTGACTCCGGTCGTGAAGGCCTTCATCACCGACAACGGCTGGATCGCCACGTCGGAAGCGATGCAGGTGTACGGCGGCCACGGCTACATCGCCGAGTGGGGCATGGAGCAGTACGTGCGCGACGCCCGCATCAACATGATCTACGAAGGCACCAACACGATCCAGTCGCTGGACCTGCTCGGCCGTAAGATCCTGATGGACAACGGCGCCAAGCTGCGCGCGTTCGGCGAGAAGATCAAGGCGTTCGTCGAAGACAACGGCCTGGATGAGCAGATGTCCGAATTCGTGAGCCCGCTGGGCGAACTGGGCGAGAAGGTCGGCAAGCTGACGATGGAAATCGGCATGAAGGCCTTCCAGAACCAGGACGAAGTGGGCGCCGCCGCCGTGCCTTACCTGCGCGTCGTGGGTCACATGGTGTTCTCGTACTTCTTCGCGCAGATGGCGAAGATCGCACTGGCCAAGAAGGATTCGGGCGACAAGTTCTACGAATCGAAACTGGCGACCGCACGCTTCTACTTCGCCCGCCTGTACCCGGAAACCGCGATGCTGATCCGCCAGGCACGTTCGGGTTCGTCGAACCTGATGGCGCTGGACGCCGACCTGTTTTAAACACGCACCATCAAATCTACCCGTCGTTCCCGCGAAAGCGGGAACCCATGCTGAGCATCGGAACTCGAATCATTGAGCAGCAAGGCTCCGCGTCCGACTTCGGTGCTTCAGTATGGATCCCCGCTTTCGCGGGGACGACGACCTAACTAAGGATTACGAGAGATGACTAATTTCATCGTCAAGAAAGTCGCCGTGCTGGGCGCCGGCGTGATGGGCGCGCAGATCGCTGCGCACTGCGTCAACGCCAAGGTCCCGGTCGTGCTGTTCGACCTGCCCGCGAAAGAGGGTAACAAGAACGGCATCGTTCTGAAGGCCATCGAAAACCTGAAAAAACTGTCGCCGGCCCCGCTGGGCAACAAGGAAGACGCGGCGCTGATCGAAGTCGCCAACTACGAGGACAACCTCGACGTGCTGGCCGGCTGCGACCTGATCATCGAAGCCATCGCCGAGCGCATGGACTGGAAGCACGACCTGTACAAGAAGGTCGCGCCGCACATCGGCGCGAACGCGATCTTCGCGTCGAACACGTCGGGCCTGTCGATCGAGAAGCTGGCCGAAGGCTTCGACGCCGAGCTGAAATCGCGCTTCTGCGGCGTGCACTTCTTCAACCCGCCGCGCTACATGCACCTGGTCGAACTGATCCCGACCGCCGCCACGAAGCCGGCAATCCTCGACCAGCTCGAGACCTTCCTGACGTCCGTGCTGGGTAAAGGTGTCGTGCGTGCGAAAGACACGCCGAACTTCATCGCCAACCGCGTCGGCATCTTCGGCATGCTGGCCACGATCCACGAAGCCGAGAAATTCGGCCTGTCCGTGGACGTCGTCGACGACCTGACCGGCGCCAAGCTGGGCCGCGCCAAGTCGGGCACGTTCCGCACGGCGGACGTCGTCGGCCTGGACACGATGGGCCACGTCATCAAGACGATGCAGGACAACCTGCAGGACGACCCGTTTTTCGGCGTGTACAAGACGCCGGACGTGCTGGCCAAGCTGATCGAGAAGGGCGCGCTGGGCCAGAAGACCGGCGCCGGCTTCTATAAAAAGGTCGGCAAGGACATCCTGCGCCTGGACACCGCCACCGGCGAATACGTGCCGGGCGGCGCCAAGGCGGCGGACATCGTCGCACGCATCCTGAAAGAAAAGGATCCGGTCAAGAAATTCAAGGCGATGCGCGAGTCGACCAACCCGCAGGCGCAGTTCCTGTGGGCGATCTTCCGCGACGCCTTCCACTACATCGCGTTCCACCTGGACTCGATCGCCGACAACGCGCGCGACGTCGACTTCGCGATGCGCTGGGGCTTCGGCTGGAGCGTCGGCCCGTTCGAAACGTGGCAGGCCGCCGGCTGGAACACCATCGCCCAGTGGGTCAAGGAAGACATCGAAGCGGGCAAGGCCCTGACCGATGCACCGCTCCCAAGCTGGGTGTTCAGCGCACCGGTCGCGGAGAAGGGCGTGCACACGCCGGAAGGTTCGTACTCCGTCACGAAGAACGCCTATGTGCCGCGTTCCGACCTGCCGGTCTATGAACGCCAGCAGTTCCGCGCACCGGTCGTGGGCGCGGGCGGCGACGATCCGAAGACCGCCGGCACCACCGTGTTCGAAGACGATGCCGTGCGCCTGTGGCACTCGGGCGACGAGGTCCTGGTCATTTCGCTGAAGACGAAGATGCACGTGATCGGCGACGGCGTCATCAAGGGCATCCAGCGCGCGCTGGCCGAAGCCGAGAAGGGTTTCAAGGGCATCGTGATCTGGAATACCGATGCGGCCGACGGCGGCGCGTTCTCGGCCGGCGCCGACCTGCAATCGGCCCTGCCGGCCTTCATGGCGGGCGGCGCGAAAGCGATGGACCCGATCGTCAAGGAACTGCAGGACACGTTCATGGCGATGAAATACTCGAACATCCCAGTCGTGGCCGCGGTGGCGGGTCTCGCCCTGGGCGGCGGCTGCGAGATGGCGCTGCACGCATCGAAGCGCGTCGCCTCGATCGAGTCGTACATCGGCCTCGTGGAAGTGGGCGTCGGCCTGGTGCCGGCCGGCGGCGGCCTGAAGGAAGCGGCAGTGCGCGCGGCCAATGAAGCCAAGGGTAACGACATCCTGCAATTCCTGAAGACCGGCTTCACCAACGCGGCCACCGCGCAGGTGTCGAAATCGGCCCTGGAAGCGAAGGCGATGGGCTACCTGAAGGACGACGACATCATTGTCTTCAACCCGTACGAACTGCTGCACGTGGCGAAAGTCACCGCGCGCTCGATGTTCGACGCCGGCTACCGCGCACCGCTGCGCCGCCCAGTGACCGTCACCGGCCGCTACGGCTGGGGCACGATCCGCGGCCAGCTGGTCAACATGCGCGACGGCGGCTTCATCTCCGCGTACGACTACCAGCTGGGCGACACGATCGCGGAGATCGTCTCCGGTGGCGACATCGACCAGGGCAGCGTCGTGTCCGAGCAGTGGCTGCTCGACATGGAACGCAAGGCATTCGTTTCGCTACTGAACAATCCGAAGACCCAGGAACGCATCATGGGCATGATGCAAAACGGCAAACCGGTGCGTAACTGATCGCGGCGCGGACACTAAGGACTACTGACATGAGCAAACAACTTCAAGACGCATACATCGTCGCAGCGACCCGCACCCCGATCGGCAAGGCGCCGCGCGGCTTCTTCAACAAGACCCGTCCGGACGACCTGCTGGTGGCCGCCATCCGCGGCGCGATGGCCGCCGTGCCGAACCTGGACCCGGCGCTGATCGTCGACGCCATCGTCGGCTGCTCGTTCCCGGAAGCGGAGCAGGGCTTCAACGTGGCCCGTAACGCCGTCGTGCTGGCCGGCCTGCCGAACACCGTCGGCGGCGTGACCGTCAACCGCTACTGCGCCTCGGGCATCACGGCGCTGGCCATGGCCGCGGACCGCATCCGCGTCGGCGAGGCCGACGTGATGATCGCCGGCGGCGTCGAATCGATGTCGATGGTACCGATGATGGGCCACCACCCGTCGATCAACATGGAGACGTTCAAGGACGAGAACGTGGGTCTCGCCTACGGCATGGGCCTGACGGCCGAGAAGGTCGCCGCCCAGTGGAAGGTGAGCCGCGAAGACCAGGACGCCTTTGGCCTGGAATCGCACCGCAAGGCGATCGCCGCCCAGCAGGCCGGCCTGTTCAAGGACGAGATCACCCCGGTGGAAATCGTCACCCGCACGCCGGACCTGGCGACGGGCGAGATCAAGGTGAAGCGCCGCACCGTCGACCTGGACGAAGGCCCGCGCGCCGACGCCAGCATGGAAGGCATGGCGAAGCTCAAGCCGGTCTTTGCCGCCAAGGGCAGCGTGACGGCCGCGACGTCGTCGCAGATGTCGGACGGCGCCGGCGCGCTGATCGTCGTCAGCGAGAAGATCCTGCGCGAACACAACCTGACCCCGCTGGCCAAGTTCTCGTCGTTCGCCGTGCGCGGCGTGCCGCCGGAGATCATGGGCATCGGTCCGAAGGTCGCGATTCCCGCAGCGCTGGCCGCCGCCGGCATCACGCAGGACCAGCTGGACTGGATCGAACTGAACGAAGCCTTCGCGGCACAGGCACTGGCCGTCATCCGCGACCTGAACCTGGACACCAGCAAGGTGAATCCGATGGGCGGCGCGATCGCCCTGGGCCACCCGCTGGGCGCGACCGGTGCGATCCGCGCCGCGACCGTCGTCCACGCCCTGCGCCGCAACAACCTGAAGTACGGCATGGTCACCATGTGCGTCGGCGCCGGCATGGGCGCGGCGGGCATCATCGAACGCGTGTAATCCACACGACGTGAACGGAAGGGTGGGTGCGGCACAACCGTTCCCACCCTTTTTTTATACGAACAAGCGAGACACCGAATGGACATCCTGACCACCACCGCCGACGGCATCCTCACCCTCGAATTCAACCGCCCGGAACGCAAGAACGCCATCACGGGCGCCATGTACACGACCATGGCCGACGCGCTGCGCGCGGCCGACACCGACCCCGCCATCCGCGCCATCCTCATCACGGGCAAACCCGAGATCTTCACGGCCGGTAACGACCTGGAAGACTTCCTGCACAACGTGGGCGAAGGCGCGATGACGGAATCCCGTCCCGTGTTCCAGTTCATGCGCGCGCTGGAAGGCTGCAGCAAGCCGGTGGTCGCGGCCGTCGCCGGCACGGCCGTCGGCATCGGCACCACGCTGCTGATGCACTGCGACCTCGTCTACTGCGCCGACAACGCCAGGTTCTCGATGCCGTTTTCCCAATTGGGCCTGTGCCCGGAATTCGCGTCGTCGCTGCTCGTCGCGCAATCGGCCGGCTACACCCGCGCTGCCGAAAAGCTGATGCTGGGCGAAGCCTTCGGCGCGCAGGAAGCGTTCGAGATGGGCATCGTGGCGCGCGTGCTGCCGGCCGCAGAGCTGCTCGCGTTCGCGCAAGGGCAGGCCGCCAAACTCGTGAAACTGCCGGCGGCGTCGATCCGCACGACCAAGGCCTTGATGAAGCGCTCGCGTGCAGCGCTGGTGAAAGACACCATCGCGGCGGAGAACGAACGGTTCAGTGCCATGCTGACCGGTGCCGAGGCCAAGGAAGCCTTCACGGCGTTCTTCGAGAAGCGCAAGCCGGATTTTTCGAAGTTCGATTAAATCCGGGCGTGCCATCAGTGCCATTCAGTTAGGGAACGACGAGTTTGTGGCTTGAGTGACTGGCATTGGGCGCGCCATCAACCGTCGGTCGAGACGGAGACCTCTTCCCAGGCATCCAGCTCGCGCCCCAGGTCGGCCAGCTTGCCCCGCACCAGTTGCAGCGCGTCGCTGCCGAGCAGCAGGTGCGTCGGCGGCGCGTCTGCCTCGATCACGGCCAGTATCGCGCGGGCCGCCTTGGCCGGATCGCCCGGCTGCTTGCCGCTCTTTGCCTCACGCGCCTTGCGCACCGGGTCGAACAGCGCGTCGTAGTCGGCAATCGAGCGTGCGGCTCGCTGCATCGAGCGGCCGGCCCAATCGGTGCGGAACGAGCCTGGTGCGATCGCGGTCACGGCGATGCCGAACGGTCGGACTTCCCTGGCAAGCGTGTCCGAGATGCCTTCCAGCGCGAATTTGCTGCCGCAGTAGTAGGCGATGCCGGGCATCGTGATGTAGCCGCCCATCGACGTGATGTTGACGATATGGCCGCGCCGGCGGGCGCGCATGAACGGCAGCACGGCTTTCATCATGGCGACCGGCCCGAAGACGTTGACGTCGAACTGGCGGCGCATGTCGGACAGCGGCGATTCTTCCAGGATGCCTTCGTGCCCGTAGCCGGCGTTGTTGACGAGGACATCGACGGCGCCGACGTTCGCTTCGATGTCCGCGACGACGCCGTCGATCGCATCGAATTGCGTCACGTCGAGGATGCGCGCGTGGGCGCGCGCCGGGCACATTGCCGCGAACGCTTCCGCGGCCTGCGCGTTCCTGACCGTGCCCACCACGCGGTGACCGTCGGCCAGCGCCTGTTGCGCAAGAGCGCGGCCGAAGCCGCTGCTGACGCCGGTGATCAGCAGGAGTTTATTGGGTGTCATGTCGTCTTTCCCGAGTTGATGAAAGCCGCATGTTATTCTTGGTGACATCACCAGATAAGCCAAAGTCGACTGTTTTTCTTGCCTAAAACTATGTCCAAGCCGACAGCCGCGGATGAAAGCGACGATCCGTCCGGCCACGCGCAGCGGCGCATGGTCGAGCTGCTGCGCGCATTGGCGCCGAACGAGGGCTACAACCTCACGGCGCTGCCTACCGTGCGGATCCTGCGTTCCGACCGCGCGTTGACGCGCACGCCGGTGCTCTACGATCCCGGAATCGTGATCGTTTGCCAGGGCCGCAAGCGCGGCTACTTCGGCGACAAATTGTATGTTTACGATGCGCAGCATTACCTGGCGGTCTCCGTGCCCGTGCCGTTCGACATGGAGACGGATGCGACGCCGGCGCAGCCGCTGCTCGCGCTGTACCTGCATCTCGATTTCGCCGTCGCCGCGGACCTGATGCTGCACATCGACCGCCATCCCTCGGCCGAACCTGCCCAGGCGCCGCAGAGCATGTTGTCGAGCCCCATCGATGCGGACATGCGTGGCTCGGTACTGCGTTTCCTGGAAGCGTTGAACCGGCCGCTGGAGGCGGCTGTACTGGGGCCGGGCCTGCTGCGCGAACTGTATTTCCGGGTGCTCACCGGTGCGCAGGGACGTTCGATGCGCGAGGCGCTCGCGCTGAAAGGCCAGTACGGGAAGATCGGCCGGGCGTTGCGCCGCATCCATGCCGGTTACGCGGAAGCGCTCGACCTGGCGCAGTTGGCGCGGGAAGCGGGCATGAGCATTCCAGCTTTCCACAGCCACTTCAAGGCGATCACGCAGACGTCGCCCATGCAGTACCTGAAGTCGACGCGGCTGCACCAGGCCCGCCTGCTGATGGTGCGCCGGGACCTGACCGCGGAAGCGGCGTGCCATGCGGTGGGCTATACGAGTCCATCGCAGTTCAGCCGCGAGTTCCGGCGGCTGTTCGGCTTGACCCCGGCAGCGGAGGCCAGGCGGATGCGGGCAACCTTTGCCATTCCGCCGGCGTTTCCCGGCGCCGAATTTGTGTCGTCGCACTGAACCTGGTGCACAATGGTTTCATGAACCTGCATCGCCTCGACCTCGTCTCTTTGTCCCTGTTCAGCCACGTGGTGCGCTCCGGCAGCATCAGCAAGGGCGCGCTGCTCGCCAACCTGGCCGTCGGGGCGGCGAGCAAGCGGATTTCCGACCTGGAGGCCGCCGTCGGCGCCGCGCTGTTCGAGCGCCACTCGCGCGGCATCACGCCCACCGCGGCCGGCCTGGCGCTCGCCCGGCACGCGCAGCGCATCCTCGGCGATGTGAACCTCCTCGCCGCCGAATTGCACGACCACGCCAGTGGCATCGTGGGCGTGGCGCGCCTGTGGGCCAATACCTCCGCCATCACCCAGTTCCTGCCGGCCGACATCGCCGCCTTCGCCAGGGCCAATCCGGCGATCCGGATCGAGCTCGCTGAGCTCAACAGCAACGAGATCGTGCTGGGCGTACTGGAGGGCCGCGCCGACATCGGCATCTTCGCCGACCGCACCCCGGCCCTCGGCCTGCACCTGATGCCGTATCGCGAAGACCGCCTCGTACTCGTGGTGCCGGCCGGCCACGCGCTCGCGCGCCGGCGCAGCCTGGGCTTCGAGGAGGCGGCGGATTTCGACGTCGTCAGCCTGTCGCAGGGCACCTCGCTGGCGCAGCGTCTGCAGGCCGAGACGGAAGCGATGGGCCGGCGCCTGCGCGTGCGCATCCAGGTGCGCAGCTTCGATGCGATGTGCCAGATGGTGGCCGCCGGCCTGGGCGTCGCGGTGCTCCCCGCCGACGCCGTGCGCGCGCTCGTGCGCTCGCTGAACCTGCGCCAGATCCCGCTGACGGATGCGTGGGCGCGGCGCCAGCTCCTGATCGGCGTGCGCGACCTGGAAACCCTGCCGCACCACGCGCGCCTGCTCGTCGACCATCTGGGCGCCGGGGCGTAGCACCGGGGAGCTTTCGCGAAACGCGAAAGCGGGGTTCACACCTTGGTCATTCCGCGCCCGAGGGAGTGCTGCCAGAATCGCACCATCACGCCACCAAGAGCGTGTTTCATTCGACGACTATCCATCCGGAGACAACAATGAGCAAGATTCTTTCCGCCCCGGCGGGCGCGGCCGACGCCGCCGTGCCGGACATGGCGCGGATCGTGGCGAAGGTGGCATGGCGCATCATGCCCCTCATCATGATCTGCTACCTGTTCGCCTTTTTCGACCGCATCAACATCAGCTTCGCCAAGTTCGCGCTGCAGAGCAGCCTGTCGCTTTCCGACACGGCTTACGGCCTCGGGGCCGGCCTGTTCTCGGTCGGCTACGTCCTGTTCGAAGTCCCCAGCAACATGATGCTGTACAAGGTCGGCGCGCGGCGCTGGATCGCACGCATCATGGTCTCGTGGGGCCTCGCCACCGCGCTGATGGCGCTGGTGCAGACCGAATGGCAGTTCTACGTGCTGCGCTTCGTGATCGGCGCCATGGAGGCCGGCTTCGCGCCCGGCGTGCTGTACTTCCTCACGCTGTGGTTCCCGACCGCGTACCGCGGCCGCATCACGTCG
This sequence comes from Massilia cellulosiltytica, assembly GCF_047325105.1. NCBI lineage: Bacteria > Pseudomonadati > Pseudomonadota > Betaproteobacteria > Burkholderiales > Oxalobacteraceae > Massilia > Massilia cellulosiltytica. The sequence continues at coordinate 6,316,244 of NZ_CP168562.1, read as the reverse complement.
ATGCTGTTCCTCGCGTCGGCATTCTCCGGCCTCGTCGGCGCGCCGGCCGCCGGTCTCGTGCTGGCCCACCTGGACGGCGTGCTGGGCATGTCCGGCTGGCACTGGCTGTTCCTCGTGGGCGGCCTGCCGTGCGTGCTGCTGGGCGCCGTCGTGTTCCTCGTGCTGAAGGACCGCGTCGAGGATGCGTCCTGGCTCGCTCCCGCGGAACGCGCGCTGCTGGCCGCGCGCATCGCCGAGCAGAACCGGAGCATTGGCAGCCACTCGCTGCTGGGCGCCCTCAAGACGCCAGGTTTCTTCACGCTGGGCCTCGTCTACTTCCTGATCCAGGTGAGCTCCTATGGCCTGAACTTCTGGGCGCCGCACATGATCCGCAGCGCCGGCACCACGAGCCCGACGACCATCGGCCTGCTCACGGCGGTGCCCTACCTGTGCGGCGCGATCGCGATGGTGGTCGTGGGCCGGCTGTCGGACGCCAGCGGCGAGCGCACGAAGTTCGTGATCGGCCTCGTGCTGCTGGGCGCGCTGGGCTTTTGCGGCGCCGGTCTGTTCGACCACCAACCCGGCCTGCTGGTCGCGGCACTGGCCGTGATGGGCGCGGGTGTGGTAGCGTCGATCCCCGCGTTCTGGGCGCTGCCGCCGAAACTGGTGACGGGCGCCGGCGCGGCGGGCGGCATCGCGCTGATCAATACGCTGGGACAGCTGGGCGGCATCGTCAGCCCGGTGATGGTGGGACGCATCAAGGACGTCACCGGCAGCACGACGCCCGCCCTGTACGTGATCGCGGCGCTGAGCGTGGTCTGCGCCGGTGTGCTGGCGTTCGGCCTGCCCGAACGGCTGCGCCAGCGCGAACAATCTGCAAACTGACGAGGACAAGATGAGCATGACGGCTTCAGGCACGATGTCCGCCAACGCCCTGCAGGGCGTGCGCGTGATCGAGATGGGACAATTGATCGCCGGCCCGTTCGCCGGCAAGACGCTGGGCGATTTCGGCGCCGACGTGATCAAGATCGAGGCACCGGGCGCAGGCGACCCGTTGCGCAACTGGCGCATGATGAAGGACGGCACCTCCGTCTGGTGGCAGGTCCAGTCGCGCAACAAGCGCTCGCTCGCCCTCGACCTGAGAAGCGAGGAAGGGCAGGACATCGCGCGCAAGCTGATCGCCGAAGCCGACGTGCTCGTCGAGAACTTCCGTCCCGGCACGCTGGAAAGCTGGGGCATGGGGTGGGACGTGCTGTCCGAACTGAATCCCGGCCTCGTCATGCTGCGCATTTCCGGCTACGGCCAGACGGGACCCTACCGCGACCTGCCGGGCTTCGGCGCGATCGGCGAAGCGATGGGCGGCCTGCGCCACCTGACCGGCGAGCCGGGCCGCGTGCCGGTGCGCTGCGGCATCTCGATCGGCGACACGCTGGCCGCGCTGCACGGCACCATCGGCGTGCTGACCGCGCTGTACCACCGCAAGGTCAACGGCGGAAAAGGGCAGGTGATCGACGTCGCGCTGCACGAAGCCGTGTTCAACGTGATGGAAAGCCTGATCCCCGAATACAGCGCGTTCGGCGCCGTGCGCGAGGCCGCGGGCAGCGCGTTGCCGGGCATCGCCCCGTCGAACGCCTACCGCTGCGTCGACGGCTATGTGCTCGTCGCGGGCAATGGCGACAGCATCTTCAAGCGCCTGATGCAGGCGATCGGCCGGCCCGACCTGGGCGACGCGACTGACCTCGCGAACAATGCGGGCCGCGTCGCGCGCGTGGACGAGATCGATGCGGCCATCGGTGCGTGGACGGCGGAGCGTACCGTGGCGGACGTACTGGACGTGCTGGGCGCGGCGAAAGTCCCGGCCGGAAAGGTCTACACGGCAAAGGACATCGCGGAAGACCCGCACTACCGGGCCCGCGACATGATCCTGACGCAGCAGACGCGGGAAGGCTACGAGGTGGAAGTGCCAGGCATCGTGCCGAAGCTGATGGGCACGCCGGGCAGCGTGCGCTCGGCCGCGCCGCGGCTGGGCGAGGATACGGACGCCGTGCTGCGCGAGATCGGCCTCAGCGAGGACCAGATCGCGGCGCTGCGCGCGCGCAAGGTGGTCGCATGAACGCCTTCGCCGGCGCCGGCCGCCGCATACACATCCAGGAAGTCGGCCTGCGCGACGGCCTGCAGGCCGAGTGCCGCTTCGTGCCGACGGCCGACAAGATCGCCCTGGCCGACCTGCTGTCGGGCGCGGGACTCGCCAAGCTCGAAGTCAGCTCCTTCGTGTCGCCGAAGGCCGTGCCGGTGCTCGCGGATGCGGCCGACGTGTTCGCCGGCATCGCACGCGCACCGGGCGTCGTCTACAGCGCTCTCGTGCCGAACGTGCGCGGGGCCGAGCGTGCCGTCGCGGCGGGCGTGGGCGAGATGAATCTCGTCATGTCGGCCAGCGAAAGCCACAACCTGTCCAACCTGCGCATGACGCGAGAACAATCCTTTGCCGGACTGGCCGACGTCGCGGCACTGGCGCGGCGCCACGGCATCGCCGTCAACGTGTCGCTGTCGTGCAGTTTCGGCTGCCCGATGGAAGGCGACGTGCCGCAGCAGGACGTGCTGGACTGGTGCGCCCGCTTCGTCGACGAACTGGGCGTGCAGGGCATCACGCTATGCGACACCACCGGCATGGCCTATCCGACCCAGGTGCACGCGCTGACGGAAGCCGTACGCGCGCGCTGGCCCGGCATCGAACTCACGCTGCACTTCCACAACACGCGCGGCATGGGCCTCGCGAACGTGCTGGCCGCCATCGATGCCGGCGCCGACCGCTTCGACGCGTCCCTCGGCGGCATCGGCGGCTGCCCCTATGCGCCCGGTGCCACCGGCAACGTGTGCACGGAGGAAGTCGTGCACGCGCTCCAGCTGATGGGCTACGACACCGGCGTCGACCTGGCCAGGCTGCTGCAGGCGGCGGTTCGCCTGCAGGACCTCGTCGGCCACGACGTGCCCAGCCAGATCGTCAAGGCCGGCCGCAGGCTGGACCTGCATCCTCGGCCGGCTGCCTGAGCGCTCCCGTCAGCGTATCGCCCGCTCGCAACGCGCGATCTCCGTCCGCCCGTGCCCGGCCACGATCCCGCTGCCGTACACGGGCAGGTCGAGATAGGCCCGTTCCGTCGCGCGCACGGCCAGCACACAGGCCTGGCGTCCCGTCTTGTGGCGCAGGACGATCTGCGCGACGTAGCCGGGCGCCAGCACGCGCTGCGACTTGCGCTTGCCCAGGTCGAGGTAGCCGAACTGCAGCGTCGCCGATTCCACCAGGTCGCCCGGGACCTCTTTCTGGCCGAGCAGCGTGGCCAGTTGCGCCACGATCTGGCGCGCGCCCGCTTGCGGTTCGATGATCGCCGCGCGGTCCAGCACTTCGCCGTTGGCGGGGCGCATGCGCACGGACAGTGCGTCGAGCCTGCCATCGCCCGTGAGCCGCAGCGCGACGGACGCCGCGCCCAGCACCGGGATGCCGCCCGTGTATTGCCGCCAGGCGCCAAGGGCGCGGAACAGCGTCGTCGGCGATGTCTTGCCGCCCGGGTCGGCGCCCTGGCCCAGCGTGCGGAACAGGCGTTCGAAGCGCAGCTCGCCGTTCGGGCCGGCCCAGTCGGACAGGGTCAGTTTGCGTGCGCGTTCCTCAACGAGGCGTTGCAGGACGGCCCGTTCGGCATCGTGTTCGAACGACGCGTCAGTGGGGCCGAGGCCGGAGACGTAGCGCAGGGCGCCGGAGGCGTGGTAGACCATGGCACGCGCGCCGTCCGGCAGGTGGATCACCGTGTGGTCGTCGCGTTGTTGCCAGGCGCCGTCGTCGGCGTGCGGGCAGTCGCCGTGTTCGGTCAGCAGCGCGACGAAGCGGCGGGCGCGGGCATGCAATTGTTCCTGCGTGGGCGTCTGCAGCAGGAGAATGTCGGCCTGCCCGGGAATGCGCGCGTCGGCGCAGGCGCCGGCCAGCTTGTGCAGCAGGGTGTGGTCGCTCATGGTTCAGCCCTCCGTCCAGTACCACAGCAGGCAGGCCTGCTGGGCAGGCGCAAGGTCCGCGGTCACGGTGCCGTGGCCCCACAGGTGATCGCGGTTGATGGCGCTGAGGTTCCAGCGGATCGCGCCGCCGTTCCAGGTGGCGGCGTCGCCCACGCACACCGTGATCGGGTGGTTGTCGACCCACCAGTCCGAGACGCCGTCGTGCCACGCGTGCGCCACCGTGTCGCCGTGCACGAGGTTGTCGCCCACGTCCTCGCCGCATTCGTCCGTCGTGATGCCGTCCCACATCAGGTCCCAGGCGCCGCAATAGATGTGCATGCGCGCGAAGATGTTCCACAGGCCCGTGACGGTGGGCAGCGCCGCCGTGTCGCACGAATACGCCATCACCCATTCGTTGTTCCAGTCCTCGCCCAGCTGCCAGTGCGCCGAATTGGCGAGCCATTCCGTGGCGGGCGTGTCGTACAGGAGCACGACGTGGCCGGCCTCGTCGTGGTTGCCGTGGGTTTCGATCCAGAACAGGTCGACGTCGTCGACCCAGTGACGGTCGTCGCCGCCTTGGTCGCTGTCGCGGATGTCTGTCTCCCAGACATCCGTATTGGCCCAGTAGAACGCGCGCGTGTGGCCGGCGCTGCGCAGTTTATTGTCCAGGCCGTTACTTCGATTGAACGTGTAGGTAAGGTCGCCCGCCGTGCTCACGTGTGCCGCACGCGCGTGGCTGAAATAGCGGATCGCCTCGACACCGAATCGTGCCATATCTGTCTCCTTGGAAATGCAGCCTGCATGAATGCCCGGGCAGCCCCCGTACGGTAGCCGCATGGGGCCAACGCCGGCCTGTTCTGCATCACGCGCGCTTGCGTGCAGGGTTGATCCAGCCCGGGTGCGGGAGCGCCGATTCGTGTGTCGACCTCGAAGGCGATGCGCTACAGTAAGAGGATGGATGACAGGAGAATCCGATGGAATGTGAAATCAAACTGGCCGTGGGCGCGACGAGCGCCGCGCAGCTGAAAAAATCCGCCGTGCTGCGCGAGCACGCCGTATCGAAGCCGCGCGACCAGGAACACGTGGACCGCTATTTCGACACCGGCGGCTTCGACTTGTGGAAGCATGGTTTTGCCTTGCGCGTGCGCAGCGCCGGCGCGCGTCACGTGCAGACCCTGAAGGGCGGCGGCAGCGCCGTGGCCGGCCTGCACCGGAGAACCGAGCTGGAAGCCGAGATTGCGTCCGAAGTGCCCGACCAGGACCTGTTCGGCAAGCAGTTGCGCGAAGCCTTGCCCGATCTCGCCCACAGCCTGGATGGCCAGCAGCTCGCCCCCGAGCCGGTCTTCGTCAACCGCACGAAGCGCACGACATGGATGCTGGCCCTGCCGGACGGCACGCACGTCGAGTGCGCGCTGGACGTGGGCGAACTGCAGCACGGCGAGCGCAAGACCGCCGTGCGCGAGCTGGAGCTCGAAGTGAAGGATGGCGATCCGGCCTGCCTGTACGAACTGGCGCAGCGGGTGCACGAGGCGATACCCGTGCGCATCGAGAACATCAGCAAGGCCGAGCGCGGCTATGCGCTGGCGACCGAGGACAAGGCGCACGCCGTCAAGGCCACGCCCGTGACGCTCAAGCGCAAGGCCACGCTGGGCGAGGCGCTGGGCAGCATCCTGCAGAACTGCCTGCAGCAGATGCAGGCCAACGAGCGGGGCGTGCTGGCGGGCGACGTCGAGAGCCTGCACCAGATGCGCGTGGGCCTGCGCCGCCTGCGCGCGGCCCAGGACATGGTCGACGGGCTCGTGACGCTGCCGGAACCGCTGGCGGCCGACATCGAATGGCTTGCCGGCGAACTGGGCGACGCGCGCAACTGGGATGTGTTCCTCGACTCCGTGCTGCCCCGCCTGCCGCTGACCGAGGAACAGAAGCCGTCGCTGGCGCGCGTGGAAGCGGCGGCGCGCGAGGAGGCGGAGCGTCATCGGGCGCGCGTGCGCTCGGCCGTCGGCAGCCCGCGCTACACGACCCTCATGCTGGCGCTGGGCGGCTGGATCGCGGGCAAGGGCTGGCAGCATACTGCGCTGCCGGCCGACCCGCTCGAACAACAGATCGCGAAGGCCGCGCCGCAGCTCGTGCAGCACGCGGCCGCGCGCGTGCGCAAGCGCGCCCGCGGCTACGACCTGAAACGGCCGGAGTGCCTGCACAAGGTGCGCATCGCGGCCAAGAAGGAGCGTTATGCGCGCGAGTTCTTCGCCGCGTTGTCGCACGACCGCAAGGCGACGAAACGGCACGATCTCCTGAGCGGAATGCAGGACGAGCTGGGGGAGATCAACGATGCGTTCGTCGCGCGCGAACTGGTTGCGCAACTGCGCGACCGCGTGCCGCAGGAGGCGGGGCTGCTCGGCTTCATCGAAGGCGTGCTGGCCGCGCGCGCGCAGGATGCGATGCCGCGCGCGCGCCGGCACGTCAAGGAGAGTCTGCGCGCCAGGGCTGGCTTCTGAGACGCCGTGTCGTTCCCGCGCACGCGGGAATCCCTACCGAGCAACCGGAGTCGGTACGTCGGAAGCACCAGCATGCTTCCGACGTACCGACTGCAGAACTTCAGCATAGGTTCCCGCTTTCGCGAGAAGTCGTTTCCGGCAGTGCCGGAAACGACGGTGTGTTGGTGCCGGTATGTTTCCCGACCGCCGACGCCGGTAGGGCGGCCGAGCCGCCATGTGCTCTCTTCCCTGGGAGCGATGCGTATTCTGACGCGGGATTGTGACGTGATCGTTACGGCGCGGCGGTCGCCGCCAGCGGCGCACCGCTCCAGCGGCGCAACAGGGCCGCGAGCGTGGAGGAACGCTTGTCTTCGGGCGTCAGGACGGCCACCGCGGTCTGCAGGGCCTTGTCGTCGCGCGTGCCGAACGTGCGCGTGGACTCGACCGGCTCGCGCTTCGCTTCGGCCATCGTGCCGAGCGGCTGCGTCGCGGGCAGGTGCTTCGCGAGATCCGCTTCGCGCAGCAGCAGGTCGTCGTCGGCGGCGACGGCCGGCGTCACGACGATGTCGGGCGTGACGCCGCGCGCCTGGATCTCGTGGCCGTTCGGCGTGAAGTAGCGCGCCACGGTGAACTTGATGCCGCTGTCCGCGTCCAGCCCGATGACGGACTGGATCGAACCCTTGCCGAACGTGCGCGTGCCGATGACGGTGGCGCGGTGCTGGTCCTGCAGGGCACCCGTGACCAATTCCGCGGCCGACGCGGACGCGCCGTTCACGAGCACCGTCAGCGGCACGGTGCGGGTCCACGCGGGCAGGCCGGCCAGCACGTCGGGCTGGCCTTGCTGGCGGTAGTAGCGCTCGTCGACGGTGACGGTGGCGTTGGCGCCCGGTTCGCGTCCGCGCGCCGAGAACAGCACGGTGTCCGGCTGCAGGAACGCGCCCGCGACCGCGACGCCCGTCGACACCAGGCCACCCGGGTCGTTGCGCAGGTCGAGGATCAGGCCGCGCGGGTTGTCCAGTTTTTTCAGGGCCGCCGCGAGGTCGGCCGCCGTGGCGCCGCCGAATTCCGAGATGCGGATCCACGCGAGGCCCGGCGCCGCCATCTTCACGCGCACCGTGTCGTTGTGCAGGTCGGCGCGCGTGATGCGCAGCGTCTCGACCTTGTTGCGGCGCGCGATGCCGACCGCGACCACGGTGCCCGGCGCGCCGTGCATGCGCCGCGCGACGTCGTCCCCCGCCATGGCGGCGACGGGCGCGCCGTCCACGGAGACGATCACGTCGCCCGCCCGGATGCCCGCGCGTTCGGCCGGCGAGCCTTCGGTGGCGGACACCACGCGCAACTGCTTGCGGTCGCCTTCGACCTCGATGCCGATGCCCACGTACTCGCCGCTGTTCTCGCGTCCGACGTCGCGCATGGCGTCCTTGTCCAGGTAGCGCGAATGCGCATCGAGCGCGGCCAGCATGCCGGACAGGGCGCCGTCGAACAGCGCCTTGTCGTCGGCCTCGCCGACGTAGTTCTGCTTGATCAGGGCGTAGACCTCCAGCAGCCGTTCCACCTGCGCCTGCGGCAGCTTCAGGGAGGGCGTTGCCGTGTCGTCGGCGTGGGCGAGGGGCGCGCAGGCCAGGGAGAGGGCGCCGAGGACGGCGAGCGCGGTGCGTTTCATGGTGTTCCTTTCGTCGATTCGTTCCCGGGATTCTGGCTTGCGGTGGTGTTAAGCGCGGTTAAAGGGGGGTAAATCGGCGTTAAGGCGTTGTAAGCGATTGCTGTCGCTTTTGCCCGTATTGACGGGCTTTTTTCTTTTCCTGATGGCAAAAAGAACAGATAATCGATGCTTTGCGCCCCAGGAGAACGCCATGCAGGATCACGACGACGACCACCCCGCCAGCCCTGCGCGCCGCCGCATCTTCCAGGCCGCCGCCGCCGTGGGCCTGTCGGCATCGATCGCGCCGGCCAGCGAGGCGAAGCCCGCCGCCAGGGCCGTCAAGCCGGTCGCCGGCTCGCTGGACGCCAAGCTGAAGGCGCACGTCAAGAACGTCGTCGTGATCTACCTGGAGAACCGCAGCTTCAACAATCTGTTCGCCGACTTCCCCGGTCTCGCGCAACCGCTGCCGGCGGCGAATGCCATCCCGCAGAAGGACCGCGACGGCAGCGTCCTGCCGGAGCTGCCGAAGATCTGGGGCGGCATGGTGCCCGCGCGCCAGAACATCGGCGGCAAGGATTACCTGATCAGGGAAGACGACATCCAGCACCTGCCGAACGCGCCCTTCAGGTTGACGGACGCCGCCGACAAGCCGCTGCCGGAAGCGATCATCACGCGCGACCTGTGGCACCTGTTCTACCAGAACCAGATGCAGATCAACGGCGGCAAGAACGACGGCTTCGTCGCGTGGGGCGACAACGGCGCGCTGACGATGGGGCATTACGGCGAGACGTCGAAGAACCTGGGCCTGTGGCAGATCGCGCGCGAATTCACGCTGTGCGACAACTTCTTCATGGGCGCGTTCGGCGGCTCCTACCTGAACCACCAGTTCCTGATCAGCGGCCGCGTGCCGGAGTTCTTCGATGCGGCGTCCACGCCGGCCGCGAAAAAGATCGCCGTGCTGGAAGACGGCCCGACGGGCGTCCGCCTCGCGCTCGCGCCGGATTCGCCGAAGTCCGCGCTGGAGGGCAAGCCGAAGTTCGTCAACAACGGCGCGATCACGCCGGACGGCTACGCGGTCAACACGATGGCGCCGCCGTTCCAGCCGAGCTGGGTGCGCCCGGCGCCGGGCGGCGATGCGCACCTGGCCGATCCGCAGGACCCGGCCGTGCTGCCGCCGCAAACGTATCGAACGATCGGCGACCTGCTGTCCGAGAAGGGCGTCAGCTGGGCATGGTATGCGGGTGCATGGCAGGCGGCGCTGGACGGCCGCGGCGAAGGCGAGCGGCCGAACTTCCAGTTCCACCACCAGCCGCTCAACTATTTCAGGCAGTTCGGACCGGGCACCGCGGCGCGCGCCGAGCACCTGCGCGACGGCGGCATGGGTGACAGCCCGATCTCGAACAAATTCATCGCCGACGCCATTGCCGGCAAGCTGCCCGCCGTGTGCTTCTACAAGCCGCAAGGGAATCTGAACCTGCACGCGGGCTATTCGGACGTCGAATCCGGCGACGCCCACGTGGCCAACGTGATCGAGCACCTCAAGAAGTCGCCGCAATGGAAGGACATGGTCGTCGTCGTCACCTTCGACGAGAACGGCGGCTGGTGGGACCACGTCGCGCCGCCGCAGGGCGACCGCTGGGGCCCGGGTTCGCGCATCCCCGCGATCGTCATCTCGCCGTACGCGAAGAAGGGCGCCGTCGACCACAATTTCTACGACACGACGTCGATCCTGCGCTTCATCACGCGCCTGCACGGCCTGCCGCTGCTGGAAGGCCTGGCCGCACGCAACGCGGCGTTCGCGGCGCGCGGGGCGCGTCCGCCGGGCGACCTGACCGGTGCGCTGAGCTTCCGCTGATCGACAATTCGGGGTCAGAGCCCATTTTTTGGCACGATCTCGGCAGCAACTTGTTGAGGGCGACGGTGCCGGCCTGTCCGTCCAGATGGGCGGGCCGGCCGGCATCTGCATTCGGCGACTCGTGCACATCAGGACATTGATCTGAAATGTGCTCTGACCCCGAATTTGAGGCCGTTCATTCTTCGCATATCGATAAAACTTTCCTGCTGGCTAACGCGCGCTGTTCAAGAAAACGCGGCGATACACTTGGCCACGGCCGTTGTCATTCAAACACGAGCTTGCGCACTGCGGCCCCCGCCAGGCGCCAACTTCATAACAGAGTTCAGGAGAGCGAAACATGCAGAACAAGAACACCTTGAAAGGGCTGCTGGCCGTCTCGGCAGTGGCAGCGATGTTCGCCACCGTCGGCGTACACGCCCAGACGGCGGCGGTCAGCCAGACCCCGAGCCAGACCGGCACCAGCAGCACGCCCGGCAAACAGAACACGTCCGGTAAAACCACCCGCGAAGGCACCATCGACAACACCAACAGCACCGGCATGGAAAACCGCAGCAAGCAGGCGGGCGCGGCCGGCATGGCCAATAAGAACGCCACCTCGAGCATGGGCGCCAGCGGCGCCGGCCAGTCGGCGGCCGGTACGGCCACCGGCGCGAAGCTGAGCACTGGCGACGAGAAGATTCTCAAGGATATGGCAATGGCCAATATGGCCGAAGTCGAGGGTGGCAAGCTCGCCCAGAGCAAGAGCCAGAGCAGCGAGGTGAAAGCGTTCGCCCAGCAGATGATCGACGACCACACCGCCAACCTGAACGAGGTCAAGGCGCTGGCCCAGGCGCGCGGCGTGACCCTGCCGACCGAGCCGGACGCCAAGCACAAGGCCATGGCCGCCAAGCTGGAAAAGATGAGCGGCGACGCCTTCGACAAGGCCTATATGAAGCAGGCCGGCGTCCAGGATCACAAGGCTGTCCACGCCAAGCTGATGGCCGCGTCGAAGAAGGCCAAGGATCCGGAAGTGAAGGCCCTCGTCGACAAGACCGAGCCGGTCGTCGCGCAACACCTCAAATCGGCCGAGCAGATGCCGATGGCCAAGGCGGGTACGACGTCGGGCAAATAAGCCGGCAAATAAGCACTGCCAGCGTTATCCCATCGCAGCCAGCACGCGCGCCCGGTCCTCGGGCGTGCGGTTCTGGCTCATCTTGAATTTTGCTTCGAGGCGTTCGATGACGATCTCGATGCCGACGGTCGTCCGCACGACCTTGTCGATGAACTCGCGCGGCGCATCCTCCACCTTCCATCCGGCGCGCGCATCTTCATGACGCCCCGTCAGCCGCGTCATCAGGCCGAGGATCCACGCCGGATCGTCGATCGCGCGCAGCCGCCCGTGCGCATGCACGGACTGATAATTCCACGTCGGCACCACGCGTCCCCCGGCCGCCTCGACGTCGTACAGCAGCGGCGACACATAGCTGGACGCGCCCTGGAACAGCGCGAGCACGGCCGCATCGCCCGCCTGCCAGATCGGATTCGCGCGTGCCACGTGGGCACGCAGCAGACCGTGCGGCGCGGCTTCCGTGGGCGCCACCAGCTCGAACGGGATGTGATCTGCTTCCAGCCCGCCGGTGCCGAGGCGCACGAGCGCGCCCAGCGGATTGGCGGCGATCAGGTCCAGCATGTCGGCCTCGTCGGCCACGGCAAATTGTCTCGGCACATACATTATTCGAATCCCTCCACGACGACGTCTCCCTTCAGCGAATTGGCGATGTAGCAGCGGGCATGCGCTTCATGATGCAGCTCGGCCAGCGCCGCGCGATCCGGCTGCCGTTCGCCGCCGAACGCGATGACGGGATCGAGCATGATGCGGGTGATGGCCGCGCGGCCGTCCGGACCGGTGTCGAGCAGGCCGACGGCGCGGTCTTCGTAGCGGTCGACGACGTAGCCGCGCGCGGCCGCGAGCGACAGGAAGAACAGCATGTGGCAGCTGGCGGCGGCCGCGACGAGGGCTTCTTCCGGATCGACGGCTGCCGGGTCCGACAATGGCACGGGCACGGACAAGGGCGACGAGGAGGCCGGCACGTCCAGGCCGCCGTCGAAGCGCCAGCGGTGCGCGCGGCTGTAGCGCAGGTCGGTGAAGGCCTGGTCGCCGCGCTGCCAGGCCAGGGTGGCTTCGAATCGTTTCATCATTTCTCCGTGTGCGAACGAGCTGTCATCTTAAGTTCAAGGATGGCTTGCTCAAATGACCAATTATCTGGAAGATGGGCGTACCAATCCTGACCCTGCCCCCATGCACGTCCACGATATCCTCGCCGCCGCCACGCTCGAGCGCGATGCCCCGACACCGCTGTTCCGCCAGCTGTACGTCCACCTGAAGGACGCGATCCTCGACGGCCGCATCGCCGCCGGCGTGCGCCTGCCGGCCACGCGCACCCTGTGCGGCCTGTTGAACGTATCGCGCCAGACCGTGCTCGCCGCGTACGAGCAGTTGATGGCCGAGGGTTATCTGCAGGGCACGGTGGGGAAGGGCACGTTCGTCAGCGCGTCGCTGCCGGCCGGTGCGCGTGCGGGCGATGCCGCCACGGCGCCGATGGTGCGGCCGCTGTCGGCGCGCGGCGAACTCATCGCGGGCGGCATGGCGCGCGTGCTGCACCACGCGGGGCCGCTGCGTGCCTTCCGCGCCAGCATGCCGGGCCTGGACCTGTTCCCGTTCGACGTCTGGCGCCGGCTGGAGGCGCGCCACTGGCGCCATTCGACCGGGGCGCTCGGCTACGGTCCCGGCGCCGGATACGCGCCCCTGCGAGAGCTGCTGTGCGCCTACCTGAAAGCGTCGCGCGGGGTGCAGTGCACGCCGGACCAGGTCGTGATCACGTCCGGCTCGCAGCAGGCGTTGTACCTGCTGGCCCAGCTGCTGCTCGCGCCGGGCGAAGCGATGTGGATCGAATCGCCCGGCTACCAGGGCGCGGTGGCGCCGTTCACGGTGGCCGGTGCGCGCGTGTGTCCGGTGCCGGTCGACACCGAGGGCATGGACGTCGCGTACGCGGCAAGGCACTATCCCGATGCGCGCCTCGCGTTCGCGACGCCGTCGCACCAGCTGCCGCTGGGCGTGACCATGAGCCTGCGCCGCCGTCTCGAACTGCTGCGCTGGGCCGAGGCGAACCGCGCGTGGATCGTCGAGGACGACTACGACAGCGAATACCGCCACACCGGCCCGCCGCTCGCGTCGCTGCAAAGCATGGACCGCGCGGGCTGCGTGATCTACGTGGGCACGTTGTCGAAGGTGCTGTTCCCCGCGCTGCGGCTGGGCTATGTCGTGGCGCCGCCCGCGCTGGCCGCGGCGCTGGCGCGGGCGAAGGCCGTCGTCGACCGCCACAGCCCCATCGTGCCGCAGGCGACGCTCGCCGACTTCATCGCCGGCGGCCACTTCGCGCGCCACATCCGCCGCACGCGCGACGCGTATGGGGAGCGCCGGCAAGCCCTCGTCGATGCGCTCGATGCGCGCCTTGGCGGCCGGCTGCGCCAGGGGCCGTCGGACGCGGGTCTCGACCTGTGCGTGCATTTCACCGAGAGGCTGGACGAGGAAACAGTCGCCCATCACGCCCGCGATGTCGGCGTGGACGTGCGCACGCTGGGCTATTACACGAATCCGCAGGCGGGCGCCGCCTGCGCCATCGATCCCGGGCTGCTGCTCGGCTTTTCCGCGTTCACGCCGGACGCGATCCGCGCCGGCGTGGCCGACCTGGCCCGCGCAATCGAGCGCGCATCAGTGTGACAGCAGCCAGGCGCTCATGTCGATCGCATCGCGCTCGGACACGCCCAGCACGGGCATCGCGGTCTTCGGGTCGATGGCCTGCGGATCGCGGATCCAGCGCACGAGGTTCGCCTGGTTGTTCGGCAACGTGCCGGCGATGATGGGACGCTTGGCCATCTCTTCGAGCGGCCGCCCCACATAGACCTTCGATCCGGTCACGCCCGGGATCATGTGGCAGGCGCGGCAGCCGTACTGCGCGAGGGCGATCCGGCCGCGCGCGGCGTCGCCCTGCAGGCCGACGGGGGCGCGGTTGGCATCGCCGCAGCCGGCCAGCACGAGCGCCGCGAGAAGCAGGACGGGCCGTTTCATTTCTTCGCCTCCGCCGTCATTGCCCGGTAATCGTCCGCGCTCTGCGTGGGCAGCTGCATGATGAACGCCACCGTGGACCACAGCTCGTCCTCGCTCAGGTGGTATTCCCAGCCCGGCATGCCGCTCATCTTGATGCCGTGCCGCGTGATCCAGTACAGCTCGCGCGGCTTCCAGTGGCGCGTGGCGTCCACCAGCGGACCGGGCACGGGCTGCATGCTCAGGCCATGCTTGCCGGGCGCCGTGCCGGGACCGCCATGGCACTGGGCACAGTTGTCGCGGTAGACGGCCGCGCCGCGCAGCACCTGCTCGTGGTTGCCCAGCGCGGGTTCGGCCACGCTCTTCGCATGGCGCCGCACCGAGTAATGCATGGCTTGTTCGAGCGTGCTGTAGACGAACGGGAAGTGCTGCGTGGTGGCGCCGATGTCGTACCAGCCGGCGCGCAGCACGACGAAGCCCGCGAGCGCGGCGATCATCCCCGATCCCAGCAGGGTAGTGATGACGGTCATCATGATCAGGCGGGCGCGCGTGGCGGGCATGCGAGTGTCCCAAACGAATCGTGTTAAAAAAAATGCATCGTCTCCGGTATTATAAAAGCCAACTCAACGTCGTGGATTCAACCGTGCCGACCTCCCTGTCACGCTCTTCCATCGCTTGTGCCGCGCTCGTATTGACGTGCGCGGGGCTGCTGTCCGGCTGCGGTGATGACGACTTGCGCAAGCCGTACATCGGCGGCGACGCGAAGATCGGCAAGCAACTGGTCACGCAATACCAGTGCGGCGCATGCCACAAGATCCCGGACGTCCCGGGCGCGGGCGGCGAGGCCGGTCCGGACCTGGAAAAGTTCGGGCGCTCGAGCTACATCGCCGGCGGCATTCCCAACGTGCCGCCGCGTCTCGTCTCGTGGCTGCTCGATCCGCCCGCCCTCAAGCCCGGCACGGTCATGCCGGCCATGGGCATGACGGAACAGGAGGCCAGGCACATGGCCGCCTACCTGTACACGCTGCGATGAATGGGACGCTGCAATCCGTCCTGCACCCGGCCGGCCATGACGCCGCCGTCATCAGCCAGTTCGCCTGGGTCCTGTTCGGGGCCGCCACCGTCATCTTCGTCGCCGTGATGGCGCTGATGGCGCTCAGCCTGCGCGACAACGCGCGGCCGCTGCGGCCCGGCCTGTGGATCGCGGGTGCGGGCGTCGCGTTTCCGGTGCTCGTGCTGTCGGCGCTGCTCACGTGGAGCACGTGGCGCAGCGCGCAACTGGTTCCGCAAAGCTCGCAGGCCGCGCTGTCGATCTCCGTCACGGCGCGCATGTGGTGGTGGGAAGTGCGCTACCGCGATCCGGCCGGCGGACGCGAGATCGTCACCGCCAACGAGATCCACATCCCGGTCGGGCAGGCCGTGTACGTGGGCCTGAACGCGGCCGACGTGATCCACAGCCTGTGGGTGCCGTCGTTGTCCGGCAAGCGCGACATGATTCCCGGCCGCGTCACCGGCCTCACGTTGCGCGCCGACCGGCCCGGGGTCTACCGCGGCCAGTGCGCGGAGTTCTGCGGCGCCCAGCATGCGAACATGGCCTTGCACGTGGTGGCGCTGGCGCCCGACGCGTTCCGCGACTGGCTGCGGCGCCAGGCATCACCGGCCCGCGCACCGCAGGGCGCGCTGCTGGAGCGGGGCCGCGCCGCCTTCCTCGAACAGCGCTGCCAGACGTGCCACACGATCCGCGGCGTGGCCGAGGCGCGCCGTCTCGGCCCCGACCTGACGCACGTCGGCAGCCGCGCGCATATCGGCGCGGGCCTCTTGCAGACGCACCAGAACACGCTGGCCGGCTGGATCGCGGACCCGCAGGCCGTCAAGCCGGGCGTGTTCATGCCCGCCGCCGCCGGTACCGACGGCGACACGCTGCGCGCGCTGGCGGCCTATCTCGAGCACCTGCAATGACGGCCCGGGACGACGACCTCGCGCGGTTGGAAGACGTCTGGCGCACGCGGCGCGGCTGGCGCTTCTTCTCGTCCGTGAACAACACGAACATCGGGCTGCTGTACATCGGCACGGCGCTGCTGTTCTTCATCCTCGCCGGCGTGCTGGGCCTCCTGATGCGCGTGCAGCTGGCCGTGCCGGACAACGGCTTCCTCGGCGCCGAGACGTACAACCAGGTGTTCACGATGCACGGCTCGGTAATGATGTTCCTGTTCGCGATCCCGATCGTGGAAGCCATCGCCGTGTACCTGCTGCCGAACATGCTGGGCGCGCGCGACCTGCCGTTCCCGCGCCTGTCCGCGTACGCGTTCTGGGCCTACGCCATCGGCGGCCTCGCATTCTTCTGCACGCTGTTCGCCGGCCTCGCACCGGACGGCGGGTGGTTCATGTATCCGCCGCTCACGGGTCTGAAATATTCGCCGGGCCTCAACGCCGACTTCTGGCTGCTGGGCATCGGCTTCATCGAGATCTCCGCCATCGCCGGCGCCATCGAACTGATCGTCGGCATCCTGTTTACGCGCGCACCGGGCATGACGTTGGGACGCATGCCCGTGTATGCGTGGGCCATGCTGGTCGTGGGCGTGATGATCGTGTTCGCGTTCCCCGCCGTGATCGCGGGCACGGCGCTGCTGGAACTGGAGCGCGCGTTCGACTGGCCGTTCTTCATCGCCGACCGCGGCGGCGATCCGCTGTTGTGGCAGCACCTGTTCTGGTTCTTCGGCCACCCCGAGGTCTACATCATCTTTCTGCCGGCCGCCGGCATGGTGTCGACGATCGTGCCGACCCTTGGCGGCACGCCGCTCGTCGCGCGCCGCGCCATCATCGCGGCCCTCGTCGGCGTGGGCGTGTTCAGCTTCGGCCTGTGGGCGCACCACATGTTCACCGCGGGCCTCGGCACGCTGGAAATGGGCTTTGTTTCCGCGGCCAGCATGGCGGTGGCGGTGCCCACTGCGATCCAGGTGTTCGCGTGGATCGCCACGCTGTGGAAAGGGAAAGTCGAAGCGAACGCGCCCACGCTGTTCCTGCTCGGCTTCATGGCCATCTTCGTCCTGGGCGGCCTGACCGGCGTGATGGTCGCCGTGATCCCGTTCGACTGGCAGGTGCACGACACGTATTTCGTCGTCGCGCACTTTCACTACGTGCTGATCGGCGGGATGGTGTTCCCCGTGTTCGCCGCGCTGTACTACTGGCTGCCGCTCGTGAACGGCAACCGGTTGTCGGAAGGGCTCGCGCGCTGGGTGTTCGGGCTGATGTTCGTCGGCTTCAACGTCGCGTTCTTCCCGATGCACGTGACGGGATTGCTCGGCATGCCGCGCCGCGTCTACACGTATGCGGCGGACCTCGGGTGGAATGGCCTGAACATGCTGTCGACCGTGGGCGCGTTCACGTTCGCGCTCGGCGTGGCGCTGTTCGCGTGGGATGCGTGGCGGTCGCTGCGCAGGCCGGAACGCCCCGTCGGCAACCCATGGAATGCACCCACGCTCGAATGGCTGCCGTCCGAGGACTACGGCAACCGCAGCATCCCGCGCATCGATTCGATCGACCCGCTGTGGGACCGGCCGGAACTGGTGCGCGAGGTGGAGGAGGGCGGCCACTACCTGCCGCGCACGGCGACGGGCGCGCGCGAGACCATCGCCACGAGCCCCGTCGCGGCGGCCCCGCGCTATGTGCTGATCCTGCCCGGCGACAGCTGGCTGCCCCTGATCGCCGCCGCCGGCACGGCCGCCTTCTTCCTGCTGCTGACCGTGAAGCTGCACGTGCTCGCATGGATCTGCGGCGTGGCGGCCATCGCGGCGGTGCTCGGGTGGATGTGGCAGGCGGATCGCGAAAGCACCGTCGCCGACGTGGACATCGGCCACGGCGAGTCGATACCGGTCGGCGCCACGGGCACGGCATCGCACGCGTGGTGGGCCGCCGTCGTCATGCTCGTCGTCGACCTCAGCATCTTCGCGTGCTTCGCGTTCGCCTACGTGCACGTGACGATGCGCCTGACGGTGTGCCCGCCGCCCGGCGCCACGCTGCCCTCGCAGGACCTCGCGCTGACGTCCGCCGGCCTGCTGGTGCTGGGCTCATTGCTCGTGTGGTTCGCGACGCGCGCCGTCGGCACGCGGCGCCTGCCGTGGCTCGTGCTGGCGGCGCTGGGCTGCGTGCTCGCGTCATGTGCGGTCGACGTGGGCGGCCTGCTCGATGCCGGGCTGGACCCGACCGCCACCGCATGGGGCGCGGGCGTCGCGGCATTGGCCTCCTACCAGGGCCTGCACGTCGTGACGCTCGCCGTGCTGGCGCCGTATCTCGCCGCGCGCGCATGGTGCGGCCTGCTGGGTGAGCGCAGCCGCGCAGCGCTCGACACCATCGCGCTCGTGTGGCACATGACCACGTTGCAGGGCATCGCCGGGATGCTCGTCGTGCGGCTCGTGCCGCTGCTGATGGCGTGATGGCCATGATGCCGCGCACCCGCGAACCGTTCTGGCGCCGCCTGCTGGCGGGGACGCTGCCGCTGCTCGTGTGGAGCCTGCACTTCGCCTTCGCCTATGGCCTCGCGGCGGCCCAGTGCACGCCGGCCGGCATGCGTCCCGGCGGGCCGGACCGCGTGCTGCTGGGCGCCGTCACCCTGGCCGCCATCGGCGCGTGCGCATGGCTCGCGTGGCGCGCGCGCGAAGTGCCCCGGCGCGAGGATGCCGGCCTGCTCGATTGGGCCCGCCTCGTGCTGGCCGTGCTGGCCCTCGTGGCGGTGGCGTGGACGGGCGTGCCGCTACTCCTGGTCACCGGCTGCGCCTGAACGCCGTATTGACATCTCTTGTAAAGAAATTACAACCATCGTTCCATGAAAGGCAACCAATGCCTTTCACTTGGCTCATCTGTACCGAAAATGAACGTGTGCTGAAACTGCTGTCAACTGTTTTGGGCAACGTTTAATGCAAAAAAAATTACGTTTCTTATTAACGGCGAGCACAGCAAATGGCGTATAGTGCCCGATTCGTAGAGGAAAAATCCTCACGAAACACACTAAATAAGAACCGCGCGTGGCCCCCGTTGCCGTGACGACGAGTTCGAACACACGTCTAAAACTAGTTAGAACGCGCACAATCATGAGTATTGTCGACGTCGATGTCCTGCTCGAGGATTTGGAGGAGACCGCCCCTTGCGGACCGAATCTCGAGTATGACCCCGCCTTCCTGGAGCTCGAGCAGAGTGTGCTCGGCAAGCCAGAAGTCCAGTACGGGGACACGATCGTCCCCGCCGTCCCCCCTGAATGGAAGCAAGTCAAGAAGCAGGCCCTCGAGCTGCTCGGCCGCACGCGCGACCTGCGCGTGGCGATGCCGCTCGTGCGCGCGCTGCTGGCGCTGCATGCGCTGCCCGGCTTCGCCGACGGCACCCGCCTGCTCGAACGCCTCGTCACCGAGCGCTGGGACCGCGTCCATCCCGAACTCGATCCGGACGACGACAACGACCCCACGCTGCGCCTCAACTGCCTGGCCCAGTTGACCGACCCGGCGACGACCCTGCGCGAGCTGCGCGAGACGGCCTTCGTCATGCTGCCCGGCCTCGGCGCCCTGACCCTGCGCGTGCTGGAGCAGGCGCACGGCGAGGCCCCCGTGCCTGACGGGCAGGCCGCGCTGTCGCCCGAATCGATCGACGCGGCGCTGGCCGACGTGTCCGACGACGCGATGCAGGCCGCCACCGGCGCCGTCAACGGTGCGCTGGACAGCATCGTCAGCCTGGAGGCCGCGCTCGCGCACCACGTGGGCAGCACCCAGTCGCTGAACCTCACCCCGCTCACGCGCCAGCTGCGCCGCATGGCCGACCTGCTGGCCAGCCGCGCGCAAGCCGCGCCCGAGGCGCCGGCCGCTGCGCCCGATGGCGACGAGGCCGCGGCACCGGGCGGCGGCACGGCCGCACCGCGCGCCGCCGGCATCACGGGCGACGTGACCAGCCGCGCCGACGTGATCCGCATGATCGACAAGATTCTCGCCTACTACCAGCGCTACGAGCCGTCGAGCCCCGTGCCGATGCTGCTGGAGCGGGCCAAGCGCCTGGCGCCGATGAGCTTCATGGAAGTCATGGAGAACCTCGCGCCCGACAGCATGCAGCAGTTGTATGTGATCCGTGGGCCCCAGCCGGGCGAGTCCAGCGGGTCGGACGATTATTGAATCAGCAGGCCGGTAGTTCATTCAAGGAGGAGTAAACGTGGGCAAAGAAAGTAGCCAGAAGTTCATCGCACGCAATCGCGCACCGCGCGTGCAGATCGAGTACGACGTCGAAGTGTACGGCGCCGAGAAGAAGGTGCAGCTGCCGTTCGTGATGGGCGTCCTGGCCGACCTGTCGGGCCAGCCCGCCGAGCCGCTGGCACCGGTCGCGGAGCGCAAGTTCCTCGAGATCGACGTCGACAACTTCGACGAGCGCCTGAAGGCCATGAAGCCGCGCGTCGCGGTGCAGGTGCCGAACACGCTGACGGGCGAGGGCAACCTGGCCGTCGACATGACCTTCGAAAGCATGGACGACTTCACCCCGGCCGCCGTCGCGCGCAAGGTGGATTCGCTGAACAAGCTGCTCGAGGCACGCGGCCAGCTGGCCAACCTGATGACCTACATGGACGGCAAGACCGGCGCGGAAGAGCTGATCTCCAAGCTGCTCGCCGAACCCGCGCTGATGCAGGCGCTGACGTCCGCACCGAAGCCCACCGAATAAAGAAAGACGGGAGAACAGAATGTCCGAAGCGTTAGCACAAAGCCAGCAGGAGTCAGGTACGCTCGAGATGAGCGACTTCGGCGCGCTGCTGCAAAAGGAATTCAAGCCGCAATCCGACAAGGCCAAGGAATCGGTCGAAGTCGCGGTGCGCACGCTGGCCGAGCAGGCGCTCGCCGGCACCAACCTGATCACCAGCGACGTGCTGGGCACGATCCAGAGCCTGATCGCCGCGCTCGACAAGAAGCTCACCGAGCAGGTCAACCTGATCATGCACACGGAGGAGTTCCAGAAGGTCGAAAGCGCCTGGCGCGGCCTGCACTACCTGGTGAACAACACCGAAACCGACGAGATGCTCAAGATCCGCGTGATGAACATCTCGAAGAACGACCTGGGCAAGACGCTCAAGAAGTTCAAGGGCACGGCCTGGGACCAGAGCCCGATCTTCAAGAAGATGTACGAGGAAGAATTCGGCCAGTTCGGCGGCGAACCGTTCGGTTCCATCGTGGCCGACTACTACTTCGACAACAGCGCGCCGGACGTCGAGCTGCTGTCGTCGATGGCCAAGGTGGCCGCCGCCGCGCACGCGCCGTTCATCGCGGCCGCCGCGCCGTCGGTCATGCTGATGGAGTCGTGGAACGAGCTGGCCAACCCGCGCGACCTGACGAAGATCTTCCAGACCCCGGAGCACGCCGCATGGCGCTCGTTCCGCGAGTCGGAGGATTCGCGCTACGTCGGCCTGACCATGCCGCGCTTCCTGGCACGCCAGCCGTACGGCGCCAAGAGCAACCCGGTCGAGGAATTCGACTTCGAGGAAGACACCAGCGCAGAGGGCAGCAAGAACTACACGTGGGCCAACTCGTCCTACGCGATGGCCGTCAACATCAACCGCTCGTTCAAGGAATACGGCTGGTGCTCGCGCATCCGCGGCATCGAGTCCGGCGGCGCGGTCGAAGGCCTGCCGGTGCATGCCTTCCCGACCGATGACGGCGGCGTCGACATGCAGTGCCCGACCGAGATCGCGATCTCGGACCGCCGCGAGGCGGAGCTGGCGGCCAACGGCTTCATGCCGCTGGTGCACAAGAAAAACACGGACTTCGCCGCCTTCATCGGCGCGCAGTCGCTGCACAAGCCGGCCGAGTACGACGACCCGGACGCCAGCGCCAACGCCGCCCTGGCCGCGCGCCTGCCGTACCTGTTCGCGACCTGCCGCTTCGCCCATTACCTGAAGTGCATCGTGCGCGACAAGCTCGGCTCGTTCAAGGAACGCGACGAGATGGAACGCTGGCTGACCAAGTGGATCATGCAGTACGTGGACGGCGACCCGGGCAGCTCCAGCGAAACGACCAAGGCCCAGAAACCGCTGGCCGCGGCCGAAGTGGTGCTGGAAGAAGTCGAAGGCAACCCGGGCTACTACACGTCCAAGTTCTTCCTGCGTCCGCACTACCAGCTGGAAGGCCTGACCGTGTCGCTGCGCCTCGTGTCGAAGCTGCCGTCGGCGAAAGCCTGACCGTTTTTTGAAGTCCCGCGCGGAACAAACCGTCCGCGCGTATTCGGAAGTACAACCAACAAGGAGAAGAAGACATGGCATTGGATATGTTCATCAACATGGGCGACAAGATCAAGGGCGAGTCGCGCGACAAGGTCCAGGGTCCGAAGGGCGACATCGACATCCTGGCCTGGAGCTGGGGCATGAGCCAGTCGGGCACCACCCACATGGGCGGTGGCGGCGGCGCCGGCAAGGCCAACTTCCAGGACATCTCGTTCACCAAGTACGTCGACAGCTCGTCCAACGCGCTGATGACCGCCCTGGCCAAGGGTTCGCACCTCGACAAGGCCGTGCTGATGGTGCGTAAAGCCGGCGAAGGCCAGCAGAAGTACATCCTGATCACCATGGAAGAAGTCCTGGTGACCTCGATCTCGACCGGCGGCAGCGGCGGCGAAGACCGCCTGACCGAGAACGTCACGCTGAACTTCGGCAAGGTGACGTTCGCGTACACCCCGCAGGACAGCAAGGGCACCGTGGCAGGCGACAAGACCTTCGCCTGGAACATCGCCGAGAACGCGGCCGTTTAATCGGACAGCCGCGCATGGCTTGCCGCCGCCCTCGCGCGGCCGGCAAGCCGGTTACAGAATTTTCAAGGGGACGTGCGATGCTCGCGCAACAGCTGATTCGTGATGGAGACCTGGCCGGCGCCCTCGCCGCGCTGCAGGATGCGGTGCGCAAGAACAGTGGCGACGCGAAGCTGCGCGTGTTCCTGTTCCAGCTGTTGTCCGTGCTGGGCCAGTGGAACCGAGCCCTGACTCAGCTGAACGTCGCGGGCGAAATGGATGCCGGCGCGCTGCCGATGGTGCAGACCTATCGCGAGGCGATCCAGTGCGAAGCCCTGCGTGCCGAAATCTTTGCCGGCCGCCGCGCCCCCGTGATCTTCGGCGAGCCGCAGCCCTGGATGGCCCAGCTGGCCGAAGCCCTCAAGCTGGATGCCACCGATCCGGATGCCGCCGCCGGCCTGCGCGCCGCCGCGTTCGACGCCGCGCCCGCGTCGCCCGGCGCGATCGACGGCGCGCGCTTCGACTGGCTGGCCGATGCCGACGGCCGCCTGGGCCCCGTGCTGGAAGTGATCGTCAACGGCCGCTACGTATGGGTGCCGTTCATGCGCATCGCGCGCATCGAGATCGACCCGCCGGCCGACCTGCGCGACGCCGTCTGGACGGCCGCTACCTTCACCTGGACCAACGGCGCCCAGGCCGTCGGGCTGATCCCGACCCGTTACCCGGGGAGCGTCGACGCGTCCGACGACGCGCTGAAGCTGGCCCGCAAGACCGAGTGGACCGGCGAGTTTCCGCTCGGCCAGCGCATGTTGACGGACGGCGGAAACGACTTTCCGCTGATGGACGCGCGCCTGATCGAATTCGACCCGAACGACAATACCGGCGACCATGGCTGAACTGGCACCGCGCGAGCGCCTGCAACCTTCGCTGCTCGACCGCCTCACCGACGATGAACCCGACCAGGCGGTCGAGTCGCGCGAACGGCGCGTGTTGTCGGTGCGCAGCCTGCGCGAAGGCGTGCTGCGCGACCTCGCGTGGCTGCTGAACACGACCAACCTGCTGTCCGTTTCCGACGTGCCGCGCCTGCCGCACCTGGCGAGCTCCGTCCTCAATTACGGCATGCCCGACATGTCCGGCGCGTCGCTGGCGAACATGAGCGCGGCCGACCTGGAACGTGCGATCCGCCAGGCCATCTGGGATTTCGAACCGCGCCTGATCCGCTCGTCCGTGACCGTCAAGGTCGTGCCGCAGCAGGAATCGATCAGCAAGATCATGTTCGAGATCCAGGCCGACATGTGGGCCCAACCGTATCCCGAGCGCCTGTTCCTCAAGACCGAACTCGATCTCGATCTTGCGCAGATCAGCCTCACCGAATTTTCCGGCGCACGGACATGACCAACCCACGCCTGCTTCGCTACTACAGCCAGGAGCTGCAGCACCTGCGCGAGATGGGCGGCGAGTTCGCGGTCCAGTACCCGAAGATCGCCGGCCGCCTCGGCCTGGAAGGCTTCGAGTGCGCCGACCCGTACGTCGAGCGCCTGCTGGAGGGCTTCGCCTTCATGGCGGCGCGCGTGCAGATGAAGATCGACGCCGAGTTCCCGCGCTTCACCCAGCACCTGTCGGAACTCGTCTACCCGCATTTCCTCGCACCGACGCCGTCGATGGCGATCGTGCAACTGCAGCCTGATCTCGCGAACCCGGCGCTGAACGCGGGCTACCGCATTCCGCGCGGCGCAGCGATGCGCAGCGTCCTCGGCAAGGACGACGCCACCGCCTGCGAATACCGTACGGCGCACGAGGTCACGCTGTGGCCGGTCGAACTCGTCGAAGCGAAATTCTTCACGCACGGCGGCCGCATCGAAGGCGTCGACGCGCGCCTGCCCGCGAACGTGAAGGCGGGACTACGCCTGCGCTTGCGTACCACCAACGGCATGCCGTTCGCCAAACTGGGACTGGACCGCCTCGCGCTGCACCTGCGCGGCAGCGACGAGATGCCGGGCCAGATCTACGAAAAGCTGCTGGGCGCCGTCGAAGGCGTTCTCGTGATGCCGGGCAGCCGTCCGGCCGGGCGCCACACGCTGTTGCCGAAGACGGCCCTGCGCCCGCGCGGCTTCGCCGAGGACGACGCGCTGCTGCCCAGCGGGCAGCGCAGCTTCCAGGGCTATCGCCTGCTGCAGGAATACTTCGCATTCGCGCAGCGCTTCCTGTTCGTCGAGCTGGCGGGCTTGCAATCCGCGGTGGCCGCGTGCGCGGAGCAGGAGCTCGAGATCATCGTACTCCTGTCGCGCGGCGATGCCCGCCTGGAGCAGGCGCTCGACCACAGCAATTTTGCGCTGAACTGCACGCCTGTCGTGAACCTGTTCCAGCGCCGCGCCGACCGCATCAACCTGACCGGCGACCAGTTCGAATACCACGTGCTGCCCGACCGCACGCGGCCGATGGACTTCGAGGTGCACCAGGTCGAGAGCGTGACGGGCTACGGTACCGGCACCGACGCCGAACAGGAATTCCATCCGCTGTACAGCGCGCGCGACCTGGGCGCCGCGACCGTGGCGGGCCAGGCCTATTACCAGATCCGGCGCGAGCCGCGCCTGCTGTCGCAACGCCAGCGCCAGCGCGGTCCGCGCTCGTCGTACATCGGTTCCGAGACGTTCATCACGCTCGTCGATGCCAGGGAAGCGCCATACCACCATAACCTGCGCCAGCTGGGGCTTGTCGTATGGTGCACGAACCGCGACCTGCCGCTGTCGATGTCGCTCGGCGTCGGCAAGACGGATTTCATCCTGGAGCAGGGCGGGCCGGTGCAGTCGGTGCGCGTGCTGGGCGGCCCGAGCCAGCCGTTCCCGTCGTTCGCCGAGGGCGGCGTGGCATGGCGCCTCATCAACCAGCTGTCGCTGAATTACCTGTCGCTGGCGGACACCGACCCGGACCAGGGCGCGCGCGCCCTGCGCGAACTGCTCGCGCTGTACTGCCATCCGCTCGACCTGACGAGCCAGCGCCAGGTGGAGGGCGTGCGCTCGGTCTCGTCGAAAACCGTCACGCGGCGCATGCCGGCACCGGGACCGATCACGTTCGGACGCGGCCTGGAGATCACGGTGACGATGGACGACGGCGCGTTCGAAGGCGCCGGCGCGTTCGTGCTGGGCGGGGTGCTCAGCCACTTCTTCACGCAATACGTGTCGATCAATTCGTTCGCCGAGACCGTCGTGCGCACCGTCGGCCGCGGCGAGATCATGCGCTGGAAGGCGGCGGAGGGCGCATGCGCGATCCTGTAGACGTCGAACGCCAGCTCGAGGACGCGGGCGCCGCGCTGGACTTCTTCCAGGCCCTGCGCCTGCTCGAGAACGCGCATCCGGACAAGCCGCGCATCGGCGCGTCGCTGCGCCCGCGCGACGACGCCGTGCGCTTCGGGCGCGATCCGTCGCTGAATTTCGAGCCAGGCGCCGTGGCCGGATTCACGCCCGCCACGGGCGACGCGCGCGCGCGCCTGGCCGTCAACTTCTTCGGCCTGTTCGGCGCCAACGGTCCGCTGCCGCTGCACCTGACGGAGTACGCGCGCGACCGCGCCCGCAACCACAACGACCACACACTGGTGGCGTTCATGGACGTGTTCCACCACCGGATGGTGTCGCTGTTCTACCGCGCCCGCGCCGCGGCCGACCCGGCCATCAGCCTGGACCGCCCGGACAGCGACCGCTTCGCCGATTACGTGGGCAGCCTGTTCGGCATCGGTGCGCCGGCCCTGCGCGGACGCGACGAGATCGGCGACTTCGCCAAGCTGCACTTCGCCGGCCTGATGGCCAACCAGCGCCGCCCGGCGGCAGGCCTCGTGACCATCCTGCGCGCGTACTTCAAGCTGCCCGTCGAACTCGAACAGTTCGTCGGCCACTGGATGAAGATCCCGCTGGACGGCCAGACCCGCATCGGCATGGAAGACCGCGGCAACCGCCTCGGCACGTCCGCCGTGCTGGGAACGAAGGTCTGGGATTGCCAGCACAAGTTCCGGCTCGTGATCGGCCCCCTCGACTACGACGACTACGAGCGCATGCTGCCCGGCGGCGCCAGCATGACGCGCGTCGTCGACTGGGTGAAGAGCTATGCCGGCACGGTGCTCGACTGGGACGTGCGCCTCGTGCTCAAGCGCCCCGAAGTTCCTCCGCTCACGCTGGGCGCGCGCCGCCTCGGCTGGACCACTTATCTCGCGAGCGGCCCGGCCGTGCGCGATGCCCGTCAACTCTTGATCAACCCGACTGCCCGCCAGGGCTGACCCCACGCGAAAGAACCGATCATGGCCGAAATCTCCCGTGTCGCACTGTTTGGAAAACTCAACGCGCTGTGCTACCGCGCGATCGAAAGCAGCACGGTGTTCTGCAAGCTGCGCGGCAATCCGTATGTGGAGATGGTCCACTGGATGCACCAGATCCTGCAGCTGCAGGACTCGGATCTGCACCGCATCATCCGCCACTACGAACTGGACGCCGCCGTGCTCGCGCGTGACGTGACGGCCGCGCTGGACCGCCTGCCGCGCGGCGCGACGTCGGTGACGGACCTGTCGTCGCAGCTGGAAGAGACGGTGGAACGCGCATGGGTGTTCGGCACGCTGATGTTCGGCGAATCGTCGGTGCGCAGTGGCCACCTCGTGTTCGGCATGCTCAAGACGTCCAACCTGCGCAACGCGCTGTACGCGATCAGCCGCCAGTTCGAGCGGATCAAGGCCGATGACCTGTCCGATCGCTTCGGCACCTTGCTGAAGGACTCGCCGGAAGCGAAGATGGCGGCCAGCGACGGCTTCCAGGCCGCCGCACCCGGCGAGGCATCCGGTGCGATCGCCCCGGCGCAGATGGGCAAGCAGGAAGCGCTGAAGAAATTCACGGTCGACCTGACGGAACAGGCCCGCAGCGGCAAGATGGACCCGATCGTGGGCCGCGACGATGAGATCCGGCAGATGGTCGACATCCTGATGCGCCGCCGCCAGAACAACCCGATCATGATCGGCGAGGCCGGCGTCGGCAAGACGGCCGTCGTGGAAGGTTTTGCCCAGCGCATCGCGCGCGGCGACGTGCCGCCGTCGCTGAAAGAGGTGCAGCTGCTGGCGCTGGACGTGGGCCTGCTGCAGGCCGGCGCCAGCATGAAGGGCGAGTTCGAACAGCGCCTGCGTTCCGTCATCGACGAAGTGCAGGCCAGCGAGAAACCGATCATCCTGTTCATCGACGAGACCCATACGCTGGTCGGCGCCGGCGGCGCGGCCGGCACGGGCGATGCGGCCAACCTGCTCAAGCCGGCCCTGGCGCGCGGCACGCTCCGCACGATCGGCGCGACCACGTTCGCCGAGTACAAGAAGCACATCGAGAAGGACCCGGCGCTGACCCGCCGCTTCCAGAGCATCCAGGTCGACGAGCCGAGCGAGGAGCGCGCGATCCGCATGATGCGCGGCGTGGCGTCGACGATGGAAAAGCACCACCAGGTGCAGATCCTCGACGAGGCGCTGGAAGCGGCCGTGCGCCTGTCGCACCGCTACATCCCCGCGCGCCAGCTGCCCGATAAATCCGTGAGCCTGATCGACACGGCATGCGCGCGCGTGGCCGTGAGCCTGCACGCGACGCCGGCCGAGGTGGACGACAGCCGCAAGCGCATCGACGCGCTGAACGTCGAGATGGACATCATCCGCCGCGAAGGCGCGATCGGCATCGAAGTGGGCGCACGCGCGCACGAGACGGAGGTCGCGCTGGCGGCCGAGAAGGAACGCCTGGCGGGCCTGGAGCAGCGCTGGAACGACGAGCGTGCGCTCGTCGACGAACTGCTGGCGCTGCGCGCGCAGCTGCGCGACGGCGCGCAGCCGGTCGAGGGCACGGGATCGAAGCTCGAAACGGCTGCCGCGGAACCGGCGCAGAACGAGGCGGAACGCGCCGCATTGAAGGAACAGCTGCAAGCCGTGCAGGAGAAGCTGACCGCGCTGCAGGGCGAGACCCCGCTGATCCTGCCGACCGTCGACTACCAGGCCGTGGCGGCCGTCGTCGGCGACTGGACCGGCATTCCCGTCGGCCGCATGGCGAAGAACGAGATGGAGACGATTCTCAACATCGCTTCCACGCTGAGCCAGCGCGTGATCGGCCAGGACCATGCGATGGAGATGATCGCCAAGCGCATCCAGACGTCGCGCGCGGGCCTGGACAACCCGAACAAGCCGATCGGCGTGTTCATGCTGGCCGGTACGTCCGGCGTCGGCAAGACGGAAACGGCGCTGGCGCTGGCGGAAGCCCTGTACGGCGGCGAGCAGAACCTCATCACCATCAACATGAGCGAGTACCAGGAAGCGCACACGGTGTCGACCTTGAAAGGTGCGCCCCCGGGCTACGTCGGTTATGGCGAAGGCGGCGTGCTGACGGAGGCCGTACGCCGCCGGCCGTACTCGGTGGTGCTGCTCGACGAAGTGGAAAAGGCGCACCCCGACGTGCACGAGATGTTCTTCCAGGTGTTCGACAAGGGCTTCATGGAGGACGGCGAGGGCCGCTTCATCGACTTCAAGAACACCCTGATCATCCTGACGACGAACGCGGGCACGGACCTGATCGCGGGCCTGTGCAAGGACCCGGACCTGATGCCGGACCCGGACGGCATGGCCAGTGCGCTGCGCGCGCCGCTGCTGAAGGTGTTCCCGCCGGCGCTGCTGGGCCGCATCGTGACGATCCCGTACTACCCGCTGTCGGACGACATGCTGGGCCAGATCGTCAGGCTGCAACTGAACCGCATCAAGAAGCGCGTGGAGGCGCGCTACAAGATCCCGTTCGAATACGGCGACGACGTGGTGAAACTGGTCGTCTCTCGCTGCACCGAGAGCGAGTCGGGCGGCCGCATGATCGATGCGATCCTGACCAATACGATGCTGCCGGACGTGAGCCGAGCATTCCTGAACCGGATGATCGAAGGTCAGCCTGTCGCTGGCGTGAACGTCGGTGTCGAAGCCGGCAATTTTACTTACGTGTTTGCCTGATCCAGGCACCACCATACCTTGAGTTTTTTTCTCCTGGAGACCTGATATGCCTTTCGCAAAACGATACGAATATTTCGAAGTCCGCACGATGTTACAAGGCGCCGAAGGTGTTGTCTCGCCGGTGACCGGCCAGGCAGCGCATTCCCGTATCCTGCATGCCAAGTCGGTGGCCGGCAGCGGCGGTACCCAGGATGCCGTCATGGTCGACCGTACCAACCTGCGTCCTGGCGAGAGCGGCCGGGCCGCGCGCGCCCGCGGCAGCGTGCCCACGTCGTCGGCGTTCCCGAACCTGCTGCAGCAAGGCTCCGCCGCCTGCGAGGCGTTGAATTCGCCGACCGGGCAGGCCGCGCTGGCCGTGTTCGACGATCCCGCCCACTTGGGAAGCAACCTGCGCCTGACGATCAACGTCCCCATCACCCGCGAGATGGGTTTTCTGCCCGCCAGCGGCGCGCCATCGCTGCACGTGTCCACGCGCGCGTCGACCGTCGTGGACAAGACGCAAAACACCTCGGGCGTGCGCCTCATCATCGATCGTGCGGCGGCGGGCCTGGTCATGCATATCCAGACGTGCATTCCGCTCGGAGGCGCCGCGCCCGCGGCAACCTGGAACGTCATCAGCAAACCGGGCGACGTCGCAGTGGCAAACGGATAACGACGCCGGCGGTGCCTTCCAATGCCTAACCAAGTCTCCATGGGTGCGATGATGACCTGCACGTTCGGTGCCGCACCGTCGTCGCTCGTCGTCCTGCCGAAGAACAAGGTATTGGCGGAGGGCCCGCCCGCCGCCAACATCATGGACCACATCCCGCTCGTGAACATCATGCCGTTCGGGGTGTGCAACTCGCCGGCCAATCCGACGGTGGCCGCGGCCACCGCCGCGGCGCTGGGCGTGCTCACGCCCATGCCGTGCGTGCCGGCGACGTCCGCGCCGTGGGTGCCCGGCGCGCCCACGGTCCTCATCGCCAACATGCCGGCGCTCGACAACGTCTCCAAGTGCATGTGCAACTGGGGCGGCGTGATCGGCTTCACGAATGCCGGCACCGTCAAGACCATGATTCCCTAACCCGTCCGCTTTTCGCATGCCCATCCTGCCCAACCAGACCCACCGCGAAGTCGCCGTCAAGACCGCGCTCGGCGCCGACGTCCTGCTGTTCAAGCGCATGCAATGCAGCGAGGCGCTGGGCCGTCTGTCGGAATTCCGCATCGAGCTCGCCTCCGAGCGGAGCGACATCAAGATCGCCGACATCCTGGGCAAGGGCATGACCGTGAGCCTCGACCTGCCGGAGGGCGGGCAGCGCCATTTCAACGGCATCGTGACGCGCTTTTCCTACCAGGGCTGGCGCGATGGCAAACCGTCCTATCTCGCGATCGTCCGCCCGACCCTGTGGCTGCTGACGCGTGCCACCAACTGCCGCATCTTCCAGCAAAAGGACGCGCTCGACATCGTCAAGGCCGTGCTGGAGGCGTATGGCGTCGCGGTCGAACTGGACCAGGGTATGCTGGCGGCTGCGCCGGCCGTGCGCGACTACTGCGTGCAGTACCGCGAGAGCGACTTCAATTTCGTCTGCCGCCTGCTGGAGGAAGAGGGTATCTACTTCTACTTCACGCACGCGGAAAGCAAGCACACGATGGTACTGGCGGATGGCTACGGCGCCCACGCGGCCGTGAGCGGCTACGACACCATCCTGTTCCGCGACGAGGAAGAGGGACGCGCTCCGCTGGGAGAGGCGGTGACGCGCCTGGTCCCCGGCGGCGAGATCCAGCCCAGCGCGATGGTGCTGAACGACTTCGACTTCGAGAATGCGTCGTCCAGCGTCAACGGCGCCCTTCTGGTCAAGTCCCAGCTGGCGGCGCCGTTTTCGCAGGCGAGCTACGAACACTACGATTACCCCGGCCGCTACCAGGAGGCGGGTACCGGCAACGGCTTCGCCCGCGCACGCATGGAAACACTGCACGGCCAGGGTGAACGGATCGAAGCGGCCGGCAGCGCGCGCGGCCTGACGACAGGTGCGCTGTTCACGCTGTCCGAACATCCGCGCGCCGACGAGAACCGCACCTTCCTGATCACGTCGGCCGAGACCGAGATCGCCGGTAACGAATACCGCTCGGATGGCGTACGGGAAGGCATCGATTTCCGCTGCCGGTTCGAGGCGATCGGCAAGGAGCACAGCTACCGCCCGCCGGCGACGGCGCGCAAGCCCATCGTGCAGGGACCGCAGACGGCGATGGTGGTCGGCAAGGCGGGCGAGGAGATCTGGACCGACAAGTACGGCCGCATCAAGGTGCAGTTCCACTGGGACCGCGACGGCAAGTCGGACGAGACGAGTTCGTGCTGGGTGCGCGTGCAGCAGGGCTGGGCCGGCAAGGGCTGGGGCATGATGTTCGTGCCGCGCATCGGCATGGAAGTCGTCGTCAGCTTCCTCGAGGGCGACCCGGACCGGCCACTCGTGACGGGCTGCGTCTACAACGGCGACAGCATGCCGCCGTACACGCTGCCGGCCGACCAGACCAAATCGACCATCAAGTCGAACACGTCGAAAGGCGGCAACGGCTACAACGAGATCCGCTTCGAGGACAAGAAGGACAGCGAGGAGATCTTCGTCCAGGCCGAGAAGGATTACAACCGCGTCGTGAAGAACAACGACACGCTGAAGGTCGGCTTCGAGAAGAAGGACAAGGGCGACCAGACGATCGGGATCGCCAACGACCAGAGCCTCGACGTGGGCAACGACCGCAAGGTGCACGTCAAGAACGACCAGACGGTCGCGATCGACAACAACCTGTCCACGACGGTCAAGAACGACGAGACCCGCAAGGTCGACAACAACCAGAGCGTCAAGGTCGGGAACAAGATCGTCATCGAGGCGAATACGTCGATCGAGCTGAAAGTCGGCGGCAGCAGCATCAAGATCGAGCCCGCCAAGATCACCATCAAGTCGGTGGAAATCGCCGTGCAGTCGGATGCGAACACGGAAATCAAGGCCGGCGCGATGATGCAGGTGAAGTCGGGCGCCGTGATGACCATCGAAGGCGCGCTCGTGAAGATCAATTGAGGCTGCCATGCGATTCCGATTTCTTTTTGCCTGCCTGATGCTCGTCGCCACTGCACTCCGCGCCGAGGAGCCGCGCACCGTGCTGACCCTGGCCGACCAGCCGCTGCGCCTGATCCGCGGCGCGGCCGTGTACAAGGCCGGCAGCGGGGTCGCCGTGCAGAAGGACGACATCCTCGAGACGGAGACCGCCGGCGCGCAGGTGGAGGCGGGCGCGGATGCGATCGTCGCGCTGGGCCCGCAGAGCCGCGTGCTCGTCGCGAACCTGGCGCCCGACGGCAAGTCGCCCGTCGAGCTGGAACTGCTGCAGGGCTGGGCCAAGGTGTATGCGAAAGGCCGCCGCGCCGTGGTCGTCACGCCCGCGTTGCAGGTGACCGTGCCGTCCGGATCGACCATCGTGCATGCGGGCGAGGGTCTGGATGCCGTGTTCGCGGAAGAGGGCGAACAGCAGGTGGCCAGGGCCGGCACGGTATTGAAACTCGCCACCGAACAATACGCGGGCATCGACGCCAGCAAGCAGCAACTGGTGACGAGCCGCCCGCCGCGCGCCTTCGTGAGCGCCATGCCGCCGGCCTTCCGCGACCACCTTGCGCGCGTGCCCGGCGTCAGGAATGCCGGTAAGGTGGCGCCCGTGAAGGAACGCGACGCCGCGTATGCCGATGTCGACGACTGGCTGGCGTCGACCTTGCCGGCGCGCCGGCGCTTCGTGGCGCGGTTCAAGCCGCGCCTGTCCGACCCGGATTTCCGCAAGCAGCTCGACCGCAAGCTCGGCCAGAGCCCCGACTGGAAGCCGGTGCTGTACCCGGCCCGTCGTCCGGACAATGGATTGTTCTGACGCCGCGCCACCAAGAATTCAATCAGGAGAACACAACATGAAACTTTCGATCGCCGCCAAATTCAACCTGGTGTTCGTGTCGATCTTCGCCGTCGGCTTCCTCGCCGCCGGCGTCGTCGCGGACCGCCTGCTCAAGGCGAGCGCGCGCGAGGAAACCGTGCAGAACGCACGCCTGCTGCTGGAAGCGGCCAAGAGCGTGCGCGGCTACACCGCGAGCCAGATCCAGCCGCTGCTGAAGAACCAGATGAAGTTCGAATTCCACCCTCAGTCGGTGCCGTCGTATTCGGCCGTCGAAAACCTCAACGTGATCCTGAAGTCGTACCCGGACTTCTCGTACAAGGAAGCGACGCTGAACCCGACCAATTTGCGCGACAAGGCGTCGGACTGGGAAGTGGACGTGGTGCAGACGCTGCGCAACAAGCCGGACATGAAGGAATTCGTCGGCGAACGCGATACCGCGACGGGCCGCAGCCTGTACATCGCGCGCCCGCTGCAGATCAAGGACCCGGTTTGCCTGGGCTGCCACACGACGGCCGCCGACGCGCCGAAGACCATGGTCGACATCTACGGCCCGAACAACGGCTTCGGCTGGAAGCTGAACGAAGTGGTGGGCGCGCAGGTGATCTCGGTGCCGATGGCCGTGCCGCTGGCGCGCGCCGACTCGATTTTTAAAACGTTCATGGCGTCGCTGTTCGGCGTGTTCGTCGCCGTCTTCATCGCGCTCAACGTGATGGTGCACCTGTTCGTCACGCGCCGCATCAAGCGCCTGGCGACAGTCGCCGACGACGTCAGCATGGGCAAGTTCGAGGCGGACGAATTCGACGTCAAGGGCAACGACGAGATCAGCGGCCTGGGTCGCTCGTTCAACCGCATGCGTACGAGCCTCAATAGCGCGCTGAAGATGCTGGAAGAGTAAGCAGGACAAAGTAAATGGCAACGATCGACAGGATAGGCAAGTACCGCATCGACGGCGTGCTGGGCAGCGGCGCCATGGGTGTGGTCTACAAGGCGTATGACGCCGACATC
Organism: Massilia cellulosiltytica; assembly: GCF_047325105.1. Taxonomy (NCBI): domain Bacteria; kingdom Pseudomonadati; phylum Pseudomonadota; class Betaproteobacteria; order Burkholderiales; family Oxalobacteraceae; genus Massilia; species Massilia cellulosiltytica. The sequence goes on along the minus strand of NZ_CP168562.1, from coordinate 6,281,591 downwards.
GCGCGTACGGTCGCGCTCAAGACGATCCGGCACGAATTGCTGGACGGCCTGCAGGAAGCCGACATCGTCGCCCGCTTCCGCAACGAGGCGCAGGCGTCGGGGCGCCTCGTGCACCCGAACATCGTCGCCGTGTACGACTTCGGCGCGTACGGCGAGACGACGTACATCGCGATGGAATACGTGGACGGCACGCCGCTGAATGCCTTCCTCGTGAAGGACGTGCCGATGGACCTCGCGGCCAGCATCACCTGCATCACGCAGCTGCTGCGCGCGCTCGACTACGCGCATGCGCGCGGCGTCGTCCACCGCGACATCAAGCCCGCCAACATCCTCATCACCGGCGATGCGCAGGTCAAGATCACGGACTTCGGCATCGCCAAGATCGAGTCGTCGACCCTGACGCAGGTGGGTGCCGTGATCGGCACGCCCAGCTACATGTCGCCCGAACAGTTCAAGGGCGAGACCGTCGACGGCCGCTCCGACCTGTTCGCCGTCGGCATCGTGCTGTACCAGATGCTGACGGGAGTGCGGCCGTTCAGCGGGCCGGCGTCGACCGTCATGCACCAGATCATCCACGAGATGCCGCCGCGCCCGAGCGAGCGCCAGCCGTCGCTGAATCCCGCGTTCGACGCGGTGCTCGCGAAGGCGATGGCCAAGCGCATCGAAGACCGCTACCCGAATGCGCAAGCGTTCCTGGACGCGCTGAACGCCGCCTACATGCAGCAGACGGGCGGCGTGCCGCTCACCGACGAGGACAACGAGCGCACCGTGCTCGCATTCCAGCGTCCGGCCGTGCCCGAGCCGGCGCGGCCCGCGCATCCCACCGGTGCGTCGCAGAGCATGCCGGCGACGGGCAGTGCGTCCAGCCTGACCAGTGCCCCGGAATGGCTGCACGGCCTGGCCCCGGACCTGCAGACGGCGCTGTCGACGCAGATCGGCCCCGTCGCGAAACTGGTGCTCAAGAACGCGGCGCGCGACGCGGTCGACCTGGACGATTTGTGCAACCGGCTGCTGCCGCACATCGCTTCCGATGCGGGCCGCACGCAGTTCCAGGACAGCGTCCGCGAGATCAAGAAGAAGCACGGCCTGTCCACGCTGGCCACGATGAGCGGCCGCAGCCAGGCCGGTGCGCCCAAGACGCAACTGACGCAGATGACGGGCATGCCGACGCTGCTGCAACTGAGCCCCGAGCAGATGGAGGCGGCGCAGATGAAGCTGGCCGTGTATGTGGGCCCGATCGCGAAGGTGCTGGCCAAGCGCGCGGCCAAGATGACGGGCAATGCCGACGAGTTCTATCGGCTGCTGGCCGAAAACCTGCCGGATCCGCAGGAACGGGCGCGCTTTTTGAAGGACGTGGGGCGGAGTTGAGTCACCATGCAACTGTATAATCGATCGATTCCTCCAGGACCCCAATGCCCATCACACTGAGCGTCTACATGTACCGCAATGCGGCGCCGGCCCAGGCGCTGACGCGGCGCTTCGACCAGCTGGGCGGCGCCATCGGCCGCGCGCCCGGCAACGACCTGGTGCTCGACGATCCCGGCAAGTACATCTCGCGCCTGCATGCGCGCGTCGAATACCGCGACGAGGGCTTCTGGCTCGTCGACGTCGGCAGCAATCCGAGCCTCGTGAACGACCGCCCCGTCGGCGCCGGCCGCTCCGTGCAGCTGGAAGACGGCGACCGCGTCACCATCGGCGACTATCAGCTGCTCGCGAGCGTGGAGAGCGAGGCGACGGCGTTCATGCCTGCGGCACCACCGCCGTCGCCCCTTCAGGTCGCGCCGCCACCGCCGCCTGTCACGCCCGACCTGCCCATGAATCCGGACGATTCGCTGGCCAATGCCGGCATCCTGGACGTGGGCGGCGATCCGTTGAACCCGAGTTTCGATCCGCTCGGCCTGAACCTGTTCGGCAGCCCCGCACCGGCGCCCGCACAGAGCGTACCGGCCTGGCGCGGCGCCGAGAGCGATCACGTGCCGCCGGAGCAGTTGCCGTTTGCGCCGCCACCGGTCGTGGCGGCACCGCAGCCGCAGGCGCAGGCCGCAGCGGCGATGGCGATTCCGGACGATTACGATCCGCTGGCGGACTTCCTGCCGCCGCGCGTGCAGGCCGCACCGGCGCCGGCGCCGCTGCCGGTTGAAGAAGCCGAAGCAACCGCGTTCGTGCCGGCCGAGCCGCCCGTGCCCGCGGCACCGCCCCCCCCGCCGCCACCACCGCCACCGCCACCGCGACCATCGCCCGTGCAAGCCGCACCGCGCGCGCCGGGCACCGCGGCCGCTGACGACCCCGTGATCCAGGCCTTGATGCGCGGCCTGGGCCTCTCCGAACTGAACACGAAGCGCAGCGCCGAGGAGATCGCGGAGCTGGCCGGCGCCATGCTGCGCGAAGCGACGGCAGGCACGATGGGCGTGCTGATGGGCCGCGCCATGACCAAGCGTGAGAGCCGCCTGGACATGACGATGATTTCGGCCGCCGCCAACAATCCCCTGAAATTCTTCCCGGACGCCGACAGCGCGCTGACGCAGATGATCAACGGGACGATGCCGGGCTATATGCAGCCGGCGCGCGCGTTCGCCAACGCGTTCGACGACCTGAAGGCGCACGAGCTGGCGATCATGGCCGGCATGCGCGCGGCGCTGGAAGGCGTGCTCGCGCGCTTTGACCCGGCCGCCATCGAGGCGCGGCTGCAGGTGCCGACCGTGATGGACAAGATGCTCGCTGCGAACCGCAAGGCCAAGATGTGGGACCGCATGGTCGAGCTGTACACACAGATGGCCAGCGAGGCGGACAGCGATTTCCACCGCCTGTTCGGCGAAGCCTTCGGCAAGGCCTACGAGGAACAGGTCGCGCGGCTGCGCCAGGCGCGCCGCTGACTTCCCATCAACCGATACTCCAACCACTGCCAACGAATGTCCTGGAATAGTAAAGTCATCTGGTCGGAGGGCATGCTGCTGCAGCCCCAGCACCTGCAACAGCACGACCGCTACCTGCACAGCGTGATCGAACAACGCGTCGCGGGCGTGCGCGCTTACGCGTGGGGTTTCACGAAGCTGGTCATCGACGAACAGCTGCTCGCCCAGGGCAAGCTCGCGCTGCTGGCGGCGAGCGCCGTGCTCCCGGACGGCACCACGCTGAACCTGCCGCAGGACGACGCGCTGCCCGAGCCGCTCGACATCCCCGAGGACGCGCGCGACGCGCTGATCGTGCTGGCGCTGCCGCTGCGCCGCATGGGCATCGCGGAGACCGGCGACGATCCGGGCCCCGACAACTTCGCGCGCCACCGCCCCGTCGACTACGAGGCGATGGACAGCAATGGCCTCGACAACAGCGCGCTGATGCAGGTGGGCAGCCTGCGCCTGCGCGTCGCGCTGGAGAAGGACGTCGTCAACGCATACACGACCCTCGGCATCGCGCGCGTGATCGAGCGCCGGCCGGACAACCGCGTCGTGCTCGATCCGGCGTACTGCCCGCCGTGCCTGGACTTCCGCGTCGCGCCGCGCCTGTCGGCCTTCGCCGATGAACTGGTCGGCCTGCTGGGCCAGCGTGCGCAGGCGCTGGCCGGACGCCTGAGCCAGCCCGGCGTCGCCGGCGCCGCCGAGATCGCGGACTTCCTGATGCTGCAGCTCTTGAACCGCAGCCTGCCGCTGTTCGGCCACCTGGCAGGCATGACGGGCCTGCATCCTGAGCGGCTGTATGCGGAACTGGCGCAACTGGCCGGCGAACTGTCGACGTTCAGCCGCCCCGACAAGCGCGCCGCCGCGTATCCCGTGTACCGCCACGACCGGCTGAACGAAAGCTTTGCGCCGCTGATCGAGGACGTGCGTGCGGCGTTGTCGCTCGTCGTCGACCCGCGCGCCGTCGCGCTCACGCTGGAGGAGCGCCAGTTCGGCATCCGCGTGGCCGTCGTGCCGGACAAGGAATTGCTGCGCACCGCGACGTTCGTGCTCGCCGTGAACGCGCACATGCCGCCGGAAGCCGTGCGCAGCGGCTTCCCGGCCATGGTCAAGATCGGGTCGATCGAAAAGATCCGCGACCTGGTCAACCTGCAGCTGCCGGGCATCGCCCTGCGCGCGCTGCCCGTGGCGCCGCGCCAGCTGCCGTTCCACGCCGGCTATACCTATTTTGAACTCGACAAGGCGGGCGAGCACTGGACCCAGCTGCAGAACTCCGTCGGCTTCGCGATGCACATCCCGAACGAGTACCCGGGCCTGCAGATGGAGTTCTGGGCCATCCGCAAGTAAGCCAAGTAAGCCAAGTAAGCAAATGAGCAGGAGGACCGCTTGAGCGATCCCGTGAACCCCATGCAGGACCCCGACCGCACCGTGCTGGTCCCCGCACCCGGCGGGCGCCGCACGGCGCCCAGCCAGCCGCCGGCTTCCGAGCCGCCACGTCCCCAACCTGCCGGCGCACCGGCGCAGCTGCACGGCGTGGGCCTGAATCCGCTCGTGCGCGCCGCGAACCCGCTGCTCGACCTCGTGCCGCCGCTGCGCCGCATGGCGTCGCATCCGGACGTGGAAGCGCTGCGCATGCAGCTGATTCAAGCGATCAAGACGTTCGAAGCGGCCGCCAAGGCCGCGCACGTGAACCACGACCAGATCGCGGCCGCGCGCTATGCGCTGTGCACCCTGCTGGACGAGACCATCTCGTCGACGCCATGGGGCGGTGGCGGCGTGTGGGCCAGCCGCAGCCTGCTGGTCGCGTTCCATAACGAGGCGTTCGGCGGCGAGAAATTCTTCCTGATCCTGCAAAAGCTGTCGCAGTCGCCGAAGGACAACGTCGACGCGCTGGAGCTGATGTACCTGTGTCTCGCGCTCGGGCTGGAAGGGCGCTACCGCGTCATCGACAACGGCCGCAGCCAGCTGGACGCGCTGCGCGAACGCCTGCAACAGCTGATCGCACAGCAGAAGACGTCCGTCGAAACCGAGCTGTCGCCGCACTGGAAGGGCGCCACCGGCAAGGGCGAGCCGCTGTGGCGCATGGTCCCGGTGTGGATCATGGCGGCCGGCGCCGCCGTCATCCTGATCCTGCTGCAGCTCTTCCTCGGCCACCGGCTGGGCAACGCGTCCGACCCCGTGTTCGCAAACCTGCTGTCGCTGAAGACGGCGCCGCCGCCGGTCGCGACGCCGGCCGCACCCGCGCCGACCGTGCCGCGTCTCGCGGGGTTCCTCGCGCCCGAGATCGCGCAAGGCCTCGTCACCGTCGTCGACAGCGCCGACCGCTCGGTCGTCACCCTGCGCGGCGACGGCGTGTTCGCGTCGGGCAGCGGCGACGTCTCCGGGGCGTACCTCGGCCTGCTGGGCCGCATCGGCGCCGCGCTCAAAACGGTGCCCGGCAAGGTGATCGTCGTGGGCCATACGGACAACACGCAGCCCGGCCTGTCGGCGCGCTTCCCGTCCAACTACGAACTCTCGAAGGCCCGCGCCACCGCCGTGCGCGACCTGCTGGCAGAACGCGCCGGCCCGGAAGCGCGCTACAGCGTGGAAGGCCGCGGCGACTCCGAACCGCTCGGGACGAACGACACGCCGGCCGGCCGCTCGCGCAACCGCCGCGTGGAGATCGTCCTGCTGACGCCTGCCACCGCCCCTTGAGACCAACACGACAACCGCAATGAAAAAGTTCTTCACCTGGCTGATCAAGCCCGCCGTGCTGGCCTTCCTGGGCGCGCTGCTGCTCGCCCTGGTCATCTGGTTCGAGTTACCGCTGGTGTCCTACGACGGCCACTATCCGTTCGCATCGGAGACGGTGCGCTGGACCTTTATCTTCATCGTCTTCGCAGTGTGGGCCGGTTGGCTGGGCTGGCGCTGGTTCAAGGCGTGGCGCGCCAACCGCGAGTTGATGAAGAGCGTGGCCGGAGAAGATGCGAAACCGGCGCCTGCCCCCGAGGAGGGCACCGCCGAAGTGGCGCAATTAAATAAACGCATGCAGGACGCGATCGCGATCCTGAAGAAGGCGAAGACGGGCGGCAAGGGCGGCCTGTACCAGCTGCCGTGGTATATGTTTATCGGCGCGCCGGGCAGCGGCAAGACGACAGCGCTGACGCAGTCCGGCCTGAAGTTCCCGCTCGCGGACGCACTAGGTAAAGGTGGCGTCAAAGGCGTGGGCGGCACGCGCAACTGCGACTGGTGGTTCACGGACGACGCCGTGCTGCTCGATACGGCCGGCCGCTACACGACGCAGGACAGCAACGCGGGCGCCGACAAGGCCGCGTGGACGGGCTTCCTGCAACTGCTGAAAAAATACCGCCGCCGCCGTCCCATCAATGGCGTGATCGTCACCGTGCCCGTGAGCGACCTGCTGCAGGACACGGAAGCCGGGCGGCAGGCGCAGGCGCAGGCGATCCGCGACCGCCTGAAGGAACTGCACGACCAGCTGGGCGTGCGTTTCCCCGTCTACGTGCTCGTGACGAAGTGCGACCTGCTGGGCGGCTTCGTCGAATTCTTCGATGCATTGGGCCGCGAGGAGCGCGCGCAGGTGTGGGGCATGACGTTTCCGCTGCAGGACGGGATCGACGGCGACGCCGCGCTGGCCGCGTTTCCCGCCGAATTCGAGCAGCTGGAACAGCGCCTGCAGGAACGCGTGCTCGCGCGCATGCAGCAGGAGCGCGACCCGCACAAGCGCGCGCTCGTCTACAGCTTCCCGCAGCAGTTCGCCGGTATCGAGGATGTGCTGAAGCGCTTCCTGGACGACGTGTTCGCATCGAACCGCTACGAACGCCAGGCGCTGCTGCGCGGCGTCTACTTCAGCAGCGGCACGCAGGAAGGCAGCCCGCTGGACCGCGTGATGAGCGCGATGGCCGCGTCGTTCGGGCTGGAGAGACAAGCGCTGGCGCCGAACGCCGCCAGCGGCCGCAGCTACTTCATCACGCATCTGCTGCAGCAGGTGATCTTCCCCGAGGCCGAACTGGCCGGGGTGAACCACGCGCTGGAACAGCGCCGGCGCATGATCCAGTGGGGCGCGGTCGGGGCCATCGCCGTCGCGTTCGTGCTGCTGGGTGCCGGCATGATCACGAGCTATGTGCGCAACCGCGCGTACGTCGCGGACATGGAAGCGAAATCGGCGGACATCGCCAAACAGGTGGCCGCATTGCCCGCGCAGGGATCGACGGTGCAGTTGCTGCCCGTGCTCGACGCGCTGCGCACGCTGCCGGGCGGCTACGACGACCGCGACAAGGGCGCGCCCCTGCTGAACCGCTTCGGCCTGTACCAGGGCGACAAGCTGGGCGAAGCCGCGCGCATCGCCTACCGCAAGGTGCTGCAGGACACGCTGCTGCCGCGCCTGCAGCAGCGCATGGAAGAGCAGTTGCGCAGGAGCGCGGCCAACAGCCCCGAATACCTGTACGAAGTCCTGCGCGTCTACCTGATGCTGGGCGACGCGAGCCACTTCGACGCCGAATCCGTCGCCGCATGGGCGGCCCTCGACGATGCGCGCAGCCTGAAGGACGCGAGCGACGACCAGAAGGCGGCACTGGCTGCGCACGAGCTGGCGCTGATGGAAAACTTCCGCGACGGCCAGGCGATGCCGCGGCTCGATCCGCAACTGATCAGCGATACGCGCCTGACGCTGGCGCGCATGCCGCTCGAACAGCGCGTCTACAACCGCCTGAAACGCCAGCTGGTGCGCGAAAAGCTGCCGGAATTCAGCCCCGCCGGCGCGGGCGGACGCGAAGCCGCGAACGTCTTCGTGCGCAAGAGCGGCGAGCCGATCACGCGCGGCGTGAACGGCATGTTCTCGCCCGCCGGCTACGCGAAGTTCCTCGAGATGAGCAACGAAGCCGTCGACGACGTCGAGAAGGAACGCTGGGTGCTCGCGCAGCAGGAAGCGACGCAGGCCGGCAACCGCGACCAGGTCCGCCAGGCCGTGCTGCGCCTGTACTACGACGATTACATCGCGCAATGGGATGCGCTGCTGGCCGACGTGAGCCTGCGTCCGTTCGGCACGCTGGAGCAGGGCGCGCGCATCACGAACCTGCTGTCCGGCGCGGAGTCGCCGATGCGTAAATTCCTCGTCGCGGCCAGCAAGGAGACGACGCTGGGGGCTACGCGCGCACCGCTGGCCGCATCGGTCACGGCCGCCGTCAAGGGCAAGCTGGACGCGTACAAGAAGAAGCTGGAAAGCGCGATGGCCAGCACGGACGATGCCGCGCCCGCCGCACCGGTGAAGGCCGCGAACCCGGTCGACGCGCACTTCGAAGACCTGCACAAGATGACGACGGGGACGCCGTCGCCGCTGGACCAGTCGCTGGGCATGCTGAAGGACGTCGCCGTCTACCTGGACAGCGCCGCCGCCGCCAAGCGCACGGGCGCGCCGCCGCCGCCGGGCGACGCGCTGGCGAAAGTCAAACTGGAAGCGGACGGCAAACCGGCGCCGCTGGGCACGATGCTGAAGTCGATCGACAACGGCGGCGCGGGCCTCACGTCCGGCAGCGAACGCGAACGCCTGAACGCCTTGTGGACGGCGGGCCCGGCGCAGTTCTGCCGCCAGGCCGTCGCGGGCCGCTACCCGATCGTGAAATCCGCCGCGCAGGACGTCACCGCCGACGACTTCGGCCGCATGTTCGCGCCGGGTGGCCTGATCGACGACTTCTTCGCGAAGAACCTCGCGCAATACGTCGACATGGGCGGCGCCCAGTGGCGCTGGCGCGCGACCGCGAACGACGGCACGCTCGGCATCCCGCAATCGACGCTGGACGAATTCCAGCGCGCCGCGAAGATCCGCGACGCGTTCTTCGCGAATGGCGGCCGCCAGGCATCGATGCGCTTCGACCTGAAGCCGGTGGCGCTCGACCCGGCCATCACGAAGCTCGTGCTCGACATCGACGGGCAAGCGCTGACCGCGGCGCCGGGCGCGCTGGCGCCGGCATCGTTCCAGCTGCCGAGCGGGAAGGGCGGCGGACAGGTACGTCTCGACGTCACGCCCGCGAGCGTGCACGGCTCGCTGCACACGGAAGGGCCGTGGGCGTGGTTCCGCATGCTCGACAAGGCCACCGTCGCGCCCACGGCGCAGGGGGAGCGCTACAACGTGACGTTCGATGCGGACGGCCGCAAGGCCACGCTGGAACTGACCGCGAGCAGCGTCGTCAACCCGTTCCGCCGCGCCGCGCTGGAACAGTTCCGCTGCGTGGACAAGCTGTGACCGGGTACTTCGGCAAGGTCTCCACCCTGGGCGACTTCGTGTCGCGCGGGCTGCCCGATGGGCTGGTCGCGGCCTGGGATGCGTGGCTGCAGCAGTGCATTCATGCGAGCCAGCAGCAGTTGGGGGATCAGTGGCTCAATCACTATCTCACCAGTCCGGTGTGGCGGTTTGCGATTGCGCCCGGGGTGCTTGGGCCGGAAGGACTGGGCGGCGTGATGATGCCGAGTGTCGATCGCGTCGGGCGCTATTTTCCGCTGATGATCGGTGCTGTCGGCGCGCCGCCGTTGCTGGACTGGTTTCACAAGCATGCCGCTTGGTATGACGCGGTCGAGGATCTGGCGCGGGCGTCGCTGGATCCGGCGTTCGGGCTGGCGCAGTTCGATGGCATGCCGGAGCCTGGGGTGGCGAAGGATGCGCAACCCGTGCCGGTGAATGGCACGTGGCGGTTTGCGCTGGATGAGAACGTGGGCGAGCGCATCGCCGCGGCGGCGTTGCAAGGACATGGCCTGTGGTGGACGGCGGGTTCGCCCGGCGTTGAACCGACGATGCTCACGTGTGCCGGGATGCCGCGAGCGCAAGGATTTGCAGCGATGCTGGACGGTACCTGGCACTGAACCATTGAGTGGTTCCCTTGAGGCGTCCCAACTGCCGCCAAGGGTGGACGAGCAAAATTATCAAACCGTATATCCGGTTTGATTGAGGAGTCCATCCATGAACAAGCAAAGCGCATCAATCTGCAGTGGACTGTTCCTGTGCATTGCGGGAGCGCTTTCCGGGTGCGCGACGAACGGCATGACGCGCTCGGGATTTCTCGACACGTATGAGACGCTTGCGCCGACGCGGTACAAGCATGTATTGATGTTCCGCGAGCCCGGATTCGACCCGGGACGCTACGCCGAAGTTGTTGTGGAACATCCGTTGATCAAGACGGGTTCCGGCCGCATCGAAGGACTCGACGATGCGCAGCAGCGCGAAGTCCTGGATTTTGTCGACACCGAACTGCATCGTCAGGTGAGCAAGATCCCGGCGGCGCCGGGTGCGGCAGGCCGGGTACGGCTGCGCGTGGCGGTGACCGAACTCCAAACACCCAATCGGATGGTCAACGCGATAACGCTGCTGCTGGTCGGGCCAGTCACAACCGGCGGCGCGAGTCTGGAGTTCGAGGCCGTCGACGACAGCACCGGCCGCCGCATTGGCGCGGCGACCTGCTTCGATCACGGCAACGTCCTCACCGAATTCTTCGCCTCATACACGGTGCTCGGTCACGCCAAGGCGGCGATCACGACGTGCATCGAGCGTATCGATGGCGCGTGGCGGGATACAACACCCGTGAATACTGCACAGATATAATTCCTGGATTTTCACCGGAGAATTCATGTTCACGCGCGGTGTAGTTTCGACATCCATCGCCATGCTCGCCATGGCATCCACCGTCGCGCTGGCCCAGCCGGCAGCCGATACCGCATGGGATGCCGGCGCACGGGCCGCCGACAAGGCGTACTGGGACGCCTACAACCGCGCGGACCCGGAGGGCATGAACGCCTGGCTGGCACAGGACGTCGAGTTTTATCACGACCGTGGCGGCAAGGTAATCGGCAAGAAGGCGCTGTCCGCGGTGAACGACGGCATGAAGAGCGCGCCGGTCAAATTGCGTCGCGAAGCCGTGCCGGGAACGATCCGCTTCTTCCCGATGCGCCAGGGCGAGACGCTGTATGGCGCGATCGTCACCGGCGAACACCGGTTCTATGCGCGGCCTGCGGGCGCACCCGAGACGCTGGCGGGGCATGCGAACTTTTCGCATCTGATGCTCTTGCAGGGAAAGCAGTGGCGCATCTCACGTATTTTCAGTTATGAGCACGTGGATGCGCCCGCGCCAGCGAAGTAAACAGCCGGCTTAGAACTCGTAGGCGCCGATATCGATGGCCGCGCCGCGGGGACGGGCCACCAGCATCAGGTCGACCCGGGGTGCCGACGTCGACGTACCGCGGTCGATCGCCGGCGAGCTGCTCGACAGGCGATAGTTGCCGGTGCCGTTGGCCTGGTAGGCCACGAACAGCGGGTCCGACGAAATCGTGCCGCTGACGCTGCCCGCCACGCGCATGGCGGTGCCGCTTTTTGCCACCAGGTTGTTCACATAACGGTTGTTACCGGCCATTTTTCCCAGTTCGACGATGCCGTAGGTCGTGTTGTCATACACGACGTTGTTGGCGACGTAGTTGTTGGCCGAACCCGTGGTCGTGCCGGCATCGCCCTGGCCCAGCAGGATACCGTCCTTGCTGTGGAAGACCGTGTTGTTGACGATCGTCGACGCGGTCGCGCCGTGCCATTGTTGAATGCCGGCCATGGCAACGCCCGAGACGAGGTTGTTCGTGACGACATTGTTTGCGTTCGCGATGTAGATGCCCTGCACCGTGTTGCACTTGCCGATCATCGAGGCGCCGATGTTGCGCACCACGTTGCGGTCGATGACGACACCGCCGACCGGGCCATAGGTATCGATGGCCGCGCCGCCGCTGCCGTTGCAACCGCCGCTGATGGTCAGGTCATGAATGAAGTTGTTGGTCATCGTGAGGTTCGCGCCGGCGGCCAGGATGCCGTGACGGCCCGAGCCGGAGATGTCGAAACCGTCGATATCGACATAGCTGCCGCGCGAATCCCACGTGATGCCGGTGCCCGACACGATGATTTTCGCGCCCCATTTCACGTCCGAGACGAATTTGATACGGGCGGTTGCGGTACCGCTCTTGCTCGTCTTGATGCCGGCGTTGTCCAGCGCGGGCGCGGAGACGCGATACGTGCCTGCGGCAACGTGGATGACGGTGCCGGCGCTTGCGAGCGCATCGGCACGCGCGATCGACTTCACCGGCGCGGTTTGCGTCCCGGGGTTCGAGTCGGAGCCGGTCGTGGAGACATACAAATCCTTGGCGACGGCGGAAGCCATCGGGGCCGCTGCGAGCAGCACGACGGCGCTGCAGGACAGGAGAACGTTTGCACGGATGTTGGAAGCGAAAACAGCAGTTTTTTTCATCGGGAGAAGCCTGACTCAGCAAGTTAATGAGTAAGCTTTGAGGCAGGGAAACTTCCTAAGTTCACTTTTTTTGGCGAAAAATTTCTGTGGCGTAGCAATCCTTCAAGAAAGAAATCGTCGGGTAGTGAGACAATCTTTGCGAACACACCAACATCACCAGGAATTTGGAATGAACGACCGTATGACCTCAGCCCCGGACCAGGGCCTGCCGGCACCGTTATTGGCCGAATTGCAAACCCGCTTCGGCCCCCGCTTCTCGACCGCCGCCGCGGTGCGCGAACAGCATGGCCGCGACGAATCGTCATTCGTCGACGTGAATCCGCCCGACGCAGTGGTGTTCGCCGAGGACGTCGAGGACGTCCAGGCGCTGCTCGCGCTGGCGGGCCGGTACGCGGTGCCGGTGATCCCGTTCGGCGCGGGGTCGTCGCTGGAAGGTCATCTGCTGGCGGTACGGGGCGGCATCAGCCTGGACGTGAGCCGCATGAACCGCGTGCTTGCCATCGATACCGCGGACATGACGGCGACCGTGCAGCCGGGCGTGACGCGGATGCAGCTGAACCAGGCGCTCAAGGGCACGGGACTGTTCTTCCCCGTGGATCCGGGCGCGGACGCGTCGATCGGCGGCATGTGCGCCACGCGTGCCAGCGGCACGAATGCCGTGCGCTACGGCACGATGCGCGAGAACGTGCTCGCGCTGCAGCTCGTCACGGCCGCGGGCGAGATCGTGCATACCGGGACGCGTGCGCGCAAGAGCAGTGCGGGCTACGACCTGACCCGGCTGATGGTGGGCAGCGAAGGCACGCTCGGCGTGTTCACCGAGATCGTCGTGCGCCTGCACCCGCTGCCGGAAGCGCAGTCGGCGGCCGTGTGCTCGTTCCCGGGCATCGCCGACGCGGTAGGCGCCGCGATCGACATCGTCCAATCCGGCATTCCGATCGCGCGCATGGAGCTGATCGACGCGAACACCGTGCGGATGGTGAACCGGTACAGCAAGCTCGATCTGCGCGAAGAACCGATGCTGCTGATGGAATTCCACGGCACGCCGGCTTCCGTGCGCGAACAGGCGGAAACGGTCGAGGCCCTGGCGGGGGAGCACGGCGGCGCGGCGTTCGCCTGGGCGACCGACCCCGAAGCGCGGTCGCGGCTCTGGACGGCGCGCCACCATGCCTATTTCGCGGCCATCGCCTCGATACCCGGCTGCCGCGCGATCAGCACCGACACCTGCGTGCCGATCAGTCGCCTGGCGGAATGCCTGCTCGAGTCGGTGCGCGAAGCGGACGAGATGGGCGTGCCGTATTCGCTGGTCGGGCACGTCGGCGACGGCAACTTCCATTTCGGTTACCTGATCGATCCGCACAAGCCCGAGCAGCGCGAACGCGCGGAACTGCTCAACGCCCGGCTGGTGGCCCGTGCGATTCGCCTCGACGGCACGTGCTCGGGCGAGCATGGCATCGGCATGCACAAGATGGATTTCCTGATGCAGGAAGCGGGGCTGCCCGCGGTGGAACTGATGCGGGCCATCAAGCGGGTGTTCGACCCGCAGAACATCCTCAACCCCGGCAAGGTGTTGTGGGGCGCGGCCGAACAGGGCGCGGTGCGGCGCAGCTGGGCTACGTCCGCGGCAACGCCACCCTGAACATCGTTCCCTTGCCGACTTCGCTCTTCACGGCGATCGTGCCGCGGTGCCCCTGCACGATTCCGTACACGATCGACAGCCCGAGCCCGGTCCCTTTGCCAACGGGCTTGGTCGTGAAGAAGGGTTCGAAGATGTGATCGAGGTGCGCCGGCGCGATCCCGCATCCGTTGTCCTCGATCTCGACCCAGACGACCTTCTCGTCATGGCCGGTGCGCACGATGATCGTGCCCTTGCCCTCGATCGCATGGGCCGCGTTGATGAGCAGGTTCAGGAAGACCTGGTTGATCTGCGAGGGCAGGCAATAGAGCTCGGGGACGCCGGCGTATTCCTTGACGACGTCCGCCTTGTACTTGATTTCGTTCCAGGCCACGTTCAGGGTGCTGTCCAATCCCTGCTCGAGATCGGCCATTTCCTTTTCCGTGCCGCCGGGCCGGGAGAAATCCTTCAGGTTCTGCACGATGTGTTTTACACGCTGCAGGCCTTCCCGCGATTCGGCGAACAGCGCGTCGAGGTCCTGGCGGATGTCGTCCAGGCCGATGTCCTCCTTCATGAAGGCGACCGGTGCGCGGGCGTCGCCCGGCAGCAGCCCTTCGACGCCTTCGAATGCGCTGATGAGCTTCAGGATGTCTTTCGCGTCGCGTTCGAGCGCGCCGAAATTCGAACTGATGAACGCGAGCGGATTGTTGATCTCGTGGGCGACGCCGGCGGCCAGCAGGCCGATCGACGCCATTTTTTCCGATTGCAGCAGCTGGCCCTGCATGTCGCTCAGCTTGCGGATCAGGACCTGCTGCTGTTCCTTCTCCGCTTCCAGCCGCGCATTGGCCTCTTCCAGTTCCTGCGTGCGCTCGCGCAGGCGCTCTTCCATGAGCTTGCGCTGCGTGACGTCGTAGCCGATGCCGACGATACCGTTCACCGCGCCGTCTGCGCCACGCAGCAACACCTTGGTCGTTACGGTCCAGCCCAATTCGCCCGTGTCCTGGTCCTCGACCAATTCCTCGTAATCGAACAGCGAGCGGCCGGAATCCATGACCTGCTTTTCGTCGGCGAAGTATTTGGCCGCCAACTCGGCCGGGAAGAAATCGTAGTCGGTCTTGCCGATCAGTTGCGGCGGCGTTTCGACGCCGGCCAGGCGGGCCATGCGGTTATTCCCGAACAGGAACCGGCTTTCGCGGTCCTTGGCGTAGATGCGGAAGGGGATGTTGTCGACGAGGGTGTGCAGCAGCGTGCGTTCGAACGCCAGTCCTGTCGTCGACTGGTCCTGCCGGCTCTGTTCCCGCAGGGCCGCGTTCGTCAGCGCGATCGACGCCGCGGTGGCGAGGATGTCGAGCAGCGCGGCGTCGACTGCCTGCGCATGCTCCAGCACGACCATGCCGTCGCCGACCGCGAAACAGGTCGTGTCTCCGATACAGGCCGTCTCGCCGGCGGCAGCCCAGTATCCACGTTCGGCGCCGCACAGCGACACCGCAACGGCCACCGTTTCCTGCTGCAGTGTCTCCACACTGGCGTCCGCGGCGAGACGACGTAATCCTTGCGCCAGCGCTGCGAGCCCCGGCTCTTCGGATTTGCTTTCGGAGAACTTTAATTTCGACATGGTAATTTATTCTTGCAGGTTCCTCCCCGTAACTACAAATGGTTTCGACACGATGGGACAAATAGCCACACTCATGCGCCAAATCGATGACGATCTGTTCACACCTTGGCCGCGACAGTCTCCGCGCCTTGCTGGCGACGGCCGGCAGCCCGGTTGACCCAGTAATCGGCGCGCTCGATGCCCAGCGCGGCTGGATCGAATTCCGGATCCTTGCCGGCCGCGCGCTGCGCTTCGTAGTCGCGCAGGCATTTGAAGGCCACATTACGCAGCAGCAGGATCGCGGCGATGTTCAGCCAGGCCATCAGGCCGACGCCCAGGTCGCCCAGCGCCCAGGCCACGTCGGCCGTCTTCACGGCGCCGTACACGGTCGCGCCGATCATGCACACCTTGAGCACGAGCGTCATCCACGGGCGGTGCACGGTGCGGTTGATGTAGGCGATGTTGGTTTCGGCGATGTAGTAATAGGCGACGATCGTCGTGAAGGCGAAGAACAGCAGGGCCAGCGCGACGAACAGCGAGCCGAAGCCCGGCATCACGTTTTCCAGCGCGGTCTGCACGTAGCCCGGGCCCGAGGCCACGCCGTGGACGCCCGTATGGATCGCGGTGCCGTCGGGGCCTTCGACGTTGTACTGGCCGGTGATCAGCAACATGAAGGCCGTCGCCGAGCACACGAACAGCGTGTCGATGTAGACCGAGAAGCCTTGCACGAGGCCCTGCTTGGCCGGGTGGCTGACTTCTGCGGCGGACGAGGCGTGCGGTCCGGTGCCCTGGCCCGCTTCGTTCGAATAGACGCCGCGCTTGACGCCCCACTGGATCGCCATGCCGACGATGGCGCCGAAGCCGGCATCGAGGCCGAAGGCCGAGCTGAAGATCAGCGAGAGCACGCCCGGCAGCTGCTGCCAGTTCAGGAAGATGATGACGCAGGCGACGATGATGTAGGCGAGCGCCATGAACGGCACGACGATTTCGGCGAAGTGGGCGATGCGCTTGACGCCGCCGAAGATGATGAAGCCGAGGGCGATGGCGAGCAGCGCGGCGGTGACGTTGGCGTCGATGCCGGTGGCGTTGCGCAGGCCCTCCGCGATCGAATTCGCCTGCACGCCCGGCAGCAGCACGCCGGTGGCGAACACGGTGACGACGGCGAAGATCCAGGCATACCACTTCATGCCCAGGCCCTTCTCGATGTAGAACGCCGGCCCGCCGCGGAACTCGCGGTCGATCTGTTCCTTGTAGACCTGGCCGAGCGTGGACTCGACGAACGCGGAGCTGGCGCCCAGGAAGGCCACGGCCCACATCCAGAACACGGCGCCGGGGCCGCCGAACGTGATGGCCGTCGCGACGCCCGCGATGTTGCCGGTGCCGACGCGGCCCGCCAAGGTCATGGCCAGCGCCTGGAACGACGATACGCCCTCGGCCGAGCTTTTCCCTTCCATCATGAGGCGCACCATTTCGCGCATGTGGCGTACCTGCAGGAAGCGCGAGCGCACCGAAAAATACAGGCCGGCGCCCAGGCACAGGGCGATCAGGGCCGGGCTCCATACGATGCCGTTGATGGCGTTCACCAGGTCGTTCATTGCTTGCGTCTCCAGGTCAGGGATCAGAGGAAGTGCAGGGCCGCCATCGCGATCAGCGTGGGCGGTGTTGCGGCGGCGAGCAGCCCGAGGGGACTGATCGCGCGGTCGGGGAAGCTGTCTCTCAGGATCGCGGCGCCGGCCGGATTGGGCGCGTTGGCGATCAGGGTCAGGCCGCCGCCCGCGACTGCGCCGCCGACGAGGGCGGTCTTGTACGCGAGGCTGAGTCCGGGCACCTGGGCGCCGAGGTAGGTGAGGGCGGCATTGTCGGTAATGGCCGTGAGCGCGGTGGTGCCGAAGAACACGGCGTCGGCGCTCATGCTGGTCAGCAGCGGCGCGAGCCACCAGGCCTGCAGGCCGCCCAGCACGACGAGGCCGGCCAGGAAGAAGGCGACGAGCAGCGCCTCGCGCAGGATCAGGTTGTCCTGGTAGCGCTGGTAGGCGGCCGTGAAGCCGAGGAAGAACAGGAAGATGCCCATGAAGACCTGCGGATGATGGGCGAAGACAACGATCAGCACGAGGAACAGCAGGTGCGTCGCGATGACCGGCAGCGGCACCGGATCGGCCGCGGCATCCGCCGTATCGCCCAGCGCGAGGAAGGGGCGCCGGAACACGACGAGCAGCAGGATCGTGTTGGTCACGACGGCCAGCGCGGACTTCCAGCCGAAAGTCTGCAGCATGAAGCCGAGGTCCCAGCCCCACGTGGACGCGACCATCAGCACGGGCGGCGCGGCGAACGGCGTCAGGGTGCCGCCGATGGAGACGTTGACGAACAGGACGCCGAGGATGGCGTATTTCAGGCGCGGGCCCGTGGCGCGCGCGAACACGCTGTCGCGCAGCAGCAGCGCGGCCAGCGTCATCGCGGCCGGCTCTGTGATGAAGGCGCCCAGCAGCGGCACGAGGGACAGCACGACGCAGCACAGGGCCATCGTCCGCGGCAGCGGCAGCAGGCGCGCGCCGCTGCGCACGAGCAGGTGGGCGAAGTCGAGGATCGGCCGGCTCCCCGCCACGACCATGATCGCGAACACGAACATCGGCTCCGTGAAGTTGCGCGACTCGAGGTAGGCCACGGACTCGTGGCGGCCGGCGACGCCGAACATGAACAGCATCAGCACCATCGCCCAGAACCCGAACACGACTTCCACTTCGCCGAGCAGGTGCCAGATGCCGGCATGGCGCGGGTGCGTGTGCGCGAGGCGCTCGAAATACTTGACGGAGAAGGTGTGGAGGACGGCCACGCCGAACAGCGCGGCACCGATCATTTGCAGGGTCGTGGGTATGAGCATAGGGTCGTGACAAGGCCGCGTGGCGGCCCGACCAGCGCGTAACACCTGTCACGCCGACATGGCGTGAACACCCCTTATCCCGCGAGTATAACGCACGGCTTGTAAATCTTGCAGCTGAGCGATGACAGCGCTACCATTCCCTGAATAACAATCAGGAGACGCCATGACACACCCGTTCGTCCGGCTGACGGCCGTGCTGCAATTCTCTGTATTGACGCTGGTGGCCTGCGCCGCGCATGCTGCCGCGCACTCCACCGATTCTGTCGACGTCCAACTGGCCGGCCAGCCATCGAAGGCATCCCGCGCCAGCAGCCTGATGGCGCCCACGCAGAACATCTACGCCCGCAGCCACGTGAGCCTGGACGGCCGCTGGAGCTATATCATCGACCCGTACGAGAACGGCTATTACGACTACCGCCACATGCCGTTCGACCAGTCGGACAGCGGCAAGGGCGGCTTCTACGACGACCGCAAGCCGAAGGACAAGACGGAGTGGGTCGAGTACGACTTCGACCACGCGCCCACGATGAAGGTGCCGGGCGACTGGAACTCGCAGGCGGAAAAGCTGCAGCTGTACGAGGGGACCGTGTGGCTGCGCCAGGCGTTCCAGGCCGATCCCAAGCCGGGCAAGCATTACGCGCTGTACTTCGGCGCCGTCAACTACGAGGCGCACGTCTACCTGAACGGTAAAAAACTCGGCATGCACAAGGGCGGCTTCACGCCGTTCCAGTTCGACGTGACGGACAAGCTGGCGAAAGGCCGCAACGTGGTCGTCGTCAAGGCCGACAACACGCGCCACCAGGACGAGATCCCGACCGTGAACACGGACTGGTGGAACTACGGCGGCATCACGCGCGACGTGCTGCTGGCCGAGCTGCCCGCTACGTACATCGCCGACTACAAGGTGCAGCTGGCGAAAGGCGACGCGCGCCGCATCGAAGGTTTCATTCAAATGGCGGGGGACAGCAAGGCGCAGCAGGTGACCGTCAGCATTCCCGAGGCGGGCATCAGGACGACCGTGCGCACGGACGCGAACGGCCGCGCGGCGCTGAACTTCCCCGTCAACAAACTGACGTACTGGTCGCCCGAACAGCCGAAGCTGTACACCGTGGAACTCAGTGGGGGCGGCGACAGGGTCGTCGACCGCATCGGCTTTCGCACCATCGAGACGCGCGGCCAGGACATCCTCCTGAACGGCAAGTCCGTGTTCCTGCGCGGGATCTCGATGCATGAAGAGAATCCGTTGATCCCGGGCCGTCCGCGCGGCGCCGGCGACATGCGCATGCTGCTGCAGTGGGCCAAGGAGATGAACTGCAACTACGTGCGGCTCGCGCATTACCCGCACAGCGAAGAGATGATCCGCCTGGCCGACGAGATGGGCCTGATGGTGTGGGCGGAAGTGCCCGTGTACTGGACGATCTCGTGGACCAATCCTGACACCTACGCCAACGCGAACGCGCAGCTCACGGACCTCGTCACGCGCGACAAGAACCGCGCCAGCGTCGTCGTCTGGTCGGTGGGGAACGAGACGCCGATCGGCGGCCCGCGCAATACCTTCATGAGCAATCTCGCCAAGACGGCGCGCGCGCTGGACGACACGCGCCTCGTGGCGGCCGCGCTGGAAATCCACCGCAAGGGCAGCGACATCACGGTCGAGGATCCGCTCGCGGACTACCTCGACCTCGCCAGTTTCAACGAGTACGCCGGCTGGTACTGGGCGAGCAACGCGGAGATGCTGAATTACCGCTTCGACGTCCGCTACAACAAGCCGGTCGTCGTCACGGAATTCGGCGCCGAGGCGCTGGGCGGCTACCACGCCGACGCCGACACGCGCTGGAGCGAGGAATACCAGGACACCTTGTACCGCAACCAGTTCAAGATGCTGTCCGCGATCCCGGGCCTGCGCGGGATGACGCCGTGGGTGCTCGTCGACTTCCGCTCGCCGCGCCGCCAGCATCCGTACTACCAGGACTTCTGGAACCGTAAGGGCCTGGTCACGGACGCCGGCAAGAAGAAGCTCGCGTTCTGGACCATGAAGCAGTTCTACGACGACGTCCAGCGCAAATACGCGCATTGAATCAGGCTCACGCCAGGCGCCGCACGAGGAGGGCGCCGGCCAGCGCGCAGCCGGCGCCGAGCAGGTAGACGGCGCCGTAGCCGAAGCGGCCCGCCACGATGCCGGCGGCCGGGCCGGCGAGGCCGTAGGCGATGTCGAGGAAGGCGACGAAGGCGCCCATCGCGCTGCCGCGGTTGGCGGGCGGCACGCGCTTCAGCGCTTCCACGCCGAGGGCCGGGAACACGAGCGCGCAGCCGAGGCCCGTGACGAGGGCGCCCGCCAGTGCCGCCGCCTCCGTTGGCGCCTGCCACAGCATGACCTGGCCGGCGGCTTCGACGGCGAGCGACCACAGGGCCACGCGGTAGCCGCCCATGCGGTCCGGCAGGTGGCCGAGGACGAGGCGCACGGCAATGAAGCCGATGCCGAACGCGGTCATCACGAGCCCCGCGTGACCCCAGCCGCGCAGCGCGAAGTACAGCGACGCGAATGCGGTCAGCCCCGCGATGCCGGCACCGGACAGCATCAGGCCCGCGCCCTCGCGCCAGACCTGGCCCAGCACGCGGTGGAACGGCAGCCGGGGCCCCGCCGCCATTGCGTACGGCTGCGCAGCGAGTGCGATGGCGCCGCCCAGCAGCGGCGACAGCACGCACGCCAGCATCGTGGCGCCCGCACCGGAGCGCGCAAACAGCGCCATCCCGGCCGGCGCGCCGACGGCCAGCGCGGCGAAGATGGCAATCCCGGTCCACGACATCGACATGCCGGCGCGCTGCGGCCCGACCGACGCGATCGACCACGCCACGCATCCCGTGACGAACTGGCTTTCGCCGAACCCCGCGGCCAGGCGGCCCACGACGAGGATGGCCAGGCTGGCGCCGGCGGAGAGGCCAGGCAAGGTCGCGACGAGGTACAGCAGCCCGCCGAGCGCCCACCACAGCGCGCCCTGCAGCGCGGCGCGGCGGCCGCCGTGCACGTCGGCGACGCGGCCGGCGTAGCCGCGCGTGGCCACCGTCGCGAGGAACTGGATGCCGATGGCCAGCCCGACGACGGCGCTGCCGAAGCCGAGACTGTCGTGGATGAACAGGGGCACGACGGGCAGCGGCAGGCCGACGGCCAGACAGCCGCAGAACAGCGCGGCGATGACGGCCGGCGCCGGACGGTCGCGGCGGGCCGACGGCATCGACAACGTTTCAGCGGCCGACATGCATGCCTCCCGCGGCCAGCAGATGGTCGCGCGACGCCGTGACGTCGGCGGCGAGGCGGTCGAGGTCGACGCCGAGCAGCGTGCCGTTGCGCTTGCGCAGCCGGCCCGCGACCATCACCGTGTCCACGTCCGCCCGCTCGACCGCCTGCACGATCGTGCCGACGGCATGCGTCACCGGGAACACGGCGGCGCCGTTCGTGCGCACCATGATGATGTCGGCCTGCTTGCCCGGCGCCAGCGTGCCGGTGACGCCTTCCAGGCCGGCGGCGCGGGCGCCGTTGACCGTCGCCGCTTCCAGTACGGCGCGCACCGTGATCGGGGCCGGCACGTCCTGCTCGCCCCGGAAGCGGCGGTTGCGCATGGCGGCGCGCTGCTGGTGGAACAGGGCGTGCATCTCGCCGAACATGTCGCTGCCGAAGGCGGTATCGAGGTCGATGCCGAGCGCCGGCGCCAGGCCGTGGTCGACCGCGCGCTGGTACGCGAAGCTGTCGTCGTCGAAGCCGAACAGCGCGTCCGAGCGCGGATTCACGGTGACGTTGACGCCGGCGTCCGCGAGCCGGCGCCACGTCGTTTCCGGCAGCCGCGTGCAGTGATTGAAGATGTTGTGCGGGCCGAGGATGCCGGGTTCGGAAAACTCGGGGCCGAGCGTGGCGAGGTCGCCGATGAATTCCGTCAGGATGCGCATGTCAAGGCGGCGCGCGGCCTGCCACCATTCGAGATTGAACTGGCCGAACAGGCCCACGCGTACGAGGCTGTTGTCGCCGTTCCACGTGCGCGCGAGGCGTTCCAGGTCGCCCGGCAGGTGGGCGGAGGATGCACCCTTGTCCATCGCCGGACCGACCATGTGCAGCGCGCGGATGCCGCTCGCGGCGAGTGCGTCGAGGGCGGCGTCCGTGTGGTCCGGGCCGCGCGAACCGTGGCAGGCGTCGACGATCGTCGTGATGCCGGCGTCCAGCGACGCGATGGCCGTCAGGTGCGTGGACAGGTACATGTCGCGCGGGCGGTAGTGCCGGCCCAGCGTCTCGGCGACGACGCCGATGTAGGCGAACAGGTCGTCCACGTCCGGCATCAGCCGGCGCAGGGCGCCCAGCCACGCGTGGTGGTGCGCGTCGACGAGGCCGGGCAGCACGATGCAGCCGGTGGCGTCGATGATCTCGGCGTCGCCTTCCGGCAGCGCGGGCGCGATGGCGGCGATGCGGTCGCCGTCGACGAGCACGTCGCCGGTCGCGAGGTCGGGGACGGCGGCGTCCATCGTCACGATGGTGCCGTTCTTGAAGAGGATGGGGCGGGTCATGTCGGGCTCCTTGATCGGGCCGCGCGGGGTGCGCGGCATCCACGACAAGATAGGGCGCCATCGATTTTTGATTAAGATGGTGGCATGCAAATCATTTATGACGAAATTCAAAGGTGAGCCATGGACGGGAGATTGCTGGCGGAGATGAGCGTGCTGGCGGCCGTCGTCGAGACGGGCAGTTTTACGCGCGCGGCGGAGGTGCTGGGCTTGTCGGCGTCGGGCGTGAGCCGCTCGGTGGCGCGGCTGGAGGCGAAGATCGGCGTGCGGCTGCTGGAGCGGACGACGCGCGCGCTGCGCCTGACGGGCGAGGGCACGCGCCTGTACGAACTGGCGGCGCCGCACCTGTCGGGCATCGAGGAAGCGGCGGACGCGGTCGCGGGCGCGGCGGCACAGGTGCGCGGCGTGCTGCGCGTCAGCCTGAATCCGCTGTTCGTGCGCTACGTGCTGGCGCCACGCCTGCCCGAATTCCTCGCGCGCCATCCGGAGCTGGAACTCAAGATGGTGCCGGTGCCGGATGCGGCCGACCTGGTGGCGGAAGGCGTCGACGTCGCCGTGCGCTTCGGGCCGCAGCCGGCATCGAGCATGTCGTCGCGGCTGCTGCTGAACACGCGCGTGCTGACGGTGGCGGCGCCCGCCTACCTGAAGCGCCACGGCCGGCCGAAGGTCCCGCAGGACCTGGCGGGACATGAGTGCCTCCAGTACATCAACCCGCAGGACGGGCGCGTGTTCGACTGGGAGTTCCATCGCGGGAAGGAGGTGCTCGTCGTCGAGACGCGCGGCCGGCTGACGCTGACGGACGGCGACGCCCTCGTGCGCGCGTGCGTGGCCGGCGCGGGCGTCGCGCAGATGCTGGCGCTGGGCTTCGAATCCCTGATCACGGGCGGCGCCCTCGTCGACCTGTTCCCGGACTGGCCGGACGAGCGATTTCCCCTGTACGCGATCCGGCCGTCGCGGCGCCTGCCGCCGGCGGCCGTCGAAGCCTTCCTCGATTTCTGCACGGAGATCTGCCGCGGCCACGCGTGACTGTTGCGTAGCGGGCAACACGGTGGGGTCGCCCGCATGGCTTCTGACGCGCGCGCTTCCTCTCTACGATGCATCCGTGCCCGATCCCCGGGCCTCTTCCAGGAGACCATGATGCTTACCGTAGATTCCCCATTGCGCCCCGCCAGCCACGGCCCCGAAGAACTGGTGCCGTCCCGTTACGCGCTGAAGGTCGGCGACATCGACGTGATGGTGGTCAGCGACGGCGTGCTGCCGTTGCCCGCCACGACGATGGCCACGAACGCCGATCCGGCCGACCTGGCGGACTGGCTCGATCACATGTTCCTGCCGCCCGATAAATTCGACTGGCCGCTGAACGTGCTCGTCGTGCGCAGCGGCGACCAGACCATCCTCGTCGATGCCGGGGTGGGCACGCAGTTCCCGGGCTTCCCGCGCGCCGGCCAGTTCCCGGCGCGGCTGGAGGCGGTCGGCATCGATCTCGCGTCCGTGACGGACATCGTGATCACCCACATGCACATGGACCACGTGGGCGGACTGCTGGCGCCCGGCGTGAAGGAAAGACTGCGCCCGGACGTGCGCATCCACGTGACCGACGCCGAAGTGAAGTTCTGGGCGTCGCCCGATTTCTCGCTGACGGTCATGCCGGAAGCGGTGCCGCCCGTGCTGCGCTCGACCGCCGCGCGCTTCCTGGCCGAATACCGCGACCGGCTGCAGGTCTTCCAGGAGCGCCGCGAGGTCGCGCCGGGCGTGGTGGCCCGCCGCACCGGCGGCCACACGCCCGGTCATTGCGTGGTCGACCTGGCGTCCGGCGGCAAGCGATTGATGTTCGCCGGCGACGCCGTCTTCCCCGTCAACTTCGAGCATCCCGGCTGGCAGAACGGTTTCGAACACGATCCGGAAGAAGCGGCCAAGGTGCGCGACCGCCTGTTCCGCGAGCTGATGATTGATGGCGGGCTGCTGGTCGCGGCGCACCTGCCGTTCCCGTCCATCGGGCGGGTGATGGCGGATGGCGACGCGTACCGTTACGTGCCGGTGTTCTGGGATTACTGACGACGGCGTTCAGTCGCGTTCAGTCGCGCTCAGTCGCGGTCGGGTGCGCCCAGCGGGAACAACGGACGGTAGGACCGCGCCTCGTCCACTGCGCGGGCAAACGACGGCCGCGCCAGCAGGCGCGCGCGGTAGGCGCGCAGCGTCGGGTACTGCGGCCCGATCGGATGCGTCCAGTCCGCGTAGAACAGCGCGGGCGCGGCGGCGCAATCCGCGAGCGAGAACGTGTCGCCCGCCGCCCAGGTGCGCCCGGCCAGGTAGCCTTCGAGCCATTCGTAGGCGAGTTCCAGCTTTTCCGTCGCCGTCGCGACGGCGTCCGCGCGTTTGGCCGCATCGCCCGTCAGCGCGCCGTTCACCGCGTGCTGGACCATGTTCATCACGTGCAGGTCGAAGAAGCGGTCCATGAAGCGCACGTCCAGCGCCGCGAGCGGATCGTCGGGCAGCAGGCGCACGGGCCCCGGATGCGTCAGGTGCAGGTATTCGATGATGATGCTCGTCTCGACGACGTTGCGCGCGCCGTCGACGAGGAGCGGGAATTTGCGCAGCGGCCAGCGCTGCAGCCATTGCGCCGCGTGCTGCGGCGTGTCCGGCCCGAGGCAGCGGAACTCGAAAGGCGTGTCGTTCTCGTACAGCGCGACGAGCACTTTTTGCGTGTACGACGAGAAGGGATGACCGTAGAGTGCGAGCGTCATGGAAGTTCTCAGCCGTTGCCCACGGCGCAGGGCATCCCGGGTTGGCGGGACTGTTCGGGGGTTGTCCAGTATCTCCGGTGTGCTAACTTGTCGTCAATACAAATGTGTGACACGGCAGGGACGACATGACGGACTGGAAGCCGGTGACGGAACTCGGAGTCGATCCGGCCCTGGGGCTCGGCCTGCGCGTTGACACGTGGTAAAGCGTGAACTTGTGACGTCATCCTTTCAGTATCATGAAGGATTACATTACCGGTTTCATGCATGAACCGCCTGATAAACAACCTGCCGTTGTTGCTTGCCGTATTGCCGAACCGGGCGACGGTGAGCGGATTCCTTTCGTTAAACACATCAAGTTGTTGAAATAAGAGGCCGTATGGATCATCAAGAATGGACTCCCGTTACCCACGCATCCTGCGACAACGTCCCGGGCCCTTTCTACCACGGCACCAGAATCCGTTTCCAGCCGGGCGACGTATTAATTCCGGGCCACGCCTCCAATTTCGAGGAAGGCCGCGTCTCCAACAACGTGTATTTCAGCGCGTCCATGGAGGCCGCGATCTGGGGTGCGGAACTGGCGACGGCGCTCGGCGGTGCCGAGGGGCGGGGGCATGTATATATCGTGGAGCCCACGGGGACGTTCGAGGACGATCCCAACCTGACGAATAAACGCTTTCCCGGCAATCCCACGCGCTCGTACCGCACGCGGACGCCGCTCAGGATCGTCGGGGAAGTGGCGGATTGGCAGGGGCACCCGCCGGAGGTGATCCGGCAGATGCTCGACCACCTGGAAGAATTGCGGCGCGCGGGGCGTGCCGTGATCGAAGACTGATCAGTCGCGCGGGCGCTTCTTCGCGCGGCGCGCCGCCAGCAGCGCGGCCACGCCGGCGCCGGCCAGCCACAACGTGCCCGGTTCCGGCACGTCGCCGTGCGGTTTGGTCGGGCTTTTGCCTGGATTTTTGCCCGGATCGTTGGGTTGGCCAGGCTGATCCGTCGGGAGCAGCGTGCCGGGGATCGTGGGGTTTTTCGTGCCCGGATCGGTGTTCGGTTGCGTGTCGCCGCCGCTGGGCGTCGTTCCGTCCGGCGTCGTTCCACCCGTCGTGCCACCAGGCGTCTTGCCCGGATCGCCGCCACCGCCGGAACCGCTGGCGCCCGTGTCGGTCGGGATGCCGCCGTTGCCCGTGCCGCTGTCGGTACCGGTCGGCGTCGTGTCGCTCGACACCTTGGCCAGCGATACCGGCAAGGTGCCGCCATCCCAGATCGGGCCCATGCCGGCACCCTGGATGCCGTTCGGGCCGAAGCTGGTGCGCGTGGGCCCCGTGCCGCCGGCCTGCGCCGTCTCGCCGTTACCGAAGGTCTGCAACTGGTAGCCGTGGCCGGCGGGATTCGTTTCGGTCGCGTAGCCGACCTGTTCCATCGTGCCCTCGTCCTGCTGGGCCTCTTCGACGGACGAATCGAGTTCTTCCTCGCTCGGGCCCTTGGCTTCGACGGGCAGCTGGGGCACGTCGGAAATGCGGTTGCCGCAGCGCGTACGGATCTCGTTCTGGCCGTCGGACAGCAGCGTTTCGCCTTTGGCCAGCTGGAGTCTCTTTGCCGTCCAGAACACCTTGTCGCCCTTGCGGTACGAGACGTACACGGCGCGCGGCTTGTCGACGGTCCTGACGGTGGTCCTGCTTGCCTCGAACGCCGCGTAATGCTCCGCCACGACCTGGTCCACGGCGACGGCATGCGTGAGTTCCTTGCGGTCGAGGACGCCGCCGGGCACGATCGAATACGGATAGACGCGGCGCGTCTTCTTCGTCTCCACCCGGGCCGCGGTGCGCAGCACGGCCGGCGCCGGCGTCGTGGCTGCAGCCGGCGCATGCGCCTGCGCGGACACCGTCGGCGCCGTGGACTCGTGCATCGCGTACGCGTACAGCGCGGCGCACGCCACCACGCCCAGCACGCCGACAGCGGCCAGGCGCTGCTTCAGGCGCGACCCCTTTCTGCTTCGGCGAATGTAGGCGCTGCGGTAGTCCATACGAGGTTCGGGAGAGTGATAGTAGGAGATCTCCTACAGAGTATCATCTTTCCTCGTATCAAATCTACATTATTCTAGAGAAATTCTATTTGCATAGTGCAAATAACGACAGTTGCCCTTCAGCGTTCGACGAGCGCCAGCACGGCCGTGATGTTGTCGCGGCTGCCATGCGCCTTGGCGAGGGCGATCAGCTCGGCGCAGCAGTGCTCCAGCGCTTGCGCATGCGCGCCGGCCAACGCCCGCTCGATGGCGGCGTGCGGCGTGTTGCCGTACAAGCCGTCGCTGCACAGCAGGTACAGGTCGCCGGGATGGGGCGTGCATGCCTTGACGTCGGGCGCGATGGCGGCCGTGGGGCCGATCGCCTGCAGCAGCAGGTTACGCGGCGGGAAGTCGCCGGAGACGCCCGCTTCCAGCGCCTGCTGGTACATCGTCTGGTCGCGCGTGAGCACGGCCAGTTCGCCGTCGCGGTAGCGGTACAGGCGGCTGTCGCCGACGTGGAAGATGACGAGCGGGCCGCCCGGCAGGCTTTGCCAGAAGCCCGTCAGTGTGGTGCCCATGCCGCTGCCTTCGCCGCGGCCGCCTTGCACATTCGCGCCGTACACGCGCGCATTGGCGGCATCGACGGCTTCGTGCACGGCCACGACGGCGGGCATGTGCTCGTCCTGCCAGGTCGCGTCCGGGTCGGCCGCATCGCCGGGCGAGGATTTTTTCGGGTCGGCGGCCGCGAGCGCGTCGCGCACGGTTTCCAGGGCCAGGCAGGCTGCGATTTCACCGCCGTCGTGGCCGCCCATGCCGTCGGCGACGGCCACCAGGCGAAGCGCGGGATCGATGAGGAAGTTGTCTTCGTTGGACTGGCGCACGAGACCGACGTCGGTCAGACCGTACGCGCAGCCGAAGGCGAGGCGGTGGTAGATGCTCGGGGTTAGCTGCTTCCAGGTGCTCATCGAACGCGGTGGATATCAATACAGGTGCGGCATGCTAGCACGCTGCCCTGCAGGGTTGGCGATTTTCACGGCAGCCGCAGGACGCCGCTGACCGTGAAGCGGATCTCGCCCGGCCTGTCGCCCGGCGCCGTCTCGATGCGCAGGTCGGACAGGCCTTCGCGGTGGCTCCCTGCGACGAGCGCCGCGACGGTGTCGACGAGCCTGTCCGCACGCTCGGGCGGCAACGCCGCGGGGGCCGTGGCCGGGCCGAAGTACTGGTCGAGCAGCGCCGCGAAATCGCGCCGCGTCGTCACGCAGAACACGGGGCGGGATTGCGGAAACAGCGTGGCGACGGCATTGTCCGCCCTGACTTTGTCCGGGTCGATGCAGACGACGTACAGCGCATGCTCGTTGCGCTCCACCGGCAGCCACTGGCGCACTTCGGCGGCCGCGCGGTCCATGCCGTCGAGGAGTTCCGCCGGCACGCGCCGTCCGGGGTGGAAGGCGAGATAGGGCACGGCGAAGTGGTCCGCGAGGGCGCGCCCGACGACGGGCAGTTTCACCTTGAAGTCGTCGAGCAGCACGTCCTCGACGTCGCGGCCCTGCGCGCGCGCCTGTTCGACCGCCTGCTCGACCTGTTCGCGTCCCAGCGCGCGCGACCCCAGTGCGCCGACGAAGCCCGTGCGTTCGCGCCTGGCTTCCTGCCGGCGCTGGGCGAACGCAATGGCGAGCGTGTCGCACAGGTAGCGCGCGCCTTCGACGATCGTGCTGTCGAACGGACCGCCGCGCAGGTTGTTGATCAGCTGGAGGACGCCGATGACTTCGCTGTCGTGCATGATCGGGACGACCAGCATCTGCGTCGTGCGGTAGCCCGTGCGCCGGTCGACGCCCTGCTGGAAGCGCAGGTCGGCCGCGTAGCGCTGCAGTTCGGCGGCATCGTAGACGTCGTTCAGGTTGAGCAGCCGGCGCGCCAGCGCGGCGTAGCCGGCCACGCTCTGCGCGGAGATCGGCAGGCGCAGCTGGCGGAACGACGCCATCCCCGTCTTGATCTTGGAGACGAGGCTCGCCTTGTCCTCGCCGACCGTATAGATCGTCAGGCGGTCCGCGCCGAACAGCGTGCAGATGCCTTCGGACAGGTCGAGCATGATCTCGTCGACGTTGCGCGTGGCGTGGATGCGCGTCGTGAGCTGCTGCAGGCGGCGGAAGAAGTCGCCGTTCGCCACGATCGTGGAATCATTCATGGCCGCGTCATGGGCGCGAGGCGCGTCGCGTCAACGTCGCCAATACGGGTCGCGTCGTCATCTTCCTGCACGTGGCGCACGATGTCGGCAGGGGAGCGCGGCGTGACCGTATCGAGCGGCCGCCACGGGGAAGAGGCGAGCGTATCGCCGTCGAGCGCGCGGCGCAGATCGTCGCGGAATGCTTCGGCGCTGGGATAGCGATGTTCCGGGCGCTTGGCGAGGGCGCGCAGCACGACGCGGTCGAAGGCCGGGCCGAGCAGGGGATTCAGCAGGGTCGGCGGCACGGGGTGGTCGTGCAGGATCTTCTGCTGCACGGCGAACATGCCGGCGCCGCGGAACGGCCGCTCGTTGGTGAGAAACTGGTACAGGATGATCCCGACGGCGAAGATGTCCGACTGCGGGCCGACGGCCTGGCCCGTGATCTGTTCGGGCGCCATGAAGCTGGGCGTGCCGACCATCTCCGCGCCGTCCGCATCCTGTACGGCCGCGTTCAGCGCGGCCATGTGGGCGACGCCGAAGTCCGTCAGTTTCACGGAGAGGTCGTGGCTCAGCATCACGTTGGCCGGCTTGATGTCGCGGTGGATCACGCCGTTGCGGTGCGCGTAGCCGAGGGCGTCGAGCAGCTCGCACGTCATGCGCACGGCATCCTCGAGCGTGAACTCGAGGTGGAAGTCCTGGGTCATGTCGAAATAGGCCGCCAGCTCTTCGCCGCGCACCAGTTCCATCACCATGTAGGCGACGCCGTCTTCCTCGCCGAAGTCATACAGGCCGACGATGTGCGGATGGTTCAGCCGCGCGACGGCCTGCGCCTCGCGGATGAAGCGGGCCGAATAGGACGCGTGCAGCTCCGGATCGGCATCGCAGGCGGTGGAGATGACCTTGATCGCGACGCTGCGGTCCAGGCGCGGATCGAGGCCTTCGTAGACCTCGCCCATGGCGCCGCGTCCGAGCACGCGCACGATCCGGTATCTGCCTAACTGCGTCGGTTGGTTCATGGCCGCAAGTGTAAATCAAATTGGTTTCCAGATAATGAAAATCGGCGCCACAGGTTTATACTTGATGTATGAACGACACCCGCTGCACCTGGGCCAATATGGCCAACCCACGCTATATCGCTTATCACGACCATGAGTGGGGCGTACCCTGCCACGACGAGACGACGCTGTTCGAAATGCTGAACCTCGAAGGCGCGCAGGCCGGGCTGTCGTGGGAAACGATCCTGAACAAACGCGACAACTACCGCCTCGCCTTCGACGGCTGGGATGCGGACAAGATCGCCCGCTACGACGATGCCAAGGTCGCGGAACTGCTGGCGAATCCCGGCATCGTGCGCAACCGCCTGAAGGTCGCGGCCGCCATCAACAATGCGCAAGCTTACCTGCGCCTGCGCGAACAGGGATTGACGTTGAGCGACTACCTGTGGGCCTTCGTGGACGGCAAGCCCATCGTCAACGACTGGCCCGACGGCAGCCGCCCGGCGCGCACGGAACTGTCCGACCGCATCTCGAAAGACCTGGCCAAGCGCGGCTTCAAGTTCGTCGGCTCGACCATCGTGTATGCCTACATGCAGGGCATCGGCATGGTCGACGATCACGACCGCGCCTGCCTGTGCCGCCGCCGGAGGTGATGTCATGGACTATCGCGCCTGCTGGTGCACCCGGGCCCGCTATACCGTCTTCGATTCGCATTACGGCGACGGCGCCGCGGTCCGCGTCCTGACGGACGTCTGGCGCACCGATCCGCACCGTTCCCCCAATCTTCACCTGATCGCCCTGTGCGACCACCTGCTGCCGGGCTTCCACCGCATGCCGCAGGCGGAGCCGGGCGTCACGCTGGACCTGATCAGCGCGCCGCTGACGGAGGCGCTGGCCCAGCTGACGGCGCGCGTCGACATGTTCCGCCTGCACGACATCGAACACGCGGGCACGGACTTCGCGCGCCACGTCGCGCGCGTGGCCGCGCAGGACGCCTGCCTGCAGGCGCAAGACCTCACGCAAGACCAGGTCGCCGCGTTGACGGCGCAAGGCTTTGTATTCGACGCGGACGGCCGCCATGCCCGTTTCGCCAGCCGCAAACCGCGTCCGCCCGCACCGCCGGCGCCCGAACGCCGCGCCATCGTGCTCGGTGCCGGCATCGCCGGTTCCGCGGCGGCCGAGCGCCTGTGCGCGCGCGGCTGGCAGGTGACGGTCGTCGACCGCCAGCCGCAGCCCGCGATGGAAGCGTCGGGCAACCGCGCCGGCATCTTCATGCCGCTGCTGTCGAAGGACGACAACGTACCCACGCGCCTGACGCGCGCAGCCTACCTGTACGCGCTGCGCCACTGGGAGCGCCTGGGCGGCATCGGCCGCGCCATCGAGGGCGACAAGTGCGGCGTGCTGCAGTTGGCGCGCGACGCTGGCCACGCGGACGTGCAGCGCGCCATCGCCGCCGACACATCGCTGCCGCCCGATTTCGCCGAGTGGCTGGAACGTCCCGAGGCGGAAGCGCTGCTCGGCGGCCTGCCGGCGCCGGACGGCGGCTGGCTGTTCCGCGGCGCCGGCTGGGCGCGGCCCGGCAGCGTGTGCGCGGCGATGCTGGATGCGTGCGGCGGGCGCCTGGAGCGCAAGCTCGGCGTGGGCGACGTGCGCATCGAACGCGACGGCGAGCAGTGGCACCTGACGGACGAGCACGGCGTCGTGGTGGCGCGGGCGCCGAACCTGATCCTGGCCAATGGCGCCGGCGCCGCGCAGGTGCCACAGGCCGCGCCGCTGCCATTGACGATGCTGCGCGGGCAAGTGTCGCACGTGCCGGCCGACATGGTGCCGAAACTGCCCGTCGTGTTGTGCCGCGAGGCGTATTTGACGCCGCCGTCCGGGGGCGTGTGCAGCGCGGGCGCGACATACGACGAGAATCCGAATCCCGCGCTGTCGCCCGCGAGCCACGCGGAAAACCTGGAGCGCCTGCGCGGCCTGCTGTCCGATCCCCATGCGGCGGAAGATGCGCCGCTGGCGGGGCGCGTCGGCTTTCGCTGCGTGGCGCCGGACCGCCTGCCGCTCGTCGGCCGCCTGCCGGATTTCGACGCCGCCGGCACCACCGAACGCCTGCGCGACGTGCCGCGCCATCCGGGGCTGTACGGACTGCTCGGCTATGCGTCGCGCGGCCTGATCTGGGCCGGTCTGGCCGCCGAGCTGTTGGCCGCCCAGATCGAAGGCGAGCCGCTGCCATTGGAGTCCAGCCTGGTCGACGCCCTCGACCCGGCCCGCTTCGTGTTGCGCGCACGCCGCGCCCCGCGGGGTCCGCAGCCAGAAAATTGATTTCTTTCGGGCAACCGAAAGTTTCAAAGGTATAATGTGTGCCAAGCAACATTTCACACATGATCCAGCCATGGACGACACCCCCGACGCGCCCGAGCTCTCGCTGTTTCTCGCCTCGACCGCGCATGACATGAAGAATTCGATCAGCGTCCTGTCCGGGACGCTGGAGCGGCTTCTTGTCGACGCATCTCCGCAGACGGAATCGGCGTACCCGCAGATGGCGCACATGCTGTACCAGACGAAGCGCCTGAACGACAACCTGATGCAGCTGCTCGCGCTGTACAAGCAGGTGGGGACGCCCGCGTACCCGTTCGACGTGCAGCCGCTCGAGCTGGGCCAGCTGGTCGACCAGGTGGTGGCGCTGGAGCGCGTGCTGCTGAAGTCGCGCGGCCTGAAGCTGGAACTCGATTACGACGCGGACCTCGTCTGGCACTTCGACGAAGACCTGATCGTGGGCGTGCTGTCGCACGCGATCAACAACGCCATCCACTACACGTGCGACACGGTGCGGCTGGCGATCCGCGTCACCGACGACAACTGGCTCGAACTGCGCGTGGAAGACAACGGTCCCGGTTATCCGCCGGCGCTGCTGAAGGCCGGCGCGATCGCCACCCGTGAAACTGCGGGTGGCATGAACTTCCTGACCAACAGCGCGGGCCTGGGCCTGTATTTTTCCAGCGAAGTCGCGCGCATGCACCAGCACCGCGAGCGGCGCGGCACGCTCCGCCTGGAAAACGGCGGCCGCTACGGCGGCGGCTGCTTCATCCTGAACCTGCCATGAACGCGCCCGCTTCCGTCAAGGCCGTCAACGAAATCGACTGGGCCGACAAGAACTACCTCGTCGTCGACGACTTCGTCGGCGTGCGCCAGCTGCTGCGCGAAGCCCTGCGCAGCCTGGGCGCGAAGAACATCGACCAGGCGTCGTCCGGCGGCGAGGCGATGGGCCTGCTGGCGCGCATCCGCTACGACGTCGTCCTGTGCGACTACAATCTGGGCGACGGGAAGAACGGCCAGCAGGTGCTGGAGGAAGCGCGCGTGCGCAACCTCGTCAATCCGAGCACCGTGTGGCTGATGGTGTCGGCCGAAAAGAGCGTGGAATCCGTGATGGGCGCGGCCGAGCACCAGCCGGACGCCTACCTGATCAAGCCGATCACGGAAGGCGTGCTGCTCACGCGCCTGAACCGCGTGTGGCACAAGAAGCAGATCTTCCGCCTCATCGACCAGGCCTATGCCGAGAAGGACTACCTGCGCGCGGCGCGCCTGTGCGATGCCGCCATCGAAGGCCACAAGGCGCACGAGATCGACCTGCTGCGCATGAAGGCCAAGCTGATGGAAAAGAGCGGCGAGCCGGCGAAGGCGCGCGAGGTGTACGAGCGCGTGCTGGAGCAGCGCGAATACCAGTGGGCGCGCGCCGGCATCGCCAAGATCCGCATGGCCAACGGCGAATTCGAACAGGCGCGGCAGGCGTTCCAGAGCGTGATCGCGGAGAATCGCTATTACATCGACGCGTACGACCAGCTCGCGCTGACTTATCAGAACCTGGGCAAACTGGACGAGGCGTGCGCGATCCTCGAGCGGGCAGCGAAACTGTCGCCGAATTCCGTGCCGCGCCAGCGCAATCTCGGCAACGTGGCGCTCAAGGTGGGCAACGTGCAGATGGCGGAGCAGGCCTTCCGCAAGTGCATCCTGATCGGCGAATACTCCATCATGAAGACGCCCGACGCCTACCTCGGCCTCGCACGCGTGTGCGGCCAGAAGAACGATGCGAAGGAAGCGCTGCGGCTGCTGCTGCAGGTCCAGCGCGAGTTCGCCGCCGACCATCCGGACATCGCGCTGCGTTCCAAGATCACCGAGGGCCTCGTCTACCACGAGAGCGGCGACTACCGGCGCGCGCGCAAGGCCGGCGACGAGCTGGAAGCCCTGCTCAATGCGACCGAGACCCGGCCCGACATCCCGACCTGCCTGGAACTGGCCACGCTGCTGTTCGCGGTGGGCGTGAAGGATGCGCCGGTGGAGCTGCTGTGCTACGTCATCCGCAACAACCACGACAACCCGCTGCTGCTCGACGAGGTGCAGAAGATCTTCGACAAGGCGCGCCTCGGCGACGAGGGCCTGGAGTTCATCCGCGTCTCCAAGAAGGAAGCGACGGACCTGATGAACCAGGGCGTGCTGCTGTGGAAGACGGGCAAGCTGAAGGACGCCGTGGAGTGGATGCGCCAGGCACGAAAAAAGGTGCCGAACAACCAGCGTATCCTGTTCAACGCGGCGCAGATCCTCGTCTCGCACCTGCAGCAGCATGGCTACGACGGCGCCCTGTCGGCCGAGGCGTACGAGGTGCTGCACCACGTCGACCGCCTGCTGCCGGGACAGCAGCGCTTCGCGCAGTTGATGGAGCAGCTGGCGCAGCTGCAGCCGGTGGCGGAGAGCGGGACGATCGCCGAGGTGGCGTAATTCACTACGCGGTCTGGTGAATTTCATAACGCCGGCCGTGTCAGAATTCCCCTTTGATCAAAGCGGGAGACGGCGTGCGCACTGAACGGAACAACGACACGGCACTGGGCCGCCGCGGCTTCCTGAAATCCACCGGCGGGCTGATACTCGGTTTCGTCATCCCCGTTTCGGGCCGCGCGGCCGCACCGGCGCCCGCGTCTCCCAACGCTTTTCTCCGCATCGCGCCCGACGACACCGTCACCGTGATGGTCGACCGGCTCGAATTCGGCCAGGGCGTGCACACGGCGCTGCCGATGCTGGTCGCCGAGGAACTCGACGCCGACTGGTCGCGCGTGCGCGCCGAACTGGCGCCGGCCGGCGACGCCTACAAGGATCCGCTGTTCGGCATCCAGATGACCGGCAGTTCGATCTCGGTGGCGCATTCGTTCACGCATTACCGCGAGATCGGCGCGCGCGCCCGCGCGATGCTGGTCGCCGCCGCGGCCGAGCGGTGGCAGGTCGCGCCGGCGTCGTGCACCACGTCGGCTGGCACGGTCATCGGCCCCGGCGGGCGCAAGGCGCGCTACGGCGCGCTGGCCGATGCGGCCATGAAGCTGCCGGTGCCGGCGGCCGTCCAACTGAAAGACGCGAAGGATTTCCAGCGCATCGGCAAGCCGACCGGACGCCTGGACGCGCGCGCCAAATCGAGCGGCAAGCAGCAGTTCGGCATCGACTTTTCCCTGCCCGGCATGAAGGTGGCCGTGGTCGCGCGTCCGCCCGTGTTCGGCGCCCGGGTGCGCAGCCTCGATGCCGCCAGGGCGCGCGCGATGCAGGGCGTGATCGACGTGGTCGAGGTGGCGGCCGGCAGCGGCGGGCGCGGCGTGGCCGTGATCGCGGACGGTTACTGGCAGGCGAAGCAGGGGCGCGATGCGCTCGTCATCGACTGGGACGCCGGTGCGGTCGACAAGCTCGACTCGGGCCGGCAGCTGCGCGATTACCGCGCGCTTGCCGCCACGCCGGCGCCGGCGGCTACGTCGATCTCGGCCGTCTACGAATTTCCTTACCTGGCGCATGCGCCGATGGAACCGGTCAACTGCGTGGTCGACCTCCACGCAGATCGCTGCTCGGTGTGGGCGGGCGTGCAGTTCCAGACGTTCGACCAGACCGCCGTCGCCGCCGCTGCGGGGCTCAAGCTCACGCAGGTCACGTTGCACACGATGATGTCGGGCGGCGGTTTCGGCCGCCGCGGCGTGACCACGTCGGACGACCTGGTCGAAGCGGTGAACGTCGCGAAGGCGTACGGACGCGGCCCCGTGAAAATCATCTGGAGCCGCGAGGACGACATCAAGGGCGGCTACTATCGCCCCGCGCACGTGCACAAGGTCGACATCGGGCTCGATGGGAACGGCGACGTCCTGGCGTGGAACCACGTCATCGTCGGCCAGGCGATCAGCGCGGGCACGCCGTTCGAATCGGTGCTCATCAAGAACGGCGTGGATTCCACGACGACCGAGGGCATCGCCGAGGCGTATGCGTTGCCGGTCAAGCTGACGGTGCATCATCCGAAGGCGAACGTGCCGGTGCTGTGGTGGCGCGGGTCGGCGTCGAACCACACGGCGTTCGTCATGGAGACCCTGGTGGACGAAGTGGCGCACGCGGCCGGCGCCGATCCGGTCGCGTACCGGCGCAAGCTGCTGGGCGACAACCGCCCGCGCCACCTGGCGGCGCTCGACCTGGCCGTGCTGAAGTCCGGCTACGGCAAGAAGCAGTTGGCCGAGGGCCGTGCCTGGGGCGTGGCCGTGCACGGCATGTCCGGCAGCGTGGTGGCCTACGTGGTCGAGGCGTCGGTCGAGCAGGGCGTGCCGAAGCTGCACAAGGTCACGGCCGGGGTGCATTGCAACCTGGCCGTCAATCCGCTGTCGATCGAGGCGCAGGTGCAGGGCGCCGTGCTGGCCGCCCTCGGCACCACGTTGCCCGGCGCCGCCATCACGTTCAGGGACGGCGTCGTCGAGCAGGGGAATTTCAACGACTACACGGTGGCGCGCCTGCCCGACATGCCGCATGTGGATGTGTTCATCGTGCCGTCCACCGAGCCGCCCACCGGCATGGGCGAGCCAGGCTTGCCGCCGCTGGCGCCGGCCTTTGCCAACGCCATCTTCCAGCTCACGGGCAAGCGCTTGCGCAAGCTGCCGTTCGAGCTCGGCTGACGGCCGGGCAGGACGTCAGGTCTTGTCGGTCTTCGACCGGCTGGTCCGCGCCTTGCCGTTGCCGCCGTTGCCGCCATTGCCGCCGTTCGGCGCAGGTGGCTGCACCTTCGGCGCGTCCTTGGGCGCTTCCGCTTTCGGCGCCCCGCCTGCCTCCTTCGCGGGCGCTGCCGGCGCTGCGGCGCTCGGCGTCATCGCGTTGGCGACCGCCTGCGTAAATTGTTCCTGCAACATGTTCCACCATGCGACGGCAGCCGGCATCGCAGCCGCCGCCGGGTTGCCCGGCGCGTCCGTCGCGCCGGCGGCCTGCGGCGCGGCCGTGCCCGGCTGAGCCGTGCCGCCGCTGCCCGCCGCGGCGGCATCCGGTGCCCTGGGAGCATCCGTCTTCGCGGCCGGCGTTGCCGGCTTGGCAGCGGCGCCCGACTGGCCCTGCGCACCGAAGAAGGGCGGGAACGGCATCGACGCCATTTTTTCCGCGCTGACGCCGGACTGGCGCATCGCTTCGGCCATCGAGGCGCCCATCGTCTTCAGCGTCATCAGCGTGCCGCGCTGCACTTCGAGGGCCTGGATGGTCCCGCGCAGCATCGACAGGTTCAGGTTCAGCCAGGACTCGACCGCCTTGAGGTCGGCGATGCGCTTGTCCAGGTCCTCGGTCGACATCGGCGGTGCGGCGATGCCAGCCATCCCCGGCATGCCGGGCATACCGGTGCCGGGGATCTGCATGGATCCCCACAGGTTCTTGACGAATTCCAGCGTGTCCGTCACGCCAGGCATGGCGGGTGCGGAGGGTTTCAGCATGGTGGTCTCCCTGGTTGGTGGCCGCTAGCGTAACAGATAAATAAGAGCCGACATAGACATCGTTGGAAGCGCAGGCGGGCAGTGCGCGGGCGGACCGGCTACACTAGGCGGATGAGCCCTGCATACGCCACGACCCGACGCCGCCGGCAACTGGTGCTGGGCGCGCTCACGGTCCTGTTGCATGTGCTCGTGTTCGGCTGGTTCGCGCGCCAGATGGGCCAGGTGCCCGACCCGTCCGCCCGCACGGGCCGCGCGCCCCTGACGGCCGAGCTGGTCGAGGCACCGCAGCCGCGCCCGCTGCCGCCCGTGCCGCCACCGCAGCCGGCGCTGGAGCAGCCGCCGTTGCCCGAGATCGATCCGGAGCCCATCGTGCCCGCGGCGCCACCGCCCGGTCGGCCCGATGCGGCGTTGACGCCGGAATCGGACGGTCTCGCCGCTGCCGACGCCGCGGGACAGCAAACGGGGCAGGGTGGCGCCGCCGCCGGCGCGGACCCCGTACAATCCCCGGCACAGGACGCGGCACCCCAGGCGCAGGTCCAGCAGGAAGCGGCACCGAAGCCCCAGCCGGCCGCGCCGGAAGCGCGCCGTTACAAGGTCGACGTGCCGCCTTCGGCCGACATCACGCTCGACGTCGCGCGCACGGATGCGAACGGCACGAAGTGGAGCGGCGACGCGCAGCTGTCGTGGCGGGTGACGCCGTCCAGCTACCGCGTGAAGATCGAGGCCGGCATCCGCGTCGTGTTCGCGCACGTGAACCTGCTCACCCTCACGAGCGAGGGCACGGTTGGAGACGAAGGATTCGTCCCCACCTTGATGACGGAGAAGCGGCGCGGACGCGCCATGACGGCGACGCACTTCAATCGCCAGGAGGGCACGCTGACGTTTTCGGCATCCGGCGCGAAGTATCCGCTCGTGCCGGGCGCGCAGGATAAAGCCAGCGTGCCGCTGCAGTTGGCGGCCATCGCGCGCGGTGATTCGAAACAATTGTCGGGAAATATAGACATCCTTGTCGGCGAAGACCGCGACGCAAGCGTTTTCACCTTTACGGTGGCCGGACAGGAACAGCTCGACACGCCGCTGGGGCGCATCGCCACATGGCATTTCGTGCGTCCACCGAAACCCGGCTCATACAATTCGCGCCTGGAACTCTGGCTGGCGCCGGCCTATGGCTGGTATCCGGTACAGATCCGCAATGTCGAGGCGAGTGGGGCGGTGACGACCCAGACCGCGAGCAAAATCGTGATTCAACAAGCAGGAAGCTGATAATGAAAAATGTTTTGAAGATGGCAGGCGCAGGGGCAGTATTGATGACCGTGGTGGGCGGCCCTGCGGTCGCGGCGGAAGAACATCCGGCCATCAAGCGCCCGTTCGACCTGCCGCCGTCGGCCGACCTGACCTATTCCATCGGCGCGCGCCAGCGCGGCTTCAACCTGAGCGGCGATGCGACGCTCACCTGGCGCGTCAACGACAGCAAATACGCCATCAGCGCCGAGTCGCGCGTGGCGCTGCTGGGCAAGCTGACGGAAAACCGCAGCACGGGCATCGTCGACAACTGGGGTCTCGCACCGACGGAGTACTACGACAAGCGCTTCCGCAAGGACCCGACGACGGCCACCTTCGACCGCGACGGCAAGACCATCACGTTCAGCGACGGCGACAAGACGTATCCGATCAAGGGCGGCGAGCAGGACCGCGTGTCCGTCTCGTGGCAGCTGGTGGCGGTCGCGCGCGCCGCGAAGGACAAGTTCAAGCCGGGGTCGGAATGGCAGTTCTTCGTCATCGGCCCGCGCGACGCGGACCCGTGGACGTTCCGCGTCGTGGGCCGCGAGAAGGTGCAGGCCGGCGCGTCGCTGGGCGAAGTGGATGCCGTGCACGTGATGCGCGCGCCGCCGCCGGGTTCCAGGGACCAGTCGCTCGACATCTGGCTGGCGCCCGGCCACGAGTGGTATCCGGTCAAGCTGCGCTTCACCGACAACGACCGCGACTACGTCGAGCAGACGCTCGAACGCATCGTCAAGAAGTAGCCCAGTCCTTCACATAGGCCGGCGCCGGCTGGGCGCAGTACGCGTCCGGGACAGGCGTCCCGCGCGCCTCTCCGAGCGGCAGCACGCCGGCCCACGCGGCGATGTGCATGTCTTCCGCGTCGTCGTCGGGCGGGCCGGTGCGCACCTTGCACGCGGCCTCGGCGAGCGCGATGCGCATCACGGTCGTCGCCGCGAATTCCTTGTCGTTCCCCGGGCGGATCTCCGCCTGCCGGCCCGGCGCCAGGTGCTCCATGAAGTCGACCAGGGTCTGGCGCTTGGCGTCTTCCGCGACGATCTCGAAGCGGCCGTAGACCATCGCGCTGCGGTAGTTCATCGAATGATTGAACGCGGAGCGTGCCAGCACGAGGCCGTCCACGTGCGTGATCGTCACGCAGCAATCCTGCTCCGTCAGGCGCTGCAGCATGCGGCTGCCGTTCGACCCGTGGATGTACAGGTAGTCGCCGCTGCGCCAGCAGGCGGTGGGGATGCAATGCGTGCCGTGTGCGTCGGCGAAGGCGACATGGCAAACGTAGGCGGCGTCGACGATGGCATGCAGCAGGGCGGGATCGTAGGACGCCTTGGATGCGCCGCGCTTGACCTGGGTGCGGGAGGAAGGAGCAGTGTTCATTGGCCTCGATAATGTGGGTGGAAGCCGCACTATAATGGCCGGGATGGCTCCAGCAAAAGATCCAGAGCCGTGCAATTTCATGGAGCCACGATGGATTATTCCCTGCTGCTGGACGCCTTCGGCCGCGACCACGCCCGTCACGCCTGGCCGCGCCAGCGCCTGCTGCACGAATGCCTGCGCGCCGCGATCCGCGACGGCACGCTGGCGGCCGGCACGCGCCTGCTCGCCACGCGCGCGCTCGCGCAGGAACTGGGCATCGCCCGCAACACGGTGCTGTACGCGTACGAGCAGCTGGCGTGCGAAGGCTTCGTCATCCCGGACCGGCGCGGCACCATCGTCGCCGGCATCGCCCCCGCGCCGCGCCGGCGCAGCGCCGACGTGCCGCAGGCGGGCCTTGCGCGCCGCGCGCAGAACCTGCGCACCGTGAACGGCACCGCCAGTGTCGCGCTGCCGTTCACGCCCGGCGTGCCCGATTTGCGCGCCTTCCCGCTGGCGCAGTGGCGCCGCCTGTTGGACCGCGTCTGGCGCGGCCTGTCTTTTGATCGGCTGAACTACGGCGACCCGGCCGGCGAGCCCGCGCTGCGCACGGCGATCGCGGACTACCTGCGCGCATCGCGCGGCGTCGTGTGCGAGCCGGGCCAGGTCTTCATCACGGACGGCACGCAGGCGAGCCTCGACCTGTGCGCCCACGCGTGCGCCGACGCGGGCGACATCGCCTGGATCGAGAATCCCGGCTACGGCGGCGCACTGGCCGCGTTCCGGGGTGCCGGTCTCGTCGTCGAGGGCATCGCCGTGGATGGGGAGGGCATGGCGCCGTCTCTTCACGACTGGAGCGCGCGCCGCCCGAAGCTGATCTACACGACGCCGTCGCACCAGTACCCCATCGGCGTGGTGACGTCGGCGGCGCGGCGCCTGGCGCTGATCGATGGCGCGCGTGCGGCCGGCGCGCTGATCGTCGAGGACGACTACGACAGCGAGTTCCGCCACGAAGGCCCGCCGCTGGCGGCGATGCAGGGTCTCGTGCCGGATGCGCCCGTGCTGTACTGCGGTACGTTCAGCAAGACGATGTTTCCGGCGCTGCGCATCGGGTTCGTCGTCGTGCCGGCCGGGCTGGCGCCGCAACTGGCCGTCATGCGCGCGCAGTCGGCGGCGGCGGGGCGGACGGCGGAGCAGCTGGCGCTGGCGGAATTTTTACGCAGCGGCGAGTTCGCGCTGCATTTGCGGCGGATGCGGCGGCTGTATCGGCAGCGGCGGGATGCGCTGGTCGAGGCGCTCGGGCGGCACGTGGGCAGTCACGCTGTCGTCGAAGGGG
Source organism: Massilia cellulosiltytica (assembly GCF_047325105.1). Lineage (NCBI taxonomy): Bacteria > Pseudomonadati > Pseudomonadota > Betaproteobacteria > Burkholderiales > Oxalobacteraceae > Massilia > Massilia cellulosiltytica. Next base: position 6,239,182 of record NZ_CP168562.1, on the reverse strand, counting down.
CTTCGGCCGGGATGCATCTGGCGCTGCGCCTGCCCGCCGATGGCATTGCGGACGTGGAGATCGTGCGGCGCGCGCGGGCGCAGGGAATCGTCGTGAATGCGTTGTCGGCGCATGCGGTGCCCGGTGGGGCGCCGGTCAATGGGCTGCTGCTCGGGTATGCGCAGGTGCCGGTGGAGCGGATGGATGCGCTGGTCGAACGGCTGGCGGGCGTGATGCTGGACCGGCCTTAAGTCTCCATCCGACCCTAATCAGCCCTTCAATGAGCCTGTCAGACTTTTTGTGTAGCTGGATGTACCGACACTAACCAACGTTGTTGGTAAGAAGACAAGCAAGAATGCATCACTTGTTCAATCAATAACGGAGGCATCATGGCAGTGGACGCTTATCTTCAAAGCGTCTCGGGCCGGAAATACTATAAGGTCTACGAGAATTTCAAATGAAAGACTCGCTGTTATTGCTCACTACAGGTGCCGGGGTCTCCCTGGTCGCCTGGGCATTCTGGCACTACCTCGGGAATGATGCGCTTAGCACGCCAAACACCGTCGTTCTTGTTGGTGTCGTGGCAGATAACTTTCGACTTCGCCGTCAGTTGCGGGAAAGAGGGACGAAGGTTTGAGGATTCAGCCCGGACGCTGGTTCCGGGCTCGTTTTATAGAGAAAGCTTAGTCCTGCGGCCCCGGATCATCCGGATTGTCGTTTTCCCAATGCAGCACGATTTCCTTGGGCGCGCTGCCCACCTTGACGGTCCGTTTGAACGTCTTGCCCTCCGCCGCCGCACTGATCCGATACGTGCCCGCCGGCAGTCTGGCAAAGAACATCGGCCCCGTGTTCGCCGCGGTCACCAGGTTGGCGCCCTTGGCATCCGAGATATCGAGCTGGACGTCGGAGCGGTAGGCACCGCTCTGCTTGGTGGCGAAGGTCAGCAGCAGGTTGTAGTCGGCGCGCTGGGCCTTCATCGCGGCCTGCTCTTCATCGCCGACGCCGCCGTTGACGTAGGTGATGCCGTTCTGCTGCTTCGGGGTGAGGGGCGCCGCCAGGACGGCGGCCGGGGTCAGGCAGGCGGCCAGGAAGGTGGACACAACTACGGCCGCAAGTGTGCGTTGCATGGCATTCCTCCTCATGAAGATGATGTAAATATCGCAACGTTCATTATCGCGCTGTCGGGATCAGAGGGGCGCGCGCCTGATGTTGTCATGTTAGCAAGTCAAGCGGCGCTTCGATTCCGTTGCATATTCACCAGTTGTGAACCGTACGCGGGCGTTCCGTATTAGTTGCCAAGCCTTAACTGTTATACTGACGCCCCCGCGCCCGTGGTCCAGAAGGCCGCGCGCGACAGCAGACTGGTAAGCCTTACGATGATCGACAACCTGGCAGCAACCGCCGCCGACTCCCAAATCCCAGCGCTCGATGAACTCGATCCGCTGCAGACGCACTTCCAGGACGGAGTGGCGCCGGACGAGATCGAGCAGGTATATCACCTCAAGCGTGCGCAGCCCATGCTGCAGGCGTTCACCGCGCTGTTCCACGGCTCGCAGGACGGCGTCATCGTGCGCCTGCTCGTGCTGCGCGAACTCGCGTCCGACGCGATGGACTCCGCCTTCTCGCGCGCCGACATCAACACGAAGTTCGCCTACCTGATCCCGGAAAGCCTGGAAACGGTGCTGGGCCGCCTGCGCACGCACGGCCTGCTCGCGTGGGACAACCCGGCCGCCGTCTACCGCATCACGCCGCTCGCGCGCAACGTGCTGGCCGCGCTCGACACCTTGCTCGCCCTCGGCAAGCCAGAAGAGGACGAGGCCGAGATGGGCTTCCTGCTGTCGCAGGTGGCGGGTGCGCAGGCCGTCGGTGGCATCACCGTCGACCAGTTGAAGCATTTGCTGGGCCGCCTCGTCGAGCTGCACGAGGAATTCCGCGATGCGATCGCGTCCGGTTCCGAATTCCGCCTGCGCGCGTCGCAGGCGAAGTGGCACATGGCGTGCGACTGGGTCGAGAAGGGTTCCGTGATCCTGCGCGCCATCACGTCCGACGAGCGCGCCGATTCGGCCACGCACCGCGCCGCGCAGGCGATCGGCCGCGCCCAGTCGCAGCTCCTGAACATGCAGGGGATGTTCTCGCGCGCGCTGAACCAGATCGAGCGCCAGCGCGTGCACCTGGGCCAATCGGGCCTGTCGACGACGGACATCAAGCGCTGGCTGCTCGCGCACGACGACCTCGCGAGCCTGGCCGAGGACGCGATCGACCGCCCGGTCGTCCCGCTGTTCGCGACGCCGGCCGAGATGATCGACGTGGCCGAGACGGAACTCATGATGGAACGCGTCGCGCCCATGGCGCCGGGCGGCCTGCCGAACGGCGAGGACGCGGCCATGACGATCAACGACAACCCGGCGATGCAGGCGGAACTGGACGACTGGATCCGCCGCCTTGCCGATTTCGCCAACCTGGACAACTTCCCCATCATGGCGGAGGGGGCACCGAAGAGCGTGCCGATCCAGGAATCGCTGCTGCCGGCCAGCTTTGCCGTCGCATCGTACCGCGCCTCGCTGCTGCCGCTGCTGGGCGATCCGGCCGAGGCCAACCTGCAGGGCCCGACCGCCGAACTGGCGCGCCTGCCGGTGCGCTTCGATTCGGCCGACGAAATGATCGCGCTGGACGACCCGCATATCGCGGCCATCTCGCGCGCGACCCTCTCACTGAATCTCGATCTACCGAGCACCCCGGAAAGCAAGACGCAAGATGAATGACGACGCCCAAATCCTGATCGCGCGACTGCTCACGCACCAGACCCTGCGCCGCGACGACAAGATGGTCAAGCGCGCGCTGTCCGACGACCAGTTCCGCGCGGAGATCGACAAGCGCCTGCTCGAATGCGGCCTGAAGCTTCTCGACAACGTGTACGCCGACCACGTCACGCTGGCCCTGCACCGCAACGTCGAACCGAAGATCTTCGGCGCCAAGGACATCTGGCAGAACAATAACTTCGGCCTCACGCGCGACGGCGTGGCGCTGCTCGTGGTGCTGTGGGCGCAGATCATCCTGCCCAAGCGCCAGCGCCAGGAAACGCACCAGTCCATCGACGTCGACCAGTCCGACATGTTCGACAAGGACAACCCGATCCCGCGCGCGGAAGACACGTCGATCGGCATCTCGTACACGACGCTGCTCGCCGACTTTGGCGACAAGCTGGGCAAGAAGACCCGCATGGACATGAACCTGGGCCTGTTGTCGAAGCTCGGCTTCATCGAGCGCCGCGGCGACGTGATCCTGGAAGGTCCGCTGCTCGATCTCCTGATGGATACCGACGTGCTGAAGGAACGCATCATCAACGGCGCGCTGGCCGACGTGTTCAAGCGCGCACCGGTGGCGGCCGCACCGCGCCGTCACGTCAGCGAAGCCGCGAACGACGAACCGGTCGACACCGAAACGCCACAAGCTTAAGAGACCCGCATGTTCCACATTAAATCCCTCGAGCTGGTCCACTGGGACTACTGGCAGCGCATCAAGAACATCCCGCTCGACGCCAAGATCATCACCATCGCCGGCCAGAACGGCTCCGGCAAGACGACGCTGCTCGATGCCCTGCGCACGCTGTTCGGCCTCGATTGCTCGATGGGCCGGACCTATAAACACTACGCGCGCCATTCGGGCCAGCAGAGTGCCTGGCTGCGCGCCGTCGTCGACAACAAGCCGTCCGGCCGCCAGCTGTCGAACCGCCCGTTCCGGCATAGCGGCTTCTTCAGCGACGACGAGGTCACGCTGTTCTGCCAGGTGCAGAAGAACGGCGGCGACTGGAAGCGCCAGTACCTCATGCGGCCGGGGAACATCCAGATCGAGGAAGTGACGGAAGCCACCGACTGGCTCGGCGTCGAGAACTACCGCAAGCGCCTCGCGTCGGCCGGCCTGTCGCCCGCGATGTCGAAGGTGCTCGCGCTGGAGCAGGGCGAGACCGATAAACTGTGCGAATACGCGCCGCGCCAGCTGCTGGACCTCGTGTTCCAGGTGTTCGGCGACAAGGAAGTGCTGGACGCGTACGACGAGGCGAAGCGCCACCAGCGCGACACCGAATCGGAGCTGAAGCGCTTCGAGGCCGAGCTGGAGACGTCGCGCATCAACCTCGAAGGCCTGCGCCTGCGCGTGGCGAACTACCACCAGTGGGAAGACCTGCAAAAGGAGCGCCGCGCCCTCGTCGAGGAGGTGCTGCCGAGCCTGGAATACCACGAGGCGCGCGAAAAGGCCGCGAACGTGAGCCGCGCGCTGCGCGAGGCGAAGAAGCCGCTGATGCAGGCCGACAGCCTGCTGACGGAGAAACGCAACGCGCTCGCCGCGCAGCAGCGCGCGCTGACCGAAGCGCAGCAGCAGGAGGTGAAGCTCGAACAGGAAGCGAACGAGTTGGCCACCCGCCTGACGCAGGTGAACGCGAAATTGAAGCCGCTGGAAAGCCTGCTCGAACAGAAGGAACGCCTGAACAAGCTGGCGGCGGATGCCGGCGCCGACATCGCGGAAGTCTCGACGCAGCTGGAAGCGAAGGAAGCGGAACTCGCGAAGAAGAAGGCCGAACGCGAAGCGCTGGCCACGAAGATCGCGGGCGAGATGGCGACGATCAGCGCGCTGCAGGGCAAGACGACGATGCCGGAACCGGAAGCCCAGCGCCAGATGCGCCGCGCGCTGCGCGATGCGGGCATCCCGCACGCCATGCTGTCGGACATCGTCGAAGTGACGGATCCGAAGTGGCAGGGCGCCGTCGAGGGCGTGCTCGGTGGCTACGCATCCGTCGTGCTGCTGGAGCGTGCCAAGGATGCGCCGGCCGCCTATAAACTCGCGGAGAAGGAGCGCTATCGCCACTTCATCGTGCCGGACTGCGTCGACGCGCCGGTCGTCAAGGACGATACCCTGCTGTCCGTCGTGCGTTTCTCGTCGAAGGCGCCGTCCTGGCTGATCGACCAGCTGGAACGCATCGAGCGCGTGGATTCCGTCGACGACGGTTTCAAGAGCGATGCCGACGAATGGATCACGCCGGAAGCCTATCACCGCGAACGCCGCGGCGGCCGCTCGCTGTTCGTCGAGCCGTCGCGCTACCGCTTCGGTGCGGCCGGCAAGACGCAGCGCCTGGAAGCCATCCAGAAATCCCTGCCGTCCCTGGAAGCGCAGGAAGACACGTTGACGCTCGCGATCAGCAAGCTGGCGGCGGAAGTGTCCGCGCTGCGCGTGCGCATCGCCGGCGTGGACGCCGCGAAGGAACTGTCGGCGCGCCAGGCCGAATTCGAGGAAGCCACGCGCGCGCTGGAACCGCTGAAGGCCGAGCGCCTGCAGGTCGGTGCGCGCCTGGGCGAGCTGCAGGTCCTGATCAAGAACGCGACCGTCACGCGCACGCGCGCCGACACCGTCTGGCAGAACGCCCGCATGGCGCTGTCGGAAGCGGAAGCGGGCATGCGCCTGAACAACCGCCGCGTGATCGAGCAGCGCAGCGAGCATGCGCGCGAACTGCTCACTTTGCGCCGGTCGTGGCGCCACGTGCCGAAGTCGTGGCGCAGCGCGCCGCAGCGTGCCGCGCTCGTCGCGACGCACCAGAACGCGCACCAGGTCAAGCTGCGCATGAATTCCCTCGACGCGTCGCTCGCGCGCGCTGACTGGGAACAGGACCCGACCGTCATCGACCAGTACGCGCGCCTGAACGACCAGCTGTCCGGCCGCCAGGTGGAGACGGAAGAACGCCGCTACCAGAACAACCGCGCGATCGAGGCGACGGACAATGCGCGCGGCGCCTACATCGAACGCCTGCGCTACACGATCAAGACCTATTCGAAGAACATCCGCGAACTGGGCGAGCTGGCGAACATCGACGTGTCGGTCGATCCGGTCCGGCTGGAGAACGACGACGTGCAACTGGCGCAAGCCGGCCTGCACGTGCGCTTCAAGTTCGACGGCAAGGGCCAGATCGGCATGAACGACGGCGAGGCGTCGGGTGGCCAGCAGGTCATGAAATCGCTCGTGCTGCTGATCGGCCTGCTGAAATCGGAAGAGGGTTCCGGCGGCTTCGTGTTCATCGACGAACCGTTCGCCCACCTGGACATCCGCAACATCCAGCTGGTCGGAGAGTTCCTGAAAAACACCGACGCGCAATACCTGATGACGACGCCGCTCACGCACAACACGGACGTCTACGATCCGTCCGACCTCACGCTCATCACGAGCAAGAAGAAGAAGGACACGCAGTGGGCGCAGCCGATCTTCGTGCTGCAGAGACGGCGCGAGGGCGAAGAGGCGCAGGCGGCCTGAGCGCATTGTCATGATGGCTGCAGCGGCCGGCGTTCCTGGGGACGCCGGCCGTTTTGTTTTTGGGCCAGCGGCGCCGCCAGATGGTGCGACACGACCTCGCGCGCTGATTCTGCTATGCCCTGCCAGTACGCGCGCCGCAGCGCCGCCCGCTTGCGGTGTTTCGACGGTATCGCCGCCATGGGTTTGGACTCGAACGGCAGCGCGATGTGCCAGGCGCGGCCCGGCATATCGGTGCCGCCGAGGCTGCGCCAGAAGCCGTCGTAGGCGGTCGCGAAATGCCTGGCATCGGACGGCAGCCAGGCGCAGTGCCAGGCCGACTTGACGGCCACCACGTGGCCCATGCCCAGCGCTTGCGCGATGCCCTGCAGGGCGGCGCAGCAGAAAAAGCCGGGCGTCGTGACCAGCGGGGAGGCTGGCGGGAAGGCGCGCCGGAACGCATCGACGGCGTCGGCCTCGTTGGCACGGTGCCCCTGGTTGCGGGCGATGAACGGCAGGATGCCGGCCGCGCCGAGCCCGGCCAGGCCGGCGAAGTGCTCGTCGACCCAGCTGAACGACAGGCGGTGGACACGCCTGCCGTTCGCCAGCAAGGTCAGGGTGAGATCGCCTTCCGCGTTCAGGCGCTGCGCCATGCCGAGGCGGATCTCGACCTTGCTGCCGTCCGCCTCGTGCTGCCACAGTACGAGTCCGCCGTCGCGGTAGACGGCGTGCTTGTAGGCGGCGTCGAACGTGGCCTCCTCGAAGCGGTAATGCGTCAGCACGCAGCGCACGCGCTGGCGTAGCGACAATCCCCTGGCGAGATAGTTGCGGTGACTCAGGTGGTGGAAGACGTCGTCGTGCACCTGCGTCACGTAGTTGCGGTAGACGTCCATCGCCAGCAATTCCACGTGGGCACGGCGGAACAGCAGCACGCGCAGGCTGCGCATGATGCAGGCGGCCCAGGACGCGAACGGGTAATGGCGCCGGGCCAGCCAGTGGCGGGTGAGGAGGGCGAAGACCATGTGTGCTCCAGGCAAACGACTGGAGCCATGACACGGTTGTCAATACATTAAGTAGCCCCTGCGGCCATTCTCCGCAGGGCTATGCATGACGCATTGGGCTGCATCAAGCGAATCAAGAGTCGCCGATTTCCTTACGCATGCGCTGGCGCCAGCGCATCAGTGCCGCGGAGAACGTGGCGAAATAGGCGGCCGTCAAGCCCAGGCACAGCATCGTGATGGGGCTGTCCGTGAAGCGCGGATTCGGGCGGTTGCTGCCCTGGTTCATGTAGATCTCGATGCCGAGGTAGACCACGCGCGCCACCAGCACCATGGCGACGAGGATGCCCATGCGCGACGGCGGCGTGAAGAAATAGCCTTCGGGCGTGTCTTCGAAGCGGGTGCGGCGCAGGCCGTAGCTGCCCAGCGCGATGCCGCCGATGGCGCCGGCGGCCAGCGCGGCCAGCTGGAACGGGCGGTCGCCGAGTTCCGATGCCGGGATGAGGATCATGACGACGAAGACGAACAGGCCCGTGTAGTGGCGCGACAGGATCGAGCGCTGCCGGGTCATCTGGTGTTTCAGGCGCGAATGGATGCGCCAGATCAGCAGGGGAACGAGGGCGATGAGGGCGAGGGTGGTAAGACTCATGCGTTAAAGTTCAAGGTGAGACGGGGGCGGTGCGCTTGCGCCAGGACAGCAGGCCGAACGCGTAGCTCATGTAATAGCCGGCCAGCACGCCGAAGATGACGAGGGTCAGCGGGCTCGACACGAACTCGTGGTGGGCAAGCGAGCCCAGCGCGAAAAACTCGTACGCGCGCCAGGCCATGCGGGCCATGAACAGCAGGGCCACCGCGAGGCCGATCGGTGCGTGCGGGGTGAAAAAGAAATCGTCGCCGACCTGTTCGAAGCGCGTCCTGCCGATCGCGATGCGGCCCAGCACGGCGCCGACCGGCAGCCCGGCCGCGAGGCCCGCGAGGGCGAACGGGTTCGTCTTGATGCTGACGGCCGTCAGGATCAGCAGCAGGATCGGGAAGAACACGAGCGTCGTGCGGTGACGCCACGTCTTCGAACGCTGGCGGGTCGTCAGGCGCTTGATGCGGCTGTACATGCGCCACAGCACGAAGGGCGCGAGCACGGCGGCAACGACGGGAGTCGGCAACATGGGATTCCTCGGAATTTTCTGTCGAATCCGCCATTGTAATCCAGGCGCGCGTCGGCAAACCGCTGCCCATGGTAATGTTTTGGCATCGTTAGCAGGAGCCAGACATGATTCCAGACCTGAGCCCGACGCGTCGTACCGTCCCGTACCGCGGGCACCACGCGCACCGGGCGCCCGATCCCGCACCCATCGAGGAACCGCCGCCCGACCCGTTCGAGCCCGCCGACCCGCACCAGCCGCCCATCCGCACGCCGCAGAACGACGAGCCGCCGGTCGACCCCAACCCGAGCGTGACCCTGCACTAGGCCAGCAGCGCCGCGTGTTCCTGCAGCAGGTCGGCCAGCAGGTCCGCCATCAACGTCACGCGCGGCGAGCGGCGCACGTCCGGATGCACCGCCAGCCACAGCGGTCGGCTCAGCACGTGGCCGTGATCGGGGTGCAAGAGCAGCAGCGGGTCGTCGCGGCCGAGGAAATGCGGCAGCACGGCGACGCCGAGGCCGGCGCGGCATGCGGCCACCATCGCGGCCGCATCGTTGGTCCAGAACGAGTACGCGCGTCCGGCCGCGAATTTCGCCAGCCAGGCCTGCTGCGGCGTGTCCTTCATCGCTTCGCCGTATCCAATGAACTCCCATTCCTCGTGCGGACGCTCGAACCAGCCGGGCGCCGCATACAGCCCATAGCCCATCTGCGCCAGCGGCCGCGCGGCCAGTCCCGGCTGCTCCGGACGCGCCATGCGCAGCGCGAGGTCGGCCTCTCTCCGGTACAGGTCGGCCTGGCGGATTTCGCCGATGATTTCCAGCGTGAGCGCGGGCCAGCGCGCGCGCAACGCGCCCAGGTGCGGCACGAGGAAGCTGCTCGCGAACGTGGGCGGCGCGGACAGCCGCACGACGCCGCGCAGGGCGGACGCACCCGCGCCGGCGCGCGCGAACGCCATCGCCTCGTCTTCCACGCGGCGCGCCTGCGCCAGTAATTCCTCGCCTTCCACGGTCAGCGCCCAGTGCTTCGGCAACCGGTCGAACAGGCGCACGCCCAGGCGCGCCTCGAGCATGCCGATGCGGCGCGCGACGGTCGAATGCTCGACGTCCAGCACGCGCGCGGTCGCGCTCAGCTTGCCCTGGCGGGCCAGTTCCACGAAGTAGCGGATGCCGTCCCAGTCGAGGGGCTGACTTATCGATTTTTGCACGGTCAAAGGCGATTTTTTAGGATTTCGGACGATTTTTGATCAATCTACCATGGGGCTCTCATCAACAGGAGAATGACATGGACGAATTGATCGAACACGTGAGCATCCACCGCCAGGGCGGCGTGGACCAACTGGAAACCGGGCGGCTCGCCGTCGCGCCGCCGGCGGCCGGCGAGGTGCGGGTGCGCCAGCTGGCCATCGGCGTGAACTTCCTCGACGTGTATCACCGCAACGGCACGTATCCGCTGCCGCAACTGCCGGCCACGCCCGGTGTCGAAGGTGCCGGCGTCGTCGAGGCGCTCGGCCCCGGCGTGACCGGCTTCGAACCGGGCCAGCGCGTCGCGTACACGGGGTTGCTCGGCGCCTACGCGGCGGTGCGCAACGTGCCGGCCGATCGCCTCGTCGCGGTGCCGGACGCCGTCTCCCTGGATGCCGTCGCCGGCGGCCTGCTGCGCGGCCTGACGGCGCACATGCTGTTCGCGCACGTACGGGAACTTCGTGCCGGCGACACGGTCCTTGTGCACGCGGCCGCCGGCGGTCTCGGACTTGTGCTCACGCAGTGGGCGAGTGCGCTCGGCGCCCGCGTCATCGGCACGGCCGGCAATCGCGACAAGGCCGCGCTGGCGCTCGCGCACGGCGCCGAGCGCGTCGTCCTGTACCGCGAGGAGGACTTCGTCGCGGCCGCGCGCGAGTTCAGTGGCGGGCGCGGCGTCGACTTCGCCATCGACGGCATCGGCGGCGCGACCCTGCTGCGCACCTTCGACGCCGTGCGCCCGTACGGCATGGCGGCCAGCGTCGGCCAGGCCGGCGGCAGCATGGAACCGGTCGACCTGCTGCAGATCGGGAAACCGCGCGGCATCGCGTTTGCGCGACCGAGCGTGATGCAGTTCATGACGATTCCCGGCCTGTACCAGGAAGGCGCGCAGGCGACGCTGGCGCGGCTGGCGGCGGGCCTGCGCGTGCCGGTCGGGCTGGACCTGCCGCTGGCGCGCGCGGCCGAGGCGCATGCGGCGCTGGAAGCGGGGCAGACGAGCGGCGCGGTGCTGCTGCGGCCCCGATAAAAAAGTGCTTGACCAACCAATAACCGCTTGGTTATGATTTAATTCATAGCCAGACGGTTATTAATTGCCATGACAGACACCCACGATATTCTTTTCCGGACACTCGGCGACCCGACGCGGCGTGCCATCTTCGAATCGCTGTGCCGCGACGGCGAGCAGACGGTCGGGGCCCTCACGGCCCGGGCCGGCATCTCGCAGCCGGCCGTGTCCAAGCACCTGGGGCTGTTGAAGCAGGCGGGGCTCGTGCGCGACCGGCATGAAGGACGCCAGACGCACTACACCGCCCAGCTGCAGGCATTGGCGCCGCTGGCCGACTGGACGAACCAAATGGCCCGGTTCTGGGAGAGCCGGTTCGATGACCTGGAAGACCTCTTGAAAAGGATGGACCAATGAACGATACCTCGCTCCACACGCGCACCGTCACCGTCGAACGCGAATTCGCGCATCCGCCGGAAAAGCTCTGGCGCGCACTCACGCAGCCGCACCTGATCGAAGCGTGGCTCATGAAGAACGATTTCGTGCCCGCCCTGCATCACCGCTTCAAGCTCAGCGCCGACTGGGGCGCCGTCGACTGCGAGGTGCTGGAGATCGAACCGAACCGTTCGCTGTCATACACGTGGGCCGCGATGGGCCTGGACAGCGTCGTCACCTGGACCCTGACCCCGGCCGGCGCGGGTACGCACCTGAAAATGGAGCAGACCGGCTTCCAGCCCGGCCAGGATGCGGCCTACAATGGTGCGAAATACGGCTGGAACAAATTCACGGCCGCCCTCGACGAGGTGCTGGCGAAGCTCGACGACTGAACCAAAGGAGGCGACATGAAGCAGGAGAATGCATCCACGGAGCTGCCGGCGTCCGCACTGATCGACCGCCGCATCGCCGACCTGGGCGACTGGCGCGGCGCGGCGCTGGCACGGGTGCGCGCGCTGATCCACGAAGCGGTGCCCGGCGTCGTGGAAGAGTGGAAGTGGATGGGCACGCCCGTGTGGTCCAGCGGCGGCATTCTCTGCACGGGCGAGTCGTACAAGTCGCACGTGAAGCTGACCTTCCTGAAGGGCGCGTCGCTGGAGGACCCGTCCGGCCTGTTCAACTCCAGCCTGGACGGCAACGCCCGGCGCGCGATCGACATCCACGAAGGCGAGGCGCTGGACCCGGCCGCGTTCCGTGCCCTGATCCGCGCCGCGGCGGCGCTCAACGCAGCCAAAGCCAAGCCGAAGCGCGCAAAAGTTGCTTGAAACCGGGGTCAGAGCCCGTTTTTTGGAAATGTCGTCCTGGACATTGCTTAAATTCGGGCTCTGACCCCGGTTTTAGTCGAACGCCCAGGAGTACAGCACGTCCAGCGCCGTGTTCGTGCCTGTCTGCAGCTGCAGGGTGATGCGCGGGTTGATCTTGTAGCGCACTCGCACGACGCTCGATGCGGTCGCGGCGCCCTGTTCGAAGCTCAGGTACAGGCGCGACGAGATGCGCTTGCCGACCGTGACCACCGTGTTTTCCAGGCCAGACGCCTGGCCCGCGCCCTGGCGCACACCCAGTTCGTCCACGCCCAGCGAGTTCGCCAGCTTGCTCGTGATGCCGCCCGTGCCGCCTTTGCCGCCCAGTAGGGCGCCGGCGGCGGCGCTCAGCACGTCGGCTTCGTTGCCCGTCGTCGCTTCCATGCCGTGGCCCAGCACGAGCCACGACAGTTTGTCGCTGTCGGACACGTTCGGCGTCGACACGAGCTTCGCCGTCGGCGACAGCGCCGTGCCCCGCACCTGCACGCCCGCTTCCACGTTCGTCTCGCTCAGCTGCTCGCCGTCGGGACGCTTGCGCACGGCGAGGATGTCCAGCGACGGGTTGTCGTACGGGCCGCTGAAGGTGATCACGCCGCGCTCGATCGCCAGGCGCTGGCCGTACGCCGCATACGTGCCGTTGGCGGTGCGTACGGTGCCGTTGATGCGGGGCGGGCGGTCGCCCACCTTCAGCACGTGCACGCTGCCGGCCAGGTAGGCGTCGGCGCCCATGCCGCGCAGGTGGAAGTCGTCGCCCAGGTCGGCCGTGAGGTCGATCGTCAGCGGTACCGCCGCTTCCTTCTTCGCCGGCGCGGCTGCGGTGCCGCGGCCCAGGACAATGACGTCGTCCGAAATCGTCGGCCGGTCCTGCGGCGCCAGTTCGACGAGCGCGCGGTCGGCCTTGAAGTTGCCCTCCACGCGGAACTGGCGCGCGTCGCGCACGACGCTGGCCTGGCCGCTCAGGACGACGGTGCGGTCCGGACGCGACAGCGCTTCCAGCTTGTCCGCGACGAGTTTCAGGTTCATCGTCGCTTCTCCGCCGGCAAAGCGCACGAAGCCGTCCGCCGTCGCGCGGCCGCTGTTGCCTTCCAGGGTCAGGCGCTGCAGTTGCAGCTGGTCGCCGGCGAGCTGGGCGCGCAGCTGGCCGTTGCGCAGGCGGACGCCCTGGTCCGGCCAGCGCACGGCGAGGCCGTCGCCTTCGATGCTGCCGTTCAGCGTCGGCGCGCCGACGGTGCCGGTGCCGTTGACCGCGAGGCGCAGCGCGCCGTCCACTTCCAGGCCCGGCTGGCCGAGCAGCGGCGATACCCACGACAGCGACGCGAGGTTCGCATTGGCCGTCAGTTTCAATGGGCTGTCGTTGTCGACGCGGCCCTGCAGCAGCTGGGCGGTGGCGTCCACGTTGGCCGTGCCGATGCGCGTGCCGTCCAGCGCGAGCTGGCTGCGCAGCGCGCCGCCGGCGACGTCCGCGCGCAGGTCCAGTTGGCGCAAGCCCAGCGCGATCGGCGAGATGTCGCCCGCGATCAAATCTCCCTTTTCGCGGAACACGTGCACGCTGCCCGCGAGCTGCGGCACGGCGCCGGCCGCGGTGGGCGCGCGCAGGTCGATCGCCCATTGCGCGCCGAGCGTCAAATCGCCGCGCACGTTCTGGCGCATCGCGTCCGATGCCTGCGCCAGATAGTTCATCGGCACCCCGGTGGCGCTGCCGCGCGTGTTCCAGCGCGGGCCGATTTTCACGAGCGAGTCGATCGTGACGGAACCGGCCGGCAGCCGGATCGTCGCGCCGTTGAACGCGATCTGCTCCGGTTTCGCCAGGCCCGCGAGACCGCTGCCAGGCGCGCCCGCGATGCGCAGCGGCGTCGGCGCCGCGAGCGTCATCGCGTAGCGCCCGCTGTTCTTCAGCGCGTCGACCGTGCCGTTCCACGTATTGCCCGTCAGGCCGCCGTGCACGGCCAGCGCCGCGTCGAAGCTGTCGCCGCGTGCCGCTGCCTGGATCGTGTGCGCGCCGCGCGTGCCCGTCGACGTCAGGCGCGCGGACGCGATCTTCGTTTCGCTGACGTTGCCCTGCTTGTCGGTCGTCGTGCTCGCGTAATCCGTCACCGACACGTCCAGCGCGAGCGGATCGGCGGCGCCGCGGCCCGAGCCCAGGTTCGCGGTGGCCTTCAACGCCTTCACCGACTGCGTGCCCATCGCGCGGATGTTCTGGCCCTCGATGGCGGCCATCAGCGACGGCGTGTCCATCGTGCCGGACAAGGTGCCGGACCCGCGCAGCGCGCCGCCGAAGTCCGGGCCCAGCGCGGCAAGTTGCGGTGCGTCGATGCGCCAGTTCAGCGTATCGCGCCCGCTGCCGAACGCGCCCTTCGCGGCGACGACGTTGCCGCCCAGGTGCAGGTCGACGTCGGCATTCGACACGTGGCGCTTGTCCGCCGCAAGCTTGGCGTGGCCCCACAGCGGCGATTTCGACAAGGTGGAATCCTGCAGCGCCAGGTCGATGGCGCCGCCCATGTTCGCGCCCGTGCGGCCGCTGGCGGTGAAGCCGCCGTTGATGCTGCCGGCCAGCGGCGAGCCGAAGGCGGCCGGGTTCAGGCGCTGCATGTCGCCCTTGGCCGTGACTTCGACGATGCGCGCGCCTTCTTTCCCGGACAGCCAGGCCTCGCCGCTCGCGTGCACGGAGCCATTGTCGTTTTTCCGTTCGCGCGGCACCCAGCCCAGGTTGCGGGCGTCGACGTCGAACGTCGTGCGCGGCGCTTCCATCGTGCCGGTGACGACGCCGCTCGCGAGCACGGCGCCATACAGGTCGCTGCGCAGCGCCGAAAGCTGCTTGCCGTCGACCTTCCACGTCAGCCGTTCGCCCGGCTTGCCGAACGCGCCGCGCAGGTCGACCGTGTTCTGGCCCAGCGCCAGCGTCGCATCGACGTCATGCACGTGCGTGGCATCCGCATCGAGCTTGCCGCGGCCGGACAGCGGCTGGTCGAACAGCCGGCTTGGACGCACGGCGAAATCGGCCGCGACCTTCCACTGCGGGGCGAGCGCGCCGGCCGCGTTGATCTCGGCATTGATGTCGGCCTGCGGGAACTTGCCGAAGTCGGCCGGGTTGAAGCGGCTCACCACCGCATTCGCCTTGAACGGCTTGTTGTCCTTGAGGTTCGCATTGCCCGTGATCCGCACGCTGCTCTTGCCTGCGGACAGGCGCGCGTTGCGCACGGTGAGCACGTCGCCGGCCAGCGCGGCCTGCGCGGCGAGGCGCAGGCCGGCGTCCGCCAGGTTGACGTCCAGCGTCTGCGTGTCCTTCGTGTTGGCGACCCTGATGTCGCCCGCGATCTTCGTCGGCTTCATGCTGCCGTAGACGTCGTGCAGGTCGAAGCGGTCCGTGTGCAGCGCGAATTCGGCCGTGCCGAGGCCTTGTTCGTCCGGACCGCGCTGCACGCTGCCGCTGCCCGTGAAGCGGCCGGCGCTGCCCACGTCGATCAGCACGTCGGTGATGCGCATGGCCGTCAGGCTGCCGCCCAGCTGGCCGCGCATCGCGCGCAGCGGCAGGCGTTGCTGGTCCAGCGTGCCGACGGCGCCGTCGTTCGTCAGGTTGACGGACCCCGCGATGTTGCGGTTCGGGTCGAGCCGGACCGCCACGGCCAGGTTCAGGTCCGCGCTCGGCAGCGTCGGGCTGAAGAACCCGGGATCGATGTTGTGCGCGTCGAGCGTAAACGCCTGCAGCGGGATGTCGGCAAAGGGCGACATCACGATCTGCGCCTTGCCCTGCGCGCGCGCGGCCTGGCCGGTGGCGTCGATGACGGTCTTCTGCAGATCGCCCGACGCGTGCAGTTTCAGTTGCGCGCCCAGGCTCGGCGGCGCCTCGGTCTGCGCCGGCGCCGCCGGCTGCGACTGCGCCAGGCTCGCGTCCGCATCGAGTTTGTACGGCAGCGTGTTCGCGATGCTGCCCTTGGCCGCGACCTGGCCCCACGGCGTGTTCGCGGACGCGTAGTCGAGCCTCCACTGCGCCTTGTCGCCGTGCAGGCGCGCGCGGATGTCGTCGATTTCCGTCGTCGCGCCCTTGTTCACGAAGATGGCTTGCGCCAGGCGCGCATCCTCGACCGCGATCTTGAAGGGCGGCGCGAGGCGCGTGGGCATCGTCGTCGGTTCCGTCGATTCCTTCAGCGTCTCCACGCGCACCACGCGGGCGTACAGCTTGTCGATTTCGACGCCGCGCGACAGGTATTGCCAGGGCTTCCAGTCGATGTCGATGTCGTCCGCGGTCGTCACGGACGTCTCGCTGCGGAACACGACGTGGCCGATGTGCATGTGGCCGTACAGCGAGCCGGAGACGCCGGACAGGGTCAGCTTGCCGCCGCTCGCGTTGGCGACGCGCTGGGCGATCATCTGCAAGGTGGTCTCGCGGCCCAGGTACCAGACGGCGCCGCCCAGCACGACGCCGACGACGACCACGCCGATGCCGACGCGGCGCGGCCAGCGGCGCACCGGCGCCGGGGTTTGGGGCGTTTGTTGATCGGCTTCCATCAGAACGTGAATCCCAGTGAGAAGTGCAGGCGGACTTTATGGACCGCCTTGCCGTAGGCGACGTCGACGTTGATCGGGCCGACGGGGCTGCGCCAGCGCGCGCCGACGCCGTAGCCGACCTTCGGTTTCAGGTCGGAGAAGTTGTCGCCCGCGTTGCCGACGTCGTAGAACACGGCCGCGCCCCACGGCGGCTTGAACCAGTAATCGTATTCGGCGCTGCCGGTGAGCAGGTAGCGGCCGCCCGTGATGGCGGAACCGACCGGCACGCCCAGTTGCTGGTAGCCGTAGCCGCGCACGGACTGGTCGCCGCCGGCGCGGAACAGGAACGTCGACGGCACGCCGTTCTTGTCCTTCGAGCCGACCGCGCCGAATTCGCCGCGCATGATCAGCGTGCCGGACTCGCCGACCGGCTTGTAGACGAGGCCCCGTGTGTAGATGCGCACGAATTTCTCGTCCGTCAGCACGGGCAGGAAGGCGCCGCCGATCTGCGCGTTGACGATGTAGCCGCGCGACGGCTGCACGAGGCTGTCCAGCTTGCGCCTCGTGATCGAGAACGTCAGCGGCACGCTCTTTACACGCGTGGTCGGCAGGTCGTCGATGGTCACCTGTTCGGTCAGCGCTTCCAGGGTGAGCGTCTTTTCCAGCAGCGGCGAACCCCACGCGCGCTTGGCGTGGATGCTCGTCGTGCGCGTGATCTGCCCGTTGGCGTCGAGGCGGTCGTAGCCGGCGCCGAAGCTGTTGTTGTAGCCGCCCGTCGTCGTGGGCAGGTAGAACTCGGCCTTCGCGGCCTGGTGCTTCTGTTCGTACAGCACGTTGCTCTTCATGCGCTTGCCGAACACGTTCAGGTCGTCGTACTCGGCCTGCGTGCGGGCGCCCGTGTTGGTCGAGAAACCGACACCGAGCGCCACGTTCTTGCGCTTGTTCTCGGTGACGCGCACAAGCACGGGCAAGGTTGCGGGGCCGCTCGGCGGCTGCGGCGTCGCGCCCTCGTTTTCCTTCAGGTCCTGCACTTGTGACGCGATCACGGACGACATGTCGGCGCTCACTTCCACGCTGGCGAAATAACCCGTGTCCTGCAGGCGGCCCTGCAGCGCCTGCAGGGCGGCCTCGTTGTATTCGTCGCCGGGGCGGATCGTGTTCAGGTTCGTGATCACGCTGGCCGGATAGCGCTGCAGGCCCTCGATCTTGAGACCGCCGAAGCGCGCGTCCGGGCCACTGTCGATGACGACCTTCAGCAACGCGCGGTGCGTGTCCGGATCGACGGTGGCGGAAGAATCGAGCAGCTGCGCGCGCGGGAAGCGCGCTTGCGCCACCTGGCGCACGAGGCCGCGCTTGGCCGCTTCCCAGTCCGCCGTACGGAAGCGCGCACCGACGGGCAGGGTCCAGCGGTTGCGCAGGGCGGCCGCGTCGATCGGGGCGCTGCCCTTGTCGAACGGGACGAAGCCGCGCAACTCGATGTCGACATCGCCCACGACGACCGGCTCGCCGGGTTCGACGTCGACGAGCGCGCGCGGCCTGGCGCCCGACGTGTCGAGGTCGGCGGACACCTTCGGCGTGTAATAGCCTTCCGTGGCGACGAGGGTCTTGACCTGCTCGGGCGTCGTGCGCACGAGGCGCAGCAGCTGTTCCATGTCGAGGCGCGGGTTGCCGCGCCAGCGCATCAGGTCGAGATTGCTTTCCAACAGGTCGCGCAACTGGCGCGGCGCGTCGATGCGCACGTCGTAATCGATGGCTCTCGAAGGCGCTTCCGGTGCCGGTTGATCCTGCGCGGCCGCGACCGGGACGAGGCATAGCGCGTTCACGGCCAGCACGATTTGTGCCAAAATTCGTGATCGCGCCGGCGCCATCGCCGTGCATGGGTCGGGTCGTGCGGAAATCATGTCGCTCCATTCGTCAATATGCCGGCCACATCTTAACTGATTGTCAAATCGAATGGCGGACGACTCGGCGTCGACGTCAATACAGGAATTCATCATGCACCAACCCGATACCGCCCTCGTCCTGTTCAGCGGAGGACAGGATTCCACCACCTGCCTCGCGTGGGCGCTGGAACGCTACGAGCACGTGGAAACCATCGGCTTCGACTACGGCCAGCGCCACGCGATCGAGCTCGACGTGCGCGCGCCGGTGCTCGCGAAAATGCGCTCGCTGTCGGCCACCTGGGACCAGCGCCTGGGCGAGGATCATTTGATCGACCTGTCGCTGATCGCGCGCATTTCCGACACGGCGCTCACCAGCAACGCCGAGATCCGGATGCAGGCCAACGGCTTGCCGAACACCTTCGTTCCCGGCCGCAACTTGCTGTTCATGACGGTGGCCGCGACGGTCGCGTATCGCCGCAGCCTGAACGTGCTCGTGGGCGGGATGTGCGAGACGGATTTCTCGGGCTATCCGGACTGCCGCGACGACACGATGAAGGCGCTGCAGGTCGCGCTGAACCTGGGCATGGCGACACGCCTGAAGGTCGAGACGCCGCTGATGTGGATCGACAAGAAGCAGACCTGGCAACTGGCGGAGCAGTGCGGCGGCGAGGCGCTCGTCGACCTGATCCGCTTCGAGACCCACACCTGCTACCTGGGTGAACGCGGTGCGCCGCACGCGTGGGGTCACGGCTGCGGCAAGTGCCCGGCCTGCGAGCTGCGCGCGCGCGGCTACGAGCAGTATGCGCGGGAGCGCGCGGGTAGCTGATATGCGCCTCGCGCTGCTGACCGACCTGCACGCGAACCGCGAAGCCGTCGAGGCCTGCCTCGCGCACGCGGAGCGCCAGCATATCGACCAGTACGCGTTCACCGGCGACTTCGTCGGCTACGGCGCCGACCCGGCCTGGGTCGTGCGCACGGTGATGGCGTACGTGGCGCGGGGCGCCGTCGCGGTGCAGGGCAATCATGACTACGCCGTCACGCGGCCGCCCTCCGCGCGCATGCATGCGGAAGCGCGCGAAGTCATCGCCTGGACCGGTGGCCAGCTCGATGCGGAACAACTGGCCTTCCTGGCCGCGTTGCCCCTCATCCAACGACACGGCCACGCGTGCTTCGTGCACGCGAGCGCGCATGCGCCCGAGCGGTGGGAATACGTGACAGGGATCGATGAGGCCGAGCGCAGCATTCGCGCCAGCGGCAGCCGCATCGTGTTTTCCGGCCACGTGCATGCGCCCGCACTGTACCGCCGGGCCGACGACGGCCGCATGGGCCGGCACGTGCCGCAGGCGGGAGAAGCGGTCCCGCTGCAGCCGCAGCACCAGTACCTCGTGCTGCCCGGCGCCGTGGGCCAGCCGCGCGACCAGAACAACGCGGCGTGCTATGCGGTGTTCGACGATGCCGCGCGGGAGATCCAGTATTTCAGGGTGCCGTATGACCACGGCGCGGCCGCGCGGAAGGTGATCGCGGCCGGGTTGCCGATCGTGTTCGCGATGCGGCTGGTGGAAGGCATTTAGACGGCTTGCTGCATGTAGCGGTGCTTGCGCGAGCGACTCACGAAGAACCACACGATCGCCAACGGCACCAGCAGCGGCAGCAGCAGCGGCGACACCATCAGGGCCAGCACGCAGGCACCTAAAGCCAGGCCGCCGATGACCAGGACGCCCACGCCGGCGAACACCACCGCGAGCACGGCGCCCACGAACAGCATGATCAATCCGGCCAGCAGCATGCCGCCGCCCGCGAAGACCGTCGCCAGCACGGCGCCCAGCGGCCCGCCGATGTCTTCGTCGCCGATCGTGACGACGCTGTCGCCGAATGTGAAGACGTTCCAGACGAGCAGGGCGAACAGGAACAGGATGATGATGGCGGCAGTCTTTTTCATGATGGGTCCTCGGGTTTTTCGTTGATCGGATGGTCGTACTGTATCCATACGTCCCGATGCGCTCCATCGGACTGCGACAAACTGCATTTTTCGAGGGTCGGAGCGTTCCAACGAACGACGAACGGCGGACGAACCGCGCTGGCCCAACCAGCGTCGGCTATCCCTCGTCCGCGTCGAACCGGCTGCGCACGTAGTCGATGTGCGTCTGCATCGCCGTGCGCGCTTCTTCCGGGCGGCGCGCGCAGATCGCGTCGCAGACCGTGCGGTGCTGCCACGCCAGGATTTCCGACACCGACTGGTTCAGCTCGCGCAAGCCGTCGACGTTGCGGATGATGTGCTCGCGCATCATCTTCGTGACGCTGCTGTGCAGGTGCAGGAACATGCTGTTGCCCGAGGCCTGGGCGATCGCCTCGTGCAGTTCGACGTCGATGCGCGATTCGGCGGCATGGTTGCTGTCCCGGCGCGCCTGGTCCAGCCGCGCCATCGCGCCGCGGATGCGCTCCAGGTCGTCGTCCGTGCCGCGCAGGGCGGCGAAGTAGGCGGTGGCGCCTTCCAGCACGCGCCGGAATTCCAGGATGTCTTCGCGCCGCGCGGGGCTGTCGGCGATCAGCTGGCCCCACGGCGACGTCGCGCCCGTGCGCAGCTGGTCCGACACGAACACGCCGCTGCGCGGGCGGATGCGCACGAGCCCGCGCGCGCCGAGCTGCTGGATCGCCTCGCGTACCGTGTTGCGCGATACGCCGTAACGCTCGGCCAGCTCGCGCTCCGACGGCAGCTTCGAGTTGGCCGGGAAAGTGCCCTCAAGCAATGCCTCTTCAAGTTTGCTGGTGACCGACTTGACCTGTCCCACGACTTCCCCTTCTCTGGCCCAACCAGTTTGTGATGCCCTGAGAATACTGGAAAGATCTGACAACTAAAAGAAAAAAACCAATCCCTTTTGGAGACATTGCATGACTCGCAACGTGTATCTGTTCGGTACGTGTGTGATCGACCTGTTCATGCCGCAGGCCGGCCTCGACGCCGTGCGCGTGCTGGAAGCGGCCGGCGTCACCGTCCACTACCCGCGTGGCCAGAGCTGCTGCGGACAGCCCGCCTGGAGCAGCGGTAATCCGGACGAGGCGCGCGCCGTCGCCCGCGCCCAGCTGGACCTGTTTCCCGAACCCTGGCCCATCATCGTCCCCTCCGGCTCGTGCGCGGGCATGATGCGCAAGCACTGGCCCGAACTGTTCCGCGACGATCCCGTCCTCGGCGCACAGGCGCAGGCCGTGGCGGAGCGCGTCTACGAATTTGGCGCGTTCCTGCTGCACGTGCTGGAGTGGACCATGCCGGCCGGAGCACCCATCGTGTCCGAGGACGTCGTTCTGCACACCTCCTGTTCCGCGCGCCGCGAGATGGGCACGCGGGCCCACGGCGTGGCGCTGGTCGACGCGGTGCCCGGCGTGACGCGCGTGGAGCACGAGCGCGAATCCGAATGCTGCGGCTTCGGCGGCTCGTTCTCGATCAAGCATGCGGACATTTCCGGCGCCATGGTCACGGACAAGGTCGCATCCATGCGCGCGACGGGCTGCCGCCGCGTCGTGTCGGCCGATTGCGCCTGCCTGCTCAACATCGGCCACGCCGCGCAGCACCAGGGCGCGCCGCTCGCCGTCGAACATCTGGCCAGCTTCCTGTGGCGCCGAATCGGCGGCGCGGGAGAACAGGCATGAACGCGCGCGACCGCATCCTGGGCCGCCTGCGTGCCGCCGCTCCGCACGGTGCCGGCACCCACGATCTCGAACACCGCATCGACGCCCATTTCAACGCGCGCCGCGACGAAGAGTCGCCCCACGTTCTCGCGCAGCGCATGCAGGCCGCGCTGGAGGCCGTGCGCGCGCAGGCGTGGTGCGCGCGGGCCGACGAATGGCCCGCGCTGCTGGCGCAACGCATCGCCGACGCCGGCGTGCGCCGCATCCTCGTCGAAAGCGCGACCCCGGAAGGCCGCGCGCTGCGTGCCGCGCTGCCCCCGAGCGTCGAAGCGCTCGCCTTCGACCGTCCGCTGGAAGACTGGAAAGGAGAACTGTTCGGTACCGTCGATGCCGGCTTCACGGTCGCCCGTTCCGGCATCGCCGCCACCGGCACGCTGGTGCTGGCGCCGGATGCGGATTCTCCCCGCACCGTGTCGCTGGTGCCGCCGCTGCACATCGCACTCGTCCACGCGCACACCCTGCATGCCGACCTGCACCAGGCGCTGCACGCGGAGCGCTGGCAGGACGGCATGCCGACCAACCTCGTGCTGGCGACCGGACCATCCCGCACGTCCGACATCCAGCAGACCCTGGCCTTCGGCGCGCACGGTCCGCGCTGGACGTGGGTCGTCATCGTCACCGGGGAGCCGGCATGACCACGTCCCCGTTGCAGTTCGTCCCGCCCCAGGACTTCCACGCGCGCAGCCGCGCGGCGCTGGATGACGTCCAGCTGCGCCAGAGTTTCAAGGGCGCGATGACCTTTTTGCAGGACAAGCGCCGCAGCCAGTTCGGCGACGACGACGAACTCCAGCGCCTGCGCGACCTCGGCGAAGCGGTGCGCAAGAACGCGCTCGCCAAACTGCCCGCGCTGCTCGAACGGCTGGAAGCGAAGCTGACGGCGGCCGGCGCGACGGTCCACTGGGCGGCATCGCCCGAGGAAGCGAATGCGATCATCCACGGCATCGCCACCGCGCGCGGCGCGCACAGCATCGTCAAGGGCAAGTCGATGGCGAGCGAGGAGATCGAGCTCAATCACTACCTCGAAGCGCGCGGCGTCAAGTGCCTGGAGTCCGACATGGGCGAGTACATCGTCCAGCTGGCGGGCGAAAAGCCGTCGCACATCGTGATGCCGGCGATTCACAAGACCCGCGCCGACATCGGCGCGCTGTTCGCCGAGCACATTCCGGACACGGAATACACGGAAGACGTCGACCGCCTGATCCAGACCGGGCGGCACACGTTGCGCAACGCGTTCGTCGAGGCCGACATCGGCCTGTCGGGCGTGAACTTCGCCGCCGCCGACACGGGCACGTTATGGCTCGTCGAGAACGAGGGCAACGGCCGCCTGTCGACCACCGTGCCGGACGTGCACATCGCCATCATGGGCATCGAGAAGGTCGTGGAGAAGCTGGAGCACATCGTGCCGCTCGCGAGCCTGCTGACGCGGTCGGCGACGGGGCAGGCCGTCACCACGTACTTCAACCTGATCTCGGGCCCGCGCCGCGCGAATGAACTGGACGGGCCGCGCGAGCTGCACCTCGTCCTGCTCGACAACGGCCGCACGCAAGCCTACGCCGACGAGGAGCTGCGGGCCACGCTGCAATGCATCCGCTGCGGCGCGTGCATGAACCATTGCCCCGTCTACGGCCGCATCGGCGGCCATGCGTACGGCACGACGTATCCCGGGCCGATCGGCGCGATCCTGTCGCCGCATTTGCTGGGCCTGGAGTCCACGGCGGACCTGGCCACGGCGTCGAGCCTGTGCGGCGCGTGCGGCGACGTCTGCCCCGTGCGCATCCCGATCCCGCAACTGCTCGTGCGCCTGCGCACGGAAGCGAACCGCAGTCCCGACGCCGAGGTCGAACATCCGCTGCGCGGGCAGGGCGCCAAGTACAGCCGCGGCGAGCGCCTCGTCTGGCGCTTCTGGCGCGGCGCGTTCGGCCGGCCCGGCGTGTATCGGATGTTCCGCTGGGCGGCCACGCGCCTGCGTGTGTTGGCGCCGACGCAGCAACTGGGCTGGACAAAATACAGAACCCCCCTCAAGCCCGCACCGCGCAGCCTGGCCGACCTGCTGCGCGACAAGAATCAGGCCCAATAAGAATTCAATCAATCAAGGAGACTTAGATGGTATGGCAACAGGTTTATGATCCGTTCGGCAGCATGGTCCTATCGACCCTGCTGGCCGCGATCCCCGTGGTGGTGATGCTCGCCGCGCTCGGCTTCTTCCACATCAAGGCACATATCGCGGCCGCGCTCGGCCTGGCCGCGGCCTTTTGCGTGGCCGTCTTCGCTTACTCCATGCCGGCCGCGATGGCGGGCAAGGCCGCGCTGCTGGGCGGGTTCACCGGCCTGCTGCCCATCGGCTGGATCGTCCTGAACATCATCTTCCTGCAGCAGCTGTGCGAACAGAACGGCAGCTTCAAGGTGCTGCAGGCATCGCTGTCCGGCATCACGAACGACCGCCGCCTGCAACTGCTGCTGATCGCATTCTGCTTCGGCGCGTTCTTCGAGGGCGCGGCGGGCTTCGGCACGCCGGTCGCGGTCACGGCCGGCATCCTGATCGGCCTGGGGTTCTCGCCGCTGGCCGCGTCCGGCCTGTCGCTGATCGCGAACACGGCGCCCGTCGCATTCGGTGCGCTCGGTTCGCCCGTGATCACCTTGGCCAAGGTGCACGGCTACGACCTGATGGAAGTGACCGCGATGATCGGCCGCCAGCTACCGTTCTTCTCGCTGCTCGTGCCGTTCTGGCTGATCTGGGCGTTCGCCGGCCGCAAGGCGATGTGGGACATCTGGCCCGCGATCCTCGTGACGGGCCTGTCGTTCGCGATCCCGCAATTCCTCGTGTCGAACTTCATCGGTCCGGAACTGGTGGACATCATCGCGGCCCTCGTGTCGATGGCGTCGCTGATCCTGTTCCTGCGCGTGTGGCAGCCGAAGACCGTGTGGACGTCGGCCAGCCTGAAGGGCCGCGAGGCGGAGACCGCCCGGCCCGCGGAAAGCGTCGGGAAGTACACGCGCGCGGAACTCGTGCGCGCCTGGACGCCGTGGCTCATCCTGACCGTGTTCGTCTTCATCTGGGGCCTGCCGCCGGTGAAAGCGTATTTCAACACGCTGTTCGCGCCGAAGTTCCCGATGGATGGCCTGCATAACCTGGTGATGCGCGTGCCGCCGGTGGTGCCGCACGCCGAGCCGGAAGCGGCCGTCTACGTGTTCAACCTGCTGTCGGCGACGGGCACCGGCATCCTGCTGTCGGCCATCGTCGGCGCGCTGTTCATGCACTACAGCCTGGGTGCGATCGTACGCACGTTCGTCCGCACCCTGTGGCTCGTGCGCTACTCGCTGCTGACCATCGTGCTGATGCTGGCCCTGGGCACGCTCACGCGCTACTCCGGCACCGACACGACCCTGGGTCTCGCTTTCGCCAACACGGGCGCGCTGTACCCGTTCTTCGGCACCCTCATGGGCTGGCTCGGCGTGGCGATGACGGGTTCCGACACCGCGTCGAACGTGCTGTTCGGTGGCATGCAGAAGGTGGCTGCGGAGCAGCTGGGCCTGGCCCCGAACCTGATGGGCGCCGCGAACAGTTCCGGCGGCGTCATGGGCAAGATGATCGACGCGCAATCCATCGTCGTCGCCTCCACGGCCACGCGCTGGATCAACCATGAAGGCGACATCCTGCGCTTCGTCTTCTTTCATTCCTTCGCACTGGCCGTGCTGGTCGGTGTCATGGTCACGCTGCAGGCGTATGTGTGGCCGTTCACGTTGCTGGTGATCCGATGAATTCTGCTGTCGCCGCGCTGCGCGCCGTGCTGCCCGACCGCTGCATCCTTGCCAACGACGAGGAAACGCGCCCCTACGAATGCGACGGCCTCGCCGCCTACCGCCAGATGCCGATGATCGTGCTGCTGCCGGAGAACGAGGCGCAGATCATGGCCGCCATCGCCGTGTGCCGGCAATTGAACCTGCCGATCGTGCCGCGCGGCGCCGGCACCGGCCTGTCCGGCGGCGCGATGCCGATCGCGGGCGGCGTCGTGCTGTCGACGGCGCGCCTGAACCGGATCGTGAAACTCGATCCGACCGCCCGCACGGCCGTCGTGCAGCCCGGCGTGCGCAATCTCGCGATCTCGGAAGCGGCCGCGCCGCACGGGCTGTATTACGCGCCCGACCCGTCGTCGCAGATCGCGTGCACGATCGGCGGCAACGTCGCCGAGAACTCCGGCGGCGTGCACTGCCTGAAATACGGCCTCACCGTGCACAACGTGCTGCGCGTGCGGATGGTGACGACGGAGGGCGAGATCGTCGAATTGGGCAGCGAGGCGCTGGATGCGCCGGGCCTCGACCTGCTGGCCGTCGCCATCGGGTCGGAAGGCATGCTCGGCGTCGTGACCGAGGTGACGGTGAAACTGGTGCCGAAGCCGCGCGTTGCGCGCGTCGTGATGGCGTCGTTCGACGACATCGTGAAGGCCGGCGATGCCGTCGCCAACGTGATCGCGGCCGGCATCATCCCGGCCGGCCTGGAAATGATGGACCGGCTGTCGACGCAGGTCGCGGAGGAATTCGTGCACGCGGGTTACGACACGCAGGCCGCCGCCGTGCTGCTGTGCGAATCCGACGGCATTCCCGAGGAAGTCGAGGAAGAGATC
Source organism: Massilia cellulosiltytica (assembly GCF_047325105.1). Taxonomy (NCBI): domain Bacteria; kingdom Pseudomonadati; phylum Pseudomonadota; class Betaproteobacteria; order Burkholderiales; family Oxalobacteraceae; genus Massilia; species Massilia cellulosiltytica. The sequence goes on along the minus strand of NZ_CP168562.1, from coordinate 6,212,586 downwards.
GCGCGCATGAGCGAGGTGCTGAGCGAGTGCGGCGCGACGGCGCTGGCCGTGTCGCGGGACGAGGCGGAGCGCCTGCGCTTCTGGTCCGGCCGCAAGAACGCGTTCCCGGCCGTCGGCCGCATCTCGCCGGACTATTACTGCATGGACGGCACGATCCCACGCAAGCACCTTGCGCACGTGCTGCAGCGGATCGAGGCGATGGAACAAAAGTATGGCCTGCGCTGCGCGAACGTGTTCCACGCGGGCGACGGCAACCTGCACCCGCTCATCATGTTCGATGCGAACGTGCCGGGCGAATTCCACCGCGCGGAGCAGTTCGGCGCCGACATCCTCGAGCTGTGCGTCGAGGTGGGCGGCACGATCACGGGCGAACACGGCGTCGGCATCGAGAAGATCAATTCGATGTGCGTGCAGTTCTCGCGCGCCGAGCTGGATGCGTTCCTCGCGGTGAAGCGCGCCTTCGATCCGGCCGGCATCCTCAATCCCGACAAGGCGATTCCGACCCTGCACCGCTGCGCCGAATACGGTCGCATGCACGTGCGCCACGGGCGGATGCCGTTTTCCAACCTGCCGCGCTTTTGAAGATGGATACGACCTTACAAGACTTCGCCGACCGGATCGGCCATGCCACCGCCACCAGGTCCCCGCTGCGCATCCGCGGCGGCGGCAGCAAGGACTGGTACGGGCAGGACGTGCAGGGCACGGTGCTCGACACGACGCCGTATCGCGGCATCACCGACTACGAGCCGACCGAACTCGTGATCACGGCCCGCTGCGGCACGCCGCTGGCCGAGATCGAGGCGCACCTGGCGCGGCACGGCCAGATGCTCGCGTTCGAGCCGCCGCACTTCGGTCCCGACGCGACGATCGGCGGCACCGTGGCCGCCGGGCTGTCCGGGCCGCGCCGCCAGGCCGCCGGCGCCGTGCGCGATTTCGTGCTCGGGGCCGTGCTGGTGGACGGGAAGGGAGAGACGCTGCACTTCGGCGGCAAGGTGATGAAGAACGTGGCGGGCTACGACGTGTCGCGCCTGCTGGCCGGATCGCTGGGCGTGTTCGGCCTGATCGCCGAGGTGTCGCTGAAGGTGCTGCCGCAGCCCGTCGCCGAATGCACGGTGCGGCTGCCCATGAACGAGGACGAGGCGCTGCGCCGGCTGAACGAATGGGGCGGCCAGCCGTTGCCCGTCTCGGCCTCCAGCTGGCACGACGGCGTGCTGGCGGTGCGCCTGTCGGGCGCGCGGTCGGCCGTCGATGCGGCGCGCAAGCGCATCGGTGGCGAGCTGCTGGACGATGCCGACGGCTGGTGGCGCGCGCTGCGCGAGCATGACGGCGCGTTCTTCGCGGACGCCGGCAGCCTGTGGCGCCTGTCCCTGCCGACGGTTGCGCCGCCGCTGTCTCTGCCCGGCACCCAATTGATCGAATGGGGCGGCGCGCAGCGCTGGCTCCGGACGGATGCCGATGCGGCCACCGTGCGCGCGGCCGCGGGCCAGGCCGGCGGCCACGCGACGCTGTTCCGCGGCGGCGACCGTCAAGCGGGGGTGTTCCAGCCGCTGGCGCCCGCCGTCCTCGCGATCCACCGCCAACTCAAGAATGTGTTCGACCCGGCCGGGGTGTTCAACCGCGGCCGCATGTACAAGGATTTCTAGCCGTGCAAACCAATCTCGCCGATTTCATCCGGGGCACGCGCGACGGCGACGAGGCCGACGCGATCCTGCGCAAATGCGTGCATTGCGGCTTCTGTACCGCCACGTGCCCGACCTATCAACTGTCCGGCGACGAGCTGGAAGGCCCGCGCGGCCGCATCTACCTGATCAAGCAGGTGCTCGAAGGCCGGCCCGCCACCGATAAGACCCAGGCGCACCTGGACCATTGCCTCACGTGCCGCAACTGCGAATCGACCTGTCCGTCCGGCGTGCAGTACGGACGGCTGGCCGACATCGGCCGGCGCATCGTCGAACAGCAGGTCGCGCGGCCCGCGCGCCAGCGCATGCTGCGCACGCTGCTGAAGGAGACCCTGCCGCGCCGCTGGCTGTTCACGCCGGCGCTGAAGGCGGGGCAGGCGGTGCGGCCGCTGCTGCCGCAGGCATTGAAGGACAAGGTGCCGGCGCGGCAAAGCGCGGGCGTGTGGCCGCGCACCGAGCACGCGCACAAGATGCTGTTCCTGGAAGGCTGCGTGCAGCCGGCGATGTCGCCGAACATCAATGCGGCGACGGCGCGCGTGTTCGATGCCGTCGGCGTGCAGATCGTCGCGGCCAACCGGGCCGGCTGCTGCGGCGCCATCCGCTGGCACATGAACGATGCGGACGGCGGCCGCGCCGACATGCGCCGCAATATCGACGCGTGGTGGCCGTACCTGGAGCAGGGGATAACGACCATCCTGATCAACGCGTCCGGCTGCGGCGCGATGATCAAGGAATACGGTCATGCGCTGGCCGACGACCCGGCCTATGCGGCGAAGGCGGCGCGCGTCTCGGCCGCGGCGAAGGACGTCAGCGAAGTGCTGCCGGAGTTCGAGGCCAGGTTGCGGGCGAAGCTGCGCACACAGGAGACCGGAGAGCGCGTTGCGTATCACCCGCCGTGCACGCTGCAGCACGGCCAGAAGATCCGCGGCAAGGTCGAGGACCTGCTGCGCGCGGCCGGCGTCGACGTGCGGCTGTGCGCGGACAGCCACCTGTGCTGCGGCTCGGCCGGCACGTATTCGGTGCTGCACAAGGAGGTGTCGCTGCGCCTGCGCGACGACAAGCTGGCGCGGCTGGAAGCGACGGCACCGGAGCGCATCGTGTCCGCCAACATCGGTTGTATCACGCACCTGCAGTCGGGGACGGACGTGCCGGTGGAGCACTGGGTGGAACTGCTCGACCGCGCGCTGCAATAAGGAAAAAGTGGCCGGAAATCAAGCCTTGCAATGCTGGACTCGAGGTCTATACTGACAGCCTGCTCTGTTTGCAGGAGGCATTCCATGCAGTGTATCCAGTACGCCGCCGGCCACAAGAACCCGCCATCGGCACCGCCGGCGATTCCACCGATCATCATCAACCCGTTCAAGAGCCAGATCCCCTCGCCGGCGATCGACCCGCGCAGCACGCCACCCGGCCCACCCATCGTGCCGCCCCGCGGCCCCGACCTGCGCATCATCTAGCGGTACGGAAGCGGCGCTTGTCCAGTGCGCCGTGAACGCCTATGATCTTGCTTCTGGGCGCATGCCCGCACGACCGAGAAAGCAAGAATGAACGACGACATCCCAGACCACGACGATGATGCTCCCGTGCAGGAGCCCCGTCTGTGGCAGGGCAACGGCTGGACCGCACGCGTCATCAAGAACGAAGACGACGACGGCTGGGCCGTGGCCATGTACAAGGACGGCGAATCCGAGCCGGCCCTCGTCGGCCCCTGGACCATGGGCCGCGACAAGAAAAACCCGAAGCCGCTCGATACGCCGGCGTTCCACACGCTCGTCAAGACGGCGTCCGAAGTGATCCGCCGCCACGAGCAGCAGTTGCACGCGCAATTGCACAAGAGCACCGTCGTCTCGACCGCCGACGGGGAACTGAAAGTGACCCTGGACATCGTCCCGGACGAGGACAATCCGTATGCGCTGCTGAGCGCGTTCGACGAGATGGGCGAGCGCGTGGCGCAGGTGCGCGTGCGTCCCGATTTCAAGTTGTCGCCGTCGTCCGCGTCCACCTGGGTCGAGAACGAGTTTCGCGCGCCCCGGTAAGGCATTTTCGCGACACAACCCCCGCAGAGACGGCCTGAACTGATAAGATTTCCCGAGCGTAACTTTTTGTTCGATAAGGGGAATCGATGGAAGACCGCCTCGCCCGCCTGGAAACGGTCCAGGCCATGCTGCTGGGCATCGGGCACCTGTCCGCCAGCTGTACCGACGTCACCGAGTTCATCGGCGCCGTGCACCGCGCGCTGGGCCGCATCATGTATGCGGAGAACTTCTACGTCACGTTGGCCGAGCGGGAAGACGACACGGTCCGGTTCGTCTATTTCGTCGACTCGCGCGACGCGGGGCCGGGCCCCGACGAGCGCGTGACGCTCGCGTCGCCCGACGAATCGCCGACGGCGTGGGTCATGCTCAACAAGCAACCCCTCGTGGTGACGGGCGAGGAAATGCGGGCGCGCGAGAATGGCGGCGTCTGGGGCACGGGCAGCATCGCCGAGCACTGGATGGGTTGCCCGCTGCTCGACCAGCAGCACGAGGTCGTGGGCGCCATCGTCATCCAGAGCTACCTGCCCGAGTACACGTACAGCGAGGAAGACCAGGCGCTGTTCGCGCTGATCGCCAACCACGTGTCGAACGCGCTGCAGGGCCTGCAGAGCATGGACCGCCTCGAGCGCGCCGTGCAGGAGCGCACGCGCGCGCTGGCGCGCGAGGTGGCCGAGCGCCGCCGCGCGGAACAGGTGCAGCATGCGCTGTACCAGATCGCGGACCTGTCGGCCTCCGCCATCGAGACCGACGTGCTGGCGGCCAGCCTGCACGCCATCATCGGCGAACTGATGATGGCGAAGAACTTCATCATCGCGCTCACGCATCCGGACACGGGCGAGATCAGCATCCCGTATTTTGCCGACGAAAAGGACGACGTGCCGCCGCAGCAGCGCTTCCCGTTCGGGATGGGCATGGTGTCGTACGTGCTGCAGACGAAGCAGGCGCAGCTCCACGACGCCGGCAGCTTCGCGCGCCTGCACGCGGCGGGCAAGGTGAAGCACCCGCTGGGGAACACGGACATCGCGAGCTGGATCGGCGCGCCGATGCTCGTCAACGACAAGGCGTACGGCGTGCTGGTCGTGCAGAGCTATGACCCGACCATCGTCTACACGAAGGCGGACCTGGACCTGATGGCCTTCATCTCCAGCCACGTGGCGGTGGCGATCGCGCGCATGCAGGCCGACCGCGCCATCCGCAAGGCCAAGGAGCGCCTGGAACAGCAGAACGCCGCGCTCGAACAGGCGCTGCACCAGTTGCAGGAAGCGCAGACGGAACTGGTGCGCAAGGAAAAGCTCGCGTCGCTGGGCCAGATGGTGGCCGGCGTCGCGCACGAGATCAACACGCCGCTGGGCATCTGCGTGACGGCCACGAGCCACCTCGTGCAGGAACTCAAGCTCACGCGCGAGGAGCTGGCGGCGGGGGCGATGACCCAGGACAGCCTGGAGGCGTTCTTCGACATCGTCGACCAGTCCCTGCGCATCATGACCACCAACACGCAGCGCGCCGCGGCCCTCGTGCGCAGTTTCAAGCAGGTTGCGGTGGACCAGTCTTCGGACGACGTCCGCACGTTCAATCTCGGCACGTATTTGAACGAGGTGCTGCTGTCGCTGCAGCCGAAGCTGAAGGGCCGGCCGCTGGAAGTCGCGGTCGACTGCCCGAAAGACCTGATGCTGGAGAGTTTTCCGGGCGCGGTGTCGCAGATCGTCACCAACATGGTCGTCAACTCGCTGATGCACGGTTTCGAGCGCGACCAGCCCGGCCACATCACGCTCCACGCGGCGCTCGACGGCGACCACGTCGTGTTCGACTACGCCGACGACGGCGTGGGCATGGATGCGGAGACGCTGGCCAAGCTGTTCGACCCGTTCTTCACGACGAAGCGCGGCAGCGGCGGCAGCGGCCTCGGTGGCCACATCCTGTACAACCTCGCAACGAACGTGCTGCAAGGCTCGCTGCGCGTGGAGAGCAGCCCGGGGCAGGGCCTGCGCTACCACCTGCGCTTTCCGCGCAAGACCGCCCGGCCCGAGCTGAAGGTCGCCTGATCAGGTCAAACTGTCGGCGATGGCCGCGCACACGCGGTCCACGTCGGCTTCGTTCATCCCGCAGTGCAGGGGGATCGTGACGGTCTCCCGGCCGATCCGCTCCGCGTTCGGGAACTGGCCCGCGCGCCAGCCGAGGCTGCGGCCGAGCGTCGTCAGGTGCGACGGTTCGTACGACAGACCCGTCGCGATCTCCCGTTCGCGCAGCGCGGCGCGGAAGCGTTGCCGCGTCGTCCCGAGCGCTTCGTACGGCAGCAGCACGCAGAACATGTTCCAGCTCTGGCCCGGCACGCCGCGCGGCGGCAGCACGGCGCCGTCGATGGCCGGGAACACGTCGAAATAGCGCTCGGCCAGGCGCTGGCGCTGCGCCAGGAAGGCGGGCAGTTGCGCGAGCTGGGCGAGGCCGATCGCGGCCGACACGTCCGACATGTTGTACTTGCCGCTGGCGACCGCGACGTCGCGCGTGTCGTCCGCCAGGCGCTCGATGCCGTGGAAGCGCAGCACCTCGATGCGCCTGGCCGTCGCGTCGTCGGGCACGACGATGGCGCCGCCCTCGATCGTCGTCATGTTTTTATTCGGGTGGAACGAGAACGTGGCGATGTCGCCGAAGCTGCCGATGGGCTGGCCCTTCCACGTCGAGCCCTGCACGAGGGCCGCATCCTCGATCACCCGCAGGCCGTGGCGCCGCGCCAGCGTGTACAGCGCGTCCATGTCGCCCAGGGCGCCGGGGAAGTGCGTGGGCACGATCGCCTTCGTGCGCGGCGTGATGGCGGCTGCCACCTGGTCGAGGTCGATCGCGCGCGTGACGAGGTCGCAGTCGACGAACACGGGCCGGGCGCCGACCTTGACGATCATGTTCATCGTCGAGAAGAAGCTTTGCGTGGACGTGATCACCTCGTCGCCGGGCTTGACGCCGCACGCCAGCAGCGCCAGTTCCATCGCCCCCGTGGCCGACGTCAGCGTGCGCGTGGGACGGCCGCCAAAGGTCCCGGACAGCGCGCGCTCGAATGCCAGGACGCGCGGGCCGCTGGCGATCCAGCCGCTTTTCATCGTGTCGGTCACGGCGGCGAGGGTGGCGTCGTCGAGCGCCGGTTGGGAAAAGTTCAGCAGGGCCATGGGCGTCCTTCGGGTGCGTTGTCGGACGGATATTCTAGTCTGCGCGGCGGGGCGCCGTCATGGGTAGCCCAGGTCCAGGCCGAGCACCCTGGCAAGGGCGAAGGTGACGACCCCCAGGCCCACGAGGATCACCACGAAGAGTACGGCCACCTTGGCGCTTGCGCGTAGCACCGCGCGACTCTCCTGGGCCTTTCCCTTCTTTCCCTGGTCGTAGTGCCACTTTATGGCGAAGAACATCCCCGTGGCCAGCACGAGAAACTTGAATACAACGAAGACTACAGGGATCCATTCCATGATTTTTGTGTTTGAACCATCGTCGAATACCCACATACTACGCAAAAGCAATCTCCATACATCGAGACAAAATGTCCCAGTTGAAATCCATACAAGATGACGATTTGCCCATCTGGTTGCCGCGCCTGGCCGTGCATGGCGGGCCGCGTTTCCTGCAGATTGCGGAGGCGTTGCAGGCGGCGGTGGCCGACGGATCGCTGAAACCGGGCGACCGGCTGCCTCCGCAGCGCCGGCTGGCGGCACAGCTGGACGTCGACCTGACGACGGTCACGCGCGCCTATGACGAAGCCAGGCGCCGCAACCTGCTGGAGGGCCGCGGCGCCCGCGGCACGTATGTCGCGGCGCCGAAAGTCGAATTGACGGCGATCCTCGACCTGAGCATGAACACCCCGCCGCCGCCGGACGGCGTGGACTTCGACGACATGTTGAAACAGGGTCTGTCGCAAGTGCTGATGCGGTCCGATAACGCAGCGCTGATGAATTACCACCTGGGCGGGGGCAGCGACTCCGACCGCAAGGCCGGCGCCGCGTGGCTCGCACCGATGTTCGGCCAGCCGGATGCGCGCCAGGTCGTCGTCTGTCCGGGTGCGCAAGCCGCGATCGCCGCGCTGATCCTTGCGCTGACGGCGCCCGGCGATGTCATCCTGGCGGAGCCGACGACGTATCCCGGCCTGCTCGCCGCGGCCACCCAGTTCGGCCGGCAGGTCATTGCGGTGGAAGCGGACAGGCACGGGATGGTCCCGGAGATGCTCGAGGAAGCGTGCCGCCGGCACAAGCCCGGGCTGGTGTACCTCAATCCGACCTTGCAGAACCCGACCGCCGTCACCATGCCGGAACGCCGGCGCAAGGCGCTCGCCGGGATCGCGCAGCGCTGCCAGGCAAGCATCGTCGAGGACGATCCCTACTGGCGCCTTGCCGCGGCCCCGCCGCCGCCCGTCGCCACGTTTGCGCCGGACCAGGTGGTCTACATCTCGACCCTGTCGAAATGCCTGACGCCCGGCTTGCGGGTCGCCTTCGTGCTTGTACGCGACCCGCACGTACGCGAACGGTTCCTGGCCGCGCTCAGGTCATTCGCGCTGATGGTCGCGCCGCTGACGGCCGCGCTGGCCACGCAGTGGATCCTCGACGGTTCGGCGGACCGGTTGATGGAAGGCGTCCGCAACGAGGCGCGCCTGCGCCACCGGATGGCCCGGGATATCCTGGCGGGGCGGTACAGCGGGGCCGGGGACGGCCTGCATGTCTGGCTCGAGTTGCCGGCGTACTGGACCGCCTCGCAACTTGCGCGCGCTGCCGACCGCGAGGGCATCGCTGTCACGCCGGCGGAGGCGTTCGCGACCGGTGGCGGGTCCGCGAATGCCATCCGGATCTCCCTGGGCAGCATCAAGGACCGCGGACGCTTGCAGGCCGGGCTTCAACGGCTCTCACACCTGCTTGCGCGGCGGCCCGAGCCGTTCGGCGCTGCCGTGGTGTGACGTCTAGCCGGCGAACGTCGCGACGGCCGCTGGCCGCACCGGTGCCGGCCCGGTGTCGGCTACGGGTTTGTCGAACTCGAATCCGCCGGCTTCGCTGACTTCCCACGTCCCGTCGCCCATCAGCTTCAGCACGTGCGTGTGGTGACGCAGCACGGCTTCGCGGTGGGCGATGCTCACGAGGGTCGCGCCGCTGGCGCGCAGGCGCGCGTACAGCGCGGTTTCATTGGCGCTGTCGAGCGCGCTTGTCGCCTCGTCCAGGATGACGATCCGCGGCGCGTGCACCAGCACGCGGCCGAAGGCGAGACGCTGCTGCTCGCCGACCGACAGCAGCTTGCCCCAGTCGTGCACGGCGTCCAGGCCGCCCACACGGTCGGCCAGTGCGGGCAGGTGCACCTGTTGCAGGATGTCGAGCAGCTGCTCGTCGCCCAGGTCGCGGTGCACGCTGGGATAGATGAGCTGGCTGCGCAGGGTGCCGGGCTGCAGATACGGCTGCTGCGGCAGGAAGAACACGTCTTCCAGCGGCGGATGCTGGATCGTGCCGCTGCCCGTGTGCCACAGCCCGGCGATCGCGCGCAGCAGCGAGCTCTTGCCGCAGCCGCTGGCGCCGGTGATCAACAGCGCGTCGCCGGGCTTCAGCACGAGGCTCAGTTCCTTGATGAGGACGCGGTCCGACTGCGGCGGATGCAAGGTCACGGCTTCCAGCGCGAAGTGCGTGCCGGGCCGCATCGCGATGCGCGGCTGCCGATCGGCGGCGGCAGGCTGCGCACCGGGCAGCACGAGGTCGGACAGGGCTTGCAGGCGGCCGATGCCCGCCACGAAACGGCTGAGGCTCTCGAAGTTGTCGACGATGACGCCCACTGCGCCGAGCACGGCCGTAAAGGCGCCGGCGGCGCGCGTCGCGGCGCCCACTTCCAGCTCGCCCGACAGCACGCCGCCGGCCAGCAGCACGTAGGGCAGCACCACGGTGAGCTGGCTGAACGTGCGCTGGAAGAAATTCAGCGCGCGCTGTTTCCTGATCAGCCGCGCAAAGTTGCGAATGACCTTGTCGAAGCGGCTGTCGATGTGCGTGCGCTCCTGCGCTTCGCCCCGGTAGAACGCGATCGACTCGGCGTTTTCGCGCAGGCGCATCAGGCTGAAGCGGAAGTCGGCCTCGCGCCGCAACTGCCAGAAATTCAGCTGGATCAGCGGACTGCCGAAGAAGTACAGGGCGACGATATTGCCCATCACCGCATAGGCCACGAGCACGGCGACGAGCAGGTGCGAGATCGACCACAGCACGGTGCTGAACGCGACCAGTTGCATGAGCGAGCCGAGGAAGATCAGCAGGAAATTGATCGACCGGCCCGTGAACGTGTTGATGTCCTCGCTGATGCGCTGGTCCGGATTGTCGATCTCGTTGCCGGCGCCCAGCGCGTAGTATTTGCGGTCCTGCAGGTAGCCGTCGAGGAAGCGGCCGGTGAGCCAGCGCCGCCACTGGTTCGCGAACACGTCGCGCATGTAGTAATAAAAGGCGTAGGTCGGCACCGCGAACGCGAGGATGAACAGACAGGCGCGCACCGCGGTCCAGAAGCGGTCGGCCTCCTTGCCGGCCAGTGCGGACGTCAATTCTCCGGTCTGGTTGTTCAGCATGACCGCGAGCTTGGTATCGACCAGCATCAGCACGATCAACAGCAGCAGCAGGGTCCAGGCCCTGCCTTTCTCATCGCCCAGCCAGTAGGGCCTGGCGACGTTGACGAAGTGCTTCCACGCGGCGAGCGACAGGGGGGCGGGCTTGGGCTGGGTCGGACCTTCGTCCGGAACGTGCGTGGTCATGATCGGTCTCTGCGGAAGTATTTACCGCCAGACTACGGCCGCGCACCGGATCGTTCAGTGCGGAAACGGACATTAGGCCTTCACGAACAACTCGTCGAATCCCGTGGCCGGATCGAATTCGCGGCGGAAGCGGTGGCGCGGCAGCAGCGCCACCAGCACCTCGGCCGTCGTGCGCACGATGCAGCCGGGGCCGAGGTGGCCGCCGATGACGCGGCCGCCGTCGTCCGCCACGCTCGCGTGCAGGTGCGGGCCGTCCGGCGACAACGATCCGCCCAGCGTGAGGATTTCCAGGTCGCCGCGCAGTTCCGTGAATTCCGGCCGGCCCGCGAAGCGCAACCGGGCGACCGACAGGCTGCCGATGCCTTGCAGGACGAACGCGGCGTCCACATGGTGTTCCGCCACGAGGGCGTCGAGCACGGCGCGCAGGTCCTGGCCGGCGCCGATCCGTAGGGGCAGAGTCTGCATGGTGGTCTCCTTGATGCGGTCCATTCTACGCCAGCCTGGCTGCAACCAATAGTTTCCATGTGGAAATTGCAATACGAGTGGAAACGTCCAGTTTGCATTGCAAAAAAAAGAATGGTTATTGCAATTTTTGAATATTAATTTCTCAGTAAATACGGTTATGATTTCAAGGTTTCCTGAAGAGAACCGCGCAGATAAGCGGAGATTACACAAAGATGTCAACCAAGTTCATGATCGCGGCCGCGCTGGCCGTCACAATGTCCGGCTGCGCCGCGCTGTCGCCGGTAACCGGAAATCACTACACGAGCCGCGACGGCAAGCTGGATATCCAGGGCGCGCTGATCGACTGCTCCGGCGTGCGCATCTTCGTCAACGGCGACAAGGTCATCGACGACCACGTATCGCTGTTGCACGGCGACGGCAAGTTCGACGGCACCTGGCAGGGCAAGCAGGTCAGCGCCGACTGCAGCACGGCACCGGGCCGTACGGCGGGCGCGACCAGGTGCACGGTCGCCGTGGCCGGCGAGCACGTCACGCTGACGCTGTAAAGGTTCAGCGGTTGCCGGAGAGGTTGGCCAGCAATTCGACCAGCTGGTCGATCTCGTAGGGTTTGGCGAGGACCTGCACGCCCGGGATGACGGCGCGCTGGTCGGTGTAGCCCGTGGCGAGGACGACCGGCAGGCCGGGACGGCGCTCGTGCAGGATGCCGGCCAGGTCGATGCCGCTGACCTTGCCGGGCATGACGATGTCGGAAAACACGACGTCGGCGTCGAGGCCGGCATCGAGCATGGCGAGCGCCTTGTCGCCGTCCGCCGCCACCATCACGTCGAAGCCGCAGTCTTCCAGGCCGCGCACGACCGCTTCGCGCACGAACGGATCGTCTTCGACGAACAGCACGCGCCCGCTGCCGTGCCCCGGCGCCTGGCCGTCGGTGCGCGCCGCCGTGGCCGACAGCGGTTGCAGCGAGCGCGGCAGGTAGATTTCGATGGTGGTGCCGGCGCCGACCGTGCTCGCCAGGGTCAGCCAGCCGCGCGACTGCGTGGCGAATGCGTAGGCCTGGGGCAGCCCGAGGCCGGAGCCCTGGCCCGGCGGTTTCGTCGTGAAGAACGGGTCGAGCGCGCGCGCCTGCACGTCGGGTGGCATGCCGATGCCCGTGTCCGTCACGCTCACGCACACGTAGTCGCCGCCCGTGCGTTCCATGGTCGGTTCGAGGATGCAGTTGCGCACGTCGACGGCGAGCCGGCCGCCGTCCGGCATGGCGTCGCGCGCATTGATCGCCAGGTTCAACAGGGCAAGGTCGAATTGCACGGGGTCGACGGTGACGGGCCACAGGTCGTCCCCGCAATGCACTTCCATGCGCGTGCCCTGGCGCAGCACGCCGCGCAGCAGCTGGACGGAGCCGCGCACCTGCTCGCCCGGGTCGACCGTCAGCAAACGCGCATCCTGCACGCGGCCGAACGACCCCAGGCGGGTGGTCAGCGCGGTGGCGCGGCTGACGGTGCGCTTGCACGTGTCGATCAGGCTCAGCACCTTGGGCTGGTTCGCCGTCAGGGACGCGAGCTGCAGCGCGGTCGTCAGCGTCTGCAGCAGGTTGTTGAATTCGTGCGCGATGCCGCCCGTGAGGCGGCCGAGGGCTTCCAGCTTCTGGCCGCGCACGAGGGCGCTCTGGGCGCGCTCGCTGGCCGCCACGGCTTCGGCCACGCGCTGCTCCAGGACGGCTTGCGCGGTCAGGATCTGGCGGCTCGCGTCGGCCATGCGCTGCGCCACGGCGTCGATCTCGACGATGCCCTGCGGTCGGTAGTGCACTTCGCGGCCGGCGCCCAGGTCCGCGGCGCTGCGGCCCAGGTATTCGATCGGGATGGCGGCGCGGCGCGCGAACCAGCGCGCGGCCACCGACGCCAGCACGAGCATGACGGCCATGATGGCCGCCAGGAAGGCCGCCGCATGCAGCGGCACGCGGCGCAGGTCTTCCGTCGGAATGCTGACGAGGACTTTCCAGTTCGACGAGGGCACGGTGCTGAAGAAGGCCTGCACGGGAATGCCGGCCAGGTTCCTGTTCGAGAACACGCCTTCGCGGTGGGCGGTGAACTGGGCCAGCGCCACCTCGCTGACCGAGCGGCCCCGGTACTGGTCCGGGTCGATCGAGCGCGCGATCAGCCGGCCGGTGCGGTCGACGATGGCGGCCTGCCAGTCGGGCGGGAAGCGCTGTTCACCCAGCAGCGCCTGCAGCTGGGCGGCGTTCATGCTCATGGCGAGGAAGTAGCGCAAGGTGCCGTCCACGTGCACCGGCACCTGGATGGCGACCGCATGGCGCTGGCTGATCGAGGAGACGAACAGGTCGGAGACGAGGGTGCGGTCGGCGCCGTCCCGTTGCATCAGCGCGTCGAGGTTCGACGCGCGGCCGGGCGGCACCGGCGCGCCCGGCGCGACCCGCGTGTTGAGCAGTTGGTGGCCGTCCCGGTCGAGCAGCAGGATCGCCGTCTCGCCGCGCGGCGCCACCGAATGGGCGTGTTGATAGAAGGTGTCGAGATCGCCGCGGGCCAGCGCGGGGGAATTCGCCAGCGTGCGCAGGATGCCTTCCCTGATCTCCAGTTCGTTGTCGACGAGGAGGGTGAAGGCGCGCACGGCTTCCTTGACGCTCGTTTCCTGCGCGCGCCGCTCTTCCTGATAGACATACCAGACGGCCAGTACCGCCGCGAGGAGGGCGGGCACCAGGATGGCCAGGATCAGGAGCAGCAGTCGGGTTCGGATACGCATGGGCCGGATGGCAGTCGGGACAGTATTGCCTCGAAGCTCTGCATACTACCTGACTCCGCCGGGATTGTCCCAGCGATGACATCGATTTCAGTCCGGCCAGCGCGCGTTGATCTCGGCGGCCTTGTCGAGGTTCTTGATGAGGATGTCGACGTAGTGCGGATCGAGGTGCTGGCCCGCCACGTCGCGCAGGTAGTCGCGCACCTGGTCGATCGGCCACGCCTTCTTGTACACGCGCTCGTGCGTGAGGGCGTCGAACACGTCGGCCACGGCCACGATGCGGGCATACGGGTGGATGTCCTCGCCCTTCAGTCCCTGCGGATAACCGCTGCCGTCCCATTTCTCGTGGTGCTGGTGGGCGATCACGGCGGCCGCCTTCAGGATCGGGCGCTGCGAGCCGTCGAGGATCTGCAGGCCGATGGTCGGGTGCTGCTTCATGATGTCCCATTCCTCGGGCGTGAGGCGTCCCGGTTTCAACAGGACGGCGTCCGGCGTCGCGATCTTGCCCACGTCGTGCATCGGCGCCGCATGCATCAGCACGGCCGTCTCGTCGTCGGACATGCCCGATTCCTGGGCCAGCAGGTGACACACCTGGGCCATGCGGCGTACGTGGTTGCCGGCTTCGTTGGAACGCGATTCGACGACGTCGCCCAGGCGCAGGATCAGCTCGGCCTGGGTATCGGTGATCTCCTGGTTCAGCAGGATGTTGTCGAAGGCGATGGCGACGCCCGAGCAAAAGACGTCGAGCAATTGAACATCGATCTCGTCGATTTCTTCCACGCCCTTGAGCACGAGCAGGGACGCCTTGCCGCTGCTGTTCGGGAAGTAGCCGACATAGGTGTCGCCATGCAGCTTGGAGATGCGGTTGTGGCGTGCCTCGTCCAGCTGGGCGATCAGTTCCGGGCCGATGTCCTGGTCGCCGACGTCGCCGATGCGCGCGAGGATCTCGTACTGGCTCTCGCCCGTGATCACGCTGGCGCCGGCCACGCGCAGCAGCATGCTCTGCTCCAGGCGCAGCAGGGCGACGACCTGTTGCAGCAGGCCGCTGGCGAAATCTTTCAAATTGCGCTGCCTGAACAGATGCGTGGACGCGGAGATCACGCGCTCCAGGCCTTCGCGGTAATTCTGCTGGACGCGGCGGGCGTCTTCCACCTTCATGATGTCGCGGTAGGCGCGCAGGGCGGCGAACGTCGTCGTGAACAGCTTGGTGCGGTCGAGCTCCGTCTTTTCCTTGTAGTCGTTGATGTCGTAGTCGACGATCACGCGTTCCTCGGGCGCCTGGCCCGGCTGGCCGGTGCGCAGCACGATGCGGGTGAACTGGTTGTCCAGCTCCTGGCGCAGCCAGCGCGCCACTTCCAGGCCGCTGTCCTCGCGCTCCATGACGACGTCGAGGAACACCAGCGCGATGTCCTTTTCGCGCGCCAGGATGGCCTTGGCCTCGGCGCCGCTGTAGGCGTGCAGGAACGACAGGCTGCGGCCGTCGAGGCGGAAGCGGGAGAGCGTCAGCTTGGTGATGTCATGGATGTCCGGTTCGTCGTCGACGAGCAGTACTTTCCATGGTGCTAGCTTCGGCGCGGCGGATGACAGGAAGGACATTTGACGATCTCACGAGGTTTTTGAGGTAAGGCAGCACGGTCCGAAATAATTGTAGTATGAGCAGTGATCATTAACAACAAGAAATATTAATGACGCACTGCAAAAAGTCACAATGTCGCAACGTGTCGGTTCCCTATCGTTTCCGCCTTATTCATGCAGCTTTTGGCAGCGCTCGCACCAGAAGCTGCGGCGGTTCGTCTTGCCCAGGTTCGCTTTGTGGAAGGGGATATGGCAGCGGGGGCAGGTTTTCTGGTTGTGCGCGAGCCAATGTTTCTTGAGCGTGAACGCTTTTTTCCACTCGAGGAAGTCGAAGCTGTACTGGCGCGCTTCCTGCACGAGGGCACGCAGCTTGGCCGGCGGCAGCGCGCCGACCCTGGACCGCGGATCGATCCGGATGCGGAACAGCACCTCGTTCTTGATGATGTTGCCGACGCCGGCGAAGATGTCCTGGTCGAGCAGGGCGTCACAGGCGAGCGTGTCCGGCGCTGCACGGAGCTTCTTGCGCGCCTTGGCCGGATCCCATGCATCCGACATGACGTCCGCGGCCCAGTCGTAGTACGCGTCGATGTCGCAGTCGATCTCCTTGACCGAGCAGGCGTAGAAGTTGAGCTCGCCGCCGTCCGCGAAGCCGAGCGACAGGCGCGGCGGCTTGTCGCGCCGCTCGTTCACGCGGTACGTGCCGAACAGGAGAAAATGGATGCGCACGACCATCGTCGGCATCTGGATGAGGAAATGCTTGCCCCACGTCCGCAGCGCGACGACGGGCTGGCCGATGAGGCGCGTCGTGTCGATGGCCCAGGTATTGCCCTCGGCACGCACGATTTCCTGGCCCACGAACGGGGCCGTCTGCTCTTTCAAGATGACCAGCGACGGGCCTTCCGGCATGATGCTTCCTCGCTTGCGTTGTCCCGTTCGGGATTGTGCTGTGCAAGAGCCCGGGACACTTGTGCGCGGACTAACATTTCGATACAAACTAAGACGAATCGATAACGGACCCGGCATGGAAACCGGCGTATAAGAATGAGGTATAAACGGTTGTATTGGATGACGACGAAAGGAAGAACATCATGAAAGCGTTCATGAAAACGATGGCCCTGGCGGGCCTGCTGGCGCTGGCAGCGGGCAGTGCGTCGGCCGCGGTCAACGTCACGTGGGTGCACCCCGAGAATTTCCACGACCTGCCGTTCCCGGGCTGGGAACGCAAGGAAATGCTGGACCAGATCACCGACCACTTCGTGAAGCTGGGCGCGAACCTGCCGCCGGGCGAGAACCTGCGCATCGAGATCACGGATTTCGACCCGGCCGGCCGCCTCATTCCGAGTGCCCGGCTGGGCCGCGACCTGCGCGTGATGACCGGCCGCGCGGACTGGCCGCGCATGGAGCTGAACTATGCGATCGAGCAGAACGGCCAGGTGATCAAGAGCGGCCAGTCGCAGCTGCAGGACATGAATTACCAGCAGACGTTCAGCCACTACTTCGATTCGGAGCCGTATCGCTACGAGAAGCAGATGATCGACGACTGGTTCGACAAGACCATCGCGCCGATCCAGAAGAAACGGCGCTGATTCACTGTCACTTGTCGGGGCGGCCGATCCTGTCGCGCCAGCGGCCGCCCGCTTCGCGCACCGTGTAATCGGCCGGCACGGTGAACAGGGCGGCCGCCGGTTCCTCGCGCTTGATGTTCTCGAGCCGGAACACGACGTCGCCGCTGCGCGGGTCGCTGTGTTTCGTGTAGACCGTCACCTGCAGGTCGGGCGCCGTCCACGTCTCGTCCGCGACGACGATCGCATTGCGGTTGCCGATCGCGCCGGCCGGGATCTCGTAGCTGCGCAGCTTGCCCTCGGCCTTGATGCCGCCGAAGTCGCGCGTGCCCAGGTCCTTCGTCGCCGCCTTCGTCGACCATTTGACGTCGGCGAACGCGCCGTTCATCAGCGGCGCCACCTGCATCTGCATGTCGCGCAGCGCCGTGCCGTTCTCCGCCAGCGCCCGCGACACCTGGATGCGCACGTCGCGCTGGATGCGTTGCCGTTCGGCGTCGTCGATCCCTTGCACGCGTTTCACGATGATGTCCTGGCTGCCGGCGGGCAGCGTGCCGTCCTTGCGCATCTGGTCGACTTTCGCCCGCGCCGCATCGGCCGCGGCGCGCGCCGTTGCGCCCGGATTGATCCTGACGGCCGTGCGGTTCTGCGGGTGCAGGATCAGGTTCGTGCCGCTCACCGGATCGTTGATCGTGACGGTGACGACGTCGCCCTTGTCGTCGCGGATTTCCTGGCGGGTGCGGCCGGCGCTGTCGCGGTACGTCATGGTGGTGCGGCGCGTGGCGATCTGGTTGCCGTCGGCCAGCGCCTGCGCGAACTCCGTCACCATCTGCGCACTGTAGGGCGCGGTCTTGACGATGTTCGAGCGCATCACGGCGGCGCCGGTACGCGCGTCGAAATGCATGCTATCGAAGTGGAACGCCACGGCGCCGTCGGACGCGCGGCCCTGGGTATCCTCGGCCAGCGCCGGGGCGAACAGGCCGGCCAGCAGGGCGGCGATCACAACATGTTTGGTAGTCATGGCATCCTCTTTCGTTATTGAATGGCACTCAGGCGCAGGGCAAGCGGCTGGCCGTCGGCCGCGACGAGCATCTCGGCCCGGACGGAATCGCCCGCGTTTTCCGGCGTCAGCGGCACGCCCAGCGCGGCCAGGCTCGTGCGCGGCACATCGGTGGCGACCATGCGCGGCGCCGGTTCCGCGGCGATGCGCTCGGCCGAATCCAGTGCGATGAACACGCCGTTGCCGTCGAGCGCGACGAGCGCGCCGGCGCGGCCGTCCTCGACCGGGTGCGGCGCCCGCACGGCGAACGCCAGCACGAGCGCCCCTGCCACGACGCCCCCGGCCAGCGCGGCGGGACGCACGGCCAGCCTGTGATACCAGCGGCGCTTCGGCGGGTGCAGCTTCGCGAACGCCTGCAGCAATTCCTTCTCGACGCCGCGCGGGGCGTCCAGCCGGCCCACCTCGGCGCGCAGGGCGTCGAACAGGGGATCGCGGTCGGTCGTGTTTCGAATGTCCATGATGACTATCCTTTCATGCTGCGCCGGCCGTGGCGCGCCAGCCGGCCAGGCGCTTCGCGAGCGCCGCCCGGCCGCGCGACAGGCGCGAACGCACGGTGCCGATGTCGACCTGGCAGATGTCGGCAATCTCGGCGTACGACAGGTCGTGCATCTCGTACAGGATGACGGCGTCGCGGTAGTGCGGGGCCAGCAGCGCCAGCGCGCGCCGCACTTCCTCGGCGGCCTCGTTGTCCAGCAGGCGCGCCAGCGGACAGGCCGCGTCGTCCGGCAGCTCGTCGTCGCCGTCGTCGCCGCCGTCCAGCACCACGTGGCGCTGGTGTGCCGTCTCGTTTTTCAGGATCAGGTTGCGCGCCACGCCGAACAGGAAGTGCTGCAACTGTCCGCGCAGCGGATCGAAGCGGAACCGATCCGTCAGCAGGCCCATGAACGTTTCCTGGACCACGTCGGCGGCCGTGTCCGCCGAGCCGCAGCGCAGCAGCGCGAAGCGGTACAGCGGACCCTGGTGGCGCCGGTACAAGGCCGCGAAGGCGTCGGCGGCGCCGCTGCGCGTCTGGCGCAGCAGGTCGGTGTCAGTGGTTGGTGTGGTCATGGGTCATTGTCTTTACCCATATTCCAGCGGGAGGGGAAGAAAGTTCCAGCTATTTCGCGCGCGTTCAGTCGATCCAGTTCACCCGGTCGAACTTGCCGCGGAAGTCTTCCGGCATGGCGACGACCTGGCTCGTCTTGTAGTTGAAGAAAACGAAGCCCTGCTTGGCCATCGCGACGAGGGTCTTGTCCTTGGGACGGGTGACCCGGAAGATGACATCGCCGCCATACTTGTTGAAGTCCATGACGCCCACTTCGAACAGCAGCTGGTCGCGCGCATGCGCTTCGGCGCGGTAGGTCGTCGCGAGGTCCGTCACGATGATGCCCGTGCCGTCGCCCTCCGTTTCCGAGACGCCGTATTCGAACAGGAAGCGGGCCCGTGCCTCGGAGATCATCGAGATCATCGAGTCGTTGCCCAGGTGGTTGCCGGCATTGATGTCGGTGACGCGCACCGTCAGCAAGGTCGTGTAGTAGTACTGGTCTTCGGGGAAGGTGAGTATCAGTCGTGCCATGTGTGCATATTACCCGGTTCGGGTAGCGTGTCCGGTTGAAGAAATTCGACGAGCGTCAACGCGTCAAACGATAGATCAGCAATGCCGCGCGCACGGCACCCCGTTCGATCGAGCCCACGTCCAGGTCTTCGTTCGGCGAGTGGGCGCCGTTGCCGCTCGCGCCGAGGCCGTCGAGGCTGTCGAGGAGCGGCGCCACGAACTGGATGTCGCCCGCGCCGCGCGCTTCCGCCGGCAAGGGCGCGATCGTCCCAAGCCCGGCATCCTGGCTGGCGCGCGAATACAGGTCCAGCACTTTCAGGTTGCCGGGTGTCACGGCCATCGGCGGATAGGAATCGTGGAACGCGATGGTGGCGCTGGTGCCGGGCAGGTTCTGCGCGACAATGTCGCGCATGCGTGCTTGCGCGCGGTCGCGTTGCGGGTAGTCCAGGTAGCGCAGGTCGGCCTTCACGGTGGCCGTGTTGGCGATCACGTTGGTCTTGCCGAATGCGGTGCCGCGCGAGGTGGCCTCGTCGAACGCGACCTCGGTGCCGCCCAGGATCAAGCCCGGATTGAACGTGAGGCCCGGCTCGATCACCTGCTGGCGGAAGGCGTCCAGGATGCGCGCCGTCTCGTACACGGCGCCATAGCCGTTGGCGCCGAACACGGCCATCGAATGGCCCTGGCGCGCCTTGACCTCCAGCTCCCACGTGGCCGTCGCGCGCCGGCCCACGGTGGCGGTCGCCTGGCCATTCTTGTCGGGGATGCTGCCCTCGAAGCTGAGGGCGACGTCGCTGCGCTTGGCGAGCTCCACCATGTCGCCGCGCGACACGCTTTTCGGATTCCCCGCTTCTTCCTCGTCGCCCGTGAACATGACGGCGATACGCGTGCCGTCGAGGGCGCCCACGCGGTGCAGCGCGCGCAAGGCTTCGATGACGATCACGTCGCCACCCTTCATGTCGGACACGCCCTGGCCGCGGACCTTGTCGCCATCGCGCTTCCACATGGGCACGTCGGAACCGGGCTCGAACACGGTGTCGAGGTGGCCGAGCAGCAGCAGGCGCTTGCCGCGGTTGCCGTCGCGCGTGGCGACGAGGTGGCCGGCGCGGCGCATCCCGGGCGGCAGCTCGATCCAGCGCGTGGTAAAGCCGAGGGCGTCGAACTGCTTGCGGAACAAGGCGCCCACGTCGCGCACGCCGCGGGTATTCATCGTGCCGCTGTTGATGAGGACGCTCTGCTCGAGCAGGGCGAGCGCTTGCGGCGCATGCGCCTTGATCTCCGCGACGATTTTTTGCTCGGTCGGGTCGAGCCCGTCGGCCCGCGCCGTTTGTAAGTACGCCAGTGCTGTCAGCGCCAGCAGCGCCCCGCTGATCCTGCGCATCGTCATCTTTCTCAAAACAATGATGCTCAACTGTACACCGATTCAGACCACTTGCGCGTCCAGACGCTGGTTGCTGACCTGCACGGTCTGTGAATGGATCAGGCCGTCGACCACTTCGTAGATCGCCACGAGGTCGACCTTGCCCGGGCCTTCCGGGAACGTGCGGCTGACGACTTCGTGGTCGATGACGATGTTGCCCATCACGGCGCGTTGCAACAGGTGCGCGTGCAGGTCCGGTTCGTCGAAGCGGGTGGCGAAGCGCGGGCGCATCTCCGCGTGGCCTGTCGCGAGCAGGGTGGCCGGCAGCGCGTACTGGCGGGCGGCCGGGGCGTAGGTGGCGAGCAGCGCGTCGAGGTCGCGGGCGTTGTAGGCGTCGAGCTGGCGCTGGACGACGGCTTCGGGGGAGGTGGGCAAGGTAGGCATGGCAGGGAGGATTCTGCCATGGAATCCGCTTCAGGGTTTCGGGTCGGTCGGGTAGGGCGGGCGCTTGCGCATCTTGCGCACGATGCCGTCACGGCCCAGCAGCAGCACCAGTTCCGTGTGCCCGCCCGCCGTCGGGGCGGTGTACAACCACGTCTCCATGCCGGAATCGAAGACGACCGTCTTCGTCGGCCCGAACGCGGCCAGCAGCTCGGCCCGCGTCGTGTGGCCGGGGACGACGAGCTGGTCGAAGCGGGACTCGGCCACGCTCGTGCCGGGTTCCGGTGCGCGCGTGGCGCAGCCGGACAACAAGATCGCCGCCAGCACGAGGCGCAGTGTCATGGCGCATCCTCCATGGTCTCGAAGCTGACGAGCGTGTCGTCCGGCCAGCTGCGGTCCCAGATCGGCGCATAGTACGTGCGGTCGAGCAGCACCTGGCAGTCGCAGAACGGCAGCATGTCGCGCGTCTGCTCGCCGCCCGCGTACAGGAAGCGGAACGGCAGGATTTCCGTGCGCTCGCCCGCGCGCAGGGTCACGGCGAACACGGGACGCTCGTTAAAGAAGAGGAAATTGCCGTCGGGACTGTTGCACACCTGTTCGGGACTTGTGAGAGCGTTCGAGATCCAGCCGAACAGCGGCGAGCTGTTCGACACGAGCCCGGCTTCCATGCCGACGAGACACTCCAGGCGCAAGTCGCCCAGCCGGCGCGTGCCGGGCGGCAGGCCCGGCGTCATGACTTGCGCGCGCCACGTCATGCTCGTCGTCTTGCGGTTGGCGACGACGGCCGCGTCTTCCTGCAACGCCTGTTCGTTGCGCGGCAGCGTAAAACTGTTGTCGGGCGCGACGGGGACGGGCACCGCGATGTGGTCGCCGATGACGCGCAGCGTGATGCCGTGCATGTCCACGGTCGGCGAACGGGGCAGCAGGCGGAAGCGCAACGTGGCCTGCGGCGCCAGCGCATGCTCGCGCTGGAACCGTTCCATGCCGCGGATCATTTTCCGATACGACTTGTCGACCGGGTCGCGCGTGTACGTGACCGTGACGGTCTGGATACCTTGATCCGCCGGTGCCGTCTGCGCCGGGGCCGTGCCCCACAGCGCACCCAGCAGCAACGGCACCATCCGCGCGACGGCCCGGCGCATGGTCACCAGTACCGCACGCGGCCGACGTCCATGTGCACGAACTGCGAGTCGGGGTAATAGCCGACCCCGCCCGCCTTTTGCGCCATCGCGATCTTGTGCAGCTTGGCCAGGTCTTGGCCGGGAATGCGCACGTCGATCGCCTTGCCTTCCATGTGCAGGCTGTGCTTCGCCACGCCGCCCGTCTTTTCGTGCAGCATCTCGTTCGTTTCCGGCGAGCGATAACCCGAGATCACGTGTACGGTCGGGTGGTTGCCGTACTGGGCGCTGATGCGGTCCAGCAAGACGAGCAGTTTCGGATCGATGGCCGAGATCTTGTTGTTGCGGTGGTCGCGCAGCAGTTTATTGATGTCCTGCATCGCCTCGGGGATGAACTCGCCCTCGGCCCAGAAAATGGTGCGCAGGCTTTCGCCCGTGTGCGTGTTGTACAGGCGCACGATGCGCTCGTTCGGTGCGACAGGGGAGACGGGCGCATCCGGCAGGGTCTTGGCGCTGGTCCGGATGGCGGGGGCACCGAGTACCGATGCGAGGACGGCGGAACTTTTGAGGAAAGAGCGTCGCTGATTCATGAGCTTCTCCTTGCTGATTGCCAGCCTCAATGATACGCCCCATGCATGATTCTTGCAGCGGACCGTGTCCGGACTGCTTGTCAGTCCAGGACGACAAGCCCTGCAACATTTCCTGGCTTAGAATGGGCGCGGCAGTCCATCCCATCAGGAGACCCGCATGCGCTTCGCCCTCGTTTCGTCGTTGGTACTGATGCTTGTATTGGCCGCGCCCGCGCCCGCACCCGCACGCGACGCCGGTATCGATATTCCGATCCCCGATATTCCGTACTCGAAATTTGTCCTGAAGAACGGTCTGACGGTGATCGTTCACGAAGACCACAAATCGCCCGTCGTGGCCGTCAACACGTGGTATCACGTGGGCTCGAAGAACGAAAGGCCCGGCAAGACGGGCTTCGCGCACCTGTTCGAGCACCTGATGTTTTCCGGCAGCGCCAATTTTAATAAGACGTTCCTGTCGGCACTGGAAGGCATCGGCGCCACCGACCTGAACGGCACGACGAACAAGGACCGCACGAATTACTTCGAGACCGTGCCGACCTCGATGCTCGACTATGCGCTGTTCGCCGAGAGCGACCGCATGGGACACCTGTTGAACGTGCTCGACCAGAAGAAGCTCGACCTGCAGCGCGGCGTCGTCCAGAACGAGAAACGGCAGCGCGAGAACCAGCCGTACGGCATCGTCGAGCAGATCGTCACGGAGAACACATGGCCGGCCAACCACCCGTATTCGTGGACCGTGATCGGGGCGATGGCCGACCTCGACGCCGCATCGATGACGGACGTCACCGACTGGTTCAAGGGGCATTACGGCCCGAACAACGTCGTGCTCGTGCTGGCCGGCGACATCACGCCGCAGCAGGCCCGCGAGAAGGTCGAAAAATACTACGGCGACATTCCGCCCGGCCCGCCGCAGGCCCACCAGCAGGCGTGGGTCGCGAAGCGCAGCGGCACGCACCGGGGCCAGGTCCAGGACCGCGTGCCGCAGGCCCGCATCTACCGCCTGTGGAACGTGCCCGGCGCCGATACGCTGGAGGAACCGCTGCTCGACCTCGCCGCGCAGGTGCTGGGCGGCGGCAAGACGTCGCGGTTGTACCAGCGCCTCGTCGTCAAGGAACAGTTGGCGACGTCGGTCGGCACCGGCAACGATTCGAACGAAATCGCCGGCCAGTTCGGCATCAACCTGACTGCGAAGCCGGGAGCGCCTGCGGCCGACGTCGCGCGCATGGAAACATTGGCCGACGAGGAATTGCGCGCGCTGATGAAATCCGGCCCGACGGCCGCCGAACTGCGGCTTGCGCAGACGACGATCCTCGCGCAGCACGCGCGCGCCGTCGAGCGCGTGGGCGGCTTCGGCGGCAAGAGCGACGTGCTGGCGCGCTGCGCCACGTACACGGGCAATCCGGACTGCTACAAACTGTACCTGCAGCGCATCAAGGACGCGACGCCGGCGGCGGTCTGCAAGGCGATGCTCGACTGGCTGGCCGACGGCGACTATGTGCTGGAGGTCGATCCATTCCCGGCCGGGCTCGCGGCGGGGGCGTCCACGGTGGACCGCAGCAAGGGCCCGCCGGCCGGCCATCCGGAAACCTTGACCCTGCCGCCCATGCAGAAGACGACGCTGTCCAATGGCATGAACGTCGTGCTGGCCGAGCGCCACGGCGCGCCCGTGATCAACTTGTCGCTGATGCTGGGTGGCGGCTTCGCGTCCGACTCGCAGGCACTGCCGGGCCTCGCGAGCCTCACCTTGCGCATGCTGGAAGAGGGGACGACGTCGCGCAGCGCACTGCAGATCAGCCGCGAACTGGAAGCGTTGGGCGCATCGTTCGGCACATCGATCAACCTCGACGGCGCGTTCGTCAACATGAACGTGCTCAAGCCGACGCTGGCGCAGGCGCTGGGGCTGTACGCCGACCTCGCGCTGCGTCCGGCCTTTCCGCAGGCCGATTTCGAGCGCGTGCGCAAGACGCGGCTGGCCGCGATCCAGCGCGAGCAGACGGTGCCGCGCCTGATGGCCTTGCGCGTGCTGCCGCCGCTGCTGTACGGCCCCGGCCATCCGTATTCCCTGCCGCTGACGGGCACCGGCACGGAAGCCGCGGTGGCGCGCATGACGCGTGCCGATCTCGAGGGCTATCACGGCAGGTGGTTCAAGCCGAACAACGCGACCCTGCTCGTCGTCGGCGACACGACCCTGGCCGAACTGACACCCCTGCTGGAGCACGCGTTCGGCGCGTGGCAGGCCGGCACCTTGCCTGCGCACGACATCGCCAGGGTCGACCAGCCGGCCGGCACGACGATCTACCTGATCGACCGTCCGGGCGCGCTGCAGAGCGACATCGTCGGCGCCCAGCTGGCGCCGCCGCGCAATACGCCGGATGCCGTCGCGCTGAACCTGCTCAACGATGTGTTCGGCGGCACGTTCAGTTCGCGCCTGAACATGGATTTGCGGGAAGATAAACACTGGTCGTATGGCGTCGGCTCGTCGCTCGTCGCGGCGCGCGGGCAGCGCATCCTGGTCAGCGATTCACCGGTCCAGACCGATAAAACGGCCGACGCGCTGCGCGAGCTGGCGCGCCAATACGCCGAGCTGGGCGGCGCCCGCCCCGTTACGCCGCGCGAACTGCAGGATGCGCAGGCGAATGAGACGCTGGGCCTGCCCGGTTCGTTCGAGACGGTCAGCCAGCTCAGCAATGCCTACGCGACGATCCTGCAATACGGCCTGCCCGAGGATTACTACAACACGTACACGGCGACGGCGCTGGCCGTCACGCCCGCGCAGCTGAACGCGCTCGCGGCGCGCGTGGTGCTGCCGCGGCAACCCGTGTGGATCGTCGTCGGCGACATGAGCAAGATCGAGGCGACTATCCGCGCGCTGAACCTGGGACAAGTACGCCGGATCGACGTCGACGGCAAGGCATTACCCTAGCGGTTTCGCCTGCTTCTGCGTGCGTTCCTGGTAGCGCTGGAACACCTCGAAGCGCTTCTCGCGCCGCAGAATCTTCGAATGCGGATCGAGCGTGACGGTCGCGTACGGCGGCAGCGCGATGCTGCCGTGTCCATCCGCCATCGGCAGGGTGACGATGCGCCCGTCCACGCGCACGTCGAGCGGCATCGGGAACGGGGTAGGTGCGGCCGTCTTCCACGCGAGGTCCAGCGTGTCGCCGCGGCGCGTGGCCACGAGCTCGGGCAGCGCGGCCTGGTACATATAGGCCTGGAAGAACCAGCCGAGGTCGCGTCCGCTCGCGCGCTGGACGATGGCGATGAAGTCCGGCGTCGTCGCATAGCGCGGCAAGAAATTGCCGGGACGTGGGTCGGGTGTGCCGTACACGAGTTCGCGCACGGCGCGGAAGAAGGCGTCGTCGCCGATCAGGCCGCGCAAGGTGTGCAGCACGAGCGAGCCTTTCGAATAGATGTCGCCGCCGGGACCGCCGCGCTTGAGGTCGTAGACGTCTTCCTCGCGCTTGTGCTTGCCGGACACGAGCGGCGCCTTGTTGCGGATGCCCGCGCGTTGCTGCATCAGCGCGGCGAAATATTCCTGGTCGCCGTGCAGGTATTGCATGTACAGCGGCTGCATGTAGGAGCCGAGGCCCTCGTGCAGCCACATGTCGTCCCAGTCGGCATTCGTGAGCTGGTTGCCGAACCATTCGTGGGCGAATTCGTGCTGCAGCAGGTCGTCGTAGCCGTACGGCGTCTTGACGTATTTGTTGCCGTAGGCATTGATGGTCTGGTGTTCCATGCCCTTGTGCGGCGTTTCGACGACACCCATTTTCTCGTCGGCGAACGGGTAGGGACCGATCGTCGATTCGAAGAAATCCAGCATCTTCGGGAATTCCGAGAACAGGTCTTGCGCATGCGCCTTGTTCTGCGGCAGGTACCAGAACCGCAGCGGGATCGTATTGCCGTAGCGGCTGCGGTACTCGCCGGACAGCACCTCGTACGGCCCCACGTTGATGGCGATGCCGTAGGTGCTCGGGTACTTTGCGCGCCAGTGCCACGTGCGCCAGCCGTTCGCTTCCGTCATGCCCATGGCCACGCCATTGCCCGCGGCCACGAGCGGCGCGGGCACGGTGATGTGTTCGTCGACGACCTTCGGCTTGCCCATCGGATGGTCGATGCACGGCCAGAACAGGTCGCAGCCTTCGCCTTCGACGGCGCTCGCGACCCACGGCTTGCCGTCCGGCGTGCGCGCCCACACGAAGCCGCCGTCCCAAGGCGCGCGCTTGGCCACGTGCGGTTCGCCGTGGTACGTCACGCGCACCCTGACCTGGCGGCCCGGTTCCAGCCGCTGCGGCAGCGCGATCGTCAGCTTGCCGTCCGGATTGCGCCACCGGTCGGCCGCGAGCGGCTGGCCGTCGACCATGATGGCGTCGATGGGCAGGTTGCGGTCCAGGTCGAGTTCGATGCTGTCCAGCGCCGCGCCGGCGCTGAACGTGAGCGTCGCGTCGCCGCGCAGGCTGCGGCTGTCCGGGTCGATGCGCAGGCTCAGGTCGGCATGGTCGAACGACAGCGCCTGCTGCGCGCGACTACGCTGCGCGCCCGAGTTGACGGTGTAGTCGGTGAGGGCGGGCTGGCTGGCGCAGCCGGCGAGCAGCGCGCACAAGGCGGCGATGGCGGTTCTTTGCATGATGCAGGGAATTTAGCACAGCGGAAACCGGCGCCACCAAATCGCCTGCCGGTGGATACTGCGTGGCGAGGAGGACTTTACATGATCGACCTGGACATCGATATCGGCCGCACCGCCCTGGTGCTGATCGATTTGCAGAACAGTAATGTGAAACGCGACCTGGCCCCGTACACGGCCGAGCAGGTGGTGGGCAACTGCGTGCTGCTGTCGGGCGAAATGCGCGACCGCGGCGGCATGGTGATCTTCGTGCGCGTGCTTGTCGACCAGATGCAACTGCCGCCGGCCGACGCCCCGCTGCGCAAACCCGGCACGCCCGCGCCGCCGCCGGATGCGTCGCTGCTGGCGCCGGACGCGCAGGTGCAGGCGCAGGACATCGTCGTGACGAAGCGCCAGTGGGGCGCCTTCTACGGCACGGAACTGGACCAGCTGCTGCGCCGGCGCCACATCAAGACGATCGTCCTCGGGGGCATCGCCACCAACTTCGGCGTCGAGTCGACGGCGCGCGCCGCGTTCGACCGCGGCTATGAGCTCGTCTTCGTCGAGGATGCGATGAGCAGCATGGCGGCGGACGCGCACGCGTTCGCCTGCGGGCGCATCTTCCCCGTCATGGGCAAGGTGCGCTCGACGCGCCATGTGATCGACGCGTTGCAGGCGGGGACGGGGGACGCCTGACGCACCCGACGTCGTCCCCGCGCAGGCGGGGATCCAAGTTTTGCCAGCAGATCGAACAAATTGGGTTCCCGCCTGCGCGGGAACGACGGTTTTTCGGCAGCGGGCTTATTTGCGCGGCGCCGGCTGCTGGCTGCTGGCGGCCTGCTGCTGTGCTTGCACTTGCGCCTGCCGCTGCTGCTCCTTCTCCTGCTTCTTGGCCATGTGGTGGCCGATGGCGCAGCCGGCGGCAGCGCCCAGCAAGCCATGCTTGCCGGCCATATGCCCGCCGACGCCACCGACGATGGCACCTTTCGCGCAGCTGGGTTTGGCATAGGCGGCGCCTGTCGAGGCGAGCGAGAGCATCAGGGTTGCGGCGATCAGTTTGGTGTTCATAAGTCCTCCATGGTGATGCAATCAACGGCTGGATGCCGTCCATGGATGACAGTGTCGCTGCAGCCGCGCCGGTTGAATGTTCGCCAGATCACCGTTGCGGCCGACTGTAATGTTGGCTAGCCCTTGCGACGGATCTCCGCCGCGATCTCGTACGAGCGCAACCGCGCCGCGTGGTCGTAGATCTGCGACGTGATCATCAGCTCGTCCGCGCCGGTGCGCACGATGAAGTCCCTGAGCTGCCGTTCGACGGTCTCGGGCGAGCCGATCGCCGAGCACGACAGCACGCCGTCGAGCATGCCGCGTTCCGCCGGGCCGAGCAGGTCGAGATAGCCTTCGACGGGCGGTTTCAGACGCGTCGGATGGCCGCTGCGCAGGTTGACGAACGCCTGTTGCATGGACGTCGCGCGCCACTGGGCTTCCGCATCGGTCTCGGCGGCGAACACGTTAAAGCCGAGCATCACGTACGGCTTGTCGAGCTGGGCCGAGGGGCGGAAGTTGGCGCGGTAGATCTCGATGGCCTGCATCATCATCTGGGGCGCGAAGTGCGACGCGAACGCGTACGGCAGGCCCAGCATCGCCGCCAGCTGCGCGCCGAACAGGCTGGAGCCGAGGATCCACACGGGCACCTTGAGGCCGGCACCCGGCACCGCGCGCACGTGGCGGCGCGGGGCGTCCGCAAAATAATCCATCAGTTCCACGACGTCCTGCGGGAATTCGTCCGCGTCGGAGGCGAGATTGCGGCGCAGCGCGCGGGCCGTCGCGTGGTCGGAACCGGGCGCGCGGCCGAGGCCCAGGTCGATGCGGCCCGGGAACAGCGATTCGAGCGTGCCGAACTGTTCGGCGATGACGAGCGGGGAATGGTTCGGCAGCATGATGCCACCGGCGCCGAGGCGGATGGTGGAGGTGCCGTTGCCCACGTGGGCGATCAGCACCGCCGTCGCCGCACTGGCGATGCCCGGCATGCCGTGGTGTTCGGCGAGCCAGAAGCGGTGGTAACCCCAGCGTTCGCCGTGCTGCGCGAGGTCGAGCGTGCGGCGGAACGATTCGGCAGCGTCGCTGCCTTCGGTGATCGGGGCGAGGTCGAGTATCGAGAAAGGAATCATCGGTGCATTCATCGCCTCATGATACGCCGATCGAATTTTTCGCGTGCGCCACGGTCCGGAACGGCATATGATGGCCTGTTGAACAATGTCTCCACGGCATCTCCGTTTGCTCAACATGCGTATTTACCTGCTTCCCTGCATCGCCGTGCTCGCTGCCGGCTGCACCTTGCCTGCCCGTGTACCGAGCGTGCCCGCGGCCGATGTCCCACGGCTGGACGTGCGCCGCTTTCCCCAGATCGACGCCGCCATCGAGGGCGCTATCGACGCCCGCAAGTTGCCCGGCGCCGTATTCCACCTGGAGCACGAGGACGCCGTCTACGAACGCGCCTACGGCCGCCTGACCTACGAACGGGATGCGCCGGTCGTCACGACGGCGACGACATTCGACGCCGCGTCCCTGACGAAAGTGCTCGCGACGGCGCCGTCGGTGCTGATCCTGGCCGAGCAGGGGCGCATCGGCCTGGATGACAGGCTCGTCAAATATTTCCCCGAATGCGCGGGCGGCGGCAAGGAAACGATCACGATCCGGCAATTGCTCACGCACAGCTCGGGCTTGCCCGCCGGGCTGCCGGCCGTGCCTGCATGGAAAGGCCGCGCGGCCGCGCACAAGCTCGCGTGCGACCAGGTTGTTACGCACCCGCCCGGTACGTTCTTCCGCTATTCCGACGTCAATTACGTGCTGCTGGGCCAGGTCGTCGAAAAGGTCACGGGCACGCCGCTGGACGATTACGCGCAGTCGCACATCTACGCGCCGTTGGGGATGCGCGACACGGGCTACCTGCCGCTGCGCCGGGTCGACGTCGAGACGATCGCGCCGACCCAGGTGGGCAGCGCGGACGGGAAAGGCGCGCATGGCGACCTCACGCCGGGCGAGCTCCTGCGCGGCGTCGTGCACGATCCGACGGTGCGCCGCATGGGCGGTGTGGCGGGCTCGGCCGGTGTGTTCACGACCGTCGGCGACGTGGCGCGCTACGCCCGCATGCTGCTGGCGGGCGGGGTGCTGGACGGCGTGCGCATCCTGAGCCCGGACAGCGTACGCCTGCTGACGACGGTGCAATCGCCCCCAGGCCTGGCCAGGCGCGGCCTCGGCATGGACATCGATTCGCCGTACGCGAAGCGCCCGCGCGGCACCGTGTACCCGGTCGGCAGCTATGGCCACACCGGCTTCACGGGCTGCATCCTGTGGGTCGATCCGCAGTCGAAGTCGTTCTACGTGTTCTTGTCGAACCGCGTCTATCCGGACGACAAGAGCAACATCCTCGACCTGTACACGCGGATGGGCACGCTTGCGGCGCAGGCAGCTGGGGCGCACTGATTTTTGTTTCCGCGAGGCTAACGCGCGCACCCTTCACGGCGATCTCTTTAAACTCCGCCTCCACAGTATCTTCTTGATATTGCAGAGTTTTTTTTGCCCCAAATCCATTCTCTGAGGAGAGCGATATGAAAATGAATAAGTTACTGAAGGGCCTGCTGGGTGCTGCCGTCTCGGTGGCGATGTTCGGTACGGTCAACGCGCAGGCGCAGACCGGTTCGTCGACGGGCAGCAGCGCGACCGCGCAGGATCAGTCGACGTCGGGCAGCTCGACCACCAAGAAACACACGAAGAAGAAACACCATAAGAAGAGCAGCTCGAGCAGCGGTTCGAGCGGCACCAGCGGTTCCTCCAGCAGCGGTTCGTCGTCGAGCGGCAGCCAGGATACCCAGGGCACCTCCGGTTCGTCGGGTAGCATGGGCACCGGCACCGGCACCAGCGGCGGCAGCGGCACGTCGGGCGGCTCGGGTACCGGCACCGGCGGCAGCATGGGCACCGGCAGCGGCACGACCACGCCGCCGACCGGTACCGGCACCGGCTCATCAGGTTCGAGCGGCGCCACCGGCACCACCGGTTCCGGGTCGTCGGGCACCAGCGGCATGAGCGGCAGCACCGGCGCCAGCGGCACCGGCCTGTCCGGTTCGAGCGGCATGAGCGGCACGGGCTCCGGTTCGGGCACGGGCACCAGCGCGACCGGCACGGGCGCAGCGGGCACCGGCACCAGCTCCAGCACGACCAGTGGCAGCCAGGGCACCGGTAGCCGCGGCTACTGATGGGCCCGATGCGGCGCCCGCGGCGCCGTGTTTCGCGCAACACCAGCCTGCGGGCTGGTTTTTTTTTGCCCAATGCAAACAACGCGTGCGGCCGTCCCAGCCTTGGTATAACATGGTTTCCCTAAAAATGGTTGCGCAAACATTCAACAACGACGAGGAATCATGATGGAGACAACACGCATCGCGGCGCGCCTGCTGGCGCTCGCGGCGGCAAGCGCCTGCCTGCCGGGGCAGGCGGCCGACCTGGGCCTGGCCCGTATTTTTGCCGACCACGCGGTCCTGCAGCGCGACCAGCCGATCGCCGTGTGGGGCACGGCCGGCGCCGGCAGCAAGGTGAGCGTCACGCTGGGCGGACGCACCGTGACCGGCACCGCGGATGCCCGCGGCAAGTGGAAGGCGCAATTGCCGCCGCAGCCGGCGGGCGGACCGTACACGCTCACGGTCGCCGCGGGCGGCCAGACCGTCAGCCGCGCCGACATCCTCGTCGGCGACGTCTACCTGTGCTCGGGCCAGTCGAACATGGAATTTGCCGTGCACAACTCGACCAACGCGTGGTCGACCACGATGACGGCGGCCAACGACAAGATCCGCTTCCTGAACGTGGAGAAGAACAGCACGGCCGCGCCGCAGGATGAGCTCAAGGGCCCGGTCGCATGGAAAATCGCGGGGCCGGACACCATCGGCGATGCGTCCGCCGTGTGCTACTACATGGCGCGCTCGCTGCAGGGCAGCTACAAGATCCCGGTCGGCTTCGTCAATGCCAGCTGGGGCGGCACGACGATCCAGGGCTGGATCGGTGGCGAGTCGCTGCGTACTGTGAGCGACTACACGGCCGGCGTCGACGCCGTCAAACAGTACGGCGCCGATCCGGTTGCCGGCATGCGCGCCGAGGACGCCCGCAACGAGGCCTGGTGGACGGCGCACGACCCGGCGGCGGCCGCGCAGCGAGCGTGGATCGCGCCGGACTTCGACGACAGCGCGTGGCCCACCGTCACGCCGACCGGATCGTGGAAGGACAGCGGCGTGGCCGGCTTCAAGGACTTCGACGGCGTCGCGTGGTACCGCACGACGATCACCCTGACGGAAGCGCAGGCCAAGGCCGCGAACGCGGTGCACCTGGGTCCCGTCGACACGTACGACACGACGTGGGTCAACGGCGTGCGCGTGGGCGGCGTCAGCACGGGATGGATCTGGCGCGACTACGATGTGCCGGCCGGCGTGTTCAAGCCGGGCCGCAACGTGATCGCCATGCGCGTGCTGAGCGGCGGGCAGGGCGGCGGCCTGTCGGGACCGGTGGACAAGCGCAGCATCGGCCTCGCGGACGGCCAGGCGATCCCGCTGCCGGCCGCATGGAAGGTCCAGCGCGGCGGCGCCATGAAAGGCCAGTCGGTGCCGCCGGCGGCGTGGTCCGTGCCGACGAGCCTGACCACGCTGTACAACGGCATGATCGCGCCGCTGGTCGGCTATAAGTTCAAGCTGGCCGCGTGGTACCAGGGCGAATCGAACGCCGGCGCGGCGCAGGAATACCGCACGTTGCTGCCGCTCTTGATGCGCGACTGGCGCCAGCGCTTCGGCCAGCCGACGCTCCCGTTCTTCGTCGTCCAACTGACGTCGTATGGATCGCCGGCGAAAGTGCCGGGCCAGTCCGGCTGGGCCGAGCTGCGCGACGCGCAGGCGGCCGCGGTGGCGAACGACCCGCACGCGGGCCTGGCCGTCACGATCGACGTGGGCGACCGTTTCGACATCCACCCGACCCAGAAGACGCTCGTCGGCGAGCGCCTCGCGCGCGCGGCCCGCGCCGTCGCGTATGGCGAGAAAACGATCCCCGGCAGCCCGACGGCCGTGTCGGCACAGCGCAAGGGCGGCGACATCGTCGTGACGTTCAAGGACACGGGCGGCGGCCTGGCGACGTATTCGTCCGACCGCGCCAACGCGTTCGAGGTGTGCGCGGGCACGACGTGCCGCTATGCCGATGCGCGCGTGGCCGGCGACACCGTCGTCCTGGCCGGCGCCGGCACGCCGGACGTCACGCGCGTGCGCTACGCGTGGGCCGACGCGCCGTTCGTGAACCTGTTCGGCGCGGACGACCTGCCGGCCGCGCCGTTCCAGCTCGAGGTGCGCTGACGGTGCGCTGAAAGTTCAAGCCTCGAGCATAGCGCCGGTCTTGCTGTAGCGGGTGTGCCACGCGTACGCCTGCTCCAGCACG
Source organism: Massilia cellulosiltytica (assembly GCF_047325105.1). Lineage (NCBI taxonomy): Bacteria > Pseudomonadati > Pseudomonadota > Betaproteobacteria > Burkholderiales > Oxalobacteraceae > Massilia > Massilia cellulosiltytica. The sequence goes on along the minus strand of NZ_CP168562.1, from coordinate 6,178,629 downwards.
TGCGGCGTCTGGCCGCCGCGCTGCTGCGCTTCGGCGACGTAGGCGCGCAGCATCGATTTGTACGGTTCGGCCGTGCACTGTTCGATGATGACCTCGGCCCGCTCGCGCGGCGCGAGGCCGCGCAGGTCGGCGAGGCCCAGTTCCGTGACGATGATGTCGACGTCGTGCTCCGTGTGGTCGACGTGCGTCACCATCGGCACGATCGACGACACCTTGCCGCCCTTGGCCGTGGCCTTGGTCGCGAAGATCGACAGATAGGCGTTGCGCGCGAAGTCGCCCGAGCCGCCGATCCCGTTCATCATGTGCGTGCCCAGCACGTGCGTCGAATTGATGTTCCCGTAGATGTCCGCTTCCAGCGCCGTGTTGATGGCGATGATGCCGAGGCGGCGGATCACTTCCGGGTGGTTGGACACTTCCTGCGGGCGCAGCACGAGCTTGTCGCGGTAGCGGCCGAAGTCGCGGAACACCTGCCGGCTCTTTTCCGGCGACAGCGTGATCGACGAGCCGGACGCGAAATCCAGCTTGCCCGCGTCGAACAGGTCGAACGTCGAATCCTGCAGCACTTCCGAATACATCGTCAGGCGCTCGAACGGGCTCTCGGCAAAGCCGGCCAGCACCGCGTTGGCGATCGTGCCGATGCCGGCCTGCAGCGGCAGCAGTTCCTTCGTCAGGCGGCCCGCCTCGATTTCCCGTTCGAAGAAGCGGATCAGGTGGCCCGCGATGGCGGCCGTCTCGCTATCGGCCGGCAGCACGGACGACGTCGAATCCGGCTGGTCGGACAGCACGATCGCGACGATCTTCTCGGGCGGGATGGCGATCCACGGCGTGCCGGCGCGGTCGTCGGCCGACATGATCGGGATCGGTTCGCGCAACGGGCGCTTCTTCGGAATCCAGATGTCGTGCAGGCCTTCCAGGCCGGCCGACTGGGCGAGGTTGATCTCGACGATCACCTTGTCGGCCAGGATCGCGAAGCTGGCGCTGTTGCCGACGGAGGTCGTGGGCACGACGGCGCCGTCTTCCGTGATCGCCACCGCTTCCACGATGGCCACGTCGACCGGGGCGATGTGGCGGCTGCGCAGCTGTTCGACGGTCTCGGACAGGTGCTGGTCGATGTACATCACCTCGCCGCGGTTGATCGCCGCGCGCAGCACGGGGTCCACCTGGAACGGCAAGCGGCGCGCCAGCGCGCCCGCTTCGGTGAGGCGTTTGTCGGTGTCGTTGCCGAGCGAGGCGCCCGTCATCAGCGTGATCTTCAACGGCTCCGTGCGGGCGCGCTCGGCCAGCGCGGCCGGCACGAGCTTGACGTCGCCGGCGCGGGTGAAGCCGCTCATGCCGACGGTCATGCCGTCCTTGATCCAGCGCGCGGCCTCGTGCGCACTGGTGACGCGGCCGCGCAGCGAGGCGCAGCGGATACGGTCCAGGTATTCTGTCTTCATGTCTTTCTCGGGTCTACGTCGGGGTGGAACTAGCTGAGCCGGTAGTTCTCCGGCAGCAGCGGGGGAGGCAGGTCGCGGTCGCCCAGGGCGGTGCGCAGGTCGATCTCGATCGTGCGGCACAGGGCCTCGAGCGGCAGGCCGTTGTCGGACGCGCGGAAGGGTTCCTCGAGTTCGTCGCCGAGGGCGTCCAGGCCGAAGAAGGTGTAGGCCACGATGGCCGAGACGAGGGGCGTCAGGTAGCCGATCGTGTCCACGAGGCCGAACGGCAGCAGGAAGCAATACAGGTACGCCGTGCGGTGCAGCAGCAGCGTGTACGAAAACGGGATCGGCGTGCCGCGGATACGTTCGCAGGATGCGGCCACCGCCGTCATCGCCGAGAAGCTCGTATCGATGGACGGTGCGAGGCAGGCGTCCAGGCGGCCCGTGCGCAGGCATTCTCCGAGGTCGGCGCCCATCTCGAGCATCAGCGCGTACGGGACGTTCGATTGCGTGCGCACGCGTTCCCATTCGGCTGGTGCGATCCACGGCGCGACGTCGGCACTGCCGCCGGTGTCGCCGCGCAGCCGGTGGCGCAGCGCATGCGCGTACGCGATGGCGCGGCGAATGATGCGCAGGTGGGGATCGTCTGCGGCCGGATGGCCGGGCGCGACGAGCGACAGGCACTGGCGCGCGAGGCTGCGGCTGCGCAGTATCAGTTCTCCCCACTGCTTGCGGCCTTCCCAGTAGCGGTCATAGGCCGCGTTGTTACGGAAGCCGAGGAAGATCGCGAGGGGGAGCGCCATCAGCGTGAACGGCGTCGTCGTGAAATGCAGCTTGTGGTGGCCGAACTGGCCGTCGGTCCACGTGACGACGACCGCCAGCAGCGTACTGACCGCGAGGTGCATCCAGATGCGCGGCAGGATCGAGCCGCGCATGATGAAGAACAGCCGCAGGGCCGATGGGCGGTCGCGGACGATCACGTCCGCCTCCAGGCCCGGTCATCCATGAAGTGCATAAGAGGCATGGTCGTCTATTCTGGACTTCACACTCGGAAACTCCCAATTCACATTCCCCATGTCCGTCATGAACGATGTGAATGCTTGCATGATCATAAACCTTTCGTGTGCCGCCGTTGCTGCGAAACGGCTATCGTCACGCCCATCGATCGCACGGAGACCATCATGAAGACACGTCAGCTGGGCAATGAAGGATTGCACGTCTCGGCCATCGGCCTGGGCTGCATGGGCATGAGCGATTTCTACGCCAACCGCGACGACGCCGAATCCATCGCGACGATCCAGCGCGCCATCGACCTGGGCGTCACGCTGTTCGACACGGCCGACATGTACGGCCCGCACACGAACGAGGTCTTGCTGGGCCGTGCGATCCGCGGGCGGCGCGAGGGACTCGTCATCGCCACCAAGTTCGGCGTCAAAAGAACGCCCGAGAGTCCGGGCGATTTCAGCGTCTCCGGCCGCCCCGAGTACGTACGCGCCGCCTGCGAGGGGAGCCTCAGGCGGCTCGGCATCGACACGATCGACCTGTATTACCAGCACCGCGTGGACCCGGCCACGCCCATCGAGGACACGATGGGCGCGCTGGCGGACCTCGTCCGCGCCGGGAAGGTGCGCCACGTGGGCTTGTCCGAGGCGTCCGTACAGACGATCGAACGCGCCGTGAAAGTGCATCCGGTGACGGCGCTGCAGAGCGAGTACTCGTTATGGACGCGCGACCCCGAGGATGGCGTGCTCGATGCGTGCCGCCGCCACGGCATCGGCTTCGTGCCATACAGCCCGCTGGGCCGCGGCTTCCTCACGGGCGAGATCCGTACGCCGGACGATTTCGCGCCGGACGACTACCGCCGCAACAGCCCGCGTTTCCAGGGCGCGAACTTCGCGCAGAACATCGCGCTCGTCGACAAGGTGCGCGAACTGGCGCGCGAGGCGGGCTGCACGCCGGGCCAGCTGGCGCTCGCGTGGGTGCTGGCCCAGGGGCCGGACATCGTGCCCGTTCCCGGCACCAAGCGCCGCGCCTACCTCGATGAGAACGTGGAGGCCGTCGACATCGACCTCGGGCCGGCGCAGTTGACCGAGCTGGAAGCGATCTTTCCGCGCGGGGCGGCGGCGGGGACGCGGTATCCGGAAGGGGCGATGGGCGCGGTGAACCGCTAAGCAACACAACGTCGTCCCCGCGGAGGCGGGGACCAGGTTTGCATGCGTTTCGACAGCTCATGAACAATCAGACCCCGCCTTCGCGGGGTCGACGGGTCGGAGCCAACCCTGTAATCCACCGATCGCCTCTTCCTTCGACTTCGCCTCGACCTCGATCCACGGCGCCTCCGCATACGCCGCCGGCATCGTCGTGATCAGGTCCGAATGCTGGCGATCGTTGAACCCGTCGCGCCCGTTCGAGATGTGGACGACCTGGTGCGCCGGCACGGGCCACGTCGCGCGCGCCGCGGCGAGCATCGCGGCCACGCTCGGGTCGTCGTAGCTGGCCAGCTTGTCGTGCACGATGTGGTGGTGCGCGTCGAACACCATCGGCACGCCGGCGCGCATGCACACGTCGTGGATCTCGTCCGCGCCGTATGAATATTCATCGTTCTCCAGGCACAGGCGCAGGCGGATCGCGTCGGGCAGCGCACGGATGCGCTCGACGAGCGCGCCGCTGCGGTTCGCCTTGCCGCCGTGGATCTCGAGCAACGCCCACGGCGAGCGCGGTTGCTCCAGCAGGTCCATGATGTCGGCGTGCATCTGCAGGATCTTGACGCTGTTGGCGACGACGTCGGGCGAGTCGGAACTGAGCACGACGAACTGGTCCGGATGCATCACGAGGCGCAGGCCGAGTTCCGTCGCGCGCCGGCCCGTGCGCGCGAGCGCGGGCACGAGGGGCTGCATCACGGCGCGGCCGATGTCCTCGTCGAAGAACGGGAAGATCGACGACGGCATGCGGTACAGGCGGATGCCGTTGCGGCGGCAGTATTGCAGCGCGCCGTCCAGCGTCTGCAGGTTGTCGCGGTAGATGTCGTCGAGCAGCTTGCGCTGGCCGTCGTCCGACTGCTCCAGCAGGCGCTTGCGCGTCACGGTGCGGTAGCGGATGTCCTTCGAGACGGTGATGCAGACCAGGCCGAGCTGGGGTGGGGACGAGACGGGCATGGACGAAGCAGGAGCGTTGACGTTGGGGCCATGGTCCCCCGATCCACCCATGCCGTCAAACCAATGCGGCGCAGAAACCCATCAGCGGCGGGTCAAACGCGGTTCAGCCGCAATTCGGGGTCAGAGCACATTTTCGGCGCAATTCGGGGTCAGAGCACTTTTTTGAGAAATTGTTCGGCAGCTAAACGGTCCAGTGATCGCAGCGCCGTCCTGCTTCAGGCAGGTCACTCGGCAGCAATGAAATGAGGCGTTGGCTGCTTCGGAGACATTGCTGCGAAATGTGCTCTGACCCCGAATTTGGGAAAAAATGTGCTCTGACCCCGAATTTTTCAGGCGGGTTCGGTGACCGGCAGCAGCGGCAGCGTCACCGTGAACGTGCTGCCGCGCCCCGGTCCGGCGCTGGCGGCGTCGACCTGGCCGCCGTGCAGTTCGACGAGCTTGCGCACCAGGGCGAGGCCCAGGCCCAGGCCGCCCTGGGCGCGGTCGAGCGTGCGCGAGGCTTGCGTGAACAGGTCGAACACGACGGGCAGCAGGTCGGGACCGATGCCGTTGCCGTTGTCGCGCACGGCCAGGAAGGCCTGGCCGTCGGCGGCTTCCAGTTCGACTTCGATGTGGCCGCCCTCCGGCGTGTACTTGGCGGCATTGGTGAGCAGGTTCGCGACCACCTGCACGAGGCGCGTGTGGTCGCCGTCCACCATCACGGGCGCTTCGCCGAGCGCGACGTCGAGGCGGTGGCGGCGCGCGTCGACGAGCGGGCGGACCTGTTCGGCGGCCTCCGCGACGACGCGGCGCAGGTCGATCGGCTGCCTGGCCACGGCGACGAGGCCGCGCGTGACGCGCGAGACGTCCAGCAGGTCGTTCACGATGTGGCGCATGTGCGCGACCTGGCGCGCGATGATGTCGCTGATCTGCTTCACGCGCGGCTCGCCCGCATAGGCCAGGCGCAGCATGTCGGCCGCGCTGGAAATCGGCGCCAGCGGGTTGCGCAGTTCGTGCGCCAGCATGGCGAGGAATTCGTCCTTGCGCCGGTCCGCGAGCTGCAGCGCTTCTTCCGCGCGCTTGCGCTCCGTGATGTCGATCGCGACGACGTGCACGACGGTGCTGCGGCCGTCGGCGCCGAGGCCGAGGCGGCCGCGCATGTCGATCCACGCGAGGCGGCCGTCGTCGGCGCGGCGCACGCGCGGCGTGGCGCGGTATTCGCCGCCGGCACGGATGGCCTGTTCGACCGTGTCGCGCAAGGGCTGGCGGTCGTCCGGATGGACGAGCTTCTGCAGCTCGGCGATGTTGTGCCAGCTCTTGCCGAACACGCTGTGCAGGTTGGCCGAGAAGCTGACCTGGCCGCTGTGCGGATCGCGCTCCCACACGGCCATGCGGGCGGCGACGAGGCCCTGCTGCAGGCGCTCCTCGCTGTAGCGCACGGCGCGTTCCGCCCGTTCCAGCGGGGTGACGTCGGTGCACGTGCCGAACCACTGGACGATCTGGCCGGCCTCGTCGCGCAGCGGCGCCACCGACGTGAAGAAGCTGCGGTAGCGGCCGTCCGCGCCGCGCAGCGGGAAGGTCATCTGCGCCATGTTGCCGCTGGCGAGGGCTTCCTTCCAGCGCCGCATCACCTGCGGCAGCACTTCGGGATCGTGGTAGCGGTGCCACTCGGCGGCGCCCGCGCTCCCCGGCGGGCTGCCCGTGAATTCGTGCCAGCGGTCGTTGAACCAGACGATGTTGCCTTCCGGGTCGGCCATCCACACGAGCTGCGGGATGTTGTTCGCGAGCTGCAGGAACTTGCGGCGTTCTTCTTCCAGGCGCGCGCGCTGTTCGTACAGGCGGTCGAGCATGCGGTTGAGCGCGCGCGCCAGGCTGACGACTTCGCGCGAGCCCTCGAGCGGCGCGCGTTGGGTGCCGATGTCGTCGCCCAGGCTGGCGGAGAACGTCTCCAGGCGGCGCAGGTCGCGCGTGAGGCCGTGCGCCAGCCGCGCCGCGAGGATGAACACCACCAGCGCAAGCAGGCAGGCCACGACCAGGATCAGGAGGTACTGCGGCCCCGACGTCTCGAGCGGCAGCGGCAGGCGGCGCTCGTCCTCGCGCAGCACGAGGCCCACGTGGGCCAGGCGCGGCGGCAGCGGCACGGGTGCCGCGATCTCGTGCGGCACCGCCGCCTTCCGGCCCACCGGTGCGGGCGCGAGCACGGACCACGACGTGGGCTTCAGGTCGGCCAGCCGCACCTTGTACACCAGGGCGCCTTCCGGCGTGCGCGTGCGCTGGTAGCGCAGCAGCACGACGCCGAGCAGCTCCCCGCCGTCAGGACCGGTCTGCAAGGTGGCCCGGTCGTCGCCATTTTCCAGACGCGCGCGCAGCCACGCCATGTCGGCGTCCGTGAAGCCGGGCACCCCGTTGTCCGCGATTTCCTTGCCCTCGAAATCCGTGAACAGCAGGCGCAGCGGAATGCCGTTCATCTGGCGCAGGCCGTGCAGGAACGGCGTCAGGTAGGTTTCCTTGCCGGCGCTGTCGACGAGCGCCGTGGCCAGGATCGGGCTCGTCCCCACTTCGTGCAGGCGCGTGACGACCGCTTCCAGGTTGTGGCCGACGGTCGTGGCGTGGAACGCGACTTCGCGCTCCTGCAGCAGGGCGTTGGCCTGCGCGCGCTGGTGGTCGATCAGCCAGAACGAGACGCCGGCGATGAGCAGCACGGCGGCCGCCGTCAGGATCGCGGCCGCGTGCGCGAAGCGGCGCGCGAGGCTGGCCGGGGCGGATGCGTCGATCATGTCAGTCGCCCGCAGGCACCAGGACGCCGTCCGCGCGGTAGCGCGCAAGCAGCAGGTCGTCCGGGCCGAGCGCTTCGTGGCGGGCAGGCGTGAACGGCGGCGCATACGTCTTGACGAGGCCGTGGACCGTGCCGAGACGCTCGAGCGCGTCGCGCACGGCCTTGCGGTCGGTGCTGCCGGCGCGGTCGATCGCGAGCGCCAGGATGTGCGTGAGGTCGTAGGCGTGCGCGGCGCCCACGGGACCCTTGATGTCCTCGATGCGGCGCACCTTCGACACCTGCGCCGCGCTGGCGAGGAAGCGCTTGACGCGCGCCGGGTCGGCGCGGAAGAAGCTGAAGGTCTGGATCACGGACAGGTCGACCTGCTGCAGCGCCGGTCCCGCCTGGGCCGCGAATTCGCCGCCCGTCACGCCCCAGTGGCTCAGGATCGGCAGGCGTTGCGCTTTCGGCAGCGCGGCCACTTCGCGCACGAGGATCGCCGCCTCGTCGTCGTTGGCGACGAGGACGATGGCCTGGGCGCCGGCCGCGCGCAGGTGCTGGTAGTTGTCGACGAGGCTCGTGTCGCGCCAGTTGTACCACGAGGTACCGACGAGCTTCAGCGCGGGCAGCTTCTCGGCCGCGCGGGCCGCCGCCTGGGCATTGCTGCGGCCCCAGGACGTGTTGGTCAGCAGCAGGCCGATGCGGTCGAGGCCGCGCCGCTGCGCCGTCTGCAGCAGCTTCGGCATGGCCAGCGAATCGCGCAGCGACAGGCGGTACACGTAGTTCGGACGCATCTCGTTGTCGACGATGATGTCGGCCGACGACCACGGCGCCATGAACAAGGTGTGCGTCGCGCGCAGCGTCGGCAGCTCCTCGATGACGACGGGGCTGAAGCGGCCGCCGAACACCGCCACGAGATCGGGCATCGCCGCGAACTCCTGGATGTTGCGGATGCCGCGCGCCGGGATCGAACGATGATCTTTCGTCACGACCTGCAAGGGCCGGCCGTGCAGCACGCCGCCCGCTGCGTTGATCTCGGCGATGGCCGCGCGCATGCCCAGCTCGACGGCCTGGGCCGATGTCGAATTGTCCAGTCCGAATTCGCCGTCGATCCCCAGCAGCACGGGCCGCGGCGCGGCCGCGCGGGCCGTCGGCAGCAGCATGCCGGGCAACGACAGGGCAGCGAGAAACCGGCGGCGGGACGACGAGGGGTAGTGGGATGCGGACATTGGCAATCGCTGATGTGACGGAGCGGAATCTGGAATTCTAACGTTATACCGGCAGGCTTTACCTCATTCTGCGACGAAATAGCGTTGCGGTGTCGCAACTGAATGTTCCGTGAATAAATATGGCGTGTATCATTAAATCGTGACACGGTCTCCGCCCACGCAGGCGCGGCACGTGCGGGCCCCATCCTCGCCCTTTCACCGCTCCGGCCCGCCGCCACGACCCGCCGCGCGCATCCGCAGCATTACCGTTTCCGTCGAGGTACACATGCATATCCAGAGTCTCAAAATCGGAGCCCGGCTCGGGCTCGCGTTTGCCGCCGTGCTCGCGCTGTCGGCCATGCTGACCGTGGTCGGCGTACTGCGCCTGCAGCAGGTGGTCGGCGCGACCGCGGACATGGACGCGTCGATCAGCAAGACCCGCCTGGCCGACCGCCGGCTGGCCAGCACCCGCATCAACCGTGCCCTCACCGAAGCGCGCCTGCGTGCCATCGACGCCCAGGACCGTGAGCGGATCAACGCCAGGATGAAGGCGAACAGCGAAGAGATCAGCCGCATCGACGAGGACTTGCAGCGCCTCGTCGCGAGCAACGAAGGCAAGCGGCTGATGGCGGCCCTCAGCGAGCGGCGCAAGGCCTACACGACGGCGCGCAAGAAGCTGTTCGCACTCATGGAAAGCGGCACCATCGACGCGGCCGCCATCGAGCGCGCCGCCGATGCCGGCATGAATCCGGCGCTTGCGGCGTACGAAGCGGCGGCGGCCGACCTGGCCGAACACCAGAAGAAGGGCGTGGACGACGCCAAGGCGCGCGTCGAGGGCATCGCGGCGAGCGGACGCCTGCTGCTGGTGGGCGTCGGCATCGCGGTCGTGCTGCTGGGCGCGGCGCTGGCGTGGTGGCTTGCGCGCAGCATCACCGGCCCGCTGCGGCGCGCGGTGGCCGTGGCCAACGCCGTCGCGCAGGGCGACCTGACGACGCGCATCGACGTCGCGAGCCGCGACGAGACGGGCGAACTGATGATCGCGCTGCAGACCATGAACGCGAACCTGAACGCGCTGGTGACGCGCGTGCGCAGCGGCGCCGACACCATCGCCACCGCCGCCGTCGAGGTGGCCAGCGGTAACCACGACCTGTCGGCGCGCACCGAGGAGCAGGCCAGCGCGCTGGAGGAAAGCGCGGCGTCGATGGAAGAATTGACGAGCACCGTGCGCCAGAACGCGGAGAATGCCCGGCAGGGCAACCAGATGGCCGTGTCGGCATCGAGCGTGGCCGTGCGCGGCGGCGACGTCGTCGCGCAGGTGGTCGCAACGATGGGCGCGATCGACGCGTCGTCGAAGAAGATCGTCGACATCATCGGCGTCATCGACGGCATCGCGTTCCAGACGAATATCCTCGCCCTGAACGCGGCCGTGGAAGCGGCGCGCGCGGGCGAGCAGGGCCGCGGCTTCGCCGTCGTCGCGAACGAGGTGCGCACGCTGGCCCAGCGCTCGGCCGGGGCGGCGAAGGAGATCAAGGAACTCATCGGCGACTCCGTCGAGAAGGTCGCCGCCGGCTCGCACCTGGTGGGCGAGGCCGGCACGACGATCCAGGAAGTCGTCGCCAGCGTGCGCCGCGTCTCGGACATCATGGCCGAGATCTCGGCCGCGTCGGGCGAGCAGAGCGCCGGCATCGAACAGGTCGGCGCCGCGATCCAGCAGATGGACCAGGTGACGCAGCAGAACGCGGCATTGGTCGAGGAGGCCGCCGCGGCCACGGAATCCATGCAGGAACAGGCGCGCAGCCTGGCCGAGGCGGTCAGCGCGTTCAAGCTGGACCATGCGGCCGCAGCTGCATCCCGTACGCCGTCCCGGCCGCAGCCGGCACTCGCCGCACGTCGTCTGGCAGCTGCTCGCGGCACAGGCTTTTAAGGGAGAACGCCGGCTTCGCGCCCGCCGCTCTGCCTTCCGGCAGCGGCGGGCGCCGCCGTTTACGGACGTGTATTTTGCGCCATCCTGGTGCGCATTGCCGCACCGGAATAGTGATGCCCGCTCCGCCTTGGTGCGGATAGCTGGAAATTGCGTGATTTTGTGGACTGATGGCAACAAATGAGTACCGGTAGCCGTTAAACTGCTCTACAGTTTGGTAGCGCCACCATACCTACAAACAGTCGCTTCTGCCTGCCATCGCCATGTTCAAACACTTCAGCATCAAGACCCGTCTCATCTTCCTGACCGTACTGTTGAGTGCGGTTTCTATCGTCGTGGGCGTCGTCGGCCTCGTCAACCAGGGCGCCACGAATGCCGCGCTGGGCACCGTGTACAACGACCGCCTGATACCCCTCAGCCAGCTCAGCCATATCCTGTCGCTGATGCAGCAGAACCAGAATGCCCTGTCGAGCGCCGCGCTGGCGGCCGAGCCGGACAACGGTTCCGTGATCGCGGAAGTCGAAGCACGCATCCAGGAAATCAGTACGCTGTGGGACCGGTACAAGGCAACCTACCTGACGCCGGAAGAAAAAGTCCTGGCCCAGACGTTCATCGAGAGCCGCCTGGCGTTCGTCCGGGAAGGCCTGAAGCCGACCATGGCCGCGCTGCGTGCCAACGATGCGGACGAGGTCCGGAAGCTGGTCAAGGGGCCGCTGGCGTCGCGCTATCTGCCGGCGCAAAAGAACATGCAGGCGCTCGTGCAATTGCAGCTGGACGTGGCGCAAGCGCAATACGGCGCCGCGCTGGCACGCTACGAACGCACGCGCAATCTCGCGATCGCCCTGATCGTCATCGGCGCGCTCGCCGGTGCCGGCGTCGCCACGTGGCTGATCCGCGGCATCGGCGCATCGCTGGCCGAAGCCTCGCGCGTGGCACGCAGCGTGGCGGCCGGCGATCTCACCCAAACCGTGCACATCGAGCGCAACGACGAGATCGGCGAGCTGCTCGGCGCGCTGCGCGCGATGAACGCATCGCTGGCGGACATCGTCGGCGAGGTCCGCGGCGGCACCGATACGATCGCGACGGCCTCGCGCCAGATCGCGGCCGGCAACCAGGACCTGTCGGCGCGCACCGAGCAGCAGGCGTCGTCGCTGGAAGAGACGGCCGCATCGATGGAAGAACTGACGTCGGCCGTGAAGCACAACGCGGACAACGCGCGTCAGGCCAATGCGCTGGCCGAGGCGGCGCGGGGCGTGGCGGAGCGCGGCGGCGCGGTCATCGACGACGTGGTCGGCACGATGGGCGACATCAGCGACGCGTCGCGCCGTATTGCCGAGATCATCGGCGTCATCGACGGGATCGCGTTCCAGACCAACATCCTCGCGCTCAACGCGGCCGTGGAGGCGGCGCGCGCGGGCGAGCAGGGGCGCGGGTTCGCCGTCGTGGCGTCCGAGGTGCGCAACCTCGCGCAGCGCTCGGCCGGCGCGGCGAAGGAGATCAAGGGACTCATCGAGAGCTCGGTCGAGCGCGTGGAGACGGGCGGGCGGCTCGTGGGGCAGGCCGGCGCGACGATGCGCGAGATCGTCGACAGCGTGCGGCGCGTGACGGACATCATGGGCGAGATCACGTCGGCCAGTGCCGAACAGACGGCCGGCATCGGCCAGATCAACGTCGCGGTGGCGCAGATGGACCAGGTGACGCAGCAGAACGCCGCGCTGGTCGAGGAAGCCGCCGCCGCGGCCGGCACGATGCACGAACAGGCGCAGCGCCTGGCGGCGTCGGTCGGCGTGTTCCGTGTGGGCCCGCGGCCGGCGCAGGCGACGCGGCCAGTAGCGGACGCTCAGCCGCGTCCGGCACTGGCGCGGGCCTGAATCAGAACTTGGACTTCTGCGCCTGCAGCTGTTCGCGCAGCTGGTGCGCGTTGAAATGGCTGTAGTCCTTGTTCAGTTCAAGGTCGACGAGCGGCTTGAGCTGGTTGTCCAGCTGGCCGCGCAGCACGCCGAGGAACTTCGGCTCGGCCACCAGTTCCAGTTTCTGGAAGCGCTGCTCCTGCCAGCTCTTCAGCAGGTAGTTGCAGATGTCCCTGGCAAAGAACTCGGCGTCGTGCTGTTCCGGTGTCTGCGCCGGCTGGTATTGCTTGTTCGGCGTGGCGCCGCCCGTGTTGTGGATGCTCTGGCCGGCCGAGGTCGGGCCGAGCCGGTCGGTGTTGATGTCGGCGTCGCGCAGGCGCGCGTTGGCGCTGACCATGTCCTCGACTTCGATGTACGGCTGCTTCGGGTCCGATTCGGCGAAGATGCGGGCGCGGCCCGCGTCGGCGGATACGATCCAGGTGGTAGGCATGCTTTCCCCCTTTTTGTCCAAAATAAATTTGAAGATGTAGGCCCCACCGGGGCCATACAGGCTGAGGGAGAGTCTATCCCAACCAGGATTTTCGGGAAGTACGAAAGGCGCTAGACTGGCGCCATGCAAAAACTCCTCATCGTTCTCGGCCTCGTGCTGCTCGCCGCGGGGCTCCTCTGGCCCTGGCTGCGCCGGTTCCCGTTCGGCCGCCTGCCCGGCGACATCCATGTCGTCCGCGACGGTTTTTCCTTCAACTTCCCCATCGTCACCTGCCTCGTCATCTCGATCGTCGTCTCGATCGTGCTGTGGTTCTTCCGCCGCTGATTAGCAAGATTTGACAAACACGGTCGGAATTTCAACGAGACAATGCGCCCCATACGAAGACGAGAGACGCTGCAGCGTCCACGAATTCGAAACTGGCAAGGTTCTTTGATTACCACAGTTTTGGGAGAGCACATGAGACAGTCGATGGGACGGACCACCGCGATCGCGGGCGCGGTGACGATATTGGTAATGGGCATCGCGGCACAGGCGCGCGCGCAGGACGGCGGCACGCCGGACGCGCAGACCGTGATCGTGACGGGCGTGCGCGCGGCACTGGAACAGTCGCTGCGCCAGAAACGCAACGCGGACGCCGTCGTCGAGGTGGTGACGGCCGAGGACATCGGCAAGATGCCCGACAAGAACGTGGCCGACGCGATCCAGCGCCTGCCCGGCGTGAACACGCAATCGTCCGCGGGCGGCGAGGGCGGCTTCGGCGAGAACGACCGCGTCAGCCTGCGCGGCACGAGCCCCAGCCTGCAGCAGACGCTGTTCAACGGCCACGCGATCAGCACGGGCGACTGGTTCGTGCTGAACCAGTACGGCGGCAACGTGGGCCGCTCGTCGAGCTTTTCGCTGCTGCCGTCGGAACTCGTCGGTTCCATCGTCGTGCAGAAGAGCGCCACCGCCGATCTCGTCGAAGGGGGCGTGTCGGGCGCCATCAACGTGATCACGCGCCGTCCGCTCGACTTCCGCCAGCCCCTGACGGTGGAAGCGTCGGTGCAGGCCAACTACAACGACCTTGCGAAAAAGACCGAGCCGCAGCTGTCGGCCCTCGTGAGCTGGAAGAACGCGACCAATACGTTCGGCGTGCTGCTGCAGGGCTTCTCGGAAAAGCAGAGCGTGCGCCGCGACGGCCAGGAGATCCTCGGCTACACGCCGATCAGCGCGACGAGCGCCGCCGCCATCGCGAATCCGGCGCTGGCTGGCGTGAAAGTCCCGACCTTCATCGGCGCCGCGTTCTTCGAGCAAAAGAAGAAGCGTGAAGGCGGCGCCTTCGACATCGAGGCGAAACCCACGCGCGACCTCGGCGTCGACCTGAACGGCTTCTATTCGAAACTGAGCGCGCCGCACCAGAACACCAACTGGCTGGCCGCGCCCGCGAACTCGATCAACAGCGCGAACCTGATTCCGGCGAGCCCCGTGATCCGCAACGGCACGCTCGTTGGCGCGACGTTCTCCAGCAACTCGGGCGAGGTCGACAACATCTACCGTCCGGATGCGGGCGGCGAATCGTGGTACATCGACCTGAACGGCCGCTGGCGCGTCAACGAGGACCTGAGCTTCACGGGCAAGATCGGCCGTACGCACGGCATCGGCTGGGACCACGGCGACGTCTACTACCAGAACAACGTCGACGGCGGCATGATGTATGCGCTGAACGGCATGACGCCGGCCACCGTCAGCTACCCGGGCGGGAACACGACGAAACCGGGATCGACGGCGTGGGCGGGCGGCGGCGAGGCGCAGTCGGTCGACAAGGAAAAGTATGCGCAGGTCGACGGCACCTGGCGCGTGCGCGACAACCCGTGGCTGCAGGGCGTCCGCTTCGGTGCGCGCTGGACGGACCACAAGCGCACCGCCGAGCACCCGCTGGAAACACGCCCGGGCCCGAACGGTTTCAGCAATCCGGGACCGGTGTGGAACGGCGAGATGTACCCGGGCGACTTCGGCTCGGACCTCGGCGGCAGCGTCTTCAACAACTACTTCAAGTACAGCGGTCCGGCCCTCGGCGCCTGGGGCGCGGTGCCGGGCAACCGCCTGCTGGATTTCACCCTGCGCCACAACTGGCTCGACGAATTCAAGGTGGGCGAGAAGACGGCGGCCGTCTACGGCATGGCCGACATCGGCGGCGACAGCTGGAGCGGCAACTTCGGCCTGCGCGCCGTCGAGACGCGCCAGACGACCGTCGTGAACCTGCCGGGCGGCCAGAACCCGATCACCGGTTCCGCATTCGGTCCGTACACGCCGACGACGTACGAGCGCAAGTACCGCGACTACCTGCCGAGCGCGAACGTGAAGTTCGACGTGCGTTCCGACCTCGTCGTCCGCGCCGGCATCGCCAAGACGATGGCGCGTCCCGACTACAGCGCGCTGGGCGGCTCCGTGTCGCTGAACGACGATGCGCTGTCGGGCAGCGGCGGCAACGTCAAGCTGGATCCGATCCGCTCCGTCAACTACGACCTGTCGGCCGAGTGGTACTACATGCCGAAGGCGATGCTGTCGGCGGGCCTGTTCTACATGGACTTCAGCTCCATCGTCGCGCAGGGCACGAGCACGGGCAGCTACTACAACAACAAGCGCGGCGCGTTCACGGACTACCAGATCACGTCGCCGTACAACACGACCGCCACCAACAAGGGCATCGAATTGTCCTGGCAGCAGCCGCTGTGGAACAACTTCGGCATGCTCACCAACTACACGTGGGCGGACGGCGAGCTGGATGGCGGCGGCGAGATGCTCAACGCGTCGAAGAACACGTACAACGTGACGGGCTACTACGAGAACGACCGTTTCTCCGCGCGTCTCGCGTACAGCCACCGTTCGGCGTACAAGGCGGGCGTCGACCGCGGCGCGAGCCAGCACGTGGATGCGATGCCGTCGCTGGCGGCCTCGGTGAACTTCAAGATCAACGAGCACCTGACGGTCACGTTCGACGCGCTGAACCTCACCAATGAGACGATCAAGATGTACGCCGAGAACAAGGACCAGCCGCGTGCGTTCTACTCGAACGGCCGCACCTTCTACCTCGGCCTGCGCGGCAAGCTCTGATCGTGTCGCAACAACAGAAGCGCTACGGCGCGCCGGTCGTCGTGACGTGGGCGTGCTTGTCCAACCTCGTCGCGGACGACGCGTTCGCGGCGCGCCTGACGCTCACCAACGTGTCGGACGCGCCGATCGCGGCGGGATGGACCGTGTACTTCAACGCGTGCCGGCGCGTGCTGGCCGGCAGCGTGAGCGCGGGCTTCGACCTGGAGCACGTCAACGGCGACCTGTTCGCGCTGCGGCGCACGGCACCGTCGCCGTGGCAGCCCGGCGAGATGCTGGACGTGCGCTACGAGGCGCAGTTCTGGGCCATCAGCCTGACGGACGCGCCGCTCGGCTTCTACCTCGTCGCAGCGGACGGGCGCACGGTCGACCTGGGCGACGCGGACGTCACGCCGTTCGCGCGGCCGGAACAGCTGCAGCGCCATGCGGGCGACGTGCTGCCGCCGGCCGACGCGGCCTGGCGCTGGCGCGAGAACGGCGGCCTGCGCCTGCTGCCGGATGCGGAAGTCGGCCGCATCACGCCGACGCCGCTCTCGGCCCGCTTCACGGACGCGCGCAGCCGGCTGTCGGCCTCCAGCGAGATCATGGCCGGCGCCGCGCTGGCCGGCGAGGCGGCGTTGCTGCGCGCTCTCCTGGGCGATCTGCCGGAGGGCGACGGCGCGCGCATCCTGCTGGAGATCGGCACGGTAGCGACCGACGGGCCGGAGGCGTACCGGCTCGACATCGATCCCGAAACGATCCTCGTGCGCGGCGCCGGTGCGCATGGCGTGTTCAACGGCATCCAGACGCTGGCCCAGCTGCTGGATGCGGATGGTGTGCTGCCGTGCGGCCGCGTGCTCGACGCGCCGCGCTTCGGCTACCGCGGCATGATGCTCGACGTGGCGCGCCACTTCGCCTCGGTCGCCACGGTCAAGCGCTTGCTCGACTGCATGGCGCGCTATAAACTGAACCGGCTGCACCTGCACCTGACGGACGACGAGGGCTGGCGCCTGCGGATCGACGCGCTGCCGGAACTGACGGACATCGGCAGCAAACGCGGCGCGGCGCGCGACCATACCCTCCCGCCGTCGTTCGGTTCCGGCGCGGACGTGGGCACATCGTCCGGCACGGGCTATTACGACGCGGACGAGTTCATCGAGATCCTGCGTTACGCGCACGCACGCCACATCGAGGTCATCCCGGAATTCAACATGCCGGGCCACGCGCGCGCGGCCGTGCTGGCGATGCGCGCGCGCCACGACCGCCTGCGCGCGCAGGGCGATATCGAAGGCGCGGAGCGCTACCTGCTGAGCGATCCGTACGATGCCTCCGTCTACGAATCCGTGCAGCTGTGGCGCGACAACGTGATCTGCATCGCGCTGCCGTCGGTCGACCGCTTCATCGACACGATCGCCTCCCACGTGGCGGCGCTGTACCGCGAGGCCGGCGTGCCGCTCAAGACCATCCACACGGGCGGCGACGAGGTGCCGCCGGGCGCGTGGGAAGGCTCGCCGCGCTGCCGGGCGCTGATGCGCGAGCGGGGCTGGACCCGGATCGCGCAGCTGCAGGCGGATTTCGTCGACCGCTGCCGCGCGATCCTCGCGCGCCACGGCCTCGCGTTCGCGGGCTGGGAAGAGACGGCGCTCGTGTACGAGGACGGCGGCCCCGGTTTCCAGGTCTATGCATGGAACAACGCTTGGGGCTCGGGCAAGGAAGACGTCGCGTACCGTCTCGCCAATGCGGGCTACGACGTCGTGCTGGCGAATGCCGCGAACCTGTATTTCGACCTCGCCTACGCGAAGGATCCGCAGGAACCCGGTTATTACTGGGCCGGCTTCGTGGAGACGCGCCATGCGTTCGGCTTCTGCCCGCTGGACATGATCGTCAGCGCGGCCACCGACCCGATGGGCCAAAGCGTGCCGCCCGGGCGGCTGGCCGCGATGACGCGCCTGACGGCCGCGGGCCGGCGCCGTGTCAATGGCCTGCAGGGACAGCTGTGGGGAGAGAATGCCCGCACGCGCGACCGCATCGAATACCTGGCCGCGCCGCGCCTCGTGGCGCTGGCGGAGCGGGCGTGGGCGCCGGATCCCGGCTGGTGCGCGATCGACGACGCCGATGCGCGCACACGCGCCATGGACGACGCGTGGAACGAATTCGCCAACCGCCTCGGCCAGCGCGAACTGGTACGGCTCGACCGCGCGCCGCTGGCCTACGGCTACCGGTTGCCGCCGCCGGGCGCCGTCGCCGCTGGCCGGACGTTCCACGCGAACGTGGCCCTGCCGGGCCTGGCGCTGCATTACACTCTGGACGGCAGCGAGCCCGATGCCGCCAGCCCGCGCTACACGGGACCGGTGGAGGCGGGGCAGGGCGCCGCCGTGTTCAAGGTCGCCACCTTCGACACGCGCGGCCGCAAGAGCGCAACCGTCGTCATCGCACTGGACTCCCATGGATAGCATTCGTCCCGACCACCTCGCACCCCAGGCGCACCGTCATCCGCTCGCGTGGGTGCCCACGCTGTACCTCGCGCAGGGCCTGCCGTTCTACGCCGTCGCCCTCGTGGCGGGACTGATGTTCAAGAGCATGGGCGTGCCCAACGAGCAGATCGCGCGCTGGACCGGCGTCCTCGGCCTCGCCTGGGTGTTCAAGGCATTGTGGAGTCCATTCCTGGAACTCGCGGCGAGCAAGAAGCGGGTCGTCGTCGTGCTGCAGGTCACGGGCGGCATCGCGCTCGCGGCGCTGGCCGTCGCGCTGCAGCTGCCCGCATGGTTCGCGCTGGCGATCGGGCTGCTGGCCATCGTGTCGTTCGCGTCCAGCACGCACGACATCGCGGCCGACGGTTTGTATATCGCGAACCTTTCGGAGCGCCAGCAGGCGGCGTACGCCGGCTGGCAGGGCGCGTTCTTCAACGGTGCGAAATTCCTGTCGCTGGGTGGTCTCGTGATCCTGGCCGGCTTCCTCGAACAGCGCGTGGGACCGCCGGCCGCGTGGGCGACCGTGTTCGGGCTGCTGGGGGCTTTATTGGCGGGGCTCGGGCTGTATCACGCGTGGGCGTTGCCCGAGACCGCGAGGACGGGCGCCGGGGCGTCGATGCGTGGCAGCGTGGACGTATTGGTGGACGTCGTGCGCGCATTCTTCGCCAAGCCGGGCATCTGGATGGGCATCGTGTTCATCCTGCTGTTCCGTCTCGCGGAAGGGCAGGTGCAGACGATCGGCCCGCTGTTCCTGCGCGATGCGCGCGCGGTCGGCGGCCTCGGTCTCTCCACGCAGGAAGTGGGCGCCATCTACGGCACGGCCGGCACGGCGGCCTTCCTGGTCGGCAGCATCCTCGGCGGCTGGTTCACGGCGCGCGTGGGCCTCAGGCGCGCGATGCTCGTGCTGATCCTCGCGATGAACGTGCCGAACCTCGTGTTCTGGTACCTGAGCGCGGCGCAACCGTCGCACCTGGGCCTCGTCATGGCCGCATTGTCGACCGAGATGTTCGGCTACGGGTTCGGCTTCGTGGGCATGATCTTGTTCATCATGCAGGTGATCGCGCCCGGCCGCTACCAGACCGCGCACTACGCGCTGGGGTCCGGGTTCATGCAGTTGGGCTTCGTGCTGTCGAAGGTGGTCAGCGGCGACATCCAGCATGCGCTGGGTTACCGTCACTTCTTCCTGTGGGTGGTGTTGTCGGCGCTGCCGGTGCTCGTATTGACGCGGTTCGTGAAGATGACACCGGCGACGCAGGACTGACGTCAGCGGCGGTAGGTCGGGCGGCGCGCCGGCGCTGCGTTGCGCTTCTCGATATGGCGGAACGTGATGCGACCCTTGCTCAGGTCGTACGCGGACATCTCCAGCGTCACGCGGTCGCCCGCGAGGATGCGGATATGGTGCTGGCGCATCTTGCCCGACGTGTAAGCGATCAGTTTGTGTCCATTGTCCAGGTCGACGCGAAAGCGCGAGTCGGGCAGGATTTCCTGGACGATGCCGTCCATTTCGATGAGTTCTTCTTTGGCCATGAGGGTCCTTGGGTGGCGGGCGCGCGGCGGATGCCGGCGTGTCGATGAGGTGAGTCGGCTATATAGCCGGAACGCATATTATAACGTATTTGGATGAGTTTTAGTTATACTCCATTTATACTCTGGTTGGAGTATGATGGGCGTATAAAACCATGGAGGTTCCATGAAGCTCGTCGAAACGAAACCCAAATTCCCTGATACCGACAAGGTCACGATCAACCTGGGTCTGGTCGATCTCGCCCAGATGGACCTGCTCGTGGCGGAAGGGTTTTATACGAACCGCACGGATTTCGTCCGTACGGCCATCCGCAACCAGTTACAGCAGCACGGCGACGTGATCCGCCAGACGGTGACGCGCAAGCGCTTCGTCATGGGCATGCAGCGCTATACGAGGGCAGAGCTTGAAGCAAGCGTCGCCGCCGGCGAGCGGCTCGACATCCATGTGCTGGGCCTCGCCACCATCGACGACGACGTCACGCCCGAGCTGGCACGCGACGCCATCGCGTCGATCCAGGTGCTGGGCGCCTTTCTGGCTCCCGCCGCCGTCAAGTCCGCACTTGCGGACCGCATCCATATTTGAAGGAACACCATGAAACCCTATGAACAATTTGTTGAAAACATGCTCAGCGCCGTCCGTTCGGGCCAGGGCAAGGACCCGGCCGCGGCCACCGCGCTCATCCAGGATGCGCTGCGCAATGCCGGGTTGATGCCGGGCGCGCCCGCCGCCACGCCGTCCGCGGCGGAAGCGCCGGCGCGCGCACCGTTCGTCGACCTGAACGGCGTGCCGGACTGGCTGCGGCGTCAGGCCACGGCGAAAGGCGGCAAGCCGGCCGACGACTGGCGCGCGCGCCTGGACGCGCTGCGCCCGCGTCCACAGCCGGTCACGCCTGACGCGCCCGGCCAATTTATCGAAGGATCGTTCGGCAACGCAGCCGGCACGCGCCGCTACCGCCTGTATGTGCCGGCACGGGCGGCGACCGGGCCGCGTCCGCTCGTCGTCATGCTGCACGGCTGCCAGCAGAGTGCCGCCGATTTCGCGGCCGGCACGGCCATGAACCGGCTGGCGGAAGAACAAGGCTGCCTGGTGCTGTATCCGGACCAGGAGCGCAGCGCCAACAGTTCGAATTGCTGGAACTGGTTCGACGCGACCCACCAGCAGCGCGAGCAGGGCGAGCCTTCGCTGCTTGCCGGCATGACGCGCAAGATCGTGCAGGAGCACGGCGCCGATCCGCGCCGCGTCTACATCGCCGGCCTGTCGGCGGGCGGGGCGATGGCGGCCGTCATGGGCGCGGCCTATCCCGAGCTGTATGCGGCCGTCGGCGTGCATTCCGGCCTGCCGGTCGGCGCGGCGCGCGACCTCATGTCGGGGCTGAATGCGATGAAGGGCAAGCACCTGCACGGCGCCAGCCGGACGCTGCGCCGCCGCGTGCCGCTGATCGTGTTCCACGGCGACCAGGACGCCGTCGTCCATCCGTCCAACGGCGAGGTGTTGATCCGCCAGTTCCTGGGCGACGGGACCGTACGCGAGATCGAGGAGCGCGGCACGGCCGGCACCGGCCGCGGCCACACGCGCACGACGGCGCTGGACGATGCCGGACGCGCGGTGGCGGAACACTGGGTCGTGCACGGGGCGGGTCACGCCTGGGCCGGCGGCGATCCGTCCGGTTCGTACACGGATGCGGCCGGACCAAGCGCGTCGGCCGAGATGCTGCGCTTCTTCCTGGACCAGGCCGGCGACTGATCGGCGACTGTTGCGAAACCTCCAGGTTTGCTATGCTGGAGGATTCCCACGATCGTTGATGGAGTACAGGATGGTTTCCCTGCAGGAGCAGCTGATGAAGGCCGGGCTGGTCGACAAGAAGAAGGTCAAGGTCGTCAACCAGGAAAAGGCCAAGCAGCAAAAAATCGAGCGCCGCACCGGTGTGCAAAGCGTCAACGAGACGAAGGAGGCGGTGGCCGAGGCCCAGCGCCAGCAGGCCGAGCGCGCCCGTGCCCTGAACGCCCAGCGCGATGCGGCCGCCGCCGCGAAGGCCGTCGAGGCGCAGATCACGCAGATGATCCAGGTGAACCGCCAGCCCAAGGGCAAGGGCAACCTGGACGTCGTCTACAACTTCACGATCGGCACGAAGATCGAGCGCATCCACGTCTCCGCGGCCGTGCGCGACCACCTGGTGGCAGGCCGTTTGTCGATCGTCGCCCACGCGGGCGGCTTCGAGCTGGTGCCGCGCGTGATCGCGGACAAGATCGCGGAACGGGCGCCGGAACGCGTGGTACGCGTGAACAAGGCTGCCGAAGCCGTCGCGGAAGGCGAGGACGATCCGTACAAGGACTTCAAGATCCCCGACGATTTCGACTGGTGATCAACGTTTCTTGATCGGGAGCGCGAGCCAGCCGCGCCAGCGGCCCTCGGGCGTGCGTTCGACCTTCTGGATGTGCGGCCGGGTGCTGTCCAGGCGCCAGACGGCCTGCTTGTCGAGCCAGTCCTCGTACATGGAGCGGAAGCGCGGCCACTCGTCGTCGAAGTCGAGGCAGGCGTAGGTGCCGGCCGGCAGGACGCGTAATCCCAGGCCGGGGTCGAGCACGGTATCGTCCGCGCACCCGAAGTCATAGCAATATTCCCGCTCGCCCGTAAAACCGGGGTCTTCGTCGAACACGCCGTACCACGGGGTGCTGGCGGGCACGCCGTCGGCCTTCTCGCGTTCCTGGATGAAGTCGTGGCAGGCGAACGACAGCGCCGCGCCGGACTGGCCGAAGAAGCGTTGGTAGCGCAAGGTCAGCGCCGGCAGGTTGCGCACGGCGATGCGCGCGGCGATCGTGCCCGGTTCGGGCGGGCAGTAGGGGGCCAGGATCGCTTCCAGGTTGTCCGGCTCGGCGACGAAGAAGCTGACGTCGCTCTCGCGGCCGACCTGCTGGTCCATGTAGTCGCGCCACCCCCCTTCGCGCCACGCCTTGGCCGACATCGCGAACTGCTGCTTGAATGCCTTGGCGAATGCCGCGTTCGATGGGAAGCCGCAATCCTGGGCGATGCGCACGATGGGCACGTCCGGCTCGTGACGCAGCAGGTGGGCGGCGCGGCGCAGGCGGCGCTTGCGCTGGTATTCGCAGGCCGAGAAGCCCGTCAGTTCGCGGAAGATGCGGTCGAAGTGGAACGACGAATAACTGGCCGACGCCGCCAGCGATTTCAATGCGAGCGGATCGCCGACCGAGTCCAGCATCAGGTCCATCACTTCATACAGGCGCGACACGCGCGCGGCGGTCTTCGACATCAACGGCAATCATTTACAAAATTGAAATAACTAGTTTCCGTAAATAACATGCCGTTGGCAAGCGTTTACCGCTGCCGCCGCCGCCGAGTGTTGTCAGTACGCCGCCTGGGGCGTCATCTCCAGCTTGCTCAGGTCGAACCCTTGCCGCTCCAGCCGCTCAAGCAGGGCGCCGTACGCCTGGCGCGACACGGTCGGGGTGCGTGACAGGATCCACAGATAGTCCCGCCCCGGCTCGCTGACGGCAGCCAGCTGGTAATTCGGGTCGAGGTCGATCACCCAGTAGTCGCCCCACACCATCGGCAGGAACGACAGCCAGGCCGGCGCGAACCGGACCTTCAGCGTGGGCGACGTGGGGCCGCCCAGCTGGCGCGCCGTGCCCACCGCCTCGTCGATGGTGCCGTCCGTGCGGCGGCAGCGGTTGATGACTTGCACGGTCTTGTCCGGCTGCAGGCTGTAATGCGCCGTCGTGTTGCCGGCACATTGTTTCTGAAACCTGTTCGGGTATTTTGCAATTTCATACCAGGCGCCCATGTAGCGCGGCACGTCGAGGCTAGGAACCGGCGTCACGGACGCGGAACGGGCGCCGCGTTCGGCGGCGAGGAGCGTCGCACTGGCGCCGAGTAGGCCGAGCAGCAAGAGGATCAGGCGGGTATTCGGGAGCATGGGGATACGTTGTTGAACGGGACTGTGTCTATCGTACGACAACCTCGCCCAAGCCGTCGCCCGCCGCCAATCGATTATCAATAATGCAACTACATTGATTTGCAAGAAAGTTGCCCTGCAGACTTAATGGCAGCCGTCCGGCTGTCGCCTTTCTCTTCTGCTGACAGAAACTTCTTAATGGCAACGCAAGAAACGTCAAGCGCCACGTGGCTGGAAAAGCCGATCCGGATGAATTATCGAAGGGATAAAAATACGTGGTGGAGAGTGCGTTGTGGAGAAAAAACAACCGAAAATGCCTCAAGTTGGCCGGTTTGTTGCCGTAAAGCATTCGTAAGCGCACCAATAAAATGTATCCTTAGGGAAATAGTCTTTTACTGATATCGCGCATCGGGCGGCGATCATTCGGACAACGTTCAATATATTAAAGGTTCATCGACCATGGCATCAGTTATTACCGGAATGAGCACCGCCCAGATACAGGCGCTGACTACTTCCCAAATCGTCGCCCTCGCGACCTCCGACATGACTGCGTTTTCGACGACGCAGCTTGGTGCGTTGACGACCAACCAATTGCAGGCCATCGAAACCCGTGACCTGGCTGTCCTGACCACGAGCCAGATCTCGGCCGGCCTCACGACCACGCAGATCGCCGCCCTGACGACGAACCAGGCGGGTGCCCTGACGACCGGCCAGGTCGGCGCCCTGACGACGAACCAGGTCGCCGCGATCGAAACGGCCGACTTCGCGTCGCTGAAAACGAACCAGATCGCCGCGCTGACCACGGCCCAGGTGTCGGCAGGCCTGACGACGAACCAGATCGTTGCCCTGACCACGTCCCAGGCCGGCGCACTGACCACCGCGCAGACCGCCGCGCTGACCACGAACCAGGTTGCCGCGCTGCAGACCGCCGACCTCGGCGCGTTCAAGACGAGCCAGGTTGCCGCGCTGACCACGAACCAGATCTCGGCCGGCCTGTCCACGAACCAGCTGGCGTCGATGGTGACCACGCAGATCGCCGCGCTGACGACCGCCCAGGTGTCCGCTGGCCTGACGACGAACCAGATCGTTGCCCTGACCACGGCTCAGGCGGGTGCCCTGACGACCGGTCAGGTCGGCGCGCTGACGACGAACCAGGTCGCCGCGATCGAAACGGCCGACCTGGCCGCCATGAAGACGAACCAGATCGCCGCGCTGACCACGGCCCAGGTGTCCGCTGGCCTGACGACGAACCAGATCGTCGCCCTGACCACGTCCCAGGCAGGCGCACTGACCACTGGCCAGACCGTCGCACTGACGACCAACCAGGTTGCCGCACTGCAGACCGCCGACCTCGCCGCGTTCAAGACGAGCCAGGTTGCCGCGCTGACGACCAACCAGATCTCGGCCGGCCTGTCCACGAACCAACTGGCGTCGATGACGACCGCCCAGATCGCCGCGTTGACGACCGCCCAGGTGTCCGCTGGCCTGACGACGAACCAGATCGTTGCCCTGACCACGAACCAGGCGGGTGCCCTGACGACCGGCCAGGTCGGCGCGCTGACGACGAACCAGGTTGCCGCAATCGAAACGGCCGACCTGGCCGCCATGAAGACGAACCAGATCGCCGCGCTGACGACGAACCAGGTGTCGGCTGGCCTGACGACGAACCAGATCGTCGCCCTGACCACGTCCCAGGCAGGTGCGCTGACCAACGCGCAGACCGCCGCACTGACCACGAACCAGGTTGCCGCGCTGCAGACCGCCGACCTCGCTGCGTTCAAGACGAGCCAGGTTGCCGTCCTGACGACGAACCAGATCTCGGCCGGCCTGACGACGAACCAGCTGGCGTCGATGACGACCGCCCAGATCGCCGCGTTGACCACGGCCCAGGTCTCGGCTGGCCTGACGACGAACCAGATCGTTGCCCTGACCACGAACCAGGCAGGCGCGCTGACCACCGGCCAGACCGCCGCGCTGACCACGAACCAGGTTGCCGCGCTGCAGACCGCCGACCTCGCCGCGTTCAAGACGAGCCAGGTTGCTGCGCTGACGACGAACCAGATCTCGGCCGGCCTGTCCACGAACCAGCTGGCGTCGATGACGACCGCGCAGATCGCCGCGCTGACGACCGCCCAGGTCTCGGCTGGCCTGACGACCAACCAGATCGTTGCCCTGACCACGAACCAGGCAGGCGCCCTGACGACCGGCCAGGTCGGCGCCCTGACGACGAACCAGGTTGCCGCGATCGAAACGGCCGACCTGGCCGCCATGAAGACGAACCAGATTGCCGCGCTGACGACGAACCAGGTGTCGGCAGGCCTGACGACGAACCAGATCGTCGCCCTGACCACGTCCCAGGCAGGCGCACTGACCACCGGCCAGACCGCCGCGCTGACCACGAACCAGGTTGCTGCACTGCAGACCGTCGACCTCGCCGCGTTCAAGACGAGCCAGGTTGCCGCGCTGACGACGAACCAGATCTCGGCCGGCATGTCCACGGCGCAGTTCTCCTCGCTGACGACCGCGCAGATCGCCGCGCTGACGACCGCCCAGGTCTCGGCTGGCCTGACGACGAACCAGATCGTCGCCCTGACCACGAACCAGGCAGGTGCCCTGACGACCGGCCAGGTCGGCGCGCTGACGACGAACCAGGTCGCCGCAATCGAAACGGCCGACTTCGCGTCGCTGAAGACGAACCAGATCGCCGCACTGACGACCAACCAGGTGTCGGCAGGCCTGACGACGAACCAGATCGTTGCCCTGACCACGTCCCAGGCAGGCGCGCTGACCACCGCGCAGACCGCCGCACTGACCACGAACCAGGTTGCCGCGCTGCAGACCGCCGACCTCGCTGCGTTCAAGACGAACCAGGTTGCCGTCCTGACGACGAACCAGATCTCGGCCGGCCTGTCGACGAACCAGCTGGCGTCGATGACGACCGCCCAGATCGCCGCGCTGACCACGGCCCAGGTGTCGGCTGGCCTGACGACGAACCAGATCGTCGCCCTGACCACGTCCCAGGCAGGCGCCCTGACCACCGGCCAGACCGCCGCACTGACGACCAATCAGGTTGCCGCGCTGCAGACCGCCGACCTCGCCGCATTCAAGACGAGCCAGGTTGCCGCGCTGACGACCAACCAGATCTCGGCCGGCCTGACGACGAACCAGCTGGCGTCGATGACGACCGCCCAGATCGCCGCGCTGACGACCGCCCAGGTCTCGGCTGGCCTGACGACGAACCAGATCGTTGCCCTGACCACGAACCAGGCAGGCGCCCTGACGACCGGCCAGGTCGGCGCCCTGACGACGAACCAGGTTGCCGCGATCGAAACGGCCGACCTGGCCGCCATGAAGACGAACCAGATCGCCGCGCTGACGACGAACCAGGTCTCGGCTGGCCTGACGACGAACCAGATCGTTGCCCTGACCACGTCCCAGGCAGGTGCGCTGACCAACGCGCAGACCGCCGCACTGACCACGAACCAGGTTGCTGCGCTGCAGACCGTCGACCTCGCCGCGTTCAAGACGAACCAGATCGCCGCGCTGACGACCAACCAGATCTCGGCCGGCCTGTCCACGGCGCAGTTCTCCTCGCTGACGACCGCGCAGATCGCCGCGCTGACGACCGCCCAGGTGTCCGCTGGCCTGACGACGAACCAGATCGTTGCCCTGACCACGAACCAGGCGGGTGCCCTGACGACCGGCCAGGTCGGCGCGCTGACGACGAACCAGGTCGCCGCGATCGAAACGGCCGACCTCGCGTCGCTGAAGACCAACCAGATCGCCGCGCTGACGACGAACCAGGTGTCGGCTGGCCTGACGACGAACCAGATCGTCGCCCTGACCACGTCGCAGGCAGGCGCGCTGACCAACGCGCAGACCGCTGCACTGACGACCAATCAGGTTGCCGCGCTGCAGACCGCCGACCTCGCCGCGTTCAAGACGAGCCAGGTTGCCGCGCTGACGACGAACCAGATCTCGGCCGGCCTGTCGACGAACCAGTTGTCGTCGATGACGACCGCCCAGATCGCCGCGTTGACCACGGCCCAGGTGTCGGCTGGCCTGACGACGAACCAGATCGTCGCGCTGACGACGGCCCAGGCTGCCGCCCTGACGACCGCACAGGCTTCCAACCTGACGACCAACCAGGTCGCCGCGCTGGAGACCCGTGACCTGGCGGCGATGACGACGGCCCAGATCGCCGCGCTGACCACGAACCAGGTGTCCGCAGGCCTGACGACGAACCAGATCGTCGCCCTGACCACGGCCCAGGCAGGTGCACTGACCACCGCCCAGACCGCCAACCTGACCACGAACCAGGTTGCAGCACTGCAGACCGCCGACCTCGCCGCGTTCAAGACGAGCCAGGTTGCCGCGCTGACGACGAACCAGATCTCGGCCGGCCTGACGACGAACCAGCTGGCGTCGCTGACGTCCGCGCAGATCGCCGCGCTGACGACCGCACAGGTGTCGGCAGGCCTGACGACGAACCAGATCGTTGCCCTGACCACGGCCCAGGCAGGCGCACTGACGACCGCCCAGACCGCCGCACTGACGACGAACCAGGTTGCCGCGCTGCAGACCGCCGACCTCGCCGCGTTCAAGACGAGCCAGGTTGCCGCGCTGACGACGAACCAGATCTCGGCTGGCCTGACGACGAACCAGCTGGCGTCGATGACGACCGCCCAGATCGCCGCGCTGACGACCGCCCAGGTGTCGGCTGGCCTGACGACCAACC
This sequence comes from Massilia cellulosiltytica, assembly GCF_047325105.1. Classification (NCBI taxonomy): domain Bacteria; kingdom Pseudomonadati; phylum Pseudomonadota; class Betaproteobacteria; order Burkholderiales; family Oxalobacteraceae; genus Massilia; species Massilia cellulosiltytica. The sequence continues at coordinate 6,150,143 of NZ_CP168562.1, read as the reverse complement.
AGATCGTTGCCCTGACCACGAACCAGGCGGGTGCCCTGACGACCGGCCAGGTCGGCGCGCTGACGACGAACCAGGTTGCCGCGATCGAAACGGCCGACCTGGCCGCCATGAAGACGAACCAGATTGCCGCGCTGACGACGAACCAGGTGTCGGCAGGCCTGACGACGAACCAGATCGTTGCCCTGACCACGTCCCAGGCAGGCGCCCTGACCAACGCGCAGACCGCCGCGCTGACGACCAATCAGGTTGCCGCACTGCAGACCGTCGACCTCGCCGCGTTCAAGACGAGCCAGGTTGCCGCGCTGACGACGAACCAGATCTCGGCCGGCATGTCCACGGCGCAGTTCTCCTCGCTGACGACCGCGCAGATCGCCGCGCTGACGACCGCCCAGGTGTCGGCTGGCCTGACGACCAACCAGATCGTTGCCCTGACCACGAACCAGGCGGGTGCCCTGACGACCGGCCAGGTCGGCGCGCTGACGACGAACCAGGTCGCCGCGATCGAAACGGCCGACCTCGCGTCGCTGAAGACGAACCAGATTGCCGCGCTGACGACGAACCAGGTGTCCGCCGGCCTGACGACGAACCAGATCGTCGCCCTGACCACGTCCCAGGCAGGCGCGCTGACCAACGCGCAGACCGCCGCGCTGACGACCAACCAGGTTGCCGCACTGCAGACCGCCGACCTCGCCGCATTCAAGACGAACCAGGTTGCCGCGCTGACGACGAACCAGATCTCGGCCGGCCTGTCGACGAACCAGTTGTCGTCGATGACGACCGCCCAGATCGCCGCGTTGACCACGGCCCAGGTCTCGGCTGGCCTGACGACGAACCAGATCGTCGCCCTGACGACGGCCCAGGCTGCCGCCCTGACGACTGCACAGGCTTCCAACCTGACGACCAACCAGGTCGCCGCGCTGGAGACCCGTGACCTGGCGGCGATGACGACGGCCCAGATCGCCGCGCTGACCACGAACCAGGTGTCCGCAGGCCTGACGACGAACCAGATCGTCGCCCTGACCACGGCCCAGGCAGGCGCGCTGACCATCGGCCAGACCGCCAACCTGACGACGAACCAGGTCGCTGCGCTGGAAACCGCCGATCTCGCCGCGTTCAAGACGAACCAGGTTGCCGCGCTGACGACGAACCAGATCTCGGCCGGCCTGAAGACCTCGCAACTGGCGTCGCTGACGACGGCTCAGATCTCCGCGCTGACCACGGCCCAGGTGTCGGCTGGCCTGACGACGAACCAGATCGTCGCCCTGACCACGAACCAGGCAGGCGCGCTGACGACCGCCCAGACCGCCGCGCTGACCACGAACCAGGTCGCCGCGCTGGAAACGGCTGACTTCGCTGCGTTCAAGACGAGCCAGATCGCCGCGCTGACGACCAATCAGGTCTCGGCAGGCCTGACGACGAACCAGATCGTCGCGCTGACGACGTCCCAGGCTGCCGCGCTGACGACGGGCCAGGTCGGTAACCTGACGACGAACCAGGTGGCTGCGATGGAAACCGCCGACCTCGCCGCGCTGAAGACCAACCAGGTCCAGGCACTGTCGACGAACCAGATCTCGGCCGGCCTGAAGACCTCGCAACTGGCGTCGCTGACGACCGCCCAGATCGCTGCCCTGACGACCAGCCAGGTGCAGGCAGGCCTGACGACCAACCAGATCGTCGCGCTGACGACGGTCCAGGCCAGCGCGCTGACGACGGCCCAGGTCGCCGCCCTGACGACGAACCAGGTCGCTGCGATGGAAACCGCCGACGTCGCCGCGCTGAAGACGAACCAGATCGCCGCGCTGACGACGACCCAGGTGCAGGCAGGCCTGACGACGAACCAGATCGTCGCCCTGACGTCGGCCGATGCCGCCGCCCTGACGACGGCCCAGCTGGGCGCGCTGACGACGAACCAGGTCGCCGCGCTGGAGACCCGCGACCTGATCGCGCTGAAGACCAGCCAGATCTCGGCGCTGACCACCGCGCAGATCTCGGCCGGCCTGTCGACGAACCAGCTGTCCTCGCTGACGACGGCGCAGATCGGCGCGCTGACGACGAGCCAGGTGGCAAACGGCCTGACGACGAACCAGATCGTCGCGCTGTCCACCAGCCAGGTGCAGGCGCTGACGACCGGCCAGTTGTCGTCGCTGACGACCAGCCAGCTCTCGTCGCTCGAAACCCGCGACATCGCCGTGCTGAAGACGAACCAGATCCAGGCACTGACGACGAGCCAGATCCAGAACGGTCTGACGACGACGCAGGTCGCCGCGCTGACGACCGGCCAGGTGCATGCGCTGACCTCGGCCCAGGTGGGCGCGATGACGACGGCACAGATCCAGCAGCTCAAGGTCGGCAGCCCGATCGTGCTGGACCTGAACGGCGACGGCATCCACACGAAGAGCATCGCCCAGGGCGTGCAGTTCGACCTGTTCGCGACCGGCAGCAAGGTCACGACGGGCTGGGTGGACGCGACCGACGGCCTGCTGGCACTGGATCGCAACGGCAACGGTGCGATCGACGACGGTAGCGAGCTGTTCGGTACGTCGACGAAGCTGGCGAACGGCCAGAACGCGTCCAACGGCTACGAAGCACTGGCCCAGCTGGATGCGAACGGCGACGGCGTGATCGACACGAAGGATGCTGCCTACAGCAACCTGAAGGTGTGGGTCGACGCGAACGGCGACGGCGTCAGCGAATCGGGCGAGCTGAAGAGCCTGGCATCGCTGAACGTGGCAAGCATCAACGTCAACGGCGACAAGACCGCGGCGAAGGACAATGGCAACTGGATCGGCATGCAGTCGACCTTCACGAAGACCGACGGCTCCACGGCCGCCACGGGCGACGTCTGGTTCACGACCGACAAGTCGGCCGCGGAAGCCGCAGCGACCGCGACCTCGCTGAGCAGCAAGGTCGGCAGCATGGTCCAGGCGATGACCGCCTTCAACGCCGGCGATGCGGGCGTGGCGGCCGGCGGCCTGACCCTGCCGAACCTGGCGGGTGCGCAGACCGGCCTGCTGGCTTCGGTCGGCACGATGGTCGACGTGATGAAGCAGTTCGACATCAACGGCAACAAGGTGAGCGGTGCGAACGCGGCGATGACGTCGACGGCCGAATCGCTGGCCAAGTCGGTGACGACGCCGCAGGACTCGGGCTTCCTCACCACCGGCGGTCGCAAGTAATGCAACACAGGGGCCGGTTCGCGCCGGCCCCGCCGCGACATCAAAAAGGCAAGACCGTTATCGGTCTTGCCTTTTTTTGCGTCCAAATTGCGACAAACCAAGAATAAGGGGCGTAACACAGTGCTGTTCAGCAACAATTCTGGTCAACAACAAGGTAATCTCTCGGTCTGCCGCACTTCGCTTCTATTAGTTCCCTAATGGCCGACAAATTTCCTCATACAACTCTGCAATGCCTGACCGCCATCGCGCAGCATCATGGCCTGCAAGTGAATCCGGAGCGCCTGATCCACGACTACGCGTTGAACGCGGAGGAGCCCTCGTCGTCCATGCTGCTGGGGATGGCCTCGAGCATCGGGCTGAAGGCCAAGCTGCGTCAGCTGACGGTCGACAAGCTGCTGGGGCAGAAGGGCGTGTTCCCGCTGCTCGCGCGCCTGAAGGACGGCAACAGCATGATCGTCGTCGGTGCCCGCGCGGACGATGGCGGCGTGTTCGCCGTGCTCGATCCGCTGGGCGACCTCGGGGCCGTCAAGATGCTCGATCCGGCCTCATTCCAGTCGCTGTGGAGCGGCGAAGTCCTGTTCCTCAAGCGCACGTCGAAACTCTCCGACACGCGTCAGCCGTTCGGCCTGCGCTGGTTCATTCCCGAGATCCTGCTGCAGAAGGCGGCGTTCCGGGACATCGCCATCGCGGCGATGGCCATGAACATCCTCGGCCTCGCGTCGCCGATCTTCTTCCAGCTCGTGATCGACAAGGTGCTCGTGCACCATAGCGTGTCCACCTTGTGGGTGCTGGCGGCCGGCATCGGCATCGCGCTGCTGTTCGAGTCCACGTTCGGCTTCATGCGCCAGATCCTGACCCTGTGGGCCACGAACAAGATCGACATCCGCCTCACGCGGCGCACGTTCGCGCACCTGCTGTCGCTGCCCATCGATTATTTCGAGACCACGTCCGCGGGCGTGGTCGTGCGCCACATGCAGCAGATGGAAAAGATCCGCGGCTTCCTCACCGGTCGCATGTTCTTCACGGCGCTGGACCTGACCGCGCTGTTCATCCTGCTGCCGATCCTGTTCAGCTATTCGGTCAAGCTGGCGATGATCGTGCTGCTGTTTACGATGCTCATCAGCGGCATCGTCGCGGTGCTCGTGCCCACGTTCCAGCGCCGCCTGAACGACCTGTACACGGCCGAGGGCCAACGCCAGGCGCTGATGGTGGAAACGATCCACGGCATGCGCACGGTGAAGGCGCTGGCCATCGAGCCGATGCAGCGCCGCGCCTGGGACCAGCGCTCGGCCAATGCGCTGATCCAGCACTTCCGCGTGGGCCAGATCTCCATCACGGGCAATGCCATCACCGACTTCCTCGGCAAGCTGCTGCCCGTCGTGATCATCGTGATCGGCGCCCAGGACGTGTTCGACCAGACGCTGTCCGTCGGCGCCCTGATCGCCTTCCAGATGCTGTCAGGCCGCGTCAGCGGACCGCTGATCGCCCTGGTGGGCCTCGTCAACGAATACCAGGAAACCGCGCTGTCGATCCGCATGCTGGGCGAGGTCATGAACCGCGCGCCGGAAGGCCGCAGCGGCGGCCTGCGTCCCGAACTGCGCGGCAACATCACGTTCGACGGCGTCGTGTTCCGCTACCCGGGCGCGCAGAACAACGCGCTCGACCGCGCCAGCTTCGAGATCAAGGAAGGCAGCGTGATCGGCATCGTGGGCCGCAGCGGCTCGGGCAAGACGACGATCACGAAGGTCATCCACGGCCTGTACCGCATCCAGGAAGGCATCGTCCGCTTCGACGGCTACGACGCCCGCGAGATCGATTTGTCGCACCTGCGCCGCCAGGTCGGCGTCGTCCTGCAGGAGAACTTCCTGTTCCACGGCACGGTGCGCGAGAACATCGCCGCGACGATGCCCGAGGCCTCGTTCGAGGACATCGTCGAGGCGGCTAGAGCCGCCGGTGCCGACGAATTCATCGAGCGCATGCCGCAGGGCTACGACACGATGCTGGAAGAGAATGCGTCGAACCTGTCCGGCGGCCAGAAACAGCGCCTGTCGATCGCCAGGGCGCTGCTGGCCAAGCCGCGCATCCTCGTGCTGGACGAAGCCGCGAGCGCGCTCGACCCGGAAAGCGAAGCGATCTTCATCAACAACCTGTCGCGCATCGCCGTCGGCCGCACCGTGATCATGGTGTCGCACCGCCTGTCGACGCTCGTCAAAGCCGATTCGATCCTGGTCATGCAGCGCGGCCAATTGATGGACGCGGGCCGCCATGAAGAACTCCTGACGCGCTGCTCTACTTACATTCAATTATGGAACCAGCAAACAAGTCATCTGTGACCGCGCTCGATCCGACCGACATCGAGTTCCTGCCGGACGCCGACGAGATCGAACGCCGGCCGTTGCCGCCGTACGCGCGCATCACCGTGCACGCGCTGGCCGCGATGCTCGTGTGCTTCCTCGGCTGGGCCAGCATCGCCGAGATCGACGAGGTGGTGAAGGCGCAGGGCAGGCTGACCACCCCGTTGTCGAATATCGTCGTGCAGCCGATCGAGACGTCGATCATCCGCTCGATCGACGTGCGCATCGGCCAGGTCGTCAAGAAGGGCGAGCGCCTCGCCACCCTGGACCCGACGGACGCGGATGCCGACCAGGCGCAACTCCGCCTGAAGTTCGACAGCCTGGACACGCAGGTGAAACGCCTCGAGGCCGAACTGACCGGCCGCGGTACGCCGGCCGAGACGGGCAAGGTGTCGGCCGACACGCAACTGCAGGACAAGCTGGCGGGCGAGCGCCGCGCCAACTTCGCCGCGCAGATGGCGCGCCTGGAGGAGAACATCGCCAAGACGCGCGCCTCGCTCGACACGAACGTGCGCGACCAGCAGGTGCTGGGCGACAGGACGAAATCGCTGCGCGAGGTGGAGACGATGCAGGAACGCCTCGTCGACCAGAAATTCGGCGCCAAGGTCAACCTGCTGGACGCGCGCAACAAGCGCATGGAAGTGGAGCGCGACTACACGCTGGCGAAGAACCAGGAACCGGAGATCCGGCGCACCCTGGCCGGCCTGGAGGCGGAGAAGCGCGCGTTCGTGAACGGCTGGCGCCAGAAGATCATGGAAGACCTGCTGAACCTCACGCGCGAGCGCGACGCGACGGCCGAGCAGATCAAGAAGGGCACGCTGCGCCGCGACAAGGTCATCCTGACCGCGCCGGCCGACGCCATGGTGCAGGACATCGCCAAGCTGTCGCAGGGTTCCGTCGCGCAGGCCGCCGAGAAGATGTTCACGCTCGTGCCGCTGGGGACCGCGCTGGACGCCGAGGTGCAGATCGATTCGCTCGACGTCGGCCACGTGAAGCCGGGCGACGTCGCCCACATCAAGCTCGACGCGTTCCCGTTCCAGAAGCACGGCACCCTGGAAGCCAAGGTGCGCACCCTGTCCGAGGACGCGTTCAAGCGCGACACGGCGAATGCGGAATCGGGCACGGATGCCTACTACGTCAGCCGCATCGACCTGGGCGGCGGGAAGCTGAAGAACATGGACCCGCACGCGCGCCTGCTGCCGGGCATGACGCTGACCGCGGAAATCGTGGTCGGCAAGCGGACCGTGTTGTCGTATCTGCTGTGGCCCCTGACGAAGGGGCTGGACGAAGCGATCCGGGAGCCGTGATCGCCCGGCGCCGCGCGCCTGTCCTCAAGGCAGGGCGCGGTAGCCGCTCAGGAGCGACTGGTTGCTCCACAAATAATCCCACTCGCCAAACCGGCCGCACGTGGCGATGCCTGCAGCGCCCGCCCAGCCGCGCACGCGGGCGCGCCGTTCTTCCATTCCCTGCTCGAAGATGACGTTGCCGTAGGCGAGGCGGCGATGGTCGAGCACGACGATGTCGTCCGCCGCCGCGATGCACATCTTGCGCAGCGCGTAGACCGTGTTCTCCTTGAGTGCGTCGGGCGCATGGGCGCTGCCCGTGTCGTAATTGTAGATCTCGAACTGCAGCGAGCTGCAGCCGGGCGGCGCGTTGTCCGGCGATTTCACGGACGGCGAATAGGCGCGGCTGGCGGCGATGTCCTCGTCGTAGATGTAGAACCACAGGTCCTTCACGAGCGGCTTGTCGAAGCCGACGGAGACCAGGTCGATCGACGTGGCGTGCAGGCCGGCGCCGGCCGCGCGCACGTCGTCCGGGACGTTGCCGGCCAGGCGCACGAGCACGGGCAGCGGCAGCGTGCTGACGAGCTGCCGGTAACGCACCGTCGCGCCGTTCGCGAACGTCACGGTGCGCGCCGCGGTGTCGATGCCTGTCGCGGCGTGGCCTGTGCGGATCTCGGCGGCGTCGAGCAGCGGCTGGATGAACGCCTTGTAGCCGCCCGCGACGGGGTAGCGCATCTCCTTGGTGTAGTACGTGTTCGGCGTATCGCCCGTCAGGGCGCCGAACAGGATCTCGTCCAGTTCCGCGCGGCGCATGCGGTTGCCGATCCACGTCGTGGACAATGCGCGGGCCGGCACCGCCCAGTATTTCTGCGTGTAGCGCAGCGGGTACCGTTCGGCGATCGCGTCGCCGTACTGGTGGCGCAGCCAGCTTTCGTAATCGTCGTGCGCGAGCGTGTCGGGACGCGCGAGGAAGGACTTGATCAGGGCCACGCGCTGTTCCGGCGGCAGCGGATACAGGTTGTTCTGCACCGGGTGCTTGAGCCAGTAGCCGTCATCCCAGCAATACGAATCGGCCGGGTGCGTGAGATACGGCGTGCGGTCGAAGATCGCGCGCACTTCCGGTTCGCTCGCGAACGACAGGTGCACGGCGTGGTCGAAACGGAAGCCGTCGACCGTGAAGTTGTCGAGCAGGCCGCCGGCGCGGTCGCGCGCCTCGAAGACGACGGCCTGGCGGTTCAATTCGCGCGCGCGTAGCGCGGCGCCCAGGCCCGCGATGCCCGCGCCCAGAATGACGATATCGATGGTTTCCATGTCAGTTCGCTGCGAGGTAAGGGGCGAGTTCGCCCTCGAGATAGGCGGCGAGGGCGGCGCGCCAGTCGCGCATGGCCGGCCAGCCCAGCTGGTCGCATTTCCAGTTGTCCGCCGTTTCGTTGTCCGAGACGTTGGCCTTGCGGTTGAACGATGCGGCATCGGCGGGACCGACCTCGAGATCGAAGCCGGCCAGGCGCACGATCGCCTGCACGTACTCGTGGCGCGACGCCGAGCCGCCGTTCACGCAATTGAAGACGCCCGCGAGGCCGCTCGCGCCCAGGTCGAGCATGCGCGCCGCGACGTCGCCGCTGAAGCAGGGCACGCCCCGCTGCTGGACGTTCGAACGCATCGTCGCGCCGCTCGCCAGCGCGGCGCGGGCCTCGTCGATGCGGCGGGCGACGAAATTCTTCGGGATGTCCGGCGCGCCGCCGAACAGCCAGCCGGTGCGGACGACGAGGTTGTCCGGGCTCGCCGCCAGCACGCGTTCCTCGGCCAGCACCTTGCTGCGGTGGTGGTGCGTGGTCGGCCGCACGGCGTCGTATTCGCGCCAGGGCGCCGTGCCGTGGGCGCCGTACACGCCGGTGCTGGAGACGAACAGCAGCTTCGTGCCGGCGCGCGCGCAGGCGGTGGCGATCAGTTCGGTCAGCAGCAGGTTGTCGCGGTAGCAGGCGGACGGGTCGAGCTCGCACTGCTCGACGTTCGTGTTGGCGGCGGCATGGATCACGAGATCCCAGCCGGCAGCGAGTTCGGCGGGCAGGTAGGCCGGGGCGTCCGCCAGCGCGGGACGCGCCAGCGGCGCGCATTGCCAGCCGCGCGCGGCGGCCGCCTTGCCGATGGCCGTTCCCAGGAGGCCGCGGGCGCCGGTCAGCAGGATCTTCATGCGAGCGGGTAGGTGGCCAGGTCGACGTTGACTGCCTCGGCCGGATCGTGCGGGATGCTGGCCATGTTGCAGACCAGGTTCGCCCCGTCTCCGGTGCCGGTGAACGCCATCCACCAGCCCGGCGGCACCGTGAGCCTGCCGTAGTCGGCGTCGCCCAGCGTGTGCGAGGTCGTGCGGCCGGTGCCGGCATCGTGCAGGTGGAACGTGACGCTGCCCGCGACGACGACGAGGTTCATGGTCATGCGCGTATGCCGCTTCCAGCCTTTCGTCACGCCCGGATGCACGGTGGTGAAATAGACCTCGCCGAAGCCGGCGAAGCCCGGGTCGGTCGCCTTCATCGCGTGGTACACGTCGCCTTTCGGGTGGGCGATACGCGCCAGCGGCGTGAGCGTGCAGGGCGTCAGCGCGTCCATGCCAGCCCCCGGGCCGAGGCCAGCGCTTCGTATTCGCCGATCTGGGCGAGCGTCAGCGCGTGCATGTCGGCCTGCTCGCGGTAGTAGCGGTAATACCATTCGCTGACCAGGCGCACGCAGGTCTCGTAGTTCAGGTTTGCTTCCCAGCGCAGGTGGAACAGGGCCTTGTCGCAGTTCAGCTTGAGCAGCCCCGCCTCGTGGAACGGGATATTCCCGGTGACCTCGTACGCCTGTTCGGGACTCGCGAACTGCCAGTGGCGCGACAGGTCGCCCAGCAACTCCAGCACGGTGCGGTTCTGTTCCGCGCGCGGTCCGAAGTTGAAGGCTTCGCCCGACAGTTCCGGGCGTTCGTGCAGCGCCGCGCCCAGGGCGAGATAGCCCGACAGCGGCTCCAGCACATGCTGCCACGGCCGCGTGGCCTGCGGGCTGCGGATCTCGACCTTGCGGCCTTCCGACCAGTTGCGCATGCAGTCGACGACGATGCGGTCCTTGGCCCAGTCGCCGCCGCCGATCACGTTGCCCGCGCGGCCGCTCGCCAGCTTCACCTTGCAATCGGGCGCGCGGAAGAACGACCAGTAGTACGCATGGATGACCACTTCGGCCGCGCCCTTCGAGCCGCTGTAGATGTCGCGGCCGCCGATATGGTCGGTCTCGCGGTAGCCCCACAGCCACTCGACGTTCTCGTAGCACTTGTCGGACGTGATCATCACGGCGACGCAGGGGCGGTCGTGCAGGCGCAGGGCTTCCAGCACGTTGGTGGTGCCGATGACGTTGGTCGTGATCGTGTCCACGGGATCGCTGTACGACGTCGAGACGATCGGCTGCGCGGCCAGGTGGAACACGAAGTCGGGCTGGAAATCGGCGAGGACCCGGCGGACGGCGGCCAGGTCGCGCACGTCGCCCAGGTGGTGCTCGATATGCCCGGCCAGGCCGGTCTCCTCGAAGATGGAGGGCTGGGTCGGGATGCCGTCCGACAGGCCGGCGACGCGCGCGCCCAGCTTGAGCAGCCACATGACGAGCCAGGAACCCTTGAAGCCCGTGTGGCCCGTGACCAGCACCTTCTTGTTGCGGTAGATGTCGCCGAACATGATCACTCCCAGGTCTTCCAGGGCGCGCGGCCGGATTTCCACAGCTCTTCGAGGTGCATCTTGTCGCGCAAGGTGTCCATCGGCTGCCAGAAGTCGTGGTGGAAGAACGCCCGCATCTGGCCGTCGCGCGCCAGTCCTTCCATCGGCTGTTTCTCCCACGTGGTGGCGTCGCCGTCGATGTAGTCGATGGCCTGCGGCGAGAGCACGAAGAAGCCGCCGTTGATCCAGGCGCCGTCGCCCTGCGGCTTCTCCTGGAAGCTGGTGATCTCGTCGCCCTGCAGGTTGAGGGCGCCGAAGCGGCCCGGCGGCTGGACGGACGTGAGCGTGGCCAGCTTGCCGTGGGCGCGGTGGAAATCGACCAGCGCCGTGATGTTCACGTTCGAGACGCCGTCGCCGTAGGTGAAGCAGAACGCCTCTTCGTCGCGCACGTAGTCGCGCACGCGTTTCAGGCGGCCGCCGGTCAGCGTGTCGTCGCCGGTGTCCACCAGGGTCACCTTCCACGGCTCGGCGCTGCGCGTGTGCACTTCCATGCGGTTGTTCTGCATGTCGAACGTGACGTCGGACGTGTGCAGGAAATAGTTGGCGAAGTATTCCTTGATCACGTAGCCCTTGTAGCCGCAGCAGATCACGAAGTCGTTCACGCCGTGCGTGGAATAGCCCTTCATGATGTGCCAGAGGATGGGCTTGCCGCCGATCTCCACCATCGGTTTCGGTTTGACCGAGGTTTCTTCGCTGATGCGGGTGCCGAGGCCGCCCGCGAGGATGACTGCTTTCATGCGATGTCCTTGCCGTTTTTTCAGTTCAGGCGCCCGGTCTCGGTCAGCACCGTCAGGGGACGCGTGATCACCTTGTCCGCGCCGTATTCCAGCGCCTTCTTGCGTAGCAACAGGCCGTGCAGCCGTTCGCAGCACAGCCCCATCGTACGTTCTTCGTAACCTTCGCGCCGGATGTAATGGTTGTGGGCGAAGCGTGCCACGACCCCTTCGAGCTGGCGCATGGTCTCGACGAACCAGGCGACCGGCATGTAGCCCACGTTGCCCGCCGTGATGAAGCTGGTGCCGGACAGGAAGTTGATCGCCTCGTCGCTGTCGATCACGCCGCAGTCGACCGCGTCGCCGAAGAACATCAGCAGGTCGCGCCCGACCGCGTTCGCCGAGTACTGCTGCATGACCGAGCCGGGAAAATTGATGGGCGCCGAGATGATCGGGGTCGTGCCGTCGCCGATGAAGGCTTCGATGGGCAGATCCTGCAGCTCACTCGGGTGCGCGTGGTAGTTGAAGCCGCGCAGCTGGCCGATCTCGGCGACCAGGGCGTAGCGGCGGTAATGGCAGACGCCGACGAAACCGTCGGCATGCGCTTCTTCCAGCAGGCGGCGGATCATGAAGAGGGCCGCGTATTCGCCCAGCTTCATGTTCTTGTACGCCAACTGGGGCGCGTACACGCTCATGCCGATGCCGCGCTCCGGCACGTAGCCGCCGGTGCCGACGAGCGTCAGGAACGGCGGCAGGGGCCAGCCCGGATCCTTGTGGCTGATGCAGTAGAAGGGGGGCGGGGACGTCATGCGGCGAGGCCCTCCGTGTAGGCGGTGTAGCGCTGCCAGGCTTCCTCGATCTGGAAGAAGACCCCGCGCAGCTGCAGGTAGGCGGTGTGCACCTGGTCGCGCTTGTCCAGCAGTTCCTGGGTGCTGATCACGCCCAGGCGGTGCGAGGCGAGCAGCAGGTCGAAGTAGTCGGAGAAGCAATAGCCGAAATTCTTGTTCACGGCCGGATTCGATTCCGACTGCAGGCGCGGGTCGCGGCGGAAGTAGCTCAGCTCCTCGTCGAGGTAGAACACATCGCCGCCTTCGACCAGGTTGCAGTACGCGGACACGTCGGACAGCCCGATCGTGCAGTCATGGCCGGCCAGCGTGAACAGCCGCAGGTGGCCGATCTCCCACAGCTTCTTGCGGGTGAACATCACGGTGGAGAATTCGCCGACGAAGTTGCGCATGCCGAGGACCATGCTGCGGTGCAGTTCCAGGCCCGTCATCGAACCGCTGGCCTCGAACGCACGGCGGGTTTCGACGCGCAGGTTGTTGGCGTCGATGACCTGCGAGGCCGAGAACGTCATCTGGACGCGCGGCTGCGCAGTCATCGCGGCCACCATGCGCTCGACGCAGAACGGATGCAGGATGTCATCGTCGAACAGCGGCTTGATGTACGTGCCCTTGCCCGAGAAGAAAGCGGCGTGGATGTTGCCGTCCCTGGTCACCGAGCAGCGCTGGTAGATCACCTCGGGGAAGCGCGCGCAGATGTCGCGGATGGCCTCGGTCGGGCAGTTGTCGCTGACGAGGATCTCGATATTCGGGTATGTCTGGCCGATGGCCGAGCGCAGGCATTGCTCGAAGTGCTCGGGCTTGTACGACGGGATGACGATGCTGACTTTGGGGAGCGTCATGGAGACCGGAGTTCGTTGTCGTTCGTGAGAAAAAGTACGCGATGGCGCCGTTCACAGCGCCGCGGCGATGCGCCGTACCGCCTGCGCGACCTCGACCGCCTGCGCCGCCGTCATCGTCGGGCCCATCGGGAGGCTGAGCACCTCGCGATGGATGGTCTCGGCGATCGGGAACCGGCCCTCGGTCATGCCGAGATCGGCGTAGGCGGGCTGCAGGTGCGGTGCGATCGGGTAATGCACCAGCGTGCCGATGCCGGCCTCGGCCAGCCCCTTGGCCAGCGCGTCGCGCTGCGCATGGCGCACGACGTACAGGTGCCACACCGGTTCGGCCCACTCGGGCACGACGGGAAGGACGAGGCCGGGGATGCCGGCCAGCTCGGCATCGTAGATCGCCGCCAGCGCGCGCCGCCGGGCGTTCTGGTCATCCAGCACGGGCAACTTGGCCGACAGGATCGCCGCCTGCAGCTCGTCCAGGCGCGAATTGAAGCCGATGGATTCGTTGTGGTATTTCTTCTGGGAGCCGTAGTTGCGCAGCGCGCGCAGTTGCCGTGCCAGTGCGTCGTCGTCGGTCGTGATCGCGCCGCCGTCGCCCAGCGCGCCCAGGTTCTTGCCGGGATAGAAGCTGAACGCGGCGGCGTGCCCCAGCGCACCGGCGCGCCGGCCGCGATAGCGCGCGCCGTGCGCCTGGGCGCCGTCCTCGACGACCTTCAGGCGGTGACGACGGGCGATGTCCATCAGCGGCTCCATGTCGGCGCACTGGCCGTACAGGTGGACCGGCACGATGGCCCTGGTACGCGCCGTGATGGCCGCTTCCACGCGGGCCGGATCGAGGTTGTACGTGCCCGCCACCGGCTCCACCGGGACCGGCGTGGCGCCGCAATGCGAGGCGGCCAGCCAGGTGGCGATATAGGTATTGCTGGGAACGATGACTTCATCACCCGGGCCCACCCCCCATGCCTTGAGCACGAGGAAGATCGCATCCAGCCCGTTGGCCACGCCGATGGCATGGCGCGTACCGCACCAGGCGGCATAGGCTTGCTCGAACGCTTCCACTTCCTTGCCGAGGACATACCAGCCGGACCGCAGCACGCGCCGCATGGCCTGTTCGATGGCGTCTTCCTGCTCGAGGTTGATGGCCTTCAGGTCGAGGAAGGGAATACTCATGCGTGCTCCACAGGAAGGACGCCGCTGTCGCCCATGCGGCGTTTGGCGGCGACGAATTCGTCATAATCGCGGATGTAGTCTTCCGCTTCGTAATAGTCCGACGCGAACACCATCATCACGGCGTCGCTCGAATATTTGTACTGGATACCCCAGGTCATCGGCGGCAGGTACAGGCCGATGTCCGGCGCGTCGAGGCGCACTTCGCAGCGGGAGTCCACGTCGTCGACAACCACCGAACAGCTGCCTTTAACGCAGACCAGGAACTGGTGGCACTTGTAGTGCGCGTGTTCGCCGCGGGTCTTGTCGTTGGGGACGTTCATGACCAGGAAGTAGCGTTTCGGCATGAACGGGATTTCACGCATGAACTCGCCGACCGACAGGTCGCCGCGCGGGTCGCCGACGAATTTGAAGCGGTGCAACGTCACGTCGCCGACACCGAGGCGCACGGCCGACGGTGTTTTTGGCGGCGTGGTGATGGTGTGCCACTCGGCCGCCGGCTTGCGTTCGGCCTGCTGCACGTAGTTGACCACGCGTGCCGGCGCGCCGGCCACGATCGCGTACGGCGGCACGTTATGGGTGACCACGGCCCCGGCCACGATTTCGGCGCCCTGGCCGATGCGCACGCCCCGGTGCAGCAGGGCGCCGGCGCCGATGCGGGTGCCGGCGCCGATCACGACGTCGCTGCCGTCCCCGTCCGGTGCCTCGATGGTGACGCCCGGACCGAGGTCGACGTCCTCGTGCAGCCGCACGCCGGGCCAGACCTGGGTGAAGCCGCGCACGCGGCAGCCGGTGCCGATCGCGGCGCCCGCGTAGACCACGACGAAGTCGCCCAATTGCGCATCGGCGGCGACAGTGGCGCCGTCATGGACGTGGGCGGAGAAGGAACGGGACATGGAATTCTCCTGCATGTTTGGATTCAGACGAGCGTCGCGACGCACACATACTGCCACGCCAGCGCGTCCTGCGCCGCCTGCTCCGGATCGTTGCCGCCGGCCGCGGCGAGCGCCCGGATGGCGGGCAGCCACTGCTCGCGCGCCGGCTCGTCGCGCACCTCGGGCGAGCCCGTGGCCAGTTCGAAGCCGGTCTGGCGCAGCAGGTCGAGCAAGGTGGCGCGAGTGAACAGGCGCAGGTCGTGCGGGCGCACGGGAGTGTCGTCGCGGTAGTGCAGGTCGCCGACGGCGAGCCGGGCCTGTACGCTCCAGTGTTGGGCGTTGCGCACCGAGACGACGACGCGGGTGCCCGGCGCGCTCCGGCGGCGGATGTCGCGCAGCAGGGCCCACGGATCGGGCAGGCTGGTCAGCACGTCGCCGAGAATCCAGCAATCGGCGCCGGCCGCGTAGGTGTCGAACTGCTTGGTCGGCTTCGTGATGTCCATGTTGAACACGAAATCGCAATGCGGACGCGCCTGGTCGGCCAGTTGCGGATCGAGCTCCACGCCGAGGTACTGGCAGATCGGATGGCGGGCGCGGTAGGCCTTGGCGAACAGGCCGTTGCCGCAGCCGACGTCGATCACCTTGGCGGCGTCGGTGGGCACGAAATGCAGCAGATAGGGATCGACGCTGCCGTCGGGCGCCGGCATGTCGTAGTGGTAGCCGCCGGTGCGCTTGACCGTACCCTGCCACGGGTGCTTGATGTAGTGCGGCGTCGTGCGGCCTTCGAAATCTTCGCGGACCCATTGCACGTGCTTGTAAAGGTGGGCGTTGCCGCTGTAGTTTAGCGCCAGCATCGTCTGGATGTTCGGCGCGCCGTGCTTGATCGGCAGCGGCCATTGACGCATCACGTCCAGGTTGACCAGCATGCAGGCCGGGTGCAGGTAGTGGATGGGCCCGTCTTCGGGCTCGTCGTAGCCGCGCTCGTTGACGCGCTGGGTGCTGCCGACGCCCCACATGCCCGGCTCCAGCTCGGCCTGCAGGGTTTCGAGGAAGCCGTCCTTGACGATCTCGACGTCCGAATCGAGGAACAGCGCCTGGCCTTGCAGGTTCAGATTGTGCACGGCCCAGGTCATGCCGGGACCGTGGTGGATGTTGTAGCCGAACGGGATGAACTCGACGTCCGGGAAACGTGCGGCGATGGCACCGATCTGCGTTGCGACCTCGGGACGCGAACCGTCGATCACGTACACTTTGTTCGAATAGAACTGGCGGAAGGTGCGCAGCAGCGCCTCGATCAGGTCGGGCGAGTTGTACGACACCGTGATGACGGGAATTTGATTCGTTTGCATGGTGTGTTTCGAAGAGGCCGAACGTCGTCCTGCCGATCGCAAAGGAAGCGTAATCATACTCTGTTGACCTGTTTCCAGCGAAATTTTGTGGCCTGTGAGCAACCAATAGTTGGCACAATTTTGCGATTGGTTTTCAGAAGGGCAATTTGATTGCAACCATGTCATTCCTATGGCGATTGTTGTGTGTAATCATGCCTTCGTCCATCAACGTTCATACGGGGAGTCATGAGCGAACAACCAACCATCCGACCCGCCGCCCGCCTGGTCGGCAACAAGCTCGTGCTGCGCGAGGTCGAGGTCGCCGATGCGGCCTATATCCTGTCGTTGCGGCTCGATCCCAAAAAGGCGGCGTACCTGTCGGCGGTCGACGCCGACGTGGCCAGGCAGGCCGCCTGGATCGAGCGCTACAAGACGGACGGCAGCCAGGCTTATTTCATCATCTGCCTGAAGGACGAGGCGGGCGGTGCCGGCCAGCCGGTCGGCACCGTGCGGCTGTACAACGCCGTCGGCGACAGCTTTTCGTGGGGGAGCTGGATCGTCGCCGACGGTGCTCCTACCTATGTGGGGATCGAATCGGCGCTGATCGTCTACCGTTATGCGCTCGACCATCTCGGCTTTCGCAACGCGCATTTCGAGGTCCGCAAGGACAATCGCAGCGTGTGGACGTTCCACGAGCGCTTCGGCGCGCAACGGGTGGCGGAAGACGACGTCGAGTACCGCTTCGAACTGGCGCACGATGCCATCCTCGCGTCGATGGGGCGGTATGTCCGCTTCCTGCCGGACCCGATCGACGTCGTGCGGCTCGACTGATCAGGCGGCGATGGCGCGCACCAGATATTGGTAGGGCAGGGCGTCCTGCACGGCCAGTTCAGGGTCGGCGCCGGCGGCCGCGGCCAGGGCGCGGATTGCGTCCAGCACGATTTGCGGCGGCTGTTGCGCGTTCACCGTCGTCATGGCGATGAGCGTGAAGCCGTGGTCGGCCAGCAGCGCCGCGAGCGATGCGCGCGTGAACAGGTGCAGGTTGCGGCGGTCCGGCATGTTGCCGGCGGCGAGCAGCGTCTGCAGCAGCCAGTGCTGGCCGTTGTTGACGCACGCGACCAGTTCCACCGGGCCGAGCGCTTGGCGGCGCAGGCGCGCGAGGAAGGTCCACGGGTCGCGCAGGCGTTCCAGCGTTTCCGGGAACAGCCAGCACTGGGCCGCGGCCAGCTGCTGCCAGTCGGCGTCGGTCAGTTGTTCGGCGTCGCGCTCGATGGCGGACGTGCTCCAGCCTGCGTTTGCGGCAAGCGCGCCGACGGCCGTGTAATGCGAGTTCGGTACGCGGGCACGCCAGGCCTGGGCGAGGGTCGCGCCGCCCACTTCGACGATGCTGTGCATGCCGGGACGCAGCAGCGACAGCATGCTCTCCTGCTGCAAGGTCAGTTGCGCGGGGGGCGGTACTTCCTGCAGCCGGGCGACGGCTGGTTCGTCCACGGGTTCGACGCCGGCCGGGCGCCTGACGACGGTCGCCAGCAGGTCTTCGTAGTCGCGCACGAAGCGCGGCGTGTCGAACAGCGGGCTCGCGTCGCGG
This sequence comes from Massilia cellulosiltytica, assembly GCF_047325105.1. NCBI lineage: Bacteria > Pseudomonadati > Pseudomonadota > Betaproteobacteria > Burkholderiales > Oxalobacteraceae > Massilia > Massilia cellulosiltytica. Next base: position 6,132,253 of record NZ_CP168562.1, on the reverse strand, counting down.
TTGGCCGCGAGGCGCGCGCGCAACGCGTCCATGCGCGGGCGGTCGTTGCCGAGGGCGATGGCCAGCGCCTCGTAATCTTCCAGCGCGTGCGTGACGAGTTCCGGCAGGCCCACCGCGCGCAGCAGGCTGCCCGCCATGCGCGAGCAGAAGGTCTGGCCGGCCCACGTCAGCACGGGCAAGCCGGCCCACAGGGCGTCGCTCGCGGTGGTGCCGCCGTTGAACGGATTCGTGTCGAGGAACAGGTCGGCGAGGCGGAAGCGGGCCAGGTAATCGGCCGGCGCCACGCGCCCCGCGAACAGCAGGCGGCTGCCTGCCACGCCGCGCGCCTCGGCCTCGCGCACGAGGTTGGCGCGGGTGGCGTCGCTGTCGGCCACCATCCACAGCACGCTGTCCGGCACCTGTTTCAGGATGCGCATCCAGCTGTCGAACACCTCGGGCGTGACTTTGAAATTGCTGTTGAAGGAGCAGAACACGAACGCGCCTTCCGGCAGGCCGTTCGCCGCGCGCGTGGGCGTGGGGCCGATGGCGCGGCGGCGGTCGTTGATCTGGAACGTGTGCGGCATGCGCAGCGGCCGTTCCGTGAAATGCGGTTCCAGCTCCGGCGGGAGTACGAAGTCGTCGGCCACCACGTAGTCGATGCCGGGCACCGCCGTCGGGCCGGGAAAGCCCAGCCACGTCAGCTGCACGGGCGCGGGACGCCAGCCGAGGATGTCGGCGCGCGCGCCCAGCGTGAGGCCGTGCAGGTCGACGAGGATGTCGATCTCGTGCGAGCGGATGCAGCGCGCCGCTTCCTCGTCCGTCATGCGGTCGATGCGGATGTAGTGGTCCATCGCGCCGACCACGCGCGCGCGCAGCGGCGAATTGTCTTCGCGGCTCCAGGAAAACGCGTAGACCTCGACGCGCGCGCGGTCGTGCAGCTCGTACAGTTCGGCCGTCAGGATCGACACCGCGTGCGAGCACAGGTCGGACGACAGGTAGCCGATGCGGATGCGCCTGTGGGCATAGCCCTCGGGCGGCGCCAGCTGCTCGGGCGCCGCATGCACCTTGCGCTCGACGAAGTTGAGCGACGCGGCCAGCTGCTCGGCTGGATGCGGCGACGCCCCCAGCATCGCGAGGGCCGACGTGTGGCGGCGCTGTTCTTCCACCGTGACGGCGCCGAACGCTTCGTAGACCGGCCACACGCACAGCTTCTGGCGCAGGTGCACCCAGTGGGTGATGACCTTGGGCTGGTCCGGATCGAGTTCGAGGCTGCGCGTGAGATAGTCCAGCGCTTCCGGCAGGCGCTTGCGGATCTCGCACAGGCGGCCCAGGTTGTTCAGGGCCTGCACGTGCAGCGCCGGCTTCGCGGCCAGGTCCGGGATGTCGGCGAGGATGCTTTGCCATGCGGCGAGCGCGTCATCGGGCCGGTTCATGCGCTCGTACAGCGTGCCGAGATTCAGGCGCGCCTCGATGAAGCCGGGGGCGAGTTCGATCGCCCTCAGGTAATCGCGGGCGGCGCCCGCATCGTCGCCCACGTTGCCGCGCGCGACGGCGAGGTTGAAGCAGGCGGCGTATGCGGCCGGGGAGGCCGTGTGCGCGATCCATGCTTCGTACAACCGGATCGCCTCCTGCTGCATGCCCAGTTCGACCAGCGTCTGCGCACCCTGGAACAGTTCACCGAGCGGCAGCACGCCGCGTTCGGCCTGACGGAACAAAGCATCGGTATGCGCGGGAACATTCATCCTGGATAGGTCTCTCGAGTCTGCTTCGGGGAAGCGTAATCATACTCTGTCAGAGTGTCTCCAGCGAACGTTTGTGGCCTGTGAGCAACCGATTGGCATCAACCGTTTGTACCCAAGTTTTCAATCAAGCATGAACATTTGCCCGGACTGAAATGGTTCTTGGCAAAGGCGCATCCGCATCTAGTTGCACATATGGAATTTATTTCCTTGTGGATACATTGTAAAAGAGATAGCACAAGAAAAGATGTCTGTCTATCAATTTTTCTATTTGCAATGAATTGTAATTAAAAAGCGACAATTTCTTGCGTTTCGACATCGCTGTTTTCATAGGGAAATCCAAATTTTGTTCAATATCAAAGGATCAGCACAATAGTTAATTCGGATAATTTTTTACGAATAAATATTGTTTTCTTGCTACATTGGAAAGTCGTGTAGTTGGTAAAAAAACACGTAGGCCCGATACCCATCGGTGCTTCCATTTCAAGGCGAGAGACATGACAACCAATCCGACTTCTTGCGTTTCCCCTGCCCAATCCGGGCTGAACAAACTGGTCCTGGGTGCAGCCGCCGCGCTTGCACTGCTGGGCACGGCACCTGCCATGGCGTCCGTGGTGAACTTCGAATCCCTGAGCCCCGACGGCATCTACGTGGACGGCGACACGCTCGGCGAGTCCGGCTACACGCTGCAAGCCATCGACAATCACGGCGGCACGAGCGGCGTCGTCGGCCTGCTCGTCAACGGCATGGACCCGACCTCCTGCTGGCTGGGCGGCTGTCCTACCAACAACACGAGCCATTCCTACCTGGGCCTGAACGACGGCGGCGTCACGATCAAGAAGGACGACGGCGGCAAGTTCAGCCTGCGTCGCCTCGACTTCGGTTTCGTCGCCCCGTTCGGCGGCCTGCCGAATTTCTCGTATGGCCAACTGTTGCTGACCGGCACGTTCGCGAACGGCGGCACGCTCGGCTACGCGCTCGACTTCCCGGGCCTCGACAACAACGGCAACCCGCTGTTCGACACCGCCACGCTGCCTGCCGGCTTCGGCTATGCCGAGCTGACCAGCCTGACGATCCGCGCCTGCCTGTTCGACGGCATCGGCGGCTGCACCGTCGCGGCCGACAATTCCGATCCGTCGATCTACCAGGCCCAGTTCGCCATCGACAACCTCGCACTGGCCGAAGTGCCGGAGCCGGCCAGCCTCGCGCTGATCGGCCTGGGCATGGGCGCGCTCCTGGCGCGCCGCCGCAAATCCGCTCCTTCGTCCAACAACGCCTAAGCCGCCGAGGTATCGACCATGAAACTGCGTCCCATCACTTCGGCCGTCCTGTTCGCGCTGACCGTCGCGGCCGCCACCCACGCCTATGCCGACGGCGAAGTCCGCCGCTCGTACATCGTCCAGCTGGCCGACAAGCCGGTCGCCACCTATGACGGCGGCGTCAGCGGCCTCACGGCGACCAAGCCGGCCGCCGGGCAGCGCCTGAACGTCGACGCGACGAGCGTCCAGAATTACATCACCTACCTGGAGACCAAGCAGTCCGACGTCCTGTCGACTGTCAACAAGGCCCAGGTCACCAATGAATACAAGGTCGTCTTCAACGGCTTCTCGGCCCTGCTGACCGACGCCGAGGTCCGCGCGCTGAAGAAGAACCCGGGCGTCGCCAGCATCTCGGCGGACTCGATCCTGCAGCTCGACACGAGCTATACCCCGACGTTCCTCGGCCTCGATAAACCGGGCGGCCTGTGGGACCAGCTCGGCGGCCAGGACAAGGCCGGCGAAGGCATCATCATCGGCATCGTCGACGGCGGCATCTGGCCGGAGCACGACAGCTTCGCCGACCGCGTCGACGCGAACGGCAATCCGAGCCGCGACGGCACCAAGCTCGCCTACGATGCCCCGCCGGCGTCCTGGAAGGGCATCTGCCAGGTGGGCGAAGGCTTCGCGGTCACCGATTGCAATAACAAGCTGATCGGCGCGCGCTACTTCAAGCAGCCGACGCAGACCTTGCACTGGACCGAATTCTTGTCGGCGCGCGACTCCGTCGCCGGCGCGGAAGGCCATGGCGGCCACGGCGACCACACGGCCAGCACGGCCGGCGGCAACGCACACGTGACGGCCTCCACCAACGGGATCTCGCTCGGCAAGATCACCGGCATGGCGCCGCGCGCCCGCATCGCCGCCTATAAAGTCTGCTGGACCGACGGCGTGACCGGCCTGAACGGCTGCGCGACGTCGAACAGCGTGGCCGCGATCGAACAGGCCGTGAAGGATGGCGTGAACGTCATCAACTTCTCGATCGGCCCGAACGCCGGCGGCGGCCAGTTCAACGAACCGACCGAAGTCGCCTTCCTCGGCGCGGCCGCGGCGGGCGTGTTCGTGGCGGCATCGGCCGGCAACTCCGGTCCGGCGACGGCACCGGTCGCCCACATCAGCCCGTGGCTGACCACGGTCGGCAACTCGACGCACAACCGCACCTATGCGGGCGACGTCGCGTTGGGCAACGGCGTGACCGTCACCGGCGCGTCCGGCAACGCCAACACCCCGTCGTCGCCGCTGATCCTGGCGAAGGATGCCGGCCTGGCGGGCATCGACCCGGCCGATCCAAGCCTGAACCTGTGCTTCGGCCCGGCCGATGGTCCGACCACGTACCTCGATCCGGCCAAGGTGACGGGCAAGATCCTCGTCTGCGACCGCGGCTCGAACGTGCTTGTCAACAAGAGCGCGAACGGCAAGACGGCCGGCGCCGTCGGCGTCATCATCGCCAACACGCCGACCAGCGCATCGACGATCCTGAACCAGGCCCACTCCATCTCGACCGTGCACATCACGGCCGCGGACGGCCAGAAGGTCAAGGATTACTATGCCTCGACCCCGGGCGCCACCGCGGCGCTGAACAACCTGCGCGGCATCGTCGATCCGACCATCGTGGCACCGCAGATGAACAGCAGCTCGTCGCGCGGCCCGAACGTGGCCAACGCCAACATCATGAAGCCGGACGTCACCGCGCCGGGCACGGACATCCTGGCGGCCGTCAGCGCCGACCTGACCAAGGCCCAGCGCGACGCGGTCGCCGGCGGCGCACCGGCGCCGTCGAAGGACTTCGCGTTCTACACCGGCACGTCGATGGCGTCGCCGCGTGTGCATCTGGCCTGGGCATCGCCGTCCAGTCGGGCCGGACAGTGGTCAGCCATTCCGAGCACCCGCACGCACGCACGCGCGCACGCACACACACGCACGCCCCCGCCCCCGGCCTGACCCGCCCCCCCCCCCCCCGCCCAGCGTCGTGACACGTCGAGGAGGCCAGAACGCAAGGTAGGCATGGCAATGGGCCGCGGGACAGGCAATCCTGAGTCCCGGCCACCTGACCGGCCCCGCTGCATACGTGGGGCCAGGCGCCAGGCTGCACGTGGCGCCAGTCCACTGCACCAGTCGAGTCCGGGTCTCCAAGTGTACTTGAAACCTGGCCACGATCGACTACGCGCGCTTCCTGTGCGGCCTCGGCATCACCAACGTGTTCAGCCCGGGCACCTGCCCGGCCGTCGGCTCGATCCAGCCGTACAACCTGAACCTGCCGTCGCTGACGGCCGCCAACGTGCTGGGCATCCAGACGCTGACCCGCACGGTGAAGAACGTGGGCGGCAGCGCGGCGACGTACAACGTCAGCACCACGCTGCCGGGCTACACGGTCGACGTGCAGCCGGCCACGCTGAACCTGGCGCCGGGCGCGAGCGGCACGTACACCGTCAAGCTGACCCGCACCAGCGCGCCGGCTCATACCCGTCGGTGTACGGCCAGAAGCCCAGGCGGCCCTGGAGCGACGGCACGCACACGGTGCGCCGCCTGCTAGGCGGTTGCGCGCTCCTCCCACCGATCTGCCGACACCGGCCACGGTGCAGAGCGAAGCGACGTCCGGCACCAAGGTCGTCACCATCGGTACCGGCTACGCCGGCTCGCTGTCGCTCGCCAAGGCCGGCCTGATCCCGGCCACCGAGTTCAGCTCGACGGTCGTCACGGCGACGAACACGGCCAACAGCGTGTGCACGGGCGGCGGCGGCACGGGCGTGAACGTGCACACCGTCACCATCCCGGCCGGCACGACCACGGCCCGCTTCGCGCTGTACGACAGTGACACGGTCGGCACCGGCACCGGCCTGTCCGACCTGGACCTCGTCGTGGCACGCGGCACGACCGTCGTCGGCACCAGCGGCGGCCAGACGGCCAACGAAATGGTCACGCTGGCCAACCCGCCGGCAGGCGAGTACAAGGTGTGCGTCGTCGGCTACGATCCGGTCGGTGGCAGCGCCACGTACAAGCTGTCGACCTGGGTGCTGAGCCCGGGCGTCACCGGCGGCAACTTCAGGGCCGTCGCACCGACCCAGGTCGCCCTGGGCGGCACGGCATCGGTGGCGCTGTCGTGGTCCGGTCTCGCGACCGGCAAGCGGCACCTGGGTTCGGTCGCCTACGTGACCGGCGGCGCCACGGTCGGCACGACGATCGTCGAAGTCGACACGACGGATCCGATCCCGCTGTTCCAGAACGCCGGCAACAAGCAGGCGAAGGTCGAGTAATCGGCAGGTTACAGCTCGACCATGGGCCGCCACAAGCGGCCCGAAAGACAAAGGCCGCGGTGCATGCCGCGGCCTTTGTCGTTTGTGATGACGTATCAGCGTGCCACGGGTGCCATCCCGCCGGGACCGCTGTTCGTGGCGCGCAGCACGCACTGGCCGGCGGCGCACGTCGCGCCCGGGTCGGGGACGACAGAGCAGGTCGACATCATGCCCTTCTTGGTGTCCTCCGCCTGGCGCGCGGCCGCGTGTTCGGCCACGAGCGCGCGCAGGCGCGTGCCGTCGTTGTTCTTGCTGGACCACGCGAGGTAGCGCTCGGGGCCGCCGCAGGCCTTGTGGCCCACGCCGATCGTGTGACATTGATCGTCCGTGTCGCAGGCGGCGGCGCCGCGCTCGGCCTCGATGCGGGCCAGCAGCGGCGCGCTGCCCGTGGCGGTGGACGGTGCCTGCGGCGCATCGCTGCGGCAGGCGCTGCTCGCGAGCAACAGGGCCAGGCCGGCCAGGCGGGCAAAGGTGCGGGGTAGGTTAAGCGGGTTCATGGGCCCATGATCGCGTGCACGGAAGCGCTTGGCAAGGGGCGCACGCGTCGTCACGGCACCGTCATATTCAACCGCTACATTGCCCTCATCAATATGCACGGCAAGGCGAGCGCGATGGGTGGGCGTTGGATGGACGAAGGCAGGGCAGGCAAGCGCATCCTCGTGCTGAGCGTGCCCGCGGGCGCCGGCCATACGCGCGCGGCCGAGGCGATCCGCGCCAGCGCGTCCGCCGTCCCCGGCATCGCTGAAGTGATCCACCTGGACGCGACCGCCTACGCGACGCCGCGCCTGCGCCAGGTCTACGCCGACCTCTACATCATGCTCGTGCGCCGCGCGCCGGCGGTGTGGAGCTGGGTCTACGATTACACGAACACGGCCGCGCCGGACGGCTGGGCGCACCGGCTGCGGCGCCGCATCGAACGGCGCGATTGCGCGCCGCTGCTGGCGAAAATCGCCGCGCTGCGCCCGGATGCCATCGTCTGCACACATTTCCTGCCGGCCGAGATCCTGTCGCGCGAGGTTGCCGACGGCATGCTGCGCTGCCCCGTGTGGGTGCAAGTGACCGACTTCGACCTGCACCGCATGTGGGTGCACCGGCACATGGCCGGCTATTTCGCGGGCAATGACGAAGTGGCGTTCCTGATGGAAAAACACGGCATCGCGCGCGACGGCATCCACGTTACCGGCATCCCGGTCATGCCGACCTTTACGTGCCGGCCCGATCGCGCCGCGTGTGCAAGCGAACTCGGCATCGATCCCGGCCGCATGACCTTCCTGCTGATGGGCGGCGGTGCCGGGCTGGGCGGCCTGTCCACGCTGGCGCAGCGCCTGTTGGCGATCCCCGGTCAGTTCCAGTTGATCGCGCTGGCGGGCCGCAATGCCGCGGAACTGGCGGCACTGCAACGCCTTGCGGCCGCATACCCGGGCCGGCTCGTGCCGCAGGGTTTTACGGACAAGGTCGAGCGCCTGATGGCCTGCGCCGACGTGGCCATCACGAAGCCGGGCGGCGCGACGACGGCGGAGTGCCTGGCGCTGGGCCTGCCCATGATCGTGAATGCGTCGATTCCCGGGCAAGAGGAACGCAACGCCAATTTCCTGCTCGAACATGGCGCCGCGATGAAAGCGTTCGATGCGCCATCGCTGGAATACCGCGTGCGCTACCTGATGGCCCATCCGGCCGAACTCGACACCATGCGTGCCCGCGCCCTCGCGCTGGGCCGTCCCCATGCCGCGGCCGCCGTGCTGGCGGCCATCCTGAAGCAGACCGAACCCATCGATGCCTGTGTTTGAATTTTCCCATACCGGCCAGTTCGTCGCGACGCTGGCCGCCATCGTCGTTGCCGCTTATTTTTTTGCCCGCGTCGAAGTGGAGATCGAAGGCGACGCCGGCTGGGCCGCGAACCTGCCCACCTGGCGCATCGAAGAGCATCCGCTGCTCGACATCTTCTGGGGCGGCCGCGCGCTGACCGGCTACCACGCGTGGATGTTCTCCTTCATCGGCGTCATTTTTCACTTCCCGCTGGCCTTCATGGGACGTTGGTCGTTGCAGCTGGAAGCACGCGCGCTGGGCGCCGTGATGCTGTTCTGGATCGTCGAGGACTGGCTGTGGTTCGTCGTCAATCCTGCTTTCGGCTGGCGCCGCTTCAAGCGCGAACTGGTCCCCTGGCACAAGCGCTGGTTCGCGGGTGCGCCCGTCGATTACTGGATGTTCGGCGTCGTCAGCGCGCTGCTGTTCTGGTACGGGTACTGACTGGTCCGCCACGACCCTTGCCCAGGTCCAGCGCGTGACGGATGCGCTGGCACAGTTCGCCGGACGTGCGCGAGATCAGCTCGTGGGGAATCTCGAATTTCTCCGTCAGCCGGTCGTAGTCCTCGAAGCCGTACGACACCATGAACGGATGCATGCCCGAGCCGATCGCGGCAGTGAAATCCTTGTGCTCGTCGCCGCACACGTAGGCGCGCGCCGGATTGATGCCGAATTGTTCGCGGATGGCGCGGAACTGGCTCGTCTTCTTTTCCGAGAGCGGAATGTGGACGAGGAAGTCGAGCGCATTGATGTCGATGTCGTGGCGTTGGAACAGCTGGCGCAGCGTCTCCAGCGGTTCGTTCGTGATGTTGCGCGTGACCATGCCGACCACGACGTCCGGCGCGGCGACCAGTTCCCGCACGAGGTCGGGGATGCCTTCGTACATCGTCGCTTCCTGGCGATAGACCTCCGTGAGGCTGTCGACGAGCCTGGACCGGCTGTTCCTGCGCAGGTTCTTCTTGATGATAGCCGGGAATTCCTTCAGCCCGCCCAGGTACTTGAAGAGGTTGTGGCGCTTCTGGAACCGGGCTTCGTCGCCGATGTCCAGCCCATGCCGCGAAAAGGCCGCTTCGATGGCGGAAAAGGCGTCGATGGTGGTGCCGTCCGCGTCGAGGATCAGCAGGCGTTTCCTGGATTTGTACATGTGCGTCGTGGCCGGATTCCGTTGCCTCATCATACTCACCAGCACGTTACCGGCGTATGACAGATCAGCGCCAGAACAGCAAGAACGCGAGCGCGCCGAACAGGAACCATTTGAAGACGTAGTAGACGGTGCGGTTCCAGGCTTTCAACCGCTTGCCGAACCGGCGCAACGCGTACAGGTAGCGGAACACGCGGTTCAGGCCGCCCGTGCGGTCGCCGATCTCGTTCGGCGCCGCCGACGCGCGCAGGATGAAGCCGCCAACCGCGCGGCCGACGGCCTGCGCCCAGCGGTATTTCAGCGGCCGTTCGACGTCGCAGAACAGGATGATGCGGTCGTGCGCCGTCCGGTTGGCGGCGTCGTGCAGATAGGTCTCGTCGAACACGACGTCCTCGCCGTCGCGCCACGCATACGGGATGCCGTCGACGACGATGGCGCAGCGGTCGTCGTTGGGCGTCACGAGCCCAAGGTGGTAGCGCACGGACACGGCCAGCGGATCGCGGTGCAGGCCCAGGGTGCCGCCCGCCGGCAGCAGGGCGAACATCGCGGCCTTGACCGATGGGATGCGCTCCAGGATGGCCACGGTGCGCGGACACAATGTCGCCGCGGATGGATGTGGATTGTCGTACCACTTCAGGTAGAAGCGCTTCCAGCCGCGCCGGAAAAAGGAATTGAAGCCGATGTCGTCGAATTTGTCGGACGGGCGGATGCGCTGCATCTCGTACAGCGCCAGCGCTTCCTGGCGGAACGTGCGCCATTCCTGTTTGAGATCCGCCAGTTCGGGAAAGCAGGATGCGGGCACGAACGGCGTCGTCGGCACGGCGGAAAACAGGTAGCAGAAGCAGTTCAGCGGCGCCATGAACGTGGAGTGGTCGGACAGCTGCCGGAACACGCCATGGCGCACGCGGCCGCGCAGGTGCACGACCACCGCGCTGGCGACGAACAGCAACAGGACGATCCAGCGCATCGGCGGACTCCGCAGTGAAAGGGCGCGCGATCACAACGCGCAACCCTGCCATTGCAGCAGAACGCCTGCGGCGGCGGCCTGACTTGCCTCAATCGGCAGCGGAGGCCCTAACGTGCGAGGCGGACGCGGCGCTTATGCTGAAATGGCGCCTCGGCATCGCGGAGGAGGACAGTCATGACGGACGAATTCAAGCCCGGCGACAAGGTCGAGTGGCACTCGTCGCAGGGAACCGTGCGCGGCACGGTCAAGCAGAAATTGACGGCGCACACGGCGATCAAGCAGCATGCCGTGGCGGCGTCGCCCGAGCATCCGGAATACCTCGTCGTCAGCGACAAGACGGGAGCGGAAGCAGCGCACCGGGGCAGTGCGCTGAAGAAGGTCAACTAGCGGTCCCGTTCAATCGCGCTCGATATCCGCATTCGCGTCGTTGCGGATGAAGCCGGCATCCTGGATGGCGAACACCTTGTCCGGGATCGTCTTGTGATCGACGTGCGTCACCCGCCACACGGTGCGGCCGTCCGCGGCCTGGATCAGCAGCGGCAGCTTCGCCGTCGTGCTCCAGCACACGTGCGTCGTCTGCGTGCCCTGGACGAGCGCGACCCATTCGCAGGCGCCGATGGCGCGTGCGGCCTCGTGCGGCGAGGCGGCCGGCACGAGGCGGTAGCCGCCCTTTGGATGGCGCAGGCCATGGCCGAGATCGAACCAATCGGTGAACTGGCCGATGCGGTACAGGTTGTCGCGGTCGATGTCCGTGCGGATTTTCTTGCCGAGATCCAGCACGGACAGCCGGTAGTCCGGGCTGCCCGGCGTACGCAGCGCGAAACTCTCGGCCTTGTCGTCCGTGCGGCGGCGGATGCGGCGCTCGCCGTCGCGCCAGACTTCCACGTGGTGTTCGGCACCGCCGGCGAGATAGGCGGCCTCGAAATGGGTGGCCGCCGGCTCGCCGCGCGTGCTGAAGACGTGGTCGAAGTCCAGCGTGGCGGCGCTGGACAGGGGCGCGGACAAGACGGCCGCGGTCACCATGCAGACAGGAAGGGCGTACTTCATGTCAGTTGCGCACCGCGCGGGCCGAGTCGAAGTAGCGGTACGACTTGCCGCCCACGGTCAGGTCTTTCACCGAGAGCTCGATGCTGTACGTGCCCCTGGCGAGCGCCGTGTCCTTCGCGGCGCCGGTCGGATCCGTCGGCAGCTCGAACGTGAGGCCGGTCGCGGCGGCGGCCGGGGTCACGGTCGACGGCGTCACCGTCGGCTGGTCCTTCGTGGCGGGCGTCGCCAGGCCTTCGTTCAGCACGCGGCCGTCGGCCTGCGGCATGGACAGGCCGAGCAGGTACGCCACGGTCGGTGCCACGTCGACGTTGCCGGACGGCGTCGTCACGACTTTATTCGTCAGGAACGATGGGCCGTTGGCGATCAGCGTGTTGTGCACGTCCGAGATGCCGAAGCTGCCGTGCATGCCGCGCTGGCCGCCGACGCTTTCGAACTCGATGCCCGGCATGCCCTGCACCGCCGTGTTGTAATCCCACGAGAACGACACGACGACGTCCGGCTGGCCATTGTTCTGGCGCTTCGCGTTTTCCAGGTTCACCTGTGCCAGCGACAAGGTACCGGGGATGCTGCCGTAGCGGCTGTCGACGAAGATCGCCCCGTATTCCTCGCGCTGCTGCAGGAACGTCACGAGCTTCTGGACGGTGGCCGCGTCGTGGCCCGGCACGTAGAAGTAGTCGGACCCGCCGTTCGCCGCGACGACGATGCCGTTGGCCGGCAGGCTGCCCGGCGCGGGCACCTTGAAGCTGGCCACCGGCTTCGCGAGCGCCGCGCTGATCGCCTGGTACTTCGTGTTCGCGCTGCCGCACAGGCTGCCGCTCGTGTCGACCTTGACGGGGATGACGGGCTTGCCGTCGGCGCTGAGTCCATACATCGCGCTCGTCGAGCATCCGGAACCGTCATAGGCCGCGAAGCCGCGGTAGGTCAGCAGGTCGGCCGAGCGCACGTCGCCGGAGAACGAGTAGCCGTTCGGATCCGCAGCGCCGATTGCCGCGCCGCTCACGCCGCCGCTGGGCACGGTGCTTGAGGCCGTGATGGCGCGCAGTGGGAACGTCGCCACCGGACCGGAAACGCTGGAGTGGCCGTGGTCGGACACGACGACGATATTGGTCGAGCTGTCCAAGCCGTTGGCGCGCAGCGCGGCGATCAGTTCGCCGAGGCGTGCGTCCTGCGAGCGCAGGCCGGCCTTCATGTTGGCGCTGCCCGGGCCGTAGCCGTGTTCGACGTTGTCCGGCGTGCGGAACCAGATCAGCGACAGCATCGGCTTCTTCTGCGGCAGGATATATTGCGTGTACACCGACATCATGTACTTGTTGGCCGCGTCTTCCGGCGCGCCCTGCGTCGTGTCGGCCGAATCGCGCGCCGCGATGGCGACCCTGCCGTCCGGGTCGAACGCCGTCGTGTTGAACGTGACGTAGCCGGCGCGCGCCGTCGGGTTGCCGTTATTGCCGGCGAGCGTGACGGCGTCGCTGCCCGAATAATTCTTGACGACGTTCGAGGGCAGCGCGAAGCCCGCTCCCTGCAGCTCGGTGACGAGGCTGCGCGGCTGCACGGTGTTCTCGTCGAGGAAGACGCCGCCCTTGCCGAGGTCCTGCAGGTACGCGGCGCCCGACTTGCCGATGGTGGCGGTCGTCAGGCCGGCCGCCTGCGCGGTGGCGAACAGGCTCTTCACGAGCAGCAGCTGGCCGCCGTAGTAATCGTTCAGCGTGGCCAGCACCGCATAGTCCTCGGTGAACACGGGGTCCTGGTAATCCTGGGCACTGCCGCCCGCGCCGCTGCCGGCCGGGATCGTGTTGGCGCTGCCCTGCGGCGGCGTCCAGAACGTGTTGCCGTAGAAGCCGCTGGTCTTCGGGAACGACCCCGTCGCGAACGACGACGAATTCATCATCGTGAAGGTCGGGTAGGTCGAGTGGTTGTCGCTGAAGTTCACGCCGCTCTGGCGCAGCGCGTACAGGTTCGGCGTGTCCGTCGCGTTGACGGAATCGGGGCGCAGGCCGTCCCACACCATGACGATGGTGCGGGTCGCAGTCGGCGTGGCCGGCGCGGTCGTGCTGGTATTCGGCGTGGTGGATGCGGTCGTGGTGCCGCCGTCGCTGTCGCTGCCGCAGGCAGCCAGCAGGATGCCGAGCGCGAGCGGGGTAATGAAGGTCGTTGCTAACCTCACGAGGGATCTCCTGGTCGGGTGGGAATCGAGCGCAGGATGGGCGAGGGGCGTGACAGGTTCGTGACAGCAGGGCCCGGCGGCACATTACGTTACAAAGTTAATCCTCCGGTAATGTTAGTAGGTCAGCGTCACCAGCGACACCGCCTGCCTCGGCAACTGCATCCTGACGGTCGCCGTGCCGTCCGTGGTCTGCAGCGTCGACGCCGGAGCGAGCTCCGCCAGCTCGCTGGCCTTCTGCAGTTCGGCCACCTGCGCCGGCGTCGGGTTTGCGGGCGAGCCCATGCGCTTCCACGCGGCGTACGAGTTGCCGTGCTCCTGGTCGATGCGGTAGTGGCGCATCTGCACCCGTTGCGCGGGAATGCCGGCGATCCGCAGTTCGACCGGTGAGCCGGCGTCGATGATGTCGTCGTCGTGGTAATTCCAGACCAGGACGGACACGCTGTGTGCATCCTTCGCCGCCAGCGCATCGATGTCGGTGCGTGCGCCGCGCACGCCGGCGGCCTGGATGCGGGCCGCGTCGTAGGCGCGGTCGCCCGTCACCGCCACGCGCTCGCCGCGCATCTTGCCGAGCATGCGGAACACGTTCAGCACCGGCTTGTTGACGCCGTTGGTCGCCAGGTCGCGGAAGCCCGCGAACCACGGCTGGTCTTCGAACTCGAACGACCAGTTCACCGCGCCGATCAGGTTCACGCCGCGCCGTGCGGCCAGGTCGTATTCGCGCGCGATCGACGCGGCCGTGTAGCTGGCGTACAGCGTGCCGTTGCGGTAGGCGTTTTCCGGGTTGGTCTGCATGCCGCAGGCGGCGCAGCCTTCCGGGTCGGATTCGCCGATGATGACGGGGACGTTCTTCAGCTCCGGGTACTTTTCGACGAGCGCGAAGCCTTCGTCGAGGTGGCGGAAGTGCGCGTCCATGCCCATGCGCACGATGCCGTCGACGACCTTCGGCGCGCCCTTGGCGTGGAAGGCGACGAAGTCCAGCGGCGTGCCGGTCTTGCCGGTCGCGTAATTGGTCTCGTGCAGGCAGTGCTGCAGGAAGTCGTCCATGAAGCGGCCCGCACCGGCCGTGTGCGGCCCGCCGATGCGCGCCGTCGGCAGCGCGCGTTTCACCGCGTCGGCCGCGTAGTCGTACATCTTGAAGTACTCGCGCTTCGTGTCCGGCGCGATGAGGTAGAGGCCGTCCGGTTCGTTCCACACTTCCCAGTACCAGCTCTCGACTTCCTTCCGGCCATAGCGCGCCACGCTGTGCTTGACCCATTGGTAGAGCAGCTCGGACCACTTGGCGTAATCCTTCGGCGGCGTGGCCCAGCCCGTCATGATTTCCTTGTAGGGCGTGCCCGGCTTCCAGTGGTGGCGGTAAGGCTGCGGGCGCTGCGACAGCGCTTCCGGCATGAAGCCGATCTGCGCCAGCGGCTTCATGCCGCGTTCGATGTACGTGTCGAAGATGCCGTCGATGATCGTCCAGTCGTAGACCGGCTTGCCGTCCTTGTCCTCGCTGTACATATTCGTCGAGCCCCACTTGAGCGCATAGCTGCCGTCGCCCGACGTCATGAGGTTGTGCGCGCGGACGTACACGGGGACGGGGCTCAGCGCGGCGATGTCGCTCAGCAGCTTTTTACCGTTGGGCGCCGTCGTGTAGTTCGGTTCGTCGTAGCCGAACCACGCCCAGATGGGCGTCATGGGGCCCTTGACCTGCGTGGCGTCGATGGCCAGCCTGACCGGCTGTGGCGTGGAAGGTTCGGCGGCGTGCAGCGGCGCGCAGGCCGCGAGGAGGAGGGCGGCGAGGTGTCTCTTCATTGTCGTTCTCGTGGGATCGGTCCGATGGGGTGATGCTAGGCCGATCCACGATGGCCGTCCAATGACGGTTTTTCCGGTGTCGATACCGGATCGGATATCGCCCGCTCAGCTCTTGCGGACGAATTCCGACTTCAGGCTCATCGCGCCGAAGCCGTCGATCTTGCAGTCGATGTCGTGGTCGCCGTCGACGAGGCGGATGTTCTTGACCTTGGTCCCCTGCTTGACGACGCCGCCGCCGCCCTTCAGTTTCAGGTCCTTGATGACGGTGACGGTGTCGCCGTCCTGCAGCACGTTGCCGGCCGCGTCGCGCCACACGCGGGCCGTCTCTTCAGCCGCCGCGTCGGCCTTGACGGGCCATTCGTGCGCGCATTCCGGGCAAACGTAGTTGCCCATGCCGTCTTCGTAAGTCAGCGTGGAACCGCAGGTGGGGCAGGGAGGCAAGGTCGTCATGGCAGGGTGTGCAAGGGACAGTGGAATGCAAAACGCCAACCGCAGGGGTTGGCGTTGCTGGAATTCTTGGTGGCCCGGGGCGGAATCGAACCACCGACACAAGGATTTTCAATCCTCTGCTCTACCAACTGAGCTACCAGGCCAAGGCGGCGCAGTATAGCACGGCTTAACAAAAAACCCTAATTTTTTGCTGCGGCACGTTCCTCATGCTGGCGATCGAGCGCCAGGCGCAGCTCCTTGCGCGCCTTCGCTTCCTTGTGGCGGCGCAGCTCGTCCGGCCCGAACGGGCGCAGCGGCGGCACGGGGACGGGCTGCTTGTCGTCGCCCACGGCCACCATCGTGAAGAAGCAGCTGTTCACGTGGCGCACCTGCTGCGTGCGGATGTCCTCGGCCACGACCTTGATGCCGATTTCCATCGACGTGCGGCCCGTGTAGTTCACGGCGGCCAGGAACGTCACCAGCTCGCCCACGTGGATGGGCTGGCGGAACGTCACCTGGTCGACGCTCATCGTCACGACATAGGTGCCGGCATAGCGGCTGGCGCAGGCGTAGGCCACCTGGTCGAGCAGTTTCAGGATGTTCCCGCCGTGCACGTTACCGGAAAAGTTCGCGGTGTCCGGCGTCATCAGGACCGTCATGGTGAGTTGGTGGGCAGGCAGGTTCATGGCGTCGAGCGTAAAGATGAAGAATAGGAGGATGTTGCCTGAGAAACCCGGTTGCGGCAACAACCCCTATCCTTTGGTCAGAACGCTTCCCAGTCCGCCTCCACCGTGGCAGGGGTCTTGCGGGCGGCAACGGGCTTCCGTGCCGGCCGGGCTGGGGGCGCGGGCGCGGCAGCGGGCGCCGCGCGGCGTGCCGACGGCAGCGCCGGCTTCGGCGCCGGTTGGGCCTTCGCCTCGACCCGGAACACTTCCACCAGCCCGGCCAGCGCCTGCGCCTGTTCATGCATCGCCCGCGTCGCGGCCGCCGATTCCTCGACGAGCGCCGCGTTCTGCTGCGTGACGCCGTCCATCTGCACGATGGCCTGGTTGACCTGGCCGATGCCGCTGGCCTGTTCGCGGCTGGACGCGACGATCTCGTTCATGATGCCGGTGACGCGGCCGATGCTGTCGACGATGTCGCGCATCGTCTGGCCGGCCTGCCCCGCCAGGGTCGCGCCGTCGGCCACGCGCTGGGTGGAGGCGTCGATCAGGTCCTTGATCTCCTTCGCGGCGGCGCCCGAGCGCTGGGCGAGGGCGCGCACCTCGGCGGCGACGACGGCGAAGCCGCGTCCCTGCTCGCCGGCGCGCGCCGCTTCCACCGCGGCGTTCAGGGCCAGGATATTCGTCTGGAAGGCGATGCCGTCGATGACGGCGATGATGTCGACGATGCGCGCGGACGACGCATTGATCGCGCCCATCGTGTCGACCAGCTGCCCGACCATCGCGCCGCCCTGCTGCGCCACGCGCGCGGCGTCGCCGGCCATGCGGTTGGCTTCCTCGGCGCTCGTCGCGTTCTGGCCGACCGCCTGCGTCAGTTCTTCCATCGACGACGCCGTTTCTTCCAGCGCCTGCGCCTGGCTTTCCGTGCGGTGCGACAGGTCCTGCGCCTCGCCGGCCATCGTCGTGGCCGCGGCGACGATCGTGCCGGTGCCCGCGCGCACGTCCGCGACGATGCCGGCGAGGCTCGCGCGCATGCGCTCGAGGGCGGCCATCAGGCTGTCCCTGTCGCCGGCGGCCACCGGCACGGCCACGCACAGGTTGCCGCCCGCGATCTCGGCCGCCACCTGCGCGGCGCGGGCCGGTTCGCCGCCCAGGCGCCGGAACAGGACGCGCGCGCACAACGTGCCGGCGGCTATGCTGAAGACGAGCGTCGCGAGGCACAGCGCGGTGAGGACGTGGCTGCTGCGGTCCGCGGACGCGAGCACGGTGGCGACGCGGGTATCGATCTCCTTCTGCTGCAGCTCCAGCAGCGCCTTGACCTGGCCGAGGTACGCGGTCACGGCGGGCACGAATTCGTCGTCGAAGAACTTGCGGGCCTCGGCATCGTTGCCCGCCTTCTTGAGCGCCATCACGCGGTCGCGCGTGACGATGTAGCGCTGGCGCGCCGTGCCGATCCGCTCGAACACGGCGCGTTCTTCCGGCGTGCCGAGCAGGTCGCCGACCTGCTTCTGCAGCGCGGTGGTGCGCGTCGTCGAATCCTGCGTTTCGGCGGCGTAGTAGGTCGCGAGTTCCGGATCGGCGGAGCGGGCGATGGCTCCGGTGCGCTTGGCGGCGACCGACGTGTTCAGCAGCCAGCCGGAAATCAGCCGCTCCTTCACGAGCGGACGCTGCGTGAGCGCCTGGGTGTCGTCCGACAGGACCTGCAGGCGCCAGATGGCGATGGCCGTCGCGAGGAACGACAGCACGATGACGACGGCGAACGCGAACCTGAGCTGGTTGCGCACGCCGATGGTGGCGATGGATTTCATGGGACTCCTTGGGTTTCCGGGCAACAAGAGTCAATGAAAATCGCAACGGGGCCGGTCCGCCTTGAGGCGACTCAGGACAGTGCCGGATCGATGGCATGCCCATCCGGCGCGGGTGAAATCGGCTAGGATGGCAACATGGCTATCCTTCTTGTCCCCGGCTTCATGGCCGATGAAACGTTATGGGACGACATGGTGCCGGCGCTGGCGCGCTTCGGTCCCGTCGTCCATGCCGACCTGCGCCACGACACGTCGGTCGAGGCGATGGCGCGCCGCGTCCTCGCGACGGCGCCGCCGACCTTCCTGCTCGTGGGTTTTTCGATGGGCGGCTATGTCGCGCGCGCGATCGCGCGCCAGGCGCCCGACCGGGTGCGCGCGCTCGTGCTGATGTCGACGTCCACCCGCGGCGACACGGCCGCGCTGCAGAAGCGCAAGGGCGCGATCGGCAACGCGGCGCCGTCCATCGCCTTCAGCGGCCTCAGTCGCACGGCCGTCGCCACGTCGCTGCATCCGAAGCAGCGCGATAACGACGCGCTGATCGAGCGAATCCGCGCGATGGGCATGCGCCTCGGCGGTGAGGTGTTCCGGCGGCAGTCGCTGCTGGACCGGCCGGGCGACCTCGAGCGGTCAGGCGAGATCCGCTGCCCGACGCTCGTCGTGGCGGCGGAAAACGACCAGTTGCGCAGCCTGGCGGAAGCGCAGGAGATGACGGCCGCCATCCCCGGCGCCACGCTCGCCATCATCGAGGACACGGGCCACATGATTCCGATCGAGGCGCCGCAGCGCCTGCTCGACGTCATCGTGCCCTGGCTGGCCGCGCACGCGGAAGGCTGACGCTTACGCCTGGTTCTGCAGCGCGCGGATCGCCTCTGCCACGCCCTGGCCGTACGCCGTGTCCGCTTTCAGGAAATGGCCGATCTGGCGATCCTGCGTGGCGGCATCCGCATTGGACAGCGAACCGGCGATGTTGGCGATGAGGTTGCGCTTGCCTTCTTCGGTGAGCAGGCGGAACAGGTTGCCCGCCTGCGTGAAGTGGTCGTCGGTGGCGCGGGTGTCGTAGCGGCCTGCGTTGCCTTCCACCGGCCAGCCGGCGTCGCCGTGGCCGAAGCCGCCGACGGCCGGGACGTCCGCATGCACTGGGTCATAATTCGGCGCCGCGCCGCCGTTGGCGACGGCCATCGCGCCGTCGCGCTGCTGGTTGTGGAACGGGCAGCGCGGACGGTTCACCGGCAGGTGCTGGTGGTTCGTGCCGACGCGGTACAGCTGGGCGTCGTGGTAGGCGAACAGGCGCGCCTGCAGCATCTTGTCCGGGCTGTAGCCCAGGCCCGGCACGATGTTCGACGGCGACAGGGCGGCCTGCTCGACGTCGGCGTGGTAATTGTCCGGATTGCGGTTCAGCTCCAGGATGCCGACGGGGATGCGCGGGAATTCGCCCTGCGGCCACACCTTGGTCAGGTCGAACGCATCCCAGCCTGTCTGCGCTTCCCAGGCGGCGCGCCGGGCGTCGTCCATCACCTGGATCTCCACGCTCCAGCGCGGGTAGTCGCCTGTTGCGATCGCGTTGAACAGGTCGCGCTGCGCATAGTCCGGGTCGACGCCGGCGAGGCGCTGGGCTTCCGCCGCCGTCAGGTTCCTGATGCCCTGCAGCGTCTTGAAGTGCCACTTGACCCACACGCGCTCGCCCGCGTCGTTGATCAGGCTGTAGGTGTGGCTGCCGAAGCCGTCCATGTGACGGTAGCCGTCCGGCGTGCCGCGGTCCGAGAACAGGATCGTCACCTGGTGCAGGCTTTCCGGCGCCTTGCTCCAGAAGTCCCACACGTTCTGCGCGGATTTCAGGTTCGTCTGCGGATCGCGTTTCTGCGTGTGGATGAAGTCCGGGAACTTGATGCCGTCCTTCAGGAAGAACGTCGGCGTGTTGTTGCCGACCAGGTCCCAGTTGCCTTCCTCGGTGTAGAAGCGGACGGCGAAACCGCGCGGATCGCGTTCCGTGTCGGCCGAGCCTTTTTCGCCGCCGACGGTCGAGAAGCGCAGGAACGTTTCCGTCTGCCTGCCGATGGCCGCGAACAGTTTCGCCTTCGTGTACTTGCTGACGTCGTGGGTGACGGTGAAGGTGCCGTATGCGCCCGAACCCTTCGCGTGCACGACGCGCTCGGGGATGCGCTCGCGGTTGAAGTGCTGCAGCTTCTCGATCAGGTGGAAGTCCTGCAGCAGCACGGGGCCGCGCGGACCGGCCGTGATCGAGTTCTGGTTGTCGGTGACGGGAATACCGGAGGCGGTGGTCAGTTGGGTCATGGCGGCTCTTTCATGGTTAAGCTATCGTCGAATATTCATCGATAGCTGTGATCTATTCATGACCATGGTAGAGCTTGCGGGGCATTCGTGCAAACTATCCGTTTATATGGATCTAATAGATAAAATTAATTACCTAAAAGCATCCTCGTAGCAGCGGACTATTGCTCGAACACCGGGGTCAGAGCCCGATTTTGGTAAATTTCCCAAATCAGGGCTCTGACCCCAGTTTGATTTAGATCAGGCTCAGCGTGACGTCGATATTGCCGCGGGTCGCGTTCGAGTACGGGCACACGATGTGGGCCGCGTCGACCAGGTCCTGCGCCACGGCGCGGTCCAGGCCAGGCAGGCTCACGGCCAGTTCCACGGCCAGGCCGAAACCGTTCGGGATCGGGCCGATCGAGACGCTGGCGTCGATCGACGCATCGGCCGGGACGACCACTTTCTTCTGGGCGGCGACGAACTTGATGGCGCCCATGAAGCAGGCCGAGTAGCCGGCGGCGAACAGTTGTTCCGGGTTGGTGGCATCACCCTTGCCGCCCATTTCCTTCGGCGGTGCCAGGCGGACGTCCAGCAGGCCGTCGTCGGTGCGGGAGGCGCCTTCGCGGCCGCCGGTGGTGTGGGCCTTGGCGGTGTACAGGACTTTATCGAGTTTGGTGGTCATGGCGTTATCCTTTCAGTGGTTGAGTTCGTACTGCACATAAATCGTCTTACATTGCGCCGGCGAGCCTGGCGCGCATCGCTTGAATCTCGCCGACGAGTCTTACAACATCCTGCACGTCGCAACCGGTGGCGCCCAGGATGCAGGCCGGAATGCCGGCCGCGTCGTCCTTCAGCGCTCGCGCCGCGGCCGTCAGCCGGATCACCACGCGGCGCTCGTCCTGCGGATCGCGGGACCGGTCGACCAGGCCCTGGGCCTCGAGCCGCTTCAACAGCGGGGTCAACGTCCCGGAATCGAGGTACAGGCGCTCGCCGATGTCCGACACGCTCAGGCCGTCGCGCTCCCACAGCACCAGCAGCACCAGGTACTGCGGATACGTCACGCCCAGCTTGTCCAGGTGCGGCTTGTACACCTTCGTCATCGCCAGCGATGCCGAATGGAGTGCGAAGCACAACTGGTTGTCGAGCAGGAGAGCTGCGTTTGCGTCGTTCGTTTCCATGGGTTGAACTATAGCGTGCAATTCAATTGTGCGCAATATGTTTGTTTTTATGAACGCCATAGCCTGGCTCAATGATCAGTGCGGCGTGCCGAAGACTTGCGTCCAGTAGGCGGTGCGGTTGCGGTTCTGCGGATTGATCGCGTAGGCCGCGCCCATTTCCGTGAACGTGGGATTCATGATGTTGGCGCAGTGGCCGGGGCTGTCCAGCCACGACGCGACGGCTTCCTCGGGCGTGCGCTGGCCCGATGCGATGTTTTCCCCGACGCGCGCCCAGCGGTAGCCGGCTTTCGTCGCCCGGTCGGCCGGCACGCTGCCGTCCGGCTGTTTGTGGTTGAAGTAGTGCTTCTGTGCCATGTCCGTACTGTGCATGAGGGCGGCCTGGCCCAGCAGCGGGTTCCACGTGAGCGGACCGGCCGGGCCGAACGCCTGCGTCCCGCACGTGCGCGGTTGCGCGCGCGCCGCGTTCACGAGCGCGAGGATGTCCCGGCCGGCGTCCGGCCATTCGGGCAGCGGCGGAATGACGACGGGCCGCGCCAGCACGATCTGCCAGTCGTCACCGACGTGCGCCGTGCCCACGGCCGCAAATTCCGCGGCGCGCAAGGTGCGGCAGTATTTTTGTGCGATGACGTCCATTGCGGCGCGCGCATCCGGCGGCCCCGTGACCGTGATCGCCTCGGCATGCGCGGCCTCGTAGCCGGCGCGCTGCAGGGCGGATTCGAGGAAGGTGCCGGGGCCGATGCGGATGCGGGACAGCGCCGGCTCGACGTTCAGCACGGCAACCGGCGCTGCCGGCGCGCCGTCGCAGGTACCGGGCGCGGTACGGTACGCATTGATCAGATTGGCGAGCTCGTCCGCACGCGCGGGCGCGGCGGCGGCCAGCGTGGCGGCGAGCAGGAGTAGGCGGGTGAGGGCAGGCATGGTCCTCACCCAGATGGGGACGCCGGCGCGCCGCGGCAAGGCGCGCGATGCGGCGCCGATCGCCCAGGTGAAATCCGATCCGCACGCGTCGTCGGCATGCCGCGTCGACGGCAGCCTGCGCAACCACCCGGGCGTCTACGACGCGTTCGCCGTCAAGCCGGGTGACCGGATGTACCTGGCGCCGCAGGGCCGCGTCGTGTTCTGGTAACGCGTCCGGTTCAGTGCCGCAGCGCGCTCGCCGCGGCCGTCAGGTCCGGCCGGTCGGGGCGGAACGCGCGCTCGGCCGACGCCGTGTCGTACAGCGAGTCGACGCGGATGAACTTGTCGTCACGCATGGTGAACACGTGGACCCACTGGCTGTCGTAGCTGCGTCCGGTGGACCTGACCATCCACATGGCCTCGCCGAGGACGACGACCTTGTCGTTCTCCGCGATGACGTCCTTGATGACGAAGCGCGTGGGCTGCATGGCCGTGAGCAGCACGGAAAAGAAACGCCCGACTTCCGCCTTGCCGTGGAAGCTGCCGGCGAAGGGCACGGCGTCGGCGTCGGGGCCGATCCACTCGGCGTCGTCGTGTGCATAGGCGAGCATGCCGGGAATGTCGCCGCTCTGGAACAGCCGGTAGCCTTCCAGGACGAGCCGTTTGTTGTCTTGTGCGTCCATGTCTCTTTCTCCTTGTGATTGTGGTGCGGCGGGGCCGCTTCATGCAGCCTAGACGCACGGCGCGGGAAGTCAAGAATAGTGTGTGACTTTTGGTTGTCGTAAACGGGGTCGCTGGGCATTACAATCGAGACATCACCCTGAAGGAATAGCCCATGCGTCTGATCTGCTTCGCCACCCTGTTGTCGCTGGCCTGTGTGCCGGCCGCCCACGCCCAATCGCAAGTGAAGATCGGCAGCGCCTCGCCGCTGTCCGGCCCCAGCGCGCACCAGGGCAAGGACATCGAGAACGGCGCGCGCCTCGCGATCGACGATTTGAACGCGCAGGGCGCGGCGATAGCCGGCAAGAAGGTCAAATGGGTGCTGCAGGCCGAGGACGACGGCAGCGATCCGAAGCTCGGCACGGCCGTCGCGCAGAAGCTCGTCGATGGCGGCGTCGTGGCGGTCGTCGGTCACCTGAATTCCGGCACGACGGTGCCGGCCTCGAAGATCTACGACAGCGCCGGCATTCCGCAAATCTCCCCGGCGGCCACCACGCCGCTGTACACGCACCAAGGCTATAAAACGGCATTCCGCATCGTCGCCAACGACGACCTCGTGGGCCGCGTGCTGGCCAGCTACGCCATCAACACGCTGAAGGCGAAGAAGATCGCCATCATCGACGACCGCACCGCGTTCGGCCAGGGCCTCGCCGACCAGTTCGCGAAAGACGTCAAGCGTTTGAAAGGCGCGGAGATCGTCAGCCGCCAGTTCACCAACGACCGCGCGACGGATTTCAATGCGATCCTCACGCAGATCCGCGCGCGCCGTCCGGACGTGATCTTCTACGGCGGCATGGACGCGACGGCCGGCCCGATGCTCAAGCAGATGCAGGCGCTGGGCATCACCGCGAAGTTCGTGTCGGGCGACGGCGTGTGCTCGGAAAAGCTGCCGCAGCTGGCAGGCAGCGCGCTCGGCGACGACAAGGTGGTGTGCGTGGTGGCGGGCGGCGTCGATGCGCCGCTGGAGGCGGGCATGGCGGCCTTTGCGGACCGCTACAAGAAGCGCTACGGCATGGGCTTCCAGACGTATGCGCCGTACGCGTACGACGCGACGATGACCTTCGCCGCCGCCATGCGCGCGGCCGGATCGTCCGACCCGGCGAAGTTCCTGCCCGCCCTCGCAAAGATCAAGTACCAGGGCATCACGGGCACCATCGCCTTCGATGCGAACGGCGACCTGCGCGATGCGGCTCTTACGCTATATACCTACCGCCGCGGCCAGCTGACGAAGTTGCGGGTCGTGCGCGACAGCGTGAACTGAGCGGACGATGCGCTACCTGGACTTCAGTTCGTGGCAGGCGCTGGCGACGACCTTCCTCGGTCTCGCCGTCTTCACCCTGATCGGCGTCGGCATCCGCGTGCTCATGATGCAGACGATCCAGCAGCGGCGCGAGCGCATGAACCGCCAGATCAACGAGCGCCTGCGCACCCTGATCGCCGCGTACCGCACGCTGGGCGGCTCGTTCACGGGCGAGCTGACGGTCGATCCGAAGCATCTGCGCGACCTGCGCGCCGCCGGTCACGACGCCGGTTCGGACCGCGCGCGCCGCATCCGCGACGCCGTCGAGGCGGCACTGGCCGACATCTTGCTGCTCGGCACGGAAGAACATTGCCGCCTCGCGGGCCAGGCCGCGAGCGACCTCGCGGCGGGACGGCCGATCCACACGGCCGACCTGGTGATCTCGCTGCGCGCCTTCATCCGCGAAGCGCTCGACCTGGGGCCGGTCCCGGACGGCGTCGCGATTCCGCTGCAGGGACCCACGCGCACGCAGGGTGCGGGCAGCCGCGGCAAAGGGGAGGGCGGAGGTCGCGGTGGTGGCGGTGGTGGAGGCGGCGGCATGGACGGCGGCGGCGGCGGCCTGGGCGCCGGACTGGCGCTGGGCCATCGCGACAATCACCACCCCGCCGCCTGATGCCGCGGCGCGGCCGTCAATCCGTCACGGCGTGCCAGACGTTCATCTTCTTGTCGCCTGCGCGGTCGCCCGCCTTCTTGTCCTTCACGAACGTGTACAGCGGCTTGCCCTGGTAGGCGAGCTGCTTGCTGCCGTCGTCGCGCGTGACGGTGGAATACGGCGCGGACATGGCCGCGTCGCCGGCCTTCACCGGCGGCCAGTTCTCCGCGCATGGGCCGTTGCAGGCGCTCTTGCCGCTGCCGGCGACGTCCTTGTCGAACGTATAGACCGTCATGCCGTGGGCGTCGACGAGGACGCCGTTCACTTTCTTGACCGGCGCCTGGTCGGCGGCATGGGCTGAGAGGGCGAAGAGGGCGGACAGACAGGCGATACCGAATTTCAGTGCTTTCATGGTAGCTCCTTGGAAGACATCGGTTGTCAGGACTGCCCGGACATTCTAGTCCAGGATGCGGGCTATAATGCCGCTCCTTCCCGAAGAGTTTTCCATGTCCCTCGACTGGTTCGCGCCGGCGCAATGCGTCGGCTACATCGCGTTCGTCCTCGGCGTCGCCTGCGCGCTGCAAAAGGACGACCGCCGCTTCAAGCTGTTCATGGCCGGCGAATGCCTGGCCTACATCGTCCACTTCGCCCTGCTCGGCAACCCGACGCCCGTCGCCAGCACGACCATGTCGCTGCTGCGCTCCGTGCTGGCGCTGTACACGCGTTCGATGTGGGTGGCGGTCGGCGTCGTCGCGATGAACCTCGCCCTGGGCCTGACGCTCGCCACGCGCATGACGGACTGGCTGCCCCTGGGAGCGTCCTGCATCGGCACGCTCGCGCTGTTTCTCCTGCGCGGCGTGCCGATGCGCCTCGCGATGCTGTGCGGGACTTTCCTATGGATCGCGAACAACATCATCGCCGGCTCGATCGGCGGCACGGCGCTCGAGATCGTGATGGCGGTCGTGAACGGCACGACGATCTGGCGCATGGCGCGCGCGGCGCGGGTGGCGCAGCCGGCCTGAGGTCCGTCAACGCCGCCTGCCGGCGGCGGCGCGGCGATCGGGGATAATGGCGCCTCGATTCGTCCGACCTATACGTTCACATGGAATTCACGCACGACGACATCAGGCGCCAGTTCGACCCCGGCACGTTTGCCCGGGGCGAGGAGTATGCCCGCAAGGGCCGCGTCGTCTCCATCGACATCGAGTTTCCCGGCACGCTCCACGGCGCGGTGGAAGGCAGCGGGGGCAAGACGTACCGCCAGGAAATACGCGTGACGAGCGACAAGCGCGGCGTGCGTTTCCGCGGCGACTGCAGCTGCCCCATGACCCGCAACTGCAAGCACGTCGTGGCCGTGCTCCTGGCCGAACTCGCGCACCGCCCGCTGGATGTACCGGCGGCGGCCGAGCGCTGGCTGCAGCAAATGGCGGCGATCCGGAACGTCCTGCAGGACGCGGCGGACGCGACGCGCGGCCCCCCGCTGGGGCTCATCTATGTGCTCGCCCCGGACCGCGCGGGCCAGGTGCCGGGCCTGCATCCGCACACGGTCCGCCTGCGGCCGGACGGCAGCATCGACAAAGCCATGCTCGAGGCAGATCCGCTGCGGCTGCTCAAGATGCGACCGTCCCACGTGGGACGCGAGCACGACGAGCCGCTGCGCCTGCTGGGCGCCATGCAGGTAAGCCATCACACGCTGGAACCCGCGGGCGCCCTCGGCGCCGCGTTGCTGGAAAAACTCAGTGCCGCTGGCTGGCTGTGGCGCGCGCGTTCGCTGAAGGCGGCCGGGTACGGCCACCTGGAACGGGTGGCGCCGGGGCCGCGGCGTACGCTGGCGCTCGACTGGCTGCAGCATGGCGCCGACCGTGAGGCCGTGAGCCTGGGCTGGCGTGCGGATGGCGGCCAGCTGCCCGAGCACATGTATCCCACCGACCCCATCGTCTACCTGGACGGCCTCGCGGTCGGCGAGGTGGCGCTGCCGGAACAGCTGGTGGCCATCCCGCCGGCGGTCCTCCTGGACCTCGTCGCGCAGGCGCCTGCGCTGCGCGGGGAACAGCGCAACGGCGTCGCAGGCCGCATGATCGACCTGGGCCTGGACGGCCTCCTGCCCGCGCCGGCAGCGCTCGAGGTGCGCGAGCGGCGCGACATCGCGCCCATACCCCACCTCATGCTGGACAGCTTGCAGATACCGACGCGCCGCGACTGGGACTGGCGCGACATTGCCTTCCTGACGTTCGACTACGACGGTCTCTCCACGGAAGGCATCGACGAGCTCGTATTGCGCAGCGCGCTCGACGGCGGCGTCGACGTGATCGTGCGCGATACGGCGGCCGAAGCCGCCGCCGCGGCGCGACTCGCGGCGTCCGGCTTCGGCTCGCCGCCGCCGGGCGATCCATTGCGCGACGACTGGCCGGATGCCCTGGCATTACCGGACGAGGCCGCATGGCTCGCCTTTGTGCGCGACGAGCTGCCGCGCCTGCGCGAGGCTGGCTGGCAGGTCGAGATCGGCGACGATTTCCGCTACGACCTCGCGGAAGTGCAGGAATGGTATGCCGACCTCGACGAAGGCGAACGGGACGGCAACGGCTGGTTCGACCTCGAACTGGGCATCGTCGTCGATGGCGAACGCCATCCGCTGCTGCCGCTGTTGGTGGACATGATCCGCAATACGCCATGGCAGTTCGGCGCCGACGCACTGGCCGCGCGCCCCGATACCGACGAGATGCTGGTGGAGCTGACCCCGTCCAGGCGCGTGGCCCTGCCCTGGGGGCGGATCAAACCGATCCTGGCCACGCTGGGCGAGCTGTATTTCGGCGACCGCATCGGCGCGAAGATCCAGCTGCCGGCGCTGGATGCGGCACGCCTGGCGGAACTGGAGCGGGCCGCGCGCCTGCGCTGGCTGGGCGGCGATCGCTTGCGTGAACTGGGCCGCAAGCTGCACGATTTCGACGGCATCCGGCCGGTGGACGTGCCGGCCGGCCTGACGGCGCAGTTGCGCCCTTACCAGCGCGCGGGCCTGGACTGGATGCAGTTCCTGCGCGAATACGGCTTCGGCGGCATCCTGGCCGACGACATGGGGCTCGGCAAGACCATCCAGACACTCGCCCACATCCTCGCCGAAAAGGAAGCGGGCCGCCTCGATGCGCCGGCGCTCGTCGTGGCGCCGACGAGCCTGATGGGCAACTGGCGGGCCGAAGCAGCGCGCTTCGCGCCCGGCCTGCGCGTGCTGCTCCTGCACGGCAAGGACAGGAAGGCATCGTTCGACCTGGTCGGCGACGCCGACCTCGTGCTCACGACGTATGCCCTGCTGGGGCGCGACGAGCCGGCGCTGCGCAGGCACCGCTATCACCTCCTCATCCTCGACGAAGCCCAGTACATCAAGAATAGCCGCTCGAAGGCGGCGCAGACCGTGCGCCTGCTCGATGCCCGCCACCGTCTGTGCCTGACCGGTACGCCGGTGCAGAACCACCTCGGTGAATTGTGGTCGCAGTTCCATTTCCTGATGCCGGGCCTGCTGGGTGACGAGAAACAGTTCAATACCGTGTTCCGTAAACCGATCGAGCAGCGCGGAGACGTCCAGCGCAAGAACCTGCTGGCACGCCGCGTGAAACCATTCATGCTGCGCCGGACCAAGGACAAGGTCGCCACCGAATTACCGCCCAAGACGGAGATCGTGCTGCCCATCGAACTCGACGGCGCCCAGCGCGACCTGTACGAGACCGTGCGCGTGGCGATGGACAGGAAGGTCCGCGACGCCATCGATGCCAAGGGCCTCGCGCGCAGCCAGATCATCATTCTCGATGCCTTGTTGAAATTGCGCCAGGTCTGCTGCGATCCGCGCCTGCTGGACGCGGCCGCCAGGGTGGGGTCGGCCAAGCTGGACACGCTGCTGGAACTGCTCGACACGTTGCTGAGCGAGGGACGCAGCGTCCTCGTGTTTTCCCAGTTCACGAGCATGCTGGCACTGATCGGCGCGGCGCTGGACGCGCGCGGTATCGCATTCGTCCAACTGACGGGCGACACGGCCGATCGCGACGCCCCTGTCGGCGCCTTCCAGCGGGGGGACGTGAGCGTGTTCCTGGTCAGCCTGAAGGCGGGCGGTGTCGGCCTGAATCTCACCGCGGCCGACACGGTCATTCATTACGATCCATGGTGGAACCCGGCCAGCGAGAACCAGGCGACCGATCGCGCCTGGCGCATCGGCCAGGATCAGCCCGTGTTCGTCTACAAGCTGATCGCGCAGGGCACGCTCGAAGAAAAAATCCAGGACATGCAGCGCCGCAAGGGCGAACTGGCCAATGCCGTGCTCGATGCCGAAGGCGGGCTCGCGGCGGCCATCATCCGGGACGACCTGCAGGTGCTGTTCGCGCAACCCTAGGCCGGAACGCGCGCTTCGTGCATTACCGTACGGACGCCCGCGTCCGCCTGCGGCATCCTGAACCCGTGATCAATCGCAAACGAAAGGAGTACGATCATGGGCAAATATTTCCTGGCCTGGATCATGGGCGTACCGGCCATCGTGCTGGTCATCCTGTACCTGTTCTTCCACTGATGACAACGCCACCAACCGGTGGCGTTGTCGTTTCCAGGCTTACGCCACGTTGATGTTCACGTCGATATTCCCACGCGACATTTTCGAATACGGGCATGTCTGGTGCGCGGCATGGACAAGGTCCAGCGCGACGTCGCGCGGCACGCCGGGCAGGCTCACGGTCAGCCGCGCCTGCAGCGAATAGCCGCCGGTGCCCGTGCCGAGGTCGACTTCCGCATCGACTGCCGTGTCTGCCGGCAGGGTCACGTGCCGGTCGCGCGCGGCGTGGCCCAGCGCGCCGATGAAGCAGGCCGACCAGCCTGCGGCAAACAACTGTTCCGGGTTCGTGCCCTTGCCGTGGCTGCCCGGCGGCGACAGCGTGATGTCGAGGCGGCCATCGTCGCTTTTTGCACTGCCTTCGCGGCCGCCGGTGGTGCGGGTCTTGCCGGTGTAGAGAACCTTGTCGATCTTGCTCATGGTATGTCCTTTCGTTGGATAAAGTGATTACAGGTGGTCGACGGCGATGACGGCATCGGCGAACGCGCGCGGTGCTTCCTGCGGCAGGTTGTGGCCGATGCCCCCTTTGATGAGTTCATGCTTGTACTTGCCGGTGAAGCGCCCGGCGTACGCGGCCGGTTCCGGGTGCGGGGCGCCGTTGGCGTCGCCTTCCAGGGTGATCGTCGGCACGGTGATGGCCGGGAAGGTCGCCAGGCGCTGTTCCAGCTTGTCGTATTTCGCTTCGCCCTGGACGAGGCCGAGGCGCCAGCGGTAGTTGAAGATCGTGATGGCGGCATGGTCCGGGTTCTCCAGCGACGCCGCGCTGCGGTCGAACGTGCGGTCGTCGAACTGCCATTGCGGCGACGCGGTCTTCCAGATCAGCTTGGCGAAATCGTGATGGTTCTTCGCATAGCCGGCGGCGCCGCGGTCGGTGGCGAAATAGAACTGGTACCACCATTGCAGCTCGGCGGCCGGCGGCAGCGGCTGCTTGCCGCTTTCCTGGCTGCCGATCAGGTAGCCGCTCACGGACACCAGCCCTTTGACACGCTCGGGCCACAGCGCGGCCACGATGTCGGCGCTGCGCGCACCCCAGTCGTAGCCGGCCAGGATAGCCTTGTCGATCTTCAGCGCATCCATCAGGTCGACGACGTCCTGCGCCAGCGCGGCCGGTTCGCCGTTCCGCACGGCCTTCGGATCCAGGAAGCGGGTCGTGCCGTAGCCGCGCAGATGGGGCACGATCACGCGGTAGCCGGCCTTCGTCAGCAGCGGCACGACGTCGACATAGCTGTGGATGTCGTACGGCCAGCCGTGCAGCAGGATCACCACGGGACCATTGGCGGGACCCGCGTCGACGTAGCCGACGTTCAGCACGCCCGCCTTGATCTGCTTGACGGACGAGAAGGCGTCGGACGTTTGTGCGTGGGCCGGGCCGATGGCCGCGACGGTGAGGGCGGCTGCGCCGAAGACGTTGCGCAGCGTGCGGGCGATGGATTGGTTCATGTCGATTCTCCGGTCATTGGTCAGATGGTCTGCTGCCGTAAATTGCTTATCGTGATAATCATTATGTCGATAACTGTATCCGAGATTTTGAAGCTTTGCAAGCGCGAAAACCATTATTTCGATAATTATTTTTGACACGCTGGCCTGCCAGAAACTGGCCCCGCTAAAATGTCTTTTCGACAAATATGAGGAGACGACATGAAAGGTGCGGCTGTTGTCGCCGGATGCCTGCTGGCTGGAATGGCCCAGGCGGCCCAGGTGACGGACCCGGTACAGGTCACGGGAGGGCGGATCGTCGGCACGGCGGCCGACGGCGTGAACGCATTCAAGGGCGTGCCGTTCGCGGCGCCGCCCGTCGGCCAACTGCGCTGGCGGGCGCCGCAGCCGGTCGTGCCGTGGCAGGGCGTGAAGACCGCGCAGGCCTACGCGCCGGCCTGCGCGCAGACGGCGGCGTGGATCCCGGATCCGAAAAGCGAAGACTGCCTGTACCTGAACGTGTGGGCGCCCGCGCAGGCGCAGAAGCTTCCCGTCATCGTCTGGATCCACGGCGGCGGCTATTACGGCGGCACGGGCGCCCAGCCCGGTTATGACGGCGGCAACCTGGCGCGGCGCGGTGTCGTCGTCGTCACCATCAACTACCGCCTCGGCATCTTCGGCTTCTTCGCCCATCCCGAGCTGACGGCGGAGTCGCCGGACAAGGCGTCGGGCAACCAGGGCATGGAAGACCAGGTCGCGGCGCTGCGCTGGGTGCGGCAGAATATCGCGGCCTTCGGCGGCGATCCGGCGCGCGTCACGATCATGGGCGAATCGGCGGGCGGTGAATCGGTCGCGGTGCTCGTCGCGTCACCGCTGGCCAAGGGCCTGTTCCAGCGCGCGATCTCGCAGAGCGGCAACTTCGCGATGCCGATCGACGCCAGCGAGAACGTCTTGTTCGACCGCACGACCGCGGAACAGGCGGGCGTGGCGTTCACCGGGGCGGTCGGCGCGAAGCGCCTGGCGGACCTGCGCGCGCTGCCCGTCGCCGCGCTGCAGAAACCGGCGTGGGCGCCGCATCCCATCGTCGACGGCCATCTGCTGCGCGAAGACCTGACGACGACGTATCGCAACCATCGCCAGAACGACGTGCCCCTGCTCGCGGGCTGGAATGCGGAAGAGGGCAAGGACCTCGCGCCGGAAATCCTCGGCACCGACAAGTTCACGGCCGCCAGCCACAAGGCGCTCGTGGCGAAGCTGCTGGGCCATGCGCCGTCGGCCGCCCTGCTGGCCGCGTATCCCGGTGCGACGGATGCCGAAGCCAGGGCGTCCATCGACAGGCTCACGACCGACTGGTGGGGCTGGCGTACGTGGTACTGGGCGGGGCTGCAGGCGCAGTACGGCAAGGCCAGGCCCTACCTCTACTATTTCACGCACCGGCCGGCCGCACCCTTGACGCCGTGCGGCTATGGCTGCGGAGCGGGGCATGGCGCGGAGATCCAGTACGTGTTCGATCATCTCGGCCAGGATCCGCGGCCGTGGTCCGCGTACGACCGCCAGCTGGCCGCGCGCCTGGCCGACACGTGGGCAAGCTTCGCGCGCACGGGCACGCCGAACGGCAAGGGCTTGCCGGCCTGGTCCGCGTTCGACGGCCGGCCGGCGACCATTCTGCGCATCGGCGACGCGGCCGACCTGCAGGCGCGTGGCAGGCTGCCGGATTTTTCGATGTTCGGACAGCCGCCCAAACGCTAGCGAAACGGCGTAAGCTGTCCGCTTCGATGCCGGGGAGGTCCCATGACGCTTGCCGATACGAAGTTTGGCGGTTCCATTCCGCAGCTCTATGACCGGTTGCTCGTGCCGCTCATCTTCCAGCCCTATGCGGACGACCTGGCGGCGCGGGTCGCACATGAGCGGCCCGCGCACGTGCTGGAGGTCGCGGCCGGCACGGGCGTCGTCACGCGAGCGCTGGCGGCGTGCCTGCCGGCGGCCAGTACGATCGTCGCGACCGACCTCAACCAGGCGATGCTCGACCAGGCCGTCGCCACCGGCACGGCGCGGCCCGTCCAGTGGCAGCAGGCGGACGCCATGCGCCTGCCGTTTCCCGACGCCGCGTTCGACGCCGTCGTGTGCCAGTTCGGCGCCATGTTCTTCCCCGATAAGGCGGCCGCCTATGCCGAGGCGCGGCGCGTGCTGCGTCCCGGCGGGCAATTCATCTTCAACGTCTGGGACCGCATCGAAGACAACGACTTCGCGCACGTCGTCACGGACGCGCTGGCACAGGCGTTTCCTCTCGACCCGCCCGGGTTCCTCGCGCGCACGCCGCATGGCTACCACGACCTGGCCGCCATCGCGGACGACCTGGCGCGGGCCGGCTTCACGACGCCGCCCGTGTGCACGACGCTGGCCGCGCGCAGCCGGGCTGCCGCACCGGACATACCGGCCATCGCCTATTGCCAGGGCACGCCGCTGCGCAACGAGATCGCGGCCTCCAGTCTGGCGGAAGCGACCGCGCACGCGGCGGCGGCGATCGCGCAGCGGTTCGGGCCAGGACCGGTGGATGGAAAGATCCAGGCGCACGTGATTGCTGTCGCGCGCCCCTAGCTTGCACGAACCTGCGAAGGGCTGAGCCCCAGCAGCCGGCGCATCCAGCGCGCCATGTGGCTCGGATGCGCGAAGCCGGTTTCCAACGCAACTTCCGTGACGCTGAGCCGCCCCTCGAGCAGATGCAGCCGCGCCCGTTCTACGCGCCGTTCGAGCACGAACCGGTGGACCGGCGTACCGGTCGCCTGCCGGAACAAGGCCTTGAAATGCGAAGGACTGAACCCCGCGACGGCGGCCAGTTCGGCGAGCGTCAGGTCCTGGTCCAGGTGGGCGTCGATATAGTCGATGACGTGGCGCAGGCGCCAGGCGGGCAGCGCCCGCGCCGGCGCGATCCTCGAAGGCGACTGCAGCGCGACGAGGCGCACGGCGAGCGCCGATGCGAGACTGTCGGCGAACAGGCGGCCGCCCGGGTGGGCGTCATGGTCTTCGGCCTGCATCATCCAGCCGATGCGCTCGATCTGCGGATCGCGGACGTGGATCGCCGGCGCGAGGTCGAAGGCGCGCGCGCCGCGTCCCATGTCGTCGGCCGTCGCGCGCAGGTGCGCGGGCGCGAGCCGGAGCAGCAGCGAGGTGGCCGGCCGGGACAGGGTCCAGCGGGTGCTGGAGCCGCCCGGCACGACGCAGAACTGGCCGTGCAAGCGCACGCCCTGCCGCTCGGCCTTGCCGGCCCGGTACGACACCGGTACCGGCCCGCCCAGGTGAAGGCACAGCACATGACGTTCATCCACGGGCGAATCGAACCGGCCCGACGGCACCGGCGACGTCAGCACGTCGAGGAGCGGCAGCGGGGCCGCCGCTGGACTGGGATAGCAAGAGGGTCGGTCGGTCATCGCATCCTCCGGTACGCGTTCCGCCAATGTACAAGGAAATCATCCGTTTGTGTCCGCCGCCGGCCGCCGGTGCGCGCGGGGACCGGCGCGCGCCGCTAGCATCCTTCCATGTCCAACGCATCGAAGGAGAGTCGAGCATGAAACGCAGGGATTTCTTGTATGTGACCGCGGCAGCCGTCGTGGCCGGCCGTGCGCAGGCCGCGCAGACGGAGGTGGAACGCTATCGCCACGCGCGGCGCTACGTGGACCTGCCGTGCGGCCGCATCGCGTACGTCGAGCGCGGCACGGGTGCGGCGGCGCTGTTCCTGCACGGGGCGCCGCTCAACGGCTTCCAGTGGCGCGGAGCGCTCGACCGCCTCGCCCCGTACCGGCGCTGCATCGCCCCCGATTTCATGGGCCTCGGCTACTCGCAGGTCCCCGAAAATCAGTCGGTGGCGCCCGCCGCCCAGGTGGCGATGCTGGCGGCGCTGCTGGACGCGCTGGGCGTCGGCCAGGCCGACATCGTCGCTTCCGACAGCGGCGGCGCGGTCGCGCAGCTGTTCCTGGTCCGCTTTCCGGCGCGGGTGCGCACGCTGGTGCTCACCAACTGCGACACGGAGCCCAACAGCCCGCCGCCACTGATCCAGCCGGTGCTCGACATGGCCCGTGCGGGCACGCTGGCCGACGACACCGCGCGGTGGCTGGCCGACGGGAACCTGGCGCGCGCGACGTTCGGCGCGGCCGCGTACCACGATCCGGCGCTGCTCACGGACGACATCATCGACTACTACGTGGCACCGATGGTGAGCACGCCGTTGCGGCGCAGGCAGTACCACGCATTCCACAATGCGCTCGCGCCGAATCCGCTGGCGGGCATCGAGGCGGCGCTCAAACGCAGCACGGTGCCGGTGCGGATGGTATGGGGCGCCAGCGACGTGATCTTTCCGATGGCGGATGCCGCTTATCTTGACCGTATATTCCCGCGCTCGCAGGGAATATATCGAGTTCCAAAAGGAAAATTATTTTTTCAGGAGGAATTTCCCGATGTAATCGCGGAAGAGGTATTGCAATTGTGGCGTACCGCTTGAATACAAGAGTTGATCGAGATAATCGATATTTTCCGGGGCCAAATAAAAGGATACACATAATATGAAGCCGTATCGGGTATAACGAATACATATGTTTTATATTTGATCGCCGATTTACCCGATTTAAATGTCGGAGTATTTAACAGTTATAGGATATATATCAATGCGGCTTTAAAAAATTCATTTTCTTTCAAGTAGATAAGTGCTTGGCACAGGAATTGCTAAGGTGTCGCAGTGCATTAAACGCACCTATAACTTTTATTGACTTGAAAGGACCGCAGAGATGAAATTAAAATTCGCGCTGGCCGCTGCCCTCGCATTCACCGCCGTTACCGGTACCGCACACGCCGGCGCCTTTATCAATGGTGGTTTTGAAGATGGCAATGCAAACGGCTGGACGACTGGGGAAGGGTATCGTTGGGATACGCTGAATGCGAGCCTGTCGCCCGCCACTTTCCTGCCGGGCGGCAGCAAGTACACGGGGCCGGCAACCCGCTCGGCCGTCAACGCCGCTGGCACGGTCGATCCGTTGCTGGGCTCGTTGCTGGGTTCGACCGTTTATTCGGGCCAGTACTCGTATCGTGTCGAAGACACTTCGGACGGCGGTAATGCATCGGTCCTCAGCCAGAAAGTGACGAATTACACCGAATCGAATATCTTCTTCGCGTGGAAAGCCGTGCTGGAAAATGGCGGCCACACCGCCGATGAATCGGCCGAATTGCTGATCACGCTGACCGACGATACGACGGGCACGGTCCTGATCAATCGCGTCTACAATGCCGGCGACGGCGGCGGCGGCGTCGACAGCCGTTTCACCATGAATGGCGACCTGTTTTATACCTCGGCCTGGCAAATCGAACAGCTCGCGATCGATTCGTCGCTGTCGGGCCACGATTTCACGCTATCGATTCTGGCTGCCGATTGCCAGCCGTCCGCACACACGGGTTATGCCTATATCGACGGTTTTGGCGCGGTTATCCCGCCGGTGAAAGTTCCGGAACCGGCATCGGCCGCGCTGATGCTGCTGGGTGCCGGCGCAATGCTGCGTTCGCGCCGTCGCAAGCAGGCTAAATAAAACAGGTATGAATAAAACGCCATCCGCGGATGGCGTTTTAATATCGATAGCCTGAAAACAAAAACGCCGACCTGCAAGGGTCGGCGTTTTCGCTTGAAACTTTGGTGGCCCGGGGCGGAATCGAACCACCGACACAAGGATTTTCAATCCTCTGCTCTACCAACTGAGCTACCAGGCCAAAGGAGGCATGATTATAGCGACGGGTTTGCGAAGCCGCAAGACCTGTCGAGCAGTTTTTGGCAACGGCCAGGACGATATGCCCGTCCCGTTCGCCGGAGGCAGGCCACTGCGAAGGTCTATAATGTTCATCATGAGCACACACACCACTTCCTCCGCACATCATCGCAACGTCGACCGCCGCAGCGACATCTGCATCGTCGGCAATGGCGCCATCGCCAAGACGGCGGCCCTGGGCCTGTCGCAGGCCGGGCACAGCGTCACCTTGCTCGTGCCGCCCGCGCGGCCGGACGCACCGGAAGCGCCGGCCGGTGGCGAAAAGCCGTGGGACGTGCGCGTGTACGCGCTCAACCATACGGCGCATACGTTATTGTCGTCGCTGAAAGTCTGGGGCGCGCTCGACATGGCGCGCGTGGCGCCCGTCGACGCCATGGACGTGCAGGGCGACGGGGAGCAGGGCGGCCATCTCGGCTTCGATGCGTTCGGCGCCCATGCGGGCTCGCTCGCGTGGATCGTCGAGGACAGCAACCTGAACCAGGCGCTCGACGCGGCACTGCGCTTCGCCCAGAACGTCGAGACCGTCACGGGACGCGCCTGCCGCATCGTGAGCAGCGCGGACGACGTCGAGGTCGAGCTGGAAGACGGCAAGGTGCTCGCGGCCCAGCTGCTGGTCGGCGCCGACGGCCGCGATTCCTGGGTGCGCGGGCAGTGCGACATCGGCATCGATTACCGCTCGTACCACCAGCGCGCCATCGTGGCGAATTTTGCGTGCGAACAGCCGCATCACAACGTCGCTTATCAATGGTTCACGTGTAAGGAAGGCATCGTCGCGCTACTGCCGCTGCCCGGAAACAAAGTGTCGCTCGTGTGGTCCGCGCCGGATACGCTGGCGGACACGATCATGAACGAATCGCTGGGCGAGCTGGCGATCCGCCTGGGCGAGTATTCGGAGAACAAGCTGGGCCTGCTGAAGCCGCTGCAGCCGGAAGACGTCAAGGCGATCCCGCTGGCGCTCGTGCGCCCGCACGCGATCACGGCGCCGCGCGTCGCGCTCATCGGCGACGCGGCCCACGCGGTGCATCCGCTGGCCGGGCACGGCATGAACCTGGGCTTCGGCGACGTCAATGCGCTGCTCGACACGCTCGCCGCGCGCGACGACCACCAGGGCCTCGGCGACGAGCGCCTGCTGGCGCGCTACGCGAGGGCGCGCAAGGAAGACGTATTGCTGATGCAACTTGCCACGGATGGCCTGGAGCGCCTGTTCGGCGCAAATCTGGAGCCCGTGCGCGTCGTTCGCAATTTAGGATTAAACTTGCTGGATAAGTTGCCTCTGGTCAAGCGACGGCTGATCGCCCACGCGATGGGCAGGTAACGCGGCACATCTTTAAGGAATTCATTTCATGGGTAAAACGAAGCTCGCCGTTCTGCTGGCGACCGGCCTGATCACGTCGTGCGTCGGCGCGCAGAATTCGGTCGAGGCGAACATCAAGAAGGCGATCGAACCGCGCCTTGGCGGCGCCAAGATCGAGTCGATCAAGGAAACGCCGTACGCCGGCCTGTACGAACTGCGCGTCGCCGGTGACATCCTGTACACGGACAAGAAAGGTGAGTACCTCATCATCGGCCACGTCTACGATGCCAAGACGACGCGCGACCTGACCCGCGAGCGCATCGACGACGTCAACAAGATCAAGTTCTCGGACCTGCCGCTGAACGACGCCATCAAGCAGGTCAAGGGCGACGGCAAGCGCGTGATCGCCGTGTTCGAAGACCCGAACTGCGGCTACTGCAAGCGCTTGCGCCAGACGACGCTGAAGAACATGGACAACGTGACGATCTACACGTTCCTGTACAACATCCTGTCGCCGGACTCGTTCGAGAAATCGAAGAATGTCTGGTGCGCCCCGGACCGCGCCAAGGCCTGGGATGACTGGATGATCAACAACAAGCCGGCACCGGCCGCGCCGGCGAGCTGCGAGTCGCCGAACGAGAAGGTGCTGGCGCTGGGCCAGAAGCTGCACATCACCGGCACGCCGGCGATCTTCTTCTCGGACGGCAGCCGGATTCCGGGCGCCGTCGACCAGAAAACGCTCGAGGCCAAACTGGCCGCCCTCAAGCAGTAACACGAAAAGCCCGGCACCGCCGGGTTTTTTACGACTACACCAACAAGCCAAAACAAGGGAGAAGACATGCTCACATTGAACATCAACGGGCGCGACGTCCAGGTCGACGCCGATCCCTCCACGCCCATCCTGTGGACGCTGCGCGACAACCTGAACATGACCGGCACCAAGTTCGGCTGCGGCGCCGCGCTGTGCGGCGCCTGCACCGTGCACCTGGACGGGCAGGCGATCCGTTCCTGCGTCACCCCGATCTCCGCCGCCGCGGGCCACAAGATCACGACCATCGAAGCGATGGAATCCGACAAGGTCGGCAAGGCCGTGCAGGACGCGTGGGTCAAGCATGATGTCCCGCAGTGCGGTTATTGCCAGAGCGGCCAGGTGATGAGCGCCACGGCCCTGCTGCGCGTGAACAAGAAGCCGACCGACACCGACATCGACAACGCCATGAGCGGCAACATCTGCCGCTGCGGCACCTACCAACGCATCCGCGCGGCCATCAAGGATGCCGCCAAAACCCTGGCATAAGGAGGCCCGCATGCTATTCGAACAGGTGAAACATGTGACTCCCGCCGGCCGCTTTGCCCCGACCTCGCGCCGCGGGTTCCTGAAGGCCGGCACGCTTGCCACCGGTGGTCTCGTGCTGGGCTTCGTGCTGCCGACGGGCGGCCGCTTCGCCCGCGCCGCGGATGCCGCCAAGCCCACCGTCTACGCCCCGAACGCCTTCCTGCGCGTGGCGCCGGACAACACGGTGACCGTGATCGTCAACCGCCTCGAGTTCGGCCAGGGCGTGCACACGGCACTGCCGATGGTGATCGCGGACGAACTCGACGCCGACTGGAGCCAGGTGCGCAGCGAGCTCGCGCCGGCCGCCGACGTGTACAAGGACCCGGCCTTCGGCATCCAGATGACGGGCGGCTCGGGCACCATCGCCCACTCGTTCGCGCAATACCGCGAAATAGGCGCCCGCGCCCGCGCGATGCTGGTCCAGGCGGCCGCGCAGCAATGGAAGGCGGATCCGTCCCAGTGCCGCACGGCGAAGGGCGTCGTCTACGGCCCGGCGGGCCAGAAGGCGACCTATGGATCGCTGGCCGAAGCGGCGATGGCCCTGCCGGTGCCGCAGACCGTCACGCTGAAGGACCAGAAGGCGTTCCGCTACATCGGCAAGCCGATGCCGCGCCTGGACGCCCGCGCCAAGTCGACGGGCCGCCAGCAGTTCGGCCTCGACGTCAAGCCGGCCGGCACCAAGGTCGCCGTCGTCGCGCACCCGCCCGTGTTCGGCGCGAAGGTGGCGAAGTTCGATGCATCGAAGGCCAAGGCCGTGCGCGGCGTGATCGCCGTGCTGGAGATTCCGGTGGACCGGGGCGGCCGCGGCGTGGCCGTCGTCGCCGACGGCTACTGGCCCGCCAAGCAGGCGCGCGACCTGCTCGCCATCGAGTGGGACACGAGCGCCGTCGAAAAAGTCGACAGCGGCAGGCAGCTGGCGCAGTTCGCGGAACTGGCGAAGACGCCGGGCGCCGTCGCGCGCAAGGCCGATACGTCGAAGCTCGCGGGCGCGGCCAAAAAGATCTCGGCCGTCTACGAATTCCCGTACCTGGCGCACGCGCCGATGGAACCGATCAACTGCACGGTCGACCTGAAGGACGACGCCTGCACCTTGTGGGTCGGCTCGCAATTCCAGACCATCGACCAGGCCGCGGCCGCCGCGACGGCCGGCCTGAAGCCCGAGCAGGTCACCCTGAACACGATGATGGCGGGCGGCGGCTTCGGCCGGCGCGCCGTGCCGACGTCGGACTTCATCGTGGAAGCCGTCAATATCGCCAAGGCCTACAAAGCGGCGGGCCATGCGGGTCCGGTGAAGCTGATCTGGAGCCGCGAGGACGACATCCGTGGCGGCTACTACCGTCCGTCGCACATCCACCGCGCGGACATCGGCCTGGACGCCGGCGGCAACATCGTCGCGTGGGACCACACGATCGTCGGCCAGTCGATCATCAGCGGCACCCCGTTCGAACCGATGATGGTCAAGAACGGCGTCGACGCCACGATGGTCGAAGGCATGGGCGAGCCGTACGACGTGCCGCTGAACCTGACGGCGCATGCGGTGAAAGCCAACGTGCCCGTGCTGTGGTGGCGCTCCGTCGGGTCCACGCACACGGCGTTCGTGATGGAGACGCTGATCGACGAGGCGGCCCATGCGGCCGGCCAGGACCCGGTCGCGTACCGCAAGAAGCTGATCGACGCGAAGCACGCGCGCCATCACGCGGCGCTGGACCTGGCCGTGGCGAAGTCCGGCTATGGCAAGAAGACGCTGCCGAAAGGGCACGCATACGGCGTCGCGCTGCACGAGTCGTTCAACACGGTCGTCGCCTACGTCGTCGAGGCGTCGATCGTCGACGGCAGCCCGAAGGTGCACAAGGTCACGGCCGCCGTGCATTGCAACCTGCCCGTCAACCCGATGTCCATCGAAGCGCAAGTGCAGGGTGCCGCGCTGATGGGCCTCGGCACGACGCTGCCGGGTGCGCGCATCACGCTGAAGGACGGCGTCGTCGAACAGCAGAACTTCGGCGACTACACGGTGGCGCGCATGAACGACATGCCGCAGGTGGACGTGTTCATCGTGCCGTCCCAGGATCCGCCGACGGGCATGGGCGAACCCGGCCTGCCGCCGCTGGCGCCGGCGCTGGCCAATGCCGTGTTCAAGCTGACCGGCAAGCGCCTGCGCAAGCTGCCGTTCGACCTGGCGGCGGCGTGAGCGTGTCCCCGGTCGGCATTTTGTTGGCGGCCGGCCGGGGGCGCCGTTTCGATCCGGCCGGGCAGTGCAACAAACTGTTGCAGCCGCTGGACGGGGAGCCTGTCGTCGTGGCGAGCGCGCGCACGCTGATGACGGCGGTGCCGCGCGTGATCGCCGTCGTGCCGCCGCTTGACGCCGGCGTCGGCGAGCGGCTGGCCGCGCTCGGGTGCGACGTGACCGTGTGCCCGGATGCCGACAGCGGCATGGCAGCTTCGCTCACGCATGCCATCCGCCATTCGCTGCCAGCGAACCCGCAGGCCTGGCTCGTGGCGCTGGGCGACATGCCCTGGGTGGATCCGGCCACGCTGCGCCGCCTCGCCGACGCGCTGGCGGCCGGCGCGGGCATCGCGGCACCCGTGCTGGATGGGCGGCGGGGCAATCCGGTCGGTTTCGGGGCCGTGCACCTGGACGCATTGCTGGCCTTGCGCGGCGACGAGGGGGCACGGCGCCTGCTGCGCACCTTTCCCGTAACGGAAATCCCGGTCGACGACCCGGGGATCTTGCGCGACATCGACCTGCCGGGCGACATGACGGGAGCGTCAGCCCAACGGTGTGAACACCCTTTTTTCTGAAAAATGCCGTTACACTACGGCGCATCGGAGAGAGATTGTTCACGCCATATGAAAAAAGCACCCCAGAAGCAGCCGCCGGCCATCCAGTACACCATCGTCCCGAAGGACCTCGCCGGGCACCTGTTCAACGTCACCGTCACCGTGGCGGAGCCGCATCCGGGCGGGCAGGTGCTTGCGCTGCCGGCCTGGATCCCGGGCAGCTACATGATCCGCGAGTTCGCCCGCAACATCGTGCGCATCCGCGCCGAGGCCGGGGGAGAAGCGGTCCGTCTCACGAAGCTGGACAAGCATAGCTGGCAGGCCGCGCCCGCCGCCGGGCCGCTGACCTTGCATTACGAGGTGTACGCGTGGGACCTGTCGGTGCGCGCCGCCCACCTGGACCAG
The DNA here is from genome assembly GCF_047325105.1 of Massilia cellulosiltytica. Classification (NCBI taxonomy): domain Bacteria; kingdom Pseudomonadati; phylum Pseudomonadota; class Betaproteobacteria; order Burkholderiales; family Oxalobacteraceae; genus Massilia; species Massilia cellulosiltytica. The sequence goes on along the minus strand of NZ_CP168562.1, from coordinate 6,089,541 downwards.
ACCCACGGCTTCTTCAACGGCACGAGCGTGTTCCTGCGCGTCGTGGGCCAGGAAGCACGCCCGCACCAGGTCGACATCCAGCGCCCGGGCGACCCGGCCGCCCGCACGTGGCGCGTGGCCACGTCGCTGCCGGAGGCGGGCGCGAAGCGCTACGGCTTCGGTACCTATGTCGCGGGCGACTACGATGAACTGATCGACCACCCCGTCGAGATGGGCGATTTCGTGCTGGGCGGCTTTACCGCGCACGGCGTGCGCCACGACATCGTGATCACGGGCCGCGTGCCGAACCTGGACATGGCGCGCCTGGAAAAAGACCTGAAAGCCATCTGCGAAACGCAGATCGCGTTCTTCGAGCCAAAGACGAAGAAGGCGCCGATGGACCGCTACGTGTTCCTGACGATGGTCGTCGGCGACGGCTACGGCGGCCTGGAACACCGCGCGTCGACGGCGCTGATCTGCGCGCGCACCGACCTGCCGTCGACGGCCGCGCCGAAGATGGCCGAGCCGAACGAGGGCTACATCAAGTTCCTGGGGCTGTGCAGCCACGAATATTTCCACACCTGGAACGTCAAGCGCATCAAGCCGGCCGGGTTCGCGCCGTACGACCTGCAGGTCGAGAACTACACGCCGCTGCTGTGGCTGTTCGAGGGTTTCACCAGCTATTACGACGACCTGATGCTCGTGCGCAGCGGGATCATCAGCGAGGCCACGTACTTCAAGCTGCTCGGCAAGACCGTCGGCAGCGTCCTGCGCGGCACGGGCCGCACGAAGCAGAGCATCGCCGATTCCAGCTTCGACGCCTGGAGCAAGTACTACCGCCAGGACGAGAACGCGCCGAACGCGATCATCAGCTATTACACCAAGGGTTCGCTGATCGGCCTCGCGTTCGACCTGACGATCCGCGCGAAGACGGAAGGCGCGAAGTCGCTGGACGACATCATGCTCGCCTTGTGGGACCGCTACGGCCGCGACTTCTACAAAGGCAAGGAAGGAGGTGGGCGCGGGGTCACGGAGCAGGAGGTGGAAAGCCTGTTCGACGAGGTGAGCGGCGTGCGGTTGAAGCCGATCTTCGACCGCTACATCCGCGGCACGGACGACATCCCGCTGGCCAAGCTGTACGCGCCGTTCAGCGTGAAGGTGACCGAAGAGCGCAAGAACGCCAAGCCGTCGCTGGACGCCGGCATCGGCCGCGACGCCGCCGGCGTCAAGCTGACGCAGGTGCACGAAGGCGGCGCGGCGCACCAGGCGGGCCTGTCGGCCGGCGACATCCTGATCGCCATCGACAGCCTGCGCGTGAACGGCAACCCGTCCAACCTGGACCAGCTGTTCGCGCGCTACCGTGTGGGCGACACCGTGACCGTGCACGCGTTCCGCCGCGACGAGCTGATGGCGTTCGACGTCACCCTGCAGGGCGACCGCGTGCCGTGCGTGCAGATCTCGGTGGTGCCGGGCACGCGCAAGGGGCCGGCGGTGAAGCGGCCGAGCGCAAGTTAATTCGGCAGATAGGATCGCAAGAGATCGAAATCGATCGGCTTGGTGAGGTGACGGTCGAACCCGGCCGCGAACGCCCGCTCGCGGTCCTTCTGCTGCCCCCACCCGGTCGTCGCGACCAGCGTGATGCCGGCCCCCGCGGGCAACTGGCGCACGCGGCGCGCCAGTTCGTAGCCGTTCATGTCCGGCAGGCCGATGTCGAGCAGGGCCGCGGCGGGCGCGAAGCCGGGCAGCATCTCCAGCGCGCGGGCGGCCGTCGCCGCCGTTCTGACCTCGCAGCCGTGCAGCTCCAGCGTCATCGCCAGCGTCTCGGCGGCGTCCTCGTTGTCGTCCACGACGAGGATGCGCAGCTGGGCCGGCGCCGCCGTTCGGGACGGCGCCTGTAACGATGGCGCGCACACGCTGCCTTGCGCCAGCGGCAGCCGGATCGTGAACGTGCTGCCCAGGCCCGGCCCAGGGCTGTCCGCATGCACGCTGCCGCCGTGCAGTTCGATGATCCCGCGCACGAGCGCCAGGCCGATCCCGAGCCCGCCTTTCGAGCGTTCGAGCGCCGGTTCGAGTTGCGAGAACATGTCGAAGACGGTGGCGAGCGCCGAGGCGGGCAGGCCGATGCCGTTGTCGCGCACCTGGATCTCGGCCACGCCGTCGTCGCACGACAGGTGCAGTTCGATCGTCCCGCCATCCGGCGTGTACTTGGCGGCATTGGTCAGCAGGTTGATGACGACCTGCGCGAGGCGCGTCGCATCGCCGTCCACGATCACGGGCGGTTCGGCGATGGCGACGCGCAGCGTGTGGCGCGCCGCTTCCATCGTCGCGGCGAGGTCGTGTGCCGCGCCCTGCACGAGGGCCGACAATTCCACCGGCGCGCGTTGCAGCTGCATGCGGCCCTGCGTGATGCGCGAGACTTCCATCAGGTCGTCGACGAGGCGCGTCATGTGGCGCATCTGCCGGTCGAACGCCTGGAGCAGGCGGTTGTCCGTTCCCTGGCCGAACTTCAGCTTGAGGATGTCGAGCGCGCTGCGCATCGGGGCGAGCGGGTTGCGCAGTTCATGCGACAAGGTTGCGAGGAATTCGTCCTTGCGCCGGTCCGCGGCCGACAGCTGCGCATTCAACCTTTGTAATTCCTCCTCGGCGCTGCGGCGCGCGTCCAGCGCCGCTTCCGCGGCCTTGCGGGCCGTCAGCAGTTCCCGTTCGTAGGCCCGGCGGTCCGATGCCTTGAACAGGGCCCAGTGGTCAATCATGCCGTCCGCTTCCTGGCGGCGGCTGATGTTGATCAGCATGGGCAGGCGCTCCTGGCGCTTGTTGCGCAGGTCGACCTGGATCTCGGCCACGGAGCCCTGCGCCTGCAGGATCGGCTGGCAATGCGTGTGGTAGAACAGACGGGCGCCCACCGGCAGCAGATCCTGCATGCGCACCTTGCCGACGAGTGCCTCCTCCGCATAGCCGAGCCACGTGCACGCCATGTTGTTCGCCTTCAGGATCACGCCGTCGGACGCCGTCAGCAGCAGCGCGCAGGCGGCCTGGTCGAACAGGATGTCGCCGGAGGGCGCGGTCGGCACGGATGTCAGCGCAGTGCGTGCGCGAGGAAGTTGTCGATGGCGCGCGAGCTTTCCGTGGGCGCGCTCATGTGCGGGCAATGACCGACGTTCTCGATGACGTGCAGGACGCTGTCCGGCAGGCGCCGGTGCAGGAAGTCGCCGACGGCACGGGGCGCCACGAGGTCATCGCTGCATTGCAGGATCAACGCCGGCACGGTCGAACGGGGCACGTCCGCGCGGTGGTCGGACAGGAACGTCACGCGGGCGAAATGCTTGGCGATTTCGGGATCGTTGCGGCAAAAACTCTCGGTTAGCTCCGTGCGCAGTTCCGGACGGTCGGGCACGCCCATGATCGCGGGCGCCAGGCTGCTCGACCAGCCGAGGTAATTGGCGTCCATTGTCTCGAGCAGCTCGTCGATGTCTTCCCGGCTGAACCCGCCGACGTAGTCGCCGTCGTTGATGTAGCAGGGCGACGGGCCCACCATGACCTGCGCGACGAATTTTTCCGGCGCCTTGATCGTGGCCAGCAGGCCGATCATCGTGCTGACGGAGTGGCCGACGAAGATGACGGGACCGGTCGCGCATTCGTCGACGATCTCGAGCAGGTCGTCAGCGTAGCCGTGCAGGGTGCCGTACTTGTCGCGGTCGTACGCGGACAGGTCGGAACCACCGCTGCCGACCAGGTCGAACGCGATCGTGCGGAAGCGATCCTCATAAGCCGGCGCCAGGAAGCGCCACATGGTCTGGTCGCAGCCGAAGCCGTGGGCAAACACCATCGTCGCCGGGCCGGTGCCGGCCACCCGGACGTTATTCCTGCGCTGCACAGTTGACATTGTTATCAAATCTATAAAATGTAACGGACGATTATAGACTGAATATTGCCGAGCAGGCGCACCCCTGGCGCATGGTCACGGCGACGTGTATTCCGACGCCTGCGGCCCCGCCAGGCTGCGCAGCTGATACCGCTCGCCGTCCGCGAACAGGAAGGTCTCGGAAAACGTGAGCCGGCCCGCCGGCGGGGGCGGCAGCGGCGCACTGCGCCGCACGGACGCCAGCGCGATCTCGGACGCATTGGGATTGCGCGAGCGCCGCACGGCCACGTCCGCCAGCTGGCCGTCGCGGTCGACGGTGATTTCGAGCACGACAATGGCCGACAGCATGGGCGGCAAGGTGCCCGTGTAGGCGCGTTCGGGATTGTGGTCGGCCACGTGGTGCGCGACCTGGGTCTTGTAGTCGTCCAGGCCCGCGGGCGCGGGGGCCGTCGGCGGGGCGGGATGGAAGATACGTTCGACGGAAGAGGTGACGGCCTCGGTGGCCGTCCTGACGCTCGCGCATCCACTCAAGCCTGCGATCAGCGTGATGAGAACGAGGCCTGGGCGGATGATCGTGTTCATGACAGTCGATTACTCATCAAATAAGCGCTTGAGTTCCGTGCCGGGATCGGGCGCGCGCATGAACGCTTCGCCCACGAGGAACGCATGCACGTTGGCGTCGCGCATGCGCTTGACGTCGGCGGGCGCCAGGATCGCGGACTCCGTGACCACGAGCCGTTCCGCCGGAATGCGCGGCAGCAGGCCGATGGTCGTGTCGAGCGTGACCTCGAAGGTGCGCAGGTTGCGGTTGTTAATGCCCAGCAGGCGCGTATTGAGCTTCAGGGCCGCATCCAGTTCGTCGCCGTCATGGACTTCGACCAGCACGTCCATGCCGAGTTCCTGGGCACACGCTTCCAGTTCGGCCATCAGGCCATGATCCAGCGCAGCGACGATCAGCAGGATCGCGTCCGCACCCATGGCGCGGGCCTCGTAAACCTGGTATGGGTCGATGATGAAATCCTTGCGGATCACGGGCAGGTCGCACGCGGCGCGCGCCTGTTTCAGGTACTCGGGCGAGCCCTGGAAGAATTGCACGTCGGTCAGGACGGACAGGCAGGATGCGCCGCCTGCCGCATAGCTGCGGGCGATGTCGGCCGGACGGAAGTCGGCGCGGATCACGCCTTTCGACGGCGACGCTTTTTTCACTTCGGCGATCACGCCGGCGCGGCCCGCGGCGATGCTGCGGCGCAGGCTGGCCTCGAAGCCGCGCAGGTCGGCGCGCAGGGCGGCATCGCTTTCGACGTCGCGGCGCAGGCTGTTGAAATCGCGCTGCCGCTTGGCCGCGGCGACTTCCGTGGCTTTGACGTCGAGGATCTTGTTCAGGATATCGGACATGATGGTATTCAGTGTGGTTTCGCCAGCGCCAGCTTGACGCCGAGCCAGACGAACAGGCCGCCGGTGGCGCGGTTGAGCCATTGCGTGACGGCGGGATTCAGTTTCAGACGGGCGCGTGCCTGCGCGGTGAACAGCGCCAGCGCATGGCACCACAACATGCCGTTGATGTTGAAGATGGCGCCCAGGATCAGGAATGCGGCCGCCTTGTGCGGTGCGTTCGCGTCGATGAATTGCGGGACGAAGGCGAGGAAGAACAGTGCCACCTTCGGATTCAGCACGTTCGTCAGGATGCCTTGTGCGTAGATGCGGCGCAGGGGCAGCGGGGTGACGGTGAGCGGCTTGTCGACGCCGTCGCCGCGCTTGCTGAGCAGCATGCCGACAGCGAGGTACAGGATGTACGCGGCGCCCGCCAGCTTGACGACGGTGAATGCGGCCGCGGACGTCGCGAGGATCGCCGACAGGCCGAGGGCCGCCGCGACAATGTGCACGAAGGTGCCCGTGCCGATGCCGAGGGCCGCCGCGCTGCCGGCGCGCCAGCCCTGCGTCGCGCTGCGCGTCATGATGAGCAGGGAGTCCGGGCCCGGCATGATGTTCAGCAGCAGGCCGGACACGACGAACAGCGCGAGGTCGTGGATGCCGAACATGATGTCAGCTCGCCGCGCCGAGCTGGCGCGTGACGCTCACGAACTGGTCGAGCTTCGCCAGCGCCGCACCCGACGCGATGGCGGTGCGCGCGCGCTGCAGGCCGTCCTCGATGGATGCCGCCACGCCGGCCGCGTACAGCGCGGTGCCCGCGTTCAGCGCCACGATGTCGTGCGCCGGCCCCGGTTCGCCGCGCAGCGCTTCCATGATGCGCGCCTTGGACTCGGTGGCGTCTGCCACTTTCAGGTTGCGGCTGGCGATCATCGCGAGGCCGTAGTCTTCCGGGTGGATCTCGTATTCGCGGATCTCGCCGTTGACGAGTTCACCGACCATCGTGCCGGCGCCGAGCGAGACTTCGTCCATGTTGTCGCGGCCCCAGACGACGAGCGCATGCTGGGCGCCGATGCGCTGCAGCACGCGTACCTGGATGCCGACGAGGTCCGGGTGGAACACGCCCATCAGGATGTTCGGCGCGCCGGCCGGATTCGTCAGCGGCCCGAGGATGTTGAAGATGCTGCGCACGCCCATCTCGCGGCGCACGGCGGCCACGTTCTTCATGGCGGCGTGGTGGTTCGGGGCGAACATGAAGCCGATGCCCGTCTGCGCGATCGACTGGGCGATCTGCTCGGGCTTCAGGTCGATGTGCGCGCCCAGCGATTCGATGACGTCAGCGCTGCCGGACGACGACGACACGCTGCGCCCGCCGTGCTTCGCGACGCGCGCGCCGGCCGCGGCGGCGACGAACATCGACGCCGTCGAGATATTGAAGGTGTGCGCGCCGTCGCCGCCGGTGCCGACGATGTCGACGAGGTGCGTCGTGTCGGCCATCGGGACCTTGGTGGAGAATTCGCGCATCACCTGCGCCGCGGCGGTGATTTCGCCGATGGTTTCCTTCTTCACGCGCAGGCCCATGGTCAGCGCGGCGACCATCGTCGGCGAGATTTCGCCGGACATGATCTGGCGGAACAGGTGCAGCATCTCGTCGTGGAAGATTTCACGGTGCTCGATGCAGCGGAGGAGGGCTTCTTGTGGGGTGATCATGGCAGGTCCAGTTCTTGGAAATCGGTTGTCGCCACGCGCTTTCGATCCGTCATTCCTGCGCAAGCGGGAATCCATAGACAGTTTGCAGCATCGCGACATGAAACGACTTCGGGTGCTCAGCATGGGTTCCCGCTTGCGCGGGAACGACGGCAGGGCGAGGTTCGCTTGTCAGCGCTCCAGAAAGTTCTTCAGCATCGCATGCCCGTGCTCCGACAGGATCGACTCGGGGTGGAACTGCACGCCCTCGATATCGAATTCCTTGTGGCGCACGCCCATGATCTCGCCGTCGTCCGTCCACGCCGTCACTTCCAGGCACGCCGGCAGCGACGCGCGCTCGATCGCCAGCGAGTGGTAGCGGATCACCGTGAAGGGGCTCGGCAGGCCCTTGAACACGCCTTCGCCGATGTGCGCGATCTTCGACGTCTTGCCGTGCATGACCTGCTTGGCGCGGATGATCTTGCCGCCGAACGCTTCGCCGATGGCCTGGTGGCCCAGGCACACGCCGAGGATCGGCTTCTTCCCTTTGAATTCGCGCAGCACGTCCACCGACACGCCGGCATCCTTCGGCGACTTCGGGCCCGGCGAGATGCAGATGCGGTCCGGGTCCAGGGCCGCGATCTCTTCCAGGGTGATCTCGTCGTTGCGCACGGTGCGCACTTCCTCGCCCAGCTCACCGAAGTACTGCACGATGTTGTAGGTGAACGAGTCGTAGTTGTCGATCATGAGCAGCATGTCAGATCTCCCCATCCAGTCCGTCTTGCACTTGCTCGGCCGCGCGCAGCACGGCGCGCGCCTTGTGTTCCGTTTCCAGCCATTCCATCTCGGGGATGGAATCCGCGACGATGCCCGCCGACGCCTGCACGTACAGGTTGCCGTCCTTGATCACGCCCGTGCGGATCGCGATCGCCACGTCCATCTCGCCGCCGAAGGAGAGATAACCGCAGGCGCCGCCGTAGATGCCGCGCATCACGGGCTCGAGCTCGTCGATGATTTCCATCGCGCGCACCTTCGGCGCACCCGTCAAGGTGCCGGCCGGGAAGGTGGCGCGCAGCACGTCCAGGTTCGACATGCCGTCCTTGAGCGTGCCTTCCACGTTGGAGACGATGTGCTGCACGTGCGAGTACTTCTCGATGACCATCTGGTCCGTGACTTTCACGCTGCCGGTCGTGGCGATGCGGCCGATGTCGTTGCGCGCCAGGTCGATCAGCATCACGTGTTCCGCCACTTCCTTCGGATCGTTCAGCAGTTCGTGCGCCAGCTCGGCGTCGCGTTCCGGCGTCGAACCGCGCGGGCGGGTGCCGGCGATCGGGCGCAGCGTCACCTTGCGGCCGCCGTCGGCGTCCTTCTCGTTGCGCACCAGGATCTCGGGCGACGAACCCACGATCTGCATGTCGCCGAAGTTGTAGTAATACATGTACGGCGACGGGTTCAGCGAGCGCAGGGAGCGGTACAGCGACAGCGGCGAATCCACGTACGGCTTGCGGATGCGCTGGCCGATCTGCACCTGCATCAAATCGCCCGCCATCACGTATTCCTTCGCGACGGCGACGGCCTTCAGGTAGTCTTCCTTGCTGAAGTCGCGCACGGCCTCGGTCCGTACGGAGCTCGACGTCACCGGTGCGTCCACGCTCCGGCGCAGCATCACGCGCAAGTCCTTCAGGCGCTGGCGGGCCTTGTTATAGGCCTCGGGCTGGGACGGATCGGCATACACGATCAGGTACAGCTTGCCCGACAGGTTGTCGATCACCGCCAGTTCTTCCGTCACCATCAGCTGGATTTCCGGCAGGTCCAGTTCGTCGTGCGGCGCCGTGTGCGCCAGCTTCTTCTCGATGTGGCGCACGGTGTCGTAGCCGAAGTAGCCGGCCAGGCCGCCGCAGAAGCGGGGCAGGCCCGGGCGCAGCGCGACCTTGAAGCGCGATTGATAGGCCTCGATGAAGTCGAGCGGATTGCCTTCGTGCGTCTCGATGACTTCCCCGTTCTTCTCGACCGTCGTGACGTTGCCGCGCGTGCGCAGCAGCGTCCTGGCCGGCAGGCCGATGAAGGAGTAGCGGCCGAAGCGTTCGCCGCCGACCACGGACTCGAGCAGGAACGTGTTCTTGCCGGCGTCCTGGCTCTGGGCCAGCTTCAGGTACAAGGTGAGCGGGGTTTCGAGATCGGCAAATGCTTCCGCGATCAGGGGAATACGGTTATAGCCTTGCGTGGCGAGCGATTTGAATTCGAGTTCGGTCATGCTTTTCTCCGGGCCGCCCGCAGGGAAGGGGAACGGGCGGCGATTTCTTCAAAAAAACCTGCCGGTATCTATGTGCACAGGGCGTGCACCGGCAGCAATCAGCTTGGGTCAGATGGACCAGGATTGCCAGCGTCGCCACAGCCAGGCCTCATGGGCACCGGTTGGGTTGACGATGTGTTTTTTGGCGAAAAACATGGAGTAGATGGTTTAGGAGTTGGCTTTGTTATGAGCGCTGATCAGTTCAGCCGCTTCAAGTAGCGAACCAACTATACCATCGGAATTAATACTTTGCACAGGTTTTCCGTGGTTGTAGCCATACGGGACCGACAACACGAAACACCCGGCCGCGCGCGCCGCTTCGGCGTCGTTGCTGGAGTCGCCGATCGCGACCACGCGCGCCGGCTCCACGTCGAAGTCGCGGCACACCTGCAGCAGCGGCATCGGATCGGGCTTCTTGCGCGGGAACGAGTCGCCGCCGTACACCAGTTCGAAGTACGGCGTGAGACCTTTCTTCGCCAGCAGCGGCTGGGTGAACGCGACGGGCTTGTTGGTCACGCACGCGAGGCGCAGGCCCAGGTCCTTCAGGGCCTGCAGGCCTTCGATCACGTGCGGATACAGCGTCGCGCGTTCGCCGTTGATGGCGAGGTAGTGGCGCTGGTAGGCGGCCATCGCGTCGTCGAACACGGCGTCGATGCGATCCGTGTCGAAGTCGCGGGCCAGCACGTCGCGGATCAGCTTCTCCGAGCCCTTGCCGACCATCGGTTCGATGATCTGCTGGGTGATCGGCGCCAGGCCGAATTCCGCGCGCATGCCGTTCAGCGCGAGCTCGAAATCCGGCACGGTGTGCAGCATCGTGCCGTCCAGGTCGATGATGGCGGCCCGGATCGCCGCAGCGCCGCTTTTCATTACGCAGCCTTCTTCGCGACGGTAGCCAGTTCGGCGCGCATCGCGTCGATGACGGCCTTGTAGTCCGGCTTGCCGAAGATGGCGGAGCCGGCCACGAACGTGTCGGCGCCGGCTGCGGCGGCAGCGGCGATGTTGTCGGCCTTGATGCCGCCGTCGACCTCCAGCATGATGTCGCGGCCCGATTCATCGATCATGCGGCGCGCGAGCGCGATCTTCTTCAGCGCTTCCGGGATGAACGACTGGCCACCGAAGCCCGGGTTGACGGACATGATGAGGATCATGTCGATCTTGTCCATCACGTGTTCCAGGTGGTGCAGCGGGGTGCCCGGGTTGAACACGAGGCCGGCCTTGCAGCCGTTGTCGCGGATGAGCTGCAGCGTGCGGTCGATGTGTTCCGACGCTTCCGGGTGGAAGGTGATGATGTCGGCACCGGCCTTGGCGAAATCGGGGATGATGCGGTCGACCGGCTTGACCATGAGGTGGACGTCGATCGGCACCTGCACGTGCGGACGGATGGCCTGGCATACCAGCGGGCCGATGGTGAGGTTCGGGACATAATGGTTGTCCATCACGTCGAAGTGGATGATGTCGGCGCCGGCGGCGACGACATTGCGCACTTCCTCGCCCAGGCGGGCAAAGTCGGCGGACAGGATGCTGGGAGCGATGCGGTAGGTGGTCATGGTGGGCCGGGGTTGCTTAAGACAAAGCCAGCATTGTACGCCGACGCCGTGCTTTCGGCCGACGTTGTATCATGTTGGCCACGCGCTCTTTTGCCAATCAAACAAGGAACACCGATGCCCGCCTACGATTTCGAGATCACCGTCAGGACCCAATACCTGCCGGAGCAATCCCACCCGGAGCGGACGCAGCACGTGTTCACCTACACCATCACGATCAAGAACACGGGCACCGTCGCGGCCCAGCTGATTTCGCGCCACTGGGTGATCACGGACGCCAACAACAAGGTGCAGGAAGTGCGGGGCCTGGGCGTCGTCGGCCACCAGCCGCTGCTGCAGCCGGGCGAACAGTTCGAATACACGAGCGGCACCCAGATGGAAACGCCGCAGGGTTCGATGGTCGGCGAGTATTTCTTCGTCGCCGAGGACGGCCACCGTTTCGAAGTCAAGATTCCCGAGTTCGTGCTGTCGCTGCCGCACGCGTTGCACTGATCAGATCTCGGGCGTATCGTTCTTCCTGGTCGAGGACGGCTTCTGCTCGGGCTTGCGGCCCGAGAACATCGTCCACCAGACGATAAACACCAGCAGGAACAAGGCCACGCCGGCCTCCAACATCAGCATCCACATTCCGTTGTCATCCCATATGTTTTCGACACGCCGCAGTGTACCCGCTTTATTGACCCTCGTCGCCTTGCTGGCGGCATGTACCACGACGCCGCCCCCGCAGCCGCCCATCAAGCTGCCGCCGCCCGTCGGACCCGTGCCGGTGCCGCCGACCCAGCCACCGGCGCAGCCGCAACAGCCGCCGGCGCAGCCGCAACAGCCGCCGCCGCCCGCACCCCTGTTCACGCCCGTCACGTTCGATGCGTTGCCGGGCTGGCAGCAGGACGACCTGCGCCAGGCCTGGCCCGCGTTCCAGGCCTCCTGCCGCGCGCTGGGCGCGAAGCCGGACTGGAAGGCGCCGTGCGCGGCCGGCAAATCGGTCGACCCCGGCGACGGCACGGCCATCCGCCAGTTCTTCGTGACATATTTCGTGCCGAACCTCGTGCGCGCCCCCGACGGCGCGGACGCGGGCCTGATCACGGGCTACTATGAGCCGATGCTGCGCGGCGCCCGCAAGCGCGGCGGTGCGTACCAGACACCTCTCTATAAAGTACCGGACGACCTGATCACCGTGAACCTGGCGAGCGTCTACCCGAGCCTGAAGGGCATGCGGCTGCGCGGACGCCTCGTCGGCAAGACCGTCGTCCCGTACGCCACGCGCGCCGACATCGAGAGCGCGCGCATCCCGGGCAAGGAGCTGGTGTGGGTCGACGATCCCGTGGAGGCGTTCTTCCTCGAAGTGCAGGGCTCCGGCCGCGTGCAGCTGGACGACGGCGACACCGTGCGCATCGCCTACGCCGACCAGAACGGCCATCCGTACAAGGCGATCGGCCGCTGGCTGATCGACCAGAAGGAACTCGCGCCGGGCGAGGCGACGGCGCAGGGCATCAAGGCGTGGATCGCCGCGCATCCGGAGCGCCGCCAGGAACTCCTCAACGTCAACCCGAGCTATGTGTTCTTCCGCGAGGAGCGCCTGCCCGATCCGAACGTCGGCCCGAAGGGCGCCCTGGGCGTGCCGCTGACGCCCACACGCTCCGTCGCCGTCGACCCGGCCTTCATCCCGCTCGGCGCGCCACTGTTCCTGTCGACGACGGAGCCGGCGGGCGACGTGCCGCTGCAGCGCCTCGTGATGGCGCAGGACACGGGCGGCGCCATCAAGGGGGCCGTGCGCGCGGACTTCTTCTTCGGCTTCGGCGGCCAGGCGGCCGACAACGCGGGCCGCATGAAGCAGCGCGGGCAGATCTGGGCGCTGCTGCCGCGACCGGGTAACTGAGGTTTATTGCCGTATCCGGTGCAGACGGGTGCCGAACAACGTGGTGAGGGTCAGCAGCAGGGCGCCCGCCGCGACGACCGTCAGGCCGCCGCGCACGCCGAGCCGCTCGGCCAGCGCACCGGCACCGGCCGCGCCGACCGGGGCCACGGCCACGGTCATGAAGCGCATCGTCGACGTCATCCGGCCCAGCAGCGCATCGGGCGTGACGCGCTGGCGCAGCGCGAGATAGGGCAGGAAGAACAGGGTGCCGCCGCAATCGAGGCAGAACACGACGCCGGCGTAGGCGGCCGCGGTGGCGGCGCGGTTGCCCAGCAGGTCGCGCGGGATCGTCGGCATCAGCATGAAGCCGAGGCACGAGATGCACAGGCCCGTGGCGATGGCGCCGCCGGAGCCGAAGCGGCGCGTCAGCGGTTTCAGCATCAGTGAACTGAGCAGCACGCCGGCGCCGCCCAGCATCTGCGACGTGCCCATCAGGCCCGGCGACATCCCCAGCACGCGCGTGGCGAACAGCACGTACAGCGCCGTGTAGCCATAGAACAGCAGGTGCCAGCACGCGGACGTCCATGCGAGCAGTCGCAGTACCGGCTGGCTCCACACGAATTTCAATCCTTCGGCCACGTCGCGCAGCACGTGGGATTGGGGCGGCTGCGGTTGCGGCTCGCGCGTGCGGATCCGGCGCAGATTCCACAACGAGACCGTAAAGCCGGCCACGTTGCACAGAATGGCGACGGGCGCCCCCAGCGCCTGCACGAGCAGGCCCGCGATGCCGGGACCGAGCAGGCGCGAGGCGGATTCCGTCGCCCCCAGCTTCGATTGCGCATCGATCAGGCCATCGCGGCCCACGAGGAACGTCAGGAAGATCTGCTCCGCGCTGCCGCCCACGACGAATCCGGTCCCCAGCATGAACTGCACCGCATACAGCCAGTGCACGCTGAGCCACCCCTGCCACCACGCGAACGGCACGCTGGCGAGGCTCAGCGCGACCATCGCATCGCTGGCCAGCATGACGGGCAGGCGCCGGCTGCGGTCGAGCAGGACACCCGTCGGCAGCGAGAACAGCAGGAACGGCAGGGAGCCGACGGCGGCCAGGGCGCCCATCTGGGCCGGTGTCGCGTGCAGCAGCAGGGCCGCGCAGATGGGGAGGGCCAGCAGCGTGATCTGGGCGCCGAAATTGGTCAGCGTGCTGCTGAACCAGAAACGGCGAAAGTCGGCGTTGCGCAGCTGGTGGTCGGTGGCAAGGTTGCGGAGGAGAGGCACGCACCGATGATAACAAAGACATGATTGCCGTATACGTCACTTTCGTCGTTCAGGCGCTACAATCTGGGCTCATCTTATTAAGGGGTGTCCCATGGAATATTCTGACCTGCTGATCGAACACCACGACAAGGTGGTCGTGATCCGCCTGAACCGTCCGAAGGCGCTGAACGCCCTCAACGACAACATGATGAACGAGCTGGGCGACGCGCTGTACAAGTTCGACGCCGACCCGGCCGTCAACGTCATCATCCTGACCGGCAGCGACAAGGTGTTCGCCGCGGGCGCCGACATCGCCGCGATGGCCAATTACACGTACGCCGATACCTATCCCGGTAATTACATCGGCCGCAACTGGGAACACATCCTCAATGTGCGCAAGCCGGTGATCGGCGTCGTCGCCGGCTATGCGCTGGGCGGCGGCTGCGAACTGGCGATGATGTGCGACTTCCTGATCGCGTCGGAGACGGCCAAGTTCGGCCAGCCGGAGATCAAGGTCGGCGTCACCCCGGGCGCCGGCGGCACGCAGCGCCTGCCGCGCGCGATCGGCAAGTCGAAAGCCATGGACATGCTGCTGACGGCGCGCATGATCGACGCGGCGGAAGCAGAGCGCACGGGTCTCGTGTCGCGCGTCGTGCCGGCCGACCTCGTGATGACGGTGGCGCTGGAAGTGGCGGAGACGATCGCGGCGATGCCGGTGTCGGTGGCCATGCAGATCAAGGATGCGGTCAACCGCGCGTTCGAGACGACGCTGACCGAAGGCGTGCGCTACGAGCGCCGCTTCTTTCATGCCGGATTTGGCACGCCGGCACAGAAGGAGGGGATGGCGGCGTTCCTGGAGAAGCGCAAGCCGAATTTCGAAGGGATGTAATTTTTCCACAGCCCCTTGCATGGGCGCGGACGGGTTTGCTATAGTTCGCGTCCTGCTTCTGCAGCGCACGAAATCGAAAGAATTCAATGTGTTGCAGAAACAGCGAGGGGTTGACGAGTTAAGCGAAACACTGCATAATCTCACTTCTCTGCTGCTGACGAACAAAACGATTCGCAAGCGCAGCAAGGCAGTACCGAATACAGTTCTTTAACAATAAACAGTCGATAAGTGTGGGCGTTTGATGAAGTGCCAGCAGCTACGTAAGTGGTTGCTGAATGCTTAAATTATCAAATGTTCACGCAAAAGAAATACGTTGCTCAGCAATGAGTAACGGTCAGTATTTTGAGTGAGCGAACCCCGACCAATGGGAGGGGTTCGGACTAGAAATAGTCCGACAAAAACAGAGATTAAACTGAAGAGTTTGATCCTGGCTCAGATTGAACGCTGGCGGCATGCTTTACACATGCAAGTCGAACGGCAGCGCGGGGCAACCTGGCGGCGAGTGGCGAACGGGTGAGTAATATATCGGAACGTACCCAAGAGTGGGGGATAACGTAGCGAAAGTTACGCTAATACCGCATACGATCTAAGGATGAAAGTGGGGGATCGCAAGACCTCATGCTCCTGGAGCGGCCGATATCTGATTAGCTAGTTGGTGAGGTAAAGGCTCACCAAGGCGACGATCAGTAGCTGGTCTGAGAGGACGACCAGCCACACTGGGACTGAGACACGGCCCAGACTCCTACGGGAGGCAGCAGTGGGGAATTTTGGACAATGGGCGCAAGCCTGATCCAGCAATGCCGCGTGAGTGAAGAAGGCCTTCGGGTTGTAAAGCTCTTTTGTCAGGGAAGAAACGGCTCAGGCTAATATCCTGGGCTAATGACGGTACCTGAAGAATAAGCACCGGCTAACTACGTGCCAGCAGCCGCGGTAATACGTAGGGTGCAAGCGTTAATCGGAATTACTGGGCGTAAAGCGTGCGCAGGCGGTTTTGTAAGTCTGTCGTGAAAGCCCCGGGCTTAACCTGGGAATTGCGATGGAGACTGCAAGGCTTGAATCTGGCAGAGGGGGGTAGAATTCCACGTGTAGCAGTGAAATGCGTAGAGATGTGGAGGAACACCGATGGCGAAGGCAGCCCCCTGGGTCAAGATTGACGCTCATGCACGAAAGCGTGGGGAGCAAACAGGATTAGATACCCTGGTAGTCCACGCCCTAAACGATGTCTACTAGTTGTCGGGTCTTAATTGACTTGGTAACGCAGCTAACGCGTGAAGTAGACCGCCTGGGGAGTACGGTCGCAAGATTAAAACTCAAAGGAATTGACGGGGACCCGCACAAGCGGTGGATGATGTGGATTAATTCGATGCAACGCGAAAAACCTTACCTACCCTTGACATGTCAGGAACCCTCGAGAGATTGAGGGGTGCCCGAAAGGGAGCCTGAACACAGGTGCTGCATGGCTGTCGTCAGCTCGTGTCGTGAGATGTTGGGTTAAGTCCCGCAACGAGCGCAACCCTTGTCATTAGTTGCTACGAAAGGGCACTCTAATGAGACTGCCGGTGACAAACCGGAGGAAGGTGGGGATGACGTCAAGTCCTCATGGCCCTTATGGGTAGGGCTTCACACGTCATACAATGGTACATACAGAGGGCCGCCAACCCGCGAGGGGGAGCTAATCCCAGAAAGTGTATCGTAGTCCGGATCGCAGTCTGCAACTCGACTGCGTGAAGTTGGAATCGCTAGTAATCGCGGATCAGCATGCCGCGGTGAATACGTTCCCGGGTCTTGTACACACCGCCCGTCACACCATGGGAGCGGGTTTTACCAGAAGTAGGTAGCTTAACCGCAAGGAGGGCGCTTACCACGGTAGGATTCGTGACTGGGGTGAAGTCGTAACAAGGTAGCCGTATCGGAAGGTGCGGCTGGATCACCTCCTTTCTAGAGTGGCACAGAGTCTAACGACTCATCATCAAGCGCCTACGCTTATCGGCTGTTATTAAAGTTAAACGAGAAGAGTTTTCGGGGCTGTAGCTCAGCTGGTTAGAGCACCGTGTTGATAACGCGGGGGTCGTTGGTTCGAGTCCAACCAGCCCTACCACGTTATGCGTCGGGGGATTAGCTCAGCTGGGAGAGCACCTGCTTTGCAAGCAGGGGGTCGTCGGTTCGATCCCGTCATCCTCCACCACTATCTTTACGTAAGACGCTAGTTTTAGGTAAGTGTAGTTCTCGTTCTTTAACAATCTGGAAGAAGTAAAGTTTTCTTTAAGCGTGTAGCTAACGAAAGTTGGATGCACACTTAGGGTAGTAATCTGTATGTATCAACAAACAAAGTAAGCTGAACTCTTGTTGTTATGACGTTCCCTGATACTCATGCAGGGGCCAACGTTATAGGGACAAGTGAATAAGTGCACATGGTGGATGCCTTGGCGATTACAGGCGATGAAGGACGTAGTAGCTTGCGATAAGCTGCGGGGAGTGAGCAAACACACTTTGATCCGCAGATTTCCGAATGGGGAAACCCGGCCTTTTAGGTCATTGCATACTGAATACATAGGTATGCAAAGCGAACGCGGCGAACTGAAACATCTAAGTAGCTGCAGGAAAAGAAATCAACCGAGATTCCCAAAGTAGTGGCGAGCGAAATGGGATGAGCCTTGTACGTGATAGTCGATTGAATAGTGGAACAGCCTGGAAATGCTGGCCATAGAGGGTGATAGCCCCTTACACGAAATTCGAACGGTGGTACTAAGCGTACGACAAGTAGGGCGGGACACGAGAAATCCTGTCTGAAGATGGGGGGACCATCCTCCAAGGCTAAATACTCGTAATCGACCGATAGTGAACCAGTACCGTGAGGGAAAGGCGAAAAGAACCCCGGGAGGGGAGTGAAATAGATCCTGAAACCGTGTGCATACAAACAGTCGGAGCCTCTTCGTGGGGTGACGGCGTACCTTTTGTATAATGGGTCAGCGACTTACATTCAGTGGCGAGGTTAACCGAATAGGGGAGCCGTAGAGAAATCGAGTCCGAACAGGGCGACAGTCGCTGGGTGTAGACCCGAAACCAGGTGATCTACCCATGGCCAGGATGAAGGTGCGGTAACACGCCCTGGAGGTCCGAACCCACTAATGTTGAAAAATTAGGGGATGAGCTGTGGGTAGGGGTGAAAGGCTAAACAAACCTGGAAATAGCTGGTTCTCTCCGAAAACTATTTAGGTAGTGCCTCAAGTATCACCATCGGGGGTAGAGCACTGTTATGGCTAGGGGGTCATTGCGACTTACCAAACCATTGCAAACTCCGAATACCGATGAGTGCGAGCTTGGGAGACAGACGTCGGGTGCTAACGTCCGGCGTCAAGAGGGAAACAACCCAGACCGCCAGCTAAGGTCCCAAAGATTGGCTAAGTGGAAAACGAAGTGGGAAGGCTAAAACAGTCAGGATGTTGGCTTAGAAGCAGCCATCATTTAAAGAAAGCGTAATAGCTCACTGATCGAGTCGTCCTGCGCGGAAGATGTAACGGGGCTAAGCCAGTCACCGAAGCTGCGGATATGTGCTTGCACATATGGTAGGAGAGCGTTCCGTAAGCCTGAGAAGGTGTCTTGTAAAGGATGCTGGAGGTATCGGAAGTGCGAATGCTGACATGAGTAGCGATAAAGAGGGTGAAAAGCCCTCTCGCCGAAAGCCCAAGGTTTCCTGTTCAACGTTCATCGGAGCAGGGTGAGTCGGCCCCTAAGGCGAGGCAGAGATGCGTAGCTGATGGGAAGCAGGTTAATATTCCTGCACCGTCGTATGATGCGATGGGGGGACGGATCGCGGAAGGTTGTCCAACTGTTGGAATAGTTGGTTCTTGACTCATAGAAGGCGCTTAGGCAAATCCGGGCGCGTAATTCAAGGGGTTGAGACGTGTGTCCTTGTGACACGAAGCAATCGGAAGTGGTTCCAAGAAAAGCCTCTAAGCTTCAGTCATACGAGACCGTACCGCAAACCGACACAGGTGGGCGAGATGAGTATTCTAAGGCGCTTGAGAGAACTCGGGAGAAGGAACTCGGCAAATTGGTACCGTAACTTCGGGATAAGGTACGCCCCGGTAGCTTGACCACTTTACTGTGGAAGGGTGAAAGGGTTGCAATAAACTGGTGGCTGCGACTGTTTAATAAAAACACAGCACTCTGCAAACACGAAAGTGGACGTATAGGGTGTGACGCCTGCCCGGTGCTGGAAGATTAAATGATGGGGTGCAAGCTCTTGATTGAAGTCCCAGTAAACGGCGGCCGTAACTATAACGGTCCTAAGGTAGCGAAATTCCTTGTCGGGTAAGTTCCGACCTGCACGAATGGCGTAACGATGGCCACACTGTCTCCTCCCGAGACTCAGCGAAGTTGAAATGTTTGTGATGATGCAATCTACCCGCGGCTAGACGGAAAGACCCCATGAACCTTTACTGTAGCTTTGCATTGGACTTTGAACCAATCTGTGTAGGATAGGTGGGAGGCTTTGAAGCGGGGACGCCAGTTCTCGTGGAGCCAACCTTGAAATACCACCCTGGTTCGTTTGAGGTTCTAACCTTGGCCCGTGATCCGGGTCGGGGACAGTGCATGGTAGGCAGTTTGACTGGGGCGGTCTCCTCCTAAAGTGTAACGGAGGAGTTCGAAGGTACGCTAGGTACGGTCGGACATCGTGCTAATAGTGCAATGGCATAAGCGTGCTTAACTGCGAGACCGACAAGTCGAGCAGGTACGAAAGTAGGACATAGTGATCCGGTGGTTCTGTATGGAAGGGCCATCGCTCAACGGATAAAAGGTACTCTGGGGATAACAGGCTGATTCCTCCCAAGAGTTCATATCGACGGGGGAGTTTGGCACCTCGATGTCGGCTCATCACATCCTGGGGCTGTAGCCGGTCCCAAGGGTATGGCTGTTCGCCATTTAAAGTGGTACGTGAGCTGGGTTTAAAACGTCGTGAGACAGTTTGGTCCCTATCTGCCGTGGGCGTTGGAAATTTGAAGGGGGCTGCTCCTAGTACGAGAGGACCGGAGTGGACGAACCTCTGGTGTACCGGTTGTCACGCCAGTGGCATTGCCGGGTAGCTAAGTTCGGAAGAGATAACCGCTGAAAGCATCTAAGCGGGAAACTCGCCTTGAGATGAGATTTCCCGGAGCCTTGAGCTCCTTGAAGGGTCGTTCGAGACCAGGACGTTGATAGGTCAGGTGTGGAAGTGCAGTAATGCATTAAGCTAACTGATACTAATTGCCCGTACGGCTTGTCCCTATAACCTTGGCAGTCATGCCAATGCAAGGGTTCAGCTGTTTGTTGAGACAACAGATTACGAAAACTGCTTCTTCCGGATTCAGAGTGACGCATGCAATAAGCTGCGGCACTCGTACAAGTTATGCCTGATGACCATAGCAAGTCTGTACCACCCCTTCCCATCCCGAACAGGACCGTGAAAAGACTCTGCGCCGATGATAGTGCTGCAACCAGTGTGAAAGTAGGTTATCGTCAGGCTAGTTATTAGAAAAGCCCGCTCAGTATGCACTGAGCGGGCTTTTTGCTTTTCAGCGCCATCTGCCGCCAATAGCAAAATTGCCCTGAAAACGAAAATTTTTGCATCGTCATATAAAAAACTGCAGCCCTGTTACGCTTTCATGCGCCGCCGGCGCTAAGCTTTCCTGACGAGACACCCGATGTAGGCAAGATGCAAAATTTCTATAAAAAAGCGCTTTATGCTCTCCTTTTGTTGCTGCTCGCGGACGCGTTGATCGCCTGCCTGTGCGTGTACCAAAGTTATCCATCCGCCGCGCTGATGCCGCCGGGCGGCGGGGGCTTGTACTGGCGCCCGGTCACGAAGACGGACGCGCCAGAGGGCGGTACCTCGACGATACGTGTCATCGAGACCGCCCAGCGATCGCTGCGTTTCGACTTCCGGCTCACGCGGGCGACGACGTATCCATTCGTCTCGGCCGACATGTTGTTCGAGGACGGCGAAGGCAATGCCGTGCCGGTGGATTTGTCGAGATTCGACACCATCACGTTCACGGCCAAATGCAATCCGATGAACGCCCTCATATTCGCCTTGCCGACATTCGACGCGACCATCTCGAAGCCGGGCGACTACCTGACCTACCCGTCGCCGCTCACGTTTTTCTCCTGCAATGAGAAGGGTACGCCCGTATCGCTGGACCTGACGCGGCTGACCATTCCGCAGTGGTGGTACGACAGGATGCATCTCGACCTGTCGCACCAGTCTTATCAACTGAACCAGGTGGCGAAATTCGTCTTCGGTGTCAGCCAGCAGACCCCACGCGACCGCGACAGCCGCGTGGAGATCAGTCGCGTGACGTTACATGGGCGCGATTATCGATATCTCGTCGCCCTGGCGATCATCCTCGTGAGCAGCTGGTGCGCCTTCGCGTTCTGGTTTTTCCGGGCCCACTCGCGCGAACTGTCTGCCAGCCTGGACACCAAGCTCAGGAAGGATTTGCCGCTCGTCGCCTATCGGCAGCTGACACTCGAACCGTTCAAGGACAAGGAAAAGGCGGCCGTCCTGCGTTTCATCGCGACGAATTATACGAATCCCGACCTGGACCTGGACAGCGTCGTCGCGGGAACGGGTGCCAACCGCAACAAGGTCAACGAAGTGCTGAAGGGGGAACTCGGCATGACGTTCACGGCCTACCTGAAAAAACTTCGGCTGACGGAATCGGCCCGGCTGCTCACCGAGGCGCCCGCCGTGACCGTGGCCGAGGTCGCCTATTCCGTCGGCTACGCCAACGTCTCGTATTTCAACAAGCTGTTCAAGGAAGAATACGGCTGCACGCCCAAGGTCTTCAAGACCGTGGCGAGCACCGCGCAGCAGGAGCAGCACGACTCATAACAAATCCTGCATTTTTTGCCAAATCTTCCGCATTGTCGTTAATCAGACGGTGCTGGGCACCGTTATTCTTTTGTGGTCGAGAAACTTTCAAAGATCGGAAATGAAACTCATCGCAAAGATCGCCTTCGCCCTGGCCACGCTGGCCGGGCCTGCCTCGCTCCCCCTCGCCGCCCCCGCGGGCTGGCCCGGCCCGGGACAACTGTTCGTCGGGACGTGCTACCAGCCCGTCGACCGCACGCCCGACCAGATCCAGCGGGACATCGCCCTGATGAAGGAGGCCGGGTTCAACGTCGTCCGGATGGGCGACCTGTCCTGGGATTATTTCGAACCCGAAGACGGCAAGTTCAAGTTCGCCGAATTCGACCGCATCGTCGACGCCATGCAGGCGAACGGCATCAAGGTGATCGTGGACATCCCCGGCACGCCGGCGCCCCTGTGGCTGCATCACAAATACCCAGGCGTGAACCTCGTGAATGCACAGGGCGCGACCGTGCAGCCGGCCGAGCGCTACATGCTCGACATCAGCGACCCGGATTACCGCCGTCACGCCGTCCGTCTGGCCGAGAAGCTGACGCAGCGCTACGGCAAACATCCGGCCGTGATCGCGATCGGGTTCGACAACGAGATCGGCAACACGTTCATGTCGTATTCGAAGGCCGACCGGACCCGCTTCGTCGCCTGGCTCAAACGCAAATACGGTACGCTGGATGCGCTGAACCAGGCGTGGGCGACCCAGCGCTGGTCGCGCCACCTGTCGTCGTGGGATGAAGTGGAACTGCCGTATGCGGACGGTCCCGGCCCGGCCGAGCGCAACCTCGACCTGCGCCGCTTCTGGTCCGACAACACGATCGCCGTGCTGAAGGACCTCGAAGCCGTCCGCGTGAAGTATGCGCCGGACAAGCCGGCGATCTCGAACCTGTGGGACAGCGCCGGGCGCAAGGGCTTCGATTATCTGTCGACGTATCGCCAGTACGCGCATTACGGCGCGATGGGCTTTTATCCGGGCGAGCCGGTCGGGTCCGGCTTTGAAGCATTGATGATGAAGGCCGGCCTGGACACGCCCATCTGGTTCAACGAGTTCACGGCGGGCGGCGGCGGCTACTACGGGACCAAAGGGCGCTCGCGCATGTGGGCTCATTTCGGCCTGCTGCTCGGCGCCCAGTCGGTGATGGCATGGACGTACAATTCCCACCTCGGCGGCGAGGAGCAGGCGTTGATGGGCCTCCTCGACCACGACAGCAAGCCGTCGTGGAAGCTGTGGGAATTCGGCACGATCGCCCGCGAATTCAAGACGCTGCAGGCACTGGGCTTCCCGCGCCACACCGAACCGCAAATCGCGTTCGCGTACTCGTTCGACAGCCGCAACGCCTCGACGCCGCCGGGGCCGTCGAACACGATGCGCCAGTACTTCACGATCCCGTACATGGACCAGCTCCACAACGCGTTCGCGCCCATCTTCAACGACAACATCGACACCGCCGTCATCCACGTGGGCCATGACGATCTGCGGCGCTACAAGATGGTCGTGGTGGCGGCCGACGTCTTGATGGACAAGGCAAGTGCGGACGCGCTGCGCCGCTACGTGCAGGACGGCGGTACCGTCGTGATGACGGCGTTCTCCGCGAAGGTCAACGAGACCGGTCAATGGTTCGACACCCCGCTGCCGGGCCGCCTCAGCGACGTGTTCGGCCTGCGCACCAGCGAATACTACAACGCCGACGCGCCGCTCGACGTCGGCTTCGACGGCAAGACCGTGACGACGACGACGAAGTTCTACGAAGTGCTGGAGCCGTCCACCGCCAAGGTCGTCGCGCGCCTGACCAACGTGCCGGATGCGCCGCCCGCGATCACCGAAAACCGCTACGGCAAGGGCAGGGCGATCTACGTCGCCACGGCCGCGCAGCGCCCCGTCATGCAGGCGTTGTACCGCAGCCTGTACGGCGAGCTTGGCATCAAGCGGGGCCCCGCGACACCGGAAGGCGTCTATGCCCGCGAGGTCGATGGCCGCACGCTGTACGTCAACACGACGACCCAACCGCAGGACGTGAAGTTCGACGGTACTGCCACCGGCGTGCTCGGAGGCCGCGCGTGGAACGGCACGCTGCGGCTCGAGCCCTTCGGCGCGGAGCTGCTGCGCAAATAAGCGCCAACCCTGTTCTGGAAGACGGAATGAATCGTTTCATGAAGAAGATCGGTCTTGCCTGCGCCGCGCTGCTGGTGCTGGGATTGGCGCTCGCCGCGCTGCGCGCCCGGACGCCGGCGCCGGTACCGGTACACTACCCCAGCTACAATCCGAACCCGCTGCCCGCCGACATGTCGGGCATGCGCGACGACGCGGTGCACATGGTGGGCAGGATGCGCCTGGGCTGGAACGTCGGGAATACGATGGAAGCCATCGGCGGCGAGACCAACTGGGGCAATCCGCTCGTCAGCGATCGCCTGATCCGGCTGGTCAGGCAGGGCGGCTTCGATGCCATCCGCCTGCCCGTGGCGTGGGACCAGTATGCCGACCCGAAGACGGGCAAGATCAGCGACACCTGGCTGGCCCGTGTGAAGCAGGTGGTGCAGTACTGCGTCGACAACGACATGGTCGTGCTGGTGAACATCCACTGGGACGGCGGCTGGCTCCAGGAGAACTTCACGGCCGACAGGCAGGCCGCCGTCAACGCGAAACAGAAGGCGTACTGGGAACAGATCGCCACGCTGCTGCGCGACTTCGATGGCCACGTGCTCTTCGCCAGCGCCAACGAACCGGACGTCAAGGACGCCGGCCAGATGGCCATCCTGGCGTCGTACCATCAGACTTTCGTCGATGCCGTGCGCTCGACCGGCGGCCGTAACGCCTACCGCGTGCTGGTGGTGCAGGGGCCAGGCACCGACATCGAGAAGACCAACAAGCTGATGACGGCCATGCCGACCGATACCGTCCCCGGCCGCCTGATGGCGGAAGTCCACTTCTATACCCCGTTCAACTTCGCCCTGATGACGAAGGACGAAGCGTGGGGCAAGCAAGCCTATTACTGGGGCGCGGCGTATCACTCCAGGACCGACACCGCCCGCAATGCGACCGCGGGCGAGGAGGCACTGGTCGACGACCTGTTCGGCCGCATGAAGGCGCAGTTCGTGGACAAGGGCATCCCCGTCCTCCTCGGCGAATTCGGCGCGATCCGCCGCTCGCAACTGACGGGCGACGATCTCAAGCTGCACCTCGCCAGCCGCGCCTACTATCACAAGTACGTCGTCAAGACCGCCCTGAAGAACGGCATGATCCCGTTTTACTGGGACACGGGCGATCTCGGTCCGAACAGCTTCGGCCTGTTCGACCGGAAGAGCGGCACGGTCTTCGACCGGCAGACGCTCGATGCGATGCGCGAGGGCGCGTCCGGGGAGTGATGGTCAAGTCGGGGACGTACTGACGCCGCGGCCGATCGCGTTGTCCCACAACCGGTCGTGCAGCGGCATCAGGATCACGTTGCAAACCGGTTCGAGCAGCGCTGCCATGCCGCCGAAGGCCACCGACCCGGTGGCGAGGTACAGCACGAGGAAGGCGATGACGGCGTGCATCGCGGCCTGGCTGATCTTCTCGAGGCTGGCCAGCAGGTAGCGGCGTCGCCCGCTGGCCGCATGCACCCCGCGCGCCCACGCCCGTTCGTGGAACGGCAGCAGCAGCACGTTCAGCACGGGTTCGACCACCACGGCGAGTCCGCCGAGTGCGATCGACCCCGTGAACGCATAGGCGATCGCGAAACCGATCGCCATGTGCGTGATGACCTGACTGCCTTTGCGTGCCGCTGCCATGAGATTCTCCTTTATCGTCCAGCTCGCTCAAATGATATCGATTCTCATTTGAGTGGGCCAATCGGATGATTTGAAGCCGGCGATAGGCTGGCTCAATCGACCATCGAGGAGCAGGCGAGCGCCAGCAGCCGGTCGAGGAGCGGCGCCGCCGCATCCGCGATGCGGTCCAGGCTCGCCTCCCGCAGCGCCGCCGTGTCCACGACATGCGCGCTGTGCAACCCCGCCCAGCGCAGCAGCGCCGTGCACGCATCGGCATGGTCGAACAGCCCGTGCAGATAGGTGCCCAGGACCTGGCCATCGTCCGAGCAGGCACCTTCCGGGCGGCCGTCGATCTCGAACGCGGGCCGGGACAACGCATCGCCCGTCGACACGCCCATGTGGATCTCGTAGCCGGTAACCGCCGCCTCCAGCGCATCCGGCGCGAACGTGCAGCGGCCGGTTACCTGCGCGAGGCGCTTCTGGCGCGTCAGCGTCGTACCGAGGTCCAGCAGACTGAGCCCCCTGGAGTGGCCGGCGGCGCCTTCCACGCCGTGCGGATCGTCGACGCAGGCCCCCAGCATCTGGAAGCCGCCGCAGATGCCGATCACCTTGCCGCCGTAGCGCAGGTGGCGGCGGATGCGCTCCGGCCAGCCCTGCGCATGCAGCCAGGCGAGGTCGCCGCGCGTGTTCTTGCTGCCGGGGAGGATGATGAGGTCCGCCTCCGGCACCGGTTCGCCTTCGCGCACGAAGCGCAGGTCGAGGTCGGGATGGACGCGCAGCGCATCGAAGTCCGTGTGGTTGCTCATACGCGGATAGCTGGGCACGACCACGCGGAACGCGCCGGTCCCGGGCGTCACGGCCTGCACGGCATCTTCCGCATCGAGATACAGCCCGTGCAGATAGGGCAGCACGGCCAGCACCGGCTTGCCCGTCTGTTCTTCCAGCCAGTCCAGGCCCGGTTCGAGCAGCCTGATGTCGCCGCGGAAGCGGTTGATGACGAAGCCCTTGATGCGCGCGCGTTCGCTGTCCGACAGGCAGGCGAGCGTGCCGACGATGTGGGCGAACACGCCGCCGCGGTCGATGTCGGCGACGAGGATCACCGGGCAGTCGACCGCTTCCGCGAACCCCATATTGGCGATGTCGCGGTCGCGCAGGTTGATCTCGGCCGGGCTGCCGGCGCCTTCCACGATCACGGCGTCGTATTGCGCGCGCAGCCGCGCATGCGATTCCAGCACGGCCTGCATTGCCACCGTCTTGTACTGGTGGTAGTCGCGCGCATTCATCTCGGCGCGCACGCGGCCGTGGATGACGACTTGCGCGCCCGTGTCGCTCGACGGTTTGAGCAGCACCGGGTTCATGTCCGTGTGCGGTTCGAGCCCTGCGGCGACGGCCTGCAGCGCCTGCGCGCGGCCGATCTCGCCGCCGTCGCTCGTGACGGCGCTGTTCAGGGCCATGTTCTGCGGCTTGAACGGCGCCACGCGCACGCCGCGGCGCACCAGCAGCCGGCACAGCGCGGCGACGAGCGTGCTCTTGCCCGCGTCCGACGTCGTGCCCTGCACCATCAGGGTCGAATATGGGAAGCGGCTCATTTGCTGCGATGGCTGCGCGCCAGTTCGAGCTTCTCGCACAGCTGCGCGGCACCGGCGATCATGCGCGGGCCGGCGCGGTTGAGCAGGTTGCCGTCGATGGTGAACAGGTTGTTGTTGCGGACGGCGGTGAGTGTCCCGTAGGGCTTCCACAGGCTCACGCCGCCGTAGTTCTTTTCCGCGGTGGCGAAGATCGCTTCCGGATTCTCCTGCAGCACGGCTTCGACCGACACGACGGGCGCCGTCACAGGCAGCTTGTCGAAGATGTTCTCGCCGCCGCACAGGCGCAGCGCGTCGCTGACGATGTGGCGGCCGTTCAGCGTGTACAGCGGCTTGTCCCACACCTGGTAAAAACTGCGCACGACGGGGCGCTTCGCATAACGGGCGCGCAGGTCGGCGATCCTGCCGCGCAGGCTGGCTGCCGCGGGGCCGGCGATGGCGTCGGTGCCCATCAGCTGGCCGAGCTTCTGCACGTTGTCCGCGATGTCTTCCAGCTTCTGCGGCTCGCTGTGGAACATCGGGATGCCGAGCTTCTGCACCATCTCGATCTGGCGCTCGGAACTGCCGTGGCGCCAGACGACGACCAGGTCGGGCTTCAGCGCCATGATGCGTTCCAGGTCGACTTCGCGGTTCGAGCCGATCTGCTGGATTTTCTTCGCTTCCTCGGGAAAGTCGCTGTACGAGACGACGCCCACGACATGGCTGCCGCCGCCCGCCGCGAACAGCAGCTCGGTGACGTGCGGCGCCAGCGAGATCACGCGCTGGGCCGGTTTCGCGACGGTGACGGTGGCGCCGGCGTCGTCCTTGACGCTGATGGCGGCCTGCGCCTGCAGGCTGGCCGCGCACAGGAGCGTGGCGGCGGTGATGATCGGTCGTTTCATGTGTCGTTCCATTCCCGGAGTGCTTGTTCGATGCGCTGCCATGCGGATTCGTTCCCCGGCAGGCCGACGCGGATGCCGCGCGCCGCGCCGGGGAACAGCCGCACCCAGATCGCGCGGCGCGCCATGTGTTCATGAAAGGCCTCGGCGCGCGGCTCTGCCCACCAGTGGAACAGCGGGGTGCCGTGCGTGTCGATGCCATGGTTCGCCAGCAGCGCGTGCATGCGCGCACCGTCGCGCGCGAGGCGCGTTTGCGTGGCCTGTTGCCAGCCGTGGTCGCGCAGCGCGGCGATCGCGATCTCCTGCGCCGGGCCGCTGACGGCCCATGGCCCGAGCAGGTCGTCCAGCGCCGTCAGCAGGGGCGTGTCCGCGCCGACGAAACCGAGCCGCAAGCCGGCCAGGCCGAAGAATTTGCCGACGGAGCGCAGCACGATGAGACCGGGCCGGCCGGCGTGGGCCGCCACGCGGGGTGCGCGCGCCGTGTCGCCGAACGCCTCGTCCACGACGAGCCAGCCGCCGCGCGCCGCGAGCCGTTCGGCCCACGCCAGCAATCGGTCCGGCGCCACCGTCGCCCCGGTCGGATTGTTCGGGTTGACGACGACGACCACGTCGCTGCCGTCCACCGCATCGTCGAGCGCATCGTACGCCACCTGATGCATAACGTGGCCGTGGCGGCCCCAGTGGTGCGCGTGTTCCGCATACGACGGCGCGGACATCGTCACGCGCGCCGGCCCGGCAAGTTCTGCCCGTAGACGCGGCAGGGCCTGGATCGCCGCCTGCGTGCCCGCGACCGGCAGCAACTGCGGTGCGCCGTAGTACGCGCATGCGGCACGCAGGAGCTCCGGATCCCGTTCCGGCAGGCGGTGCCACGCGTCCGGCGTCGGCGCCGGCGCCGGATAGCCGTGCGGATTGATGCCGGTGGAGAGGTCGATCCAGTCCGTGCGGCCGTAGCGTTGCTGCGCCGCGCGCAGGTTGCCGCCGTGTTCAAGCATGGATCGCTCCATCCAATACGAACAGCGCGCCGCCGGCCACGACGACCCACAGCAGCGTGGTGCGCCACACGAGGCGCCAGGCGCGCACGATGTCGTCCGCGCACGCGTCGGGACCGGTGCCGAGCGGGGGACGCTGTTCCGTCACGCCGTCGTACACGGCCGCGCCGCCGAGCTGCACGCCCAGCGCGCCGGCGCCGCTGGCCATCACGGGGCCCGCGTTCGGGCTGCTCCACGCGGGCGCTTGCGCGCGCCAGCAGCGCCAGGCGCGCAGCCGGCCCCGTTCCGCCAGCAGCACGTACGACAGGGCGGTCAGGCGCGCAGGGACGTAGTTCAGCACATCGTCGACGCGTGCGGCCACGCGGCCGAACAGGTTGAAGCGCGCATTGCGGTAGCCCCACATGGCATCCAGCGTGTTCGCGAGGCGGAACAACACGACGCCGGCGCCGCCGCCGACGAGGAACCAGAACAGCGTGCCGAACACCGCGTCGTTGCCGTTTTCGAGCAGCGATTCGGCGCCGGCCTTGGCGAGGTCCGATTCGCCGGCTTGCTCCGTGTCGCGGCTGACAATGCGCGACGTCAAGCCGCGCGCCGCATCGAGATCGCCGCGCACGAGCGCCGCATGGATCGGCAACGTATGGTCGCGCAGGCTGCGCAGGCCGATGCCCAGGTACAGCAGCACGGCATGGACGGCCGCGCCGGCGTACGCGCACGCGAGCCACGCAAGCAGCGACAACGGCAGTACGGCGAGCATCCACGCGAGCAGGCCGCGTGCGGTGCGCGAGCGCCCTCCGTTGAGCCGGCGTTCCAGTGCGGACGCCAGCCGGCCGAAGCCGACGAGCGGATGCCAGCGCCGCGCTTCGCCCAGCAACAGGTCCAGCACGATGCCGGCGACGAGCGCCAGCGCAAGCGTCGTGGGCGCCAGCCCGCTCAGCATGGTGCGCCCTTCAGCACGAGCGGCAGGCCGGCCGCGACGAACAGCACGCGGTCGCAGCGCGCCGCGACGTCCTGGTTCAGGCGGCCCGCTTCGTCCACGAAAGCGCGCGACACGGCGCCGTAGGGCACGATGCCCATGCCGGTTTCGTTCGATACGAAGACGACGTCGCCGGCGGGCTTGGCATCCAGCCAGTCGAGCAGCGCGGCACGTTCATCGACGAACAGCGGCGGCAGGTCGATAGGGCCGACCTCGGGAAATTCCCGCTGCGTGGAGAACATCAGGTTCGTCAGCCACAACGTCAGGCAGTCGACGAGCACGATGCGCCCAGGGGCACACAACGTCCGCAACGTGGCCGCCAGCGCCGTCGCTTCCTCCACCGTTGTCCACCCGGCCGGCCGGCGCGCGCGATGATGCTCGATCCGCGCCGACATCTCGGCATCGCCCGCATACGACGTCGCGACATACACGACGTCCTTGCCGGACGCGCGCGCGAGCCGTTCGGCCAGCCCGCTCTTGCCGGACCGGGCGCCGCCGAGGACGAGGGTGCGGCTCATTCCAGCTCTCCCTGCAGCAGGCTCGCGACGGCGGCCGGGTTGGAGGCGAAGAACGCGTGGAAGTACGACGCCGTCAGCGACCCGACGCGGTAGACGGCCTCGCCCTGCGCACCGGACGGATGCTTGACCGTCCACGCGACGGGGGCGAGCGGGGTCTCCAGGCGCGAATAGTGGAAGGTGTGGCCGCGCATCTGCCCGGCGTTCGTCGCGAGGCCCTGCGATCCCAGTCCCGCGAGGCGTTGCTGCATCAGCACGCGGCCCGGCAGCAGGCCGGCCATCGGCCAGTCGCGGCCTTCCTTGTCCGCGAGCGATTCGGCCAGCACCATCATGCCGCCGCATTCCGCGAGGATAGGCAGGCCCGCCGCATGCGCCGCGCGGATCGATGCTTGCCAGCGCCCGGCCTGCGCCAGTTCTTCGCCGTGCAGTTCCGGGTAGCCGCCCGGCAGGTAGACGGCGTCGGCATTCTCGGGCACCGGCTCGTCCGCCAGCGGCGAGAACCACGTGATGCGCGCGCCCAGCGCTTCCAGCGTATCGACGTTGGCGGGGTACAGGAAGCAGAACGCGGCGTCGCGCGCGATCGCCACCGTGAGCCCGGCCAGCAGCGGCGCCACCGGTTCTTCCGGCAAGGCTTCGTCCGGCAGCTGCGGCGCCAGCGCGTTCCATTGCGCCTCGTCCAGCTGCAACTGGTCGGCCAGTTCGTCGAGGATGACGTCGATGTCGGCGACTTCGCCCGGCACGACGAGGCCGAGATGGCGTTCCGGCAGCCGGCGCGCCTGCTTCGGCAAGGTCGCGAGCAGCGGGATGTCGCGCAGCGACGCCGCCACCATGCGTGCATGGCCCTCGCTGGCGACGCGGTTGGCGACGACGCCGGCCATGCGCACGGGCCCGTAGTCGCGCAGGCCCATGACGACGGCGCCGGCCGTCTGCGCCATCGCCGACGCATCGATCACGGCCAGCACGGGCAGGTCGAATGCGCGCGCGAGGTCGGCGGCGGACGGATCGCCGTCGTACAGGCCCATCACGCCTTCGACCAGCACGACGTCCGCGTCGCGCGCCGCGCGGGCCAGGCGCTGGCGGCTCTGCTCCAGCCCGACCATCCACAGGTCGAGCGTATGGACCTTCGCGCGGCTGGCGTGCTCGAGGACCATCGGGTCGATGAAGTCCGGCCCGCATTTGAAGACGTGCACCCGCTGGCCCATGCGGCGCAGGCGGCGCGCCAGCGCGGCCGTCACCGTCGTCTTGCCCTGGCCGGACGCGATGGCCGCGACCAGCAGCATGCGGGCGCCGGAGGCCATCACCACTCCGTCCCGGCCTGCGCCGCGATCCCCGCCTTGAAGGCGTGCTTGACGACGTTCATTTCGGTCACGGTGTCGGCGACGGCGATGAGTTCCGGCGGCGCCGCGCGGCCCGTCACGACGACGTGCTGCATGTCCGGGCGGTCGAGCAGGTCGGCGATCACCGTGTGCACGTCCAGGTAGCGATACTTCAGCGCGATGTTCAGTTCGTCCAGCACGACGAGGCCGTAGGCGGGATCGGCCAGGAAGCGGCGCGCCTGCTCCCAGGCTTCCTCGGCCTTGGCGATGTCGCGCTCGCGGTTCTGCGTCTCCCACGTATAGCCTTCGCCCATCGCGTGGAAACCGACGTCGTCGGGGAAGCGGCGCAGGAACATCTCTTCGCCGGTGGACATCGCGCCCTTGATGAACTGGACGACGCCCACCTTCATGCCGTGGCCCAGCGCGCGCGCGACCATGCCGAACGCGCTCGAGCTCTTGCCCTTGCCGTTGCCGGTGTTGACGATGATGATGCCGATCTTCTTGTCGGCCGCGGCGATCTTGGCGTCGATGATCGCCTTCTTGCGTTCCATGCGCGCGCGGTGGCGCTCGTTCAGTTCCGCGGTTTGTTCAGGGGTCATTTCAGTCATGAGGGGCCTCCAGGGGAATGAAAATACGGCGGCCCTTGTTCTCGATCGCGTCGATCGGGTGGCCGAGATAGCTGCTCAGCAGCGGTGCCTGCAGCGCGTCGTCGACGGTGCCGGCGTGCCAGCGGCCGTCGCCCATCAGCAGCAGGGCGTGGGTGGAGATACTGTGTGCCAGGTTCAGGTCGTGGCCGATCATCACGATGGTCTTGCCGCTTTGCCGGCACAGGCGCGACAGCAGCGACATCGTGCGCACCTGGTGCGCCAGGTCGAGCGCGTTCGCCGGCTCGTCCAGCAACAGCAGCGGTGTGTCCTGCGCGAGCAGCGCGGCGATGGCCACGCGCTGGCGCTCGCCGCCGGACAACGTACGGACGTCGCGCGTGGCGAGGTGCTCGACTTCCATCGCCACGAGGGCGTTCACGGCCGCGTGATGGTCGTCGCTCTGTTCCCAGTAATGGTTGGCGTGGTAAGGATGGCGCGCGGACAGCACGGTCTCCATCACGCTGTACGCGAACGCATCGCTGCGCGACTGCGGCAGGTACGCGCGTTCATGTGCCAGCGCTTCCGGCGGCCAGTCGGGCAGCGGGCGGTCGTGCAGCGCGACGGTGCCCGCATCGGGCGCGCGCAGGCCGGCCACGGTGCGCAGCAGGGTGCTCTTGCCGGCGCCGTTGCGGCCAATGATGGACCAGCATTCGCCGGCGCGCACCTCCCAGTCCAGACCGTGCACGAGTACGCGGTCGCCGGCGCGCAATTCCAGTTGTCGGGTCGCGATCGTCATTTGTGCATCCGGTGCAGTTGATACAGGAAGACGGGCGCGCCGATCAGCGCCGTGATGGCGCCGACGGGCAGCTGGGTCGGCGCGACGACCGTGCGCGCGACCGTATCGCACAGCACGAGCAGGCTGCCGCCGCCCAGCACGGCGGCCGGGATGAGCACGCGGTGATCGGGGCCGAACGCGAAGCGGCAGGCGTGCGGCACGATCAGGCCGACGAAGCCGATGGCGCCGGCGCTCGTCACCGCGCTCGCCGTCAGCACGGCCGACACGAAGAACAGGCCCTTGCGCACGGCGCCCACGCGCACGCCCAGCGTGGCGGCGGCTTCCGCGTGCAGCGCGAGCATGTTCATCGCACGCGCGTTGCGCAGCGCGTACACGAGCGCCGCGGCCAGCACGATCCAGGGCAGGATGCGCAGCGGCGCGCCGGCCAGGTCGCCGATCATCCAGAACACCATGCTGCGCAGGCGCCCTTCCGGCGCGATCGACAGCATCAGCGTGACGAGCGCCATGCTGGCCGACTGCATGATCGTGCCCGTCAGCAGCAGCATCGACGTGCCGCCTTCCACCGCGACGCCGCTGCGCATGTCGCGCCGCGCGAGCAGATAGAGCAGCAGGGCGATCGTCACCGCGCCGGCCATCGCCGCGCCGTCCACGGTGGCCGCCGCGCACATCATCAGGAGCGCGAACAGCGCGCCGACCGACGCGCCGGCCGAGATGCCGAGCACGTACGGGTCGGCGAGCGGATTGCGCAGCAGCGCCTGCATCATGACACCGGCCAGCGCGAGCGCGCCGCCGGTGACGAAGGCCATCAGCGCGCGGCCGGCGCGCAGCTCGACGAGCGATGCGGCCAGCGATTCCGGCCGGCCGCGCAGCACCTGCGCCACCGCGTCCGGCAGCTCGGCCGGCGCGACCGCAATCGATCCGCTCATGCCCGCGACGAGCAGGCTGGCGGCCGCCACGCACAGCAGCGTGACGATGATCGGAATGGCGCGCTGGCGCAAGGGCGGTGGTACAGGGTGCATGGCTCGTCGGAACATGGTGGTTAGCGGACTCCGTAGCGAATGCCGGCGAACCAGGTGCGCCCGGCAGTGCCATAGTTGCGCGCCAGGTCGTAGTGCTTGTCGGCCGCGTTGTCGACGCGGACCAGCAGCGACCAGTCGCGCGTCATGTGCCAGGTAGTGTACAGGTTCAGCAGGCCGTAGCCGCCGAGGCGGTTGGCATTGGCGGCATCGTCGAAGCGGCGGCCGGAGGCCTGCAGCTCGACACCGGTTTCCACGGCACCCACGGTGTAGTCGGCCGCGATGCTGGCGTGGCGGCGCGCGCGGCGGGCCAGCTGCTTGCCGGTCGTCTCGTCGCGCGGATCCTGCAGATCGGCGCTGGCGCGCAGGTCCAGGTTGCCGATGCGGGTGTTGGCCGCCAGCGTCAGGCCTTCCAGCAGGGCGTGGTCGACGTTGTACGCGCAGCTGCCGTTCGGGCGGCCCGGACACGGCGTGACGGAGACGATCATGTCGGTCAGGCGATTGCGGTAGTAGTTCGCCTGCAGGTCGACGCCGGCCACGCGGTACTGCACGCCCACTTCCGCATTGCGGCCCCGTTCCGGCTTGTTCGACGTCAGGCCATAGCCCGGGTAGTACAACTCGTTGAACGTGGGGGCGCGGAAGCTCGTGCCGTAGCTCGCCGTGGCGCGCAGGTCCTGCGTGAATTCATAGCCGTAGCCGACGGCGCCCGTTGTCTTGCCGCCGTATTCCGAGTGGTCGTTGCGCGCGCTGACGTCCAGCAGGTGGCTGCCGCGGCGCAGGTCGTACGAGGCCGCGACGGAATTCGTGATGCGCGTGCGGTTGATGTCCTTGACGGAGCTCGACAGGACCTTCTCCTTGCGGTGTCCGGCCAGGATCTGCAGCGTGTCGCCGGCGATGTCGAACGTGTTCTGCCACGTGAACTCGTCCTGGCGCGTGTTCAGCTGCGTGGCGCCGGACGGCGCCGTGCTCGTGAAGCTGCCCAGTTTATCTTCCGAGCGCGCCACCTGGACGCTGCTGCGCCAGTTCGGGAGGAAGCGGTCGTTCAGGAAGACGCTGTAGCTGTCGAGTTCCTGGATGTTGTGAGTGTCGAAGGCCGACTTGCCGCTGTCGTATTGCGCGCTCAGACGGCTCTGCATGAATTGCGCGCCGATCTCATGCCCTTCGGCCAGGCGCAACGCGACGCGGCCGTTGACGCTGTTGCGCGTGTAGCCGTCGTCGTCCGCGTTGTAGCTGGACGAGCCGGGACGCGTGGACGAGAAGCCGTCCGATTCTTCGTGCGCGCCGGAGAGGGCATACGTCACGCCGTGCGCACCGCCCGTCGAGCCGTGCACGCTGGCGTCGTACTGGTTGGTGCCGTAGGTGCCGCCGCCCGCGCTGGCGCTGAACATCGGCGCGCCTTCGCTCTTCTTCGTGAAGATCTGCACGACGCCGCCGATGGCATCCGCGCCGTACAGGGAGCTCAGGGGACCGTAGACGATCTCGATATGGTCGATGGCCGACAGCGGGATCGCGTTCCACGAGGCCGCGCCCGTGGTGGCGGAGCCGATGCGCACGCCGTCGACGAGCACGACGACCTGGTTGCTGTTGGCGCCGCGCAGGAACACGGTGGTGTTGGTGCCGGCGCCGCCGTTGCGCGAGATTTCGATGCCGCGCTGGCGGCGCAGCACGTCGGCGACGGAGCCGGCGCCCGCGCGGGCGATGTCGTCGCTGGAGATGACGACGGTGTCGGGGATGACGTCTTCGGCGCGTTGCGGCGTGCGGTTGGCGGTGACGATGACGGTGTCGGGAATGGGATCGGCGTGGGCCGATGCGGCGGCGGCGAATGCGAGCGAAAGCGCGGCCGCTTGCCGGGAAACAGGAAAGGACATGACTTTTATTGTGTAGACCAACCGGCCGACGTCCCCGTCAGCCAGGTGAACAGAAGCGCAGGGCGCTTCCACCTTTTGGCCGGTATCCGGGCTGGCGAGTATGGCCGTCCGACCTTCCCATGCGGATGCACAGTGGTATGTGGGGACGGTTGCCGCGCACGCGTGAGCGCGCGCAGGCACTTGCTTACCGTTGCGGGGGCAGCACACGTTGGCGCTTGTCTGAAAAGCGCTTCGTGTTTCCCGTTTAACTGCGCCCCAGAGAGGAGCGCGAGCACCAAAACGCCGACATTATACGCCCAGCACGACGAGCTGGCCGTAGGCGATGCGATGCGGCGTCCGCGCCGCGTTCAATGCCGCCTGTTCGAGCGGTGCGCCGCCATGCAGCGCCGCCAGCAGGCGGATGGTGCCGGCGTGGCAGATCACCAGTGCGGACGATTCGTTCAACTCGTCGATGAAACCTTGTACGCGGCGGGCCACGTCCAGCACGTTCTCGGCGCCGCCGGGGCGGTAGTGGAGCAGGTCGGCGGTCCAGGCGTCGACGTCGGCGCGCGGGATGTCCGACCATGGGCGCAGTTCCCACGCGCCGAAATCCATCTCGGCCAGGCGCGCGTCGAGCGTGACGCGGCCCGGCGCCAGGCGTTCGGCCAGCAGGGCGCAG
The DNA here is from genome assembly GCF_047325105.1 of Massilia cellulosiltytica. Lineage (NCBI taxonomy): Bacteria > Pseudomonadati > Pseudomonadota > Betaproteobacteria > Burkholderiales > Oxalobacteraceae > Massilia > Massilia cellulosiltytica. The sequence goes on along the minus strand of NZ_CP168562.1, from coordinate 6,052,978 downwards.
CGTCGCAATGGGCTTGCGTAGACGGGCAGGCCGCGCGGCAGGGCGAGCCCGGCGTGCACGCGCGCGAGTTCTGCTTCGGTGATCGGCACGTCGCTGGCGCCGTAGCACAGGCCGGCCGCGACGTCCGGTTGCGGATGACGGACCAGGTACAGCGTCATGCGTTCCAGGCGCCGTGGCCCAGCGTGGCCAGCACGGCGACATAGATGAGCGCTTCGGCCAGCTGCTGGACGGCGCCGAGGCAGTCGCCCGTGTAGCCGCCGAGACGGCGCACGAACAAGCGGCCGAGCCACAGCGCGGCGAGTGCCGCTGCGATGAGCACGGCCAGCATGGCCGCCGGCGTCATCGCATTCGTCGCCAGCACATACGCCGCCGGCAGCGCGCATGTAATCGTCGCGATCGCGAATTCGGCCGTCGTCATTTGCTGCGCCAGCGGCTTGGCCTTGCCTTCGCCGCGCACATAGTCCAGCTTCCAGATCAGCGCTGTGGCGGCAAGGCGCGAGAGCGGATGCGCGACGAACAGCGCGGCCATGGCCACGCGCGGCGGCAGCATCGCCAGCGCGGACAGCTTGGTCGCCAGCATGCACACGATGCCGATCGCGCCGTATGCGCCGACGCGCGAATCCTTCATGATCTCCAGCGCCCGTTCCTTCGTCATGCCGCCGCCGAGGCCATCGCACGTGTCGGCGAAGCCGTCTTCATGGAATGCGCCGGTAATATAGATCGACGCCGCGGTCGACAGCACGACCGCCACAGGTGCGGGCAGCACGAGCGCGGCCGCGTAATAGACGCCTGCCGCAACCGCCGCGACGACGCCGCCGACGAGCGGGAAGTAGCGCGATGCGTGCTGCAGCCACGCGGCCTCGAAGCCGACCCAGGCCGGGATCGGCAGCCGCGTGAAGAACTGCAGCGCGATGAAGAACAGGCGGACTTGATGCATCAGGCGGATTTTTCGCTGACGCTGGCCGACGCGAACGTCGCCATCTCGTTCAGGAAGTTCGCGGCCGCATGCAGCAGCGGCAGGGCCAGCGCGGCGCCCGTGCCTTCGCCGAGGCGCAGGTTCAGGTGCAGCAGCGGCTCGGCGCCGAGCGCGTCCAGCATGCGGCCGTGGCCCGATTCGTCCGAACAGTGCGCGAACACGCAGTAATCCAGGATCGCGGGTTCGATGCGCGCCGCGACGAGCAGCGCGCTCGTGACGATGAAGCCGTCGATCAGCAAGACCTTGCGCAGCGCGGCCGCCTTCAGCATGGCGCCGGCCATCATCGCGATCTCGAAACCGCCGAACGTGGCCAGCACCGCGCGGGGATCGTCGACGCCGGCATGGCGCTCGGCCGCCGTTTCGATCACGCGCTGCTTGCGCAGCACGCCGTCGGGCGACAGGCCGGTGCCGGCGCCGACGCACTCCGCGGCGGGAATCCCCGTCAGCTTGTGCATCAGGGCTGCCGCCGCCGTCGTATTCCCGATCCCCATCTCGCCGAAGCCGATCACATTGCCGGGCAGGTCGGCCGCGAGGGCCGCGCCGTGTTCCAGCGCGGTGGCGCATTGCGTCGGCGTCATCGCCGGTTCGAGCGCGAAGTTGCGGGTGCCGTGTGCCACCTTGCGGTCGACGAGGCCGGGGCGTGCGCCGAAATCATGATTGACGCCCGCGTCGACGACGTGCAGGTCGATATTGTTCTGGCGCGCGAACACGTTGATGGCGGCGCCCTGGGCGAGGAAGTTCTCGACCATCTGCCATGTGACGTCCTGCGGGTAGGCAGACACGCCTTCGGCGACGACGCCATGGTCGCCCGCGAACACGAGGATGGCGGGCTGCCGGATCGTGGGCGCGACCGTGTTCTGGATCAGGCCGAGGCGGCTGGCCAGCCGTTCGAGGGCGCCGAGGCTGCCGAGCGGCTTCGTCTTGTTATTGATGGCGGCAGCGAGGGCGGCGGCGAGATCCGGATTGCTGGTGGGGGCGATGCGCATGGGGACTCCATGGGGTGATGAAGCCGGCAAAGATAGCACAGAAGCAACTCGAAAATTCTTACAGTAAGCCCCTTGCATACCCCCGATCTGGTTTGCTATAGTTCGCGTCCTGCTTCGGCGGTGCAAGAAAAGTTCAGCGAAATCAAACAGTTGAGCTAGGTGGTTTGACAACGCCGCTTGCGCTGATGAAAAAGATGAGTTGACGAGTTAAACGAAACACTGCATAATCTCGTTCCTCTGCTGCTGACGAACAAAACGATTCGCAAACGCAGTAAGGCAGTACCGAATACAGTTCTTTAACAATAAACAGTCGATAAGTGTGGGCGTTTGATGAAGTGCCAGCATCCTTCGGGGTGCTGAATGCTTAAATTATCAAATGTTCACACAAAAGAAATACGTTGCTCAGCAATGAGTGACGGTCAGTATTTTGAGTGAGCGACATGCTGCGAAAGCAGCAAAAACAGAGATTAAACTGAAGAGTTTGATCCTGGCTCAGATTGAACGCTGGCGGCATGCTTTACACATGCAAGTCGAACGGCAGCGCGGGGCAACCTGGCGGCGAGTGGCGAACGGGTGAGTAATATATCGGAACGTACCCAAGAGTGGGGGATAACGTAGCGAAAGTTACGCTAATACCGCATACGATCTAAGGATGAAAGTGGGGGATCGCAAGACCTCATGCTCCTGGAGCGGCCGATATCTGATTAGCTAGTTGGTGAGGTAAAGGCTCACCAAGGCGACGATCAGTAGCTGGTCTGAGAGGACGACCAGCCACACTGGGACTGAGACACGGCCCAGACTCCTACGGGAGGCAGCAGTGGGGAATTTTGGACAATGGGCGCAAGCCTGATCCAGCAATGCCGCGTGAGTGAAGAAGGCCTTCGGGTTGTAAAGCTCTTTTGTCAGGGAAGAAACGGCTCAGGCTAATATCCTGGGCTAATGACGGTACCTGAAGAATAAGCACCGGCTAACTACGTGCCAGCAGCCGCGGTAATACGTAGGGTGCAAGCGTTAATCGGAATTACTGGGCGTAAAGCGTGCGCAGGCGGTTTTGTAAGTCTGTCGTGAAAGCCCCGGGCTTAACCTGGGAATTGCGATGGAGACTGCAAGGCTTGAATCTGGCAGAGGGGGGTAGAATTCCACGTGTAGCAGTGAAATGCGTAGAGATGTGGAGGAACACCGATGGCGAAGGCAGCCCCCTGGGTCAAGATTGACGCTCATGCACGAAAGCGTGGGGAGCAAACAGGATTAGATACCCTGGTAGTCCACGCCCTAAACGATGTCTACTAGTTGTCGGGTCTTAATTGACTTGGTAACGCAGCTAACGCGTGAAGTAGACCGCCTGGGGAGTACGGTCGCAAGATTAAAACTCAAAGGAATTGACGGGGACCCGCACAAGCGGTGGATGATGTGGATTAATTCGATGCAACGCGAAAAACCTTACCTACCCTTGACATGTCAGGAACCTCCGAGAGATTGGAGGGTGCCCGAAAGGGAGCCTGAACACAGGTGCTGCATGGCTGTCGTCAGCTCGTGTCGTGAGATGTTGGGTTAAGTCCCGCAACGAGCGCAACCCTTGTCATTAGTTGCTACGAAAGGGCACTCTAATGAGACTGCCGGTGACAAACCGGAGGAAGGTGGGGATGACGTCAAGTCCTCATGGCCCTTATGGGTAGGGCTTCACACGTCATACAATGGTACATACAGAGGGCCGCCAACCCGCGAGGGGGAGCTAATCCCAGAAAGTGTATCGTAGTCCGGATCGCAGTCTGCAACTCGACTGCGTGAAGTTGGAATCGCTAGTAATCGCGGATCAGCATGCCGCGGTGAATACGTTCCCGGGTCTTGTACACACCGCCCGTCACACCATGGGAGCGGGTTTTACCAGAAGTAGGTAGCTTAACCGCAAGGAGGGCGCTTACCACGGTAGGATTCGTGACTGGGGTGAAGTCGTAACAAGGTAGCCGTATCGGAAGGTGCGGCTGGATCACCTCCTTTCTAGAGTGGCACGGGAGCTAACGCTCCATCATCAAGCGCCCACGCTTATCGGCTGTTATTAAAGTTAAACGAGAAGAGTTTTCGGGGCTGTAGCTCAGCTGGTTAGAGCACCGTGTTGATAACGCGGGGGTCGTTGGTTCGAGTCCAACCAGCCCTACCACGTTATGCGTCGGGGGATTAGCTCAGCTGGGAGAGCACCTGCTTTGCAAGCAGGGGGTCGTCGGTTCGATCCCGTCATCCTCCACCAACTCTCTGTTCACTGCATTTATGTAAGGCACAAGCTTTAGATAAGTGTAGTTCTCGTTCTTTAACAATCTGGAAGAAGTAAAGTTTTCTTTAAGCGTTCAATACGTTGAAAAATGTATCGAACACTTAGGGTAGTAATCTGTATGTATCAACAAACAAAGTAAGCTGAACTCTTGTCGATATGACGTTCCCTGATACTCATGCAGGGGCCAACGTTATAGGGACAAGTGAATAAGTGCACATGGTGGATGCCTTGGCGATTACAGGCGATGAAGGACGTAGTAGCTTGCGATAAGCTGCGGGGAGTGAGCAAACACACTTTGATCCGCAGATTTCCGAATGGGGAAACCCGGCCTTTTAGGTCATTGCATACTGAATACATAGGTATGCAAAGCGAACGCGGCGAACTGAAACATCTAAGTAGCTGCAGGAAAAGAAATCAACCGAGATTCCCAAAGTAGTGGCGAGCGAAATGGGATGAGCCTTGTACGTGATAGTCGATCGAATAGTGGAACAGCCTGGAAATGCTGGCCATAGAGGGTGATAGCCCCTTACACGAAATTCGAACGGTGGTACTAAGCGTACGACAAGTAGGGCGGGACACGAGAAATCCTGTCTGAAGATGGGGGGACCATCCTCCAAGGCTAAATACTCGTAATCGACCGATAGTGAACCAGTACCGTGAGGGAAAGGCGAAAAGAACCCCGGGAGGGGAGTGAAATAGATCCTGAAACCGTGTGCATACAAACAGTCGGAGCCTCTTCGTGGGGTGACGGCGTACCTTTTGTATAATGGGTCAGCGACTTACATTCAGTGGCGAGGTTAACCGAATAGGGGAGCCGTAGAGAAATCGAGTCCGAACAGGGCGACAGTCGCTGGGTGTAGACCCGAAACCAGGTGATCTACCCATGGCCAGGATGAAGGTGCGGTAACACGCCCTGGAGGTCCGAACCCACTAATGTTGAAAAATTAGGGGATGAGCTGTGGGTAGGGGTGAAAGGCTAAACAAACCTGGAAATAGCTGGTTCTCTCCGAAAACTATTTAGGTAGTGCCTCAAGTATCACCATCGGGGGTAGAGCACTGTTATGGCTAGGGGGTCATTGCGACTTACCAAACCATTGCAAACTCCGAATACCGATGAGTGCGAGCTTGGGAGACAGACGTCGGGTGCTAACGTCCGGCGTCAAGAGGGAAACAACCCAGACCGCCAGCTAAGGTCCCAAAGATTGGCTAAGTGGAAAACGAAGTGGGAAGGCTAAAACAGTCAGGATGTTGGCTTAGAAGCAGCCATCATTTAAAGAAAGCGTAATAGCTCACTGATCGAGTCGTCCTGCGCGGAAGATGTAACGGGGCTAAGCCAGTCACCGAAGCTGCGGATATGTGCTTGCACATATGGTAGGAGAGCGTTCCGTAAGCCTGAGAAGGTGTCTTGTAAAGGATGCTGGAGGTATCGGAAGTGCGAATGCTGACATGAGTAGCGATAAAGAGGGTGAAAAGCCCTCTCGCCGAAAGCCCAAGGTTTCCTGTTCAACGTTCATCGGAGCAGGGTGAGTCGGCCCCTAAGGCGAGGCAGAGATGCGTAGCTGATGGGAAGCAGGTTAATATTCCTGCACCGTCGTATGATGCGATGGGGGGACGGATCGCGGAAGGTTGTCCAACTGTTGGAATAGTTGGTTCTTGACTCATAGAAGGTGCTTAGGCAAATCCGGGCACGTAATTCAAGGGGTCGAGACGTGTGTCCTTGTGACACGAAGCAATCGGAAGTGGTTCCAAGAAAAGCCTCTAAGCTTCAGTCATACGAGACCGTACCGCAAACCGACACAGGTGGGCGAGATGAGTATTCTAAGGCGCTTGAGAGAACTCGGGAGAAGGAACTCGGCAAATTGGTACCGTAACTTCGGGATAAGGTACGCCCCGGTAGCTTGACTGCTTTACTGCAGAAGGGTGAAAGGGTTGCAATAAACTGGTGGCTGCGACTGTTTAATAAAAACACAGCACTCTGCAAACACGAAAGTGGACGTATAGGGTGTGACGCCTGCCCGGTGCTGGAAGATTAAATGATGGGGTGCAAGCTCTTGATTGAAGTCCCAGTAAACGGCGGCCGTAACTATAACGGTCCTAAGGTAGCGAAATTCCTTGTCGGGTAAGTTCCGACCTGCACGAATGGCGTAACGATGGCCACACTGTCTCCTCCCGAGACTCAGCGAAGTTGAAATGTTTGTGATGATGCAATCTACCCGCGGCTAGACGGAAAGACCCCATGAACCTTTACTGTAGCTTTGCATTGGACTTTGAACCAATCTGTGTAGGATAGGTGGGAGGCTTTGAAGCGGGGACGCCAGTTCTCGTGGAGCCAACCTTGAAATACCACCCTGGTTCGTTTGAGGTTCTAACCTTGGCCCGTGATCCGGGTCGGGGACAGTGCATGGTAGGCAGTTTGACTGGGGCGGTCTCCTCCTAAAGTGTAACGGAGGAGTTCGAAGGTACGCTAGGTACGGTCGGACATCGTGCTAATAGTGCAATGGCATAAGCGTGCTTAACTGCGAGACCGACAAGTCGAGCAGGTACGAAAGTAGGACATAGTGATCCGGTGGTTCTGTATGGAAGGGCCATCGCTCAACGGATAAAAGGTACTCTGGGGATAACAGGCTGATTCCTCCCAAGAGTTCATATCGACGGGGGAGTTTGGCACCTCGATGTCGGCTCATCACATCCTGGGGCTGTAGCCGGTCCCAAGGGTATGGCTGTTCGCCATTTAAAGTGGTACGTGAGCTGGGTTTAAAACGTCGTGAGACAGTTTGGTCCCTATCTGCCGTGGGCGTTGGAAATTTGAAGGGGGCTGCTCCTAGTACGAGAGGACCGGAGTGGACGAACCTCTGGTGTACCGGTTGTCACGCCAGTGGCATTGCCGGGTAGCTAAGTTCGGAAGAGATAACCGCTGAAAGCATCTAAGCGGGAAACTCGCCTTGAGATGAGATTTCCCGGAGCCTTGAGCTCCTTGAAGGGTCGTTCGAGACCAGGACGTTGATAGGTCAGGTGTGGAAGTGCAGTAATGCATTAAGCTAACTGATACTAATTGCCCGTACGGCTTGTCCCTATAACCTTGGCAGTCATGCCAATGCAAGGGTTCAGCTGTTTGTTGAGACAACAGATTACGAAAACTGCTTCTTCCGGATTCAGAGTGACGCATGCAATAAGCTGCGGCACTCGTACAAGTTATGCCTGATGACCATAGCAAGTCTGTACCACCCCTTCCCATCCCGAACAGGACCGTGAAAAGACTCTGCGCCGATGATAGTGCTGCAACCAGTGTGAAAGTAGGTTATCGTCAGGCTAGTTATTAAGAAAACCCCGTCGAGTGATCTCGACGGGGTTTTTTGTTTTGGAAAACGAAGCCCGCTCGCTCGGATTGGCACTGCCAATTCTCGCTCTGAGCGGGCTTTTTGCTTTTCACTGGCGTTGTAGCGCAGCAGCGTGCGCCGCGTCGATGAGCCAGCGCCAGGCGCGCGTCTCGTCCGCAGCGGGAGATTCGCCCTTCAACGCGGCCAGCAGTTCTTGAAAGCGCGCCCGCGCTCCCCCGGTGGCATACTGGTCCTGGAGCCACTGCACGAAAGCGCCGTCCGGTACGCGCCCCATGGCGCGGGCGGACGCATCGAGCCACGCGCGACCGGCCGCGACGCCTTCGGGAGCCGTGGGCGCGACGCCACGCACGACCGCGTCGACGGCGGTGCGGTAGCCGCTGACTGCCGCCGCGCGATAGGCATCGGCATCCAGGGCGCCCTCCCAGAACGCGCTCACGCCCTCCTCGAATTCCCGCATGACGTTCGGGTCCTGCAGCATGCCGGCCAGTTCGGTCCACGCCTCAATCTGCGTCGGCGTGGGATGCTCGGGAAGCGTCGGGGCTGCGGCCGCGGTCCGGCTGCGCCACGTGTCGTCGACGGGCGCCCCGCTCGTCACGCGCTCCATGAACGCGGCGACCAGCGCTTTCATCTGCTCGTTGTTTACTCTGCTCATCTTCCAATACCTCCTCATGGTGTCGACATCAAGGTGAGGGAGGGCCAACGTCGCACGGAGGACCGATGCGGCCCGCTGCTTGGCCGCGATCTCGGCATCGAGGATGGCGAGGCGCGTGACAAGCACGTCGCGCACGTCGCCGCGCGTGCGCAGCAGCCGGCCGATCGCATCGAGGCCGATGCCGGCTTCGCGCAGCGCGCCGATGAGATCGAGCCGCGCCAAATCATCCTCGCTGTACAGGCGATAGTTACTGTCGGTGCGCACGGCAGGCGGCAGCAGTCCTTTGTCCGAATAAAAACGGATGCGCCGGACCGGCTGTCCGGACAGGCGCGCCAGTTCTCCGATCGTGTACGTCTTGGCTCCCATGACTCCAGAATGAGGTTTCCACCAGATGGAGAGTCAAGCATTCCGCTACAATGCGCAACTGTTGTCTTTCCATTACGCCGAATGTCGCGCTCCTTCGTCTACGTACTGCTGTCGCTCCTGCTGCTCATCACGCAGCAGATGTCGTTGCAGCATGCGGCGACGCACGTCGCCGAGGCTGGCAGCCCGCATGCGGCTGCGCAGGTGGAGCGGGGCGCCGACGGCAAGCCGGCGCTGCGCGATCTCTGCGCGTTGTGCCTCGACGGCGCCCAGCTGGCATTCGCGGCGCCGCCCTCGGTGCATGTCTTCGTGCCGCTCGCACTGGCCGACGAGGGCCCGGTCGACCCGATTCGCACCGGCATCCGTCCGCAGCCGGTCCACGTCTACCAGCCGCGCGGTCCACCTCAAGCCTGATCAGTTCCTTCAATCGATGCATCGTACCGCCATGGCGCTTGCGCCCTGGCGGCGTTGCGCGTTATGCGCTGAACAGGATTTGAAAACATGAAGATCAAGAACACCCATCTGCGGTGCGTGCCGCTGCTCGCCGGTACGCTGTCTTTCCACGCCATGGCCGAACCGCCGGCCGGCACCGTACTCGTCACCGGCCAGCGCACTGCCTACCATGCCCTCACCGTGGCCGGCGCCACGAAAACCGATGCGCAACCGCTCGACCTGCCGCAGAGTACCCGGACACTGGACGCCGACCTGCTGCGGGATGCGGGCGTCACCAACCTGGCCGGCGCGCTGGAACTGGCCAGCGGCATCGCCCGCCAGAGCGACCTGGGCGGCCTGTGGGACAGCTACGCGATCCGCGGCTTCACGGGCGACCCGAACTTCGGGTCGGACTACATGGTCAACGGCTTCAGCTCGAGCCGCGGCTACAACGGCCTGCGCGATGTCGCCGGCACCCAGTCCATCGAGATTCTGAAGGGACCGGCATCGGCGCTGTACGGCCGCGGCGAGCCGGGCGGCACGGTCAACATCGTGACGAAAAAGCCGCGCTTCGCCCCGCAATACGGCATCGACGCCGCGCTGGCGAGCCATGGCACGCGGCGCGTCGCCGCCGACCTGACCGGGCCGTTGTCGGACAGCGTCGCGTACCGGTTCAACCTGGCGCACCAGGCGGGCGGCAGCTTCCGCGACGTCGTGCACACGGAACGCGCCTACGTGGCGCCGTCCATTCTCTGGCAGGCGGGCGACGGCACGACGGTGTCGTACGAGATCGAAGCGACGCGGCAGCGCACGCCGTTCGACCGCGGCGTCGTCGCGGTCCCGGGCCGGTTGCCCGTCTCGCGTTTCCTCGGCGAGCCGGCCGACGGTCCGGTCATCGTGCAGTCGGTGGGACAGCAGCTGTTCGTCCAGCACGCGCTGGGCGAAGGCTGGTCGGTGCAGGGCGGCGCATCCTATCGCGACAGTGCGCTGGCCGGGTACTCGACGGAAGCCAGCGACCTCGCGGCGGATGGCCGGACGCTGCGCCGCCAGCGGCGGCATCGCGACTTCGCGGCCATCGACCGTTCCGCCCGCGTGGAACTGCTGGGCCGGCTCGCAAACCATGCCATGCTGGTCGGCGCCGACACCTACCGCTTCGATGACCGGCGCGTGCAGCTGCGCCGCAACCCGTCGGCCGCGAACCCGTATGCGCTCGACATCTTCGACCCCGTGTACGGCGGCACGTCCGCGCCGCTCGCCGTGTCGATCGATACGCGCGAACTCCAGCGCGCCACGGGGCTCTACGTGCAGGACCAGCTGGACCTGACGGCGCGCTGGAAAGCGCTCGTCGGCGTGCGCCATGACCGGTACCGCCAGACCGTGATCAACCACCGCACGGCGGCCGTCAACCACCAGCGCCTCGGCGCCACCAGCCCACGCGCGGGACTGGTCTACCAGCCGACTGCCACGGTCGCGCTGTACGCGAGCACCGCGCGCGGGTTTCGCCCGAACAGCGGCATCGGCATCGACAACCAGGCATTCCCCGCGGAAGAGAGCCGCGCCGACGAGATGGGCGCGAAGCTCGACATGCCGGGCGGGCTGGCGGGTACCCTCGCGCTCTACCGGATCCGCAAGAAGAACGTCCTGACGACGAATCCCGTGAACCCGGACTACGCGATTCCCGCGGGCGAGGTCGCGAGCCGGGGCGCGGAACTGGACGTGTCGGGACGGCTGCGGCGCAACCTGAAGCTGTCGGCGTCGTACGCGTACACGGACGCGCGCGTGACCCGCGGCGACAACACCGTCCGTACCGGCAGCCGTGTGCCCAACGTGCCGCGCCACAGCGCCAACGTGCTGCTCGTCGCGGGCGATGCGCGCGTGTCGGCCGGCGCCGGACTCGCGTACGTGGGCGAGCGTTGCGGCGACGTGGCGGCGTCCAGCGGCTTCACGCTGCCCGGCTACACGACCGCCCGTCTCATGGCGGCGTATGCGCCGGACAAACGCTGGCGCATCGCGCTGGACGTCGACAACCTGTTCGACCGCCGCTACTACGCCAGTTCGTACAGCCGGCTGTGGGTCGCGCCGGGCAGCACGCGCACGGCGACCGCGACCCTGTCTTACCGCTACTGAGGAACGGTCATGAGCACCCAACGTATTGTCTCGATCGACGTGATGCGCGGTCTCGTCATGCTCCTGATGACGGTCGACCATGTGCGCGAGACGTTCTATCTTCAGCACCAGGTCGGCGATCCGATGGACGTGGGCGCGACGCCGCCCGCGCTGTTCTTCACCCGCCTGACCGCGCATTTCTGCGCGCCGATGTTCGTATTCCTGACCGGCCTGTCGGCCTGGCTGTATGCGCATCCGCCCAGCGGCCCGCGCAGCGCGACGGGGTTCCTCGTCAAGCGCGGCCTGTTGCTGCTCGCGCTCGAGGCGACGGTCGTGAATGCCGCCTGGTCGGGGACGCCGCTGTCCACCATGTACCTGCAGGTGATCTGGGCCATCGGCCTCGCCATGCTCGCGCTGGCGCTGCTGCACCGGCTGCCGCTCGCGCTGCTCGGCGTGCTGGGCCTCCTCATCGTGGGCGGGCACAATGCGCTGGAACAGGGGGCGCTGCCCCCGGCGGCGTGGACGATCCTCGAACAGCGCGGCTTCCTCGCGCTGGACCCGGTCCGCGTCAAGGTCAGCTATCCCGTGCTGGCCTGGATCGGCGTGATCCTGCTGGGCTATGCGTGCGGCCCCTTGTATGCCAGGGCGGCCGCGCCCGCGCTGCGCACGCGCTGGCTGACCGGCGTTGGCATCGCCTGTCTCGCGTCGCTCATCGTCCTGCGCAGCGCGAACGCGTACGGCGAGCCCGTGCCGTGGACGCCGCAAGCGGACCCCGTGCGCGCCACGATGGCCTTCCTCAACTTCACGAAGTATCCACCGTCGCTCGACTTCCTCCTGTTGACGCTCGGCGTGGGCGCCATCGTGCTCGCGTGGGTCGAGCGCGTGGACACGGCGCCGACCCGCGCCGCGGCGGTGTTCGGCGGGGCGCCGCTGTTCTACTACCTGCTGCACCTGTATGCGCTGCTGGCGCTGCAGAAGCTCGCCGCCGCCGTGCTGGGCGTGCCGCGCGCGGACGTGGCGCACGTCTGGCAGGTGTGGGCGCTCGCCGCGCTGCTGGCTGTCGTCCTGTATCTGCCGACGCGGCTGTTCGGCGGATACAAGCGCACGAGCGGGAAACGATGGGTGAAGTATTTCTGATAAGCTTGTCAATTCATCCAGAGAGGAGCCCATGAACGAGCGGACCGCACGCGATGTCGTCCTGATGCGCGCCATCGAAACCGCCGACACGAAGCGCGAGATACTGACCGAAGACGACCGCGTCTACGCCAGCCGCAGCGCGCGCGAGCTGGCGCACTGGCAGGCGGCCGAAGGCAAGAGCGAGCCGCGGCTCGACCATTTCCTCGGCCAGCGCGCGGAACTCATCCTCAAGCGGCTGGCCGAGCGCACGCCCGCGTTTGCGGCGTTCCGCCAGCGGCGCAGCCTGCTGCCCATGCTGGCCGTGCTGCTGCCCATCGTCGGCTTCGCGGCCGGCGCGGGACTGGACCGCATCGGCAATCCGCATCGCGTCGACCTGCTGTCGGCCCCGCTGCTCGCGATCCTCGCGTGGAACCTGCTGGTCTATCTCGCGCTGATCGTGTGGGCGCTCGTGCCGTCGAAGCGCACCGGCTGGGCGAGCCCGCAACTGCTGCGGCGCCTGTCCGTCGGCAAGGCCGCGCTGCCGCGCAAGCTGCCGGCGCCGCTCGCCGCCGGCATCGCCCAATACTTCGCGGACTGGTCGGCGCTGACGGCCAAGCTCACGCATTTGCGCCTCGGCCGCACCATCCACCTCGCGGCCGCCGCATTCGCGCTCGGTGCGATCGCGTCGCTGTACGCGCGTGGCGTGCTGACGCAATACGCGGCCGGGTGGGAGAGCACGTTCCTCGATGCCCAGCAGGTGCACACGCTGCTGTCGGTCCTGTTCGCACCGGCGCTGGCCGTGTTCCCGCTGCAGGGCTTCACCCTGGCCGACATCCAGGCGCTGCGCTTCGTGCAGGAGCCGTCGCCCGCGGGCGGCGCCCGCTGGGTGCACCTGTATGCGGCGACGCTGTTCCTGCTCGTCGTGCTGCCGCGCCTCGTGCTGGCGCTCGTGTCCGGGCTGCGCGCCCGCCGCCTCGCGCACCGCTTTCCGCTCGACCTGGGCCAGCCGTATTACCGGCTGCTGGCCGACCGCGTCGGTGCGTCCGGTCCGGCCGTGCTGCGCGTGATCCCGTACAGCTTCACCGTCGACGAGCCGCGTCATAAAGGCCTCGCTGCCGTCGCGGCCATGGTGCTCGGCGAACAGGCGCAGTTGATGCTGCGCCCATCGTGCCCGTACGGCGAGGAGCCGAAGGAACTGCTCCGCGATGCGCGCCTCGACGATGCCGACGTCGCCATCACGGCCGTCCTGTTCAACCTCGCCGCCACGCCGGAACGGGAAAACCACGGCGCGTTTCTCGAGTACCTGGCGCGCAACACGCCGCGCGGCATCGCCGTGCTGCTCGACGAATCGGGCCTCGTGGAGCGCGGCGCCGTCGACGCCCGCCTCGTCGAGCGCGTCGCGTTGTGGCACCAGTTCTGCCAGTATCACCATATCCAGGGGACCGTCGTCGACCTGCTGCATCCGGAGCGCCATCCGCTCGATCTCGGCAGCGGCCTTGCGGTGTCGGGGGGCGCATGAGCGCGCAATCCGTCGACATCCAGTTCGCGCTCGTCTCGCACACGAACAACGGCAAGACGACCCTCGCGCGCACCCTGGTGGGCATGGACGTGGGCGAGGTGCGCGACGCCGCCCACGTGACCGTGTTCGCCGAAGCGCATACCTTGCAGACCAGCGGCGCGGGCGATCGCCTGCTGTTGTGGGACACACCCGGCTTTGGCGATTCCGTCCGGCTGCTCAAGCGCCTCGCGCAGGCGGGCAATCCGATCGGCTGGTTCATGCGCGAGGTGTTCGACCGCTACCGCGACCGGCCGTTCTGGCTCAGCCAGCAGGCGCTGCGTGCGGCGAAGGACGCGGCCGACGTCGTGCTGTACCTCGTGAATTCGTCCGAGGATCCGCGCGACGCCGGCTACCTGCCGGCCGAGATGCGCATCCTCGAATGGCTCGGCAAACCGGTCGTCGTGCTGCTCAACCAATTGGGGCCACCGCGGCCGGACGAGCAGGAACAGGCGGAACAGACACGCTGGAAGGCCCACCTCGACCAGTTCCCGATCGTGCGCGACGTGCTCGCGCTGGATGCGTTCGCGCGCTGCTGGGTGCACGAGGACGTGTTCTACGAGCGCGTCGGCAAGCTGATCGACGAATCCAAGCGCGACGGCTATGCGCGGCTGCTCGCCGCGTGGCAGGCAAACAACGTGCAGCGCTTCCGCGAGGCCGTGGCCCTCGGCGCCCAGATGCTGGCCGGCGCCGCGCGCGACAGTCAGTCCATCGAGCAGGAGGGCAAGGCGAACCTGTTCAAGTCGGCGCTGAAGGCCGTCGGTCTCGGCAAGGACGAACAGAAGCGCCAGGATGTGGCGATGGCGGGCCTCGTCGAGCGGCTGGAGCGGCGCATCGGCGACACGACGGTCGGGCTGCTGCGCCTGCACCGGCTCGACCCGGGCGACGCGGGCCGCATCAATGCCCGCGTGCGCGAGAACTTCGCCGTGCGCGCGCCCATCGACAAGGCGCAGGCGGGGCTGCTCGGCGCCGTCGTTTCCGGCGCCGCGACGGGCCTCTCGGCCGACCTGATGGCCGGCGGCCTCACGCTGGGCGGCGGCGCGCTGCTCGGCGCGATCGTCGGCGCGCTCACGATGGCCGGCGCGGCCTGGGGTTTCAATACCACGACGGACCGCGACCGGCCGACCGTGCAGTTCGCGGATCCGTTCCTGCGCACGCTCCTCGTCGGCAGCGTGCTGCGCTACCTGGCCGTCGCCCATTTCGGGCGCGGACGCGGCAACTTCGTCGAAGGGGAGGCGCCGTCGTTCTGGCAGGCCGAGGTCGAACGCAGCATCGCCGCGCACGAGGCGGAACTGGCGCCGTTGTGGAAGGCCGTGCGCGTGGCGCCCGATGCTGCTGCAGCCGCGGCGCCCGTCCACGCGCTGCTGGGACGCGTGATGGCGGAGACGCTCGAACACCTGTATCCGGAGGCGGCGGCACGCGCGCTGGCACGCGCGGACATGTGACACCTGTTGCAAATTGGGACAGGCGCGGGCCGCGAACGCCGCCATCCAGGGCGTACGAAGCATGGCACGCCGATTGCTCATGTAGGGATAGACCGATAAACCTACAGGAGACATCACCATGAAGCACAAATTCCGCATCGCCGCCGGCGCAGTCGCCGTTGCCGCCGCCGCACTCACCTCGCTCTGGGCCAATGCACACGGCAACGTGGTCCCGCAAGCCGTCGACACGACGGGCCTGCCCGCCCTGGGCGACAAATGGCGCGAAGAGAATCCCTACCGCACCAACAAGCTGGCGCTGAAGATCGGCGCGTCGGCCTACGGGCAGAACTGCGCCCGCTGCCACGGGCTGGAAGCGGTGTCGGGCGGGATCGCGCCCGACCTGCGCCTGCTCGATCGCGACTGCGCCGGCATCAAGAACGAGAAGAAGAAGGATGCCTGCTACAAGGAGATCGACAACTACTTCCTGACCAGCATCCGCCACGGCAAGGTGCGCAACGGAGCCGTCTACATGCCGCCGTTCGAAGGCGTGTTCAACCAGGAAGCGATGTGGGCCATCAAGACCTACCTCGAATCCCGCCGCGCCGCCGACTGAGGCCGTCATGTCGACCCCGACTTCGCCATCGCGCCGCCGGCTGCTCGCGGCGGGCCTCCTGCTGAGTACCGGTGTCGCCTTCGCCGACGACACACCCGTGCTGCGCACGGCGGGCACCCTCAAGGTGGCCGTCTACAACGATCTGGCGCCGTTCTCCAACCACGGCCAGGGCATCGACGCCGACCTGGGCGCCGCGCTGGCCGGCAAGCTCGGGCTGAAGCTGGCGCTGTTGCCGTTCGATGCCGGCGACGAGCTCGGCGCCGACCTGCGCAACATGGTGTGGAAGGGCCACTACCTCGGCTACGGCCCGGCCGACGTCATGCTGCACGTGCCGGTCGACCGCATGCTGATGAACGCGAATCCGCAGGTCGAGATCTTCGCGCCGTACTACGTGGAGACCGTGCGGCTCGTGCGCAGCGCGCAGGCGATTCCGCAGTTCGATGGCGTGGAGGCGCTGGCGGGCAAGCGCATCGGCGTCGAGAAGGTGTCGATCTCCGGGATGGTCATGCTGGGCGAGGGCGGGGGACGCTTCCGCGAGCAGGTGCACATCTACCCGACCGCGATCGAGGCGCTGGAACAGCTGAAGGCGGGTAGCCTGGACGCCGTGCTGGCCACGCGCGCCCAGATCGAGTCGGTGATGAAGGGCGATCCCGCGTTCCCGTTGCAGGAGGTGCCGTTCGACCGCCTGCCGCGCGGCGGCTGGGCGGTCGGCATGGCGGTGAAGAAGGATAACGTCGCCCTCGCGCGCCAGTTGCAGGCCGCGCTGAACGACCTGGCGGCCAGCGGCGAACTGAAGACGCTCTTCGCGAAGTACGGAGTGCAGGCCGTCAGGCCGTGATCATTCGTCGGACCACAGCTTGCCGCCCGTGGCCCAGTGCTCGCGCTTGACTTCGTGGATCAGGATGTCCACGGAGTCGGGCGAGCATTCCAGCGTCCTGACGGTGGCTTCCGTGACGGCCTTTACGAAGGCGCGTTTTTGTTCCGGCGTACGGCCTTCGAACAGTTGAACGTTAATGGTCGGCATAGGGATTCCTTCAGGTTCGGTATTGGGGACTGGCGGCGTCCAGGCGGCGCAGCAGCGACGGCCATTCGAGCGCGCCTTCGGGCGAACCGTCGCCCACGAGCTGCGCATGGGCCGTCGCGCACATGGCAGCGGGCGGTTGCACGAGCGGCACGCCGGCGGCCTGCGCGCGCAACTGCGCCTCGCAGGCGCGGTCCAGCGTTTCCATCAGGACGAACGCTTCCGGGATGGTACGGCCCACGGTCAGGCTGCCGTGATTCCGCAGCAGCATGGCGGGGCGGTGGCCCAGGTTGTCGACGAGGCGCGCCTGCTCGTCCGGCGTCATCGCGATGCCCTCGTAGTCGTGGTACGCGAGCTCGCCATGAAAGCGCAGCGCGTACGGCGACAGCGGCAGCAGGCCGTCCCGCTGCATGCCGACGGCGATGCCGGCCACGTTATGCAGGTGCATGACGCAGGCGGCATCCGGCCGCGCCGCGTGCACGGCCGCGTGCAGGCGGAAGCCCGACTGGTTCACCGCGGCGGGGATCGCGCCGACGACGTTGCCGGCGCTGTCGACCTTGACGAGGTTCGACGCCGTCACTTCATCGAAGCACAGGCCGAACGCGTTGATCAGGTAGTGACCCGGCTCGCCGGGCACGACGGCCGAGATGTGGGTGTAGATGCCGTCGGCCCAGCCGTACAGCGCGCATAACCGGTAGCACGCGGCGAGGTCGACGCGTGTTTGCCATTCCGAGAGTTTGTCCATCACGCGAGCGTAACAGGCAACGCGCACGCCGGTCATATGCCGGCGTGCATGAATGCTATGCGTCTCGCGTATTCAGAACTGGTACTGGACGCTCGCGCCCAGGACCCAGTTGCGGCCCGGCGCCGGCTCGTAATACCGCTTGTTGCTGTCGCCGACGATGACGGAGCCGACGTAGGTACGGTCGAACACGTTGTTCACGCGGGCATACTCGCGCACGCGCCACGCGCCCAGCGGTTGGCTGGCCTGCACGCGCGCGTTGACGATCGCATAGCCCGGTGCCGGCGTCGCCGCGTTGGCATCGTCCGGATTGACCTTGCCGCTGGCGATGGTTTCCAGCGCCGCCTGCAGGTGGCCGTCCGCATCCTTCCACGCCAGCTCGCCGAACAGGCTCGTTCTCGGCACGCCCGGCAGGCGGTTACCTTCGGCGACGCCGGTGAACGCCTCGTCGTAGATCGCGCGCAGCACCGTGGCGGCCACGCGGGCGGAGAAACCCGCGCGCAGGTCGGCGTCGAGCGACAGCTCCAGGCCTTGGCGCAGGGTGGCGCTCGCGTTGCGGTAGCTCGTGCGGCCGCCGCTGGAACTGTCGACGACCAGCTCGTCGTGCGTGCGGACCTGGAAGACGGCCGCGTTGACGCGCACGTCCTGGCCGACCAGGGCCTTGGCCCCAAGCTCCAGCTGCGTGCTCGTGGCCGCGCCGAGGCGGTAGTTGAAGCCGTTGCCCGTGCCCGAGTAGAACACTTCGTTGAGCGTGGGAGTCTCGAAGCCGCGCGCCGCGCTCGCGTAGACGTTCAGCGTGGGCGTCACCTTGTACAGCGCGCCGAGCAGCGGCGTCGTGTGGCGGTAGTCGACGCTGCCGCCGTCGTTGCCGTTGGCCAGATAGTGGTCGTCCACGTCGAAGCTCACGCGGCTGTGGCGCAGGCCGCCCGTGAACACCCATTGCCCGCGCTCCCATTCCAGCTGCAGGTAAGGATCGACGTTGCGCACGTCGTCTTCCTCGTCGCGGCGCAGGTTGCCCTTCACGCCGAACGTGCTGCCGACGTAGTTCTCGTACCCCTTGCGCGCGTCGTTCGATTTACCGGCTTCCAGGCCGACGGTCGTGCGGAGCGTACCGTCGCCGAGCGGGCGCACCATCAGCCAGTTCGCATCGAAGCCGTAGAAATCGCGGTCGAAGTCGACGACGCCGCCGGAATGGCTGGCCGGTGCCTGGAACGCCTTCGAGAACGACTGGTACTGGATCACGCTGCGGTTGCCGCCATAGACCGCGACGTGCAGGCGGTCCTGGCCGAACTTCTCGTCCCACGCGAGGCCGACCTGCGTGTGGTGGATGCTTTTACGGGTGTCGTAGCGGTCGGCCAGGGTGCGCTTGGGCGTCTGCGGGTCCGTCGCATCGATCTCGCCGGCGCGCGGGTCGCGCTGGAACGTGGCCCAGGTGACGCCCAGCGGGTCCTGCGTGTCGTCCTGGCGCAGGCCGCTGGCGGTCACCGTCAGCTTGCCGGTCGCGGACGTGTCGAAGGTCAGCTTCGCATAGGCCTGGTCGCGCGTAGCGGCGCTGTGGGCGCGGTAGCCGTCCGTGTCGAAGCGCGAGCCGTCCAGCAGCCAGCCGAACGCGCCCTGCTTGCCGCCCGTGTTGACATCAAGCTTGCGCATGCCGTCGCTGCCGGCCGAGACATTCGTTTCGATGTAGGGTGCGCCACGTGGATCACGGGTGAACAACTGGATCACCCCGCCGGCGTGGTTGCCGTACAAGGTGGAGAACGGGCCGCGCAGGACTTCGATGCGCTCGGCCATGTCGAGGTTGAACGTCGCGGCCTGGCCCTGGCCGTCCGGCATGGTGGCCGGAATGCCGTCCGCGACGAGGCGCACGCCGCGCACGCCGAACGCGGACCGGGCGCCGAAGCCGCGCGAGGAGATCTGCAGGTCTTGCGCATAGTTCTGGCGGTTCTGCACGACGAGCCCCGGCACCGTAGCCAGCGCCTCGGATGCGTTGACGCGCGGCTGGGCCGCGCCGATGCGGTCCGCGTCGACGACGTCGATGGCGGCCGGCAGGTCGAAGCTCGTGTGCTCGGCGCGCGTGGCGCTGACGACGACCACACTCATCGGCACATCGGGTGCGGCGGCGGCGGCCAGGGGGGCGGCGGCGAACAGCGCCGCCACGAAATTCAAACGGTGATTCATCTTGTCTCCTGTCGAATGGTCGCCCTTGTCGTCCGGGCGCTGACCATGAGCGCATGCAATATACCTGCCAGCCCGGAAACGTGCTGTCCGCATGGCATGGCGCTTGCAATCCTGAGAGTACCGACCACACTCAAAGGACCATCATGTCACGTCTTCGTTCCCTCATCGTCCTGCTGGCTTGCAGTTTCGGCGCCGCGCAGGCCGCCCCCTTCGCCTACGTCCCCAACGAAAAATCCGGCAGCGTCAGCGTGATCGATACGGCCACCGGCGCGGCCGTGCGCCAGATCGCAGCCGGCAAGCGTCCGCGCGGCATCGCGGCCGATCCGGCGGGCAACCATTTGTACGTCACGGACGCAGCCGGCAGCGCGCTGCTCGTGCTGGATGCCGCCAGCGGCGCGACCTTGGCCACGATCCCGCTCGGCAGCTCGCCCGAGGGCGTGAACGCATCGCACGACGGCCGCTGGGTCGCCGTCGCCGTGGAGGATTCCAACAGCGTGGCGCTCGTCGACGCGGCCGCGCGCAAGCTCGTCGCCGACATCCCCGTCCAGGGCAAGAATCCCGAGCACGCCGTGTTCAGCCCGGACGGCCGCTGGCTGCTCGTCTCGGCCGAGAACGCGGAGCAGGTCGACGTGATCGATGTGGCCGCGCGCCGCCAGGTCGGCTCGATCGCGGTGGGCCTGCGCCCGCGCGGCATCGGTTTCTCGCCGGACGGCACGCGTGCCTACGTCGCGTGCGAACTCGCGGGCGCGGTGTACGTGCTGGACATCGACAAGCGCCGCAGCATCGCCACGATCCCGGCGGGGAAGAACCCGGCCGGGATCGTCGTGTCGCCCGACGGGAAGACGGTATTCGTGTCGAACGGCGCGGACGGCAGCGTGATGCGCATCGATGCCGCGCGCAATGCAGTGGACGCCACCATCGCCGTCGGCAAGCGGCCGTGGAACATGGCGCTGACGCCGGACGGCAGCCGGCTGTACGTGGCGAACGGGCGCTCGGACAGCGTGTCCGTGATCGACACGGCCGCGGGCAGCAAGACGGGCGACATCGCCGTGGGCCAGCTGCCGTGGGGCGTGGTGATCCGCTGACCTGTTCAAGTTTGGGACACCTGTACCAGAAACAGCCGGCGCCAGGCGGTCCAACACGGCAAAAACAGGGGAAAGCGGGCTGGCACGGGGTTTGCGAAAGAAGGGATGTACCGAGCAAACACCAGTGCCCGCAATGGCCACTGATTCGGCCACCCAACTCACAACGAAAGAGGATGACATGAATCTCGCAGACATCAGCAAACTCGGCGTCGCCAATCCGTTCCGCCAACGCTACGACAACTTCATCGGCGGCAAATTCGTCGCGCCGGTCAAGGGCGAGTACTTCGCCAACGTCACGCCGATCAGCGGCCAGCCGTTCTGCGAAGTGGCGCGTTCGACGGCCGAAGACGTGGACCTGGCGCTGGACGCCGCCCACGCCGCCAAGGACGCCTGGGCGAAGACGTCGCCGGCCGAACGCGCCAACATCCTGAACCGCATCGCCGACCGCATGGAGCAGAACCTGCGCCTGATCGCGACCGCCGAGACCATCGACAACGGCAAGCCGATCCGCGAAACGATGGCGGCCGACATCCCGCTGGCGATCGACCACTTCCGCTATTTCGCGAGCTGCATCCGCACGCAGGAAGGCGCCATCTCGACCATCGACGACCAGACCTACGCCTACCACTTCCATGAGCCGCTGGGCGTCGTCGGCCAGATCATCCCGTGGAACTTCCCGATCCTGATGGCCGTGTGGAAGCTGGCCCCGGCCCTCGCCGCCGGCAACTGCGTCGTGCTGAAACCGGCCGAGCAGACCCCGGCCTCGATCATGGTGCTGGTCGAACTGATCGCCGACCTGCTGCCGGCGGGCGTGCTGAACATCGTCAACGGCTTCGGCCTGGAAGCCGGCAAGCCGCTGGCGTCGAGCAAGCGCATCGCCAAGATCGCCTTCACGGGCGAGACGGGCACCGGCCGCCTGATCATGCAGTACGCCGCGCAGAACCTGATCCCGGTGACCCTGGAACTGGGCGGCAAGTCGCCCAACATCTTCTTCGCCGACGTGATGGACGCGGACGACGACTTCTTCGACAAATGCCTGGAAGGCTTCGCGATGTTCGCGCTGAACCAGGGCGAGGTGTGCACCTGCCCGTCGCGCGTGCTGATCCAGGAATCGATCTACGAGAAATTCATCGAGCGCGCGCTGGCGCGCGTGGCGCAAATCAAGGCCGGCAACCCGCTCGACGAGGGCACGATGATCGGCGCCCAGGCGTCGAAGGAACAGCTGGAAAAGATCCTGTCCTACCTCGACATCGGCCGCCAGGAAGGCGCGCAGGTTCTGGCTGGCGGCGAGCAGGCGAAGCATGACGGCGACCTGTCCGGCGGCTACTACGTGCGTCCGACCGTGTTCAAGGGCGACAACAGCATGCGCATCTTCCAGGAAGAGATCTTCGGCCCGGTCGTCTCGGTGACGACGTTCAAGGACGAGGCGGACGCGCTGCGCATCGCCAACGACACGCTGTACGGCCTGGGCGCCGGCCTGTGGACGCGCGACGGCAGCCGCGCCTTCCGCGTCGGGCGCGCGATCCAGGCGGGCCGCGTGTGGACCAACTGCTATCACCTGTACCCGGCACACGCCGCATTCGGCGGCTACAAGCAGTCGGGCATCGGCCGCGAGAATCACAAGATGATGCTCGACCACTACCAGCAGACCAAGAATCTGCTGGTGAGCTACAGCCCGAAAGCGCTGGGCTTCTTTTAACTGGCAGAGAGGCGCCATGACAGCCAATATCGAACGCGTCCTGGCGACTCCCGCCGCGCTGGCCTTTATCGGCGAGCTGCGGCGGCGCCACGGGCCGCTGATGTTTTTCCAGTCCGGCGGCTGCTGCGACGGCAGCACGCCGATGTGCTACGCCGCCGGGGAATTCGACCTGTCCGACACGGACGTCTACCTGGGCAACCTGGACGGCGCGCCGTTCTACATCGGGCTGGAGCAGTTCGGTTATTGGGAACACACCCAGTTGATCATCGATGTGGTGGACGGCAACGGCGGCATGTTCTCGCTCGATAACGGCACGGGCCGGCGCTTCCTCACGCGCTCGCGCCTGTTCACGGACGAGGAAAACGGCCAGCTGCGCGCGCAGGCGCCAGGACCTTGAACATCAGTAGCGTGGGCCCCCGGCCCACGCGTAGTGCCTACAACGACAACAAAGGAGACAAGCATGAAGACGAGAATGACCATCCTGCTCGCAGGACTCGCCCCGCTGGCGTTCATCGCCCAGGCGGCCGACATCACCAACGCGATGATCGAGAACGCGGCCAAGGACACGAAGAATGTGCTGTCCTTCGGCATGGGTACGCAGGGCCAGCGTTTTTCGACGCTCACCCAGATCAACACCAAGACCGTCGGCCAACTGGTCCCGGCATGGTCGTTCTCGTTCGGCGGCGAGAAGCAGCGCGGGCAGGAATCGCAGCCCATCATCGCCAACGGCAAGATGTTCGTCACCGCGTCGTATTCGCGCATCTATGCGATCGACCTGAAGACGGGGAATAAACTGTGGAAGTACGAGCACCGCCTGCCGGAGGCGATCATGCCGTGCTGCGACGTCGTCAACCGCGGCGCCGCCGTGTACGGCAACCTCGTCATCTTCGGCACGCTGGACGCGCAACTGGTCGCCCTCGACCAGAACACCGGCAAGGTCGTGTGGAAGGAAAAGGTCGACGACTATGCGGCCGGCTACTCCATGACGGCCGCGCCGCTGATCGCCAAGGGTGTCCTGATCACGGGTGTCTCGGGCGGTGAATTCGGCATCGTGGGCCGCGTGGAAGGCCGCAATCCGCTGACGGGCGAGCTGCTGTGGTCGCGCCCGACCGTCGAAGGCCATATGGGCTACAAATACGACAAGGACGGCAAGGCGCTCGATGCGGGCGTCACCGGCACCGTCAACAAGACCTGGCCGGGCGAGCTGTGGAAGACGGGCGGCGCGTCGACCTGGATGGGCGGCACGTACGACCCGGCCACGGGCCTCGCGTACATCGGCACCGGCAACCCGGCACCGTGGAACAGCCACCTGCGCCCTGGCGACAACCTGTATTCGTCGTCGACGCTCGCGCTCGATCCGACGACGGGCCAGATCAAGTGGGCCTACCAGAGCACGCCGAACGATTCGTGGGATTTCGACGGCGCCAACGAGTTCGTCACGTTCGACATGAACGGCAAGCGCTACGGCGGCAAGGCCGACCGCAACGGCTTCTTCTACGTGATCGATGCGAAGACGGGCCAGCTGCAGAATGCCTTCCCGTTCGTGAACAAGATCACGTGGGCGAGCGGCATCGACCTCAAGACGGGCCGCCCGAACTTCATCGCCGCCAACCGCCCCAGCGATCCGACGAAGGGCGACGGCAAGAAGGGTTCGACCGTGTTCGCCGCGCCGGCCTTCCTCGGCGCGAAGAACCAGATGCCGATGGCGTACAGCCCGCAGACCGGCCTGTTCTACGTGCCCGCCAACGAGTGGGGCATGGAGATCTGGAATGAACCGATCACGTACAAGAAGGGTGGTGCCTACCTCGGCGCCGGCTTCACGATCAGGCCGCTGAACGACGACTACATCGGCGCGCTGCGCGCGGTGGATCCCAAGACGGGCAAGATCGTCTGGGAGAACAAGAACACGGCACCGCTGTGGGGCGGCGTGATGACGACGGCCGGCGGCCTCGTGTTCTACGGCACGCCCGAAGGCTTCCTGAAGGCGGTCGACGCGAAGTCGGGCAAGGAACTGTGGAAGTTCCAGACCGGTTCCGGCGTCGTCGCGCCGCCGGTGACGTGGGAAGACGGCGGCGTGCAATACGTGGCCGTCGTCTCCGGCTGGGGCGGTGCCGTGCCGCTGTGGGGCGGCGAGGTGGCGAAGAAGGTGAATTTCCTGGAGCAGGGCGGCTCGGTCTGGGTCTTCAAGCTCGCTTCGAAAATCTGATTTGAACACCAGGTAAGTGGTCAGGGAGGGTTATGCATCGGCTGCGGCGGCGGCCGGCGTCAAGACCCTGTTTTGCCGCGGCTTCGGCCGCGGTTTTTTTTATTTATATCGTTTAGTTCGTTTTGATGTGCGGACGGTCAAAACTGCAACACCTGATCCGATTCGCCACAGAAAAATACGCTGTTTCTTCGCTTTTCCCCCGGTGAGCGACCGGGCACGCAACTTGCCATCACTGTCGGTACATCTCAACGATGTATCCCACTACAAACAAGAAAGCGAGGAGACAAATGAAGAAGGTTCACGCATTGGCCGTCATGGCCTCGATCGGCGCCTGCACGCAGGCTTCGGCGGTCGACCTGAAGGCCGGCGACTGGACGGTCAACGTCGGCGGCATCGTCAACGCTTATTACACGGGCGTCTCGTGCAGCGGCGATGCCGTCGGCGGGCTGGCGCTGGGCGGCCGCGCGCTCGGCTGCGGCGGCGAGGATCACCGCACCACCATCGGCAACGGCCTGCTGCCCAGCGGTCTCGTGACCTCGGTGTCGTCGACGCAGGGCGGCTTCGACGTCACCGCCAAGATCGGCATCTACGTCGCCACGGCGACGGACAGCGCGATCGCGCAAAACAGCACGGTCGACGTGCGCCAGGCCTTCTTCACGTTCGGCCGTGCGGACCTCGGCACCTTCAAGCTGGGCCGCGACTACGGCATCTTCGGCGCCAACGCGATCCTGAACGACATGACCCTCGTCGGCGCCGGCGCGCCGGTGCAGGCCACCCAGCGCGGCCGCGTGACGCTGGGCCACATCGGCGCCGGCTACAGCTACCTGGGCACGTATGGCCAGATCGTCTACAGCACGCCGAAAAACGACGCGGGCATCGGCTTCGACTTCGGCGTGATGAGTCCCGTGTCCGACACGCCGGTCATCGCCGGTCCGCGTTACTCCACCCGTTCGAGCCCGCAGGTGCAGGCGCGCCTCTCGTTCGCGCAGGACGGTTTCAAGGCCTGGCTCGGTGCCAAGACCCAACGCTTCGAAACGCAGACGCCGGGCGCGAGCGACCTCACGATGAACGGCTTCGAAGCGGGTGCTTCGTACCAGCTGGGCGCCGCCGGCCTGCTCGTCAACGCGCAGACGGGCCGCGCGCTGGGCATCCTCTCCGACGCCGACCAGGGCGATGTGCGCTCCAAGAACTTCCTCGTGCAGGGCACGTTCAAGACGACCGATGCCCTCAAACTGGGCCTGTCGTGGGGCCGCAGCGCCAATGACGACAACACCGTCGGCACGGGCGGCCTGAAGTCGAACGCCAACCTGACGGCCGGCGCCTACTATGCGCTGAACAGCGCGATCACGCTGGTGGCCGAGGTGGGGCAGACCCGCTCGAAGGGCTTCGGCGGCGCCACCGCGCGCATGAACGGCGGTTCCGTCGGCGGCATCATCTTCTTCTGAAGCGGCCATGAACCTGCTCCGCCTTCTCATCTGCTGGCTCCTGCTTTGCGCCGCGGCGCACGCCGGCACGCTGACGCAGGCGGAGCTGGCGCGGCGCTTCCCGGCGCCGCTGGTCGTCGGCGAAAAATCGGCCGACATCCCGGCCTGGCCGCTGTTCAAGCAGAACGGCACGGTGACGGAACTGGTCGGCTACGCGTTCGAATCGGCCGACCTGGCGCCGGTGCCGGGCTTCGCCGGCGTGCCGCCTAACCTCCTCGTCGTCATCGACCCGAAAGGCACCTTCCTCGACGTCGCGGTGCTGTCGCAGCACGAACCCGTGTTCCTGGAAGGTCTCGGGGAAGCGCCCCTGCGCGAGTTCCTGCAGCAGTACCGCGGGCGGTCGCTGGGGCAGGGCATCACGGTCGGCGGCGGGAAGGGCAGCCTGGACGGCGTGTCGAAGGCGACGGCGTCCGTCCGCATCATCAACCAGAGCGTCCTGTCGGCCGCGCTGAAGGTGGCGCGCGCCAAGCTCGGTTTTGCGCAGGGGCGCGATCCGGGCCGCATCGGCCGTATCCGCATGGATGTCTTCGCGCCGTTGTCGCTGCAGGAGATGCTCGATGCGGACCTCGTGCGGCATGTCCGCGTGCGCCGGGGCGACGTCGAGCGGCTGTTCGCGGGGAGTAGCGGCGCCGGCCTGGATGCGGAGGCGCTCGCGCAACCCGACGACGTCTTCATCGACCTGTGGGTCGCGTGGGCCTCGGTGCCGGCCGTCGGCCGCAACCTGCTGGCGCCACGCACGTGGACCCGCCTGCAGGGCAGGCTGGAACCGGGCGACCACGCGCTGCTCGTGCTGACGGCCGGTCCGCACACGCTCACCGGCGCGGACTTCGTGCGCGGCAGCGTCCCGCGCGGCATCGTGCTGCGCCAGGACCGCTTGCCGGTGGAGATGCGCGACCTCGATCTCGAACCGCGGCTGGCCGACGGCGTGCACCTGCCTGCCGACGAGATGCTGCTGCTGCGCGTCATCGCGCAGGCGGGCCTGGATCCGGCGCGCGCGCTCGACTTCGCGCTGCCCGTCACGCGCAGCAAGGGGATCGTGTATCCCGAGCGGATCACGCGCGAGGTCGCGTTCTCGTACCGCCTGCCGGAGGCGTACTACATTGCGCCGGAGCGCGCCGCGCCGGCGTGGCAGGCCAGCTGGAAGGCGCGCCGCGTGGAGTTGATCGTGCTGGGCGTGGCGCTGGCGCTGCTCGCGGCCGCGCTGTGGCAGCAGCGCCGGCTGGTGGCGCACGCGCGCCGCTTCGCCTGGCTGCGCCGCGCGTGGCTGCTGTTCACCATCGGCTTCATCGGCTATGCGGCGCAGGCGCAGCTGTCCATCGTCAATCTCACCGGCATCGTGCAGGCGCTGCGCGCGGGGCGGGGCCTGGATTACCTGCTGTTCGATCCGCTGACCGTGGCGCTGTGGGCGTTCGTGCTCGTCTCCCTGTTCATCTGGGGGCGCGGCACGTTCTGCGGCTGGCTGTGTCCCTTCGGCGCGCTGCAGGAATTCGCGGGTCTCGCGGGACAGGCGCTGCGGCTGCCGCAGGTCGCCGTGCGGCGCGTGCTGGATGCGCGCCTGAAGCGGGTGAAGTACGGCGTGCTGGCGGCGATCCTGCTGGCGGCCGTATGGGCGCCGGCGCAGGCCGACCGGCTCGTCGAACTGGAACCGTTCAAGACCGCGATCACGCTGAATTTCGTGCGCGCCTGGCCGTTCGTCGTGTACGCCGCCGGCCTGCTGCTCGTCGCCATGGTCGTCAACAAGGCGTTCTGCCGCTATCTCTGTCCGCTCGGCGCGGCGCTCGCGCTGCTGGGCCGCGTGCGCCTGCTCGACTGGATCCCGCGCCGCGCCGAATGCGGCACGCCGTGCCAGACGTGCCGCCACCGCTGCGGCTACAACGCGATCGTCCCGAGCGGGAAGGTCGACTACGAGGAGTGTTTTCAATGTATGGAATGTGTCGTTATCCACGCAAGCGACGAACAGTGCGCGCCGCGGATCTTGGAACGGAAGCGCAGCCGGACGATTCCGATCGTCCCGGCCCCGGACACCATCGACAGGAGAGCATGATGCACAGAAGAACCTTCATTGCCGCCACCCTGGGCGGCATGGCCGGCGCCGCGGTGGCCGACGCGGCCGCAGCCGACGAGCTGCCGCTGCACAGCGGCGCCGCGCTGGCATTCGGAACGACGATCAGCGTCGCCGTGCGCCATGCGGACCCGGAAGCGGCGCAGCAGGCCATCGCCGCCGCATTGGGCGAGGCGCGCCGCGTGGATGCATTGATGAGCCTCCACCAGCCGCCCAGCCAGGTGTTCCGGCTGAACCGCGACAAGGTGCTGCACGGCCCCGATCCGCACCTGCTGACGGTGCTGGAGCATGCGCGCACGCTGTCGCGCCTGACGCAGGGCGCCTTCGACATCACGGTGCAGCCGCTGTGGCGCGCGTTCGACTCGGCGCACGGCGTGCCGCCCGAGTCCGAGCGCATGCGCGCGCAACGCCTTGTCGGCTGGACGCAGGTGCAGGCGGGGCCGGAACGCGTCGTGCTGGCACGGAAGGGGATGGCGATCACGCTGAACGGCCTCGCGCAAGGCTATGCGACGGACCTCGCGCTGGCCGCTCTGCGCCGGCACGGCATCCGCCACGCGCTCGTCGACACGGGCGAATACGGTGCGCTGGGCCGCACCGGCGGGCGGCCATGGCACCTGGGCATTCGCGATCCGCGCAACGAGGACGCGGTGGCCGCGAGCCTCGTGCTGGACGGGCGCTGCGTCGCCACGTCGGGCGATTACGCATCGGCGTTCACGTCGGACCTGCGCCACCACCACATCTTCGATCCGACCAGCGGCGACTCGCCGACGGAGCTGGCCAGCGTCACGGTGCTGGCGCCCACCGGCCTGGAAGCGGACGGCCTGTCGACCGCGTTCATGGTGATGGGCGCACGCCGCGCGCACGCGCTGGCCGCGCACCTGCCGGGCGTGGACCTGCTCACGATCGGCAAGGACGGCGCGCGCTGGAAGTCGTCCGGTTTCCCGGCCGTCTAGGGGGAGGTCTTCAGATGCGGCAGCTTGCGGTAAATGGTGTTGCGCGAAACGCCCAGCGCGCGCGCCGTCGCCGACACGTTGCCGCCGTTTGCCTCGAGCGACTTGAGGATCGCGGCCAGTTCCATCTCTTCGAGATTGGCGCCGGACGCGATCATCTGCTGGGCCGCGGGCGCGCTCGCGGGAGCGGCTTCGGGCGTCTCCGCGATGTCGTCCAGGAAGTCGTCCGGCATGTGGCGCAGGCCGATTTCTTCCTCGTCGCCGGCCATGATCGCCGCGGTGCGCAGGAGGTTCGTCAGCTGGCGGAAGTTGCCGGGCCATTTGTGGCGCCTGAACAGCCGCAGCACCTCGTCGGAGATCGTGTGCGTGCCGCCGGTTTCCGTCTCCGCCGAGAGGATTTTTCTCACCACCGTTTCGAGGTCGGTGCGCTCGCGCAGCGGCGGCAGCTTCACCACGAGGCCGTTCAGGCGGTAATACAGGTCTTCGCGGAACAGGCCCTCGGCGATGCGGCGGCGCAGGTTGTGGTTCGTCGCACAGATCACTTCCACGTTCACCGGGATCGACTTGCCGCTGCCGAGCGGGGTGACCATCCGTTCCTGCAGAACGCGCAGCAGGCGGGCCTGCAGCGGGTAGGGCATGTCGCCGATCTCGTCGAGGAACAGCGTGCCGCCGTTCGCCTGCAGGATCTTGCCGACCGCGCCTTTCTTGCGCGCGCCGGTGAACGCGCCGTCCTCGTAGCCGAACAGCTCCGATTCGATCAGCGTCTCGGGAATCGACGCGCAGTTCACGGCGACGAACGGCCCTTGGGCGCGCGGCGAATCGTTGTGGATGGCCTGGGCCAGCAATTCCTTGCCGGTGCCCGTCTCGCCCATGATCATGATCGGCACGTCGCGCCCGAGGACGCGGTTGACCTTGTCGATGACCTGTTCGAGCTGCGGGTCGCCCGTGTTCAGGTAGCGCAGGCCGGACAGCCGCCGCGCCGATGCCTTCGCCGGCGGCTGCGCGATGGGCGCCATCTGCGTCGCATCGTCGAACGCGCCGGTGAGCACGTGCACGCCGTTCGTCAGTCTTAGTTCCGCCCGGCCGCGCACGCGCACGCCGTTGTGCATGCACAGGTCGAGCAGGCCCGGTGCCGCCGTGCGGTAATGATCGTAGAGGGCGGAGACGGGAAGACCGAACAGGGAGCTGAACGTATGGGCCTGCAGTGCGGGATACGAGAGGCCCAGCTGGAACAGGCCGTTGCGGTTGGCGGCGAGGAAGCGGCCGCCGGGACTGAACGACGCGATCCCTTCCATCAGCGTGCCGATGAATTCGGGGCGCGTGTGGAAGTGCAGGGTGATCGCGTTTTCGAACGTCGCCGCGAACAGCTGGTTCTCGATCATCAGCGCGGACATGCGCACGAGGGCCATCGTGTGCTTGTGAAAGCTGCGCCGATCGCCGCTGACGTCCAGCACGCCGACCACGTTGCCGCGGTGGTCGGTGATCGGCGCCGCGGAGCAGGTCAGGAAGTGGTTCGCGGAGAGGAAGTGCTGGTCCGCGTGGATCGTCGTCGGCACCCGTTCCGTGATCGCGGTGCCGATCGCGTTCGTGCCCTTGCTCTCCTCGGACCAGGCGACACCCGCCGTCAGCGCGACGCGGTTGGCCTTTTCGAGGAAGTCGGCGTCGCCCAGCGAATGCACGATCACGCCCTGCGCATCCGTCAGCAAGACCATGTTGTGGGTGTTGGCGATCTGCTGGTACAGCGTTTCCATCGCGGGCACCGCGTGGCTGTACAGCAGGCGATTCTGTTCGACCAGATAGGACAGGTCGGTGCCGGATACGGGCGTGAAATCGGGCCGCGAATCGGGACTCAGGCCGAATTGTTCGGAACGTTGGTGCGAGATCGCGATCATCGTTGCCATGTCGTCGCCGGGGGCGAGCAAGCCTGCGTGTTGATAAGTCATTCCAAGTCTCCTGGTTGGCCCTGGACCGCGGCTCTATATTGGGAATCGACTGTTCATAAATGTAGCACCTGTACCAGAACGGAACAATCAAGCGTGTAAATATGTTCCTTTTTATCGATGCTTTGTTTTATGCAACACACAGTAAGCAAGCTGGATGCCAGCTTTTTAGGCACTGCAAAACAGGTCTTGCGCAGGTGCCTGCGGGTTTGCTATAGTTCGCGTCCTGCTTCTGCAGCGCACAAAAAGTTTAACTGAATCAACTAGTTAAGCTTGTCAGATCGATTACATCGAATGTGTTGCAGAAAAACGAGGGGTTGACGAGTTAAGCGAAACACGGCATAATCTCACTCCTCTGCTGCTGACGAACAAAACGATTCGCAAACGCAGCAAGGCAGTACCGAATACAGTTCTTTAACAATAAACAGTCGATAAGTGTGGGCGTTTGATGAAGTGCCAGCAGCTACGTAAGTGGCTGCTGAATGCTTAAATTATCAAATGTTCACGCAAAAGAAATACGTTGCTCAGCAATGAGTGACGGTCAGTATTTTGAGTGAGCGACATGACACGAAAGTGTCAAAACAGAGATTAAACTGAAGAGTTTGATCCTGGCTCAGATTGAACGCTGGCGGCATGCTTTACACATGCAAGTCGAACGGCAGCGCGGGGCAACCTGGCGGCGAGTGGCGAACGGGTGAGTAATATATCGGAACGTACCCAAGAGTGGGGGATAACGTAGCGAAAGTTACGCTAATACCGCATACGATCTAAGGATGAAAGTGGGGGATCTTCGGACCTCATGCTCCTGGAGCGGCCGATATCTGATTAGCTAGTTGGTGAGGTAAAGGCTCACCAAGGCGACGATCAGTAGCTGGTCTGAGAGGACGACCAGCCACACTGGGACTGAGACACGGCCCAGACTCCTACGGGAGGCAGCAGTGGGGAATTTTGGACAATGGGCGCAAGCCTGATCCAGCAATGCCGCGTGAGTGAAGAAGGCCTTCGGGTTGTAAAGCTCTTTTGTCAGGGAAGAAACGGCTCAGGCTAATATCCTGGGCTAATGACGGTACCTGAAGAATAAGCACCGGCTAACTACGTGCCAGCAGCCGCGGTAATACGTAGGGTGCAAGCGTTAATCGGAATTACTGGGCGTAAAGCGTGCGCAGGCGGTTTTGTAAGTCTGTCGTGAAAGCCCCGGGCTTAACCTGGGAATTGCGATGGAGACTGCAAGGCTTGAATCTGGCAGAGGGGGGTAGAATTCCACGTGTAGCAGTGAAATGCGTAGAGATGTGGAGGAACACCGATGGCGAAGGCAGCCCCCTGGGTCAAGATTGACGCTCATGCACGAAAGCGTGGGGAGCAAACAGGATTAGATACCCTGGTAGTCCACGCCCTAAACGATGTCTACTAGTTGTCGGGTCTTAATTGACTTGGTAACGCAGCTAACGCGTGAAGTAGACCGCCTGGGGAGTACGGTCGCAAGATTAAAACTCAAAGGAATTGACGGGGACCCGCACAAGCGGTGGATGATGTGGATTAATTCGATGCAACGCGAAAAACCTTACCTACCCTTGACATGTCAGGAACCCTCGAGAGATTGAGGGGTGCTCGAAAGAGAGCCTGAACACAGGTGCTGCATGGCTGTCGTCAGCTCGTGTCGTGAGATGTTGGGTTAAGTCCCGCAACGAGCGCAACCCTTGTCATTAGTTGCTACGAAAGGGCACTCTAATGAGACTGCCGGTGACAAACCGGAGGAAGGTGGGGATGACGTCAAGTCCTCATGGCCCTTATGGGTAGGGCTTCACACGTCATACAATGGTACATACAGAGGGCCGCCAACCCGCGAGGGGGAGCTAATCCCAGAAAGTGTATCGTAGTCCGGATCGCAGTCTGCAACTCGACTGCGTGAAGTTGGAATCGCTAGTAATCGCGGATCAGCATGCCGCGGTGAATACGTTCCCGGGTCTTGTACACACCGCCCGTCACACCATGGGAGCGGGTTTTACCAGAAGTAGGTAGCTTAACCGCAAGGAGGGCGCTTACCACGGTAGGATTCGTGACTGGGGTGAAGTCGTAACAAGGTAGCCGTATCGGAAGGTGCGGCTGGATCACCTCCTTTCTAGAGTGGCACGGGAGCTAACGCTCCATCATCAAGCGCCTACGCTTATCGGCTGTTGTAAAGTTAAACGAGAACAGTTCGGGTCTGTAGCTCAGTCGGTTAGAGCACCGTGTTGATAACGCGGGGGTCGTTGGTTCGAATCCAACCAGACCCACCAGTTACCAAAATGGGGGATTAGCTCAGCTGGGAGAGCACCTGCTTTGCAAGCAGGGGGTCGTCGGTTCGATCCCGTCATCCTCCACCAACTCTCTGTTCACTGCATTTATGTAAGGCGCAAGCTTTAGATAAGTGTAGTTCTCGTTCTTTAACAATCTGGAAGAAGTAAAGTTTTCTTTAAGCGTGTAGCTAACGAAAGTTGGATGCACACTTAGGGTAGTAATCTGTATGTATCAACAAACAAAGTAAGCTGAACTCTTGTTGTTATGACGTTCCCTGATACTCATGCAGGGGCCAACGTTATAGGGACAAGTGAATAAGTGCACATGGTGGATGCCTTGGCGATTACAGGCGATGAAGGACGTAGTAGCTTGCGATAAGCTGCGGGGAGTGAGCAAACACACTTTGATCCGCAGATTTCCGAATGGGGAAACCCGGCCTTTTAGGTCATTGCATACTGAATACATAGGTATGCAAAGCGAACGCGGCGAACTGAAACATCTAAGTAGCTGCAGGAAAAGAAATCAACCGAGATTCCCAAAGTAGTGGCGAGCGAAATGGGATGAGCCTTGTACGTGATAGTCGATTGAATAGTGGAACGCCTTGGAAACGGCGGCCATAGAGGGTGATAGCCCCTTACACGAAATTCAAACGGTGGTACTAAGCGTACGACAAGTAGGGCGGGACACGAGAAATCCTGTCTGAAGATGGGGGGACCATCCTCCAAGGCTAAATACTCGTAATCGACCGATAGTGAACCAGTACCGTGAGGGAAAGGCGAAAAGAACCCCGGGAGGGGAGTGAAATAGATCCTGAAACCGTGTGCATACAAACAGTCGGAGCCTCTTCGTGGGGTGACGGCGTACCTTTTGTATAATGGGTCAGCGACTTACATTCAGTGGCGAGGTTAACCGAATAGGGGAGCCGTAGAGAAATCGAGTCCGAACAGGGCGACAGTCGCTGGGTGTAGACCCGAAACCAGGTGATCTACCCATGGCCAGGATGAAGGTGCGGTAACACGCCCTGGAGGTCCGAACCCACTAATGTTGAAAAATTAGGGGATGAGCTGTGGGTAGGGGTGAAAGGCTAAACAAACCTGGAAATAGCTGGTTCTCTCCGAAAACTATTTAGGTAGTGCCTCAAGTATCACCATCGGGGGTAGAGCACTGTTATGGCTAGGGGGTCATTGCGACTTACCAAACCATTGCAAACTCCGAATACCGATGAGTGCGAGCTTGGGAGACAGACGTCGGGTGCTAACGTCCGGCGTCAAGAGGGAAACAACCCAGACCGCCAGCTAAGGTCCCAAAGATTGGCTAAGTGGAAAACGAAGTGGGAAGGCTAAAACAGTCAGGATGTTGGCTTAGAAGCAGCCATCATTTAAAGAAAGCGTAATAGCTCACTGATCGAGTCGTCCTGCGCGGAAGATGTAACGGGGCTAAGCCAGTCACCGAAGCTGCGGATATGTGCTTGCACATATGGTAGGAGAGCGTTCCGTAAGCCTGAGAAGGTGTCTTGTAAAGGATGCTGGAGGTATCGGAAGTGCGAATGCTGACATGAGTAGCGATAAAGAGGGTGAAAAGCCCTCTCGCCGAAAGCCCAAGGTTTCCTGTTCAACGTTCATCGGAGCAGGGTGAGTCGGCCCCTAAGGCGAGGCAGAGATGCGTAGCTGATGGGAAGCAGGTTAATATTCCTGCACCGTCGTATGATGCGATGGGGGGACGGATCGCGGAAGGTTGTCCAACTGTTGGAATAGTTGGTTCTTGACTCATAGAAGGTGCTTAGGCAAATCCGGGCACGTAATTCAAGGGGTTGAGACGTGTGTCCTTGTGACACGAAGCAATCGGAAGTGGTTCCAAGAAAAGCCTCTAAGCTTCAGTCATACGAGACCGTACCGCAAACCGACACAGGTGGGCGAGATGAGTATTCTAAGGCGCTTGAGAGAACTCGGGAGAAGGAACTCGGCAAATTGGTACCGTAACTTCGGGATAAGGTACGCCCCGGTAGCTTGATTGGTTTACTCCATGAGGGTGAAAGGGTTGCAATAAACTGGTGGCTGCGACTGTTTAATAAAAACACAGCACTCTGCAAACACGAAAGTGGACGTATAGGGTGTGACGCCTGCCCGGTGCTGGAAGATTAAATGATGGGGTGCAAGCTCTTGATTGAAGTCCCAGTAAACGGCGGCCGTAACTATAACGGTCCTAAGGTAGCGAAATTCCTTGTCGGGTAAGTTCCGACCTGCACGAATGGCGTAACGATGGCCACACTGTCTCCTCCCGAGACTCAGCGAAGTTGAAATGTTTGTGATGATGCAATCTACCCGCGGCTAGACGGAAAGACCCCATGAACCTTTACTGTAGCTTTGCATTGGACTTTGAACCAATCTGTGTAGGATAGGTGGGAGGCTTTGAAGCGGGGACGCCAGTTCTCGTGGAGCCAACCTTGAAATACCACCCTGGTTCGTTTGAGGTTCTAACCTTGGCCCGTGATCCGGGTCGGGGACAGTGCATGGTAGGCAGTTTGACTGGGGCGGTCTCCTCCTAAAGTGTAACGGAGGAGTTCGAAGGTACGCTAGGTACGGTCGGACATCGTGCTAATAGTGCAATGGCATAAGCGTGCTTAACTGCGAGACCGACAAGTCGAGCAGGTACGAAAGTAGGACATAGTGATCCGGTGGTTCTGTATGGAAGGGCCATCGCTCAACGGATAAAAGGTACTCTGGGGATAACAGGCTGATTCCTCCCAAGAGTTCATATCGACGGGGGAGTTTGGCACCTCGATGTCGGCTCATCACATCCTGGGGCTGTAGCCGGTCCCAAGGGTATGGCTGTTCGCCATTTAAAGTGGTACGTGAGCTGGGTTTAAAACGTCGTGAGACAGTTTGGTCCCTATCTGCCGTGGGCGTTGGAAATTTGAAGGGGGCTGCTCCTAGTACGAGAGGACCGGAGTGGACGAACCTCTGGTGTACCGGTTGTCACGCCAGTGGCATTGCCGGGTAGCTAAGTTCGGAAGAGATAACCGCTGAAAGCATCTAAGCGGGAAACTCGCCTTGAGATGAGATTTCCCGGAGCCTTGAGCTCCTTGAAGGGTCGTTCGAGACCAGGACGTTGATAGGTCAGGTGTGGAAGTGCAGTAATGCATTAAGCTAACTGATACTAATTGCCCGTACGGCTTGTCCCTATAACCTTGGCAGTCATTGCCAACGCAAGGGTTCAGCTGTTTGTTGAGACAACAGATTAAGAAACTACTTCTTCCGGATTCAGAGTGACGCATGCAATAAGCTGCGGCACTCGTACAAGTTATGCCTGATGACCATAGCAAGTCTGTACCACCCCTTCCCATCCCGAACAGGACCGTGAAAAGACTCTGCGCCGATGATAGTGCTGCAACCAGTGTGAAAGTAGGTTATCGTCAGGCTAGTTATTAGAAAAGCCCGCTCAGTATGCACTGAGCGGGCTTTTTGCTTTTCAGCGCGGCGCCAGCACCGCCCAGATCAGCACCATCACGACGATAAACGGTACCCAGAGCATCCGGCGATACCGCACCGACAGCCAGTACAGCGCCAGCATCGCGAGAATGGGTGTGTTGCTGTCGAGTTTGCGACTCAGCAGCAGCGCAACGATGCCCTGCAGCGCGACCGCATACCATGTCATGCGTCCGCCGCCGATGAGCAGGGGATTGCGCCGAGCGGTCCGTTCGGCGCGCCTGGCGATCGCATCGTCGGCCGGCGCGGGCAACGACGCCGGCTTGCGCGGTCGGGCCTCCTCTCTCGCAAGCGTGCGCTCCGTCTTGACCTGCTCCTGCGTCTTTTCCAGCACGGGTGCCGGTGGTGTGCCGGCCTGCCAGAAGCCCGGCCACGGCGCCTGGCCTTGCGCGGCGAGTGTACGGAACTGCCCGCCGGCGCGCCGCGCGACCGCATCCGGCGCAGCCGCGTCGCCGTTCCACTTCGCGCGCGCCGCACGCACGCGCGCCAGCAACGGCGCGCCTTTTTCGACGTCGACCATCCGGATGAAGTGCGCATAGCCTTCCAGCGCCGCCAGCACGTTGTCGTTGCCGTTCCACTGCTTGCCGGCCGGTCCATCCTTCTCGACCTGGAACAGCACCGCGCGGAAACGGCGCAGCGTGTCGCGGTCCACGGCGGGCTTCTCGTTGACGACGATGCCCGTCACGCTCTGGCGCGCGTGGCTGCGCATCACGTGCTGCTTGTCCGGATGCGGCGTGAAGCCCTCGTCGATGACGATCTGCCGCACGCGCCACAGCAGCTTGGCCGCCAGCTTGCGCACGGACTCGTCGCCGGAAAACGTCAGGTCGTCGGCATAGCGCGTGTAGCGGAAGCCGAGTCGCGCCGCCGCGCCCTGCAGCCGCGCGTCCAGGCGGCGGCACAGGATATTGGTCAGCGCGGGACTCGTCGGGGCACCCTGCGGCAGCACGCGCGGGCCGTGCGCGACGTGGAACGTCTCGCCGTCGACCTGCACGGTCTCCGTCGCGGATTCGGTGCACAGCAGCGCGAGCGTCGTCGCGACCTGCTTGCCGTAACCGAGCTGGCGGAACACGCCGCGCACGCGCGGCAGCGCAATCGACGGGAAGAAGTCCTTCAGGTCGACGTTGATGACGACCGCCTGGCCCACGTGCGGCGCGGCGTTGCTGACGATGGAGCGGCCGGCCAGGAAGCCGTGCGCGGCCGGGTGCACGGGCGCGCGCGCGAGCACATTGTCGAGGACCCAGTACTGCGCCCGCTTCAGGCGCGGCATCGGCGCCGAGATGATGCGCACGCCGCCCGCCTTCTTCGGCATGGCGAAGCGGCGGTAGTGGCTGATGCGCGACACGCGCCGTTCGAACGCGAGAAAGCGCAGCTCTTCCAGCGACAGGCCCATCGCGTTCGCCAGGTCCTGCGCGTCGTGCATGGACGGCAGGGACAACCGCGCAAGCCGGTCGGCATCGCTGCGCGCCTCGTTCAGGCCGGCCGATACGCCGGCGCCCAGATATAAAAGCTCTTTGCCGCGGCGCGCGTGCCAGGCCAGCGCGCGTTCATGGCGTTCGCGCGCGCGGCGCTGGCGCGTTTCCTCGCGCTTGGCCTTGGCGCGGGCCATGCGTTCCTTGCGCATGCGCTTGAGGGCCAGTGTCGGATCCTCGACCTCGCGCAGCTCGCGACCGAGCGCGCTCAGCGCCTGCTGCAGTTCGGCCTCGCGCTTGATCAACTGCTCGGCTTCGGCCAGCGAGGTGTCGTCCTCGGGCCAGAAGCCGAGCCGTTTCATTTCCTCGAGCGTGACTTCGGTACGCGACGACGCGCGGATGCGCGCATACAAAGCCTCGCGCGTGGACGTGGACGTGGGATAGTCACTCATGGGAACGCCCCGGATGGGAAAGCCCGACTCGGGGCAGCAGGAAGAAACAGGCGCGGCGGGATCGTCATCGAAGGGCCGGCAGGACTGGCGCGCTCAACTCGACGCCAAACGACGCCGGTAGCGCTGACGTAATTCGGCGAATTCACACCGACTCGCGCTACCGGCGTCAGTTTGGCACAGTGAAGAGCGCGCCAGTGACGCATGGGGAGGGCTGAATACGTGGACGGCGATCCACCGTCCGGTTTGCAAGAGCCATCCCGCCGCACCTGTTGAAGGAAGTATAACATCATGCGATCGCCTCGCGGCGTGCATGCACGAGGCGCAGCGCGACCATGTGCGGGCAGGGACCGTGGCGCAGCCGGTGCTGCGTGAACTGGTTGCATTCGCAGGCGCCGTCGGCGATGCGCTGGTCCGCGTCGAGCACGAGCATCGTCCGGTAGCGGCGGTCGCCGCTCCTGGCCGTGCCGGACAGACGTACCGCGCCGCCGGGCAGCGCTTCGACCGGACCCTCGTCCAGTGCGTGCAGCGCCACGATGGCGGCCGCGTCCTGTTCGGCCGCGCTGGCAAAGCGCAGCGTGTCGAGCGGCAGCGGTTCGCGCGCCAGTTCGCGCAGGCGGTACACGCCGTGCGCCAGGTCGTAGATCACGCGGCCGGCCTGCGTGTACAGCGTCAGCGCGCGTTCGACGGCCGCGCGGTCCAGGCCCGTGTCCGCGGCCAGCGCGTCCGCCGTGGCGAACCAGCGCTGCGCGAGGGCCGCATAGACGCGCGACCTGGTATCGTCGTCGACGTCGCCGCGCGGCGCCAGCAGATCGAAACTTCCCGCGCGCGACCAGTCGTTCGCGACCCAGCCCGACAGGCCGAGCGTGAAGCGCATGCCGGGCAGGTCGGCGATCCAGAAGCTGGGCATGCCATTGCCCATCAGGTGCACGGTAAAACCCTGCGCCAGCGGGATCAGGCGTTCGAGCAGCAGCAGGCGGCGCCGGCCCCAGATGCGGATTTCCTCGGCCGTACCGCCCCGGTAGACCGAGCGGCGGCACACGACTTCCACGTTCCACGGTTCGAACACGGCGCGCACCGGTTCGCCCGGCGTGAGGACGAAGCGGATCGAGCGCGGACCGGCACGCTCGCGCCGGCGCCGCAGCACGTGGCAGAAGTTGTGGACGTCCATCGGATGCAGGTCGAGCCGGCGCGCCGGCAGGTTCATCGCGCTGCTCACTTGCAGGAAGCCGCGCACCCACGCATCGGGCACGTCGATCTTTTCCTCGATGAAGGCGGGATCGTCCGCCGTCGTCACCTGGAAGCCGCCGGGATCGATCGCGAGCCGCGTCGTCTTGTAGTCGCGGATCTTCTGGAATTCGTCGTACAGCGCGTCCGAGTAATCGATGTTGGTGGTGCCGCACGCGAACTCGCCCACGTGATCGAACATCTCGTGGTCGCAGCTGAGCGAGGCATAGCTCGATTCGTCGCGGCTGAAGCACTCGAAGAACACGCGGTCCGGATGCACCGTGATCACCGGGTCGAGCACGATCCACATGTCGCGGTTGGTCAGGAACAGGTAGCTGAAGAAGCGCGACTGCGCCTTGTGGAAAGGTTGCAGCACCTTGTCCTTGCGGGCGCGGATCGTCGCGAGTTCTTCGAGGATCGGCGCCTGGCGGGCGCGCAGATCGCTCGACCGGGCCTGGAATTCGGCCAGCAGCCGCTCCTCGTTCGCGGCCAGCCACGTTTTATAGGCCGTCTTGTCGGGCGCCTGGTAACGCTGGTCGGCCGTGACGACGTCGTGCAGGGCCGATATCGCCTCGCGGAACGGCACGCGCCGGTTGACGTCGGCGACGAAGTACGTCGGCGGACGCAACGTGTCCGGCGCGAAGCGCATCGTGGTGGACGAGGCGCCGTTGTCGACGCTCGTCGCGCCGTAGTAGCGGTACTGGAATCTCATGGGGACGTGGAAGCCGGAGGTTGGACCGTCAGCACGGCCGGCAGATGCGGGTAGCGCGCCTGGATCGCGCGCAGGGCTTCGATGTAGCGGGCCTTGTCGCCGATGGCGACGGTGACGACCTGGCGCGCGAACAGGCGCGCGACGAAGGCGGCGATGTCGTCGGACAGCAGCGCCTGTTGCGTCAGGAAATCCTGCACGCGGCTCTTCGCCGTGCGGCCGCGGTTGACCTGCGAGAGCACGGTGAGGAAATACGATTCGAGGCGGCGCAATGTATCGAGGTTGCCCGCGCTGGCGCTTTCCAGCCAGCTGCTGACGAACAGCTGCATGTTCGCCGACGGGTGCTGGCTCAGCTTGAGCATGAAGTCGGCCGCGTCGGCGACGTCCACGTGCGCCGTGATCATCGCGCGGCCGAAGCGTTGCGCGGCAGGGTCGGCATGGTCGCACAGGCTCACGAGCAGCAGCGGCGTCCAGTCCGCACGCGTGCAGACGGCGCCGAAATAGCGGATGGCAAAGGCGCGCGTATCGTCGAAGCGGCTGTCGAACAGGCGCAGCGCCGCCTCCAGCTGCGCCCGCGCGCGTTCGGCGTGCGCCTCGAATGCCGCGTAGGCCCAGCGGCGCACGCCGACGTTCTGGTTGCGGCCGAACGCGGCCCAGTCGGCGACGTCGAACTGCAGCGCGTCGAAGCGGTCGACGAGCGCGGCGCCGAGCAACTGTGCGCCCTTGCTGCGCGCCGCCAGCAGGCGCCGCAGCAGGTCCGGGTCCGCGAGGCCGGGCGTGTGCGCCAGCGGTCCGGTGATCCAGGACAGCAGGTCCGCATGCATGCCGGGGCCGGTCTCGGCGCGGAACAGGCCGTCCAGCAGGGCAGGCAGGAGCTGTTCCGTGAACGCGGCATCGGCCGGCGCCAGGCGCGCGATGACGGGGCCGATGGCCTGGCGCACCTGCGCGTCCGGGGCGCATGCGAACACGGCGACGAGGTCGACCTGCGTGGCGAGCATCGCGTCGGGCAGCACGCCGAACAGCTGCACGCCCAGCGCGCGCACGGCCGGATCGGGATCGCGCAGCAGCGTCGCCAGCACGGTCGGCGGCAGGCTGGACGCCGGCGCCGCGTGCAGCAGCAGCCACTGGCAGGCCAGCGCGCGCACCGGCGCGAGCGGATGGCGCACCAGCATCAGCAGGCGTTCGTACGGCGCCTGCTGCGCGGCCCGTTGCAGCGGATGGTCGAGCGCCCAGACGATGTCGGGCGCCATGGCCGCGGCGGCGTCCCGGTCGGTGCATCCGTCCAGCCAGTCGAGCAGGCGCAGGACGATGGCGTCCGGCTGGCCCGGCAGCTTGAGCGCGGCCTGGCACAGGATCCAGCTCTGGCGCCGCACGGTCTCCGCCGGCGCGCACAACACCGCGACGACGAGGGCCGCGTCGGCCGCATAGAGGTCGGGCGCGCGGCCGATGCAGTCGAGCGCATATTGCTGCGCCTGCGGCAGCGTCGATTGCACGAACAGCAGCAGCCATCCGCCATCCGGCACGCCGGGCTCGAAGCGCCGGCGCGCCGTCTCGAAGGCGAATAGCGCGGTCGGCAGGTAAGGGCTGCGCAGCAGGTCGCGCAGCGTGGCAAGGGGCAGCGCGGCGCAGTACGCCGCGTTGTCGGCGAGGGCACGCGCGGCGAAGGCATGCACGCCCTCGCAGCGGCTGTGCTGCATCAGCCATAGCAGGGCGTCCGGATGCCGGTCCCACAGGTCGGGGAAGGCGTCGTGTCGCGCGTCGTCCGCCGGACGGGCGCCGTCGTGGTACCAGCTCAGGCCCGACGCGCTGTGGCGCAGGCCCGCGCGTGCGCGCAGCAGGTGGTTGAACAGGGGCCAGTGGCCGTAGCAGTCGACGATGCGCCCGGCCGTCCGGACGCGGTTGCTCCGGCTTGCGTCGCGGTCGTCGTAGGTGGCCAGGATGCCGAGGGCCAGCGGGATGAAGTCGGGGGAGGCGTCCTCGCCCAGGCGCCGCAATGTGCGCCAGCCGCGCCGCAGCAGGTAGTGGCGGGTCACGACGCCGTAGGCCACCGTGCTGTCGGGCCGCGCCGCTTCCTCGGCGAAGGTGCGGTAGCCCCTGCGCGTGTGGACGTAACGCTGCGCGGTATGCGCCGTCGTTTCGAAGCGGCGCTGCAGCAGGCCGAAGAGTTCACCGTCGGCGCGCATCTCCGCCATCTTGAAGAGGTGGCGCACGGCGCGGAAGCTGCCGGCGGCGAGCGGCACGGCGCGCAGCGCGGCCAGCAGCACGCGGCGCGCCAGCGGCTGGTCGTCGGCCTGTGCAACCTGGTCGAGCTGTTCCAGCCAGGCGTCGAGCGGCACGTTGCGCCAGCCGTTGCCGGTGGCGGCCCGTGCCACCAACGCATCGATCTCGCCCTGTGCCCATGTCTCGCGCAGGTCGTGCGGCCAGTCGGCGACGA
This sequence comes from Massilia cellulosiltytica, assembly GCF_047325105.1. Taxonomy (NCBI): domain Bacteria; kingdom Pseudomonadati; phylum Pseudomonadota; class Betaproteobacteria; order Burkholderiales; family Oxalobacteraceae; genus Massilia; species Massilia cellulosiltytica. The sequence goes on along the minus strand of NZ_CP168562.1, from coordinate 6,009,791 downwards.
GTGCGTGCGCATGGTCGCGGCGCGCATCGGGGCCGGCCAGCATCAGCCAGGCGTGCAGCGCGACGCGGCGCACGGCATCGCTGGCGCCGCGCGCCGCCAGCTGCTGCATCGCCTCGGCAGCGCCGGCGTCGCCACAGCGGCCGATGGTCCAGGCGATGCAATAGTCCTGCATCGCATCGCCCCGTTCGAGCAGGCCGACGAGCGTCGGCACCGCCGCGGCGAGGCGGCGTTCGCCCACGCGCCAGATCGTGCGGTTGCGCTGCGCCTGCGCGAGCTGGCGCCAGCTGCCGGGTTCCAGGCGCTGGAGCAGGATGCGGTCGGCCTCGGCCGATACAGGGATGGGCGGCGGCGCGGCGGGGATAGATGCGGGTGCGAGATCCGCCGGATCGACGAAGCCCTGCGCCGTGCGCTCGGTGACGGCGAGGTGGAACAGCGTCTCGGCGTCGGCCAGGGCGACGGGTTGCGGCGTGCGCGTCGTTTCGCGCCATTCCTCGCCCATGCGGCCCTGGCGCAGGTTGACCAGGTAGCGGTCGGATGCGCCCGGGGCCAGGCACAACTCGATTTCACAATGGACGATGCTGTCTTTTTGTCGCCGGACCAGGCTCGCCGTTCTGATCAGTTTCACGCATCGCCCTCGGGGTCATGTGGAATCTTGCATTCTATACATCGTTGCTCTCGTGGTAAACGTGCAGACGTGCCGCGATGGGATGGTCCGGCCGCAACTGCAGCAGGTCCCACAGATTGCCGTACAGGTCCGCGAACACGGCCACGGTGCCATAGTCTTCTTCCTTCGGCTCGCGCACGAAGTGCACGCCGTGTCCGCGCAGGCGTTCGTAATCGCGCCAGAAGTCGTCCGTGTTCAGGAACAGGAACACGCGGCCGCCGGCCTGGTTGCCGACGAACGGCTGCTGTTCCGGCTTCGACGCCTTGGCCAGCAGCAGGGTGGTGCCGGTGCCGCCCGGCGGCGCCACCACGACCCAGCGCTTGTCCTGCGCGGGCTGGTACGTGTCGTCCAGCAGCTCGAAGCCGAGTTTGCCGACGTAGAAATCGATGGCTTCGTCGTAGTCGCGCACGACCAGGGCGATGTGGACGATGGCTTGGCGCATGGGAGTTCCTGTGTTGTTTATTGGCTAAATACAAGTGTAGCAGCCGTTTGACCTGCACCCCAGCTGTCGGTAGACTCGAATGGTTGCGCTACCAAAAATAACGATAATCAATGTTATATAACATCCAGAGAGCCGTCGATCATTCAACGGAGGAGACTTTCATGCAGCGAAGTACAAGTAGGGATATATGGCTACGCCTTGTGACGGCGGTGGCGGCATTGCTGATCGCAGGCCAGGTCCACGCCATCGGCACGGCGCGGTTCGTCGACACGGAGGGCAAGGCCGGCGTGGCGCTGGTGCAGGCCGGACGTGCCGCGCCCATCGTCGTCGGCACGGACGACTATCCCGGCGTGCTGCGCGCGGCGCGCGACCTGCAGCGCGATATCGGCAGCGTGACGGGCAAGACGCCGCAATGGCAGGTCGACCGTCCGGCGGCGTCGGGCGACGTGATCATCGTCGGCACGCTCGGGCACCATGCCGTGATCGACCGCCTCGCGCAACAGGGCAAGATCGACACGCGCGCGCTGGCCGGCCAGTGGGAAGGCTTCGTCATCCAGGCGGTCGCGGACCCGATGCCCGGTGTGCAGCGCGCCCTGGTCATCGCCGGCAGCGACAAGCGCGGCACGATCTACGGCATCTATACGCTGTCGGAACAGATCGGCGTCTCGCCGTGGTACTGGTGGGCCGACGTGCCGATCGTGCATCACCGCTCGCTCAGCGTGCCGCTCGACACGCGCATCATGGAAAAACCGACCGTCCAGTACCGCGGCCTGTTCCTCAACGACGAGGCGCCCGTGCTGACCAATTGGGCGAAGGAGCGCTTCGGCGGCTTCAATCACAAGTTCTATGAAAAGCTGTTCGAGCTGATGCTCCGCATGCGCGCCAACTACCTGTGGCCGGCCATGTGGTACTCGTCGTTCTATGACGACGACAAGGAAAACGGCAAGCTCGCCGACATGATGGGCATCGTGATGGGCACGTCCCATCACGAACCGATGATGAGGGCACAGCAGGAGTGGAAGCGCTACGGCAAGGGGCCGTGGGATTACCACCGCAACGGCGAGATCCTGCGCGACTTCTGGGCGCAAGGCCTGCGCAATACGCGCGATTACGAGAAGGTGATCACGATGGCGATGCGCGGCGACGGCGACGAGCCGATGTCGGAAGACGCCAACGTCGACCTGCTGCAGCAGATCGTCCGCGACCAGCGCGCGATCATCAAGAAGGAGCTCGGCCAGGAACCGGAGAAGGTGCCGCAGTTGTGGGCCCTGTACAAGGAAGTGCAGGACTATTACGAGAAAGGCATGCGCGTCCCGGACGACATGCTGCTGCTCTGGTGCGACGACAACTGGGGCAATATCCGCCGCCTGCCTACCGCCGAAGAACGCAAGCGCAGCGGCGGCGCCGATGTTTATTACCACTTCGACTACGTCGGCGGTCCCCGCTCGTACAAATGGCTGAACGTGACCCAGATCGCCAAGGTGTGGGAGCAGATGAACCTCGCGAACGAGTACGGCGCGAACCGGCTGTGGGTCGTCAACGTGGGCGACCTGAAGCCGATGGAGGTGCCGACCGAATTCTTCATGACATACGCGTGGAACCCGCAAGCGTGGCCGGCGGAGCGGCTGCCGGAATACCTGCGTGCCTGGGCCGCGCGCGAATTCGGCGCGGCGCATGCGGAAGACATTGCGTCCATCGTCGATAAATACACGCGCTACAACGCGCGGCGCCATCCGGAACAGCTGGAGCCCGAGACCTACAGCCTCACCAATTACGATGAGGCGGAGCGCGTCGTGGCGGACTACAACGCCCTGGCCGACGAAGCGGTGCGCGTCGGCCGCACGCTCCCCGCGAACATGCGCGACGCCTACTTCCAGCTCGTCGAATATCCCGTCCGCGCGTCCGCGAATGCCCTCGACATGTACGTGTCGACCGGCCTCAATCGCCTGTACGCACGCCAGGGCCGCGTGACGACGAACGACATGGCGGCGCGCGTGCGCCAGCTGTTCCAGCGCGACGCGGACCTCGCCAACAAGTACCAGCGCGAGATCAGCGGCGGCAAATGGAATCACATGATGTCGCAGACGCGCTTCGGCTACACCAACTGGGACCAGCCCTACCGCGACGTGATGCCGGCCGTGTCGGAACTGCGCGTCCCCGCGCCCGGCCAGCTGGCGGCGCCGAACGGCATTCACCCGTCCGACCAGATGGGCGTGGCGGTGCAGGGCGACGCCATCGCCTGGCCCGTCTTCCCGATCCGCCAGCTCGTCTTGCCGCCGCTGGACGTCTTCGAAAAGCAGCCGCGTTACCTGGAGCTGTTCAACCGCAGCGCCCAGCCGTTCGACTATGCCATCACGACGAGCCATCCGTGGATCCGTTTGAGCCACAAGGCCGGGCGCGTGAGCAAGGACCAGCGCATCGTCGTCGACGTGGACTGGAGCGCGGTCCCCTCCGGCACCACGGTGGCGTCGCTGACCATCAGCGGTCCGGCCAAGGCGCAGGTCGAGGTCAATGTGCCCGTGCACAAGCCGGCCGACCTGGCACCCGGCACGGCGCGGGGCCACGTGGAAACGCAGGGCGTGGTCGCGATCGAGGCGGAGCATTACACCCGCGCGCTGGCGCCGTCCGGCCGGCAGTGGCTGAGGATTCCCGGCTATGGGCGCACGCTGTCCGGCATGACCACCTTGCCGGTCGCGGCGGACGCGTTGAAGGTCGTGGATGGCATGCGGCTCGAGTACGAGGTAAACCTGTTCACTGCCGGTGAGCTGAAAGTGCAGGCGGTCCTCGGACCGACGCTCAAGTTCCAGCCGGGCGAGGGCTTCCGCTACGCGATCTCGATCGATGACGACGCGCCGCAGGTGGTCAACGTCCATGCGGACGGCTCCGAACGCCATTGGAGCAAGATCGTCTCGGACGGCGTCGCGCAGTTCGTCACCACGCATCGTGTGGCGCGCCCCGGCCGCCACACGGTGAAGTTCTGGGCGCTCGACCCGGGCCTCGTGCTGCAACGCCTCGTCATCGATGCCGGCGGGCTGCGGCCCAGTTATCTCGGGCCGCAGGAAAGCCCGTACTATCCGGTCAGCGGATCCCCAGCAGCGCAATCAGCCCCCAACTGATCGCGCCCAATCCAACCAGGGACACGACGACGGTCGCCGTCACCTTGCCGCCCGCGCGCAGTACGGCGCGGGCGTCGACGCCGAGGCCCAGCGCCGCCATCGACATGCTGGTCAGCCAGCCCGAGGCCACGTGCGCCGGTTCGAGCGCGGCGGCCGGCAGGGCGTCCACGGACCGTAGCGTCATCAGCGCGAGAAAGCCGACGATGAACCACGGGACGAGTTGCGCCAGCGGCAGCGAGGCGCGGCGCACGCCGTCGCGCCGGAATACCGACAGTCCGAGCACGACGGGCCCCAGCATCAGCACCCGCACCAGTTTCACGAGCGTCCCGATGTGCAGGCTCGCCTGCGACACGGGCGCCGCGGCGGCGAGCACCTGCGGCACGGCATACACGGTCATGCCGGCGAAGATGCCGTACTGGAGGGGCGTCAGCCCGAGGACCCGGTCCAGCAGCGGCAGCACGAGCACGACGACGACGCCCAGCACGGCCGTGAACGCGATCGACGACGCGACGTCCTTGCCCTGCGCGTCGATGACCGGCGCGACGGCGGCAATGGCCGAGTTCCCGCAGATCGAATTTCCGCACGCGACCAGCACGGCCATTTCGTGCGGCAGCCGCAGCAGCCGGCCGACGGCGTAGCTGAATGCGATCGCAAGGACGACCGACAGCGCGATCCCGCCCAGCAGCGGCAGCCCGTGCGCGACGACCGCGCCGGCGCTGACGGATGCGCCGAGCAGCATCACGGCCAGTTCCAGGACGACCCTGGCGGAAAAGCGCACGCCGGCTTCGCAGGCGGCGGGGACGGTCGCGACGGTGCGGACCAGGCTCCCCAGCAGGATGGCCAGGACGAGGCTTTCGAGCCATGCGCGGCCGAAGAGAGCGGTCTCGCCGCGCTCCAGCAGAACGGCGGCGCCGGTGACGGCGGCACTCAGCGCGATGCCCGGAACGAGCGTGAAGATTTTATTGTTCATGGTGTTCTCCTGGTTCGAGCCCGCAGTATCGGCTCGACAGGATCGTTCGGTCCATCTTAAAATTTCGCACAAATCATTCACATGAATCGAACGATGACCCTCGACCAGCTCCGCATCTTCGTCGCCGTCGCCGAACGCCAGCATCTGACGCAGGCGGCGGACGTCCTCGCGCTGACGCCATCCGCCGTCAGCGCATCGCTGCGCGCGCTGGAAGAGCGTTACGGCACGCCGTTGTTCGACCGGGTCGGGCGGCGCATCGAAGTCAATGCCGCCGGCCGCATCTTCCTCGACGAGGCGCGCGCCACGCTGGCCCGGGCGGCCGGCGCCGAACGCGTGCTCGTCGAGCTGGCGGGACTGGCGCGCGGTGCGCTCGCGCTGCAGGCCAGCCAGACGATCGCCAGCTACTGGCTGCCGCCGCTGCTCGTGCGCTTTCGCGAGACGCATCCGCAGATCGACGTGCGGCTGGACGTCGGCAATACGCAGTCCGTGGCGGACGCGGTGCGCGAGGGCGCGGCCGATCTCGGACTCGTGGAGGGCGGCATCGACGATGCGGCGCTGGTCGCGGAGCGTATCGGCCAGGACCGCATGGCCATCGTCGTCGCGCCCGGCCATCCGTGGGCACGCAAGCGCAGGCTCGCCGCCGCCGACCTGCAGGCGGCCCGCTGGATCATGCGCGAGCCGGGATCGGGCACGCGGTCCGCGCTCGAAGAGATGCTGGTGGCGCAGGGCGTCGACCTGGCCGCGCTGCAGATCGAGCTGACCCTGCCGTCCAACGAAGCAGTGCGCGCGGCCGTGATGAGCGCGGGCTTCGTGGCCGGCTTGTCGGAACTGGTCGCGGCGCCGTACATCGCGGCGGGCCTGCTGGCCAAGGTGCGCGTGGACCTGCCGCCGCGCGACTTCTTCCTGCTGCGCCACCGCGAACGCTATCGCAGCCGTGCGGCGCAGGCGTTCGAGGCGCTGGTGCGCACTGCCTGATCCGCGCCAGATCGGCAGGATCGGGCAATCCTTCGTCAGTATCCTGCTACCGCCGGGCGGGCCCGGACTCCTATGATGAATCCATCGTTCACGAGGAGTCCTGCCATGAAGACCATCGATACCATTTATATCAACGGCGCGTTCGTCGCCCCGCACGGGCGCGAGCCGCTCGTCCTGCTCGACCCGGCCACCGAGCGCGAAACGACGACCGTGATCCTGGCCGACGACGTCGATGCGCAGCGCGCGATCGCGGCGGCGAAGGCGGCGCTTCCCGTCGTGGCGCGCACGACGCGGGAAGAACGCATGGACTGGCTGCAGCGCCTGCACGACGCCGTCGCGGCGGCCGAGCGGGAGATCGTCGACGTCATGGTCGCGGAATACGGCGGCACGACGGCGATGGCGACGGGGACCGCGCGCCGCGCCGCCGCGTCGTTCTCGATCGCGCGCCGCCTGCTGGGCGAATATGCGTTCGAGCGCGAGGTCGGCGGCGCACGCGTGACGATGGTGCCGCATGGCGTCGTCGGCCTGATCACGCCGTGGAATGCGAACATCGGCTTCATCGCGACCAAGCTGTCGATGGCGATCGCCGCCGGCAGCACGGCCGTCATCAAGCCCAGCGAACTGAGTGCCGCGCAGACGGCACTCATCACCCGCGTGATGCACGGCGCGGGACTGCCGCCGGGCGTCTTCAATATCGTCACGGGCCGCGGCGACGTCGTCGGCGCGGAGATCACGCGCCACCCCGACGTCGCCAAGATCTCGTTCACGGGGTCGACGAGCGTCGGCAAGGCGATCGCGCGCGGCGCCGTCGACACCATGAAACGGGTGACGCTGGAACTGGGCGGCAAATCGCCGACCGTCCTGCTCGACGACGCCGACTTCGCGAAAGCGATGCCGCTGGCGGCGCTGGCCGCCGTGATGAACAGCGGCCAGGCGTGCATCGCGGGCACGCGGTTGCTGGTGCCGGCCAGCCGCGTCGCCGAGGCGCACGCATTGGCGGTGCGCGCGTTCGAAGATCTGGTCGTCGGCCCGACGAGCGACCCGCGCGTGAACGTGGGGCCGATGGTCACACGCAAGCAGTACGAGCGGGTGCAGGACTATATCCGCAAGGGGATCGAGGAGGGCGCGACCCTGCTGACGGGTGGGCCGGGGCGCCCGGACGGACTGGAACGGGGCTATTTCGTGCGGCCGACCGTGTTCGGCGACGTCCGCAACGATATGATGATCGCACGCGACGAGATCTTCGGCCCCGTCCTGTCCATCATTCCGTACCGCGACGACGACGAGGCGATCGCCATCGCCAACGACACGCCATATGGTTTGCACGCCTACGTGTTCGGCGCCGACCTGGCGCGCGCGAATCGCGTGGCGGCCGGCATTCAGGCAGGGCGCGTGTTCGTGAATGGATTGTATGATGCACCGGAAGCCCCGTTCGGCGGCTTCAAGCAGTCCGGCCTGGGACGCGAGTTCGGTGTCTTCGGCCTGGAGACTTATCTCGAACCGAAAGCCATCATGGGTCATGACAAAGCACTCTGAAACCCGGCTCCTGGACCTCGTCGAGCAGGCGATGCGCGGCGCGGCCCCGGGTAACCTCGACCTGGCGACGGGCCTGCCCTGGCTCTGGCTCATACGCCGGCCGGCGCCGACGCCCGCCGGGCGCGGCATCCTGGCGCCGTCCGTCTGCCTGCTCGTGCAGGGCGAGAAGGAGATGCTGGTGGGCTCGCAGGTGCTGCGCTACGGCCCCGGGTGTTATGTGCAGGCGGGCGTGGCGATGCCCGTGTCCGGCCAGGTGATACGCGCAAGCGATGCGGCGCCGTACTACGGCATCCGTGTCGACATCGATCCGAAGGAGGTGGCGGCGTTCGTGCTGGAGATGGGACTGCAGCTGCCGCTGGCGGACGCCGACCCGCCTGCGATCACGGTCGAACGTGCGGACGACGCGATGCTGGATGTGTTCGTGCGCCTCCTGCGCCTGCTCGATCGCCCCCGCGACCTGGCCGTGCTGGGTCGCCTGCTCAAGCAGGAACTGATCTACCACCTCGTGACGGCACCGGGCGGCGCGACGCTGAGCCGGGGCGTCGTCGGCGGACAGCGCGAGCTCGCGGTGGGCGAGGCCATCCAGTGGATCCGCAAGCATTACAACGAGCCGCTCAGCATCGACGCGCTGGCGCGCACCGTGCACATGAGTCCCTCGGTGCTGCACCGCCGCTTCAAGGCCGCCACCGTGATGAGTCCTTTGCAGTACCAGAAACAGGTGCGGCTGCTCGAGGCGCGCAAGATGCTGATGAGCGGCGACGTCGAGGCGGCCAGTGTCGCGTACGAGGTCGGCTACGAAAGTCCGTCACAGTTCAGCCGCGAATATCGCCGGCTGTTCGGCGCGCCGCCATTGAAGGATGCGGAACAATTGCGGCGCCAACCGTCGTCGGATATTTGATACGGCTGAGCTTGCAAGGTTGTGGGGCGGTTGCTATACTGCGCGTCCGCTTCACGGCACAGTCGAAATCCAGAGGAAATCGACGCCAAGAAACGAAAAAAAAGAAGTTGACGAACATCGCGAAACACTGCATAATCTCGCTTCTCTGCTGCTGACGAACAAAACGATTCGCAAATGCAGCAAGGCAGTACCGAATACGAAGCTCTTTAACAATAAACAGTCGATAAGTGTGGGCGTTTGATGAAGTGCCAGCAGCTGCGTAAGTGGCTGCTGAATGCTTAAATTATCAAATGTTCACGCAAAAGAAATACGTTGCTCAGCAATGAGTGACGGTCAGTATTTTGAGTGAGCGACATGACACGAAAGTGTCAAAACAGGAATTAAACTGAAGAGTTTGATCCTGGCTCAGATTGAACGCTGGCGGCATGCTTTACACATGCAAGTCGAACGGCAGCGCGGGGCAACCTGGCGGCGAGTGGCGAACGGGTGAGTAATATATCGGAACGTACCCAAGAGTGGGGGATAACGTAGCGAAAGTTACGCTAATACCGCATACGATCCAAGGATGAAAGTGGGGGATCGCAAGACCTCATGCTCCTGGAGCGGCCGATATCTGATTAGCTAGTTGGTGAGGTAAAGGCTCACCAAGGCGACGATCAGTAGCTGGTCTGAGAGGACGACCAGCCACACTGGGACTGAGACACGGCCCAGACTCCTACGGGAGGCAGCAGTGGGGAATTTTGGACAATGGGCGCAAGCCTGATCCAGCAATGCCGCGTGAGTGAAGAAGGCCTTCGGGTTGTAAAGCTCTTTTGTCAGGGAAGAAACGGCTCAGGCTAATATCTTGGGCTAATGACGGTACCTGAAGAATAAGCACCGGCTAACTACGTGCCAGCAGCCGCGGTAATACGTAGGGTGCAAGCGTTAATCGGAATTACTGGGCGTAAAGCGTGCGCAGGCGGTTTTGTAAGTCTGTCGTGAAAGCCCCGGGCTTAACCTGGGAATTGCGATGGAGACTGCAAGGCTTGAATCTGGCAGAGGGGGGTAGAATTCCACGTGTAGCAGTGAAATGCGTAGAGATGTGGAGGAACACCGATGGCGAAGGCAGCCCCCTGGGTCAAGATTGACGCTCATGCACGAAAGCGTGGGGAGCAAACAGGATTAGATACCCTGGTAGTCCACGCCCTAAACGATGTCTACTAGTTGTCGGGTCTTAATTGACTTGGTAACGCAGCTAACGCGTGAAGTAGACCGCCTGGGGAGTACGGTCGCAAGATTAAAACTCAAAGGAATTGACGGGGACCCGCACAAGCGGTGGATGATGTGGATTAATTCGATGCAACGCGAAAAACCTTACCTACCCTTGACATGTCAGGAACCCTCGAGAGATTGAGGGGTGCTCGAAAGAGAGCCTGAACACAGGTGCTGCATGGCTGTCGTCAGCTCGTGTCGTGAGATGTTGGGTTAAGTCCCGCAACGAGCGCAACCCTTGTCATTAGTTGCTACGAAAGGGCACTCTAATGAGACTGCCGGTGACAAACCGGAGGAAGGTGGGGATGACGTCAAGTCCTCATGGCCCTTATGGGTAGGGCTTCACACGTCATACAATGGTACATACAGAGGGCCGCCAACCCGCGAGGGGGAGCTAATCCCAGAAAGTGTATCGTAGTCCGGATCGCAGTCTGCAACTCGACTGCGTGAAGTTGGAATCGCTAGTAATCGCGGATCAGCATGCCGCGGTGAATACGTTCCCGGGTCTTGTACACACCGCCCGTCACACCATGGGAGCGGGTTTTACCAGAAGTAGGTAGCTTAACCGCAAGGAGGGCGCTTACCACGGTAGGATTCGTGACTGGGGTGAAGTCGTAACAAGGTAGCCGTATCGGAAGGTGCGGCTGGATCACCTCCTTTCTAGAGTGGCACGGGAGCTAACGCTCCATCATCAAGCGCCCACGCTTATCGGCTGTTATTAAAGTTAAACGAGAAGAGTTTTCGGGGCTGTAGCTCAGCTGGTTAGAGCACCGTGTTGATAACGCGGGGGTCGTTGGTTCGAGTCCAACCAGCCCTACCACGTTATGCGTCGGGGGATTAGCTCAGCTGGGAGAGCACCTGCTTTGCAAGCAGGGGGTCGTCGGTTCGATCCCGTCATCCTCCACCACTATCTTTACGTAAGACGCTAGTTTTAGGTAAGCGTAGTTCTCGTTCTTTAACAATCTGGAAGAAGTAAAGTTTTCTTTAAGCGTGTAGCTAACGAAAGTTGGATGCACACTTAGGGTAGTAATCTGTATGTATCAACAAACATAGTAAGCTGAACTCTTGTCGATATGACGTTCCCTGATACTCATGCAGGGGCCAACGTTATAGGGACAAGTGAATAAGTGCACATGGTGGATGCCTTGGCGATTACAGGCGATGAAGGACGTAGTAGCTTGCGATAAGCTGCGGGGAGTGAGCAAACACACTTTGATCCGCAGATTTCCGAATGGGGAAACCCGGCCTTTTAGGTCATTGCATACTGAATACATAGGTATGCAAAGCGAACGCGGCGAACTGAAACATCTAAGTAGCTGCAGGAAAAGAAATCAACCGAGATTCCCAAAGTAGTGGCGAGCGAAATGGGATGAGCCTTGTACGTGATAGTCGATTGAATAGTGGAACAGCCTGGAAATGCTGGCCATAGAGGGTGATAGCCCCTTACACGAAATTCAAACGGTGGTACTAAGCGTACGACAAGTAGGGCGGGACACGAGAAATCCTGTCTGAAGATGGGGGGACCATCCTCCAAGGCTAAATACTCGTAATCGACCGATAGTGAACCAGTACCGTGAGGGAAAGGCGAAAAGAACCCCGGGAGGGGAGTGAAATAGATCCTGAAACCGTGTGCATACAAACAGTCGGAGCCTCTTCGTGGGGTGACGGCGTACCTTTTGTATAATGGGTCAGCGACTTACATTCAGTGGCGAGGTTAACCGAATAGGGGAGCCGTAGAGAAATCGAGTCCGAACAGGGCGACAGTCGCTGGGTGTAGACCCGAAACCAGGTGATCTACCCATGGCCAGGATGAAGGTGCGGTAACACGCCCTGGAGGTCCGAACCCACTAATGTTGAAAAATTAGGGGATGAGCTGTGGGTAGGGGTGAAAGGCTAAACAAACCTGGAAATAGCTGGTTCTCTCCGAAAACTATTTAGGTAGTGCCTCAAGTATCACCATCGGGGGTAGAGCACTGTTATGGCTAGGGGGTCATTGCGACTTACCAAACCATTGCAAACTCCGAATACCGATGAGTGCGAGCTTGGGAGACAGACGTCGGGTGCTAACGTCCGGCGTCAAGAGGGAAACAACCCAGACCGCCAGCTAAGGTCCCAAAGATTGGCTAAGTGGAAAACGAAGTGGGAAGGCTAAAACAGTCAGGATGTTGGCTTAGAAGCAGCCATCATTTAAAGAAAGCGTAATAGCTCACTGATCGAGTCGTCCTGCGCGGAAGATGTAACGGGGCTAAGCCAGTCACCGAAGCTGCGGATATGTTTCTTAGTATTTATACTTTGATCCATATGGTAGGAGAGCGTTCCGTAAGCCTGAGAAGGTGTCTTGTAAAGGATGCTGGAGGTATCGGAAGTGCGAATGCTGACATGAGTAGCGATAAAGAGGGTGAAAAGCCCTCTCGCCGAAAGCCCAAGGTTTCCTGTTCAACGTTCATCGGAGCAGGGTGAGTCGGCCCCTAAGGCGAGGCAGAGATGCGTAGCTGATGGGAAGCAGGTTAATATTCCTGCACCGTCGTATGATGCGATGGGGGGACGGATCGCGGAAGGTTGTCCAACTGTTGGAATAGTTGGTTCTTGACTCATAGAAGGTGCTTAGGCAAATCCGGGCACGTAATTCAAGGGGTCGAGACGTGTGTCCTTGTGACACGAAGCAATCGGAAGTGGTTCCAAGAAAAGCCTCTAAGCTTCAGTCATACGAGACCGTACCGCAAACCGACACAGGTGGGCGAGATGAGTATTCTAAGGCGCTTGAGAGAACTCGGGAGAAGGAACTCGGCAAATTGGTACCGTAACTTCGGGATAAGGTACGCCCCGGTAGCTTGATTGGTTTACTCCATGAGGGTGAAAGGGTTGCAATAAACTGGTGGCTGCGACTGTTTAATAAAAACACAGCACTCTGCAAACACGAAAGTGGACGTATAGGGTGTGACGCCTGCCCGGTGCTGGAAGATTAAATGATGGGGTGCAAGCTCTTGATTGAAGTCCCAGTAAACGGCGGCCGTAACTATAACGGTCCTAAGGTAGCGAAATTCCTTGTCGGGTAAGTTCCGACCTGCACGAATGGCGTAACGATGGCCACACTGTCTCCTCCCGAGACTCAGCGAAGTTGAAATGTTTGTGATGATGCAATCTACCTGCGGCTAGACGGAAAGACCCCATGAACCTTTACTGTAGCTTTGCATTGGACTTTGAACCAATCTGTGTAGGATAGGTGGGAGGCTTTGAAGCGGGGACGCCAGTTCTCGTGGAGCCAACCTTGAAATACCACCCTGGTTCGTTTGAGGTTCTAACCTTGGCCCGTAATCCGGGTCGGGGACAGTGCATGGTAGGCAGTTTGACTGGGGCGGTCTCCTCCTAAAGTGTAACGGAGGAGTTCGAAGGTACGCTAGGTACGGTCGGACATCGTGCTAATAGTGCAATGGCATAAGCGTGCTTAACTGCGAGACCGACAAGTCGAGCAGGTACGAAAGTAGGACATAGTGATCCGGTGGTTCTGTATGGAAGGGCCATCGCTCAACGGATAAAAGGTACTCTGGGGATAACAGGCTGATTCCTCCCAAGAGTTCATATCGACGGGGGAGTTTGGCACCTCGATGTCGGCTCATCACATCCTGGGGCTGTAGCCGGTCCCAAGGGTATGGCTGTTCGCCATTTAAAGTGGTACGTGAGCTGGGTTTAAAACGTCGTGAGACAGTTTGGTCCCTATCTGCCGTGGGCGTTGGAAATTTGAAGGGGGCTGCTCCTAGTACGAGAGGACCGGAGTGGACGAACCTCTGGTGTACCGGTTGTCACGCCAGTGGCATTGCCGGGTAGCTAAGTTCGGAAGAGATAACCGCTGAAAGCATCTAAGCGGGAAACTCGCCTTGAGATGAGATTTCCCGGAGCCTTGAGCTCCTTGAAGGGTCGTTCGAGACCAGGACGTTGATAGGTCAGGTGTAGAAGTGCAGTAATGCATTAAGCTAACTGATACTAATTGCCCGTACGGCTTGTCCCTATAACCTTGGCAGTCATTGCCAATGCAAGGGTTCAGCTGTTTGTTGAGACAACAGATTAAGAAACTACTTCTTCCGGATTCAGAGTGACGCATGCAATAAGCTGCGGCACTCGTACAAGTTATGCCTGATGACCATAGCAAGTCTGTACCACCCCTTCCCATCCCGAACAGGACCGTGAAAAGACTCTGCGCCGATGATAGTGCTGCAACCAGTGTGAAAGTAGGTTATCGTCAGGCTAGTTATTAAGAAAACCCCGTCGAGTGATCTCGACGGGGTTTTTTGTTTTGGAAAACGAAGCCCGCTCGCTCGGATCGGCACTGCCAATCCTCGCTCTGAGCGGGCTTTTTGCTTTTCTACCACCAAAGAACGATGCGCGGGATGCCGAAGACAGGGCGCATGTCCTGCTCGACCAGCTGGTACGGCCGTACAAACTGGCGAGCGGGAACGTGCGGGTGGGAGCCAGCATCAGCGTGGCCCTGCAGTTGCGGCATGAACTGCAGGACCCTGCCCACCTGTTGGCACGCACCGAGCAGGCGGTGTATGCAGCCAGGCGCGAGGGCAAGGGCCGCCTCGCGCCGGTGGCGGAAGCGCTCGAGCGGGAAACGTCCCGATCGGACGGGGTCAGACGCCCCAGAGCACGTCGGTCTGCAGGTCGCGCGACGCGCGCAGCATTTCCAGCAGCGGGAAGGCTCGGGTCGAGAACGTCACGGTTTCGATGGGCTGGTGTTCCGCGTCCTCTTCGCCTTGATGGGCCTTGACGTCCTGTTCCATCTCGTCGGTGGCCTGGTGCTTCCGGCTTTCTTCGATCTCGTTTTCCAGCAGTCTGACGGCTTGCGTCGCTTCTTCGGCGGTGATGACACCGCGTTCACTGTCCTTGTGCAGGAGGTCCAGGATCCGCTTGGCGTGGTCCTGGTACATCATGACGTTCGGGTAAGCCTTGGATTTAAAGGTGATTAACATAGTTGTCTCATTCTATTGTGAGTAGCCCAACGATATCACGAGTCGCGCCTGGAGGTCAGTGGGCTACCTCTCACACCGGGCGCCGCCGCATTGCGCGGGCCAGCAGCAGCACCAGCAACCCCGCCGTCAGCACTCCCGCCGCGGCGGGCAGCATCCAGGCCGGTCCACCGGCCGCCAGCGCGACCAGCAGCCAGCCGAGCCCGCCCCAGCACAGGCTGCTGATCAGTTCCAGCATCGTGCACAGGAAATTTTCCTTGCCGCGCGTTTTGAAATCGCTGCGCGGTGCGGGCCGTCCCGTCCACTGCACGATCAGGCCCGCGCTCAGCACGGCCGCGCTGACCGGGAACGCGACGAGCAGGCCCGTCAGCGGCGTGCGCACGACGAGCCACAGCAGCGGCAGCGCGACGAGCAGCAGGGCCGGCATCGTCGCCGCCGCCAGCTTGGCCAGTTGCAGCGTGCGGCGCTGCGCCGGCGCCGACAGCAGCAGGTCGGGCGCATCCTCGGCCGAGATCACGATCCAGGCGAGACTGCCCGTCAACGAACTGCACAGCAGCGTGAGGCCTGCGCCCAGCGCGGGGCCGGCCGAGTCGCTGCGCAGGATCAGGAACAGCATCGGCACGAGATAGACCAACTGCAGCAGTACCTGGGCGATCAGGTGCGGGTCGCGCGCAATCAGGCGCCATTCCTTGCTGACGACAGTGTCGAACAGGCTGGCGCGGAAACGGAAGCGCAGCGCGCCGGCCGGACGGGCACGCACGCGCCCCATGCCGGCGGCCTGCTGCAGGCCATGGACGAAGAAGCGGTGCGTGCGGGCCAGGGTCAGCATGAAGGCGAGCCCCGCCAGCAGGACGGCGCCCAGCAGCGGCAGCGGCGCACCGAGGACGGCGCGGCCGGGCAGCCATAACGCGCTGTCCGGTCCGAACAGGGACTGGTGCGTCATCATCTCCATGATGCGCGGTCCCACGCTCCCGTCATGGCGCGTGAAGTTATACGCCTGCGACAGCAGGAAGATCAGCGCGCCCGCGATGGCACCCAGCACCTGCGCCACCACGCGCGTGCGGCGCGCGCCCAGCACGCGCACGAGGGCAAGCGTGAGCAGCATGCCGGCGCAGGCCGTCAGCGTCGCGCAGGAGAATATCGTCACGTACAGGCCGAGCCAGCCGGGATGGCCCAGCACCAGCGCGACGTTGGCGAACGGACCGGCCAGGTACACGTAAGGCAGGGCTGTGGCGGCCGCGATGCCGAGCAGGCGCACGGCGAAGATGCTGCGCGAGGGCAGGGGCGACGACAGCAGCAGATCGAGGTCGCCGCGCTCGAACAGCGCCAGCACGCAGGCTCGCAGGCTGCTCGACAGCATGAAGGTCGAGCACACGACCACCAGCAGGCTGATGGGGATGGCCAGCATTGCATCGCCGATGCCGTCGCGGCCCAGTGCGCGCAGCAGCGCGAACGCGATCAGGTGCAAGCCGATGAACCCGACCACGAACACGGCGATGGCGGGCCAGCCCGGACGCCGCTTGCCGCCCTTGTTGATGGTCGCGCCATACCAGGCCAAGCGCAGCTCGTGGCCCAGCAGCCAGCGGATGCTTCCGGGCGCGGCACTCACCCTGGCTGTCCTTCGGTCAGGTGCAGGAACACGTCTTCCAGGCTGCCGCCCTGCGTGCGTTCGCGCAGTTCGGCCAGCGTGCCCTCGGCGATCAGGCGGCCCTGGCGGATGATGCCGATGCGCTGCGCGAGGCGCTCCGCCACCTCGAGGATGTGCGTCGTCAGGATCACGGTGCCGCCCTGCTCGACGTGCGACACGAGGAGGTCCTTCACCTGGCGCGCGGCGGCCGCGTCGAGGCCGGTCAGCGGTTCGTCCAGGATCAGGAGCTCGGGCTCGTGGATCAGCGCACCGGCCAGCGCCAGCTTCTGCTTCATCCCGCGCGAAAACCCTTCCGTCAGCTCGTGCGCGTGTTTCGTGAGGTCGAGCCAGTCGAGCAGGCGGCGCGCGCGCGGCTCGGCGTCCTGCGCGCGGATGCCCCACAGGCCGGCGACGAATTCCAGGTATTCCGTCGGCCGCAGTTTGCCGTACAGCAGCGGGTCGTCCGGCAGATAGGCCATGCCGCGCTTCGCGCCCGCGGGATCGCGCGCGAGGTCGATGCCGAGCACTTGCACGTCGCCGGCATCGGGGGCCAGCAGGCCGGTCACCATGCGCAAGGTCGTCGTCTTGCCGGCGCCGTTGGGGCCCAGCAGCGCGTACAGTTCGCCGCGCCGCACGGTCAGGTCGAGGCCGTCGACGGCGGGACGGCCAAAGGATTTGCGCAGGCCGGACAGGCGCAGGGCAGGGGACTCGCTGTTCATCTCAGGGCAGTTTGAAAGACGTGATGAATTGTTCGACCTGTTCGGCTGGCAGCGCATCCTTCTTGCCAATCGCGATCACCTGGTAGAAGCGCTTGCCGCGTGACTCGAAGTGGCCGACGAGGTGCATGGTCTCGCCGTTGCGGGTGCCGCTGGCGTCGACGTCGCGCGTGGCGCGGTCCGTGTCCGTCGTCGCCTTCTGGCTGGTAATGGTGGCGCCGATGTTGCGCACCAGCGCGAGCTGCATCGCTTCCAGCGCGGCCTGGGCGCGCGCCGCGTCCGGCGCTTCGGCGGCGCCGACGGCGAACGTCGCGCCATCGACCTCGGCCGCCGTCATCGTCATCGCGACCTGCATGCCGTCGAGGTCGATGGTGCGCGTGAACGTCGCCGGTTTCGCCGGGAACATGACGCGGTAGGGCGCGTCCGGGCTCGCATAGTCGCGCCAGTTGTACTTGGGGGAACAGCCCGCTAGAAGCAGGCTGAGCGCGGCCACGAGGGCCGCGAAGCGTCGTCTTGTCATGACGACATGGTAACAGGGCCGGACGGTTCAGGCGACCGGGATCGGGTTCTCCGCGATGTGCGCATTGAACTCGTTGACCAGCTTGTGCTCGTCCGGTCCCGCGTTGTTGCGCAGCGGGACGGCGATGTCGACCAGCGCTTCTTCGCGGTCCGTGGCCAGGGCCCGCATGGTCTGGGCGATGAAGGCGTCCAGCGGCATGGCGCGCGGGTCGTCGCCTTTGTGGATCAGGTCGGTGTTGACCCACGGCGGCGCGATTTCCTGCACCGTCACGCCGGTAGCGCGCAGCATGAAGCGCAGCGACAGCGTGTACGAGTGCAGCGCGGCCTTGGTGGCCGAGTACACGGCGTTCGTGGCGATCGGCACGTAGGCCAGCACCGACGTGTTGTTGATGATCGTCGCGTGCGGCTGCTTCTTCAGGTGGCCGACGAGGGCGGACGTCATGCGGACCGGGCCGAGCAGATTCGTCTCGATGGTCGATACGGCCGTGGCGTCGTCGATCGTCCCGGACGGATCGTCGAACGGCATGATGCCGGCATTGTTGACGAGGACATTCAGCGTCGGATATTCGGCGATCAGGGCCGCGGCGGCGCGTTCGATGCTGGCCGGATCGGCGATGTCCAGCTCGATGGCGCGCATGCCCGGGTTGGCGCGCGTCACCTCGTCCAGCAGGGCCTTGCGGCGGCCGCCGATGATGACCTGGTTGCCCAGTTTATGAAACGCTTCCGCCAGGCCGCGGCCGATGCCCGAGGTACCGCCGGTGATGAAGATGGTATTGTGCGTGAGTTGCATGGTGATTCTCCGTTTCGGTTATCAGGGATTTGGAAGATGTTGTCTTCTGGGATCAATGTTGGCGCAAACATGTTTGCCCTGAATGACAAAGAACCCTCGAATCAGGACAAAGTGTGCGTATGCACATATATTCGGATGCCTATCTACTTTGTCAGTTGTTTTTGGTTGGACCGGAGCGGTTGTCGTATGATTACCATCATGCACTGCAGCAGACGCTGTGGCGCCGGACTCTCCGGCGAACCTGATCATCACTGAGGACAACATGAAACGCAGAATCGGACTCTTGCTGCCACCCGGCTTCCAGGTCCTGGATCTCATGGCGACGACGGTCTATGAACTGGCCAATACCTTGCTGGAAGAAGCCAGCTACGAAGTCACGATGCTGTCGGAGCATGGGGGCGCGATGACCAGTTCCTCGGGCATCAGCGTGCTCACGGAAGCCGTCGCGCGCTACGACTACGACACCTTGCTGGTGGCGGGGCAGATGGCGCCGCGGCGTCCGTCGTCGCCGGGCTTCGTCGAGATCCTGCGCCAGGCCGGCGTGCAGTCGCGCCGCGTGGGCAGCATCTGCACGGGCGCCTTCCTGCTGGCCGAGGCGGGCCTGCTGGACGGCAAGCGTGCCACCACCCACTGGTCGCTGGCGCGCGACCTGCAGCGCATGTACCCGAAGGTGCGCGTCGAGGAAGACCGCATCTTCATCAACGAGGGCAAGGTGTGGTCGTCGGCCGGCATGACGGCTTGCGTCGACCTGTGCCTGGCCCTCGTCGAGAGCGACTACGGCATCGAGCTGTCGCGCAACATCGCACGCAAGCTGGTCGTCTACCACCGCCGCAGCGGCGGCCAGTCGCAGTTCTCCGCGCTGCTGGAACTGGAACCGAAATCCGACCGCATCCAGCAGGCGCTGTCGTACGCCAAGCGCCACCTGCGCAAGCCGCTGTCCGTGGACGAGCTGGCCGAGGCGGCCAACCTGAGCACGCGCCAGTTCAGCCGCACGTTCCGCATCGAGACGGGCCAGTCCCCGGCCCGCGCGATCGAGGTGCTGCGCGTGGAAGCGGCGCGCGCCATGATCGAGGGCAGCAACCACTCGATCGACGTCGTCGCGCGCGAGACCGGTTTTTCCGATCCCGAGCGCATGCGCCGAGCCTTCCTGCGCGCCTTCGGCCAGCCACCCCAGGCCATCAAGCGCGCGGCGCGCGAACAGCAGACCACGGGCCTCGCCTGATCCTTCGACAGGGGAGCGATGGCCTGAATCGAGGCCGATTGGTCTCACGCGTCGTGCTCCGTTCTGAAAAGATGCCTGCATCAGGCAACCAGAACGGAGTCGACGATGTCCACCGAGCCCACCTCCCTGCCCAGAGGCCTTTTGTACACGCTGGCGCTGGGCACCTTCGCCATCGGCACCGAAAGCTTCATGATCGCGGGCCTGCTGCCGCGCATCGCGTCCGACCTGGCCGTGACCGTGACGCAGGCCGGCCTGCTCGTGACGGTCTTCGCATTGACGTATGCGATCGGCGGACCGCTGCTCGCCATCTTCACGAGCGGCTGGCCGCGCCGCACCGTGCTGGTCGGCGGCATGGCCGCCTTCGCCCTCGGCAATGCGCTCGCATTCGCCAGCCATGATTACCTCGGCCTGCTGATCGCCCGCGTGCTGCTGGCGCTGACGGCCGGCCTGTACACCCCCAGCGCCAATGCCCTCGCCAGCGCCATCGCGCCGCCGGCGCAGCGGGGCCGCGCGCTGGCCATCGTCAGCGGCGGCCTGACCATCGCGATCGTCGCCGGCGTGCCGCTCGGCACCCTGCTCGGCACCCACCTCGGCTGGCGCGCCACGTTCGGCGCCGTCGCGCTGCTGTCCGCATTCGCCGCCGTGGCGCTGGCCGTGGGCCTGCCGCAGTCCCTCGGCGCCGGCGCGCCGCCCGTCAACCTGAAGGCGAGACTCGACGCCGCCCGCCTGCCGGGCGTGCTGCCGACGCTCGTCGTGACCCTGCTGTGGGGCACCGGCACGTACGCCGTGCTGACCTACCTGGCGCCGTACCTGAAACTCGTGGCGGACATGCCGGCCGAAGGGATGAGCGGCGTGCTGCTGCTGTGGGGCGTCGCAGCCGCCGTCGGCCTGGCGCTGGGCGGACGCGCGACGGACCGCTTCGGGTCCCTCAACGTGGTCGTGCCCGCGCTGCTGTTGCTGGCCGCGTCGTTCTACTACCTCGCCGCGATGGCCGGCTTCGGCCATTGGCCGCTCGGCCTGATGTTGCCGGGTGTCGTGCTGTGGGGCCTCGCCACATGGGGCTTTTATCCGGCCCAGCAGAACAGCCTCGTCAACCGCAGCGGCGTGGCGCTGGCGCCCGTCGTGCTGTCGCTGAACGCATCGTTCCAGTACGCCGGCTTTTCGCTGGGCGCGCTGGCGGGCGGGTTCACGGTGGCGCATGCGTCGCCCGGCGTCGTGGGTTGGGTGGGCGGCAGTGTCGAGGTGCTGGCCCTGGTGCTCGTGCTCGTCATCGAGCGGCGCCAGCAGGCTCGTGGATTAGTGGTCGCATAAGCCGCGCCGGTACTGGATCGCCTCGGCCACGTGCTGGGCGTTGACCGTATCGGCGCCGGCGAGATCGGCGATCGTGCGCGCCACCTTCAACACCCGGTGATAGGCGCGCGCGGACCAGTGCAGGTGCTGCATGGCATCGCCCAGCAGGCGCGCGGCGGCGGTGTCGAGGTGGCAGTGGTGGTCGATCTCGCGCGTCGTCAGCTTCCGGTTGGCCTTGCCCTGGCGCGACAACTGGCGCGCGTGCGCCTGCGTGACGCGCGCGGCAATGGCGGCGCTGGGCTCGCCGTCGGCCAGTTGCGCCATCGTGTCCGGCGTCATCGCGGCCACGGGCACCTGGATGTCGATGCGGTCGAGCAGGGGGCCGGAGATGCGGTCCTGGTAGCGCTGCACGGCGTCCGGCGTGCAGCGGCACTTGCCCGACGGGTGGCCGAGCCAGCCGCACGGACATGGATTCATCGCCGCAATCAACTGGAAACTGGCGGGGAAGTCGGCCTGGCGCGCGGCACGCGAGATCGTGATGGCACCCGTTTCCAGCGGCTCGCGCAGCACTTCGAGGACTTTCCGGTCGAACTCCGGCAACTCGTCGAGGAACAATACGCCATGGTGGGCGAGCGAGATTTCTCCGGGACGGGGCACCTGGCCGCCGCCGACGAGGGCCACGCCGGAACTCGTATGGTGCGGACTGCGGAACGGACGTTTTCTCCAGCGCGCGATGGCGAAGCTGCCCGCGAGCGACTGGAGCGCGGCCGTCTCCAGCGCTTCCTCCTGGCGCAGCGGCGGCAGCAGGCCGGGAAAGCGCGACGCGAGCATGCTCTTGCCGGCGCCCGGCGGTCCGATCAGCAGCACGGAGTGCAGGCCCGCGGCCGCTACCTCGAGCGCGCGCTTGACCTGCTGCTGGCCCTTGACGTCGGCGAAGTCCGGATACACGGGCGGACCGGCGGACGGCACGGGGCGGTAGCGCACGAGCCGCGCCTCGTCCGACTTCGCGGCGAAGTGCGCGCACACGTCCAGCAGCGAGCGGGCAGGGTAGATGACGGCGTCCGTCACGAGGGCCGCCTCGTCCGCGTTCGCCCACGGCAGCACGAAGGCGCGCGCGGACGTGTCCTCGTCGGCGTGCTGGCGCAGCATGGCAAAGCTCATCGCCAGCGCACCGCGCACGGGGCGCAATTCTCCCGACAGCGACAGCTCGCCGGCGAATTCGTAGCCGTCAAGCGCGGCGGCCGGGATCTGGTCCGACGCCGCGAGAATGCCCAGCGCGATCGGCAGGTCGAACCGTCCCGATTCTTTCGGCAGCTCGGCCGGCGCGAGATTGATGGTGATGCGCCGGCTGGGAACCTCGAAGCCCGAGTTCTGCAGCGCGGCGCGTACGCGGTCTTTCGATTCGCGCACCTCGGCGTCCGCCAACCCCACGATATTCATCGCCGGTAGCCCATTGGCCAGGTGAACTTCGACGCTGACGGCCGGTGCTTCCATGCCGGCCAGGGCGCGGCTTCTGAGGACGGCGAGGCTCATCGGACTCCTTCGACGGTGGGCGAGGCCTCATCTTAGGCAAGCGGAGACGATGCCTGTTGAGAGGGGACAGGCCTGTATGCCGAACTTTTTTCGCGTCGGGTCTGCGAGGTGTCTGGTAATGTAGCGGGCTCCGTCCTCGCCAAACCACGCATGCCCCGACTGATACTGACCCTGCTCGCCCTCGCGGTACTGTTCTGCCTGTTGTGCGGACCCGTCACATGGGTTGCGCTGCGCCTGTGGAAGCGCGGGGATCTCGAAGCGTTCCGGCCGCTGCGGGCCGTGTGGATCGCGCAGGTGGCGCTGGCGTCCGCGCTCGTCTTCGGCGCGGACAGTCTCGGGCTGGCCAATCCGATGGGGTGGATGGTGGCGCTCGTGTTCGCGGTCAGCCTGGGCGGGGCGGCCTTGTTCGCGCTGTGGCGGATGATGGCACGGGCGAAGGTGCGGATGAGGGTGCGCGGCCGCCCGTAGGCGTCAAACCTTGGCGTCGGAGGCGGCCAGCTTCGCTTCGAGTTCCGCCACACGCAGTTCCAGCGCCTCCAGCTTGGCGCGCGTCTTGGCCAGCACCTGGGCCTGGATGTCGAACTCTTCGCGCGTCACCAGGTCCAGCTTCGAAAAGCCCTGGGTCATCATCGCCTTGACGTTGCGCTCGATGTCCTTGGCGGGCGAGTTTTCGAACGCCTGGTTG
This sequence comes from Massilia cellulosiltytica, assembly GCF_047325105.1. Classification (NCBI taxonomy): domain Bacteria; kingdom Pseudomonadati; phylum Pseudomonadota; class Betaproteobacteria; order Burkholderiales; family Oxalobacteraceae; genus Massilia; species Massilia cellulosiltytica. The sequence continues at coordinate 5,986,593 of NZ_CP168562.1, read as the reverse complement.
ATCTTGCCCTGCAAATCATTGAAAAAATTGTTCATTTCACACTAGTCCTTGAGTCGGCACCCCGCACCAAGAAGGTGCGTACATACCTGATTTGGTGCGTGCACCGTGACGGCGCACGCGTCCTGGTCCCGTTTGTATTTTGAAATTAAAAAACTGGGGGCGGAAGGGGTGAAAAACAAGCGGGAACCCGCCCGGCATGGGGGTGGCACGCATCCTGCTAATCAACCATTAACCATAAGAGGTCGCAATCCCGGATTGTAAACCGCAACCCAAGAATATGTTCAACTAAAGGGAGTGTCGTATGAAGCGTCGTAACAGCAACTGGTCCCACGCCGCAGTACTCGCAGCAAGCCTGTGGAGCCTTCATATCGGGCTGGCCGGCGCCGAAGAGCAGAAGCCGGACAATGAAGTGAGTTTCAACGCGGCGGTCACGAGCGATTATCGCTACCGCGGCATTTCCCAGTCCCGTCTCGACCCCGCACTGCAAGGCGGCGCCGACTACACCCACAATCCGACCGGCCTGTACGCGGGCACCTGGCTGTCCACCATCAAGTGGACCAAGGACCTGGGCGGCAGCGGCGACGTCGAGTGGGACCTGTACGGCGGCAAGCGCGGCAACCTCACGAGCGACATCACCTATGACGTCGGCGGCCTGTACTACTTCTACCCGAGCAATGGCCTGCATCCGAATGCCAACACGTTCGAACTGTACGGCCAGCTCGGTTTCGGCCCGGCCTACGTCAAGTACTCGCATTCGCTGACGAACCTGTTCGGCACGGCCGACAGCAAGGGCAGCGGCTACCTGGACATCGGCGCCAACGTCGACGTCGGCAGCGGCTTCACGCTGAACCTGCACGCCGGCCGCCAGAACGTGCGCCACAACGGTTCGCTGTCGTACACCGACTACAAGCTCGGCGTCACCAAGGACCTGGGCATCTGCTCCGTGGCCCTGTCCTGGATCAAGGCCGACACCAGCGCGTACGTGAGCCCGTCCGCGGAAAACCTGGGCAAGTCCGCGGCCCTGCTCACTGTTTCAAAAACTTTCTGAAGAGGCAATCACATGAAAATGATCACCGCCATCATCAAACCCTTCAAGCTCGACGAGGTGCGTGAAGCCCTCTCGGAAATCAACGTCCAGGGTATCACCGTGACGGAAGTGAAGGGTTTCGGTCGCCAGAAGGGCCATACCGAGCTCTACCGTGGCGCGGAATACGTCGTCGATTTCCTGCCGAAGACCAAGATCGAGGCAGCGGTCGACGATGCCATCGTCGACCAGGTGATCGACACCATCCAGAGCGCCGCGCGCACCGGCAAGATCGGCGACGGCAAAATTTTCGTCTCCAACCTGGAGCAGGTAGTCCGTATCCGTACCGGCGAGACCGGCAACGAAGCGCTGTAAGGGGAATCCGATGATCCACACCATCACGAAACTGATCGCAGGCGTATCCGTCGCCGTGGCGCTGGCAGCCGCCGCCCCGGCCATGGCCCAGGATGCCGCCAAACCGGCAGCCGCTGCGGAAGCCGCAGCACCCGCGGCCGCACCGGCCGCCAGCGCACCGGTCGCCGCCGCGCCGGCCGCAGCAGCTGCTGCTGCACCGGAAGCTGCCGCCGCACCGGCCGCGCCGGCTGCCGCACCGACCCCGCAGAAGGGCGACACCGCCTGGATGATGGTCGCCACGCTGCTGGTGATCATGATGACGATTCCGGGCCTGGCCCTGTTCTACGGCGGCCTGGTCCGTTCCAAGAACATGCTGTCCGTGCTGCTGCAGGTGTTCATGATCTTCGCGGTCATCATCGTCCTGTGGTGCCTGTACGGCTACTCGCTGGCGTTCACCGAGAAGACCGCGTTCATCGGCGGCTTCGACCGCCTGTTCCTGAACGGGATCTGGGATCCGGTCAAGGGCGCGTTCTCGACCGCGGCCACCTTCAGCAAGGGCGTCGTCATCCCCGAGTTCGTCTTCGTGGCGTTCCAGGGCACGTTCGCGGCCATTACCTGCGGCCTGATCGTCGGCGCGTTCGCCGAGCGCGTCCGCTTCTCCGCCGTGCTGCTGTTCGTCGTGCTGTGGTTCACGTTCGGTTACCTGCCGGTCGCGCACATGGTCTGGTTCTGGACCGGTCCGGATGCGTTCACCGCCGCGACCGTCGATGCCGAGACCGCCAAGGCCGGCTGGCTGTGGCAGAAGGGCGCCCTCGACTTCGCGGGCGGTACCGTGGTGCACATCAATGCCGCTATCGCCGGCCTCGTCGGTGCGATCCTGATCGGCAAGCGCGTCGGCTACGGCCGTGAATCGATGGCCCCGCACTCGCTGACCATGACCATGATCGGCGCCTCGCTGCTGTGGGTGGGCTGGTTCGGTTTCAACGCCGGTTCGGCACTGGAAGCGGGCGACGTCGCCGCGCTGGCCTTCGTCAACACCCTGCTGGCCACCGCCGCCGCCACCGTGTCGTGGGTCTTCGGCGAGTGGATCACCAAGGGCAAGCCGTCGATGCTGGGTGGCGCCTCGGGTGCCGTCGCCGGCCTCGTCGCCATCACCCCGGCCTGCGGCTTCGTCGGTCCGATGGGCGGCCTGGTCATCGGTCTCGTCGCCGGCATCGTCTGCCTGTGGGGCGTGAACGGCCTGAAGCGCATGATCGGCGCCGACGACTCGCTGGACGTGTTCGGCGTCCACGGCGTGGGCGGTATCCTGGGCGCGCTGCTGACCGGCGTGTTCGCGGCACCGCAACTGGGCGGCCAGGGCATCTTCGACTACGTCACCAACAAGATGTCCGCCGACCCGTACTCGATCGGCCACCAGGTCCTCGTGCAGGCGGAAGCCGTCGGCACCACCATCGTGTGGTCGGCCGTCGTCTCGTTCATCGCCTACAAGATCGTCGACGTCGTCGTCGGTCTGCGTGTCCCGGAGGAAGAGGAACGCGAAGGCCTCGACATCACGAGCCACGGCGAGCAGGCTTACCACTCCTGATTATCAGGAATGCAATATGCGAAAGCGCCCTCCGGGGCGCTTTTTTTATTTCTAAATTGCATAAAGGTCTTTAAAAAACGTTCGAACACCCCAATCTCGGCTTACCATATCGCCAAGAAGCCCGAAGGACGTCATTTTTATGGTTCCCCACCTCGCCACCGCCGTGACCGGTCCCCTGCTGGACCTGGAAAAGAAGATCCTCGAAGCCACGCCCGCCATCGAACGCTGGTTCCGCCTCGAGTGGCAGGAGCACACGCCGCCGTTCTACTGCTCGGTGGACCTGCGCAATGCCGGCTACAAGCTGGCGCCGGTGGATACGAACCTCTTCCCGGGCGGCTTCAACAACCTGTCGACGGAAATGCTGCCGCTGACGGTGCAGGCCGCCATGGCCGCGATCGACAAATACTGCCCGGACGCCCGCAACCTGCTGCTGATCCCGGAAAGCCATACGCGCAACCCGTACTACCTGCAGAACGTGCAGCGCCTGATGCAGATCTTCCGCCAGACGGGCCTGCACGTGCGCCTGGGCTCGCTGTCGCCCGAGGTGACGGAGCCGACGCCGCTCGCGCTCCCGGACGGGAACATGCTGGTCGTGGAGCCGCTCGTGCGCTCGCCCAACGGCCGCCGCGTGGGCCTGGCCGACTTCGACCCGTGCACGATCCTGCTGAACAACGACCTGTCCGCCGGCATCCCGAGCATCCTCGAAAACGTCCACGAGCAATCGCTGCTGCCGCCGCTGCACGCCGGCTGGGCCGTGCGCCGCAAGAGCAATCACTTCAAGGCGTTCGACGAGGTCGCCAAGAAGTTCGGCAAGCTGATCGACATCGACCCGTGGCTCGTGAACCCGCTGCACAGCAAATGCGGCGAGGTCAATTTCCAGGAAGACGTGGGCATGGAATGCCTGGCCGATAACGTGTCGGCGCTGCTGTCGAAGATCAAGAAGAAGTACAAGGAATACGGGATGAAGGACCAGAAACCCTTCGTCATCGTCAAGCCGGATGCCGGCACGTACGGCATGGGCATCATGACCGTCAAGGATGCGAGCGAGGTCAAGGACCTGAACCGCAAGCAGCGCAACAAGATGTCGGTCATCAAGGATGGCGTCACCGTCACCGACGTGATGATCCAGGAAGGCGTGCCCACGTTCGAGTCGATCAACGACGCGGTGGCGGAGCCGGTCGTGTACATGATCGACCGCTACGTCGTCGGCGGCTTCTACCGCGTGCACGCCGAGCGCGGCGTGGACCAGAACCTGAACGCGCCGGGCTCGCAATACGTGCCGCTCGCGTTCGCGCAGCAGCACGCGGTGCCCGACCTGAAGGCGAAGCCGGGGACGGCCGCGCCGAACCGCTTCTACGTGTACGGCGTGGTGGCGCGTCTTGCGTTGCTCGCTGCTTCGCTGGAGTTGGAACGGACCGATCCGGACCCGGAAATCTATTGATTCAGACCATACGGTCCGTCTCCGGCTTGCGCGCCATGTAGATGAAGTGGGAGCGCAGCGGCGGCAGCAACGTCGCCAGCGCTTCCGGAATCAACCAGGGCAGGGCGGCCAGCGTGCGCCCCACGGGCGCCGTCAGCACCAGCGTGCGGTAGTGGCGGCTGGCGGCAGGCCAGAAGCGCAGCAGTTCGACGTCCGTCACCTTGCGCACGTGGGCATTGCGCGGGCTGCCGTAGCGGACATCGAAAATCATCGTCCAGCCGCCCGGACGCAGCACGCGCCACATTTCGGCGGCCAGGCCGCGCCGCAGGTCTTCGTCCAGGAGCGCGGAAAACACCGTGTGTGCGCTCACGAGGTCCATGCTCGCGTCGGGAAAGACGTCGATCTGGCCCAGGTGCCAGCGCACGCCGGGCGCCGTGCGGGCCCGGGCCTGCTCCAGGCGGTCGGGCTGCAGCTCCGTGCCGGCGAGGTGGGACGGCGTGGCGCCCCAATCGATCAGCTGGCGCAGGAAGCCGCCGCCGCCGCAGCCGACGTCCAGCGCGCGCACGGCGGACAGGTCGCGGCCCACCGTCAGCGGCAGCAGGTCGGCCAGCACGCGCGCCCGCGCCGCCGCCTGGCGCACGATGTCGGGCCGGTGCCAGACGTGTTTCGCCAGCCCGGCACCGCCATGCCATTGGCGATAGGCCTGGTTGATGCGTTCCTGCTCGGCTTGGTCGCTCATCGTGTCCTCCTGGGACGCATCTTCCCAAGTGGTCCGGCGGCACGTTTGACGGTTCGCAAATGCAGATTGAATAGATGACGTTTTGCCAACAGGAAGATGCCCCGGTAACTCGTCCGCCGGACGCGGTCGCCTTTCCGCGAACATCCGCGTTTCCGGCTAAAATCGTGGTATTGCCTCCATTGGGACCATCATGAAAATCGCTTTTCTCGCAGATCCGCTGTCCGGCTTCAAAATCTACAAGGACTCGACGTTCGCGATGATGCGCGAAGCGGCGCGGCGCGGCCATCGGATCTATGCCTTCGAACAGCGCCACCTGGTGCTGGAAGAGGGCGTCGTGACGGCCGAGGCCACCGAGATCCAGCTGACCGGCGACCCGGACGACTGGTACCGCGAAGGCGACACCGATACCGTGCCCCTGTCCGCGTTCGACGCCGTCATCGAGCGCAAGGACCCGCCGTTCGACATGGAATACGTGTACGGCACGTATCTGCTGGAACTGGCCGAGCGCCAGGGCGCGCGCGTGTTCAACAAACCCTCGGCGATCCGCGACCACAACGAAAAGCTGACCATTGCCCAGTTCAGCCAGTTCACGTCGCCCACGCTCGTGTCGTCGTCCGGCACGCGCCTGCGCGCCTTCCACGCCGAACACGGCGACGTGATTTTCAAGCCGCTGGACGGCATGGGCGGCGCCGGCATCTTCCGCGTCAAGGACGATGGCCTGAACCTTGGTTCCATCATCGAGACGCTGACGGACAACGGCGCGCGCACTATCATGGCGCAGAAATATATTCCCGCCATCGTCAAGGGCGACAAGCGCGTGCTCGTCATCGACGGCAAGCCGGTCCCGTTTTCGCTGGCGCGCATTCCGCAGGCCGGGGAAGTGCGCGGCAACCTGGCGGCCGGCGGCACCGGCGTCGCGCAGCCGCTGACCGAGCGCGACCGCGAGATCGCGGAAAGTCTCGGCCCGATTCTGGCGGCGCGTGGCCTGTTGCTGGTAGGATTGGACGTGATCGGCGATTTCCTGACCGAGGTGAATGTCACCAGCCCCACGTGTTTCCAGGAGATCACCGACCAGACCGGTTTCGACGTTGCGGCGATGTTCATCGACGCCGTCGAGCGCCGGGTAACGGGAAATTAAAGACATGGTAGGCATCCTGCTGATGACCCACGCTCCGCTGGGCCAGGCATTCATCGCCGCGGTCGCGCACGTGTTCCGCGGCCCCACCGAGCGCTTCGAGGCGATCGACGTGACGGCGGACCAGGACACGAACGAGATCCACGCCCTGGCGAAGAGTGCAATCCAGCGCCTGGACGAAGGCGATGGCGTGCTGGTCATCACCGACATCAAGGGCGGCACGCCGTCCAATTGTTGCAACACGCTGGCCGAGGCCGGTCGCGTGGAAGTCATCGCGGGCATCAGCCTGCCGATGCTGCTGCGCGCGATTACGTACCGGCGCGACACGCTGGACGTCGTGGTCGAGATGGCCCTGACCGGCGCGCAGAACGGCGCCGTCCGGGTCGACAACCGCATCCGGGTCGGCACCTGACCGGACAGATGAACGAGAGAAACGACAATTAAAATATGATTCAACAGGAACTCGAGATCATCAACAAGCTGGGCCTTCACGCCCGCGCATCCGCCAAATTCACCCAGCTGGCCGCCAAGTTCCAGAGCGACGTCTGGCTCACCCGCAACGGCCGCCGCATCAACGCCAAGTCGATCATGGGCGTCATGATGCTGGCCGCCGGCAAGGGCGCCAAGGTGACCCTGGAAGCGGACGGCCCCGACGAACAGGAATGCATCGCCGCGCTCACCGGCCTCATCAACGATAAATTCGGCGAAGGCGAGTAATGCCGGACAGCAGCCGAGCTGGCCGTCACCCGGGACCCTCCATGGCATCGTTCACACTGCACGGCATTCCGGTCTCGCGCGGGATCTCGATCGGGCGCGCGCACCTGCTCACGCCGGCCGCGCTCGACGTCAAGCACTACCTCGTGCCGGAAGAGCAGGTCGAGGCGGAAGTGAAGCGCCTGCAGGACGCGATCGCCGAAGTGCACCGCAACCTGCAGGAGCTGTGGACCGAGCTGCCGAAGGAAGCCCCGACGGAACTGGGCGCGTTCATCGACGTGCACGTGCTGATCCTGTCCGATCCGATGATCTCGGAGGCGCCCCTCGACATCATCCGCAGTCGCCACTACAACGCGGAATGGGCGCTCGTCACGCAGATCGACGAGCTGTCCGCGCAGTTCGACGAGATCGAGGACGAGTACCTGCGCGAGCGCAAGCAGGACATCCAGCAGGTGGCCGAGCGCGTGCTGAAGGTGCTGATGGGAACCGCGCTGTCGGCGCCGCCGGTGCCCGAGGAAGACCACTTCCAGCCGCAGATGATCGTCGTCGCGCACGACATCTCGCCGGCCGACATGCTCGCGTTCCGCGACCGCTCGTTCGTCGGCTTCGTCACCGACGTGGGCGGCCAGAACTCGCACACGGCGATCGTCGCGCGCAGCCTGGACATCCCGGCCGCCGTCGGCATGAGCCAGGCGTCGCGCCTGATCGAGCAGGACGACTGGGTGATCGTCGACGGCGATGCCGGCGTCGTGATCTGCAATCCGAGCGCGCTCGTTATGGAGCAGTACCGCGCGCGCCAGGCCAACCTGATGAAGGCGCGCAAACGCCTCTTCAAGCTCAAGAAGACGCCGGCCGTCACGAAGGACGGCACGCCGATCACGCTGCTCGCGAACATCGAGCTGCCGGACGATTGCGGTCCGGCGCTGGAAGCGGGCGCCGTCGGCGTGGGCCTGTTCCGTTCCGAATTCCTGTTCATGGGCCGCGGCGCACAGGGTTTGAAAGTGCCGGGCGAGGACGAGCAGTTCGAGCAGTACCGCAAGGCCGTGCTGGCGATGAAGGGCCGCCCGGTCACGATCCGCACGCTCGACGTGGGCGCCGACAAGCCGCTCGACCAGACGGAACACACGGCGCTGAACCCGGCGCTGGGCCTGCGCGCGATCCGCTACTGCCTCGCCGAGCCGCAGTTGTTCCTCACGCAGCTGCGCGCGATCCTGCGCGCGTCCGCGTTCGGCAAGGTGCGCATCCTGATCCCGATGCTGGCGCATGCGTTCGAGATCGACCAGACGCTCGGCATGATCGAGCAGGCCAAGGCCCAGCTGCGCGAGCAGAACATCAAGTACGACGCGGCGGTGGAAGTCGGCGCCATGATCGAGATCCCGGCCGCCGCGCTGGCGCTGCCGATGTTCGTCAAGCGCCTGGACTTCCTGTCCATCGGCACCAACGACCTGATTCAATACACGCTGGCGATCGACCGCGTCGACTACGAGGTGGCGCACCTGTACAATCCGCTGCACCCGGCGGTATTGAACCTGATCGCGATGACGATCGAGGCCGGGCACAAGGCCGGCATCGACGTCGCCGTGTGCGGCGAGATGGCGGGCGACGTCAAGCTCACCCGCCTGCTGCTGGGCATGGGCCTGCGCGAGTTCTCGATGCATCCCGCCCAGCTCCTGGCCGTCAAGCAGGAAATCCTGTCCAGCGACCTGGCGCGGCTCGTGCCGCGCACCAGGCGCATCCTGCGCGCGATGGAACCGGCGGCCATCGCCGAAGCCGTGGAGCAGCTGCAGTCCGTCTAGTTACAACTTAAGAGTCTTCATGGGATCGATCGGAATTGTCTCCCCCCAGGCGATGCACTTCGCCGAACCGTTGCGCCTGCAAAGCGGCGCGGCGATCGGCGACTACACGCTGATGTATGAAACGTACGGCACGCTGAATGCCGACAAATCGAACGCGGTGCTGATCTGCCACGCGCTGAACGCGTCGCACCACGTCGCCGGCCACTACGCCGACCAGCCGAAGAGCGCGGGCTGGTGGGACAACATGGTGGGACCGGGCAAGCCGGTCGACACCGACCGCTTCTTCGTCATCGGCGTCAACAACCTCGGCTCCTGCTTCGGTTCCACGGGCCCGATGCACACGAATCCGGCCACGGGAAAACCGTACGGCGCCACGTTCCCCGTCGTGACGGTGGAAGACTGGGTCGCCGCGCAGGCGCTGCTGGCCGACCGCCTCGGCATCGAGTGTTTTGCCGCCGTGATGGGCGGATCGCTGGGCGGCATGCAGGCCCTCGCGTGGAGCATCATGTTCCCCGAGCGCCTGCGTCACTGCATCGTGATCGCGTCCACGCCGAAACTCTCGGCGCAGAACATCGCGTTCAACGACGTGGCGCGCCAGGCGATCCTCACCGATCCGGACTACCGCGGCGGCGACTTCTACGAACACGGCGTGGTGCCGAAGAACGGCCTGAAGGTGGCGCGCATGGTCGGCCACATCACGTACCTGTCGAACGACGACATGGCGGAAAAATTCGGCCGCAAGCTGCGCAATGCGGCCGAGAGGAACGACTACAAATTCGACTTCGGCATCGACTTCGAGATCGAATCGTACCTGCGCTACCAGGGCGATAAATTCTCGGAATACTTCGACGCCAACACCTACCTCCTGATCACCAAGGCGCTCGACTATTTCGATCCCGCCCGCGAGCATGGCGGCAACCTCGCCAAGGCGCTGGAAAACACGCAGGCTCAATATCTCGTCGCGTCGTTCTCGACGGACTGGCGCTTCTCGCCGGAGCGCAGCCGCGAGATCGTGGAAGCGCTGCTGGCCAACCGCCGCAAGGTGACCTATGCCGAGATCGACGCGCCGCACGGCCACGACGCCTTCCTGCTCGAGGACGTGCGCTACATGAACATCGTCCGCGCCTACTTCCAGCGCATCGCGGCAGAGCAGAAGGAGGCCGCATGAAATACGAAGACCTGACCCTGCGGTCCGACCTCGCGTTCATCGCCCACTGGGTCGGCGACGGCGCCCACGTGCTGGACGTCGGCTGCGGCGACGGCGCCATGCTGCGCTACCTGGAGCAGGCCAAGCGCTGCACGGGCTACGGCGTGGAGATCGCCGACGACAAGGTCCTGGAAAGCACGCAGCGCGGCATCAGCGTGATCCAGCACGACATGGAGCAGGGCCTCGGCCTGTTCGCGGACGACGCGTTCGACGTGGTCCTGTGCCTGTCGTCGCTGCAGATGATGCAGCACGTGGAGGCGCGCCTGCGCGACATCGTCCGCGTGGGCAAGGAAGCGATCGTGTCGTTCCCGAACTTCGCATACTGGCCGCACCGCGCCGCGCTGCTGAAAGGGCGCATGCCGGTGTCGCGCACCCTGCCTTACCAGTGGTTCGACACGCCGAACCTGCGCTACGCGACCATCTACGACTTCAAGGACCTGGCCGAGAAATGCGGCCTGGAAGTGCTGGAATACGTCGCGCTGGCCGAGGGCAAGCCGGTGTCGTTCCTGCCGAATTTGCGCGGCAGCCTGGCGGTATTCCGCCTGCGCAAGCGCGATCTCGTGAGCAAGGCCTGACGTTTCCCCGCCTGCGTCGCTGCCCGGGTATGCGTATCGTGTTGTACTTACGGACGCGACTTGGGCATCATGTGTCCAGAACCCAGCAGGAGAACACCATGAATCGACTCTTCAAGCACGGCGCGGCCGTGCTGCTCGCCCTGAGCGTTGCCACGCCCGGCGCGTACGCCGCACGCGCGCAGGACGACCGCCCGAACCAGGACCAGGTCGTGCAGGACGGCATCGCCGTCAAGCCGCTCAAGCGCAATTCGATCGGCGGCGTGTGGCGCGATATCGCCGCGCCCGAGGACGCCATCAACCAGCAGTCGGCCCAGCAATATCTGGCGCTGATGAGCAAGGCGAAGCAGGAAGGCGCGCTCGTGCCGGAATCCGACCCGCGCGTGCAGCGCCTGCGCGCCATCGCGAAACGCATCATCCCGAACACGGCGCGCTGGAACCCCGACGCCCAGCAGTGGAAGTGGCAGGTCAACCTGCTGCAGTCCGGCGAGGTGAACGCGTTCTGCATGCCGGGCGGGCGCATCGCGTTCTACACGGGCATCATCGACAAGCTGCGCCTCACGGACGACGAGATCGCGGCCGTGATGGGCCACGAGATCGCGCACGCGCTGCGCGAGCACGGGCGCGACCGCCAGAGCAAGGCGGCGGCGACGGGCCTCGCGAGCCAGCTGGGCGGCGCCGCGCTGTCGGCCTGGCTCGGCGTGGACGTGCGCGGCGCGACCAACGCGGCCGGCCAGCTCCTCGTGCTGAAATTCTCGCGCGACGAGGAACGCGAAGCCGACCTCGTGGGCCTCGACATCGCCGCGCGCTCCGGCTACGACCCGCGCGCGGGCATCGCGCTGTGGAACAAGATGGCGGCGCTGAACCAGAGCGGCGCGCCGATCGAGCTGCTGTCCACGCACCCGGGCGGCAGCGATCGCATCGAGCAGATCGACAGCCACATGAACGTGCTGCTGCCGCTGTATGCGCGCAGCAAGGGCACGTCCGTCGACCGGTTGCCGCCTTACCGCTCCAACGTCGCGCAACGCTGATAAACAAGGGATCGATGGTTCGTTTCGTCAGGAAGGGCCACCAGGCCGCAGCCAATGCCGTCGTGCCGCTGCCGGTGCGGGACGGCGTGGCGCCCAGCTATCTGTGGATCACGGCAACCCGGACCGGCGGCATGCTGGCCTTTCTCGAGGAGCGCTTTCCCGCCATCGCCGGCCCGTCCTGGGCCGAACGCCTCGCGCGCGGCGACGTCGTCGATGCGCACGGTACGCCGTTGCAGGCCGACAGCCACGTACGCCAGGGCATGCGCATCTGGTACTACCGCGAGCTGGAACACGAGACGCCGATTCCGTTCGAGGAGGGCATCATCTTCCAGGACGAGCACCTGCTCGTCGTCGACAAGCCGCATTTCCTGCCGATGATCCCGACGGGGCGCTTCCTGCGCGAGACCCTGCTCGTGCGGCTGAAACAGAAGTTCGACCTGCCGCACCTGACGCCGATCCACCGCCTCGACCGCGAGACGGCCGGCGTCGTCATCTTCTCGCACAACCTGGCCACGCGCGGCACGTACCAGTCGATGTTCCAGAAGCGCAGCATCCGCAAGGTGTACGAGGCGCTGGCGCCCGTGCTGCACGGGAGAGAATTCCCGTTCACCTACCGCAGCCGCATGGTCGACGGCGACAAGTTCTTCGTGATGCGCGAAGAAGCGGGCGAGCCGAATTCCGAGACGTTCGTCGAGCTGCTGGAAACGCGCGGCGACGTGGCGCGCTACCGCCTGCATCCGCACACGGGTCGCAAGCACCAGCTGCGCCTGCACATGGCGTCGCTGGGCGTGCCGATCCTGAACGACGCCTTCTATCCCGTCGCGCTGCCGTGCAAGGGCGACGATTTCTCCGCGCCGCTGCAACTGCTGGCGCGGTCCATCGCGTTCGACGATCCGCTCACGGGAGCAGCGCGCAGCTTCGCAAGCGGCCGCGCGCTGGAGTGGCCGGCTTGAAACCGTCGCCCCGGCGAAGGCCGGGGCCCGGGGTCGTTGAGCTGCGGCGACGCAAGCAAGACTTGGCGGGATGACGCAGAGCGGCATCCCGTCTTCGCGGGAACGACGTCGGGTCGAGACGTCAGGCCGTCAGTCCGACGCCGAAGGTGTCGCTGCCGATGATGGCGACGTTGCCCGCCACGTCCTCGATCGCGTTACCGTTCACCGTGAGGTGGTAGGCGCCGTTCAGCGTGCCCAGGTTGAGCTCCAGCGTGCGCGCGTCGGTCGCGATGTCCCAGTTGGTCAGCACGTCCCACGCATGGTGCGAGCGCCCCACGTTGCCGCTGTCGAGCACGTCGATCGTGCCGTTCTGCGCGAACACGATCTTTTCGCTGAACGTCAGGCTGTGCCAGTTCGCCCCCGCCTTGCTGGTCGACTGGGTCAATGCCACCGTCGGTGCCGTCGTGTCGATCGTGACCGACAACGGCGCGGATGCGGTGCCCTGGTTGCCGGCCGCATCTTCCTGGACCACGGTGAACGTGTGCACGCCGTCCGTGAGCGGCCCGCCGCCGCCGAGCGTGACCGTCCAGCTCCGGTTATTGCCGACGTCGGCCCCGCCCACCAGGGACGCGCCGTCGTAGACCAGGATCCGGCCGCCGCTTTCGGCCGCCGTGCCGGTCAGCGTGGGCATCGTGTCGTTCGTGATGCCGTCGGAGGACGAGACGCCCGTGTCGCTCCCCGCCGCCAGCACCGGCTGGCCCGGGGCGTCCGGTTCGATGGCGTCGACCGTGAACGTGAACGGGACCGACAGTTCGCGCGGCGTCACGTTGCCCCCGGTATCCTGCAGTTCCAGCGTGATCGTGTGCTGGCCGTTCGCGAGGTCCCACAGGGGCGAGAAATGCCATACGCCGTTGTCGCCGGCGGTGGTGGAACCAAGGATCGTGCCGCCGTCCCACACGGTCACCTGGGTGCCGGCGGCCACGGTGCCCGTCAGTGCCGGCGCGGTGAAGCTCGTGATGGTGTCGCTGGAGGACAGGCCGTTGTCGGCGCCCGGCAAGAACGTCGCCCCCGCGGCGGTCGAGCCGGCGACGGTGACCGTCAGTGGCTGCGACGGTGCGCTCGCATTGTGCGCGGCGTCGTACTGGACGGCCTTGACCGTGTAGGTGCCGTTGGTGCCCAGCAGGACGTCGTCGATGCTCCACTTGCCGCCGCCGTCGGCCCAGCCGCTGCCGACCAGGCGGTCGCCCACGTACAGTTCGATCTGGGCCCAGCCATCGGCGCCGCTGCCCGTGAAGGTGGGCGCCACGACACTCGTGACGTTGTCGCCGGCGATGCCGGTATCGGATGCGGCGGCGAGCGTCGGCGCGGACGGGGCGTCCGGGGCATGCGTGTCGATCCGGATCGTGCCGCCGTAGCCGTCCGAGTCCCCGAGGTAGCCGTACGTGATGTGCGCGAGGTCGAGCACGTTGCCGGCGCCGTCCGCGAAATGGTCCGTCAGGTCGCCCCTGGTAGCGAAGTCCAGGCCGGACACGTCGTTGTCGCCGGCGGCCACCGTGTACTCGAACAGCGCGCTGCGATGGTCGTCGCTCAGGCCCTTGAAGTGGGCCTGGGCGCCGTTGTTGAGTTCGAGGCTGGGGGCGCCGCGTACGTCGACCGGTTCGCTGAACGTCACGCGGATACCGATGGTTTCGCCGACGCCGTAGTCGCCGCCGCCGACGTCGGCGCGCAGGTTCGTCGCGCGCGGCGCCGTCACGTCGACGTAGGTGCCGGCCGTGTGGAAGACGATGCTGTGCTCCGCCACCTGGTTGCCGGCCAGGTCGGTCAGCGCGTAGGGCAGGTAGAGGGAATAGTCGTTGCCCGAACCGAGGTGCAGCTCGTCGGCCGTGAGCGTGATGGTCTTGTGGTCGGCCGAGAAGTTCGCTTCCGTCAGGGGGATGTAGCTGCTGGCGCCGTCGAAGTCGTACAGCTGCAGGCCGTCGTAGCTGCTTTCCCCGCTCGTCCAGTACACGGGCTTGTCGAACGTGAGGACGAGATTGCCCGCGACGTCGAACGCCGTGCTGCCGTCGGGCGAACCGGTGACGTGCGGATTCGTCGTGTCGATCGTGATCTGCTTCGACACCGTGGCGCTGGCGTGGCCGGCGTCGTCGACGATGCTCGCGGTGTACGTGTGCACGCCCGGAGGCAGGTACGCCTCGCTCGCGTAATACCAGTACGTGCTGCCGCCTTCCGCCGAGTACACGTGCAGGCCGTACGGGTCCACTTCCTGCCCGTCGATCAGCACCTTCAACTGCTGGTTGTCGGCCAGGGTGCCGATGAAATAGCCGTAGGCGTATTCGCCGCCGCTGTTCGTGATGCCGTCGTCGGCATACGGACCTTCGTCGCTGACGAAGAGTCCGGAGATGTAGGCCGCCACCGTCGTGTCGTACGTGTAGTTGCCGGAGCTGGCCGTGCCGCTGCCCGCGTTGCCGAGCGTGTCGTGCACTTTGGTCAGGTCGACGCCGACGGTGTTGGTGTTGTCGACGATGCCCGCGTCGGCCGCGGACAGGGTCGCGTACCACGTCCGGTAGTCGTCCGAGTGGTGCAGGTTCGTGAGCGCGGCGTGCGGCGTGTCGAGGGCCGAGGCGTCGAGCGCCGTCACCGCCGCCGAGAATCGCACCGTGAGACCGACGCTGCCGCCGCTGACCAGCGCGTCGCCGTCCAGGGCGACGGTGGCGGTGAGCGCATCCGTGTTCACGCTGTAGTGCGACAGCGACGCCGCGCTGCCGCTGCCCGCGTTGCCGGCCGCGTCGTGCACCTGGGTCAGGTCCACGCGCAGCTGGTTGCCCGTGCTGCTGCCGGCGCCGGCCTCGGCGTTCAGGGTGCCGGTCCACGTCTTGCCGCCGTCCGCCGTCGCCAGGCCGCTCACCGTCGCGTGCGGGGCCTGCAGCGCGGCGGCGGTCAGGCCGCTCACGCTTTCCGAGAACGTGATCGAAAAGCCGATGCCGTGCGACGGGCCGATCGTCGTGTCGTCGAACAGGATGTCCGCCACGACGGGCGGCTTGCTGTCGATCGCGTACGCGGCCGTGCTGGCCGCGAAGCCGCCGCCGTGGTTGCCGTGGGCGTCGACGACCTGGGCCAGGTCGAGCACGACGTGCAGGCCGCCCGTGTCCACGCCGGGTTGGGCCGTCAGCGTCGCCATCCACGTCTTGCCGCCGTCGGCCGTGTGCACGCCGCTCACGGTGGCGCCGGGCGCGCTGATCGCGGTTGCCGGCAGCGTGCTCACGCTCTCGGCGAACGTGAAGGTCACGTCCATCGTGCCGCCCGCGTTCAGCGTGCCGGCGGCAAGCAGGATCGTCGCGCCCGCGGGGCCGATCGTGTCGACCGCGTACGGGGCACTCCACGCGCTGCCGGTGCCGGCATGGCCGCTCGCGTCCAGCACCTTGGCCATGTCCACGCCGACGACGTTGCCGGTCCAGTCGCCGCTGCCGTTGGCCGACAGCAGCGCGGTCCAGGTCTTGCCGTCCGCGCTGCCCACCAGGTTCGAGACGCTCGCGTGCGGCGCCGAGATCGCGGCGAGGGGCAGGTTCGGCACGGCCTGCGTGAACGTGAACGTGGCCTGGATCGCGTGGGTCGCGTCGAGGCTCGTCCCGTCGAGGGTGATGGCGAGCGTGTTGGCGATGCCCGCGACCGCATAGCTGTCCGACTGGGCGCTGCCGCTGCCCGCGTTGCCGGCCAGGTCGTGCACCTTGGCCGGGTCGACGGACAGCACGTTGCCGCTGCTGGGCGCCAGGTCGTTGCTGGCCAGCGTGCCGGTCCACGTCAGGCCGCCGTCCGCCGTGTGCAGGCCGCTGACGGCCGCGTGCGGGGCGGTGATGGCGCCCGTGCCCAGGTCGGCCACGGCTTCGCTGAAGCGGACGGTCAGCGTGGCGCCGTGGGTGGCGTCCAGGTTCGTGTTGTCGAGCGCGATGCTGGTCACGGTCGGCGCCACCGTGTCGACCTTGTAGGCGGCCGGGACGGCACTGCCGCTCCCCGCGTTGCCGAATGCATCGTGCACTTTCGTGAGATCGAGGGTGACGGCATTGTTGGCAGCCTCGACGCCGCCCTGCGGCGCGAGCGTGGCCGTCCACGTCAATCCGTCGCTCGAATGCTGCAGGTTCGCGAGCGTTGCGTTGGGTGTCTGCAGCGCGCCCGCCGTCAGGTCCGTCACGGCTTCGCTGAACCGGATCGTCAGGGTGGCGCCGCCGCCGCTGTGCAGCACGGTGCTGTCCAGCGCCAGCGTAGCGGTCGGGCCCTGCGTGTCGACGGCGTAGTTGCCGGAAGTCGCCTTGTCGCTGCCCGCGTTGCCGAGCGCGTCGTGCACCTTCGCGAGGTCGAGGGTGACGGTATTGACCGCATCCTCGATGCCGCTCGTCGGCGTCAGCGTGGCCGTCCACGTCAGCCCGTCGCCCGAATGCTGCAGGTGCGTGAGCGTCGCGTTCGGGGCCTGCAGCGCGGCCGCGGTCAGGTCCGTCACCGCTTCGCTGAACCGGATCGTCAGCGTGGCGCTGCTCCCGCCGTGCAGGGTCGTGCTGTCCAGCGCCAGCGTGGCGGTCGGGCCTTCCGTGTCGACGGCGTAGGCCGCGCCGGTGAAGGTGCCGCTGCCCGCGTTGCCGGCCAGGTCCTTCACCCGGGCCAGGTCGACGGAGACGGTATTGCCGGTCCAGGTGCCGCTGCCGTCCGCGGTCAGGGTCGCGGTCCAGGTCTTGCCGTCGGCGCCAGGCGCGAGGCCGGTCACGTGCGCGTGCGGCGCGTCGACCGCGGCGAGCGGCAGGTCCTGCACGGCTTCGTCGAACGTGAACGTGGCGTGCAGGCTGTTGCCGCCGGCGAGCGTGGCGCCGTCCAGCGCGATGGCGACGGCGCCGGGGCCGTGCGTGTCGATGGCGTAGTTGCCGGAGGCCGTGCTGCCGCTGCCGGCATTGCCCGCGGCGTCGTGCACCTTCGCGAGATCGAGGATGACGGCATTGGTCGCGTCGGTGACGCCGCCCTGCGGGGTGAGCGTGGCCGTCCACGTCAGGTAGTCGGCGGAGTGCTGCAGGTTGGCGAGCGCCGCATTGGGCGCCTGCAGCGCGGCCGCCGTCAGGTCTTTCACGGCCTCGCTGAAATGCAGCGTCAGGCCCAGGGTGCCGCCCGTGTGCACGGCCGTTCCGTCCAGTGCCAGGGTGGCGGTCGGCCCCTGCGTGTCGACGGTGTAGGCCGGGCCCGCGCTCGTGCCCTTGCCCGCGTTGCCGGCGAGGTCGGCCACCTTGCCCAGGTCGACGCTGACGGCGTTGCCGGTCCAGGTGCCGGTGCCGTCCGCGGAGAGCGTCGCGGTCCAGGTCTTGCCGCCGTCGCTGCTGGCGAGATTGGACACCGTCGCATGCGGTGCCGTGATCGCGTCCGGCGCCAGGTTCTGCACGCGTTCCGCGAACGTGAACGTCGCATGGACGGGCTTGCCGGCGGCGAGCGTGGCGCCGTCGAGGGCGATGGCGACGGCGTTCGGTCCCTGCGTGTCGACCGTGTAGGCCGCCGACACCGCGCTGCCGCTGCCCGCGTTGCCGGCCAGGTCCTTCACCTGGCCCAGGTCGACGGCAAGGACGTTGCCGCCCGCGCTGGTGGCCGCGGTGCCGCTCAGCGTGGCGGTCCAGGTCGTGCCGCCGTCCGTCGTGTGCAGGTTCGAGACGGTCGCGTGCCCGGCGCTCAGCGCGGCGGACGTGAGGCCCGTGACGGCTTCGGAAAACTTGATGGTCGCGACGGCATCGACGCCGCCGCCGAGCAGGGTGTGGTCGAGCGTGACGGTGGCCGTGGGCGCCTGCGTGTCGACCGTGTAGCTGGCGAGGTTGCTCGTGCCGCTGCCGTGGTTGCCGGCCGCGTCGAGCACCTTGGTCATGTCCAGGCTCAGGACGTTGCCGGGCGCCGTCGTGGCGTCTTTCGGCGCCGTCAGGGTCATTTTCCACGTGAGTCCGTCGCCGCTCCTGGTCAGGCTGGTGATCTCCGCGTGCTGCGCGCTCAACGCATCCGCCGGTAGTGCATCGACGGCTTCGGAGAACGTCAAGGTGACGACGATGCTGCCCCCCGCTTTCAGGACGCTGCCGTCGGTGTCGATCTTGAGTAGCTGCGGGCCGAGCGTGTCCGGCGCGTCCGGCGTGACGATCGGTACTTGCGACGTGGAGCGCACGCCGCCGAAGGCCACGTGGGCTATCGATTGCAGCGCGTCCGCGCCCATCACCATGCTGTAGGTGTGGCCGGGCAGCAGGCCCGCCACGTCCAGCGTGACCTGGGTGCCCTGGATGTCCAGGCTGGATGCCGATATCGTGTGCGTGTCGGTCGCGCCGACCACCCGCAGCGTGGGCTCGCCCGTTACGCGGTCGATCACGGTCTGTATGGCACCGTCCGTGATGATGACCGACCCGCTCCCAGCCGCCATGTCGGTGCTGAAATCCAGGGTAATACTCATGTGGCCCGGCGTGAAGATCGGCGTAGGGGGCGCCAGTAACTTCGGCACGAAGGAAAGAGGGGTCTGGGTGGGCATGATCGTTCGCGGACAGTGTTTGACGTCGTGGAAAAAGATTCCACAAGGAAAACTTAGTGAACGATCATATCAACAAACCCACTGCCAAAGTGGGTAAGTTGATGTTTTTACGACATATATGAGTGGATTTCCCCCTTGCCGGGGGGAATTATCAGAGGTGGTAATCGATGATCAGCGGCGCATGGTCCGAAAACCGTTCGTCCTTGTAGATGGAGACGGTGTGCGCCTTCGCGGCGATGCCCGGCGTGGCGACGTGGTAATCGATGCGCCACCCGACGTTCTTCGCCCACGCCTGGCCGCGGTTGCTCCACCACGTATATTGCTCGGGACGCTGGTCGATGCCGCGGTGGACGTCCACGAGGCCCAGTTCGTCGAAGATCCGGGTCATCCAGGCGCGTTCTTCCGGCAGGAAGCCGGAATTCTTCTTATTGCCCTTCCAGTTCTTGAGGTCGATTTCCTTGTGCGCGATGTTCCAGTCGCCGCAGATCACGATTTCGCGGCCCTCGGCCTTGAGCGCCTGCAGGTGTGGCAGGAACACTTCCATGAAGCGGAACTTGGCTTCCTGGCGCTCCGGCGACGACGAGCCGGACGGGCAGTAGACGGAAATGACGGTCAGGTTGCCCACGTCGGCGCGGGTGTAGCGGCCTTCGTTGTCGAATTCGACGCAGCCGAAGCCCGTCCTGACGGCATCCGGCTTCGTGCGGCTGTAGACGCCCGTACCCGAGTAACCCTTTTTCTCGGCATAATGGAAATGGCCGTGGTAACCGTGCGGCGCGAGGAACTCCTCGGTCATGTCGGCCTGCTGGGCTTTCAGCTCCTGGACGCAGATGAAATCGGCGTCCTGGCTGGCCATCCAGTTGAAGAAACCCTTCTTGTGGGCGGAACGGATGCCGTTCAGGTTGGCGGAGATAATTCGTGGCATGGATCTGGACAAAAGTGCGGTGGGCCAAGGGCGATAGTGTAGCTCGTTTTGACTTCCATCAACACATCCATGGCGGATAAACAAACGTTAAATGTCCGGTCCGGTATGTTAAACTGGTCCATTGTGCCCGGGGTCCGGGCACTTTCACCCCGCACAAGGAGTTGACGTGCTGATCAGATCGGATGATCTGCTGTCGGGGAAATACGGCAGGAGTGGACATTTCGTACGGTTCTACGACGAGGGCGACGTCATGCTGGACGAAGTCGCGACGTTCCTCGCGCAGGCCGTGCCTATGGGCGGCAAGGGCATCGTGATCGCCACGCCGGACCACATCGACGTGCTGCGCCGGCGTCTCGGTCCGGCGGCGGCCGTGCGGGTCGCGTGGATGGACGCCGACGCCGTGCTCGCGCAGTTCATGGTCGACGGGTGGCCCGACCCGGCGCGTTTCGAGGCCGCGGTGGGCAGCGCGGTGGCCGCGGCCTGCGCCGGCGGCACCACCGTCCATGCGTTCGGCGAAATGGTGGCGCTCCTGTGCGCGCGCGGCCGCCACGATGCGGCGCTGCGGCTCGAGGAACTCTGGAACGACCTGGCGCGACGCCAGGTGTTTTCGCTGTTCTGCGCCTATCCCTGGGATGCGTTTCCCACGCCCGAGCTGGCGCAGGCGTTCCGCCGCGTGTGCGCCGAGCACGATCATGCCTGCGCCGACACGGCGCTGGCGCTGCCGGCCGAGGGCGACGCCGACATCGGCCGCATCCGGCTCGAGCAGGAGGTGCAGGCGCTGCGCGCGGAGGTGCGCCGGTACAAGGACAATGAACGGGTGCTGCGCCGGAGCGAGCGCGAACTCGCGGACTTCGTCGAGAACGCGGTCGAAGGCCTGCACCGCGTCGGCGCCGACGGCACCATCCTGTGGGCCAACCGCGCGGAGCTGCAGATGCTCGGCTACGGCTGGGAGGAATACGTCGGCCACAACATCGCCGAGTTCCACGTCGACCGCCCGGTCATCGACGACATCGTCACCCGCCTCGCGTGCGGCGACACGCTGTACGACTATCCGGCCCGGCTGCGCTGCAAGGACGGCTCGATCCGGCATGTGCTGATCCACTCGAACGGCAGCTTCGAGGACGGCCAGCTGCGCTACACGCGCTGCTTCACGCGCGACGCGACCGAGAGGCGCGAGCGCGACATCGCGCTCAAGCAGCGCGACCGCATGCTGCTCGACGCCCCGGTGGCGGCGGCCCTGCTGATGGGGCCGGACTTCGTGTTCCGCCTGGCCAACCGCTGCTACCGCGAACTGGTGGGCCGCGACGGCATCGAAGGGCTGCCGCTGCTGCGTGCCTTTCCCGAACTGCGCGGCGGCGAGATCCACCACCTGCTCGAACACGTCCACGCCACCGGCCGCGCGGCCCGCGTGGAAGAGTTGCACGTGCACGGGCGCTATCTCAAGTTCAGCGTCGAGCCGCTGGCGGTGGAAGAAGGGGAGGAGCGCGGCATGATCGTGGTGGCCGTCGACGTCACCGAGCACGTGCGCACCCGCCAGGAAATCGAGCACGCCCACGCCGAACGCGCCGAACTGCTGGCCGAACTGACGGCCGCCAGCCGCGCCAAGGACGAATTCCTCGCCATGCTCGGCCACGAGCTGCGCAATCCGCTGTCGCCGATCGTCAGCGCGCTGAAACTGATCCGCATGCGCGGCGAGACCGGCTTCGCGCGCGAGCGCGAGATCATCGAACGCCAGGTGCAGCACCTGGTGCGGCTGGTGGACGACCTGCTGGACATTTCGCGCGTCACCCGCGGCAAGGTGGAGCTGCAGTGCGAACGGGTCGACCTCGCGCAGCCCCTGGGCAAGGCCATCGAGATGGCCCGGCCGTTGCTGGAACAGCGCCGCCACCGGCTCGACGTCGACATCGAACCGGACCTGGCCTGGGAGGGCGATCCGATGCGCCTGGCCCAGGTGGTGTCGAACCTGCTGACGAACGCGGCGCGCTATACGCCGCCCGGCGGCAAGGTCGTGCTGCGCGCGCATGGCGTGGACGGCGAGCGGGTGCGCCTCGCGGTCAGCGACACCGGCATCGGCATGAGCCCGGAACTGCGCGCCCAGGTGTTCGACCTGTTCTTCCAGGGGAAGCGCGCCATCGACCGCGCCGAGGGCGGCCTGGGCATCGGGCTCGCGCTCGTCAGGAACATCGTCGGACAGCATGGCGGCCAGGTGGAAGCGCACAGCGCCGGGCCGGGCAAAGGTAGCGAGTTCGTCGTGCTGCTGCCCCGGCGTACCCCGGCCGCCTGCGCCGTGCCGGACGCGGCGCCGGCTGCGAACGCGCCGGCGGCCGTCCGGCGCCGGATCATGGTCGTGGACGACAACGTCGACGGCGCCGACACGCTCGCGCGCCTGCTGGCCGCGCACGGCCATGACGTGCGGGTCTTCCACGAACCGGTGGCCGCGCTGGCCGCCGTGCCGGACTTCCTGCCCGACCTGGCCGTGCTGGATATCGGGCTGCCGGTCCTGGACGGCTACGAGGTGGCGCGCCGCCTGCGCGCGCTGTTGCACGACCACCCGTGCCGCCTCGTCGCCCTGACCGGCTACGGCCTGCCGGCCGACCGCGAGCAAAGTGCCCGGGCGGGGTTCGACGCGCACCTCGTCAAGCCGGTCAATCCCGATCTCGTCGTGCGGCTGGCTGCGGGCACCGACTGAACGTCTGACGTTTTGATTTACATCAACATAATGGCGACCTGAACGGCCGCCGCCACTTGATCGCGCTTGATATGGATAGAATGACATCTTTCATCCATCAGAAACCCCCATGCTGATCAAGACCGACGACCTGTTGTCCGGCAAACACGGCAAGACGGGGCATTTCGTGCGTTTCTACGACGATGGCGACACGCTGCTCGACGAGGTCGCGTCCTTCATCGAGCGGGCCTTGCGGGCGCGGGGACGGGGCATCGTCATCGCTACCGGCGCGCACACCGATGCGCTGCGCCGGCGCCTGGACGAGCTGGCGCGGGCGGAAGGGCGCTCCGCCCCGCCGTCGCGCGACGTCACGTGGCTCGACGCCGAAACGACCCTGGCGCGCCTGATGGTCGACGGCTGGCCCGACCGCGCACGTTTCGAGTACGAGGTCGGCCGCATCGTGGCCGAAGCCTGCGCCGGCGGCGCGCCCGTCCACGCGTTCGGCGAGATGGTGGCGCTGCTGTGCGCGCGCGGCCGCTACGACGCGGCCCTGCACCTGGAGCGGCTGTGGAACGAGCTGGCGCGCAAGCTCGATTTCTCGCTGTTCTGCGCCTATCCCTGGACCCTGTTTCCATCGTCCGGCGCGGCGCACGTGTTCCGCCAGGTCTGCGCGGGGCACGACCACGCTTGCGCCGACGTGGCGGCGCCGCTGCCGTCCGGGCAACCCGTCGACATCAACCTGGTCCGGCTCGAGCAGAAAGTGCATGCGCTGCACGCGGAGGCGGCGCGGCGGCGCCAGGCGGAGCGCGACCTGCTGCGGCGCGAACGCGAGTTCGCCGACATGGTCGAGAACGCGGCCGAAGGACTGCACCAGGTCGGCGCCGACGGCACGATCCTGTGGGCCAACAAGGCCGAGCTGCAGATGCTCGGCTACCGCTGGGAAGAATACGTCGGGCACAACGCGGCCCGGTTCCACGCCGATCCGGCCATCGCCGCCGACATGCTGGCGCGGCTGGCGGCCGGCGAAACGGTGCTGGACCAGCCAGCGCGCCTGCGCTGCAAGGACGGTTCGATCCGGCATGTGGTGATCCGCTCGAACGCCTGTTTCGAGGACGGCCGCCTGCGCTACACCCGCTGCTTCGTGCGCGACACGACCGAACATGTGCGCATGCAGGCCGAACTGGAGGGCATCCGCCGCGCCGAGGACGCATTCCTCGCCATGGTCGGCCGGGCGCTGCGGGCGCCGCGCACGGAACGGCGCCTGCACCGTCTCGCGCGGGTGGTGGAATACCGGCTTCGCGGGCGGGGGCGGGGCGGATTACAATACCGGTTTTCACAGTTCGAGGGTCGTGTCGTGGACAATCTGCGCCAACAGTTCATTGCGTTTTCAGTCGAAGCCGAAGTCTTGAAGTTCGGCCAGTTCATCACCAAGGCGGGCCGCCAGTCGCCGTACTTCTTCAACGCGGGCCTGTTCCACGACGGCGCCACGCTCGGCAAGCTGGCCGATTTCTACGCCCAGACCCTGCTCGACTCCGGCCTCGAATTCGACATGCTGTTCGGCCCGGCCTATAAAGGCATCACGCTCGCCTCCGCGACCGCCGTGGCGCTGGCCGCGAAAGGCCGCAACACGTCGTTCGCCTACAACCGCAAGGAAGCCAAGGACCATGGCGAAGGCGGCACGATCGTCGGCGCCAAATTGGCGGGCAAGGTCGTCATCATCGACGACGTGATCTCGGCCGGCACCTCGGTGCGCGAATCGGTGGCGATGATCCGCGCCGCCGGCGCCGAACCGGCCGCCGTGCTGATCGCGCTCGACCGCATGGAACGGGGCGGCAAGGACGGCGTGCTGTCGCCGCTGTCGGCCGTGCAGGAAGTCAGCCAGGCCTACGGCATCCCCGTGATCTCGATCGCCAGCCTGGCCGACCTGTTCGGCTACCTGGAAGCCGATCCGTCGCTGGCCCAGCACAAGGACGCCGTGGCGGCGTACCGCCAGCAATACGGCGTGGCCTGAACCCGCGGACTGTGATGTAATGGCGGCAACTATTTGGGAGCTGCCATGAACAATGTCGCGCGCGGTTTTCTGACTGCCATTCTCTCGTTGGCGCTCGCGGGCTTCGGCCTGTGCGGCGCCGCCGGCACTTTCAGCGGGCTGGCCGGCCTGTCCTCGCCCGGGCCCGAGAACTTCTCGTCGGTCGCGCTCGTCTTGGGCCTGATCGGGCTCGGCATCGCCTTCGTGTGCGGCTGGATTGTCGTCAGGTTGTGGCGCAAGCGTCCGCCCGGCGGCGCATGAACGGTCCCGCGCTTTCCGCCGCGACCGCGCAACCGGTCCATCTCGTATTCGAATGGCTGGCCCTCGCCGGCGGCGTGCAACTGTACCGCTGGCAGCGCCGGCGCGCCCGTCAACCCGCGCTGCTGCAGCCGGGCTCCTTCGCCGTCGTCGTCGGCTGCATCCTCGGCGCCGCCATCGGCAACAAGCTCGTGTTCTGGATCGAGATGCCGCACCTGTGGCAGGGCACCGTGCCGGACTGGCGCCTGATCGCGTCGGGCCAGTCGATCGTGGGCGGGCTGCTGGGCGGCCTGCTCGGCGTGGAGATCGCGAAGAAGCTCACGGGCATCCGCCGCTCGACGGGCGACCAGTTCATCCTGCCCCTCGTCGCCGGCACGATCGTCGGCCGCATCGGCTGCTTCCTCGCGGGCCTGAACGACGGGACGTACGGCGTGCCGACCGCGCTGCCGTGGGGCGTCGACTTCGGCGACGGCATCGCACGCCATCCCACGCAGGTCTACGACATGCTGTTCGTGCTGGGCGTAGGCAGCTTGCTGTGGCGCTGGCGCGCGCCGCTCGCGCGCAGTCCCGGGCTCGCGTTCAAGCTGTATCTCGCGTCCTACCTGGCCTGGCGCCTCGTCGTGGACGGCATCAAGCCGGTGCCGTATGCGTATGCGTTCGGGCTGTCGGGCATCCAGTGGGTGTGCATCGCGGCGCTGGTGTGCTACCTGCCGTTCGTGTTCCTCCAGTCACGGGAGCTTGTCCGTACATGACTCTTTTCGCTGATTCCCGCGCACGCGGCGGGATGCTGATTTTGGCTCTCGCTTTCATCGGCGGCACCGGCTGCGTCGCGATCGATGCGGTCAACAAGAACCGCTATGAGCGTCAGCAGCGCGACGCGGAAGCAGCCCGCCAGCGCCGCATCGCCGAGCTGGCGGGCGCTGCCGCGGCGGGCAACCCGGCAGCGCGCACCTCACTCGCGTATACCCTGGTGTCGACGCGGGACCGGAAACAGGCGGACGTGCCGCGTGCGCGGGACCTGCTGGAGCAGGCGAGCGCGCAGGACTACGCCCCGGCCCAGGCGCTGTTGGGCGAGATGTTGGGCGGTATGAGGTCGTGGGGCGGCTACGAACCTTTCGGTGCCAACCCACGGGATCGCGCGCGCGGCATCGTCCTGCTGCAGCGTGCCGCCACCAAAATTTGCGTGGTCCAGCCCGGACCGGACATGTTTCGCGTCGAGCCCGCGCTGCGGGCCGCGCAGCTGCTGGCCCGTGCCGGCCGCGCCGACGAGTCCCGGCTCTGGCGGGCGCGCAACATCCTGCATTGCGGCGGCGGAGACGTGAACTATCTGTCGTGGGAGGCGAAAGCAGATCGCGCTTCCTCCGCAGAGCGCATCGATGCGCTGGCGCTGCTGACGTTGACCGGCAACGCCGCGGCCGTCGCAGGCGCCAAAGCCATGCTTCCTGCAGATATGGTCGGCGCCGCCGACCGCCTGGCCGACGACCTGCGCCGCCAGGTCGCGGCGTCCGAACGCGACTATCCCGCGCCGCCGCGCAAGGGGCTCCCATGACCCGCAAGACCCGCCCCTATCTGTTCTACGACACGACGACCTCCGTCTGCTCGACCTGCCTGCATCCAGTCGAAGCGAAGATCGTGTTCAAGGACGACAAGGTCTACATGGACAAATGGTGCGGCGCGCACGGCACCGAGCGCGTGCTCGTCAGCGACGACGTCGCGTACTACCGCCTGTGCCGCGAAGTCTTCGTCAAGCACCCCGAGATGCCGCAGCAGTTCAACACGAAGATGGAGTACGGCTGCCCGTACGACTGCGGCCTGTGCCCGGACCACATGCAGCACTCGTGCCTGTCCGTCGTCGAGATCACGGACAACTGCAACCTGAACTGCCCCGTGTGCTATGCGGAGAGCGGCACGCACCGCGAACGCCATCGCCCGCTGGAAGAGGTCATCCGCATGCTCGACGCCGTCGTCGCCAACGAGGGCGAGGCGGACGTGATGCAGTTGTCCGGCGGCGAGCCGACCCTGCATCCGCAGTTCTGGGCCATCCTCGACGCCACGAAAGCGCGCCCCATCAGGCACGTGATGATCAACACGAACGGCATCGTGCTCGCGCAGGACAAGGCATTCGTGCGGCGCCTCGCGGGCTACGCGCCCGGCGTCGAGGTCTACCTGCAATTCGATTCGCTGCGCGCGGAGGTGCATCGCGAATTGCGCGGCGCCGACCTCACGCGTATCCGCCGCCAGGCGCTCGACAACCTCAATGAAGTGGGCCTGTCGACGACGCTCGTCGTCACGCTCAAGAAAGGCCTGAACGACGGCGAGATCGGAGACATCATCGACTTCGCCCTGCAGCAGCCCTGCGTGCGCGGCGTGACCCTGCAGCCGATCCAGGATGCCGGCCGCGTGGAAGACTACGATCCGCGTCTGCACCGCCTGACGGTGTCGGAGATCCGCCGCCGCATCGCCGAGCAAAGCGGCTTGTTCACGCTGGAGGACGTGGTGCCCGTGCCGTGCAATCCGGACACGCTGGCGATGGCGTACGCGATCAAGACGGAAGAGGGCACCGTGCCGCTGACGCGCTGGCTGGATCCGCAGACGCTCGTCGAAGGCAGCGGCAACACGATCGTGTTCGAACGCGACCCCGCGCTGCACGGCGCCGTGAAGGACCGCATCTTTGACCTGTTCTCGACGAACCACTCGCCGGAATCGCAGGCCAACTGCCTGTCCGAACTGATGTGCTGCCTGCCGCTCGTCAGCGCGCCATCCGCGCTCCGCTACGACAACGTGTTCCGCGTATTGATCGTGCAGTTCATGGACGCGTATTCGCTGGACGTGCGCGCGCTGAAGAAATCGTGCATCCACTTCGCGCTGCCGGACGGCCGCCTCGTCCCGTTCGAAAGCTACAACCTGCTGTACCGCGACGACCGCCGGCTCGAAGCGATCCGCGCCGGCATCGCGTCGGACATCGCGCGCCGGCGCGGAGCGGCCACGATACCGCTGGTACCCGTGACCGATTGAATCAGGCGACCGCGGGCTCGACGACGTACTGCGCCACCTGGGCCGCCAGCGCCTTGCGATAGGCGGGACGGGCCGTGCACCGGTCGCGCCAGGCCGTCAGGCGGGCGAAGCGCTCGACATAACCCATGCCGTCGAGCAGGCGCACGACGGTCGTCATGAGGATGTCGGCCGCGCCGAATTCGCCGGCGAGATACGTGCGGCCTTCCAGCCAGTCGTCCACCTGGCCCAGGCGCTTGAGCGCGATCTCTTCGAGCACCGGGCGCTGCGCCTCGGCCCACGGCTGGTCCATGGAAAACGCGACGAGGTTGGCGAGGTTGCCCACGTAGGGCTCGACCGAATTCAGCGCGGCGAACATCCACATCGTCGTCTGCGCACGCGCGGCCGGATCGCGCGGCAGCAGGACGGGATGGCGCTCGCCCAGGTGCAGCAGGATCGCGCCGGTTTCGAACAGCGCCAGGTCGCCGTCGTGCAGCACGGGCACCTGGGCGAACGGCTGCTCGCGGCGGTAGGCGGGCGATTCCTTGTCCTCGAGGCCGATCAGGCGCAGGTCGTAGGACTGGCCCGCTTCCTCGAGGGCCCAGCGCACGCGCAAGTCGCGCACGTGGCCCACGGCAAACGAGGGAACCGAACGGAAGGTGGTCAGCGTGTACATGTGTCGTCTCCTTGTGGTGAATGGAAACCAGAATACGCGGCCACATAATATGTTCAAGAACATAATGTGAATACGCGCATAATGCCGTTCTCGAAAGGAGACGCGAATGCCCTACAGTAGCGAACACAAGGCCCAGACCCGCGAACGCATCGTGCATGCGGCGCGCCGGTTGTTCAACCGCCATGGCTTCGAACAGGTGTCGATCGACCGCGTGATGTCCGAGGCCGGCCTCACGCGCGGCGGCTTTTATCACCACTTCGACAGCAAGGACGATCTGTACGCGGCGGCCGTCGCCAGCTTCAGCACATGCAACCCGTTCAAGCCCGATTTCAAGGACTCGCCGCCGCCCGCGCCGCGCGAACTGGCGCGCATGCTGGTCGACATCTACCTGAGCGACGAAGTGTTCGATAACATCGAGGCGCATTGTCCGTTGTATGCATTGCCGGGCGACGTCGCGCGCGCGGGGCTGTCGCCGCAGAAGGCGTACACGCAGCTGATCCGCAATCTCGTGCACGTGTACGCGGGCGCGCTCGCGCACGAAGCGGACGGCGAGCAGCGCGCGCAGGCCATCGTCGCGCTGTGTGTGGGCGGGATGGTGCTGGCGCGGACGACGGACGATGCGGCGCTGCGCCGCTCGCTGCGGGCGGCCGCAAGGACGCAGGCCCTGGCCCTGCTGGAAGCGATGTAAACGCCGCGTATAAATTGGGGCGTGCCCCCGTTGTCATGACAATTGGTGAGTTTTTCGTGGCGTAAACACCCTAGACTGCTTGGCACCGGGTGGCGGGTGCTACCTGGTCACAATAACCAGGGAGTCCACATGGCCACGCAGCCGCTCTTCGACATCGGAAACGTCATCCTCGCGCCTTCGCCCACCTTCGCACGGCTGAAGGACAAGCCTCGCCCTTTCATCCCGCTGCTCGTCCTGATCCTGCTGACGCTGGCCGTCAGCTGCTGGTACGTCTCGTCGCTCGATTTCGCCTGGTTCCGCGAGCACATGCTGGCGGCGCAGGGGCCCATGAAGCCGGAAGCGCGGGCCGCGATGGCGCAGTTCCTGACGCCGAAGACGATGATGTGGAGCTCCGGCGCCGGCGCCGTGCTGGGCACGCCGCTCATCTGCGCCATCGTGGCGCTGTACTACCTGTTGGCGGGCAAGGTGATGGGCACCGGCATCGGCTACGGCAAGTGGTTCGGCTTCGCCGTCTGGACCAGCATCCCGCGCCTGCTGACGGTGCCCCTGTCGGCGCTGCAGATCCTGACGTCGGGCGGCCGCCTGGCGCCGGAAGACATGAACATGGTGTCGCTCAACTACCTGCTGCTGCACGTGCCCATGTCCAGCCCCTGGTTCGGCTTCGCCACCAATCTCGACCTCTCGTCCGTGTGGTCCATCGCGCTGGCCGTGCTTGGCCTGAAGGCGTGGACGGGACGCTCGACCGCCGCCTGCGTGACGGTCGCCGTGCTGCCGCACGTGGTCGTCTACGGCATCTGGGCCGCGAAGATCGCCTTCCTCGGATAAGCGCATGAAGAAGAAACTGATAGGCGCGGCCGTCGTCGCGGCGTTCTTCATCGTCCCCGTGGCGGTGAAGTTCGCGGGCAAGCAGACGCGCCGCGAGGCCGAGCTGGCGACCGTGCAGAAGCTCGCCATCCACCCGGCCATCCTCGCGACCGGCAACCTCGTGTTCCGCCAGGAGGTGCAGCTGTCGGCGGAGGTCATCGGCAAGGTGGCCGGCGTGCTGGTGAAGGAGGGCGACCACGTCGAGCGCGGGACGATCCTGCTGCGGCTCGATCCGACCGTGTACCTGGCCGAGGTGGCGCAGCAGGAGGCGAACCGCCGCAACGCCGCCATCGCGATCGAGCGCGCCCAGATCAACCTCGCGAACCAGCAGCGCAACCTGGACCGCACGGGCCAGCTGTACAAGGCGAAGTACATCGACATCTCCAAGTACGACGACGCCGTGCACCAGGTCGATCTCGCCAAGGTCGAGCTGCGCGCCAGCCGCGAGACGCTCGAGCAGGCCAGCGCGCTGCTCTCGCAGGCGCGCGAGCACCTGGCCAAGACGGAAGTGCGCGCGCCCATCGACGGCACCGTGACGGCCGTGCCGATCAAGATCGGCGAGACGGCCGTCGCCAGCGCCACCGGCATCGCGGGATCGTCACTGATGACGATCGCCGACGTCGGTTCCATCATGGCCGAGGTGAATGTGGACGAAGCGGACATCGCGCGCGTGGGCGTCGGCCAGCAGGCCAAGGTGTTCCCGGCCGCGTTCCCCGACCAGCCCGTGACGGGCCGCGTGGAAAGCGTGGCGATGGCGCCGAAGACCGTCCTCGGCGCCCAGACGCAGGGCCGCAGCTACGTCGTCAAGCTGCGCCTCGACGACGCGAAGCTCGCGCTGCGCTCCGGCATGACGTGCCGCGTCGAGATCGTGGTCGGCAACGGCGCGGCGCGCGCCGCGGTGCCGATCCAGGCCGTGCTGAGCGAGGAAATCCCGGGTGCGAAGGACAAGGTGAAGAACACCAGCTACCTGTTCGTCGTGCAGGACGGGAAGGTCAAGAAGACGACGGTGGAACTGGGCCTGTCGGACGACGCCAACCAGGAAGTGACGAAGGGCGTGGTGGCGGGCCAGACGATCGCCGTGGGCCCCGCGCGCCTGCTGCGCGAGCTGCACGACGGCGATGCCGTGGTCGCGAAGAAGGCCGATGTGAAGGTCGCGGAAGGAGCGCATCCGTGATCCGGCTGGAGGGCGTGACGCGGCAGTACACGATGGGCGACCAGACCGTACACGCGCTGCAGGGCGTCGACCTGCACATCCGGGCCAATGAATTCGTCGCGTTCATCGGCGCGTCCGGCTCCGGCAAGTCGACCATGATGAACATCGTGGGTTGTCTCGATCGCCCCAGCAGCGGCGCGTACTGGCTCAACGGGCGCGAGGTCGCGACGATGTCCGGCGACGAACTGGCGCGCGTGCGCAACCAGGAGATCGGCTTCATCTTCCAGAGCTTTCACCTGCTGCCGCGCGCGAGTGCGCTCGACAACGTGGCGCAGCCGCTGATCTACCGCGGCATCCCGTTGCGCGAACGCCTCGCGCTGGCCGAACAGGCCTTGCAGCGCGTGGGACTCGGCGGACGGCTGCATCACCGGCCCAACGAATTGTCGGGCGGCCAGCGCCAGCGCGTCGCGATCGCCCGTGCGCTCGTGGGCAAACCTTCCATCCTGCTGGCCGACGAACCGACGGGGAACCTCGATTCCGCCACCAGCGAAGAGATCCTGGCCCTGATCCGCGAACTGCATGCGGGCGGGCAGACGGTCGTCATGGTGACGCACGAGCCCGAGATCGCGGCGCAGTGCCGGCGCGTCGTGCGGTTGCGCGACGGGCGCATCGTGTCGGACACGAGGAATGATGCGGAGAATGCGGCATGAACCTGTTCCTCGAAAGCCTGCGCTCGGCGCTGGCATCGATCCGCGCGCACCGGCTGCGCAGCTTCCTCACGTCGCTGGGCATCATCATCGGGGTGGCGTCGGTGATCACGGTGATCTCGCTGATCCAGGGCCTGTCGAAAAGCGTCACCGACCAGTTCGAAGGACTGGGCGGCAACGGCCTGACGGTCCGGCCGCACAACGAGTTCAAGGAGGTCATGCGCGGCAAGGTGAACTACCTGCGTTTCGACGACGTGGAGCAGCTGCGCCTGCGCGTGGACGGCATCCGCAACCTCAGCCCCGTGTTCACGCCCGGTTTTTCCGAGGTGCGCTTCACGGGCATGTCCGCGACGGCGCAGGTGTTCGCCACGACGGCCAGCTACCAGGAAGTGAATGGCCGCTACGCGCGGCTGGGGCGGTTCCTCAGCGAGTCCGACGACGCCGGCGCGCGCCGCGTGGCCGTCATCGGCGAGAAGCTGATCGAGGACCTGCACCTGCCGCCTAACCCGGTCGGGCAATTCGTCCTGTACGCGAACGAGTGGTTCAAGATCGTCGGCGTGATGGAAAAGCGGGGCGAGATCTTCGGTATGTCGCAGGACAACTACATGATCATCCCGTTCAAGACGGGGCAGAGCATCATCGGCAACAACACGCGCCCGCAGCTGCAGATCACGGTCGCCGTGCGCGACCTGGGCCGGCTGGACGCGACCCGCAGCCACATCCGCATGGTCATGCGCCAGGCGCACCGCCTGAAGCTGGACGACACGGACGATTTCGAGATCGAATCGGCCGACCAGATCGCGAAATCGTTCGAGAAGCTGAGCGGCACCGTGACGCTCGTGATGGGCGGCGTCGTCGGCATCGCGCTGCTGGTGGGCGGCATCGGCATCATGAACATCATGCTGGTGTCGGTGAAGGAGCGCACGCGCGAGATCGGCATCTGCAAGGCGATCGGCGCGCGCAGCCGCGACATCCTGCTGCAGTTCCTGATCGAGGCCGTCACCCTGTCGCTGCTGGGCGGCCTGCTGGGGCTCGTGATCGGCTACGCGCTGGGCGTCGGCATTGCCGCGATGATCCCCGACTTCCCGCCGGCCGTCGTGCCGTGGTGGGCGGTGGCGCTGTCCGTGCTGTTCTCGGGCGGCGTAGGTGTCGTGTTCGGCGTCGTCCCGGCCAGCCAGGCTGCGCGCCTGGACCCGATCGACGCGCTCCGCTACGAATAAATTCGGGGTCAGAGCACATTTCCGGCGAAATTCGGGGTCAGAGCACTTTTTTGAGCACGATCTTTGGGACAAGTTTTACGGCGGCTGTGACCGGATGCGTGGCGATGGATACGTCGACGCTACCGGCTTGAACCGGCGGCTTACTTTACCTTCGGACATTGATCCGAAATGTGCTCTGACCCCGAATTTGCGCGGGAATGGGGTCTGACCCCGAATTTGGGCAATAGCGCAGACGAAAAAAAACCGGAGCGTGCTCCGGTTTTTCGTTGGCGTGACGGAGATTACGCCGCCAGCTTTTTCTTCAGCAGCTCGGTCACCTGCGCCGGATTCGCCTTGCCCTTCGACGCTTTCATGCACTGGCCGATCAGCGCGTTGATGGCGGCTTCCTTGCCGGCCTTGTACTGCTCGACCGACTTCGCATTGTTGGCCAGAACCTCGTCGACGATCGCTTCCAGCGCGCCCGTGTCGGAAATCTGCTTCAGGCCTTCGCGCTCGATGATCGTGTCGGCCAGGTGCTCGTCTTCCGACTGCGCTTCCCACATCAGGCTGAAGACCTTCTTGCCCGCGTTGTTCGAGATCGTGCCGTCGGCGATGCGCTTCAGCAGCAGGGCCAGTTGCGATGCTTCGACCGGCGAGTCCTCGATGGCGACGTCGGCGCGGTTCAGCGCGGACGACACGTCGCCCATCAGCCAGTTCGCGGCCGCCTTGGCGCTTTCCTTGCCGGCCTTGGCGACGACGGCTTCGTAATACGTGGCCATCGCCTGCGACGACGTCAGGATCAGCGCGTCGTATTCCGGCAGGCCGTAGTCGCCGATGAAGCGTTCGCGCATCGCGGCCGGCAGTTCCGGCATGCTGGCCTTCACGCGGGCTATCCAGTCCTGCGAGATCGCCAGCGGCGGCAGGTCGGGGTCGGGGAAGTAGCGGTAATCCTGCGCGTCTTCCTTGGTGCGCATCTCGCGCGTTTCCTTGCGGTCCGGATCCCACAGGCGCGTGGCCTGCACCACCTTGCCGCCGTCCTCGATCAGCTCGATCTGGCGGCGCACTTCGTAGTGGATCGCTTCTTCCATGAAGCGGAAGGAGTTCAGGTTCTTGATCTCGCAGCGGGTGCCGAATTCCTTCTGGCCGACGGGGCGCACGGACACGTTGACGTCGCAGCGGAACGAACCTTCCTGCATGTTGCCGTCGCAGACGCCCAGCCACATCACCAGGCCGTGCAGTGCCTTCGCATAGGCGACGGCTTCGGCGGCGCTGCGGATTTCCGGCTCGGAGACGATCTCCAGCAGCGGCGTGCCGGCGCGGTTCAGGTCGATGCCGCTCATGCCGTGGTAGTCCTCGTGCAGCGACTTGCCGGCGTCTTCCTCGAGGTGGGCGCGGGTCAGGTTGACGGTCTTCGTCTCCAGCTTGCCGTCCTTTTCGAACGCGAACGTGAGGCTGCCGCCCTGCACGACCGGGTCTTCGAACTGGCTGATCTGGTAACCCTTCGGCAGGTCGGGATAAAAGTAGTTCTTGCGCGCGAAGACGGACTGCGGCGCGATCTTCGCGCCGACCGCGAGGCCGAAGCAGATGGCGCGTTCGACCGCGCCCTTGTTCATCACGGGCAGCACGCCCGGCAGCGCCAGGTCGACAGGGCTCGCCTGCGTGTTCGGCTCGGCGCCGAACTTGATCGAGCTGCCGCTGAAGATTTTGGAGTTGGTCGTGAGCTGGACGTGGTTCTCAAGACCGATGACGACTTCCCATTGCATGGTGTTCTCTCTTGTATGTCAGTGCGTCAAACGCCTTCGGGCGCGCGGGTATGCCAATCCGTGGCTTGCTGGTACTGGTGGGCGATGTTCAGCAGCTTCGCCTCGGCGAAGTAGTTGCCGATGATTTGCAGGCCCACCGGGCGTTTTTCATTTTTCTCGCCCTGGCCGAAACCGACCGGGATCGACATGCCGGGCAGGCCGGCGAGGCTCGTCGACAGGGTGAAGATGTCGGCCAGGTAGTTCGCCACCGGGTCGTTCGCCTTGGAACCCAGGTCCCATGCGACGCTCGGGGCCACCGGGCCCATGATCACGTCGCATTTGTCGCGGAACGCCGCCTGGAAGTCGTCGGCGATCAGGCGCCGGATCTTCTGCGCCTGCACGTAGTAGGCGTCGTAGTAGCCGTGGCACAGCACGTACGTGCCGACCATGATGCGGCGCTGGACTTCCTTGCCGAAGCCTTGCGCACGCGTCTTCTTGTACATGTCCTGCAGGTCGGTGTATTCCGGGGCGCGGTAGCCGTAGCGCACGCCGTCGAAGCGCGACAGGTTGGACGACGCTTCCGCCGGCGCGATGATGTAGTACACGGGGATCGACAGCGACGTCTTCGGCAGCGAGATCTCGACCAGGGTCGCGCCCAGCTTCACGAATTCGTCCAGCGCGGCGCGCACGGCCTGTTCGACGTCCGTGGCGAGGCCTTCGCCGAAGTATTCCTTCGGCACGCCGATGCGCAGGCCGGTCAGCGGCGCGTTCAGGTCGCGCGTAAAGTCTTCGCGCGCATTGCCTTGCTCGGCCGTGAGGCAGGTCGAATCGCGCTCGTCGAAGCCGACCATCTCGTTCAGCAGCAGGGCGCAATCTTCCGCCGTGCGGGCCATCGGGCCGCCCTGGTCGAGCGACGAGGCGAACGCGATCATGCCGAAGCGCGACACGCGGCCGTACGTCGGCTTGATGCCGGTAATGCCGCAGAACGCGGCCGGCTGGCGGATCGAGCCGCCGGTGTCGGTACCGGTCGCGGCCGGTGCGAGGCGCGCGGCGATCGCGGCGGCCGAGCCGCCCGACGAGCCGCCCGGCACGGCCAGCGCGTCCCACGGGTTTTTCACGGCGCCGAACGCCGAGTTCTCGTTCGACGAGCCCATCGCGAATTCGTCGCAGTTGAGCTTGCCCAGCGTGACCATGCCGGCGTCCGCGAATTTCGTGACGACGGTGGCGTCGAACGGGCTGACGTAATTGCCCAGCATCTTGGACGCGGCAGTCGAGCGCCAGCCTTGCGTGACGAAGATATCCTTGTGGGCGATGGGAATGCCGGTCAGCGGGCCGGCGTTGCCCGCCGCGATGCGGGCGTCGGCCGCCTGCGCCTGCGCGAGCGACAGGTCCGGATTCACGTCCAGGAACGCGTTATGCTGGCTGGCGGCGATGCGGTCCAGGAAGTGCCGGGTCAGCTCCGTCGCCGAGACTTGTTTCGAGTGCAGGAGCGCGGACAGCTCCTTGATGGTTTTTTGATGCATCATGATGGTCGACGTTCGCTGCGGGTTATTCGGTGGCGATGACTTTCGGCACCAGGTACAGGCCGTCCTGGGTCTTCGGGGCCGGGGCCTGGTAATCGTCGCGGTGGTTTTCTTCCGTCACCACGTCCTCGCGCAGGCGCAGGGGCAGGGCGAGCACGCTGGCCAGCGGTTGCGACAACGGCGCAACACCCGTGGTGTCGACAGCCTGCAACTGGTCGGCCAGGGCGAAGATCCCGTTCAGCTCGTTCAAGGCGATTTCGGCATGGGCCTCGTCCATATCGAGCTGGGCCAGGTTGGCGATCCGTTTTACGTCTGAAAGTGTCAGGGACATGGCAAAAGGCGCGGTTCGGCACCGCGTTCAAAGATGAGTGTGTAGATAATGAAATTTGGACAACGGCGCGCTAAAGCTGATAAAAGCTTTCTAATACCGTCGATCTCACAGGCTGATATGGGCACGAAACCACCCGTTTTTCAGCGTTTAATCGGTAAATTATAAGGTAGAATGGCGGGCTAATGCGTTCTCCGGGCGAAACCTGCCCC
Organism: Massilia cellulosiltytica; assembly: GCF_047325105.1. Lineage (NCBI taxonomy): Bacteria > Pseudomonadati > Pseudomonadota > Betaproteobacteria > Burkholderiales > Oxalobacteraceae > Massilia > Massilia cellulosiltytica. The sequence continues at coordinate 5,949,598 of NZ_CP168562.1, read as the reverse complement.
GCATCCACGCATGAAAAGCCCGCGAGGCGCTCGGCAGTCGCGGCGAGGATTCCCCGATTAATGTTAGGCGCACCCTATTGCGCATATCAGGACACACATGTTTGGTTTTTTACGTAGCTATTTCTCGAACGACCTGGCCATCGACCTGGGTACCGCCAACACGCTGATCTACGTGCGCGGCCTGGGCATCGTGCTGGACGAGCCTTCGGTCGTCGCGATCCGCCAGGAAGGCGGTCCCAACGGCAAGAAGACGATCCAGGCGGTCGGCAAGGAAGCCAAGCAAATGCTCGGCAAGGTTCCCGGCAACATCGAAGCGATCCGTCCGATGAAGGATGGCGTGATCGCCGACTTCACCGTCACCGAGCAGATGCTCAAGCAGTTCATCCGCATGGTGCACGATTCGAAGTTCTTCCGTCCGTCGCCGCGCATCATCATCTGCGTGCCGTGCGGTTCGACCCAGGTCGAGCGCCGCGCGATCCGCGAATCGGCGCTGGGCGCCGGTGCGTCGCAGGTGTACCTGATCGAAGAGCCGATGGCGGCCGCGATCGGCGCGGGCCTGCCGGTGTCCGAGGCGACCGGCTCGATGGTCGTCGACATCGGCGGCGGCACGACGGAAGTCGGCATCATCTCGCTGGGCGGCATGGTCTATAAAGGTTCCGTGCGCGTGGGCGGCGACAAGTTCGACGAAGCCATCGTCAACTACATCCGCCGCAACTACGGCATGCTGATCGGCGAACAGACCGCCGAGTCGATCAAGAAAGCAATAGGTTCGGCCTTCCCGGGCTCCGAAGTCAAGGAGATGGAAGTCAAGGGCCGCAATTTGTCGGAAGGCATCCCGCGTTCGTTCACGATCTCGTCCAACGAGATCCTGGAAGCGCTGACCGATCCATTGAACAACATCGTCTCGGCCGTCAAGAACGCCCTCGAGCAGACCCCGCCGGAACTGGGCGCGGACATCGCCGAGAAGGGCATGATGCTGACCGGCGGCGGCGCACTGCTGCGCGACCTGGACCGCCTGCTGATGGAAGAGACCGGCCTGCCGGTGTTGGTGGCCGAGGATCCGCTGACGTGCGTCGTGCGCGGTTCGGGCATGGCGCTCGAGCGCATGGACAAGCTGGGCTCGATCTTCTCGTACGAGTAACCCGGCCGTGGCTGCGCGGACAGGGCGTGTGACCGTTTCGGCGATCCGGGGACGGCACGCGCCGTCCGCGTTTGTTGGCGCCCGTCTGACGCGTACCCGCGCCGGGCGTCTTCGTTGACGCGGGCGCCGCAGGCCCCGCATTATTGGAAGTCATGGAATACAGTCCTCCGCCGCTGTTCAAGCAAGGCGCCCCCGCAAGGGTCAAGGTGACCGTGTTCGCTCTCCTGTCGATCGCGCTGCTCGTGGTCGACGCCCGCCTGCACGCGCTCACTGCCGTGCGCCAGGTGGCGGCAACGGTCCTGTACCCGTTCCAGATGGCTGCCCTCGCGCCGCGCGACGCGCTGGCCAATATGGGGACGTATTTTTCCTCGATCTCCGCGCTGCAGAAGGAAGTGCGCGACCTCAAGAGCCAGCAGGTCGCGATGGCCCAGGCCATGCAGCAGGCGCAGCTCCAGATGGCCGAGAACGCGCAACTGCGCCGCCTGATGGACGCGCGCGAGCATCTGCCCGTACGCTCCCAGATGAGCGAGATCCTGTACGACGCGCGCGACCCGTCCACGCGCCGCGTGGTGCTCGACCGCGGCACCCGCAGCGGCGTCAAGCTCGGCCTGCCCGTGATCGACAACGCCGGCGTCGTCGGCCAGGTCACGCGCGTGTTCCCGTTCACGTCCGAAGTCACGCTCCTCACCGACAAGGAACAGGCGATCCCCGTGCAGGTGCTGCGCAACGGCCTGCGCAGCGTGGCCTACGGCCGCGGCCAGTCGGGCCTGCTCGACCTGCGCTTCGTCGCGCCGAACGCCGACATCCAGGTCGGCGACGTGCTCGTGACGTCCGGCCTGGACGGCGTCTACCCGGCTGGGCTCGCGGTCGCGAAAGTCATCCAGGTCGAGAACGTGGCGCAGGGCGCCTTCGGCCGCGTCGTGTGCCAGCCGCTGGCCGGCATCGACCGCCACCGCCAGCTACTGATCGTGATGTCCGACCAGCCGCTGCCGCCGCGCCCGGCCGCGGAAGCGCCGAAGGCCAACGCCAACACCACGTCCCGCAAGAATCTGCCGCGCATGGAACCCGTGCCGCCGCTGCCGCTGCCGCCGCAACCGCTGGCGCCTGCCGTCGCGCCGCCCGCGGCCGCCGGTACCGCCGCCGGTGCGCGTCCGGCCGCGGCGCCCGCGAACCAGAACCCCGCGCCCGCGCGCGCGAACCCCGCGGCCGCGGCGCGCAGCCCGGCGGCCGCCGGTACCGCCGCCGGTGCGCGTCCGGCCGCAGCGCCTGCGAACCAGAACCCCGCGCCCGCGCGTGCGAATCCCGCTGCTGCCGCGCGCAGCCCGGCTGCGACCGCACCGGCGGCCACCCGGGCGCCGGCCACCGCCGCGCCGACCCAGGCCGTGCCTGTGCCGGCCGCCGGAGCGCCGGCCGCAGCCAACACCGCGGCCCGGCCGAAGGAGGGCACCTGATGCCGACGACGAACCGTCCGCACTACATCCTGCTGCCGGTCAGCCCGCTGTTCATCGCGTTCAGCCTGGTCTGCGCGTTCATGCTCAACCTGCTGCCGTGGGGCCGCTGGGTCGGCGCGCCGGACTTCGTCGCGCTGGTGCTCGTGTTCTGGGGCATCCACCAGCCGCGCAAGGTCGGCATCGGCATCGCGTTCTGCATGGGCCTCCTGATGGACGTGCACGACGCCACGCTGCTGGGCGAGAACGCCCTCGCGTACACCTTGCTGTCGTACCTGGCGATCATGATCCACCGCCGCGTGCTGTGGTTCCCGCTCGTCACGCAGGCGATGCACGTGTTCCCGCTGCTGCTGCTCACGCAGGCGATCCAGGTGATGGTGCGCTTCTTCGTCACGGGCCGCTTTCCCGGCGCGCTCGTGTTCATCGAAAGCGTGATCGCCGTCGCGCTGTGGCCCGTGATTACGTGGCTGCTGCTGGCGCCGCAGCGCCGCGCGGTCGACAAGGACCATACGCGTCCGATCTGAAGCATTTATTCATCGCCTCCCCGAATGACCGAGATTAAAGACAGCGATCGCGAGATCCACCTGTTCCGCATGCGCCTGACGGCGATGGTGCTGTTCGTCTTCATCTGCTTCGGCCTGCTCGTCGCACGCTTCGTCTGGCTGCAGGTCGTCAAGCACAGCCAGTACATGGCGCAGGCCGAGGACAACCGCATCGCACTGGTCCCGATCGTGCCGAACCGCGGCCTGATCGTCGACCGCAACGGCGTCGTCCTGGCCAGCAACTATTCCGCCTACACGCTCGAGATCACGCCGTCCAAGCTGGAAGCGAACCTCGATTCCGTCATCGACGAACTCGCGAAGCTCGTGACGATCGAACCGAAAGACAGGAAACGCTTTAAACGATTGATGGAAGAGTCGAAGAATTTTTCCAGTGTCCCGATCCGCACCCGCCTGACCGACGACGAGGTGGCGCGCTTCACCGCGCAGCGCTTCCGCTTCCCCGGCGTCGAAGTGCAGGCGCGCCTGTTCCGCCAGTATCCGCTGGGCGAAGTCGCTTCGCACGTGCTGGGCTACATCGGCCGCATCAACCAGGCCGAGGCCAAGGTCATCGACGCCAGCGACGATGCCGCCAACTACAACGGCACGGACCATATCGGCAAGGAAGGCCTGGAAAAGAGCTACGAGCGCCAGCTGCACGGCCAGACGGGCTACGAGGAAGTGGAGCGTTCGGCCGGCGGCCGCGCGATCCGCACCCTGTCGCGCACGCCGCCGACGCCGGGCAACAACCTGATCCTGTCGATCGACATCGAGCTGCAGAAAGTCGTCGAGCAGGCGTTCGGCGACTACCGCGGCGCGCTGGTCGCCATCGAGCCGGCGACGGGCGACGTGCTCGCGTACGTGTCGCGGCCCGGCTTCGACCCGAACCTGTTCGTCGACGGCATCGACACCCAGAGCTGGACGGAACTGAACACGTCGCTCGACAAGCCCCTGATGAACCGTCCGCTGTCGGGCACGTACCCGCCCGGCTCCACGTTCAAGCCGTACATGGCGCTGGCCGCGCTGGAGCTGGGCCTGCGCCGCCCCGAGTACGGCATCAACGACCCCGGATTCTTCATGCTGGGCGGGCACCGCTTCAACGACGACAAGCGCGGCGGCCACGGCTACATCGACATGTACCGGTCGATCGTGATGTCGTGCGACACCTACTACTACCAGCTCGGCAACGAGATGGGCATCGACCGCCTGCACGACTTCATGCAGCCGTTCGGCTTCGGCGAAAAGACCGGTATCGACCTCGAACACGAGAAGACGGGCGTGCTGCCGTCGCAGCAATGGAAGCGCGAGCGCTTCAAGCGCAACCGCGCGGCGCAGAAGTGGGTCGGCGGCGACACGATCTCGATCTCGATCGGCAACGGCTTCAACAGCTATACGCCGCTGCAGATGGCGCACGCCGTGGCGACGCTCGCCAACGACGGCGTCATCATGCGCCCGCACCTCGTCAAGCTGCTCGAGGACGGCGGCAACCATGCGCGCACGCCGACGGTGGCGAAGGAATCCGGCCGCATCCCGCTCAAGCAGCAGAACATCGACGTCGTCAAGCGCGCCATGGTCGGCGTGACGGCCGACCAGAGCGGCACCGCCTTCATCCCGTTCCGCAACGTGCAGTACACCGTGGCCGGCAAGACGGGTACCGCGCAGGTCGTGGGCCTGAAGGGCCAGAAGTACAATGCCGCCGCGACCCCGGAACGCCTGCGCGACAACGCGCTGTTCATCGCCTACGCGCCGGCCGACCATCCGCGCATCGCGATCGCGCTGGTCGTGGAAAACGCCGGCTTCGGCGCGGCGGTGGCGGCACCGATCGCACGCAAGGCACTCGATTACTACCTGCTCGGCAAGCGTCCGGGCGACGCGGACAAGCCGGCGCCGAAACCCGTCGACCCGGTCCCGGCCGACGAAGACCAGGTGGCGCCCACGGCCGGCGCCGATTTCAGGCCGGGCGGCGAGACCCCCGGCAACAAGGACTGAACCATGGCGCATTTTCCCGAACGCCGCTCGCTCAGCCGGCGCCTCAAACCGTATTTCACCGTCTTCGATCCGGCGCTGTCGCTGATCCTGTTCCTGCTGCTGTGCACGGGCCTCGTCACGCTGTCCTCGGCCGGCCACGACTTCCCCGGCCGCCTGGAAGGCCAGATCCGCAACATCATCGCCGCCTTCGTATTCATGTGGGCGGCCGCCATCGTCCCCCCGCAGACCCTGCTGCGGCTCGCCGTGCCGATCTATACGTTCGGCGTCGCGCTGCTGCTCGCGGTGGCGACCGTCGGCATCATCAAGAAGGGCGCGCGGCGCTGGCTGCACGTGGGCGTGGACATCCAGCCGTCCGAAATCATGAAGATCGCGACGCCGCTGATGCTGGCCTGGTATTTCCAGACCCGGGCGGGCATCCTCAACTGGAAGTCATTCGCGGTGGCGGCCCTGCTGCTCCTGATACCCTTCGGCCTCATCGCCAAGCAGCCCGACCTCGGCACGGCGCTGCTCGTGGGCGGCTCCGGCTTCTTCGTGATCTTCCTGGCCGGCCTGTCGTGGAAGGCGCTCGGCGCGCTGTTCGCGGCCGGCTGCGCGGGCCTGCCGGTGGCGTGGTCGATGATGCACGACTACCAGCGCGAACGCGTGATGACGCTGATCGATCCCACGTCCGATCCGCTCGGCAAGGGCTTCCACATCATCCAGTCGACCATCGCGATCGGCTCGGGCGGCGTGACCGGCAAAGGCTATATGAAAGGGACGCAGGCGTATCTGGAATTCATTCCGGAACGTACCACCGACTTCATTTTTTCGGTATATTCCGAAGAGTTTGGTCTGGTCGGCAATCTCGTGTTGCTGTTCCTGTACCTGCTGCTGATCGGGCGCGCGATGATGATCGCGGCCAATGCACCGAACCTGTTCACGCGCCTGCTGGGCGGATCGGTCGCGATGATGTTTTTTGTGTATGCCTTTGTCAACATGGGCATGGTCAGCGGCATCCTGCCCGTGGTCGGAGTTCCGCTTCCTTTCATGAGCTATGGCGGAACCGCGCTGATTACTTTGGGCCTCTGCAGTGGTATATTGATGAGTATTCAACGACACCGCAAACTGGTGCAGACCTGATATGCAAGAGAACGCGAAGGCCGTTCCGAGGTCGCTCCCAGCGGTCATTGCGATGTTGGCAATGATGGCGGGGTGCAGTACCACGGACCAGAACGGCGAACACAAAAGCCTGATCCCCCTGCCGTGGAAGCACAAGGTCACCCGCGTGGATCCGAAGCTTCCGAATTTGCCGCCGGCCGGTTCTGGCCGCGGCGGCTACTACCAGGACGACGGCCCCGGCGCGAATCCGCCGCCGGGCCTGCTGGACACCCCCGACGCCGTCGTCAAGTACGAGCCCTACGCCAAGTTCGCCAACAAGCCGTACGCCGTGTTCGGCCAGACATACACGCCGCTCATCAACGACGAACCGTTCACCCAGCGCGGCGTGGCCAGCTGGTATGGCGTCAAGTTCCACGGCCAGCGCACGTCGTCGGGCGAAGCCTACGACATGTACAAGATGACGGCCGCGCACCCGACCCTGCCGATTCCCTCGTACGCGCGCGTCACGAGCCTGGAGAGCGGCAAGTCCGTCGTCGTGCGCATCAACGACCGCGGACCGTTCCACTCCGACCGCGTGATCGACGTCTCGTACACGGCCGCCCTCAAGCTGGGTCTGCTGGGGAAGGGCAGCCACCAGGTCCAGGTCGAGCGCCTGTTCCCGGGCGACGTGATGCAGCTCGCGTCCGCGCGCCGCGCCGCCGCCTCCGAGGCGCAGGCCCTGCCGGCACCGCCCGCCATCGCCGCCCTCATGCTGGAAGACCGTGTCGACATGGACAGCGCCGCCGTCGCGCGTGCGCAGGCGCCTGTCGCCTCGACATCGGCTTCGGCCGCCGCCGACAAGGCTGCGTTGGCGCCGGGTTTCTATCTGCAACTGGGCGCTTACGGACGCGACGGCAAGGCCGAGGAACTGGGTGAAAAGCTCAAGCAGGCCGGCGTCGACCTGGCGGTCGAAGTCGTCCGTTCGGGCAGCGTCAACCGCCTGTACGGCGGACCCTTCGAATCCCGCGCACTCGCGCAGGAAGCGGCGCGTGCGCTGCCGGCCGGACTCGGCCTGAAACCCATCGTCGTACGGCGCTGAGCGGCAGGGCAGGCGTTCGCGCCTACTGCCCAGCTTCCATAGACATCAGACGTCTGATCAATGTTCATGGCAGTTCTTCCCGTAATCCCGACAATTTCCCATGTCACATGCTGTATTTTCGTACGGGAATGTCCTAAAACGATGCTTTCTGCATGTTTTATCATCAGATGTCAGACATCTACAACGTTTTTGGATTTGCTATACGCTACCATTTTTTGCGCAAGAAATTCGTGATTTTTCCAAACATAAAAAGGGGCTTCGCCGAAAACAGCCTGATAAATGCAAAGTTACCGTCGATGTTTGCGCATAACATTTATGTTTGCGAGATTGACACCGTTAACATTGTGCTCCTACACTGATTTTGCCAGCCATAAAGACGACCCGTCGGGACGTCCCAGGCATAGAAAAACACAGGAGACAGCAATGATCGAGAAGTCCATACAACGGCGCCGCCAGCGCCGGCAAGTCGTGCTTGGCCTGAGCGTGCTCGCAGGCCTTATCCAGCAAGCATATGCGCAAGATACCGCAGCGCCGGCCCAGCCCGCGCCGGTCGTCCAGGCCGATACCAACGTCGTCAAGGTGACCGGCTACCGCGCCAGTCTGCTGTCGTCGGCGAAGGATAAAAAGGAATCCGTCGGTTTCACGGACACCATCAGCGCTGAAGACATCGGTAAATTCCCCGACAAGAATATCGCTGAATCGCTGAGCCGTGTGCCCGGCGTGCAAATCGCCCGCGACGTGACGGGCGAGGGCATGAACATCCAGATCCGCGGCCTGGGGTCGAGCTTCACCAAGATCCTGCTGAACAATGCGCAGATCGCCGTGGCGTCGTCCGGCCCGATCGACGGCGCGAGCACCAATCGCGAAGTCGACCTCGACCTGCTGCCGACCGACCTGTTCACCAAGCTGACCGTCAGCAAGAGCCCGACGGCCGGCCTGATCGAAGGCGGCGCCGCCGGCGTCGTCAACATGCGCAGCGCGCGCCCGTTCGACAACCCGGGCACCCACGTGTCGTACAGCGGCACGGCGCAGAAACAACAGATCGCCGACGGCGTCGGCGGCCGCGGCTCCATCGTGGCCAGCAAGACCTGGGGCGACACGTTCGGTATCCTGGCCGGCATCGCCGTCAACCGCCAGAAGTCGCGCACGACCGGTTACGAGACCGTCGGCCTGACGAACCCGAACCTGACGGCAGCCCAGAGCGCCTCGCCGACCCGCAACAGCACCGGCGGCGGCAACTGGACGATCCCGTCCACCGTTCCGGCCGGCGCCGGCGCCGGCCTCGCGGCGGGCACGCCGATCGACCAGGCGTTCCTGCTGGCGCACAACCCGGGCCTGACGATCGACCAGATCGACAACGCCCTCGTGCCGCGCCTGGGCCGCTTCATGGATTACTTCGGCACGCGCGACAAGGGCTCGGCCATCCTCAGCGCCGAATGGCGTCCGCTGGAAAACCTGCACTTCTACGTCGACACGCTGTACAGCAAGAAGGACGACGACATGCAGCGCATCGCCTACACCTGGGCGGTCCGCAACAATGCAGCGATCCCGCTGAACATGCAGGTCGACAAGAGCGACTGCACCACGGGTTGCACGGTCACGTCGGGCACGTACGCCAACTCGACCTACTTCATCGAATTCGGTCCGCGTCGCGACCGTACCGACCTGAAGGGCATCAACCCGGGCATGGAGTGGAAGATCACCCCGACCCTGAAACTGGAAGCCCAGGCCAACGCCACCAAGTCGACGTTCTCGCACGAAGCACCGACCATCATGCCGATCACGGCAGCGGGCAGCGGCCTCGTCACCACGTTCCAGAACAATGGCGGCGTGCCGAGCATTTCGTTCAACAAGGACGTCAACGACCCGGCGAACTTCGTCTGGGCCGGCGGCCGCGTCAACATCCAGAACGAGCTGCGCGAAACGAGCACGAAAGGCTTCCACACCGACCTGACCTGGGGCGATGCCAAGCTGAACGTCAAGGCCGGTCTCGCCTACGACGACATCGACCGCCGCATCCGCGGCCAGGACAACTCGGCCGCCTGGCAGGCCGCCGTCTGCGGCAACAACCCGAGCGTCTTCATCCAGGGTCCGAACGGCGCGCCGCCGTGCGACGGCGCCAGCACGCCGGGCGCCAGCGCCGCCGCGCTGTACCCGGGCTACGGCACCGGCTACACGGCCGGCCAGACGGCACCGCTCACCTACCAGGGTTCGCTGATTCCGCTGAACAAGCTGGCCTCCTACCTGGTGCAGGGCCCGCACGACCGCCTCGTCGTCGACTGGGACCGCTTCCGCAAAGATTCGAACTACGACGCATACAACTCGAGCGCGCCGGATTCCACGAGCTCGTCGACGGGCGCCAGCTCGGGCTATGTGCGTGAGCGCACCACCGGCTTCTACACCGAGCTCAACGGCGAAACCAAGCTGTTCAGCTTCCCGGTCCGTTACAACGCCGGCGTACGCTATGTCCGCACCAAGCAGGAAGTGGGCTCCCTGAACTCGTTCAGCGATCCGCGCAACGCCAGCCTGACGCTGAACGGTTCGAAGTACCCGAACCAGACCGAGTGGGTCTATCAGGACACCACCTACAACAACACGCTGCCGTCGGCCACCGCGGCCATCACGCTGCGCAGCGACATCGTGGCCCGCATCGCGGCGTCGAAGACGATGACCCGTGCGAATCCGAACTCGCTGCGTCCGGGCATCAACTTCAGCGGCACGTCGGCCGACGTCGGCACGATCGGCAGCCCGGAACTGAAGCCCTATCTGTCGAATAACATCGACCTGGGCATCGACTGGTACACCGGCCGCGAAGGCTATGTGAGCCTGACCGTGTTCCAGAAGAAGGTGAAGGGCTTCACCGTCATCGACAACCTGACGATGCCGTTCTCCGCCCTGGCCGCCTACGGCATCACGTACAACAACCTGATCCCGACGCAGCAGGTGGCGATCAACTCGCGTGGCGGCCCGGACGTGGCCACCGTCGTGATGAGCCAGGAACGCAACGCCGGCGGCATCCTGACCGTGCGCGGCCTCGAGATCGGCTGGGTCCAGCCGCTCGACAAGCTGCTGCCGATCAAGGGCTTCGGCTTCAGCGAGACCGCGACCCTGATCAACCAGAGCGCGAGCGGCGAGGGCACCAACGGCTTCGTGGCGCTGAACGTGCCGAAGAAGAGCAACAACTTCGGCTTCTACTACGAGAACCACGGCTACATGGCGCGCATCTCGCACCAGTACCAGCAGGGCAGCCAGAGCGCCAACGCGAACCAGAGCGGCGTGACGCTGGCGGCACTGTACGGCCGCTCGTACAAGCAGGCCGACTTCTCGTCCAGCGTGGACCTGGAAGAAGTGCTGAACCGCGACAACTGGCCGACGATCACGTTCGACATCGTCAACCTGAACAAGGCCAAGCGCGAAGGCTACTTCCAGTTCCCGAACGCACAGTTCACGTCGTTCGATCCGGGCCGCACCTTCCAGCTGGGCATCCGCGGCAAGTTCTGATCGCACGGCAGTACCTGTTACGTCCCCTGTCCCCGCTTTCGACCGGCATGCAACGCGCCGGTTGCGAGCGGGGCTTTTTCTTTGGCTGTGTTCGCGGTAGTTCGGTAACCCGCTCGTCTAGCCGAGCTGGACCGCAGCAAACAGCAGATGAGCCGGCTTCGTGAGCCGACGATCGTCCAGCACGCGCTGCCAACCCGAGTAATGGATCAGGTAGCGGCTCGCCACGCCGCGGAACCGCACCAGCCAGCTTTTGAACCGGCTGTGCCAGCTGTTCACGTTCTGCACATGGATCGCGCCACGCGCACGAACGCCCGCTTCCACGTTCACTGCTTCATGCGTGATGCCAGCCTGCTCCGCGAAATGTTGATAGACGATGGCGCCGTCGGTGATCAAGAGGGCGTCGTCTTGCAGCACGGGTTTGAGGCACTCATGCAATTGCCCCACCGTCACCTGACCGCGCCCCGTATGAAAATCGAGCGTGCGGCCGCTGCGGTCGCGCGCGACGAGCAGGCAATCGTGTTCCCGATTGACACCCCGCCGTTTGGCGACGCCGCCACGTTTTCGGGGTGGCCGCGTCAGGTTGCGCGCCCCCTTCTGCGACTCAAGCCGATACGTCTCGTCGGCCTCGACGATGGCCGACAATGTCGCCGGCCGATCGCGCATGGCGCCGGGCACGAACCGGTGGCGCCACCGGAAGCTGGTCGTGCGATGCACGCCGACGACTCGCGCGGCGTCGCGCACCGTGCGCGATTCGAGCACGCATTGCAAGTACGGCAGCCATAACTCCTTCTTGCGCAGCCTTGCCAGCGGCGTACCGGTCAATGCGTTGTGGCTGTGCCCGCAGCCGAGACAGCGGAAGCGCTGCAGTCCGCTGGCCTGGCCGCAGCGGTGCTTGCGGGCGCAGCGGCAATGCGGACACGGCCGGCCCGCCGCCGCCTGCTCGATCAGGGCAATGCACTCGGCCGGATCCGCGATGCCGGCGATCCATTCCCGTAGCCGAGACAGGTCGTCTGGCGACAACTGCACCGCCAACAGCATGGCGAACAATTCGTCGAACGTCAGGCCGCGCATCGTCACTCCTCATGAGTTAACTCGACGATGCGTCTGACCTCTGCAACGAATTTCAGTTCACATAAATATCGCGAACACAGCCTTTTCTTTTGCGGTAGCTCACACTGCTTCCGTTTTCCCCACGGGATCCGGAACTGCCGGCCTGGCGTCCCTGTCGAACCGCATATCGACGCAACGACGCGACAGGAGGCTGGGATGGGGGCACGACTCGTGGAGCTGGTCACGCGCTTCGGCGGCCGGCTGGAAGGCGACCCGGACATCGAAGTGGCGCGCATCGCCCCGCTGGACCGCGCGGGCGCCACGGACATCAGCTTTCTCAGTAACAGCCGGCTGCGCGCCGTGGCCGCGCACAGCCGCGCGGCGGCCCTGATCCTGGCGCCGCTCGACGAGCCTGAAGTCGCGGCCACGTACGCGGGCGCGCGCATCGTCACGAACAACCCATATGCGTATTTCGCGCGCACGGCGCAATACCTGTGCGCGCCCGGACATACGCCCGCGCCGGGCATCCACCCGACAGCCGCCGTGCACCCGGGGGCACGCGTGGACCCGACTGCCTTCCTCGGTCCGCACGTCACGGTGGAGGAGGGCGCGGCCATCGGGCGCGGCGCCGTGATCGACGCGGGTTGCTACATCGGCCGCGACGCCAGCGTGGGCGAGGGCACGCATTTCTTCGCCAACGTGACCTTCCACGCGCGCTGCGTCATCGGCGCGCGCGGCATCGTCCACTCCGGCGCCGTGATCGGGGGCGACGGCTTCGGCTTCGCGGTGGATGGCGGCGTCTACATCAAGATCCCGCAGACGGGCCGCGTCGTCATCGGCGACGACGTCGACATCGGCTCGAACACGGCGGTCGACCGCGGCGCGCTGGACGACACGGTGATCGAGGACGGGGTAAAACTCGACAACCTGATCCAGATCGGCCACAACTGCCGCATCGGCGCGCACACGGCGATGGCCGGCTGCGTGGGCGTGGCGGGCAGCGCCAACATCGGCCGACATTGCACGTTCGGCGGCGCCGCGATGATCAACGGCCATATCGACATCGTCGACAACGTCCACGTCACGGCCGGCACGCTGGTGCCGAACTCGATCACGGCACCGGGGCGCTACACGGGGTTTTATCCGATGGCGCCGAATGCGGAGTGGGAACGCAACGCGGCGCTGCTGCGTAATCTGTCGGCGATGCGGGAGAAGATCAAGGCGCTCGAGCGGGCGGTGAAGGTGCTGGGTGGCGAGCAGACGGGACAGTCATCCCGCGATGCGTCCGCGCTTACCCGCAGCTCTTGACGTCCGCCCCGTCATAACGCTCGGCAAAGCCTTCGATGCGCTTGCGGGTCGCGGCATCGAGGCTGCGTACGCGGTAGACGTAGTGCGTCGTCTGCGGCCCGCGCGGTGCGATGCGCGCCGAGTGCACGCCCTGCTTGCCCAGTTGCGCGAGCATCGCCTGGGCGCCGCTCTCGGTCTTGAACACGCCCAGCGAGATCGCGTATTTCAACGGCGAGTCGCCCTGCAGGACGTAGAAATTGGTCACGCCCAGGTTGCGTAGTTCGGCCGCCTTGCGATCGGCCGCTTCCTTGCTGCCTTGCGTCGGGATGTGCACGAGCCAGCTGCTGACGTCCTGGGCCTGGATGGTCTGGCGCGACTGGCGGTCACCGAGGTCCAGCGCGGCGAGGCGCGCTTCGAAGCGGCGGGCGTCGGGGGAATTGAACGGGCCGATTTCCGTGCACGCGTAGGCAAGGGCGGGAGCGGGGGCCGACGGCGCGCTGGCAGGTGCAGGCGCGCTTGCCGCAGCGCTTGCCGACGAAGTGACGTCCGCCGCATCGCCACCCGCCGGCGGGGCGGCAGCCTTCGCGGCGGCCTCGGCCTGGTCGCGCGTCAGCAGGGTCATCCTGGCCGTGTTGAACTGGCGCTTCAGGCGTGCCGGTTCGTGCTCGTTGCTCCTGGCGGTGCCGAGCAGGCCTTGGGCATACGCGAACAGGGCGGCGTTCAGGAATAGCAGGGACCAGAAGGCGAGTCGTAGCACGAGCATGTCCTCAAGCGGGAGCAGAGTCGGAAGCAAGGAAGGGTGCGGCCGCATGCAGGCCCACCAGCACAATATTATCCAGCATCCAGTGCGGGACGGACAGGAGAGGGGCCACGCTGGCCGCCGCGCCGCCAGAGACGATGCACAGGTCGGCCGGCAGCGCAGCGCAGGCACGTTCGATCGCGCCCGCCTGGGCGGCCAGGCAGCCGGACAGGATGGCGTCGCTCGTGTGGTCCGCAAAGGTCGCCGGCGTCGCGCCCGGCGCCACCTGCGGCAACTGGGCCGTGCCGCGCGCCAGCGCGCCCAGCATCAGGCCCAGGCCCGGCAGGATCATCCCGCCGAGGAAGTCGCCGGCGGCGCTGACGGCGTCCACCGTCGTCGCCGTGCCGCACGTGGCCACGACGAGGTTCTTGCCGGGGGCGACGCAGCGTGCGCCGAGGGCGGCGGCGAAGCGGTCGCTGCCCAGTTGCGTGGGATTGCGGTAGCGGTTGCGCAGGCCTTTCAATTCCGCGCGCGACGTGAACCATGTGGGCGGCGCCGGCAGCAGCGGGGCGAGCAGGGCCGTCAGCTGGGCCTCCATCGCGTGGCCCGCTACGTTCGAGACGATCGCGCGCGCAAGACCCTGGCCCGCCCACGCCGCCTGCAGGCGTTCCAGTTCCGCATGCGGCACGGCGCCGTGCGCGGTCCAATCGCCCGGCGCGGCGTCAGGGGCCGCGATGGCCCATTTGATCCTCGTGTTTCCAGCATCGACGAGCAGCAGCATTTGACCTCCCGGACATCAATCCTTCGTGCGCAGCGACACGTCGCCCGCCACGATCGTCACACGACCGGCCGCGGTGTCGAGCAGCAGCCGCCCCGTGTCGTCCACGCCCGCAGCGAGGCCCTCGTGCTGGACCTCGCCACGGTCGAGCAGGACGACCGGCCGGCCCTGCCACGCGTGCAGCGTATTCCAGCGCGCGACGAAGGCGGCGAACCCGGCGTGCGCGAACAGCGCCAGCGCCTCGGCCAGGCCGTCGAGCAGCGTGGCCATCAGCTCGTCGCGGTCCATGCGCGCGAGCCACGGCATCGCGGCGGCGTTGCGGCCGATCCTGTCTTCGAGTGCATCCGGCATCACGAGGTTCACGCCGATGCCGACGATGGTCCATGCGGCGCCGTCCGCCGCCACCTGCGTCTCGACGAGGATACCGGCCAGCTTGTCGCCGTCCTTGAGCACGTCGTTCGGCCATTTCAGCTGCACGCTCTGGCCGAGTCGGCCGAGCGTTTCCGCCAGCGCGACACCGATCGCGAGCGGCAGGCCGGCCAGGCCGCGCAGCCCGCCGGCGAAGCGCCAGGCCAGCGAGAACGTCAGCGAGTGACCCGGTTCGGACAGCCAGCTGCGTCCCGCGCGGCCGCGTCCCGCCGTCTGGTGTTCGGCAACGAGCAGCACGGGTGCCGTCAACCCGGGCGCGCGCGCCAGCAGGTCTGCATTCGTCGATCCCGTCTCCGCCACCACCTCGACGGCGACGCCGGCGCGCGACAGCGCCATGATGCGGTCGGCGTTCATGGCGCCACCTTGCCGGATTTGGTCGGCGCGTGCGCGAACAGCGCGTCGAACAGGATGTTGGGCAGCAGGCGCAGGACCTTGGCGACGACGCCCATCGGCCACGGGATCACGCGGTAGCTCGTGCCGGCGTCGATGGCGCGGGCGGCCGCGGCCGCGAAGCGGTCCACGGGCATCAGGAAGGGCATGGGAAAACGGTTCTGGCGGGTCATCGGTGTGTCGATGTAGCCGGGCGCGATGGTCACGACCCGGATACCGTGGGGTTGCAATTCGAGGCGGAGCGATTCCGCATAGGTGTGCACGGCGGACTTCGACGCACAATAGGCGCCGGCCCCTTTCATGCCGCGGATGCCGGCCACGCTGCCGATGGCGACGAGGCGGCGCGGGCCGCGGTCGTCGACTTCCCTGCGTTTCATCGTCTCGACGAACGGCGCGAACGTGGCGACGGTGGCCGTCACGTTGATGGCGAAGATCTCGGCGAACCGGGACAAATCGTCGGGCCGTTCGGTCAGCGTCCCGGCCGAGACCCCGGCGCTGGCGATGACGATGTCGGCGCCGCCTTCACGCGCGATGAAGTCGGCGGCGGCCGCAGCCAGTGCCGCCTGGTCCGTCACGTCGACGGCGTAGATGTGGTGATCGGCGGAGAAGGGCAGCGCGTGCAGGGCATCCGCGCGGCGGCCCAGCAGGCCGAGGATGGCGCCGCGCGCCGCGTACTCGCGCGCCAGGGCGGCGCCGATGCCGCTGGACGCGCCCGTGATGAATACGCGCAGCCGGCGGCGCCGCGCCGCGGTCATTTCCTGTCCGCTTTCGCTTTCGCGACGAGGAAGTCCATCACTTGCAGGGCCGTCTGCTGTTGCTGCGCTTCCGTCGTGCCCTCGGGCGCGCCGGCGCCCGCGTGCGACGGCGACGTGACGAAGCGGCCGTCGACGACCACGAGCGGCCAGCGGTCCACGCCGTACGAATCCATCATCGCGCCAGCGCGGCGCAGCTTCGCCTGGATGCCGAACGAGCGGTACGTGTCGACGAATTTCGCGCGGTCGATACCGTTCTGCGCCACCCAGTCGAACACCTGCTCGTCGCTGGACAGGCGCAGGTGCTGCTGGTGCATGGAGTCGAACACCTTCTGGTGGTACTGGTTCAGCAGGCCCATCGCGTCGAGCGTGTAGAACAGGCGCTGCTGCGGCAGCACGCTGGCGCCGCCCTGGATGTGGACGCGCTTGAACACGATGTTGTCGCCCTGCTTCTTGACCCACGCTTCGAGCGCGGGTTCGAAAGCGTAGCAGTGCGGGCAGTAGTAGGCGAAGAATTCGATGACTTCGACCTTGTTGCCCGCGTCGGTCGGCTGCACGGAAGGCAGCACGAGGTATTGCGATCCCGCCTGCGGAGCGGCGGCCGATGCGGACAGCGTGGCGGATCCGGCCGCGAGGCCGAGGAGGGCGGTGCAGAACAGACGGCGCGTCAGAGACATCGCGACCCCTTATCGTTGGTTACGCACGATGGCGACGTCGACGCCGCTGTCGAGCAGCTTGGCACGCGCCTTGTTCATGGCTTCGACCTGGTTGTACGGGCCGAGGCGCACGCGGTGCAGCACGCCGCTGTCGCTCGTGCGGTCGCTGATCGCGGCTTCGAAGCCGAGTAGCGCGAGCTTGGCGCGGGTCGCTTCCGCATCCGACAGGTCGCGGAACGCGCCCGCCTGCAGATAGTAAATGTACTCGCCGCCGGCGGCGGCAGGGGCGGCGGCCGGTGCCGCGGGGGCCGCCGACGCGACGCGCGTCTCCGGCTTCGGCTCGACCCTGGCCGGTGCCGGTGCCGGCTCCTTCATCGCGGCGATCGCCTGGCCCAGCGGATCGGCGTCGGCCGGCCTGGCGCTCGGTGCCGGTGCGGCATCGCTGCCGCCGGAACGCGCGGCCGCCTTGTCCGTGATCTCCTTGTTGGCCACGCGCGCGGCGTCGCGGTTGGCGTACATCGGCTTGTTCGGGTCCTGGGCCTGGCCCGGCGCGGGATCGGCCGGGCGGCCCGCCTTGACCGTCTTGTCGGTGAACGGCGAGGCGCCCTTGGTGATCGTCAGCGCGACCGCGACCGCGATGCCCAGACCGACGATCAGGCCGATGATAAGGCCAGTGAGCGTGCTGCCCCGCTGGCGCGTGAAGGAGGATTGCGAGCGATTACGGAAAGCGGTCATGTAGTACGGTGTGGTTAAAACGCTTACATTTTCTCCGGCGCCGAAACGCCGATCAGGGCCAGGCCGTTGCGCAGCACCTGGCGGATGGCGGCGGCCAGCGCGAGGCGCGCGAGCTTGGTCGGCTCGTCGTCGTCGAGCAGCCACTTGTGCGCGAAGTAGTAGCTGTGCAGTTCGCCGGCCAGGTCGCGCAGGTAGAACGCGACCTGGTGCGGGCCCAGCTCGACGAGCGCGCGCTGCAGCATCTCCGGGTACGCGGACAGCTTGGCCAGCAGGCCGGATTCGTGCGCATTCGTCAGCGGAGAGAGATCGACGTCGGCCAGTTGCGCCACGTCGCCGCCCCAGTTCGCGAGGGCCGAGCAGATGCGCGCGTGGGCGTACTGCACGTAGTAGACGGGGTTCTCGTCGTTGGTGGCGAGGGCGACGTCGACGTCGAACACGAATTCCGTGTCGGCCTTGCGCGAGATGAGGAAGAAGCGCACGGCGTCGCGGCCGCGGGTCACGTCGCCGTTGCCCGACCATTCGATCAGGTCGCGCACCGTCACGTACGAACCGGCGCGCTTGGAGATCTTGACCTCCTCGCCGTTCTTCATGACGGTGACCATCTTGTGCAGCACGTAGTCGGGATAGCCCTGCGGGATGCCGATGTTCACGGCCTGCAGGCCGGCGCGCACGCGAGCGATGGTGCCGTGGTGGTCGCTGCCCTGGATGTTGATGGCCTGGTCGAAGCCGCGCTTGAATTTCTGGATGTGGTACGCCACGTCCGGCACGAAGTACGTGTAGGTGCCGTCGGACTTGCGCATCACGCGGTCCTTGTCGTCGCCGTAGTCCGTCGTCTTGAGCCACAGCGCGCCGTCCTGTTCGTAGGTCACGCCGGCGTCGACCAGGGCCTGCACGGCCGCTTCGACCTTGCCGTCGGTGTACAGCGAGGATTCGAGATAGTAATTGTCGAACCTGACCCCGAACGCTTGCAGGTCCTGGTCCTGCTCGTTGCGCAGGTAGGTGACGGCGAAACGGCGGATCGATTCGATGTCGTTCGTGTCACCGCTGGCGGTGGCCGGCTGGCCGTCGCTGGCCGCCACGGTCTTCTTCGCGAGGAAGTCGGCGGCGATGTCCTGGATGTAGTCGCCGTTGTAGGCCGATTCCGGCCATTCGATGTCGCCCGGACGGAAGCCGCGGGCGCGCGCCTGGACCGAATTGGCCAGCGTCAGGATCTGCACGCCGGCGTCGTTGTAATAGAACTCGCGCGTGACCTGGTGGCCCTGCGATGCGAACAGCGACGACAGCGCGTCGCCCAGTGCCGCCTGGCGGCCGTGACCCACGTGCAGGGGGCCGGTCGGGTTGGCCGACACGAATTCGATGATCACGTGGTGGCCGTCGCCCGAGTCGCCGCGGCCGAAGGCGTCGCCCTGCTGCAGGACAGTCTTCACGACCGACTGCTTGGCGCTTGCCGCCACGCGCAGGTTGATGAAGCCCGGGCCGGCCACGTCGGCCGATTCCACGAGACCCGCTGCCTTCGGATCGGCCAGCAGCGCGGCGACGAGGCGGGTGGCCAGTTCGCGCGGGTTCGTTTTCAGCGGCTTGGCCAGCTGCATGGCGATGTTGCAGGCGATGTCGCCGTGCGACGGATCGCGCGGGCGCTCCAGGACGACGTTAGGGCTGAGGTCGCTGCCGGCGACAATGGGAGCCAATGCGGCCTGGAACAGGGCAACGATCTCTTGTTTTTGTTGGGCTAACATGAACTGTGGTCGAAAATGTAATGGTCGGTGCTGCGTGGTCGGTGCGGCGCGGTGGCGGTGCCACCGGCAGGCTAAGCGATCATTATACTGGTTTGCCGCAACGCGCAAACCATCCGGGGGGCACGGGCACAAGCCTCGCTTAAGCCTGCGCAACGCGTAACCGTTACAATGAGCGTCTTTATGCATTGATCGATTTGCCATGACCGAAAAGCGCCCGACGCTCACTCTCAAACCCAAGGCCGGCGGCCGCAACGGCGGCAAGAAGGCCGGCCCGGCCCGGCCGGGTGGCGCATCCGGCAAGGGGCAGACCGCCCCGCGCGGCCCCGGCGGCACGCCGCCGCGCGGTACGCAACAGGTCGAGCCGGCCCCGCGCGACGCCGGCTATGCGCCGTCCCGCCCCAAGGACGAGGGCGCGCGCCTGCGTCACAGCCACGAGGTCAAGGCCCACGTCCAGCTCGATTACAGTCCCGACCTGCGCACCGATTCCCTCGCGTTCGCCCTGCTGGGCGCGGCGAGCAGCCTCGCGCGCGTGCGCGCCGGCACGGCGCTCCCCCAGGCGCTGGCCGAGGTGTTCCAGGCGTATGACGCCCCGCCGCAGGCGCGCGGCGCCATCCAGGACATCGCCTACCGCGCCATGCGCCAGCTGGGGCGCAGCGAGATCCTGCTTGGCCTGATGACGAGCAAGGCGCCCGAGCCCGCCATGCTGGCCGGCCTGCTGGAATGCGCGCTGGCGCTGCTCGACCCGCCCGAAGGCAGCGAGCCGCCTTATGAGGCCTTCACGGTCGTCGACCAGGCCGTCTTCGCCAGCTCCGCCCACCCGGATTTCGCGCATGCGAGGGCGATGGTGAACGCCGTGCTGCGCCGCTTCCTGCGCGAGCGCGAGCAGCTGCTCGGCGCCGCGCTGCGCGACCAGGTCGCCCAGTGGAATTACCCGCAATGGTGGATCGACTCGGTGCGTACGGCGTACCCGGACGACTGGCAGGCGATCCTCCAGGCGGGCAACCGCCAGCCGCCGCTGACCCTGCGCGTCAACCGCCGCAGGACGGACGTCGACACGTATCTGAAGACGCTGGCTGCGGCCGGCATGCGCGCGGAACAGGTGGGCCCGAGCGCCGTGCGCCTGGCGCAGGCCGTGAACGTGGCGCAGATCCCCGGCTTTGCCGACGGCCTCGTGTCCGTGCAGGATGCCGGTGCCCAGCTGGCCGCGCCGCTGCTCGACGTGCACGACGGCATGCGCGTGCTGGACGCCTGCGCGGCGCCGGGCGGCAAGAGCGGACACATCCTGGAGTCGGCCGACGTCGACCTGACGGCGCTGGATGCCGACGCGCGCCGCCTCGTGCGCGTGGACCAGAACCTGCAGCGCCTGGGGCTGTCCGCGACCGTCAAGGCGGGGGCGGCGGAAGCGGTGGATTGGTGGGATGGTCGTCAATACGATCGTATCCTCGCCGACGTGCCGTGCACGGCGTCCGGCATCGTCCGCCGCCACCCGGATATTCGCTGGTTACGACGCAAGAGTGACACCCACCAACTTGCAACACTTTCCGGCAAAATACTCGACAATCTTTGGCAGATGCTGCGGCCCGATGGTAAATTGCTGTTCGTGACATGTTCGCTCTGGCCGCAGGAATCGGAAGCGCAGGCCGCCGCCTTCGCGGCGCGCCACGGTGCGGTCCGTCTCGACGCGCCGGGCCAACTGCTTCCTCGAAGTGGCGCCGGGCAGGATCATGACGGTCTGTTCTACGCCCTGTTCCAGAAGGCCGGAGCGTGAGTAATCCCGACAACGCTTTTTAAGGCTCTGGCCCTAGTGACTGTACGATTTTTCCGCCTCCTCGCCTGCCAGTTCTTGCTGGCATTCGCATGCGCAACGGCGCAGGCGGCCGACGGGATCGAAATCACCCGCGCCAGTATCGAGGCTTCCGACGACGGCTACCGGCTGTCCGCCGCCTATGCGTTCGACCTGACACCCGGCCTCGAGCAGGCCATCCAGCACGGCGTGCCGCTGTCCTTCACCACCGAGATCGAGCTGACCCGGCCGCGCTGGTGGTGGACCGACGACCACGCCGTGTCCTCGCGCCGCACGGTCAAGCTGAACTACGACGTGCTGTTCCGGGTCTATCACGTATCCGTCCCCGGCAGCATCCAGCAGAATTTCGACACGCTCGACGAGGCGCTGCTCGCGATCCGCCGGCCGACCCGCTGGCTGATCGCCAAGCCGGGGTCGCTGAAGCCGGGCGAGACCTACAACGTTACCGTGCGCATGTTCATGGACCGCGAATACCTGTTGAAACCGCTCCAGGTCGACGCCCTGAACAATTCCGACTGGCGCTTGGCCTCGCACAAGAAGACCTTCACCTACCGTGCGGAGTAAGCCGTGATCCGGGCCTTGCGCTATGCCCTCGTGATCGGCAGCGCGATCGCGTCGATCCTCGTTTTCCTCCTCGCCTCCGCATCCAGCAACACCGGCTTCTTCGCCCGCAATTTCGCCTGGCTGTTCGGCCTGATCATCGTCGTCGCCGGCGCGCTGTTCGTGCTCGTGCTGGTCGCGTTCTGGCGCCTCTATTCGCGCTACAGGGCCGGCAAGTTCGGCTCGCGGCTGATGGTGCGCCTGATGGTGCTGTTCGGGGGGATCGGCATCCTGCCCGGGGTCGTCGTGTTCATGGTGTCGGTGCAGTTCGTTTCGCACTCGATCGAATCGTGGTTCGACGTCAAGATCGAGGCCGCGCTCGACTCCGGCCTGAACCTGTCTCGCACCGCGCTCGACGAAGCGCTGGCCGGCCTGAGCGCCAACGCGGGCACCGTCGCCGCCACCTTGGCCGGGCAGAGCGAACAGGATGCCCAGACGATCCTCGCGCGCGCGCTGGACGATGGCGACGGCATGCAGAGCGCCCTGCTGCTGAATGCTGCCGGCAAGCCGGTCGCCAGCGCCACCGAGGACCGCAGTGCCGTCCCGCCTGCCGACCTGCCCACGCCGCAGATGCTCAAGCAGGCCGCGATGCCGGGCGGTTATGCGCGTCCAGAAGGCGGTATCGACGACGACTTCCGCGACGCGCACGACGAGTCGCCCAATGCCCTCGATGCGGCCACCGACCTGCGCTTGCGCGTCGTGGTGGCCGTGCCGGAGCCGCCCGGCATGGCGCCGCGCTACCTCCAGCTGACACAGGCCGTGCCCGTCAACCTGGCGTCCAATTCCACCGTGCTGCGCACCGCCTACCGCGAATACCAGGAGCGTTTCGCGGCGCGCCGGGGCCTGAACAAGATGTACATCGGCGAACTCACGCTGACCCTGCTGCTCGCGATCTTTTCCGCCATCGGCGCATCGTTCCTCATCGCCGGCAACCTGGCGCAGCCGCTGCTCGTGCTGGCCGAGGGCACGCGCGCCGTCGCGGAAGGGGACCTGTCGCCGCGCCCGATCGTCGAGACCAACGACGAACTGGGCACGCTCACGCAATCGTTCAATGCGATGACGGGCCAGCTGTTCGAAGCGCGCTCCGCCGTCGAACGCAACCGCGCCGCGCTGGAAAGCGCCAAGGCCCACCTGGAATCCGTGCTCGCCAACATGTCGGCCGGCGTGATCGTGATGGATGCCGATGGCGTCGTCGTCAACTCGAACGATGCCGTGCACCGCATCCTGGCGGTCGACGTCGCGTCGCTGGCCGGCCGTCCGCTCGACGCGATCGAGGGGCTGGAAGTGTTCGCGGGCGCCGTCACTCGCGCCTTCTCGGCGCAGAGCGCGCAATCGGCCGCGGGCCGCGGGCGCGGACGGGCGCACTGGCAGCAGCAGATCGAGATCCCGCGCCGCCCCGGCACCGACGACGACCATGACCTCACCCTGCTCGCGCGCGGCTCGCGCCTGCCGGTGGGGGCGGGCAGCGGCTTCATCGTCGTGTTCGACGACATCTCCGACGTGATCTCGGCCCAGCGCTCGGTCGCCTGGGGCGAGGTCGCGCGCCGCCTCGCGCACGAGATCAAGAACCCGCTCACGCCGATCCAGCTGTCGGCCGAACGCCTGCAGATGAAGCTGGCCGACCGCGTCGACCCGGATGCGGCGGCACTCCTCAACAAGGCCACCGACACCATCGTGAGCCAGGTGGCCGCGATGAAGCGCATGGTCGACGACTTCCGCGACTACGCGCGCACGCCGCCGGCCGTGCTGCACCCGCTGGACCTGAACGACCTGATCGACGAGATACTGAACCTGTACCTGTCCGAGGATGGCTCGGACGTGATCCACCCGTCGCTCGCCCCCGGCCTGCCGCGCGTGATGGGCGACGCGACCCAGTTGCGCCAGGTGATCCACAACCTGCTGCAGAACGCGCAGGACGCGCTGGCCGACCGCCCGCCGCAGGATGACCCGCCCCGCATCGACATCGTGACGGAGGCCATCCACTATGTCGGCGCCGACGGCGGCACGGGCACCGCGGTGCGCCTGGCGATCGTCGACAACGGGCCCGGCTTCGCGCCCAGGATCCTGTCGCGGGCGTTCGAACCGTACGTCACGTCGAAAGCGCGCGGCACCGGCCTGGGCCTGCCGATGGTCAAGAAGATCGTCGACGAACATGGCGGCCGGATCGACGTCGCCAACCGCGCCGACGGAAGTGGCGCTTCGGTATCGATTTTGCTGTTAAAGTTAGCGCCAGAGGCGAACTTGGCCGAAGCGTGAATCGCGCATAGAATCGTGGCTGTACAGGAGGCTTCCGGAAAGCTAGGCCGGCGCCTCCAAAAGGGACCACGAAAAACCGTCGCGAGCGGCGGCAATGCAGTTCGAGAAGCGCAGCTGTACGAAAGTACAGCGAGCATCGCAGGACTGCAGTGCAACGCGCAGTAGGTTTTTCGACGTCCCGCGAGAGAGTCAGATCATAAAAGGCATAACAAGATGGCGAACATACTCGTAGTTGACGATGAAATGGGCATCCGCGAACTGCTCTCGGAAATCCTTGGCGACGAGGGACACGCGGTCCAGCTGGCGGAAAACGCGCAGCAGGCCCGCCAGGCGCGCCAGCAGGGCACCCCCGACCTGGTGTTGCTCGACATCTGGATGCCCGATACCGACGGCGTCACCCTGCTCAAGGAGTGGCAGCGCGACGGCCTGTTGACGATGCCGGTCATCATGATGTCCGGCCACGCGACCATCGACACCGCCGTGGAAGCGACCCGGATCGGCGCCCTGAATTTCCTGGAAAAGCCGATCGCCCTGCAAAAACTGTTGAAAGCGGTGCAGCAGGGCCTGCAGCGCGGCCAGGAAGTCGCGCGCGCGCCGGCGATCGCGCCGCGTCCGATGGCGACCGTCGCCTCCGTCTCCGCGCCCGCGCCGGAGCCGAGCGCCGTCGCGCAGCCGATGTATGCGCCGCAGCCGCAGGGCGGCTCGATGGGCGCGTCGATGGGCATGGTGCGTCCCGTCAGCAATGGCGAGGCGCACGCGCACGGCTACACGCTGTCGTTCGACCTGCCGCTGCGCGAGGCGCGCGACGCGTTCGAACGTATGTACTTCGAACACCACCTGGGCCGCGAAGGCGGCTCCATGACGCGCGTGGCCGAAAAGACGGGCCTGGAACGGACCCACCTGTACCGCAAGCTCAAGCAGCTCGGCGTCGAACCGGGCAAGCTGGGCAAGAAGAGTGCACAGTAATCCCGGCGGCCGGGACGATGCGCGCACCGTCCTGACGCTCGTCACCGGTCCGGGCGCCGCCGCGCGCGAAGCGGCCATCGCCGCCCACCTTTCCGATCTGCATGAAGACCGCCCGGCGCCCATCATGCAGGCCATCATCCTTGAAGGCCTCGCGTCCGGCATCTCCCCCCTCGACGACCTTCCTCCCGGGCAGACGCTTGCGCGGATCGCGCCCGGTTGCCTGTGCTGCACCGGCAATCTCGTTTTGCGTGTAACATTGAATCGACTGCTGCGCCAGCGACCCCGCCGTATCTTCATCGGTGTCGCGGACAGCGGGCATCTTGATCAGTTGCGATCGTGGCTCCAGTCCGGGCCATACGATCAGCTGTTACGGCTGACTTCCGACCTGAAGGCCTGAATCTTCCGCAGCGTGTTGATGGCATTCGTAACAAGTTGTAGAGGTTCTTGAATTCGGTTCGTCGTGGCCCCACCTCGTAGTTGAAGTGGAAAGAAAGTGGAAAGGCCAGCAAAGCGCCGTCCGCCGCCGGGCGGTCCTTGCACCCATCTGATCGAGTGAAGGAGTCATCATGAACATGATCTATAACAGCGAACAGTACAGCGTTGTCGAATTTGGCGTCGATCACAATCTCGAAGCCCTGCGCTTCGGCGGCTACGAGATCGTCGACAAGTCCGGCCGGCGCGAAGCGTTCATCGGCGGCAAACTGGCGCAAGCGTTCCGGCGTGATGTCAACAACCTGATCGCGAGCGAGCCGACCATGGAGGAAATCGACGATTTCCTGGGCTCGTACGATACCCTCATGAGCCAGCCCGTCGTCCTGCACTGAGTCTCCCCCCAGGCCGGACAGGACGTCCGGCCACTGCTCTGCCGCACCTGCGTTACGCAGCCTCGTTCGGGCCGGCGACGCAGGGCACCAACCGCATTTCCAATCCCATTTTCCTCGTACGGCTTTGCGTTCGCGCATGGTAAGCTTGACCCATGTGTCAGCTACTCGCCATGAATTGCAATGTCCCGACGGACATCGTGTTTAGTTTCACCGGCTTCGCCCATCGCGGCGGACGCACGGACACGCACCACGACGGCTGGGGCATCGCGTTCTTCGAGGGAGCCGGCGTGCGCCATTTCGTCGATCACCAGGCCGCCATCGCGTCGCCGATCGCGGAACTGATCAAGCATTACCCGATCAAGTCGCTGAACGTCATCGCCCACATCCGCAAGGCCACGCAAGGCCAGGTGGCGCTGGAAAACTGCCATCCGTTCGTGCGCGAGATGTGGGGCCGCTACTGGGTGTTCGCCCACAACGGCGACCTCAAGGGCTTCGAGCCCGTCCTCGACGGGCCGTACCGCCCGGTGGGCAATACCGACAGCGAGCGGGCTTTCTGCTTCCTGCTGCAGCAATTGCGCGACCGCTTCGGCGACACGCCCCCCGCCATGCCCGTGCTGCGCGCCGCCATCGCCGACCTCGTCGCCATTATCGCGCGCCACGGCACGTTCAACATGATGCTGTCCGACGGCACGGCGCTGTTCGCGCACTGCTCGACGAAGCTGTGCTACGTCGTGCGCAAGTATCCGTTCACGGCCGCCTGCCTCGCCGACGAAGACCTGTCCGTCGATTTTTCCCAGGTGACGACGCCGAACGACCGCGTCGCCATCATCGTCACGACGCCGCTCACGACCAACGAGACGTGGACGGAATTCGCGCCGGGTGAATTGAAGGTATTCGTGGACGGCCTGCCGCAATCCTGACAAAGTTTTTTACAGGAAATCATTTTCACATAGTCACCGGGCGGCGGAATGCGTTAAAGTAGCTACGTTCCCTTGCTACAAGAGTCCATGATGACCGATACCGCCGCGAGCCTGGACCACGCGAACTACCCTCTGCGCGTGCGTGACTTCTACCTGGGGCGCCAGCCCGTTCTCGACCGCAACCAGGCCCTGTACGGCTACGAGCTGCTGTTCCGCAGCGCGCGCCAGGGCGAGGCCGACGAGACCGGCCTGTCCGCGACGGCCGCCGTGATCGCCCATGCGGCGCAACTGGGCCTCGCGCGCGCGATCGGCGACGCCACCTGCTTCCTGAACGTGGACGCCGAAGTCCTCGCGAGCGACATCTTCGCCTTCCTGCCGCGCGACCGGACGATCCTCGAGATCGTGTCCGACGTCGTGCCGGACGACGACCTGCTGGCGCGCATGCGCGCGCTCGAGGGCCACGGCTTCCGCTTCGCGCTGGACGGCGTCGACGGCGACAGCCTGCGCCTGCAACGCCTGCTGCCGCTGGCCGCCTTCGTCAAGCTGGACCTGCGCAGCGTGCCGCCCGCCCAGCTGCCGAACCTCGTGCGCCGCCTGCACGGCATGGAAAAAACGGTGGTCGCGGAAAAGGTCGAGACGCGCGACACCTACCAGGCCGCGATGAACCTCGGCTTCGACTACTTCCAGGGCTATTATTTCGCGCGTCCATCCGTGCTGGGCGGCCGCAAGCTGTCGCCGTCGCAGCTGGCCGTCGTCGACCTGATGAACCTCGTGATGTCGGACGCGGACAATGCCGACATCGAAAAGGCGGTCAAGCGCGACGTGACGCTCGCGCTGAACCTGCTGCGCCTCGTGAACACGCCGGCCGTGGGCGCGACGCAGCGCATCGATTCCGTCAGCCAGGCCCTGCTCGTGCTGGGCCGGCGCCAGCTGCAGCGCTGGCTGCAGATCATGTTGTATGCGGAGCCGGCCACGCGCGGCCACAACCAGACGCCGTTGCTGATGCTGGCCACGACGCGCGGCCGCCTGATGGAGCTGCTGGCCCAGCGCCTGCGTCCCGGCCAGCGCACCGTCGCGGACATCGCGTTCACGGTCGGCATCATGTCGCTGATGGACGTCCTGTTCGGCATCCCGATGACCGACATCGTCGAACAAATCCCCGTCAGCGACGAAGTGCGGCAAGCCCTCGTGGGCCGCGCCGGCTTCTTCGGCGAGCTGCTCAAGCTCGCCGAGAGCATCGAGCAGGCCGACGAGAACACGGAACTCGTGCTGCCCACCTTGAAGGAGCTGCAGATTTCGGGCGACGACATGATCGAGCTGGAGATGTCGGCATTCCAGTGGAGTGATTCCGTGGTTCGTTACGCCATCTGAACCGGCTTAATGCAGCCGCACCGTCGCCGCCGCGGCCTCGGCGCGGATGGGCATGGCGGCATCGTCGAATGACGGTGGGCCGAAGCGCCCGCGCGCGTCGCGGCTGAACCCATAGTTCTCGCTTGGGATCCCGATCAGGTTGCGGTCCAGCGCTCCGTTCGCGTTCTCGTCCTGGTAGGCCAGCACGGCCCACGTCCCCGGCGGCACACCCTCGATCGTCACGACCGTCTCGCCGTCGCGCGCGGGCACGCTGCCCGTGTACGCGCACTGCTTGAGGAAGCGCTCGCGGTCGCACACGGCCACGTTGACGTTGCCCTTGCCGCCGACCGTGTCGGTGACGTGGACGGCTATCGTCGCGGCGCCGGCGATCGTGGGCAGGGAGAAGAACAGGGCGAAGTTAAGAAAAATCGTGAAACGAAACGTCATGAGGACCTCTTGGGAAGTATGTTAGGCTCGGCGCATCTTCAATGAGGTGCGCGCCATGCTGTGGAATACCGTCATCGTCGTACTGACCGTCATCGCGATGGAAGTGTTTGCTATCGTCGCCCACAAGTACGTGATGCACGGCTTCGGCTGGGGATGGCACCGCTCGCACCACGAACCCCGCACGGGGTGGTTCGAGAAGAACGACCTGTACGCCGTCGTGTTCGCGGGTGTCGCCATCGCGCTCATCCATGCGGGCACGCAAGGAAGGCATCCGCTCGAATGGATTGGCACCGGCATGACGGCCTACGGTGCGCTGTACTTCATCGCGCACGACGGCCTCGTGCACCAGCGCTGGCCGTTCCGGTACGTGCCGCGCCAGGGCTATCTGAAGCGGCTCTATCAGGCGCACCGGATGCATCACGCGGTGGCGGGCAAGGAGGGCGCCGTGTCGTTCGGCTTCCTGTACGCGCCGCCCGTTGCCGCCCTCAAGCGCCAACTGCATGCGTTGCACGGTGGCGCGCCGCGTGCCAGAGTCCAGTCGGACGAGCACCCGGCTTCCTGAACCGCGACGCGAGCGCGTCGACCCCGCCCAGCGCCAGCAGGCGCAGTTTCGTCGCGCGCGACGTGCCCGCGCGCGTGTCCCAGGCGCGCGCGCCGCGCCGCTTCACTTCGATGCCGATCGCGCGATACACCCGGCGCGCCGTCGCGATGGCCCAGGCCGACCGCAGCGGCAGCGCGGCGACGCCGTCCATGGCCGAATCGTAGTAGGGCTCCGCATGGTCGACGAGGCGCGCGGCCACGCGCGCGAGCGCCGCGCGGTGCCGTTCGTGCGCGACGTCGGCGGCGGGGATGCCGGCCTCGCGCAGCCACCCGGCGGGCACGTAGAGGCGGCCGACGCGCGCATCCTCGACGATGTCGCGCGCGATGTTCGTCAGCTGGAACGCGAGGCCGAGGTCGCACGCGCGGTCCAGTACCGCCGCGTCGCGCGCACCCATGATCGAGGCCATCATCAGCCCGACGACGCCGGCCACGTGGTAGCAATAGCGCAGGGTGTCGTCGATCGTCTCGTAGCGCGCATCGGCCGCATCCATCGCGAAGCCGGCCAGGTGGTCGAACGCGTGGTGCGGCGAGATCGCATGGCGCAGCGCGACGTCCTGGAACGCCGCGAATGCCGGGGCGGATTGCGGTTCGCCCGCGTAGGCGCTGAGCGTCTGGTTGCGCAGGCGCTCGACCTGGGCTGCGGCGTCGGCCGGCGCAGTCGTGTTGTGGCCCAGCGCCTGGCCGTCGACGACGTCGTCGCAATGGCGGCACCACGCGTACAGCATCAGCACGCTGCGGCGGGTGTCCCTGTCGAACAGTTTCGCGGCCGCCGCGAAGCTCTTCGAGCCGACGCGGATGGTCTCCGTCGCGTGATCCAATAACGCTTCGCTCATGCCTGTGCCTCCAGCATCAGGCCGGCCGTCGCCTTCGCGGACCCGATCACGCCGGGCACGCCCGCGCCCGGATGCGTGCCCGCGCCCACGAGGTACAGATTCGACAAATCGGCATCGCGGTTGTGTGGCCGGAACCACGCGCTTTGCGTGAGGATCGGTTCGAGCGAGAACGCGGAGCCGAGGTGGGCGTTGAGTTCGTCGCGGAAGTCGAGCGGCGTGAAGATGCGGCTCGTGACGAGCTGGCTGCGCAGGCCCGGCATGTAGCGCTGCTCCAGATAGTCGAAGATGCGGTCGCGGTAGCGCGGTCCCTCGACCGTCCAGTCGATCGGCGCATTCCCCAGGTGCGGCACCGGTGCCAGTACGTAATGGCTGCCGCAGCCAGGCGGCGCGAGCGACGCGTCCGTGATGCAGGGCGCGTGCAGGTACAGCGAAAAGTCGTCGGCGAGGGCGTTGCCGCCGAAGATCTCCGTGATCAGCTCGCGGTAGCGCGGGCCGAAGCACACGGTGTGGTGGCGCAGCTGGTCGTGGTGGTGGTCGAGGCCGAAGTACAGCACGAACAGCGAATTCGAAAAGCGCTTTTTACGGAGCGCATCGGCCTGCGCCGCGCCGCGCGGGTGTGCGCCGAGGAGATGCGCGTACGTGTGCACGACGTCCGCATTCGATGCGACGGCATCCGCCTTGAACAGGCGCCCGTCTTCCAGCCGCACGCCGGTCACGCGCGTGCCTTGCGTCTCGATCGCGGCGACGGGCGCATTGAGTTCGATGCGCCCGCCCAGGTCCTCGAACAATTCGACGAGCCCGCGCACGAGCGCGCCGGTGCCGCCGCGCGGGAACCATACGCCCCACTGGCGTTCCAGCGCGTGGATCAGCGTATAGATCGACGACGTGGCGAACGGATTGCCGCCCACGAGCAGCGAGTGGAACGAGAATGCTTGTCGCAGTTGTTCGTCCTGGATGAAGCGGGACACGATGCCGTACACGCTGCGCCACGCCTGCAGGCGCGCGAGCTGCGGCCCGGCCGAGATCATGTCGCGGAACGACAGGAACGGCACCGCGCCCAGCTTCAGGTAACCCTCCGCGAACACGGCCTGCGAATAGGCGAGGAAGCGCCGGTAGCCGGCGACGTCGGCGGGGTTGCGCGCGTGGATCTGGCGGTCCAGCGCCTCCTGGTCGTTCGCGTAATCGAAATGACTGCCGTCTTCCCAGCACAGGCGGTAGAACGGAGAGACGGGCAGCAGCTCCACGTAGTCGGCCATGCGCCGGCCGGCCGCCGTGAACAGTTCTTCGAGCGCGGACGGATCCGTGATGACGGTGGGCCCCGCGTCGAACACGAAGCCTTCGTCCTCGTACACGTAGGCGCGGCCGCCCGGCTTGTCGCGCTTTTCCAGCAAGGTGGTCTGCACGCCCTGCGCCTGCAGGCGGATGGCCAGCGCCAGGCCGCCAAAGCCGGCGCCCACGACGACGGCGGTGTTCGATGCGTTCATGCGGATGTCCCGATCTGGTGAGGGTGGATGCGGCGCGCCGCGTCCAGTGCCTGCAGCACGGGGACGGGCGGCTTGCCGGACAGGATGCGCGCCTTGTCAGGCAGGGTCGTGCGGCCCGCGTAGAAGCGGGCGATCAGAGGGGCGGGCAGGCGATAGAAGCGCTGCATCACGCGCCAGCGCGCGTCCGGGCTGCCGGCCAAAAACAGCATGCGGTTCAGCAGGCGATAAAAGCCTTGCTCGCGCCACGCGGCACGCGCGTCGGCGCGGATCGCACCGAACAGCGCGGGGGCGTCCATGACGGACAGTCCGGCGAGACGCCGCGCCAGCCGCAGCGCATGCGGCAGCGAGTAGCCCGTCGTGAAGTGGAACAGCCCGGCGCGCAGGCCGGCGCACGGTTGGCCGCGCAGGTGGTGCCAGTAGCGCTCGACGTCGCCCGCCAGCACGATCGGCAGCGCGCCGTGTTCTTCGCGCAGGACCTGCGTGATGCGCCAGCCGCGTTGCGATGCATAGGCAGCGATGTTGGCGCGCAGGCGGTCCGCGTCGCGCGCGGCGGCGTCGACGTAGTGCGTGTCCTCGATCAGCAGCCGGTCCGGCCCGAACGGCAGCACGTAGACGAAGCGGTAGCCGCCCTGCTGCGCGACGCTCGCGTCCATGATGATGGGCGCCGCCAGCCCGTGCGGCGCCGCGAGGCGCACTTCCTGGCCGAGGAACGTCTGCCAGCCCAGCGCGAGGCCGGCATCCGGCAGCGGGCCGCGGCCGTCGATCACGGCGCGCGCGTGCAGGAACGTGCCGTCGTCCAGCTCCACGTGCGTCGGCGTCAGCGCCGCGATGCGCGCCTGCGTGCGCAGCGCGGGGCCCAGCGCGGCTTCGATGACGCGCGCGAAATCGGCCGATGCGATGCTGCAGTAGTCGCCCTCCAGGGTGCGCGCATGGTCGGGAAAGCGCACGTCGTAGCGCGGCCAGCGCTGCGTGACCAGCGGCGCGATCCAGTCCAGTTCTTCCGCATCGAGGTCGCTCGCATGGAACGACCACGTGTGGTTGCCGCCGATGTGCGCGTCCTGTTCGAGCAGCAGGATCCGCAGGTCGGGGCGGTGCGTGCGCAGGCGCCACGCGATCAGCCCGTTGGCGAGGCCGCCGCCCGCGAGGATCAGGTCGTAGGCGCTCATGACAGCGCCGCTTCGACGATGTCGGCCGCGCGCGCGGTGCCGCCGGCCAGCGCCACGTTGGCGGCCAGTGGTTCCAGGCGCTGCGTGAACGTCGGGTCGTCCAGCAGGCGGACGAGGTGGCGCGCGAGCCGGCCGGCGCCGGTAAAACGGGCCGACGCCTGGATGCCCACGCCCGCATGGCGCATGCGCGCGGCGCCGCCAGGGTGGTCGAACGCGATGGGCAGCGCGAGCATCGGGGTCCTGGCGGCGACGGCGTCCATCACCGTGTTCCAGCCCGCGTGCGAGATGACGGCGTCCGCCCGCGCGAGCGCGGCTTGTTGCGGCGCGAAGTCCGTGACCCACGTCGCGCCGGCCTTCAGCAATGCCGTTTCGTGGCGCTTGCCGAGGCCCCCGCAATGGGCGAGCAGCAGCTGCACGCCGGCTTCGCGGCTGGCCTTCGCGATGCGCAGGAACAGGCCGAAGCGCCCGCCCTGCATCGTGCCCAGCGAGGCGAACACGAACGGACGATCGGCGGCGATGGCGGGCAGCGTGCGCGTATCCGGACGGTCCGCCACCGGCCGCAGCGGCCCCACGTGGTGGAAATGCGGCGGCAGCGCGCGGCGCGGGAATTCGAAGGCCGCCACCGTCTGGCTGATCTGCGCGCGCGGCGACAGGAACTCGTGCAGCATCCCGCGCACCGGCACGCCGAGGCGGCGCGCCTGCGCTTCGACGGCGCGCCGGTGCGGCCGCATCATCCAGTCGTACACGCGTGTGCTCTCTTCGACGATCTTCAACGACTTCGCATCGGTGCCGGGACCGAACGGCATGACGGGCAGCGGGATGCCGGGCTCGCGGTTCACCGGCAGCGCGCACGCGATGGAGATGAAGGGCAGGCCCAGCGCCTCAGCCACGAGGCCGCCCGCCGCTTCCATCTGGTCGGCGAGGAGGGCGTCGATGCGGAGGCGCTCGACGGCGGCCGGCAGCGTCTCGCACAGCATCGTCGTCGAGCGGGCCATGTCGCGGATCACGCGCGCGACGCCCAGCGGGCCGCCGGGATTCGCCGCAAGGCGCATGGACGCCGCCAGCGATCCCGGGGGATGCGTGGCCGTGCCGACGGCGTGGAAGCCGATGCGCGGGTCGCGCACGAACATGGCCGCGTCCGGCCGGTGGATGAACGTCACCTTGTGGCCGCGGTCGACGAGCGCGCCCGCCAGCGCACTCAGGGTCGTGAAGTGGCTGAGGAAGGCAGGCGCGACGACGCCGAAGTGGGCCACGTCAGTTGGGCGCGCCCGTGGGCACGCGGCCGAACAGGCCGTCGACGAAGCGGCGCGTGTCGGGACGGGGACCGAGGGCGTCGGCCAGGTGGCGCTCGGCGTCGTGCAGGTGCAGCGCGAGGCGGCGCCGCGCCTCGTCCTGGCCGACGGCGTTGATGAGCGTTGCCTTGTGCGCATCCTTGCCGGTGTCCTTGCCGGTGACGGCGCTGTCGTTGCCCGCCACGTCGAGGAAGTCGTCGCGCAGCTGGAACGCGTGGCCGGCCGCGAGGGCGAAGGCGCGCAGCGACGCGGCGACGGTATCCTCGGCCTGGGCGACGATCGCGGCCATGTCGACGGCGACGCCCAGCAGCACGCCCGTCTTGAGTTCGTTGGTGACGGCGATGTCGTTTTCCGTGCCGCGGTTGCCGCGCAGGTCGAGGTACTGGCCCTGCACGAGGCCCTGCGTGCCGACCGTCTCGGCCAGCCGCGCAACGAGGCGGGCGCGCACGGCCGGCGGGACGTCCGGGGCGGCGGCGAGGATGCCGAAGGCGCGGCTGAGCAGGGCGATGGCGGCGAGGATCGTCACGTCCTCGCCGAACTGCACGTGGACCGTGGGCCGGCCGCGGCGCAGCAGCGCATTGTCCATGCACGGCATGTCGTCCAGGATCAGCGAGGCGGCGTGCACCAGCTCGACGGCGCAGGCGACGTCGACGAGCGCGGGCGACGTGCAACCGAGGTCGCGCGCGACGAGCATGACGAGGAGGGGGCGCATGCGCTTGCCGGCGCCAAGGGCGGCCGCGCGCATGGCTGCGTTTAGAAGGTCGGCATTCAGGAGGTCGGCGCGCGCGGCGTCAGGGTTCAGCCAGTGGCCGAGGCGGTGCTCGATCGCCTGGCGCAGCGTGTCGAGCTCGTTAGGCGGTTGTACCGGGAATCCGTCAAAAATGCCGACGTCCTCATGCCGCCTTGCTTGTATGGACATTCCCACCCCTCCCGCGCGCGCTGAATCGTCAGAATTGACGAATTCAGCCGATCATACCGGAACAACCTTGGCGAATCGCCAAGTGTTTCAAGCGTGCGCGGGACAAACCCGGTTCATTCATTCTTTCGGGGTCGGAGCATGGTGTTCCCGGGTGTGCTCCGACCCCGACTGATCAGAGATTCGGCGCGAGATAGCGTTCCAGCTCGTCCTTGGCCATGCCGCGGCGCTTGGCCATGTCCTCGAGCTGGTCCGGCCCGATCTTGCCGACCACGAAATACTTCGACTCCGGATGCGAGAAGTAGAAGCCCGACACGGCGGCCCCTGGATACATCGCGAACGATTCCGTCAGCTGCATCCCGATCTCGTCGGCCTGCAGGGTCTTGAACAGGTCCGCCTTGACGGTGTGCTCCGGGCACGCCGGATAGCCCGGCGCCGGACGGATGCCGACGTATTCTTCCTTGATCAGGGCCTCGTTCGACAGCTTCTCGTCCGCGACGTAACCCCACAGGTCCGTGCGGACGCGCTCGTGCATGTATTCGGCGAAGGCTTCGGCCAGGCGGTCGGCCAGGGCCTTGACCATGATCGACGAGTAATCGTCGCCCGCGGCCTCGAAGCGCTTCTCGATCTTCTCGGCGCCGATGCCCGCGGTCACGGCGAACATGCCGATGTAGTCGGCGATGCCGGACGATTTCGGCGCGATGAAGTCGGCCAGGCACTGGTTCGGGCGCTGCACGCCGTCGACGACGGGCTTGACGCCCTGCTGGCGCAGGCCGTAGTACGTGAAGGCGACTTCGCTGCGGGTGTCGTCCGTGTAGATCTCGATGTCGTCGTCGTTGACGCTGTTCGCGGGCAGCAGCGCGATGGCGCCGTTGGCGGTCAGCCAGCGCCCGTCGATGATCTTCTTCAGCATCGCCTGGCCTTCCTCGAACACCTTCGCCGCCGCTTCGCCCACGACTTCATCGGTCAGGATCGCGGGATACGGGCCGGCCAGGTCCCAGGTCTGGAAGAACGGGCCCCAGTCGATGTAGCGGGCGAGCGTGCCGAGGTCGACGTTCTTGAAGACGCGGCGGCCGATGAACTTCGGTTTCAAAGGCGAGAACGCCAGCTGCGCCTTGTTCGCGCGCGCCTGCGCCAGGCTCACCATCGGCAGCGCCTTCTTGTTCGCGTGCTGTTCGCGGATGCGCACGTAGTCTTCCGCGATCTCGGCGACGTAGCCGTCGCGCGTTTCCGCCGTCACGAGCGACTGGCCGACGGAGACGGAGCGCGACGCGTCCGGCACGTACACGACCGGGCCTTCGTAATGGGGCGCGATCTTGACGGCCGTGTGCGCGCGGCTCGTCGTCGCGCCGCCGATCAAGAGCGGAATGCGGCGGTCGCGGAACCACGGGTCGCGCTGCATCTCGCGCGCGACGTGGGCCATCTCTTCGAGCGACGGCGTGATCAGGCCAGACAGGCCGATGATGTCCGCGTTCTCCGCCTTCGCTTTCGCGAGGATCTCGGATGCGGGCACCATCACGCCCATGTTGACGATCTCGAAGTTATTACATTGCAGGACGACGGAGACGATGTTCTTGCCGATGTCGTGCACGTCGCCCTTCACCGTGGCGATCACCATCTTGCCCTTCGGTTTCGCGACGATGCCCGTGCGCGCTTCTTCCGCCGCCTTTTCTTCCTCGATGAACGGGATCAGGTGGGCCACGGCCTGCTTCATCACGCGCGCCGATTTCACGACCTGCGGCAGGAACATCTTGCCCTGGCCGAACAGGTCGCCGACGACGTTCATGCCGTCCATCAGCGGGCCTTCGATCACCTGGATCGGGCGGCCGCCTTCATTGGCGATCTGCTGGCGCGCTTCTTCCGTGTCCTCGACGATCCACTGCGTGATGCCGTGCACGAGCGCGTGCGCCAGGCGCTTGCCGACGGGCGCGTTGCGCCACTCGAGGTTCTGTTCCTGCTTCGCGCCGCCGGCCTTCAGGGTGCCGGCGAATTCGATCATGCGCTCGGTGGCGTCGGCGCGGCGGTTCAGCACCACGTCTTCCACGCGCTCGCGCAGTTCCGGATCGAGGTCGTCGTACACGCCGACCATACCTGCATTGACGATGCCCATCGTCATGCCGGCCTTGATGGCGTGGTACAGGAACACCGTGTGGATCGCTTCACGGGCCGGGTCGTTGCCGCGGAACGAGAACGACACGTTGGAGACCCCGCCCGACACCTTCGCGTACGGCAGGTGCTCGCGGATCCAGCGCGTGGCGTTGATGAAGTCGACGGCGTAGTTGTCGTGCTCCTCGATGCCGGTGGCGATCGCGAAGATGTTCGGGTCGAAGATGATGTCTTCGGGAGGGAAGCCGACCTTCTGCACGAGGGTGTCGTAGGCGCGCTTGCAGATCTCGATCTTGCGCTCGAACGTGTCGGCCTGGCCCTTCTCGTCGAAGGCCATCACGATCACGGCGGCGCCGTAGCGGCGGCACAGCGAGGCCTGGCGCAGGAATTCCTCTTCGCCTTCCTTCATCGAGATCGAGTTGACGATGGCCTTGCCCTGCACGCATTTCAGGCCGGCCTCGATCACGGACCACTTCGACGAGTCGATCATGATCGGCACGCGCGAGATGTCCGGTTCCGATGCGATCAGGTTCAGGAAGCGCGTCATCGCGGCCTGCGAATCGAGCATCGCCTCGTCCATGTTGATGTCGATGACCTGGGCGCCGTTCTCGACCTGCTGGCGCGCGACGGACAGCGCCTCGTCGAACTGCTCGTTCAGGATCATGCGCGCGAACGCCTTCGAGCCCGTGACGTTGGTGCGCTCGCCGACGTTGACGAACAGCGAGGTGGCGTCGACGACGAACGGCTCCAGGCCGGACAGGCGCAGCGCGACAGGGATCTCGGGCACGGTGCGCGGCGGGCAGTCTTTCAGCAGATCGCCGATGGCCTGGATGTGTTCCGGCGTCGTGCCGCAGCAGCCGCCGGCGATGTTGACGAAGCCGGCGTCGGCGAATTCGCGCAGCAGGGCCGAGGTGTCGGACGGCAGTTCGTCGAAGCCCGTGTCGCTCATCGGGTTGGGCAGGCCGGCGTTCGGGTAGATGCAGACGAACGTATCGGCGATTTGCGAGAGTTCCTCGGCGTACGGGCGCATCAGGGCGGCGCCGAGTGCGCAGTTCAGGCCGATCGTCAGCGGCTTCGCGTGGCGCACGGAATTCCAGAACGCGGACACGGTCTGGCCGGACAGGATGCGGCCCGACGCGTCGGTGACGGTGCCGGAGATCATCAGCGGCACGCGCGGCGTTTCCGGATGCTCGGTGAAGTACTGGTCGATGGCGAACAGCGCGGCCTTGCAGTTCAGCGTGTCGAAGATGGTCTCGACGAGCAGCAGGTCGACGCCGCCCTCGACGAGCGCATCGACCTGTTCGTAATACGCCGTCACGAGCTGGTCGAACGTCACGTTGCGGGCGGCCGGGTCGTTCACGTCCGGCGAAATGGAAGCCGTCTTCGGCGTCGGGCCGAGGGCGCCGGCGGCGTAGCGGGGCTTGTCCGGCGTCGAGTATTTCACGCAGGCGGCACGGGCGAGCTGCGCGGCTGCCACGTTCATCTCGCGTACGAGATGCGCCATGTGGTAGTCGTCCTGGGCGACGCCGGTGGCGCCGAACGTGTTCGTCTCGATGATGTCGGCGCCGGCGGCCAGGTAGCGTTCGTGGATTTCCTGGATGATCTGCGGCTGCGTCAGGTTCAGCAATTCGTTGTTGCCCTTGACGAACAGTTCACGTGCTCCGCTGTCGGCGGGAGCCGTGAAATCGATGAAGCGGCCGTTCGGGCCGCCGCGGTAGGCCTGCTCGTCGAGCTTGTATTGCTGGATGATCGTGCCCATCGCGCCGTCCAGTATCATGATGCGGCGGGCGAGGGCTTCGCGCAGCTGGGCTTCGACGGGGGACATGGCGTGGGCGGCGGTGTTCATCGTAGGGCTTTCCTGAGAGCGGCTGGATAAATATGAGGCGGGTCTGTGATTATACCGTTACTGGCCGAGTTTGTTCCCGATGCGGCCCAAGGGCCACGGTTCGCTCGAATTCGGACGCGAGTGTAAAGACGTTTGTAACGTATTGTTTCAACTGTCGTATTGTTACATTGAGATACAAATTGCCCCATATTAGCAATTTCCCGGATACATACAGAGGTGACAATAAATCCCATTGAGACCGCCGCTGGCGCGGTTTCATTGATCTGTATCAGTCCAATCAACGGAAAGTGCGGACCGTCGCTCCGCCGCCAAAATGGGAAGAATTGCAAATGAATAAAGAGTACGAGCCTGAGTGGGACCAGCCGGCAGTCCGCAACGAAGACAACACCCCGACCAAGGCCCACGCTGTCACTGGCGTGAAACAAATCGTCACCATCCGCCTGGATGTGGACATGCTGGAATGGTTCAAGTCGGCTGGCCCCGGCTACCAGACCCGCATCAACCAGGTCCTGCGTGAATAC
The DNA here is from genome assembly GCF_047325105.1 of Massilia cellulosiltytica. Classification (NCBI taxonomy): domain Bacteria; kingdom Pseudomonadati; phylum Pseudomonadota; class Betaproteobacteria; order Burkholderiales; family Oxalobacteraceae; genus Massilia; species Massilia cellulosiltytica. The sequence continues at coordinate 5,910,321 of NZ_CP168562.1, read as the reverse complement.
ATGGAAGCGAATCGCGTGCGTGCTCAGGGCGAGCAGCACTGATTCCTTTCATGTCCTGATGGTCGGGGCACAGCGCCCCGCTGATTTGCAGACCTGATGCCGGAACGGCATGCCATCCGACAGAAAGCAAAAAGGGCATCACCGGCGCGAACCGGTTGATGCCCTTCTTCATTATTGCTGCAGGTAGTTACACGAACGCGAGTCCGTCGAACGAAAAGCCTTTCAGGAACTCGCCTGCCGCCAGGCGCTTGCTACCCGGCTTTTGCAGTTCCGTCACACGGAGCGCGCCCGTGCCGCACGCGACGACGATACCCTGCGCATCCGCCTGCAGCACCTGGCCCGGCTGGCCGTGGCCGTCCGCCGGTTGGGCGTTCCAGATCTTGATCGTGGTCGCGCCCGCCTGGCCATGCGCACCCGGGAACGGGTTGAACGCACGCACCTTGCGCGCCAGCTCGACGGCGGGCAGCGTCCAGTCCAGCTTCGCTTCTTCCTTGCCGATCTTGGCCGCATAGGTCACGCCGTCTTCCGGCTGGGGTACGGCTTCCAGTTGTCCCTGCGCCATTTTTTGCAAAGCCTCGACGATCATGCGGCCACCGAGCGCAGCCAGCTTGTCGTGCAGGCTGCCGGTCGTGTCCGTGTCGCCGATGGCGATGCGCTCGATCAGCAGCATCGGGCCCGTGTCCAGGCCTTCTTCCATTTCCATGATCGTGACGCCCGTCTCGGCATCGCCCGCTTCGATCGCGCGGTGGATCGGGGCGGCGCCGCGCCAGCGGGGCAGGATGGAACCGTGGATATTGATACACGGTTTGATGTCCAGCGTGGAGCGAGGCAGGATCAGGCCGTAGGCCGCCACGACCATCACGTCGTACGCCGTCGCCTGCAGGCGCTCGTGCGCGGCCTTCGCCTCGGCCGCGCGCTGCGGATCCTTCGCATCCATGCGCAGCGACAGCGGCTGCAGCACCTCGATGCCGTGCGCGACGGCGACCTGCTTCACGGCGGACGCCTGCAGCTGCATGCCGCGGCCGGCCGGGCGGTCCGGCTGGGTCAGCACGAGCGGGACAGTGAAACCCGCGTCGAGCAGGGCGCGCAGGGCGACGGCGGCGAATTCCGGCGTGCCGGCGAAGACGACCCGCATTTTCTCCCTGCTCATGCGCGGCGGGCGGACGAGCGCTGCATGTCGCGTTCTTCCTTCTGCAGCTTCGTCTTGATGCGGTTGCGCTTCAGCGGCGACAGGTATTCCACGAAAACCTTGCCCATCAAGTGGTCCAGCTCGTGCTGGATGCACACGGCCAGCAGGCCGTCGGCCTCGATCTCGAACGGCTTGTTGAACTGGTCGACGGCACGCACTTTCACGCGCGAAGGACGCTCGACGCCGTCATAGATGCCCGGCACGGACAGGCAGCCTTCGTCATAGACCTGCTTGTCCGGGCTGGACCAGACGATTTCCGGGTTGACGAAGACCAGCAGGTTGTCCTTGGTCTCGGTCACGTCGATGACGACGATGCGCTCGTGCACGTCCACCTGCGTGGCGGCCAGGCCCACGCCCGGGGCGTCGTACATGGTCTCGGCCATGTCCGCCACCAGCGTGTGGAGGCGGTCGCCGAATTCGGTGACCGGCTTGGCAACCTTGTGCAGGCGCGGGTCGGGGTAGCGGAGAATGTTCAGTAAGGCCATGGCTGTGTATTCGAAATCAATCAGTAATCGGTATATTGGGCCGCGCGGGCATAAACGCAACACGCCGCCCCCGCTCCCGGGTGCGGTTTGTCTTGCTAGTTCAGGGATTTCTCGGCAGAATTTGATTCAGTAAGGCAACTATTGCGACCCTTCATGATCCGCTGCGCGGTCGAAGAGTCGTCTGGTTCCTGCGTTGTTGCCGGCCGAGGTGGCGTAGCACCCGTGTCGATACGGCACTTTACGGACTCTCCAATGAAAAATTTTAGCACAGGCGTTGCCCGGTCGCTCGCGATCCGCGCCGCCGCCGCGGCCCTTTTCGCCTCCTGCGCCGCCGTTTCCGCCCAGGCCGCCACGAACTGCGCCTTCCGCCCGAATGCCCCCGACCAGCACGTCGTCGTCAAGGGCGATACCTTGTGGGACATTTCCGGCGCCTTCCTCGAGCACCCGTGGTGCTGGCCCCAGGTGTGGGGCATGAACCGCGACGAGATCCGCAATCCGCACTGGATCTATCCGGGCCAGGTCGTCTATTTCGATCGCGCCCGCGGCCGCCTGACGCTGAACAAGCCGGGCAGCGACACGGATGCCGGCGAGCCTCCCCTCGTGCGTCTCGCTCCGCAATTGCGCACGGAAAATATCGGCCAGGACAATGCCGTGCCCGCGATTCCGGCCGGCGCGATCGAACCGTTCCTGACCCAGCCGCTCGTCGTCGAGGCGCAGGCACTGGCGAATGCCGCGCGCATCGTCGCCGCGCAGGAAGACCGGCTGTACCTGGGCGAGGGCGACCGCATCTATGTGCGCGGCGCGCTCGACGGCGCAACCAGTTTCCAGGTCTTCCGGCCGGGCAAGGAACTGGTCGATCCGGAGTCCGGCAAGGTCGTTGCCCACGAAGCGGCGTATGTCGGCACGGCCCGCCTCGTGAAGGAAGCGGGGCCGGGCACGGACGTCCACACGTTCGCCGTCACCCGCTCCGTGAAGGAAATGGGCGTCGGCGACCGTCTGTTGCCGACGCCGGCCACGCCGGTGCGCAACTATGTCCCGCACGCGCCCGCGCGGCCGGTGGCGGCGCGCGTGATGGCGCTCGCGTCCGAATCGAATTACGCGTCGCAGAACCAGGTGGTGACTGTCAACCGGGGCACGCTTGACGGACTCGATGTCGGCGCCGTGCTGCGGCTTTATCATCTCGGGCAGACCGTGACGGACCCGGAAAGCAAAGGTTTCCTCGGGTTCGGCAAGGCGAAACTGAGGCTCCCGGACGAGCAATACGGCGACCTGTTCATCTTCCGGGTTTTCGACCACGTCTCTTACGGACTGGTCATGCAGGTGACGCAGCCGGTGCAGGTCGGCGACGTCGCACGATCACCGGAGTGAATCCACCGTGCAGGACACGGACCTTTCCGCAGCGCCTGCACGATCCTCTTCCCTGGCAGCCTGGCTCCGCCTGGAGCGCACCGCCGGCATCGGACCGCGCACGGCCGCCGCACTGCTGGACGCGTTCGGCAGCCCGGACGCCGTGTTCGCCGCCGACTATTCGGCGCTGGCCGCCCACGTGCACCCGGCCCAGGCGCACGCGCTGCTGCAACCGCCGGCCGATGCCACCCGCAAACTGCTCGATGCCACGCTGGACTGGCTTGCGCTGCCCGGCCGCCACGTCGTCGCGCTGGGCGAGCCCGGCTATCCCGAGCTGCTGGCCCGGATCCCCGATCCGCCTTTGCTTCTTTATATTAGAGGACTGCCCCATGTGCTGGATGGCCCGTGCCTGGCCGTCGTCGGCAGCCGCAATGCCAGCGCGCAAGGCAGGGCGAATGCGCTGGCGTTCGCGGAAGCGTTATCCGGTGCCGGCCTGTGCATCGTGTCCGGTCTCGCGCTCGGCATCGACGCGGCCGCGCACGAGGGCGCGCTGCGCCGTTGCGGCGGGACGGTCGCCGTCGTCGGCACCGGAGCGGACCTCGCCTATCCCGCCCGCAACCGCGACCTGTGCGAGCGCATCGCGCTGGAAGGCTGCATCGTCAGCGAATATCCGATCGGCACGCCGCCCCTGCCGGGCAATTTCCCGAAGCGGAATAGGATCATCAGCGGTCTCGCGGCCGGCGTCCTCGTCGTGGAGGCGGCGGTGCGGTCCGGCTCGCTGATCACGGCGCGCCAGGCGGCCGAGCAGGGGCGCGACGTGTTCGCGATTCCCGGCTCCATCCACGCCGCGCTGGCCAAGGGCTGCCACATGCTGATCCGCGAAGGCGCGAAGCTCGTCGACACGGCGCGGGACGTCCTGGAAGCGCTCGCGCTGTCGCCGCTGGTGGCGCAGCAAGCGGCCCGGCTACCCCCGCCAGATATGTCGTTAACAGATACCAAGATGGATAACAGTGCCGCCAGGCACTCCAGCATGCCGGCGGACGCCGCGCTGCTGGACGCCCTCGGCCACGACCCCGTCGAATCCGACATATTGCTGGCGCGCCTCGGCTGTAGCCCCGGAGAACTGGCCGCGCGCCTGCTCGTGCTGGAGTTGTCAGGGCGTCTCGAACGGCTGCCGGGAGGCCTCATCCAGAGGATATGGAAGGGATAATGAGCGGAAAATGGGGTGGCGAAGGCGATAAGGCCGATAAACAACGCTGATGTTTCCGCACGGCAGTGGAGCACGTGACGCACTTGTGCCGCACGGAGCTTAGCTGCTACAGTAGCGTCACCATGTTCGACATCCTAGTCTATCTTTACGAGACGTATTATCGTCCCGATGCCTGCCCCGAGCCGGCTGCCCTGGCACGCAAGCTGTCTGCCGTCGGTTTCGACGATGTCGAAATTTCCGAGGCGCTGGACTGGCTGAATGGCCTGACGGAAATGGCCGGGACTACCAATCCGGCCCTCGAATCGAGCGGTACGCGCTTTTATATCGCCCAGGAAGTCGATACGCTCGGCAGTGCCGCTGTCGGCTTCATCCAGTTCCTGGAACTGGCCGGCCTGTTGACCGCGTCGCAGCGCGAGATCGTCATCGAACGCGCGCTGGCGCTGGACGAATCGCCTGTCACGCTGGGCAAGCTGAAGATCATCGTCCTGATGCTCCTGTGGAGCCAGGGCAAGGAGCCGGACGCGCTGATGTTCGACGACCTGTTCGGGTCGGACGAGGAAGATGCGGCGCCGCGCCTGCTGCATTGACGGTGCTATCATCTACATAGTGAAACGGGGCTGCGGCCCCGTTTTTTCTTGCGGTAGAGCAAGATCACGCGTATTTTTCAAGGCAGCATGGCCGGGTTGCATCAAGGCGCACGCAGGCAGAGTCTACTTGCGGATTGCGCGGCAACCCGCTTATCATTGGCCGCTATCTGCCAGTTGTTACTAATAAGCTATCAAACGGCCGGCTTACATCGCCGCCCGACTTAGGAACCCTATGACCAAAGCCCTCATCATTGCCGAAAAGCCCTCCGTGGCGAACGACATCGCCAAGGCGCTCGGCGGCTTTACCAAGCACGATGAGTATTTCGAATCCGACGAATACGTCCTGTCGTCCGCCGTCGGCCACCTGCTCGAGATCGCGGTGCCCGAGGAATACGACGTCAAGCGCGGCAAATGGAGTTTTACGCACCTGCCGATGATTCCGCCGTACTTCGCGCTGAATCCCATCGCGAAGACCGAGTCGCGCCTCAAAGTGCTGAACAAGCTGATCAAGCGCAAGGATGTCGACACCCTGATCAACGCATGCGACGCGGGCCGCGAAGGTGAACTGATCTTCCGCCTGATCGCCCAGAACGCCAAGGCCAAGCAGACTGTCAAGCGCCTGTGGCTGCAGTCGATGACGCCGACCGCGATCCGCGACGGCTTCGCCCACCTGCGCAGCGACAAGGAAATGCTGCCGCTCGCCGATGCCGCACGTTGCCGCTCGGAAGCGGACTGGCTGATCGGCATCAACGGCACCCGTGCGATGACCGCGTTTAACTCGAAAGAGGGCGGCTTCTACTTGACGACCGTGGGCCGCGTGCAGACGCCGACGCTGTCGATCGTCGTCGAGCGCGAAGAGAAGATCAAGAAATTCGTTGCGCGCGATTACTGGGAAGTGCGCGCGGAATTCCGCGCCGGAGCCGGCATGTACGAAGGCCGCTGGCTCGACACGAAGTTCAAGAAGGACGACGCCGACCCGGAAAAACGCGCCGAGCGCCTGTGGGCCAAGGTCGACGCGGAAGCGATCGTCGCCGCTTGCATGGGCAAGCAAGGTAATGTCACCGAGGAATCGAAACCGACGACGTCGATGGCGCCCGCGCTGTTCGACCTGACGTCGCTGCAGCGCGAGGCCAACGGCCGCTTCGGCTTCTCGGCCAAGAACACGCTGGGCCTGGCCCAGGCGCTGTACGAAAAGCACAAGGTGCTGACCTATCCCCGTACCGATGCGCGCGCGCTGCCGGAAGACTACCTGGACACCGTCAAGTCGACCTTGGAAGTGTTGAAAGGCAATTCGAACTACCACCAGTTCGCCAAGCAGATCCTGGACAAGGGCTGGGTCAAGCCGAACAAGCGCATCTTCGACAACAGCAAGATCTCGGACCACTTCGCGATCATCCCGACCGGCGTCGTGCCGAAGAACCTGTCCGAGCCGGAACAGAAACTGTACGACCTCGTCACCCGCCGCTTCATGGCCGTGTTCTTCCCGGCCGCGGAATTCCTCGTCACGACCCGCTACACGGAAGTGGAAGGCCACCAGTTCAAGACCGAAGGCAAGGTCATGACGAACCCCGGCTGGCTGGCCGTGTACGGCAAGGACACGACGGGCGACGACAAGGACGGCGCCAGCCTCGTGCCGGTGGCGAAGGGCGAGAAGGTGCTCACCGAAAAGGTCAACGCCAACGGCCTCGTCACCAAACCGCCCGCGCGCTACAACGAAGCGACGCTGCTGTCGGCGATGGAAGGTGCCGGCAAGCTGGTCGATTCCGACGAACTGCGCGACGCGATGGCCGGCAAGGGCCTCGGCACGCCGGCCACGCGCGCGGCGATCATCGAAGGCCTGCTGACGGAAAAATACCTGCTGCGCGAAGGGCGCGAGCTGATCCCGACGGCCAAGGCGTTCCAGCTGATGACCCTGCTGCGCGGCCTGGGCGTGAACGAATTGACGGCGCCGGAACTGACGGGCGAGTGGGAACACAAGCTGTCGCAGATGGAAAAGGGCCAGATTTCGCGCGAAGAATTCATGCGCGAGATCGCCGAGATGACCGAGATCATCGTCAAGCGCGCCAAGGAATACAACAACGACACGATCCCGGGCGAGTACGCGACGTTGCGCACGCCGTGCCCGAACTGCGGCGGCGTCGTCAAGGAAAACTACCGCCGCTTCGCGTGCACCAAATGCGATTTCTCGATGAGCAAGGTGCCGGGCGGCCGCCAGTTCGAGATCGAGGAAGTCGAGGAGTTGCTGGCCAACCGCACGATCGGCCCGCTGCAGGGCTTCCGCTCGAAGATGGGCCGCCCGTTCGCCGCGATCCTGCGCATCGTGCGCGACGAGGACATCCACAACTACAAGCTGGAGTTCGACTTCGGCCAGGACCAGGACGAAGGCGAGGACGGCGAGGGCGTCGACTTCACCGGCCAGACCCCGCTCGGCCCGTGCCCGAAATGCACCGGCAACGTCTACGAGATGGGCCTCGCGTACGTCTGCGAGCACACGGTGGCCAAGCCGAAGACCTGCGACTTCCGCAGCAGCCGCATCATCCTCCAGCAGGAAATCCTGCCGGAGCAGATGGCCAAGCTGCTGAACGACGGCAAGACCGATCTGCTGCCGGGCTTCGTGTCGCAGCGTACCCGCCGCTCGTTCAAGGCCTTCCTCGTGCGTGGCAAGGACGGCAAGATCAGCTTCGAGTTCGAGGAGCGCAAGGCCAAGCCGGGCGCGAAAGCGAAAGACGAGGGTGACGGTGCCGACAGCGGTGCGGAGACGGCGGCCGCCAAGCCGGCCGCGCGCAAGGCTGCGGCAAAGCCGGCGGCCAAGGCTGCTGCGGCCAAGGCCCCGGCCAAGACGGCCGCGGCCCGCAAGGCACCGGCGAAGCGCGCGACGGCGTCCAAGAAGGCGGTCGCGGGCGAATAAATACATCACGTCGTCCCCGCGAAGGCGGGGACCCATGCTGACGTACAGAATTCGAAGCATCTGCTTGATTGCGCATGCATCGAGTTCCGGAACTCAGTATGGATTCCCGCCTTCGCGGGAATGACGATAAAAAAAACCGCGACCCATCCGGCATCGCGGTTTTTTTATCTTCAACGCCGGCGTTATTCGCGCCAGTCGTCCTGCAGGGCGCGAATGGCCGCTTCGCCGTTGCGGATCGCCTTCACGCGGCGCACGATCTCGTTGCGCCACGCTTCGTCGGCATCCTGGTCGCCGTCATCGCTGTCCACCATCAGCAGACGCAACAGCTCGTGCCTGTCCTGGGCGGACAGTTGCTGGATCTGGGCGGCCAGTTCGGCGACGATAGGCATGAAGGTCTCCTAGCAGGATATTGTGACCAGATCATAACGTGAAGTTCAGTGCATGTCGACAGGCTGCATGTTGTCTGTCGGTTTCCTGTCAATCAGCTTGTTGTCGGGGTCGATACCGGCCCGTGCGGGGCGGCCGGCGACCACCAGGACCACCCGCTGGTCGGCCTGCGTCACGAGCCTGCGCTCGCGCGCGAGCGGGTTGCCCGCCTCGTCATCCACGCCGAATTCGATGTAGTCGCGCAGCTGTTGCGGCTGTTCCTCGCCCTGGTCGCCGGCGCGCACCTTGCCCGCGGTGGCGCGGATCTCGACCTCGTATTTGCCGTCCGGGCGGCGGCGCGCCGTCGCGCCGTCGACGTGGTTTTCGTACAGGACGATGGATTCGAACAGGTCGTCGATCAGGTAGGCCTTGTCCGGTGGCGTGACGCCGCGCAGGCGCTCGACGAGCGTCGCGACGGTCGGATACGGCGGCCCCTTGTACGCATACTCCAGCAGCAGGCCGTGCAGCACGCCGTTGACGGCATCCTCGCCGACCAGGTCCTGCAGCAGATACATCGCGAGGCTGCCCTTGTGGTAGTGGATGTAGCTCTGGTTCTCGTTCTGCGCGAGCGGCAGCTCCTTCTTGTTCTCGCGCGCGCGGCCCATCAGGTATTCCTCGAGGTCGTAGCGCAGGAAGCGCCGCATCTTGCTGGAGCCCAGCGTGTTCTTCATCGACATCAGCGCCGTGTATTCGGCCAGGCTTTCCGACAGCACGGTCGCGCCGCGCATGTCGGCGCCGACGATCTGGTGCGCCCACCACTGGTGGCCCACCTCGTGCGCGCTGACGTAGTACGGGTAGTCGATATCCTTGCGCGAGTCCGGATCGACCTTGGCGATGAAGCCGACGCTTTCCGAGAACGGGATCGTGCCCGGCGCCGCCTGCGCGTACGACGCGTAGCGGGGGAATTCCGCGATGCGCAGTTCGCGGTTCTGGTAGGGGCTGAAGTGCTTCGTGCCGTATTCCAGGGCCGCCTTGGCGCCGCGGATCATGCGGTCGACATTGAATTCGTGGCCGGGGTGGTAGTAGACGTCGATCGTCACGTCCTGCCAGCGGTCGTGGCGCACTTCGTAGCGCGCCGACTGGAACGTATAAAAATTCAGGACGGGTTTGTCGGCCTTGTAATGGAACCAGCGCCGGCCGCCGCTCATCCATTCCTGCTCCAGCATGCCCGGCGCGACCACGGTCTGGTCCGGGCTCGTGCTGACGACGGCGTCGAAGCGGATCCAGTCGGCGTCGTTGGCGATGTAGCTGTTCGCGCGCGCCGCTTCGTTCTCGTGCGCGGCCATGCGTTCGCGCGGCGCGAGGCCGTGGCGCTTGCGGTCGCGGTCGTCCTCCAGCTCGACCGTGCGCTGGTAGCCCACGTGCGGCAGCACCTCATTGCTGAAGAAGGTGCCGTTGCCGACGACGGCCGTGTCGCGGCCCAGGCCCAGCACCCCGCCCGGCGCGTCCAGCAGGTCGAATTCCAGCGCCGTGCGCGCGCCCGGCTGCAGGGGAGACGCCAGCAGGTAGTGATAAAAGCCGTGCTGCGGATCGGCGCGCAGCAGCCGCGCCGCCTGCGCGAAGCGCGGACGGAAGTCGGGGCCGGGCTTCTGGAACAGGATGACGTCGCGGATCGGAGAAGCCGTCCGGTTTTCCAGTTGATAGAAGCCGTGGACCTTCAGCGTGCGGGTATCGGGATGGATGTCGACCTGCAGGCCGACGTCGGTGATGCGCGGCTGCGGCAATTTGGCGAAACGCTTGTAGCGCAGCTCGTAGTCGGCGCGTACCTGTTCCTTGTGCCAGGCCGTCTGGTAGGTGCCGAGGTGGACGAGGTTGTACCACAGCAGGCCGCCGCTGGCCGCGAACACGAGGATGCCGGCCGCGAAGCCGGCGAGCACGCCCGGCGTCAGGCGCCGGCGCGCCAGCTGCAGGCGTTCGGCGAAGCTGTCGCTCACGCCGCGCGGCCACAGCACGAGCGCGACGGTGAACAGGATGATCGCCGCGCCGCCCCAGTAGATTTGCAGGGTGCGCTGCAGCGGCAGGTAGTGGCCGAAGCCGTTCATCGCGGAATAGGTGATGTCCGGCAGCGCGCCGTACACGAGCATCGGGTGGTCTAGGCCGAAGCCGCCGAGGAACAGCGTGATGACGTAATACGTGACCAGCGCGAAGTACGCGAGGTATTTATGGTTCAGGATGGCCTGCGCGGCGATCGCCAGCACGGCCAGCAGCACGTAGCGGGGCAGCAGGATGCCGAACAGCGTCGCCAGGTACAGGCCCGGTTCCAGGGTCAGGTAGCCGTGCGCCAGCTGGATGCCCATCCCGCACACCATCGCGGCCAGCAGCAGCAGGACCTGCAGGCCGACGAGGGCGATGGTCTTGGCGGCCAGCGGCAGCCAGCTCGGGACGGGCAGCGCGTCCATCATCTGTGCCATGCGCGCCTCACGCTCGCGCCACACCATCTCGCCCGCATAGAACGTCGTGACGATGAGGACGAACAGCGCGAACACGTCGCGTATGAGTTCCAGCACCATGTAGGTGACCGGGTACGTTTTCGTGCCGTAGATCGCGCCCAGGTCCAGCGAGCTGACGATGAGGGTCAGCATGCCGGCCAGGACGATCACGGCGAAGTAGACGTTCTTGACCGCCTCGCGCAGATTCATCCAGCTCGACCTGGCCAGCAGCACGGCGAGGTTGCGCGCGGCGAAATCGGGCGGCTCGTGCAGGTCGGCCATGCCGGTCGGCGCTTGCGGCGCGCTTTCCGGTTCGGGCCGCGCCTGGCCGCGCCGGCCGGCCGGCGTGGATACGAAGCTGAAGCGCCAATAGCCGAGCAGCAGGACGACGAGCGAGAACAGCGACCAGATGGCGCGATTGATCAGATAGACGCCTGCGAACGGGACCTGCAGCGTGTTGCGCTCCGTGAGGTTCCAGTACTCGGTGAGGCGGATCAGCGCCGTCGTGCCGAACGGATCGATCAGCGCGGCGAGCGTCTTGTAATCGAGGTCGCGCGCCAGCGACGGCGCGACGATGTACCCGATCAGCATGACGACGCTGGCGACGTACACGGGCAGCATGCGCCGCGTGAGCGCCGCGAGCACGAAGAAGATGGCGCCGAAGATGAACAGGTTCGGCAGCAGGGTGAGGAAGTAGGGCAGCAGGTAGCCCGCGACGGAATACGGCCCCAGGCGGGCGGGATCGATGCCGGGCAGCGCGGCCCCCAGCAGGGTGCCGAACAGGATGGCCGAGAACACGACGGCGAGTGTCGCCAGCGCGCCGAGGAAGCGTCCGAACACGTACGCGTACTTCGGGATCGGGGCGCTGAAGAAGAAGTGGTGCATCTCGTATTCGAAGTCCTGCTGCACCGAGCGGCCCATCATCGCGGCGACGACGATGACGCCGAGGGAGCCGAGGAACGCCGCGCTCAGCGCGATCTGGCGCGGCGCGTTGATCAGCACGCGGCCGCCGAACGAGACGAAGGCTTCCTTGAAGACGCCGCCCGCGGCGGCCATCCACAGCAGGGCCAGCGCGAAAAAGGCAAGGAAATACACCCAAGTCGACAGCAGCTTCAGGCGCTGCCGGGCCTCGAAGCCGGCGATGGCGAGGAGCGCGCCCATGAATCAGCAGTTCCCGGCCAAGTCGTTGTGGCGGCCGGCGATGGTGGCGAAGTAGACGTCTTCCAGGGTCGGGTGGATCGGCTCGAAGTCATCGCCGGGATAGCGGTCCGCGTACACGTGGATCAGGGTGCGGCCGGACAGCAGGCGCGTGGAGATGACGGTGTGGCGCTTCTGGAACGCGGGCAGGTCGGCCTTGCCGACGACCCGCGCCCAGATCTTGCCCTCGATGCCTTCGATGAGGCGCACCGGCTCGCCGCACAGCAGCACGTGGCCCTTGTTGATGATCGCCATGTTGGCGCACAGGTCGGCCACGTCGGACACGATGTGCGTGGACAGGATCACGGTCTTGTCCTCGCCGATGTCGGACAGCAGGTTGTGGAAGCGCACGCGTTCCTGCGGGTCGAGGCCGGCCGTCGGCTCGTCGACGATGATCAGTTGCGGGTCGCCGAGCAGCGCCTGGGCGATGCCGAAGCGCTGGCGCATGCCGCCGGAGAAGGTGCCCATCTTCTGGTTGCGCACCTCGAACAGATTGGTCTGCTGCAGCAGCGCGTCGACGACTTCGCGCCGGCGGTGGCGCTGCGCCAAGCCTTTCAGTTGCGCGAAATGGTCGAGCAGTTCGTAGGCAGTCACTTTCGGGTACACGCCGAAGTCCTGCGGCAGATAGCCCAGCAGGCGGCGCACTTCATCCTTTTCGTCCAGTACGTCGATGTCGTCCAGGAAGACGGAGCCGCTGTCGCATTCCTGCAGGGTGGCGAGGATCCGCATCAGGGTCGACTTGCCGGCGCCGTTGGGGCCGAGCAGGCCGAACATCCCGGGCGGGATGCTCAGCGAGACCCTGTCCAGCGCGACCACGCCATTGGCATAGGTCTTGGACAAGTTGCGGATTTGTAATTCCATGGAGACTCCATTGCTCGTGACAATGCACGTATTTCATGACTGTTGCATTGTATTAAAAAGGAGCCGACCCGGCAGCAGCGGTGCGACACACGGCATTTTCACAAGTCCAGAGTGCAGAAAAGCGGGAGCAGGATGCAGGCCAGCATACAGCGCGGAACGACTCATGTCTATTCTGGCAACATTGCCGGTGATATCCTGGCCCGGCAAGAACATGCATAATGGTCCTATGGATACTCTCATCAACAAGGACAACATCCTGGCCGTTATGCGCCAGGGCCGCACCCGGGCCGAGTCGACGGACTGGTTCCGTGTCGCCGTCGGCCTTTACTACCTGGCCAACCTGATGACGAAGGAAACCATCGATTTCAAGACCGTGGACCGCGAGTTCAACCGGTTCATCTACCACACGATCGGCGGCGGGCACACGATCACGAGCGTCCTGCAATTCATGAGCGGCAAGGACGTGTTGCCGGTCGTGCAATCCGCGCGCTTCATGACCGCGTTCACGACCACGTGCACCGACGTGCCGCCGGATTCGATCCCGTTCCTGCTGGAGCTGAACCTGGGCGTCGCGAAAAACATCTCGAAGCTGGAGGTGGAAGGGCCCGTGCACGACTGGCTGGAGGCGCAGAAGCGTGCCCGGGAGACACGTGAGGAAGGGGCGGCGGACGAGGGCATATAATTCGGGTTATCGAACAACAAGCTGGAAGAAGGTCCCTCATGACAACCCGCACCATCAACCCTCTTGACCACCTGATCGTCGGCTTCGACAAGGCCTTGCGCGTCGTGGGCGGCGTGGCGAAGGCCGCGCGGCCGAATCCGGGCGTCTCTGCCCCGGACTGCGAATTGAATACCCAGGAACAGCGTCACAGCGCTGGCCTGATGCGCGTGAACCACGTGGGCGAAGTGTGCGCCCAGGCGCTGTACGATGCCCAGGGCCGCCGTGCGTCGACGCAGGCCATGCGCACGCAGTTCGCCAAATCCGGACGCGAGGAAGAAGACCACCTGGCCTGGACGGCCGAACGCCTGGCCGAACTGGGTTCGCAGCCGAGCCTGTTGAATCCGCTGTGGTATGCCGGCGCCTATGCGCTGGGGACGGTCGCATCGCGCCTGGGCGACGCCGTCAGCCTCGGCTTCGTCGTGGAGACTGAGCGCCAGGTCGAGGCGCACCTGAACAGCCACCTCGACCAGTTGCCGCCGCAGGACGCGAAGTCGCGCGCGATCGTCACGCAGATGCGCGACGACGAGATCGAACACGGGGCAAAAGCGCAGGAAATGGGCGCGGCCGAGATGCCGTTGCCGGTCAAGGCCGCGATGCGCGCCATGGCCAAGGTGATGACCACGACGGCGTACTACATCTGAGGCTGAGGCTCAGCCTTCGACGATCTCGAACGAGTGCGTGATCTCGGCCGTCTTGGCCAGCATGATCGACGCCGAGCAGTATTTGTCGTGCGACAGGTTGACCGCGCGTTCGACGGTCGCTTCCTTGAGGTTGCGGCCCGTGACGGTGAAGTGGAAGTGGATCTTCGTGAACACCTTCGGATCCGTCTCGGCGCGCTCGGCCTTCAGCGTGACGTCGCAACCGCGCACGTCTTCCCGGCTGCGCTTGAGGATCAGCACGACGTCGTAGGCGGTGCAGCCGCCGGTACCCAGCAGCACCATTTCCATCGGGCGCGGTGCCAGGTTGTGGCCGCCGCCCTCGGGGGCGCCATCCATGTTCACCAGGTGGCCGGAGCCGGTTTCGGCCCGGAAGCTCATCCCGGAGGGTCCGTTCCAGCTGACTTTGACTTCCATCGATTTCTCCGCTTTGTTGACAGGTAAAGACGTTCATTCTAAGCCAGCGCGACGCACCGTGCTGATAACGCCTCAGACGGCCAGCACGTAACGCTCGCTCTTCATGCGCCACGCGGCGAATGCGACGGCCGCCCACGCCGCGAGGGCGGAGCAGAGGAACGTCAGCACGAACGGCAGGAAGCCGATGTCGCCGCCCTTCGCCGTCTCGCGGAGCAGGGTCTGGTTCGACAGCATCGGCACGAGGTACATCCACGACGCCGTTTTGAGTTCCAGCATCGACACGGCGAGCCCCGGCAGCATCGGCACCAGCATCACGATCGACAGCACGCTCTGCGCCTCCTTGAACGAGCGCGCGTTCATCGCCACCGCGATCTGCATGGCCGCCGCGAACAGCGACAGCGGCACGGACGCGAGGCAGACGAGCAGCAGCCGTCCCCAGCCCACGCGCCAGCTCATGCCGATTTCTTCCAGCGGCATCCACGACAGGATCGCATGCGCCAGCATCAGCTCCAGCGTGATGCCGATGACTGCCAGCGCCGCGGCGGCGAGCCACTTGCCGGCGACGAGTTCCCACGTGCGCACGGGTTGCGCCATCAGCACTTCGAGCGAGCGCCGTTCCCGTTCGCCCGCCGTGGAATCCACCGCCGCGGACAGGCCGCAGATGAACGCGGGGAAGAACAGGAAGCCGAGGATGCCGCCGATGACGCCGGCCGAACGCGCGGCCGTCGTGCCCGTGTCGTAGCGCTGTACCTGCACGGGCGACAGCGCGGCCGGCGACACGCCGTGCGCCAGCAGGCGCGCGCTGGCGACGTTGGCGCCGTAGGCGTTCAGCACGTCCTCGACGTCGCGCCGGCCATCCTGCTCCGTCGACGAGTCGAACCACAGCTCGATGCGCGCGGGCCGCATCGCGGCGTAGTCGCTCGCGTACTTGCCGGGCAGGCGCAGCACGGCCGCCGCCTTGTGGGCGCGCAGCAGGTCGCCGATCGCGGCTTCGTCCATGGGCGGCGTGTCGCGCACGGTGACGTTCTTCTGCTTCAGCTGGGCCATCAACGTGGGCGCCTGCGCGCCGCCGATCACGGCCAGCACGATGCCTTCGCGCTCGGGCTTCGTCGCGCGGTCGATCCACTGGTGCAGCAGGACGCCCAGCAGCACCGGGTACATCAGCGTGAACAGGGCGAGGAGGCCGAGCGAGCGCTTGTCGCGCAGCGATTCGCGGAACTCCTTTTTGAAGACGACGAGGAATTTCGAGGTCATGAGACGATCCCTTCGTCGGTGCCGACCAGGCGGACGAACGCGTCTTCCAGGTTGGCGATGCCGGTGCGGCGGCACAGGTCGTCCGGCGTGCCCTGGGCCACCGTATGGCCCTTGGCGATGACGATCACGTCGTCGCACAGATGACTCACCTCCTGCATCACGTGTGTGGCCATCACGACGCAGCATCCTTCCTTGCGCAGCGTGGACAGCGCATGGCGCACGGCGCGAGTGCTCATCACGTCCAGGCCGCGCGTGGGCTCGTCCAGCAGCAGGTGGCGCGGGCGGTGCAGCAGTGCGCGCGCGAGGGCTACCTTGATGCGCTGGCCCTGAGAAAATCCTTTGCTGCGGCGTTCCAGGATGTCGTCCATCGCGAGCATTTCCGAGACCTCGTCGATGCGCGCGGCGAGCGCGCGTCCGTCCATGCCGTTCAACTCGCCGAAATACGTGAGGTATTCGCGCGTGGACAGGCGCTCGTACAGCCCGAACTGGTCGGTGAGGAAGCCGATGTTGGCGCGCACGGCGAGCGGGTCGCGTTCCGGGTCGATGCCGTCGATGGCGATGGTCCCATGGTCGCGCTTGAGCATCCCGACGAGGGTGCGCAGCAGGGTCGTCTTGCCGGCGCCGTTGGGCCCCAGCAGCGCGGTGATGTGGCCGTCGCGCGCCGTGAAGCTGACGCCTCCCAGCGCCTGCACGGCGCCGAAGTGCTTGCGGACTTCATGTGCTTCGATCATAAGGAGAGGCCTGTGTTCAGGGTTGCGGTCCGGCGCTGCCGAGCTGGAAGGTCGGGGCCGGGATCTCGTTCAGGCAGGCGCCGTCGACTTTCGCGTCGGGCCGGTCGAGGAAGGTGCGCAACAGGCGCGGGGCGCAGCCCAGTTGCGACACGCCGTGGCCGGCGTTCGGCGCCGTCAGCAGCTGGGCATGGTCCATGAAGCGGGCGGCGTCCTGGGCGCGGCGCGGCGGCGTGACCGGGTCCTGGGCGCCGGACAGCAGCAGCACGGGCGCGGCGATGCGCGTGGGGGGCGTCTCCGGCACGGCCGGCACGTTCATGGCGCGGCACAGGCCGCGCAGGCGGTCGGCCAAGGTGCGCGTCAGCGGACTCGCATCGCTCGCGGCCAGCGCGGGCGTAAAGCGCGGCATGTCCTCGGCGCAGACGACGGCCAGGTGCAGCAGCGTGGCCGGCGAGCCGTCGGGAGAAAAGTCGGCGGCCAGGTTGCGGCGCGCGACGAACGGCTGCCAGCGGCCCGCGCTCGCGCTGTGCACGAGGAACGGCAGGCGGCGCGCGTCGGCCGGCGCGTACAACATGTTGCGCACGGTGTCGAGCAGGCGCGCGCTCGTCATCGTGACGTCGATCTGGCGCGCCGTGCGCGGGTCGGGCAGGTTGAGTGTCAACGGCGCGGCATCGAGCTTGCCGACGAGGGCGTCGAATTCGCCGCGCAGGTTCGGATAGGCGCGGGCGCAGGCGGCATCCCTGGCGCACTGGGCAAACAACTGGTCGAGCGCGGCCTGGCTGTCGCGGCCCCCGGCCGGGATCACCTGGTCGGGCGCGGCGACGGCGTCGAGCAGCAGGGCGCGCGTGCCCGCGGGGTAGGCGCGCGCATACGCCTGCGCGAGGCGCGTCCCGTACGAGCCGCCCCACAGGTTGATCTTGTCATAGCCCAGCGCGCGGCGCACGGATTCGATGTCGCGCGCCGCGGCGGCCGTCGTGTACGCGGCGAACGGCGCCTTGCTGGACGCGATGCAGCGGCGCAGGGCGGCGTCGGCATCGGCATCGCTCGGCTGCGCATCCGCGTCGGCGTCGGACGGGCATTCCAGCTTGCCGGACAGCCCCGTGCCGCGCTGGTCGACGAACACGATGTCGCGCGTGGCGCGTACGCGCTTGAAGGCGGTGGACAACAGGGGGAGCACGTCGCTGCCCGCTTCACCGGGACCGCCTGCCAGCACGAACAGCGGATCCGGCCGCGCACCCTGGCGCAGGGCGGGGGCGATCGTCACGTGCAGGTTCAGGGTGGCCGGCTTGCCGGGTTCGAGTGGGACGGGCAAGGTCAGGCAGCGCAGGGCTTCCTCGACGCCGGGCAGGTGGCAGCTGCGCGTTTGCGCCGGCGTGGTGGGCGCAGCCTGTACCGCCGGCACCGCGGCCGCCAGCAGTGCGCCCAGGAGCAGGATGGATTTCAACAAGCAGTCTCCTCTTTGATGCGGGTCATACTAATTTGTCATCGATTTCGCGGTCAATCAAAAGTTGCAAAATTGCATGATTCGGCGTGGAGGTCTTTGCGTTGGCTCCAGTCTGGTGCGGCTTGACTGTCGGGTGAGGAATCGGCTATAGTCGTGGGCTTTCCATTTGCTCGGGAAAAGACAATAAGGCAGAGTCCGCGATGTAGCATCGCCCGCGGAACCACCATTCGAGCATTAATTCCCTATACATAGGAAGTCAACATGAAAACTTTTTCCGCTAAGGGCCATGAAGTCCAGCGCGATTGGTACGTGATTGACGCGACGGACAAAGTCCTCGGACGTGTTGCCAGCGAAGTGGCACTCCGACTGCGCGGCAAGCACAAGCCGGAATTTACTCCGCACGTCGATACCGGTGATTTCATCGTCGTCGTCAACGCAGGCAAACTGCGCGTGACCGGCACCAAAGCCAACGACAAGAAGTACTACCGTCACTCGGGCTACCCGGGCGGTATCTACGAAACCAACTTCCTGAAAATGCAACAGCGTTTCCCGGGCCGCGCCCTGGAAAAAGCCGTCAAAGGCATGCTGCCGAAGGGCCCGCTGGGCTACGCAATGATCAAGAAGCTGAAAGTGTATGCGGAAGCTACGCACCCGCACGCTGCCCAGCAACCCAAAGCACTCGAAATCTAAGTAAGGAACTGACATGATCGGTAACTACAACTACGGCACCGGCCGTCGCAAGAGTGCAGTGGCCCGTGTGTTCATCAAAGCTGGCACCGGCCAGATCATCGTGAACGGCAAACCGGCCGCCGAATACTTCTCGCGCGAAACCGGCCTGATGGTCATCCGTCAACCGCTGGAACTGACCGGCAACGTCGAGCGTTTCGACATCAAGGTCAACGTGCATGGCGGCGGCGAGTCCGGCCAGGCAGGTGCAGTGCGCCACGGCATCACCCGCGCTCTGATCGACTACGACGCAGGCCTGAAGCCTGACCTGGCACGTGCCGGTTTCGTCACCCGTGACGCCCGTGAAGTCGAGCGTAAGAAAGTTGGTCTGCGCAAAGCACGTCGCGCAAAGCAATTCTCGAAGCGTTAATCGGATCTGCAGCGCTTTTGCGCTGCTGCCGAACCGAAAAGCCGCCCGCTGCAAAGCCGGCGGCTTTTTTGTTGCCCAAATTCGGGGTCAGGTCCCTTTTTTCTTTAAATTCGGGGTCAGAGCACATTTTTTTCGCCGTGTTGGAACGAGGTCTCTGCGCCTCGGCGGATGTCGTCACCCGATCGTTTCTCCTCTGCGGGAGAAAAATTCATTATCCCTGATGCAATTGTCAGGAAATGTGCTCTGACCCCGAATCTTTAAAATAATGTGCTCTGACCCCGAATGTAGACTTTAGCCATGCGGCAATGCAGCACATGCGAGGACAGCCTGCTAAAATTGCGGGCTCGTACGGAACGTATCCATTTATCAAGGGGAAACAGACATGATCAAAGTTGGCATCGTTGGCGGCACCGGCTACACGGGCGTGGAATTGCTGCGCCTGCTCGCTGCCCACCCCGAGGCGCAGCTGACCGCCATCACTTCGCGCAAGGAAGACGGACTGCCCGTCGCCGACATGTTTCCCTCGCTGCGCGGCCACGTCGACATCGCGTTCTCGAGCCCGGACAAGGCCGACCTGAAGCAGTGCGACGTCGTGTTCTTCGCGACCCCGCACGGCGTCGCCATGGCCCAGGCGCCCGAGTTGATCGCCGCCGGCGTGAAAGTGATCGACCTCGCGGCCGACTTCCGCCTGAAGGACCAGGCCACGTTCGAGAAGTGGTACAAGATCCCGCACAGCGCGCCGGACCTGCTGGAAGAGGCCGTGTATGGCCTGCCGGAACTGAATCACGAAGACATCAAGAAGGCGCGCCTGATCGCCAACCCGGGCTGCTATCCGACCACGATGCAGCTGGGCTTTTATCCGCTGCTGAAGGCGGGCATCATCGACGCCGGCAACCTGATCGCCGATGCCAAGTCGGGCGTGTCCGGCGCGGGCCGCAAGGCCGAGATCGGCACGCTGTTCTCGGAAGCGAGCGACAACTTCAAGGCCTATGGCGTGCATGGCCACCGCCACACGCCGGAGACGTCGGCCCAGCTGCAGCGCTACACGGACCAGAAAGTCGGCCTGATCTTCACGCCGCACCTCGTACCGATGATCCGCGGCATGCATTCGACGCTGTACGCGCGCCTCACGCAGGACATCACGAACGAAGCCCTGCAAGCCCTGTTCGAAGAGCAGTACAAGGACGCGGAATTCGTCGACGTCATGCCGTTTGGCTCGCACCCGGAAACCCGCTCGACGCGCGGTTCGAACATGCTGCGCATCGCGCTGCACCGTCCGGACAACGGCAACACCGTCGTCATCCTCGTCGTACAGGACAACCTCGTCAAGGGCGCGTCCGGCCAGGCCGTGCAGTGCATGAATCTGATGTTCGGCCTGCCGGAAAGTACCGGCCTGAAGCAGATCGCGCTGCTGCCGTAATCGCGTCTCCTGGCAAGCCTTGATCTGCAGACACAGATCAAGGCGACCTGTGTTGGCAACGGTACATTGACCGTTGGACAGAACCAACGCCAAGCACAGGGGACAATCATGTTCGGTCGTAACGCAAAAAGCGAAATCGATAGCCTGATCGGCATTTCCGCACGCATCGAAGGGGATCTCGTATTCACCGGCGGCCTGCGCATCGACGGCGAGGTGCACGGCAACGTGGTGGCCGCGGACGGCAACGACAGCGTGCTGATCGTCTCCGAACACGCGCGCATCGAAGGCGAGGTGCGCTGTTCCAACCTCGTCGTCAACGGGTATATCGCGGGCACGGTGTATTCGTCCGAACTCCTTGAATTGCAGCCGAAAGGCCGCATACATGGAGATGTTCATTACCGCCTGCTGGAAATGCACGGCGGCGCCCTCGTCACCGGCAAGCTGACCCATCACGCCGAGTCGGTGGCGGCCGCCGAACCCGTCTTCCACCTCGGCGTAGCGGCCGAAGGGGCTTCAGCATGACTGGCGCCAACGGTCTATAATGGACGAAATCCGAATCCAATCAGGAGTTTATCCATGAATGCAGTCGCCGAAGTGCAAAACGCACAAGACACGATCCCCACGCCCATCAATTTCACCGACAGCGCTGCCCAGAAGGTTGCTCAACTGATCGAGGAAGAAGGCAATCCCGACCTGAAACTGCGCGTGTTCGTGCAGGGCGGCGGTTGCTCGGGCTTCCAGTACGGCTTTACCTTCGACGAAATCGTGAACGAAGACGACACGACGATGGAAAAGAACGGCGTTCAGCTGTTGATCGACTCGATGAGCTACCAGTACCTGGTCGGCGCCGAGATCGACTACAAGGACGACCTCGAAGGCGCCCAGTTCGTCATCAAGAACCCGAACGCCCAGTCGACCTGCGGTTGCGGTTCGTCGTTCTCGATGTAATCGATAAAGCCTCCACATCGAAAGCCGCCCCGGCATTGCCGGGGCGGTTTTTTTTCGTCCGTCCAAAGTGTTGGATGCCGCCGTAATGACAAGTCATTAACATTGCTAACAGTCACGCGCGTAGTACACTGACCACGCTCCACGAATGTGGCGGCAAGGAGACATACAACCCCTATAACGAGAGAAAAACAATGTCGAGGGCACCAACTTTACTTTGCGGTGTTACCGCTATCACCCTCGCCTGGGCCGGTGCCGCCCACGCGCAAGCACCATCCACTCACGACGCTGCCACCACCACCACGGCGGCAACCGACGACGGCGCCGGCGCCTACCGCACGCAGCGCTACCGCAACCTGTTCGTCGAACGCCTGGGCCGCAGCCCGCACGAGACGCACGCGAAGATCGAGCAAGCCTTCCAGCGGTTGTTCCATGGCGATGGCCAGGAGGAGCGCGTCTATTTCGAAACGGGCGCCAACGCCAACGGCACGCTCGCGTACATCACGGACTGGGCCAACAACGACGCCCGCACGGAAGGCATGAGCTACGGCATGATGATCGCCGTCCAACTCGGCAAGAAGCGCGAGTTCGACGCGCTGTGGAACTGGTCGAAGACGTATATGCTCACGACCGATCCCGCCAACCCGTCGCATGGCTATTTCGCGTGGTCGATGGGCACGGACGGCACGCCGCGCGCCACCGGGGCCGCGCCGGACGGCGAGGAATACTATGCGATGGCGTTGTACTTCGCGGCGCGGCGCTGGGGTAATGGCAAGGGCATCTACGACTACCAGAAGGAAGCGGATACCATCCTGCGCGGCATGCGGCACCACCCCGTCGTGACGGCCACGCCGCCGTTCCGCATCCACCCCGGCGATCAACCCTTCATCGAGCCGGCCACGCCCTGGCCCAGCCCCAACAACCGCCACGCACAGGAACAGGCGCAGAAAGCCGGCAAGCCGTGGCCGCCGCAGCGCCCGCACCGCGCGCCGCGCGCCGTCACCGTCGGGCCCATGGTCGACGAGGCCCACGCGATGGTCCGCTTCGTGCCCGAGACGTTCATCCCCGGCACCGACCCGTCGTACCACCTGCCCGCGTTCTACGAGCTGTGGGCGCGCTGGGGCCCGCGCGAAGACCGCGCGTTCTGGGCCCGCGCGGCGAGCGTCAGCCGCGACTTCTTCGTGAAGACGGCCGACCCCGCGACGGGCCTCGGCCCCGACCGCGCCGATTTCGACGGCACGCCGCTGAAGAACTGGGACGGCAGCCCGGGTTCGTTCAGCTACGACAGCTGGCGCACGATCAGCAACTGGTCCGTCGACCGCAGCTGGTGGAACAAGGACCCGCGCCAGCAGGCCTTGAGCGACCGCGTCCAGCGCTTCCTGTCTTCGCAAGGGATAGACCGCTTCGCCGACCGTTACACGCTGGACGGCAAGCCCCAGTCCGACCGCCACTCGACCGGCATGCTGGCGGCGGCCGCCGTCGGCAGCCTGGCGGCCACGCCGGGGCAGGTGTCCGACGACTTCCTGCGCGCGCTGTGGGACACGCCCGTGCCCAGCGGCGAGCAGCGCTATTTCGACGGGATGCTGTACCTGATGAGCATGATGCACGTCGGCGGCGAATTCCGCGTGATCGATGCAAACAACAAATAACAAGGAGACAACCATGATGAAACAGACGACCGTAGCCGTTCTTCTCGCCTGCGCGGCGATGGGCGCGCAGGCGCAGGACCGCGCGTGGCTCGACAAATCGAAATCCGCCGACGAACGCGCCCGCGCCGCAGTCGCCGCGATGACGCTCGACGAAAAGCTGCTGCTGATCGTCAGCTACACGGACAAAAAAGACCTGGCGAAGCAGCCGGACGATATCGTGCCGCCGGCAATCAAGGCCGACGTCGCGGCACACCATATCGAGGGCTCGGCCGGCTACGTGCCGGGCATCGCGCGCCTCGGCATCCCGCCGCAGTGGCAGACCGACGCGTCGATCGGCGTGCGCGTGGGCGGCATGGAGCGCACGGCGCTGCCGTCCTCGCTGGCGACGGCGGCCAGCTTCGACCCGGCTGTCTCCGAAGCGGGCGGCCGCATGATCGCGGACGAGGCGCGCGCCTCCGGCTTCAACACGTTCCTGGCCGGCGGCGCGAACCTGGCGCGCGAGCCGCGCAATGGCCGCAACTTCGAATACGTGGGCGAGGATCCGCTGCTGGCCGGCCGCATGGCGGCAGGTCTCATCAACGGCATCCAGGCGCGCCACATGGTGTCGACGATGAAGCACTTCGCCGTCAACGACCACGAAAGCCAGCGCACGACGGTCGACGTCACGATCTCGCCCGAGGCGATGCGCCAGTCGGACCTGCTCGCGTTCGAGTTCGTCGACGAGCTGTCGAAGCCGGGCTCCGTCATGTGCTCGTACAACCTCGTGAACGGCCGCTGGGCGTGCGAGAACGAATACCTGCTGAACAAGACGCTGAAGCAGGACTGGAAGTTCAAAGGTTATGTGATGGCCGACTGGGGCGCCGTCCACTCGACGGCGGACGCCGCCAACTATGGCCTCGACCAGTTCACCGGCTACCCGTGCTGCAATCATCACGGCCCGTTCTACTCGGCGAAGAATTTCAAGGAGGCGATGAACAAGGGCGAGGTGTCGATGCACCGCCTCGACGACATGGCGCAGCGCATCCTGTGGCCGCTGTTCCAGACCGGCGTGTTCGACGATCCGGCCAAGCCCGGCAAGATCGATTTCGCCGCGCATGCGAACGTCGCGCAGCGCGCCGCCGAGGAATCGCTGGTGCTGCTGAAGAACGAGGGCAATTTGCTGCCGCTGACGAACGTGAAGTCGGTGGCCGTCATCGGCGGCCATGCGGACAAGGGCGTGCTGGCGGGCGGCGGTTCGTCCGGCGTGACGCCCGTCGGCGGCAATGCCGTGCCGAACCTGGAACCGACGAGGTGGCCTGGCCCCGTGATCTACATGCCGTCGGCGCCGCTGGCCGCGTTGAAAGCCGAACTGCCGAAGGCGAAGGTTGCGTACGCGAGCGGCAAGGACATCGACGCCGCCGTCGCACTGGCCAAGCAGTCCGAGGTCGCCGTCGTGTTCGTGACGCAGTGGATGGGCGAGGGCTTCGACGGCAAACTGGAACTGGACGGCAACCAGGATGCGCTGGTCGCCGCCGTCGCGCGCGCGAATCCGAAGACGATCGTCGTCGTGGAATCGGGCGGTGCGATCCTGATGCCGTGGCTGCCGCAGGCGCCGGCCGTGCTGGAAGCGTTTTATCCCGGTATCCGCGGCGGCCAGGCGATCGCGCGCATCCTGACCGGCAAAGTGAATCCGTCCGGGCACCTGCCGATCAGCTTCCCCGCATCGAACGCGCAGCTGGCGCATGCCGAGATCCCCGGCTTCGGCAAGCCGGACGGCATCCCCGTCCACATCACGTATCACGAAGGCGCGGCGATCGGCTACAAGTGGTACGACGCGAAAGGGTATAAACCGTTATTCGCGTTCGGCCATGGCCTGAGCTATACGAGCTTCGCCGTCGCGGAGCCGAAGGCGAACGTCGCCAATGGCGCGCTGACGGTCGGCGCCGCGCTGCGCAACACGGGCAAGCTCGCGGGCAAGGGTGTCGTGCAGGTGTACGTGGCACCGGCGGACCTGAAGGCGTCGGGCTGGGAAGCGCCGAAGCGTCTCGTCGCGTTCCACAAGCTCGATCTGCAGGCAGGCGGCGCAAACACGTTCACGCAGGCCGTCGATCCGCGCCTGCTGGCGACGTACGAGGTCGCGGACAACAGCTGGCGCGTCCGCGCCGGCACGTACCGCGTGCTGTTCGGGCAGGCGGCGGACGACCTGCCCATGTCCGTGGACGTGACGCTGCCGGACATGGTCTGGAGCGCGGTCCACAAAGAGTAAGCTGGGGCGTTATTTCGCCCAGTAGTCCAGCACCAGCGATTTGGCGAGAGAAGGCTTGAGCGTCTCGACGAAGCGCTGGTGCGCCGGGTGCACGAGGTAGGCGTCGCGGTCTTCGGCTTGCGCGAACGTCAGGGTAAAACAGTGCGTGAAACCGTCGTTCAGGCCTTCCGGGCTCACGTTCGTGCCCCATTCGTAGGCGGTGATGCCGGGGATGGCCGCGGGCAGGGCGGCGAAGCCGGTCACGATGGCGTCGACGTCGTCGTACGAAGCGTCATCCTTGAACGAGAACAGGACGACGTGGCGGAGCAGTTGGCTGGACATGGACGGTTGGATAAGTTGACGGAGGCGTCATCTTACATCAGGGCGCAAGGGCGATCACGTCGTCACCGGGCAGCGGCTCGCAGCCCGGTCCCAGCGGTTCCCAGCCGCGGTGCACGACGATGTGGTGCTCGTCGTGGCACAGTTCCACACGGCGCGTCCGCGGGGCTTCTTTCCTGACGAAGTCCTCGATCGCGGTCGGCACGCTGATGTGCAGCGCGAGCGCGTGGATGTCGTCGAGCGGATGGTCGCCCACGTGCACGAGGGGCACGAACTGGCCGGCGAACATCAGCCAGTGCGACGGGATGCGGACGGGCGTGTCCGCATAGCCTTGCGTGCGCAGCCACGCCTGCGCGCGCGCGCGCGCGGGATCGGCCGGGTCGAGCCGGCCCCACGCGAACGCGATCAGCTCCGCCACCCACTGGTTGCAGTTCTGGTAGCGCGTTCCGAACGCGTACGCATTGGCGCTGTAGCTCGTGCCCAGCAGCGCGAGGGCCAGCGGCTTGTCGAGCGCGGCCTGTTCCAGCCGCGCGCTGTCCTGCTCGGGTGGGAACAGCAGGGCGACGTGGCCATGCGTGGGCGCGTCGGCGCCGAGCACGAAGCCGGATATGCCCTGGTCGAACAGGCGCGGACGCGATTCGTCGCACGCGTAATACAACTGGCGCACGGCCCACGGCCCACCGGGATTGTTTTTCAGCGCGATGCCCGCGTGCGAATACAGCAGGCCGAAACGGGAGAGGTCCAGGCCCGCGCGCGCGACGAGGGCGAGATTGCTGCCGGAGCGCGCCAGTTCATCCTTCACCGCGGCGGCGAAGCGCAGCACGCGGTCCTGGTCCGCGGCCGTGACCTTGTCGGCGCGGTCGCAGAAGGTCGGGATGCCGGCCGATGCCCCCGCGCTCGCGCACAGCAGCAGCGCGGCCGCGAGGACCCGCCGGAACATCAGATCGTCACTTTGCGCGACGCGAGGTCGCGGTACCAGTCGTCCTGCAGCGCGAGGAAGAACGGCTGCTTCGTGTCGCCGTACGCGAACTCGTAGCCGTACACGCGCTCGTTCACCTGCACGACTTCGCCCTTGCCGACGCGGCGGTCGGCCAGCGCGCGGTCGGGCACGTCGACCCAGAACTGGGTGGCGGCATCGCCCGCGACGGCGCGCAGCGTGATGCGCGTTTTTGCTTCCTTGCCCGCCTTGGCCGGCGCCTGTGCGACGTCGATCACGCGGTACGGGCCGGTCTCCGCGCGCTTGTTGTCGCCGCTCGAGCTGTTGCTGGAGCCGCCGATCGAATCGGAAATGCTGCCCGACGATGCGGAACCCGCGCTGGAGGCGGACGACGCGAAGCTGTCGGCTTGAGCGGGTACGGACACCACGGCGGCGGCGGCCAGCGCCAGGGCGAGCGCGCGGGTGAAATTCGTGTAGGTCATTGCGAAATCTTTCTTGAGCACATTGGATAGCGCAATGGTACAAGTGCCGTGTGCCGCTGAGAAGGCGAACGTGGTTTTGTTACAAACGATCCACGTTCGCGGGATCAGTCGACTTCGGTGACGAACTGGTCGAGCGGGCGGCGCACCTTCGGCAGGTTGACCAGCCAGTCCTGCTCGGCCTGGCGGTAGCCCAGCGGCAGCATCACGACACTGCGCAGGTGTTGCTCGCGCAGCTTCAGGATGCCGTCGACGGCGGCCGGGTCGAAGCCTTCCATCGGCGTCGCGTCGACTTCCTCGAACGCGGCCGCGATGACGGCCGCGCCGAAGCCGATGTAGGCCTGGCGTGCGGCATGCTCGAAGTTCACCTGCGCGCCGCGGCCCGGATAGGTCGACAGCAGTTGTTGGCGGTACGCTTCCCAGCCTTCGTTGCGGAAGCCGCGCACTTCATTGGTCAGGTCGAACATGTGGTTGATGCGTTCCGGCGTGTAGTCGTCCCAGGCGGCGAACACCAGCAGGTGCGACGCATCCGTGACCTGTGCCTGGTTCCACGCCACTTCACGGATCTGCGCGCGCAGTGCCGGGTTCTTGACGACCAGGATCTCGTACGGCTGCAGGCCGGACGACGTCGGCGCCAGGCGGGCCGCCTCGATGATGCGGTCGATCTTGTCCTGGGCGACCGGGCGGGTCGGATCCATTGCCTTGGTGGCGTAGCGCCATTGCAGTTTATTCAGTAATTCCATGGGTGACCTTATGAATGGTGAGTGGTGACATTGTATTTTCTCCTCGCCGTGCAATAAACTAGGCGGTCAGCAAATGATTTGTTCGTGAAAGGTGAAGATGGCCCGCAAGTTCGATCACTTGTCGGATGTGGAGG
The DNA here is from genome assembly GCF_047325105.1 of Massilia cellulosiltytica. Lineage (NCBI taxonomy): Bacteria > Pseudomonadati > Pseudomonadota > Betaproteobacteria > Burkholderiales > Oxalobacteraceae > Massilia > Massilia cellulosiltytica. Next base: position 5,882,496 of record NZ_CP168562.1, on the reverse strand, counting down.
TGTTGCTCAGCGTGATCGAGCACGGGTCGTTCAGCGCTGCGGCCGTGGTGCTGTCGACCACGGCGTCGGTGCTGAGCCGCGCCGTCTCGCGGCTGGAAATCCGCCTGGGCGCGCAATTGCTGCGGCGCAGCACGCGCAGCCTGAGCCTCACCGATGCCGGACGCCGCTACGCCGAGGAGGTGCGCGGCGCGTTCGCGCAGATCGAGCAGGCGGAACGCACGATCCGCAGCACGACGGTGCAGTTGAGCGGCAAGGTGCGCATGAGCGTGCCCACCAGCTACGGCAAGCAACGCCTGCCCGCGCTGCTCGCCGCCTATGCGCGCGCCTATCCGCTGGTTGAGCTCGAGGTCGACATCAGCAACCGCAACGTCGACCTGGTGGCGGAAGGGTTCGACCTGGCCATCCGTTCCGGTCCGCTCCCGAGCAGCAGCATGGTGGCGCGTCCGCTCGAAGTGTCGCCGCTGTGCCTGGTCGCCGCGCCGGACTACCTGGAGGCGGCAGGACCGTTGTGCGGCCTCGCCGACCTGGCGCGCCAGCGCTGCATCGCCTTCATCCGTCCCAGCACCGGCCGCGTGATCCCCTGGCATTTGCGCGACGACGGGCGCGACATCGACTGGATGCCGCCGGCCGCCGTCACGGTGGCGACCGACGTCATGGGCGTCGTGTGGTTCGCGGAGCAAGGGATGGGCATCGCGCTGTGCCCGCGCATCTTTGCCGAGGACAGCCTGGCCGCAGGCCGCCTGACCGAGGTGTTGCCCGGCCTGGGCGGGCGCACGCGGACATTCTCCCTGATCTATCCGGCCCACCGCAGCCTGTCGGCCGCCTCGCGCGCGCTGATCGACATGCTGGTGGCCGGCCGCGCCGGGATGGCTTGAGGAATCAGGCCGGATACAGCGCGCCGAGGATGCGCGGCCCCGCGGCCCCCGTTACGGCCGGCAGGTTGCCCGGCTGGCGCCGCAGGAAGCGGTAGCCGAGCCATGCGAAGGCGAGGGCTTCCACGCGGTTCGGCGCGACGCCCAGCGTGTCCGTCGACGCGACCGGGATAGTACCGCCGAGCGCGTCGGCGAGGTCGCGCAGCAGGACGCCGTTATAGGCGCCGCCGCCGCACACGTAGACGGCTTGCGCGTCGGCCTCCGCCTGGATGGCGCGGGCGATCGTCACGGCCGTCAGGCGCGTCAGGGTGGCCTGCACGTCGGCCGGAGACACGCCCGGCCGCTGCGCCAGTTTCGCATCGAGCCAGTCGGCGTGGAACAGGTCGCGGCCCGTGCTCTTGGGCGGCGGCTGGCGGAAATAGGGTTCATCCAACAGCAGGTCGAGCAGGGGCGCGTCGACGGTGCCCGCCGCGGCCCAGGCGCCGTCCTGGTCGTAGGCCTTGCCCTGGTGGCGCGCGATCCACAGGTCCATCAGCACGTTGCCGGGGCCGGTGTCGTGGCCGGTCACGCGGCCATCGCCGTGCAGCACGCTGATGTTGCCGATGCCGCCGATGTTGACGACGACGCGCACCTGGTTGCGCTTGCCGAAACGGGCTGCGTGGAACGCGGGGACGAGCGGGGCGCCCTGGCCGCCGGCGGCGACGTCGCGGCTGCGGAAGTCGGCGATGACGTCGATGCCGGCCAGTTCCGCCAGCAGCGCCGGATCATTGGTCTGGCGGGTAAAACCCAGTTCGGGGCGGTGGCGGATCGTCTGGCCGTGCACGGCGACGGCGCGGACCGGGCCCGGCGCCGCGGCGGCCAGCGTCTTGACGCACTCGGCGTAGCAGCGCGCCAGTGCGTTGGCGGCCAGCGCTTCGCGCTCCAGTTCGTTGGCGCCGGCGGCCTGCAAGGCCATCAGTTCGGCGCGCAGGTCGGCCGGGAAGGGCGTGAACGCGGCGTCCAGCGTGCGGATGCCGCGGCCGGAAAAGTCGGCCAGCACGCCGTCGACGCCATCCAGGCTGGTGCCGGACATCAGCCCGATGTAGAGAGTGGATGCCATGATCGATTCCTAAAAGCAAAACGCCTTGCAGGCAAGCCGTGCAAGGCGTCCATATGTGCAACGCTGAAGGATCAGCGCGCAGCCATCGCGTTACCGGCCGGCGACAGCAGCGAGAAGCGGTGCGACATCTCGGCCGCGGCCATCCTGAAGCGGGTCATTTCGCCCGGCGTCAGCGGCTGCTGCTGCAGGTTCTTCATTGCCATCGGGTCGGTGGCGCGGCCGCCGATGCGGAATTCGTAGTGCAGGTGCGGACCCGTTGCCCAGCCCGTCGTGCCCACGTAGCCGATCACGTCGCCCTGCGACACTTTCTGGCCGCGGTGCAGGCCGCTGGCGAAGCGGCTCATGTGGCCGTACGCGGTGCTGTAGTTGGACCAGTGCTTGAGCACGACGAAGTTGCCGTAGCCATTCTGGGTGCCGACGAATTCGACGACGCCGTCGCCGGATGCCTTGATCGGGGTGCCCATCGGTGCGGCCATGTCGACGCCTTCGTGCTTCTTCCAGGTGCCGAATACCGGGTGCACGCGCATCGAGAAGCCCGACGAGATGCGGTTGAACGCCACCGGCGACTTCAGGAATGCCTTCTTCAGCGACTTGCCGTCCAGGCTGTAGTAGCCGCCCTGGTGGGTGACGGGGTCTTCGTACCAGACGGACTGGTAGGCGACGCCGCGGTTGACGAACTCGCCGGCCAGGATGCGGCCCGTGCGCACCATCTCGCCATCCAGCCAGAAGGTTTCGTAGACGACGTTGAAACGGTCGCCGCGCTTCAGGTCCGAGCGGAAGTCGATGCTCGTCGAGAACATCTCGATGATCTGGTTGACGACGGAATCGGGGATCTGGCTGCCGTCGACGGCATCGTCGGTGGCGGCGTACAGCGAGCTGTTGATGTTGCGCGAACGCATCTCAACGCGGCGCTCGAGCTGTGCAGGCGCGGCATTCGATACGAATTTGTCGCCCTTGCGCGTGATGGTGACGGTCTTGAACTGGTCCTTGTCGGCGATCGTCGCGTGCAGGGTCAGCAGCAGCCCGTTCTCGTCGGTCTCGGCCTGGATGCGCTTGCCGGTCTTGAGCGAGAGGATGGAGCGGGCAGTCTTGTCGCTGCGGACGAAGGCCTGCGCTTGCTGGTCTTCGATGCCGAGGCGATTGAACACGGTGCCGAGCGAGTCGCCGGCACGGATGCGTTCTTCGTGGATGAATTGCTGCTGGTCTTGCTGGAGGGCGGCGATCTGGTCTGCCAGGTTCGGCAGTTGCAGGTCTTGCGCGACTGATTTGACCGGCATGTCCGACGCGTCCGGAGCGATCGGGGCGACTGCGGTGGCGCCGAAGGCGCACAGTGCCAGGGCTGCAGTACCCCCGGCTACGATGCGGGTTTTGCGGCTCGTTTCAGCCAGACCAAACCAGCGCTTGCCGGCGATTTTCTGTAATGGGTTCATGCAATCAGTTAAAATTTACCGCTTGAACAGCCCAAGACACCGTGATTTTTTGTCGTTGTTATTAGTGTTGTCGTTGAAACTTTTCGTGCGGCAAGATTGATGGGATCGCGAATTATATCAAAATACCGGGTCTTACAACCGCTTTAGTCCTTTTCCTACAAATTTTTTATGACTTCTCCAGAAATTTCTGGTAATGCAAAAATTGCAACGCCAGCAGCCGGTCCGGCTCCTCTGCCCCTGAGCGACGCCGTCCAGGAAGCCCTCGCCATCACCAAACGCGGTGTGGACGAACTGCTGATCGAGAGCGAATTTGCCCAGAAACTGGCCCGTTCGGAACAGAGCGGCACGCCGCTGCGCATCAAGCTGGGCCTGGACCCGACGGCGCCCGACCTGCACCTGGGCCACACGGTGGTGCTGAACAAGCTGCGCCAACTGCAGGACCTGGGCCACCAGGTGATCTTCCTGATCGGCGATTTCACGTCAATGATCGGCGACCCGTCGGGCCGCAACGCGACCCGTCCGCCGCTGACCCGCGAGCAGATCGAAGCGAACGCCACCACCTATTTCAAGCAGGCGTCGCTCGTGCTCGACCCGGCGCGCACGGAAATCCGCTACAACTCCGAATGGTGCGACGCCCTCGGTGCGCGCGGCATGATCCAGTTGGCCTCGCGCTACACCGTGGCCCGCATGATGGAGCGCGACGACTTTACCAAGCGCTACAAGAGTGGGACTCCCATTTCCGTCCATGAGTTCCTCTATCCTTTGATGCAGGGCTATGATTCCGTCGCTTTGAAATCGGACCTTGAGCTGGGTGGAACGGACCAGAAATTTAATCTGCTGGTCGGCCGTGAACTGCAGAAAGATTACGGCCAGGAACCGCAGTGCATCCTGACGATGCCGCTGCTGGAAGGCCTGGACGGCGTCGAAAAGATGTCCAAGTCCAAGAACAACTACATCGGCATCACGGAACCGGCCAACACGATGTTCGGCAAGCTGATGAGCATCTCGGACGTGATGATGTGGAAGTACTACGAGCTGCTGTCGTTCCGTTCGCTCCAGGACCTGGCCGCGTTGAAGGCGGAAGTCGAGGGCGGCCGCAACCCGCGCGATGCGAAGGTGGCGCTGGCCCAGGAAATCGTGGCCCGCTTCCACTCGCAGCAGGCGGCCGAGGATGCGCTGGCCGACTTCGTCAACCGCTCCAAGGGTGGCATTCCGGACGACGTGCCGGAAGTGGCCATCGCCGGCGCGCCACTGGGTCTGCCGCAACTGCTGCGCCAGACGGCCTTGTGCGCCTCCAGCTCGGAAGCGATGCGCATGATCGACCAGGGCGGCGTGCGCATCGACGGCACGGTCGTCTCCGACAAGGCCTTGCAGGTGCAGGCCGGCACGTTCGTGCTGCAGGTCGGCAAGCGCAAGTTCGCCCGCGTGACGCTCACGGCATGATCGGCCTGCTGCAACGGGTCAGCGAGGCCAGCGTCACGGTCGACGGCGAGGTCACGGGTGCGATCGGGCGCGGCCTGATGGTGCTCGTGTGCGCGGAAAAGGGCGACACCGAGCGGGAAGCCGACGCGCTGCTCGCGAAGCTGCTGACCTACCGCGTGTTCGCCGACGACGCCGGCAAGATGAACCGCAGCGTGACGGACGTGGCGGGCGGCCTGCTGCTCGTGCCGCAGTTCACGCTGGCGGCCGACACCCGCTCCGGCACCCGCCCGTCGTTTTCTCCTGCCGCCGCGCCCGAGGACGGACGCCGGCTGTTCGACCATGTCGTGCGCCAGGCGCGCGAGCGTCACGGTATCGTCGAAACGGGTCGTTTCGGCGCCGACATGAAGGTGGCGCTGATCAATGACGGACCGGTGACGTTCTGGCTGCGCATTGATCCACCCCGTGTCGCGAACTGAATTCGGAAACCGCGCGCCGCGGCGAGAGTCTGAGGCTAAGGATGCAGGGAGAGAGAACATGAAGATCTGGAGCGATTCCTTTACCGAGGGCGACATGATTCCGCCCAGATGTGCGTTCGCCGAGATGGACCCCGGCAACCACATCAAGCTGTCGACCAACCGCAGCCCGCACATCGCCTGGGACGACGTGCCGGCCGGTACGCAGTCGCTGGTCCTGCTCGTGCACGATATCGACGTGCCGACGGACGGCACGGACGTGAACAAGGAGGGCCGGACCGTGCCCGATGCGCTGCCGCGCACGGATTTCTATCACTGGTCCCTCGTCGACATTCCCGTGTGCCTGAAATCCTTCGCCGAGGGCAAGTTCTCGGACATGGTCACGCCGGGTGGCAAGAGCGGGCCGCTGGTGCCGTTCACGATCAAGAACGGCACGGAACACCAGCTCCGCCACGGCATCAACGATTACACGGGCTGGTTCGCGAACGATCCCGACATGGCCGGCGAATACTATGGCTACGACGGCCCATGCCCGCCGTGGAACGACGAACGCGTGCACACCTATGTCTTTACGCTGTACGCCCTCGACATTCCACGTTTGCCGCTGGCGGGCCGGTTCACCGGCAAGGAAGTGCGCCTGGCCATCACGGGGCACATCCTGGACGAGGCGAAGATCTTCGGCGTGTATTCGCTCAATCCGGACGTGACGGGCAACCTGATCGGCCAGCCCTCCTGATATTTTTATAAGCCGACACGATCGCTCCGCGGTGCGGGGCGATGCATCCGCATGACGACAACCAACGCATCCGCAGCACCCACCGACCTCCTCCTGATCCGCCACGGCGAAACGGCCTGGAACGCCGAACGCCGCCTGCAAGGCCACCTGGACATTCCGCTGAACGACGAAGGCGAGCGCCAGGCCGCGCTGCTGGCGGGCGCGCTCGCGGGCGAGCCCCTCGACCTCATCATCGCGAGCGACTTGCGCCGGGCCCACCAGACCGCCCAGGCCGTGGCCGACCGCCGCGGACTGACGGTGGCCATCGATCCGGCGCTGCGCGAGCGCGGCTACGGTGGCTTCGAAGGCTTGCTGTACAGCGAAATCGAAGAACGTTTCCCACGTGAATTCGCCGCCTGGCAAGCGCGCGACGTCGACGCGCAACTGCCGCCGGGCCGTAACGTGGGCGAGAGCTTCCGGTCGTTTTTCGACCGCGCCACCGGCGCCATTCTCGCGCTCGCGGCGGACAATCCCGGCAAGACGATCGCGCTGGTCGCGCATGGCGGCGTGCTGGAGTGCGCCTACCGGCTCGCGCGCGGGCTGCCGCTGGAGACGCCACGCGACTTCAAGGTCTACAACGCCAGCATCAACCGTTTCCGCTTCGACCCGGCCGATCGCAGCCTCGTCCTGGACAGCTGGGGCGAGGTCGATCACCTGCGTCCGGCCGTGCTCGACGAGCTTCCGTAAAAGTCATGCTGGCGGGATTGGCAAGCCATTTCTGGCGCGTGCGCAACAATCCCGTAAAAAAATGTGCTGATAAATTGAGCAGCGCTTCGGGTAAAATAGCGAGTTCCCGTCGCTTCCCGTAAATTTTCTGCCGTGCAAATTGGTCCTTATACGCTGCGTAACAATGTCTTCGTCGCCCCGATGGCCGGGGTGACCGATCGTCCGTTCCGCCAGCTGTGCAAGACGCTGGGCGCGGGCTACGCGGTGTCCGAGATGGCCGCGTCGAATCCGCGCCTGTGGGCCAGCGAGAAATCGTCGCGGCGCACGGACCATGCGGGCGAGATGGAGCCGAAGGCCGTGCAGATCGCCGGCGCCGACCCGCACGACCTGGCCGAATGCGCCAAATTCAACGTCGAGCGCGGCGCCCAGATCATCGACATCAATATGGGTTGCCCGGTCAAGAAGGTGTGCAACAACTGGTGCGGTTCGGCGCTGCTGCAGCACGAAGACCTCGTGCAGCGCATCCTGGACGCCGTCGTGAACGCCGTCGACGTGCCCGTCACCCTGAAATTCCGCACCGGCTGGGATCGCCAAAACAAGAACGCGCTGACGATCGCCCGCATGGCCGAGGAGGCCGGCATCGCGATGCTGACCCTGCACGGCCGCACCCGCGCCGATGGCTACAAGGGCGATGCGGAGTACGACACCATCGCCGCCGTCAAGGCCGCCGTCGGCATTCCCGTCGTGGCCAACGGCGACATCACGACGCCGGACAAGGCGAAGTTCGTGCTGGATTACACGGGCGCCGATGCGATCATGATCGGCCGCGCCGCCCAGGGCCGTCCCTGGATCTGTCGCGAAATCGATTACTTCCTGCGCACGGGCGAGTACCTGCCGCCGCCGCTGGTGGACGAGGTGCGCGAGCTGATGCACGAACACCTGCCGGCCCACTACGCCTTTTACGGCGAATACCTGGGCGTGCGCACGGCGCGCAAGCACATCGGCTGGTATGTCGAAGACCTGCCCGGCGGCGAAGAATTCCGTCAGCGCATGAACCGTCTGGAGTCGACCGCTGAACAATTATCTGCCGTCGATGAGTTTTTTAAATCGCAACACCGGTATGGCGACCGGTTACAATACCGGCCCGCGCATCCTGACGATGACGCGATTGCCGCCTAAAAGGAGGCCCGTAAACCTGCTGCGCGTTGCAATTTTTTCCTGCGATGCTCGCTGTACTAGCGTACAGCTGTGCTTCTCGAACAAAATTACTGCCGCTCGCGACGGTTTCCGAGACTCCTTTAAACAACAATTAGAAGAACGTCGGAGACAAACGCTGCCAAAAGCAGCATTTAACCAGGATGAAGCTGTAAACCATGAGCAAAGAAAGTATCCAGGAAGTCGTTCAAAAAAGCCTCGAAGACTATTTCAACGACCTGGGCGAGCAGAAACCGACGAATATCTACGACATGATGCTCCTGACCGTCGAAAAACCGATCCTGCAAGTGGTGATGACGCGGGCGGAGGGCAATCAGTCGCATGCCGCCCAGATGCTGGGCATTAATCGCAATACATTACGCAAGAAGTTGCAGGAGCACGGGCTGCTGTAAGCGCCGGCGGAGGGGCCGGGGCGTGCAGGCGTGCGTCGGCCCTCTGTCCGGCGTGCGCGAGCCCGTCCAGATTTTTTTCAACAGGCCACTCCCATGATCAAACAAGCACTCATCTCCGTTTCCGACAAAACCGGCGTCCTCGATTTCGCGCGTGCGCTGTCCGCCCTCGGCGTGAACATCCTGTCCACTGGCGGTACCGCCAAACTGCTGCAGGACAATGGCGTGCCGGTCACCGAAGTCGCCGACTACACCGGCTTCCCGGAAATGCTCGATGGCCGCGTGAAGACGCTGCATCCGAAGGTCCACGGCGGCATCCTGGCCCGCCGCGATTTCCCGGAACACGTCGCCAAGCTGGAAGAGCACGGCATCCCGCAGATCGACATGGTGGTGGTCAACCTGTACCCGTTCCAGGCCACCGTCGCCAAGGAGCAATGCTCGCTGGAAGACGCGATCGAGAACATCGACATCGGCGGCCCGACCATGCTGCGCTCGGCGGCCAAGAACCACCGCGACGTGGTCGTCATCGTCGACCCGGCGGACTACGGTCCGGTGCTGGCCGAGATGAAAGGTACCGGCGAAGCGGCCGGCAGCGTCGGCTACGAGACGAAATTCCGCCTCGCCAAGAAAGTCTTCGCGCACACGGCGCAATACGACGCCGCCATCACGAACTACCTGACGAGCCTCGGCCCGGACAAGGAACACACGAACCGCGCCGCCTACCCGCAGACGCTGAACCTGCACTTCGAAAAAGTCCAGGACATGCGCTACGGAGAAAACCCGCACCAGACGGCTGCGTTCTACCGCGACCTCGTGCCGGCCGCCGGCAGCCTGGCCAACTACCGCCAGCTGCAGGGCAAGGAGCTGTCGTACAACAATATCGCCGACGCGGACGCCGCGTGGGAATGCGTCAAGTCGCTGGGCGGCTTCAACATGCCGGCCGGCTGCGTGATCATCAAGCACGCGAACCCGTGCGGCGTCGCGATCGGCGCCGACGCGCTGGACGCCTACCAGCGCGCCCTCAAGACCGACCCGACCTCGGCCTTCGGCGGCATCATCGCCTTCAACGTGCCGGTCGACGGCCCGGCGGCGGAAGCCATCGCCAAGCTGTTCGTGGAAGTCCTGATTGCCCCGGCATTCACCGCGGAAGCGCTGCAGATCATGTCCGCGAAGCAGAACGTGCGCCTGCTGGAAATCGCCCTTGGCGACGGTCAGAACGTGTATGACGTCAAGCGCGTGGGCGGCGGCCTGCTCGTGCAGTCGCCGGACGCGAAGAACGTCGGCATGGGCGACCTGCGCGTCGTGTCGAAAAAGCAGCCGACCCCGCAACAGATGCAGGACCTGATGTTCGCCTGGCGCGTGGCCAAGTACGTGAAATCGAATGCGATCGTGTTCTGCGCCGGCGGCATGACCCTCGGCGTGGGCGCCGGCCAGATGAGCCGCATCGACTCCGCACGCATCGCCTCGATCAAGGCGCAGAACGCCGGCCTGTCGCTGGTGGGCTCGGCCGTGGCGTCGGATGCGTTCTTCCCGTTCCGCGACGGCCTGGACGTCGTCGTCGATGCGGGCGCGACCTGCGTGATCCACCCGGGCGGCTCGATGCGCGACCAGGAAGTGATCGACGCTGCGGATGAACGCGGCGTGGTCATGCTCTATACTGGTACGCGTCACTTCCGCCATTAATTGGCGAATGGTCGAGGCAACCTTGTTGCCTCGACCTGTGTTTTTGCACAGTATTTTTCCCACGAAACACCCGCGCCGGTATAACATTCGATAATGATTATTCTCGGCATCGACCCGGGCCTGCGTACGACAGGGTTCGGCGTCATTGAAAAGCAAGGCAGCCGGTTGCGCTACATCGCGTCCGGCACCATCAAGACGGGCTCCGAAGGCGCGCTGCCGCCGCGGCTGAAAGTCATCCTGACGGGCGTCAGCGAAATCGTCGCCACCTACCAGCCGGCCTGCGCGGCCATCGAAAAAGTCTTCGTCAACGTCAATCCGCAGTCGACCCTGCTGCTCGGCCAGGCGCGCGGCGCCGCGATCACGGCCCTCGTCGGCGCCGACCTCGACGTGGCGGAGTACACGCCCACGCAGGTCAAGCAAGCTGTTGTCGGGACCGGCAAGGCCGTCAAGGCGCAGGTGCAGGACATGGTCGCGCGCCTGCTCAAGCTGCCGGGGCTGCCGGGCACGGATGCGGCCGACGCGCTCGGCATTGCCATCTGCCATGCCAACAGCCAGGATGCGCTGGCATTGATCGGCACGCTCGCACCGGCCAATCCGAAAAAGCCGACGCTGCACATGAAGCGCGGCCGCCTCGTCTAATTATTGAAAGGTCACCATGATCGGTCGTCTCTCCGGAGTCCTGCTGGAAAAGAACCCGCCGCAAGTGCTCGTCGATTGCCAGGGCGTCGGTTATGAAGTCGACGTACCGATGAGCACGTTCTACAACCTGCCGCACACGGGCGAGAAGGTCACCCTGTTCACGCACTACGTCGTGCGCGAGGATGCGCACCTGTTGTTCGGCTTCGGGTCGGCGAACGAGCGCGCCGTGTTCCGCCAGCTGATCAAGATCACCGGCGTCGGCGCGCGCACGGCGCTGTCCATCCTGTCCGGCATGACTGTGAACGATCTCGCCCAGGCCGTGACGTTGCAGGAAGCGGGGCGCCTGGTCAAGGTCCCGGGCATCGGCAAGAAGACGGCCGAGCGCCTGCTGCTGGAACTGAAGGGCAAGCTGGGCGCCGACATCGGCGTCGCGGCCGGCACGCCGCACGACGATGCGCAGGCAGACGTGCTCAATGCGCTGCTGGCTTTGGGGTATTCTGACAAGGAAGCCCTCATCGCCATCAAGAACATGCCGGCCGGGACCAGTGTGTCCGACGGCATCAAGCTGGCGCTGAAGGCGTTGTCCAAGGCGTAATTTTAGAAGTCAACGATGAGCATCCAGACCGACAATTTCACCGAGCAGCGCATCATCGACGCCGCGCCGGCCTCGCCCAACGAGGAGGCGATCGAGCGCGCGTTGCGCCCCAAGCATCTGGACGAATATGTCGGCCAGGAAAAGATCCGCGACCAGCTCGAAATCTTCATCCACGCGGCCCGCAAGCGCCGCGAGGCGCTCGACCACACGCTGCTGTTCGGCCCGCCGGGCCTCGGCAAGACGACGCTGGCGCACATCATCGCGCGCGAGATGGGCGTCAACCTGCGCCAGACGTCCGGCCCCGTGCTGGAGCGCCCCGGCGACCTGGCCGCGCTGCTGACGAACCTGGAAGCGAACGACGTCCTGTTCATCGACGAAATCCATCGCCTGTCTCCCGTGGTCGAGGAGATCCTGTACCCGGCGCTGGAAGACTACCAGATCGACATCATGATCGGCGAAGGCCCGGCCGCGCGTTCCGTGAAGCTCGACCTGCAGCCGTTCACACTCGTCGGCGCCACGACGCGCGCGGGCATGCTGACGAATCCGCTGCGCGACCGTTTCGGCATCGTCGCCCGGCTGGAGTTCTACAACGTCGAGGAATTGACGAAGATCGTCGCCCGCAGCGCCGCGCTGCTGGAAGCGCCGACCGACGAGGAGGGCGCGCGCGAAGTCGCCAAGCGCGCCCGCGGCACGCCGCGTATCGCCAACCGCCTGCTGCGCCGCGTGCGCGATTATGCGGAAGTGAAGGGTAATGGCGAGATCACGCGCGAGATGGCCGACCGCGCGCTGCGCATGCTTGACGTGGACACGGTCGGCTTCGACGTGATGGACCGGAAGCTGCTGGAAGCGGTGCTGTTCAAGTTCGCCGGCGGCCCGGTGGGCATCGGCAACCTGGCGGCCGCCATCGGCGAAGCGGCGGATACCATCGAGGACGTGCTGGAACCGTTCCTGATCCAGCAGGGTTATCTGCAGCGCACACCGCGCGGGCGCATCGCCACGCCGCTGGCCTACCGGCATTTCGGCGTCGCCGCGCCGCGCATCAGCCCGACCGGCGACCTGTGGGACAACCTCCCGCCTGCCTAGTTCACGTCAGGGCAGCGCCGGCTCCTGGCGGTCGCGCTTGCGCATGGGACGCTGGCTTTCCGGGAAGCCCGGAAAGACGAAGCTGATGAACATCAGCACGGAGGCCGCGAGCAGCGCGCCGCCGGCCACCAGCATCTCTTCCTGGGTACGCGTCAGCAGGACGGCAACGCTGGCCGCCATCGGCAGCAGCAGCAGCAGGCCGCCCAGGATGCGCAGGATGATGGACCGGCGCATGCGCGACCCCAGCAGGGCGATGTACAGGAAGCTGCCGGAAACGAGGCTCATGCCGAACAGGCCGCCCAGCACGGGCCAGCCGGGCATGCCGCGGGTGCCGACATCGGAGAGCACGAGCGGCAGCGCCATGGGGATGACAATGCCGATCAGGAACGACAGGAGCCGCAGGAAGATCATGTGAATGCCAATTGGTTGAACGAAACATTCACCAGATTAGCATACCGGCATAGCCCGTGGCGCGCAGGACACGCACCGTTGTAAATACAAATGTCGTTATTCCTGGCGCAGCCAGACCTGCGACCGCCCGAACATCGGCACGCCCACATAGCCCCGCACTTCGAGCTTCTTGCCGCCTTCGTGGATGCTCAGCTTGCTCTTGTAGACCTTGCCGTTCTTCGGGTCGAGGATCTCGCCGCCCGTGTACTCGTCGCCGTTCTTGCGCAGGCCCGACACGATGGTCATGCCGACGATCGGCTGGTCCTTGCGCGCGCCCTGGCACAGCGTGCATTTCGGGTTCTGGTCCTCTTCCGGCGTGCGGAACAGCTTTTCGATCTTGCCCTGCAGTTCACCCTGGTTGTCCGTAATGCGGATCAGGGCGGTCGGCTTGCCGGAGGCATCGTCGATGGTCTTCCACAGTCCGACGGGCGAGGCGTCCTGGGCCCAGGCGAGCGGGGCGGCAAGAGCGGCGGCAAACGTAAGGATGGCGGCGTGGGCGAGAGGGCGCATTGTGTCTCCTGTTGGAATATTGGTTGCGTGCTCTGCCAGTGTAACAAACTGCACGGTCGTTCGGTAAACGACAGCCTGGCCTCAGGAGCCGTTTTGCCGGGCTTTCAGGCCGGCGATCGTCGAGGTGGCTTCGGGCGGCAGTGTCGCGCCGAGGCGGTGCAGGACGAACGGCGTCTTGTCCGGGCCCGTGCACGTGAAGGAGGGCGCGGACGCGTCGTAGCGGCAGGTCATCGCGACGTCCGTCACCGGCGCGCCTTTCGGCAGGTAGGGCCGCAGCCGCAGCGTGTCGCCGTCCAGCGCCGCGCGAACCGGGAAGCCAATGATGGGGCGCGCGTTGTCTGCCCCCGTGGCCGGCGGTGCGGCGCCAGCCATCAGGCCATCGCCGTCGGCCTGCAGGTACATGACGGTTTGCGCGGAGCCCCAGCTGCCGGCGACGTGGGCTGGCAGGGGATCGGCCGCATGGGCGGACACATGCCATGCAAAGGCGAACAACAGCGGAATCAGGCGTTTCATGGGACCTCTCGATGGACGAAGTCCGGACGAGTATAGCGAAGCGCGTGCGCTGCATTGACTCACATTGTCACATCGGGCACGGACGGTTTCGTAAGGACACATGTCAATAAATAAGGGAAGTGTCGCTTTTTTCGTTTAACAAAAAAATTTCCGTGCGGCACTAAAAAAAGTGCGCTAATGTTCCGATTCTCGTCGTTTTTGGAAAGCAGAAAACCGACGTCAGGCTACATATGCGCCGCGGGTCTTCCATCGCGCGCCTCACTACATCGTATTGCGAGGAGTCTCCATGAAACACCCTCTCGACCGTGCGCCGGGTACGGAAGCCCGGGCGATACTCGCCCTCGCGGACGGCAGCATCTTTCCCGGACATGGCATCGGCGCAACTGGTCACACCACTGGCGAGGTCGTCTTCAACACCGCGATGACTGGCTACCAGGAAATCTTGACCGATCCCAGCTACATGCGCCAGATCGTTACGCTGACCTATCCGCACATCGGCAACACCGGCGTCAATCCGGAAGACGGTGAATCGTCCAATGGTCCCGCGGCGCGGGTTCACGCCGCGGGCCTGGTCATCAAGGATCTGCCGCTGCTGGCATCGAATTTTCGCGCAACCCAGGCACTCTCGGATTACCTGAAGGCCCAGGGCGTGGTCGCCATCGCCGGCATCGACACCCGCAAGCTCACGCGCATCCTGCGCAGCAAGGGGGCGCAGAACGGCGCCATCGCCGTCGGCCTGTCCGCCGAGGAAACGGTCGCGCTGGCCCGCGGCTTCGAAGGCCTGGGGGGCATGGACCTGGCCAAGGTCGCCAGTGTCCGCGAGCGCTACGAGTGGCGCGCAACGGAATGGCGCCTTGGCGCGGGTCATGGTGTCCAGGATGCGCCGCGTTTCCACGTGGTCGCGTACGACTTAGGCATCAAGGCCAACATCCTGCGCATGCTGGCCCAACGCGGCTGCCGCGTGACGGTGGTGCCGGCGCAAACCGGTGCCGCGGAGGTTTTGGCGCTCGATCCGGACGGCGTGTTCCTGTCGAACGGCCCCGGTGATCCGGCCCCGTGCGACTATGCGATCGCCGCGGCGCGCGACATCATCGAGCGGCGCGTGCCGACCTTCGGCATCTGCCTCGGCCACCAGATCATGGCGCTCGCTTCGGGCGCGCAGACCGTCAAGATGAAGTTCGGCCACCACGGCGCCAATCACCCCGTGCAGGAGCTGGCCAGCGGCCGGGTCATGATCACGTCGCAGAACCACGGTTTCGCGGTCGACGCGGCGACCTTGCCGGCCAATTGCCGCGTGACCCACGTGTCGCTGTTCGACGGTTCGCTGCAGGGCTTCGAGCGTACCGACAGGCCGGCCTTCTGTTTCCAGGGCCACCCCGAGGCCTCGCCCGGTCCGCACGACCTGGGCATCCTTTTCGACCGTTTCATCTCGCTGATGGAGGCATCCCATGCCTAAGCGCACCGATATCAACAGCATCCTGATCATCGGCGCCGGTCCGATCGTGATCGGCCAGGCGTGCGAATTCGACTACTCGGGCGCCCAGGCCTGCAAGGCCTTGCGCGAGGAGGGCTACAAGGTCATCCTGGTCAACAGCAATCCCGCCACGATCATGACCGACCCGGACATGGCCGACGTCACGTACATCGAGCCGATCCAGTGGGAAGTCGTGGCGCGCATCATCGCCACCGAAAGACCGGATGCCGTCCTGCCCACGATGGGCGGCCAGACGGCGCTCAACTGCGCGCTCGACCTGCATCGCCACGGCGTGCTGGCCGAGCATGGCGTGGAACTGATCGGCGCGACGCCGGACGCCATCGACAAGGCCGAGGATCGCTCCCGGTTCAAGGAGGCGATGACGAAGATCGGCCTGGGCTCGGCCCGTTCGGGCGTGGCCCACAACATGGCCGAGGCCTGGGCCGAGCAGGCCAAGCTGGGCTTCCCCGTTATCATCCGCCCGTCGTTCACGATGGGAGGAAGCGGCGGCGGCATCGCGCACGACGCGCGCGAATTCAACGCCATCTGCGCGCGCGGCCTGGAACTGTCGCCCACCTCCGAACTGCTGATCGAAGAATCGCTGCTCGGCTGGAAAGAGTACGAGATGGAAGTCGTCCGCGACAAGAAGGACAACTGCATCATCGTCTGCTCGATCGAGAACCTGGACCCGATGGGCGTGCACACGGGCGACTCGATCACCGTCGCGCCGGCGCAGACGCTGACGGACAAGGAATACCAGATCATGCGCAACGCGTCGCTCGCCGTGCTGCGCGAGATCGGCGTCGACACGGGCGGCTCGAACGTGCAGTTCGCGGTCAACCCGGCCGATGGCCACATGATCGTCATCGAGATGAACCCGCGCGTGTCGCGCTCGTCGGCGCTCGCTTCCAAGGCCACCGGCTTTCCGATCGCCCGCGTGGCGGCCAAGCTGGCCGTCGGCTTCACGCTCGATGAACTGCGCAACGAGATCACCGGCGGCGCGACCCCGGCCTCGTTCGAGCCGGCCATCGATTACGTCGTCACCAAGATTCCGCGCTTCGCTTTCGAAAAATTCCCCGGTGCCGACACAAGCCTCACCACACAGATGAAATCCGTGGGCGAAGTGATGGCGATGGGCCGCACCTTCCAGGAGTCGTTCCAGAAGGCGTTGCGCGGCTTGGATATCGGCGTCGATGGGCTGCGGCGCAGGCAATCGTACACCGAGGTGATCGAGGCGGAACTCGCGGCGCCCGGCCCGGAGCGAATCTGGTTCGTGGGCGACGCGTTCGCCCAGGGGTATTCGCTGGACGACGTGCATCGTCTGTCGCGCATCGATCCGTGGTTCCTGGCGCAGATCCAGGACCTGGTCGAGGTCGAACTGTGGCTGGAGACCCAGCGCCTCGGCGCCCTGGACGAACCCATCCTGCGCAGGCTGAAGCAACAGGGTTTCTCGGATCGCCGCCTGGCGGCGCTGCTGAAGACCCACGAGGACGAGGTCCGGGCGCGCCGCCACCAGTTGGGCGTGCGCCCCGTGTACAAGCGCGTCGACACCTGCGCCGCCGAATTCGCCACCCGCACCGCGTACCTGTATTCGACCTATGACGACGAGTGCGAAGCGGAACCCAGCGACAAGCGCAAGATCGTGGTGCTGGGCGGCGGCCCGAACCGCATCGGCCAGGGTATCGAATTCGACTACTGCTGCGTTCATGCCGCCATGGCGCTGCGCGAAGACGGTTACGAGACCATCATGGTCAACTGCAATCCGGAGACCGTCTCGACCGACTACGATACGTCGGACCGCCTGTACTTCGAATCGCTCACTCTGGAAGACGTGCTGGAAATCGTCGCTCTGGAAAAGCCGGAAGGCGTGATTGTCCAGTACGGCGGGCAGACGCCGCTGAAGCTGGCACTGGCGCTGGAGGCCAACGGCGTGCCGATCATCGGCACGTCGCCCGACATGATCGACGCCGCCGAAGACCGCGAGCGCTTCCAGCAGCTGCTGAACAGGCTGGAACTGCGCCAGCCGCTGAACCGGACCGCGCGTACCGAGCTCGAGGCCGTGCGCATGGCGGAGGAAATCGGCTATCCGCTGGTGGTGCGCCCATCGTACGTGTTGGGCGGGCGGGCGATGGAGATCGTGCATGAACAGGCCGACCTCGAACGCTACATGCGCGAAGCCGTCAAGGTGTCGCATGATTCGCCGGTGTTGCTGGACCGCTTCCTGAACGACGCCATCGAGTGCGACGTCGACTGCGTCGCGGACGGCACCGACGTCGTGATCGGCGGCGTGATGGAACATATCGAGCAGGCGGGCATCCATTCCGGCGATTCGGCCTGTTCGCTGCCGCCGTATTCGCTGGCGCCGGAGACGATCGCGGAACTCAAGCGCCAGACCGCCCACATGGCGCGTGGCCTGAACGTCGTCGGCTTGATGAACGTGCAGTTCGCGATCCAGCAGGTCAAGGTGGACGGCAGGCTGCGCGACCATGTCTACGTCCTGGAAGTCAACCCGCGCGCCTCGCGCACGGTGCCGTTCGTGTCGAAGGCGACGGGACTGCAGCTGGCCAAGATCGCGGCGCGCTGCATGGCGGGGCAGTCGCTGGCGAGCCAGGGCGTGACGGCGGAAGCCGTCCCGTCCCGCTTCTGCGTCAAGGAATCCGTGTTCCCGTTCGCGAAATTCCCCGGCGTCGATACCATCCTCGGCCCGGAAATGAAATCGACCGGCGAAGTGATGGGCGTGGGCGCCACGTTCGGCGAAGCGTTCTACAAGGCGCAACTGGCGGCCAACGTACGCCTGCCGCGCGCAGGCCGGGTCTTCATGCGCGTCAAGCGCGGCGACCAGGCGCGCGCCGCGGCGCTGGCCCGTCAGTTGCACGCGGCCGGTTTCACGCTGTGCGCCAGCCACGTCACCGCGACCGTGATCGCGGCGGCCGACATTCCAGTCGTGACCGTGGACGACGCCGAGGCGCTCGATCTGATGCACGCCCGCGAGATCGCGCTGGTCGTGTTGACCGTGGACGAGAAGCGCGCCGCCATCTACGCGTCGAGCGCGCTGCGCGTGGCCGCGCTGGCATGCGGTGCACCGTGCTATACGACCATCGCCGGCGCCGAAGCGGCGCTGGAGGGAATCCGCCACATCGACAACTATGGCCTGTATTCCTTGCATACGCTGCACGGCGAGACCCCCGCGACGCCGTCCGCGCGCGGCCGCCCGGCGCCGACCGAGGCCGACCTGGCGGCCGCGGCGGCCACGATTCCCGAGCGCCGCCGGCACGAGCGCAAGCGCGTGACGGGTGCCGAGCCGCTGAAGGTGTTCATCCGCCAGCCGTTCACCGAATCGGACGCGCGGCAGCAGCGCATGATCAGCGACATCATGCACCTGATCGACAGCGCCAACGGGGCACCGTATGCGTTCGATTACCTGACCGGCACGCAGGCCGAAAGCGCCCTCACGTTCAAGCACTCCTTCGAACGCGAGCAGCACATGCCGTTCACGCCCCGGAACTTCCGCAACCACCGCCTGGGATTGCTGGACCACGCAGACGTGATGATCAACATCCGCGTCGGCATGAGCGAAAGCAGTGCCTTCGAACTGAGTTACCACATCTTCAAGGGACGGCGCACCCCGGTGCTGTTCCTTGTGTGGAAAGGCGCACCGATCAAGACGACCCTGATCCGCGAACTCGAGGACCTGGTCGACGTGACGTACGTCGAATTTGACGAGGTGGAGGAGCTGCGCGCGTCCATCCATCAGTTTTTCAACAGCCGCCGCTTCGATGGCGTATCGTGCCGCGCGCTAAACGATTAAGAACGCCGAGGAATGAAAATGTTAAACAATATGAAGATTAAGACGCTCGTCGTGACGGCATTGAGCTTGCTCGTCGCGCTGATGCTGGTGATTGGCGTCATGGGCTTGTACGGCGCGGACCGGTCGGTCGGCCTGATCCGCCACGTGATCCTGGCGGACCAGAAAAGCGCTTACGACCAAAAGTCGATCCGCCTCGACATGGAGCTGGCGCGCAGCCAGATCCTCCAGGCCTTGCAGCATAACCCGACGCTGTCCTGGTCGCAGCTGCATGACCACCCGCTGACCGTGCATTTCACCCAGATCGATGCCCTGGCGAACGCCACGACCGACAAGTGGACGAAGTACAGTGGGTCAATCCGCAATCGCGAGGAAAAGCGCCTGGCCGAGGAATGGTTCGCCAAGAGCGATCATCTGGGCGTGGCGCATATCAAGGCGGCGTCCGACGCGATCCGGGCGGGTGACTGGGACGGTGCGGAAACAATCCTGATCAAGAAGATCAATCCGTCGTACCGGATCGGTGACGAAGCCATGGCGGCGCTCACGCACGCGTCCGAGGCGCGCGCGGCCACCAACGAGGCGGACGTCGCCGACAGCCTGCGCCACACCGCGTATCTGGCGGGCGGCGTGCTGTTGCTGGCCGCGCTGGTCGGCGTCGCCGTGGGCGCGGCGATGATCCGCGGGATCTCGGCGCCGCTTGGCGAAGCAACCGCCATCGCATCCCGCGTTGCCGCGGGCGACCTGACCGGACGGATCGAGGCGCGTGGCAACAACGAAATCGGCACCTTGCTGGCGGCCCTGTCCCAAATGAAAGCCAACCTGGCCGGTATCGTGGCGGAAGTGCGCACCAGTACCCACACCATTTCCAGCGCCTCCACCCAGATCGCTGCCGGCAACATGGACCTGTCGGAACGTACTTGCGGCCAGGCCAGTTCGCTGGAACAGACCGCCGCGTCGATGGAAGAGCTGACCGGCACGGTACGCCAGAACGCCGACAACGCGCGCCAGGCCAATCAGTTGGCGGTATCGGCGTCGGAGGTGGCGGTGCGCGGCGGCGGCCTCGTGGCGCAAGTGGTCGACACGATGGGTTCGATCAACGAGTCCTCGCGCAAGATCGTGGACATCATCGGCGTCATCGACGGGATCGCATTCCAGACCAATATCCTCGCGTTGAACGCGGCGGTGGAGGCGGCCCGGGCCGGCGAGCAGGGCCGTGGCTTCGCGGTCGTCGCATCCGAGGTGCGCAACCTGGCCCAGCGCTCGGCCGGCGCCGCGAAGGAAATCAAACAACTGATCGGCGATTCCGTGAGCAAGGTCGACAGCGGCGCGCGCCTGGTCGACGAGGCCGGCGTCACCATGAAAGAGATCGTCAGCGGCATCCAGCGCGTGACGGACATCATGGGCGAAATCACCCAGGCGAGCCAGGAACAGACTTCCGGGCTCGACCAGATCAACGAGGCGATCGGACAGATGGATTCGATCACGCAGCAGAACGTGGCCCTGGTCGAGGAAGCCACTGCCGCCGCCACGTCGCTGCTGGACCAGGTCGGTGCGCTGAGCGGCGTCGTGGACGTGTTCGTGCTGGACGAGGTGCCGGGCCAGCGTCAACTTCATCGTGCGTCCGTCACGAGCCCGGGAACGAAGCCGGACGCCCCGGTGCGCGCACTGTCCGCGCCCGCGCGGCGCGCGACCGGCGCGGGTGCGCCGTCCGCCGCGAAGCGGACGACCGCGGTGGAAGACGAGGCGTGGGAAACGTTTTGATGGCATAGGCCCGCGCGGGTCATGCGGCGAGCATCGTTAGGCCGCCGCATAAGGGCCATCCGCGTCAAGCCACGTCCGGCAACAGCAGGAGGATGTCCGTCGGACCGACGTCGATGCCCATCTGCGAGAACAGCGTCGTGGCCTGGCCCCGGTGATGCGTCTGGTGGTTGAACACGTGCAGCAGCACGTCGCCCAGGCGCTTGGTGCTGGCGATCCCTTTCATGGAGGTCCACGTGAGCGCGCCGTCCAGGTGCGCGTCCCGCACCTCCGCGCAGAAGGCGCTGATGGCCGCGTCCAGCTGCACGCGCAGCGCGTCCAGCTTGGGCAGCGTCGCGCACAGCCGGTGGTCCAGCGACGTGGGGCGGGGCAGCTCGTCCAGGCACTGCAGCGATGCCAGGCCCGGCACGCCGGCCGCGATGCGCTTGAACCAGATGAGGTCCGCGATCACGAGGTGGTTCAGCGTGCCGAAGACCGACCCGAAGAACGCGCCCCGGTCTTCATGCAGGCGCTCCGCCGGCAGCGCGGCGGCCGCGCCGTACAGCTTCCGGTTCATCCATTCGTTGTAGGCGGCCAGTTGTGCGAAGTGGGCAGTCGTCATGGGCGTGATCCGATAAAAAAAACGCGCCGGTGTCGAGCCGGCGCGTCGTTCATTGGGGCGTCTACGGCATCAGGCCGGCGGCAGCTTGGCGAACTGCTCGTTCAGCTTGGCCAGCGTGGCGCTGAAGTTGTCCAGGCGTTCGCGTTCCTGCGCGACGACGGCCGCCGGTGCGCGGGCGACGAAGCTTTCGCTGGACAGCTTGCCGTTCGCCTTGGCGATCTCGCCTTCGATGCGCACGATCTCCTTTTTCAGGCGCTCGCGCTCGGCCGCGACGTCGATCTCCACCTTCAGCATCAGCTTGGTCGTGCCGACGATGGCGACGGCGGCCGGCGAATCCGGCAGCGCATCGACGATCTGCACTTCCGACAGCTTGGCCAGCAGCGCGACGTAAGGTGCGAAGCCTTGTGCGGCCGCGCGGTCGGCGTCGTTCGCCGGCTCGACGATCAGCGGCACGCGCACGGACGGCGACAGCTTCATTTCGCCGCGCAGGTTGCGGGTCGCGTCGGTGACCTTCTTGAACTGGTCCATCCAGCTTTCCGCATCCGCGTCGATCAGCGACTCGTCGGCGATCGGGTACGGCTGCAGCATGATCGTGTCGCCGGTTTTGCCGGCCAGCGGCGCGACGGCCTGCCACAGCGCTTCGGTGACGAACGGGATGATCGGATGCGCGAGGCGCAGCACGACTTCCAGCACGCGCAGCAAGGTGTGGCGGGTGGCGCGCTGCTGCGCTTCCGTGCCCTGCTGGACCTGTACCTTGGCCAGCTCCAGGTACCAGTCGCAATACTCGTCCCAGACGAAGCTGTAAATCGAATTGGCGATGTTGTCGAAGCGGTAGTCCTCGAAGCCCTTCGCCACGTCCAGCTCGACGCGGTTCAGGCGCGAGATGATCCAGCGGTCGGCCTGCGAGTAGTCGGCGGCGTCCGGCTTGCCGCAGTCTTTACCCTCGGTGTTCATCAGCACGAAGCGGGTGGCGTTCCACAGCTTGTTGCAGAAGTTGCGGTAGCCTTCGCAGCGGCCCAGGTCGAAGTTGATGTTGCGGCCGAGGGACGCGTAGCTCGCCATCGTGAAGCGCACGGCGTCCGTGCCGAATGCCGGGATCCCGTCCGGGAATTCCTTGCGCGTCGCCTTGGCGATTTTTTCCGCGGCTTTCGGATTCATCAGGCCCGTCGTGCGCTTGGCGACGAGCGATTCCACGTCGATGCCGTCGATCAGGTCGATCGGGTCGAGGGTATTGCCCTTCGATTTCGACATCTTCTGGCCCGACGAATCGCGCACGAGGCCGTGCACGTACACGGTCTTGAACGGGACCTTGCCGGTGAAGTGCGCCGTCATCATGACCATGCGCGCGACCCAGAAGAAGATGATGTCGAAGCCGGTGACGAGCACGGAGGAGGGCAGGAACATCTCCATGTCCTTCGTCTGCTCCGGCCAGCCGACCGTCGAGAACGGGACGAGCGCGGACGAGAACCACGTGTCCAGCACGTCGTCGTCGCGTTTCAGTTCACCCTGGACGCCGGCCGCCGCCGCCTTCTGCTGCGCTTCTTCCTCGTTGCGGGCGACGACGACTTCGCCGTTCGGACCGTACCAGGCCGGGATGCGGTGGCCCCACCACAGCTGGCGCGAGATGCACCAGTCCTGGATGTTGTTCAGCCACTGGTTGTACGTGGTCGTCCAGTTCTCCGGGACGAACTTGACCTCGCCGCTCGCGACCTTTTCCAGCGCCACGTCGGTGATCGACTTGCCCGGATTGTGCGTGCCTTCCGGCGCCGGCTTGCTCATCGCGACGAACCACTGGTCCGTCAGCATCGGCTCGATGACGACGCCCGTGCGGTCGCCGCGCGGCACCTGCAGCTTGTGCGGCTTGACCTGTTCCAGCAGGCCTTGCGCTTCGAGGTCGGCGACGATCTTCTTGCGCGCTTCGAAGCGGTCCAGGCCGCGGTAGGCTTCCGGCGCGTCGTCCGTGATCTTCGCGTCGAGCGTCATGATGCTCGGCATCGGCAGGTTGTGGCGCTGGCCGACCGCGTAGTCGTTGAAGTCGTGCGCCGGCGTGATCTTCACGCAGCCGGTGCCGAACGCTTTATCGACGTAGCTGTCGGCGATGACGGGGATCTCGCGGCCGACGAGCGGCAGCGTGAGCATCTTGCCGTGCAGGTGCGTGTAGCGTTCGTCGGTCGGGTCGACGGCGACGGCGACGTCGCCCAGCATCGTCTCCGGACGCGTCGTCGCGACCGTCAGGTGGCCGCTGCCGTCCGCCAGCGGGTACTGGATGTACCACATCGAGCCGTCTTCTTCTTCCGACACCACTTCGAGGTCGGAGACCGCGGTGCCCAGCACCGGGTCCCAGTTGACGAGGCGCTTGCCGCGGTAGATCAGGCCCTGTTCGAACAGGCGCACGAACACTTCGGTGACGGTCTTCGAGCGCGGCTCGTCCATCGTGAAGTATTCGCGGTTCCAGTCGGCCGAGGCGCCCAGGCGGCGCATCTGGCCCGTGATCGTGCTGCCCGATTTTTCCTTCCACTCCCAGACCTTCTCGACGAAGGTTTCGCGGCCCAGGTCATGGCGCGAGATCTTTTGCGCGTCGAGCTGGCGCTCCACGACGATCTGGGTGGCGATGCCGGCGTGGTCGGTGCCCGGGATCCACGCCGTGTTGAAGCCACGCATGCGGTAGTAGCGGGTCAGGCCATCCATGACGGTCTGGTTGAAGGCGTGGCCCATGTGCAGGGTGCCCGTCACGTTCGGCGGCGGCAGCTGGATGCTGAACGACGGCTTGCCGTCGTCCATCGACGCGGCGAAGTAACCGCGCTGTTCCCATTCCGTGCGCCAGAATTGTTCGATGTCGACTGGCTCGAAAGACTTGGCTAATTCCATGATGTGGCTGTATAGGCTGTATGGGCTGAAAATGCGAAAACGACCATTATAGATGCTTTACGCGGCTGTAAATGAAAAGGGGCGCTCGTGGCGCCCCTTCCTCGTGCCGCAAAACGACGGATTATTTACCGCAGCCCAGCGACTTGATGCGATCGTACGCCGCCTTGGCCTGCACCAGACCATAGCCGTACTTGGTGTCGCGGCCGGCCGTGCCCAGGTCGAGCGCGCTGTTGTCCAGCGACGTGCGGATCTGGGCGCCCGTGCAGGTCGGGAAGTAGCTCCACACCAATGCGGCGACGGCCGACACGTGCGGCGTGGCCATCGAGGTGCCGTCGAAGTAGGCGTAGTTCGATGCCTTCACGGCCACCGTCGCGCTCTGGCCCAGTTGCGCCTTCATCGCGGCGCCGTCCGTGTCGGAGGCGGTCAGCGACGGGATCGTCGTGACGGTCGTGCCCAGCGTACCGCCGAATGCGCCCGCCACGTTGTTGTAGACGATCGCGCCGACGCCGCCGCTGTTCTGGCAGTTGGTGACCTTGACGGAGAAGTCGACGGTGCCGCGCTGGATCAGGCAGACCTTGCCGGAGACGGCGGTGTTGACCTTGTCGCCGATGCCGAAGTCGGCCAGCGGTGCCGTCGCGGTCTTGACGGGCGAGCCTTCCATCGCCGACGAGGCGTAGTTCGTCGAGCCGACCGTCAGGGCGGTGTCGACGCCGGTGCCCATCGGGACGGTCGACAGCACGGCCACGCCCGGACCGGCGATCTCGACGTCCTTGTTGTATTGCGAGAACGAGGCGACGACCTTGTTTTCGTCCACGGCCGCCACCGACATCACGCTGGCGTAGCCGGCCGGGTATGACGTCGTCGAATTGCCGTCGTTGCCCGCCGCCGCGATCGAGAGGACGCCCTTGGTCTGCAGGCTGTCGAAGGCGCGCTGTTCGGTGATGCTCTTCGCGCCGCCGCCCAGCGACATCGTGATGACGTTCGCGCCCGCCGCGCCGCACTTGTTGGCGGCATTGGCCAGGGTCGACGAGTAGGTCCACGCGCCGTCCTTGCCGAACACTTTCACGATGTGCAGCTTGAGCTGCTTGTTCGGGTTCACGCCGACGACACCCAGGCCGTTGTTCACGCCCGCGATGGTGCCGAACACGTGGGTGCCGTGGTGGGTTTCGTCGGTGTACCACCAGCCGGTGCCGGCATCGTATTCGCCGGTGACGTTCGCGCCGTTGTCCTTCAGGTCTTCATGGCTGAAATCGACGCCCGAGTCGATGATGCAGATCTTGCGATTGCTCGTGTTCGCATCGGACAACTGGTCGGCCTGCACCTGCTTGATGCCGTACGGGACCAGCTGGCCGGCCGTGTACGGTACGCCGGTCGACGGCGTCGTCAGCGCGAACGGTTTGCGGATCACGTCTTCCTCGACGTACTCGACGTTCGGATTGTGCTGCAGGCCCTGCAGCGCGGCCGTCGGCACTTCGATGGCCATCGCGTTCATGTTGAAGATTTCCTGCTTGACCGCGCCCCGGGCAGCCGCGACGGCGGACTTGATGTTGGCAGCCGAGCCGGGTTTGAAGGCGACGATCACGCGGGTCGTGTCGGGCGCGGCCGACACACTGCCCGAGAACGCGACGGCCAGGGCCGCCACGCACAGCCCGAGGGCCGGGACCATCTTCGATGCGCGAGTGTATTTCTGATTCATCGGTGTTTTCTCCGTCTAAGAAAATATCGTTATCGCAGCTGGCCTTGTGGGCCGCCGCTTATTGGTCGTACTCCTCTAACTACCGATACATCTTCGCTACCCGCTTTGGGCAGCGGAAATCAGTTTATTTTGAGAAGTTATACATATGCAATCGCATTTCAATCGTGCGCAACAGTTGTTGCGTAAGCGCAGAGATTGTGAATTTCTTTGACGAGGCCGCTTGTCAACGTGTTATATTTTTGGCGCGCCGCAGGCGCCCATCCGACTGCGCGCCGCAACGGTCGCGTGCAACCTTTCGCTGCGAGAACCATCACAATGAGCGCGTACCTGCCTCCCCGCCGGCTGATCCTGCTGGTCGACGACGATCCCCTCCTGCTCGATTACCTGAAAACCGTACTGGACCATTCCGGTTACGAGACGATGACGGCAGAATCCGCCGCCGAAGCGCTGCAGCGCGTGGCCGAGCGCGAAGCCGACATCGCGCTGGCCCTGTTGGACATCAGCATGCCCGGCATGTCCGGCCTCGACCTGGCGCGCCGCCTCAAGGAGCACACGTCGGTCGCATTCATGTTCCTGTCGTCGGTCGACGATGCCGAGACGGCGCGCCAGGCCGCCAGCCACGGCGCCGTCGGCTTCGTCGTCAAGCCGGTCGACGCCGCGCGGTTGTTGCCCGCGTTCGAATCCGCGCTCGCCCGCGCCGACGAGATCCGCCGCTTGCGCCGCACCGAAGCGAACCTGAACGCGGCGCTGGCGGCGGGCCGCGAGACGAGCCTGGCCGTGGGGCTGCTGATGGCGCGCTACCAGACGGACCGCAACACGGCCTTCGAGGTGCTGCGCGACCATGCGCGCTCGAGCCGGCGCAAGGTCAACGAAGTCGCCGAGCAGCTCGTGGCGGCGGAAGAACTGCTCAACAGCCTGCACGGGGCGTTCGCGGGACGGTTGAAGGCAAAGTAGGTTTTGCGCCGGCTTGGTATCATGCCGAACTTTCTTTCATCATCTTCCAGGGACCGTAAACATGAAAACCAGGGCCGCGATTGCATGGCAGGCAGGGAAACCGCTGACGATCGAAGAGGTCGAGCTCGAGGGCCCGAAGGCGGGCGAGGTGCTCGTCGAAGTCAAGGCGACGGGCATCTGCCATACCGACTACTACACGCTGTCCGGCGCCGACCCGGAAGGCATCTTCCCGGCCATCCTGGGCCATGAGGGCGCCGGCGTCGTCGTCGACGTCGGCCCGGGCGTGACGAGCCTCCGTAAAGACGACCACGTCATCCCGCTGTACACGCCGGAATGCCGCCAGTGCAAATTCTGCCTGTCGCAAAAGACGAACCTGTGCCAGGCCATCCGTTCGACGCAGGGCCGCGGCCTGATGCCGGATGCGACGTCGCGCTTCTCGCTGGACGGCAAGCCGATCTACCACTACATGGGCACGTCCACCTTCTCGAACTACATCGTGGTGCCGGAAATCGCGCTGGCGAAAGTCCGTTCGGACGCGCCGTTCGACAAGATCTGCTACATCGGCTGCGGCGTCACGACGGGCATCGGCGCCGTGATCTTCACGGCGAAGGTCGAGGCGGGCGCGAACGTCGTCGTGTTCGGCCTGGGCGGCATCGGCCTGAACGTGATCCAGGCGGCCAAGATGGTCGGCGCCGATAAAATCATCGGCGTGGACCTCAACCCCGGCCGCGAAGAGATGGCGCGCAAGTTCGGCATGACGCACTTCGTCAATCCGAAGGAAGTCGAGAACGTCGTCGACACCATCGTCCAGCTGACGGACGGCGGCGCGGATTATTCGTTCGAATGCATCGGCAACGTCACGACGATGCGCCAGGCGCTGGAGTGCTGCCACAAGGGATGGGGTCAATCGATCATCATCGGCGTGGCGGAAGCGGGCAAGGAAATCGCGACGCGTCCGTTCCAGCTCGTCACGGGCCGCGTGTGGAAGGGTTCCGCGTTCGGCGGCGCGCGCGGCCGTACGGACGTGCCGAAGATCGTCGACTGGTACATGGAAAACAAGATCAATATCGATGATCTCATCACCCACCATCTGACGCTCGACCAGATCAACGACGGCTTCGACCTGATGAAGAAGGGCGAGTCGATCCGTTCGGTCGTGGTGTTTTGACCGGCCCGGCGGCGCCGGCCGCGCCGCCTTCTCGTATTTCCTCCGTCTGTTCCGCGTTTCCTGCGGCCTGTCGCACGCGCGTCGCGGTACAGCGCGCGCACCGCTATCGTGCTGTCATCGCAACGCGCGTCCACACGGAGGAAAACCATGTCTCGTATCAAGCATCTCGTCGCTGTCGCCGGGCTGGCCCTGGCGACCGTCATCCCCACCCACGCCGCCGACCGCGGCGAGCCCTATGCACTCGTGCGCGACGGCGAGCGCGGCACCAGCATGACGGGCGACAGCGCCGACTGGTCGACCATCAAGACCCTGCGCAAGCGGATCAGCGGCGACTTTTTATGGTTCCGCGACGGCGGCAAGCCTTACATCGTGCAGGACGCCGGCGTGCTGGCGCGGGCACGCAAGGCGTGGGAACCCGTCGACAAGCTCGGCAAGGAGATGGACGATCGCGGCCGCGAAATGGACAAGCACGGCAAGGTGATGGACGCCCTCGGCAAGGACATGGAACGCGCTGCCGCAGGTACGAAGCCGGACGAGGCGAAGATGCACGCGCTCGAGCGCCGCATGAACGATGCCGGCAAGCCGATGGATGCGCTGGGCAAGCAGATGGACGCCCTCGGCAAGCGCATGGATGCGGAAAGCCGCACGGCCGACAAGACCGTGCGCGCCCTGATCCGCGAAGCTTTGGACAAGGGCCTGGCGCAGCCGGCGCCGCAGGTTTGAAACGTCAGCGCAGCGGTGCGATGAGGCAGCCGTGGGCATCCAGGCTGCCGGCGTCCTGGTCCCAGCCGCGGGCGTACAGCGGCACGCCCATGCCATCCGGCAGGGCGGCCGTCGTCGACGCCAGGTTCGCATAGACCACGATGCGCTCGCCGTCCAGGCTGCGCACCATCCCGATGACGCCGTCCGGCAAGCCGTCGATGAAGACGGTCGCGCCGCGGCGCAGGGCAGGGTGGCGCTGGCGCAGCTTGACCAGGGCGCTGAAGTGGGCGAATGCGGCGTGGTCGAACTTCGACCAGTCGAGGCGCCAGTCGTCGAACAACACCGTCCAGTCGCGCCAGCCGGACTCGCCGAATTCCTGGCCCATCAGGATGTGCGGCACGCCGTCCATCGTCAGCAGCACGCTTGCCGCGGCCAGGTGCGCGTCGTGGCCGAACACCGCGTCGGCGCGCGGCTGTTCCTTCTCGTCCAGCCAGCGCAGACGCAGCGCGCCGCGCGGGAAGCTGTAGATCGATTCGTTCCAGTATTGCGCGAACTCGCGCGCGCCCGCTTCCCCGTGCGCCACGCGGCGCAGCATCTCGCGCGTGCCGCCTTCGTAGGTGAGGTCGCAGGCCGCGACATGGTGGAATTCGTCACAGGCCTGCGAGATCAGCGCGATGTCGGGCCGCAC
The DNA here is from genome assembly GCF_047325105.1 of Massilia cellulosiltytica. Lineage (NCBI taxonomy): Bacteria > Pseudomonadati > Pseudomonadota > Betaproteobacteria > Burkholderiales > Oxalobacteraceae > Massilia > Massilia cellulosiltytica. The sequence goes on along the minus strand of NZ_CP168562.1, from coordinate 5,852,968 downwards.
CGCGGCCAGCGCCGCGCGGATCTCGTCCAGGAAATCCGTCGGCGTGATGTCGGAATCGTCGAAGCGCATGCCGTCCAGGCCGAAGCGTTCGACCCAGCGGCACATCGTATCGACCAGGTAGCGGCGCAGATCGGGATTGCTGAAATCGAAGCCGGCGAAATACTCGCGGCGCGGCACGGCGTACATCACGTTGCCTGCGCGGTCGCGCTGGAACCAGTCGGGGTGCGTCACCGTCAGCGGATGGTCGACGCTGCTCCGGTTCAGCGTCCAGTCGAACACGATGCGCATGCCGCGCGCGTGGATCGCGTCCACCAGCCGCCGCAGGCCGTCTTCGTCGCCGAGCGCCGGGTCGATGGCCTCGAAGTCGCGCACCGCATACGGGTCGCCCAGGCTGCCGCGCCGCCCGGCCACGCCGATCGGGTGGATCGGCATCATCCAGATCGTGTTCACGCCCAGGTCGGCAAGGTGGCCGAGGCGCGCACGCACGCCGTCGAAGTCGCCGCCGAACGCGCGTACCGACAGCTGGTAGACCACCGCGTCGGGCAGCCACGCGGGGCTCGTCAACGCTTGATGATTCCGGTACGGCACGCCCGGCGCTTCCGCACGCAGGCCGCGCCGGCGCAGGAACACGGTGCCGTCCAGGCAGACGGTGACACAGGAATTGCCCTGGCCATCTTCCGACATCCACGGGTTGGCGGGATCGGCGATCCAGTGCGTGTCGTCCAGCACGAATTTGTACAGGTGGCGGCCGGGCGGCAGCGGCAGGGTGCAGGTCCAGCGGGTCGGCGTCACGCGTTCGAGCATGCAGGCATCGCCCACCCAGCTGTTGAAGGTGCCGGCCAGCGCGACGGTGCGCAAGTCCGCCGGGCCATCGAAGACGAAGCGCACGCCGCCGGCGGCGAGAGCGGGGAGCAGGGCGGGGTCGGCGTCGCGGGCGATGTGCATGGGCTTCCTTGGTGTTGTTTTTGTTATTGAACTACAAAATTATCGCTTAGTAAACAGTAGCAATACTACATTTTCATTTCCTGTAAATATTCTGGAACTTTTTCTTCGCCCCGTTCAAATAAAAGAAAAGAACGAACGAACCCGACGTGAACGAGACCGACGACTTACAACTGCTGCGCGCGATCCGACAGGGCGACGAGGCCGCATTCCAGACCCTGTACCGGCGCCACCGCAGCGGCTTGTACAGCTTCGCACTGCTGCACAGCGGCGCGCCGGACGTGGCGGCGGACGTCGTCCAGGACGTGTTCATGGGCTTGCTGAACGACAGTTATGGCTTCGATCCGTTGAAAGGCATGCTCGCCAATTTCCTGTACGGCGTGGCCCGCAATCTCGTCCTGAGCCATGCGCGCCAGAACAGCCGCTGGGTGCAGGCGGCGGGCGACGACGACGAGGATGGCTGGGAAGCGGCCGATCCGGCGGCGGGGCCGCTGGCCCGGCTGCTCGATGACGAAGCGGTCGAGCATCTGCGCCGCGGGCTGGCTGTGCTGGCGCCGCATTACCGCGACGTGGTGATCTTGTTCGAGCTGCACGAAAAGTCGTATCAGGAAATTGCCCAGATCTGCCAGCTGGAGATCGGCACCGTACGGTCGCGCCTGGCGCGTGGCCGCGCCGCCCTGGCGCAGGCGCTCGCGCAGTACCGGAGCATCGCAAAGGACATCGCATGAACAGGTTTGAATTCGAAGATGGCGACAGCAACGGCCCCTCGCCGGAATGGCAGGCCGCGCGCCGCACGCTCGCGCAGGCGGCGCCGCCGGACCGCGTGGAAGAGGCTTTGCTGCGCGCTTTCAGGCAACGCCGCGCGCCGCGGCCGTGGTATCGCCGCTGGAGCGCCGATGCGGTCGCGTCCTGGGCCGGCATCGGTGCGGCGGCGTGTGCGCTGGCCATTGCCGGCATGAGTTTGCTGCCCACGGCAGCGCCATCGCCCCGCGTGGTGCGCGTGTTGGCGGCGGCCGACGTCGGGTTCGTGCCGCTCGTGCCACCGGAGCGCATGGCGGCCGCGCCGAATCCGCAATTGAAGCAGGCGAACCTGCCGCGCGCGGCCCTTGTGCAGATGGGGATTCCGATCGTGGCGGACGCACCGCACGAACTGGTCCACGCCGAACTGCTGGTGGCGGGGACGGGCGAACCGCTGGCGATACGGCTGGCCGTGAACTGAAGTTTTTTCCAAGGAGGAGTGATGAAACGGACTTTCCTGTCCGCCGGCCTCGCTTTGCTTGCGCTGGCGCCACTGGCCCATGCGCAGCAGGGCGGGGCGGCGAATGAAGCGCTGGAAGTGATGCTGTTACGGACCAGCGCGTCGACCCGCTGTACCGACGATTGCACGGTGCGCAGCCTGCCGTATTCCGCCGAGCGCGTGACGGAAACGGTCAAGGTGCTGGCCGACGGCAACCGCATCGTCCAGCGCAACACGGAAAAGCTGTACCGCGACAGCGATGGACGCACCCGGGTGGAATCGGAATGGAATGGCAAGCCGCTCGTGCAGATCCAGGATCCGGTCGGGGGCATGAGCTATCGCCTGTATCCGGACACGAAGACGGGCTACCGGATGGCCATCGCGGCGCCCAGCGGTCCGGCGCCATCCGCGCCTGGCACCGCGAAGGTGGCCGAGCAACTGGCGCCGGCGCTGAACGTCGACGCGGCGGGCACCGTAGCCCAGTCGCGCTCGCTCGGCACGAAGCAGATCGAGGGGGTGACGGCCAGCGGCACGCACACGACCGTGACCGTGCCGGCGGGGGCGGCCGGCAACGTCAAGCCGATGATCAGCACGACTGAAATCTGGATGGCGCGCGACCTGTGGATTCCCCTCGAGATGAGGATGTCCAACCCGTTCATGGGGGACAGCGTGATGCACGTGCGGAACCTCTCCCGACTCGAACCGCCGACGGCCCTGTTTGCCGTGCCTGCCGACTATACGGTGCGCGAAATCGTGCGCCGCTGATTGCTTACCAACGAAAGGGAAGACCATGAAAGTTTCCGCAATCCTGTTCAGCCTGCTGGTCGCGTGCCAGATCCTGCCCGCCGCCGCCCAGACCGGCGACATGACGCGGCCCGACGTCACCGGCATCATGCAGGCGCATCATGCCGATCAATTCAGCCCTCAACGCCTTCGCGTCGAGTACAACGCTGCAGTCGCCAGGCTTACCTTGCTTGCCGGCGCCCACAAGCCGCTGGCGTACACCTACGATTACGTGACGGACACGAGCATCGCGCTCGCCGGCGGCAACGCGGTCAAGTCGCAAACGAAGGTGTCGTATGCCTACGACAAGGACGGCCGCGCGCGTACGGTGTCGTCGTCGTTCGGGCTGGAGCGCATCGTCATCGCCGATCCGACGCAACATGCGGTCTACCTCGTCTGCCCGGAGCGCAAGGAAGTCCTGCGCCTGAAGGTGGCCGCGCTGGACGGACCGGCGCCCGTACAGCCACCCGTCCCGCCGGGCGCGACGACCGACCTGGGCGAGAAGGTGATCGCCGGCGTCAAGGCGAACGGCAGCCGTTCGGAATTCACGGTGCCCGCCGGCGCCCAGGGCAACGAGAAGCCCCTCGTGCACAAGGTGGAAACGTGGTTTTCGACCGATCTGGCGACCGTCGTGTACCTCCAGTTGAACATGCCGGAGTTCGGCGACATCGTCTCGCATGTCGACAACCTCAAGTTCGGCGACGTGCCGGCGTCCACGTTCGCCCTGCCGGAGGGTTACGCGATCCGCGATATCGCATTGCATGAATGACCACAGCATGGCAGCATGACGGGCCGCGCACGACGCGCCCGTTTTCTGCCATTCTTACCAGGAATATTCATGCGATTGTCTCTTCGTCTTGCCGTCTCTGCCGTCCTGGCGGGATGCGCCTCCATCGCCACCGCCCAGGCCCCGGCCGAGCGTCCCGCCACGTCGTTCCCGTACACGCTGGGCCTGGACGTGAACTCGATGGACCGCAGCGCCGATCCCTGCGTCGATTTTTACCAGTACGCGTGCGGCGGCTGGATCAAGAACAATCCGATCCCCGCCGACCAGGCGCGCTGGTCCGTGTACGGCAAGCTGGCGCTGGACAACCGCCGCTACCTGTGGGGCATCCTCGAAGACCTGGCGCAGCGCCAGGACGGGCGCAACGCGAACCAGCAAAAGATCGGCGATTACTTCGGCGCCTGCATGGACGACAAGGCCATCGAAGCGCGCGGCGCCGCGCCGCTGACACCGTACTTCGACGAGATCGCGACCATCCATTCGAACCGCGACCTGCCGCGCGTGCTCGCGCGCCTGCAACTGGCGCTCGCGGATCCGGGCCTGTTCTTCGGCTTCTCGTCGAGCCAGGATTTCGCGGATTCCTCGCGCGTGATCGCGTTCGCCGTCGCGGGCGGCCTGGGTCTGCCGGACCGCGACGCTTACCTCAAGACGGACGCCAGGTCGAAAGAGATCCGCACCAAATACGTCGCCCACATCGCGAACACGTTCAAGCTGCTGGGCGATACGTCCGCGGTCGCGCAGCGCAACGCGGCACGCGTGATGCAGATGGAGACGACGCTGGCGAAGGCATCGCTGTCGGCCGTCGACAAGCGCGACCCGCATAAACTGTTCCACAAGGTCGACGCGCAAGGCCTGCAGGCATTGACGCCGGGGTTCGACTGGCACGCCTACCTCGACGAGCTGGGCGAGGGCGGCCTGGGCACGTTCAACGTCACCGAACCCGCGTTCTTCAAGGCGCTCGGCAAGATGTGGACGACGAACGGCCTCGATGCCACGCGCACGTACCTGCGCTGGCACGTGGCGCGCAATATGTCGCCGGTGCTGGCGTCGAACTTCGACAACGAGCACTTCGATTTCTTCAGCAAGACGCTGCGCGGCGTGCAGCAGCAGCAACCGCGCTGGAAGCGCTGCGTGGCGCTCGTCGACCATCAACTCGGCGAAGCGCTGGGCCAGGAATTCGTCGGCCGCGCATTCTCGCCCGCGTTGAAGGACAAGGCGCTGCACATGACGCGCCAGATCGAGGACGCGATGAAGAAGGACATCGACGAACTCGACTGGATGAGCGCGGAGACGAAGCAGCAGGCCCAAACGAAGCTGGCCGCCATCGTCAACAAGATCGGCTACCCGGACAAGTGGCGCGACTACAGCACCTACGTCGTGAAGGCGGGCGATTTCGCCGGCAACGTCGAGCGCGGCAACCGGTTCGAGGCACGGCGCCAGCTGGCCAAGATCGGCCAGCCGCTCGACCGCACCGAGTGGGGCATGACGCCGCCGACGGTGAATGCGTACTTCGATCCGCAGATGAACGACATTAATTTCCCGGCGGGCGTGCTGCAGCCGCCGCTGTTCGATCCGAAGATGGACGACGCGCCGAACTACGGCAACACGGGCGGCACCATCGGCCATGAACTGACGCACGCCTTCGACGACGAAGGCCGCCAGTTCGACGCCGACGGCAACCTGAAGGATTGGTGGACGAAGAAGGATGCCAAGGCGTTCGAGGAGCGGGCCCAGTGCATCGTCGACCAGTACGCGCAGTACACGGTCGTCGACGACATCAAGATCAACAGCAAGCTCACGCTGGGCGAGGATGTCGCCGACCTGGGCGGGCTGATCCTTGGCTGGATGGCGTGGCAAACGGAGATGGCGGCGATGCCGCAGAAGGCGCAACCGCAGCCGTTGCGCGACGGTCTCACGCCGGAGCAGCGCTTCTTTGTCGGCTACGCGCAATGGGCGTGCGAAAACAATCGTCCGGAAAACCTGCGCGTGAGCGCGATGACGGATCCGCACTCGCCGGGGCGTTATCGCGTCAATGGACTGATGGTGAACATGCCGCAGTTCCAGCAGGCGTTCCAGTGCAAGGCGGGGCAGCCGATGGTGAAGGAAAAGCGCTGCCGCGTGTGGTGATTTAAGCCGTCATCCCCGCGCAGGCGGGGATCCATACTGAGCTGACAGGGGATGCTCAGCATGGGTTCCCGCGTGCGCGGGAACGACGGCGAATAGAGGGCGCGTTCAGCGCCGCGAGGCCTGATCGCTCAGCTGCGCCTGCATATGCACGAGATTGGCCTCGAAGGCCTGCATCTCCATCCCGATCGACGTCAGGTCGAGCGCCGCCTGCTTGAGTTCGGGGAACAGCTGTTCTTCTTCCTGGCGGATATGGCTCAGGACGGCATCGATGAGTTCGCGTACCAGCGGCTCGGTGCGGGCTTCGTCCAGCGACATGCCTTGCAGCGTGGCCAGCAGGTCGTCGACGGCGAGGTGGTCTTCCTCGAAGCGGGCGATCAGGTTCGGGTCCACCCGGCGCACGCCGGGATAGAACACGCCTTCCTCGAGGCGCGAGTGCATGTGGATCGCCTGGATCAGCTGGGTCGCCGCCTGCTTCCGGACGTCGGCGCTTTGCGTGTTCCGGTACGCGTCGGCGAGCTTGCGCACCAGGTCGTGGTCGCGCTGTAGGGCCTGGACGGGATTGTCGACGGGGAACGCGTCCTGCGTCCTCGACCGTACGGAGTCGTCTGTCGTTGCCATGGGTTTCTCCTCAACGGTTGCCCGGCATATTCCGATATGCCGTCAGGGTTTCATCCTACTCCCCGGTCGCCCATGTACCGTGTTAGGTAACGCACCGTCGGTCGTGTCCGCAACGATCGCCTGCCAAAAAAAACGCCGCCCGGCGGGCGGCGCTCATGAGAGACGTCGTGCTCAGTGCTGCGAGATGCTGCCGCGCCATGCGCCCGTTTCCTTGCCGCGCTTCTCGAGCAGGTCCTTGAACTTCTGCAGGTTGCCGCGGGCTTCCAGGCGGACGGCGCCGAGGGCGTCGCCGATCTTCTCGATCGCGCCTTCAGGCTGGTAATCCATCTGCAGGGTGATGCGGGTGACGTCGTCCGAGATCTTGTGGAAGGACACCACGCCGCCGTTCGGCACGCCGCTCGTGCTGCGCCAGGCGATGCGCTTGTCCGGGATCTGTTCCGTGATCTCGGCATCCCATTCCTTCTCTTCGCCGGCCACGTTGGCCTTCCAGTGCAGGTGCTTGTCGTCCAGCTGGCGGATTTCATGGACGCTGCCCATGAACTGCGGGAAGTCCTCGAACTGGGTCCACTGGTTGTAGGCGGTACGCACGGGGACGTTGACCTCGATGGTTTCGATGATCGACGAGTCCATGCCCGATTTATTGCCTTTGAGTTTTTTGGACAGCATCATGCCGCCGACGGCCAGCGCGGCGACCGTCACTACACGGTTCAGCATTTGTTACCTCCTTATGCTATTGCGTTCGCTTGCGTTACACAAAACCGGTCCATGCCCGCATCAGGAGCTGGACCGCATCTGTCGTCAAAAGTACGTCAAAAGCGATCAACCCGGCGCCCGCGAGCCTTGCGGAAACATTTGCACAGGCGTGTCCGAATGTTGTGATACTGTATATATCATCAGTAAAAATCCTGCCGCGGCGATGCCGAGGGCGTCCCGACGTTTTATAATGCCCTCATGAATCTCCTCGACAATCTGAACCCCGAACAACTGGCGGCCGTCACGCTGCCGTCCCAGAGCGCCCTCATTCTCGCGGGCGCCGGGTCCGGCAAGACGCGGGTGCTGACCACCCGCATCGCCTGGCTGATCCAGACCGGGCAGGTGTCCCCGGCCGGCATCATGGCCGTGACCTTCACGAACAAGGCCGCCAAGGAGATGCTCACGCGCCTCTCGGCAATGCTGCCGGTGAATACCCGCGGCATGTGGATCGGCACGTTCCACGGCCTGTGCAACCGCCTGCTGCGCACGCACCACCGCGACGCCGCGCTGCCGCAGACGTTCCAGATCCTCGATTCGCAAGACCAGCTGTCGATGATCAAGCGCATGCTGAAAGCGCTGAACGTGGACGACGAGAAGTACCCGGCCAAGGACCTGATGTACTTCATCAACAACGCCAAGGACCGGGGCCAGCGCGCGCACGAGGTCGAGGCGTACGACCACGTGCAGAAGCGCATGGCCGAGCTGTACGACCTGTACGATCAGCAATGCCAGCGCGAAGGCGTCGTCGACTTCGCCGAGCTGCTGCTGCGCGCGTATGAACTGCTGCAGCGCAATCACCCGCTGCGCCAGCATTACCAGATGCGCTTCCGCCACATTCTCGTCGACGAGTTCCAGGACACCAACGACCTGCAATACAACCTGCTGAAGCTGCTGGCGGGCCACGGCGAGCAGCGCGGCGGCGCCCTGTTCGCCGTCGGCGACGACGACCAGAGCATCTACGCATTCCGCGGTGCGAACGTGGGCAACATGCAGGCGTTCGAACGCGACTTCGAGGTGAGGAACCTGATCAAGCTGGAGCAGAACTACCGCTCGCACGGCAATATCCTCGACAGCGCCAACCACCTCATCTCGAACAACGCGAAACGCCTCGGCAAGAACCTGCGCACGGACGCGGGGCTGGGCGAGCCGGTGCGCATCTACGAAGCGTCGTCCGACCTGGAAGAGGCGCAGTGGATCATCGACGAAGCCAAGAGCCTGATGGCCGAAGGCGTGTCGAAAAGCGAGATCGCCGTGCTGTACCGCTCCAACGCGCAGAGCCGCGTGATCGAGCACGCGCTGTTCGCGGCCGGCCTGCCGTACACCGTGTACGGCGGCCTGCGCTACTTCCAGCGCGCCGAGGTCAAGCACGCCATCGCCTACCTGCAGTTGATGGACAACCCGCACAACGACTCGGCCTTCCTGCGCGTCGTGAATTTCCCGACGCGCGGCATCGGCGCCCGCTCGATCGAGCAGCTGCAGATGGCGGCGGAGACGTACCGCGTGTCGCTGTACGCGGCCGTGCCCTACATGACGGGCAAGGCGGGCACGGCGCTCGGCAACTTCGTGAAACTGATCGAGAGCGCGCGCTTCGAGACCCAGCAATTGCCGTTGCCGGAAATGGTGCGCGTCGTGCTCGAGCGCAGCACGCTGCTCGCGCACTACGGCAACGAGAAAGAAGGCCAGGAACGCATCGAGAACTTGCAGCAGATGGTCGGTGCGGCCACCCAGTTCGTGCAGGAAGAAGGTTTTGGTACGCATGCTCCGGCCCACCTCGGCCCGCAGGCGGTCGCGGCGAGCGGCACGGCGATCGTCGATGGCGACGGCGTCGAGGTGCTCGATGGCGATGCGCCGCTGGCGGCCGTGATGTCGCCGCTGTCCGCCTTCCTCGCGCACGCGTCCCTGGAAGCGGGCGACGCCCAGGCGCAGGCCGGCCAGGAAGCGATCCAGCTGATGACCGTGCACTCTGCGAAGGGCCTGGAATTCGACGCCGTGTTCATCACAGGCCTGGAAGAGGGCCTGTTCCCGCACGAGAGCAGCGCGCGCGAGATGGACGGCGTGGACGAGGAACGCCGCCTGATGTACGTGGCGATCACGCGCGCGCGCCGGCGCCTGTACATGAGCTTTACCCAGCAGCGCATGCTGCACGGCCAGACGCGCTTCAACATGAAGTCGCGCTTCTTCGACGAGCTGCCGGAGCACGCGCTGAAATGGCTGACGCCGCGCGTGCAGACGAACTGGTTCGCGGGCCGCAAGTCGACGACGGCATGGGACGACGCTACGTTCCGCGAAGGCGGCATGGACAACCAGATCGCCAAGCAGATCGCGCAAAAGTCGACCAGCGGCAACGGCACCGGCTGGCGCATCGGGGAATCGGTGAGTCACGCGCGCTTCGGCGAGGGCGTGATCGTCAACATCGAAGGCGGCGGCAGCAACGCGCGCGCGCAGATCAATTTTGGCGCGGCGGGGATGAAGGTGCTCGACCTGTCGGTGGCCAAGCTGGAGCGGATCGGCCGCTGATCAAGCGGGCTGCGGCGCCTTGTCGGCCGGCTTGCCGAAGATGGTGCGGTAGCCGGCATACATCGCGCACTGCAGCAGCAGCATGAACAGGAAGATCAGCCACATCAGCACGACGCGGCCCAGCGCCGCGTCGCCGAATACCAGCGCGGCCACGATGCACACGCCGAAGAAGATGCCGAACCACGCCGCCAGCAGCACGAGGAATGGCCGCGCCGTGCGGATGACGGCGAAGAAGCTGTAGAACGTCGCCTTGCCCGGTCCCATGTGCTTCCAGTAGGTGAGCGGGGCGGCGAAGCACAGCGTCACCAGCACGGCCACGTCCAGCAGGAAGACGCCGAACAGGGCCAGCATGTGCGACGTCTGCACGTTGGGCGGCGTCTTGGCGTCCGGCCGCGGCATCATCTGCATGATCACCTCGGGCGGAATCGCCAGCCGGGTGATCACCATCATCAGCAGCGACACGGCCAGGTAGACGAGCCCCAGTTTGCACAGCGCGACGAGCGCCGGCTGGCGGAAACCCGTCAGCAGCACGGCCGGGGTGACCCGGTCGCCGTTCTCGATCATCAGGCACGCCTGCATGAAGGCCATCGTGAACGACGGAATCAATATGACCGCAAGTACCGAACCCAGGATCGGCACGGCCGACAGGCCGATGCTGAACAGGATATTGGCGAAGAGGAGCGTCGTCAGGGCGGCAGGCTGTTTGCGGAACAGGCCCATGCCTTGTTTCAGCCACTCCCATCCGGTACGTGCGGGTAAATCGTTCATGCTGTCAAGTTGGGGGCGCCCCGTGCGATGCGCTCGCGCAGGACTCTTTCGAAGTGAGTCGGATCGTGCGGCGTGAGCATTTCGGCTTCGCGCGGACGGTGATAATCATACAGGCGCGACAGCCAGAAGCGCAGCGCCGCTGCGCGCAGCATGGGCAGCCATGCCGCGTGGTCGGCCGCCGTAAATTGACGCACCGCGTGGTAGGCGCGCGTCAGCGCCACGACGCGTGCCTCGTCGAGGCGGCCGGTGTCCAGGTCGATGCACCAGTCGTTGACGGTGACGGCCAGGTCGAACAGCCACGTGTCCCAGCCGGCAAAATAAAAGTCGAAGCAGCCGGACAGGCGTTCGCCGACGAACATCACGTTGTTGCGGAACAGGTCGGCGTGGACGGGGCCGCGTTCCAGTTCGGCGTACGTCGGACCGGCCGCGAACTCGCTCTGGAACGCCAGTTCGGATTGCAGCAGCGCGGCCGTCTCGGCATCGAGGAACGGCAAGACCTTCGGCACCGTCTCGACCCACCAGTCCAGCCCGCGCAGGTTCGGCTGCTGCAGCGGGAAGTCGCGCCCGGCCAGGTGCATCTTCGCGAGGATCGTGCCCACTTCGGCGCAGTGGACCGGTTGCGGATCCATCTGCGAACTGCCGTCGAGCTTGCTGACGATGGCGGCCGGCTTGCCGTGCAATGCCACGACGAGCTCGCCGGCGTCGTTCGCCACCGGCGCCGGCACGGGAATGCCGCGCTCGGCCAGGTGACGCATCAGCTGCACGTAGAAGGGCAGTTGCTCGAAGCTGAGGTTTTCGAAGATGGTGAGGACGTACTCGCCGCGTTCCGTCGTCAGAAAGAAATTACTGTTTTCGATACCGCTCGCGATGCCCTTGAGCGCGAGTGCTTTGCCAAGAGGAAATTGCTTGATCCACTGGGAGAGGTCATCCAGCGTGACCGGGGTGAAGACTGCCATTGTGTAGGAAAGAAAAGTCGCGGTAGCGGTCGCCTCAGGCGACCGGGCTTGTTACTTCTTCTCTGGCTCGGCGGTAGCCGGCATGGGAGGAGGAGGCGGCACGTCGGCCGTCGTCGGGGCGTTGGTGCCGGATTCGCTCGTGGCTTTCCGCTTGCCCGACAGATCGAACTCACCCACCTTCCACTGCGGCGCGCGGATCGAATTCGTCTGCGCGTTGCCGGGCTGGGTGTTCGGTTTCATGTAGTAATGGCTGCCACCGGGCGTGGTGACTTCGACTTCGGTGACCTGGCCGCCGTCGCGCGTTTCCTTGATCTGGGTGCCGCGCTTCGGCGGAATCGTGGTCGCGGGAACGTCGCTGCCCGGCTCGATACGCTCGAGTTTCGGCGGTGCCGGGCTCGGGGTCGGCTGCGTGGTCTGCTGCTGGGCCACGGCCAATCCTGCCTGGCAAGTCAGGAAAAGCGCGAAAGTGGCGAGGCGGATAGGGGTACGCGGCATGATGATCACCTTTGTCGTTTAGTTCATTGTAACAAACGGCGCCACTTCTCTGTGAAAAGTGTGGCTTCGTCCCCATCTGGATGACATCGCCTGCCCAGCTTTTCTCCATTCCCGATTCTGCGATAATGGCGCACGTTTTGCCGTGCCGCCGCGGCCCACTTTTTACTCTGCCCTATGGACAACACCCTGCTTCTCGTCGACGGTTCCAGCTATCTCTACCGCGCTTTCCACGCGCTGCCCGACCTGCGCAGCCCGGACGGCTACCCGACCGGCGCGATGCATGGCATGGTCAACATGCTGCGCCGCCTGCGCGCGGACTTCCCGGCCGCGTACATCGCCTGCGTGTTCGACGCGAAGGGCAAGACCTTCCGCGACGACCTGTATCCCGAATACAAGGCCACGCGCGCGTCGATGCCGGAAGACCTGGCCAAGCAGATCGAGCCGATCCACGAAGTCGTGCGCCATATGGGGTGGCCGATCCTGATGGTGGAGGGCGTCGAAGCGGACGACGTCATCGGCACGCTCGCGGCGCAGGCGACGGCGCGCGGCCTGAACACGGTCGTCTCGACCGGCGACAAGGACCTCGCCCAGCTCGTCAACGACAAGGTCATGCTGATCAACACGATGAGCAACGAAAAACTCGACGAAGCGGGCGTGCTGGCCAAGTTCGGCGTGCCGCCGAACCGCATCATCGACTATTTGACCCTGATCGGCGACACCGTGGACAACGTCCCCGGCGTCACCAAGTGCGGCCCGAAGACGGCCCTCAAGTGGCTGACCCTGCACGGCTCGCTGGACGGCGTCATCGAGAACGCGGCGTCGATCACGGGCGCCGTTGGCGAGAACCTGCGCGCCGCGCTGGAATGGCTGCCGAAGGGCCGCGAACTGATCACCGTGAAGACGGACTGCGACCTCGTGGGCCACGTCGTGTCGATCGAGGAGACGCTCATCGGGCGCCCGGAGGACAAGGACGCGCTGCGCGATTTCTTCCAGCGCTACGGCTTTAAAACGATGCTGCGCGAGATCGGTCCCGGCAACGCGGGCAAGTACGGCATGCCTGGCGCGCCCGGTGCGCCGGCGCTGAATTCGCCGGAAGGCGCGTCGGGTACGCAACCGGGCATGCCGATCATCAAGGGCGAGTACGAGACCGTCACCACGCAGGAGCAATTGGAGCGCTGGCTCGCGCTGATCGACCAGGCGGCACTGACTTCCGTCGACACGGAGACGACGTCGCTGGATCCGATGACGGCGGAAATGGTCGGTATCTCGCTGTCGGTGGAGGCGGGCAAGGGCGCGTACATCCCCCTCGCGCACCGCTACGCCGGCGTGCCGGAGCAGCTGAACCGCGAGGACGTCCTCGAGCGCATGAAGCCGTGGCTGGAAAATCCGGACAAGCCGAAGCTGGGCCAGAACCTGAAATACGACAGCCACATCTTCGAAAACCACGGGGTGAAACTGCGCGGCATCGTGCACGACACCCTGCTGCAATCGTACGTGTTCGAATCGCACAAGCCGCACGACATGGACACGATGGCGCTGCGCCACCTGGGCTATACGACCATTCCCTTCGTCGACGTGTGCGGCAAGGGCGTGAACCAGATCTGCTTCGACCAGGTGGAACTGGGCCGCGCGACCGAGTACGCGGCCGAGGACTCCGACATCACCCTGCGCCTGCACCACGCGATGATCGGCCACGTGGAAAGCGACAAGGGCCTGGACTATATCTACCGCAACATCGAGCTGCCGACGTCCGTCGTGCTGCAGAAGATCGAGCGCAACGGCGTGCTGGTCGACGCGGATAAACTGGCGGCGCAGTCGAACGAGCTGGCCGCGCGCATCATGGAACTGGAACAGCAGGCGTATGAACTGGCCGGCGGCCCGTTCAACCTCGGCTCGCCCAAGCAGATCGGCGAGATCTTCTTCGGCAAGCTGCAGCTCCCCGTCATCAAGAAGACGGCGACCGGCGCGCCGTCCACCGACGAAGAGGTCCTGCAAAAGCTGGCGGAAGACTATCCGCTGCCGAAGATCCTGCTGGAGCACCGCGGCCTCTCCAAGCTGAAGTCGACGTACACCGACAAGCTGCCGAAGATGGTGAACCCGAAGACGGGCCGCGTGCATACGAACTACGCGCAGGCCGTCGCCATCACGGGCCGCCTGGCGTCGAACGATCCGAACCTGCAGAACATCCCCGTGCGCACCAGCGAAGGCCGGCGCATCCGCGAAGCGTTCGTGGCGCCGGCGGGCAGCGTGATCGTGTCGGCCGACTATTCGCAGATCGAACTGCGCATCATGGCCCACATCTCGGAAGACGAGGCGATGCTGCGCGCGTTCGCGGCCGGCGAGGACATCCACCGCGCCACCGCCGCCGAGATCTTCGGCCTGCCGCCGGAAGAAGTGCAGAGCGAGCAGCGGCGCTACGCGAAGGTCATCAACTTCGGCCTCATCTACGGCATGAGCGCGTTCGGCCTCGCGCAGAACCTGGGCATCGAACGGGGCGCCGCGAGCAACTACATCGAGCGCTATTTCCAGCGCTTCGCGGGCGTCAAGCGCTACATGGACGAGACCCGTTTGCTCGCGAAGGAGCGGGGCTATGTCGAAACGGTATTCGGCCGCCGCCTGTGGCTCCCGGAGATCAACTCGCCGAACGGCCCGCGCCGCGCCGGCGCCGAACGGGCCGCGATCAACGCGCCGATGCAGGGCACCGCGGCGGACCTGATCAAGCTCGCGATGATCGCCGTGCAGGACTGGATCGAGAAGGATGCCCTGCGCACCCGCATGGTGATGCAGGTGCACGACGAACTGGTACTGGAAGTCCCGCAGGACGAACTGGAACTCGTCAAGCAGAAGCTGCCGGAACTGATGGGCGGCGTGGCCACGCTGAAGGTGCCGCTGGTGGCCGAAACCGGTGTCGGGACGAACTGGGAGGAGGCTCACTGAGCCTGTAAGAACGCTCCGGCCAAGCGCGCGACTTCCGTCGTCGCCAGCAGGTTGTAATGCGTCGTCCCCGGCACGATGGCCAGCCGGGCGGCGGCGCGCAATGACCCATCCAGCCCCGCGTCGCGCTGGCCGCCGCCGAGCGCCTTGTAGAACCCGGCGATGTGGTCCAGCGTGATCGCATCCGCATCCGCGAACACCAGCATCGTCGGCGCCTGGATGCCACTCACCTGCGGCATCCAGTCGTAGTCGCGGCTCTGTAATTCTCCCATCTTGCGGAAAGCCGTTTCCCAGTTCACGGCCGGATACAGCTTGGCCAGCGGCGACTGCGCGACGTGCGCGCCGATCTGCGCTGCCTGCGTGTCCATGTGGTCGAAGGCCGTGCGCACTTCCGGATAAAAACCGTTCCGGCTGGCCGCCGCCGACACGACGATCAGCCGGTCGACGACGTCCGGATGCCGGATCGCCGTCTGCAGCGCGACGCCGCCGCCGAACGAATACCCCAGCAGGTCGGCCTTGCCCAGGCCGAGTTCCCGGATCACGCCCGCGACATCGTCCGCCAGCGTTTCGAAGCGCAGCGGGCGGTCCACGTCCGGCGTGTGGCCGTGGCCTTGCAGGTGGAGGGCGATCACGCGGCGGTGTTCCGCCAGCGCGGCGATGTTCGGGCCGAACGCTTCGCTGGCCATGATCCCGCCGTGCAGCAGCACGAGCGGCTTGCCGGTGCCGTGTTCTTCCACGTGGATCTGCATGCCGTTGACGGTGATGGAAGTAGTCATGATGATCCTCGCAAGTGGGTGAGTGCCATGCAGAATACTCAGCCATATTATGTTGTCAAACATATCTAAAAGCGTGGCGTCACACGGGATCCATGCCTCGCTGCTAAGATAGCAAGCCTTTCAAGACCCAACAAAGGAAGGCGATGAACGACAACGCAAGCGGCTTCGCGGCGGCCGCGCTACCCATCGCGGCGCAGTCCGTGATCCACACCGAGTCCGACGGCCTGGCCGCCGGCACCATCCGCCTGGCCATCGACGGCCAGGAAGTGCCCGTGTATGTCGCCCGCCCGGCGGGGCAGGACAAGCTCCCGGTGATGATCGTCGTGTCCGAGATCTTCGGCCTGCACGAACACATCGCCGACGTGGCGCGCCGCTTCGCCAGACAGGGCTATCTCGCACTGGCGCCCGATTTCTTCATCCGCCAGGGCGACCCGTCCACGATCCCCGACATCCCGACGCTGATGGCGCAGATCGTCCGCAAGGCGCCGGACGCCCAGGTGATGGGCGACATCGACGCCTGCGTGGCCTGGGCCGGCGAGAACGGTGGCGATATCGACCGGCTCGGCGTCAACGGCTTTTGCTGGGGCGGGCGCATCACGTGGCTGTACGCGGCGCACAACCCGCGCGTGACGGCGGCCGTGGCGTGGTACGGCAAGCTGGTGGCCGATCCGAATCCGCCGGGCCAGCCGGCGCACCCGATCCACGTCGCGTCCACGCTCACCGTGCCCGTGCTCGGCCTGTACGGCGCGAAGGACACTGGCATCCCGGTCGCCACGGTCGAACGGATGACGGCCGCGCTGGGCCAGGGGACGAGCGATTCCGCGATCGTCGTCTACCCCGACGCCGGCCACGCGTTCTACGCCGACTACCGCCCGAGCTACAACGCGAAGGATGCCCGCGACGGCTTCGCGCGCGCGCTGGCCTGGTTCCGCGAACACGGCGCCGGCTGACGGCAGCACGCCCGTCGGGTTACAATCAACGGTTTGCGCCCGGGGCGTGTGCTTCCGCACGCCCCCAGAAAAAGAAGAGGCTTCCAGATCGACCCGATTCTCATCTCCATCCTGCTGGCCACCGGCCTGGCGGGCGTGGTCAGCATCACGGCCGCCGCGGTGTTTTCCTTTACGCTGCTGTCGAAGGTCGTCGAACGCATGGTCAGCCTGTCGGTCGGCATCATGCTGTCGACGTCGCTGCTGCATGCGTTGCCGGAAGCGTTCGAGTCGAAGGCCGACACGCATGCGCTGTTCGCCACCCTGCTGGGCGGCCTGCTCGCGTTCTTCCTGCTGGAGAAGGTGGCGCTGCTGCGCCATTCGCACCATCACGAGGGCGACGGGCACCATCACGCGCATGGCCACGACGCGCGCCAGGCCGGGCGCGCCGGCTGGATGATCCTGATCGGCGACGGCATGCACAACTTCACGGACGGCATCCTGATCGCGGCCGCCTTCCTCGCCAATCCGCAACTGGGCATCGTCACCGGCGTGGCCATCATCGCCCACGAGATCCCGCAGGAGATCGGCGACTTCATCGTGCTGCTGAACGCCGGCTTCTCGCGCGTGCGCGCCTACGTGTTCAACCTGTTGTGCAGCCTGCTGGCCGTGCTGGGCGGGATACTCGGGTATGCGACCCTGGACCGCGCCAGCGACCTGATTCCCTATGTGCTGGTGTTCGCGTCGTCCGGCTTCATCTACATCGCCGTGAGCGACCTGATGCCGCAGATGCAGCGCCGGGCCACCGTGCGCGAATCGATTCCGCAGGTCCTGCTGATCGGCCTCGGCGTCGTCATCGTGCTGGTCCTGACGCACGGCCATTAAGATACTAAACGCTGCGCCCTGCGGTTGACAGGGCGATTCCTCGCGACCTATGCTGGGCCGTTAGCTGAACGGAGGCCGGCATGGCGAAGCTCTTGAGTGAATGGATTGCAGCATTGCGCGACAAGCCGTCGCGCTTCGCCTACGTGGTCGTGGCCCTCGTGCTGTCGGTCGTGTTGTTCACGCTGGCGGACTTTTTGCCGGCGCCGTACGACTTCAGTCATTAATCGACGCGGCCCATGAACGTCGCCCCTGCGAAGGCAGGGGCCCAAGTTTTACGCGCAGCGGCAGGGTATGCAAAATTGGATCCCCGCCTGCGCGGGGATGACGGTTTTTAATGCTCGTCCGTTTTCAAGCCATTCAAGACGCGCCCGTCGCGACGGCCCGCTTCGGATCCGCCGTCCACTCGCTCCACGATCCCGGATACAGCGCCGCACCCGGCATCCCGGCCACTTCCAGCGCCAGCAGGTTGTGGCACGCGGTCACGCCGGAACCGCATTGCATGATGGCGTCCCGCGGATCGCCCACCGCCACCCCCAGTTCCGCCTTCAGTTGATCCGGCGCCTTGAAGCGGCCGTCGGCCTGCAGGTTGTCCTTGAAGAAGCGGTTCTTCGCGCCCGGGATGTGGCCGCCGACCGGGTCGATCGTCTCGTTCTCGCCGCGGAAGCGGTCCGGCGCGCGCGCGTCGACGATGGTCTTGCCGCCGTGTTCCACGTTGTGCAGGATCGCGTTCACGTCGACCGTCGTCACGAGGGCCGGGTGCGAAGCGATGGTGCCGCGTGCGCGCGGGGCCGGCGTATCGGTGACGACGGGCTGGCCCGCCGCCTGCCAGGCGGGCAGGCCGCCATCCAGCACGGCGACGGCGCCGTGGCCGACCCAGCGCAGCATCCACCACAGGCGCGCGGCGTACATGCCGCCGTGTGCATCATAGGCGACGACTTGCGTGTCGTCGTCCACGCCCCAGCCGCGCAGCAGCTCGATGAACGCGTCCTGGTCCGGCAGCGGATGGCGGCCGCGGAAGTTGCCCGCGGCGTCGCGCCTGGCGCCCGACAGTGCCGTCTCCATGTCGGCGAAGACGGCGTCCGGGATGTGGCCGGCCGCATAGGCGTCCCGGCCGGCGGCGAGGTTCATCAAGTCGTGGCGGCAGTCGACGACGACCCATTTGGAGTCGTTCACGTGTGCGGCCAGTGCGGCGGGTTCGATCAGGGTCGTGAAGCTGGACATGGCACTCCTTTATTCGCTGGCGATGGGATCGGTTTCCTTGACGACGGCGCCGCGCGCCGTGCGCGTCGTATTGTAGAACGTCGCGGCGATCCCGGAGGCGAGGATCACGCCCATGCCCAGCCAGACGTGCCAGTCGAACACGTCGCCCCACAGCATCATGCCCCACAGGCTGGAAAAGACGATGCCCGTGTACTGCAGGTTGGCGACGACGAGCACCTTGCCGATGCGGTAGGCGCGCGTCATCGCGATCTGGGCGCCCAGGCCGCTGGCGGCGATCGCCAGCAGCAGGCCCATGCCGTGCCACGATTGCGGGCGGAACGTATTCATGCCGTTGCCGAGCAGCGAGCCGACGAGGCCCGCCAGGCCCATCGTGACGGAAAAATAGAACACGACGCGGTATTCCGGCTCGCCCATCTGGCCCAGGCGGCGCACCTGCATATAGGCCATCGCGGCGATCACGGACGAGCCGATGGCGACGAGGCCGCCGACCCATTCATGCGTCTCGACGGCCGGCCGCAGCACGAGCGTCACGCCGACGAAGCTCATGGCGATGGCGAGGGCCAGCGGCCATTCGGGCAAGCCCTTGCCGCGCCACCAGCCGGTGACGAACATGTAGGCGGCGAGCCAGATCGGCGCCATGTAGTTGAGGGTCACGGCGGTCGCCAGCGGCAGCTTCGCGATCGCGTAGAACCACATCCACAGCGAGACCACGCCGACGACGCTGCGCCACAGGTGTTCTTTCGGGAAGGGTGTCTTGAAGTCGCCGCCCTGCAGGCGGATCATCGGGAGCAACAGCAGGGCGCCGATGACACCCCGGTACATCACGATTTCCGAGGTCGAGTAGAGCGAGGAAGCCAGCTTCACTGCCGCGCCCATGGCGGCGAACAGGAAGCTGGCGAACAACATCCAGAGTGGGGCCATCAGCGACTAACCATCACATCCCCGGAGGAATATCGTCGAGTTTGCCGCGATACCACTCGTGGAAGTGCTGCATGCCGTCTTCCATCGGCGACTGGTACGGCCCCGCCTCGGTCACGCCGCGCGCCATCAGCGCCTTGCGGCCGGCGTCCATGCGCAGGGCGATCTCGTCGTCCTCGACGCACGTCTCCATGTAGGCGGCGCGTTCCGCGTCGACGAAGCCGCGCTCGAACAGGACGAATTCTTCCGGATAGTAGAACTCGACGACGTTGCGCGTCTTCTGCGGACCCAGCGGCCACAGGGTCGACACGACCAGCACGTTCGGATACCACTCGACCATGATGTTCGGATACAGGGTCAGCCAGATCGCGCCGTATTTCGGTGCCTGGCCGTTGTTGAACTTCAGGACCTGTTCCTGCCATGCCTTGTAGGCCGGCGAGCCGGACTTCTGCAGGCCGCGATGCACGCCCACGGTCTGGACGCTGTAGTCCGGGCCGAATTCCCAGCGCAGGTCGTCGCAGCTGACGAAGTTGCCCAGGCCAGGGTGGAACGGCTCGACGTGGTAATCCTCCAGGTAGACCTCGATGAAGGTCTTCCAGTTGTAGTCGCAGTCGTGCACCTCGACGTGGTCGAACATATAGCCCGAGAAATCCAGGTCCTTCGTCACGGACATGTGCTTCAGCTTGTCCATCACGTCGTAGCCGTTCTGTTCGAACAGCAGGCCGTTCCAGTTCTGCAGCGGCGTCCTGGACAGGTTCAGGCAGGGCGTGTCCGCGAAATGCGGTGCGCCGATCAGCTCGCCCTTCAGGTCGTAGGTCCAGCGGTGCAGCGGGCAGACGATGTTCTTGGCGTTCCCCCGGCCATTGAACATCAGTGCCTGGCGGTGGCGGCAGACGTTCGACATCAACTCGATGCCCTGTGCGTTGCGCACCAGCATGCGACCCTCGTTCTCCGATTTCAGGGTCGCGAAATCGCCCTTCTCGGGAACCATCAACTCGTGCCCGACGTAGCGGGGGCCCTTGAGAAACAATTGCTGCAATTCACGCTGCAACAGCGCGTCGTCGAAGTAGACATTTACCGGAAGCTGGGCGAGCGAACGCGCCAGCTTGGCGTGGGTAGCCAGATCGGACATCCCAACC
This sequence comes from Massilia cellulosiltytica, assembly GCF_047325105.1. Classification (NCBI taxonomy): domain Bacteria; kingdom Pseudomonadati; phylum Pseudomonadota; class Betaproteobacteria; order Burkholderiales; family Oxalobacteraceae; genus Massilia; species Massilia cellulosiltytica. The sequence continues at coordinate 5,832,189 of NZ_CP168562.1, read as the reverse complement.
CCCCTTTACAGAATTTCAGCCAAAAGAAGAGAAAGAATCCGAGAACCAGTATTTTTAGGGGAGCATCGAGACATCCGGCGCGCAGCAAAGCCAGGTCGGGCGGTCACGCCGAGGCGTGGCATCCCGACCAATACAATGCTGCCGCTTATTTGGAGTTCTCGCTCCTTTAAAGAGCGGAATACGGTATTTCGGAGACAGAACCGGAGATTATAGCCTGTAACGGGCCCTCCAGTCCCGGACCTGCACGGGCGAGCCACGAAAAACCTGCTGCGCGTTGCATTTTCGACCTCCGATGCTCGCCGTACGAAGTACGGCTCCGCGTCTCGGCCAAAACTGCTGCCGCTCGCGACGGTTTTTCACGGCTCGCCGAGGATTGTGGTACGTGGGTGTTCAAAAATTGCCTAAACGGCATCGTTTTCATGAATCCCGGGGCGCTTTGCGATAAAATGTATCCTTGCTTGCAAGTTGGCGGCGACAGGCGCACCGTTCATGTCGAAACAGGATTGTTTAGAATAAGCGATTAGACTGGCATGCCGCGCACGGGTTGCGCGTGGCGTCGCCCGGCCCCGAATCGATCAAACTCATTATGCCAAATAAAACAAACGCGGAGAGCGCCGCACCACCGGCCGCCGCGAGCGCGGCGGCGTCCGCACCGCCCGAATCCTTCGAGCAGGCGATGGCCGAACTGGCCCAACTCGTGACGCAAATGGAAAGTGGGCAATTGCCCCTGGAAGCCTCCGTCGCCGCGTATGCACGCGGTTCCGAGCTCGTGCGCTATTGCGCGGCCCAGCTGGAAAAAGTCGAATCCCAGGTGAAAGTCCTGGAAGGCGAGATGCTCAAGCCGTTCAGCGCCGACGGCGAGGACGACGTATGAGCGCGCCGGAGGAGTTCCAGGCCTGGGTGAAGGCCGTGCAGGCCGACGCCGAGTCTGCCCTCGACCGCTTCCTGCCGGCTGGGAGCCAGGTGCCGACCAAGCTGCACGAAGCGATGCGCTACACGGCGCTGGGCGGCGGCAAGCGCGTGCGTCCGCTGCTCGTGCATGCGAGCGGCGCGCTGTTCGGCGCGGATGCGGATGCGCTCGCGCGCGCCGCCAGCGCCGTCGAGATGATCCACGTGTATTCCCTCGTGCACGACGACATGCCGTGCATGGACGACGACGCCCTGCGCCGCGGCAAGCCGACGGTGCACGTGGCGTACGACGAAGCGACGGCGCTGCTCGTGGGCGATGCGCTGCAGGCGCAAGCCTTCGAGGTGCTGGCCGGCACGACGACCGTCCCGGCTGCGCGCACCGTCACGATGCTGCGCCTGCTGGCCGAAGCGGCCGGCAGCAAGGGCATGTGCGGCGGCCAGGCGATCGACCTGGACAGCGTCGGCATCAGCCTCACGCTCGAACAGCTGGAACGCATGCACCAGCTCAAGACGGGCGCCATGCTGCGCGTGTCCGTGCTCCTGGGCGCGCTGGCCGGCCGCGACCTCGCATCGCACGAGCAGGAAGCCTTGGGCGCGTACTCGCGCGCCATCGGCCTCGCGTTCCAGGTCGTGGACGATATCCTCGACGCGACCGCCGACTCGGCCACACTGGGCAAGACGGCCGGCAAGGACGCCGCCGACAACAAGCCGACCTATGTGTCGATCCTTGGGCTGGAGCCGTCGAAGGCGCTGGCGGAACAATTGCGGCAGCAGGCGCACGACGCGCTCGCGCCGTTCGGAGAACAAGCACTGCGGCTGCGCGAGATCGCGGACCTGATCGTGCAGCGGAAGGCATAAATGAAACTGCTAGATACCATCAACGACCCGGCCGACCTGCGCAAGCTGCCGCGCACCCAGCTCACGCCGCTGGCCCATGAACTGCGCCAGTTCCTGCTCGATTCCGTGTCGAAGACGGGCGGCCACCTGTCGTCCAACCTCGGCACCGTCGAGCTGACGATCGCGCTGCACTACGTGTTCAACACGCCGGAAGACCGCATCGTGTGGGACGTCGGCCACCAGACCTATTCGCACAAGATCCTCACGGGCCGGCGCGAGCGCATGCCGAGCCTGCGCCAGCTGAACGGCCTGTCCGGCTTCCCCAAGCGCGACGAAAGCGAGTACGACACGTTCGGCACCGCGCACTCGTCGACGTCGATCTCGGCGGCCCTGGGCATGGCGACGGCCGCGAAGATCAAGGGCGAGAAACGCAAGGCGATCGCCGTCATCGGCGACGGCTCCATGACCGCCGGCATGGCGTTCGAGGCGCTGAACAACGCGGGCGTCGAGGACGACGTCGACCTGCTCGTCGTCCTGAACGACAACGACATGTCGATCTCGCCGCCGGTCGGCGCATTGAACCGCTACCTGGCGCGCCTGATGTCGGGCCAGTTCTACGCGGCCGCGAAAAACGTCGGCAAGACGATGCTGCCCGCGCCGATGCTGGAACTGGCGAAGAAGCTGGAAGAACACGCGAAGGGCATGGTCGTCCCGGCCACGATGTTCGAGGAATTCGGTTTCAATTACATCGGCCCGATCGACGGCCATGACCTCGATTCCCTGATCCCGACGCTGGAAAACATCAAGAAGCTCAAAGGCCCGCAATTCCTGCACGTCGTGACGAAGAAGGGGCAGGGCTACAAGCTGGCCGAGGCCGAGCCGATCCTGTACCACGGCACGGGTAAATTCAATCCGAGCGAAGGCATCAAGCCCGCCAAGGCGACCAAGATCACGTACACCGAGGTGTTCGGCAACTGGCTGTGCGACATGGCGCATGTCGACAAGCGCCTGGTCGGCATCACGCCGGCGATGCGCGAAGGCTCGGGCATGGTCCGCTTCAACCAGGAATACCCGGACCGCTACTTCGACGTCGGCATCGCCGAGCAGCATTCGGTGACGTTCGCGGGCGGCCTGGCAACGGAAGGCATGAAGCCCGTCGTCGCGATCTACTCGACGTTCCTGCAGCGCGCCTACGACCAGCTGATCCACGACGTGGCGCTGCAGAACCTGGACGTGACGTTCGCGCTGGACCGCGCGGGCCTCGTCGGCGCCGACGGCGCCACGCACGCGGGCAACTACGACATCGCCTACCTGCGCTGCATCCCGAACATGGTCGTGATGGCGCCGTCGGACGAGAACGAGTGCCGCAAGATGCTGACGACGGCCTACCGCTTCGAAGGCCCCGCCGCCGTGCGCTATCCGCGCGGCGCCGGTATCGGCGCGGTCATCGAGCCGGCGCTGGACGTCATCGAGATCGGCAAGGGCATCGTCAAGCGCGAAGGCAAGGGCGTCGCGATCATGGCGTTCGGTTCGATGGTGGCGCCGAGTCTCGGTGCGGCCGAAGGCTTGAACGCGACCGTCGCCGACATGCGCTTCGTGAAGCCGCTGGACGTGGAACTGGTGAAACAACTGGCGCAGAACCACGACTACCTGGTGACGGTGGAAGAGGGCTGCACGATGGGCGGCGCCGGTTCCGCCGTGGCCGAGGCGCTGGCGGAGGCGGGCATCGCCAAGCCGCTGCTGATCCTGGGCCTGCCCGACCGTTTCATCGACCACGGCGACCCGGCGCTGCTGCTGGCGTCCGTCGGCCTGGATGCGCACGGTATCGGACAGTCCATCCGCGAACGCTTCGGCATCGGCGAGCCGCGCCTGGTGGTCAACAACACCTGACGCCGCGCCTTGTTCGCTCTTGAAAACGCCATCCCGGCCCGGCCGGCGGTGGCGTTTTTTTGCGCCGTGCGTGACGGCGCGCTACTTGAACAGGTCCTCGGCGCGGCGGTACAGGATCCACGACGTGGCCACGTACTTGTCGCCGCTCGCCGCGACGTGGCCCTTGTGCGTGTGGGTAAAGCCGGCCGGGGCGATGACCAGCCGGCCCTGGCGCGCCTCGACCTTGCGGCCCTGGTAGAGGAATTCCGTCGCGCCGCCGTCCGCCACGTCGTTCAGGTAGAACTGGAACAGCAGCACACGGTGCAGGGTCTCGCAGCTCGCGTTCTGCGGATAGATCTCGGAATGCCAGTGGTGGTAGCCGCCGCTGCCGCGCAGGTACTTCTGCAGGTTGATGGCGCCGAGACGGTACAGCGCCAGGATCAATGCGTCGAGGTGCGGGCGGCCGCATTCGTCGAAGTTGTCCAGCGAGAGCGCCACCGGCTGGCCCGTCGTCGGATGCGCCACCGTGGGCGCGAGGGCGCCCAGCAGCAGGGCGCGGTAGCGGTCCATGTAGTCGACCAGGTGGCGCCGCACGGCCGTCGCCATCAGGTTGCACACGTCGTGCCATTCCTTGTGCTGGCTGATGGTGATGTCCCAGCTGTCCTTCTTTGCCACGTCCACGCCCATGCCCGTGCGGCCGCGCTGGTGCTTGTCGCTGGCCTCGAACCGTTCGAGGATGTGGGCGCATTGCTCGGGCGTGAGGGCGCCGTCGTAGATGCCGATGAAATCGTCGCTCATGTCGTCCTCTCCGCCGGCACGTGCAGCGAGCGCGCCAGCAGGTGGCCGGCCAGCCAGCCGCCGATGAGGCCCCCGATGTGGGCCGCGTTGTCCGTGTGCGGATACAAAAAGCCTGCCGCCAGGTTGAACGCCAGGAACGGCAGCAGCGTGCCGCGCAGGTCGTTGACGACGGTGGGCGGGATGCCGCTGTTCTCGCGCCGCATGAATGCGAACAGGCCGCCGACGATGCCGAAGATGGCGCCGGACGCGCCCACGCTGTTCACGTGCGGATTCCACGTCACGCTGGCGATGCTGCCGCACAGGCCGGCGACCAGGTACAGCGCGCTGAAGCGCAGGCTGCCGAACAGGCGCTCGACCAGCTGGCCCACCTGCCACAGCGCGATCATGTTGAAGGCGAGGTGCAGCAGGCTCCCGTGCAGGAACAGCGACGTGAAGAGGCGCCACCATTCCCCGTGCAGCGTCCGGTCGCCCACGTTCGATCCCCAGATGACGAGTTGCGCCGAGCGCAGCATCGCGTCGTAGGCAGAGTTCCAGCCCCAGCCCAGCATCGATCCCATCGCACCGCCGGGCAGGCTGCGGCGTACGAGCCACATGAGGAAGTAGATGCCGATGTTCAGCGCCAGCAGGGTCCAGATCACGGGCGTCGACGGGCTCCAGTAATCGATCCGGTCGTGGAAGGCGTTGCGCTCCGCGTGGGCCACCGCGAAGGCTTCGGTCTGGCGCGCGGGCAGCAGCGCGAGGAGCCGTTGCGCTGTCGCCGCGTCCGGCGCGGAAAAGCCGACGGCCAGGTTCTCGCGCACGCCCAGCACGTGGAAATACACGTCCTCGCCTTCGCTGTACGCGTTGACGATGTCGACCATGCGCAGCCGGTGTTCGGCGCGCGCCGGAAAGCGGAACGAGCGGTGGGTGCTGCCGCGCACGACGACGAAGTCGGGTTCGACGACGACCTGGCCCTTGCCCTGGAAGTGGAACGGATTGGCCGGCCAGTTGGCGCGGCCGGCGTGGAAGCGGACGTCGAAGGTTGCCGTCATCCGCGCCCCATCAAGTGCGCTTGCGTTCGTGCTGCCACAGCACGTCGCTGCCGCCCGCATGGCGGTTCAGCACGCGCGCCAGCACGAACATCAGGTCCGACAGGCGGTTCACGTACTGGCGCGGCTGCGCGTTGATCGTTTCGAGCTTAGACAGCGTCACGATGGCGCGCTCGGCGCGGCGGCACACGGTGCGGCACACGTGCGCGAGCGACGCGGCGCGCGATCCGGCCGGCAGGATGAATTCCTTCAGCACCGGCAGGTCGGCGTTGTACTTCTCCAGCAGCGCGTCCAGGCGCGCCACCTGCTCGTCCTTGATCAGCTGGTAGCCGGGGATGCACAGCTCGCCGCCCAGGTCGAACAGGTCGTGCTGGATCGTGACGAGCTCCTCGCGCAGGTCGCCCGGCATTTCTTCGCACAGCAGCAGGCCGACGAAGGAATTCAGCTCGTCGACGTCGCCCAGCGCCGCGATGCGCGCGCTGTCTTTACCGGTGCGGCTGCCGTCGCCGAGGCCGGTGCTGCCGTCGTCGCCCGTGCGGGTCGCGATCTTCGAAAGTCGATTGCCCATGCTTATATCCTGCCCACGAAAAAAGATAGCCGGAGCATACGCCAAATCCTTGGGATTGTGCTTACAATCGTTCCATGATTCCCTCGATTCCAGTCGACCCCGAGCGGAGGCGGCAGGTGGCCGCCGCACTGCGCGCCGTCCTTCCCGCGCGCGCCGTCCTCGCCGATCCCGAAGACACCCGTCCATACGAATGCGATGGCCTGGCCGCCTACCGCCAGTTGCCGATGGTCGTGACCCTGCCGGACGACGAGGCGCAGGTGCTCGCGATATTGAAAGTCTGCCGCGACCTGGACGTGCCCATCGTGCCGCGCGGCGCGGGCACGGGCCTGTCCGGCGGCGCGCAGCCGCTGGCGGACGGCGTCGTGATCTCGACGGCGCGGCTCAACCGCATCCTGCGCGTGGAACCGTATGCGCGCACGGCCGTCGTGCAGCCGGGCGTGCGCAATCTCGCGATCTCGGAAGCGGCCGCGCCGTTCAACCTGTATTACGCGCCCGACCCGTCGTCGCAGATCGCCTGCACCATCGGCGGCAACGTGGCCGAGAACTCGGGCGGCGTGCACTGCCTCAAATACGGCCTCACCGTGCACAACGTGCTGCGCGTGCGCGTCTGTACGATCGAAGGCGACGTCATCGAGCTCGGTGGCGAATCGCTGGATGCGCCCGGCCTCGACCTGCTGGCCGTGTTCATCGGTTCGGAAGGCATGCTGGGCATCGTCACGGAAGTGACCGTGAAACTCGTGCCGAAGCCGGCGCAGGCGCAGGTGATCATGGCCTCGTTCGACGATGTGGCGACGGGCGGCAACGCGGTCGCCAGCGTGATCGCGGCCGGCATCATCCCCGCCGGCCTGGAGATGATGGACCGGACGTCGTCGCGCATGGTCGAGCCGTTCGTGAAGGCGGGCTACGACCTCGACGCGGCCGCCATCCTGTTGTGCGAGGCGGACGGCACGGCGCTCGAAGTGGCGGAGGAAATCGCGCGCATGACGGAGGTGTTGCGCGAGGCCGGCGCCAGCGCGATCACGGTGTCGCAGACCGAGGCCGAACGCCTGCGCTTCTGGTCCGGCCGCAAGAACGCGTTCCCGGCCGCCGGCCGCATCTCGCCCGACTACTATTGCATGGACGGGACGATCCCGCGCAAGCAGCTCGCGCACGTGCTGGCGCGCATCGAGGAGATGGAGACGACGTTCGGCCTGCGCTGCGCGAACGTCTTTCATGCGGGCGACGGCAACATGCACCCGCTGATCCTGTTCGACGCCAACCAGCCGGGCGAACTGGATCGCGCGGAAGCCTTCGGTGCCGCCATCCTCGCGCTGTGCGTGGAAGTGGGCGGCACCATCACGGGCGAACACGGTGTCGGCGTCGAGAAGATCGATTCGATGTGCGTGCAGTTCGGCGCCAGGGAGCTCGACGCGTTCTTCACGGTGAAGCGCGCATTCGATCCTGGCATGCTCCTCAATCCCAACAAGGCCATTCCGACACTCCAGCGTTGCGCGGAACTGGGCCGCATGCGCGTCAGCGGCGGCGTGCTGCCGTTTTCTAACCTGCCGCGCTTCTGACCATGCAGAACCTCGTCGAACATTTTCAGGAACTTGTGCGCGCCGGGCGCCCCTTGCGTATCCGCGGCGGCGGCACCAAGGACTGGTACGGGCAGCGGCTCGAAGGCGACATCCTCGATACGCGCGACTACACGGGCATCGTCGATTACGAGCCCACGGAACTCGTGATCACGGCGCGCTGCGGCACGCCGCTGGCCGACATCGAAGCGGCGCTCGCGCAGCAGGGGCAGATGCTGGCGTTCGAGCCGCCGCATGTCGGACCCGGCGCGACGCTCGGTGGCGCCATCGCCTCCGGCCTGTCCGGACCACGTCGTGCAAACGCGGGGGCCGTGCGCGACTTCGTCCTGGGCTGCAGGCTCCTGGACGGCAAGGGCGACGTGCTGTCGTTCGGCGGCCAGGTGATGAAGAACGTGGCCGGCTACGACGTGTCGCGCCTGCTGGCGGGTTCGCTCGGCACCCTGGGCCTGCTGCTGGAAGTCTCGATAAAAGTGCTGCCGCGTGCGCCGCGCGAAGCGACGCTCGTGTTCGAGGGCGTGAACGAGGTCGATGCGATCCGCAACCTGAACGAATGGGGCGGCCAGCCGCTGCCCGTCTCCGCCAGTTGCTGGCACGACGGCGTGCTGGCGCTGCGGCTGTCCGGTGCGAATGCGGCCGTCGACAACGCGATCCGTACGCTCGGCGGCGACGTGATGCCGGACTGCGCCCGCTTCTGGGCCAGCGTGCGCGAACAGCAGCATCCGTTCTTCGCAGGGGACATGCCGTTGTGGCGCCTGTCCGTGCCGTCGACGGTCGGCGCCATCGTGCCGGGCAGCCCGCAACTGATCGAGTGGGGCGGGGCGCAGCGCTGGCTGCGTGCGCCGGGTGACGCGGCGACGGCGGAACGCATCCGTGCGGTCGTGGCAGCGTGCGGCGGCCACGCGACCTTGTTCCGCGGCGGCGACAAGAGCGTCGGCGTGTTCCAGCCGCTGGCGCCGGCCATCGCCCGCATCCACGAACGCCTGAAAGCCGGGTTCGACCCGGCCGGCATCTTCAATCCCGGCCGGATGTATTGAGGGACCATGCAAACGAATCTCGCCGATTTCATCAAGGATACGCCCGAGGGTATCGAGGCCGACGCGATCCTGCGCGCGTGCGTGCACTGCGGCTTCTGCACCGCCACGTGTCCGACCTATCAACTGCTGGGCGACGAGCTGGATGGCCCGCGCGGCCGCATCTACCTGATCAAGCAGGTGCTGGAGGGCGAGACGCCCACGCGCAAGACGCAGTTGCACCTCGATCGCTGCCTTACCTGCCGCAACTGCGAGACCACGTGCCCGTCCGGCGTGAAGTACGGGCGCCTCGTCGACATCGGCCGCAAGGTGGTCGAGGAACGCGTGTCGCGCCCGTTCGCGGACAGGGTGAAACGCACGACGCTGAAGGAATTCCTGCCGCGTACCGGCCTGTTCAAGCCCGCGTTCAGGGCGGGGCAGATGGTGCGTCCGCTGCTGCCGTCCGCGTTGCAGGACAAGCTGCAGCCGGCGCGCGCGCCCGGCCGCTGGCCCGTGCGCGGCCACGCGCGCAAGATGCTCGTGCTGGCGGGCTGCGTGCAGCCGGCGATGGCGCCGAACGTCAATGCCGCGACGGCGCGCGTGCTCGACGTGCTCGGCATCCAGCTCATCGAAGCGCCGCAAGCCGGCTGCTGCGGCGCCGTGCGCTTCCACCTGAACGACCAGGACGGCGGCCTGGCCGACATGCGCCGCAACGTCGACGCGTGGTGGCCGTACGTGGAGCAGGACGGCGTCGACGCCATCGTGATGACGGCATCCGGTTGCGGCGTGACGGTCAAGGACTACGGCCACCTGCTCGCCCACGACCCGGCGTATGCGTCGAGGGCGGCGCGCATCGCCGCGTTGACGAAGGACCTGTCCGAGATCATGTGCGACTTCGAGGGCGAGATTGCCCGTCTCCTGTCGGGCCGTATCCATGAGCGCGTCGTGTTTCACCCGCCGTGCACCCTGCAGCACGGCCAGCAGATCCGCGGCAAGGTCGAGGGCGTGCTGCGCGCGGCCGGCGTCGACGTCGTGCTATGCGCGGAAAGCCATCTGTGCTGCGGCTCGGCCGGCACGTATGCCGTGCTGCATCCCGAGCTCGCGCACGCGCTGCGCGACCGCAAGCTGGCCAACCTGGAAGCGACGGGGGCGCAGGAATACGTCTCGGCCAACGTCGGCTGCATATCGCACCTGCAGTCGGGGACGGCGACGCCGGTGACGCACTGGATCGAGCTCGTCGACCGCGCGCTGACGAGCGGCTGATTCGTCCTATAATGGTCTTGCCGTCGCGTTCATCCACAGCGCATGGTGCCCATCTTTACAGGACGTTTCCCGCATGGCCGAACCGCTTGCCTCCCGCCGCACTTCACGCAAACCCGCGTACCGCATCTCGACCGGGGTACCCGGGCTGGACGACATCCTCGGCGGTGGCCTGACCGCGGAGCGGGTGTACCTCGTCGAGGGAACGCCCGGCACGGGCAAGACGACCCTCGGCATGCAATTCCTGCTCGACGGCGTTGCCAAGGGGGAAGCCGGACTGTACATCACCCTGTCGGAAACTGCGGATGAGCTCGATGCCGTCGCGGAAAGCCATGGCTGGTCGCTCGACGGGCTGGCCATCTTCGAGCTGGCCAGCGACGAGGCGCTCGATCCGGAGGCGCAGCAGTCGATCCTGCATCCGGCCGAGATCGAGCTGGGCGAGACCGCGCGTGGCGTGATGGAAGAGGTCGACCGCATCAATCCGGCGCGTGTCGTCTTCGACAGCCTGTCGGAAATGCGGCTGCTGGCCCAGAATCCGCTGCGCTACCGCCGCCAGATCCTTGCACTCAAACAATTTTTTGCATCGCGCGCCTGCACGGTGCTGATGCTGGACGACAAGACCAACCAGTCGGACCAGCATCTGCACAGCATCGCGCACGGCGTCATCAGCCTCGAACAGCTCGCCAAGGAATTCGGCAAGGAGCGGCGCCGCGTCAATATCATGAAGATGCGCGGTATCAAGTTTCGGGGCGGTTACCACGACTACATCCTCGACACCGGGGGCATCCGGATCTTCCCCCGGCTCGTCGCGGCGGAACACCTCACGAAGTTCATCCCGGTGACGCGCTCCACGGGATCCGACGGACTCGACATGCTGCTCGGCGGCGGCCTCGTCGCCGGGACCAATACGCTGTTCGTCGGGCCTTCCGGCGTCGGCAAGACGACCGTCGTCGTGCGCTGCATGCTGGCGGCGCTGGAACGGGGCGAGAGGTCGTCGTATTACCTGTTCGACGAAGGTATGGGGACGTTTTTCGCACGCGCCGCCGCCCTCGGGCTGGACCTGGTGCCGCACCTGGAGTCTGGACTGCTGACGGTGCGCCATATCGACCCGGCCGAACTGGCGCCCGGCCAGTTCGCCCAGATGCTGCGCGACGCCGTGGAAACCGACGGCGCCGTCTTCGTCGCCATCGACAGCCTCAATGCTTATCTGCAAGCAATGCCCGGTGAACAATTCCTGCTGCTGCAGATGCACGAACTGCTCGCCTACCTCAACCAGAAGGGCATCACGACGGCGCTGATCCTCGGCGAGCACGGGGTTGTCGGCGAGGCCGCCCGGGACGTCGACCTCAGCTACCTGAGCGATTCGACGATGCTGCTGCGTTACTTCGAGTCCGGCGGCAAGCTGCGCCGCGCGATCACTGTGTCCAAGAGCCGGACGGCGCACCATGCGCTGACGATCCACGAGCTCCAGCTCGGTGCCGGCGGTGTCGAAGTGGGCGCCGCGCTCGAAGGCTTCGAAGGCGTGTTGACGGGCTTGCCGACCTACCGCGGATCGACGCCCATGATGATCGAATCCGATGCCGATGCCTGACCAGCGGGAAGAGCGCGTCCTGGTGCTCGCTCCGCACGGGCGCGACGCCGACGTGATCGCCGGCGTCGTGACGCGCGACGGCGTCGGGTGCGAAGTCGTCGCCGGCGCCGACGCGCTCATCGAGGCGATCGGGCAGGGCGCGGCGGCGGCCATCGTGGCGGAAGAGGCGCTGTCGGCGCTGACCCTGGCGCGCATCGCGGCGTGGCTGGCGGACCAGGAACCGTGGTCGGATTTCCCGTTCGTCGTCCTGCTGGCCAAGCGCTACGGCGCCGCGCCGGCGCAACTGAAGGCAACGTTCGCCGCCCTCGGCAACGTCCTCCTCCTCGAACGGCCGTTGAGCGCCGACACGCTGGCCACGGCGGCAGGGTCCGCGCTGCGCGCGCGCCGGCGCCAGTACGAGGCGCGCGAGGTGCTGGCGCAGCTCGCGGCGCTGAATGCGAACCTGGAGGCGCGCGTCGAGGAGCGCACGCGGGCGCTGGCGCAGGCCAACGACCGGCTCACGGCCGAAGTGATGGAACGCGAACGCGCGCAGCAGGCGGTGGCGCAGGCGCAGAAACTCGAATTCCTCGGGCGCTTCACGGGCGGCGTGGCGCACGACTTCAACAACCTGCTGAACGTCATCCAGGGCAACCTGGAACTCATCGGCATGTTCACGCGCGAGGAATCGACGCAGGGCCGCGTGGACAAGGCGCAGGCCGCGTGCCGGCGCGGCGCCAAGCTCACGGGCCAGCTGCTGACGTTCGCGCGCGACCAGTCGCTCGACCTGCGCCCGTTGCCGGTGCGGACCCTGTTCGAGAGCGTCGAGGAGCTCGCGCGGCCGGTGCTGGGCGCGGGCGTCGAGCTCGTGCTGTCGATTGACGCCGACGTGGACAGCGTGCTCGCCGACGCCAGCCAGGTCGAGATGGCCTTGCTCAACCTGATGATCAACGCGCGCGATGCGATGAGCGGGCGCGGGCACATCCACCTGCAGGCGTCGCGCGCGCAGCCGCCCGCCGGGACGCTGGCGGGCGGCGACTATGTCCGCCTCGCGGTGACCGACACCGGTCCCGGCATGTCGCCCGAAGTGGCGGCGAAAGTCTTCGAGCCGTTCTTCACGACCAAGGCCGTGGGCAAGGGCACGGGCCTGGGCCTCAGCCAGGTGTATGGCATGGCCCAGCAATCAGGTGGCGCGGCGTTCGTGCACAGCGTCCCGGGCGAGGGCGCGACGATCGAGATCTGGATGCCCGCCGCGCATGACGCCACGGGGTCGGAACGGCCCGCCGCGGTCGATCGCCGCAAGCTGGCTGGCCTGCGCGTGCTCGTCGTCGAGGACGACGAATCCGTACGCGCGGGGATCGTCGATGCCCTGCTGGCCCTCGGCTGCCACGTGTCGCAGGCGGGCGATGGCGGGGAAGGGTTGGCGGCACTGGAGGGAGACCGGCCCGGCCTGCTGCTGACGGACTACCTGATGCCGGACATGACGGGCGTCGACCTGGCGGTGCGCGCCCGCGCGCTGTTCCCGAGCCTGCCCGTGCTGGTGGCGACGGGGTACGCGGACATGGGCGCGATCGAACACGCGATCGGCAGCGACGCCGTGCTGCGCAAGCCGTTCCAGCTCGCGGAGCTGGGCGCGGCCGTCGCTCGCGTGGCCAACCTGGGCTAGCGCAATCGGTGGTATAGTCCATCGACCACGCAGTTAACCTCCGATGCCTCTCGGTCGGCGCAAGACTTTCATAGCCCGACCCGACCAGGAGCCACCGATGATTCCCCCATCCCATGCCGTCCCGCTCGGCCAGTTCGTGCGCGACCACCATGCGGCGTTGTGCGCCGAATGGCTGGAACGCGCCGGCGCGCCGTCCGTCCCTGCGCACTGCGAACGCTTGCTACAGGCCTTCGCCGAGGCGGCGGACGATCCGCAGGCCGGCAACATCGAAGGCCGCGCCTGGCGCACCATGCGCGACACGCTCGACGACATCACCACGGCCCGGGCCGGCCGCGGCTCGACGGCGGCTGCGACCGTGGCCTTCGTGTTCGCGGTCAAGCAGCCGCTGGCCGACCTGCTGCAGTCGCACCACACCGCCGCGCCCGCGGCGCTGCGGGCCGTCGACACGTGGGTGGACCAGATGGGCTTGTATGCGCTCGACGCCTTCCAGCGCAGCCGCGAACAGATCATCGCGCGCCAGCAGCGGGAACTGCTGGAGCTGTCGACACCGGTCATCAGCCTGTGGGACGGCGTGCTGGCCCTGCCCCTGATCGGCACGCTCGACAGCGTCCGCGCGCAAGTCGTGATGGAAAGCCTGCTCGACCGGATCGCCGCGACCCACGTCCATACGGCCATCATCGACATCACGGGCGTTCCCACCGTGGACACGATGGTCGCGCAACACCTGATGAAGACCATCGCGGCGGCCCGCCTGATGGGCGCCGACTGCATCCTCAGCGGCATCCGGCCGCAGATCGCCCAGACCATCGTGCATCTCGGCGTGGACCTCGCCGGCGTCGTCACGAAAGCGACGCTGGCCGACGCGTTTCTCCACGCGACCGGGACGGCGGCCGGCTGAAAAACGCGGGCCGTGGTAGCATCGGCGCCCTGTTTCAGCGATCGATGGAGGACCCAGTGAGTTTCGTGTTTCGACTGATATCCCAGGACGAGGATGCGGCGCCGTCCGTCGCCTTCCAGGACAGCATCAGTCCCGGCTACGTGCCGCTGTGGGAAGAGGTCGGCGTGTACGACGCCCTGTACAACAGCGACGGCCGCGAGGCCCGCGACATCTCGCGCGCGATCGCGTACGGCATCGACCGCATCGCCGCCGACGAAGCGCTGGGCCGCATGCTGCCGTCCTCGTGCCGCCAGGAGGAAGCGCTGCGCTTCCTGGAAAACGTGCACCGCGGCTGCACGATCCACGCGTCGGCGCGTGTCGAGACGCGCTGATTCCATGTCCCGGACCACCGTTACCCTGAGCGGCGAGCAAGTCGACCGCGCACGCATCGACGCGCTGCTGGCGGAAGACACGCTGCTCGTCCTCGAAGATTGCGACCTCGCCGGCGCGGACCTGTCGCGCCTGAACCTGCAGGACTGCGCATTCATCCGCTGTGCCGTATCCGAGACGTCGTTCTATGCCGCGAACCTGGCGCGCACGCGCTGGCAGCGCTGCCGCGGCGGCCATGCGGATTTCGAATCGGCCGACCTGGTCGATGCACGGTTCGACGCCTGCGACCTGAACAACGCGGGCTGGCGCCGCACGAAGCTCGCCTCCGTCGCGTTCCGCGGCTGCAAGCTGACGGGCGCGCGCTTCGAAGAGGTGAGCCAGCTGGGGCTCTCGTTCGAAGACTGCCTGCTCGTCGGCGCCGACCTGCGCCGGATGTCGTTCCGCAAGGCGGTGCTGCGCGGGCTGGATTTCGCCGATGCGGACCTGTCGGGCTGCGACTTCCGCGAGGCCGTGTTCGAAGAAGGCTGCAGCCTGCGCGAGGCCCACATCAAGGACACGCGCTTCGATGCCGCCGATCTGCGCGAGGCGGACGTCGGCGGCCTGAAGCTGTCGAATGCGAAGCAGTTTGCCGGGGCGACGATCTCCACGCGGCAGGCGGCGGAGCTGGTGCGGGGGCTCGGACTGAATGTCGCTTAGCGGGTCCGTTTGACGCGATCGTCCAGCATCGCGATATCGGCTTCGAGCCACACGGTCGGCCTGGCGTTCAACATGGACACGGGATTCGGCGTCAAACTGAACGCCAGTGACCTGGGCGTGCCGCCGACCCTGACGTCGCCGCTGGCAGCAGCGAGCGGTTGCGGCGCGCACACGTCGGGACAGAGCGGCACGGCATCCGGAGGTACGACGCTGACGCTTGCCGTCGCAAAGGTGACGGGGCCGCGCGCAATCGCCATCGCGCCCCGCACGGAGACATCCAGGTTCCGTCCCTTCCACGGCATCCTGCAACCCGCAATCTCCCGACCATGAACGCCGGCCGCGCGGCCAGCGTCCGCATAGACGGGGATCGTCCCGCTCACGTTGCAGAGCGGGGTTATCCTGGACACTCGTCCATGACTTGCTTCGACCAGTTTGATCGTCACGGTCATCCGGGCTTTGCGCAGTTGCTGAGGCTCGGGCGGCGGCGGGGGAATGGCGTGGGCAAGCGACGCGCTCACCAGAAGCGGCAGAGCGAGCCACGGCGGGAAACGCAACCCGGTCATGGAAACGGGCGGCCGTTCAGTGCGCGAATCCAGTCCAGCCGCACGGTCGGCCCGCCGCGCAGGCGCAGGTATTCGACGCCGGTGTCGGCGTAGACATCCTCGATCACGCCCGCCAGGTTGTCGAGCGTACCGTCGGGACGTGCCACGTCCAGCGTGCACGGGCGGCGCAAGGTGGCGAGTGCCAGAAGTTCGTCATGGCGCTCGCAATTGATCGGGATGTAGGGCTGGTCCATGTCTTATTCTAGCGAATCTCGAGTGGTCCGCCGGCTGTTTCCAACTGCTTCAGGGCCTCGTGGCAGGGCGCCATTCCCCGCTTCCGGATCTCGGTTTCAAAGTTGGAAAATATCTCTGCTTTCAGATCGGCCATCCGCCTGCCGATAACCTCGAGATCACTCGCCGACACGTGTTCCGTTGCTGCGCTCAGATCGCTGGAACATGCTTGCTTAGCCGCGTTCGCCCTGGCCAGATTGCGGTCGCGCCACGCTGCAAGCGCCACATCGGCTTCTTTCGACAGGCCGGGAAACCGGCGTGTACACGTTTCGGCCATGACCCGATTTATCTCATCCGCCTCACACTGATAAACGAAGCCGTAAATCATCGCCTCTGAAGCCATGGAGGCAACCGGAACGAGGAACAGGAGTGCGGGCAGGACCGAGCGGATATGCATGGCAGACAGGAGGCTATGACCCGTAGGGGCGATCAGGATTCAGTGTACTGCATTGTCGCGGTCAACTCAGCGCTGGCGCCGCACCAGTTGGGCGATAACGTGTTCCAGCGGCGTGGTCCCCGCCCATTCGACGGCGGCGGGATCGCTCCTGATGTCGATATGCGAGCCGTTGAGGCCACGCGTCATCTCGATGAAGCCGGCCAGTGCGGCCCTGGAGAACCGGGCATCGGCCAGCGCGTCGGGCCACTGCGCTTCCGGCACGACGCCCACGTCGACCGGCTTCCCGAGCGCGGCCGCAAGGCTGGCGGCGACGTCGTTCGGGGCGTAGTCCGCGGGCCCAGCGAGCGTGATGATGCGGTGCCCCGTCCATGCTTCCTGCAGCAAGGCGGCCGCGGCGTTGCCGACGTCCGCGGTGGCCACCATCGGGATGGCGCGCTGCGGCGGTGCCAGGAACGTCGGCAGGGTGCCGCTGCGCACGGCCTGGCCGACCATGGGCATCCAGTTTTCCATGAAATAGGCCGCGCGCAGGAAGGCGGCCGGCGCGCCGGATTCGCCCAGGCGCTGCTCGAACATCCGGTTCATGCCGATCCAGCCCGTGCCGTTCTCGCGGTCGGCGCCCACCGAGGACAGGGCCACGAGCCTGGGCACGCGCGCCGCCGCCGCCGCGCGCGTCGTGGTGGCGGCAATCAGGTCGGCGTGCTCGAACAGGTCGTCGCGGCCGTATTGTTGAGGACTGACGACGTAGGCGCCACGGACGCCACTGAGCGCCCTGGTCAGCGAGACCAGATCCGTCAGGTCGGCGATCGCGACCTCCGCACCGCGTTCAGCCCAGTGGCGGCCCTGGGCCGGGTCGCGTACGACGACGCGGACAAACTGGCCGGCGCGCAACAGCGCATCGGCCGCGGCGGCACCGGTGCGGCCGGTCACGCCGGACACGGCGTAGGGAAGAGAGGGGGCAGCAGTCATGGAAATCTCCTGTGAAGTTGAACCGGAAGCGTGCATGATTGCGGGACATGCATCAATGACATGAAAGGCATAGTGAAAATGCGCCAAGTGGATTTGTCCGGGGCCGACCTCAACCTGTTGAAACTGTTCGAAGCACTCGTCCGGGAGCGCAGCGTCACCCGGGCGGGTCTCCGGCTGGGCCTGAGCCAACCGGCCGCCAGCCGCGCACTGGGACGGCTGCGCACGATGCTGGGCGACCGCCTCGTCGTCCGAGGCACGTCCGGGCTCGAATTGACGCCGCGCGGCGAGGCCCTGGCAGGCCGGGTGACCCGGTTGCTGGACGACGCCCGGGGTATCGTCGCGCCTGCCGTCTTCGATCCAGCCGCCGCGACGGGGCGGATCACGATTGCTGCGCACGATCACCTGAGCCTGGTGGTCCTGGGTGAATTGATCGCCCGTTTTGAACGACAGGCGCCCGGATTGAGTCTGCATATCGCACAACCTGCCGGGGACAATGTGCGGCTCGTCGAGCAGGGGATGGCGGATCTGGCCTTGGGAACGTTCGAGAGCCTGCCGGGCAGCCTTTATCGACGCGGGCTGTACACCGACCGCTTCGTATGCGTAGTGCGGTCCGGCCATCCCGGCGTGGCGCGAGGACTCGGCCTGGAACAGTATGTGGCGCTGCGCCACGTGACCCTGACCATTTCCGGCCTGGGTGAAAGCGCGGTCGACGCCGCGCTCTCGGCACTGGGCCTCACGCGCCGCGTCGCGCTGCGCGTCCCCCATTTCATCGCCGCTGCGCTGCTGGTGGCGGACAGCGACATGATCCTCACGCTGCCGGGCCGCCTCGCGCGCCGGCTGGCGGACAAGCTCCCGATCGCGCTCCTGGATGTGCCGCTGGAGGTCGCCCCCTTCTCTCCGGCCATGATCTGGCATGAGCGCTGCCACGGCGATCCCGCCCATGTCTGGGTCAGGCAACAACTTGCGGACATTGTGGCGGCGTTCGTGTAGTAATATTACATCTCCATCATCCAGCCGGGTCGCTGCGCCGTCCGGCCCTTCGGGAGTGTAAAGATGCGTCTCCGTCTTCTCGCGCTTGCCGCGATGTTTACAAGCTACATGGCGGCGCCGGCCGTCTGGGCCCAAACCGTCGTGGCCACGGCCAGCTCGCCGGGCGGCGTGCTGACCGTCGACGTCCAGCTCGACGGCATGGGCAAGCTGGCCTACGACATCAAGCGCAAGGGCAAGGAGATCATCGCCCCGTCGCATCTCGGCTTCAACCTCGCCAACGCGCCCAAGATGGACGACGGTTTCACGGTGAAGGACAAGCGCGTCAGCGAGCATGACGACACGTGGGAACAGCCGTGGGGCGAGCGCCGCTACGTGCGCAACCATTACCGCGAGCTGCGCGTCGACGTCGAGCAGACGAACCGCTCGAACCGCCGGCTCGCCATCGTCTTCCGCATCTACGACGACGGCATCGGCTTTCGCTACGAATTCCCCGACCAGCCGCAGCTGCGCGACGTCGCCATCACGGACGAGCTGACGGAATTCGTCGTCGCCCGGCCTGCGACGGCGTGGTGGATCCCGGCCGGCGAGTTGTCCGGGCTGGAGCAGATCGTCGAGAAGGCGCCGCTGGCCGAGATCGGCACGGCCAATACGCCGCTGACGCTGCGCCTGGACGACGGCACGCACATCGCCCTCCACGAAGCGGCGCTGGTCGACTACGCGACGATGTGGGTGCGCAAGGTCGCGGGCCAGAAGCTGCGCGCGCAGCTGGCGCCGTCCACGACCGGGGCGGCTGTCGTGCGCCATGGCGCGTTCACGACCCCGTGGCGCACACTGCGCATCGCGGACGATGCGCCCGGCCTGTACATGTCGGACCTCGAGCTGAACCTGAACGAGCCGAATAAACTGGGCGACGTGTCGTGGGTCCACCCGTCGAAATTCGTCGGCGTGTGGTGGGAAATGCACCTGAACAAAGGGACGTGGAACGCAGGACCGAAGCATGCCGCGAACACGGCCAACGTCAAGCGCTACATCGACTTCGCGGCCGCCAACGGCTTCCGCGGCGTGCTGGTGGAAGGCTGGAACCGCGGCTGGGAAAGCGACTGGGGCCACGGCGGCGCGGACTTCAGTTTTACGCAGCCTTACCCCGACTTCGACCTGCCCGCGCTCGCCGCGTACGCGCAACAGAAGGGCGTGCGCCTGATCGGCCACCACGAGACGGGCGGCAACGTCGCGGCCTACGAAAAGCAGATGGACGCGGCCTATAAGCTGTATGCGAAGCTGGGCGTGGACAGCGTCAAGTCGGGCTATGTGCACGAAGCGGGCACGATGCGGTTCCCCGGCCCGGACGGGAAGGTCCACTACGGGAACTACGATTCGCAGGAAGGCGTGCGCCACTTCGTGAAGGCCGTGACGGAGGCGGCGCGCTACCGCATCGCCGTCGACACGCACGAACCCGTGAAGGACACTGGCCTGCGCAGGACGTACCCGAACTGGCTCGCGCGCGAGGGCGCACGGGGCGTCGAGTACAACGCGTGGGGCGAGCCGCCGAACGCCGCCGACCACGAAGCGAAGCTCGTGTTCACGCGCATGCTGAGCGGCCCGATGGACTACACGCCCGGCGTGTTGAGCCTCGTCGGCGCGGGCGGCAAGACGTTCAATTCGACGCAGGCCAAGCAGCTCGCCAACTACGTCGTGATCTATTCGCCGCTCGCGATGGCGGCCGACCTGCCGGAGAACTACGCGAAGTATCCGGCCGCCTTCAAGTTCATCCGCGACGTGCCGACCGACTGGGCCGACACGCGCGTGCTGAACGGCGCCGTCGGCGAGTACGCGACCATTGCGCGCAAGGACCGCCGTTCGGACGCCTGGTACGTGGGCGCCGTCACCGACGGCACGGCGCGCACGGTGGCCGTGCCGCTGGCCTTCCTCGACCCGGGCAGGCAGTACGTGGCGGAGATCTACCGCGACGGCGAGCAGGCCGATTACCGCAACGAGCACCGGTTCGATCTCGTGACGGAGACGAAGACCGTGACGGCGAAGGACGTACTCGACGTGCGGCTGGCGCCGGGCGGCGGGCTGGCGGTGCGGATCGTGCCGAAGCGGTGATTTTTCGATAGCCTTCGTGGGCGCCGTTCGTGGGATGATCGCGCCCATGAACAAACGCTTATTCGCATTCGTCGGCGGCATCCTGCTCGCCGCCTCGGCGGTCCACGCCGCGCCCGCCGCACAGCAGGAACCGCTGGAACTCGGCAAGGCCGCCGCCACGCGCTTCACGCTGCAGCGCGACGGCGCGCCCGACATCCGCTACGTCATCTCGCAACCCGCGCACAAGGCGCCGCTCGTGCTGTTCGTGCAGGGGTCGGGTTGCACGCCGCCCTTCGTCGGCCTGGGCACGCCGAACCGTTATTCCACCGTCTTCAATTTCGTGCCGCTGGCGCAGCGGGGCGACTACGCCGTGATGGTGGTCGACAAGCCGTACCAGCCGGACGCCCCGCCTCAAGCGCCGCCGGGCGTGGCGACGGGATGTCCGGCCGCGTTCAACGCCAACTTTTCCTACGACACCTGGCTGGACACGCTGCGCGGCGCGCTGCGCCATGCGCTGGCCTTGCCGTGGGTCGACGGCAGCCGCGTGCTGGTGTTCGGCGTGTCGGAAGGCGCCGTGATGGCCGCGGGCCTGGCGCGCGCGCTGCCCGAGGTGACGCACGTGGCGCTGATCGGCGGCACCGGCACGAGCCAGCTGTTCGACTTCTTTGCCAACGCCTATCGTGCGGGAGATCGCGCGGGAAGCGGCGACGACGACACGCTCGCGCGCCTGCGCGACATCGACGCGACCGTCGACGCGATCAACGCGGACCCGCGCAGCAGCGTGAAATTCGCGTGGGGCCACACCTATCTGCGCTGGAGTTCCTTCTTCGCGCAGGCGCCCGGCGAGAACCTGGTCCAGTCGAAGGCGCGGGTCTGGCTGGCCAGCGGCATGCGCGACGACAGCGTGCCGGTCCTGTCGACCGAGGTCGCGTACGCGCGCCTGCGCGCGCTCGGACGCGACGTCACGTTCCGGCGCCTGCCGCGCGCCGGCCACAACCTGATGGCGGAAGGGGGCTCGATGGCGGACGTGCAGAAGGAGTACGACGCCATCATGGCGTGGTTCGACCGCCGTTGAGCGTTGGCGCTTACGGCTGCAGCGCCTTCTCGATATCGCCCGCGATCTCTTCCGGCTTGGTCTGCGGCGCGTAGCGATGCAGCACGGTGCCGTCGCGGCCGACGAGGAACTTGGTGAAGTTCCATTTGATGCCCTCGGTGCCCAGCACGCCCGGCGCCGCGTTCTTCAGGTATTTCCACAGCGGGTGGGCGCTGTCGCCGTTGACGTCGACCTTGGCGAACATCGGGAACGACACGCCGTAGTTCTTTTCGCAGAACGCGCCGATCTCGGATTCCGTGCCCGGCTCCTGGCTGCCGAACTGGTTGCAGGGGAAGCCCAGCACTTCCAGGCCGCGCGCGTGCAGTTCGCGGTACACGGTCTCGAGGCCCTGGTATTGCGGCGTGAAGCCGCATTTGCTGGCGGTGTTGACGATGAGGAGGACCTTGCCGCGGTACTGGGCCAGGTCGACCGGCTTGCCGTCGAGGGAGGTGGCCTGGAAGTCGAACACGTTCATCGTGGGCTCCTGTAAGCTTGGGTTGATTCGAAGGCAACAGTGTAAGCCAAAGGAGACATCGATGCAGTCCACCGTGAACATTCCCCTGGCCGCCGGCGCGCTGCTCAGCGCCGTCGCCGCGCTGCTCCACCTGGGCATCGTCGCGGGCGGTCCCGCGTGGTACCGCTTCTTCGGCGCGGGCGAACGGTTCGCGCGGGCGGCCGCGCAAGGGCGCTGGTATCCGACCCTCGTCACGCTGGGGATCGCCGCCGTGCTGTTCACCTGGTCCGCGTATGCGCTGGCGGGCGCCGGTGTCATCGGCGCTCTGCCGTTCCTGAAGGCGGCGCTGGTCGCCATCACGGCCGTCTATCTCGTGCGCGGCGTGGCGTTCGCGCCGCTCGTTCGCGCCAGGGGCGGCGCGATCACCCCGTTCGTCGTGTGGAGTTCGGTGATCTGCTTCGGCTACGGGGTGGTGCACCTCGTCGGCCTCGTGCAGCGCTGGGCGGCGCTGTAGCCGACGCGGATCAGAGGAGACCGAGCGTCTCGGTGCCCGCGGAGAAATCGCGGTTCTTCGCATGCTTGCTGTTGAGCTTGATGTTCAGGCGCAGGTCGTTCACGGAGTCCGCATTGCGCAGCGCATCCTCGTAGGTGATCTTGTCCGCCTCGTACAGGTCGAACAGGGCCTGGTCGAACGTCTGCATGCCCAGCTCGCGCGACTTCTTCATGATCTCCTTGATCTCGTGGACCTCGCCCTTGAAGATCAGGTCCGAGATCAGCGGCGAGTTCAGCATGATCTCCATCGCGACCACGCGTCCCTTCGCTTCCTTCTTCGGAATCAGGCGCTGCGAGATCAGTCCCTTCATGTTCAGCGACAGGTCCATCAGCAGCTGCTGGCGGCGCTCCTCCGGGAAGAAGTTGATGATGCGGTCCAGCGCCTGGTTCGAGCTGTTCGCGTGCAGGGTGGCCAGGCACAGGTGGCCCGTCTCGGCGAACGCGATCGCGTGTTCCATCGTCTCGCGGTCGCGAATTTCGCCGATCTGGATCACGTCCGGCGCCTGGCGCAGGGAGTTCTTCAGCGCGGCCTCGAAGCTGTCCGTGTCGACGCCGACCTCGCGCTGCGTGATCACGCAGTTCTTGTGCGGGTGGACGAATTCGACGGGATCCTCGATCGTGATGATGTGGCCGTAGCTGTTCTCGTTGCGGTAGCCGACCATCGTCGCCAGCGTCGTCGATTTACCGGAGCCCGTGGCGCCGACCATGATCACGAGGCCGCGCTTGGTCATGATCACGTCCTTCAGCACCTCCGGCAGGTCGAGGTCCTCGAACTTCGGGATCGTCGTCGTGATCACGCGCAGCACCATGCCCACGGCGCCCATCTGCATGAAGGCGGAGACGCGGAAGCGTCCCAGGTCGCCGGGGCTGATGGCGAAGTTGGCTTCCTTCGAGAGCTCGAAGCCGGCGGCCTGCTTGTCGTTCATGATGGCGCGCGCCAGGTCGGCCGTGTGCGAGGCCGTGAGGGCCTGGCTGGACACGGGCGTCATGCGGCCGTCGATCTTCATCGCGGGCGGGAAGCCGGACGTGATGAACAGGTCGGAACCGCCCTTGCTGACCATCAGGCGCAGCAGGTCGAACATGAATTTGGAGGCCTGGTCGCGTTCCATCGTCGTGCTCCTTCTTTAGCCCGGGAAGTTTTCGGGAATCTTGGCGGCGGCGCGCGCGGCCGCGGACGAGATCACGTTGCGGCGCACGAGGTCCGTCAGGTTCTGGTCCAGCGTCTGCATGCCGACGTTGGAGCCGGTCTGGATCGCGGAATACATCTGCGCGATCTTCGCTTCGCGGATCAGGTTGCGGATGGCCGGCGTGCCGATCATGATCTCGTGCGCGGCCACGCGGCCGGCGCCGTCCTTCGTTTTCAGCAGGGTCTGCGAGATCACGGCCTGCAGCGATTCCGACAGCATCGCGCGCACCATCTCCTTTTCCTCGGCCGGGAACACGTCGACGATACGGTCGATGGTCTTCGCGGCCGACGACGTGTGCAGGGTGCCGAACACGAGGTGGCCCGTCTCGGCGGCGGACAGCGCGAGGCGGATCGTCTCCAGGTCGCGCAGCTCGCCGACGAGGATCGCGTCCGGGTCTTCGCGCAGCGCCGAGCGCAGCGCGTTGTTGAACGACAGCGTGTGCGGACCGACTTCGCGCTGGTTGATCAGGCACTTCTTCGAGTCGTGCACGAACTCGATCGGATCCTCGATGGTGAGGATGTGGCCGTACTCGTTCTCGTTCAGGTGGTTGACCATCGCGGCGAGGGTCGTCGACTTGCCGGAGCCCGTCGGACCCGTCACGAGCACGAGGCCGCGCGGCTTCAATGCGAGGTCGGCGAAGATCTTCGGCGCGTTCAGTTCTTCCAGCGACAGGATCTTCGACGGAATCGTCCGCATCACGGCGGACGCACCGCGTTCCTGGTTGTACGCGTTGACGCGGAAGCGCGCGAGGCCGGGAATCGCGAACGAGAAGTCGCACTCCAGCATCTCTTCGTACTGCTTGCGCTGGCCGTCGTTCATGATGTCATAGATCATGCCGTGCACGTCCTTGTGCTCCAGCGGCGGCAGGTTGATGCGGCGTACGTCGCCATGCACGCGGATCATCGGCGGCAGGCCGGCCGACAGGTGCAGGTCGGAGGCCTTGTTCTTGACCGAGAAAGCGAGCAGTTCGGAGATGTCCATTTATAATGATCCTTTGACGCGGAGATAGAAAACCGTCGTTCCCGACCTGGCCGGTCGCCTTGGCGGGAACCCAATTGCTGCGGGCATGCAGGCTGAGCTTGGATCCCCGCCTGCGCGGGGATGACGATGAGATATCGCACCGCCAGGCTAGAAAAATATTTCCTGAAGAAAACCATTATGTCCACAATCGCAGCCAACTTGCAAGCTGTCGAAGCGACAATCCAGGCCGCTTGCGAGGCCGCGAACCGGCCCCGTTCCACGGTCCAGTTGCTGGCCGTTTCGAAGACGTTTCCGGCAGAAGCCGTGCTGGAAGCGATCGAAGCGGGCCAGCGCGCGTTCGGCGAAAACTATGTGCAGGAAGGCGTCGACAAGATCGCCGCTGTGGCAAAAGCGCGACCTGGCCTGATGCTCGAATGGCATTTCATCGGCCCGATCCAGAGCAACAAGACGCGGCCCATCGCAACCAGCTTCCAATGGGTGCACACGGTCGAACGATTGAAAATCGCGCAGCGCCTGTCCGAACAGCGCCCGGCCGAACTGGGCCCGCTGGATATCTGCCTGCAAGTGAACATCAGCGGCGAGGCCACCAAAAGTGGCGTCAAGCCGGAGGACCTGGAGGGCCTGGCCAAGGCCGTCGTCCAGCTGCCGAACCTGCGCCTGCGCGGGCTGATGGCGATCCCGGAACCGCAGGCCGACCCGGCCCTGCAACGCGCCCCGTTCGCACGCCTGCGCGCACTCGCGCAAGACCTCATCAAAGCCGGCATCCACCTCGACACGCTGTCGATGGGCATGTCCGGCGACCTGCAATCGGCCGTGCTGGAAGGCGCGACCATCGTACGCATCGGCAGCGCCATCTTCGGCGCGCGCCATTACGAATAGGGTACCCATGAAAATCAGTTTCATCGGCGGCGGCAACATGGCCACCGCCCTCATCGCCGGCCTGGCCGGCAAGGTCGCGCAGGCGGCGGACATTCACGTCGTCGACCCGAACGCGGACGCGCTCGAGCGCCTGCGCACGCAATACGGCGTGACGACGTCGCCGGACATCGGCGCGGCCGTCGCCGCCAGCGACGTCATCGTGCTCGCGGTGAAGCCGCAGCAGATGCGCGACGTGACCGTGCACCTGCAATCGCAGCTCGCGAACAAGCCGTTGCTGCTGTCGATCGCGGCGGGCATCCGCGGCGCGGACCTGTCGCGCTGGCTCGGCGGCTACGGCGCCATCGTGCGCACGATGCCGAACACGCCCGCGCTGATCGGGCAGGGCATCACGGGCATGGTGGCGATGGCCGGCGTCAGCGCCGCGCAAAAGGATGCCGCCGACAGCATCATGCGCGCCGTCGGCCAGACCGTCTGGCTCGATGAAGAAAGCCTGATCGATCCGGTGACGGCGGTGTCGGGCAGCGGCCCGGCCTACGTGTTCTACTTCCTCGAAGCGATGCAGCAGGCGGCCGCGGAAATGGGCCTGTCGGCGGAGCAGGGCAAGGCGCTCGCGCTGGCCACGTTCACCGGCGCGGCCCAGCTGGCGGCGCAGTCGGACGAACCCGTCGACGTGCTGCGCCAGCGCGTGACCTCGAAGGGCGGCACCACGCATGCGGCCATCACGAGCATGGAAGCGGCCGGCGTCAAGCAGGCGATCGTCGACGCGATGAAGGCGGCGGCGGCGCGCGGGCGGGAGCTCGGCGCGGAACTGGGCAAGGACGCCTGACATGCTGTCCGCCACCGTGCGCCTGTCCGTCATGTCGATGCTTGCCGCAGGCCTTGCGGCGTGCACGCCGGTCCCGCACGTGGCCCATCTGCGGCCGGCCGTCGACG
This sequence comes from Massilia cellulosiltytica, assembly GCF_047325105.1. Taxonomy (NCBI): domain Bacteria; kingdom Pseudomonadati; phylum Pseudomonadota; class Betaproteobacteria; order Burkholderiales; family Oxalobacteraceae; genus Massilia; species Massilia cellulosiltytica. Next base: position 5,805,790 of record NZ_CP168562.1, on the reverse strand, counting down.
GGATCGTCCTCGATGAGGGGAAGCCGGTTGCCGGCGTCGAGCTCTTCCTGGCCAAATTCCCCGGCAAGAATCATCCCTGCACCGACGTGGGCGAAGTCATCCCCATGGCGCCCGATGGCCGTTTTTCATGGACGGCGGCCGACGAACGCCGGAGCACGACGTCGCTGCTCAATCCGCCTTCGGTGAGCGGCGCGCTCACGGCCCTGTGCATCCGCCATCCCGCGAAGGGTGTGCTGATCGGGGCCGTGCTGTTCGTGATGCAGAATGAATCCGTCGCGGTGCGTCTCCGTTGCGACGTGGCGCACCCGCGCGCCGGCGGCGGCCCGCACACGGTGTCGGCGATGCTCGGTCAGCCCCAGTATTGCGAGGCGAGCGACGCGGGCTAACGGCCTGGCGCCCCGGCCGCTGCCGGCCGGTTGCCCAGCAGGGCCCAGAGCGAATAGACGCCGATCGCGGTACCGAACGGGAAGTTGAGCAGCCCGAGCACGCTGAATATGATCGTGAACACGCGCCCGGTCGGCGATCCTTTCAGCAGCGCGATCCCGGCGATGGCTTCCGCCGCCAGCAGCAGCGCGAAGAATCCGGCCACCACCGCGCCGAAGCCGAAGAAGAAGTTCGCCACGGCGCCGTCGCCGCCGGCCGAGTCGGCGATGAAGTGGCCGATCCAGTTGGTGCCGAGCGCGAAGATCAGCATCATGCCGGCGCCCAGTACGCCGATGACGATGTGAAGTGCAGCGGTAATGCGAGTGTGGATGTCCATGAGGTTCCCGTTGATAAACCGGCATAGTGTATGCCGGTTTTACCTCGCATAAATACGCACAAAGTCACGTCAGGGCGATGGCGCCTTCAGCCGGAACGAGACATCCCGGTCGCGGTCGACCTCGAGCCGGCCGTCCTTGAACACCAGCTCCGCCACCTGGATGACCGTACGCTGGTTCCAGCGCGCGTCCGTGGCCGCTTCCGTCTCGTTCACCTGGTGGACGAAGTAATAGATGAACGCGCGGTCGCCATCGACGACGACGTCCGCGTGCTGTCCCTTGGCCCGGTCGGTGGCCTTGCGGCCCGGTTCGCCGAGGATGTAGCCTTTCTGTTCCGTCCAGGTACGCGCATCGTCGGACCGCAGCACCATCAGGCCCTTCCACACGTCGACGACCATCCAGTAATACCCCTTGAAGCGGAACACCTTCGGTCCCTCGCCCGTGGTCGGATTGACCGGCTCGTCGCTGACCTTCTTCCACGTGCGCAGGTCCTGGCTGTCGGCGGCCAGGATCTTGCTGCCGGCGCGCTCGTCCTTGTACCACATCCGATAACCCTGTCCGAGCTTGATGACGGTCGGGTCGATCATGCGGCCCGTGTCCAGCTTCACGGTGCCTTCGCACTTCCATGTGGACAGGTCGGTGCTGGTCAGGTGCTCGATGCGGCCATCCGCGCCGGGGCCGCCCCACCGGTGGAAGATGCCAGGCACGATCGTGAGCCACATGTGGTACGTGCCGTTTTCATAGTAGATCTCGGGCGCCCACAGCGTCACGTCCGTGCACGCCTTGGGAAACTCGGCCGTGCCCTGATAGCGCCAGTGCATGCCGTCCGGGGACGTCGCGATGCCGATGGCCGTGCCGTGCACCCATTCGACGTCCTTCGGGTCGGGCAGCTTCATCGTCGCCCTGCGATTGGTATAAAACATCTTCCACAGTTTGGCGGCGCGGTCGTACACGATCGACACATCCGCCGCGCCGTCGTACACGGGGTCGCGGAACACCGGTTTCGGTGCGACGTCGGCCGCGCTGGCCGCCAGCGGCAGCACCAGGGCCAGGGTGGCGAGGAACGATTTCATGGGGTCTCCCTGGACTCAGAACTTGATCGACAGCGGTTTGCCGGCATACGTGACCGACTTCGTCGCGCCCGCCGGTTCGATGGCGGTCGCGTTGTCCCGGCCGACGACGACGACATTCAGCTTGCGCGTCCCGACCAGGCCCTTGAACGTGCCCTTGCGGGCGCCGATGGTCAGCGTGCGCGCGGCGTCGTTCCACGCCAGGTCGTACGTGGCGTACTTGCCCTTTTCGTAGTCGTACGTTTCGTTGTCGTCTTCATAGACCGTGAACTTGCCGTCGGCGCCCGGATAGACGCGGATCTCGTACGGCGCATCCGGCCGCTCGGTGGCGTACTGGACGACGGGGCCCATCGGCACGATCGCACCGGCGCGCACGTACAGCGGGAAGACGTCGAGCGGCACGTCCTTCGCGACCGTGGTGCCGCCTTTGAAGCGCTCGTGCGTCCAGAAGTCGTACCAGTCGGTGCCGGCGGGCAGGTAGGTCTGCATCGTCGTGTCCGGCTTGCCCGACGTTTGCGCCTGCGCGGCCAGTTGCGACGGCGTGCGCCATGCCAGGCGCAGGCTGCGCTCCGACGTGGCGTTGTAATACTCGAGGGTGATGGGGAGGCTCTGGCCCTTTTTCAGGACGACCTTGGTGCCGGCGTAGCGCTTGCCGCCGTTTTTCCAGTCCTCGACGGCGAGCTTGCCGTCGACATACAGGCGGTAACCGTCGTCGCCTTCCGCGCCCAGCTCGTATTCGCCGTCTTCCGGCGCCACGACGGCGCCCGTCCAGCGCGCGGAGAAGTTGTCGAGGCTCGCCAGGCCGGCCGGCATGTCGGCCAGCGGCGGGCCGGGCCACTGGAAGTCGATGGTGGCGTCGACGGTCTTGCCGTGCGGTGTCTCGAAGTTGGTGCCCGCGAAGTATTGGCCAGCCAGTCCGGGCCTGCCGTCGGGCGTGCGCAGCGCGGCCGCCGGGATGGTGGCGGGCGGCGGCGGCTGGAAGCGGTACATCTGGCGCGTGACCGGATGGACGAGGAAGGACGGGCCGAACTGGAACGCGTCGTTGATGTCGCGCACGCGCGGATCGTCCGGGAAATCCATCGGCAGGGCGCGCATCAGCGTGTAGCCGTCGCGGGTGACCTTGCCGGCCAGGCTGTAGGTATAAGGCAGCAGGCGGTAGCGCAGGCGGACGGCGTCGTACAGCGCCTTGTACATCTCGGGATCCGTCTGCTTGAAGAGGTAAGGCTCGCGCTCGATGTCGGTGCCGTGGATGCGCATCAGCGGATTGAAGGCGGCGTATTGCAGCCAGCGGGCGTACAGTTCGCGGTACGACGCATTCTTTTCGCCGCCCGGGAATCCACCCCCGATGAAGAAGCCGGCGGTGTCCTGCGTCCAGTACGGGTTGCCGGTGATGGTGACGTTGACGCCGCCGTTGATCTGCTCAAGCAGGGTTTTCCAGCTCGCCCGCGTGTCGCCCGACCAAGACGCCGCCGCCGTCCGTTGCGCGCCGGCCCAGGCCGAGCGTGTCAGGGTGAACACGCGCTGGTTGCTGGTGGCGCGTTGTCCCTCGTACGTGCCGAGCGTCGTCATCAGCGAGTACGGATTGAGGTAGCGGGCGAAGTCGCCCATGGCGTTGTTGCCGAGTCCCTTGATGTCGCGCTCGTTGTCGGCGGCGTTGTGCGCGGCCGTGCCGACTTCGACCTCGGTCCCGTCCATCCACAGCGCGTCCACGCCCACGTCGAGCAGGCCCTGCTTGACGTGCTTGAAGTAGATCTTGCGGCCTTCGGGGCTGTACGCGTCGTAGATGCGCGCCTTCTTCGAAATCCAGTGCAGCGGTTCGAAGCGCAGCTTGTGCTGGTCGAGTTCATGCGCCAGCGCGGTGTCGTTGCCGATCGAAGGCCAGATCGACACCATCAGCTTCAGGTGCATGTCGTGGATGGCCTTCGTCATGCCCTTCGGATCGGGGAAGCGCTCGCGGTTCCACGTCATGCCGCTCCAGGTACCGTCCTTGTCGCTGCCCCAGTACTGCCAGTCCTGCACAATGTAGTCGAGCGGGAACTGCTCCTTGCGGAACGTGCGTGCCACCTCGACGAGGCGGTCCTGCGTCTGGTAGCGCTCCTTGCTCATGAACAGGCCGAACGCCTGCTTCGGCACCATCGGCGCCGCGCCGGTGAGGTCGCGGTAGCCGGCGACGACGTCGTCCAGCGTGGCGCCGGCCATGAAATAGTAATCGACGCCGCCCGGCGCGCTTTCCGCCCACAGCGACGCGCCCTCGGCGTTATCCGTGAAGCGCATCTTCGAATACGTGTCCCACAGGATGCCGTAGCGTTCCGTCGACATCATGACGGGGATGATGATGCCGATGTTCGTCTGCACCAGCAGCAGGTCCTTGTTGCGGCGGTTGATGTCGCCTTCGCCCACGAACCCGAACCCGTAGATGCCCTCGCCGGGCTTCAGGGTGAACGTGTTGCGCGCTTCATAGGTCGGCGCGCCGGCCAGCTCGATTTTCTTCAGCGTCTGCGGTGCGCTGCGCTTTTCCTGCGTATAGACCTTGCCCTGCGCATCCTGGAACGTGATGGCGCCGGTCGACTTGTCGATGACGATGCGCAGCAGCTTGCTCTCGAGCGTGAGGGAGTCGGCGCCGTCGCGCGTCGTGAAGGCGACGGCCGCGGGCGCGTGCGTCACGACGATGCTCGGATGGCGCCAGAAGTTTTCGCCGAGCGTCGTGTTCACGCGCACTGTCGCCGGGCCGTAGAAGATCACGTTCTTGGTCACGCCGCCGACGCGGACCTGCACGCCGTGCGCGATGGGCGCGTACGAGAAGGACGCCGTCGCGGCGGCGACCGGCAGCAGGTGGCCGTTGGCGTCGAGGCCGGCGAGCGGCGCCGCGTGCGCGCTCGCGGCGAGAGTGGCGAGCAGCGTGAGCGTCGGCAGCGCGGTATGTGGTTTCATGACATTCCTGGTCGATGGATGGCTGGATTAACGCGGGACGTTAGCAGAATAATTTGTTCGGCGATAATACTAATTTTTACGATATCGATAACGAAAACGATATCGCAAAGGCCGCGTACGTACCCCGGCGCGCCGAGATAGCGCTATCATCGTGTGATCACAATAAAGGAGACCTCATGAAGACACTGTTGGTAGCATGCGCCGTCGCGCTCGGCGTCGTCATCCCCGCCTCGGCGCAGCAGGCCGCCGTCCCGGCGGGCGAACGCCACTTCGTGCTGGAGAACACGCAGATCATCCCCGTGCAATCGCAGTCCACGGGCAGGGCGCATGAGCTGGTCGTCGTGCTGCCGTCCAGCTACGCGGCGCATCCGGAAAAGCGCTACCCCGTCCTGTACTACCTCGATGCGTACTGGGACACGCCGCTCCTCACCGCCACCTACGGCAACCTGATCTACGATAACCAGGTCCCCGAATTCATCATGGTGGGCCTGTCGTATCCATCCGGCGCCAACTACGACGTCGAGCGCCGCCGCGACTACACCATCACCGCCACGGACGCGGATTCGGGCAGGGCCGACGCCTTCCTCGGCTTCATCACGAAGGAGGTCGCGCCGCTGATCGAAAGCCGCTTCCGCGCCGAGAAGACGGACCGCGTGATCTCCGGCAGCTCGCTGGGCGGCCTGTTCGCCATCGCGGCCGCGTACAAGGCGCCCGGCTTCTTCGCGGGCCACATCGCGATCAGCCCCGCGGCCGGCTGGGACCACGGCGCGCTCGGCAAGCTCGATGCCGCCTACGCCCGCGACCACAAGGCGCTGCCCGCGCGCATGTTCATCTCGCACGGCAGCATCGAATATCCCGCATTCCAGCAGCCCGTCGTGGCGTTCCAGAAGCAGCTGGGCAACCGCAACTACCAGGGCCTGGCGCTGCAGACGTGGACGATGGAAGGGCTCGATCACACGGCCGTGAAAGGCGACGGCTACGTGCGCGGCCTGATGTGGGTATGGAAGCCGAAGAAGCCGGCCGGGCCGAGCGGGCTGACGAAGGCGATGCAGCAGCAGGGCGAATAGAAGCGTCGTTCAGCGTCCGCGGAAGTGCGACGCCTGCAGGAAGCGCAGGCCGGCGAGCACCTGGTCCACGCGTTCGCCGGACAGCCGGCCGATGCGTGCTCCCAGCCGTGCTTTCGGGATCGCACTGATCTGCGAAGGCAGGACGACGCTGCGTTTCTCGAGTCCGCCCTCGCCGGGTTCCAGCGGCACGCAACCGGGCTCGCTTGCCCGCCTGAGGTTCGTCGTCAGGGCGCAGACGATCACGGTGTCGATGCGCGAATGGTTGAACAGGTCGTCCTGCACCACGAGGTGCGGATGGGGATAGCCGGGCACCGAGCCGCGCGCGCCGTCCGGCGCTACCCAGTAGAGCTCCCCCTTGTCGATGCGCCGCGCGGGCGTGTGGTCGTTGTCCATGTGGTTTCCAATCCGTGGAATGATAGGATAGCGCTTTACGCACCATCCAGAGGAAGCCATGACCATATTCGCCATGCCCGTATTCGACGCCACCGTCATCTACGAAGGCAAGGAGCTGTTCAAGGGCCAGGGCGCCGCGCGCGGCTGGGCCGAGAAGCTGGCCAGGGAAATCGAGACGCCCGTCACGGTCGAGAAGATCGGCACCGGCTGGGCACTGTGCGCGCAGCTGGACGGCGTCGATTGCCGCTGGGGCATCCTGGGCCAGCGCTTGAAGCGGTTGGACTGATGGCCGCGTTGACGGTCGCGCGGATCCTGCATGCGGGCTACGTGTTCACATGCGAGGGTACGCGCATCGCTTTCGACACCATCTTCGAAAACCCGTTCAGCCGCAACTGCCACGCGTTCCCGGACGTGCGCTTCGACGAAGCGCTGATCCGGCGCCAGCGCTTCGATGCCGTCTTCATCTCCCACTTCCACGACGACCACTGCTCGCTCGAGAGCCTGGACCTGCTGGACCGCGCGACGCCGCTATACATCTACTGCCTGTTCGATGAGCTGTTCGACATGGTGCGCGCGCTGGGTTTCAGCCACGTGCATGCGCTGCAGCTGGACGTGCCCGTGGACGTCGGCCCGTTCCAGGTCGTGCCGCGCGAAGCGATGGATGCCGAAGTCGACTCGATGTTCCAGGTCCGTGCCGCCGGGCTGAACATCCTGAACGTGGTCGACTCGTGGATCGACGATGCGGCGCTCGCGCGTCTCGTCGCCGAGAAACCGTGGGACCTCGTGCTGTTTCCGTTCCAGACGATGCGCGAGATCGAGGTGCTGGCCCCGACGCGCGCCGAACCCGCGCCGCCGGCGCTGCCGGAGGAATGGCTGGAGCAGTTGCAGGCCCTGGACCCGCGCTTCGTCGTGCCGAGCTCCTGCCAGTTCCGGCTCGAACCCTGGTCGTGGTACAACCGGGCGTTCTTCCCGATCTCGTATGCGCGCTTCACCGACGAGGTGCAGGCGGTGCTGCCGCACGCGCGCGTCGTGCGCATGGATCCGTCGGTCTCGATGGTGCTGGATACCGACGGATTGCATCCGGCGCCGCCGCTGGATTGGGTCATTCCCGTCGGCGCGCAGGACGTCGACTACATCTATGAGGGCAATGCCGACGCGCCGCCCACGGCCGACATCGCCCGCCATTTCCCCGCGCTGACGGCGGACCAGTGGACGCGCGTGCTGGACTTCTGCCGCACCGGCCTGGCGGACCGCTACGCCGCGCTGGATGACGAGAGCGAGTATTTCGACAGCCCGCGCCTCTGGCAGTTGTCGATCCACGATCATGCGGGCGAGGTGACGCGCTTCCGCTACCGGCTGTCGCCGGGCAGCGCGGACCTGGTCGACGATGATGGGCCACTGGGCTGGACCACCGGAATCCCCGCCGTGAAACTGTACGCGGCGCTGGAACTGGGCGAGTCGCTGACGTCGCTGTACATGCGCATCAACGATGCCGTGTTCGATGCGGACACGGAGCGCGACCTGGCGCAGGCCGACGTGGTCGAGGATCCGCTGATCCGCTGCCTGTTCAGCGAGGGCTTCGGCGCCTACCAGCGGGCGCAGTTGCGCCGGTTGCTCAGCCCGGCGGTCCCAGGTCCAGTTCCGATTGCTCCGGAGGATACGTGATGCGCAGGCCTTCGACGTGGGCGAAGGGCGTCAGCTTGTGCGCCTTGCGCTGGCGCGCATCGATGATGTCGTCGACTGGCACGCCGCGCACCAGCAGCGCATCGGCGACGAGCGAGCGGTGGCAGCGCCACGGCACGGCTTCCGCGCACATCAGCGCGCAGGGCCGGGTCTGCGCGAGTTCGATGACCGCGTCGACGTTGGCCGCGAATTCGTCGGTCTGCATGTAGTCCGCGTAGCCGCGGAACGACGTGTTGCGCCAGGCGGCATTCGGTGAATCCTTGAGCGGGCGGCGCAGGCCGCCGAGGCCTTTGATGTATCGGTATTCGATGCCGGCATCAAGCAGCGAGGCCGCGAGTTCATCCTGCCCGAATTGCGGATTGTGGCGCGATTTGGGGACGGTCCGGATATCGAGCAGGCAGGCGATGCCGTTCTGCCAGAGCAGTCCGATGAACTCCTCGATCGTACGGTTCGAATGCCCGATGGTGCAGACGGGTGCGGGTGTCATGGCCTTATTCTGGCACGGCCGCGCGGGGCGGGGCGCCCGCTTCCTTACAGACTGAAACGTCTCTTACACCGACCGCACAGAGCGTTTCAAGCGCGCGCGCTACGATGAAGTCATCCACTTCAATCGGGAGAACAAAATGACACTCAATAATCGCCCCCTCCTGCGCATCGCCGCGATCCTGGCCTTGAGCGCCGCCACCACGTCCGCGTTCGCGCAGAGCGCCGAATACCGCCGCGGCTATGACGACGGCTATGCCGCCGGCCTGCGCGAAGCCGGCGGCGGCCGCGGTGAAGGCCGCGGCTCGCGCATCTTCGTCGAAGACGCGGAATACGGCACGCACTTCGCTTCCTGCGACGCACGCCGCGCCGTGCGTTATCAGGTCGAACGCAATCGCGGCACCGTCCGTGCCGACAATCAGCTGTGCGGCGATCCGGCGCGCGGGGAGTCGAAGCGGTTGCGCATCGTGTACCGGTGCGGTGACAGCGAGGCCGTCCGCGTCATTGCGCGCGAGAATGAGTCGGTGCGGTTGAGCTGCCGGAGGTAAATGGGTTGCCCGGCGCGTGGCGCGCGATGCGCTGGGCGAAAATAGTCGCTAGAATCGCGCTATGGTAACTGTCTGATTTCCTCGATCCGCGATCTCATCGGTCAGCCGAATCCATCGGCTTGCCGGAGTTCGCGCGTCAGTACCCTGAATCCATCATGGTTATACAAGGAAAGCAGACATGGACTATCAAGACGTTCTCGATTTTTGGTACGGTACCCCGTCAAGCCAGGGCTACGGCGCCCCGCGCGACGCGTGGTTCAGCGCCGACCCCGATTTCGATACGGTGATCGCTACCCGCTTTGGCGAGACGATCGACCAGGCTCTCGCGGGAGGGCTGCGCCACTGGGATACCAACGGGCCCTCCGGAACACTTGCCCGCATCATCGTTCTCGACCAATTCACGCGCAACGTTTTCCGCGGCAACGCAAAATCGTTCAGTGGAGACGGTCTTGCTCTCGAGGCGGCTCAGCAGCTGCGGACCAGTGGTGCTCATCTATATCTGAGGCCGCTTGAGCGCTGGTTCGCATATATGCCGTTCGAGCACGCAGAGGACTTGGCCATGCAAGACATTTCAGTTGCGCTGTTCACGACACTGGCGGACGACTGCCCGGGTTTTGACGAAGTGCTCGGATGGGTGCGAAAGTATCGCGATGTCATTGCCCGGTTCGGCCGATTCCCGTTTCGCAACAGCATACTCGGCCGTACTTCGACCGCTGAGGAAATCGCCTTTCTGAGCCGGCTCGGATACGCTGGGTCGCCTCACTAAGGCCTGCCACAAGCCGAGCTTTCGGCTTGTGCGACCTGCCGCTAGTGCGCCGCCAGCGTCAGCGCAATCCCCATCTCCCGATACGGCCGCAACACTTCCTCGCCGGTCGCCGCCGGCACCACCATCCCGCTGATCTCGGCCAGCCCGACGATCCGGTACGGGGATGCAGTGGCCAGTTTCTCCGACGACGCCAGCACGATGGTCTCGGCCGCCGCATGGCACAGCGCCCGCTTGATGCACGCTTCTTCGTAATCGCCGGTCGACAGCCCGCTCTCGGGATGCACGCTCGTCACGCCCATGAAATACGTGTCGGCGCGGATCCGGGCGATCGCTTCCAGGGTCGCCGCGCCCACGCCGACGGCCGAGTGGCGGAACAGGCGGCCGCCGAGCATGATCACGTCGATGTCCGGATGGTCCATCAGCTCCATCGCGATGGACGGGCTGTGCGTGACGACCGTCGCTCCCAGGCGCCGCGGCAGCGCACGCACGAGTTGCGCGCACGTCGTGCCGCCGTCGACGAACACGACCTGGCCCGGCTGCACGAGCGCGGCGGCGGCGCGGCCGATGGCGGCCTTGTCGTCGGTGGCGATAGCGTGGCGCGTGGCGAAGTCCGCCAGCGCCGGGCTGGCGGGCAGGGCGCCGCCGTGCACCCGCTGCAGCAGGCCTTCCTTGGCGAGCTCGCGCAGGTCGCGCCGGACCGTGTCTTCCGACACGCCCAGTTCCGCGCTCATCTTCGTGGCGACGATCTGGCCGTCGCGCCGCAACACGTCCATCAGATACTGCTTGCGCTGGCTCGTCAGCATGCCGTCCTTTCGTCGTGCTTGACATTGCACGATACTGCACGATAGTTTACACGAACTTCAATGACTGGAGAATATCGTGCAGGATCATGTGGAAATCAGGCAGGTCGAGCTGCTCTCGGACGACTGGGGCATCCTGAACAAGACGACGTTCGCGCTGCGCACGGCCGAAGGCGGCTGGGATGTGCAGACCCGGGAAACCTATGACCGCGGCAATGGCGCGACGCTGCTGCTGGTCAACCGCGCGCGGCGCACCGTCGTGCTGACCCGCCAGTTCCGCCTGCCGGCCTATGTGAACGGCCACGACGGCTTCCTCGTCGAGGCGGCGGCGGGCCTGCTCGACGGCGCCAGTCCGGAAGAACGCATCCGTGCCGAGGTCGAAGAGGAGACCGGCTACCGCGTCGGCAAGGTCATCCGCTTGTGGGATGCGTTCATGAGCCCCGGCAGCGTGACGGAGCGCCTGCACTTCTTCGTGGCCGAGTACGAGGCGCGCGACCGCGTGGGACCCGGCGGCGGCGTGGCGGCCGAGGGCGAGCGGCTGGACGTGCTGGAACTGGACATCGACGCGGCGCTGGCCATGATCGGCACGGGCATCGTCGACGGCAAGACGATCATGCTGCTGCAGTACGCGCGCTTGCACCTGTTCGCGCCGCGCGGGATGATGATTCTGGTCGCGGGCCCGTACCGGTCCGGCACGGACGGCGACCCGGACCGTGTCGCGGCCAACGTCGCGGCGATGGAAGCGTGCGTGATGCCGTTGTACGAGGCCGGACATCTGCCCGTGCTGGGCGAATGGCTTGCGTTGCCGACGGTGCGCCTGGCCGGATCGCAGGCGCCGGGGGACGCGGTGTTCGACGCCGTGTTCCATCCGCATGCGCAGCGCCTGCTGGAGCGGTGCGATGCCGTCCTGCGCATCGGCGGCGCGTCGGAAGGGGCGGACCTGATGGTGGCGACGGCGCGGAAGCTGGGCAAGCGCGTGTACGCGTCCATGGAAGAGATTCCACCCGCGCCCAGCCTTGGTACAATCACATCACCATGAACAAGACTGCCATCTCCCTCATGCTGGGCGCGACGCTGGTCGCATCGCTGTCCGCCTGCAGCAGCAAGACGTCGGCCAACGAAAAGAACTTCGGCCTCACCGTCTCCCAGTATTTCGACAAGAAGGGCGACCTGTGCCTGGATCCCATCAAATGGCCGGTCGACGTGTATGAAACCGACATCCGCCAGCAGAAGATGTACCCGGACGGCGTGGCCGGCCAGATGTCGGCGCTGGAATCCGTCGGCCTTGCCAGGAGCGAGGACGTGGAATTACCCGGCGCCGTCGTCAATGGCAAGCCGAGCGGGGTGAAGGTCAAGCGCTACACGATGGCCGATGCCGCGAAGCCTTACCTGCACGCGAACGCCGGGAAGCAGCCGCGCATCTGCTGGGGGCGCAAGTCGCTGAGCAAGGTGCTCCGCTGGGCGGACCCGGCCAAGGTGGGGGACCACGAGGAGAGCAGCGTGATCTACACCTATCAGCTGTCGAACGTGGCCGACTGGGCCCGCAAGCCGCAGGTCAAGGAAGCGTTCCCCGAAGTCGGGCGGAACGTCGACGGCGAGCGCTCCCAGAAGGAAAAACTGTACGTCAAGCTGACGCCGAATGGCTGGGAAGCGCTCGGCCTCAACGACTAGCGGCGCAGCTGCGCGAGGATGCCCAGCGCGCCGCGCGCCATCTTCACCGCCGACAGCGCCGACGTGACGAGCCCGGCCAGGCGCTTGCGGCGCATGAGGACGAGCCCCAGTGCGGCGCCGGCCGCACCCAGCACCAGCTTGCGGTTGGCGGCGACATAGCCCATGACCGGATGCCCGGCCAGTGCATTCGACGGACGCAGCGCCTTCAGCTCGTAGGCGAGGCCCACGCGCTGTTCGGCGCATTGTTCGATCAGGGCCGCGCGGCGGGTGGCGAGATCAGGCTTGTTCATCGGTTGCCTCCGCATGATGTTGGGCCAGGCCATGGCGCAGGTAGTCGACGTCGTTGCGCAGTTCGGCCAGCGTGGCCGAGAGCAGCGGCGCTTCCGCGGTCATGCTGGCGCGGACTTTCATGAGGATGATGCCGGCCAGCGCGCCGAACAGGACGGCCATGCCGCCGACGGCTTGCAGGCGGTACGTGTCCCAGAAGACGGCAATGACGAACAGCGCGGCCAGCAGGAGGGCGCCGGCCGCGAGGAACACGGCCAGCAGGGTCCACGCGAGGTGGCCCAGCAGGCGGCGTGCGTCTTCCTGGAATTCGACCGCGGCCAGCTCCAGCCGCGTGCCCGCCATCGCGACGAGCGTCGCAGCGATCCGGCCTGCCGTCGCGACGACTCCCATTACTTACGCGCGATCAGCATGCCGATCACGACACCGACGGCGGTGCCCAGGCCGACGGCCTTCCACGGATTCTCCTTGACGTATTCGTCGGTGGCCTTGGCGGCGACCTTGGCTTTTTCGACCGCGGCTTCTTCCAGGCGGACGATGTCTTCCTTGGCCTTGACCAGGGTGCGTTCGAACTTGACCTTGGCGGCCTTGAATTCTTCGCCGGTCAGGTGGCCGCTGTGGCGCAGCCACGCTTCCGCGTCCTGGATGACGGTCTTCAGGTCGGACAGCAGCTGGTCGCGGGCGCCGGACTGGGTCGGGATTTTTTCCATCATGGGGGGAACCTCTCGTTATGGGTTATTCAGGGAACAATATTATCCTAATGCATAGTCTAGCGCGACGCCAGCAAACACGGCCGCACCCAACCAATTGTTGTGGTTGAACGCGGTAAAACACTTCATGCGGTCGCGGCCGCGGATCAGGGTGTAGTGGTAGATGGCCATCCCGGCCGCGACGGCGATGCCCGCCACGAACCACCAGCGCAGGCCCAGCGACCAGCCGCACACGAGGTCGATGCCCAGCGTCGCCGCGTAGCACAGCATGATCGCGGCGACGTCGTAGCGGCCGAACGTGATGGCGGACGTGCGGATGCCGATGATCAGGTCGTCGTCGCGGTCGACCATCGCATACTCGGTGTCGTAGGCCAGCGACCAGAACACATTGGCGACCAGCAGCCACCACGCGACGGCCGGGACGTGGTCCTGCACGGCCGCGAACGCCATCGGGATGCCGAAGCCGAACGCGATGCCGAGGTAGGCCTGCGGCAGCGCGAAGAAACGCTTGAAATACGGATAGCTGGCCGCGACGACCACGGCCACGACGGAGAGCTGCTTCGTCAGCGTGTTCAGCGGCAGGATCAGCAGGAACGAGACGATCGCGAGCACCGCCGCCACCATCAGCGCTTCCCAGCCCTTGATGCGGCCGCTCGTCAGCGGGCGGTCGACCGTACGCTTGACGTGGCGGTCGAAGTCGCGGTCGGCGTAGTCGTTGATCGCGCAGCCGCTTGACCGCATCAGCGCCGTGCCGACGACGAAGATGGCGAGGATCATCGGATCGGGATGGCCGTTCGATGCCATCCACAAGGCCCACAGCGTGGGCCACAGCAGCAGCAGGATGCCGATGGGCTTGTGGCCCCGGACCAGGCGGAAATAAAGCGCCAGCTTGTTCATTGTGCGTTCGAATTGAAAATCTGCAAGGTCAGGATTGTAGCCTGTCGGGGCGCGCCCGGCTGTACGGCGCAGGACGATACGCGGCGATCATGCGCACGTCGACGATGCACAAGGCATGGCGCACGCGCGCGCTCTACGATGCCGGCTTCGGATCAAGGAGAATGCATATGCGGTTCGTAACCATGGTGGTGGCCGGAATCGGACTCGGAAGCTGCCTGCTCGCGCAGGCCGGCGGGCAGGAGCAGGGCGCGTGGACGGAGGCGCGGTCGCTGCGCGAGCTCCCGGCCGGCATCCAGGCGCTGCTGGGCGTGGGACTCGGACTCGCGGGCATCGCCGACCGGGGCGGCGATTTCAGCGAGACCGACGCCAGCGACGACAGCATGCCGCGGCGCCGCTTCGTGCTCGGGGTCGTGAACGGCGGCACGGCGCTGGTCGCGCTGGAGCAGGGCGGCCGCGTCTATGCCGTGCGCGCCGTCGAATTCAAACAGGAAGGCAGCACGTGGGACGCGGTGCGATGCGCGCCGCTGGTGTCGGTGCCGCAGCGGGGCACGGAACTGTTCGGCGCGCTGTCCGGAAAGCAGGCGGGACCTTGCGGCGGTATCGGCATCCGGACGGACGATGCGGACGCGGCACCCACCGCGGCCGCGCCGGTCCTGCCCGCGCGCGTCAGGCCGCGGCCTGGAGCGTGACCATCTCGACGCCGGGCAGCCCGCAGTCGGCCACGGCCTTGACGACGGCATCGATGGCCGCGCGGCGCGTAAAACTCTTGCGCCATACGATCACGACGCGGCGCGACGGGACCGGATCCTGGAACCGGACGAAGGTCAGCATGCCGTTCGGATCCTTCATGTCCGGCACGGAGGCGCGCGGCAGCACGGTCAGGCCGATGCCGCTCGCGACCATGTGCCGGATCGTCTCCAGCGACGAGCCCTCGAAGGTGCGCTGCATGCCGTTGCCCGGCGACGAAGAGAAGCGCGCCATCTCCGGGCAGACTTCGAGCACCTGGTCGCGGAAGCAGTGGCCGGCGCCCAGCAGCAGCATCGTCTCGCTCTTGAGGTCCTCGGCTGCGATCTCGGTGCGCGTCGACCACGGGTGGTTCTTCGGCATCGCGACGACGAACGGTTCGTCGTACAGCGCCTGCACGGCCATGCCGTGTTCCGGCAGCGGCAGGGCCATGATCGCGGCGTCCAGCTCGCCCTGGCGCAGCAGGTCGAGCAGTTTCACCGTGAAATTCTCCTGCAGCACGAGCGGCATCTGCGGCACGTTCGCGATCAGGTTTTTCACGAGCGGCGGCAGCAGGTACGGGCCGATGGTGTAGATCACACCGAGGCGCAGCGGGCCGGACAGCGGGTCCTTGTTCTGCTTGGCCAATTCCTTGATGGCGGCCGTCTGCTCGAGCACGCGCTCGGCCTGGGCGACGATCTGCGCGCCCAGCGGCGTCACGGACACTTCCGAGCCGCCCCGTTCGAACAGCGTGACGCCGAGTTCGTCCTCGAGTTTCTTGATGGCGACGGACAGCGTGGGCTGGGCGACGAAGCAGGCTTCGGCCGCATGTCCGAAATGGCGGGCGCGTGCGACGGCGACGATGTATTTCAGTTCGGTCAGTGTCATGGGATCGGAGTGTATTGAACGGCCGTGTTCTCGAAGACACGTTTGCCTGCCTTTTAAGCAGTCTGTCACTATTTTACCGGTAAAGCCATGGATATAATGGCCGGGCAGGCGATGTTGCCTTGCGTTAATAGGAAGACATCCATGTCCTCGACCTTCGGCCCGGCGGAAGCCCAGGCCTATATGCACAAGCTGCTCACTGTCATGCACCAGCAGGGCGGCTCCGACCTGTTCATCTCGGCCGACTTCCCGCCCAGCATGAAGCACCAGGGCGCGATGAAACCCCTGAGCCAGCAGCGCCTGACGGGCGACATTACGCGCGCGCTGTCCCTCTCCCTCATGAACGAGCGGCAGCGGACCGAGTTCGAAGCCGAGATGGAGTGCAACTTCGCGATTTCCCTGCCGGGCGTGTGCCGGTTCCGCGTGAACGTGTTCGTGCAGCAGCAGAGCGTAGGCATGGTCGTGCGGACCATTGCATCGGAAATCCCGAACTTCGAAAAACTCGACCTGCCCGAGGTCTTGAAAGATGTCGTGATGACGAAGCGGGGCCTCGTCCTCGTCGTCGGCGGCACGGGTTCCGGCAAGTCGACGACGCTGGCGGCGATGATCGATTACCGCAACAGCAACTCGGCCGGCCACATCATCACGGTCGAGGATCCCGTCGAATACGTTCACAAGAACAAGAGCTGCCTGATCACGCACCGCGAGGTGGGCGTCGACACGCTGTCGTGGCACAACGCGCTGAAGAACACGTTGCGCCAGGCGCCGGACGTGATCCTGATCGGTGAAATCCGCGACACGGAAACGATGGAACACGCGATTGCGTTCGCCGAAACAGGTCATTTGTGCCTCGGCACGCTGCACGCGAACAATGCGAACCAGACGATGGACCGCATCATCAACTTCTTCCCGGAAGAGCGCAGGAATCAATTGCTGATGGACTTGTCGTCGAACCTGCGTGCCATCGTCTCGCAGCGCCTGGTCCGCACGGAAGACGGCAAGGGGCGCAAGGCGGCCATCGAGATCCTGCTGAACACGCCGACGATCGGCGAGATGATCCTGAAAGGCAGCTTCCAGAGCATCAAGGAGATCATGCACAAGTCGCGCGAGCTGGGCATGTGCACGTTCGACCAGGCGTTGTTCGAGCTCTACAACAAGGGTTACATCAGTTACGACGAAGCGATCCGCAACGCCGATTCCGCGAACGGCCTGCGCCTGCAGATCAAGCTGTCGGGCGAGAGAAAAGCGCCGGGCGAGGGCGGCGGCGCCACGAAGCCGGCCGAGCTGTCGATGCTGATCGACGAGCCGGAAGAGGAACCGCCGGCCGCAAGTTAAAATGCACGCCATGGCTACCTTCGAACAAAAACTCTGCACCCGCGCCACCTTGCCGCAACGCATCGCCGACCTGCCGAAACCCGTCGTGCTGACGAACGGCGTGTTCGACATCCTGCATCGCGGCCACGTGACGTATCTCGCCCAGGCCCGCGAACTGGGCGCGTCGCTCGTCGTCGCCGTCAACACGGACGCGTCCGTGAAACGCCTGGGCAAGGGCGACGACCGCCCGCTGAACACGCTGGCCGACCGCATGGCCGTGCTGGCCGCGCTGGAATCCGTCAGCCTCGTCGTGGAATTCGACGAGGACACGGCGCTGGAAGTCGTCCAGGAAGCCCGCCCTGACATCTATGCCAAGGGCGGCGACTACGTCATGAGCGCCATCCCGGAAGGGAAGGAAGTGATTGCCTACGGCGGCAAGGCCGTCGCGATCGATTTCGCGCACGACCGCTCGACGACGAAGCTCGTTGCGAAGATCCGGCAGTTCGGCTGATCCTCAGCCCCCGCCCGCGTACCCGTTCTGGCGCCACGCCTCGTAGACGACGACGGCCACCGTATTCGACAGGTTCAGGCTACGGTTGCCCGGCATCATCGGCAGGCGGATGCGTTGGGCCGGCGGGAACGATTCGCGCAAGGCCGGATCCAGGCCGCGCGACTCGGCGCCGAATACGAACACGTCGCCCGGGCGGAACGCGGCATCCGCGAACGGCGACGAGCCGTGCGTCGTCATGGCGAACATCCGGGTGGGGTCCGGCTGCGTGTCGGCCAGGAAGGCGTCCCAGTTCTTGTGGACCTTCATCGTGGCGTAATCGTGGTAGTCGAGACCGGCGCGGCGCATCTTGGCATCGTCCAGTGGGAAGCCGAGCGGCTCGACCAGGTGCAGTTGCGCCCCCGTGTTCGCGCACAGGCGGATGATGTTGCCCGTGTTGGGCGGGATTTCGGGTTCGACCAGTACGACGTGAAACAAAATCAATCTCCTAAGATTGTCATCCCCGCGCATGCGGGGATTCGAGGTTTTATTGGTGGGGCGGCGTGCGCGCGAACACAAAATTCGTCACGCGCACCGCGCCGAACCGTTTAAAAGTGGCGGCCAGTTCGCCCAGCGTGTGGCCGCTCGTCATGACGTCGTCGACGAGGCCGACGTGGCGGCCTTCCACGAGGTCCGGGGCCTCCACGGCGAACGCGCCGCGCACGTTTTGCGCCCGCACGCTCGGGGCCACGCCCGACTGCGCCGGCGTGTCGAGCGTGCGCAGCGCCAGCGCCGGATGACATGCTACCCCGAGCGCCGCCGCCAGGGGGCGCGCGATTTCCAGCGCCTGGTTGAAGCCGCGTTCGACGAGCCGGCCCGGACCCAGCGGGACGGGGCACAGCAGATCGGGCAGCGGCAGGCCGGGCCGGGCCAGCACGGCATCGCGGATCTGGCGCGCGCACCACGGCGCGAGCGCGAGGCGGGCGCCGAATTTTAATTGAAGCACGAGCTGGTCGAGGGGGATTGCGTAATCGACGGCGGCAATGGTGGCGTCGAAGGCGGGCGGATTGGCCAGGCAAGTGCCGCAGACCAACGTCGAACCATGTGCGTCGCCCGCGCCCCAATCACCGTCGTCCCCGCGCAGGCGGGGACCCAAGTTTGCTTGCGTTCCCGGCAACTCCAACTTGGGCTCCCGCCTGCGCGGGAGCGACGGTATCTCGGCAAGCGGGTTTGCGCATTGGCCGCACCGCATTCGTCGCGCCCCCGCATACGCCTCCCGGCACGCGTCACAAACGACATCATCGCACCCACCCCCGCACAGGGCGCACATCGACGGCACCAGCACGCGCAGCCAATGCCGCAGGGACAAATAACGGGCCGTCATCGTAAGTTCCACCCATCATGTACACTCCCGCCATTATCCCATTCACCGCAGCCCCATCATGGTTTCACCCCAAGCCCCCTCCAGGATGAGCGCCCCGATCGATCCGGTCCGCGTGCGCCAGCTGTTCGCCGACCCCGCGCGGGTCGCGCCATCCGATTTCCTGCGGCGCGAGATCGCCAGCCGCATGTTCGACCGCCTGACGCTCGTCAAGACGGCGCCGCGCCAGGTGCTCGACGCCGGCTGCGGCACCGGTGTCGACATCGCCGAGCTGCAGAAGCGCTACCCGGCCGCGCAGGTGCTCGGCCTGGACGCCGTGCCGGCCATGCTGGCGGCCGCCGGAGCCGCCACGTCGGCGCCCCGGTCCCTGTTGAGCCGTTTGCTCCCCGCCAAAGCCGGCATCGATCTCGTTTGCGCGGACTTCGGCAACCTGCCGTTCGGCCCGAACTCGCTCGACCTGGTCTGGTCGAACCTGGCATTGCACTGGCATCCTCAGCCCGACCGCGTGTTCGCCGAGTGGCGTCGCGTGCTGCGCGTGGATGGCTTGCTGATGTTTTCGAATTTCGGTCCGGACACGTTCCGCGAACTGCGTGCCGCGTTCGCGGCGATGGACGAGACCCCGCACACGCTGCCGTTCGTCGACATGCACGACTTCGGCGACCAGCTCGTGGAAGCGGGGTTCACGACGCCCGTCATGGACATGGAACAGATCACGGTGACGTACGACTCGGCCGACAAGCTGCTGGCCGACGTGCGCACGTTCGGCGGCAACCCGCTGGCCACGCGCCGCCGCGGCCTAGTCGGCCGGGCGGCGTGGCAACGCATGCGCGACGCGCTGGAAGCGGGCCGCCGTGCGGACGGCAAGCTGGGCCTGACGTTCGAGGTCATCTACGGCCACGCTTTCCGGCCGGCACCGAAGACGACGGCCGCGGGCGAGGCGATCGTCCGCTTCCAGCCGCCGAAGCCGCGGTAAGACCCATGCATCCTGTATACGATCGCGGTAATTTTCCTTGAATAAAAATTACCGCTTTCAGTATAATCAAACACACTTTTTTCGACTGGATCAAAAAAGCGCTAAAAAATTAAGCATAAAGGCGTGAAGTCGAGGGTTGGAGCATCACCCGGGGATACAAGGCAGCGTATCGGGTATCCCCCGCAAGCAAGGTTTGAAGGCATCGTTCAACGAGGGTTCCAGACGGTTCCCGGCTGGACGGTGTCGAGTCCCGAAGCGTCCGCCGGCGCGACGGGAAGTGGTTGCGTTTAGTTTAAAAAGGATTTCAGAACGGAAGTTGTCTTCCGTGGTTCCTCCATGGCGAGCCAGAGGAGGGCCGCTTCCGTTCTAGAAATTTCTCTTCTAAAGGTGGTTGGGGACAACATGACATATGCAAAACGATTCAAAGCGTTGATGCTCGGTCTCGCAGTAGCGGCCAGCATCCCGGCGATGGCGGCTACCGAGCCCGTCATTACCGGTCGTCCAGTGGAACATCAGCTCAACATGCAGGCGCCCGTGACGGGCATTGCGGCCTATATCTACAGCCTGCATAACTGGATGATGGTGGTCTGCCTGGTCATCTTCCTCGGCGTGTTCGGCGTCATGTTCTATTCGGTGTTCAAGCACCGCAAGTCCCTCGGCCACAAACCGGCCACCTTCCACGAATCCACCACGGTCGAGATCGCCTGGACCGTCATACCGTTCCTGATCGTCATCGGCATGGCCCTGCCGGCCACGCACGCCGTCGTGCAGATGAAGGACACTTCCAACCCGGACCTGACCATCAAGGTCACCGGCATGCAATGGAAATGGGGCTATGACTACCTGAAGGGCGAGGGCGAAGGCATCTCGTTCCTGTCGAACCTGGCCACGCCGCGCACGCAGGTGGGCGAGCCGGGCATCGCACCGACCGAGAAGCGCACCGAGAACTACCTGCTCGAGGTCGACAATCCCGTCGTCGTCCCGGTCGGCAAGAAGGTCCGCCTCGTGCTGACCGCCAACGACGTGATCCACTCGTGGACGATTCCCGCCTTCGCCGTCAAGCAGGATGCCATCCCCGGCTTCGTGCGCGACACGTGGTTCAAGGCCGAGCAGATCGGCACGTACCGCGGCAACTGCGTCGAGCTGTGCGGCAAGGAACACGCGTTCATGCCGATCGTCGTGAAAGTCGTCTCCGCTGAAGACTACACTGCATGGGTGAACGGCGAGAAGACCCGCATGGCCGCGCTGGCCGACGACCCGAACAAGGTCTGGACCATCGACGAACTCAAGACGAAGGGCGAGAAAGTCTACGCCGCCAATTGCGTGGCCTGCCACCAGGCCAACGGCCAGGGCGTGCCGAGCGCATTTGCCGCGCTGGTCGGTTCGCCGGTCGTACTCGGTCCCAAGGCCGAACAGATCGCCGTGCTGCTGAATGGCAAGCACAGCGGTAAGTATCCGTCGGCGATGCCGGCGTGGAAGCAGCTGTCGGATTCCGAGATCGCTTCCGTCATCACTTATACCCGCAACAACTGGACCAACAAGGCCGACGAGAACATCGTCCAGCCTTCCGAAGTCCTGGCTGCCCGCGGCAAATAAGACAAGACAAGCAACAAGCGTTTGGATTACAGGGACCGGGCCGTCACCGCGTCACCGCACCACGGCCTTGCTGTCCCGCACGACTAGGATACTGACATGACTTCCAGCACTATCGATAACACGCACGATCATGGCCACGACCACGCGCACGACCACCCGGTCGGCGCGCGCCGCTGGCTCTTTGCCACCAACCACAAGGACATCGGTACGCTGTACATGTGGTTCGCGTTCATCATGCTGCTCTCGGGCGGCGTGCTGGCGCTGATGATCCGCACCGAGCTGTTCCAGCCCGGCCTGCAGTTCTTCCGCCCCGAATTCTTCAACCAGCTGACCACCATGCACGGCATCGTGATGGTGTTCGGCGCGATCATGCCGGCGTTCGTCGGCTTCGCCAACTGGATGATCCCGCTGCAGATCGGCGCATCCGACATGGCGTTCGCGCGCATGAACAACTTCTCGTTCTGGCTGCTGCCGCCGGCCGCGATCCTGCTCGCGACGTCGTTCTTCGTCCCGGGCGGCGCCACCGCCGCCGGCTGGACGCTGTACGCGCCGCTGTCGACGCAGATGGGCCCGGGCATGGACATGGCGATCTTCGCCCTGCACATCATGGGCGCGTCGTCGATCATGGGTTCCATCAACATCATCGTCACGATCCTGAACATGCGCGCACCGGGCCTGACGCTGATGAAGATGCCGATGTTCTGCTGGACCTGGCTGATCACCGCCTACCTGCTGATCGCCGTGATGCCGGTCCTGGCCGGCGCCATCACGATGACCCTGACCGACCGTCACTTCGGCACCTCGTTCTTCAACGCGGCCGGCGGCGGCGACCCGGTCATGTACCAGCACATCTTCTGGTTCTTCGGCCACCCCGAGGTCTACATCATGATCCTGCCGGCCTTCGGCATCGTCTCGCAGATCATCCCGGCCTTCGCCCGCAAGCCGCTGTTCGGCTACGCATCGATGGTGTACGCGACGGCTTCCATCGCGATCCTGTCGTTCATCGTGTGGGCCCACCACATGTTCACCACCGGCATGCCGGTGACGAGCCAGCTGTTCTTCATGTACGCGACGATGCTGATCGCGGTGCCGACCGGCGTGAAAGTGTTCAACTGGGTCGCGACGATGTGGAAGGGCTCGATGACGTTCGAGACCCCGATGTTGTTTGCCGTCGGCTTCATCTTCGTGTTCACGATGGGCGGCTTCACGGGCCTGATCCTGGCCGTGACCCCGATCGACATCCAGGTGCAGGACACGTATTACGTCGTCGCCCACTTCCACTACGTGCTGGTCGCCGGCTCGCTGTTCGCCCTGTTCGCCGGCTTCTACTACTGGGCACCGAAGTGGACCGGCCACATGTATCCGGAACTGCGCGGCAAGATTCACTTCTGGAACTCGCTGTTCTGGTTTAACCTGACGTTCTTCCCGATGCACTTCCTGGGCCTGGCCGGCATGCCGCGCCGTTACGCCGACTATGCCGTGCAGTTCACGGACTTCAACCAGATCGTCTCGATCGGCGCGTTCGGCTTCGGCCTGTCGCAGGTGTACTTCCTGTTCTTCGTCGTGCTGCCGACCATCCGTGGCGGCAAGCCGGCCGAAGCGAAGCCGTGGGAAGGCGCCGAGGGCCTGGAGTGGACCGTGCCGAGCCCGGCGCCGTTCCACACCTTCGAAACGCCGCCGCTGGTGAAGTGAGAGCGCGATGAACGATGATCGTTCGCAGCAGATCAGGAAGAACAACCGGCGCACGGCCCTGTGGCTGGCCGGGCTCGCGCTGTTCTTCTTCGTCGTGCTGTTCGTCAAGCGCCTGTGGCTGAACTGAGGCTGTCATGCAAGCGGAAACGAATGCAGGCCGCCACGAGGACAGTGGCCGCCTGCGGCTGAATCGCACCACGCTGATCAAGCTGATCGTCGTGGCCGGCATCATGTTCGGCTTCGGCTATGCGCTGGTGCCGATCTACCGCCAGGTGTGCGAGGCGCTCGGCATCAACGTGCTCACGCAGAAGGACGGCACGGTGGCGCGGCCCGCCAACACCCAGGTCGACCTGGCGCGCACGATCACGGTGGAACTGGACGGCAACGCCCAGGGCCCGTGGCGCTTCCGCCCGACGCAGCGCAGCATCGACGTGCACCCGGGCGAGATGGCGACCGTCGTCTACGAAGTCGTGAATACGCAGGGCCGTACGGTGAAGGCGCAGGCCATTCCGAGCTACGCGCCGCAGTCCGCGGCGCCGCATTTTAAAAAGGTCGAGTGCTTCTGCTTCAAGGAGCAGGTGCTGAAACCGCACGAGGCGCGCCAGATGCCGGTCGTGTTCTTCATCGACCCGAAGCTGCCGCGCGAAGTGAAGAACATCACGCTGTCGTACACGTTCTTTGAAATCGGTGGCGCCGTGACGGCGCAAAAATAATGGCCAACGACGACCAGCGTGAACCTGTAAAAACCGCGTCGTTCGGCGCCACGATGAAGGCCGTGTTCTGGTCGTTCTTCGGCGTGCGCAAGCGCCGCGACTACGAGCACGACGCGGCCAACCTGAACCCGATTCACGTGATCGTGGGCGGGCTGATCGGGGTGGCGCTGTTCATCGGCATCCTGGTGTTCGTCGTGCGCATGGTCGTGGCAAAAAGTTAAAACACACAGCAATACGAAGGCGGGGAAGTACCCGACATTCGAAACAATGCTTGATTGAGGAGATATATATGAGTTCGCCCCATTCCGCGCCTTACTATTTCATCCCCGGCCCATCGCGCTGGCCGATGGCAGCCGGCATCTCGATGCTGGTCACGATGGCCGGCGCTTCCGGCTGGGTCAATGGCACCGCCTGGGGACCCGGCGTGTGCACCGCCGGCATCGTCGCCATGCTGATCGTGCTCTATAACTGGTTCGGCGACGCCATCGGCGAGTCGGAATCCGGCAAGTACGGCGAGCGTGTCGACCTGTCCTACCGCTGGTCGATGAGCTGGTTCATCTTTTCCGAGGTGATGTTCTTCGGCGCCTTCTTCGGCGCGCTGTTCTACGCACGAGCGATCTCGATGCCGTGGCTGTCCGACCTCGACCACAAGGTCATCTGGCCGGACTATTCGGGCCACTGGGGCAACATCGGCCCGGCCGGCACCGTGGAGCAGTTCAGCACCATGGGCCCGTTCCCGATCCCGACCATCAACACGGCACTGCTGCTGACCTCGGGCGTGACCCTGACCATCGCCCACCACGCCCTGCGCGCCGGCCACCGCGCCCGCACCGCGCTGTTCCTGTTCGCGACGATCCTGCTGGGCGCCATCTTCATGGGCTTCCAGGCGTATGAATACCACCACGCGTACAGCGAACTGAACCTGAAGCTGACCTCGGGCATCTACGGCTCGACCTTCTTCATGCTCACGGGCTTCCACGGCTTCCACGTGACGATGGGTGCGATCATGCTGTCGGTCGTGCTGTATCGCGTACTGCGCGGCCACTTCACGCCGGAACATCACTTCGCGTTCGAAGGTGCGGCGTGGTACTGGCACTTCGTCGACGTGGTGTGGCTGGGCTTGTACGTTGTCGTGTACTGGCTGTAAGGACTACCTGCGATCGCGTTAAACCGTCGTTCCCGCGAAAGCGGGAATCCATACTGAGCAACCGACTTCGGCACGTCAGCATGGGTTCCCGCGTGCGCGGGAACGACGTTGTTTTTTAGTGCAGTCCTTTCGGCTGAATCCACCCCATCTTGTACGCGAACAGCACGAACAGGAACAACGTGATCGACAGCCCGACCCGCATCGCCAGCGCCTGCACGGTGCGGTTGCTGCGGCCCTTGTCGCGCATCAGGAAGAACAGGGCGGAGGCGAGGCTGCCGATGATGAGCACGAAGGCGATGGCGACGACGGTTTTCATGGGCGGCCGGTAGAGTTTGTTTGGGTTGTACGATCATTGTATGCGACTGCGCTTCCGTTTCAGAACCATTCCTTTCCTCGCGACGCTCGTGCTGGTCGCGGTCGGCATCCTGCTCGGCAACTGGCAGGTGCGCCGCGCGGCCGAGAAGACGATGCTGCAGGCCCGGCTCACGCAGCGCACGGCCTTGCCGCCGCTCGTGCTCGACGGGACGCCGGTCGATCCGGCCGCCGTCGAATATCGCCGTGTCGTTGTGACCGGGGAATTCGTCTCCAACTGGCCGCTGTTCCTCGACAACCGGCCGCTCGAAGGCCGTACCGGATTCGTTTTGCTGATGCCGTTTAGAATAGCGGGTAGCGACGACGTCGTCCTCGTCGCGCGCGGCTGGGTCCCGCGCGATCCGGCCGTGCACGATCGCGTGCCGCAGGTGGCGACGCCAAGCGGCCGCACGACCATCGAAGGCCTGGCGATCCTGCATCCGGCGCGCGTGATGGAACTCGGCAAGGCGCCGCCGCCCCGGCCCGGCGCCATCGTCCAGAATGTCGACCCGGCCGGCTTCGCCCAGGCGAGCAGCCTGCGCACGCTGCCCGTGCTGGTGGAGCAGACGAATGCGGACGGCTCCGACCTCACCCGCAAATGGCCGGCCCCCGCGGTCGACGTGGACCGCAACAAGGGCTACGCGTTCCAGTGGTATGCGCTGGCGGCGATGGCCTTTCTATTTTTTGTGATAACAGGATTTCGAAGTGGAACCAAACAAGCTGGCTGAACCGGCAATCGACCCGAAGAGCACCCGCAAGCGCGGCCGCTGGATGCTGTGGCTGGTGCTGCTCGTGTGCGCATCGCCGATGATCGCGTCGTATTTCACCTATTACGTCATCAAGCCCGAAAAGCGCAACAACTACGGCACCCTGATCGACCAGCGCGCCCATCCGGTCCCCGCGATGGCGACGACCACGCTGGACGGCCGTCCGCAGGCGCTGGAACAGTTCAAGGGCAAGTGGGTCATGTTGATGGTCGGGCCGGGCGCATGCCCGGACTCTTGCCGGAAGCAGCTGTTCGCGCTGCGCCAGCTGCGCCTGATGCAAGGGAAGGAAGCCGACCGCATCGAGCGCGTCTGGCTCATCACCGACCAGGAACCGCTGGACACGCTGATCATCCGCGAATACGACGGCACGCACATGCTGCGCGCGGATGGCGCGACGGTCGCGTCCTGGCTGCCGGCCGACACGGGTACGACGCCGGCCGACCACATCTACCTGATCGACCCGCTGGGCCACCTGATGATGCGCTTCCCGAAGGATCCGCAGCTGCAGGAAGTGCGCAAGGTGTACAAGGACATCAACAAGCTGTTGAAGGCGTCAGCCGTCGGGTAAAGCGCAATGGAAGTCTCGAATTTCATCCTGCTGGCCCTGACCGGCATCCTGGCGGCCAGCGTGCCGCTCGCGCTCGTGTGGACGGCGACGGGCACCCACAAATACCGCAAGCTGGCGTGGGTGATCGCGTTCTTCACGTTCGACCTGATCGTCTTCGGCGGTTTTACGCGCCTGACGGACTCCGGCCTCGGCTGCCCCGACTGGCCGGGCTGCTACGGCGAAGCGAACCCGTTCCTCGCGCACGAACACATCGCCGCGGCCGAGGCGCTGATGCCTACCGGACCCGTGACGAAGGTGAAGGCGTGGATCGAGATGATCCACCGCTTCCTCGCGATGGGCATCGGCTTCCTGATCATCGGGTTGATGGTGGCGTCGTGGCTGGAATGGCGCAAGGCGCGGGCACGCGGTGTGCGGCCCACGCATGGCCCGGCGCTGCCGACCCTGCTGTTCCTGTGGGTGTGCGTGCAGGGCGCGTTCGGCGCGTGGACCGTCACCCTGAAACTGCAGCCGGTCATCGTCACCCTGCACCTGCTGTTCGGCCTGACCCTGCTGGCGCTGGCCGTGTGGCTGGGTGGACGGGAAGACAACCTGCTGGCCCCGCCGCCGGCTGCCCCGCCCGCCGTGCTACGCAAGCTGCGTCCGCTGGCGTGGCTGTCCGGCGCCGTGCTGCTTGTCCAACTGGCATTGGGCGGGTGGGTGAGTACCAATTACGCGACACTCGCATGTAACGATTTCCCGCTTTGTAATGGACAAATTGTCCCAGAGATGGACTGGCAACATGGCTTCACCTTGTGGCGCGAGCTGGGCAAGACGGCGGCCGGACACTACCTGCCGTTTTCCGCGCTGACGGCGATCCACTGGGTGCACCGCAACTTCGCGCTCGTCGTCGTCCTCGTACTGGGCTATACGGCGTGGCGTGCGTGGCGTCTGCCGGGCCTGCACGGGACGGCGCGCAACCTGGCGCTGGTGCTTGTCGCCCAGGCAACGACGGGCATCGCGACGGTGTTCCTGAACTTCCCGTTGCCGATTGCCGTGCTCCACAACGCGGGGGCGGCTGGCCTCGTCCTTCTGGTGACCATGCTAAACTACAAGGTACAGTATCAACTCGAGCTGGCGCTGCGCAGTCCACGACGTGAGGCGGCGACGTCCGCGAGCCACCCATGATTACGCAAACCGCCATCCACAAACCGCCCAGCCGCGTCGCGCAGTACTGGGCGCTGACCAAGCCGCGCGTCACGCAGCTGGCCGTCTTCTGCGCCGTGATCGGCATGTTCCTCGCCACCGACGGCTTTCCGGGCTGGCACGTGCTCGCCTGGGGCACGATCGGCATCTGGCTGCTGGCCGGCGCCGCGTTCGCCGTCAACTGCCTGATCGAGGCGGAAGTCGATGCCCGCATGGCCCGCACGGCGCGCCGCGCCACCGCGATGGGCGAGCTGTCGACCACGCAGGTCCTGATCTTTTCCGCCATCATCGGCGGTGCCGGCATGGGCATCCTGTACACGATGGTCAATCCGCTGACGATGTGGCTGACGTTCGTCACCTTCGTCGGCTATGCGCTGATCTACACGGTCCTGCTGAAACCCAACACGCCGCAGAACATCGTCATCGGCGGCCTGTCGGGCGCGATGCCGCCGGCCCTCGGCTGGGCCGCCGTCGCGAATACCGTGCCGATGGAAGCCTGGCTGCTCGTATTGATCATCTTCGTCTGGACCCCGCCGCACTTCTGGGCCCTGGCCATGTACCGCCGCGACGACTACGTGCGTTCTGGCCTGCCGATGCTGCCCGTCACGCACGGCATGCAGTACACGGGCCAGCAGGTGTGGCTGTATTCCGTCGCGCTGGCGGCCTGCACGCTGTTCCCGTTCGCCGTCGGCATGAGCGGCATCGTGTACCTGGCGGCCGCCATCGTCCTGAACGCGATCTTCCTGCGCCATGGCTGGATGGTCCACAAGCACTACAGCGACCAGGTCGCGCGCAAGGCCTTCGCCTGGTCCATCGTCTACCTGTCGCTGCTGTTCGCCGCGCTGCTCGTCGACCACTACGTGAAACACTACCTCTAGACCCGATGATGAAAAAACTGCTGTCCGTCCTCGTCGCCGCCTGCGCGCTGACCGTCTCCCTCGCCGCATGCGACAAGCTGCCGGGCAAGCAGAAGGAATCCTTCCAGAACACGGACGTCACCGGCCTCGATTACGCAAAAGGCTTCACGCTGACCGACCACACCGGCAAGCCGCGCACGCTGGCCGACTTCAAGGGCAAGGCCGTCGTCGTCTTCTTCGGCTACACGCAATGCCCGGACGTGTGCCCGACCACGATGGCGGAAATGGCCACCGTGATGCAGAAACTGGGACCGCTGGCCGACCAGGTGCAGGTGCTGTTCGTCACCCTCGACCCCGAGCGCGACACGCAGGAACTGCTGGCCAACTACGTGCCCGCGTTCGACAAGCGCTTCCTCGGCCTGCGCGGCACGCCCGAGCAGACGGCGAAGACGGCCAAGGAATTCAAGGTGTTCTACTCGAAGGTGCCGGGCACGGACCCGGGCAGCTACACGATCGACCACACGGCCGGCAGCTACGTCTTCGACCGCGACGGCCGCCTGCGCCTGTTCATCCGCCACGGCCAGGGCCCCGATCCTATCGTGCACGATCTGCGTGCGTTATTATCCTGATAATCTTAACGATTCGATTATCGGGATTGCATGGACAAACGGCCAGGTAGAAACTACACGCGCGCCGGCGTGGTCATTTTACTGACGCTCGGCTGCCTCTACGTCCTGCAACCCTTCCTGGCCGCGATCCTGTTCGCGGCCGCCGTCGTCATCTCG
The DNA here is from genome assembly GCF_047325105.1 of Massilia cellulosiltytica. NCBI lineage: Bacteria > Pseudomonadati > Pseudomonadota > Betaproteobacteria > Burkholderiales > Oxalobacteraceae > Massilia > Massilia cellulosiltytica. Next base: position 5,776,307 of record NZ_CP168562.1, on the reverse strand, counting down.
TCCTGGCCCCTGTACCAGCGCCTGCTGCTGCGCCTGCGCGGCCGGCGCACGCTCACCGCGCTGACGATGACGTTGAGTCTCACGCTGCTCGTGATCATCCCGCTGGCGCTCGTCGCGTACAACCTCGCGGACAACGTCGCGTCGTCGTTCGACCAGATCCGCGCCGCCTTGAACCAGGGCGAACTGCTGCCGCCCAAGTGGATCCGCGACATCCCGCTCGTCGGCGACCAGCTCGACAACTACCTGCGCCAGCTCGTCGCCAGCCGCGACCGCATGATGGAACTCGCGCGGCGCATGGTCGAACCGGCGCGCCACGCGCTGCTGTCCGGCGGCATCATGCTGGGCGCGGGCGTCGCGCAAATGAGCCTCGCGGCATTCGTCAGCTTCTTCTTTTACCGCGACGGCGAGGTGCTGATGGCCGTCATCAAGGCCGCCATGCACCGCATCATGGACGAGGAGGCGGAATCCGTCGCGGAGACCGTCAGCCAGACCGTGCGCGGCGTGATGTACGGCCTGCTCGGCACGGCACTGGCGCAGGCGCTCGTCGCCGCGCTGGGCTTTTTCATCGCGGGCGTGCCCGCGGTGCCGCTGCTGTCCGTGCTCGTGTTCGTGTCTTCCTTGATTCCCGTCGGGCCGCCGATCGTGTGGGGCGGGGCGGCCATCTGGCTGTTCGCGCAGGGCGAGACGGGATGGGCCATCTTCATGCTCGTGTGGGGCTTCTTCCTGATCAGCGGCGTCGACAACGTCGTGCGCCCGATGCTGATCAGCCGCGGCTCCAGCCTGCCGTTCCTGCTGACCTTGCTGGGCGTGCTGGGCGGCGTGATCGCGTTCGGCTTCGTCGGCATGTTCATCGGGCCCACGCTGCTCGCGGTGGGCTACTCGCTGATGAGCGGGTGGACCCACACGAAGGATCCGATCGTCAGGCAGAACGGCAACGGCGTCTCGCCAAAGTAAATTTCCTTGCGGAAATGATATGATATTTCGTTAGTCACGCTGTTGATTAATGGACTATTAACGCTCGTCTCGTACATACATAATTGTTCGATCTACTACGGTTACCGACCCGCGTTCACGCAGGCGCTGCAAGCCGTCGGGACCTTCTCGAACAAAAACGGAGACGATGATGCAACTGAAAAGCACGCTGGCCCTGACGCTGGGTCTGCTGTTCTCGCTGGGCGCGAACGCTGAGACATACCGCTGGGATAACGTCGCCATGGGCAGCGGTGGTTTTGTCAGCGGTATCGTTCCCAGCAAACTGGAGCGCGGCGTGATCTACGCCCGCACCGACGTGGGCGGTTCCTACCGTTGGGATGCCCATAACGAACGCTGGGTCGCGCTGACGGACTGGATCAGCGAAAGCGATACCGGCCTGATGGGCGTCGAGTCGATCGCGGTCGACCCGCGCAACCCGGGCACCGTCTACATGCTGGCGGGTACCAGCTACTTCAGCAACGGCAAGACCGTGATCATGCGCTCCACCGACTACGGCCAGCATTTCGACCTGGTCGACGTGACGGCCCAGTTCAAGGCCCACGGCAATGGCATGGGCCGCTCGAACGGCGAACGACTGCAGGTCGACCCGGGCTCGAGCAACGTCCTGTTCGTCGGTACGCGCGACAACGGCCTGTTCAAGAGCGTCGATTCAGGCGCGACCTGGACTCATGTAAACGGGCTGAACGTGGCCTCGACGCCCAACGGCAACGGCATCAGCTTCGTGCTGCTCGATCCGACCAGCGTCAGCGGCGGGACGGCCAAGCGCATTGTCGTCGGCGTATCGCGTTACGGCTCGGTCGGACCGAACCTGTACATGAGCAAGGACGGCGGCATCACCTTCGCCCCGGTCGCGGGAGCGCCGGCGAACCTGATGCCGCAGCGCGCGGCATTGACGAACAAGGGCCGCCTGTACCTGACCTATGCCAACGGCGCCGGACCGCACGGCCAGAGCGACAGCGAACCGATGACCACGGGCCAGGTCTGGGAATACAACATGGTCGGCGGCGCCTGGACCAACATCACGCCGGCAGGCATGACCAATGCGTTCGCCGGCATCAGCGTCGACCCGAGCAATCCGAAGCACCTGATCGCGTCGACCACCAATATGTACTGGCTGCAGCACAGGAACCCGGACGGGTACGGCGACCACATCTTCACCTCCTACGACGCCGGCCGCTCCTGGGTCGACCTGATGCAACGCGGCATGGAGATCGACCCGAACGGTATCGACTGGGTCAAGGAATCCTCGATCCACTGGGCCGGCGACGTCGAGTTCGACCCGTTCGATTCGAAGACCGCGTGGGTGATCTCGGGTAACGGCGTGTTCAGGACCACCGATCTCGACGCAACGACGAGCGTCTGGAAGTTCGACGTGAAAGGCATGGAAGAGACCGGTTCGTTCGCCGCCGAGGCCATCCCGGGCGGCCCGTTCGTGTCGGTCATCGGCGACTACGACGGCTTCACCCAGCCCGATCCGTCCCAGTACGCCCTGCGCCATTCCCCAGGCGTCGGCACGACGACCGGCCTGGCCGTGGCGCCGAAGGCGACGCACGTCATGGCGCGGGTCGGCTCGAACGCCATGTACATCTCGACCAATACGGGCGCAAGCTGGCAAAAGGCGCCGACCATGAACGGCAAGTTCGGGAACCTGGCGCTGTCGGCCGATGGCGCCGTGCTGCTGCACAGCCCGGACGGCTCGACCACCACGTATCGCTCGACCGACTTCGGCGCCAACTGGACGCCGGTGGCAGGCCTGTCCGTGAAGGACGCCTATCCGGTCGCCGACCGGGTCAACCCGGCCAAGTTCTACGTCTACGACATCGGCATGGGCAAGATGCTGGTCAGCACCGACGGCGGCGTGTCGTTCAACGCCACGGCCACCCTGCCGGCCGGCGGCAACAGCCTCGTGCGCGCCACGCCCGGCATCGAGGGCGACGTGTGGGCCTGCGTAGGTTCGAAGGGGATCTCCCATTCGACCGATTCGGGCGCCACGTTCACCAGCGTCGGCGGGACCGGCTCCTGCGGCACCATGGGCCTGGGCAAGGAAGCACCTGGCGCCAGCTATCCGACGCTCTACATGTGGGGTACGGTCGGCACGTCGCGCGGCCTGTTGCGCTCGATCGACATGGGCGCCCACTGGGACCGCGTCAACGACGACGCCCATCAATACGGCGGCACGCTGGGACGCTGGGTCACCGGCGACATGAACACGTATGGCCTGGTCTACATGAGCACCAACGGCCGCGGCATCGCCTACGGCAAGATCGATCCGACCGGCGACGTGCAAGTGGTGCCGCAAGTGCCCGTCAAGCCGGCACCCACCGCCGTGTGCACGTACGAACTCTCCAGCACCTGGTGGGGCGGCGGCATCGCCACTGTCTCGATCACCAACCAGGGTACGGAGACGCTGCATGGCTGGGAAGTGTCCTGGACCTACAGCGACGGCACGTTCGTGTCGGGCAGCGCGTGGAACGGGGTCGTGACGGGAACCGCGCCGACATTCACCGCGTCGGACGGTGGCGGCTGGAACAAGGACATCGCGCCAGGCAGCACGGCCTCGCTCGGCTTCGTCATCGCGGGCCAGGATGCGCTGAACGCGACGATCCCGAAAGTGACTGGCGACATCTGCAAATAACGAACCCTGACACAGCAAAGATACCCACCATGAAAAAGACTCTGTTTGCAGTGATCGCCAGCGCCACCCTGATGCTGGCCGGCGCCGCCAACGCCGGTGTCCTCGGCTTCGAGGACGTGGCCACCGGCGGCGACTTCGCCGGCCTGAGCGACATCAATCCGTACGCTGGCCTGACCTTCAGCGACGACTGGTTTGCCGGCGACACCGGCATCGACGGCTACGGCAACGGCGCCCACGGCGGCACGCGTTTCGCCGTGAACGGCTTCGGCTCCGATGGCGCCACCATCGGCAGCGCCACGCCGTTCAATTTTGCCGGCGCGTGGTTCGCGGCGCCGGACGGTGCTGCGGACAAGGCGTCGTGGATCGCCATCGCCGCCTATGACGCCGCCAATAACCTCATCGGCACGACCGGTCCGGTCGCGATCGGCAGCAGCTACACGTGGGCGGCCGCGGCATTCGACAACGTGTCGTCGTTGACCATCACGCGCGATACCGGCTGGTTCGTCATGGACGACTTCACCACCGCCGCTTCTGTTCCCCCCGGCGGCACGGTGCCCGAGCCGGCCAGCCCGCTGGTGCTCGGCCTGGGCGCGTTCGCCCTGATCCTGGGCCGCGCGCGCCGCCGCAAGGCGCCTGGCTCGGTCGCCTGAGGCCGGTCCGGCATTGAATCGTCGGGCCGGCACGGCGTGCCGGTTCCACAGATGCCCGCCGAGTACGGCGCCATCGTGGCATTGCCGTGGAAGGCCACGACGTCCGCCACGCGCCACGATTCACGCTCACGCTCGCGTAGAGCCCGAACAGGAACAGTGCGAGGAAGGTGCGCGATCATCTGCCGTGCGATGGAACGCGTGTTCAGCGGTATGAGCGGTCGTCAGGCGTGCGCGCAGGCGCATGAACGGCGTCTCCACGCAGCGGTACAGCACCCAGCCGCCGACGATGCCCGCGCCCATGACGGCGATGACGGTGAGCGGTGCGCCCGCATCGATGTGCAGGCGCTCGACGTGCGGCCGCAGCGCCATGAACACGGGCTTGTGCACGAGGTAGACGGCGTACGACCACAGCGCGAGCTGCGACGCGCCGGGGATGTCGATGCGATTCAGGATGCAGGCGGGGGACAGCGCCGCGCACGTCAGCAGCGCGAAGCCGAGTGCCAGCAGCGAGAAGCCAAACGTCGACGTGACGGCTGTCGTCGGCCAGTCGAGGTGGATGCAGGTCAGGATGCCGACGCTCAGCGCGAGGCCCGCCGCGCACAGCGCGTTCGCATGGCGCAGCAGGCGAGTGAATGCGTGCGGATGGACGTTGCGCAGCAGGGCGATGGCGACGCCGGGCAGCAGTTCATCGGCGCGGCAGAAGCTCGAATAATAAACCTCGGCCATGAACGCATCGTGCCCGTGCAGCGCATACGCCGCGGCGCGCGTGGCCATGCCCGCGACGATGCCGCCCACGAGCAGGCCCCACGCGAGCCGCACGGGAAAGCCGATGCGCGCGAGGGCCAGCACGACGAGGGGCAGCAGCACATAAAACTGCTCCTCGATGCACAGCGACCAGGAGTGTGTAAACGTCTGGCCGTAGGCGAGCCCGAAGTTCTGCGTGAACGTCAGGAAGCGCCATGGGTCCGCCATGCTTGAACCGCCGAGCGGCGCGCCGGGAAACAACCAAAGGATTAGAAAATAAGCGGCCAGCACGACGTAGTAATTGGGCAGCGTCCGCAGGAGGCGCCTCACGAAGAAGGTCTTCAGCGACAGGGATTCTCCGCGCGCGGCGGGGGCGAGCAGCTGGTTGCCGATCAGGTAGCCGCTCAATACGAAGAACAGGTCGACGCCGGCCCAGCCGACCTTGCCGACGACCCCGAACGTGGGTGCGTGGCTGACGAAGCCCGTGTAGTGGCTCGTCAGGACGAGCAGGATGGCGGCGGCGCGCAGCAGGTCGAGGCCGCGCAGGCGGTAAGTGGAAGCAGATTGGGTCATGGGTGTGTATGGAAGGCCAGCGCCTGCGTCAGCGCCGGCATGTAGGTACGGCTCGCGCGCAGCAAGGTGCCGTCGCGCAGGCGCAGCATGGCGTCGCGGTTCGTCAGCGCGCGCAGTTCGGCGACCACGTCCAGGCGCACGATGCTGGACCGGTGCACGCGCTGGAACCGGGCCGGATCGAGGCGCCGGGCCAGTTCCTGCAGCGGTTCGCGCACGAGGTAGGTCTTGCCGCCCGCGTGCAGCGTGGCGTAGTCGCCGTCGGCCTCGATGCGTTCCACATCGGCCGCGTCGACGATTACCGTGCGGTTACCGGCGCGCACCGTGAAGCTGCGCGTCCATGTGGGCGCCGCCGCGGGACGAAGGCGGCTCATGGCCGTGCGGGCGCGGTCCAGTGCGTCGTCCAGGCGGTCGTCGTCGACGGGTTTCAACAGATAGTCGAGGGCGGCCAGGTCGAAGGCGCGCACGGCGAAGGTGTCGTGGGCGGTGAGCAGGATCGCCAGCGGACGCGTGGCGCGGGGCAGGGCGGCCAGCATGTCGAGGCCGTTCTTGCCGGGCATCTCGACGTCGACGAACACGAGGTCGGGCCGGATCGCCGCGAGGCCGGCGGCGGCCGTGTCGCCGTCGCCGTATTCCGCCACCAGTTCCAGGTCCGCGTGGCGCGCCAGCCGCGCCTTCACGGCGAGCCGGGCCAGCGGTTCGTCGTCGACGATCGCGACGCGCATCATGCCGCCACCTCAGTGTTCACCCTGAGGGGCAACGTCAGCGACACGTGGAAGCGGCCGTCGTCGCGCCAGCCCGCGTCCACCCGCTGGGCGTCGCCGTACAAATGGCGCAGGCGGTTCGCAACGTTGGCCAGGCCGATGCCGCCGCCGGCTTGCGTCGGTTGCGTGCCGTCGTTGCGCACGTCCACGCGCAGGCGGTCGTCCGCGCGGTCGACGCGGATGTCGATGCGGCCCGGCGCGGCCATGGGCGCGATGCCGTGGCGGACCGCGTTCTCGACGAGCGGCTGCAGCATCAGGTAGGGCACGGCGGCATCGAGCAGGTCGGGCCCCGCATGCATCGCCAGTTGCAGGCGCTCGCCGAGGCGCGCCTTTTCGATGTCGAGATAGGCTTCCGTCAGCGCCAGTTCCTCGGCCAGCGTGTGCTCGTGGCGGCCGTCGTGCGCCAGCGTGGCACGGAGAAAATCGGACACGCGGGCGAGCATGCGGTTCGCGTCGCGGTTGGCGCCGGCCGCGACGAGGGCCGACACCGCGTTCAGCGTGTTGAACAGGAAGTGCGGATTGACCTGCAGGCGCAGCGCGCGCAGTTCGGCGTCGCGCGCGTCCGCGAGCGCCTGCGCGAGGCGCAGCCGGGTGCGCTGCAGCGACAGGTAGTACACGGCCACCGCATGCATCGCGCAGAACGCGACCAGCGCGAGCCAGCAGCCGTCCAGGCCGCGCAGGAGGTCGTCCCAGTGGTAGCCCGTCTCCAGCCCGAGCGCGATCGACAGCCACTGGCCCAGCAGCGAGTTCGCGACCGCCATCGCATACGACGCCGCGAGCAGGATCAGCGTCATCGCCCACCACGCGCGGCCCTGGCGCCACAACGCGCGCTGCAGCAGGACCAGCGGCACGGTCCAGACGGCGCAAGCGACGAAGAACAGCGTGCGAAACATGGGCGCGTAACCGTGGCCCAGCGCAGGCAGGCCGAGGATCACCATGCAGGTGAACACCGGCAGGGCGGCGAGGACGGGGACGAGCAGGGGCGTGTCTTCTTTCACGGCGGCGTGGCGTATGGACGGATCGGCCATTCTAGCCCGCGTCACTGGTGGACGGAATACAGCATCGCGACAATTTTCCAGCCATCGTCCGTGCGCACGAGCTGCCACGTTTCGCTGCCGCGGTTCGTCACCTTGCCGTCGGCGAGGAAGTCGAAATCGAACCACACGGAGGCGACGGTGCCGTTCGTGCGGACGCGCACGTCGTAGAAGCGTTCCTCGATCGGCCTGGCGCTGTGCGCGACGAATTCGGCGAACGCCTGCCATGTCGACGGCTCCAGGCGCTGCGCGGCCGGATTGCGCGCCTTGGCCGCCGCATACGTCGGTTCGTCCAGCACGGACCACCAACTGCCGCCTTCCTGCACGAACAGCGAGCCGAGCGTCTTGCCGTCGCGCGCGACGATGGCGGTCTGGAATTGCTGCACGAGCTGGCGGATGGCGGCGTCTTCGGTATTGGCCGCGTGCGCCGGACCGGCGAGGCAGAAGGCGAGGAAGAGAGAAAACAAGGCGCGCATGGCGGCTCCCGATATGGAAAGACGTCACGATAGAAGCGTTCGCGCGTGCGGGCCAGCACGCTGCGCCGGACCGTGTGCGCCGTGCGGCGAACCGTTAGCGGCTCAGCGCAGCAGCGCGGCCAGCGCCGCGCACGCGGCCTGCGCGCGCCCGGGCGGCACGTTCGTCACGCCCAGCAGCAGGCCACCGGGCGCGTCGTCTTTTTGCGCGCGCCACCACGACAGGGCGGACGGCGCGAGACCCACCGTGCGTGCGTGCGCGGCCAGCGCGGCATCGTCGACGCCATCCGCCAGCGGCAGGAGCACGGACAGGCCGGCCTCGGCATGTGCCAGGCCGAGATCGCGCAGGCAGGCGCACAGCGCGGCGCGGCGCTCGGCGTACACGCGCTTCATGCGGCGCAGGTGGCGCAGGTAGTGGCCGTCGCGCAGGAATTCCTCGATGGCGAACTGGATCGCGGGTGCCGGCGCGGCCGCGGCGACGTCGGCCACGGCGGCGACGGCGGGCGCCAGCGCGGGCGGCACGACGAGGAAGGCGACGCGCAACGCCGGGGCGATCGTCTTGCTGAAGGTCCCGATGTGCAGCACGCGGCCGGCATGGTCGCGCGCCGCCAGCGCCGGCGTGGCGCGGGCTTGCAGCTGCAGCTCGCCCAGGTAGTCGTCCTCGACGATCCACGCGTTGCGCGCGGCCGCCCAATCGAGCAGCGCATGCCGGCGCGCCAGCGACAACGTCATGCCCAGCGGCGCCTGCTGCCCCGGCGTGACGACCGCCAGTGCCGCCTTCGGAGCGGACGCGATGCCCGCCGCCACGGCTAGCCCCTCCGCATCGACGGGCACCGGGACGGGCGTCACGCCGTATTGCGCGAGCACGGTCCGCGCCGACGCGTAGCCGGGATCCTCGACCCATGCGGTGCGTCCTTCCAGCCGCAGCGCGCGCAGGGCGAGGCCGAGCGCGGCGGCATGGCCGTTCGCGACGAACACCTGCGACGGGTGACACGCGATGCCGCGCGCGATGCCGAGGTAGGCCGCGATGGCGGCGCGCAGCACCGGTTCGCCGCGCGGATCGGGATACCCCAGCGGCTGCGCGGCCGCGGCGCGTGCGGCACGGCCCATGATGCGTGACCACGTCTTGAACGGGAACACGTCCTGGCCCGGCACGCCGACCTGGAACGGGACCGGTGCGGCGAGGCGCGGCGGCGGGGCGGCCGGGCGTTCCGGCGCCGTCCCCGCACGCACCGCCTGGCGCGCCACGCGCGTGCCGGCCGCGCCGGCGGTGACGATGAGCTGCTGGTCGCGCAGGCTGTCGTAGGCCGCGCGCACGGTGCCGCGTGCGACACCCAGCTGCACGGCCAGGTCGTGCCAGGACGGCAGCCGGGCGCCGGGAGAAAGGCGGCCGTCGTGGATGGCGGCACCGATCGCGGCGGCGATCTGGCCGGCGACGGGCGTGCGCGCGAAGCGGTCGATGTTTATCGAAAGGTCCATGCAGTAAATGGTACAGGGATTCATGCAATTCTTGCGTCTTTGCCCTGATCCAAGTGGTCACTACGATGAAAGCCTCATCCACCGTCACCCTGAAGGATCCCATGACCCTCGTTCACTTCATCTCCGCCCTGGCCACCGCGCTGTTCGCCTGCGCGACCTGCGGGGCCGCGGACGGCGGCGCCACCCGCGCCGCGCACGCCGGCCAGCCGCTGATCGGCCAGCCGGCGCCGGCCGCCGTCCTGCGCACGCTCGACGGCGGCACCATCGACCTCGCCACCCGCTACGGCAGGCGGCCCGTCTACCTGAAGTTCTGGGCCACGTGGTGCGCGCCGTGCCTGCAGCAGATGCCGGGCTTCGAACGCATCCACCGGCAGTACGGCAAGCGCATCGACGTCATCGCCGTCAATGCGGGCTTCAGCGACACCGAGGCCGACGTGCGCGCCTACCGCGCCCGCCACGGCCTCACGATGCCGATCGCGCTCGACGACGGCAGCCTGGGGCGCCGCCTGAACCTGCGCGTGACGCCGCAGCACGTACTGATCGGTGCCGACGGCCGCATCGCCTACGTGGGCCATCTCGACGATGCGGCCCTGCATGCGGCGCTGGAGCGGGCCGCGCAAGGCCGGGCCGCGCAAGGCCGGGTCGCGGCGGCGGCGGCGCAACCGGTCGCGCTGGCACCGCAAGCGCAGGCGGCGCGTGTGTTCCGGGTCGGCGACAAGGTGGCGGGCCTCGATCTCCCGGCCGGCGCGGCCGGCAAGCCGCGCGCGCTCGTGTTCTTTTCGCCGTGGTGCGAAACGTATCTGCGCGAGACCCGTCCGGCCACCGCACAGGCCTGCCGGCGCGTGCGCGAGGACGCGACGCGCCTGCTGAAACGGGGCGGCGTGGATTGGCTTGCCGTCGCCGCGCCGCTGTGGACGTCGAGCGTCGAACTGGCGGCCTACGCCAAGGCCCATCCCGGCACGCCGCGGGTGGTGCTCGACCGCGACGGCGCCGCCTTCGCCGCCTTCGGCATCCGCGCGATCCCGAGCGTCGTGCTGGTCGATGCGGATGGCCGCGTGGCGCGCGTGCTGGGACCGGAAGAACGCGGCCTCGATGCGGCGCTGCGCGCGGTAAGGGGGCAATGATGAAGAAGAGCGATATCGCCTGCCTGACGGCGCTGGCCGCGCTGTGGGGCGCATCGTATCTGTTCATGCGCGTGTGCGCCGGCGAGTTCGGCGCGATGACCTTGGCCGGTGCCCGCGCCGCCATCGCCGCCGTGTTGCTGCTGCCGCTGCTCGGCGGCGACTGGCGTGCGTTGCGCCGGCACTGGAAACCGGTGCTGCTGGTGGGCCTGACGAATTCCGCGCTGCCGTTCGTGCTGTTCGCGCTGGCGGCGCTGGGCATCAACGCGAGCCTGTCCGCGATCTTCAACGCGGCCACGCCGCTGTACGCGGCCATCATCGGGCGCGTGTGGCTGGGCGAGGCCATCGGCCGCACGCGTGCCGCCGGGCTGGCGCTCGGCTTTTGCGGCGTGGTGTGGCTCGCCGCGGATAACGCCGGATTCAAGCCCGGCGCAGGTGCAATCGCAACCGGATGGGCCGTGCTGGCATGCGTCGCGGCCACGATGCTGTACGCGTTTTCCGCCCACTTCAGCAAGCGCTATCTCGCGACCGTGCCGCCGCTGGCCGTCGCCGCCGGCAGCCAGCTGGCCGCCGCGCTCATGCTGGCACCGGCAGCACTGGCCCTGCATCCGGCCACGCTGCCGTCGCCCCAGGCGTGGGGCGCGCTGCTGTGCCTGGGCGCGCTCTGCACGGCGCTCGCGTACGTGCTGTTCTTCCGCCTGATCGCCCGCGTGGGTGCGGCGCGGACGATGGCCGTGCCGTTCCTCGTACCCGCGTTCGGCGTGCTGTGGGGCGTGCTGTTCCTCGGCGAGACTGTTACGACCGCGATGGCGGCCGGCAGCGCCCCGATCGTGCTGGGGACGGCGCTGGCCGCTGGCCTGATCAACCCTGTGCGGCGGCCAGCAGCGCATCCGCTTCCGCGGCCCGGCGCGCGGCCGGACGCGAACTGACGCGGTCGATGTAGACCATGATCTCGGGCAGTTCCGGCACCAGCTTGAACATCGTGGCCCAGCCGAGCGAGATGCCCCACAGGACGTCGGCGGCGGAGAAGCGTTCGCCCAGCAGGTACGGGCCGGCGCGCAGTTGGGCAGTCAACGTGGCCAGCATCGTGTCGAAGTCGCCGTACGGGCACATCATCGGCGGCGTGGGCTCGCGTTTCATCGCGAGGTCGGTAATGGCCGGCTCGAACGACGAACCGTAGAACGCGAGCCAGCGCAGGTAGGGACCGCGCAGCGGATCGTCCAGCGCGGGCGCGAGACCCGCTTGCAGGAACAGGTCGGCCAGGTAGATGAAGACGGCCGGCTGCTCCGTCACGAGGGCATCGCCGTGGCGGACGGCGGGGACCTTGCCCATCGGGTTGATGGCCAGGTACGCCGGCGCGCGCTGCTCGTTCTTCTTGAGGTTCAGCACGTGCAGGTCGTAGGGGGCGCCGAGTTCTTCGAGCAGGATGCGGGCCGCGCCGGAGCGCGAATTCGGAGCGTGGAACAGGGTCGGGTTCATGGGGTCCTCGGGATGGCGGTGAGCCGACAGATTAGGCTTGCCTGCCGCCGCGGTCTTGGAAAAACGCGAATGCTAGAATGCCCCGATGAGCCATCTCCCCACCGTCACCGACCGCGCCAAGGGTGTCGTCGCGCCGGCGCTCGCCGGCAAGATGTTCCGGCTCGGCCGCTACCTGCCGCCGCCGGACCTGGCGCCGTTCCTCGACCACTACTGGATCGTCGAGTGGGACTTGCAGGGCCGCCCGGCACACACGCAGCGCACCTTGCCTTACCCGTGCGTGCACATCGTGTTCGACCGCGCCCGCACGGGCATCTGGGGCCTGACGACGGGCTCGTTCGATTACACATTGCAGGACGCGGGCAAGGTGTGCGGCCTGCGCTTCCGGGCGGGCGCTTTCCGCGGTTTGCTGGGCCGGCCGCTGCACACGATCACGGACAAGGTGCTGGCGCTGGGCGACGTGTTCCCGTGGGACGAGGCGGCCGCTCAGGATGCGGTGCTGGACACGGCGGACGACGCTGCGATGATCGAGGCGGCGGGGGCGCTGCTGCGTACCATGCTGCCGGCGCCCGACCCGCAGGTCGACCGCATCGCGGCCATCCTGCGTTTGGTGGAATCGACGCCCGGGCTGACGCAGGTGGAGGAACTGGCGGCAGTCGCGCAGATGGGCGTGCGCAGCCTGCAGCAGCTGTTCAGCGAGTACGTGGGCGTGAGCCCGAAATGGGTGATCCGGCGGTTTCGCCTGCACGAGGCGGCAGATCGCCTGGCGCAAGGCGCCGACGTGGACCTGGCTGCGCTGGCGCAGGGGCTCGGGTATTTCGACCAGGCGCACTTCACGTCGGATTTCCGGCGGCTCGTGGGCAAGTCGCCGGGGCGGTATCGGGATGAAGCGCGGCAAGGGAGGGCTTGAATCGTTAAGCGGGATATTCTTTTCGCACTAGAGCAACATGTGCCGTACGCTGAGCTGTGATTAAGAACCGTTAGCGGCTAGAAGCGGTCGTCCCGCGAGAGAAGGAGCGACACCCGCACGTGTATTCTTGTGCATAACAAATGCGGAAGGTAAGCTCCCGATGATCTATATTCACGGGTAACGAGCTATGCCTTTTGAAGTTTCTTCGATCGTCCCGGTAGCAGGTACCCTCGCGGCCGCCTTGGTCGCAGGTGGCATTGCCCGTGCTAACTTGATTGCGTCCAAAGAGACCAAGGTTAGTGAGTTTCGCCAAGCTTGGATTGACTCGCTTCGCGAGGACTTGGCTGCCCTGTTCTCAAACACACGTACTGTTTGCCGTGCTATGCAGGAGCATCGTTGGCCAAACCCCTCTCATGCCGAGTTGTTCAACTTTCCTCAAGCAAGAATCGTCGAGGCAAGACATGCTGCTGGCGAGACCTTCCATCGCATTCGTCTTCGGCTGAACGATAGTCAGAGCGATCATAAGGAACTGCGGCGGCGTCTATCTGCAATGATGCAGGCGACGCAAGACTATATTATCGATTCCGACGTACCGGTCTCGTTACCGATAGACGCGGTAGAAAGCGCTGCGCAATACGCGGAAGTGGTTCTGAAATCAGAATGGGAAACCGTGAAGCGCGGTGAAAGTGCTTACCAGTCGGCTGTGCGCATGACAAAGCAGGTGCTGGGCTGGTCGCTAGTGTTGCTGGTAATTCTGGTTTTCGCTGTACCGATTATCGCTTGGTACGCATCCAGTACTGAAAAGCCGGGGATAGTCGCTAAAGAGGACGTGCCTGTAAGAGCAAAGCCACCCTCCGTTCGTCCTGTACAAAATTCCGCAATGCCGAGTCCGTCCACTTCAGCAAGCGCTAAGAAGTAAGCACGACGCTAGCGAACGATAAGGCCGGCCTTCACAAGGCCCTGTTCGTATCTCTGCTCACTGACTTATTGGCTGCGCCTAGAGAGGCTTTGGCGGACGCTCAGTCCAGATCATCCTCATCCGCCCCGCGCTCCAGCTGCGGAATCACTTTCACGAGCAGGATGCGCGGTCCGTTGGTCTTCTTGACCACGACGTCGAACCTGGGAAACTCGATCCGCTGCCCCTGCTTGGGAATATCCCCCAGCTTGGCCATCAACAGCCCGCCGACGGATTCGACTTCATCGAGCCCCATCTCTTCGTTGTTGATGTCGATGCCGAGCACGCGTTCGAGCGAGACGATCGGCAGGCTCGCCTTGCCGATGTAGGTGCCGTCGCCCTGCGGCAGCCAGTCGTTTTCGTTGAGGCGGAACTCGTCGCGGATCTCGCCGACGATGGCGCCCAGCAGGTTGTCCAGCGTGATGAAGCCGACCGGACGCTTGCCTTTCTCTCCGATCAGCGCGAAGTGCGGCGCGCCGCCGCGGAACCGGCGGAACAGCTCGATCGCCGGCGTGCGCGCCGAGATCAGTTCGACGGGACGCAGGTAATCCGTCAGGTCGTCGACGTCCTTGCCCGACTGCTCGGCGAAGAACAGGTCCTTCAGGTGGATCACGCCCAGCACTTCCTCGCCGTCCTCGTCGAAATACGGGTAGCGCGAAAAGCGGTTGCGGCGCATCGTGTCGAGGTTCTGCTCGAGCGAGCGGCTCGCGTACAGCGCGCTCACCTCGTTAATCGGACGCATGAGGTCCGCCACCGTGTGCTGGGCGAACTCCAGCGACTGCGCGAGGATGTGGCGCTCGTCGTGCGTGAAGCGCTCGCCCGGCGTGCCCGTGTTCGTGCGCAGGATCAGCTTGAGTTCATCGTTCGAGTAATGCGTCTCGTGACCGCCCACGCCCGAGAGGCCCGCCACGCGCAGCACGAGGTTGGCGCTCGCGTTGAGGAGCCAGATGGCCGGGTACATCGCCCAGTAGAAGCCGTACAGCGGCATGGCGCTCCACAGGCCCACCGCTTCCGGCACGCGGATTGCCAGCGACTTCGGCGCCAGCTCGCCCACGACGATGTGCAGGAACGAGATCACGCTGAACGCCACGACGAACGACACGCCGTGGATGATCTGCGGGCTCGTGACGCCGACCAGCGAGAACACGGGTTCCAGCAGGTTCGCGAACGCGGGTTCGCCGACCCAGCCCAGGCCCAGCGACGCGAGCGTGATGCCCAGCTGGCACGCGGACAGATAAGCGTCGAGCTGGCTGTGGACCTTGTAGAGGATGCGTCCGCGCAGGCCGCCGGTCTTGGCGATGGCGCGCACACGGGTCTTGCGCAGGGTGACGATGCCGAATTCGGCCGCCACGAAGAAGCCGTTCAGCGCCACCAGCAGCAGCGCGAGAACGACGAGCAATACGTTTTGCATAGAAGGTATGTTTACTCGAAAGGCAAAAGCCGAGCTGCATTGTAACGGTCAGGCCGCCGGGGGCGTCGCTTTTCGCGATCCCGCCAGGATGGCCTCGACCGCCGGGTGCATGATCTTGCGGTCGCTCGAGATCATGTAGAACTGTTCGCGCACCGTCGGAACAAGCCCGACCCGCACGGCGCCGAACTGCTCGGCGACGTCGTCCGCCAGCGCGGCCGGCGCGAAGAACAGGCCCAGGCCGCGCCGGCCGAATGTGTTGAGCAGCGCGTTGTCTTCGAACTCCCCGACCACGTCCGGCCGCACGTGGTGCTGCACGAACCACTCGTCGATCTTGCCCCGCAGGGCATTATTGCGCGCCGGCAGCAGGAACGGCGCGCCGTTCAGATTCCGTGGAAACGCATCGTCCGCGCCGCCGTAGCGCTGGGCGAGCGCGGGCGTGCCCACGACCACCATCTCGCTGTCGAACAGCTGGTGGCTGAACACTTTCAGGGTCGCGCCGGCGCGCACTTCGCGGTCGGTCAGCACGACGTCGAGCTTGTGCAGCGCGAGATCGGCCAGCAGCGCCTCGAACTGGTCTTCGTAGCAGACGATGCGCACGGGGCGGTCCATGCGTGTGACGGCTTCCAGCATGCGGTAGGCCGACAGCTTCGGCAGCGAGTCCGAGATACCCACCGTGAGGCGCGTGCGGCCGCTGTCGAACTCGCTCAGCGCTTCCTGCATCTGCTCGCCCAGCAAGAAGATCTGGTCGGCATAGCCCAGCGCCAGCCGGCCCGCTTCCGTCAGCACGAGCCGCCGGCCCTGCTGCGCGAACAGCGTCTTGCCCAGCGCTTGCTCCAGCAGCGTCAATTGCGAACTGACCGTCTGCACGGCGAGGCCGAGCCGTTCGGCGGCACGCGTGATGCCCCCTTCGTTGGCCACGACCCAGAAGTAGTACAGGTGGCGGAAATTGATGTCGGATTTCATTGTCACGTGAATAACGCAGGTTTTTTCGAAGTGATTCTCTTGTTATCTTCGCTTTTTTGATTGGATCATCGCCTCTACACTGCGCCTTGTCAACAACACATATCCCAAGAAGGGACATAAGAATGAAGCATTTTAGGGTGTCATTCATCGTCACGGCGCTGTGCCTGCTGGGCTCGGCCTGGTGGGGCTACGAGCATGCCGGCGTGGCCGGCGCGCTGACGGCGATGGGTATCGCCGCGATTCTCGCGGTCATGGAAGTCTCGCTGTCGTTCGACAACGCGGTGGTCAACGCCTCGGTGCTGAAGACCTGGGACGAGTTCTGGAAAAAGCTGTTCCTGGGCGTCGGCATCATCATCGCCGTGTTCGGCATGCGCCTGCTGTTCCCGCTCGTGATCGTCGCGGTGGCGGCCGACCTGGGCCTGATGGACGTGTGGAACATGGCCTTGCAGGATCCGAAGCAGTACTCGATGCACCTGACGAACCACCACGCGGAAGTGGCGGCATTCGGCGGCATGTTCCTGCTGCTGGTCTTCCTGAACTTCCTGTTCGATGAAGAGAAGGAACACCACTGGCTCGGCCACTTCGAAGCCAAGCTCGGCTCGCTCGGCAAGGTGTCGTCGATCGCCGTGATGATCTCGATCGGTGCGCTGATGGCCAGCCTGTCGCTGGTGCCGGAAGCCCAGAAGATGGTCGTGCTGATCTCGGGCCTGTGGGGCATCCTGATCTACGTCGGCGTGGACGTGCTGTCGAACCTGCTCGAGAAGTCGGAAGAGGGCGGCGGCGACGTCGGCGAGATGGTCAAGCGCGGCGGTATCGGCGGCTTCCTGTACCTGGAAGTGCTGGATGCATCGTTCAGCTTCGACGGCGTGATCGGCGCGTTCGCCATCACCAACGACGTCGTGATCATCATGCTGGGCCTGGCGATCGGTGCGATGTTCGTGCGTTCGCTGACGGTGTACCTGGTGGAAAAGGGCACGCTCGACCAGTTCGTGTACCTGGAGCACGGCGCTCACTACGCGATCGGCATCCTGGCCCTGATCATGCTGGCGAGTATGAAGTTCCACGTGCCGGAACTGGTCACGGGCCTGGCGGGTGTCGCCTTCATCGGTGCCTCGGTGTGGTCGTCGATCCGGTATCGCAAGAAGCAGGAAGCGTTGGGTGTGGGCAGCAAAGAGTTCGCCCACGCCGAATGAAACGTGAACAAGGCAGTACCTATCAACCTGAAGGAGAATCATCATGGCAATCAGCTTGCAAAAAGGCGGTAACGTCAACCTGTCGAAGGAAGCACCGGGCCTGTCCAGCCTCAAACTGGGCCTCGGCTGGGACGTGCGCGCCACCGATGGCGCCGCGTTCGACCTGGACGGCGTCGCGTTCCTGCTGAACCAGTCGGGCAAGGTCCGCTCGGATGCCGACTTCATCTTCTACAACAACGCCAAGTCGTCGGACGGCTCGGTGACCCACTCGGGCGACAACCGCACCGGTGCCGGGGAAGGCGATGACGAGACCCTCAGCATCGACCTGACGAAGGTCCCGGCCGACGTCGAGCGCATCGTGCTGGCCGTGACGATCCACGAGGGCGATACGCGCCGCCAGAACTTCGGCATGGTCGGCAAGGCGTTCATCCGCTGCATCAACGCGGCCAACGACAGCGAGATCGCCCGCTACGACCTGTCCGAAGACGGTTCGACTGAATCGGCCATGATCTTCGGCGAGGTGTATCGTAACGGCGCGGACTGGAAGTTCCGCGCAGTGGGCCAGGGTTTCAACGGCGGCCTCGGCCCCCTCGCCAAGAACTATGGCGTGAGCGTTTGACCCTAACTTCGCCGGCCTGAAAGGAAGCCAACAATGCCAGTGTTTACCGTGACCGGGGACGTCGATCCCTTCCTGCATGTGTCGCTGAAGCGCGGAGAGACCATCTACTGCGAATCGGATGCGATGGTCATGATGGAATCGACGCTCGACCTCAAGGGCAAGATGAAGGGGGGCCTGGGCAGCGCGCTGATGCGCACCTTCGCCAACGGCGAGTCGTTCTTCCAGCAGCACATCGAAGCGACCCGCGGCGACGGCGACTGCCTGCTGTCTCCCACGCTGCCGGGCGCCATGCAGGTGGTCGACTGCGGCCCGAACCAGTTCATCATCAGCGACGGCGCGTTCGTGGCGGCCAGCTCCGGCGTCGACCTGCGCGTGCGTACCCAGAGTCTCGGCAACGCGCTGTTCGCCCAGAGCGGCGGCTTTTTCGTGACCGAGACCTCGGGCAGCGGCCAGGTCGTCGTCTCCGGCTTTGGCTCGATGAACGTGCTGGACGTGGAGCCGGGCAAGGACGCGATCATCGACAACTCGCACGTCGTCGCCTGGGACAGCACCCTGCACTACGAGGTCTCGATCACGACCGGCACCAGCGGCGGCTTCCTGGGTAACCTGATCAACAGCCAGACCAGCGGCGAGGGCCTCGTCCTGCGCTTCTCCGGTCGCGGCAAGATTTATGTCTGTTCGCGCAACCGCGCCACGTTCAAGGCGTGGGTGCAGGCGCCCGGACGCTGACAATCAAAGGAGTAATTCAAATGGCAGTCAATCTGCAGAAGGGCCAGAAGATCTCGCTGGAGAAGGAAGCCGGCGGCGCCCTGTCCCGCGTGACGATGGGGCTCGGCTGGGACGTCGCGAAGTCCGGCGGTTTCTTCGGCTTCGGCGCGAAGAGCCAGGCGGTCGACCTGGACGCCTCCGTCGTGATGTTCGACGAATCGAACCGCCCGGTCGACGTGGTCTGGTTCCGCCAGCTGAAAAGCCGCGACGGCAGCATCACGCACACCGGCGACAACCGCACCGGTGCCGGCGACGGCGACGACGAACAGATCGTCGTCGACCTGCGCACGGTGCCCGAGAGCGTGAGGTCGCTCGTCTTCACCGTCAACAGCTTCACGGGCCAGAATTTTTCGACAGTCCAGAACGCGTTCTGCCGCCTGTTCGATACCAGCAACGGCAAGGAAATCGCGCGCTATGACCTGTCGGTGCAGGGCTCGCACACGGCCCAGATCATGGCCAAGCTGTACCGCCATAACGGCGAGTGGAAGATGCATGCGATCGGCGAGAACGGCACCGGCCGTACCTTCGACGACCTCATGCCGCTGATCGTCCCGCACCTCTGATGTAACGTTTTTTGTCGTCCCTGCGGACCAGTCTCCGTCCGCAGATCCAACGTGGGCGGCTTGGCGCCCACGCCCTTTAACGGCTCCCTCGCGGAGCCGTCTTTTTTTGTAAATATCGCTTGACGACGATACACCGCCGGCGTACTGTATTACTCAATTAATACAGTAGACATCATGCCCGCACACACCGCCAACCTGTTTTCGATCGCGACCGGCTCGTCCGAACCGATCTACCGCCAGCTCGTCGAGCAGGTGCGCCGCCTGTCCGCGAGCGGCCAGCTCCGGCCCGGCGACGAGATGCCGTCCGTGCGCGAGATCGCGCAGGCGCTGGCGCTCAATCCCATGACCGTCTCCAAGGCCTACAGCCTGCTGGAGATGGAAGGTGTGCTGGCGCGCCGGCGCGGTCTCGGCATGGTGGTCGCCGAGTCCGCATCCACGCAGCCGGCCGACCGCGCCGGGCTGCTCCGGCCCACGCTCGAGCGCGCCGCCGTCGAGGCGCGCCAGCTCGAGCTCGATCCAGAAACCGTCCTGTCCCTGTTCGCAACCATTCTGAAGGAAACAAAATGAGTGCCGCCATCGTTCGCATGTCCTCGGTCAGCAAGTACTTCGGCAGCCAGCGGGTGCTTGCCGATCTCGACTGGCAGATCGCGCCCGGCCAGGTCGTCGGCCTGCTGGGTCGCAACGGCGCCGGCAAGTCGACGCTGCTCGAATGCATGCTCGGGTTGCGCGAGGCGGACGGCGGCGCGGTGACGCTGTTCGGCGAAGACGTGGCCAGGCTGTCGGACGACGCACGGGGCCGCATCGGCTATGTCCCGCAGCGCACCGATTTGTTCGACTGGCTGACGCCCGTGCAGATGTTCGACTACTTCCGCGCGATGTACCCGCGCTGGAACACCGGCAAGGTCGACGGCCTGCTGTCGCGCTGGGACTTCGGCCCCGAGCTGCGCAACAAGCCGATCAAGCGCCTGTCCGGCGGCGAGCAGCAGAAACTGGCCATCATCCGCGCGCTGGCACACGAGCCGGAACTGCTGATCCTCGACGAACCCGTGTCCGCGCTCGATCCGGTCGGCCGGCGCGCCTTCCTGCGCGAGCTCGTCGACCAGGTGATCGAGCGGGGGACGACCGTCGTGTTCTCCACGCACATCCTGTCCGACCTGGAGCGCGTCGCTTTCGACCTCGCGTTCTTGAAAGATGGCCGCATCGCGCTGCAGGGCCAGACGGACGCGCTGCTGGAAGGCGCGCGCCGCGTCGTCGTGCCGGCCGCCACGCTGCCCGGCGCGCCGCTGGCGGGCGAGGTGCGGCGGCGCCAGGAGGGGGCCATGACGAGCGTGATCGTGCAGGCGCAGGGCGACGACGTCGCGCGCCTCGCGCGCGAGCCGGGCGTGCGCGTGGAACCGTTGACGCTGGAAGATCTGTTCATCGAGGTGACGCAATGAACGCCGCGCTGCAGGATTTTCGGTTGATCTGGCGCGCGGCCGCGGCGCAGCGCGAGGCACAGGCCGTGCGCACGCTGGGCCTCGCGCTGGGCGCCGTGGGCCTGTGCGCCGCCGTCTTCATCGTGGGCGGCGTCGTACACGGCGGACTGCAGGCGCTGGAGGGGTTGCGCCTGTTCGCCGGTTTCGTCACGCTGGCGCTGGCGCTCGTCTGGACCTTCCTGTTCGTACCGGGTTCCATCCGGATGAATTCGCCGATCAATGCGTGGCTGCTGCCGCGCCAGCGTCGCCGCCTGCTGCAGATGACGACGGCATACTGGCTGCTCGCGACCGTCGGCATGGCGTTCGGCCTCGGCCTCTGGATCGCGTTGCCGGCCGTGGCCTTGTCCGTGCTCGGTCTCGCACTGCTCAGTGCGGGCAACAAGCATGTCGTGTTCTTGCTCGTCGTGGGCGGAAACTGGCCGTGGCTGGCGCACGTCGTGCTGCCGCCGGCATGGGTGGACGCGGCCACCGGCCCTGTCGCCGCGCTCGTGCTGGGCATCCTCGTCGTCCCCATCGCGGTGTGGGCCTTGCGCTGGCTGTATCCGGCCGGCGGCGACGCCTTCTTCGAGCGGCGCGGCGACCAGATGAAACGCGTCGCCCGCTTCGACCAGTGCGGCGAGGACAAGCAGCCCGTGCCCGAGGGGCCGACCGCGGTGGGCAATCTGCCGTTCTACTTCGTCGCGCTGCGCTGCGACCTGAAACGTGCCAACCCCGCCGCCATGCTGATGCATGCGTTGGGCCCGGCCGCGCACTGGAGCGCGTGGGTCGGCGGCCTCGTCACCCTGCTGTTCATGGGCGGCATCGCCCGTCTCCTGCTGAAGTGGTCGCACGAGACGGGCGCGCAGGCGCTCGTCGACCTGATGACGAACGTCGGCCCGTCCCTGCTCGCGTTGACCATCGCGTTCAGCACGGCCCAGTACAGCCAGCAGATACGCCGCACGCAGGGCGAGCAGGCCTTGCTGCGCCTGACACCGCTGGCCGGCGATGCGGCCTTGCTGAACCGGCGCCTCGCCGGGCGCGTGCTGCGCCAGGGGCTGGGCTGCTGGGCCGCGCTGACCGTGGCCATGGTGGCCGTGTTGCTGCTCATCGATGCCGGCCCGGATGCGCTGCTGCGCCAGCTGGGCCTGTGCAGCCTGGCGGGCCAGGTAGCGATGATGGGATTGCTGGGCGATTATGCCAGCGGCGCCGGCGGCTGGAACCTGATGCTCGGGCTGCGCGCCGGCGCGCTGGCCGTCATGCAGGCGCTCGCCGCGGTCGGGCTGGCGTGGATCACCGGCACCACGGCGTGGCCGTGGCTGATCGAAATCTCGCTGGCCGTCTGCCTCGTGCAATTGCGGCTCGACTGGCGCCGCATGCTCGCCGCGCCGCCGGCCTTTCCCGCCGGCCGGCTGGGTTGATCAAGGTGTGGATTCAGTGCGCGCGCTTCTGCACGAGCGCCGTGCCGATGCCGTGGCGGTGGCCTTCGCTGACCGCCGTCACGGTGCCGTCGGGATTGAACACGATCGCGTTCGCGGCGCCGATCTCCTCGGGCTTCGCTTCCCACTTGTGGCCGAACTGTTCCAGCGCCTGGGCCTGCGGGGTACCGGCAAACCCCGGTTCGACCGAGGTCTCTTTCGCGTTGCGCTGCGATAGCCGCGGCGCGTCGATGGCCTGGTCCATCGTCATGCCGAGGTCGATGTAGTTGACGATCGTCTGCAGCACCGTCGTGATGATCGTCGCGCCGCCCGGGCTGCCGATGGTGAAGGCGGGCTTGCCGTCCTTGAAGGCGAGCGTCGGCGCCATGCTGCTGCGCGGGCGCTTGCCGGCTTCGGGGACGTTCGGTGCCGGACCCGTGAAATCGAAGTCGGTCATCTCGTTATTCAGCAGGAAGCCGTAGCCCGGCACGACGATGCCGCTGCCGCCCCACGACTCGATCGTGAACGTGTAGGCCACGACGTTGCCCCATTTGTCCGACACCGTCAGGTGCGTCGTGTGCGTGCCTTCTTTCATGATCAGGTTCTGCTGCGGGCGCAGCGGAAAGCTCTGGTCGTTCTCGTACAGGAAGGCGTCGCCGGCGGGGACGACGCCGGCCGCGCGGTCCGGCCGGATCAGCGAACGGCGCTGCGCGGCGAACTGCTTCGACAGCACGCCTTCGATGGGCGCGTCGACGAATTCCGGGTCGCCGAGAAAGGCGTTGCGGTCGGCGAAGGCGAGGCGGCTCGCTTCCAGGTACAGGTGTTCGACGTTCGCGCGCGGCATCGCCTTCAGGTCGAAGCCTTCCAGGATGTTGAGCGCTTCGGCGACCGTCACGCCGCCGCTGCTGGGCGGCGGCATGCCGTAGATGTCGTAGCCGCGGTAGGTGGAGCGGATCGGCTGGCGGATGCGCGCCTCGTAATTGGCCATGTCCGCGAGGCTCATCGTGCCGGGGCGGACCTGGACGCCGGCCGTGACGGGCGGGCGGTTGACGGCCGCGACGACGGCCTGCGCCAGCGGGCCTTCGTAGAACACCTTGTAGCCTTTCGCCGCCAGCTCGCGGTAGGCCTTGGCGAGGTCCGGATTTTTCACGACGGTGCCGGCCGGCAGGGCCTTGCCGTTCTTGAGATACAGCTTGCTCGTCGTCTCGAACATGCCGAATTTTTTCTCGTTCTCGACGATCAGGCCGTGCATGGTGTCGCTGACGGGGAAGCCTTTCGTCGCGACCTGGATCGCGGGCGCCAGCACCTGCTTGAACGACATCGTGCCGTAGCGCTCCAGCGCTTCGTGCCAGCCGCGCACGGTGCCGGGCACGCCGACCGATGCGCCGCTGGCGACGGCCGTGTCGAAATCGATCGCCTTGCCGTTTTCCTGGAAGACGGACGGGCTGAACGACGCGGGCGCCGTCTCGCGGTGGTCGATGGTGACGACGCGCTTGTCTTTCGCAAGGTACACGACCATGAAGCCGCCGCCGCCGATGCCGCAGCTGAACGGATCGGTGACGCCCAGCGTGGCCGCCGCCGCGACGGCCGCGTCGATGGCATTGCCGCCCTTGTTGAGGATTGCGAGCGCGGAGGCCGACGCCTTTTCGCTGATCGTGGCGACGGCGCCGCCGGTGCCCGTCGCGACCGGGGTCTTGGCCAGCGCGAGCGGCGGTGCCAGGACGATGGAGAGGATCAGGCCGCAGGCGAGGGTTTTGGCGGAAGTGGTCGACGTGGTCATTTGGCGGAGATCTTGAGCGTGACGGGAATGATGTCGCTGGGGCGCAGCGTGCCGGCCGCGCGCGCGGGCGGGATCGCGGACGTGTCGAGCGTGATGCGGGCCCCGTGCAGCGACGCGGGCGTGGCCGTCGGCTGGTCGGGACCGAGCGTGAATTCTTCGGCGCCGTTCGGGCCGTCGATGAGGAAGCGGAAAATCAGCCGTCCGGCCCAGACGCAGCGCGTGTTCGCGGGACAGCGGCTGTCGCTGTAACTGTCGTACGTGAGCACGGTGCCGCGCGCGAGGACGACGCTTTGCTCGGGCCGGAGCGGGTACACGGCATCCTGTGGCGGAGGAGCGGCGCAGCCGGCCAGGAGCGGCATCGACACGGCCGCCGCGAGGGCGGCCAGGGACGGCAGTTTCATGGAACGTCCGGTTGTTGGTGTGAAACCAATCATAGCAAAATCGCCAGTCGAGGCCGGCGCGCTTGCCGCTCGGTGGCGCTCAAACGAGCGGGTAGCGCTGGAACACCGGCAGTGCTTCCGCGCGCGCGGTCCAGGCGGCCAGGCGCGGGAAGTCATCGGGCTTCACGATCTGCGCCACGTTCAACTGGACGAACGACCACGTGACGGCGGCCGTGACTGCGGCCTGGTCGAGTGCGGCGACGTCGAACGCGTCCGTCTCCGCTTCCAGCAGCCTGAGCGCGGCGAACAATTGCTGCTGCACGCGGTCGAGCCACGGCTGGTGCTGCTTTTCCTGCGGGCGCAGCGAATACTCGTAGACGATCTGCGCCGTCTTTTCGCACGCCGCCAGCGCCGGGCCGATGGCACGCAGCGCCCTGGCCCGCGCGGCCGGGGCGGCGGGCAGCAGGGAGTTGCCCGCCAGCGCGTCGCCGTATTCGAGCATCAGCGTGGAATCGATCAGGAAGGAACCGTCGTCCAGCACGAGCGTCGGCGCCTTGACGGTCGGATTGATGGCGGAGAATTCGTCGAAGTTGCGGAACACGGACAGCGCCTTGTGTTCGAACGGAATGTTCTGCAGGTCGAACGAGATGGCGACGCGGCGGACGAACGGTGAATCGAGCATGCCGATGAGTTGCATGGGATCTCCTGGTGGGTTGCGGTGGTCTTCCATTCTATTTCCTTCTGGACAATGATGTGCGTTATGCATCATGACTTGACGATGCGCGTCCGCCGGCGCATATTTGAAATCGATTTCATACATGGGGAACAGGATGGAAAAGCCGGCACTTTCCACGCCGCGTGTGATTGCCATCGACCTGCTGCGCGGCCTGGCCGTGATGGGCATGATCATGGTCGCGTACGCCGGCGGCTGGGACCGGCGCTTCACGTTCCTGACG
Organism: Massilia cellulosiltytica; assembly: GCF_047325105.1. NCBI lineage: Bacteria > Pseudomonadati > Pseudomonadota > Betaproteobacteria > Burkholderiales > Oxalobacteraceae > Massilia > Massilia cellulosiltytica. Next base: position 5,751,001 of record NZ_CP168562.1, on the reverse strand, counting down.
CATGCCGACTGGCGCGGCTTGGCCATCGCCGACATGATCTTTCCCGCCTTCCTGTTCTGCGCCGGCGCCGCGCTGCCATATGCGCTCGCGCGGCGCGCGGGGCAGGGCAGGACGGCCCTCGTCGGCCACGTGCTGCGCCGCTCGGCCGTGCTCGTCGCGCTCGGCGTCCTGCTGAACCTGCTGCCGGGCTTCGACTTCGCCCACGTCCGCCTGCCGGGCATCTTGCAGCGCATCGGACTGTGCTATGCGATCGTGGGCACGGGCTGCGTGCTGGCGTTGCGGCGCGACGGCTTGCGCGTCTCGGTGCCGGTGGCGGCCAGCGTGGCGCTGCTGGCCGGCTATGCCGCGCTGCTGCTCGCGTGGGACGCGCCCGGCTGCGGGCGCGCGTGTTTCGACTCGATGCACGCGCTGCCGGCCGTCGTCGACCGCGCCGTGTTCGGCGTCGCGCACTTGTGGCCGTGGGGGACGACCGGCGCCGTCGTCACCTTCGATCCGGAAGGTCTCGTGTCCACCCTGGGCGCGCTCGTCAACGTGCTGTTCGGCGTGGCGGCATCGCTGCTGTTGATGCGGTCGCACAAGCGCGCCACACTGACGGCCCTCGCCATCGCCGGCGTGGCCTGCCTGCTGGCCGGCTTCCTGCTCGATCCGCTCGTGCCCATGGTGAAAAAACTGTGGACGCCCAGCTTTGCGCTGGCGTCCGGCGGGTTCACGCTGCTGTCGCTGCTCGTGCTGATGCGCGTCGTGCCGCCCGGCCAGGAAGCGCCCGCGTGGACCCGGCCGGTGCTCGCCTTCGGCACCAATGCGACGCTGGCCTTCGTCGGCATCACATTGATCGATACGGTGATGCAGCTGCCGCTCGGGGCGGGCAGCTTGCACGACCTGCTGGCCGCGTGGCTGGCGCAGGCGATTCCCGAAGCGCGGGTCGCCTCGGCCGCGTATTCGGCGTTGCTGCTGCTCGTGCTGGGGGCGGGGCTGTGGCAGCTGTTCAAGCGGCGCATCGTCATCCGGATCTGAAGTATGCTGGCGCTCTTGGACCCGACAGGAGGCTGGACATGACACGTTTGACCGCAGCGGATTTCGACCCCGAGGTACTGAAACTGTTCGATGGCTATGTGCACGGCCGCGTGTCGCGCCGCGATTTCCTGTCGCGTGCCGGCCGCTATGCCGCCGGCGGCACGACGGCCGCCGCGTTGCTGGCGCAGTTGTCGCCGTCGTTCGCCGCGCCGCTCGTCGCGCCCGCGGACGCGCGCCTGAAGACGCGGTACGTCGACTTCCCGTCGCCGCAGGGCTATGGCAAGGTGCACGGCTACCTGGCCGAGCCGGCGCACGCGAAAGGAAAGCTGCCGACGATCCTCGTCGTGCACGAAAACCGCGGCCTGAATCCGCACATCGAGGACGTTACCCGCCGCGTCGCGCTCGACGGCTATGTCGCCTTCGCCCCGGACGCGCTGTACCCGCTGGGCGGCTATCCGGGCGACGAGGACAAGGCCCGCGAACTCTTCCCCAAGCTCGACCAGGCCAAGACGCGCGCGGACTTCATCGCCGCCTTTCATGCGCTGGCCGCGCTGCCGCAGGGTACGGGCAAGGTGGGCGTGGTGGGCTTCTGCTACGGCGGCGGCATCGCCAACTACCTCGCGACGCAGCTGCCGGACCTGGCCGCCGCCGTGCCGTTCTACGGCATGCAGCCGCCCGTGGCCGACGTCGCCCGCATCCGCGCGCCCCTGCTGATCCACGACGCCGGCAAGGACGAGCGCATCCTGGCCGGCTGGCCCGCGTACGAGGCCGCGCTGAAGGCGAACCGCGTCGACTATCAACACTTCGTCTACCCGGGCGTGGAGCACGGTTTTAATAACGACACGACGCCGCGCTACGACGAAGCAGCCGCGACACTGGCATGGGGCCGGACGATGGCGTTCTTCAAGGCGAAGCTGGCGTAGCGGCGCGTTTGATAATTGGTGAGTCTTTCGCTCGTCCGGCCGTGCTATCGTGCCCTCCGCACCATATCGTCAATGACTTGTGGAGAGAACGTTGAAAATGCTGTTGAGTTATTTCAAGCGCCCACCCCCGGTGTTGGACAAAGACGAGGCAGCCGACGCTCCCGCACCTGCCGTGGCAACGCCCGAGGTGCCCGACACGCCCGACGCCGACGGTCCCGGTCACGTGACGACGGACATCGGCGGCAAGCACTACCGTATCGAGTCCGACGACAACTACCTGGACCACATCCGCGGGGTATTCGAACCCCACATGGTCCAATTGTTCGATTCATTGGTGACACCGTCTGACACCGTCCTCGACATCGGGGCCAATATCGGTTGCACGTCGATCCTGTTCGGCAGCCGCGCGCGCCGGGTCGTCAGCTTCGAACCGTCCCCGACCACGTTCGGGTTCCTGAAAAAGAACCTGGACGCATCGGGATTGAACAACGTGACCGCGCTGAACCTCGGGCTGGGCAAGGCCGAAGGGCGTTTCGAGCTGACGTTTTCCGCCAATAACCGTTCAGGTGGATTCGTATCGAACAAGATGCAGGCATCGGCGGGGCACCAGGTCGAGGCGATCGAGATTGCCCAGGGCGATACGTTCATCCGGGGCGCCAACCTGGACGGCGTCGATTTCATCAAGATCGATGTCGAAGGATTCGAGCGCGACGTCATCGAAGGCCTGCGCGACACGCTGTCGACCTGCAAGCCGACGGTCACCCTCGAACTGAACCATTGGTGCCTGAACGTATTCCAGCGTATCCCGATCCCCGATTTCTTCGATTTCCTGAGAGGCGTCTTCCCTTACCTGTACGCGGTCGACATGGACGACATCCGCGACCTCCACAACGGCGACGATGCCTACCACGTCATGTATCACCACGTCGTCGGCGGCTTCAGGTATCCGAACATCGTGGGCGCCTTCGACCCGGCCAGGCTCCAGGCATTCGCCGGCAAATTCGGGCGCACGATTTCGTAGACGGCATGCCCAAAAAACAAAAGGCACCCTCGGGTGCCTTTGTCGTTGGGCCGCAAACGGCTTACACGTAAGCCGCCAGCGCGGTTTTCATCTTCTTCAGCGCGGCCGATTCGATCTGGCGGATGCGCTCGGCCGACACGCCGAATTCCTCGGCCAGCGTGTGCAGCGTGGCGCCCGAGCCGTCGTCGTTGGCCAGCCAGCGCGCTTCCACGATGCGGCGCGAGCGCGGGTCGAGTTTCGACAGGGCCGTTTCCAGGCCTTCCGATTGCAGGCGCACCACTTCTTCGGCTTCCAGGACCTTGGTCGGCTCCTGCTGGTCCGAGGACAGGTAGGCGATCGGCGAGAACTTGTCGTCTTCGTCGTCGGTCGGCGCTTCCAGCGCGATGTCGCGGCCGGACAGGCGCGTTTCCATCTCGATCACTTCTTCGCGCTTCACGTCGAGCATCTTGGCCAGGTCGTCGACTTGCTGCGGCGACATGGCATCTAGGCCCTGCTTGTTGCTGCGCAGATTGAAGAACAGCTTGCGCTGCGCCTTGGTCGTTGCAACCTTGACCAGACGCCAGTTCTTCAAGATGTATTCGTGCATCTCGGCCTTGATCCAGTGCATCGCATAGGACACGAGGCGGACGCCCTGGTTCGGGTCGAAACGCTTGACTGCCTTCATCAGGCCGATATTGCCTTCCTGGATCAGGTCGGCGTGCGGCAGGCCATAGCCCAGGTAGCCGCGCGCGATCGACACGACCAGACGCAGGTGCGACAGCACCAGTTTCTGGGCCGCGTCCAGGTCATTCTTTTCCTGCAGGCTCTTAGCCAGAGAAACTTCTTCCTCGTGGGACAGCATCGGCAGGCGGTTCACTGCCGAGATATAGGCGTCGATATTACCGAGATTGCCACTGAAACCCAGTCCCAGTGCACGATTGCCGGCCGGAACCAATGCGGATTGTGCGGACATAGTCACTCCCTCGTAGATAAACTGCTGCATCGTCTCGCCATCTCCAGAGCCCCGAAGGCGCAGCTGGCTGGCTTGTTGTCGGGATGCTGACGGTGCTATCAAAACCATTTCCCGCGATAGTCTGACGTAATATTAGCACTCTCTTGAGGTGAGTGCTAGGCGCCACCATATCCCTTACGATGGGTTTAAGTTTCATTAAAGTATTGCCCGCAGGAATCAGAAAAACGGGTTCGATTCAACTGTAGAGCAGGTACGAGCGGTTCAGTTGATGCGGCTCAAATGTGGCGCTCGTACCGTTTGAAATCGGTAGAAGACAGGTTAGGCGACACGTGCTGCGCTTTCTGTTGGCTGGCGCACGTTGTCATGTAGGTGAATGCCTCGCGTCCGCTGCCGGATTTGACTGGCCAGCAGCGGACGGGTTCACGGAACGGGAGAAAAAAGACCGCTTACTTGAGCCGCGCCAGATGCCTCTGCACCGATAACATGGCCCCGACCAGCCCCAGGCCGGCACTGATCGCCAGCAAGGCCGCCATGCCCAGCGGCGGCAGGGGCGTTAGCTGGAATTCCGACGCATACAGTCGGGCGAACTCGGCGATGGCCGTGTTCAGCGGACGCAGCGCCAGCGCAACGGCCCCCAGCGCCACCGCACCCGCGCACAGGCCCAGCAGGGCGCCCGTGTAGTAGAACGGGCGGTGGATGAAGTTGTCGGTCGCGCCCAGCAGTTTTGACACGGCGATTTCCTCGCGCTGCGTCAACACCTGCAAACGGATCGTGTTGAACACGACGGCGATCACGACGACGCCCAGCGTGACCGCGAGCAGCAGCAGCGCCAGGCGCAGCACGCCCAGCAGGGCGGCGAGGCGCTTGACCCAGGCCGAGTCGACCTGCACGGAGTCGACATCCGGCAGGGCGCGCATCTGCTCGGCCAGGCCGTCCACGCGCGCGGCGTCGGCGCCGCTGGCGAAGCCTTCCAGCTTCATCACATAGCTGTCCGGCAGCGGGTTGTCGCCCAGCGTTTCGATCACGTCGGTGAGACCGCTCTTTTCCTTGAGGCTGGCCAGCGCCTGTTCGCGCGGCACGAAGCTGACTTTCGCATGGCTGCCGTGCAGGATCTGCTGCAGCTGCGGCGCGAGGGCCTGGGCCTGGTCGCGCGGGGTGTCGGTCTTGAGGAACAGGCTGATTTCCGGATCGACGGACAGCTCTTCCGATAAAGGACGCGCGTTGTCGAGCAGGGTGACGCCGGCGAAGGGCAGGGCCAGCGCGACGGCGACGACGAGCACGTTGAACAAAAAGCTGCCCGGCGCCTTGCGCACGTGGGACAGCGCGGCGCCGAAGGCGAAGCGGTGCTGGCGGAACCAGACGTTCATGCGCCACCTCCCGTCACATGGCCGTGTTCGAGGCGGATCACGCGCGCGGCGCTGTCCAGGATCTGGTCGTCGTGGGTCGAGATGACGCACGTGACGCCCACGGCGTGGAATGCGTGCAGCGCGTCGATGACCTTGTCGGCCGCGGCGCGGTCGAGGTTCGCGGTCGGTTCGTCGGCCAGGATGATCTGCGGGCGGTTGACGATGGCGCGGGCGATCGCCACGCGCTGCTGTTCGCCGCCGGACAGTTCCATCGGCAGGGCGAGGGCACGGTCGAGCAGGCCGACCTTGTCCAGCGCCGCGCGGGCACGCTGTTCGGCTTGCGCCCTGGGTGCACCGGTGACGATCAGCGGCAGCATCACGTTGGCCAGCAGGTGGCGGTCGTTCAGCAGGCGCTGGTTCTGGAAGATCAGGCCGAGGTTGCGGCGCAGGAAGGGGATGCCGGCCTTGCGGATGCGGCCGACGTCCTGCCCGTTCACGATCACGCGGCCGGACGTCGGACGCTCGATGGCGGCCACCATCTTCATCAAGGTGGACTTGCCGGCGCCGGACGGGCCGGCCAGGTACACCAGCTCGCCCTTGGCGATGTTCAGGGATACGTCGGACAGCGCGAGCGTGTCGGCGGAATCCGAGTACTTCTTGGAGACGGACTGGAATTCGATCATCGTGCGTGTTATCCCAGCAGCGCCTCGGCGAATTCGTCGGCGCTGAAGGGTTGCAGGTCCTCCAGCTTTTCGCCCACGCCGATGAAGTACACCGGCACCGGACGGGTGCGTGCGATGGCGGCCAGGATGCCGCCCTTGGCCGTGCCGTCCAGCTTCGTGATCACGAGGCCGGTCAGCTGCAGCGCGTCGTCGAACGCCTTCACTTGCGCCAGCGCGTTCTGGCCCGTGTTGCCGTCGATGACGAGCAGGATCTCGTGCGGCGCGTCTTCCATGCCCTTGCCGATCACGCGCCTGATCTTCTTGAGCTCTTCCATCAGGTGCAGCTGCGTGGGCAGGCGGCCGGCGGTGTCGACCATGACGACGTCGACGCCGCGCGCCTTGCCCGACTGGACGGCGTCGAACGCGACGGCGGCCGGGTCGCCCGACTGCTGCGAGATCACGGTGACGTTGTTTCTCTGGCCCCAGACCATCAGCTGCTCGCGCGCGGCGGCGCGGAACGTGTCGCCGGCGGCCAGCAGCACGGATTGTTCATGGCGCTGCATGTGCTTGGCCAGCTTGCCGATGGTCGTCGTCTTGCCGGCGCCGTTGACGCCCGCGATCATCATCACGAGCGGCTCATGGCGGCCCAGCTCGAGCGGCTTTTCCAGCGGACGCAGCAGGTCGACCAGCAGGCCCTTCAGCGCCACCTTGACGGCGGCCGCGTCGAGCAGCTTGTCTTCCTTCACCTTACGGCGCAAGTTGTCCAGCAGGAATTGCGTGGCATCCATTCCGGCGTCGGACATCAGCAGGGCGGATTCGAGTTCCTCGTACAGGTCTTCGTCGATGCGCGCGCCGACGAACAGCAGCGACAGGTTGCTCGACGTCTTGGCCAGACCGGCCTTCAGGCGCGACATCCAGGAACGCCTGGCTTCCGCTTCGCTGACGGGACGTTCGGCGGTTTCGGGGAACAGCTGGCCTTCGTAGGCCGTCGACGCGCCCGCCGCAACTTCCTCGGGCGCGGCGGGTGCTTCATCGCCGCCGCCGAACAGGCGACGCAGGAAACCCGGCTGCTCGGCTTGTGCTTCAGCCTCCGGGGCCGCAGGCACTGCGGGTTCGACCGCAGCCGGCGTCTCGGCTTCAGGTTTTTTCTTTTTGAAGAAACTAAACATTGTGTATTCGGGAGGGCGGCGGTATGCCGGATAGGGTCGCGCGTATTCTACCAGAGCGGGAACACACTTCTGAGGTGCGCCTGCTCGACCATATTGTGGCTAGAATACAGCTCAACAATGCCAATCCGTTCATCGTGCTGGAATTTAGTACGTAACGGGTGTAGATTGTGAACATCGATAAGAAGACGCGTCACCGAGGGACGATCGTGAACGTATCCAGGTTTATCAAGAGGCTCATCGCCGGCGATCACGTGGTGGGCAGCTCGGCGCCATCGCTGCGCAATGTCATCGTCTGGCTCTTCATCGCCCTTGTCGCCCTGTTCCTGACCCATCCATCCAGTCCCGCCAGCGCCTTCGACGCGCCCGTGCCGTGGCCGGCCGAACTAGGACTCGACACCAACCTCGGCATGTAATCTGCGCTGCTGGTATCCTGTTATTTCCGAAGGACACCTTGCGGTTGCAGCGCCATGAAACACAGACTTTTTCTTTTCGACCTCGACGACACCCTGCTCGACTTCAAGGCTTCCGAACAATTGTCGTTCGACCGCACGATGCGCGCGCTGGGCCTGGCCGCGCTTCCCGACGGGCTGTTTGCCCGCTACCAGGCCATCAATACGGCACTGTGGCGAAGCTTCGAGACGGGCACTGTCTCGAAGGATTTCCTGAAGGTGGACCGCTTCCGCCAGACCTTCGTCGCGAGCGGTCTCGACCTCGATCCCGAAGCGGCCAGCCGCCTGTACCTCGAATCGCTGTCGGACACGGTCGTCCTCATCGACGGCGCGAAGGAACTCTGCGCGACGCTGGCCGCCATCGGCGAAGTGGGCATCATCACCAATGGTGTCGAGCAGATCCAGCACCGCCGCATCGTCAGTGCCGGGCTGCGCGACCATGTGTCGTTCGTGGCGACGTCGGAGGCGTGCGGCCATGCGAAGCCGGACAGCCGCTTCTTCGACTACACCGTCAGGATGGCGCGCGCGTTCACGCATGCGGAAACGATCATCGTCGGCGACCGCCTCGATGCCGACATCCTCGGCGCCAACCGCTTCGGCATCGAAAGCTGCTGGTTCAATCCCGGCGGCCTCGCCAACGACACGCATGCGCTTCCCACGTTCGAAGTGGCGCGACTGCACGACGTCGTCCCCGCGCTGCGCGGGCTCGCTATTGCCTGAGGAACAGGCCGTCACATATCGATGTGAGCAGCCTGCCCGCGTCGCGCCGAGCTTCAGCCGCCTTTCGCGGCCTGGGCGTTGCGGCGGATCGTGTCCAGGGTGGCGCCCGGCGTGATCAGGTTACCGTCGTAGCGCAGCTCGATCAGCGCCGGCAGCTTGTGCGTGCGCGTGAACGCGATGGCGCGCTCGAGCGCCGGGCCGAAATCGGCCGTCGTCTCGACCGCCTCGCCGTGGCCGCCGTACGCTTGCGCCAGCGCGGCGAAGTCCGGATTGTGCAGCTGCGTGCCCGACACGCGGCCCGGATACTCGCGTTCCTGATGCATGCGGATCGTGCCGAACATGCCGTTGTTGAAGACCAGGAAGATGACGCCGGCGCCGTATTGCACCGCGGTCGCCAGTTCCTGGCCCGTCATCATGAATTCGCCGTCGCCGGCGAAGGTGACGACGGTGCGCTCCGGCCGCACGATCTTGGCCGCCACGCCGGCCGGCACCGCATACCCCATCGCGCCGCTCGTCGGGGCGAGCTGCGTGCGCATGGCGCCATAGCGCCAGAAGCGGTGTGCCCACGTGGCGTAGTTGCCGGCGCCGTTCGTGATGATCGTGTCGCGCGGCAGGGCGGCCTGCAGGTCCTGCACCATCTGCCATAAATCGAGCGGCGCGCTGCCGTCCTTGAAGATCGGCGGCTGTTCCTGCCACGCGCGCAGCTCGGCCTTCGCTTCCTCGACCGTGTGGCGCCATGCCGATGCATCGACCGGCTCCATCGCCGCCAGCATGCTTGCGGCCTGCGGCGCGCCGCTCGCGATCATCAACTCGGCCTGGTAGACGCTGCCCAGTTCTTCCGGATCCGGATGGATGTGCACGAGGCGCTGGCGCGGCACGGGCGCTGCCAGCAGCGAGTAGCCGCTCGTCGTCATCTCGCCCAGGCGCGGGCCGAACGCGATCAGCACGTCGGCTTCCTTGACGCGCGCGGCCAGCTTCGGATTGATGCCGATGCCGACGTCGCCCACGTAGTGCGGGTGCTCGTTGTCCAGCAGGTCCTGGAAGCGGAACGCGCACGCGACGGGCAGGGCGTTCGCCTCGGCGAACCTCTGCACGTCTGCGCACGCCTGGTCCGTCCATGTGCCGCCGCCCAGCAGCAGCAGCGGCTTTTTCGCTTGTGCCAGCATGGCGCGCAGCTGGTCGATTTGCGCAGACGACGGCGCGCCCTGCGTGGGCTGGTAGCGGCGCGTATCCGCCACTTCCGCGCGGGCCACGAGCATGTCTTCCGGCAACGCGAGGACGACGGGGCCGGGACGGCCGCTCGTCGCCACCTGGAACGCGCGCGCCATGTATTCGGGGATGCGCTCGGCGCGGTCGATCTGCGCGACCCACTTCGCCATCTGGCCGTACATGCGGCGGTAGTCGATTTCCTGGAATGCTTCGCGGTCCATGAAGTCGGTGCCGACCTGGCCGATGAACAGGATCATCGGCGTGGAATCCTGGTACGCGGTGTGCACGCCGATGGAGGCGTTCGTTGCGCCAGGGCCGCGCGTGACGAAGCAGATGCCGGGCTTGCCCGTCAGCTTGCCGTAGGCCTCGGCCATGAACGCCGCGCCGCCTTCCTGGCGATTGATGACGAAGCGGATGTTCGAGTCGTGCAGCGCGTCGAGCACGTCGAGATAGCTTTCGCCGGGCACGCCGAAGGCGGTGTCCACGCCGTGGACCTGGAGCGCATCGACCAGGATCTGGCCGCCGCTGCGGGAGGGGTGCGTCATGGTGAGGTCATCCTTATCACGATGGAATCCGGGCATTCTATGCAACTCGCCCTGAGCTGGCTTTTCAAATAGCGACACGACCTTTCACAAAAGGCAGCGGCGTATCCTGTACAATGCAGCCCGTGAAGCAGGCCAGACAGCCGCTGGTCCACGCCGCAAGGTCGTGGGCGGGAGGAAGGTCCGGACTCCACAGAGCGGGGTGACGGTTAACGGCCGTCCGCCGAAATCCTGGCGCAAGCCGGGTATAAGGCGAGGAATAGGGCCACAGAGACGAGCGTATTAAGTTACGGTGAAACGCGGTAACCTCCACCTGGAGCAATTCCAAATAGGCACGCGTTGAGGTTGCTCGCGGAGCGTGCGGGTAGGAAGCTTGAGCGCCGGAGTAATTCGGCGCCTAGAGGAATGGCTGTCATAGCGTCCGCAAGGACGTTACACAGAATCCGGCCTATCGGCCTGCTTTACACATGATTCACGGCCCGGGGAGCTCGACGACGATGCGTTACATCCTCGCCCTCGACCAGGGCACCACCAGTTCGCGCGCCATCCTGTTCGACCGCCAGGGCCAGGTCGTGCGCATCGCCCAGCAGGAATATCCCCAGCATTTCCCGCAGCCCGGCTGGGTCGAACACGACCCGCTCGACATCTGGAACAGCCAGCTCGCATGCGCGCGCCAGGTGCTGGCGGAGGCCGGCACCGATGCGGCCGACGTCGCCGCCATCGGCATCACGAACCAGCGGGAAACGACGGTCGTGTGGGACCGCCGCACGGGCGAACCGCTGTGCCACGCCATCGTCTGGCAGGACCGGCGCACGGCCGAGCTCTGCGACGACCTGCGTGCGGCGGGCAAGGCCCCGCTTGTCCAGCGCAAGACGGGTCTCGAACTGGATGCCTATTTTTCCGCGACCAAGCTGCAATGGCTGCTCACGCACGTGCCGGGCGCACGCGCACGCGCGGAGCGGGGCGAGCTCGCGTTCGGCACCGTCGACAGCTGGCTCACTTATAAATTGACGGGGCGCCACGTCACGGACGTGAGCAACGCGGCGCGCACGATGCTCTTCAATATCAACAGCCTGCGCTGGGACCCGGAACTGCTGTCCCTGTTCGGGGTGCCGGCATCGATGCTGCCGGAAGTGGTGCCCAGTTCCGGCATCGTCGCCGACGCCGACCCGGCCTGGTTCGGCCGCGCGATCCCCATCGCGGGCATCGCGGGCGACCAGCAGGCGGCCACGTTCGGCCAGGCCTGTCACCGGCGCGGCATGGTCAAGAATACCTATGGCACCGGCTGTTTCATGCTGATGCACGCGGGCGATACGCCGCCGCAGTCGCACAACCGCCTGCTCGCCACCGTCGGCTGGACCATCGGCAACCACACCGACTACCTGCTCGAAGGCAGCGTGTTCATGGGCGGCGCCACCGTGCAATGGCTGCGCGACGGCCTCGGCATCATCAAGCAGTCGGCCGACGTCGAGGCGCTCGCCCTGTCGGTGCCGGACAGCGGCGGCGTGATGCTCGTGCCGGCCTTCGTCGGCCTCGGTGCGCCGCACTGGGATGCGTACGCGCGCGGCACCATCGTCGGCATGACGCGCGGGACGACGGCCGCGCACATCGCGCGCGCCGCCGTCGAAGCCATCGCCTACCAGAGCGCGGAACTGCTGGCCGCCATGCAGAAGGACGCCGCCTGCGTCGTGCACGAAGTGCGCGCCGACGGCGGCGCCGCGCGCAACGACCTCCTGATGCAGTTCCAGGCCGACCTGCTGGGCGTGCCCGTCGTGCGGCCGCAGGTGACGGAGACGACGGCCCTCGGCGCCGCCTACCTGGCGGGCCTCGCCGTCGGCTTCTGGTCGTCGCGCGACGAGATCGCGGCGCAGTGGAAGAGCGAGCGCCGCTTCGAGCCGCAGCTGCCGGCCGCGCGGCGCGACGAGATGATGGCGCGCTGGTCGCGCGCGGTCGCGCATGCGCGCGCGTGGGCGGTGCCGGAACACCACTGACGCTCGCGTGCGGCCGCGCCGGCGCGGTTCGGGCACAATCGATGCAATATTGTCATCGATGCGTTGCGACCGGAGGCGTCCTTGAAACTCCTGAAGTTTTTCTTTTCGACCGCGCACGCGGTGCTCGGCTTCCTGTTCGTGCTCGTGTCCGTGCTGATCACGGTATTGGCCGTGCAGACCGGCTGGCAGGCGGTCGGCGTCGAGGCCGAAGAGAGCGCCGAATTGGCCATCGAGGCGATCGGCCTGCTGGCCATCGCCGTCGTCTCGCTGCAGATCGCGCAGACCATCACGGAGGAAGAAGTCGTGCGCGACGCCCACATCAGCGCGCCCACGCGCGTGCGCCGCTACCTGTCGCGCTTCATGGTCGTCGTCGTGGTCGCACTGTCGATCGAAGGCCTGGTCGGCACGTTCAAGGCCTTGCACGAGGAACCGGAACTGCTGCCGCACGCGGCGTCGGTGCTCGTCGCGGCGGGGCTGCTGATGGCCGGCTGGGGCGTGTTCATCCGCATGAACAAATCGGCGGAAGTGCTCGAGCCGGAGGCGATGGAAGCGGCCAAGAGCGAGGATGCGAAGGTGGACGAGTAGGGCTACGTGCCGCGCAGGATCGCGAGGTTCGCCGTCATCCGCGCGTGCAGCGTCGCGCGCCAGTCGTCCGTGAGCCACGCGGCGGCCAGCGGAAACGCCGCCTCGATGCGCGCCAGCATCGCGTCGAGATACGCCGTGCAGGCGTCGCGTCCTGTGAAGCCGAAGCGGACGGCGTCGCGCGCGATGGTCGAGCAGGGGCAAGGGAGGACTGTTCAGCGCCGCGCCGGAAAACCGGGGCGCCCCGTATGCGATCTGAACAGTGCGATTCCTTTTAATGTGAAATTGTGAGAGCTTTTCGTTCACTTTGATCGATATACTGCCCGGTAATATTTCTTACCTTTCTTTTATGTTTGATGGGCAAATCATCCTTCCCGAACATGCCGATTTCGCGTGCCTGCTGAACCAGGTCCTGGCCTGGTGGCCGGAGGAATTGGCGGGAGATGCCGGCGACGACGCCGAGGCGCGGCAATCGTCGGTGGCCCGGCTGTACGAAACGAGCATTGCGCCGCGGGCGATCCAGTCGGCCAGCATGCTGCTGTTGCAGCTCGACTGGATCCTGTTCGGGATCGTGATGGATTTATCGCGCAAGGTGTCGCGGGTGCGCGTCCGCGACATCCGGCCGCAACTCGTCAAGGACAGATTCCACGCTTTGCTGACCCATAGCGCATTGCCGCAACTGCTCGGCGAAAAACAATGGGATGGATCGTTCGAGCGCGATGAACTGGTGAATTATCTGCGCGTCGAGGAAATGGCCTCGGTGTGAAAAATCGATGAGGACCCGATGACGATCATGACCCGCCCCGAGGATGCACCCCTGGCGTTCCAAGCCGCCTGGAACCGCCACGACATGGAAGCCTTGCGCACATTGTTCCACGACGATGCGACCTTCGTGAACCGGTTCGGCCGCTACGTACGCGGCATCGACGCGATCGTCGAGATGCACGTGCCGATCCACGCCACCGTCTACAGCGATTCCACGCTCGACAACGCGTTGATCGACGTGATCCCGATCGGCGCCGATGCGGCGGTCGTGCACTTCTGGAGCCGCCTCGCGGCCGGTGCGGCGCATCCGGCCGGTCCCCACGCCGTCGACACGCTGATTCTTGCCGTGCTGACGCGGCAAGCCGGCGCCTGGCGCATCAAAGCGCTCGAGAACGTCACCCTGACGAATCCCAGGACGGGGGAACCGGTCTTGAGGGACGGCGTCTGAAGACTTTCGTGCCCGCAACATCGACCGACATCAAACAATTCTCCGGTGCAATCACGTAAGCTGCCCGCTGGTTCCATGAATGGAGGCGGCATGAACATCAAACACTGGAAAATCGGTACCCGGCTGGGCGGCGCGTTCGGGCTGCTGCTCGTGTTGCTGGCGGCATGCATCTGGTTCGGTATCGCCAGCCTGCACCGGCTGAACGATGGAACGTCGAAGATCGTCGACGAGGATTATCCGAAAACGGTCCTTGCCTACGAAAGCCTGGATGTCGTGAACCGCAATGCCCGCGCCATGCGCAACATGCTGTTGTGGGACAAACCGGAGGAAGTGGCGCGGGAACGGCAGGCCGTGCTCCAGAACAGGCAGGAAAACACCGTCAATCTCGACAAGCTGGCGGCACTGATCAAATCCGACGAAGGCAAGGTCAAGCTGAAAGCCGTGCAGGATGCGCGGGAGGTGTACCGGACGTCGCAGCAGGCCTTTCTCGACATGATGGATGCCGGTAAAAAACCGGAAGCCGCGGCCTTTCTGCTGACCCAGGTGCGCAAGGACCAGCGCGGCTATTTCGATGCCGTGCGCGAATTGATCAAGTTTCAGGATAGGCGCGTGCTCGACAGCGGCCAACGCGCCGAGGAGACCTATCGGTCGACGATCGCGTGGCTGATGGGATTGGCGGCCATCGCGCTCGTGCTCGGCACGATCGTGGCCATCTGGATCACGCGCTCGATCACGCGGCCGCTGCGGCAAGCCGTCGACGTGGCGCGCACCGTGGCCACCGGCGACCTCGGCATGCGGATCGAGGTCCATTCTACGGACGAAACCGGCCAGCTGCTGCAAGCCCTGCGCGACATGAACGAAGCGCTGGTGAGCATCGTCGGCGAGGTGCGCAGCGGCACCGAGACCATCGCGTCCGCGTCGCAGCAGATCGCGTCCGGCAACGCCGACCTGTCGTCGCGCACCGAGGAGCAGGCGTCGTCGCTGGAAGAAACGGCGTCGTCGATGGAAGAACTGACGTCGACGGTGAAACAGAATGCGGACAATGCGCGCCAGGCGAACCAGTTCGCCGTGTCCGCATCGGAAGTGGCGGAGAAGGGCGGCGCGGTGATGGCGGAAGTGGTCGACACCATGGGCGCGATCAACGAGTCGGCGCGCAAGATCGTCGACATCATCGCGGTCATCGACGGCATCGCCTTCCAGACCAATATCCTCGCGCTGAACGCGGCCGTCGAAGCGGCGCGCGCCGGCGAGCAGGGACGGGGCTTTGCGGTGGTGGCGTCGGAAGTGCGCAGCCTGGCGCAGCGCAGCGCGGCGGCCGCGAAGGAAATCAAGGCGCTGATCGACAACTCTGTCCAGAAGGCGGACGACGGCAGCAAGCTCGTCGACCAGGCCGGGACGACGATGCGCGACGTGGTCGAGAGCATCCGCCGCGTGGCCGACATCATGGGCGAGATCAGCGCCGCGAGCCAGGAGCAGACCGACGGCATCGGGCAGGTGCAGCTCGCGATTTCCCAGATGGACCAGGCCACGCAGCAGAATGCCGCGCTCGTCGAGGAAGCGGCCGCCGCGTCCGAGCAGTTGCGCGAGCAGGCATCCAAGCTGTCGCAGACCGTCGCCGTGTTCCGGCTGGGCGGTGCGCGCGACCGGGCCGCGACCGTACCCGCCGCGCAGCCGAAACAGGCGGCGCCGGCCATCGCGCCGCCGGTGCGGAAAACACCGGCCGCGCCGGCCCGGGCGCCAGCGAAGCCGCCGCGCGCCAGGCATCTGGCCAGTGCCGGCGCGGACGAGGAGTGGCAAGAGTTTTGACCGGCCTTCAGCCGCCCAGCAGTTTGCCATTCACCAGGATACGCAGCGTACGCACGAACAGCACGACAATGGCAATCGTCACGATGGCCAGGAGCGCACCCGCCAGGTACTCCAGGACGATTGTTTGTCGTGCCGCCGCATATTTCAACGCCGCGTTCGACAGCGCAGCCATGGGGAAGCTGATGGCCCACCACGCGGTCGCGAACGCGATCGAACGCCGGAAAATCCGGGTGGCCAGGATCGCGAAGAAGAACAGGCCGACATAGAACAGCAAGGCCGCAAATGCGTCGATGCGGTGTACGACGTTGACATAAGCGAGGAACCCGACCTCGAACGGTGCGATGAGGATCATCATCGACGGCATCATCCCCGATGCGAGCGGCGCTTGGTGGACGAGCCGGGAAAAGATCATCGTGAAGAATACGATGGCCACGACCGCACCGGCGCTTGCAGCGAACAGATTGACCTCATGCGCCCAGGCCATCGGCAAGGTCCCGCCTGCTACCGCGATATCGAGTGTGGCAACGCCAGAGATGAGCAAGGAGGGCGTCGCGTGGGCGACATCCATATTTCCCTTGAGAAGTCGAGTCAGACTGATAAAGCTCAATGCGATTGTCAAGATCGTGCCAATCGCCCAAACGATCTCCTGCAGCAATGTGCTGTAGGTTGCCACCACGGTTGACAGCAGCAAGATGCCGATCGTAATCGTGCCGAAGAAATTGCCGGCGATTGGATGGGTGAATTCATCTTTCACGGCGGACGGATATTTTGCCCACTTTGCGCCATAGCCAAGTGCAAGCGCAATGAACACGACGATTGCCGTCATCCCGGCGGCGTCCGCAATCATCGTCCCGGCGCCAAACACAGTCGAGGCGACCCGCCACGCCAGCGACAGGCCTGCCAGGCCCATCACGGCGCCGAACAGATTGACGGGCAGGTGCTTGAGTGAACCCCATGGAGCGGTCAGTGCCGGCCGTTTGTCGATACTGGTTTCCATTCGGTTATCCCGGTCGTGATGAATCAGCGTTTTCCGATGCCGGCCGTATCATGTCCAGCTTGACGCGCGCCAGCGCAAAGACCTCCCGTAATACCGCCATATCGCCAATTTGGTTGGCGAGCAGTAGTACGACTTGGCTATCGAGAATTCGGCGCCGGGCCGGGTCGAGCCCGGCGTGGGAGTCGTCCAGCATGCTGTAGAAAGTCTCGAAGTCGTCCAGGTTCTGTCGTAGCTGCATCAGGGGCAGGGTGTTCATAATCTCTCCTCGGGATTGGTGAAATGAGAGTCTATGAAGTTGCAGCCGTAAAGAGAATCCCATAGTATTGAAAGTCATTCTTTCAATAATCGAGAGTATCGATGGATCGCCTCGAGGCCATGTCCATTCTGCTGGCCGTGGTCGATGCCGGTAGCCTGTCGGCTGCGGCACGCCGTCTCGGCATGCCGCTCCCTACGGTCAGTCGCAAGGTCGCGGAGCTGGAAGCGCATCTGCGCGCGCGCCTGCTGCACCGGACGACCCGGCAGTTGTCGCTGACCGAAGCAGGCGCTGCCTACGTCGCGGCGTGCCGGCGCATCCTCGACGACGTCGGTGAAGCCGAGCGGATCGCGACCGGCGAGTACGGTGCACCCAAGGGTGAGCTCGCGGTAACGGCACCGATCGTTTTTGGACGGCTGCACATCGTCCCGGTGGTGGCGGAATTCCTCGCGCAGTATCCGGAGATCAGGATCAAGCTGCTGCTTACGGACCGCGTCGTCCACTTGATGGAAGAGCAGATCGATGTCGCGCTGCGCATCGGCGAACTTCCCGACAGCACCCTGGTGGCGAGTCGGGTAGGCGCGGTCCGCACGGTCGTCTGCGCGAGCCCTGCTTATCTGGCGCAACGCGGCGTGCCGGCCGAGCCCGCGGCACTCGCGGCGCACGACTGCATCGGTTTCGATGTGCTGGAATCCCGGCGCGCCTGGGTATTTGGCGACGGCAAGTCCACGGTGTCGGTGCCGGTGATCCCGCGTCTCGAGGTCAACACGGCGGAGGCGGCGATCGCCGCGGCGACATTGGGCGTGGGATTGATACGGGTGCTGTCCTACCAGGTGGCGGACGCCGTCGGCAACGGCGCGCTCGGCGTCATTCTGCGGGACTACGAGCCGGCGCCGTTGCCGGTCAGCCTGGTGCACAAGGGACAGACGCCGCTGCCGCGCAAGCTTCGGGTCTTCCTCGATTTCGCGGCGCCACGCCTGCGCGCCCGCATCACGCAGGCGCCCGGCTAGGAGTCCGCGCGGCAGAAGCTAAAAGACGTCGTTTCATGGGCGCGCTTGTTGATGTCGGCGACTGACGCGCAATCGGCGGTGCCTGATCGGTACGATAACGGCGGCGACCAGGCGGTTTCGAGGGTGTTTCCTGGCTCAGGTGGCTAGCAGGTTTCCCATACGGCGTAAATTCAAGGCGGCGCAGACGAGCTTCCACTCGGCTGCGGCCTTGCGCAACCCACGCATGCTGAAATTGCGAAAGCCCATCACGTGCTTGATCCAGGCATTGGGCGCTTCGACGATGGCTTTACGCCGCCGATAAGCGTCCCTGGCCTGTGGCGTGCGCATCTTGGCACGCATGGCTGTCGTGTAGGGATTGGTCCGGGTGTCCAGTTGAGCGCAGTCTTTACCCTCGCGTCCAAGCGCCACGTACAGGTCGGTCGGATGGGCTGCCAACTGGGCAAATGTCGACTCGGCCCGATATCCCGCGTCGGCCAGGGCAACGTTCGGCACCTGACCGGTCATGGCTTCGACGGCGGTCAGCATCGGCCCCAGGTTGCCGGCATCCGATCCGCAATTGGTCAGTTCAGCCGCGACGATGATCTGGGCGTGCGCATCGACAGCCGTCTGGCCGTTGTAGCACTGGTCGAAGCCACCGCCGGCGCGCTTCATGATGCGGCTGTCCGGGTCGGTGAAGTTCTCCTGCGCCGAGTCCTCCGGCACGCCGAAGTCGCGCTTGTAGCGGTTTCCGTTCTTGTTTTTTGGCTTGCCATCCTTGTCGCGCGGAATGCGGTCGTCATCCTCGCTACGCCCCTTGGCGCGGTCGGCCTCGCGCTGGCGCGCTTCGAGACGTTCCCGCGCCGCCTGGATCACTTTGAGCCGGTCTTCGCGCCGTTCAATCTCGGCCGGCAGGTCCAGTTCCGGTTCGTCCCGCTCAGCCACGTCGGTCTGCCGGGCGCGCTCCATCAACTGCGCGATCTGCTCCTTCAACTCGGCTTGGGCATCGACCATCCGCCGATAACTCATCGCCTTGTGCCGCGACGCCGAGGCTTTGACCTTGGTGCCGTCGATCGCCACCGTCCCAAGCTTGACCAGGCCGCATTCGCGCGCCAGTCTCACGACCTGGACGAACAGGGCCGACAGCTCATCCAGATGCAAGGCGCGGAAATCGCAAATCGTCCTGTGCCTGGGGAAGTTGCCGGCGCCGAGAACCCGGAACGCGACGTCCTCGTGCAGTTTGCGCGCGATCTTCCGGGACGAGAACACACCGCTCGCGTAGGCGTACAACAGCACCTTCACCATCATCGACGGATGAAACGGCTGATTGCGCGGGCCACCGCCCGCGTAGCGCGCATGAAACGCACTCAGGTCGAGCAGATCGACCGTGTCGTTGATGAAATACGCGAGATGCCCTTCGGGCAGCCACTCCTGCAATGCGGGCGGCAGCAAAAACTGCTGCTGCGGATCGTATGGAAGATAACTGGTCGTCATCCCCAGATTCTATCCGTAGCAGCCCGTCAGTTCCATCTTCTGCCGCGCAGACTCCTAGAACCCGATCCGCCCCTTGCCCGGCGTGGGCTTGAGGCGGATGTCGTCCACCTTCACGTGCGCGCGCCCATCCGCGACCGCATAGCCAAGCCCATCCAGTAACGTCTTGCGCAGGTCGCGCGGCGACACGCCCGCGAGCTTGTCCAGCACGACGTCGCCCAGGAACGGATCGAACGCCGCCAGGTTCAGCTCGCGCAGCAGCCCGGCATACATGCGCTGGGCGATGCCGGCGGCCTGTTCCGGCGTCGGCGCCGGGACCTCGTAGACGGCCATCCGGTTCAGCAGCGGGTGCGGGATGCCTTCGGTGGAGTTCGCCGTCAGCACCCAGAAGATCTGCGAGGCGTCGATGTCGACGTCGATGAATTCGTCGCGGAACGCGCTGGCCGTTTCCGGCTCCAGTAATTGATACAGCGCCGCGAGCGGATCGGATTGCGAGGAGCCCGTCGCCTTTTCCACCTCGTCCAGCACGATCACCGGATTCGCGAACTGGCCGCGCACGAGGCGTTCGGCCACCTTGCCGCACTTGGCGCCGCGCCAGCTGGCCGAGCTGCCCGTGATGACGAAGCCGGCCGACAGCGCATTCATGCTGATCAGCTCGCAGTCCGTGTGCATGACCTTCGCCAGGCGCTTGGCGAAATGGGTCTTGCCCACGCCCGGGCCGCCCAGCAGCAGGATCGGCATGACGTTGAAGCCTTTATCGCCGGCATGGGCCAGGCGCAAATAGCGCGCGAGGTCGTCCAGCACTTCGTCGAAATTCGGACATTCCTCGAACAGCGGGTCGAGGGCGTCGATGGAGGAGGGGGTGGTGACGAAACGCTCGGCGCCGGTCTCGAGCATGCGTTCGTAGAACGCTTCGAGTTCGGGCGAACGTCCGCGGCTACGGTCGAGCGCGCCCTGTACTTCATTGAGATCGTAGACGGCACGGCTGCGGGCCAAGGTAATGCTCATGGCAAAACTCCTGCGCGATAGTACGGACTCACTTATACTACTGGGCTCCCCGAAAAAACCGTCAAGCGAGCCGGAAACGGCCGGGTGATCGCCTCGTCTTCATTCTAACGCGCACGGGATGAAATCGTCGTTCCGGCCGTGTTGCTTATGTTGCCATATGGCAACCTACCGATAGTCAGGTCTTGTCTTTTATCAAGGGTAAAACACATGTGTGCAGATGAGGTGGCACATGCATTGTTTTACCTAAGTACCTAATTTTGCTCAACATTTTTACTTGAGGTTCCGTCAAGTAAGTTCGCTAAGTCATTGGTTTCATTGGCAATTTCGCCGTTTTCAAAACGTGAATTCGCTTGACCACAGACAACGCTTCCTCTAAAGTGGGAAACGGTGGCAAAAAGTGCAGTTTTGTGGGAGATCGGTGTATCTCCCGGCGCCTAAAAATAATCAGACTGATAACTCTCCAAAACTAGGTACAACGTGTTTCAGGGCGCGTCAGCGATCAATCTCGATGCCAAAGGACGGATGTCAATACCGGCCAAGCATCGCGACGCCTTGATGCAGCAATGTGAAGGCCGTATGACGCTCACGAAACACCCACATGGTTGCCTGTTGTTCTTCCCGCGCCCGGTGTGGGAAGAGCATCGCGAACAGATCGCCGCCTGGCCGATGTCGGCGCGGGCGTGGCAACGCATTTTCCTGGGGAACGCCTGCGATGTCGAGATGGACGGCGCGGGTCGGGTGCTCATTTCGCCCGAGCTGCGCAATGCAGTTGGTTTGGAGAAGGAAGTGATGATGCTCGGGATGGGGACCCATTTCGAGATCTGGGACGCCGCCAAGCTGGCAGAAAACGAGGCCCAAGCCGTCGCGGGTGGCATGCCCGATGTCCTTTCCAATTTCTCCTTCTAAGTAAGGCGCCGCATGAATGTGACTCAGCCGGTGCCCGGTTTGCAGCATCGTACGGTGCTGCTGGATGAAGCAGTCGATGCACTCGCCCTCGAAGGCGAGCGCGCTGCGGGTACTTATATAGATGGCACGTTCGGCCGCGGCGGTCATAGCCGGCTGATCCTGTCGAAACTGGCGCCCGAGGGGCGCCTGATCGGTTTCGACAAGGATCCCCAGGCGATCGCGACGGCCGAGCAGATGAACGATCCGCGCTTCTCGATCGTGCACGACAGCTTCGCGACGATGCGCGAAGCGCTGGCGGCACGGGGTGTGCACCAGGTCGACGGCATCCTGCTGGACCTGGGCATCTCCTCGCCCCAGGTCGACGATGCGAGCCGTGGGTTCAGCTTCCGCAACGATGGTCCCCTGGACATGCGGATGGATACGACACGGGGCATTTCCGCCGCCGCCTGGCTGGCCGAAGTGCCGGAGAGACAACTGGAAAAGGTGATTCGGGATTATGGGGAAGAACGGTTTGCTTTTCAGATTGCAAAGGCGATTGTTGCTGGCCGGGCAGTCGAACCAATTTCAAGCACACGACAGCTTGCCGCAATCGTGGCAAACGCGGTCAAAACCCGGGAGAAAGGCAAGGATCCGGCAACCCGCACCTTTCAGGCTATCCGGATTTTCATCAATCAAGAGCTTGAGGACCTTGAAGCAGGTCTGAACGCCGCCTTCGAACTGCTGAAGCCCGGCGCTCGCCTGTCGGTGATCAGCTTCCACTCGCTGGAAGACCGCATGGTCAAGCAGTTCCTGGCGTCGAAGGCCAAGGTCGAGCAACCGGATCGCCGGTTGCCGATCCGCGCCGTCGATTTGCCCAAGCCCTTGATGAAGTTGATCAGCAAGACGAAACCCTCCGACGTGGAAGTCGGCGCCAATCCGCGCGCCCGCTCGGCGGTGCTGCGCGTGGCCGAGCGGCTGGGAGCGGACACATGACCGGCAAGCTGAACGTCGTGCTGACCGTGCTCCTCGTCGGCTGCGCGCTGTCGGTCGTGAATGCACGCTACCAGGCGCGCCACCTGTTCATCGACCAGGAAAAGCTGCTGCAGCAGCAGCGCCAGCTCGAGATCGACTGGGCGCAGCTCCAGCTCGACCAATCCACCCTCGGCAAGAACGAGCGCATCGACCAGATCGCGCGCTCGCAGCTGGACATGGCACCGCTGACTCCGGCGCGCACCCAATACCTGACGGAAGGCGGTAAATGAAGGCCGGCACCAACGGATCCCGCGTCGCCGCCGCCAAGGGCGTAGCATTTTCCAAGAGCCCCGTGCTGGCCGTGCGCCTGCCGGACTGGCGCTCGCGCGTCGTCCTGTTCGTGCTGTTCGCCGCGTTCCTCGCGCTGGCCGGACGCGCGCTGTGGCTGCAGGGCGTCTCCAACCGCTTCCTGCAGAAGCAGGGCGCGAGCCGTTACGAGCGCACGCTCGAACTGCCGGCCACGCGCGGCAAGATCTTCGACCGCAACGGCATCGTGCTCGCGTCGTCGCTGCCGGTGAAGGCCGTATGGGCGATCCCCGAGGACGTGCTGGATTCCCCGCGCCCCAAGCTGCGCGAACTGGCGCAGCTGCTCGACCTGCCGGAAGCCGATCTGCTCAAGAAGCTCGACTCGGACCGCACCTTCGTCTACCTGAAGCGCCAGGTGGAGATGGACGTCATCGCCAAGATCGAAAAGCTCGGCATCGACGGCATCGACACGCGCAAGGAATACAAGCGCTATTACCCGCAGAACGAGGTGATGGCGCACATCGTCGGCTTCACGAACGTCGAGGACGCGGGCCAGGAAGGCATCGAACTCGCGCAGCAGAAGAACCTCGTGGGCCAGACGGGCAGCCGGCGCGTGATCAAGGACCGCCTGGGCCGCATCGTCGAGGACGTGGGCCTGTCGCGCGAGCCGCATGACGGCAAGGACATCACGCTGTCCGTGGATTCCAAGCTGCAGTACATCGCCTTCAACAGCATCAAGGACGCGGTGGAGAAGTTCCACGCCAAGGCCGGCGCCGCCGTCGTGCTGGACGTGCACACGGGCGAGGTGCTGGCGCTGGCCAACTGGCCCACGTACAACCCGAACGACCGCTCGCACCTGACCGGCGAGCAGCTGCGCAACCGCGTCATCACCGACACCTTCGAGCCGGGTTCCACCTTGAAGCCGTTCACCGTCGCGCTGGCGCTGGACAAGGGCCTGATCAAGCCGACCACGCTGTTCGACACGGGCAATGGCCGTTACCAGACCGGCGGCCACACGATCCGGGACACGCACCCGCACGGCGTCATCGACGTCACCACGATCATCCAGAAGTCGTCCAACATCGGCACGACCAAGATCTCCGAGCTGCTGTCGGCCCAGGAGATGTGGGAGATGTTCACCAAGGTCGGCTTCGGCCAGGCGCCGCGCTACGGTTTCCCGGGCGCCGCGGCCGGCCGCGTGCGTCCCTACAAATCGTGGCCGATCGTCGCCAAGGCCAACATGTCGTTCGGCCAAGGCATCTCGATGTCGCTGCTGCAGCTGGCGCATGCCTGGCTGATCTTCGCGCGCGACGGCGACGTCATCCCGCTGTCGTTCCAGAAGGTGACCGAGAAGCCGGTCGGCCAGCAGATCATCTCGCCGAAGACCGCGGCCCAGGTCCGGACGATGGTGGAATCGGTGGTGAGCCCGCAAGGCACGGCGTCGCAGGCGCAGGTGGCCGGTTACCGCGTCGGCGGCAAGACCGGCACGGCGCAGAAAGTCATCAACGGCCGCTATTCGCAGACGCACTACGTCGGCAACTTCGTCGGCATCGCGCCGATGTCGAACCCGCGCTTCGTCATCGCCGTGATGATCGACGATCCGTCCGGACCGTTCCACACCGGCGGCGCCGTCGCGGCGCCGACGTTCGCGGCGCTGGCCGCGAATGCACTACGGGCTGCCAACGTGCCGCCCGACTCCACGGTCACCGACATCATCATTCCCGAACATCCTCTCGAGGAGAGTAATTGATGGCCGAGACGCCGAACATCGTCCAGTGGATTCAGGCCGCCGCCCCAGGCGGCCGTCTCGTTTCCGACTCCCGCCGCGTGCGCAGCGGCGACGTGTTCTTCGCCTATCCGGGCGAAGCCGCCGACGGCCGCCGTTTCATCCGCTCCGCCATCGAGAACGGCGCCGCCGCCGTCGTGTACGACGACCGCGATTTCGCCTGGGATCCCGCGCTGGATGTGCCGCATCTCGCTGCGCAGGACCTGAAAAAGAATGCCGGCCCGATCGCGCACGCGGTCTACGGCACGCCGGATGCGGCCATGTTCACCGTCGGCGTCACGGGCACCAACGGCAAGACCTCGTGCGCGCTGTGGACCGCGCAGGCGCTCGCGCATCTTCACGAGACGGCGGCCGTCATCGGCACCCTGGGCGTGGGCCTCGTGCGCGGCCGCGCCGAGCCGGAATTCGACGTGACCGGCTACACGACGCCGGACGCCGTGCTGCTGGCAACGGAACTCGCCAGGCTGCGCGACGCGGGCGCGACGTCGCTCGCGATCGAGGTGTCGTCGATCGGTCTCGTGGAGCACCGCGCGGCCGGCATGCACTTCGACGTGGCCGTGTTCACGAACCTCACGCGCGACCACCTGGACTACCACGGCGACATGGCCGCGTACGAAGCGGCCAAGCGCCAGCTGTTCGACTGGCCGGGCCTGAAAACGGCCGTCGTCAACCTGGACGACGAAGCGGGCGTGCGCATCGCGCAGCACCTGCGTTGCGCGCGTCCCGAAGTCGCCGTCCTCGGCTACACCTTGCGCGCGGTGCACGAACAGCCCGTGCTCGACGGCGTGGCCGTGCTGCGCGCAACTAACCTGCGCAGCCGCCCGAACGGCAGCGAATTCCACATCGAGTCGCCATACGGCAGCGCGGTCGCGCGCACGCACATGGTCGGCCACTTCAACGCGAGCAACGTGCTGGCCGTGCTGGGCGCGCTGCTGGCGAAAGGCGTCGAATTGCGCGCCGCGCTCGACGCCGTCGAGGCGCTCGTGCCCGCGCCGGGCCGCATGCAGCAACTCGGCGGCCACGATGCGCCCATGGTCGTGATCGACTATGCGCACACGCCGGACGCGCTGGACAAGACGCTCGAAGCGCTGCGCCAGGTCGCGCAGGAGCGGGGCGGCCAGCTGTGGTGCGTGTTCGGTTGCGGTGGCGACCGCGATCCGGGCAAGCGTCCGCAGATGGGCCGCATCTCCCAGATGGCCGAGCACGTGCTCGTGACGAGCGACAATCCGCGCAGCGAAGAGCCGCGCGCGATCATCGAGCAGATCGTGGCCGGCATGGACCCGCATCATCCGACGTCGACGCACCAGGCCATCGAGGACCGCGCCGCCGCGATCCTGTCGGCCGTGAAGCATGCCGCCAAGCCGGACGTGATCCTGCTGGCGGGGAAGGGCCATGAGCCGTACCAGGAAATCAAGGGCCGGAAGATTCCGTTTTCCGATGCCGACCACGCCGCGCTGGCACTGACCGCGCGGCTCACCATGATGAGGACTGTCTGATGATTCGTGGCTCGCTCGAGCAAGTGCTGGCATCGATCGAAGGCGCGCGCGTCACGCGCGACGCGTACTTCCAGGGTGTGTCGACCGACAGCCGGCAGGTGATGCCGGGGTCGCTGTTCGTCGCCCTGCGCGGCGACCGCTTCGATGCGCACGACTTCCTCGGCCAGCTGGTCGACAAGCCCGTCGCCGCCGTGGTCGTCGAAAAGCTCCCCGACCACTATCCGCTGCCGGCCATCGTCGTGCCGGATACGCTCGTCGCGCTGGGCCGTATCGGCAACTTCTGGCGCCGCCGCTTCGCCATTCCCGTCATCGGCGTCACCGGCAGCAACGGCAAGACGACGGTCAAGGAAATGATCTCGTCCATCCTCGTCGCCGCCTTCGGCGCGGAGGGACGCCTGGCCACGCAGGGTAATCTGAACAACGAGATCGGCGTGCCGCTGACCGTGACGCGCCTGACGGACGCGCACAAGGCCGCCGTCGTGGAACTGGGCATGAACCACCCGGGCGAGATCGCACGCCTGGCCGCCATCGCCGAGCCGACCGTCGCCCTCGTCAACAACGCGCAGCGCGAGCACCAGGAATTCATGCACACCGTGGAAGCGGTGGCGCGCGAGAACGGCGCCGTGCTGCAGGCGCTGCCGGCGGACGGCGTGGCCGTGTTCCCGGGCGATGATGAGTACACCGACCTGTGGCGCGGACTGGCGGGCGACCGTGAGGTGCTGACGTTCGGCCTGACCGATGATTGCGATGTGCGCGCGACGTACACGACGACAGATTTCGGCAGCGAACTCACAGTTACGTCGGTCCTGCGGAAGCGGGAACCCGTGCCGAGCGCGCAGGACCAGCAAGATGCGCCTCAACGCGACGTCAGCATGGGCCCCCGTTTTCACGGGGGCGACGTGGCTGAGTTCACGATCAAGTTGAACGCCGCCGGCGTCCACAACGTCCGCAACGCGCTGGCCGCCACCGCCTGCGCGCTCGCGGCGGGCATCCCCGCCGATGCCGTCGTGCGCGGCCTGGAAGCCTTCGCGCCCGTGAGCGGCCGCCTGCAGCGCAAGCAGGCCGCGAACGGCGCCACGATCATCGACGATACGTACAACGCCAACCCCGACTCCGTGCGCGCCGCCATCGACGTGCTCGCGCAATACCCGTCGCCGCGCATCCTCGTGCTGGGCGACATGGGCGAGGTTGGCACGCAAGGACCTGAGTTTCACCAGGAAATCGGTGCGTATGCCGCAAGTCGCGGCATCGACACCGTGCTCGCGACCGGCGAACTGGCTCGCCACATGGCCGGATCGGGAGCGCAACACCACGAGCAGTTCGACGAATTATTGGCAGCACTGGATCAAAAACTGGGCAGCAAATCTGACGCAACTGTGTTGGTGAAGGGCTCGCGCTTCATGAAGATGGAACGCGTGGTCCAACACCTGACCGCATCAACCAACACCGGCAAGGAAGCCCACTAGACTTATGCTGCTTTGGCTCGCACAATATTTTCAGGACTATCTCGGTCCGCTGCGCGTTTTTAACTACATCACGTTCCGCGCCGTGTTCGCGACCATCACCGCGATCAGCATCGGCATGCTGTGCGGTCCGGCCGTGATCCGCAAGCTCACCGAGATGAAGGTCGGCCAGGCCGTGCGCACGTACGGCCCACAGACGCACCTGTCCAAGCACGGCACTCCGACCATGGGCGGCGTGCTCGTGCTGATCGCGATCGGCGTCTCGACGCTGCTGTGGTGCGACCTCTCGAACCGTCTGATCTGGCCGGTCCTCGTCGTCACGCTGGGCTTCGGCGCCATCGGCTGGGTCGACGATTACCGCAAGGTCGTCTACAAGGACCCCGAGGGCATGCGCTCGGGCGAAAAATACTTCTGGATGTCGCTGATCGGCATCACCTCGTCGCTGTACCTCGCGTTCTCCGTGTCGGCCGCGACGCCGTGGGAAGTGTGGCAGCTGTTCTTCGCCTGGGTGCAGTCCGGCTTCTCGATGGACCTGCCGCCGAAGGCCGACCTGATCGTCCCGTTCTTCAAGACCATCAGCTATCCGCTGGGCGTGTGGGGCTTCATCGCGCTCACGTATTGCGTGATCGTGGGCGCGTCGAATGCCGTCAATTTCACCGATGGTCTCGACGGCCTCGCCATCATGCCGACCGTGATGGTGGGCGGCGCGCTGGGCCTGTTCGCTTATCTCACCGGTAACGCGACGTATTCGAAATACCTGTTCATCCCGCATATCCCGGGCGCCGGCGAACTGCTGATCTTCTGCGGCGCGATGGCCGGTGCGGGCCTGGCTTTCCTCTGGTATAACGCGCACCCCGCGCAGATGTTCATGGGCGACGTGGGCGCGCTGGCGCTGGGCGGCGCGCTCGGCACCATCGCCGTCATCGTGCGCCAGGAGATCGTCCTGTTCATCATGGGCGGCGTGTTCGTGGCCGAGACGCTGTCCGTGATCATCCAGGTCAGCTGGTTCAAGTACACCAAGAAGCGCTATGGCACTGGGCGCCGCGTGTTCCTCATGGCGCCGCTGCACCACCATTTCGAACAGAAGGGCTGGAAGGAGACCAAGGTCGTAGTGCGGTTCTGGATCGTGACGATGATTCTGGTCCTCGTCGGTTTCTCCACCCTCAAACTGCGCTGATAACGGGTAACCGAGATGAACTACGACGGCAAAACCGCACTGGTACTGGGACTCGGCGAATCGGGCCTGGCGATCGCGCTGTGGCTCGCGCGCTGCGGCGCGCGCGTGCGCGTGGCCGACACGCGCGCCGAACCCGCGCGCCTGCCCGCGCTGCGCGCTGCGGTGCCGGATGCGGACTTCGTCGCCGGTCCGTTCGCCGCGAACCTGCTGGACGGCGTGGACTTCGTCGCCGTCAGCCCGGGCCTCGCCCCGAACCGCGAACTGGCCGAGATCGCGCCTGCCGCCGCCGCACGCCATGTGCCGCTGTGGGGCGAGATCGAGTTGTTCGCGCAGGCGCTGTCGGCGCTGAAGGCGGAGCGGAACTACGCGCCGAAGGTCATCGCCATCACGGGCACCAACGGCAAGACGACGGTGACGAGCCTCACCGGTCTGCTGTGCCGCCGCGCCGGTCTCACGACTAAGGTCGCAGGCAACATCAGCCCCGCCGCGCTGGACGTGCTGCGCGAGGTGCTTGATGCGGATGCGCTCCCGCAGGCCTGGGTACTGGAACTCTCCAGCTTCCAGCTGCACACGACGTACAGCCTGAACCCGGACGCGGCGACGGTCCTGAACATCACGCAGGATCACCTCGACTGGCACGGCAGCATGGCCGCCTATGCCGCCGACAAGGCCCGCATCTTCGGCGCCGACACCGTCCGCGTGCTGAACCGCGACGACAGCGTCGTGATGGGCATGACGGCGCCCGGCGCGACGATCACCACGTTCGGCACGGGCGAACCGGATGCGCCGGGCAGCTTCGGCCTCGTGAACGAGCGCGGCGTGCTGTGGCTTGCGAATGCGAATCCGGGTGAAGAACCCGAGAAGAAGAAAAAGAAGAACGAGCCGGTCGAGCCGATCGACGTGATCGTCAATCGATTGATGCCGGCCGACGCGCTGCGCATCCGCGGCCTGCACAACGCTTCCAACGCACTGGCCGCGCTCGCGCTGTGCCGCGCTTGTGGCCTGCCGCTGGCGCCGCTGCTGCACGGTCTGCGCGACTACCAGGGCGAGCCGCACCGCGTCGAACTGGTCACCAGTATCGACAACGTGGAGTACTACGACGACTCCAAGGGCACGAACGTGGGCGCCACCGTCGCCGCGCTGGAGGGTCTCGGTAAAACGTTCGGCGAGACGGACCGCCAGATCCTGCTCATCGCGGGCGGCGACGGCAAGGGCCAGGATTTCAGCCCGCTGGCCGGCCCGTGCGCGCGCTACGTGCGCGCCGTGCTGCTGATCGGCCGCGACGGCCCCGCCATCGGCGCCGCATTGGCCTCCACCGGCGTGCCGTGCTTCGACCTGCCGGGATTGCCGGAAGCCGTGCGCCGCGCGAGCGGTCTGGCGAAATCCGGTGACGTCGTGCTGCTGTCGCCCGCGTGCGCGAGCCTGGACATGTTCACGAACTACGCGCACCGCGCCCAGGTGTTCGTCGACGCCGTGCGCGACATCGCGCTCGAGAAGGGACAGGAGCTCTGATGGCTTTCCAGATTCCCTTCAAGTTCGGCGGCAGTTCCAGCGACGCGACCATCGCGACGCGCGCACGCCCGTCGCGCATGATGGAATACGACCAGCCGCTCGTGTGGGTCGTGCTGCTGCTGATGCTGTTCGGGATGGTGATGGTGTACTCGGCGTCGATCGCGTTGCCGGACTCGCCCAAGTTCGCCTACCTCGCCGGCAAGAACAACTACTTCCTGGTGCGCCAGGCCATGTTCATCGTGATTTCGATGGTGACGGGCCTGTTCGTCTTCCGTATTCCCGTCGCGACGTGGCAGCGCTTCGCGCCGCTGATGTTCGTCGCCACGCTGGTCCTGCTGGCGCTCGTGCTGATCCCCGGCGTCGGCGTCGTCGTCAACGGCGCGCGCCGCTGGCTGTCGCTGAAGATTTTCAATTTGCAGCCGTCCGAGATCATGAAGGTGGTGTCCGTGCTGTACGCGGCCGACTTCACGGTGCGCAAGCAGCAGTACATGCACAAGCTGACGAAGGGCTTCATGCCGATGGCCGCCGCGATGGCGCTCGTCGGCGCGCTGCTGATGCTGGAGCCCGACCTCGGCGCGTTCGGCGTCGTCGTCTGCATCTCGATGGGCATCCTGTTCCTCGGCGGCTTCAACATGATCTGGTTCGGCGGCATCGGCGCCGTGCTGGTGCTCGTGTTCTCGACCATCATCGCGCTGTCGCCGTTCCGCCGCGCGCGCATGTTCGCGTACATGAACCCGTGGGAAGAGGGCAATGCGCTGGACAAGGCGTACCAGCTGACGCACTCGCTGATCGCGTTCGGCCGCGGCGAATTCTTCGGCGTGGGCCTGGGCGGTTCGGTCGAAAAGCTGCACTACCTGCCGGAGGCGCACACCGACTTCATCATGGCCGTCATCGGCGAGGAGCTGGGTCTCGTCGGCGTGCTCGTCGTGATCGGCCTGTTCTACTGGCTCGTCAAGCGCGCGTTCGACATCGGCCGCCAGGCCATCGCGCTGGAACAGCACTTCGCCGGTCTCGCCGCGAAAGGCGTCGGTATCTGGATCGGCGTGCAGGTGTTCATCAACATGGGCGTGAACCTGGGCCTGCTGCCCACCAAGGGCCTGACGTTGCCGCTGATGAGCTATGGCGGTTCCGGCGTGCTGTTCAACTGCGTCGGTCTCGCGATCCTGCTGCGGATCGATTACGAGAACCGGGTACGGATGCGAGGAGGCCGTCAATGACCAGGAAGCTCATGATCATGGCCGCCGGCACCGGTGGCCACATCTTCCCCGGCATCGCCATCGCCCAATCGATGCGCGAGCGCGGTTGGGAAGTCTCCTGGCTGGGCACGATGCACGGCATGGAAAAAGATATCGTGCCGAAGCACGGCATCCCGATGGACTCGATCGACTTCGCCGGCTTGCGCGGCAAGGGTATCGCGCACACGGTGTCGGGCGCGTTCAAGCTCGTCGCCAGCTTCGCCTCGTGCCGCAAGTATCTCGCCTTGCGCCGCCCGGACGTCGTGCTGGGCATGGGCGGCTACGTGACGGTGCCGGGCGGGATGATGGCGCGTTCGCGCGGCATTCCGCTCGCGCTCGTGAACGCGGATGCCGCGCTGCTCCTGTCGAACAAGACGCTGACGCCGCTCGCGCAGCGCGTGCTGTTCGGCTTCCCGGCCGATTTCGGCAAGGCGGCGGGTAAGGCGGTCGTCACCGGCAACCCGGTGCGCAAGGAAATCCTCGAGATGCCGTCGCCGGGCCACCGCTTCGCCGGCCGCACCGGTCCGCTGAACATCCTCGTCGTGGGCGGCAGCCTCGGTGCGAAGGTGCTCAACGACAGCGTGCCGGCCGCGCTGGCGCTGATCCCGGAAGGCCTGCGGCCGACGGTCACCCACCAGTCGGGCAAGAAAAACATCGACGCGCTGCGCGCCGCGTACGCGCAGGCGGGCGTGCAGGCGAACGTCGTCGACTTCATCGACGACATGGCGGCGGAATACGCGAACGCGGACCTCGTGATCTGCCGCGCGGGTGCGATCACCGTGTCGGAACTGACGGCGGCCGGTGTCGCGAGCGTGCTCGTGCCGTTCGTCGCCAGCACGACGAGTCACCAGCGCGACAACGCGGCCTGGATGGCGGGGCAGAAGGCGGCGGTGCACCTGCCGCAAGGCGAACTGAATCCGCAGCAGCTGGCAAGGCTGCTGCAAACCACCACGCGCGACGACTGCCTGGCGATGGCCGAGGCGGCGCAGGCCGTGGGACGGCGCGATGCCAATGCGGAGATCGCGCGCGTACTTGAAGAACTGGCGAACGGCGGACAATGAAACACAAGATCAAACACATTCACTTCGTCGGCATCGGCGGCAGCGGCATGAGCGGCATCGCGGAAGTGCTGCTGAACCTCGGCTATAAAGTGTCGGGCTCGGACCTCGCGTCGAACGCGGCCAGCCAGCGCCTGCAACAGCTGGGCGCCGACGTGCGCATCGGCCACGCGGCCGACAACATCGCCGGCGCGGACGCCGTCGTCACGTCGACCGCCGTCAACGAAGCCAATCCGGAAGTCGTCGCCGCGCGCGCCGCGAAAGTCCCCATCGTCCCGCGCGCGATCATGCTGGGTGAGCTGATGCGCCTGAAGCGCGGCATCGCCATCGCCGGCACGCATGGCAAGACGACGACGACGAGTCTTGTCGCCTCCGTGCTCGCGCAGGGCGGCCTCGATCCGACGTTCGTCATCGGCGGGCGCCTGAACAGCGCCGGCGCCAACGCGAAGCTGGGCACGGGCGACTACATCGTGGCCGAGGCGGACGAATCGGATGCGTCGTTCCTGAACCTGTCGCCGATGATCGAGGTGATCACGAACATCGACGCCGACCACATGGACACGTACGAGCACGACTTCGAGAAGCTGAAGGGCGCGTTCGTCAACTTCACGCACCGCCTGCCGTTCTACGGCCGCGCCATGATGTGCATCGACGACGCGAACGTGCGCGCGATCCTGCCGCAGGTAACGAAACCGGTGACGACCTACGGCTTCTCGGAAGACGCCGAAGTGCGCGCCCTGAACGCGCGCGCCCAGGGCATCCAGATGCATTTCACGGTGCGCCAGCAGGGCTATCCGGACACGGACTTCGTGCTGAACCAGCCGGGCATGCACAACGTGCTGAACGCCTGCTCCGCGATCGCGATCGCGCGCGAGATCGGCGTGCCGGATGAGGCGACGGCGCAGGGCCTGCGCGAATTCAACGGCGTCGGCCGCCGCTTCACGCGCTATGGCGAGATCGAACTGCCGCAGGGCGGCAGCTTCACGCTCGTCGACGACTATGGCCACCACCCGGTGGAAGCCCAGGTCACGCTGGCCGCCGCGCGCGCCGCGTATCCGGGCCGCCGCCTCGTGCTGGCGTTCCAGCCGCACCGCTATTCCCGCACCCGCGACCTGTTCGAGGACTTCGTCAAGGTGCTGGCGGCGCCGGACGTGCTGCTGCTGGCCGAGGTGTATCCGGCCGGCGAA
This sequence comes from Massilia cellulosiltytica, assembly GCF_047325105.1. Lineage (NCBI taxonomy): Bacteria > Pseudomonadati > Pseudomonadota > Betaproteobacteria > Burkholderiales > Oxalobacteraceae > Massilia > Massilia cellulosiltytica. The sequence continues at coordinate 5,717,590 of NZ_CP168562.1, read as the reverse complement.
GCCCCGATCGTGGCGGCGGACGGCCGCGCGCTCGCGCGTGCGCTGCGCGCGGGTGGCCAGGTCGAACCGATTTTCGTGGAAGCGATCGCCGACATGCCGGCGACGATCCTCAAGGTGGCGCGCGACGGCGACGTCGTGCTCACCATGGGCGCCGGCTCCATCGGCGGCGTCCCCCATCAACTGACATCGAATCAAAAGGTTGCATCGTGAGTATCTCCCAAACCGAAGCCAAGGCCCTGGGCAAGGTCGGCGTGCTGTTCGGCGGCCGGTCCGCCGAGCGCGAGATTTCGCTGATTTCGGGCAGCGGCGTGCTGCAGGCCTTGAAGTCCAAGGGCATCGACGCGCACGCGTTCGACCCGGCCGAGCGCTCGCTGGCCGAACTGGCCGCGGAAAAATTCGACCGCGTGTTCATCGCGCTGCACGGCCGCTACGGCGAGGACGGCACACTGCAGGGCGCGCTGGAACTGCTGGGCATCCCGTACACGGGCAGCGGCGTGATGGCATCGAGCGTCGGCATGGACAAGGTCACGACCAAGATCGTGTGGCTGGCGGCCGGCGTGCCGACGCCGCGTTACGTCACCATCGCGGCCGGTGCGAACGTCGACACCGACGCCATCGTCGCCGAACTGGGCCTGCCGCTGATCGTCAAGCCGCCGCTGGAAGGTTCCACCATCGGCATCACCAAGGTGCTTGATGCGGCCGGCCTGCAGGCCGCCGTCGACCTGGCGCGCCAGTACGACAAGGTGGTGCTGGTCGAGCAGTTCATCCAGGGCCGCGAATTTTCCGTGCCGGTGCTGGGCGGCGGCCCGACCGCGCGCGCGCTGCCGATCGTGGAGATCGTCGCGCCCGAGGGCAATTACGACTACCAGAACAAGTACTTCACGGACGACACCAAGTACCACTGCCCGGCGCCGCTCGACGCGGCGACGACGGCCGCGATCCAGGCGCATGTGGTGAACGCGTACCGCGCGCTCGGCTGCGAAGGCTGGAGCCGCATCGACGTGCTGCTGCGCGCGTCGGACAATGCGCCGTTCCTGCTGGAGGTGAACACGTCGCCGGGCATGACGACGCACTCGCTCGTGCCGATGGCGGCGCGCGCCGAGGGCACGAGCTACGAAGACCTGTGCGTGGACATCCTGCGCTCCGCCAGCTTGAAAGCTGGTCAGGTGAAGAAGGGATAAGGAAGCAAAATGTGGCATGACGTGCGAGCTCTGAATGCAACCGCCAGCGCGCTCACCGCGCTGGTGGCGCTCGCGTGCGTGGCGTCGGGATTGTGGTGGCTGTCGCAGCGCCCGATGTTCACCTTGCGCGCGGTGCGGGTCGAGAGCATGTACGGGCTGGACCTGCAGCACGTGAACGAGCTGACGGTGCGTAACGGGGTGCTCGGGAAGATCAGCGGTAACTTCTTCACGACCGACCTCGAACAGGTACGCACCACCTTCGAGGCCGTGCCGTGGGTGCGCAAGGCCAGCGTACGCCGCGAGTGGCCGAACCAGTTGATCGTGCAGGTGGAAGAGCACGAGGCGCTCGGCACCTGGGGCGAGGACGGCAAGCTGTTGTCGGTGAAGGGCGATGTGTTCACGGCCAACCTGGGCGAGGCCGAGACCGACGAGGACCACGCACTGCCTGCGTTCGATGGTCCTCCCGGCAGCGAGAAGGAAGTGCTCACGCGCTTCGCGGAACTGCGCCGCTGGTTCGCGCCGATCCGCCTGGTGCCGGAGTCGATCAACCTGTCGAACCGTTACGCCTGGACCGTGAAGCTGAACAACGGCATGAGCGTGGAGCTGGGACGCGAGAAGGACAAGGACACGCTGCACGGGCGCGTGCAGCGGCTGGTGAGCATTTACCCCCAGCTGGTGGCTAGACTGCAGGAGGGGCGCATCGATACGATCGACATGCGTTATCCGAACGGTCTGGCGCTGTCCTCGGCGGCATTGACCGTGCCGGCGGATGCGACCAAGCCCGTGAAGGCGGCAGTGAAGAAAAAAACAAATACCAAAACTACAAAGCAGATCTAATTTAAGCAGGCGACAGCAAACATGACAAAAGACGCGAAGAACCTGATCGTCGGCCTCGACATCGGTACCTCGAAGGTAGTGGCGGTGGTGGCCGAGGTGATGGCCGACGGGCGCCACGAGGTGATCGGACTGGGCCAGCACGAGTCCAAGGGTTTGAAGAAGGGCGTTGTCGTCAACATCGAAGCGACCGTCGAATCCATCCAGCGCGCGCTCGAGGAAGCCGAGCTGATGGCCGACTGCAAGATCCGCAACGTGTATGCGGGGATCGCCGGCAGCCATATCCGCTCGTTCAACTCGAGCGGGATGGTCGCCATCAAGGACAAGGAAGTGACGGCCACGGACGTGGCGCGCGTGATCGAGACGGCGAAGGCCGTGAACATCCCGACCGACCAGCAGCTGCTGCACACGGTGCCGCAGGAATTCATCGTCGACAACCAGGAAGACGTGCGCGAGCCGATCGGCATGAGCGGCATCCGCCTCGAGGTGCGCGTGCACATCGTCACCGGTGCGGTGTCCGCGGTCCAGAATATTGTAAAGTGCGTGCGCCGCTGCGGCCTCGAGGTCTCGGACCTGATCCTGCAGCCGATGGCGTCGGCCGACTCCGTGCTGACGAACGACGAGAAGGAACTGGGCGTCGTGCTGATCGACATCGGCGGCGGCACCACCGACATCGCGGTGTTCAGCGACGGCGCGATCCGCCACACGGCCGTGCTGCCGATCGCCGGCGACCAGATCACGAGCGACATCGCGATGGCGCTGCGCACGCCGACGGGCGAGGCGGAAGAGATCAAGATCCGCTACGGCGTGGCCAAGCAGGTGCTGGCCGATCCGGGCGAGTCGCTGGAAGTGCCGGGCCTCGGCGACCGCGGTCCGCGTTCGCTGTCGCGCCAGGCGCTGGCTGCCGTGATCGAGCCGCGCGTGGAAGAACTGTTCGCGATGGTGCACCAGGTCGTGCGCGAGTCCGGCTACGAAGGCGTGCTCTCGTCGGGCATCGTGCTGACGGGCGGTTCGTCGATCATGCCGGGCATGATCGAAATGGCGGAAGACATCTTCCTGAAGCCGGCGCGCCTCGGCACGCCGGAATACCGCGGCCAACTGGCGGACGTCGTGCGCAGCCCGCGCTACGCGACTGTCCTCGGTCTGCTGCTGGAAGCGAAAAAACAGTACCTGCGCGGTCATATCGTCACCCGTCAGGACGGGTCGGTGAAGGCAGTGTGGCAACGAATGAAAGAGTGGTTCCTCGGGAATTTCTGAGGCGGCGGAGGACCGCAGCGCGCGTGAGCCAGGATGGGAACAACGTAAACGCAACGGGTGGCGGGTTTTTCGGAGTTGTTGTAACAGCTAGTAGCAGATTTGCTTGGTAACGGACACGAAACATTTTTAAAATAGTGGCGCGTTTCCAATCTCGAGCCCTGGCTTCTTGTGCGAGGATTCGGGCTTGGAAACGGCTCATCGAGATTAGGAGTTCATCATGGAGTTCGATATGGTCGATAACGCAGCATTGGGCACGGTCATCAAGGTCGTCGGCGTTGGCGGCGCGGGTGGCAATGCGGTCCAGCATATGATCAACAAGGGCGTCGCCGGCGTGGAGTTCATCGCGGCGAATACCGACGCCCAGGCGCTGGCCGCATCCAGCGCCCACAACATCATCCAGATCGGCGAGTCCGGCCTGGGTGCGGGCATGCGTCCGGAAATCGGCCGCCAGCTGGCCGAGCAATCGCGCATGCGCATCGAAGACGCGCTGCGCGGTGCGCACATGGTCTTCATCGCCGCCGGCATGGGCGGCGGCACGGGCACCGGCGCCGCGCCGATCGTCGCGGAAGTCGCCAAGAGCCTGGGCGCGCTGACCGTGGCCGTCGTCTCGAAGCCGTTCTCGTACGAAGGCCAGAAGTGCATGGACGTCGCGGAAAACGGCCTGAACGAACTGACCAAGCACGTCGACTCCCTGATCGTCATCCTGAACGAGAAGCTGGAAGACATCTATGAAGACGAATCGATGCTGGACTGGATGAAGCATGCGGACGATGTGCTGAACAACGCCGTCGCCGGTATCGCCGAGATCATCAACGTCCCGGGCCACATCAACGTCGACTTCAACGACGTGAAGACCATCATGAGCGAGCAGGGCAAGGCCATGATGGGCACCGCGACCGCGTCGGGCGTCGACCGCGCACGCATCGCCGCCGAACAGGCCGTCGCTTCGCCGCTGCTGGACGGTATCGACCTGTCGGGCGCGAAGGGCGTGCTGGTGAACGTCACCGCATCGCGCGGCCTGAAAGGCAAGGAGATCAAGGAAGTCATGGCCGCCGTGCGCGCCTTCGCTGCACCGGACGCCGCGATCGCACAAGGCATCGCCTACGACGACGAGATGGGCGACGAACTGCGCGTGACCGTCGTCGCGACGGGCCTGGGCAAGAACAAGGCCAACATCTCGCTGGTGCAGCCGCAGCAGGTGCTGCGCACCGGCACGTACGGCGCGCCGATGATGTCGGGCACCCCGGGCGTGACGGCCGGCGTGACCATGGGTACGGCGACCGCCGGCGCGATGGACGGCATGAAGCAGCCGGCCGTGTGGCGCCGCGAGCAGGCCTCCGAGCAGGTGCGCGCGATGCAGAACAACGGTGTCGAGACCTACGACATCCCGGCGTTCCTGCGCAAGCAGGCCGACTGAGTAGCAGACTCCAACGCCGGCTGACCACCGGCGCTCCATGATGCGGGGCCAGGCTGTTCCAAGCAGCCTGGCCTTTCGTTTTTGAGAACCGGGGTCAGAGCCCGATTTTTGGAAACAGCTCTCAGGCAGTTTCCAAAATAAGGGCTCTGACCCCGGTTTGGTCTGGATCAGGCATACTTGCGGGTTCTTGAAACTTGAAAGGAATACCACCATGACGATCCAGATCGGCGACCGCCTGCCGGAAGGCGCCCTGCAAGAATTCATCGACATCGAAACCGAAGGCTGCGCGCTCGGTCCGAACACGTTCAACGTGGCCGACCTGGTGAAGGGCAAGACCATCGCCATCTTCGGCCTGCCGGGCGCCTTCACCCCGACCTGCTCCGCGCAGCACCTGCCCGGCTACATCCAGCTGGCCGACCAGCTGAAAGCCAAGGGCGTCGACGAGATCTGGTGCATCTCGGTGAACGACGCGTTCGTGATGGGCGCCTGGGGCCGCGACCAGAAGGCCACCGGCATCGTCCGCATGATGGCCGACGGCAGCGCCACGTTCACCAAGGCGCTGGGCCTGGAATTCGACCTCGTCGCCAAGGGCTTCGGCGTGCGCTCCAAGCGCTACTCGATGCTGGTGCAGGACGGCGTCGTCAAGCAGCTGAACATCGAGAACGGCGGCTTCGATGTGTCGTCGGCCGAGACGCTCCTGAAGCAACTGGGCTGACCTTGATCGTCAACGCCGAAACGCCGGACCAGCCCGAGGTGCGCGACATGCTCGCGCGTCTCGACGCGTACTGCGCCGCGCTGTATCCGGCCGAGAGCAACCACCTGATGGACATCGCGTCGCTGATGCAGGGCGACGTGCTGTTCCTCGTCGCGCGCGACGTCGACGGCGCGGCGGTCGGGTGCGCGGCCCTCGTCAACAAGCAGGAGTATGGTGAGGTCAAGCGCATGTTCGTGGACGAGCGCAAGCGCGGCCTCGGGACGGGCCGCAAGCTGCTCGAGCACCTCGTGATGTTCGCGCGGATGTCCGGCCTCTCGGTGTTGCGCCTGGAGACGGGCATTCACCAGCCGGAAGCCATCGGTTTGTACGAGCGTCTCGGCTTCGAGCGCCGTGCGCCGTTCGGCGATTACCGGGAGGATCCGCTGTCGCTGTTCATGGAGATGCGCCTTTGAGTCGCCTCGCCGGCAATATGCGGAGCATCCGCGCGATGCTGGTCTGCGTCGCCATGTTCTCCATCATGGACATGACGATGAAGCTGCTGTCCGCGCACTTCCCGGCGCTGCAGGTGGCGGCGATCCGCGCGCTGTCCGCGCTGCCGCTCGTCGGTGCGTACCTGTTCTGGCGCGGCGGGCAGCGGTCGCTGCTGCGCATCCGCTGGCCGCTGCACCTGCTGCGCGGCGCCATCGGCATCGCGATGCTGGCGCTGTTCACGTACGGCCTCAAGACGCTGTCGCTGGCCGAGGCGTATTCCATCTTCTTCATCGGCCCGATCCTGATCACCGTGCTGTCCGTGTTCGTGCTGGGCGAGCGCGTGAACGGCGCGCGCTGGATCGCGATCGGCGTCGGCATGGCGGGCGTGCTCGTCGTGCTGCGGCCGACCGGCGCCGGCTTTTTCTCGATGGGCGGACTCGCCGTGCTGACCGCGGCCGTGTGCTATGCCGTGTCGGCCGTCGCCGGACGCGTGCTCGCGCGCACGGACCGGGGCGAGCACATGATGTTCTGGCTGATGGTGCTGATGGCCATCGGTGCAACGCCCATGGCCGCGCCCGCGTGGGTGCCCGTGCAGGCCGAGCACTGGCTGCTGATCCTGATGCTGGCCGTGAGCGGCTTTTTCGGCCAGCTGGCGCTGACGGAGGCGTTCAGCCACGGCGAGGCGTCGGTGGTGGCGCCGTTCGAGTACACGGCGCTGGCCTGGGGCGTGGCCATCGACTGGCTCATGTGGAAAACCTTGCCAGATGAATACACTTTATTGGGCGCCGCCATCATCGTCGGCAGTGGCCTGTACCTGATCCGCCACGAAACCATCCACGCGGAAGCCGAGCATCCTTGAAAACGTGGTGTTCCTGCCACCGGGGGCGGCGGTCCCCGGCAAGGCTGTAAACGCTACGATATAATCGAACGATGCTCAAACAACGAACCATCAAACAACTGGTGCGCACGACAGGTGTCGGTTTGCACTCCGGCACCAAGGTCGAGCTGACCCTGCGTCCGGCGGCCGCCGATACGGGTATCGTGTTCCGCCGCGTAGATCTCGAGCCCATCGTCGAGTTCCCGTCGAATGCCGATATCGTGGGCGATACCCGCATGGCGTCGGTGCTCACGCAGGGCGATGCGCGCGTCTCGACCGTCGAGCACCTGATGTCGGCCTGCGCCGGCCTCGGCATCGACAACCTGTACGTCGATGTCACGGCCGAAGAGATCCCGATCATGGACGGTTCCGCGTCGTCGTTCGTTTTCCTGCTGCAGCAGGCGGGCGTGCAGGAGCAGGCCGTACCCAAGAAATTCATCCGCGTGCTGAAACCCGTGGAAGTCCGCCAGGGCAGCGGTGCCAACGAGAAATGGGCGCGCCTGAGCCCGTACGACGGCTTCAAGCTCGACTTCTTCATCGAATTCAACCACCCGGCCGTGGACGGCACGACGCAGCGCGCGATCGTCGACTTCGGCAAGGTCTCGTACGTGCACGATGTGGCGCGCGCCCGCACGTTCGGCTTCATGCAGGACGTCGAAAGCCTGCGCGGCATGGGCTTGGCGCGCGGCGGCTCGCTGGAAAACGCGATCGTGATGGACGAGTACCGCATCCTGAATGCGGACGGCCTGCGCTACGACGACGAGTTCGTGCGCCATAAAATCCTCGATGCGATCGGCGACCTGTACCTCGTCGGCTCGCCGCTGCTGGCCAGCTACGAGGCGCACAAGTCGGGCCACGGCCTGAACAACCTGCTGCTGCGCGAGCTGCTGGCGCATCCGGATTCGTACGAGATCGTGACGTTCGATGCGCAGGAGCGGGCGCCGGTGTCTTACGGCGCGCAGATGGAAAGGGAGTGGGCGCTGACCTGACGGGCTGACTTACCCGCGGCGCCAAACAACGTCATTCCCGCGAAGGCGGGAATCCAAGTGCGTCAGCGCAGTGCTGGCGTAAATTGGGTTCCCGCCTGCGCGGGAACGACGGTCTTGGGGGTAACGACGGTGCTATTTCTTCCGTCTCTCCGCCAGCCTCCTGATCGCCGCGATCAGCGCCGCGTTCTGCGGCGTTTCCGGCAACGTCTCCCCCAACTGCTCGAACGCATCCACCGCCGTCGGCGGCAAGGTCAGCGAGGACGGCTTCAGCTCCTCGCGCACGGGCACGTTCGGCCGCATCTGGATCTTGATGCGCACGTTCTCCACCTGCCATCCCTTTTTCTGCAAACCCGCCTGCAGCTTGGGCAGCTGCTGCTTGAGCTTGGCCGCGACGGCGGAAGAGGGCACGGCGAGGGTCAGCACGGTATCCTGGAACGACAGCACGTCGCAGCCGGCGTACATCGGCGGCAGGATCACCTTGACGTCGCGCTGCAAATTGCCCACGCGCAGGGCGGTCGGCATCAGGGCGGCGAGGCGGTCGTTGGCGCGCAGGAAGTCGGTCGCCACGAACGACGTCTTGCGGTCGCGGGTGCCGTAGATGTGGAAGGGACGCTGGTTCGAAGAGGACTGCATGCTTGGAACATACCACAGCCGCGCCGCCTGTCGCGAAGAATCGTGTGCGCCTGTGTGAAATCGAATGCAGTTTGATAACATTTTTTGCCAGCCGCACTTGTGATCCGCCGGGCGACCCCCAAGTGTGGCCGGATCGCATGATAAAATCGGTGGCTTTTTGCCATTGGCGCTCTCGGTGAGATATGTTTTTGCTATCATCCTGGGCTCCTCGGACCTTTTTCGCGGCGTACTTTTGAAGAACACAGCATGTCATTCCTGACCAAGATTTTCGGCAGCCGTAACCAGCGTCTGCTCAAGCAATACCAAAAATCCGTACGCGAGATCAACGCGCTCGAGCCGCAGATGGAAGCGCTGTCCGATGCCGATCTCCAGGCAAAGACAAACGAATTCAAGCAACGCCTGGCCGGGGGCGCTACCCTGGACGACATCCTCGTGGAAGCCTTCGCCGTCTGCCGCGAAGCCGCCAAGCGCGTCATGAAGATGCGCCACTTCGACGTGCAGCTGATCGGCGGCATGGTCCTCCACTACGGCAAGATCGCCGAGATGGGCACCGGCGAGGGTAAAACGCTGATGGCGACCCTGCCCGTGTACCTGAACGCGCTGTCCGGCAAGGGCGTGCACGTCGTGACGGTCAACGATTACCTGGCCCAGCGCGACGCCGAGCAGATGGGCCGCCTGTACGGCTGGCTCGGTTTGACGACGGGCGTGAACCTGTCGCAGATGGATCACGACAGCAAGCAGAAAGCCTACGGTTCCGACATCACGTACGGCACCAACAACGAATACGGCTTCGACTACCTGCGCGACAACATGGTCTACGAGATGCGCGAGCGCGTGCAGCGTGGCCTGAACTTCGCCGTGGTCGACGAGGTGGACTCGATCCTGATCGACGAAGCGCGTACCCCGCTGATCATTTCCGGGCAGGCCGAGAACCACACGGAGCTGTACCACAAGATCAACGAAGTCCCGCCGCTGCTGACCCTGCAGATCGGCGAGGAGACCCCGGACGGCAAGGGCAACATCGAAGTCCCGGGCGACTACACGAAGGACGAGAAGGCGCACACCGTGCTGCTGACCGAGGCCGGCCACGAAAAGGCCGAGTCCATCCTGACGAAGATGGGCCTGCTGCCGGAAGGCGCGTCGCTGTACGACGCCGCCAACATCACGCTGATCCACCACCTGTACGCCGCCCTGCGCGCGCACGTGCTGTACCACAAGGACCAGCACTACGTCGTGCAGAACAACGAGGTCGTGATCGTCGACGAATTCACGGGCCGCCTGATGACGGGCCGCCGGTGGTCCGACGGCCTGCACCAGGCCGTGGAAGCGAAAGAGGGTGTGCGCATCCAGAACGAGAACCAGACGCTCGCGTCGATCACGTTCCAGAACTACTTCCGCATGTACAGCAAGCTGTCCGGCATGACCGGTACGGCGGACACGGAGGCGTACGAATTCCAGGAGATCTACGGCCTGGAAACCGTCGTCGTCCCGCCGAACCGTCCGTCGCAGCGCAAGGACCGCCAGGACCAGGTGTACAAGACGGCGCAGGAAAAATACCAGGCGATGGTGAACGACATCCGCGACTGCTACGAGCGCGGCCAGCCGGTCCTCGTCGGCACGACGTCGATCGAGAACTCGGAACTGCTGTCGGGTATCCTGGACCAGGCCAAGCTGCCGCACAACGTGCTGAACGCGAAACAGCACGCCCGCGAGGCGGAGATCATCGCGCAGGCCGGTCGTCCGAAGATGATCACGATCGCCACCAATATGGCGGGCCGCGGTACCGACATCGTCCTGGGCGGCAACGTCGAGAAGCAGATCCAGTTCATCGAAGCGGACGAATCGCTGTCGCCGGAACAGAAGGACGAGCAGTCGGCCAAGCTGCGCGAGGAATGGCAGTCGCTGCACGACCATGTCGTCGCGCAGGGCGGCCTGCATATCATCGGCACTGAGCGCCATGAATCGCGCCGCGTCGACAACCAGCTGCGCGGCCGTTCCGGTCGCCAGGGCGACCCGGGTTCGTCGCGCTTCTACCTGTCGCTGGACGACCCCCTGCTGCGCATCTTCGCGGGCGACCGCGTGCGCGCCGTGATGGACCGTCTCAAGATGCCGGAAGGCGAGCCGATCGAAGCGGGCATGGTCACGCGCTCGATCGAAGGCGCGCAGCGCAAGGTCGAGGCGCGCAACTTCGACATCCGCAAGCAGCTGCTGGAATACGACGACGTCGCCAACGACCAGCGCAAGGTGATCTACACCCAGCGTAACGAGTTGCTGGAAGCGGCCGACATCTCCGAGCTGATCGCCAGCCTGCGCATCGGCGTGTTCACCGACGTCGTGCGCACCCATGTGCCGGCGGAGTCGGTGGAAGAGCAGTGGGACATCCCGTCGCTGGAACGCGTGCTGGCCGACGAATGGGCCCTGCCGGTGCCGCTGGCGAAGATGCTGGAGGACGAACCGAACCTGAACGACGACGACATCCTCGAGCGCGTGCTGGCCGCTGCGGAAAGCTCGTACGAGGCGAAGGTCGGCATCGTCGGCAAGGAAGCGTTCGGCGGCTTCGAGCGCAACGTCATGCTGCAGAACATCGACACGCACTGGCGCGAGCACCTGGCCGCCCTGGACCACCTGCGCCAGGGCATCCACCTGCGCGGCTATGCGCAGAAGAACCCGAAGCAGGAATACAAGCGGGAAGCGTTCGAACTGTTCGGCGCCATGCTGGACCAGATCAAGAACGAAGTCATCCGCACCATCATGACCGTCCGCATCCAGACCCGCGAGGAAGTCGAGGCGGCGGAAGCGGCGATGCAGGCGGCGGCTGCGCACCTGGAAAACATCAACTACCAGCACGCCGACTTCGACCCGACCGCGGCGCCGGAAGAACTGATGGCGCCGCTCGCGGCGACCCCGGGCACGACGGCGATGGCGGACGATCCGGCCACCACCTACATGGGCGTGAAGGTCGGCCGCAACGACCCGTGCCCGTGCGGCAGCGGCAAGAAGTTCAAGGCTTGCCACGGCAAGCTGGCGTGATGCAGTAGCCCCAAACGAAAAGCACCCCGCGGGGTGCTTTTTTTGCGCCCTAAAATTCGGGGTCAGAGCACATTTTTCTTTGAATTCGGGGTCAGAGCACATTTACGATCAATGTCCGGTCGGGCATTGTTTTCGATGGCAGGCAGCGCCATGGCCGTGCGAACGCATAATCCCGCAGCGATCACGCGTTCGGGATTGCCCGAAAGATCGTGCTCGAAAAAGTGCTCTGACCCCGAATTTTGTCAAAAAAGGGGTCTGACCCCGAATTTGAGTAATTGCTTCAGGCGGTCAGCGCCTTGCGCAGCCAGGCCAGTGTCGCGTCGCCGATGCCCGGCCCCATGCGCAGCAGGGGTTCCGTCGCGGTGGCCTTGCGGAAGGCGTCGACGTCCTGCGGGTCGGTGCCGACCATGTCGTGGAACAGGGCCATCCACTGGCGTCCCAGGTCGCGTGCGCGCGGACCCGTCGCGTCCGGATCGGCCTTGATTTCGGCCTGCACCTGCGCGATCAGGGGCGTCCACTCCTCGCCACGCGCGGCGATGTGGCGGCGCATGCGGTCGAGGACTTCCGGCCGCAGATACTTCGCCCACGTGTCGAATTTCAGTTCGCCGACGGCCGCCTTCACGTAGCCGAAAATCTGCGCAGGCATGCCGACGGCGTCCTGTTCGCGTTCGACCATCGCGTTCAGCTTTGCCTGCAGCGCCGCGTCGCCTCCGGTGTCGCGGTCGAATGTCTGCAGCCAGCGCAGCGCAAAAGCCTTGGCGGCATCCGAGCCAGGGGGCACCTGCGATTCGATCAGGCCGCGCACCTGTTCGACCATCGCCTGCCATTGCGCCTGGGCGGCGTCGCTGCGGACCATCGGCAGCCGTTCCAGTTCCTCCTTGGTGAAATAGCGTTCATATACGTTCATCATGTCCATGGTGTTCTCCAGTGTGGTGAGCCACGTGGACAGGTCCGGCGCGCTGCCGCGCACGAGTTCTTCGCGCACGCGCAGCAGCTGGTCGCGCAGGCGCCTGGCTTCCGCCATGCGCGTTTCGAGCGCTTCCAGCTGGCGGTCGACGATCGCCAGCGGCGAGCCGGCCGGACTGTCCAGCGTGAGGGCGATGTCGGCGAGACTCAAACCGAACGCGCGCAGGGCCTGGATGCGGTGCAGGCGGGCCACGTCGTCGCGGTCGTAGAGCCGGTAGCCGGCATCGGAACGCGCGGAAGGACGGAGCAGGCCGATGCTGTCGTAGTGGTGCAGGGTGCGCACCGTCAGGTTGGCCAGCGCGGCCAGCTCTCCTACTTTCAGCATCGTTCGTCTCCGTTCTTCAGCGTGCGGCCAGTCTCGGGCCTCACGTTAGGTGAGGGTCAAGCGGTATGCGCCTCGCGCAACGCGCGCGCCTCATGCCACAGCGTGACGAACAAGGTCATCACGACAGGCCCGACGAACAGCCCGATGAGACCCAGTGTCTCGACGCCGCCGAGGATGCCCAGCAGGACGGCGACGAACGGCAGCTGCGTCGCATTGCCGATCATCGCCGGCCGCACGAAGTGATCCGCGATGAACAGGATGACGGCGCCCCAGGCGAGGATCGCGATCGCCGCGATCGTCGCGCCCTGGTACGCGAGCAGCGCGGCGGCGGCGCCGAAGGCGAGCGGGGCGCCGAACGGGATGATGGCGAGGATGCCCGTGGCGGCGGCCCACAGCACGGCCGACGGCAGGCCCGCGACCTGGTAGCCGATGCCCAGCAGGACGCCTTCCGCGAGGCCGACGAGCACGAGCCCGTTGACGGTGGCGCGCACCGCGACGGGCACCTTCAGCGAGAACAAGGTCCAGCGCCGCGTGCCGATCAGGTGGGCGCCGATGGCGTCCGTCTGGCGCTGCAATGCGGCGCCGTCCTTGTAGAAGAAGAACAGGCACAGGAAGGCGAACAGCATGTCGACGAGGCGGTGCATGACGCCGCTGCCGACGCGCTTGAGGACTTCGCTCGCGGTCTGCATGCGGCCGACGGAGCCGTCCTGCAGCAGGTGCGCAAGGCCGTGCGGCTGGCCGAGCGTGGCCAGCCACCAGTTGTAGATGGCGTCGCCGGCGAACGGGATGCGGTGCAGCCACTCGGGCGCGGCGAGGCCTTCCGTATTGGCGCTCGCGACCAGCTGCGCCAGTGCGGGCGCCTGGCGCGCTGCCGACGTGACGCCCAGCGCGAGGGGCGCGATGAACACGATGGCGACGATGAGGGTGACGAGGGCCGCCGCGGCGATCGTGCGCCCGCCCAGCGCCGTGCGGACGCGCGCGTACAGCGGCCACGTGGCGATGCACAGGATCGCGGCCCACAGCAGCGGCAGGATGAAGCGCTGCGTCACGAACAGGGCACACAGGACGATCGCCAGCGAAAAGCCGGCGCTCATTACATCGCGTTGGTTGTCGGTCATTGAACCTCCGGTGGATGGGCCATCTTACCAAAGCGTCAGCGCCGGGTAAGTAGTGTTGCCGATTATTAAGTGGTCAACTTAAGCGTGTATTAACAGCAGGCGTCCGTGAGCTCGGCGCATATGAACCGTCGCCCCCCGCGGAGGCGGGGGCCCAATTTTGCATGCACAGCGGCAGCGCATAGAAACTTGGATCCCCGCCTGCGCGGGGATGACGTATTCGGCGGCCGCGGACAGCAGGCTCGCGAACGTGCATGTCGTCTGCAGGCGTTACAATACCGGACCTTCTTTCCATCTTTTCATTAGAGAACGCCATGGCCGTCAATTCCCCCCTGCCCGTCGCCGCCGAGCTGAAACCCGTCGCCGGCATCGAACTCGGTTACGCCGAAGCCGGCATCAAGAAGCCGAACCGCAAGGATGTGCTGGTGATGAAGCTCGCCGAAGGGGCGACCGTCGCCGGCGTGTTCACGAAGAACCGCTTCTGCGCGGCGCCGGTCCAGGTCAGCAAGGCGAACCTCGAAGCAGTGAAGGGCGGCGGCAAAGCGATCCGCGCGCTGGTCGTCAACACGGGCAACGCGAACGCGGGTACCGGCGAGCCGGGCCTGCAGAACGCGCAGGCCACGTGCGCCGAAGTGGCGCGCCTGCTCGGCCTCGACGCGCAGCAGGTGCTGCCGTTTTCCACCGGCGTGATCCTGGAACCGCTGCCGGTGCAAAAGATCGTCGCGGGCCTGCCGGCCGCCATCGCGAACCTGAAGGCGGACAACTGGTTCAACGCGGCCGAAGCCATCATGACGACGGACACGCAGCCGAAAGCGGCGTCGCTGACGACGACCATCGGCGGCCATACGGTCACGATGACCGGCATCAGCAAGGGCGCCGGCATGATCAAGCCGAACATGGCGACGATGCTGGGCTATCTCGCCTTCGACGCGAAGGTCGCGCAACCCGTGCTGGACGAACTGGTGAAATACGCGGCCGACCGCTCGTTCAACAGCATCACGATCGACGGCGACACGTCGACCAACGACTCGTTCATCCTCGTCGCCACGGGCGCGGGTTCGCTCGTCGTCGATTCGACCGAGAGCCCGGACTACGCAGCGCTGCGCGACGCCGTCACCGGCATCTCGCGCCACCTGGCGCAGCAGATCATCCGCGACGGCGAGGGCGCCACCAAGTTCATCACGATCACCGTGGAGCAGGGCCGCGACATGGAAGAGTGCCGCAAGATCGCCTACGCCATCGCCCACTCGCCGCTCGTGAAGACCGCGTTCTTCGCATCGGACCCGAACCTGGGCCGCATCCTGGCCGCCATCGGCTACGCGGGCGTCGACGACCTCGATACGGCGAAGCTCGACCTGTACCTGGACGACGTCCTCGTCGCCAAGGCCGGCGGCCGCAATCCGGACTACAAGGAAGAGGATGGCCAGCGCGTGATGAAGAAGGCCGAGATCCTCGTGCGCGTCGTGCTCGCGCGCGGCGAGGCGGATGCCACCGTGTGGACCTGCGACCTGTCGCACGACTACGTCTCGATCAACGCCGACTACCGTTCCTGAATCGATGAACCAGCTGGAAAACTTCCTGCACCGCGCCGAAGCCCTGCTGGCGCGCGTGGAGGCTTTATTGCCGCCCGCGGCACCGCGCGATCCGGATTTCCGCCACGGTTACGCCTACCGCTGGCGCAAGCGCCCGGGTGCGGGCAACATCAAGTACCTGCAGGCCGTGGCGCACACGGCGAACATCCGCCTGGACGACCTGCAGCACATCGGTCCGCAGAAAGAGCAGATCGAGCAGAACACGCGCCAGTTCGTGACGAAGCGTCCCGCCAACAACGTGCTGCTGACGGGCGCGCGCGGCACCGGTAAATCGTCGCTGATCAAGGCGTGCCTGAACCAGTTCGCGCCGCAGGGCCTGCGCCTGATCGAAGTGGACAAGGCCGACCTGGCCGACCTGCCGGACATCGTCGACCTCGTCGCGGGCCGGCCGGAGCGCTTCGTGATCTTTTGCGACGACCTCAGTTTCGAGGAGGGCGAGGCGGGCTACAAGGCGCTGAAGGTGGCGCTGGACGGCAGCATCGCGGCGCAGTCGGACAATGTGCTGATCTACGCGACGTCGAACCGCCGTCACCTGATGCCGGAAAAATTCTCGGACAACGCCGGCTACAAGCACGTGGCCGACGACGACCTGCACCCGGCCGAGACGGTCGAGGAAAAGATCTCGCTGTCCGAGCGCTTCGGCCTGTGGCTGTCGTTCTATCCGTTCAAGCAGGACGACTACCTGGACATCGTCGGCCACTGGCTGGCGAGCTTCGGCTGCACGCCGGAGCAGATCGAAGGCGCGCGCGGCGACGCGCTGCGCTGGGCACTGGGCCGCGGTTCGCGCTCGGGCCGCGTGGCGTGGCAGTTCGCCAAGGACTACGCGGGCAAGCTGCCGCCCGCGCCGGTACAGGAACAGGTCGATGTCTGAAGCCGTGGACAAGCCGGTCGACGTGGCCGTGGGCGTGCTGATGCGCCCGAACGGCGACGTGCTGCTGGGCCAGCGTCCGGACGGCAAGCCGTACGCCGGCTACTGGGAATTCCCGGGCGGGAAGGTCGAGTCGGGCGAGGACATCTTCCACGCGCTGCAGCGCGAATTCGTCGAAGAACTGGGCGTGAAGGTGATCTCGGCCGAGCCCTGGTGCTGCGTCGAACACGTGTACGAGCATGCGCACGTGCGGCTCTACTTCTACATCAGCCGCGCGTGGGAAGGCGAGCCGCAAAGCCTGGAAGGGCAGGCGTTCGCGTGGCAGGGCGCGTATGCCGTCAGTCCTCTGCTGCCCGCGACGATTCCGTTGCTCGAGTGGCTGGATCAGGTGCGGTACGGCGAGCATCCAGGTCATTCCCGCTCGAGCGGGAATCCATACTGAGAATCCGCAGTCGGCTACTGAGCATACTCGGGTTCTTCCGAAGTACCGAATGCCGAAGTTCAGCATGGGTCCCCGCCTTCGCGGGGACGACGGTCGCGACCAGTGCTGACGGTGAGCGGTTATTCTTTCGAGACGGATTCGTCGTCGGCGTCCCCGGGCGGCGCGCCGGGAATCGTGTATTTCTCTTCGGCCCAGGCGCCCAGGTCGATTTGCTTGCAGCGTTCGGAACAGAATGGGCGGAATTTGTTTTCCGGCTTCCATTCGACCTTCTTGCCGCAGGTGGGGCAGGATACGACGGTCATGGTGTGCTTCTAAAAATTGCAGAGTGTGAGTTCGAACGGGACGTCTTCTTCCAGCGGCTTCGGTTTCAGGTCGCCGCCCTGGGTCGTGAAGCGTACCCACAGCATGTACTTGTTGGCGGAAATCTCCGGGATCGCGCCGAGCGATTCGTCCACCGACAGGCGCAGCATCTGGTACATCTTACCTTGCAACATCTGCTGGTAGCTGCCGGACGAGGCGATCATCTTGACGGGGCCGCCGGAATTGCGCAGCAGGCGCAGCACGAGGGCCAGGGCCTCGAACAGCGGGGCCAGCGGGGTGAACCACGCCATGATGTCGGCGTGGCGCTGTTCGGTCGGGCGCCGCTGCCACGCGTGGTAGGACGGCAGGTCGAATTCGCAGGCCCCGCCGGGAATGATCGTGCGGCCGCGGATGCTCATCAGCCATTCGTTGTCGCGCACGTTCTGGCCCGTCTTGCCCTGGGCGTTGACGAGGGCGTTGCTGACCGTGTCGAGCTCGGCCAGCACGGCGTCGAGCATGTCCCTGGCGACGGCGGGATTGCTGCGGTAGCCCAGCAGGCTCTGCTTCTGGCGTTCGAGTTCCTGCAGCAGGTCGGACTTGAGGTCCGCGCGGCCCGCCACTTCCAGCATGTCGAAGATCGTCGCGAGCGCGACATGGTGCTGCAGAGGATGTTCTTGGGCTACAAAGAATTTGAACTTCTCGTACAGGTCCTCCAGCCGCAACAACGTGCGAATCCGCTCGTTGAATGGGTATTCATAGACGATCAAAATGTCATTCCTCTCATTCCCCTGAATGTAGGCTGGCGAGTAACCTCGTGATTCTGAACCATGATGCACAAAATTACAAACGCTGGCTTGACGGCACTGTTAATCTTGCCGCTTCATCAAGATAAACGCGGTGCAAGCGTTCCACTTGTGGCAACAGGGCGTCGATGCCGGCGTCGTTCAGGATCACGTCGTCCGCTTCTTCCAGGCGGCGCGCCCGCGTCACCTGGGCCGCCATGATGGCGCGGACCTGGTCTTCCGTCAGGCCGTTGCGCGCCATCACGCGTGCGACCTGCGTCGCCTCGGAACAGTCGATCGCGAGCACGCGCCCGACGCGCTCGCGCCATGTGCCCGATTCGATCAGCAGCGGCACGACGAAGATCGTGTAAGGACCATCCGCGAGCAGGGCGGCGGCGGCCGTCGCTGCGCGGATGCGGGGATGCAGGATGCCCTCCAGGCGGGCGCGCGCGGACGGGTCGGAGAACACGAGCGCGCGCATCTTCGCGCGGTCGAGGGCGCCTTCCGGCGTGGCGTAGTCGGGACCGAATTCCGCGATCAGCGCGGGCATCGCGGCGCCGTGCGGGGCCGTGAGGCCGTGGGCGATCTGGTCGGTGTCGATGACGGCGGCGCCGCGCGCGGCGAACAGGTCGGCCACGGTCGTCTTGCCGCAGCCGATGCCACCGGTGAGCCCTACCGCAAAACGTGAAGCTGTCTCCATGCGATCCTCGGGCCCGGCGCGAGGCTAGACCAGGTAACCCTGCGCGTAGCGGGTGAGTGGTATTCCGTACAAGAGTGCGATCATACCAGCCGCGGCGAGATACGGTCCGAAGGGAATTGGATTATTGCGGTCGCGGCGCGCGAACACGATCAGCGAGATGCCGACGATGGCGCCGACGACGGACGACAGGATGATAATGGTCGGCAGCATCGCCCAGCCCATCCACGCGCCCAGCGCGGCGAGCAGCTTGAAGTCGCCGTAGCCCATGCCTTCCTTGCCGGTGGCGAGCTTGAACAGCCAGTACACGGCCCACAGCGCCAGGTAGCCGGCCATGGCGCCGATCACGGCGTCGCGCAGCGGGACGATGGTGCCGTCCAGGTTCACGAGCAGGCCCAGCCACAGGAGCGGGTACGTGAGGTCGTCCGGCAAGGTCTTCGTGTCGTAGTCGATCAACGTCATTGCGATCAGGAAGTACGCGAACGCGAGGCTCGCGAGGCCCAGCCAGCCGCTGCCGAAATGCCAGACCAGCACGGCCGACAGCAGGCCCGTCACGGCTTCCACGATCGGATAGCGGGGCGAGATCGGCGCCTTGCACGCGCTGCATTTGCCTCTTAGGGCCAGCCAGCTGACGATGGGGATGTTTTCCAGCGCCGTGATCTGGTGGCCGCAGTGCGGGCAGGCCGAGCGGGGCACCATCAGGTTGAAGCGGTCCGGGTGCGGCAGGTCCTTGCCCGCTTCGTGCGCGATGTAGTTGTCGAGTTCGCGCTGCGCCATCACGGGCAGGCGGTACACGACCACGTTCAGGAAGCTGCCGATCAACAGGCCGAACAAGGCGGCGGTGAGGGTCGCGGCGAGGGTCGCCGGGGCGGCGAAGAGCAGGGTTTCCATGAGTACGATGATCCGGTGGGTGGCTGATTCCGTGGATCAACTATTCTAGGGGTTTTCCCGCGCTTTGGGCAGCATGGTGAGGCGTCCCCGCCACGTGTGGCGTCCCCGGCCCTATCCATTCTGTGGTTTGACGCTGTACATACGGCCGCTAGACTGGGCTGGCATTGCCCTCCTGTCCACAACACGAAAGGAACATCATGAACACGAAGCACTGCCTGGGTCTTGCCTTTGCTGCTTTGCTGCCGTTCGGTGCGGCCCATGGCGCCGCCTCGACGCCCCAGAAGGAAGTCGTCGCGAGCAAGGACGCGCCGGCCGCGGTGGGACCGTACTCGCAGGCGATACGGTCCGGCGGCATGGTGTTTCTGGCGGGACAGATTCCCATCGATCCGAAGACGGGACAGACCAATACCGGCACGATCGAGGAGCAGACCGCGCAGGTGTTCGAGAACCTGAAGGCGGTGCTCGCCGCCGCCGGGATGACGCTCGATAACGTCGTCTCGACGACGGTCTACGTGAAGGACCTGAACGACTTCGCGAAGCTGAACGCGGTGTACGCGACGTATTTCAAGGACAAGCCGCCGGCCCGCGCCACCGTGCAGGTCCAGCGCCTGCCGAAGGATGCCGCGGTGGAGATCTCGGCCATCGCGGTGCACTGACGCTGCACGATCAGGCCGCCTGCGGCTGCGCGATCAGGTCGAACAGGCGCTCCAGCGGCACCGGCCGGCCCGGCAGCCAGCCCTGCACGAGGGGACAGCCGAACTGGCGCAGATAGCCCAGCTGGGCATCGGTCTCGACGCCTTCCGCGACCACCGTCAGCTTCATGTGCCGGCCGAGGTCGAGGAGCGAGCGCACGATGGCGCAATCGTTGCGGTCGTACGGCACGCCGGCCATGAACAGCCGGTCGATCTTGAGCGAGCCGATCGGCAGGTTCTTCAGCAGCGACAGCGACGAATAGCCCATGCCGAAGTCGTCCAGGCCGATGCCGAAGCCGCGCCGGCGCAGTTCGCGCATGATGGCGATCGATTTGTCGGCATGCTTCATCACGACGCCTTCCGTCAGTTCGAGGCAGATGCCGCGCGGATCGACGCCGGCCGCCGCGGCGATCGCCGTCAGCCGGTCCGGCAGCTCGGCATCGATGAATTCCGGCGCCGCCATGTTGACGTGCACGCGCACGCCGCCCAGCCCGGCCGCGCGCAGGCGCGCGAGGTCGTGGCACGCCTGGCGCACGACCCAGCGGCCGATGTCGACGATCAGGCGGCTCTGTTCCGCCAGCGGAATGAACACGTTCGGCGGGACGATTTCGCCGTTCGGCCGGCGCCAGCGGATCAGCGCCTCGACGGCGTCGATGTCCATGTCGGTGGTCGTGCGGATCGGCTGGTACTCGAGGAAGAATTCGCCGCGCCGGATCGCGCAATGCAGGTCGGTCAGCAAGCCGATGCGATGGCCGGCGTCGGCCGGCGCGCCGTCGCCGCTGAAGCGGCTGGCGAGGTTGCGGCCGTTCCGCTTGCTGGCGTACATGGCCGCATCGGCCGCGTGCAGCAGTTCGCGCGTGCAGCCGCCGTGGTCGGGATACGTGCTGATGCCGATGCTGGCCGACACCGCGAGCCGGTGCTCGCCGTAGACGAAGCGGCGCCGCGCGGCGTCCAGCACGGACTCGGCGACGCGTTCCAGTTCCTGCGGCGTGACGCCGGGTGCCGACAGCAGCGCGAACTCGTCGCCGCCCAGGCGGCCGATGCGCCAGCCGGGCGGCGCCAGCGCGCGCAGGCGTGACGCGAACGTCGTCAGCACGACGTTGCCGGCGTCGTGCCCGAATGCGTCGTTGATGGGCTTGAACTGGTCGAGGTCGACGAACAGCACGCCGAACGTCTGCCCGGCCCGCGCGTCGCGGCACTGGCGGTCGACCTGGTCGTAGAAATGGGCGCGGTTGGCCAGGCCCGTCATCTCGTCCGTCTGCGCGCGCACGCGGATGCGCTCCTGCTGCGTCATGCGCTCGACGGCCTGGGCGATCATCGCGGAGATCGATTTCGCCAGGCCCGGCAACTGCGCGTCCGGCTGGCGTTGCTGGACGCTGAAGAATTCGAGCACGCCGGGCCGCATCAGGCACGCGTCCGACGCGACGAACGTCACGGGGAAGAAGTACGCCGACTGCAGGCCGCACGCGCGCGCCGCCTCCGCCCGCAACAGGTCGGCCGTGCCGCTCGCGTCCTCGATCCAGCGGGCCTCGCCGCTGTCCCAGACGGTGCCGATCAGGCCTTCGCCGGGCGCCATCGCCAGGCGCGCGCTCGCGGCCCGGAACGGCGCCAGCGCCTGCCGCGGCGCCTGCCATGCGTACCGGCAGCGCAGCGTGCCGGTGCGGTCGTCGAGCGCCCAGAATGCGCCCCATTCCCAGCCCAGTTCCTCGCACACGAGTTGCAAAATGCCGGTGACGGCGTCGTCGATGCTGTCGGTGCCCACCAGGTATTGCGTGAGCGCGAAATTGAACCGCTCGCGCGCGGCAGCCTGCCTGGCGGCCGTCACGTCGACGAGGATGCCGGTGGCGGACGTGCCGGTCTGCTGCAGGCGCAGCCAGCGCAGGCCGAATCCGTCGGTGCGCACGCGGAATTCGCATTCGGCGCCGCCGTCGCCTTTCCTGATGCGGTCGAGGGTCGCATGCACGAGGGCGCGGTCGTCGGGCTCGATGCGTGCGAGGCAATCCGGATGCCGGCCGGTGCCGAAGAACGATGCGGCCACGGCCGACAACGTGATGCGGCCGTTCACGGGGTCGAGCCACCAGCGGCCGAGTCCGGCCAGGCGGTCGCCCGCGTCGTCGTGGAGGGGAGCGATGTCGATGTTCTGCA
The DNA here is from genome assembly GCF_047325105.1 of Massilia cellulosiltytica. Lineage (NCBI taxonomy): Bacteria > Pseudomonadati > Pseudomonadota > Betaproteobacteria > Burkholderiales > Oxalobacteraceae > Massilia > Massilia cellulosiltytica. Next base: position 5,695,371 of record NZ_CP168562.1, on the reverse strand, counting down.
TGTAATGTCAGGCGTGCACCAGAACCGGACGGGCGGTGTCGATTTGCACCGAAACGGGCTGGTTGCCATCGTAGTATTGGACTAACCCGTACAATGCAAGTTACATGCCGGTGTTCGATCCGGCCTATTGGAGCCACCATGAAACGTCATCTCGTCCTGCTGTTGACCGCACTCGCCGCCGCCACCGCATTCGCCCAGACCACCGTGCCGAACCCGCTGGCACCGGACAAGGGCGCGCCGACCGCGCCGGCGGCCAGCAAGCCCGCGCCGAAGAAAGAAGCGTCCGGCGGCGGCGCGGGCAAGGTGTGGGCGAACAGCGCCAGCAAGGTCTATCACTGCGAAGGCAGCAAGTACTACGGCAAGACCAAAAAGGGCGAGTACATGACGGAAGCGGACGCGAGGGCGAAGGGCTATCACGGCGTGGGCGGCAAGACCTGCGCCTGACGGGCCGCGGGCCGTGCCGATACGCCCACCGCCGCGAGCACGAACGCGATGCCGGCAAACTGCCGTGGTCCCACCGGCTCGTCCAGCAGCAGGGCCGCCAGCAGCAGCGCGGCCACGGGTGCCAGCGCCGTGAACAATGCAGCCTCCGTCCCGCCGACGCGGGCCGTGCCCGCATACCACAGCAGGAACCCGCCGACCGTCGGCAGCAGCGCATAGTAGCCGACGGCGAGCAGCGCCGCCGGCGTCACGGCCGCCATCGAACCGCGTTCAGCCAGCGCGAACGGTAGCGACGCGGCGAGGCCGATGGCGCTCATCAGCGTCGACAGGGCGAGCGGCGATATCGCGATCCGCACCCGTTTATTCAGCAGGATGAACAGCGCTTCGCACAGCACGGCGCCGAAGACGAGCGCATTCCCCGTCAACGACCCGGCGCCGCGGCCCGCCGGCTGCAGCACGAACAGGCCGGCGCCCGCGAGCAGCACGGTCGCCATCAGCGCGGGCCGCGGCCGCTCGCCTAGCACGAGCACGGCCACGACGGCCGACACGACGGGCAGGGTGCCGAGGATGACGCCGGCATCGAGCGCCGAGGTCGCGCGCAGCCCGGCCATCAACAGCGCCGTGTACCCGGCCGTGCCGGCCAGCCCCTGCACGACGAGGAGGGCGCCGTCGCGCCAGCCCGGCCGCGGCAGGCGCTCGCCGGATACATGCAGCAGCACCAGAAAACAGGGTAGCGCGAGCGCGAAGCGCAGGGCGGTGGCCGTGAACGGCGGCAGGCCGGCGGCGGCGATCTTGCTGGCCACGACGGTGCTGCCGACGAGCACCATGGCCAGCGTCAGGTACCAGTAACCCAGGGTCTTATCGGACACGGCGTTCTCCTCGTCATCGACATGGGAACGCAGGTTAGCGGCCGCCTTTGAATGGGTATTGAACGAAATTGCAGGCGTACGCGCCGGGCGTGATGCCATAGGTGCGGATGAACAGGCGCGTCATGTGGCTCTGGTCGGCGAAGCCGCTGGCCGCCGCGGCGTCCGCCAGTGCCGACCCGCGCGCCAGCAGCGCACGGGCCGTGTCGATGCGGCGCTGGATCAGGTAGGCGTGCGGCGTCAGCCCCGTCGCCCGCGCGAATTGCCGCACGAGCTGGAAGCGGCTGAGCCCACAGGCCGCCGCCAGGTCGGCGAGACTGGGCGCGGCGGCCGGCGCGTCGTCGATCATCGCCCGCGCCCGAGCGATCGCGGCCGTCGCCGATGCGGACCCGTTGCGCGGCGCATCGCCTTGCAGCCCATGCAGCAATTCGAGGAGCAATTGCTCGCGCAAGAGGGCGGTCGCGTCGCCCGTGACGGCCGCGTACAGCCGCCGGAAACAGTCGGCCAGCGCGGCATGGTGGGCGACCGGCTGGTGAAACGCGTAGTCGCGGCGGGCGCCTTCGCCCAGGTCGGCCGCGATGGCATCGGCGAGTTGCGGCGGCAGGTACAGCATGCGCCACGCGCGGGGCGCGCCGCCGAGCGGGGCGCCGTCGTGCACTTCGCCGGGATTCACCGTGATGATGTCGCCGGCCAGCGCCTCCACCTGGCCGCGCCCGCTGCTCGACGTCTGGCCGCCGGCCAGCATGAGGCCGACGCCGTACTGGTCATGGCTGTGGCGCGCGAAGACGTGGTCGCTGCGCGCTTCCACGGCCTGCACCCCCGGCACCGCGGCACGGACGATCCTGAAATCGGCGCTCTTCCTGGACTTGGGCATCCGCTCAGTGTACCAGCGGAGCGATGTCGATCGCCCCGGCCATGGCGCGGTAGCCCGCATCGCCCGGATGCAGATGATCGCCCGAGTCGAAGTCGGCCCGCAGGCGGCGCGGCCGGGCAGGGTCGCGCAGGACGGCGTCGAAGTCGACGACGGCATCGAACACGCCCGCCGTGCGGATCCAGTCGTTCAACTGCCGGCGCAGGCGTTCCTTGTCGGGACTGTAGTGGCCGGCGTACGGCGTGCCGGCGAGGGCGCCTTCGAACGGCGGCAATGTCGCCGCCGTCACGCGTACGCCGCGGACGTGGCTTGCTGCGACCAGTTGCCGGTACGCGGCCGTGAGTTCCTCCAGCGTGGCGGGGCGCTCGGCCGGCGCGAACGGACTGCCGGGCCAGCCGATGTCGTTAATGCCGAGCAGTACGATGACATCCGACACGCCGGGCTGGCTCAATACGTCCTGCTCGAGGCGTGCGAGGGCGCTCACGCCCATGCCATCGCGCGCCAGCCGTCCGCCCGAGATGCCGGCATTGGCGACGGCGACGCCGTGCGGCGTCAGTCGTTCGGCCAGGATGTCCGGCCAGCGGCGGTCCGCGTCCGGCGTCGAGCCGTTGCCGTCCGTGATCGAATCGCCGAGCGCGACGATGGTGCGGGCGGGTTGTGCCGACTCGACCAGGACGGCGCTCAGGAACAACCGGCCGCCGACATGGGCGCCGTCGATCTGCACGGTCTGCTGCGCGCCCCAGTGGAAGCTGGCGACGTTGGTCGGCGCGGGCAGCCGCGTCGTCACGGCCAGCCGGGACAGCGGCCGTACGGGGAGGGCGAGCGGATCGCTCGTCACCGTGGCGCCCGGCAGGATGGAAGCGCCCGGTTGTCCGGAAAACGTCAGCGCCTGGGCCGCGTGCGGGTCGTCGGCGGGGCCGACGCGCACGGCGCCGAGCCTGACCGGTTCATGGCCGTACCGGTTCGAGAACACGAGCCGGATGCGCTGCCCGCCCGCGCTCAGGCGGACGGTCTCGCGCAACGTCGCGTTGTCGAGCCTGGTGGGGACGTTCATCGGCAGCGTGAAACCGCCGTCCCAGGCGGGTTGCGGGGCCGCGTACCAGGACGTGGCCCAGTGCTCGCCCGCCGGCGCGTCAGGTGCGGCGAGCAGCAGCGAGAGGGTGAGTGCGGCGATCGGTTTGGACATGGTGGACTCCTTGGTTGAGGACTCCACGTTAGGTCATTCTGGAGTGGCGATGAAGATGGTAGGATCGAAGGTCACTCATTCCAATTTCGAATAAATGGATACGTTCCACGCGCTGCGCGTCTTCGTACGCACCCTCGAACTGGGCAGCCTGTCCGCGGCGGCCCGGGAATTCGGCACGACGCAGCCCACCGTCAGCAAATGGCTGGCCGGGCTGGAACGGCAGCTGCGCGTACGCCTGGTCGAACGCAGCACGCGCGGCCTGTCGCCGACGGAGCAGGGCCAGCGCTTCTACGCCGACGCCAAACGCATCGTCGAGCAATTCGACGCGGCCGTGGGCGACGTGCAGGGCATGACGGGCCAGGCGGCGGGGCTCGTGCGCATCAATGCGCCGGTCGCGCTGGGCCAGTTCCGCATCAATGCGATGGTCCAGCGCTTCCTGGCCGACCATCCGGCCATCGACGTCGAACTGATTCTCAACGACCGTTTCGTCGACCTCGTCGAGGAAAGCGTCGATGTCGCGTTCCGGCTGGGCGGCACGCTGCCGCCGGACGCCATCGGCCGGCACCTGGCGACCGTGCCGCGCTTCCTGGTGGCGGCACCCATGTATCTCGCGCGGCGGGGCGTGCCGTCGGTGCCGGACGACTTGGCGACGCACGACGTCGTCCGCTTCGCCTGGACGCCGGGTAGTACGGTGGAATTGTTCCGCGGCGAAGAGCAGGCACGGGTGCCGACGGCTAGCCGCTTTCGCGTGAACAACGCGTTGGCGATACGGGAGGCCCTCGTGCTGGGCGGCGGGATCGGCGTGTGCCCGGACTGGCTGGTCCGGGATCTGATGGACAGTGGGGAGCTGGTGCGGGTGCTGGACGAGTGGGCCGCGCGGCCGCAGGATTTAACCTTGCTGTATCCGTCGCGGCAGTTTCAGGCGCTGCGGACGCGGCTGTTCATCGACTTCGCGGTCGGACAATTCAGTGGGATTGCTGGCTTTGCAGGCGGGCAAGGATGAATCGCGCGGTCCGGCTCGATGCCTGGTGTTTTGCCGCCAGTGTCATGAGCTTGGGGAAGACGACGGAGCGTTCGCCGCAATCGCTGCACAGGATGTGCTTGCTGCTCCACAGGATACGCATGAGGGGCGTACGCGGAATCCGGCGTACGTAGGAAGAACCACATTCGGGGCAAGAGGCCATGAGCATACCGGTAAGTGTTGAAGAATCGTCAACTAAAATACCAGTCATGGATGAGCTGGACAGTGCGGTGGCTCACACATCCGCGGTCATGCATGGTGCGTTAGGCAGATCACGGTCGGCCATCGTTGCGCTTGCTAATCTGCAAACATGGCAATCCCGGTGTCCGATCGAAAACTCTATGCGATGAAACGCATGTCGCTCGCGCTGCAGCGTGCGGCGGCGGCGCGGCCGCTCGGGCCGTCCACCGACCGCGCGCTGCGCTGGGCCGCGGTCTGGGGCATCGTGGCCGGCATCCGGACCCGGCATACGCGAGTCCGGCTCCGGCGCACGACACTGGTCGGCACCGCCTTCAGACCACCGACCCCAGCTTGAAGATCGGCAGATACATGGCAATCACGAGACCGCCGATCAGCACCCCGAGCACGACCATGATCATCGGCTCCATCAGCGACGACAGCGTCTTGACGGCCTCGTCCACTTCTTCCTCGTAGAAGTCGGCCACCTTGCCCAGCATGCCGTCCAGCGCGCCGGATTCCTCGCCGATGGCGACCATTTGCGTGACCATGTTGGGGAATACATTGGCGTTCTGCATCGCGGCCGTCAGGCTCGTGCCCGTGCTGACTTCCGTCTGGATCTTTTTCGTGGCTTCCAGGTAGACGTTGTTGCCGGACGCGCCGCCCACGGAGTCCAGCGCTTCCACGAGCGGCACGCCGGCCGCGAACATCGTCGCCAGCGTGCGGGTCCAGCGGGCGATCGTCGCCTTGCGGATCACTTCGCCGAACACGGGGAGGCGCAGCAGCACGCGGTCCATGAACTGCTGCATTTTCAGCGACCGGCGCCAGGACTGGAAGAAGAAGTACAGCGCGCCGAAGATCGAGCCGAAGATGATGTACCACCATTTCACGACGAAATCCGAGATGCCCATCACGATCAGGGTCGGCGCCGGCAGGTTCGCGCCGAAGCTGGAAAACACGGATTTGAAGGCGGGCACCACCCAGATCATGATCACGGCCGTGACGATGAAGGCGATGGCGATGATCGCGCAGGGGTACATCAGCGCACCCTTGATCTTGCTCTTCAGCGCAAGCGTCTTTTCCTTGTAGATCGCCAGGCGCGTGAGCAGGTCCTCGAGGATACCGGCCTGCTCGCCGGCGCCGACCAGGTTGCAGAACAGCGGGTCGAAGTACAGCGGATACTTGCGGAACGCGTTGTTCAGGCTGGTGCCCGTCTCGATGTCGGCGCGCAAGTCCATGATCAGCTTGGACATCGACGGATTCGAATGGCCCTTGCCGACGATGTCGAACGATTGCAGCAGCGGCACGCCGGCTTTCATCATCGTGGCCAGCTGGCGCGTGAACAGCGTGAGGTCCTTGTCCTGGATCTTCTTGCCGCTGCGGTACACCTTCTTCTTGACCTTGGTCACCATGATGCCCTGGCGGCGCAGGGTCACGTTCACGATGGTCTCGCCGCCGGCGCGCATTTCGCCGCGCACGGTCTTGCCGGTCTTGTCCTTGCCTTCCCAGGCGAAGATGTGTTCCTTGACTTGCGCGCTGGGCGCGCGGCGTGCCGGGGCGGATGTCGTTGCCATGATGGGTCCTTATTCGTTCGTGCAGCCGAGCACTTCTTCGAGACTGGTGAGGCCTTGTTTCACTTTCAGCAGGCCGGAGCGGCGCAGCGAGTTCACGCCCTCGGCCTCGGCCTGGGCGGCGATCTGCATCGCGTTGCCGTGCCCAAGAATCAACGCTTCGATCGCGGGCGTGATCGGCATGATCTGGTAGATGCCCACGCGGCCCTTGTAGCCGGAGCCCAGGCAGCGCTCGCAGCCGACGGGGCCGTAGGGCTTCCAGTCGCCGTCGAAGTCGGTGTCGCGGAAGCCCGCGGCCTTCAGCGTGTCGCGGCCGATGTCGAGTGGCTGCTTGCACGTGCACAGGCGGCGCGCGAGGCGCTGCGCGGTGATCAGGATGACGGACGAGGCGATGTTGAACGGCGCCACGCCCATGTTCATCAGGCGCGTCAAGGTCGACGGCGCATCGTTCGTGTGCAGGGTGGAAAACACCATGTGGCCGGTCTGCGCCGCCTTGATGGCGATGTCGGCCGTTTCCAGGTCGCGGATCTCGCCGACCATGATGATGTCCGGATCCTGGCGCAGGAAGGCTTTCAGCGCGACGGGGAACGTGAGGCCCGCCCTTTCGTTGACGTTGACCTGGTTCACGCCGGGCAGGTTGATCTCGGCCGGGTCTTCCGCCGTGGAGATATTGATCCCCGGCTTGTTCAACAGGTTCAGGCAGCTGTACAGCGACACGGTTTTGCCCGAACCCGTCGGGCCCGTTACGAGCACCATGCCGTACGGGCGCGTGATGGCGTCGATCAGCAACGCTTTCTGGTCGGGGTCGTAGCCGAGCGCGTCGATGCCCATCTGGGCCTGCGTCGCGTCGAGGATACGCATGACCGTTTTTTCGCCGAACAGGGTCGGCAAGGTGCTGACGCGGAAATCGATCGTCTTCGTGGGCGACAGCACGAGGCGCATGCGGCCGTCCTGCGGCACGCGCTTTTCCGAGATGTCGAGCTTGGCCAGCACCTTGATGCGGGAGACGAGCTTGTCGCGGATCGACAGCGGCGGGGCGAGATGGTCGCGCAGTACGCCGTCCACGCGCAGGCGGATGCGGTACTGCTTTTCGTAGGGCTCGAAGTGGATGTCCGACGCGCCCAAGGTAATTGCATCCATCAACACCTTGTTGAGGAAGCGCACGATGGGCGCGTCCTCGACTTCCGCCGCGGCGGCTGCCGCTTCCGCCGCCTGCGTCTGCGGTTCTTCGTCGGCGAATTCGATGTCGCCTTCCTCGCCGGCCAGTTCGCTCAAGTCCTGTTCGGCGCTCTTGGCGATGTTCGCCAGCAGCGCCAGCAGGGTGTCGTGCGCGACGATCACCGGTTCGACGGTCGATTCGCTCTGGAACTTGATCTGGTCGAGGGCCTGCGTATTCGTCGGGTCGGACACCGCCACCGACAATTTGTTGCCCCTGCGTGCCAGCGCGACGACGCGCTGGGCCTGCATCAGCTTCGGGTCGATCGCGTTGACGGGCAGGGCGTCGTGGCTGAACGTGCCCAGGTCGAACAGGGGATAGCCGAAGGTCTCGGCGCAGAAAACTGCCAGGGATTTCGCATCGATGGAGCTGCTGCCGAGCAAGGTGTCGATGAAACCGGCCTTGTCGGCGGACGCCTTCTTTTGCAAGGTGTCCGCTTGAGGCAAGGTCAGCCGTCCGGCCTGCACCAGGGCACGCGCCAGCCCGGGCAACGCCGTGCCGGGGGTGGTGTTGGGAAGGACTGCTGCCATATGGTCAGGTTTGGAAGGACGACAGGAAGCCGGGCAGGATGGACGGCCCCGGCGGATCGTCTCGATGATGCCCGTAGGCATCAAAACGGTCAAGACTTTGTCGTAGTGAAAGATGCGTGCATACCACGTGGATGAAATGGCATGTAACCGGCCCGCAATGTCGTGTGAACAACATCGTTATTCCTCGTGCAAGAACAAGGGCTTACCGCCGGATCGTGCCCGGCGGCGCTCGGCCGGTGAAGCCCGATCAGGCTGCCAGCCAGCGTTTGACCGCGACCGGCCGCAACAGTTTCACGACCTTGATGGCCTGGTTCTGCACCTGCACGACTTCGATCACGCAGTTGCCGATCCTGAGGGCGATGGGGAATTCCGGAATCTCCTGCAACTGTTCCAGCAGCAGGCCGTTGACGGTCTTCGGGCCGTCGAGGGGCAGGTCGAGGCCCAGCTTCTTGTTGATGTCGCGCAGCGGCGTCGTGCCTTCCAGCAGGACCTCGCCCTGGGCATTCCACGCCATCGCATCGCTGCGGGCGGCGCCCGGCGTCGAGGTCGTGAAGTCGCCGATCATTTCCTCGATGATGTCTTCCAGTGTCACCAGGCCCTGGACCTCGCCATATTCGTCCACGATGATGCCCAGGCGCTCCTTGTTTTCCTGGAAATACTGGAGCTGCGTGAAGACGCCCGTGTCCTGCGGAATGAAATAGGGCTCCGTCAACAGTTCGCGGAAGTGCTCGATCGTGAGGTCGTCTTCTTCGTTCAGCAGCGCGACGGCCTTGCGCACGTGCAAGATGCCGACGATGCGGTTGATCTCGCCCTCGTACACGGGCAGCTTGTTGTGGTAGCAGGTGGTCAGCTCGGCCTTGAGGTCGTCGACCGGCAGCGCGAGGTTCAGCGCTTCGATCTGGCTGCGTGGCGTCATGATGTCTTCGACCGAGATCTTTTCCAGTTCGAACAGGTTCAGCAGGATGCTCTTGTGCTTTTGCGGAATGTAGCTGCCCGCTTCCAGCACGACGGAGCGCAATTCCTCCGGCGACAGTCTCTGCTGGGCATCCGCATGCCCCACGCCCACGCCGCGGATGCGCAGCACGCGCAGCAGGCCATTGACGAACAGGTTGACGAACCAGATCGCCGGCTTCGCGACCTTCATCAGCGCACGCAACACATAGCTGGACCCGAGCGAGATGCGCTCCGGGTACGTGGCGCCGATGATCTTCGGGGAGATCTCCGCGAACACGATCAGCAGGAACGCGACGACGGCCGTGGCGATCGTGATCACGCTTTCCTCGTGGCCGAAGAACAGGATGGCGATCGCGGTGACGAGCGCCGTCGCCATCGCATTGATCAGCGTGTTCGCGATGAGGACCAGGGACAGCAGCTTGTCCGTGCGGTCCAGCAGCCACAGCGTGGTGATGGCGGCGCGGTTGCCCCGCTTCGCGAGATGGCGCAGGCGATATTTGTTGGCCGCCATCAGGGCGGTTTCCGCCATCGCGAAGAAGGCCGAACAAAGGATCAGGAGGGCGAGTGCGAGAATGAGCACCCAAAGTGGTACGGTTTCCAAGGATCACCGTGAAGAATCGTCGGGAATCTGGCGAGGCCAGCGCAGAGGCCGATTCTAAGACAAGGGGAGGGGGCTTGCAAGTTTGGCTAGGGAGGCGCGGTGCCCGGGTTCAGGCTGTCGACCATCGAACTCGGGATCAGGATGGTGGCGCCCCGCTCCTTCGTCGTTTCATAGATGATGTTCATCGCCCGCAGTTGCAGGGCCGCCGGATGGCCGGCATACATGTCGGCCGCTTCCACGAATTTCCCGGCGATGGCGGCCTCGGCGGAACCGAGGATGACGCGGGCCTGCTTCTCGCGTTCCGCCTGGGCCTGGCGCGACATCGCATCCTGCAGCACGACGGGAATGGCGACGTCGCGGATCTCCACCGAACCGACGGAGATCCCCCACGGCGCCGTCTTCCGGCCGATCGATTCCTTCAGTTGCGCGTCCGCCTCCTTGCGCTCGGACAGCAGCGCCGTCAGCATCGACATGCCGATCATTTCCCGCAGCGACGTCTGCGCGACCCGGTCGATCGCCTCGCGGTAGTTGGTGATCGCCAGCGCGGCCTTCTCCGCATCATGCACGTGCCAGAAAATGATGGCGTCGACGTTGACCGGCACCGTATCCCTGGTCAGCGCCTGCTCGGCGTTGAAGGCCGTCGTCTGGATGCGCACGTCGATGACGGCGATCACGTTGTCGATGACCGGCACGATCGCGAACAGGCCGGCGCCCTTGACGCCATGGAGCTTCCCCAGCCTCAGGATGACGAATTTTTGCCACGTGTTCGCCATCTTCAGCGAGAACGCGATGATCACGGCCAGCGCGACGAACAGCAACCCGGGCAGCGGATTGACCCACCAGGTCAGGGCGATGCCGATGCCCAGGCTGACGGCGACCAGGAACGATGTGACCGGATTCATGATGTCAGTGATGCATCCGTTCCCAGCCATGGCGCATGGCCAGCTTGACCTTGTCCCAGGCGGACGCCTCGCTGCCGGCGTGCCGGTATTCCCACTCGCGCTTCAGCGCGGGCTCGACGTCCTCCCAGGCCTGGTCGGACTGCGGCGCCTGGGCGCCTGCAGGCGCGGCCCACGTGGCGTCTTCGTCCGGGTTGTCCCACCGCGCGATACTGCCCATCGTCTCCTTGAACGTGTTGCCGGCGGGCGGAGCGTCGGCGTCCTGGGTGCCGAAATAATGGCTGTCTTCGTGCGGATGGTGCTGCAGGGCGCCCGGCGCGGTGCCCGGCGGGTAGTCGCGGCGCGGCGCGACGGTCCCGGTCCAGGCGGCCGGATCGCCCTCGTCGGGGATGTCTTCGACGCCGGTCGGGCGGTACTGCCCCATGATGCCGGTGGCGCGCGCGGCTTCCGGATCGGTTCCTGTCGTGAGCGTGACGATGTGGCGTTCGCGCGTGTCGGCCGGCAGCGCGTGCCGGTGGTACAAGGTGCCGAGCAGCCGCGCGGCGGTATGCCGGAGCGAGGTGTCCGGTTCCGTCGTGCGCATGTTCGAGAGCGCCATGTCGGCGCGTGGGTAGCCCGATGCCAGCAATGCGTCCAGGGCGTGCTGGGCATCGCTGCGTTGGTCGAAGACGGCTTTCAAGGTGTGACGCATGATGATCTCCCCGTTGTTTCATGGAGAGCGTCGTGCCGGCGAGTGGCCGCCGCTGGCGGCCGGGTTCCGTGCGTTGCCGTTGATTCCGCGCGACCAGGTCGGTCACTGCATGCAGTACGGCGCTTGTGCTTACAGCATACGCCGAATCTGGACAGGATGTGCACTGTCCATCGCGAATTTCGCGTCGCCGTTCAGCCGCGCGCCAGCGCCAGCCGGGCCTGGCCCGTCGGCACCCCCAGCGCGTGCCCGGCCGCCAGCTTGAACTGCGCCAGCGCGCCCGACAACTGCTCGGTCTGCTCCGCCAGCGATTCCGCCGCGGCCGAGGCTTCCTCGACGAGCGCCGAGTTCTGCTGCGTCATCTGGTCCATGTCGTCGATCGCGCGGCCGATCTGTTCGATGCCTTCGGCCTGGCGCTGGCCCGCGACGCTGATCTCGGCCATGATGTCGTGCACCTTGCGCACGGAGGCGACGATCTGTTCCATCGTGGCGCCCGCTTCGTCGACGAGCGCGCTGCCCGCGTCGACCTTGGCGACGGAATCGCCGATCAATTGCTTGATTTCCTTGGCGGCGGCCGCCGAGCGCTGCGCCAGGTTGCGCACCTCGCCCGCGACGACGGCGAAGCCGCGGCCCTGTTCACCGGCACGGGCCGCTTCCACCGCGGCGTTCAGCGCGAGGATATTCGTCTGGAAGGCGATGCCGTCGATCACGGAAATGATCTCGACGATCTGCTTCGCGGACGCGTTGATGGCGCCCATGGTGGACACCACATTGCCGACCACTTCGCCGCCGCGGGTGGCGATGTCGGTGGCGGACACGACGAGCGCGTTCGCCTGGTTCGTGTTGGCCGCGTTCGTGCGGACCGTATCGGTCAGCGATTCGACGGCGCGCGTCGTGTGCTCCAGGCTGCCGGCCTGCGATTCCGTGCGGCTGGCCAGATCGGCGTTGCCGCTGGCGATCTCGGCGCTGGCTGTGGCGATGGTCTCGGCCGACGTCTTGATGCCGGACACCATCGTCGCCAGGCGCGTGCGCATTTCCTGCAGCGCGGCGAGCAGGCTGTGCTGGTCGCCGGCGTCGAGGCGGATGTCCATCGACAGGTCGCCGGCCGCAACAAGCCGCGTGATCTCGCGCGCGTACTCCGGCTCGCCGCCCAGTTGCTGCCAGATGGTGCGGATGACGAACCACGACACGCCGATCAGCGTGGCGATCACGATCAAGGCCGTGACGATGGTGACGGACAGCACGCGGCGCACGCTCGAGCTGCTGCGCGCGATGCCGTCCTTGAAATTCTGCTGGGCCTGGTCATTGAGCTTGGCGACATCGGCATTGAGCACGGTCAGCGCGCCCTGCATGCGCTGCACGGTCGCCTGCGGATCGCCCTGCTCGAGTTCGAGCATGATCTTGGCGGCGGAGACGGCCGGCGCATAGTAGTCCTCGAATTCCTTCGCGAGGCGCTTGCCGGTGGCATCCATGCCTGGGATCTTCGTCACGTCGGCCAGCTTGGCGCGGACCTTGTTGGCCTGGTCGCCGATCTGGGCGATGCGGGCCTTGTCGCCTTCGGAGACGGCATCGCGCAAGCCGTCGGTGATGCCCTGCAGGTCCGCCGTCAACGCCTTCGCCGTGCCCAGCGCCGGGTAATCCACCGCTTCGGTCGTGTGGATCGAGTCCAGGGCGCCGCTGGCGATACTGGCGGAGACCGCCACGCCGAGGCCGAAGATGATGGTCGAGATGACGGGGAGTGCCCAGATCTTGCGCTTGATGCTCATGCCGTTTCCTTAAGTTCAACAGCCCGCCGCCGGATCACACCGGGGGCGGGCGGTGGTAGTGGATGCTTACGGTGTGTAGATCACTTTGACCGAGGCATCGACCGCGCTCTTTTCGATGTAGCCGATGGCCTTCGGGTCGCTGGCCACCATCTTCTTGACGGCGGCGCTGTCGGCGGCTTCCTTCGGCATCGTGGCCTTGCCGGTGAACACCAGCTTGGACCACAAGGCCTTGACCTGGGAGCCGTCCTTGTCCGTCACCTTTTTATAGAACTCGGCGCGGACCGGGGCGCTTTCCGGCTGGTCGATCGGGCTCATCGCCCCCGATTTGCCAAGAAAATACTGCGCGACCTGGTCTTTCGTCATCGAGGCTTCGGCAGCCTTCGGGTTCACGACGACGACGACGTCGGCCATGGCGGGCAGGGCGAGGCACAGTGCGGCGGCGGCGAGGCCGGTCTTGATCGGATGTTTCATCGTCGTCTCCTTAGAACACGAAGTCGAGCGCGACGGCGCCGACGGTCACCGGACCCTTGAAGCCGGGCTGCGCATTGACCAGCAGGCCGGCGGCCTTGTTCGGACGCACGCGGTCGAACTGCACCTTCAGGGCTACGGAGGAACGGAAGTCCCAGCGCAGGCCGATCGTGTCGGTCTGCTGCTCGCCCTGGCTCACGCCGGTATGGCGCAGGTTCGACACGATGCCGTTCAGCGTGGCGAGGGTCGGGGTGCAGGCGGCCGGGTAGCCGGCCGGGCAGGCCGCCGGCATGCCGTTGCGGACGTTGCCGTCGATGGAGAGCTTGGCGTGGCTGTAGTACGGCAGGAATTTGCCGATGCGATAGCCGCCCATCACGTACCACGACGTGGTGTCGTTGATGTAGCTGTCCGTCTTGCGCTTCGCGTACTCGCTCTGCACGACGATGTCGTTCCAGTCGAGCGTCGCGCCGAGGGACGTGAACGAGGCCTTCTTGTCGCGCACGTCGATGTCCTTGGCGAGCTGGGCTGCCTGCGGGAACTTGTAGCCGGCAGCGACCGTGTTCAGCGTGTTCAGCAGCGTCGCCAGCGACGCCGAGCCATTCAGCGTCAGGTGGCCGTCCACGCGGCCGAAGCGCACCGTCAGCGGGCCGTGCTCGGCCACGAGGTTCAGCGCCGTCACGCGGCGGCCGTCCAGGCTTGGGCCGCCGGCGACGTCGGCCTTGGTCTTGCCCACGGCGAATTGTGCGGTGTACGTCGTGGCGGCATAGCTGTGCTGCCAGATGACGTCGGCGCCGTCGACCGTGTTGAACAGCATTTGCGAATACACTTCCGCCGGCGGACGCAGCATCGTGTTGGCGTAGCCCACGTTGCGGTAGTCCGAGATCATGAATGCCGGCAGGCCCATGCGGCCGACGCGGATCGAGACGTCGTCCGACACCTTCGCCTTGGCGAATGCCCATGCCAGTTCGGCGCCGAAATCGTCCTGCGCATCCTTGCGCACGAGGCCCTGGCCCGTCACGGACAGCCAGTTGTTGACGGCGTAGTCGGCCTGCACGCCGAAATTCGAATCGACACCGGTGGTGACGTCCTTCGTGGCGCCGCTGGCCTGGTTCGGGCGGCCGAACTCGGCCTTGTCGGTGTTGGTCCAGGTGAGGGCGCCGGTGCCGAAGCCGCTGATGCGGACGGCGTCCTGTGCGAATGCGCAAGGCGCGACAAAAGACAAGGCGAGCGCACTCGCGATGATGCGTTTTTTCATGGGGTTTACCTGCTGAAGACGGCGGGTGGAAGTTCTTGTTATAGAAACACTGTGACGGCGCGGGCTAGGCCGTGTAACGAATCTGTCGTGAATTGTAGAGTTGCAGCAAAAATTGCGACAAGGAAAAACTCACGAATAGTTTCTCTATTCAGTTGTGACCGCTATCTTTGTTGTGCAGATCAGACAGCGCGCCCTGTCAGAATTGGATGATGTATTTAATTCCACCAATGCGTCGCCGTGCCCGCTTCCGGCAGGCGCGCCTGCCGTGCCGCCTGGACGATGCCCGCCTCGACCGCCTGTTCGGCCGTGTAGATGCGGGCGCTGCCCGTCAGATAGGAGCGGATGTCGTGGGCGCCGGGTGCGCCGCGGGTGGCGTCTTCGTAGATGGCGGCATAGCGCTCGGCGTCGAAGTCGAGGCAGTCGCGCCATTCGGAGATGCGGGCGTGGTCCGCCGCGACGAGGTTGCCGAAGCCCCAGTGCAGCGGGTGAATGAGGAAACGCGTGCCGGGGCAGGCATAGCGTTGCTGCCCGGCCAGGAAGATGGCGACGCCGACGGACTCCACGCTGCCCACGTTCCACGTCGTGAGCGGCAGCGGCAACGATTTCAGGAAGTAGTACAAGGCGAAGCCGGCCGTCATGTTGCCGCCTTCGGTCGACATGTGCAGCTCGATCTCCGTCGCACCGCTTTGCAGTGCCTGCAAGCAAAGGTTGCGCACGGTACAGGCGGAATTTGCGTTGATCGGTCCGATGAAATGTACGATGTGCAAAGCCATGACGCCTCCATTGACGGCTCAAGCATAGCAAGTTTCACAAGCCGGCGTCGCGCTATTGAAAATATCTGATATTCAAAATCGGTATTCCAATATATCCAGCCTGACCCCCGGTGCTACTCTTGCATCCAGTTAGTCATAATTTTCACAAGATCCTTTCTGAGGCGATGATGTCCACACCGATCCGATTTTTCTACCGCGGCGCCGTCCATGAAGTGAACGACGTCGCGCCGACGCAGACCATCCTGCAGCACCTGCGCGAGGACCTGCACTGCACCGGCACCAAGGAAGGCTGCGCCGAGGGCGACTGCGGTGCCTGCACCGTCGTCGTCGGATCGCTGGAGAACGGCGAACTGCAGATGCGCTCCGTGAATTCCTGCATCCAGTTCACGCCCACCCTGGACGGCAAGGCCCTGTTCACCGTCGAAGACCTGGCGCAGCAGGATGGCAACCTGCACCCCGTGCAGCAGGCCCTCGTCGAATGCCACGGCTCGCAATGCGGCTTCTGCACGCCGGGTTTTGCGATGTCGCTGTGGGGCATGTACCTGAAACAGGAAGGCCGCGAGCCGAGCCGCTGCGAGATCGACGACGCCCTGTCCGGCAATCTGTGCCGCTGCACGGGCTACCGTCCCATCATCGACGCGGCCAAGCGCATGGTCACGCTGCCGCGCGTCGATTTCGACCGCGCCGCCGTCACCGGACAACTGCAGGCGCTGCAGCGCGACGCGGGCGCCACCTACGAGTACGACGGCCAGACCTTCCACGCCCCGCGCACCCTCGATGAACTGGTCGCGGTGCGCGCCGCGCATCCGAAGGCGACGATCCTCGCCGGCTCGACCGACGTCGGCCTGTGGGTCACGAAGCAGATGCGCGACCTGACGGACGTGATCTACCTGGGCCACGTGGCCGAACTGAAGACCGTGCGCGAGCAGGACGGTTTCATCGAGATCGGCGCCGGCGTTTCCCTCGAGGATGCATACGCCGCCATCTGCAAGCATTACGAGGCGCAGCTGGGCGAATTGTGGCAGCGCTTCGCGTCGCTCCCGATCCGCAACGCGGGCACGCTGGGCGGCAACGTGGCGAACGGCTCGCCGATCGGCGATTCGATGCCGTGGCTGATCGCCATCGGCAGCGAACTGGTGCTGCGCGGCCCGGATGGGGAGCGCACCATGCCGCTCGAGAACTTCTACCTCGGCTATCAGGTCAAGGACTGGCGCGACGGCGAGTTCGTGCAGGCCGTGCGCGTGCCGCTGCCGCGTCCGAATGTCGCGTTCCGCACCTATAAACTGGCCAAGCGCTTCGACCAGGACATCTCGGCCGTGTGCGCCGCCTTCGCTTTCACGCTGGAAGACGGCATCGTGGTCGAGGCCCGCATCGCCTACGGCGGCATGGCCGCGACACCGAAGCGCGCCGCGCAGGCGGAAAGCCTGCTGAACGGCCGCGCGTGGGACGAAGCCGCCGTGCTTGATGCGATGGCCGCGCTGGCGCAAGACTACGCACCGCTGTCCGACATGCGCGCATCGAGCGCCTACCGCATGAAGACGGCGCAGAACCTGCTGCGCCGCTACTGGCTCGAAACGCGCAAGGACAACCCCCTGCCGCCGAACGCGGTCAACCCGTTCGCGACCGCATTGGCTTGAGGAGACACACATGAACGACGCAGGATCCCCCGCACTGACCAAGGCCGAATGGAAGCAGGTCGGCCTCGGCAAAGCCCATGAATCGGCCCGGCTGCACGTGCTGGGCCAGGCCGACTACACCGACGATATCGCCGAAGTGCGCGGCACCTTGCACGCGGCGCTCGGCCTGTCGGGCAAGGCGCACGCCCGCATCCTCGACATCGATTTTACGGACGTCCTGGCCAGCCGCGGCGTACGCGCCGTGCTCACGGCAAAGGACATCCCGGGCACCAACGATTGCGGCCCGATCATCCACGACGACCCGATCCTCGCGGACGGCCTCGTGCAATACATCGGCCAGCCGATCTTCGTGGTCGTCGCCGACAGCCACGACCTGGCCCGCCGCGCCGCGAAGAAGGCGAAAGTCAGCTACGAGGAACTGCCGGCTATCCTGACGCCGCAGGCCGCGCGCGCCGCCGGCTCGTACGTGCTGCCGCCGATGCGCCTGACGCGCGGCGACGCCGAAACCGCATTCGAACGCGCCCCGCTGCGCGTGAAGGGCGAACTGTACGTCGGCGGCCAGGAGCAGTTCTACCTCGAAGGCCAGATCTCGTACGCGATCCCGCAGGAAAACGACGGCATGCTCGTGCTGTGCTCCACGCAGCACCCGAGCGAGATGCAGCACGTCGTGGCGCACGCGCTGGGCCTGCATTCGCACAACGTGGTGGTGGAGTGCCGCCGCATGGGCGGTGGTTTCGGCGGCAAGGAATCGCAGTCGGCGCTGTGGGCCGCCGCGGCCTCCATCGCGGCGAAACGCCTGGGCCGCGCCGTGAAGCTGCGCGCGGACCGCGACGACGACATGATGGTGACCGGCAAGCGCCACTGCTTCCACTACCTGTACGAGGTGGGCTACGACGACGCCGGCCGCATCCTCGCGGCGAAGGTCGACATGGTGAGCCGCGCGGGCTACTCGGCAGATCTCTCCGGCCCCGTGGCCACCCGCGCCATCTGCCACTTCGACAACACCTATTATTTGTCCGACTGCGACATCCGCGCGGCGGCCGGCAAGACGAACACGCAGTCGAATACGGCATTCCGCGGCTTCGGCGGTCCGCAGGGCGCCATCGCGATCGAGTACATCATCGACGAGATCGCGCGCAACCTCGGCAAGGATGCGCTCGACATCCGCAAGCTGAATTTCTACGACAAGATCGACCGCAACGTCACGCCGTACGGCCAGCCCGTCGTCGACAACGTGATCCACGAACTGGTGGGCGAGCTGGAACAGACGAGCGAATACCGCGCGCGCCGCCAGGCGATCCAGGCATACAACGCGACGAGCCCCGTGCTGAAGAAGGGCCTTGCGCTGACGCCCGTGAAATTCGGCATCGCGTTCAACGTGACGCACCTGAACCAGGCCGGCGCCCTCGTGCACGTGTACGTGGACGGCTCCATCCTCGTCAACCACGGCGGCACGGAGATGGGGCAGGGCGTCAACACGAAGGTGATGCAGGTCGTCGCGCACGAACTGGGCGTCGACCTGACCCGCGTACGCATCGCCGCGACGAACACGAGCAAGGTCGCCAACACGTCGGCGACGGCGGCATCGACGGGCGCGGACCTGAACGGCAAGGCGGCGCAGGATGCGGCGCGCCAGATCCGCGACCGCCTCGCCGCCTTCGCCGCGAAGCAGTACGGCGGCGCCGTGGAAGACGTGCGCTTCGTCGCCGACACCGTGTTCGCGAACGGCCACGAAATCCCGTTCGGCGAACTGGTCGCCAAGGCATACCTGTCGCGCGTGCAGCTGTGGTCGGACGGCTTCTATGCGACGCCGAACCTGCACTGGGATCCGAAGACGATGACGGGCAACCCGTTCTTCTACTTCGCGTACGGCGCGGCGGTGGCGGAAGTCGTCATCGACACGCTGACCGGTGAGTGGAAGCTGCTGCGCGCGGATGCGCTGTACGACGCCGGCAACTCGCTGAACCCCGCCATCGACATTGGCCAGGTGGAAGGCGCCTTCATCCAGGGCATGGGCTGGC
This sequence comes from Massilia cellulosiltytica, assembly GCF_047325105.1. Classification (NCBI taxonomy): domain Bacteria; kingdom Pseudomonadati; phylum Pseudomonadota; class Betaproteobacteria; order Burkholderiales; family Oxalobacteraceae; genus Massilia; species Massilia cellulosiltytica. Next base: position 5,676,430 of record NZ_CP168562.1, on the reverse strand, counting down.
TGACGACGGAAGAACTGTGGTGGAATGCGCAGGGCAAATTGATGACGCACGCGCCGTCCACGTACAAGATTCCGGGCGTGTCGGATTGCCCGGACGCGTTCACGGTGAAGCTCTTCAACAACCGCAACGTGGCCGATTCGATCCACCGCTCGAAGGCCGTCGGCGAACCGCCGCTGCTGCTGCCGTTCTCCGTGTTCCTCGCGCTCCGCGACGCCATCTCGGCCGTCGGCGACCACAAGGTCAACCCGCCGCTGCGCGCGCCGGCGACGAGCGAGGCGATCCTCGACGCCGTGTCCTTCGTCGAACAAGCCGTGCGGGAAAAGGCAGCCTGACATGGACGACTGGCTCATCCTCACCGCGCAACCGGCCGTGCTGATCACGGTCGCGAAGGTCGACGGTTCCGTACCCCGCGAACCGGGCGCGCGCATGCTCGTCGACGCCGGCGGGCAGTGGGGCACCGTCGGCGGCGGTCATCTGGAACTGCGCGGCATCGAGACGGCGCGCGCCATGCTGCAAAGCGGACAAGCGCGCCGGCTGGAACGCTTCCCGCTCGGCCCGAGCCTGGGCCAGTGCTGCGGCGGCGTCGTGCACCTCGCATTCGAACTGGTCGACCGCGACCAGTGCGCCGAGCTGGCCGTGCGCCGCCATGAAGACGTGTGGCGCGTCGTCGCGCTGGACGGCGCACCCGATCTCGCGCTCGTCGATGCGCTGGGCCACAACCTCCAGCGCAAGGGCGGCCGCTACCCGGATTTCGAACGCGGCGGCGGCACCCGCGTGCTGCTCGACGACGCGGGGCGGCGCTGGCTCGTCGACCACGTCCCGGCGCCGCGCGCGCACGTGATGCTGTTCGGCGCCGGCCACGTGGGCGCCGCCATCGTGCGCCTGCTGGCGGACCTGCCGTGCAAGGTGACGTGGGTGGATGAGCGGGAAGACTTGTTCCCGACCACCGTCGCCCCGAACGTCGTCGTGGAAGCGACCGACATGCCGGAAGCCCTCGTGCGCACGGCGCCCGCCGGCACGAGCTTCCTCGTCATGACGCACAATCATGCGCTGGACCAGCGCCTGACCGAAGCGATCCTCCGCAGGCCCGCGAACCTGGACTGGTTCGGCCTCATTGGATCGGAAACCAAACGCAAGCAGTTCGAGCACCGCCTGCGCGACCGCGGGATTTCGCGCGCGCGCCTGGACGACATGGTGTGCCCGATCGGCGTTCCCGGCATCAAGGGCAAGGAGCCCGCCGTGATCGCCGTCGCCGTCGTCGCGCAACTGCTGATGGTCTGGGAGGCGGCGGCCCGCGCCGCGCCCGCGACCGCAACCGAAGTCCCACTGGAACAAGACTGAGATGTCCAACGATACCCGTACCGTGCAGGCCTACCGAGCGAGCCTGCTGCACTTCCACGCCGATCCGGCCTTCGCCGAGAACGCCCACGCCTGGCACCGGGACGGCCTGCTCGTCGTCGAGAACGGCCGCGTGCTCGCCGCCGGCGACTACGACAAGCTGGCCGCCACGCTGCCCGAGGGCACCGACATCGTCGACTACCGCGGCCAGATCATCACGCCCGGCTTCATCGACACGCACCTGCACTTCCCGCAGACCGACATGATCGGCTCCCCGGCGCCGGACCTGCTGCCGTGGCTGGAGAACTACACGTTCCCGACCGAGCGCCAGTTCAAGGATCCGGTGCACGCGCGCACCGTCGCCGAATTCTTCCTCGATGAACTGCTGCGCAACGGCACGACGACGGCGCTCGTCTACTGCACGGTGCACAAGGAATCCGTCGACGCGTTCTTCGAGGCGAGCGCCGCGCGCAACCTGCGCATGGCCGGCGGCAAGGTACTGATGGACCGGAACTGTCCGGACTTCCTGCAGGACACGGCCGACCTGCGCGACAGCGAAGACCTGATCCGCCGCTGGCACGACCACGGCCGCGCCATGTACGCGATCACGCCGCGCTTCGCGCCGACGTCGACCCCGGCCCAGCTGGGCGCGGCGGGCGAACTGGCGCGCGCGTACCCGACCACCTACATCCAGACGCACGTGTCGGAAAGCCGCGACGAATGCGCGTGGGTGAAAAGCCTGTACCCGGACAACCGCAGCTACCTGCAGGTCTATGAACACTATGGCCTGATGCGCCCGCGCGCGATGTTTGGTCACTGCATCTGGCTGGACGACGTCGACTTCGCGCTGATGGCCGACACGGGCGCCGCGATTTCTCACTGCCCGACGTCGAACCTGTTCCTCGGCAGCGGCCTGTTCGACGTCGCGAAGGCGGACAGCGTGCGTGCCCACGTGTCGCTGGGGACGGACGTCGGCGCGGGCACGTCGTTCTCGATGTTGCAAACAATGAATGAAGCGTATAAAGTTGCGCGGTTAAAAGGCAGCTATCTCCCGGCCCTGCGCATGTTCTATCTCGCCACGCTGGGCGCCGCGCGCAGCATGCAGCTCGAAGGGACGATCGGCAATTTTGCCGCCGGCACCGAGGCAGACTTCATCGTCCTCGACCCGAAGGCGACGCCGCTGCTGGCGCGCCGCACGGCGAACGGCGACTCGCTCGAGGAAACCCTGTTCGCGCTGGCGCTGCTGGGCGACGACCGCGCGATCAGTGCCACGTATGCGGCGGGCAAGCGGGTGCACGAGCGGTCGCAGTAAGCGAAGAGCATGAAACCGAACGTGTGAGTAACGTGAGCTCATGAATCGTCGCCCCCGCGAAGGCGGGGGGCCCAAGTTTTGTTTGCATCTCGACTGCGCATACAAACTTGGATCCCCGCCTGCGCGGGGATGACGGTTTTGAGGTTTGCGGTCCTGTAGTTCGTGTTCTGCGACTCGGCGGCTGATGAGATACTGTCAACAACCACTCACCAGCCGAGACCGACATGACAAAAACCCTGAGCAGCAGCCTGCTGATCACCCTGGCGGCCCTCGCGGCCGCCGCTTCCGCGCGCACCCCGGCGTCCGGCCCCAACGAAGCGGCCACCGCGCGCCACTACGCGTCCCTGATCGCGGGCGCGCAGCCGAAGACGGCGGAGCTGGTCCTGTTCTTCTCGCAGATGCCCAAGGGCGGCGACCTGCACCACCACTACTCCGGCGCGATCTATGCCGAGACCTATGTCGACTGGCTCGACAAGCAGGGCTATTGCGTCAACAAGCTGACTTACAAGATCGAGACCGACAAGAGCGTCGTCGAGCACGAACGCGCGAAGCAGCCGAAGGACCGCGCCTGCCTGTCGTCGTCCGACGTGTATGCCGACGACGCCACGTGGCGCGAGCTGCTGCAGCGCTGGTCGAGCAAGGATTTCAATAACCACGGCGCCATCCAGCCGCCGCCGGACCGCCAGTTCTTCCAGACGTTCGGCTACTTCGGCCCCGTCTCCGACCGCAACTTCCACGACGGCCTCGTCGAGCTGAAGAACCGCGCGCTGGCCGAGAACGTGGCCTATATCGAGACGATGTTCAAGAGCCCGGACACGGTCTCGGATCCCGAATTCGACAAGCGCGCGTGGGACAGCGCGCGCGACGAGGCGAAATTCGCCCAGTTGCTGGAATCCGCGCGCCAGAAGCTGAACGCGACGCCGGCGTTCCGCACCTCGGTCGACACGTTCGTCCGCACCGTCAACGAAGCGGCGCTGGGCATCGACGACGAGAACTTCACCATGCGCTACCAGACCTACGTCGTGCGCCTGTTCTCGCCGTCGCGCGTGTTTTCCTCGATGCTGGCCGCGTTCGAATCGGCCGCGCGGGGCGGCAAGATCGTCGGCGTGAACATCGTGGGCCAGGAAAGCCAGATGGTCTCGATGCGCGACTACACCTTGCACATGCAGATGTTCCGCTACCTGAAGAAGGTGTACCCGAAGGTCAACGTCGCGCTGCACGCGGGCGAGCTGGCGCTGGGCGACGTGCCGCCGGAAGACTTGAAATACCACATCGACCAGGCGCTGAACGTGGCGGGCGCGCAGCGCATCGGCCACGGCATCGACCTCGCGCACGAGACGAACGCCGTCGGCATCATGAAGACGATGCGCGCGAAGGACATCCCGGTCGAGATCAACCTGACGTCGAACGCGTTCATCGAGGGCGTGCAGGGCGAGAACCACCCGATCACGCTGTACCGCAAATACGGCGTGCCGTACGTGATCTCGACGGACGACGCGGGCGTCACGCGCCACAACCTCGCCAACGAATACGTGCTGTTCGCCAGCCGCTACAAGCCGAGCTATGCGGAAGTGAAGAAGGCGTCGTACAACAGCATCCGCTACAGCTTCCTGCCGGAATCCGACAAGCAGCGCCTGACGCGCCTGCTCGATGCACGCTTCACACGCTTCGAGTCGGACATCGCCGCGCTCGAACGCACCGCCGTGAAGCATTAAGTATCGACCTCCCGCCGGCGGCGGTCCCGCCGCCGGCATCTTCCTCCGAACCGCGGTTGCCACCCGACCAGGTGGAACAGGTATATGCATATGCCGTCCCTGTGGCCAACTCGCTACAGAATGGATTAATTCTCACGTCGCTTGCTTAAAAACCAAGCTAAACAATTTCATTCGAGAACGCCCCATTTATCATCCCGCCGTGTCTGTTTCTGAGGGAAGAGGCAACCTACACGCGATCATCTGCTCACTTCTTAAGCAACTTATACGCGCAAGCTATAAATTCCCAAGTGAAAACGTATTTGTCTCGATAAACGGCTTCATGCCATATTGGCCTTTTATTAAGCCAACGTCCAAGAAAATGCGCGGTTTTGGGTGTAATAGCCAGGAAACAATTAACCGCTAGACTCGCGTGCGCTGCTTTTTGCTGGTGCATTGTCATCCGCATCCGCACCATCGAACAGCAGGCAGACAGAACAAGAGACCGGCCGTCATGAGCGACCGGTCCAGGATTGCAGTACTCAAGAGGGGGGAACTCCGTTCCCAACCATAACTATCAAGTCTATTTGGGGTTAATCCAATGATCTATCAAAAACGGATCCAGCTGACGAAGCTGGCGCTGGCTCTGTCGATTGCGCTCGCGGGGGCGCCGGCCCTGGCGCAGAACACGACGTCGGCTGTCGGCGGTCGTATCTCGAGCGCTGACGGCCGACCGGCCGCCGGCGCCGCAGTGCAAATCGTTCACACCGAATCCGGTTCGGTCAGCAATGTCGTCACCGATGCGGAAGGCCGCTATATCGCGCGCGGCCTGCGTACCGGCGGTCCGTACACGATCATCATCACCAAGGACGGCGTTACCGAAAAACGCGAAGGCATCTACCTGCAGCTGGCGGAAACCGCCACCGTCGACGCGACCGTCGGCGCACCGATGCAGACCGTGACCGTCGCCGGCAACCGCGCCCGCTCCGACATCTTCAGCCGCTCCAACATGGGCGCGGGCACCGCGATCAGCAACGCGCAGCTGCAGATCCAGGCGTCGGTCAACCGCAACCTGCAGGACTACGCCCGCGCCGACCCGCGCGTCTCGCAGACCGACAAGGAACGCGGCGAACTGTCCGTCGCCGGCCAGAACTCGCGCTACAACTCGATCACCATCGACGGCGTGAACGTGAACGACACGTTCGGCCTGGAAGCGAACGGCAGCCCGACCTCGCGCCAGCCGATCTCGATCGAAGCGATCCAGTCGACCCAGGTGAACGTCGCCAACTACGACGTCACGCAGAAGGGCTACACCGGCGGCAACATCAACGCCGTCACCAAGTCCGGCACGAACCAGTGGAAGGGCGGCGTGTACTACGTGTACCGCGACGACCGCCTGGCCGGCCAGCGCTACAACCCGGCCAACGACACCTATTCGGATCCGGTCCCGTTCAAGGAAACGACCAAGGGCGTGTGGGCGAGCGGCCCGCTCGTCGAGGACAAGCTGTTCCTGTACGCGCTGTCGGAAGAGACCAACTCGTCGCGTAGCGCGCCCGACTACGGTCCGGTCGGCTCGAACAACGGCACGACGGTCGCCGTGACCCCGGCGGAAATCGCCGCCGTGCAGAACATCATGAAGAACCAGTACGGCGTCAACGCCGGCGGCCTGGCGCAGGGTGGCGGCAACTTCGTGTCGCGCGAGCAGATGCTGAAGGTCGACTGGAACATCAGCGACAACCACCGCGCCAACATCCGCTACCAGCGCACGACGCAGGCCGAGCCGCAGTATTCGCTGTTCAGCGCCACCGGCCTGAGCCTGGATTCGGCGTACTACTCGCAGGGCAAGCAGATCGAGACGACCGTCGCCCAGCTGTTCTCGGACTGGACCCCGACGTTCTCGACCGAACTGAAGGCGTCGTCGCGCAACTACGACTCCGTCCCGACCAACAACACGCAGCTGCCGACCATCGGCGTGCAGTTCACCGGCGCGCTGCCGGCCGGCACGCCGAGCAACGTCACGACGGGTAGCCGCACGATCAACCTGGGCACCGACAACTCGCGTCACATGAACCTGCTGCGCACCCGCACGCAGGACTTCTACGCGGGCGCCAACTGGACGGTGGGCGACCACGAGATCAAGTTCGGTGCGGACTACCAGAAGAACAAGATCTACAACGCGTTCCTGCAGAACGTGTACGGCAACTACACCTTCGGTTGCGACAACAACCTGAGCTACTCGTTCGGCAGCATCAACTGCACGACCGCGTCCCAGGCGCAGGTCGAAGCCGCCGTGCTGGAAAACCTGCGCAGCGGCCGCTACACGTCGTACACGCTGCAGGTCGCCGCACCGGGCTTCACGCTGAACGACGCCGTCGCGCAGTTCAACATGACGAACACCGGCCTGTTCCTGCAGGACACCTGGAACGTCAACCGCCAGCTGACCCTGAACTACGGTTTCCGCGTGGACCAGGTGGGCGTCGGCGGCACGCCGGTCGCGAACACGAAAGTGGCCCAGGCTGCCGTGCTGAACCCGAACGCGCGCCAGACCGGCGGCTTCGGCTACAACAACCAGCAGACGATCGACGGCACCAAGCTGTTCCAGCCGCGCTTCGGCTTCAACTACAACTTCGACACCCCGCGCCGCATGCAGCTGCGCGGCGGCTTCGGCCTGTTCCAGGGCGCCGCGATGTCCGTCTGGCTCGCGAACCCGTTCCAGAACACCGGCATGACGACGCAGCAGATCACCTGCTCGGCCACGGGTAACACCAAGTGCCCGCCGGTCGCCGGCACGCCGAACGGCGCGTTCAGCACCGACATCAACAACCAGCCGAAGCTGGGCGGCTCGACCCCGCCGATCGCCAACGTCGACCTGATCGACCCGAACGTGAAGCAGCCGTCCGTGTGGAAAGCCAACCTGGCCTTCGAAACGGAACTGCCGTGGTACGGCCTCGTCGCCGGCGCCGAAGTGCTGTACGCGCACACCAAGGACGGTATCTTCTTCCAGAACCTGAACCTGGGCCAGCCGACCCGCATCGGCGTCGATGGCCGCCAGCTGTTCTGGAACGCGAACGGCCTGTCGCAGAACTGCTGGAGCGTGGGTAACAACGCCGTCAGCACCGCCAAGGGCTGCACCAACACGACCAAGTCGCTGTCGAATTCCGCGTTCGGCAACGTGATCAAGGTCACCGGCACGGACAAGGGCGAGAACCGCGTCTCGACGCTGTCGCTGTCGTACCCGATGACCAAGGGCTTCGGCTGGTCGGTCGCGGCAAGCCACACCTATGCGACGGAAGTCTCGAACCTGACGTCGTCGACGTCCGGCTCGAACTACGGCGCCCGTTCGGCCCTGAACCCGAACGACAACGTGGCCGCCAACTCGGCGTACCTGGTCAAGAACCGCATCAACGCGCTGCTGAACTTCGAGAAGGCGTTCTTCGGCAAGTACAAGACCCGCTTCGGCGTGTTCTACGAAGGCCGTACCGGCAAGCCGTACAGCTGGACCTTCAAGAACGACATGAACGGCGACGGCATCGGCAGCAACGACCTGATGTACATCCCGAAAGCCTTCGGTTCGGGTGAAGTCGTGTTCGCGGGCGATACGGCGACCAGCCACGCCAACGAGCAGCGTTTCTGGGACATCGTCAACGCCAACAAGGCCCTGCGCCAGGCAGCCGGCGGCACCGTGGCCCGCTACGGCGACTTCTCGCCGTGGACGAACAGCTTCGACCTGCGCATCAGCCAGGAAATCCCGGGCCTGTTCGCACGCAACAAGGCGTCGGTCTCGTTCGACATCCTGAACGTCGGCAACCTGCTGAACAAGAAGTGGGGCCAGATCTACGAAGCACCGTTCTTCTCGAACGGCGGCCAGACCCGCGGCTTCGTCGACTACGCCGGCATGGACAGCCAGGGCCGTTATGTCTACGCGGTCCGCTCGGCCGCCGATCCGCTGCAGATCCGCCAGGTGAAGGGCGAGTCGCAGTGGTCGGCACAGGTCACCGTCAAGTACGAGTTCTGATCCGGGCCTGACATGACGTAAATGAGACGGCCGGTGGCGACACCGGCCGTTTTTCTTCCCTTGTAAAGACCAGAAAGGCGAACGCGCGTGCCATAATCGATGGCTGCCGTTCGCATCACAAAAGATTTCATATGATCGTATCCCGTCCGTTCGCGCTGGCCCTGGGCGCCGCGTTGCTGCTGTCCGGCTGCGCCTCCGCGCCGGTCCGTCCGCTCGAGATCAATCTCGTCGCGCTGAACGACTTCCACGGCAATCTCGAGCCCAGCAAGTACACGTACACGCCGCCGGGTTCCACGCAGCCGCGCACGATCCAGGCGGGCGGCATCGACGTGCTGAAAGGCGCGCTGGACACGTTCCGCAAGGACGCCCCGGACCTGCTGTTCGTCGCGGCCGGTGACCTCGTCGGCGCGAGCCCCGCCGCGTCGTCGATGTTCGCGGACGAACCGAGCATTGAGGCGCTGAACCGCATGGGCCTCGTCGCCAGCTCGCTCGGCAACCACGAATTCGACCAGGGCCCGAAGGAACTGCTGCGCCAGCAGCACGGCGGCTGCGATTCGCCGCGGCCCGCGAAAGCATGCCGCCTCTCGCCCGATTTCAAGGGCGCCGGTTTTACCTACCTCGCCGCCAACGTCGTCGACGCGCAGACGGGCAAGACCCTCGTGCCGGGCTGGCGCATCGTCGACGTCAAGGGCGTCAAGGTGGGCCTGATCGGCGCCGTGCTGCACGACCTCGCCTCCGTGACGATCGCCTCGTCCATCAAAGGCCTGGCCATTGAGGATGAAGCGGCATCGATCAACGCCGTGCTGCCCGTCATGCGTGCGCAGGGCGCGCAGGTGTTCGTCGTGCTGATCCACGAAGGCGGTTTCGCCGACCAGCCGTACGACAAGGCCGATTGCGACACGCTGCATGGCCCGATCGTCGCCATCACGAAGCAACTCGACCCGGCCATCCGCCTCGTCATCAGCGGCCATTCGCACACGGGCTATCTGTGCAAGGTGGACGGCAAGGTCGTCACGCAGGCGGACGCGTACGGCCACCTGCTGTCGCGCATCCGGCTGACGCTCGATCCGGCCACGAAGGCCGTCCAGGACATCCAGGTGCGCAACGTCGTGATGGCGCCGGACGCATTCCCGCCCGACGCGAGCCTGTCCGCGTACCTCGCCGACGTGCGCGCGAAGAGCCGCGCGGCGCTCGCGAAACCGGTGGCGCGCGTGCAGGGCGGGTTGTCGCGCAAGGAGAATCCGGCCGGCGAATCGGTGCTGGGCGGCGTGATCGCCGACGCGGCCGTCGCCGCCACGCGCGACCAGGGCGCGCAGGTCGGTTTCATGAACCCGGGCGGCATCCGCAAGGACCTGGAAACGGGAGAAGGCGGCATCGTCAGCTTCGGCCAGGCGCAGGCCGTGCTCCCGTTCGGGAACACGCTCGTCGTGATGGACCTCACCGGTGCGCAACTGCGCCGCGTGCTCGAACAGCAGTGGGACCGGCCGGCATCGTCCGATCCTTCGATCCTCGCCGTGTCCAGCAGCCTGACGTACGACTGGGACGGCACGCAACCCGTCGGCCGCCGCACGGCGAACGTGAAGGTGGACGGCAAGGCGCTCGACGATAACAAGGTGTATCGCGTCGTGGCCAACAACTTCCTGGCCGAGGGCGGCGACAACATCCCGATGTTCGCCAAGGGCACGCGCCGCGTGGAGACGGGCCTGCGCGACCTCGATGCGCTGATCGCGTACCTGCAGAAGCATCCGGAAGCCGGCGGCATGAGCTTGACCGCACCACCGCGCATCCGCAAGGTCCGCTGACGATATAAACCGTATTGAGAGATAGCTCATGAAGAAAATCGCATGTGTCGTGGCGCTGGCCGGCGCCTTCGTGTCGCTGGATGCGGCCGCATGGGGCACGGACGGCCACCGCGCCGTGGGCGCCATCGCCGACAAGCTGATCAAGGGCACGCATGCCGAGGCGCAGGTGAAGGCGCTGCTGCTGCCGGGCGAATCGCTGGAAGCCGTGTCGACGTGGCCCGACTGCGTGAAGGGCAACTGGTGCGGTCCGCAGACGCCGGAAATGATCGAGTACGTGAACGCGAATCCGAAGCACAGCGAATACCACTACACGGACGTGCCGTTCCAGCTCGACCACTACCACGACGGCGCCGCCGGCACGGCCGACGACGACATCGTGCAGACCTTGAAGGAAGCCATCGCGGTCCTGCAGGGCAAGGACACGCCGGCGACCAATCCGCACAAGTTCACGAAGCGCCAGGCGCTGATCCTCGTGACCCACCTGGCGGGCGACATCGTCCAGCCGCTGCACGTGGGCGCCGCCTTCGTCGACAAGGACGGGAAGTTCATCGTGCCGAAGACGAAGGCAGAGATCGACGAGACCGTCGTCTTCGATTCGCGCGGCGGCAACAACTTCCTGATGGACGACGCGAAGATCGAGCAGATGTCCGCCAACCTGATCCCGCCGGGCGAGCCGAAGTCGGCCAAGCCGGGCGTGCCGCAGGCGCTGACGAAGCCGTTCCACTCGTACTGGGACAGCACGACGGTCGACTACGCGTTCCGCCGCATCCGCACGAAGACGCCGGAACAGTTCGCGCAAGCCGCCATCGACGGCAAGCCGAACGTGGCGCGGAACAGCGGCGATCCCGTCACGTGGCCGTACCAGTGGGCGGACGATACGCTGGCCGTCTCGAAGATCGCATTCGACGGCGTCACCGCGGGCAAGATCGTGCCGCAGGTGAGCAAGAAGGGCGAGACCTATTACACGTGGACCCTGGAAGTGCCGGCCGACTATCCGGTGCCCAGCTCCGCGCTCGCAAAGACACAGATGATCAAGGGCGGCTACAACCTGGCTGCGCTGCTGAAGGCGATCTGGCCGTAATCCCGGCGCCAGCCTTCCGCAAGCCGCCGCGCGCCCACAAGGCCGCGGCGGTTTTTTTTCGTGGGTTAGAATCGCGGCATTCATACGGACTCTCACCATGCCCACGATTCTTCGTTTCATCATCCCCGCATCCACACTGGTGGCACTCGTGCCCGCCGTGGCCGCCGAACCCAACCTGCCGCTGTGGGAAGCCGGCATCGGCGCCGCCGTGTTCAACACGCCCGCCTATCCGGGCGCGTCCGACCGCAGCAACCGCGGCCTCGTGCTGCCGTTCCTGCTCTATCGCGGCAAGGTGCTGCGCGCCGACCAACAGGGCGTCGGCGCGCGCCTGCTGGACACGGACAAGGTCGAATTCGACATCGGTTTCGCGGGCGCGCTGCCGTCCCGATCGGACGACGTCGAGGCGCGCCGCGGCATGCCCGACCTCGGCACGCTCGTCGAATTCGGCCCGCGCGTGAAGTATAAATTCGCCGACCTGGGCGAGGCAGGGCGCCTGCGTTTCGAACTGCCCGTGCGCGCCGTCATCGAAGCCCGCGGCGGCCTGCGCCGCCAGGGCTGGACGACGGAGCCGCGCTTCGTGTGGGAACGCCGCGGCGATAGGGGCCGCTGGACGATGGAGGCGCAGGTCGGCGCCGTGTTCGGCGACCGCCGCATCCACGGCTATTTCTTCGACGTCGCGCCGCAGTATGCGACGGCGGACCGCCCGGCGTACCGGGCCGGCAGCGGGTTGATGCTCGTGCGGACGGGCGTGTTCGGTACGGTCAAGGTCAATCCGGACGTGCGCGCGTTCGCGTTCGTGCGGCTCGACAGCTATGCGGGGAATGCGAACCGGGACAGTCCGCTGTTCAGGAAGGATGTCGGCGCGTCGGCCGGGGTGGGGCTGGCGTGGACGTTGGCGCGCTCGAGCAAGCGCGCCAACGAGTAATGCTTAACGCGACTTGACGAACGGCTTGCCGATGGCCTTCGGCGCGACCGACTTTGCCATCAGGCCGGCCAGCACGACCACGGTAACGATATACGGAATCGCCTGGATCAGGGACCCCGGCAGGCGGCCGACGACCGGCAGGTCGACGCCTTCGAGCTGGATCTGGATCGCGCCGAACAGGCCGAACATCAGGCAACCCAGCACCGTGTGCAGCGGGCGCCAGTTGCCGAAGACGAGCGCCGTCAGCGCCAGGTAGCCGGCGCCGGCCGACATGTCGCGCAGGAAGAAGCCGCTCTGGACCAGCGTCAGGTACGCACCCGAGAACGAGCACAGGACGCCCGCCACGAACATGGCGAGATAGCGCGTGCGCTCGACCGAGACGCCGGCCGCGTCGGCCGCATGCGGATTCTCGCCGCACGCGCGCAGGCGCAGGCCGAAGCGGCTGTGGTACACGACCCAGTGCACGACGGGCAGCAGCAGGAACGCGACGTAGACCAGCACCGACTGGCCGCCGATCAGGTGGCCGTACAGCCAGCCGATGACGGGAATGTGCTCGACGGCCGCCGTGCCCGGCAGGACGACGTCGAACAGGCGCGCGTTGCGCAGGTCCGGCGTGCGGCCGCCCTGCTGGAAGAAGAATTGCGCGAGCACGAACGTCAGGCCGCTCATCGCGATGTTGATGGCGATGCCGGCCACGAGCTGGTTGCCCTTCTGCGTGATCGACACGAATGCCTGCACCATCGCGAGGGCGACCGACACGCCCATGCCGGCCAGGATGCCGTACCACGGGTTCTGCGTGGTGTACGCAACAGCGGCCGATGCGAACGCGGATGCGAGGATCTTGCCTTCGAGGCCGATGTCGACGACGCCCGAGCGCTCGGCGAACAGGCCGGCCAGCGCGGCGAACATCAGCACGGGCGCATTGCGGACCGTGGAGACGATGATGCTGGCGAGTTGGAAGTCTTCCATTCAGATCCCCTTGTTGGTACGGGTGACGTTGAGCAGTTTCAGGATGGCCGGGGCGTAGAAGTTTTCCATCGCGCCGCAGAACAGGATGATCAGGCCCTGGATGAAAATGAACGTCTCCTGCGGGATGTTCGGCTTTTCCAGCGACAGGTCGAAGCCGCCCTGGATCAGCGCGCCGAACAGCACGGACGACAGGAAGATGCCGACCGGATGCTGGCGGCCCATCAGCGCGATCGCGATGCCGACGAAGCCCGCGCCGGCGGGGAAATTCAGCGACAGGTAGTGCGTCGATCCCATCACGGAGTTGACGGCACCCAGGCCGGCCAGGGCGCCCGACACGAGCATCGTCACGATGATCGTGCGGCTGATTTTTACGCCGGCGTAGTGCGCGGCGTGTGCGTTCAGGCCCGTGGCGCGCAGCTGGTAGCCCCACGACGAACGCCACACGACGACGCCGTAGACGACCAGTGCGAGGATCGCGAGAACGAAGCTGATGTTCAGCGGCGTATCGCCGAACACGGGCAGCACCTTGTTCAGCAGGGGCAGGGCGGCGCTGTCGGCGAACACGCGCGAGGCCGGGTTCTGCTGGCCTTCCGGGATCAGGTATTTGACGATCACGAAGTTCATCAGGCTCGCGGCGATGAAGTTGAACATGATCGTCGTGACGACGACGTGGCTGCCCCGTTTCGCCTGCAGATAGCCGGGAATGAACGCCCACAGCGCGCCGAAGACGGCCGCGCCGATCATCGCGAGCGGGATCATCAGGATGCCTGGCAGATGTGCGTCGAGCGCCAGCACGGCCCACGTCAGGCCCAGGCCGCCCACGTACATCTGGCCTTCCGCGCCGATGTTGAAGAGGCCCGCCTGCATCGCGATCGACACGGCGAGGCCCGCGAAGATGAAGGTGCTCGCGTAGAACAGCGTGTAGCCGAGGCCTTCCGGATCGAGGATCGCGCTGTCGACGAGGATGCGCAGGGATTCCGACGGGCTCTCGCCCAGCAGGTGGATCACGAGCCCCGCGACGAGCAGCGCCGACATCAGGTTCAGGATGGGCAGGACGAAACCGGTGGCCCAGCGTGGCAATTCAGTCTTTGGCATGGTGTCAGTGCTTGTGCATCCCGCCCATCAAGAGGCCGATGCGGGTGGTGTCGAATTCGTCGATGGGGAGGATGCCGGTGATGCGGCCGCCGGACATCACGATGATGCGGTCCGCGAGCGCGCGCACCTCTTCCAGTTCCACGGACGACAGCAGGATCGCCACGCCTTCGTCGCGCAGGCGCAGGAGCTGCGTGTGGATGCTTTCGATGGTGCCGATGTCCACGCCGCGCGTCGGCTGGCCGACCAGCATCAGCTTCGGCTTCGCGGCCACTTCGCGCGCGATGACGACCTTCTGCTGGTTGCCGCCCGAGAGCAGGCCGATACGCAGGTCCGGATTGTTCGGGCGGACGTCGAACGCCGTCATCAGGTGCGCGCAGCGCTGCGCGATCCTTTTGTAGTCGAACAGGCCCCAGCGGTTCGTCACCTTGTCCTGGTAGCCGAACACCGTGTTCTGCATCACGGAGAAATCCTTGATCACGCCGTCGCGCAGGCGGTCTTCCGGCACGTGGCCGATGCCCAGTTCGCGGAACTCTGCCGGCAGGCCGTCCGCGTTCGTGCGGCCGCCGTACGGCAGCGCGCGGCCATCGAATTCGACCTTGCCCGACGTCGGCAGGCGCATGCCGGACAGGATCTCCAGCAGCTCGCTCTGGCCATTGCCCGACACGCCCGCGATGGCGACGACTTCGCCCGCGCGCAACGTAAAATCGATGTCGGCGAGGAGGGCGACGCCGTTCGCATCCTGCAGCTGCAGGTCCGACACTTTCAGCACCTCGGCGCCCGGGTTGTACGGCGCGCGCGGCAGCTCGCTCTGGATCGGGCGGCCGACCATCATGTTGGCCAGTTCTTCACGCGACGTCTCCGCGGTCTTCACCGCGCCGACGACGCGGCCCGCGCGCATCACCGTCACCTCGTCCGTGATCTCCATGATTTCCTGGAGTTTGTGGGTGATCAGGATGATGGTCTTGCCCTGTTCCTTGAACAGCCGCAGGATCTCGAACAGCGACGCCGTCTCCTGCGCGGTCAGCACGGCCGTGGGCTCGTCGAGGATCAGGATGTTGGCGCTGCGGTAGATCTGCTTGAGGATCTCCACGCGCTGCTGCGCGCCGACGGATAAATCGTGGATCGTCGCGAGCGGATCGACGTCGAGGCGGTAGCGGTCGCAGATCTCGCGCAGCTTCGCTTCCACAGCGCCGCGTTTCGCGGCCAGCTTGAAGCCGCCCTCGTTGCCCAGCATGACGTTGTCGAGGACGGTCATGTTCTCGACGAGCATGAAGTGCTGGTGCACCATGCCGATGCCGAGCGCGATCGCCTCGTGACTGGTGCGGATGTCCTGGGGCTGGCCGTCGATGAGGACCTGGCCGCTGTCGGCGTTGTAGTAGCCGTACAGGATGCTCATCAGGGTCGACTTGCCGGCGCCGTTTTCGCCGATCACGCCATGGATCGAGCCCTTGGCGATGGCGAAGCTGACGTCGGCATTCGCCTGCACCGCCCCGAAGGCTTTGCTTATGTTGCGAAATTCTACGGCTGGCTGCATAGCGGTCTGTCCATTCATTTAAAAGCGCGCCGCGCCGGCATGGAAACCGGCGCGGCGCGCTTCACTGTCAAACTGTGTTCGATGCCGTGTTACTGCACTGGGCACGAATTGGCCGCGCGATAGTCGACCACCTTGATCTTGCCGGCGATGATGTCGGCCCGGGCGCCCGTCACGCGCTTTTCCATCTCGGGCGTGACGACCATGCGGTTGTCCTTGTCGAGCACCCAGTCCACGCCGCCTTCCTTCAGGCCTTCGTACGTGATGCCGGACGTGAACTGGCCGTTCTTCGCCTTCATGAACGCTTCGTACGCGGCATTGTCGACGCGCTTGACCATCGACGTCAGCATCGTGCCCGGGTACAGGTAGTTCTGGTTGGAGTCCACGCCGATCGCCAGCTTGCCCTTTTCCTTGGCCATCTGCAGCGCGCCCATGCCGGAGCCGCCCGCGACCGCGAAGACGACGTCGGAGCCGCGTTCGAATTGCGCGCGCGCCAGCTCGCCGCCCTTGGCCGGGTCGTTCCAGGCCGCGGCCGTCGTGCCGACCATGTTCTGCAAGACCTGCACCTTCGGATTGACCGCCCGCGCGCCCTGCACGTAGCCGCAGGCGAACGCGCGGATCAGCGGGATGTCCATGCCGCCGACGAAGCTGATCGTCTTCGTCTTCGACGCCATCGCCGCGGCGACGCCGACGAGGTACGAGCCTTCCTCTTCCTTGAACAGGACGGAGTTGACGTTCTTGCCCTGCGCATTGCCGTCGATGATGACGAAGTGCACGTTCGGGTATTCGGCCGCGATCTTTTGCACGGGCTGCGTCTGCGAGAAGCCGATCGAGACGATCAGTTTCAGCTTCTTGCGGGCGAGGGCGCGCAGGACCTGCTCGGCCTGGGTGTCATAGTTGGCCTGCGCTTCAAACACCTTGACGCCGGTTTCCTTCGTGAACCGCGCGACGCCTTCGGCGGCGGACTGGTTGAAGGATTTGTCGAACTTGCCGCCGGCATCGTAGACGATCGCCAGTTTCGCGCCCGCCATGTCGGCACTGGCGCTGGCGCTGATGGACAGCGCCGCGATCATCGTACAAAGTTGCTTGAATTTCATCGATTTGGGCTCCTGGATCCCGTATTTTACCGGCGCAACGGCTGTGCAGGGAGGGGGATTTTCGGAACTATGCATCAGCCAGTTTATTCGTGGCAAATACGATTTTACTTTGCTATTTATTTCGTTGGCATATAAATAGCGCCGTTTCAGTCGGCGAGCGGGAGCGCGGGCGGAACGGCGATGCTGGTGACGGCGGTGGGGGTGGTGGATGTCGTCGCGGTTGGGATGACGATGTCCGCGGCCGGCGCCGGAATCGGTGCGGCGGATGCGAGGTTGGCGACCTCGATCGGCTTGGCGAACTGCGACGTGAGGAAGCGCGCGATGCGGGTTTGCGTGTCTTCCAGGTACGGGATATTCAGGTGGTCCGAGTCGGGCACGGTCTCGTCCCCGATCAGCCGGGCCAGCTTGGCGACCAGCTGGTCGGTGTGCGAGTGCGGCACGATGTCGTCGCTGGCCGCGCGCAGCACGAAGGTCGGTGCCTTCAGCGTGGGCGCGTACTTGATCGACTCGAAGCGATGGCGCAGCATGTATTCGATCGGCATCACGCGGAACTTGCGCTTCGCGAGGGCGAGGATCGAGTCGTACGGCGTGATCAGCACGACGGAATGCACGGGCCGCTCTTTCGCGACCTGCACGGCCACGCCGGACCCGAGGCTGCGGCCGACGACGGCGATGCGTTTCGGGTCCACGTGGTGGTGCGCCGCCATCCAGTCGAACAGCATGCAGGCGTCGTCGATCATGTGCGCTTCGGCAGGATCGCCGTGGGAGTCGCCATAGCCGCGGTAGTTCACGGCCAGCACGGCCATCCCGGGGAACAGCTTGCCGGCATCGCGCACGACCCAGGACACTTCCTCGGACCGGCCGCCGAAATAGACGACGGCGGGACGCAGGCCGGGCATCTTCGGCGTCATCAGCCAGCCGGACAGCCGCGTGCCGTCCTTGGCGCGCAGCACGACGGGGCGGGTGCGGTGGCCGCTGCTGCGCGGATGCGCCACTTCGCGCTCGACGGTGGGATTGAACACGAGACGGCGCTGGTTCGCCGCGACCGCGGCCGTGAGGCCCAGCCACAACATGCTGGCAAAGCCAGCCATACCTGCCGCCAATTTTTTATGTGTGCTCATGTATACAGTCTACCTCTGGCTACGGATGAAGTCTGTGCGCTGCCCATCAAATACGCCTTCATTATGGTGCGAATTCACGAAGAGTAGCTTTGCTGCAACATCCTGTTACAGCGCGGGCGTTGTCGCCGCGTGACAGGCTTTGTTAGGCTGTCCATGAAGACAGGATGTGGAGGCGGGATGACGTGGAAAGCGGTCGTGCCGGCATGTGCCGGGCTGGGCCTGTTGGCGGTGCTGATGGTGCCGGCGTGGCGGTCGACGCCACCGGCCGTCACGCCGGCGGTGGCGCCTGTGCCGCCCGCGTCGACGACCGGTGCGGCGGCCGGGCCGGCCTGGCTGACCGACCTCGGCGCGCCGCCGGCCCCGCAGCCGGCGCCTGCCGAACCGCTGGCGCAGCGCATCGAGCGGCTGGTGGCGAGCGGCGATCCGCGTGACGCGTATCGTGCGTGGTGGCTGTTGCATGCCTGCGTCGTGTTCGGGCGCACCGGTCACCTGCCCGAACGTGACGGGACCGAGCCGGATGCCATCGCCGATCCCGCGCATGGCTGCGCGACCGTCAACGAAAGAATGAAGATGGCGCGCATCGACCATCTCGAACGGGCCGCGCGCGGGGGCGTGGACGGTGCGCTGGCGGAACTGGTCGAAGAGGGCCCGTTCGGCGACCCGACCGCCCTCACGACGCGTCCCGACGATCCACTCGTGAAGGAATGGAAGGAAAGGATCAACGGGATGCTGAACGAGCAGGCGGAGCAGGGCTATTGGGCCAGCCTGTACCAGCTCTTTACCGGTTTCTGGTTCGGCCACCCGGCCATCGCCGCGGACCGCCAGAGCGCGCTGGCCTACGGCATGGCGCTGCGCGACATCATGGTCAAGCTGGACGGCGTGCCCGAGCAGCAGGCCATCCCGTTCAACGGCCCTTTCCTGGACGAGATCGGCACCGGCCTCACGCCGGACCAGAAGGCGCGTGCGCAGGCGCATGCCGATGCGATCGTCGCCCGCGCGGCGGACCAGCGAGGCATTGCAAAACCGATATCGATCAAGGAAAAAAAGTAATTGGTTCAGGTCATGTGATCGACTCTACGATGGGAGATTCTTGGAGAGATCGATAACATGAATATTCTAAAATTGTTCTTCAGCCTGGCGCTGCTGTTGAGTGGACTGCCGGCCTGGGCATCCACCCAGGCGGCCCGGCCGGAAGGCCCCTGCGACATCTATGCGAAGGCGGGCGCGCCCTGCGTGGCCGCGCACAGCACCACGCGCGCGCTCTATGCCGCGTACGACGGCCCGCTGTACCAGGTCATGCGCCAGTCGGACGGCAAGACGCGCGACGTCGGCGTCGTGCGAGGCGCCGGCTATGCAAACGCGGCGGCGCAGGACGCATTTTGCGCCGGCACCTATTGCTGGATCACGATCCTGTACGACCAGTCGGGCAAGCGCAATCACCTGGTCCAGGCGCCGCGCGGCACGTGGACCGGGCCCGCGCTGGGCGGCATGGACAACCTGCCGCTCGCGGACCTGGCGCCGGTCACCATCATGGGGCACAAGGTCTATGGCGTGTACATCGCGCCGGGCACGGGCCTGCGCCTGAACGATACGCACGGCGTGCCCGTGGATGACCAGGCGGGTGGGCAATATGCCGTCATCAATGGCTATCACTACAACGGTGCCTGCTGCTTCGACTATGGCAACGGCGAGATCGACAGCATCGATGACGACAACGGCACCATGGAAGCGATCTATTTCGGTAACGCGAAAGGGTGGTATCGGGGCAGCGGGGCCGGGCCGTGGGTGATGGCCGACCACGAAAACAATCTCGTCGGTTGCGTCAACGACGACAAATCGAAGCTGTGCGCCAACCTGCCCACCCTCGGTTCGCGCTTCATCACGGCCGTCACGAAAGGCAAGCCTGGACATTGGGCGACCCTGGGCGGCGATGCCCAGCGGGGCCAACTGGCCGTCATGTACGAAGGCCGCCGGATCGATGCGTCGTACGACCCCATGCGCAAGCAGGGCGCCGTCCTTCTCGGCAATGGCGGCGACAACAGTACCGCGTCGCAAGGCACGTTCTACGAAGGCGCGATGACTGCGCCGCGGACGTATCCGTCCAACGAGACGGACCAGCTGGTCGCCCGGAACGTGGCGGCGGCCCGCTACGACGTGGCGGCCGTGAGTGTCGGGACCACGCCGGCGTCCGACGTCCCGGCCAGCCTGCACACGTTCGCGCCGCGGGCGTCCAGGGACCTGGCGGTCACGTTCACGAATACGACGGGCCAGCCCGTCCGGGGCGTCGCGCTGTCGCTGGCGGTGCCGAAGGGCTGGCATGTCGACGCGGCTGCGCACACCATCCCTGATGCGATCGCGCCCGGTCAGAGCGTGCATGCCGTGTTCAAGGTGACATCCGGCGCCGCCCCGTTCAATGGCGATCTGAAAGGCGTGGCGACGTGGGCAGGCCGCACCGAATCGGCCGCCGCGAAGGTGCGCAACGTGGCGCCGGTAAACATCAACGAATTCCGCCTGAGCGACGGCGCGCGCACCAACGCGACCAATGCGTTCATCGAGTTGTACAACGCCGGCGAGAAAGAAGTCGATATCTCGAACTGGACGTTCGCGCAACACGCGACGCGCGAGCCCCTGTTTTCCAAGGTGAAGATGCCGGCCGGAACCCGGCTGGCGCCGCACGGTTTTTATGTACTGGGCTTGTCCAATTCGGGCCTCGTGCTGCCTGCCCGGCCGGGCGATGCGACCATCCACGTGCGCAACGTCGATGGCATCAAGCCGGGCGACACCATCGTCGTCGGCGACGAAACCCGCAAGGTCGTCCGCGTCGGCACGGCGGCCGGCCAGGCGACGCCGCTGTGGCAGCCGCTGCCGGACGGTCCCATCATCACTATCCCGGCCGGTTCGACGACCGTCCCCGTGACCACCACCGAAGGTTTTGCCGTCGGCGATACGCTTGCCCTCGGCTACGGCACCGCGTATCCGGTCGATGGGCGCGCGACCGAGCACTACGAAAAAGTGACCATCACCGGCGTCGGCACCGCGGGCAGCCAGGCATGGCTGGGCCTCGATGCGGTGGCAGGTTCCACCAATATCCAGGTGACGTCGACCGCCGGCATCGCCGCCGGCGACAGGATCCGTCTCGACATCGACAGCGCCGATCACGGCATCGATACGGTCACCGTCAAGCACGTGGGCACGGCCGCCCGCCGTACGAGCCTGGCCCGTGATGCCGCTGCGGGCGCCACGACGATCGTCGTGCATGGCGCGATCGGCTTCCCCACGAAGAAGAACGTCGATTACACGCCCGGCAAGGCCGTGATCGGGGCGCCGGGCAGGCTCCAGACCGTGGACATCGTGCGCGTCGAGGGCACGCCGGGCGGCAACCTCACGCTGACCATTTCTCCGGCGCTCGCCCAGGACCACGTGGCCAACGAACCGTTCGTGGAACCGGGAACGGGCCTCGACCTGGCGGCGCCATTGAAGTACGACCATGCCGCCAACCTGCCGTTCAGCGTGCGCGGTACGGGCATTACCTTCACCCCCGCCACCCGCCATGCACACTCGAGCAACGAACCGGTGCGCCCGGCGGGCAGCGGAATCGTGCTCGACCGCGCCCTGGCGCGTGCGCACGACACGGATGCCGTCGTGCGCGTGGACACCGTGACCGCCGCGGGATTCCAGGGCACACCGAACCAGTGGTTCGGCGGCCCGGCGCTGTCGCGCGAAGCGGGCAGCATGGTGTTGCGCGATGCGGCGGGGTACGTCGTCGACAGCCTGAACTACGGGGATCTCGTCGATCCATGGGCATCCGGTGGATTCCGCGGCGCCGCCGGCAAGGCCGCCACCTGTCACGCGGCAGCGCCGGGCATCGCCAACGAGCCGACGTGGGACCGCGCACTCCCGGGCATCCCGTTCAGCGGCGCCGTCGCGCAAGTCGACGCGGCCCAGGGCAGCACGGGACGCTATCCCGACGGCCAGGACAACGACAACGATTGCACGGATTTCGTGACGTCCGTCTCGATCCGGACGGGCGCGACGGCGGCGGGCTCGACGAGCGTCAGGGCCGCCACGGTCGCGCATTTTGCGCCCGGCCAGTCCGTCGTCATCGATGCGGGCGACCACGCCGAAATCCTGACGGTCGCCACGGTCGGTTCATCGGGGCTCACCCGTGCCTCGGCGCCCGCCGACAAGGGCGCGACGGTCGTCCGCGTCGACGACGCGCGCCAGTTCGTGGCCGGCCAGCCGGTGATCGTCGGCAGCGGCGCGGATGAAGAGCAAGGTGTCGTCGCCGCGGTGGAGACGGGTTGGCGGACGGGCAAGCTGACGCTCCAGGCGCCGTTGGCCCGCGCCCATGACACGGGCGCCAGCGTATCGGGCACCGGCATCACCCTTGCCGGCCCGCTCGCCAAGGCCCATCCGGCAGGCACGGTGATGACGGCGGCGGGCGACCTGGCGACGCCGGGCGCGCCCAACAACGGCGTCCGCCGTAGCGCTGCCCAGCTCTAGTGCAGCATGGGGCCGGACGAGGGCGCGTAACGTTCCGCGTCGTGCAGCGCCTGCACGACGCTGTCGTCGCCCGGCAGCATCCTGGCTGGCGATTGGCTACGCACGGTACATTCATGGCGTATCGCCATCGTCGATGAACTGCGCCTTGATTGTCTGGTTCGCCACCAGCCTGGGCGGCCTCGGGCAGTTGCAGATGCACAAGTCGTTCTCCAGCGCGACCTGCTTGCCGTTGTAGCGCTCCGGAAGGCGCGGGCCGACGCAGCGGATGACGCCCGTGCTGTCGCAGGTCCGGCAAGCGACCGTGTCGCCCTCCAGCGCAACGCGGACGCCGTTGATCGAGACCAGCGCGCTCGCGGAGGTGACGGTGCCGCCGGCCGTGGTGGAGGCACCCAGTGTGATGTGATGTCGCTTCATCTTCCCATGCTGTCACGCGCCGCCGTCGTGGACGTTGTGCAAACCGCCTTGACACGGCGCCGCCGCGCCGAAGCGATTACCATGTCCCGCACCATCGCGTTTTTACGGAGACCTACTGTGCACTTTCTGCTGATCTATGACCTGGCCCCGGACTACCTTGAACGCCGCGGCGCATTCCGCAACGAACACCTGAAGCTGGCCTGGGACGCCCAGCAACGCGGCGAGATCGTCATCGCCGGTGCCCTGGCCGATCCTGCCGACAAGGCCGTGCTGCTGTTCAGCGGCGAATCGTCGGACGCCGCCGAGCGCTTTGCCCGTGCCGATCCGTATGTCGTGAACGGACTCGTCACGCAGTGGCACGTGCGGCCCTGGATCACCGTGGTTGGCCAGGACGCCAGCACCCCGGTCCGCCCGGACTAATCATTTCGCCGGCAACAGTTTCACGACGAGGTTGTGCGTCGTGAGCGCGATCGAGCGGTCGGGCGCCAGCGCCACGCCGATCGGCCGGTCCAGGCTGCCGGGCAGGGCGCCGAGGGTGATGCCCGCGTGGCCGGGCACGCCGGCCACCGTGCTGGTCACGTTGTCGAGGTTGATGCGGCGGATCGTCGAGTTGCCCGTGTCGGCGATATAGAGATCGTTGCCGTCGATCGCGATGCCGCTCGGTGCGCACAGGCGCGAGACGCCCGGGCTGCCGTCCACGGCGTCGCAGCGTCCCGGCTGGCCGGCCAGCGTGGACACGATACCCTTGTCGTTCACCATGCGGACCGTCGAATTGCCGGTGTCGACGACGTAGACGTTGTTCCAGTTGTCCACGCCCACGTCCTGCGGTTCGCAGAACTGCGCCTGCCCGCCGTTGCCGTCGCGGCTGCCGCACACGCCCGGGCTTCCGGCGACCGTCGTGACGTTGCCGCCCGCGTCGATACGGCGCAGCATGTGGTTGCCGGTATCGGCCACCCACACATTGCCCAGGCGGTCCAGCGCGATGCCGCGCGGCTTGCAGAAGCGCGCCGCCATGCCTTTGCCGTCCGCGCTGCCGCAGGTGCCGTCGCCGGCGATGGTCGTCGTCGTGCCGTCCGGCGCCACGCGGCGGATGACGGAATTGCCGCTGTCCGTCACGTACACATTGCCGTTGCCGTCCGCGACGAGCCGGCTCGGATCGTTGAAGCGGGCCGCCGCGCCGGTGCCGTCCGCATAGCCGAGGGCGCCGCGCGTGCCCGCCAGCGTCGTCACCACGCCGTCGGGAGAAATCTTGCGCACGGTGGCGCTGGCGCTTTCCGCCACATATAGATTGCCCGCCGCGTCCGCCGCGATGCCCTGCGGACCATTGAAGCGCGCGGCGCCGCCGGTGCCGTCCTGCGAGCCGGCGCATTGCCCGCAGACGTCGCCCGCGATCGGAAACAGGCCCGTGGCGCCCTGCGGCCGGTCGGGCCAGCTGGGCCAGTCGGGATGGTCGGGCCATGGATGGTCGGGCTCGTGGAACCAGCCGATCCCGATGCCGATGCCCACGTCGCCACCGCAACTGGACAAGCCCAGCAGCAGGACGCCAGACACAAACCAGCGTAGCGTGCGTTCGAAGACTGTCATGGCCTTACCCCGAATGGAAACGGCATCGAGCTTAGCGCGCATCGCCCCGTAGGCCATGCGTGCGCGCAAAGCGCGCCGGCCGCTTGTGTGCAGGTCGGCGGGGCGTCGTGGCGAAGCGACGGCATCACCGGATGCACAAGACACGAGCGGCGCAGAGCTAGCTCTAGGTTAAGATTCCGCACGCAACCACAACCGCTGGAGGATCATGCAATCTGCCGTCAACCTGTGGCCGCTGCTCGGCATTGCGGCCGTGGCCGCCGGCTTCGTGTTGCGCGCCAATCCGGTGCTCGTCGTGATCGTGGCCTGCGGCGTGACCGGCTGGGCCGCGCACCTGCCGCTGCTGCACCTGCTGGAATCGCTCGGCACGGCGTTCATCAAGACGCGCAACCTGCCGCTGATCCTGTTGCTGCCGCTGGCCGCGATCGGCCTGCTGGAGCGCTTCGGCCTGAAGGAGCACGCGCAGGCCAGCATCGCGCGCATCCGCTCGGCCACGACGGGGCGCCTGCTGACCGTGTACCTGCTGGCGCGCGAGGTGGCCGCCGCGTTCGGCCTCACGAGCCTGGGCGGCCATCCGAACATGGTGCGTCCGCTCGTCGCGCCGATGGCCGAGGCGGCGGCCGAGGCGCGCCACGGGCACCTGCCCGAACCGCTGCGCCAGCGCATCCGGGCGATGAGCGCGGCCACGGACAACGTCGGCCTGTTCTTCGGCGAGGACGTGTTCGTCGCGTTCGGCGCCATCGTGCTGATGCAGACGATCCTGAAAGCCGAGGGCCTGGACGTCGATCCCATCCACATGGCGTTGTGGGGGATCCCGACGGCGGTGACGGCGTTCGTGATCCACGCGTGGAACCTGCGCCGGCTCGACGCCCGCATCCGCCGCGAGACCGCGCGCGAGGTTGCGTAATGCTCGTATCTCTCGACTTCTTTTACCTGCTCGTCGGCCTGCTGTTCGCCGCCTGCGCGCTCATGACGCTGGGCGACAAAACCAATCCGCGCCGCTACACGACGGCGTTGTTCTGGGGCCTGTACGCGCTCGTCTACCTGCTGGGCGAACGCCTGCCCCCAAGCGTCGCGGGCGTGCTGATGATCGTGATGGCGCTGGTCGCCGGATTCGGTTTCGTGCGGCCGGGGAAGGCGGACGTGCTGCCGGAAGATCAAAGACAATCCACCGCCGCGCGCCTGGGCAACCGCCTGCTCGTGCCGGCGCTGGCGATTCCCGTCGTGACGATGCTCGGTTCGGTCGTGCTGAAGGACGTCCACGTCGGCATGCGCTACCTGCTGGATCCGAAGAACCTGACCCTGGTGAGCATGGGCTGCGGCAGCATCGCGGCGCTGGCGCTCGCGTGCTGGCTCACGCGCGCGACGCCGCTGCAGGGCGTGCGCGAGGCGCGGCGCCTGATCGATGCGATGAGCTGGGCCGTCGTGCTGCCGCACATGCTCGCGGTGCTCGGGCTGCTGTTTTCCGAGGCGGGCGTGGGCAAGGCCGTGGCCCACGTCGCGACGAGTTACATCCCGCTCGATTCGCGCCTGCTGGCTTGCGCCGCGTTCTGCGTGGGCATGGCATTATTTACCGTCGTGATGGGCAACGGCTTTGCCGCGTTCCCCGTCATCGCGGGCGGCATCGGGATTCCCGTGCTGGTCGGGGTGTACCATGCGAACCCGGCCGTGATGGCCGCGATCGGCATGTTCAGCGCGTATTGCGGCACCCTGATGACGCCGATGGCGGCGAATTTCAACATCGTGCCGGCGGCACTGCTCGAACTGCCCGACAAGAATGCCGTGATCAAGGCCCAGCTGCCGACCGCGTTGCCGCTGCTGGGCGCGAATATCGTCCTGTTGTACTTCCTGATGTATCGATGAGCCGACCATGACCGCACCTACCACTCAAGTACCCACCAGGACCGTCCTGCTGACCGGATTCGAACCGTTCAACGGCGCCACCATCAACCCGTCGTGGGAAGCCGTGCGCGCGCTGGACGGCTGGTCCGGGCCGGGCTTCGCGGTCGTCGCGCGCCAGCTGCCGTGCGTGTTCGGCACCGCCCTCGACGTGCTGCGCGAATCCATCGCGGGCGTCAAGCCCGACATCGTGATCGCCGTCGGCCAGGCCGGCGGCCGTTCCGAGATGTCGCTGGAGCGCGTGGCCATCAACGTCGACGACGCGTCGATCCGCGACAACGCGGGCAACCAGCCCGTCGACACGCCCATCGCGGCCGACGGCCCGGCCGCCTATTTCACCACCTTGCCCGTCAAGGCCATCGTGAAGGCGCTGCGCCTGCGCGGCTTCCCGTCCGGCGTGTCGCAGACGGCCGGCACGTTCGTGTGCAACCACGTGTTCTACGGCCTGATGCACCACGCGGTCGGGCAACCCGTGAAGGCGGGCTTCATCCACGTGCCGTTCCTGCCCGAGCAGGCGGCAGATCGTCCGGAGCGGCCGCCGTCGATGGCGCTGCGCGACATCGTCGATGCGCTCAGGATCGCGGTGGAGGTGGCGGTGGTGACGGAGACCGATACCCACGAGGCGGGCGGCGCCACGCATTGACGCCGTCACGGGGCCGCGCGCGCCTCGTCCTCGATCACACCCATCAACCAGTGCAGCGCCGCGTCGTCGTCGCGCCGCGCATGCCATGCCATCGACACGGTGAAGCGGTCCATCGCGATGGGCAGTGCGCTCGACGCCAGCAGGCCCGCCGCGGCCCAGCGGTCCGCCAGCACTTCCGGCACCGTCGACACGATGGCGTTCGCCCCGAGCACGCCGGGCACCGCCGAGAAGCGCGGCGTCGTGTAGCACACGTCGCGGCGCAGCCCGAGCCCGGCCAGTACCGCGTCGGCCGTGCCTTCGACGGCGCCCCGGTAGCTCACCAGCAGGTGCGGCACCGCGACGTACTGCGCCAGCGTCACGGCGTCCGTGAACGGCAGCTGGCGCGGGTCGTACACGCAGCGGAACCCCATCTCGCGCAGCGGCCGCTGATGCTGCCAGCGCGGGCCGGTTCGCAGCGCCGCCACCCCGAGTTCGATCTCGTCCTTGTCCAGCATGTCGCCGACGGCGAACGGATTGCTTTCCTTGAGCACGATGCGCACGCGCGGCGCCAGCCGGCGCACCCGCGTCAGCAGGCCGGGCATCAGCCAGTGCTCGACCCAGTCCGGCATGCCGACGACGAACAGGCGCTCGCTGTTCGCCGGGTCGAAGGCCGGCGGCACGGCGATCGCCTTTTGCAGCAGCGCCACGGCCGGTTCGATGGCCGCTGCAAGGTCGAGCGCGCGCGGCGTCGGTTCCATGCCGCGCGTGCCCCGCACGAGCAATTCGTCGCCGAACAACTGGCGCAGCCGCGCCAGCGCACCGCTGACGGCCGGCTGGCCGAGGAACAGCTTGTGGGCGGCCGCGGATACGCTGCGTTCGCGCATCAGCACGAGGAAGGTCACCATCAAATTCAGGTCGACGCCCCTGAAATCATTCTCACTGATTCCCATAATCTCGATAATCGATTTGATTGATGTCGTGCGCCATTGGATCATGGATGCATCGTTCAATGCCAGAGGAGTTCACCATGATCAAGCTTTCACCCCTGTTCCTGTCCGCCGCCGTGCTGCTGGCCGCGCCCGCATGGCTGCCCGCGGCGCATGCGGCCGCGCCCCAGGTGCGCACCCAGGCGCCCGGTTTTTATCGCGTGCTGCTCGGCGACGTCGAGATCACCGCGTTGTCCGACGGCACCGTGACCATCCCGCTCGACAAGCTGCTGACGAATACCAGCGCGGCCCACGTGAAGGACGTGCTGGCGTTCCACCACCTCGGCACCCAGGTCGAGACGTCGATCAATGCCTTCCTCGTCAACACCGGCAAACAGCTGGTGCTGATCGATACCGGCGCCGGCGCCAGCTTCGGCGCGCACGGCGGCCACCTGGCGGACAGCATCCGCGCCGCCGGCTATCGTCCCGAGGACGTCGACGCCGTGCTGCTCACGCACATCCACGGCGACCATTCGAACGGCCTGGCGATAGACGGCAAGGCCGTGTTGCCCAATGCGGAGGTGGTGGTGGCCAGGCGCGATGCCGATGCGTGGCTGGATCCGGCCAACCGCGCGAAGGTGCGGCCGGAAAGCGTCCACGTGATCGACGAGGCGCTGGCGGCGTTCGCGCCGTACCGGAAGGCGGGCCGGGTGCGGACCTTCGACGGTCCCGGCGAGGTGGTGCCCGGCATCCGGGCGGTGCCGGTGCCGGGGCATACGCCCGGCCACACGATGTATGAATTGACGGCGGGCGGGCAGACGCTCCGTTTCGTGGGCGACGCGGTGCATGCGAAAGACGTGCAGATGGCGGAACCGCAGGTGACGATCCGCTTCGACGAAGATGCCGCCGCGGCGCGTCGCCAGCGCGAGACGCTGTTCGCCGACGCGGCCGCACGCGGCTATATCGTGGCGGCGGCGCACACGCCGTTCCCCGGCCTCGGCCACGTCGAGCGCAGCGGCAGCGGCTACGCGTGGGCGCCGCTGAATTACAGTTCGCTGCGCTAGACGATCACTCGGCGGCGGGATGCAGGATCTTGAGGAATGCCCGCACCACCGGCGCATCGTCCTGCGTCGGATACGTGATGTACAGATTGGCCGACGGTGGATTGGTACGCACCGGCAGGAAGCGCACGCCGGGCCAGCCGATGCGGCTCGTCGTCGCCGGCATCAGCGCCACGCCGAGTCCCGCGCCGACCATCGCGAGCAGGGTCTGCGGCTCCGCGGCTTCCTGGAAGATCGTCGGCTGGAAGCCCGCGTTGACGCAGCACTGGATCAGGTAGCGCGGCTCGGCCGACTGGTCCAGGTGCAGGGTCAGCATCGGCTCGTCGGCGATGGCGATCAATTCGATCGCATCCTGCTGCGCGAGCGGATGCTGGGCGTTGATCGCGACGCACACGTCTTCGCGGAAAGCCAGTTCCTGGCGCAGGCCGGCGTTCCTCAGCATGTCCTCGTCGATCTTCGGCTCGCGCCAGAAACCCACGTCGATCTGCTTGCCGCGCAGCGCGTCCCACTGGTCGTTCGGGCCGAGTTCGTGGATGGTCCACGTCACGCGCGGGAACTGGCTCTGGAATTGTTCCAGCAGGCCGGGGATCGGGCCCCACATCGCCGAGCCGACGATGCCCACGCGCAGGCGGCCCACTTCGCCGCGGTCGATCTGGCGGATGGTGTCGATGGTCATGCGCATGCGGCCCAGCAGGTCGGCCGCTTCGTGCATCAGCGCCTTGCCGGCGACCGTCAGCTCGAAGCTGCGCGTCGTGCGCGCGAACAGGCGCACGCCCAGTTCGCTCTCCAGCTTCATGATCTGCTGCGACAGCGGCGGCTGCGAGATGTGCAGGCGCTCGGCGGCGCGGCTGAAGCTTTTTTCTTCGGCCACCGCCAGGAAGTATTTCAGTTGCTTCAGGTCGATCGACATGGTGGTCTCAAACGTGGGCCGCCGCGTGCAGCGCCACCGCGAGGCGGGCGCCGACGAGGGCATTGTGCTTCACGAGCGCGATGTTCGTGGCGAGACTCCGGCCGCCCGTCAGGTCCTTGATGCGGGCCAGCAGGAACGGCGTCACGGCCTTGCCTTTCACCCCCTGGTCGGCGGCCTCCCGAAGGGCCTGCGCGATGATGCCGTCGATCTCCTCGTTCTTCAGCGCGGATTCCGCCGGCACCGGATTGCTGACGACGACGCCGCCGGTCAAACCCAGCTGCCACTTGGTGCGGATGAAGCGGGCCTGCTGTTCCGGCGTGTCGAGCTGGAAGTCGGCGTCGAAGCCGGATTCGCGCGTGAAGAACGCGGGGAAGCCGGGCTGGCCGACGCTGACCACCGGCACGCCATGCGTCTCCAGGTATTCCAGGGTGAGGCCGATGTCGAGGATGGATTTCACACCCGCGCACACGACGGCGACGTTGGTGCGCGCCAGTTCCTGCAGGTCGGCGGAGATGTCGAAGCTCGTCTCCGCGCCGCGGTGCACGCCGCCGATGCCGCCCGTGACGAAGACTTCGATGCCGGCCAGCGCCGCGCAGATCATCGTGGCGGCGACCGTCGTCGCGCCCAGCTTCTTCTCGGCCAGCACGTACGCGAGGTCGCGCCGGCTCACTTTCAGCGCATCCTGCGCGTTGCCCAGTTGTTCGAGCTGGTCGTCGGCCAGGCCCACGCAGATGCGGCCGTCGATGAGGGCGATGGTGGCCGGCACCGCGCCGGCGTCGCGGATCACCTGCTCGACCTCGCGCGCCGTCTGCACGTTCTGCGGGTACGGCATGCCGTGCGAGATGATCGTCGACTCGAGCGCGACGACGGGTTTGCCGGCCGCGCGCGCGGCTTGCACTTCGGGGGAAAACTGGAGGAAGGCTTGCATGTTCAGTCCTGTGAAAGCGGAGGGGATTCGGTGGCGAGGCTGTCCGGCCCCAGGCCAGGATGCACGGTCTCGGGCACGCCCAGGGTGAGAGCCGACAAATGCAGGCCGCGGCGGCACGCGAGCACGAGGTCTTCGGTCCCGGCGTCCTGCACCAGCGACCAGCAGACGGCCGCGGCGAACGCGTCGCCGGCACCCGTCACGTCGACGACGTCGACCGGCGGCGCGGGCAGGTCGACGATGGCAGCGCCCGCGCTGACGAGGACGCCGCGCGCGCCGCGCGTGACGATCAGGTCTTGCGCGCCCTGGGCCTGCACGGCGCGGATGGCCTCCGCGAGCGCAGCGTCGTCGACCAGCGGACGCCCGACCCGCGCCGCCAGCTCGCCGGCGTTGAGGATCAGCAGGCGCACGCCGGACAGGTCGTCGGGCAGGCGCGCCATCTTCGGTTCGGACACGGCGACGAGTACGAGCGGCGTCGCGTTGCGGCGCGCCTGGTGGGCGAGGGCGGCGACGGTGTCGCGCGGCAGGTTCAGGTCCGCGACGACGAGCGCGGCGCCCGCGAGCTGCGCCTGGCGCGCGTCGATGTACGCCGGCTCCATGCGGTCGTACAGCGCCATGTCGGCCAGCGCGACGACCATCTCGCCGTCGCGGTCCAGCACGGCCGTGTAGGTGCCGCTGCAGCAGCCGTCGAGACGCAGCGCGCCGCGCACGTCGATGCCGAGGCTGTCCGCGCGGTCGAGCAGGGCGGCGCCGGAGGAATCCGCGCCGATCGCGGTCAGCAGCGCGACCGTCGTGCCCAGCCGGGCGAGGTTTTCGGCGATGTTGCGCGCCACGCCGCCGAACGATTCGGTCTGGCTGGCCGGGTTCGACGTGCGCAGGGCGATCGTATCCGTCGAGCGCAGCTTGCGGTCGAGGTTCGCCGCACCCACGCACACGACGGGGCGGTGGTCCGGCAGCACGTAGGCGCGCCCGAGCAGCTTGCGCTCGCGGATCAGGCCCGCGATATAGCCGGCGACCGCGGAGCGCGACAGCCCGAGCTGGTTGGCGAGCTCCTGCTGCGAAATGAAAGGATTCGCGCGGATGGCCTCGTAGAGTTGTTGTTTCTTCGACGGTTCTGTCACGATGACGGGTGGATTAAACTTTTGTTTTTCATCTTAAACATTTGTTTGCACAAGGTCAACGCGGACATATGTATGGCTAAAGTCTAGCGCGAATTTATTGCGTGAAGATATAAATACCCCAGAAAAATGGTATTTGCCAACACAATCGGCATTCATGCATAGTTGACATATTTTGGTGCATCCCGCCGCCCCATCCTCGACCAGACCGCGACAATGACTACTCACCAGTTCAGCAACACCCCCTTCGAAGCCGCCGACGTCATCCGCGCCCGCAAGCCGGGCTTCACGCCGCGCGTGGCCCTGATCCTCGGTTCCGGCCTCGGCGTGCTGGCCGAGCAGATGGAGGATGCGGTATCGATCAGCTATGCCGACCTGCCGGGCTTCCCGATCAGCACCGTGCACGGCCACGCGGGCGAACTGGTCCTGGGTACGCTGGCGGGCGTGCCGGTGGTGTGCATGAAGGGCCGCGGCCACTTCTACGAAGGCTATGGCCCGGCCGTGATGACCTCCGCCGTGCGCACCTTCAAACTGATCGGCTGCGAACTGCTGTTCGTGACGAACGCCGCCGGCTCGCTGCGTCCGGAAGTGGATGCGGGCAGCGTCGTCGTGCTGACGGACCACATCAACCTGCTGCCGGGCAGCCCGATGGCCGGCCCGAACGACGACCGCTTCGGCCCGCGCTTCTTCAGCATGGCCAATGCGTACGATGCCGACATGCGCGACCTGATCAAGGCCACGGCGGCGGAGAAGAACATCACCGTGAACGAAGGCGTGTACCTCGCCTGCCCGGGCCCGAACTTCGAAACGGCCGCCGAGATCCGCGCGTTCAAGGCGCTGGGCGCGGACGTCGTCGGCATGTCGGTCGTCCCGGAAGTGATCTCGGCCCGTCATTGCGGCCTGAAGGTCGCGGGCATGTCCGCCATCACGAACCTGGCCGAAGGCCTGACCCCGTTCCCGCTGTCGCACGAGCAGACCCTGAAGTATGCTGCGGTTGCGGCCAAGGATATGGTTACGCTGATTCACGGGTTTATTGAACGACTGGGTAAAACGACTAACGCGGCCTAAACACACCGTCGTTCCCGCGGACGCGGGAACCCATGCTGAGGTGCCGGCAATCGTTACGGGTAATGCCGACGCTGTCGAGTTCCGGGCTTCAGTATGGATTCCCGCCTTCGCGGGAATGACGTGTTAACTGACTTGGAAAAATAGACATGTCACGCGCATTCATCCTCCTGCTGGACTCCTTCGGCCTGGGCGCCTTGCCCGACGCCGACAAATACGGCGACACGGGCGCCAACACCCTCGGCCACATCGCGAAGTGGGCCGCGGATGCGGGCAAGCCGATGTCGCTGCCCACGCTGGAAGCCATCGGCCTCGGCGCCGCCGCGCACAAGGCGAGCGGCGAATGGCCCGCGGGTTTTGCGAAACGCGACGGTTTCACGGGCGCCTGGGGCGTCGCGCGCGAACGCTCGACCGGCAAGGACACGCAGAGCGGCCACTGGGAAATCGCCGGCGTGCCCGTGCTGTTCGACTGGGGCTACTTCCCGAAGACGGTGCCCACGTTCCCGCAAGAGCTGACCGATAAACTGGCCGGGATCACGAACGTGCCGGGCTGGCTGGGCAACTGCCACGCGTCCGGCACGACCATCATCACGGAACTGGGCGACGAGCACGTCGCGACCGGCAAGCCGATCATCTACACGTCGGCCGACTCCGTGATGCAGATCGCCGCGCACGAAGAGCACTTCGGCCTCGAGCGCCTGTACCAGGTGTGCGAAGCCGCGTATGAACTGGTCAAGCCGTACAACATCGGCCGCGTGATCGCGCGTCCTTTCACGGGCAGCAACGGCAACTACAAGCGCACGAGCAACCGCCACGACTACGCCGTGCCGCCCGTCGCGCCGACCTTGCTGGACCACGTGAAGGATGCCGGCGGCGAAGTCATCGCGCTCGGCAAGATCAGCGATATTTTTGCCGGCCAGGGCGTCACGCAACTCATCAAGGGCGCCGACAACATGGCGCTGTTCGACCGCCTGCTGGAAGTGGCCGATACCGCGCCGGACAAGTCGCTGACGTTCGTGAACTTCGTCGACTTCGACATGCACTTCGGCCACCGCCGCGACGTCGCCGGTTATTCGAACGCGCTGCACGAACTGGATGCGCGCCTGCCGGACTTCATCGCGAAGCTGAAAGAGGGCGACCTCGTCGTCATCACGGCGGACCACGGCTGCGATCCGACGTGGGCCGGTTCGGACCACACGCGCGAACACATCCCGATGCTGTTCTTCGGCCCGGCCGCGCCGGCGCGCGAGCTGCCCGTGTCCGACACGTTCTCCGACATCGGCGCCACCCTGGCGCATCACCTCGGCGTCAAACCTACTGCCAACGGAACCGCTTTGCTATGAGCCCGAACCTCGATTTCAAACGTAATACCGCGATCGACCTCGACCTGGGCTGGATCAACCACCTGAAGGTCAACCGCAACGCCGCCGACCGCCGCGCCGCGAGCCTAGCGAACCGCCGCACGGTCAAGAAGGAATACCAGGCCGCGTGGCTGATCCGCGCCATCGAATGCATCGACCTGACGACCTTGTCCGGCGACGATACCCCGGGCCGCGTCGAGCGCCTGTGCCGCAAGGCGATGCGTCCGCTGCGCGCGGACCTGATGCAGGCGCTGGGCCTGGAGTCGCTGACGACGGGCGCCGTGTGCGTCTACCACGAGATGATCCAGCCGGCCGCGCAGGTGCTGCAGGGCCGCCTGCCGATCGCCGCCGTGTCGACCGCGTTCCCGGCCGGCCTGTCGAGCCTCGAAACGAAGATCCGCGAGATCGAACTGTCCGTGGCCGCGGGCGCCACCGAGATCGACATCGTGATCACGCGCCAGCACGTCCTGACGGGCAACTGGCAGGCGCTGTACGACGAGATGGTCGCGTACCGCCAGGCGTGCGGCGAGGCGCACGTGAAGGCGATCCTCGCGACGGGCGATCTCGTCACTTTGGAAAACGTAGCAAAAGCATCGTGGGTCTGCATGATGGCAGGCGCCGATTTCATCAAGACATCGACCGGCAAGGAAGGTGTGAACGCGACCATTCCCGTGTCGCTGGTGATGGTACGCGCGATCCGCGAGTACTATGAACGCACCGGCTACAAGGTCGGCTACAAGCCGGCCGGGGGTGTGTCCTCCGCCAAGACCGCATTGCAATACCTGACCGTGATGAAGGAAGAGCTGGGCAACGAATGGCTGCAACCGCATTTGTTCCGCATCGGTGCCTCCAGCCTCCTGACCGACATCGAGCGCCAGCTCGAACACTACGTCACCGGCAGCTATTCGGCCGCCCATCGCCACGCGCAACCTTGATCGATCGGACCTGTCATGCCCACTATTAAAGAGATTCTGCAAACGATGGATTACGGCCCCGCACCCGAGAGCACCAAGGAAGCGCAAGCATGGCTGGACGCCCATGGCCGCCGTTTCGGCCTGTTCGTCGACGGCGCCTGGACGGATGCCGAAGGTGACGACACTGCGACGTTCGGCTCGTTCAACCCGGCCGACGGCAGCGAGCTGGCGCAGGTGACGCAAGCGAGCCAGGCCGATGTCGACCGCGCCGTGGACGCCGCGCGCCGCGCGCAGCCGGGCTGGGTCGCCCTCGGTGGCCACGGCCGCGCGAAAGTCCTGTATTCGCTGGCGCGCCTGCTGCAGAAGCACGCGCGCCTGTTCGCCGTGCTCGAGACGCTGGACAACGGCAAGACGATCCGCGAAACGCGCGACGCCGACCTGCCGCTGGCCGCCCGTCATTTCTACCACCACGCCGGCTGGGCCCAGCTGCAGTCGGAAGAATTCGCGGACTACCGCGCCGTCGGCGTCGTCGGCCAGATCGTGCCGTGGAACTTCCCGCTCTTGATGCTGGCCTGGAAGATCGCGCCCGCGCTCGCCGCCGGCAACACCATCGTGTTCAAGCCGGCCGAGTACACGTCGCTGACCGCGCTGCTGTTCGCCGAGATCTGCCAGCAGGCCGGCGTGCCGGCGGGCGTCGTCAACATCGTCACGGGCGACGGCCGCGTGGGCGAGGCGATCGTCAATCACCCGGGCATCGACAAGCTGGCGTTCACCGGCTCGACGGAAGTGGGCCGCATCATCCGCAAGGCCACGGCCGGCACGGGCAAGAAACTGTCGCTGGAACTGGGCGGCAAGTCGCCGTTCATCGTGTTCGACGACGCCGACCTGGATGCGGCCGTCGAAGGCCTCGTCGATTCGATCTGGTTCAACCAGGGCCAGGTCTGCTGCGCCGGTTCGCGCCTGCTCGTGCAAGAAAGCGTCTACCCGCGCTTCATCGAGAAGGTCAAGGCGCGCATGCAGAACCTGCGCGTCGGCTCGCCGCTGGATAAATCGAACGACATCGGCGCGCTCGTCGATCCGGTGCAGCAGCAGCGCATCCACGGCCTCGTGGAAGCGGCGCGTGCCGAAGGCTGCGAGATCTGGCAGCCGCAAGGCGAAACGCCGGTTGCCGGTTCGTGGTATCTGCCGACCCTGATCACGGGCGCGTCGACGTCGGCCACCGTGTCGCAGACCGAGATCTTCGGCCCCGTGCTCGTCGCGTCGAGCTTCCGCACGCCGGGCGAAGCCGTGCAACTCGCGAACAACACCGTGTACGGCCTGGCCGCGTGCGTGTGGAGCGAGTCGATCAGCCTCGCGCTGGACGTCGCTCCCCAGATCAAGGCCGGCGTCGTGTGGATCAACACGGCGAACCAGTTC
Source organism: Massilia cellulosiltytica (assembly GCF_047325105.1). Lineage (NCBI taxonomy): Bacteria > Pseudomonadati > Pseudomonadota > Betaproteobacteria > Burkholderiales > Oxalobacteraceae > Massilia > Massilia cellulosiltytica. The sequence continues at coordinate 5,639,738 of NZ_CP168562.1, read as the reverse complement.
GACGCCGCGTGCGGCTTCGGCGGCTACAAGGAATCGGGCTTCGGCCGCGAGGGCGGCAAGGAGGGCATGACGGAATACCTGGTGCCGCTGGCGGAAGATGCGCGTCCCGCAGCACCGGTCGTCGCGGAAAAGGGCAAAGTAAAACTGGCAAGCGGCGACAGCCCGTTCACGATCGACCGTACGGCGAAGCTGTACATCGGCGGCAAGCAGGCGCGCCCGGACGGCGCGTACAGCCGCGCGATCCATGGCGCGGGCGGCGAGTTCCTGGCCGACGTGGGCGAGGGCAACCGCAAGGACATCCGCAACGCCGTCGAAGCGGCGCACAAGGCGTCCGGCTGGGCGAAGGCGACCGCGCACAACCGCGCGCAGGTGCTGTACTACATCGCCGAGAACCTGGCGATCCGCGCCGACGAATTCGCGGCGCGCATCGCCGCGCAGACGGGTGCCAAGGATGCGGCACGCGAAGTGCAGGCATCGATCGAGCGCCTGTTCTACTGGGCCGCATGGGCCGACAAATACGACGGCCTGGCGCACCAGCCGCCGATGCACGGCATCACCGTCGCGCTGAACGAACCGGTAGGCGTGATCGGCATCGTGTGTCCGAACGAGAACCCGCTGCTGGGCTTCATCTCGCTCGTCGCGCCGGCACTGGCGCTGGGCAACCGCGTCGTGGCGGTGCCGTCGGAAGCGCATCCGCTCTCAAGCACGGACCTGTACCAGGTGCTGGACACGTCCGACCTGCCGGGCGGCGCGCTGAACATCGTCACGGGCAGCCACGACGAACTGGCCCGCACGCTGGCGTCGCACTTCGACGTGGATGCCGTGTGGCGCCACGATGGCTCGGCGGAAGGCTGCGCGGAAGTCGAGCGCCTGTCGGCCGAGTCGCTGAAGCGCACGTGGACGGGCGGCGCGAAAGGGCGTGACTGGTTCGATGCGAAGCAGGCGGGCGGGCGCGCGGTGCTGCAGCACGCGAGCCAGGTCAAGAATGTGTGGATTCCGTACGGCGTGTAAGGCCCGGAACCCCAAGCCCGTCATTCCCGCGCAGGCGGGAATCCATACTGAGGCACCGAAGTCGACTTCGATCGCTCAGCATGGGTTCCCGCTTCCGCGGGAACGACGTTTTAGAGAAAACTCTTAAACGGGATAACCTATGTTCCTCCCCCAGGAAATCGTCCGTAAAAAACGCGACGGCGGCACCTTGACCGCGGAAGAGATCCGCTTCTTCGTGCGCGGCATCCCGGACGGCAGCGTCACCGAAGGCCAGATCGCCGCGCTCGCGATGGCCGTTTACTTCAACGACATGACGATGGACGAGCGCGTCGCGTTCACGCTCGCGATGCGCGATTCCGGCCAGGTCATGGAGTGGAAGTCGCTGGACCTGCCCGGCCCCGTCGTCGACAAGCACTCGACGGGCGGCGTCGGCGACGTCGTGTCGCTGATGCTCGGCCCGATGATCGCCGCATGCGGCGGCTTCGTGCCGATGATTTCCGGCCGCGGCCTCGGTCACACGGGCGGCACGCTCGATAAATTCGATTCGATTCCCGGCTATTGCACCGTGCCGGATCCGGAACTGTTCCGCAAGATCGTCAAGGACGTCGGCGTCGCCATCATCGGCCAGACCGCGCAGCTGGCGCCGGCCGACAAGCGTTTCTACAGCATCCGCGACACGACGGCCACCGTGGAATCCGTCGCCATGATCACGGGCTCGATCCTGTCGAAGAAGCTGGCGGCGGGCCTCGACGCCCTCGTCATGGACGTCAAGGCCGGCAGCGGCGCGTTCATGCCGACGTATGAAAAATCCGTCGAGCTGGCGGAATCCATCGTCCACGTCGGCAATGGTGCCGGCACGCGCACGTCCGCGATCCTGACGGGCATGAACGAGTCGCTGTGCCCGGCGGCCGGCAATGCCGTCGAGGTGCGCGTCGCGATCGACTACCTGACGGGTAAATCGCGCCCGGCCCGCCTGCACGAAGTGACGATGGCGCTGTGCGCCGAGATGCTCGTCATCTCCGGCCTCGCCGCCACCGACGAGGCAGCGCGCGCCAAGCTGCAGCACGCGCTGGATTCGGGCGAAGCGGCCGAGCGTTTCGCGCGCATGGTCAAGGCGCTGGGCGGTCCGGCCGACCTGATGGACAATCCGGACGCGCACCTCGCCAAGGCGCCGGTCGTCGTGCCTGTGCCGGCGCTCGAATCGGGCTACGCGTATGCGACGGATTGCCGCGGCCTGGGGCTGGCCGTCGTCGGCCTGGGCGGCGGGCGTATCCGTCCGCAGGACCCGATCGACTTCGCCGTCGGCCTCACGGACCTCGTCGAGCTGGGCATGCAACTGGAAGCGGGCCAGCCGCTGGCGCTCGTCCACGCGCGCACGCAGGATGCCGCGCAACGCGCCGTGCGCGAAGTGCAGGCGGCCTACCGCATCGCGGCCGAACGACCTGCCGCGCAGCCGATGATCTACAAGACCATTCGCCCATAAGATCATATCTACCGTCGCTCCCGCGGAGGCGGGAGCCCAAGTTACCTGCGTAGTCGATACGCAGGCAAAATTGGGTCCCCGCCTTCGGGACGACGTTCCTGGGAGTCCCCATGAAATACGAAAAACTGATAGCCGAAGCCCGCGCCGCGCGCGAACTGGCCTACGTGCCTTATTCGCGCTTCAAGGTGGGCGCCGCGCTCGAGACGAAGGACGGCCGCGTGTTCCGCGGCTGTAACGTCGAAAATGCGTCCTACGGCCTGTGCAACTGCGCCGAGCGCACGGCATTCTTTTCCGCGATCGCGCACGGCTACGTGCCGGGCGACTTCGCGGCGCTGGCCGTGATCGGCGACACCGACGGTCCGATCGCCCCGTGCGGCGCCTGCCGCCAGGTGATCCTGGAACTGGGCGGCAACGACCTGGCGGTCGTGCTGGCGAACCTGAAGGGCGACGTGATGGAGACGACCGCGGCCGCACAGTTGCCGAACGCGTTCGGCGGGCGCGACCTCCAGAAGTCTTGAGCGCACGGTTCAGCGCCGTTTAAGGCAATCTTGCCCGGATGCTGGCAAACTTGAATTCAGGGACGGGCCCACAACATGTGGGCTATCCGACCATTCAAAGGAGCAGACGTCATGAGCCCGCAAGATTCGCAGATGTTGCACGATTTCCTGAGCCAGTTGATCCAGGCCCGCGGCATCCAGAAAGACCCGGAAGCGGATGCCCTGATCCAGCGCGCCGTGGCCCAGCAGCCCGATGCCGCCTACCTGCTGGTGCAAAGGGCGTTGCTGCTCGAACAGGCGCTGAACAATGCCAAGGACCGCATCGCGTCGTTGGAAAACCAGGTACGTTCCGGTCAGCAAGGTGACGGCGGTAAATTTCTCGACGCAAACTCGTGGGGCAATAGCGGCAGGACGCCGCCGGCGCAGTCCTACCAGCGCGATACCCAGCAGCCGTACCAATCCCAACCGCAAAATCAGCCGCAGTATCAGCAGCCGCAGTATCAGTCGGCACCGTCGTCGGGCTTCCTGCGCGGCGGCTTCGGCGGCTTTGGCGGCACGCTCGGCTCGATCGCCGCGACGGCGGCCGGTGTCGCGGCCGGCGGCTTCCTCTTCCAGGGGCTGGAAAACATGTTCGGCCACCACGACCAGGGCGGCAATCGTTTGCTGAACAGCGACGATCCGAGCAACAACCTGTTCAGCGACCAGTCCGGCAGCTCACTGGCCGACCAGGCGGGGCTGGGCGATGTGGACCGTGTGCTGGACAATGGCTCGTCGGAAGGGTTGTTCGACAGCAGTGTCGATAATGGCAGCATCGACGGCGGGCAGGGCTTTTTCGATGGGGATGGGTCGGACGAAGGGCTGTTCAGCTGAGATAAGCTCGTCATTCCCGCGCCAGCGGGAATCCATGCCGACTTACAGAATTCGGTATCTCGGAGGCACCGAAATATTTTTAACGTCTGACTTCGGTGCCTCATTATGGGTTCCCGCCTTCGCGGGGGCGACGGTAGCTATGAATTCGTGGCAAACAAATCCTCCGGCTTCCACGGGTCGTACGTCCCCACATTCCACACATGGCCTTCGAGGTCGCGGCACATGAAGCCGCGGCTGCCGAACTCCGTGTCGCTCGGTTCCTGCAGGATGATGGCGCCGGCATTGCGCGCGCGCTCGCACACGCGGTCGGCGTCGTTCACCTGCAGGTAGACGGTCTGGGTCTGGCGGCCCTTGATCTCGTCCGGCTGCACGAGCACCTTGCCATATTCTCCCTCGTCGCTGACCGAGCCCAGCATGATCATGCCGTCGCCGAGCGTCAGTTGCGCGTGGGCGATGGCGCCGTCGATCCCGGGCACGGCGACCTGGCAGGCGAAGCCGAAGACTTCGCACAGCCAGTCGATGGCGGCCGGGGTGTCGCGGTAGCGCAGGCAGGGGATGGCGATCGAGGGCATGGCGGTCTCCTATGGGATTGATTCACATCTGCTGGAACAGATAGCTGTGGTTGCGGCTCACTTCCAACTCGCCCGGATAGCCGCGCACCTTCAGCATCTGGCGTCCGCGCAGGTCGCGTTTCACTTCGGCGATGGCGTCCACGCGCACGAGCGTCGAACGGTGGATGCGCCAGAACTCGTCCGGGTCGAGTTCGTCCAGCAATTCCTTCAGCGTCTTGCGAATCAGAAACTCGGCAGCGCCCGTCTGCACCCGCGTGTATTTTTCGTCCGACTGGAAGAACAGGATCTCGCGCGTGCTCACCATGCGCAGGCTGGCGCCGACCTGAGCCTGGATCCAGCGCAGGTAAGTTGGCTTTTCGGGCTTGCCCTTGTTTTCCAGCAAGGTGGTCAGCTTCGCCAGTTGCTGGCCGATATCCTGTGGGGGCGCGGCATCGGCCGACGAACGTTTGCGCAGGCGTGCCTGCAGCCGCGCGCAGGTGGTCGCGAGCCGTTCGGCCGACACGGGCTTCAGCAGATAGTCGAGCGCGCCCTGTTCGAACGCGTCCAGCGCGTACTGGTCGTAGGCCGTGGCGAACACGATGTGCGACCGCTCGTACAGCCGCCGCGCCGCTTCGATGCCGGACAGGCCCGGCATGCGGATGTCGAGGAAGGCGATATCGGGCCGCAGCTTTTCGCCCAGCTCGACGGCTTCCACGCCGTTCGCGGCCTCGGCGACGATCTGCAGGTCGGGCCACGCCTGTTGCAGGCGTGCGCGCAGCAGGTCGCGCATCGGGGCTTCGTCGTCGGCGATCAGGGCGGTAACCATGTTCAAGCATCCTCCATCATCTTGTAGGGCAGCCGGATCGTGGCGCAGGCGCCGCCGCCCGGCGGGGTCGAGATGGCCAGCGACGCTTCCGCGCCGTACAGCAGTTGCAGGCGCTCGCGGATGTTGGCGAGGCCGACGCCGTCGTCCGCGTGCGGGTCGATGCCGACGCCATCGTCGCACACTTCCACGTGCAGGTCAGCCCCCACCACGTGGGCGCGCACGACGACGGTGCCGCCTTCGATCTTCGGCTCCAGGCCGTGCTTGATGGCGTTCTCGATCAGGGTCTGCAGCATCATCGGCGGAAACGGGGCGCTGCCGAGGAAGTCGGGCACGTCGAAGCGCACGTTGAGCCGTTCCTTCATCCGCGCCTGCATGATGGCGAGGTAAGCCCGCGACAGCTCGACCTGCTTGCCCAGTGTCGCGCCGCCGCGCTGGCGCATCTGCGGCAGGGTCGAGCGCAGGTAGTCGATCAGGTGGGCATGCACGCGCGCCGCTTCCTTCGGGTCCGTCTCGATCAGCTGGCCGATCAGGGCCAGCGTGTTGAACAGGAAGTGCGGTTCGACCTGCGCCTGCAGCGCGGCCATCTGCGCCTCCATCAGGCGGCGTTCCAGCGTGGCGACGTTGGCCTGCGCCGTGGCTTCGCGCGCCATCAGCTCCGCCTTGCGCTTGCCGCCCGCCAGCACCTTGACGGCGAACGAGATGAAGATGTACCAGAAACCCGGCTCGGGCGTATTCACGAGCTGGAAGAAGATCACGACGAAGAACCACGTGAGGAACAGCTGGCGCCATTCGACGACGGCGAGCCAGTCGAAGAAGCGCCACCACAGCTTGCTGGCTTCGTGGAAGGCGTCGCGTACGAAGTCGAGTACGCGGTTGATGTCGCTGGCGCGCATGATGCTCTCCTGCTTATTTCTCGCTGTAGTGGTCGCGGCTTGTGCGGCGCTGGTCCACGACGAATGCGCCGATGATCACCTTGATGCCCATGAACAGGACGAACAGGAACAATGCGAGCGGCAGGATGCTGATCACGAACGCGAGGGCGATGCAGCACACCAGCATCGCGGGCCACGGCATCACGGCGATGGCGCGCGTGGCGCGGCGGCAGGCGTCGACGATGTCGCGGGCGAGGTCTTCCAGCGTGGCGCCGAAGCTGCGGTGGTAGGTCCTGGTCATGATCACTCCTTGCGGTTGGAACTTGTTTCGATGGAGTCACTCTACATCCCTGCAGGCATCGTGGCCACGGGGCGCCGACGAACTGCCGAAAATGCGGGATGACTGGTCGTGCGGCCGGATGGGCGGGCGCGTCTGGACCCCGCCGGTCCGGCGTAATATGATGTCGTCCATGAAACTTTTACGCCTGCCATGAGCCGCACCGGACGCCTGTTCCAGCTGATGGACGCCCTGCGCGGCCACCGCCGCCCCGTAACGGCCAGTGCCCTGGCCGAACGCCTCGGCGTGTCGGAACGCACGATCTACCGCGACATCCAGACGCTCGTGCAACTGGGCGCGCCCGTCGAGGGCTCGGCCGGTGTCGGCTATGTGCTGCGCACGGGCTTTTTCCTGCCGCCGCTGATGTTCGACGCCGACGAGCTGGAAGCCCTCGTGCTGGGCGCGCGCTGGGTGCGCCAGCAGGGCGACGCGGCGCTGTCCGACGCGGCCGACCGCTCCCTGGCCAAGATCGCGACGGCCACGCCGCGCGACCTGCGCGACCACATGGCCGAGATGAGCCTGTGGGTGCCGGCCTTTCCGGAAGCGGCGCCGGTCGAGGCGTTCATCCAGCCGGCGCGCGAGGCGATCCGGCGCCAGTGCAAGCTGCGCATCGCCTACCGCGACGGGAGCGACGCAGCGACGGAACGCATCGTATGGCCGTTCGCGCTCGCGTTCTTCGAGGGCAAGCGCGTGATGGCGGCGTGGTGCGAACTGCGCGATGCGATCCGCCACTTCCGCGTCGACCGCATCGTCCGGGCCGAACCGAGCACGGAGCGCTATCCGTCGCCGCGGCACCAGCTGCTGCGGGAGTGGCGCAAGCTGTACGACATTCCGGAATACTCCTGACAGGATCTGTCAGTGGCCCGTCTTAACATAAACGCATCAACCAACCCACAGGAGACGGCCATGCAGCTCTACTACAACCACTACTCGTCCAATACCCGCCGCGTGCTGCTGGCAGCCGACCACCTCGGCATCGAGTTCGACCTCATCCAGATCAACCTGGCCAGCCAGGACGACCGCCGCCGCCTTGGCGAGGTGAATCCGAACGCCAAGCTGCCCGTGCTGATCGACGGCGACTTCATCCTGTGGGAATCGTGCGCGATCATGCAATACCTGGCCGAGGGCACGCCCGGCCAGACCGTGTGGCCGCAGGAGCGCCGGGCGCGCGCCGACGTCAGCCGCTGGATGTTCTGGGCCTGCCAGCATTTCGCTCCGGCCATCGGCGTGTTCACGTGGGAACACCTCTGGAAGAAATTCGTCACCGGCCAGGACGCCGATCCGACGGAAGTCGCGCGCGGCGCAGCCGACCTGGCCGAGGCGGCCCGTGTGCTGGACCAGCACCTGGCCACGCGCAACTGGCTTGCCGGCGACGGCGTGACCCTGGCCGACTACGCCGTCGCGGCGCCGCTCATGTACAAGGACAGGGCGCACCTGCCGCTGGATGCGTATCCGCGCCTGCTGGCCTGGTTCGAGCGCGTCCAGGCGCTGCCGGCGTGGCAGCGGACGGCGCACGAATGGTGATCAGGCCGGCCTGCCCACCAGCGCGGCTATCCCCGCCGCGGCGACGTTGACGGCTGCGCTGGCCACGATCGGCACCGTATAGCTGCCGCTCGCGTCGAACAGGTAGCCGGCCGCGGTGGGTCCGAGGAGCGTACCCACCGCGACGCTCGTGTACAGGACGCCGATGATGCTGCCGACCTGGCGGTTGCCGAACAGATCCGTCACCACGGGCGGCATGATGGCGACCCAGCCGCCGTAGAACAGGCCGAACAGCAGGGCGAACCCGGCCAGTGCGAGGAAGCCCGTCGAGACCGCCCACACCGCGAGTGCGGCAGCCATGCCGGCAAACATCGCCAGCAGGAAGGCCAGTCGCCCGACCCTGTCCGCCAGTCCACCGAGGAAGAACCGGCCCAGCGTGCTGCCGATACCGATCGACCCCAGCAGGTAAGCCGCGTCCTTCTGGCCGATGCCGTGGTCCAGCGCATACGGCACCAGGTGGACGAACGGCACGAACACCCCGAACGAGCAGACCAGGCAGGCCGCGTACAGCAATGCGAATTGCCGCGACCGGACGGCCTCGCGCAGCAGCATGCCGGCATGGACGCGGGCCGGCCCCATGTTTTTGTCGACGGGATCGTCGGCAATGAGCGCGGCCATGCCGATGCCGACGACGGCCGCGCCGCACCCGAGCGCGAGGTAGGCGCCGCGCCATCCCAGCGCGTCGATCAGCGCCGTCGCGAGCGGGGGCATGACCAGCGTGCCGACGCCGATGCCGCTGACTGCGAGGCCCGATGCGACGCCGCGGCGCGTGACGAACCAGCGCTGCACGGCGCCCAGCGCGGGCACGTACGCACAACCGATGCCCAGGCCGACGCCGAGGCCGTAGGCCGCATACACCGCATGCAGGCTGCGCGCGACGCCGGCCAGCGCGAGGCCGGCGCCCACCAGCAGCATGCCGAGCATGGCCAGGCGGCGCGCGCCCCAGCGGTCCGCGAGCGGGCCGCTGACGACGCCCAGCGCAAAATACAGGAACCCCGCCAGCGAAAACACGAGCGACACTGACCCGCGCGACGCCGCGAAGTCCCGCTGCAGCGCCGGCACGAACGCGCTGAACGTGTACGCGCAGCCGAAGCCGACGAAACAGACCGCGAACGCCGCCGCGACGACGACCCAGCCGTAGAAGACACGCGATCCCATGCTAGCGCTCCGGATGGCGCCGGTGCCACGGCGTTCGCGCCTGGAACGCGGCGCCGGCGCGCACGAGCGCGTCCTCGCGCCAGCGGGGCGCCACCAGTTGCAGGCCGACCGGCATGCCAGCGTCGGTGAAGCCGCCCGGCAGCGTGAGCGTCGGATGGCCGGACATGTTGAAGGGGCACGTGTAGCGCTGCAGCCCGGCGATGAGGTCGGGCTGCGTGCCCAGCGTCCGGATCTGCGCGAGCGTGAGCGGGGCGAACGGTTGCACGGGCGTGAGCAGGACGTCGACGGCTGCGAGGACCCGGTCGACACGGCCGCGGAAGGCCGCGCGCCGCAGCAGGATGGCCTGGTAATCGGTGCCGGACAACGCCTTGCCGGCCTCGATGACCGCCGCGAGGACGGCGCCGTAATCCGCTTGCATGCGCGGATAGCGGTCGCTGTGCGCCACGGCCGCCTCCACGGCACATTGCGGCACCCAGTCGGCGATGGCCTGCGCGACGTCGGGGAAGCGGACGTCGACGATGTCGGCGCCCAGCGCGGCAAACGCCGCGAGCGCCTCGGCGAGCACCGCGCGCGTGCCGGCGTCCACGCCGTCGCGGTTCCACGCCGCGTCCACGCCGATGCGCCAGCCCGCGACGCCGGCGCCTGCCGTGTCGTCGGGGACAGGCATCAGCGACGCCGTCGGGTCGTCCGGATCGGCCCCCGCGATGGCGCCCAGCAGGATGCCGGCGTCGATGGCGCTGCGGGCCATGGTCCCGACATGGTCCAGCGACGCCGCCAGTTCGGCCGCGCCGTGGCGGCTCACGCGGCCCCATGTCGGTTTCAGTCCCGTGAGGCCATTCGCCGCGGACGGCCAGCGGATCGACCCGCCCGTATCCGAGGCCAGCGAGCCATATGCCATGCCTGCCGCGACGGCGACGCCGGCACCGCTCGACGAGATGCCCGGCCAATAGTCCGCGTGCCACGGGTTGCGCGGCGGGATGACGGCCGGGTGGTGATCGGAATACGCGCCTTCGGTGAGCTCGGGCTTGCCGATGAGGACAGCGCCGGCGTCGCGCAGGCGCCGCACCACCGTCGCGTCGCGGGTGGCGACGGGCTGGCTGCGCAGCCGCATGCCGGCGCGCGTCGGCACGCCTTCGATGTCGAACAAGTCCTTCACCGCGATCGGCACGCCGTGCAGCGGCCCGCGCCATCCGCCGGCCGCGATCTCCCTGTCGGCCGCGTCGGCTTGCGCGCGCGCGGCGTCGGCCAGCACCAGCGCGTACGCATGCAGGTCGCCGTCGAGCGCGGCGATGCGGTCGAGCAGCGCTTGCGTCACCTCGCGGGAAGACACGTCGCGTTTGCGGATCAGTGGCGCAAGCGCGCCGATGTCGAGATAGTGCAGGACGTCCGTCGGTTTAGTCATTCTCTTTCCTGAATCGGCTTACAATGCGGGTACTGTAGCTCTCGGTGTGACAGTGGCACAACCGAGTTTTCCTGTCTGTTTCGATTGAGATTTTCTAAATGATCCGTGAGCCGGTGCCGCCCTTGAAGCCGCTGCGCGCGTTCGAAGCCGCCGCGCGGCACCTGTCCGTGAAAGCCGCGGCGGAAGAGTTGTGCGTGACGCCGGGCGCCGTCAGCCAGCTCGTGCGGCAACTGGAGGAGCACCTCGGCGTAAAGCTGTTCGAGCGGGTCAACCGGGGCATCCTGCTGACCCAGGCGGGCCGCGACTACCTGCCGCCCGTGCGCAACGCCTTCCGGCAGATCGCGCAGGCCACGCAGCGCCTCGCGGCGTCCGCGGATGCCGGCACGCTGACGTTGAGCGTCACGCCGTTCTTCGCGTCCGCGTGGCTGATGCCGCGCCTGCAGCGGTTCCGCGACGCCCATCCCGGCATCGACCTGCATATCGTGACCAGCACCGCGCTGGCGGATTTTGCGCGCGACGGCGTGGACGTCGCCGTCCGGCACGGCGCGGGCCGCTATCCGGGCTTGCGCAGCTATCGCGTGGCCTCCGTCGAGATCGTGCCGGTGGCCGCGCCGGCCCTCGTGGAACGCCTTGGCTTGCCGTCATCTCCTGCGGACCTGGCGCGCTGGCCGCACGTGCACGACGCCGACCGCAAGGGATGGAGCTTGTGGTTCCAGGCAAACGGCGTGGACGACGTCGCGCTGCCGCGCGGCCCGTCGTTCGACGACGCCAGCCTGCTGCTCGCTGCAGTCCTGGCCGGGCAGGGCGCCGGCCTGCTGCCGGCCGCGATGGTGGCGCACGAGGTGGATGCCGGGCGCCTGGTCAGCCTCGCGAAACCGGCCCACATGGAGACGTTCGCCTACTACCTGGTCTATCCGGAGGCCCGGCAGGACAACCCGAAGGTGGCCGCGCTGCGCGACTGGATCCTGGCGGTGGACTAGCGGATCACCCGTTCCAGTGCCGGCGCAGCAGGCCGTAATACACCGTATCGGCGGGCTCGCCCTGCACGATCCAGCGCTCGGGCATATAGCCTTCCTTGTGAAACCCCAGCTTTTCCAGCACCCGCGCGGACGCCCCGTTGCGCGGGTCGACGTCGGCCTCGACGCGGTTCAGGTCGAGCGTCGTAAAACCGTAGGCCAGCAGCGCGCGCAGCGCCTCGCTGACGTAGCCGCCGCCCCAGTGGGCGCGGGCCAGTGCGTAGCCCATTTCGCAGCGGCGGCTGGTGTCGACGAAGCGGTGCAGGCTCACGTTGCCGATCAGTTCTCCCGTGTCGATCAGTTCCACGCCCAGGCGCATGCCGCTGCCGTCCGCATAGGCGGCCTGGGTGGCGGCGATATGCTCGCGCGACTGATCGAGCGACGTCCACGGCCCGCTGCTCCAGTAGCGCGCCACTTCCGGATCGGCAAACACGGCATAGTGCGCGTCGACGTCGCGCTCGTCCATCCAGCGCAGTTTCAGGCGGGGCGTGAACAGTTCGATGGGGCTCAGGGTGGGCATGGGTTCTCCTGGAGGCCGACGGCGGCGAGGACCATGCCCGTGATCAGGCGTTCGGCGTCGTCGAAGTCGGATGGTTTCAATTGTTCGCGGTCGAGCACGAGCGTCATCTGGGCGGCGAAGTCGGCGTACGACTGCGTCATCGCCCACACGGCGAACAGCAGATGGGTGGCGTTGACGGGCGCGATCTTTCCGTCCGCGATCCAGCGCTCGAACACGGCGATGTCCGCGCGCAGCAGCGGGATCACGCGGCGGCGGATCTGGTCGGCGTACAGCTTGGCGCCGCCGATCACTTCCATCGCATACACGCGCGACGCGAGCGGCTGCTCGCGCGAGAACGTCAGCTTCGCGCGCACATAGGCGCGCAGGACGTCGCCCGGGTCCTTGCCCGGATCCGCGAGGCTGGCCATGCGCGCGAGCCAGTCGTCCAGCACGTTGTCGAGCACGCGCTGGTACAGGGCCTGCTTGGTCGGGAAGTAGTACATCAGGTTCTGCTTCGACAGGCCCGCGCGCTCGGCGACGGTGGCGATCGACGTGCCTTCGTAGCCGCATTCGGCGAACTGGCGCACGGCTTCGCCGAGGATGGTCGTTTCGACTTTGTCGCGATGGCTGACCCTGTGTTTGACGGGGGCGATGGTCATGGGTGTTCTCCTCAAATCGAACGCAGGAAGTCGAGCAGGGCCGGCTCGTGGGCATACGCGACGTTGAAGCGGAACCAGGCCGTGGCGGGCGGCTTCAGCGCAAAGAATTCGCCCGGCGCCAGCAGGATGCTCGCGCGCAGCGCCCGTTCGGCGATGGCGCGGCCGCTTTGTTTTTGCGCCGGCCAGCCTGCGCTGACGAACATCCCGCCGCGCGGCCGGGCCAGCGGCACGAGGCCCGCGTCGCCGAGGCGCTCCAGCGCCAGCTCGCGCGCGTCGTCCAGCTGCAGCACGAGGCGCTCGACCTGCTTGCGGTAGGCGCGGCTGCTGACCGCATCGTACACGGCGCGTTCGTTCACCTCGGACGTCGTCAGGCCCGTGAGCATCTTGACGCGCACCAGTTCGGGCATCAACGAGCCCGACGCGCAAACGGAACCCACGCGCAGCACGGGCGACAGGGTCTTGGAAAAGCTGCCGATGCGGATCACCCGGCGCAGCCCGTCCATGGCGGCCAGCGACGAGTCGCCGCGGGCGGCCAGTTCGCGGTAGATGTCGTCCTCGACGAGCCAGAAATCGTACTGCTCGGACAGCGCGAGCAGCCGGTGCGCCTGCGCCTGCGACAGCGACGTGCCGAGGGGATTCTGCAGCACCGTGTTGACGAACATGAGCTTCGGCTGGCGCGCCTGGGCCTCGCGCGCGAGGACCTCCATGTCCAGGCCATGCGCGTCGCGCGGGATGCCGACGGCCTCGCAGCCGTGATGCCGGACGAGCGCGAGCAGATTGCCGTAGCCGGGATCCTCGACGAACACGACGTCGCCCGGCCGCGTGAGCGTGCGCAGCACGAGGTCGAACGCATGCGTGGCGCCGTGCGTGAGCAGTATCTGTTCCGGTTCAACTGCGAACAGATCGGCCGACAGCGTCGTGGCGAGATGCTGGCGCAGGCTGGGAAAGCCGAGCGGGTGGCCGTAGCCGCGCAGGCGGCCGGCCGGGATCTTCATCGCGTGGCGCACCGCGTCGAGGATCGTCGATTCGCCATACCACTCGGGCGGCAGCCAGCCGGCGCCGACGGGCAGCGCATCCGTCTGGCCGGAATAGAGGTCGGGCGTGAGCGTGTCGACGACATTGGCGGCCGCGGGGAGGCACGCTTGCTGCGCCGGGGCTTCCGCGCCGCGCGCGACGAAAAAGCCGGACCCGCGCCGCGATGACAGCAGGCCCAGGTGCAGCAGGCGGTCGTACGATTCGACGACGGTGAAGGTGCTGACGCCATTCACTTTTGCGAATTGTCGAACGGACGGCATCTTCGTCCCGGCGGGCAGCGTGCGCCGATTTACCATCCCGGCGATGGCCGCGACGATCTGGTCGACCAGGCTGCCGCGGCGCTGGCGGTCGATCGCCAGCACCGGCCATCCCTCGCTCTCGCTCTTTTCGGTGGGTTCCATGCGCCTCCATCGCGCGACGTCCGAAACTGTACAGGCTATGCTACCTATACGGTTGGCCATTTTCGCAGACTGTGTATATGTGCCACTGTTGTACTGCTGTCTATTATTGCATCATTGTTTTTGCCAGTTGGTAAATTTTGTACTGGCCACTGATTCTAAAAGGGGAGTCGCATGAACGAGTCCAGACCCGAATCGATGTCATCCTTCTGGATGCCATTCACCAACAACCGTGACTTCAAGGCCCATCCGCGCCTCCTCGTCTCGGCACAAGGAATGTATTACAAGGACGTCGACGGCAACGCAGTCCTCGACGGCACCGCCGGCCTGTGGTGCGTCCCGTGCGGCCACGCGCAGCCGAAGATCGTCGCCGCCGTCAGCGAGATGGTCGGCCAGCTCGACTTCGCGCCGACGTTCCAGATGGGCCACCCGGCCGCCTTCGACCTGGCCGAACGCCTGATGGACTACACGAACCACAAGTTCGGCCACGTGTTCTACACGAATTCCGGCTCGGAAGCGGTGGACACCGCCCTCAAGATCGCGCTCGCGTATCACAAGGCCCGCGGCGACGCCGGCCGCACGCGGCTGATCGGGCGCGAGCGGGGCTATCACGGCGTCGGCTTCGGCGGGCTGTCCGTCGGCGGCATCGGCCCGAATCGCAAGGCCTTCGGGCCACTCCTTCCCGGCGTGGACCACCTGCCGCACACGCACAATCTCGGCAAGAACGCGTTCTCGCGCGGCGAGCCGGAACATGGCGCGGAACTGGCCGACGAACTGGAACGCATCGTCGCGCTGCACGACGCGTCGACCATCGCCGCCGTCATCGTCGAACCCGTGGCCGGATCGACGGGCGTGCTGATTCCGCCGCAGGGTTACCTGAAGCGCCTGCGCGAACTCTGCACGAAGCACGGCATCCTGCTGATCTTCGACGAAGTGATCACGGGCTTCGGCCGCCTGACGACGCCGTTCGCCGTCGATTACTTCGACGTCGAGCCGGACATGATGACGACGGCGAAAGGCCTCACCAACGGCACCGTGCCGATGGGCGCCGTGTTCTCGAAAAAATTCATCCACGACGCGTTCATGGAAGCGCCGGCCGGCATCGAGCTGTTCCATGGCTACACGTATTCCGGCCACCCGCTCGCGTGCGCCGCGTCGATCGCCACGCTGGAAGTCTTCAAGGAGCAGGGCATCCTGGAAAACGCGAAGTCACTGCAACCGTACTGGGAAGACGCGGTGCACAGCCTGCGCGGGCTGCCGCACGTGATCGACATCCGCACCATCGGCCTCGTCGCCGGCATCGAGCTGGAAAGCATCCCCGGCAAGCCAGGCGCGCGTGCCTTTGCCGCGTTCAAGCAGGCTTTCGCGGACGGCATCCTGATCCGCACGACGGGCGACATCATCGCGCTGTCGCCGCCGCTCGTGCTGGAGAAAAAACACATCGACGAATTGTTCGGCAAGCTGGCCGCCGTCCTGAAAAACCTCGACTGAAAGGCGACCATGGAGACCATCAACCATTTTATCGGCGGCCGCGTGCTCGACGGCGGCGAGCGCTTCGCCGACGTCTACAACCCCGCGCTGGGCGAGCCTTGTGCACGCGTGGCGCTGGCGAGCATTGAGGATGTCGCCGCCGCCGTGGCGGCAGCCGGCGCCGCATTCCCGGCCTGGGCCGCGACACCGCCGCTGGCCCGCGCCCGCGTGCTGTTCAACTACCTGCAGCTGTGCCAGCGCCACACGGACGAATTCGCGGCGCTGGTCGTGCGCGAACACGGCAAGACGTTCGCCGACGCGCGCGGCGAAGTCGCCCGCGGCATCGAGGTCGTCGAGTTCGCGGTGGGCATCCCGCAGCTGCTCAAGGGCGAATTCACGGACCAGATCGCGCGCGGCATCGACGCCTGGTCGATGCGCCAGCCGCTGGGCGTCGTCGCGGGCATCACGCCGTTCAACTTCCCCGTGATGGTGCCGATGTGGATGTTCCCCGTCGCCATCGCGTGCGGCAACACGTTCATCCTGAAACCGTCCGAACGCGATCCGTCGGCGTCGCTGCTGCATGCGCGGCTGCTGAAGGAAGCGGGGCTGCCGGACGGCGTGTTCAACGTCGTCCAGGGCGACAAAGGCGCGGTCGACGCGCTGCTGGATCACCCGGACATCCAGGCCGTCAGCTTCGTGGGCTCGACGCCGATCGCGGAATACATCTATGCGCGCGGCAGCGCCGCCGGCAAGCGCGTGCAGGCGCTGGGCGGCGCGAAGAACCACATGGTCGTGATGCCGGATGCCGACATGGACATGGCGGTCGATGCACTCATCGGCGCCGCGTACGGATCGGCCGGCGAGCGCTGCATGGCGATCTCGGTGGCGGTCGCGATCGGCGATGCGGGCGATGCGCTGGTCGCGCGGTTGGCCGAGCGCACCCGCGCCCTGAAAATCGCGGACGGCATGGCGGATGGTGCGGAGATGGGGCCGGTGGTCACGCAGGCGGCCAAGCAGCGCATCGAAAAACTGATCGGGGAAGGCGTGGAGCAGGGCGCGACGCTGGTCGTCGACGGCCGCGGCTTCAAGGTGCCGGAGCGCGACAACGGCTTCTTCGTGGGCGGCACCTTGTTCGACCACGTCCAGCCTTCGATGTCCATCTACAAGGAGGAAATCTTCGGCCCCGTGCTGTGCGTCGTGCGCCTGCCCGACGTGGGCAGCGCCTTGGCCCTCATCAACCGCAACGAGTACGGCAACGGCGTCGCCGTTTTCACCCGCGACGGCGGCGTGGCGCGCGAATTCGTGCGCCAGGTGCAGGTGGGCATGGTCGGGGTGAACGTGCCGCTGCCGGTGCCGATGGCGTTCAACAGCTTCGGCGGGTGGAAGAAAAGCCTGTTCGGCGATCACCATGCGTACGGGCCGGAGGGCGTGCGGTTCTATACGCGCCACAAGGCCGTGATGCAGCGCTGGCCGAATACGGCGAGCAGCGGGGTGGAGTTCGCGTTCCCGCAAATGAAATGACGGACACGATCCGTTGATACGTCGTCCCTGCGAGGGCAGGGACCCAAGTCGCACGCATCTCGACGACGCACGCAACCTGGGCTCCCGCCTGCGCGGGAGCGACGGTGGTTTTTTTGAGTCGCTACGAAAAAATGACGGACACGATCCGTTGATACGTCGTCCCTGCGAAGGCAGGGACCCAAGTCGCACGCATCTCGACGACGCACGCAACTTGGGCTCCCGCCTGCGCGGGAGCGACGGTGGTTTTTTTGAGTCGCTACGAAAAAATGACGGACACGATCCGTTGATACGTCGTCCCTGCGAAGGCAGGGACCCAAGTCGCACGCATCTCGACGACGCACGCAACTTGGGCTCCCGCCTGCGCGGGAGCGACGGTGGTTTTTTTGAGTCGCTACGAAAAAATGACGGACACGATCCGTTGATACGTCGTCCTGCGAAGGCAGGGACCCAAGTCGCACGCATCTCGACGACGCACGCAACTTGGGCTCCCGCCTGCGCGGGAGCGACGGTGGTTTCTTTGAGTCACTACGAAAAGAAGGGATGCTTCATGATCGAGTCACTCCACCACCTGCCCCCCGCCGCCGGCACGCACGGGGCCCTGTCCGAGCGCTTCACGGACCTGGCCCCGGCGCTGACCGCGCGCCAGGCCGCCATCGAAAGCGCCCGCTGCCTGTACTGCTACGACGCGCCCTGTACCCGCGCCTGCCCGACGGGTATCGACGTCGCGAGCTTCATCCGCAACATCCACGAGGGCAATGTGGAGGGCGCCGCGGTCAACATCCTCAAGCAGAACATCTTCGGCGGCAGCTGTTCGCGCGTGTGCCCGACGGAGATCCTGTGCGAGGACGCCTGCGTGCGCAACGACGACGCCGAAGGCCAGCCCGTGAAGATCGGCCTGCTGCAGCGCCATGCCATCGACAACGCCCACTTCGCCGATCATCCCTTCCGGCGCGCGCCATCGACCGGCAGGACGATCGCCGTCGTGGGCGCCGGCCCGGCCGGGCTGTCGTGCGCGCACCGGCTCGCGCTGCTGGGCCATGACGTCGTCGTGTTCGAAGCGCGCGACAAGGCCGGTGGCCTGAACGAATACGGCATCGCCAAGTACAAGCTGCCGGGCGACTTCGCCCAGCGCGAGGTGGACTTCTTGTTGTCGATCGGCGGCATCGAGATCCAGTACGGCCGCATCCTGGGCAGCAACCTGCATCTGCAGGACCTGCACACGCGCTACGACGCCGTGTTCCTCGGCCTGGGCCTCGGCGCCAGCCGCCGTCTCGGCCTGACGGGCGAGGATGCGCCGGGCCTCGCGGCCGCCGTCGACTACATCGCCACGTTGCGCCAGGCCGCGGACCTCGCGGCGCTGCCGGTACCGAAGCGCGCGGTCGTGATCGGGGCCGGCAACACGGCCGTCGACATGGCCGTGCAGATCGGGCGCCTGGGCGCGGAAGATGTCACGCTCGTGTACCGCCGCGGTGTCGAGGCGATGAGCGCGACCGGCCACGAGATCGAGATCGCGAAGACCAACGGCGTGCGCATCCGCACGTGGGCCGCGCCGCACGAGATCCTGCTGGACGCTGCGGGCCGCGTGCGCGGCATGCGCTTCGAGGAGACGCGGCTGGAGGACGGCCGCCTCGCCGGCACGGGCGCGTTCATCGACATCGCGGCCGATGCCGTGTTCAAGGCCATCGGCCAGCACATGGACGGAGACGCCCTGTCCGATCCGCTCGCGCGCGAGCTCGAACGTGAAGGTGACAAGATCCACGTCGACGCGCGGTTCCGCACCAAGCTGCCGGGCGTGTACGCGGGCGGCGACTGCGTGGCGCCGGGGCAGGACCTGACGGTGCAGGCCGTCCAGCACGGCAAGCTGGCGGCGCTGGCGATCCATGACGACATCCTTTCCAATGCGGAGGCATGATGGCCGACCTGAGCATCGATTTTTGCGGCATCAAGTCGCCGAACCCTTTCTGGCTGGCGTCCGCACCGCCGACCGACAAGGCCTATAACGTCGTGCGCGCCTTCGAGGCGGGGTGGGGCGGCGTCGTGTGGAAGACGCTGGGCGAGGATCCGCCGGCCGTCAACGTGTCGTCGCGCTATTCCGCGCTGCACGGGAAGAACCGCGAGGTCATCGGCTTCAACAACATCGAGCTGATCACGGATCGCAGCCTCGAGATCAACCTGCGCGAGATCACGGCCGTCAAGAAGGCCTGGCCCGACCGGGCGCTGGTCGTGTCGATGATGCTGCCGTGCGAGGAAGCGCCGTGGCGCGAGATTCTGCCGCTCGTCGAGGCGACGGGCGCGGACGGCATCGAACTGAACTTCGGCTGCCCGCACGGCATGCCCGAGCGCGGCATGGGCGCGGCGGTGGGCCAGCAGCCGGACCTGATCGAACTCGTCACGCGCTGGTGCAAGACCTACACGCGGCTGCCGGTGATCGTCAAGCTGACGCCCAACATCACCGACGTGCGCGCGCCCGCGCGGGCGGCGCTGGCGGGCGGGGCGGATGCGGTCTCGCTGATCAACACGATCAATTCGATCACGCACCTGGACCTGGACCGCATGGTCGCGTTCCCGGCCGTCGGAGACGCCAGCACGCACGGCGGCTATTGCGGCACGGCCGTCAAGCCCATCGCGCTGAACATGGTGGCCGAGATCGCGCGCGATCCGGTGACGAAAGGCTTGCCGATCTCCGGCATCGGCGGCATCGGCAACTGGCGCGACGCGGCCGAGTTCATCGCTCTGGGCGCCGGCTCGGTGCAGGTGTGCACGGCCGCGATGCTGCATGGCTTCCGCATCGTCGAGGAGATGAAGGACGGGTTGTCGCGCTGGATGGACAGCAAGGGTTATGCAAACATCGCCGCGTTCTCGCGCAAGGCCGTGCCGAACACGACGGACTGGAAATACCTGGACATGAATTACCAGGTCATCGCGCACATCGACCAGGACAAGTGCATCCAGTGCGGCCGCTGCCACGTGGCGTGCGAGGACACGTCGCACCAGGCGGTCGCGCGGCTGGTCGACGGGAATGCGCGCAAGTACGAAGTCATCGCCCAGGAATGCGTCGGCTGCAACCTGTGCGAGATCACCTGTCCGGTCGAGGGCTGCATCACGATGGTGCCGCAGCAGACGGGCAAGCCCTATATGAACTGGACGCAGGATCCCCGGAATCCGAGGGCCGAGGGAGTACTATTGGACGGTGTGTAACGCCCACCCCACGGAGACCGCCCCGATGAGCCCAGACCCCGCAACGAACCAGGATCTCTGGAACGAAGACCTCGCGCCGACGAGCGCCGCCCAGCGCACGTGGCGCTGGTATCACTTCGCCGCCCTGTGGGTCGGCATGGTGATGTGCATCCCGGCCTATACGCTGTCCGCCAGCCTGATCGAGGCCGGCATGTCCGCGTACCAGGCCGTGTTCACCGTGTTCCTCGCGAACGCCATCGTGCTGTTGCCGATGCTGCTGATCGGCCACGCCGGCACCAAGTACGGCATCCCGTACGCCGTGCTGGCGCGCGCCGCGTTCGGCACGCGCGGGGCGCGGCTGCCGGCGCTGATGCGCGCCATCGTCGCGTGCGGCTGGTACGGCATCCAGACGTGGTTCGGCGGCAGCATGATCTACACGCTGCTGGGCGTGCTGGCCGGGCACGAGATCGGCGGCGCAAAGCTGGCCGGCCTGGGCATCAACGGCGCGCAGCTGCTGTGCTTCCTCGCGTTCTGGGCGGTCCAGTTCTATTTCATCGTGCATGGTATGGATGCGATCCGCAAGCTGGAGACGTACACGGCGCCGCTGAAGATCGCGATCTGCTTCGTGCTGCTCGGCTGGGTCTACCAGAAAGCGGGCGGCTTCGGCCCGCTGCTGGAGGCGCCGTCGCAATTCGTCGAAGGCGGCAAGAAGGCCGGCCAGTTCTGGTCCACGTTCTGGCCGTCGCTGACGGCGATGGTCGGGTTCTGGGCCACGCTCGCACTGAACATCCCCGACTTCACCCGCTTCGCGCGCACGCAGCGCGACCAGATCCTGGGCCAGTCCGTCGGCCTGCCCGTGCCGATGGGGTTGCTGGCGGCATTGGCCGTCATCGTCACGTCGGCCACCGTCGTCCTGTACGGCAAGGCGTTGTGGGACCCGGTCGACCTGGCCAGCCGCATGACGGGCGCCGCGGTGCTGATCGCGCTCATCGTCCTGCTGGTCGACACGGTCAGCGTCAACCTGGCCGCCAACCTCGTCGGCCCGGCCTACGACTTTTCCGCGCTGGCGCCGCGCCGCATCTCGTACCGCACGGGCGGCTACATCACGGCCGGCATCGCGCTCGCGATGATGCCGTGGAAGATACTGGAATCGACGCAGGGCTATATCTTCACGTGGCTGATCGGCTATTCCGCGCTGCTGGGCCCCATCGCGGGCGTGCTGATCATCGACTACTACCTGATCCGCCGCACGGAACTGGCGGTCGACCACCTGTACAAGGACGACGGCATCTATGGCTATCGCGGCGGCTGGAACCCGGCCGCGATCGTCGCCTTCGTCGCCGGCGTGCTGCCGAACATCCCGGGTTTCATGAACGCGGCGTTTCCGGAATCGTTCCCGGACGTGGGCGCCGCGTTCAAAACCTTGTACACCTATGCGTGGTTCGTCGGGATCGCGATTTCCGCGGTCGTGTACGGCATCATGATGAAGGGCAGGGCGGCGCCGGCGCTGCATCCGGCCCGTTCGCTCGATTGACCCGAGGAGACGTCAATGACCCTGTTGATACGCGGTGGTACGGTGGTGAACGCCGACCGTGCATTTCGTGCCGATGTGCTGTGCGAAGGCGGCAAGATCGTCGCCGTGGGCGAGAACCTGGAGGCGCCCGCGCACGCGGAAGTGATCGATGCCGGCGGCCAGTACGTGATGCCGGGCGGGATCGACCCGCACACGCACATGCAGCTGCCGTTCATGGGCACCGTCACCGCCGACGATTTTTACACCGGCACGGCGGCGGGCCTCGCAGGCGGCACCACGACGATCATCGACTTCGTCATCCCCGACCCGAAACAACGCCTGATGGATGCATTCCAGACGTGGCGCGGCTGGGCTGAAAAGGCCGCGGCCGACTACACGTTCCACGTCGCCGTCACGTGGTGGGACGACACGGTGCACGAAGACATGGGCACGCTCGTCCAGCGCCACGGCGTGAACAGCTTCAAGCACTTCATGGCGTACAAGAACGCCATCATGGCCGACGACGAGACGCTGGTGAAAAGCTTCCGGCGCGCGCTCGAACTGGGCGCGATCCCGACCGTGCACGCGGAGAACGGGGAGCTGGTCTACCAGTTGCAGCGCGAACTGCTGGCGAAGGGCATCCGCGGGCCGGAAGCCCATCCGCTGTCGCGTCCTCCCGAAGTGGAAGCGGAGGCCGCGAACCGCGCGATCGCCATCGCGAACGTGCTCGGCACCCCGGTCTACATCGTGCACGTGTCGTGCGCCGAATCGCTGGAGGCCATCACACGCGCCCGCGCACGCGGCCAGCGCGTGTACGGCGAGGCCCTGGCGGGCCACCTCGTCATCGACGACAGCGTTTACCGCCACGCCGATCCCGAAGTCGCGCGCGCCTACGTGATGAGTCCCCCGTTCCGCTCCAGCCACCACCAGACGGCGCTGTGGCAGGGTCTCCAGGGCGGCAACCTGCACACGACGGCGACCGACCACTGCACGTTCTGCGCCGGCCAGAAGGGAATGGGCGCGGACGATTTCACGCGCATCCCCAACGGCTGCGGCGGCGTCGAGGAACGCATGGCCGTCGTGTGGGACGCGGGCGTGAATACGGGGCGTCTGACGCCCTCCGAATTCGTGCGCGTGACGTCGACCAATGCGGCCCAGATTTTTAATATTTATCCGCGCAAGGGTTCCGTGTCCGTGGGGGCGGATGCCGACGTCGTCGTGTGGGACCCGCAGGGGACGCGCACGCTGTCGGCCGCGACGCAGCATTCGAAGGGCGACTTCAACGTGTTCGAAGGGCGCACGGTGCGCGGGATTCCCACGTACACGGTGGCGGCCGGGAAGCTCGTGTATGCGGATGGGGATTTGCGGGCGGAGCGTGGGGCCGGGCGATATGTGGAGCGGCCGGCTTTCACCAGCACTATTTGAACGCTACGCACGTCATTCCCGCGGAGGCGGGAATCCATACTGAGCCAGCGCGCATTGTTGACGCCACCAGATCGCACACTCAGCATGGGTCCCCGCTGTCGCGAGGACGACGATGATGCAAGCACCAACTGGAGAGCAAACCATGAACGACCTGCGCATCAACGGCACCCGCCTCTGGAACGCCCTGATGGAACTGGCGCAAATCGGCGCCACCGAGAAAGGCGGCGTGAAGCGCCTCGCCCTGACGGACCTCGACCGCCAGGGCCGCGACCTCGTCGTGCAATGGGCGAAAGCGGAAGGCCTCGGCGTCACCGTAGATAAAATCGGCAACGTGTTCATGCGCCGCGAGGGCACGAATCCGAGCCTGCCCCCGGTCGTTACGGGCAGCCACATCGACACCCAGCCGACCGGCGGCAAGTTCGACGGCAACTACGGCGTACTGGCCGGCCTCGAAGTCGTGCGCACGCTGAACGAGCGGGGCATCCGGACCGAGGCGCCGATCGAAGTCGCGTTCTGGACGAACGAAGAAGGCTCGCGCTTCGTGCCCGTGATGATGGGCTCCGGCGTGTTCTGCGGCGCGTTCAGCCTGGAGACGGCGTATGCGGCGCGCGACGTCGACGGCAAATCCGTCGGCGAGGAACTCCAGAGGATCGGCTACCAGGGCGAGCAGACGCCCGGCGACCACCCGATCGGCGCCTACTTCGAAGCCCACATCGAGCAGGGCCCCGTGCTGGAAGACGCGAACAAGGTGATCGGCGTCGTGCCCGCCGTGATGGGTCTGTCGTGGTACGACTGCACCGTGACCGGGATGGAAGCGCACGCCGGCCCCACGCCGATGCATCTGCGGCGCGACGCGCTGCAGGTCGCGACGACCATCATGCAGGAGACGGTCGCCATCGCCAACCGCTACCCGCCGTACGGCCGCGGCACCGTCGGCATGGTCCAGGTGTTCCCCAACAGCCGCAACGTGATCCCCGGCCAGGTCAAGTTCAGCATCGACCTGCGCAACGTCAGCGACGATCTGCTGAACACGATGCACGGCGAGATCGAGGCGTTCGTCGAGCGCACGCGGCGCGAGACGGGCCTGGGCATCGACCTGCAGCGCGTGTCGTACTACCCGCCTTGCCCGTTCCACCCGGATTGCGTGGGCGCCGTGCGCGCCGCGACGGAACGGCTGGGCTATTCGACGATGGACGTGGTGTCCGGCGCCGGCCACGACGCGATCTATGTCGCGCGGCTGGCCCCCGCCGGCATGATCTTCGTGCCGTGCAAGGACGGCATCAGCCACAACGAGATCGAGGATGCCCAGCCCGTCCACCTGGAAGCCGGCTGCAACGTGCTGCTGCACGCGATGCTGGAACGGGCCGGCATCGTTTCCACGTCCGCGGCCGGTGAGCTTGTTGCTCAAAAGTAACAACATGCAATTTGTTGTTACTATTCTGGCCGATCGGACGCGCCGGTAGCATACTGGGGTCCGAAGCCGCCCGCCGGGCGGCACGCGTCTGACCGACGATGCTGACCGGATACTATGAAACCCCGCTCGTCCTGATTTCGATCCTCGTCGCGATCGTCGCGTCGTATTCCGCCCTCAGCCTCGCGGGCAGGGTGGCGGAAGCCGCCGGGCGGACGAAATTCGCCTGGATGCTGGGCGGCGCGATCGCGATGGGCTCCGGGATCTGGGCCATGCACTTCGTCGGGATGCTGGCGTTCCGTCTCCCGATCCCGGTCGCCTACGACATCCCCATCACCCTCGTCTCGCTGGTGCTGCCGATCCTGGCGTCCGGCCTGGCGCTGTGGCAGGTGAGCCGCGCGAACCTGGGCCCGGTGCGCCTGGGCGTCAGTGCCGTCATCATGGGCGTCGGCATCAATGCGATGCATTACACGGGCATGGCCGCCATGCGCATGCAGCCCGGGATCGTGTACGACCCGCTGCTGTTCGCGCTCTCGGTACTGATCGCCGTGGGCGCGTCGGCGCTGGCGCTGTGGATCGCGTTCCGGCTGCGCCGCAGCACGCCGGACGTGTGGGTGCCGCGCATCGGCGCCGCCGTCGTGATGGGCTGCGCCATCGTCGGCATGCATTACACGGGCATGGCGGCCGCGCACTTCCCGGCCGACAGCGTGTGCATGGCCGCGCGCGTCGGCGTGCATCGCGACAGCCTCGCCACGCTCGTCGTGCTGGCCACGTTCTGCGTGCTGGGCCTGGCCCTCATCGCGTCCGTGTTCGACGCGCACCTGGAAGCGAACGCGCGCATCCTCGCCATGTCGCAGGCGACGGCGGCCGAGCGCCAGCACCTGCTGGAACGCGAGCGCGTCGCGCGCGACGAAGCCGAACGCCTGTCCGCACTGAAGGACGAATTCCTCGCCACCCTGTCGCACGAGCTGCGCACGCCGCTGAATGCCATCCTCGGCTGGGCCGGCATGCTGCAGCGGGGCGTGAAGGACGAGGCGACCATGAAACGCGCGCTGGAGACCATCGAGCGCAACGCGCGCGCCCAGGGCAAGCTGATCGACGACCTGCTCGACATGAGCCGCATCATTTCCGGCACCGTGCGCCTGGACGTGCAGACGGTCGACCCTTCCCGCATCATCGAGGCGGCGCTGGGCACCGTGCACCCGGCCGCCTCGGCCAAGATGATCGCCCTGCGCGCCGATCTGGGACGTGAGCCGGGCACGTTGCCGCTCGAAGTGCGCGCCGATCCGGGCCGGCTCCAGCAGGTGCTGTGGAATCTGCTGGCGAACGCGGTCAAGTTCACGCCGTCGGGCGGCAGCGTGCAGGTGCTGCTGGGGCGCGACGGCAACGACGCCGTGATCCGCGTGATCGATTCCGGCATCGGCATCGCGCCGGACTTCCTGCCGTACGTGTTCGACCGCTTCCGCCAGCAGGATGCGTCGATCTCGCGCCAGCACGGCGGCCTGGGACTTGGCTTGTCGATCGCGCGGCAGCTCGTCGAACTGCATGGCGGGACGATCGTCGTGGACAGCGCCGGCGTGCACACGGGCACCACGTTCACGGTGCGCCTGCCGCTGGCGCGCCCGAGCGCCGTCACGGTGCCGGGAACGGGCGTGCTTCCGATGGCGCAGGCGGGCACGGACGACCTGGCCGACCTGACCGGCGTGCGGGTGCTGGTGATCGACGACGCGCCGGATACGCTCGACGTGCTGGAACAGATCCTGTCGTACAGCGGCGCCGCCACGATGACGGCGCCGGGCGCCAGCGCCGCGCTGGCCCTGCTGGAGCGCGAGGTGCCGGACGTGATCGTCAGCGACGTCGGCATGCCCGAAGTCGACGGCTTCGAACTGATGCGGCGCATCCGCCGGCGCGCGGCCACGGCGGACGTTCCCGCCATCGCGTTGACGGCATTCACCCGCCAGGACGACCGCGCCAAGGCGCTGCAGGCCGGTTTTACCGATTATCTCGCCAAGCCCGTGGAGCCGGCGGCGCTGGCGGCCGCGATCCGGCGCCTCGTCGCCACCGCGCGCGAAGCGTGACGGGACAATCAGCTTATTGGAACGTGGTTTCGCGTTCCGGCGTGGCGCTGATGCGGTGGATGGCCAGGTCGGCGCCGTCGAATTCCTGTTCGGCGTCCAGGCGCAGCCCGACGGTCGCCTTCAACAACCCGTAGACGATGATGCCGCCGATGCCGGCGATGGCGACGCCCAGCAGGGTGCCGACGATCTGCGACGCGAGCGACACGCCGCCCAGTCCCCCCAGCGCCTGGCTGCCGAAGATGCCGGCCGCGATGCCGCCCCACGCGCCGCACAGGCCGTGCAGGGGCCACACGCCCAGCACGTCGTCGATCTTCCAGCGGTTCTGCGCCAGCGTGAACATCACGACGAAGATCGCGCCCGCGATCGCGCCCGTCACGAGCGCGCCCATCGGATGCATCAGGTCCGATCCCGCGCACACGGCGACGAGGCCGGCCAGCGGACCGTTGTAGACGAAGCCCGGGTCGTTCTTGCCCAGCACGAAGGCGGTCAGGGTGCCGCCCGTGAGGGCCATCAGCGAGTTGACGGCAACGAGGCCATTCATCTTGTCCAGCGTCTGTGCGCTCATCACGTTGAAGCCGAACCAGCCGACCGTGAGGATCCACGCGCCCAGCGCGAGGAACGGGATGTTCGACGGCGGGTGCGCCGAGACGCGGCCATCCTTGGTGTAGCGGCCGCGGCGCGCGCCCAGCAGCAGCACGGCGGGCAGCGCGGCCCAGCCGCCGACGGCGTGCACGACGACGGAGCCGGCGAAGTCGTGGAACGGCGCGCCGAATGCGGAGGCAAGCCAGTCCTGGATGCCGAAGCGGTTGTTCCAGGCGATGCCTTCGAACAGCGGATAGACGAAGCCCACGAGCAGGGCGGTGGCGGCCATCTGCGGGTGGAACTTGGCGCGCTCGGCGATGCCGCCCGAGATGATGGCGGGGATCGCGGCGGCGAACGTCAGCAGGAAGAAGAACTTCACCAGTTCGTAGCCGTTCTTGGCGACCAGGGTGCTCGTGGCGCCCATGAAGTGGATGCCGTAGGCGATGCCATAGCCGACGAAGAAGTAAGCGATGGTGGAAACGGCGAAGTCGATCAGGATTTTTACCAGCGCGTTGACCTGGTTCTTGCGGCGTACCGTGCCCAATTCCAGGAAGGCGAAGCCGGCGTGCATCGCCAGGATCATGATCCCGCCGAGCAAGATGAAGAGCGCGTCCGCTCCGCTTTTGAATGCATCCATGCGTACTCCAAAAAAGTGCAAGTTGGTCTGATTGCACTTCTGGGTAGCAATAAACGTTCCAATTTGGTGAAGAGGCGCACTCCCAGTGGGCATGCACTATGGGTTGCCCCGCAAGCGTGCATGAGCACCGTCGCGGTGCGTATTTGCGCCAAAATGGGGAGGTGTGGTCGATCCGGCAATCGTAGTATGCTGTCAAGCAATAACCCCATGAAGGAGACCCATGAATCGCACGATGAACGCCGCCATCCTCGCGGCTTTGCTGTCGGCCGGCGCACCTATCCTGTCCGCCGACGCCGCAACGACCCAGACGTCCCCCGCCGCCGGATCGCCGGCCGCTTCGTCCGCCGAACGCCAGGTCGACCGCATCGCTGCCCGCTTCTACGATGCGCGCGCCCGCTTCGACCCGATGCTGTACGCGACCGCGAACGGCGACAGCCGCTACGACGACCAGATCGGCATGGCGATCGACCCGAAGGTCCGCGCCCGCTACTTCGCGCAGAACCACAGGCTGCTGGACGACCTGCAGAAGATCGACAAGACGCACCTGTCGGAGAAGGCGCGCCTGAACTACGACATTCTCGCTTTCGAGATCCGCGCCCAGCTCGACCTCGCGCGCTTTCCCGAGCACCTGCTGCCGCTGAACCATTTCGACAACATCCCGAGCAACCTGGCGAACTACGCGAGCGGCACGGGCTCGCAGCCGCTGGCGACGCCGGCCCAGTAC
Source organism: Massilia cellulosiltytica (assembly GCF_047325105.1). NCBI lineage: Bacteria > Pseudomonadati > Pseudomonadota > Betaproteobacteria > Burkholderiales > Oxalobacteraceae > Massilia > Massilia cellulosiltytica. The sequence continues at coordinate 5,611,065 of NZ_CP168562.1, read as the reverse complement.
CGCGCGTACCTGTCGCGCCTGGAGCAGCTGCCGGCATGGATCGACCAGGCCATCGCCAACATGAAGGAAGGCGTCAAGAAGGGCGTCGTGCAGCCGAAGGCGATCACGGCCAAGATGCTGCCGCAGTTCCGCCAGCTGGCCGCGACCGATCCGGAAGCGAGCATCTTCTACACGCCCATCAAGAACCTGCCGGCCGGGTTCTCCGACGCGGATAGAAAATCGCTCACGGCCGGCTACCGCCAGGCCGCACAAAGGATCGACGCCGCGCTCGCGCGCCTGAACACCTACCTCGAGAAGGACTACCTGCCCGCGGGCCGCACGACGGCCGGCTATGGCGCGCTGCCGGACGGCGCGGCGTGGTACCAGGCGCGCATCCGCAACAACACGAACCTCGACCTGACGCCGGCGGAGATCCACGCGCTGGGCGAAAAGGAAGTGGCGCGCATCCAGCAGCAGATGGCGACCCTGGCGCCGAAGCTGGGCTACGACGGCCCCTTGAAGACCTTCCCGCAATGGGTCGCCGCACAGCCGCGCTTCAAGCCGTTCAAGACCGACCAGGAGGTGCTGGAGCGCTACCGCGCCATCTATGCCGCTGTCGAAGCGAAGCTGCCGCAGTATTTCAGCCTGCTGCCGAAGGCGAAGCTGGACATCCAGCTGGAGCCGGAGCTGACGCGCGCCACGGCGTCCGACCATTACACGCCCGTCGCCGCCGACGGTTCGCATCCGGGCGTGTTCTGGGCCGTCGTCAACGACCCGAAGGAGTACAGCACGGTCGGCATGACGAGTTTGTTGCTGCACGAAGGCGTGCCGGGCCACCACCTGCACGCGGCGCTGCTGAAGGAGCTGCCGCTGCCGGACTTCCGCAAGTTCTTCACCGAGCACCCGAGCGCCGCCGCCTACACGGAAGGCTGGGCGCTGTACTGCGAGACGCTGGGACGCGACTTCGGCCTGTACGACGATCCGGCCGCGTACTACGGCCACCTGAACGACGAACTGCTGCGCGCCGTGCGCCTCGTCGTCGACACGGGCATGCACGCGCAGGGCTGGTCGCGCGAGCAGGCGGTCAAGTACATGATGGACAACCTGGGCTACAACGAGGCGCGCGCGTCGAACCAGATCGAGCGCTACATGGTGTGGCCGGGCCAGGCGCTGGCGTACAAGGTGGGCGCGCTGAAGATCCTCGACCTGCGTGCGCGGGCGCAGCGTGAGCTCGGACCGAAGTTCACGTTCCCGAAGTTCCACGCGGTGGTGCTGGGGGATGGGACGTTGCCGTTGCCGATCCTGCAGGCGCAGGTGGAGAAGTGGATTCAGTCGGAAAAGTAAAACCGTCGTTCCCGCGCACGCGGGAATCCATGCTGAGTTACAGGATTCGGTATGTCGGACGTACTATAGTGTAACCCGATACCCGACTTCGAAACCTCGGTATGGGTTCCCGCTTCCGCGGGAACGACGGAGGATTACGGTTCGTGCACAGTGTGCGCAACCGTACATATTCCCGCCCCACATGGGTGCATGATGGGTTTCATGAAACCCGATGAACCCACTATCGCGCCCCCGTCGCCGGAAGCCTCGACCTGGCTGTCGAAGCTGGGCCCGGGCCTGATCACCGGCGCGGCCGACGACGACCCGAGCGGCATCGCCACGTATTCGCAGGCCGGCGCCCAGTTCGGGTTCAACCTGCTGTGGACCCTGCTGCTGACGTATCCGCTGATGGCCGCCATCCAGGTCATCAGCGCCAACATCGGCCGCGTGACGGGGCGTGGCCTCGCCACCAATCTGCAGCGCTATGCGCCGCGCCAGGTGGTGTGGGGCGTGGTCGGCCTGCTGCTCGTCGCGAACGTCATCAACATCGCGGCCGACGTGGCGGCAATGGGCGAGGCGATGTCGCTCGTCGTGCCCGGCCGGCCGCTGTGGTATGCCGTCGGCTTCGGCGTGCTGTCCGTGCTGCTGCAGGTGTTCATCCCTTACCAGCGTTACGTGAACCTGCTCAAGTGGCTCACGCTCGTGCTGCTCGCGTACGTGGCCACCGTGTTCGTCGTCCGCGTGCCGTGGGGCGTCGTGCTGAAGACCACCGTATGGCCGCATATCGCGTGGAACAAGGACTACCTCACGACGATCGTCGCCGTCTTCGGCACGACGATCAGTCCCTACCTGTTCTTCTGGCAGGCGTCGCAGGAAGTGGAAGAGCTGCGCGCGGACGATGCGGCCCAGCCGCTGCGGCAGGCCCCCGAGCAGGTGGAGCGCCAGTTCAGCCGCATCCGCTTCGATACGCTCGTGGGCATGGGCGTGTCGAACAGCGTCGCGTTCTTCATCATGCTCACCACCGCCGCCACCCTGCACGCGCAGGGCGTGCACGACATCCAGTCGTCGGCGCAGGCCGCATCGGCTTTAAAACCCGTCGCGGGCGAACTCGCATTCGTCCTGTTCGCGCTCGGCATCGTGGGCACGGGCCTGCTCGCGATCCCCGTGCTGGCCGGTTCCGCCGCGTATGCGATGGCGGGCACGTTCCACTGGAAGAGCAGCCTGGGCGCGGAGTTTTCGGCCGCGCGCAAGTTCTACGGCATCATCATCGTCGCCACGCTGGCGGGCGTCGGCATCAACTTCATGCCGATCGATCCGATCAAGGCGCTGTACTGGAGCGCGGTGCTGAACGGCGTCATCGCCGTGCCCGTGATGGCGATCATGATGCTGGTGGCGTCGAGCCCGCGCATCATGGGCAACCTGACGATCGCGCCGCGCCTGCGCGCCATGGGCTGGCTGTGCACAGGCGTGATGGCGGCGGCGACGATCGCGATGTTCGCGTCCTTCGTCTGACATTTACTGCATGTCGATCCGGCCGTAGATGCCGTGTGCCTCGTCATTCGGACCTGCTGTGTAGAACAGCGTGTTCGTGGGCTGGTTCTGCACGCCGTTGCCGAACGCGATGCCCCACAGGCCGTCGATGACGATGGGCGTGCGGTCGGCCTTCGACAGGGTGCCGATGAACGCGCCCGTGGACGGGTTGTAGGCGTTGATCTTGCCGTCGCCGAAGTTCGCGACGAGCACCGCGTTGCTGAAATCCCCGAAGTTGGCGGGCGCCAGCGCCATACCCCACGGCGCATTCAGCGCGCCGCCCGCCGCCAGCCGGTGCAGGAAGACGCCGCCCATGTCGTACACGTCGACGACGCCCAGCCCCGCGCCCTTGACCTCGTCGTTGCCGGCCGTCTCGCGCTGCGCATAGGCCACGTAGATGCGGTCGCCGATGGCCTGGATGCCGAACGGCCCGTAGCCGGCCGGCAGGTTCGGATCGGTGAAGCCGCCGGGCAGCGTGGCTTTCTGGAAGCCGGCGTTGTAGACGTCGATGCGGTTGTTGCGGAAGTCGGCCGCGTACAGGTAGTTCGCGCCCGAAAATGCGCCGATGGCCAGGCCTTTATAAACTGCGCTGCCGCCCGTGTCGACGGCCGTCACGGCGTTCGTGCGATTGACCGCCGGCGACCAGCCCGACACGGTGCCCGTCTCGCCCACGAAGATGAAGGGGCTGGCACCCGTCACGCCGTTCTGCGTGACCTTGAAGTCCTGGCTGCCGTTGTAGACGATGCCGGTGACGCCGGCGGGAACCGTGACGACGAGCGTCTGCGGCACGCCGTTGCCGTCGTACAGCGTGGACGTTGCCGTGCCGTTGTTGGCGACCCAGACGAAGGCCGTCGGGTTGAACGCGAGGCCCCACGCGTTGACGAGATGGGTGTCGGTGTGGGCCGCGCCGCTGGACTGGTCGGTGACGAGGGCCGTCGTGGTGAAGGCGCTCGTGATGGCCGGCGGCATGGTGACGGGCGGCGTCATCGGATGGTCGTCGCCACCGCCGCCGCAGGCAGCGACGGCGGCGCCGAGGACGATGCCGCACAGGAGGCGCGCGGCCGGATTCGATTGCAGGTTCATGATTGCACCTCAGGGGAAGGGGACGACGTTAATGCCCTCGTCCACGCGCAAGGTTCAATCGGATCGCAGGTTGATTAAAAGCGCAGGCTGGCGCCGGCGAACAGGGCGCGGGCGCGCGGGAGGCCGCTGCCGTGCACGAGGGTCTGCACGCCGGCCTGCAGGCGCCAGTCGCCCGTGTCGTACGCGAGCGTGGCGCGCAGGTCCGCGCGGTCGCGGTCGCTCCAGTGGTAATCGCTATCGAGCGGATGCAGCAGCCCGGCATGCAGCGCCAGCGCCACGCGCTCGCCCAGCGGGATGCCGCCGTTCAGGTCGAGGTACACCGTGCGGCCCCCGCCGTAATACGCGGGCGAATACGAGATTCTCGCGTTGACGCGGTCATACGTCAGGCCGGCGTAGAACTCGTGGTAGTCGACTTCGTGGTTGCGCAAATAGATCGTGCGCGTGACGCCGGCATCCCACGACAGCCGCGTGGTCAGCGGCAGCGCCCGCCCGCCGTAGACGATCAGCAGGCCCTGGCCGCGGCCGTACAGGTCGATGGGCGACGCGAAGGTGCCGGCGTACCAGCCGCCGTCGAAGTCGTGGTCCACGCGCAGCTGCACGGCGGGATTGCGGCCCTGCGAGACGCCGCGCACCGTGTATTCGGATACGACGGAGAGGTCGGCGCTGGTCTGGGCCAAAGCACCGGGCGCCGCGCAGAGGGCGGCGGTGAAGAATGCGAACGCGCCCGCGACGGGTTTCAGTGCGGCGGGCGCGGGGAGGGAAGGCTGGCGGTCGTGGTCGTCGATGGGCATAGGCAGAAACAGGCTCCGGCGGCGCGCGCAACGGCCGCGCAGGCGTCTATGCTACCAGCTTGTCCGGCGCCGGAGGCCAGCGCGGCGGGCACGATGCGTGCGCCGCCGTCGAGGTCGGCCCGCAGCCTGGCCGGCGTTGTTCCGGGACGCAGTTCCAGCACGAGCGCGGCGAGCCCCGCCACGTGGGCCGACGCGTACGACGAGCCGGACACCAGCCCGAAGCGCGCGCCCGGCAGCGACGTGGGCACGTCCGTCCCCGGCGCGCGCAGCGACCCGGGCGGCGGCGCGCGCTGCGTGTCGGACGCCACCGCGATCACGCCCGGATGCGACGCGGGAAAGCCGCCGTCGGGCTGCGCCGGATCGGCCGCGCCGACGAGCGTCACGCCGCGCGCGAGGGCCGCATCGAGCAGGGTTTCCAGCAGCCGGTCGCGCGGACCGCCGAGGCTCATGTTGATGACGCGCGCATCGCTCATCAACGCAAAATTGATCGCCTTGCCCAGCGTGAAGCTGTTGCAGCGGGCGGGCGGCCCGGCCGTCTCCCAGCACGCGCGCAGCGCAAGCAGTTTGGCGCCGGGCGCGATGCCCGCGATGCCCAGGCCATTGCCTTCGCGCGCCGCGATGATGCCGGCGACGGCCGTGCCGTGCGCTTCCGCACCGTCCGGATACGCGTCGACGAAGTTGCGGCGCAGTTTGATCTGGCCGTCGAGGTCGGGGTGGTTCGCATCGACGCCGCTGTCGATGACGGCCACCGTCACGCCGCGTCCCGTGCTGGCGCGGTGCAGCGCGGGCAGCTGCCATGCGTGCGTGGCCGGCTGCACGGGCAGCAGCGGGTCGCCTTCGGCCAGGCCGTGGTAGTCCTGGATCGCCTGCGCCCATGCGACGCGCGAGTCGTGCGCGAGCGTGTCGAGCAGGCGGTCGACGGGGCCCGTGCCCGTGTCCTCCATCAGGAAGCAGTCGATGCCGATGGCGGGCATCGGCCAGTCGTCGACGACGCGCAGGCCGTAGGTGGCGGCGAGGTCGCGCGCGACGCGGCGGCGCGCGGCGCGGGTGCCGTCCTCCGTGTAGCCGCCGCCGTAGGCGCCGTCGGGCCGGAAGTGCGGCGAGGGCATGCGCAGCATCACGAGCACCTGGCGCGTGGCCGGTGCCGGCGTCGAGACCGGGTGCGCGGCCGCCTGCGTAGCCGCGCTCGCGCGCGGCACCACGCAGGCGAACGCCATCAAGACCGCGACCAGGGCGAGGAGGGCGGCTTTCACGGCTGCTTGTCCACGACGAGCGGTTCGGCCAGCGTCACCGCCGGCTCGGCGCGCAGCCGGGCCAGCACCGGGTCGAGCCGGCCGTCCGCGCCGACGAGCCACGCATCCGTGACGGTCGGCCCGCCGACGATGCGCGCACCGCTGGCGCGCACGATGCGGCGCAGTTCCGCCTCCGGCGTGTCGGGCCGGAAGGTCACGACGACTCGCGCCATGCCGTTCGCGCCGGCGGCGCCGAGGACGCGGTAGCTGGCCGGCGAATCCGGCTGCCCGGAAGGGCGCGCCAGCAGCGCGGCCAGCACCGCGATCGCGCCGAACTGAAAGGCGACGGCGGCGCGCAGCCACGTGCGGTCGTTGGCGGCGGCGCGGTCGCGCCAGCGTTGCAGCAGGCCTGTCCTTGCCTGCACCGGCGGGGCATCCAGCTGGGGCATCAGCCGGGCCAGCGCGCGGTCCGGATCGAAGTCGAGGTCCGGACCCGGCCCGGCCGCATGCACCGTGCACAGCAGCGCAAGGTCGGCGCGGCAGTGGGCGCAGGTTGCAATATGCGCCTGGACGCGTTCCAGTTCGGCGCCGGCCAGGGTGCCGTTGGCGAGCCAGGGCAGGGCCTCCTGCGCGTCGAGGTGGTCGGTGTGTGTGTTCATGGCCGGACCTCCAGCTGGTCTTCCAGCAGCGTTGCCAGGCGGCGGCGCGCGTGGAACAGGCGCGTCTTGACGGTGTTGACGGGACATTCCATGATTTCTGCGATTTCTGCGTAACCCATGTCGTGATAGAAGGTCAGCTGGAAGGCGGCCCGCTGCGCCAGCGGCAACGTGGCGACGGCGGCGTCGACGGCGTGCGCGAGGCGCTGCTGTTCGAAGCGCCAGTCGGGCCGGCCCGCCTCGTCCGCCGCGCACTCGTCGGCCGGGGCATCCAGCGGTTCGTCGAGCGCGTGCAGGGCCTTGCAGGCCTTGCGGTAGGCGATCGCGAACACCCAGGTCGACACCTTGCAGCTGCCGTCGAACGTGGCGGCCTTCTGCCAGACGACGAGCAGGGTGTCGTTGATGATTTCCTCGATCAGCGGCACGCTGCGCGTCATCCGTTGCAGGAAGCGCGCCAGGCGCGGAAAGTACGCGCGGTACAGCGTCTCGAAGGCGCGCCGGTCCCCGGCCGCGACCCGACCCACCAGGCTGGCCTCGTTCTCGGCCGCTCCTTCATACTTTCCGTCCACGCATGCGCTCTCTGCTGTTTTGCGGTGAATACCCGCCGGCCGCGCCAAGGTTCATGCGTTCCGCAAATATTTTTTGCCGCACGTGATTTTTACACGGATCGGCGTTGCCGGGACGCGCCGGGCATGTCACGATGTCGCCATGCTAATTCAATTTTGCCCCATGAAACGACTTGCCATCCCCTTCCTCGCCGCCGCCCTGGTCTTTTCCGGCGCGGCCCACGCCCAGTCGAAGCAGGAGCCCCGTCCGCTCGGCTACAAGAAAGTCGCCGATGCGCTGGCCGCACTGCAAAAGAATCCGGACGCGAAGGTCTCCCATCCGGGCGGCTGGACCACGTACGCCATCCAGAAACCGGAGGTGGCAGTGTGGTCGTTCGTGCCGCAAGGACATGAAGCCTACCCGGCCGTCGTGCGGCGCCTGGTCCGCAAGACGGACGAGGGCACGTTCGTCGAGATGAAAGTGCTGTGCGAAGCGAAGCAGGACGCGTGCCGCCGGCTGGCCGTCCACTTCCAGCAGATGACGGCGCAGATGCAGCAGAAACTGCAGGAGATGCAGGCGCAGAAAGGCCAGGAAGCCAAGCAGTAGGGGGGCATCTGGGGCCGGGGGCCCCAAATGCGTGCCCACGCGTGCCTACCGGTTGACCACCACCTTGGCCGCGGCCGTCACCTGGTCGCGCAGCCACTTGTGCTCCGGCGACTGGTGCACGCGCTGGTGCCACAGTTGATAGAAACGCATCGGCGGGAACTTGATCGGCACCGTGAAGTTTTTCAGCGGCAGCGTCTTTTCGTAGAACCGGATGAACTGGCGGCCCGTCGTCAGCACGAGGTCCGTCTGCGTGAGCATGTACGGGATCAGGCCGAAATAGGGCGATTCCACGGCCACCTTGCGGTGCATGCCTTGCCGCTCGAGGAAGGCGTCGATCACGCCGTGGTAGCCGGGCAGCATCGCGGTCGGCGCGATGTGCGGCAGCGTGAGGTAGTCCTCGACCGTCATCGCGTCGGCCGCCGTGCGCTTGGCGTAGGCGCTGTCGGCGCGCATCGTGCAGATGATCGGGTCTTCGAACAGTTTCGAGATGTGCAGGTGCGACGGCGGCTCGTCCCAGTTGGCGATGACGAGGTCCATCTCGCCGTCCGACAGCATGCGCAGGTAGTCCGTGCCCGGCCCCAGGTGGTGGATGGTCACGCGGCTGTTCGGCGCGCCGCGCCGGATCGACGCGACGACGCCCGGCAGGAACTGCGTGTCGAGGTAGTCGGGCGCGGCGATGTGGAACGTGCGGTCGGCCTGTTCCGGCACGAACGGCGTCTTGCGGACAAAGAGGCTCTCCGTCTCGTCGAGGATGCGCTTGGCCGGCTTGAGCAGGCTTTCGCCGTGCTGCGTCGGCACCATGCCGCGCGCGCCGCGCACGAGCAGCGGGTCGCCCGTCAGCTCGCGCAGCTTGCGCAGCGACGCCGAGATCGACGGTTGCGGCTGGTTCAGCTTGAGGGCGACGCGCGAGACGTTCTTCTCGACGAGCAGCAGATAAAGGATGCGGATCAGGTGCAGGTCGAGGTGCTGGGGCAGGCTGGACATGGGAAGGTTTTTTTATAGGATTGTTATATACGTAGTCTGATTTTAAATATACGATATTTTTCATGTTCCAGAAAATATATCGACGGCGGTGTCGCCTGCCGGTCACGCTGAGGAGTCTCGATGGAATACCTGGTCCCTTACGTTCTCGAATGGATGAACATGCTGGTGCGCTGGCTGCACGTCATCACCGGCATCGCCTGGATCGGCGCGTCGTTCTACTTTGTCTGGCTGGACAATTCGCTGCGTCCGCCGGCGGCCGGTTCCGATCTCGCGAAGAAGGGCGTGGCGGGCGAGCTGTGGGCCGTGCACGGCGGCGGTTTCTACAATCCGCAGAAATACCTCGTCGCGCCGGCCGAGCTGCCGGCGGAGCTGCACTGGTTCAAATGGGAAGCGTATTCGACGTGGTTGTCGGGCTTTGCGCTGCTCGTCATCGTGTACTGGCTGAATGCGCAGGCGATGATGGTCGACCGGTCAGTGGCCGATTTGTCGAGCTGGCAGGCGATCGGTCTCGGGCTCGGGAGCCTCGTCGCCGGCTGGGTCGCGTACGACCTGCTGTGCCGCTCGCCGCTCGGCAAGCACGATCTCGCGTTCGGCGTCGTGGTGTTCGCGCTGCTGGTCGGCGCGGCCTGGGTGCTCACGCACTTCCTCAGCGGCCGCGCGGCCTACATCCACGTGGGCGCGATGATCGGCACGATCATGGTCGCGAACGTGGCGATGGTGATCATTCCGGGGCAGCGCAAGATGGTCGAAGCGATGCGCGCGGGCTCGACGCCGGATCCCGTCCACGGTATCCGCGGCAAGCAGCGCAGCGTCCACAATAACTACTTCACGTTGCCGGTGCTGTTCATCATGATCAGCAACCACTTCGCGATGACCTACCGCCACCCGCACGCGTGGGCCGTGCTGGGCACCATCATGGCGGCCGGCGTCTTCATCCGCCACTTCTTCAACCTGCGCCACAAGGGCCGCGTGGAGTGGGTGTATCCGGCGATCGGCGTGGCGCTGCTGCTGGGGCTCGCCGTGGTGCTGGCGCCGCCGCGGCCGAACGTGTCGGCGGGGACGGTGCCGTTTGCGCGGGTGGAGACGATCCTGCGCGCGCGCTGCGTGTCATGCCACGCGGCGCATCCGACGCAGCCCGGGTTCGCGAGCGCGCCGGCCGGGGTGATGCTGGACGACGCGCATGGCATCGCGCAGAACGCGCCCCGCATCTATCAGCAGGCCGTGCAGCTCAAGGCGATGCCGCTCGCGAACATGACCAATATGACGGACGCGGAACGCGCCGAGTTGGGCGCGTGGTTCGAAGCCGGGGCGAAGACCGACTGATGAATCGTCATTCCCGCGCAAGCGGGAATCCATGCTGAGTGTCCGCAGTCAGCTCGGCATGGGTCCCCGCTTCCGCGGGGACGACAGGGGGTTACTTCAACGTCCGCTCGAACAGCTGGTAGATGCGCCGATACTCGTCATACCACGCCTCCGGCTGCACGAACGAATGCCGCTCCAGCGGGTACGGCGCCAGCTCCCAGTGATCCTTCTTCAATTCGATCAGCCGTTGGGCCATGCGTACGGAGTCCTGGAAGAACACGTTATCGTCGACCATGCCGTGCGCGATCAAGAGGTGGCCCTTCAGGTTCTGCGCGTACTCGATCGGCGACGACGTTTTATAGGCTTCCGGATCCAGGTCCGGCGTATTCAGGATGTTGGCCGTGTACTCGTGGTTGTACGTGGTCCAGTCGGACACGGGACGGAGCGCGGCGCCGGCCTTGAAGACGTCCGGTGCACGCAGCATGGCCATCAGGGTCATGAAGCCGCCGTAGCTGCCGCCGTAGACGCCCACGCGGGCCGCGTCACCCTGCTGGTTCGCGATCATCCAGTTCACGCCGTCCAGGTAATCGTCCAGTTCCGGATGCCCCATCTGGCGGTAGATCGCCGTGCGCCATTTGACGCCATATCCCTTCGACGCGCGGTAGTCCATGTCGAGGACGACGTAGCCGTTCTGCACGAGCAGGTTATGGAACATCTGCTCGCGGAAGTAGGGCGTGTAGCGCTGCGTGACGTTCTGCAGGTAGCCCGCGCCGTGCACGAACATCACCACCGGATATTTTTTGCCCGGCTCCAGCTGCGCGGGGCGGTACAGCTTGGCCCAGATCGGATCGGCGCCATGCGTCGACGGGATCGTCACGAACTGCGGCTGGATCCACTCGCGCGCCTTGAACTCGGGCGTGCGCGTGTCCGTCAGCCTGACGGCCTCGCCGCCGTGCGACGGCACCGTCGCGAGCTGCGCCGGCAGGTAAGGGCCGGAATAATGGACGAGCAGCTTGTTCTGGTCCGGCGACAGGCGGAAGTCCTGCACGCCCGCGAGGCTGCTGACTTCGCGCGTGGCGCCGTTCGCCGCGTCGACGGCGCAGACCTCGTACGTGTGCGGCGCCTTGCGGTTGCACAGCAGCCAGGCCGTGCGGCCGTCCGCCGACCATGCGACGTCGCCCGCTTCCCAACGCCCTTGCGTGAGCGCGCGCGTGCGGCCGCCCGCGTCGCGCACGTACAGGTGCGCGTAGCCGCTTTCTTCCGACAGGTACCACAGGGTCGAGCCGTCCGGCAGCCAGCCGAATTCATTGTTGTCGTAGTTGACCCACGCGTCGTCCGTCAGGCGGTGCACCGGCTGGAGCGACGCGCGCGGCAGGTCGACCGTGGCGATCCAGCGGTCCTTGTTGTCCACGGAGCGGAACATGACGGCCACGTTGGCGCCGTTCTGGCTCCACGTGATCGCTTCGCCGTCGAAGCCGATCATCACCGGACGGTTGCCCTTGAGCGGGTCGAGCTTGTGCTCCGCGCGCTGTTTGGCCAGCGGGTCGACCGCGATGCCGGGCAGGGCGTCCAGCGCCAGGTCCTTCACCTCGCGCGTCGCGAGGTTCACGAGTTTCAGGCCGTGGCCCGCGGGGTTGTTGCGGCCCACGCGCGTGCGCTCTTCCGAGAATTCCTCGTAGCCGCTTTCCGTCACGTATCGGGGCATCTTGCCGGCGCGGCCCTTGTCCGCGTTCTTCGCACCCGTGACGACGAGCAGCCAGCGGCCGTCCGGCGACAGCGCGCTGTTCAGGATCGCGACCTTGTCGCCCAGGTAGATCGGCGCGGGCGCGCGGGTCGGATCGGCGCGGCGCAGTTCCTCGGCCTGCGCGCGGGTGGCGTCGCGCTCGTCCTTCTGGCGCTTCAGGATCGTCGACAGGCGCAGCTGCATGTCGCGCAGCGCGTCGGCCTCGGTCACGTTCGGATCCTTGGCGGCGCGCGGCAGGGCGACGGGGCCGGTCACGCGGTCGTTGCGGTCCCACGCGAACCAGTCGTCGCCGATGCGGTACTGCACGCCGCGCTCGTCGGCCGTGTACTGGACGGCCTGGATCGCCACGCCGCTGCCGCGCGTGATCTGCACGAGGGCGCCCGACTTGAGGTCGCGCTCGAACAGGTCGCCGTTGCGCACGATGACGGCGCGGGTGCGGCCGCGGTTGTACAGCATTTCCGGGCTGTCCAGCTTCGCCTGCTCGGCGTCCGTCACCTGTACCGGCGTGCCGGCCTTCGCCGCGTTCACGCGGTAGGTGTCCCGTAGGGGCGACCCGGCGCGCTTCTGCTTGTAGATGACCTGCTTGCCGTCCCAGTTCCACCACGCCGCTTCCACGGGAGGTCCGATCCAGTCGGGGTTGGCCATGGCCTGGTCGAGGGTCACGGGTGTGGAGGCGGCAGCGGGTAGCGCCAGCAGTGCGGCAAGAACGGTAAGGACAGGAAGTCGCATCATCAGTCGGGTGGATAAATGAAGAACAAGAATGCTTTTCTTGGTCAGAAATTGCAAAAAAGCATTCTAGCGCAGCCGACTATGGTGCTGTGTGGATTCGCTGGCGGGAGTGGCGCGCGTGCGTAAGTACGTCGGCGACCTTAAGGAATATTGCGGCGCACAAAAGACAACGCCCGGCCAATGCCAGGCGTGTGGAGACGATGTGGTCAGTCAGCTATTACGCGGCTGCCTTCGGCTTCGCGTACTCGCCCATCCACAGTTCGGTCGGCTCTTGCGCCAGCCACAGTTCGGACGGTGCGGTCAGCGACGGGTTGCGCACGAACATCACGATACGGGTGACGACGGCGGCGGCTGCGATGGCGACGGTGAGGTATTCGAACGGGGTCATGATCTGTATCCTTGGCTTGATTAGTTGTTCGGCGTTTCGCGGACGGCTTCCGGCGCCAGCGCGGCTGCGCAGAACGGGCCCAGGATGATGATGCCAGCCTGCTGCTGCATCTTGCGGCGGGCGAGGGCGCCGCTGCCCGGCTGGGCGGCGTCCGGCACGATCAGGCCGCCGTGCGCTTCATACAGTTCGATCGCGAGGTTGCGGATCTTGCCCAGGGTGTCGGCAATGTGCTGGCGCAGAGTCTTGTTCTGTGCCTGGTTGATCGTTGCGGTGTTCATGGTCATCTCCGGTGAGAAATCTGTCGTGTTGCGATGCAGTATAGGGACAACCGCGTCATAAATGAACTTTTGATTTGTGATGCTCCCCATGCGTTTCGTGAATATTTTCTGTGCGACAACTAATGTTGATTCGCACTCCTGAAATACGGAACATGAATATCTGGTTGGCTGGCCCGGAACTTGCATATCCAAAGGGCATGAAACTGCCGTCCAAGGTCCAGCGCACCCTGCGCATCGTCGTCGTCAACACCGCGTCCAGCGATGCCGCGGACGAGGCCACGCTCGCCGCGCAGGCAAGACGCAACACGGCGCTGCGCATCGGCTTGCTGGAATCAGGCTACGACATCGTCGCTTCGCTCCCCGCCGACATCTTCCTGCCGGAGCGGATCGCCCAGATCCAGCCGGACATGATCATCATCGACAGCGAATCGGACGCGCGCGACGTCCTCGAACACATCGTGATCGCCACGCGCGACGAGCCGCGGCCCATCGTCCTGTTCACGGACGACCAGACGTCCTCCAGCATGGATGCCGCGATCGAGGCGGGCGTCACCGCGTACATCGTGGCCGGGCTGCAGGCCGAGCGCGTGAAGCCCGTGCTGGATGTGGCGATGAAGCGGTTCAACCGCGAACAGAAGCTGCTGGACGAGTTGTCCGACACGCGCCGCCAGCTCGCCGACCGCAAGCTGATCGAACGGGCCAAGGGCGTGCTCATGGCGCGCAACCGGCTGACGGAGGAAGAGGCCTACCAGCGGCTGCGCAGCATGGCGATGAACAAGAAGCTCAAGCTGGCCGAAGTCGCCCAGCGCATCCTCGACGTCGAGGATCTACTCGGCTAAAACAGCAAAGGAAACGATGGCTCACGCATTCATCGCCGGCTCGGACCGGCCGGAAAAGACCGTGATCAGGGCCGGCTTCATGCCCCTGACGGATTGCGCGTCCCTCGTGATGGCGTCCGTGCTCGGGCTGGACGACAAATACGGCATCAAGCTCGAACTCGCGCGCCAGCATTCGTGGTCGGGCATGCGCGACCGCCTGCTGCAGGGCGAGATCGACGCGGCGCATGTTCTATATGGTTTGCTTTACGGCGTGGAAAACGGCATCGGGAGTCCCCCCACGCGCATGGCCGTGCTGATGAACTTGTCGCGCAATGGCCAAGCGATTACCCTGTCGCGCGCACTGGCCAGCCAGGGCGTGACGGACCTCGGCACGCTGGCCGCCGCGATGCGCAAGGGCACGCGCCGCTACACGTTCGCGCACACGTTCCCGACCGGGAACCACGCGCTGTTCCTCTATTACTGGCTGGCGGCGGGCGGCATCGATCCGGTGCGCGATGCGCAGGTGGTGACCGTCCCGCCCAGCCAGATGGCCGTGAACCTGGCGGCCGGCCACATGGACGGCTTTTGCGCCGGCGAACCGTGGAGCGCCCGCGCCCAGCTGGACGGCAGCGGCTTCACCGTCGCGACGAGCCAGGACATCTGGCGCGACCATCCCGGCAAGGCGCTCGGCGCGACGGCCGCCTTCGTCGACGCGAACCCGCACGCGTGCCGCTCCCTGATCGCGGCCGTGCTGGAGGCGGGGCGCTGGCTCGATGAATCGCCGGCGCACCGCGACGTGGCGGCCGAGGTCCTGTCCAGCCCCGCCTACGTGAACGCGGACCGCCGCGCCATCGCCGCGCGCCTGCATGGCGACTATGACAACGGCCTGGGCAAGCGCTGGATCGATCCCGATCCGGTGCGCTTCCACGACGAGGGCGAGGCCAATTTCCCTTACCTGTCCGACGCGATGTGGTTCATGACCCAGCACCGGCGCTGGGGCCTGCTGCGCGACGACGTCGATTACGCGGCCGTGGCCGCGCGCGTGAACCGCGTGGGCCTGTACCGCGAGGCGGCCGTGCTGGCGGGCGTGCCGGCGTCGGCCAGCCTGATGCGCCGCTCCGTGCTCATGGACGGCAAGGTCTGGGACGGCCTCGAGCCCGACGCGTACATCTCATCCTTTCCCATCCGCCGCACGGCACTGGCCGGTGCGTAAAAGCCGGCTCGTCGTTCCCGCGGAGGCGGGAACCTAAGTTATTTGCAAGCCACTCGCGGCAAACGTAGTCGGTCTGCAAACAAATTGGGTTCCCGCCTCCGCGGGAACGACGTTCCATCAACTCCCGGATCGCGGTAATGCTTCATTTACGTGCGTCATAAGCGTGCATGGTGCACTGCAATGAAGCGTGCAGGGCCCGGTAAATACGATCTTCCCCCTGAAAACCATCTGGCACGGGTCTTGCAAATACGGAGGTAAAGGATCAACGGCGATCCCTGAGTAAAAAAGAGCCGGTCCAACGAAGGGCCGGCAACAGGACAACGGCGTCCGCTGCACCCGCATTCACGATTTCTGGAATCGTCTTCGCGGTCAGGCAGCGGGCGCCTTTTCGTTTTCAAGAAGGGAATAACAAATGGCCGGCAAAGCAAACAGTATCAAGCTATTTTCTTTTGATACGCCCCAGATGCGCGCGTTCCACCTGACCTGGGTGGCCTTCTTCGTCTGCTTCTTCGCCTGGTTTGCCTGCGCACCGCTGATGCCGGTGATCAAGGGCGAGTTCCACCTGTCGGTCAGCCAGATCGCCGACATCAACATCGCGGCCGTCGCCATCACCATCGTCGTGCGCCTGATCATCGGCCCGCTGTGCGACCGCTTCGGTCCGCGCAAGGCCTACACCGGCTTGCTGGCGCTGGGCGCGATCCCCGTGCTGGGCGTCGCCATGGCCCAGAGCTATGAAAGCTTCCTGCTGTTCCGCCTCGGCATCGGCGCCGTCGGCGCCAGCTTCGTGATCACCCAGTATCACACCTCCGTCATGTTCGGCCCGAAGGTCGTCGGCACCGCCAACGCGGCCTCGGCCGGCTGGGGCAACAGCGGCGGCGGCGTCGCGCAGGCCACGATGCCGCTGATCATGGGCGCCATGGTCATGCTGGGCGTGAACGAGACGATGGGCTGGCGTGCCGCCCTGGTCGTGCCGGGCGTGCTGATGCTCATCATGGCCGTCGTCTACTACAAGTTCACCCAGGATTGCCCGGAAGGTAACTTCACCGAACTGCGCGCCGCCGGCGTGCCGTTCGAAGCGGGCGGCAAGGGCGGCTGGGCGAGCTTCTTCGAAGCCTGCCGCAACTACCGCGCCTGGCTGCTGTTCATTACCTACGGCGCCTGCTTCGGCATCGAACTGTTCATCCACAACGTCGCCGCCACGTACTACGTCGACCACTTCGGCCTGTCGCTGAAACAGGCCGGCATGGCCGCCGGCAGCTTCGGCCTGCTGGCCCTGTTCGCCCGTGCCCTGGGCGGCTGGATCTCGGACAAGGTCGCGGCCCGCGGTGACCTGAATTCCCGCGTGAACCTGCTGTTCGTCCTGATGCTGGGCGAGGGCCTGGGCCTGCTGTGGTTCTCGCAGACCACGAGCGTCACGCTGGCCATCGTCGCCATGCTCGCCTTCGGCCTGTGCACCCACATGGCGTGCGGTTCGACCTACGCCCTGGTGCCGTTCGTGAGCCGCAAGGCGCTGGGCGGCGTGGCCGGCATCGTCGGCGCGGGCGGCAACGTCGGCGCGGTGCTGGCCGGCTTCCTGATGAAGGGCACGGGCGACGTGCGCCAGACCCTGATGATCCTCGGCGGCGCCGTCCTCGTCGCGGCGCTGTGCGCCATCGGCGTGCGCTTCACGCTGACCGTCCCCGAAACGCCGGCACCCGCCGCCGCCTGAACACGTTATTGCAGCATAGGAGTCGCAACATGAAACTGATCGTCATCGGCCACGGCATGGTAGGCCACAAATTCCTCGAAACCCTGTTCGCGGAAGCCAAGCAGGATGCCCATTTCCACGTCACCGTGCTGTGCGAGGAACCGCGCCCGGCCTACGACCGCGTGCACCTGTCCTCGTTCTTCTCCGGCACCACTGCCGACCAGCTGTCGCTCGTCGCACCGGGCTTCTTCGAACAGCACGCCGGCCAGGTCGACCTGAAGCTGAACGCGCAGGCCGTCGCCGTCGATCGCGACGCCAAGACCGTCACCTTGGCCGATGGCGCCGTGCTCTCGTATGACAAGCTGGTGTTCGCGACGGGTTCCTACCCGTTCGTGCCGCCGGTCCCGGGCAAGGAGCGCGACGACATCTTCGTCTACCGCACCATCGAAGACCTGGAAAAAATGACGGAATGCGGCGCCCGTTCGAAATCCGGCGTCGTCGTCGGCGGCGGCCTGCTGGGCCTCGAATGCGCCAAGGCGCTGCGCGACATGCACCTCGACACGCACGTCGTCGAATTCGCGCCGCGCCTGATGGCCGTGCAGGTCGACGACCTGGGCGGCCGCGTGCTGCGCAGGAAAATCGAAGAACTGGGCGTCAACGTCCACACGCAAAAGAACACGCTGCAGATCGTCGCCGGCGAGTCGGCCACGCACCGCATGGAATTCGCGGACGGCAGCTTCCTCGAAGCGGACATGATCGTGTTCTCGGCCGGCATCCGCCCGCGCGACGAACTGGCCAAGGCCGCCGGCCTGGTACTGGGCCCGCGCGGCGGCATCGCCATCGACGACGCCTGCCTCGCCTCCGACCCGCACATCTACGCCATCGGCGAATGCGCCTCGTGGGGCGGCCAGACGTTCGGCCTCGTCGCACCGGGCTATGAAATGGCCCGCATCGTCGCACGCGCGCTGATCGGCCAGGAAGCCGCCTTCGCCGGCGCCGACATGAGCACCAAGCTGAAACTGATGGGCGTGGACGTCGCATCGATCGGCGACGCCCACGGCAACACGCCGGGCTCGCGCAGCTTCCAGTTCACGGACGAGCGCAAGCAGGTCTACAAGAAAATCGTCGTCTCCGACTGCGGCAAGAAGCTGCTGGGCGCCGTGCTGATCGGCGACGCGGCCGAATACGGCAGCCTGCTGCAGATGATGCTGAACGATATGGAGCTGCCGGAGTCGCCGGAATTCCTGATCCTGCCGCAGCTCGAGGGCGGTGCGCGTCCGGCGCTGGGCGTCGACGCGCTGCCGGCAAGCGCGCAGGTCTGCTCGTGCAACGCCGTCACCAAGGGCACCATCGCCGACGCGGTGGCAGGCGGCGCATGCGACATCGGCGCGATCAAGTCGTGCACGAACGCCGGCACGTCGTGCGGCGGCTGCGTGCCGCTCGTCACGCAGATCATGAAGTCCGAGATGGCGAAGGCCGGCATGGCCGTCAACAACCACCTGTGCGAACACTTCCCGTACTCGCGCCAGGAACTGCACCACCTGATCCGCGTGGGCGGAATCAAGAGTTTTTCCGAACTGCTGCACAAGCACGGCACGGGCCTGGGCTGCGACATCTGCAAGCCGGTCGCCGCCAACATCCTCGCGTCGACGTGGAACGACTTCGTGCTGAAGCCGCAGCACGCGAGCCTGCAGGATTCGAACGACTACTTCCTCGGCAACATCCAGAAGGACGGCACGTATTCCGTCGTGCCGCGCATGCCGGGCGGCGAAGTGACCCCGGACGGCCTGATCGCCGTGGGCGCGGTCGCGAAGAAGTACGGCCTGTACACCAAGATCACGGGCGGCCAGCGCGTCGACCTGTTCGGCGCCCGCGTGGACCAGCTGCCGGCGATCTGGGAAGAGCTGATCGCGGCCGGTTTCGAATCGGGCCACGCCTACGGCAAGTCGCTGCGTACCGTGAAATCGTGCGTGGGCTCGACGTGGTGCCGCTACGGCGTGGGCGATTCCGTCGGCTTCGCCATCGCGCTGGAAAACCGCTACAAGGGCCTGCGCGCGCCGCACAAGATCAAGTTCGGCGTCTCCGGCTGCACCCGCGAATGCGCCGAGGCGCAGGGCAAGGACGTGGGCCTGATCGCCACCGAGAAGGGCTGGAACCTGTACGTGTGCGGCAACGGCGGCATGAAGCCTCGTCACGCGGAACTGATCGCGTCGGACCTGGATGAAGCGACCGTCGTGAAACTCGTCGACCGCTTCCTGATGTTCTACGTGCGCACCGCCGACCGCCTGCAGCGCACCAGCACGTGGCGCGAGAACCTGGAAGGTGGCCTGGATTACCTGAAGCAGGTCGTCGTCGACGACAAGCTGGGCATCGCCGCCGAACTGGAAGCCGACATGCAGCGCGTCGTCGACACCTACGCCGACGAGTGGAAGAACGCCGTCGAAGACCCGGCCGTGCGCCAGCGCTTCCGCAGCTTCGTCAACACCGAGGGCACGGACGACAACGTCGTGTTCATGGCGGAGCGCGGCCAGATCCGTCCGGCCACCATCGAAGAACGCCGCCGCACCATTCCGATCGCCGTCGCCTGATTTATTGAAACGAACAAGGAGAACACCATGCATCGCGATATCCAACTGAACCAGTGGAATGCCGTCTGCTCGCTCGACCAGATCGTCCCGGACACGGGCGTCGCGGCCCTGCTGAACGGCCGCCAGGTGGCCGTGTTCCGTGTGGGCGCCGAGGAACCGCGCCTGTTCGCCATCGATAACTACGATCCGAACTCGGACGCCGCCGTCCTGTCGCGCGGCCTGGTCGGCAGCATCGGCGAGCGCATCGTCGTCGCGTCGCCGATCTACAAGCAGCACTTCGACCTGCAGACCGGCGAATGCCTGGAAGCGCCGCACCACTCGGTGTCGAGCTACCCGGTGCGCGTCGAGGATGGCAAGGTCTGGGTGGGTGCGTAAATGAAGACCCATCCGCGCCTGGTCGTCATCGGCAACGGCATGGCGGGCATGCGCACGGTCGAGGAGCTGCTGAAGCTCGCGCCCGACATGTACCGCATCACCGTGTTCGGCGCGGAGCCGCACGGGAATTACAACCGCATCCTGCTGTCGCCCGTGCTGGCCGGCGAGAAGACCGTCGACGACATCATGCTCAACACGCGTGAATGGTACGACGCCAACGGCATCACGCTGCACGCGGGCGACCCGGTCGTGCGCATCGACCGCAAGAAGCGCGTCGTGCATGCCGCGTCCGGCCTCGTGGTGCCGTACGACCGCCTGCTGATCGCCACCGGTTCGAAGCCGTTCATCGTGCCGGTGCCGGGCCACCAGCTGCCGGGCGTGATCGGCTTTCGCGACATCAGCGACGTCGACACGATGCTGGACGCCGCGCGCGCGGGCGGGAAGGCCGTCGTCATCGGCGGCGGCCTGCTCGGCCTGGAGGCGGCCAATGGCCTGCTGCGCCAGGGCATGGAAGTCGCCGTCGTGCACGTGACGGGCAGCCTGATGAACCAGCAGCTCGACCCGCCCGCCGCGGAACTGCTGCGCGCGAGCCTGGAACAGCGCGGCCTGCGCATCCTGCTGAACCGCCAGACCGTCGCCATCGAGGGCGAGGACCGCGTGCTTTCGGTGCGCTTCGAGGGTGGCGAGACCGTGGACGCCGACCTCGTCGTGATGGCCGCCGGCGTGCGTCCGAACGTCGAGCTGGCGAAGGCCGCGGGCCTGCATTGCGAGCGCGCGATCGTCGTCGACGACACGCTGCAAACCTACGACCCGCGCGTGTACGCCGTCGGCGAATGCGTACAGCACCGCCGCGCCACGTTCGGCCTCGTGGCGCCGATCTGGGACCAGGCGCGCGTCGCCGCCGCCCACCTCGCAGGCTCGGGGCACCGCCGCTACGTGCAGCAGGCCACCGCGACGAAGCTGAAGGTGACGGGCGTGGACCTGTACTCGGCCGGCGACATCGTCGGCGGAGAGGGCAGCGAAGACCTCGTGCTGCGCGACCGCCGCGGCGGCATCTATAAACGCCTCGTCGTCGCGGGCAACCGCCTGACGGGCGCCGTGTTGTACGGGGACGTCGCGGACGGCCCCTGGTACTTCGACCTGATTCAACAGCGGACGGACATCTCGTCCATCCGCGACCAGTTGCTGTTCGGCCGAGCGGCCTGACGAGGAGTTTCACATGAAGTTGTCCGCCATCCCCACCACTGTCAAAACGACGTGCCCTTACTGCGGCGTCGGCTGCGGCGTCAGCGCCCAGGTCGGGCAGGACGGCACGCTCGCGATCGCGGGCGACGCGGCGCACCCCGCAAGCCAGGGGCGCCTGTGCGTGAAGGGTTCCGCATTGGGCGAGACGCTCGGCAACCGCGGCCGCCTGCTCGCGCCGATGCTGCGCGAAGAAGGCGCGCTGCGCGAAGCGTCGTGGGACGAGGCGCTGGACAAGGTGGCCTCGGGCTTTTCCCGCATCATCGCGGAACACGGCCCGGACGCGGTGGCGCTGTACGTCTCCGGCCAGCTGCTGACCGAGGACTACTACGTCGCCAACAAGTTCATGAAGGGCTATGTCGGCAGCGCGAACATCGACACGAACTCGCGCCTGTGCATGTCGTCCGCGGTGGCCGGCCACAAGCGCGCGTTCGGCGAGGACATCGTGCCGGGCTGCTACGAAGACTTCGAGCAGGCCGACCTGATCGTGCTCGTCGGCTCGAACGCCGCATGGTGCCATCCGACGCTGTACCAGCGCATCGCGCGCGCGAAGCAGGACCGGCCGGACCTGAAGGTGGTCGTCGTCGACCCGCGCCGCACGGCCACGTGCGACATCGCCGACCTGCACCTGCCCGTCAAGCCGGGCACGGACGTGTGGCTGTTCGACGGCCTGCTGGGCCATCTCGCCCAGCACGCGGCGGACGACAGCTTCATCGAAGCCCATACGACGGGCGTGGCCGATGCACTGGACGCGGCTGGCAAGGCGGGCACGCTGGCAGAAGTGGCGAAAGCCTGCCGCCTCGACCCGCGCGACCTGGAACGCTTCTACGACCTGTTCGCGAACACGGAGAAGGTGGTGACGGCGTTCACGATGGGCGTGAACCAGTCCACCGCCGGCGCCGACAAGGTCAACGCGATCATCAACTGCCACCTGATCACCGGCCGCATCGGCCGTCCCGGCATGGGGCCGTTCTCGCTGACTGGCCAGCCGAATGCGATGGGCGGACGCGAAGTGGGCGGCCTCGCGAACATGCTGGCCGCGCACATGGACCTCGACGATGCCGCGCAACGCGCCGCGCTGCAGGAGTTCTGGGGTTCGCCGACGGTGGCCGGCAAGCCGGGCCTGAAGGCCGTCGACCTGTTCCGCGCCATCGAGGACGGCAAGGTGAAGGCCGTGTGGATCATGGCGACGAATCCGCTCGTGAGCCTGCCCGATGCCGACCAGGCCCGGCGCGCGCTGGAAAAGTGCGAGCTGGTCGTCGCTTCCGACGTCGTGCTCGGCACCGACACGAACGACGCGGCCCACGTGCTGCTGCCGGCCCTCGGCTGGGGCGAGAAGGACGGCACCGTCACCAATTCCGAGCGCTGCATCTCGCGCCAGCGCGCGTTCCTGTCCGCGCCGGGCAGTGCGCGCGCCGACTGGGACATCATGTGCGACGTCGCGCGCCGCATGGGTTTCAAGGGCTTCGATTTCACGTCGCCGCACGAGATCTTCGATGAGCATGCGCGCCTGTCCGGATGGAAGAACGGTACCGAGGGCCAGCGCCGCCGCCTGTTCGACGTCAAAGGCCTCGCGGGCATGACGCGCGCCGACTACGATGCGCTCGACCCCGTGCAGTGGCCGGTGCGTACGCCGGAAGAGCGGACCGCACGCCTGTTCGGCGACGGCCGCTTCGCGCATGGCGACGGTCGTGCGCGCTTCGTGCCGACGGTGCCGCGCGCGCCGGCGCACCTGCCGGGCGGCGAATATCCGCTCGTGCTGAACACGGGCCGCGTGCGCGACCAGTGGCACACGATGACGCGCACGGGCCGCTCGCAGAAACTGGCCGAGCACATCCCGGAGCCGTACATCGACATGCACCCGCAGGATGCGCTGCTGTGCGGCGTGAAGGCGGGCGAACTGGCGCGCGTGACGAGCGACTGGGGCGCCGTCGTGGCGCGCGTGCAGCACGGCGGCGGCATCGCGCGCGGCAGCGTGTTCATGCCGATCCACTGGAGCGGCCAGACGGCGTCGGACGCGCGCGTGGGCACCGTCGTCAACCCGGCCGTCGACCCGGTGTCGGGCGAGCCGGAATTCAAGCACACGCCGGTGCGCATCGAACCGTTCGGCGTCACCTGGTTCGGTTTCATCCTGTCGCGCACGGAGCTGCCGCTGCGCGAGGCGTCCAACTGGACGCGCGTGCAGGGCAAGGACTTCGTCCGCTATGAACTGGCGGGCCGCAAGCCGTTCGCCGCCGCGCACGACTGGGCGCGCAAACTGCTGGACGTGCACGACGACGACGCGGACTGGATCGAAGTCGAGGACAAGAACGGCGGCATGTACCGCGCCGTGCACCTCGTCGACGGCCGCATCGAAGCGTGCCTGTTCGTGGCGCAGCGCACCGACCTGCCGGCCCGCACCTGGCTCGCCAGCATGTTCGACAAGGAGCAGTTGGAGCCGGCCGACCGTATCAGCCTCCTGGCGGGCCGCGCGAAAGAGCCGGGCATCGATCCCGGACCGACCGTGTGCTCGTGCTTCGGCGTGGGGCGCAAGACCATCGAGATTGCGATCCGCCAGAACAATCTGTGCGATGCGGCGGGCGTGACGGCGTGCACCAAGGCCGGTGGCAATTGCGGGTCGTGCATTCCCGAGATCCGGTCGTTGCTGGTCGAAGCGCAGGTGGCGGAAGCGTAAAACGTCGTTCCCGCGGAAGCGGGAACCCATGCCGAGCCCCCCGAGTCAGATCCGATAGACATACCGCACGGTCTCCGGATACCGAATTCTGTTGCTCAGTATGGTTCCCCGCTTTCGCGAGGACGACGGGTATCTGGCGGCGCCACCACGCCGTACGCCTGCGGCACCGCCACGCGCATGATGTCGATGAAGCGCCGCAGCCGGGCCGGATAGAAGCGCGCCGGCGGGTAGATCAGCCAGATCGGCAGCGGTGACGCCTGCCAGTCCGGCACGAGCTGCACGAGCCGGCCCGCGTCCAGTTCCTCGCGCAACGCCCAGCGCGACCCCAGCGCCGCGCCCACGCCCAGCGTGACGGCGCTGCGCATCGCATACAGGTTGTCCGTGTAGAGGCGCGGCTGGACGGGCACGCGCACCGTGTCGCCCGTCCGCGCATGGGTCAGGGCCACCTCGTCGCGGTAATAATGGCTGACGGCGATCCAGGGCAGCGCCGCCAGTTCATCCGGATGGGCGGGCAGGGCGCGGCCGTCGAACAGGCCGGGCGTCGCGATGACGATGCGCGGCACGTCGCCCAGCCGGATCGCTACCATCGACGGATCGGGCACCTCGCCAACGCGGATCGCACAATCGATGCCTTCGCCGATGAAGTCCGGCGTGCGGTCGTGCAGGACCCAGTCCACCGTCATGCGCGGATAGCGCGCGAGATACGCCGCGAGCGGCGCGACCAGTTGCTGCTGGCCGAACGCGTGCGGCGCGACGACGCGCAGCATCCCCACCGGTTCGTCCACGGCGCCCCGGATCTCGCTCTCGAATTCCTGCCACCCCGCGATGAGCTCTTTTGCGCGCGCATAGCAGCGCATGCCGTCGTCCGTCAGCTTCATCGCATGCGTGGACCGCTGCAGCAGGCGCACGCCCAGCGATTTTTCCAACGACTTCAAACGCCGGCTGATCGTCGGCTGCGTCGTCGCGAGTGCGCGCGCGGCGGCGGACAGGCTGCCGGCATCCACAATGCGGACGAAGGTTTCGACCAGCATCATACGGTCGGCAGATGGATTGATCGTCGAAAAGTCCGTGCTCATACGTGTGGAGTATAACAGTTCGACGTTCGCCGGTGCTACACAGCCATGTTTTGGCTCTCCATAATGCACTGCAACAACGCACCCACCATGGAGTCCAACATGAGCATCGCACACACGACGGCGACTGTCATACCGATCCGCACGACGCTGACCTCGCCCCTGATCTTCCTGCTGGCCGCAAGCACGGGCCTGTCCGTCGCCGCCCTGTACTACAGCCAGCCCACGCTGGGCGTGCTGGCGACCGACCTGCACGCCAGCAACCAGGCCGTCGGCTGGATCCCGACGCTGACGCAATTCGGCTACGCCCTCGGCCTGCTGTTCCTCGCGCCGCTGGGCGACCGTTTCGATCGCCGCACCATCATCGTCGTGAAATCGCTGCTGCTGGCCATGGCGCTGCTGGCCATCGCCGCCGCGCCGAGCCTGTCCGTGCTGCTGGGCGCCAGCCTCGCCGTCGGCCTGCTGGCCACCGTCGCCCAGGACATCGTCCCGGCCGCCGCAACGCTGGCCCCGGCCGCGCACCGCGGCCGCATCGTCGGCACCGTCATGACCGGGCTGTTGCTGGGTATCCTGCTGTCGCGCGTCGTGGGTGGACTTGTGGCGGAAGCGCTCGGCTGGCGCGCCGTGTTCGGCGGCGCGGCAGTCGTCGCGGCCTTCACGACGGCGATCCTCGTCCGCGGCCTGCCGAGCTTCAAGCCGACGAGCACCAGCCCGTATCCGGCCCTGTTGGGCTCGCTGTTCGCGCTGTGGAAAGAACACCGCGCGCTGCGCCTTGCCGCCATGGCCCAGGGCCTGCTGTCGATCGGCTTCTCGGCCTTCTGGTCGACGCTGGCCGTGATGTTGCACGGCGCCCCGTTCCACCTGGGTTCGGCCGCCGCCGGTTCGTTCGGCCTGGCCGGTGCCGTCGGCGCGCTGGCTGCCCCGTTTGCCGGCCGCCTGGCCGACCGCCGCGGTCCGCAGTTCGTGACCCGGCTCGGCGCCGGCCTGAGCGTCGCATCGTTCGGCATCATGTTCGCCATGCCGCACCTGTCGACCGGCGCGCAGCTGGTGCTGCTGGCCCTCGCCACCGTCGGCTTCGACCTGGGCGTGCAGGCGACGATGATCGCCCACCAGACCATCGTCTACGGCATCGCGCCGGAAGCCCGCAGCCGCCTGAATGCGATCTTCATGACCACGATGTTCGTCGGCATGGCAGCGGGCGGCGCGCTGGGTGCCCAGGCGCTGGCCGCATGGGGCTGGAACGGCATCGTGCTGCTCGCCGTCGCATCCAGCCTGGCCGCGCTGGCGGTACGGATCCGGGCTGCGTCGGCGCAATAACAGACATCAGGAATGACCAGCGCCAGGCCACGGCAACGCGGCCTGGCGCTGTGCTTTTCCCGGCCGCGCCGTCCGGGCGACGAGCACCGTCGTGCCCACGCAGGCGGCGGCGACGGCGACGAACGCGCCGTAGCGTGCCGGCGTCGGCTGCTGCATCAGCGCCTGGCCGGGCAGCGTCGTGCCGATTCCGACGAGCAGCATCATGACCGGGAAGTGGAAGAAGAAGGTGAACGCGGGGGCCGGGTCGTCGGGCACCGTCGTGTGCTGCGCGCCGGGCGGAGCCAGGGCCCAGGCGATGGCGGCGAAGCTCCACCCCACGAGCAGGAATTTGCAGTCGGCGAGCCAGGCGCCGAACGCCGGCGGCCCGTGTACGCCGGCACCGAGGAAGCGGGACAGCAGCAGCGTGGCGAGAAAGCCGACGATGGCGACGGGCAGCGACGGCCTGGCGCTGTGCAGCGCGCCCATGTGCGCCACCGCGACGCCGGTCAGCCAGATGGCCGACCAGATCAGGAACAGGGGCGGCGCCAGCACCACCACGGCCGTCAGCAGCACGACCCGGCCGGCGCGCGTGGCGCGCAGGAAGACGTCCAGCAGGATGGTCGACCAGAACAGGAACGACAGCAAGTACAGCATGCCGTTGCTGCCGAACGTGGGCACGACGAAGGGCTGCAGCATGAACATGTTGCCCAGCAGAGAGGCATAGCCGAGCGTGAGCGTGCTGAACGCGGGGTAGGCCGTGTACAGGGCGGACCCGTTGAAGAACCGGACGCCCGCGACGTCGGCGGCGGCCCCGAGGATCAGGCCTGGCAGGAGGAGCCCGTACAGCGCGACGGCACGCCGGCCCGGGATGGTGCCAGCCCGCAGCGCGCGTCCCGTCAGGATGCCGTCGAGGACGAGAAAGACGGCGAACGATTCATGGCCGAGTCCCGTCAGGAAATAAAAGACGTTCGTCAGCCACGTTTTCGCGTGCACGTGTTCGTAGTCGACGAACAGCAGGAAGCGGACGTGGTACATCAGCGCCACGATGACGCTGGCCCAGCGTGTCACGAGCAGGAACGACAGGTAAGGGGTGCGCATGATTACAAACAATGTCCTTGCGAACAATGCTGAAAGACATTGAGCCAGTTCAGCGGTCGGATTGCCCGTCAATGGTAGGGAACCGACGTTCAGCGGATTTGAGACTGCGCAGCCGTGGGGCTATTTTGAAGGAAGGTGGATTTCCTGCGCGAGGTACTGCAGTACCGTTGCGACGCGCCTGAGATGACGGCTTTCCGGATGTGTGAGCAACCACAGCTGAGTCACGCATTCCTCGATCTCCGGACCGACCTGACGCAGGTCCGCGCGCGGCGCCGCGAGAAACAACGGCAGCACCGCCACGCCCAGCCCGAGCGCGACGCACTCCGCCGCCGACAGGATGCTGCTCACCCGATACGCCGGTGCGATCTTCGGAAAGTGCCGGCGCCGCCACAGCACCGACGGATGGTCGGGTAGCGCATCGTCCGGCGCGACCCACGCCACGCCGCGCTCGACCGCGTCCTCGATCGAGCGCAGCCGGCTCCTGCGCGGTGCGAACAACGCGACGCGGATCGGTCCGAGCGGCCGCCCGACCAGGTGCTCGGGCGGTTCGCGCGTCGCGCGGATCGCGATGTCGGCATCGCGCCTGCCCAGGTTGACCGGGGTGTTGCTGGCATCGAGGTCGAAGTCCAGCAGCGGATGGCGCGCGCGCAGCGTCTTCAGCGACGGCGCGACCAGGGCGTGCAGGATGGTGTCCGTGGTGGTGATGCGGACCTGCCCGGAGACCTGGTCCGGCCGGGTCTGCACCAGCGAGCGTGCCGCCTCGAGCTCGCTTTCCTGCCGCTCCGCATGGCGCGCGAGGTTCAGCGCGAGTTCGCCCGGCAGGTACCCGGAACGCGTGCGCTCGAACAGCGCCTGGCCCAGGCCGCGCTCGATGCGCTGCAGGTTGCGGAAGACCGTCGAGCCGTCGACGCCCAGGCGTTCGCCGGCCTGCGCGAGGGTGCCGGCGCGGACGAGGGCCAGCACGGTCTCCAGATCGGCGCTGCCGATGCGGTAGGACGGCGATTGCGTTTTTGCAGTCATGGTTTGCAAGTGCGCGTATTCCCATTGTAATCACGCAATCATAGACTGCGCTCTCCCACCCATCAAGGAGAGTCGTCGTGAGTAATTCTTTCGTTCTCGTCAGCCACGCCCTGTGTCCCTATGTGCAGCGCGCCGCCATCGTCCTGCACGAGAAGGGCGTCCCGTTCGAGCGGCGCGACGTCGACCTGGCGGACAAGCCGGACTGGTTCCTGCGCGTATCGCCGCTCGGCAAGACCCCGGTGCTGCTGGCCGCCGGCGAAGCGATCTTCGAGTCGGCCGTGATCTGCGAATACCTCGATGAGACGACTGCGCCGCGCCTGCATCCGCTCGACCCGCTGCGGCGCGCGCGCCACCGGAGCTGGATGGAATTCGGCTCGGCGCTGCTGAACGCCATCGCCGTGTTCTACAACGCGCCCGACGATGCGGCCCTGCTGCGCGCGGTCGACGACATCCACCGGCGCTTGCGGCAGGTGGAGGAGGTGCTGCACGCGCCGCCGTACTTCGACGGCGAGCGCTTCGGCATCGTCGACGCGGTGTTCGCGCCGGTCTTCCGCTATCTCGACGTGTTCGAGCGCATCGGCGACTTCGGCATGCTGGCGGGACTGACCAAGGTGCAGGCATGGCGCGCGGCGCTGGCGCTGCGGCCATCGGTCCGGGCGGCCGCCAGTCCGTGCTATCCGGAACTGTTGACGGCCTTCCTGGCGCGGCGCGGGTCGGCACTCAGTGGGCGCATACGAGTCCGGGCAGCATCGGCAGAATAACCCACATCAGGAATGACCAGCGCCAGGCCACGACAATGCGGCCTGGCGCTGTGCTTTTGCGGGCTGCGCTGCCCACGCCACCCCGACGCCTGTCGCCGGTTGTGTTCATAGTTTTATATATATAAAATGCAATGATTAAAACAGGAGACTACACATGACTACATTCGCACGGGCTCTCGCCACGGCCGCGCTGGGCGCATTTTGCGGCGGCACCTTCGCGGCCCCGACACTGCCGGACACCATCCTGTTCGGCGTCGCCTACTACGACGAGTACACGCCCGTCGACCGTCTCGACGAGGATGCGCGCATGATGAAGGAAGCGGGCATCAACGTCGTGCGCATCGCCGAATCGACGTGGGGCACGCTCGAACGCGACGAAGGCGTGTTCGACTTCACCCACGTGGACCGCATGCTGGCCGCCTTCCACAAGGCCGGCATCAAGGTCATCGTCGGCACGCCGACCTACGCCATCCCGACCTGGCTCGCGCGCAAGCACCCGAACGTGCTGGTGGTCGCGCCGAAAGGCCGCGCGGAATATGGGCCGCGGCAGAACATGGACATTACCGACCCGGATTTCCGCGCGGCGGCGGAACGGGTGATCGTGAAGCTGGTCGACCACGTGAAGGACCATCCCGCCGTCATCGGCTACCAGGTCGACAATGAGACCAAGGCTTATGCCACGAGCGGCCCCAATGTGCAGCGGGCGTTCGTCGCGTCCATGCGCAGGAAGTTTCCCGACCTCGACCAGCTCAACAAGGCGTTCGGCCTCGATTACTGGAGCAACCGCATCAACAGCTGGGACGATTTCCCGTCCGTGAACGGATCCATCAACGCGAGCCTGTCGAATGCGTTCACTGCATTCCAGCGGGACCTGGTGACGGACTACCTCACCTGGCAGGCCGGCCTCGTGCGCGCGCATGCGCGCGGCGACCAATTCATCACGCAGAACTTCGACCTGGGCTGGAAAAACCATTCCTACGGTGTGCAGCCGGAAGTGAATCACTGGGACGCCGCACAGCCGCTCGACGTCGCCGGCATCGACATCTACCACCCGAGCCAGGACAAGCTGACCGGCGTCGAAATCGCCTTCGGCGGCGATCTGGCGCGCTCCATGCGCGACGGCCAGAACTACCTGGTCATGGAAACCGAGGCACAAGGATTCTCGCACTGGACGCCTTATCCCGGCCAGATGCGCCTGCAGGCCTTCAGCCATCTCGCTTCGGGCGCGAACATGGTCTCGTACTGGCACTGGGCGACGACGGCCAATGCGATCGAGACTTACTGGCGCGGCGTGCTGTCGCAGGATTACCAGCCGAACGAGGTCTATGCGGAGGTGAAGACCATCGGCGCCGACCTGCGGCGGCTGGGACCCAGGCTCGTGAACCTGCGCAAGAAGAACCAGGTCGCAGTCTATGTCAGCAACACGGCGCAGGCGGGGTTCAACGCGTTCAAGGTGTATGTCGACGGCAAGGCGTTCGACTACAACGATGCGATGCGGCCCTGGTACGACGCGCTGTACCGCATGAACGTGGAAGCGGACATCCTCTCGCCGGCGTCGAAGGTACCGTTGTCGGACTATAAGCTGATCGTGGTGCCGTCGTTGTACGCGGCCAGCGACGCGGAGATCGCGCGCCTGAACGATTATGCGAAGCAGGGCGGCCACGTGCTGTACACGTTCCGCAGCGGCTTTTCGGACGAGAACACGAAGGTGCGCTACGCTGTGCAGCCGGGTGCGATCAGTGCGGCGGCGGGCGTGACGTATCACCAGTTCACGAACCCGGTGGACGTGACGCTCGCGGGCGATCCGTTCAAAGTCGGCGCCGCGGACAACAAGGCACGCTGGTGGATGGAGTTCCTGAAGCCGACGACGGCAACCGTGGTCGCCCGCTTCCAGCATCCTTCGTGGCCGGACTATGCGGCCGTCACGCGCAATGCCTGGGGCAGCGGGGAGGTGGGCTACGTCGGCTTCATGCCGACCGACGCCGTCATCGAGGGGATCGTGACCGACCAGGTGAAGCGCGCCGGCATCGATCTGCCGAAGGTACGCTTCCCCCTCATCGTCCGCGGCGGCACGCTGCAGGACGGGCATCGGGTACGGTATGTGCTGAACTATTCCGCCAGGCCGCAGCGACTGAACTATGGGTATGCGAGCGGTACGGACCTGTTGTCCGGACGTAAGGTGACGCGCGGCCAGCAACTGGCACTGAAGCCGTGGGGCGTGGCGATCGTCGAAGAAGAGTAGGCGGCGGAAACGAAAACAGCGGCCATCAGCCGCTGCTTGCATGAATTCTGTGGTCGGGGTGAGAGGATTCGAACCTCCGGCCTCTACGTCCCGAACGTAGCGCTCTACCGGGCTAAGCTACACCCCGACTGGTATGGGTAATGCTGAGGGGGAAAAACAGATGGTCGGGGTGAGAGGATTCGAACCTCCGGCCTCTACGTCCCGAACGTAGCGCTCTACCGGGCTAAGCTACACCCCGACTGTTTGAGACTTCGTCACCGAAATCTCGGGAAGGCATTACTATAGTTGCCTCAATGGTTCCTGTCAACAGCGAAGCTGCATAACTGCAGGAGGCTGTCCTTGTATTCGCTCGGCGGCAGGTCGGCGATCGCGGCGGCGGCGCGGCGTGCCGCGGTCTCCGCTTCGCGGCGCGTGAAGTCCAGCGCGCCGCTGCTCGTGACGGCCGCCAGCACCGCGTCGAAATGGGTTTCGTCGCCCTGCTCGATGCAGGTGCGGATCAGCTCGCGCTGCTCGGCCGTGCCGTTTTCCATCACGTAGATGAGCGGCAAGGTCGGCTTGCCTTCGCGCAGGTCGTCGCCCACGTTCTTGCCGATTTCGGCGGCGTCGCCCGCGTAGTCGAGCACGTCGTCGATCAGCTGGAACGCGGTGCCCAGCGAGCGGCCGTATTCGCCGGCCGCTTCGATCTGCGCGTCGTTCGCGCCGGCGACGAGGGCGCCCAGTTGCGCGGCCGCCTCGAACAGTTTCGCCGTCTTCGAGCGGATCACGCGCAGATAGCTTTCCTGCGTGACGTCCGGATCGTGCATGTTCAACAGCTGCAGCACTTCGCCTTCCGCGATGACGGTCGTCGCGCGCGACAGGATCTGCATGACGCGCATGTTGTCCAGGCTCGTCATCATCTCGAACGAGCGCGAGTACAGGTAGTCGCCGACCAGCACCGACGCGGCGTTGCCGAACATGGCGTTCGCGGTCTGGCGGCCGCGGCGCATCGAGGATTCGTCGACGACGTCGTCGTGCAGCAGGGTGGCGGTGTGGATGAATTCCACGACGGCCGCCAGCTCATGGTGGCCGGCGCCCTTGTAGCCGTAGGCGTTCGCCAGCAGCAGCACCAGCACGGGGCGGATCCGCTTGCCGCCGGCACTGATGATGTACTCGGCGATCTGGTTCACCAGCGCGACTTCGGACTGCAACCGCGCGCGGATCACCGTGTTGACGGCCTCCATGTCTGCTGCGATCGTGCGGGTGATGGGGTTCTGTTGAGCGGTTTGGGTGGCGGCGGACAAGGCGGACCTGCTGACGTTGGATGCGGATAGGTTTTGTTGAGTCGCGATTATACGACATGCAAGGAAAAGACGCCCTCTTTCCCAGTGGCGCCCGAGGGGCTGCCGCGGCACCACAACCATTTTGACGCTGCGCACCATTCCATGTATAATCCTCTGTTCCCCGAATCCCCGGCTGTTTACCTCGCCAAGACGAGGGGAATATTTCTTAACAATCAATGAGGTTTCAAATCATGTACGCGGTCATAAAAACCGGTGGCAAGCAATACAAAGTTGTCGCTGGCGAAAAACTCAAAGTAGAACAGATACCGGCAGACATTGGTTCCGAACTCACTATCGATCAGGTTCTCGCCGTCGGCGAGGGCGAGAGCATCAAGTTTGGTGCTCCGCTGGTGGAAGGTGCTTCGGTTCGCGTGACTGTTGTTTCGCATGGTCGTCACGACAAAGTGCGTATCTTCAAGATGCGTCGTCGTAAGCACTACCAGAAGCGTCAGGGCCACCGCCAGAACTACACCGAAATCCAAGTGGTTGCGATCAACGGCTAATCGCCGCGCGTACCTTCTTCAGCTAATCAAGGAGCATTTGAAATGGCACACAAAAAAGGCGGCGGCACTACGCGAAACGGCCGTGACTCAGAAAGCAAACGCCTCGGCGTGAAAGTCTACGGCGGCCAGGCGATCAACGCCGGCGGCATCATCGTGCGTCAGCGCGGTACCCAGGTTCGTCCGGGCACCAACGTTGGCCTGGGCAAGGATCACACCCTGTTCGCCCTGGTCGATGGCACGGTCAAGTTCGTCAAGCAAGGCGTCGGTTCGAAGCAGTTCGTGACCGTCGTTGCTGCTGAGGCAGTCGCTGCTTAATTGCGGCGCAGCGGGGCAGGCTGAGTCAAAGCGTGCCCCGCCCGGTAAGGCGTCAAGCCTTGCAATCGATAGGCTCTGCCCTCCGGTAGGGCCTTTTTAATTTTCGGCGTTGTCACCGTTAAGTGCGGAACGTTCCGCGGCCGTTCGTCTATCATGGACGCCTGGTCCGCTTTTAACAGTGACACAGCCTTTCGTTTTGGTGGTCTCATCATGAAGTTTATCGACGAAGCACGCATCGAAGTCATCGCCGGCGACGGCGGCAACGGCTGCGCCTCGTTCCGCCGCGAGAAGTTCCGCCCGTTCGGCGGTCCGGACGGCGGCGACGGCGGCCGCGGCGGCTCGATCTGGGCGGTCGCCGACCGCAACGTCAACACGCTGGTCGACTTCCGCTTTTCCAAGGTCCACACGGCGCGCAACGGCGAGCCGGGCCGCGGTTCCGATTGCTACGGCAAGGGCGCCGAGGACGTCTACCTGCGCATGCCGGTCGGCACGCTGATCATCGACGACGTCACCGGCGAGATCATCGCCGACCTGACGGAGCACGAACAGACCGAGCTGCTGGCCAAGGGCGGCGAGGGCGGCTGGGGCAACATCCACTTCAAGACGTCGACCAACCGCGCGCCACGCCAGAAGACGGACGGCAAGGACGGCGAGCGCCGCGAGCTGCGCCTCGAACTGAAGGTGCTGGCCGACGTGGGCCTGCTCGGCATGCCGAACGCGGGAAAATCGACGTTCATCACGGCCGTGTCGAACGCGCGTCCGAAGATCGCGGACTATCCGTTCACCACGCTGCATCCGAACCTCGGCGTCGTGCGCGTGTCGCATGCGAAGAGCTTCGTCATCGCCGACATCCCGGGCCTGATCGAAGGCGCGGCGGAAGGCGCCGGCCTCGGTCACCAGTTCCTGCGCCACCTGAGCCGCACGGGCCTGCTGCTGCACATCGTCGACGTCGCGCCGATGGACGGCAAGACCGATCCGGTCAAGGAAGCCAAGGCGCTCGTGAAGGAACTCGAGAAGTACGACGAGGAACTGGTCAACAAGCCGCGCTGGCTCGTGCTCAACAAGCTGGACGTCGTGCCGGAAGAAGAGCGCAAGAAGGTCGTCAAGGACTTCGTCAAGCGCATGGGGTTCAAGGGCCCCGTGTTCGAGATCTCGGCGCTGAACCGCGAAGGCTGCGAAGACCTCGTGCACGCGATCTACAAGTATCTCGAAGAGACGCGCCACAGCGCGCAGCGCTCGGAAGAGACGCAGATGACCGAGGAAGCGCGCGGCATCTCGTCGATCGATCCGGACGATCCCCGCTTCAAGATCCTCGAAGATTAAGTCGTTGGCAGTCACCTTCGCCCCGACCGCAAGCAGCACCTGGCGCGCGCGCCTGCGCGGCCAGCTGCTGTCGGTCGCGGCGTCCGCCCATTCGCTGGCCGCGCTCGCGGCCCTGCTGGATCCGGACCGCGTGGCGGATGCGATGGGACTGTTCCCCGTGGGCGTGAACGGCTACAGCCAGTTCTTCGCCCTCTACGTCGGAGTGCGCCTCGCCACCGCGGGGCTGGCTCTGCTGGCGGCCAGGCAGGGCGACCAGCCCATCCTCGGCGACCTCGCAGCATTGTTCATCCTGGCGCAGCCGCTCGGCCGTCTCGTCGCGGCCTTCGCGATCGGCCTGCCCCAGGGCTTATTGTTCGTCGTCAGCGGGATCGAGCTGGCGGTCGGCCTGGCGCTGATCGGCCTGCGCCCGCAAGGACGCTTCCTGTCAATCCGACCGTCGCCATGAAATCCGCCCTCCAGTCTTCCAGCCGCATCATCGTCAAAGTCGGTTCCTCGCTCGTCACCAACGAAGGCCGCGGCCTCGATCACGAAGCCATCGCGCGCTGGGCCGCGCAGATCTCGTCGCTCCGTTCGCTCGGCAAGGAAGTCGTGCTCGTGTCCTCGGGCGCCATCGCCGAAGGCATGCTGCGCCTGGGCTTCACGTCGCGCCCGACCGACATCCACGAACTGCAGGCCTGCGCCGCGTGCGGCCAGATGGGCCTCGCGCAGATCTACGAGACGAGCTTCCGCAGCCACGGCGTGAAGACGGCGCAGGTGCTGCTCACGCACGCCGACCTCGCGGACCGCGAACGCTACCTGAACGCACGCTCCACGTTGACCACCCTGCTGGGCCTGGGCGTCGTCCCGATCATCAACGAGAACGACACCGTCGTCACGGACGAGATCAAGTTCGGCGACAACGACACGCTGGGCGCGCTCGTCGCCAACCTGATCGAGGCGGATGCCCTCGTGATCCTGACCGACCAGAAGGGCCTGTACTCGGCCGATCCGCGCAAGGACCCCTCCGCACGCCTGATCGAAGAAGCGCAGGCGGGCGACACGTCGCTGGAGGCGATGGCCGGCGGCGCCGGCAGCAGCATCGGCCGCGGCGGCATGCTGACGAAGGTGCTGGCCGCCAAGCGCGCCGCGCGCTCCGGTGCGCATACGGTGATCGCGTGGGGCCGCGAAGACAACGTTCTGACGCGCCTCGCGCACGGCGAAGCGATCGGCACGCAGCTGACCGCGCCGACCGCGCGCCTGACCGCGCGCCGCCAGTGGATGATCGACCACCTGCACACGGCCGGCCAGCTCGTGCTGGACGCCGGCGCGGTGCAGAAGCTGGTCAAAGAGGGGAAATCGCTGCTGCCGATCGGCGTGACGGCCGTGCGCGGCGAATTCGGCCGCGGCGCCCTCGTGGGCTGCGTGGACGACGCGGGCACCGAGATCGCGCGCGGCCTCACCAACTACACGAGCGGCGAAATCAAGCGCATCATGCGTCACGCGTCCAGCGAGATCGAGGGCATCCTCGGCTACGTCGAGGCGCCCGAGCTGGTTCACCGCGACAACCTGGTCCTGATCTGATTCACCGCGCCTGGCTGGCCAGCAGCATGCGCACGCCCGCATACGCGAACACGCCGGCCAGCACGGCATTCACCCAGCGCTCGCCCGCCCGGTAGGCGCGGCGCGCGGCGTCGGTGGAAAACGCCAGTGCATAGCAGCAGAAGATCGATGCGCTGATCGCCGCGCATGACAGCACGAACGCCAGCGCATCCGCCTGGCGCGCGCCGGCGGGCAGGGCCAGCGAGACCACCGACAGCCACACGACGATCGATTTCGGATTCGTCAGGTGCATCGCCAGGCCGCGCGCGCACGTGCGCGCATAGCCTTCGTCCACCGCCTCCGCTGCCGGCACTCCCTTCGTGCCGCGCACTTTGCGCGCGGCCTGCCAGGCCATCCACAGCAGGTACACGCCGCCGATCGCCTTCACGACGGCCAGTGCGCCGGACCACCGTTCCATCAGCGCGGCGAGACCGAACGCCGCGCACAAGCCCCAGCACAGCGACCCGCAGACGACGCCGGACGCCAGCGCGAGCGCCCGCGCGCGGCCTTGCGCCATCGCGGTGCCCATGACCGCGAGGACGCTCGGTCCGGGACTCGCGACGCCGATCGCGAAGGCGGTGTAAGCGAGGAGCATCATGTCAGTGCCTGTTCAGGCCGGATCGTGGCACACCACGCACAGCTTGTTGCCGTCGGGGTCGCGCACGTAGGCGCCGTAATAATGCTCGTGATAGTGGGGGCGCAGGCCGGGCGCGCCGTCGCCGCGGCCGTCGTGCGCCAGCGCGATCTCGTACGCCGCATCGACGGCCGCGCGGTCGGGCGCGAGCAGGGCCGTCATCTGGCCATTGCCGGGGGCGTGAGGCTGGCCGTCGTACGGCGCGCCGATGAGGAACAGCGGGCGCGCCCGGCCAGGTTGCTGCCAGCCGGCCCACGGGCGCGACCGGTCGCAGAAGCGCGCCTCCAGTCCCAGCGCTGCCAGCAGCGGTTGGTAAAACGCGAGCGCCCGGTCGAAATCGCGGACACCAATGAAGACATGGGAAAACATCGTCGCCTCGTCGTGAAAACCATCCATCATACTGAACTTCTTGTCATCAAGCGCCGTCATGCTTATCGCATACTTGATTGCCATGAGATGGCAATTTTCATTGCGATGAAAGTGTAATTTAATGATCAAACACGGAATCATGTGTGTTAAATTGGCGCATGATCCGTTGTTTCCATTGAAAGGAAGACGATGTCCCGATTGCGCCGCCTCGGCCTGTATGGCCTGCTGTTGACTGCCTTCCCGGCCCATGCGCAGGGCCTGAACATCGCTTCCGAGCTGCTGCATGGCGGCATGGGTATCGTCGCGATCGGCGCGTTGTCCGTGCTGGCGCTGGCCGTGACGTTCGAGCGGCTCGCCAACTTCCGCCTGGTGAAAGTGGCGCCGCCGGACCTGGCCGCGGAGGCGGAGATGCTGTGGCGCGCGGGACGCTTCGACCAGTTGCGCGAACGGGCGGCCGACGGCGACAGCAGCCTCGCGCGCATCCTCGGCTGGATGGTCGAACAGCGCCACCTGCCGGCCGAAAAACTGGCGGCGCGCGTGGCCGAGATGGCGGGCGTCGAACTGCGCCTGCAGCAGCAGAAGGCGTACGCGCTGAACGTCGTCGCGACGGTCGCACCGATCGTCGGCCTGCTGGGCACCGTCATCGGCATGATCGAATCCTTCCACGTCATCGCGTTCAACGGCATGGGCGATCCGACCCTGCTGGCGGGCGGCATCTCCAAGGCGCTCGTCAACACGGCGGCCGGCCTGTCGGTGGCGCTGCCGTCGTTGGCCATGCACCACGTCTTCCGCAACCGCATGGTCGGCATCGGCATCGCGCTGGAACGCCAGCTGAACCGCGTGCTGGACGGCATGCCGGCGCGCACGCTGGAGGTCGTCCATGCGCATTGATCTCGGCGACGACGAACAGCCCGAGATCGGCCTGATCGCGCTGATCGACTGCATCTTCTTCCTGCTGATGTACTTCATGGTCGCGACGTCGTTCCGGCACCCCGACGGCGAAAAGCCGGAAAAGGACATGCCCATCGTGCTGCCGACGTCGCAGGTCAGCCTCGATCGCGCCACGGCGGCGCCGGCGCCGCTGGTCATCGGCGTCGATGCCGGAGGCGGCCTGTATATCGACCGCAAGGAGGTGTCGACGCAAGCCCTGCACGACCTGCTCAAGCGCGAGGCGGCGCGCGATCCGACGCGGCCGGTCCGCATCGACGGCGACCAGTCCACGCGCTACCAGGACATCGTGCACGTGCTCGAACTGTGCCAGTTCGAGGGGCTCACCCACGTGTCGATGCACACGCGCTGACGATGTTCGCCGACGATACTGCGCGGCCCGCCCCGGCGTTCGGGCCCATACGGCGGCATCCCTTCATCTTCCTGTCGCTCGTGCTGCATGCGGTGCCGCTCGTCGCGCTGTACCACCTGGGCAGCCAGCGCATCGAGATCGCCCAGCGCGCGCGCCAGCAGCGGCAGGTCGAATCGGGCGCCCGGCTGACGGCGCAGGCGCGCCTCGAAAAGCGCGTGCACGACATGGAGCGGATCCAGTCCCTGCTGGCACAAAGCGCGGGCAAGCAACCTGCCGGGAACAAGGAAGACGAGGTGCAGTTCAGCGCGCAGCCGAAGGCGCCGGACGAATTGCTGAAGCAGGCGAAGGACCTGGCGCACAAGATCGACGAGATCGAGCGCGACACCAAGGCGGAGCGGCTGGCGCAGTTGCTCGACATCCCGAAGGAAAAGGCGTTGGAACAGGTCGCGGAGAAGGCCAGGGCGGAGGAACCGTCCGCCGCCGAACCGCAGACGCCGGCCGAAGCGGCGGCGCAGATCGAGCAGCTCGAAGCGAAGGCGCGCGACGCATTGGAACAGCGCCGCCAGCAGCTGGAGCAGCAGCAGAACGGCGTGCAGGTCGCGGCCGACGCAGGTGCGGCGCAGCGCGGCGCCGGCAAAGGCAACGGCAAGGCCAATGGCAAGGGCGACGGCGAAGGCAAGGGTGACGGCCAGGGAAACGGCCAGAGCGGACGAGGCCTCGGGAACGGAAGCGCCGGCGGCGTGGGCCGCCAGATGCTGGACCGGATCGCCGCGTTCACGAATCCCGACCTGCCGGATCGCATGACGAAGGCTTACCTCGGGGGCGCGGGCACCATGTTCGGCGGCGGCGTCGCGCACATGCCCACCGTCGATGCGGCCACCATGGTCAAGGGCGCGGGCAGGATGATCGGCGCGGGCGGCACGTACGCGAACCGCGTCTGGGTCAACCGCTGGTACCTGATCGGTCCATTCGACGGACGGCACGGCGCAGGGCTGTTCGCCAATTACCATCATCCGCCCGAGCAGGGCGTCGTGCTGGATGCCGCCTATCGGGGCAAGGGCGGGCGCCTCGTCAAATGGGACTACGTCGATATGGCGCGCTATCCCCTGGAGCCGCCCGTGCACGCGGAAGACGCCGTGTACTACGGCTATACGGAGTTGATGCTCGACGCGGCACAGGACCTGACGATCTGGGTCGGCGCCGACGACGATGCGCAGCTGTGGCTCAACGACCGGCTGGTCTGGGAAGGCGGGAACGCCAACAAGGACTCGTTCTTCGGCCAGGTCTACGAGACGCGGAATACCTTCGTGCGCGACTACAACCTGAACGAAGGCAAGCGCGTCGTGCACTTCCGGAAGGGCCGCAACAAGTTGTTCTTCAAGCTGTCGAACGGTCCGACGCGGATCTTCTTTTCGCTGGTCCTCACGAAGTGAATGCGGCGCCGCGCTGCATCCTTTGCCAGGCCGACGGCGTCACGCCCACGCTGCCCTTGAAGCGCCGCGTCAGGTGGCTCTGGTCCGCGAAGCCGCATTCCAGCGCGACGGCGGCGAGCGGCGTGCCGCGGCGGATCAGGGCCTGCGCCTGCGCGACCCGCACGGCGTTGAGGTACACGTGCGGCGGCATGTGGTAGGCGGCGGTGAAGGCGCGGGTCAGGTGCGCGCGCGACAGGCCGGCGACCAGGGCCAGGTCCGAGACGGTGATGTCGTGCGCGTAGTACGTGCGGATATGGTCCTTGACCCGGGCCAGCGTGGCGGCACCGATGGCGGCCGGCCCCGCGCCAGCCCGCGGCCGTTCGCCGTGCCGCGCCAGCATCGTGCCCAGGAACGCACGCATCAGCGTTTCCGCGCGCAGCGACTCGGCCGGCGTCTGCGCCAGGCAGGCGGACAACGCCCCGAACGCCTCGGCCAGCTGCCGGTCGGCCGCATGGGGCTTCGCAAAATACCGCTTGCCGTCCACGCAACTGGCGACGAATGCGGCGGGGACGTACCACATCGTGTAGCGGAATCCATCCGCCGTCCCGCGGCAGCCGTCATGGTCGTCGTCGGGGTTGAAGAGGACCAGGTCGCCGGGCCGGCTGTCGTACTGCCTGCCCTTGCAGCGGAAGCGCTGGATGCCGTACGTCGTCGCGCCGAGCGCGAAGCAATCGTGGCTGTGGCGCTCGAACGCGTGGTCGGAAAAGTCCGCCCGCATCAGCGTCACGCCATTGGTCAGCGCCCCGAAAATGGCCTGGTTCATGCAACGATTGTACAAGACCCGCGGTCCGGCGGCCCCTCACAATGAGGTTTTCATCGGAGGCATCATGCACGCTGCAATCGATCTGGCCGCCAAGCTGGCCACCTTTACGGAAGCCTTTCAACCCCGCACGGTGGCCTTGTTCAACGGCCACGACGTGATGGTCGCGAAGCTGCGCGGCGACTACCACTGGCACGTCCACGACGACACCGACGACTTTTTCCTGGTGCTCGACGGGCGCGTCGAGATCGATCTCGAGGACGGCTCGACGGTGACGCTCGCTCCCGGCCAGATGTTCGTCGTCCCCAAGGGCATGCGCCACCGGCCCCGCGCGCAGGGAGAAGCGCACATCCTGCTGATCGAGCCGACGGGCACGCCGAACAGCGGCGACCCGCTGACGGCGGCGCCGCGCCGGGTCATCTGATGCGATTGCCGACACCGTCGCACGGGTGGGCCGGCAAGGCCGCATCGGGCACGGCGCGGCCAAGGACCAGCAGCACGATGATCGCGCATGCCAGGGTCACGACAGTGAGCCCCTGGAGCAGCACCCCGAAGGCGTCGGCATGGATATGCATCAGGGCCGATCGGTCGAGGTGCGGCAGCAGTGCCGCCGCGCCGGCGGCATCGCCGGCCGCGAGCCGCGCCGCGGCATGCCGCGTGGCCGCGGCCGTCGGCGGCTGACCGGCGATCGCCGCGATGCGGGTGTGCATCAGCGTCGCCAGGGCCGCGTTGACGGTCGCCAGCGCGATGCATTCTCCCGCGACCCGCACGGTACCGAAGATGCCCGCCGCCATGCCGGCGCGCTCCTTCGGCACGATGCCGACGGACAGCCCGTCCATCAAGCCCCAGGGAAGGCCCGCGCCGGCACCGATCGTCAGCAATGGCGCGATCACACCGCTGTCCGCCCTGTCCCGCAATGTCGCGTTCAGCCAGTACAGGCCGGCCGCGGCGATCAGCAGACCCACCGCGGAAATGACGCCGGCCGACAGCCAGCGCGTCAGCCCGGCGGCGAGCAGCGGCACGACGAGCATCGGTGCCGACAACGCGATCATCAGGCCACCGGCCTCGATCGCGCTGAACCGGTCGATGCTCACGAAGCGCAGCGGCAGCACGACGAGCAGGACGATGTAGCAGTAGCACGTCGCGACGGGAAGCAGTTGCACGCCGATGAAGCGGGGGTAGCGGAACAGCGCCAGGTCCAGCATGGGACGTGCGGCGCCTGCCTCGACGGCCCGGAACGCCGCGGCCAGCAACGCCGTGGCTGCCAACAGGACGACGACGATGGGCGCCGTCCAGCCGCGCTCCGCCGAAAGAATCATGCCGAACGTGAAACAGGTCAACGCGCCGGTGAACGTGGCGATGCCGGCCCAGTCGATGGCGCGCGCATCCGGATCGCGCGACTCGCGCATCCGGGGGACGCCGCACGCCAGTGCCGACAGGCCGGTGACGGCACCCGCCGCAAACACGGCCCGCCAGCCCAGGCGCTCGATCAGGAAGCCGGCGAGGACCGGGCCGAACGCCAGTCCCAGGCCGAACGTGGTGCCCAGCAGGCTGAAGGCGCGCGTGCGTGCGGCGCCGTCGAACTCCTGCGCAAGCGCCGCGCTACCGCCGGCCAGCGCCGCCGCTGCCGCGATGCCCTGCAGCGCACGCAACAGGTCGAGGACGGCCAGCGACGGCGCGAGGCCGAGCAGGAGCGAGAGCAGGGTGAAGCCGGCGACGCCCGCGACGAATACCCGCTTGCGCCCGAACTGGTCGGCGCACGCTCCCGCCGCCATGAGCAGGCTGCCGAACGTCAGCATGAAGGCGTTCGTTGTCCAGGTCATGGCAGCGGGACTGCCGCCCAGTTCGAGGCCGATCGCGGGCGCCGCCAGTGCCCCGCCGGAAAAACTGAGCGGCAAGGCGAGGGCGGCGAGGCATACCGCGGCGAGAACGGATGCCGGTCTGCCGGAAGAAACCGAAAGGAAGGATTGGATCATCGATGCTCCATGACACGTTGGGCGGGAGATCAACGATAATCTGGAGGTAATCATGGAAAAAGCCCCTCTG
This sequence comes from Massilia cellulosiltytica, assembly GCF_047325105.1. Taxonomy (NCBI): domain Bacteria; kingdom Pseudomonadati; phylum Pseudomonadota; class Betaproteobacteria; order Burkholderiales; family Oxalobacteraceae; genus Massilia; species Massilia cellulosiltytica. The sequence goes on along the minus strand of NZ_CP168562.1, from coordinate 5,568,188 downwards.
ATTCCGCGAAGTGCGGAACCAAATTCCGCAATCGCCGGCTGAGGGCCGCTTGGGAGCGCTATGGACGACCTGAAGGGCATACTGACATTCGTGCGGGCGGCGGAGACGCTCAGCTTCGTCGCGGCAGGCGAGAAACTGGGCGTGTCGGCGTCCGCGGTCGGCAAGACGATCGCGCGGCTCGAACAGGCATTGGGCGTGCGCCTGCTCCAGCGCACGACGCGGCGCATCACGCTCACGGACGAAGGCCGCCATTTCTACGATTCCTGTCATCGTGCACTCGACGATCTGGAGCGTGCCCGGGCGCTCATGGCGGCGTCCGCGCAGAAGCCGCGCGGCCGGCTGCGTATCAGCCTGCCGGCGATCGGCTACCGATTCCTGCTGCCCGTGCTGCCGGCATTCGCCGCGCAGTATCCGGACGTCGAACTCGACCTGGATTTCAACGACAGGCTCGTGGACGTCGTCGAGGGCGGTTTCGATGCCGTGATCCGCAGCGGCGCGTTGGCGGATTCGCGCCTCGTCGCGCGCCGGCTCGGCGCGTTCCGCTTCGTCCTGTGCGCGGCGCCCGGCTATCTCGCGCGTGCCGGCGTGCCCCAGGCGCCCGTCGACCTGGCGCAGCACGCGTGCGTACGCTACCGGTTCCCGGCGACGGGGAAGCTTCAGTCGTGGATCCTGGCGGCCGATGGCGCGGAGCCGGCGGGCCTGCGGACTGCGCTCACGTGCAATAACATGGAAGCCCTGCGCGAGGCCGTCATCGGCGGCCTCGGCATCGGCTACGTTCCCGATTTCCTCGTACGGGACGCACTGGCCGCGGGCGTGCTGGCGACGGTCCTCGACGCGTCGGTAACGGCGTCCGGGCAGTTTTCGATCGTGTGGCCCTCGAGCCGGTTGCTGTCGCCCAAACTCAGGGTGTTCGTCGACTTTGCGTGTGCGCGGCTGTTCTCATCGTGATGACCGGACGCCGAGGGCGTTCACGCGTCCTTCGGCGCCGGCGTCTTGTCCTTGTACTCGCACAGGTCGTTGATGATGCAGTTCCAGCACTTGGGCGTGCGCGCCACGCACGTGTAGCGGCCGTGCAGGATCAGCCAGTGGTGGGCGTCGTGCAGGAAGTCCTTCGGCACGAATTTCAGCAGCTTCATCTCGACTTCGTCGACGTTCTTGCCCGGCGCGATCTTCGTGCGGTTCGCGACGCGGAAGATGTGCGTGTCGACGGCCATCGTCGGTTCGCCGAACGCCGTGTTCAGCACGACGTTCGCCGTCTTGCGGCCCACGCCGGGCAGGGCTTCCAGCGCCTCGCGCGAGCGCGGCACTTCGCCGCCGTACTGGTTCACGAGGATCTCGCACGTGGCGATGACGTTCTTCGCCTTGTTGTTGTACAGGCCGATCGTCGAGATATAGGTCTTGAGCTCGTCCAGGCCCAGGTCGAGGATCGCCTGCGGCGTGTTCGCGACCGGATACAGCCTGCGGGTGGCCTTGTTGACGCCGACGTCCGTCGACTGCGCGGACAGCAGCACGGCGATCAAGAGTTCGAACGGCGTCGTGTATTCGAGTTCGGTGGTGGGATGCGGATTGGCGTTGCGAAAGCGCGTGAAGATCTCGAGGCGTTTGGCGGGATTCATCGATGCGTCAGTCTTTCTTGTCGGAGGCGGCTTTCTGTTTCGCGCGCTCGATGGCGGCGGCGATGATCGCGCGCTTGCGTTCCTTTTCCGCCAGCTCCTCGGCCGTATTCGTCGTTTCCGCCGTCACGGCGCGCATCTTTTCCAGCGCCTTGGCGGCCAGGCGCGCGTCGTTTTCTTCTTTTTCGCGGCGCAGGCGCTCCGTGCGGAAATCGTGGCGGGCGCGCGCGGCGTCGGCCTCTTCCTGCGACCATGCGGCCCAGCCGGTCGGCTCGCTCGCGGGATCCTCCGTGCGCGGGATCATCGCGATGCAGTCGACGGGGCAGGGCGCCACGCACAAATCGCAGCCCGTGCACAGGCTCGGAATGATGGTGTGCATCTGCTTGGCGGCGCCGAGGATCGCGTCGACGGGGCAGGCCTGGATGCACAGGGTGCAGCCGATGCACAGGCTCTCGTCGATGAACGCGACGGGGCGTGGCCGCTCGACGCCGTTGGCCGGGTTGATCGGGATGACGGGCCGGCCGGTGACCCGCGCCAGCCGCGCAACGCCTTCCATGCCGCCGGGCGGGCACTGGTTGATCTCGGCTTCGCCGCGCGCGATCGCTTCCGCGTACGGGCGACAGGCGGGATAGCCGCACTTGGTGCACTGGGTCTGCGGCAGCAGGTCTTCGATCTGGTCGGCGAGCGTCTTGGTCACGGCGGTGCTACTTCGAAACTGGATAGACCGTCATTATCCGCTAAAAGCCCCGTACAGGCGAAATGCCCTTGGGTAATGCAGATCGCATGCTTCCGTGAGGCAGCGTACCGAGTGACGGTCCAGTCCGGTGGTCTACTGGAGTCCAGGCAATGACAATCAGGAGGGTCTCATGAACACGAAGCACCTCGCCATGTCCACGCTGCTGGCCGCGCTGCTGAGCGCCGCCGGCGCATCGAGTTTTGCCCAGGATCGTTACCACGGCGACCGGCGCGACGACAGCCGGTATGGCCAGCGCGACAACGATCGCGGCGATCGGCGGGTCGACAGCCGCGATGACCGCCGCGGTGACAACCGCCGCGACGGTTACCAGGCCCGCGGCGGCGGCCGCCACGGCGACGCAGGGTACGGTGGCGATCGCCGCTGGGACGGTGCCGGACCCAACCATGATATCCGCCGCGGCGGCCGTCTGCCGTCCCGCTACCGGAATCACCAATACGTCGTGGACAATTGGCGCGACCACCATTTGCGGCCTCCGCCTCGAGGCTATCACTGGGTGCAGACGGGTGGCGATTATGTGCTGGCGGCCATTGCCACCGGCGTCATCGCAGACCTGATCATCAATCACTGACGCCGCGGGCTGCCTTCAAGGCGGCCCCGGCAGGTGAAACGCCAGGCCGTTCCCGTTCGCGCGGGGACGGCCTTCTGTTATTCTTGACGTGCCAACAACAAAAGAAAGGAGGACATCGTGTACCACGCATTCCTGGACCATACACTTCACCGAACCAGCGACCTTTATGCAAGCGATTCCAACGATCTATTTTCCCGGCCTGTGCGCCGAAGCCCTTTCTTTTTATCGTGACGTCCTGCACGCCGACGTGCTGTTCCAGCTGACGGCGATTCCCGATTCACAACCACGGTTCCTCGATCCCGGCAGTCCCGGCAAGATCATCCGCGCCGGCCTGCGCATCGGCGAGTCGACCGTCTATTTCTCCGAAGGCCATCACCCCGGCCAGGCACCGGTGTTCGCGGGCTTCTCGATGAACCTGCACGTGGACAGCGCGGACGAGGCGGTCCGCATCCTGCAAGCGCTGGGCGAGGGCGGCGACGTCCGCGTGCCGTTGCGCGCCACGGCGTGGGCGGATGCGTTCTGCGCCGTCATCGACCGCTACGGCCTGCACTGGATGATCGAAACGGGCAGTCCGCAATAAAAAATGCCGCGGTCCAGGCCGCGGCATTTCAAGGATCCACCTGCAACGCTCAGGCGTTCTTGCGGATGAACTCGCCAATCATCGGACAAATGATCTCGCGCCAGCGGCGGCCCGAGAAGATGCCGTAGTGGCCGCACTTCGGCGCCGTGAACTGCTGCTGCTTGTCGGCCGGGATGCCGCTGCACAGGTCGTGCGCGGCATGGGTCTGCCCGGCGCCGGAGATGTCGTCCAGTTCGCCTTCGATGGTGAACAGCGCCACGCTCTCGATGTCTTGCGGACGCACGAGCTGGCCGCCCACTTCCCACGTGCCTTTCGGCAGGCGGGTTTCCTGGAATACCGTTTTAATCGTTTCCAGATAATACTCGGCCGGCATGTCGAGGACGGCGTTGTACTCGTCGTAGAACTTGCGGTGCGCCTCCGCCGAATCGTCGTCGCCGCGCAGCAGGTGCTGGTAGAACTCGCGGTGGCTCTGGGCGTGGCGGCCCGGATTCATTGCGATGAAGCCGGCGTGCTGCAGGAAGCCCGGATAGACTTTGCGGCCGAAGCCCGGGTAATTGCCCGGCACGGCATAGATCACCGTGTTCTCGAACCACGAGTACGGCTTTTCGACGGCCAGGTCGTTGACGGCCGTCGGCGACTTGCGCGGGTCGATCGGACCGCCCATCATGACCATCGACTTCGGCAGCTTGGCATCCTTGTTCGTCGCCATCAGCGAGATCGCGGCGAGCACCGGCACGGTCGGCTGGCATACGGAGATCACGTGCACGTCCGGGCCCAGGTGGCGGATGAAGTCCTGCACGTAATAGATATAGTCGTCCAGGTGGAACGGACCGTCCGACAGCGGCACCATGCGCGCGTCGACCCAGTCGGTGATGAAGACGTCCTGGTCCGGCAGGAGAGCGCGGACGGTGTCGCGCAGCAGGGTCGCATGGTGGCCCGACAGCGGGGCCACGACGAGCACCGTCGGCTGCTTGAGCGCGGCAAAGTCCGTGTCGCTCATGTCTTTCTTGAAATGCAGCAGCTTGCAGAACGGCTTGCTGACTACGGGGCGTTCCACGATGCCGACCGTCTTCCCGTCGATGATGGTCGAGGTCAGGCCGAAAGCAGGTTTCTCATAGTCCTTGCCGAGGCGGTACATCAGCTCGTAGCCGGCAGCGATACGCTGCGAAAACGGGGTGTGCGCGAACGGTGAGACTGGATTCGAAAACAGTTTGGCAGAGGCATCGGCCCACTGCATCAGCGGGTTCAGGAAGGAGCGTTGCATTTCGTGCAGTTGATAAAGCATAATTTTTTTCCTTCATGACTCTGTGCGCAATTGCAATCGTTTGCGCTACGTGTTCGGTGAATTATAGGCTCATTCGGCTTGGCGTGGGGCAACATCGAGCCTGAGTCACAATCTGTTTATTACCGCATTGCACAATATGTATCACACTTGTCAGCACCCGGTTCGTTAAGTGCACTACATAAGAAAAATGCCCCGCACAGGCGGGGCATTTTCGTCGTAGCTGAGTTACGGAACGTCAGTCGAACACAGGCGTTTCGACGCCGAGGATCTTGTGCAGCTTCGGCGACGTCGTCGTGTACTGCATGTGGATCTTCTTGTCCGGGAAGATGTACGGCGCGGCGCCGAAGGCGGCCAGCGCGGCTTCGTGGAAGCCCGACAGGATCAGCTTCTTCTTGCCCGGGTAGGTGTTGATGTCGCCCACGGCGAAGATGCCCGGCACGTTGGTCTCGAACTTCTCGGTGTCCATGACCTTCAGCTGGCGGCGTTCGATATCCAGGCCCCACTCGGCGATCGGGCCCAGCTTCGGCGACAGGCCGAAGAACACCATCAGCATGTCCAGCGGCACGCGGCGGGTCACGCCGTCGGCGCCGGTCACCTTGACTTCGGACAGCTGGCCATCCTTCTCGTCGAAGCCGGTGACCTGGCCGGTGATCAGTTGCATTTCGTAGTCTTCGCACAGCTGCTTCATCTTGGCGACGGAAGCCGGGGCGGCGCGGAAGTCTTCGCGACGGTGCACCAGCACGACGGATTCGGCCTTGCCGACGAAGTTCAGGGCCCAGTCCAGCGCGGAGTCGCCGCCGCCGCAGATGACGAGGTTCTTGCCTTCGAACAGGCTCGGATCCTTCACGCGGTAGAACAGCTGGCTGTTCTCGAACTTCTCGATGCCGTCGACCTTGATCGTGCGCGCCTGGAACGAACCGACGCCGGCCGCGATGAAGATGGTCTTGGTGATGAAACGGGTACCGGTCGACGTCTCGACGTTGAAGCGGTGGTCTTCACGGCGCTGGACGGTGGTGACTTCCTGGCCCAGGTGGAAGGTCGGCTCGAACGGCTCGATCTGCTTGAGCAGGTTGTCGGTCAGTTCCTGGCCGGTGCAGACGGGCACGGCCGGGATGTCGTAGATCGGCTTGTCCGGATACAGCTCCACGCACTGGCCGCCGACGGCCGGCAGCGAATCGATCACGTGGGCCTTGATCTCCAGCAGGCCCAGCTCGAACACCTGGAACAGGCCGACCGGGCCCGCGCCGATGATCACGGCATCGGCTTCGATGGCGCCGGCAAAGGAGCTGTTGGGAGCGATGGTGCCCACTTCGGGGGTCGTAGTCATGCTGTTTTCCTGAAAATTATGAGCTGTAGATAAGCGAGGGCGATAGTGTGCCATCAATGGCGCACACCTGCAGGGACCGGCAAAGGACGCCGGCCGCAGCGGGCCGGCGTACACGAACGTATCAGCGGGCCAGTTGGTCCAGCTTGTTCTTGACGTCTTTCCACTCTTCCGCGTCGGGCAGGGCCGGCTTCGTTTTCGTGATCGACGGCCAGTTACGCGACAGGTCGGCGTTGATCTTGATGAATTGCTGCTGGTCCGACGGCACGTCTTCTTCCGCGTAGATCGCGTTGACCGGGCACTCAGCCACGCACACGGCGCAGTCGATGCACTCGTCCGGGTCAATGGCGAGGAAATTCGGGCCTTCCCGGAAACAATCTACCGGGCATACATCCACGCAATCGGTATAGCGACAACGGATGCACGATTCGGTGACAACGTGGGTCATAACAGTCCTATCAATGAGTGGAAGCGGCGGCGTGTATTGTTCGGAGAGCGGTCGCCGGACGCGGCAAAGCACTGTATTTTAGGGCAATTCTGCTTCTACGACAAATCAGGCTTATACACAATACACATAAGCAAATGTATTCGTAGTCCGCTTGCCAGGCCGCTTCCAGGGCTCACCGAAGCCTGTCCGTAGCCCCCAGGTCCACGACCGCCGTCGTCGCAACGGCCGCGCCGGAACCGTCCGTCACCGTGACCGTGGTCAGCGCCACGGCCGCCGGCGGCTCGCCCGCCGGACCGGACCGGCCGTGCGCCGCGCACCAGCGCGCGAGGGCGTCCGCCTCCGCCTGGAGCACGCGTTCGACATCGTAGTATTCGGCCAGGTTCATCGTGCCGCAGCAGGCGCGCCGGTCCTGGCGCGCGCCCGGGGCGTCGGTCACGAGCGGCGCCAGGCGCAGGCCGGCCGGGTGGTCGCCCGTGATCCCGGCCGGCACGTCGAACACCTCGCGCTGGGCGAACCGGTCGCGGATGGCGTTGACGATGGCCTGCGGTTTGCCGTCCTCGAACGCGAGGCGCAGCATCTCGTTGGCCACGTCGGCGAACGTGGCGGCCGCGTCCGGGGCGGCCATCAGCGCGCGCAGCACGAGCCCGCGCAGCCAGCCGGCCACGCGGTGCAGGACGCTGGCGCAATCTTCCAGCGCGGGATCGCGCTCGAGGGCGAACACGTCGGCCAGGATATCGTAGACGGCGCCCGTGAACACTTGCGAGATCGCGTGCACCTCGGTCCCTGCCTGGGACAGGGTGAGGTCGTTGTCGGCATTGCGCAGCCCGGTCGTGCTGCCCAGGGCGAGGCCGAACTGCTCGGCGATGTCGGCCAGGAAGGTCTTGTCGTGCAGGTGCGCCTTGGTCTGGGCGATGACAGCCTCGCACTGGTCGAGTTGGGACAGCGCGAGGAAGATCGCCGTCAGGTCGCCGAACGATTCGTGCAGGCCGCCCGTCTGCGGCGGATTGTCGGCCAGCAGCCATTGCGGCTTGAGGCCGTCCAGCACGGCGTGGCCGGTCTCGTGCGAGACGATGTCGAACGAGCGGCACGTGTACACGCGCGCGGTTTCTCCGGCGGGCACGAAGTCGCCGAATTTCAGGCAGGCCTGCGCGCGGCTGTAATACGCATTCATCACGTTCGGCAGGCCGTATGGCCAGACCTGCAGCGGCGACGTGTCCACGCTGCTGTTCCATTGCCAGGGCAGGGGCATCGCGCTGCCGGCCGTCGACAGCGCGCGCTGGTACATCGTCAGGGTCTGGCGTACGACGGCGAACGTATGGACGGCGTCGAACTGCGGCGTGTCGGGCATCGTCACGAAGTCGCCGAAGGCGTTCGGCTCGACCGGCGGGATGCCGGCATCGCTGGAGGCCAGCACGATGCGCGCGTCGCGCGGCCCCGCCAGCACGACGCCCGGCAGGAAGACCTTGCGCGTACCGATCTCGTCCACCGATGGATCCTGCTTCCACATCAGCACGCGCGCGCCGGAGGCGTAGGGCAGGGGGACGTCACCCGGCTGGCCGCCTTCAAGTGCCGACGCGCTGCCGGGACCGGATTGCGGCCGTGGCCGGCCCGGCTGGTCGAGCAGTTGCGCGGCCTTGCGGTGCTGGCGGTACGAGGCGGTGGGCGTCGGCACGAAACCGACGGGGGGCTGGGTGGGCGTCGAATCCATGGTAGTCCTCCTTGATGACACGAGGAATGGTCGCCCCTTGCCCAAGTTGGGTTTTGAGACTCATCAATTGATTATTCTCTAGGCAAGCGCTGGCCTTTGCGCCCATCAACTGGCATCATGGCGGGCTGTTTGCTTTGAATCAGTAAGGAAATCGAATGCCGGACATCAGCATCACCCAGCCGCACAGCCTGAGCCAGACCGACGCGCGCGCCGCCGCGCAAAAGGTGGCGGACAAGCTGGCTCGCGAATATGGCCTGACGTGCAATTGGGAAGGGGACGTGCTGCGTTTCGCCCGCAGCGGCGTGGAGGGGGCGCTCACCCTGGGCGAGCGCCAGGCCGCGTTGCGCATCAAGCTGGGATTTTTGATGAGTGCTTTCGCGGCCACCATCGAGCAGAAGGTGGCGGAAAGCATGCGCAAGGTATTCAGTAACTGAGTCAGCAGCTGATTACTTCAGGTCTTCGATCAGGTCGACATACTGCTGCATCGCGTCTTCCCGTGCCGTGCCTTTCAGCGCGGCCCACGCGTCGTACTTGGCGCGGCCGACCATGTCGGTGAAGCCGGGGCGTTCGCCCGTGACGTCGCCGCTCGAACCCTGCTTGAACAATGCGTAGATCTTCAGCAGGGTCATGTTGTCCGGACGCTCGGGCAGGTTCTTCGAATCGAGCTGGGCCTGGGCGAACTGTTCTTGCAAACTCATGGTAACTCCTTTGACGATGTGCGGGCATCTTAGCGCATCGTCATCGGAATCACGCCTAACTCGACCGTATTTTAGAAGAGTTGCTCAAACGTCGAGGAGTTCGACGTCGAAGACCAGCGTGGCGTTCGGCGGAATCACGCCGCCGGCGCCGCGCGCGCCATAGCCCAGGCTCGCCGGGATGATCAGGCGGCGCGCGCCGCCCACCTTCATGCCCTGCACGCCTTCGTCCCAGCCGCGGATCACGTGACCGGCGCCCAGCGGAAACTGGAACGGGTCGTTGCGGTCCTTGCTGGAGTCGAACTTGACGCCGGTGCTGCCGTCGTCGTTCTGCAGCCAGCCGGTGTAGTGCACGGTCACGTAGTTGCCGGCCTTCGCTTCGGCGCCGCTGCCGACGACGGTGTCTTCGTATTGCAGGCCGGAATTCGTGGTGGTGATGGACATGGATCTTCCCTTGTTATTCAGAGTGAAAGGCCGATTGTAGTCCATGACCTGTCAAAGCGCTATTAACGCTCTGTCCACTGTGTTGCGGCCGCGCGCCGCTTGTGTGCGATTCCATCGTTCTACGCTTCGGAGCGTTCAAGTTTCCCCGTAGAATAAAGCTTCCTTCCACTGAGCCTGTGTCGTTCCATGCTGCGTCGCCTCCACAAGTCCCTCGTCCTCGGTTTTACATTGTTTTCGGCCATCCAGGCTGCCCATGCGAACGTCGTGGTCGTGCTCAATTCGCGCGATGCCACCGTCCAGCTGCTCGACCAGAAGACGGGCGCCGACAACGGTACGTTTGCGGTCGGCAAGGAGCCTCATCACCTGATGGCCACGCCGGACAACAAGTCGGTCATCGTCGCCAGCTCCGTCGGCAACGAACTGATCTTCCTCGACCCCGTCTCGGGCAAGATCCAGCGCCGCCTGGCGGACGTGCTCGACCCGTACCAGATCGGCTTTTCGCCGGACCAGAAGTGGTTCGTGTCGGCGTCGCTGCGCCTGGACCGCGTCGACGTCTACAAGTACGAAGGCGGCAACCTGTTGCTGAGCAAACGCCTGCCGCTCGCGCGCATGCCCAGCCACATCGCGTTCGACGCGGCCAGCACGACCGCGTTCGTCACGCAGCAGGGGAGCGACCAGGTCAGCGCCATCGACCTGAAGACGCAGACCGTCAAATGGACCCTCCCGGTCGGCAAGCTCCCGGCCGGCATCGCGATGACGCCGGACGACAAGTACCTGCTCGTCGGGATCATGGGCAGCGACTACGTCGAGGTGATCGACTGGCGCGCGCAGAAGACCGTCAAGCGCATCAAGACGGGCAACGGCGCCCACAACTTCCGCGCCCTCGGCGACCGCCGCCACGTGTTCGTGTCGAACCGCGTGCAGAACTCGATCAACATCATCGACCAGACCACGCTGGAAAACGTCGGCATGATCCCCGTGCCGGGCGGCCCGGACTGCATGGAACTGACGAACGACGGCAAGACCTTGTGGGTGACGCTCCGCTGGATCAAGAAGGTCGCCGTGATCGACGTCGCCAGCCGCAAGGTCATCAAGATGATCCCCGTCGGGCGTTCGCCGCACGGTGTGTTCTTCGCCAACTCGGCGCCGCGGATGTGATGCAGCGTGCTGCTGTCGGGTTTCTGCTGGCCGTCGCCTCTGTCGCGCACGCGGGTGACGCGCCCGCGTGCAAGGGCACGATCTACCTGACGTTCGACACGGGCAGCCAGTCGCAGGCCGGGCTGATCGCCGACACGCTGCGCCGCCACCACATCAAGGCCACGTTCTTCCTCGCCAACGAGAAGACGGTGCGCGGCGACTGGTCGCTCGATCCGTCGTGGGCGGACTACTGGAAGGCCCGCGTGGCGGAAGGCCACGCGTTCGGCAGCCACACGTTCGACCACGTGTATTTCCAGCGCGACGAGGCGGACGGCCGCATCGTCGTCAAGCCGCAGTTCGGCGCGCACGCGGGGCAAAAGCAGACGTGGTCGCAGCAGCAGTACTGCGACGAACTGCGCCGCGTCGACACGCGCTTCGAACAGCTGACGGGCCGCCGCCTGGACCCGATCTTCCGCACGCCGGGCGGCCACAGCTCGCCCAACATCCTCGCGGCCGCCAGGGCATGCGGTTATCAACACGCGGGCTGGGCGCCGGCCGGCTTCTCGGGCGACGAGACGTCCAGCGACAAGTTCCCTAACGCCGTGCTGCTGAAGCGCGCCCTGGACAACCTGAAGGATGGCGACATCTTCATGGCCCACATGGGCATCTGGTCGCGCAAGGACCCGTGGATGCCCGCGAACCTCGAACCGCTGATCTCCGGTCTCGAGCGCAAAGGCTTCTGTTTCGCTACACTGAGAGCGCATCCGGACTACCGATAAAAACATGATCCAGCTAACGACATGAGCCAGCATTTCCTCGATGGTTTCGCCTTCCTGCAGGGATGGCTGTTCGAGAACGCGGTCGAACCCGCGATGTTCGCCATGGGTCTCGGCGAATACATCGAAGACGCCTTCGAAGGCGTCGAATGGTTCCTCGCCGGCCTGTGCGAAGTGGCCGCCCTGTACCTCGTGCTGCGGCCGCTGGAAGCCGTCATCCCGGCACAGAAGATGACGGACCGCCGCGCGCGCATCAACGATTTCATCTACACGCTGATCCATCGGCTCGGCTTCTTCAGCATGGCCGTGTTCTTCACGCTCGACCCGGTCATGGACAGCATCGCCGCGGCGCTGCGCATGGAAGGCGTCCGCCCGTTCAACCTGGAGAACCTGATGACGGGCTTCCACCCGCTCGCCGGCTTCCTCATGTACCTCGTCGTGCTGGACTTCTTCGATTACTGGTTCCACCGCGGCCAGCACAAGTTCCGCTGGTGGTGGGCCCTGCACAGCCTGCACCACAGCCAGCAGAACATGAACCTGTGGAGCGACGACCGCAACCACCTGCTGGACGATCTACTGCGCGACGTCTACATGGCCGTCATCGCGCTGGCGATCGGCGTGGCGCCGAGCCAGTACGTGCTGCTCGTCTCCGTCTCGCGCGCGCTGCAAAGCCTGCAGCACGCGAACGTGCGCATCCACTTCGGCCGCCTGGGCGAGCGCCTGCTCGTGTCGCCGCGCTTCCACCGCACGCACCACGCCGTCGGCATCGGCCACGAATCGCAGGGGCGCGAGCTGGGCGGCTGTAATTTCGGCGTGCTGCTGCCCGTCTGGGACCAGCTGTTCGGCACCGCCAACTTCGCGCCCGGCTGGCATGGCACGGGCGTGCGCGACCAGTTCGCGCGCACCAATCCGGACGGCACCGTCCGTCCCGCCCGCGACTACGGCCGCGGTTTCTGGCGCCAGCAGTGGCTCGGCCTCGTGCGCCTCGTCGAAGCCGGCAACCGGCGCAACGCGGCATGATGCGCCCCGTCGCCATCGCCTACGGCCGCGCGCTGCGCTCCCAGTTCTCGGGACGCATGCTGCTGTTGTCCATCGTGCCGCTGCTGCTGTCGCTCGCGTTGTGGGGCGGCCTGCTGTACGCCGGCATGCAGCCGCTGCTGGACTGGCTGCACGCGGTCTTCGCCGACTACGGCCTGTTCGAGACGAGCGGCAGCATCCTCGCCACCCTGGGTCTCGGTTTCCTGAAAACGCTCGTGATCCCGCTCGTGGCGATGCTCGTGCTGCTGCCGCTGATGATCATCACGTCGCTGCTGTTCATCGGCGTCGGCGCGATGCCCGCCATCGCGCGCCACGTCAGCCGCGTGCAGTTCCCCACGCTCGAACGGAAGGAAGGCGGCAGCTTCATGGGCAGCCTGGGCGTCAACCTGTCGGGCATCGTCGTGTTCGCGCTGCTGTGGCTCGTCACGCTGCCGCTGTACGCGCTGGCGCCCGTCGCCATCGTCGTGCAGGCCGTGCTGTGGGGCTGGCTGACGGCGCGCGTGATGGGGTACGACGCGCTCGCCATCCACGCGAGCCTGGAAGAACGCCGCACGATCGTGCACGCGCACAAGCGCTCCCTGCTGCTGATCGGCACCGTGTCCGGGCTGCTGGGCGCGCTGCCGGGTGTCGCGTGGATCGGCGGCGCGCTGTTCTCCGTCGTGCTGTTCCCGTTCCTGGCCGTGCTGTCGATCTGGCTCTACCTCGTGATCTTCATTTTCACGGGCCTGTGGTTCCAGTACTTCTGCCTGCAGGCGCTGGCCGACCTGCGGGCCGGCCAGGTAACGAAAGACGCCTGAACCGCTTCAGGGCGTGCCGAGCGTGACGAGCACGAGGCGGCCCTGCGCGCCCTGTGACTCGTTGACGGTGACGAGCACGCGTCCCTGCGGATCCTGGGCGATGGCCGTCACTTCCGCCACCGACGCATCGTCCAGGTTGCGCGCATAGCCGGGCAGCAGGGTCGAGAGGTCCGTCCACGTCGTGCCGCCATCCTTCGACCAGGCCAGGTACGGCTTCTGCGTCGCCTTGTCGAAACCGCCCGCGACGAGCGTGTCCGGCTTGCCCGCGAGGGCCAGCAGGTGCCGGATATACGGGTAGTTGTTGCCGCCGCTGAGCGGATGCTGGATCACGAACTTGAAGGACTTGCCGCCGTCCTCGCTGCGCAGCAGGCCGCCCTCGACGCCGGCGAACACGCGCTGGGCGCCTGTCGCCTGGATGAATTGCACGTTGCGGTTTTCCAGTTCCGGCAAGGCGACGGGCAGGGCGGTGCGCGATGCGAGGCTGACGCCATCCGCAGCCAGCTGGTAGGCGCGCAGGAACGCGGAATCCAGCGGGCATTCGCCGCCGACGAGCAGGCGGTCGCCGACGATCTCGAACGCGGGATGGGTGCAGATGTCCTGGTCGAAGAAGCCCGTCAACACGCGCCAATGGGCGCCGCCGTCGTTCGACGCGAGCACGTTCTGGCCGCCGCCGGCATTCGAGTACAGGCGGTCGTCCACCCGTTTCAGCTCGTCCATCGACAACGTCGTGCACACGCTGCCCACGCACGCTTTCAGGCCGGCGTCGCGCGGCACGAAGGTCGTCCGGTCCGCGCTCAACGCGCACAGAGCGTGTTCGGGGCGCGCGTCCGGGCCCTTGTCGTACCAGGGCTGGAACAGCCACAGATCGGATCCCAGCATGCGCAACGATGGTGCACGCAGGGGCCAGGTGCCGCTGTCCTCGCGCGCGAGGCCGCATTCGCCCAGCGTGACGCCGCTCCACGTGGAATCCGCCCGCAGCGGCAGGCCGGCGCGTACCACGGCCGTGTCGGTGGTCGCGGTATTCGACAGCGACAGCCAGGCAGTGTCGCCACTGAAGGCAATGCTGTCGATGCCGCCGGCCGCCGTCGCCAGCACGTCGGCGCGCGCGGGTTGGGCAACGGGGGCCGTCGGCTGGGTGGCGACCGGGGGCGCTGGGGCCGGATCGTCCGAGCCGCCGCAACCGGCAAGCAAAAGGGCCAGCGCGCACGCGCCGGCGACATGTCGTCCTGATGGAATCATCGTTCATCCTGTTCGGCGCCGCGCAGCCCGCGGCCGGCGCGCCGATTCTAGGAGGGGGCCCGTGTAGCGTCTTGGGGGCCTTTGTCACGAGTTTGTCCGCAAATGTCACACACGGTACGCGGCCACGGGCGCGGCAGGCTCCGGCGCACTGTGGCACACTGGACGCATGGAGGACTGCATGGCATTCGGCCTCATCATCATCGGCGACGAGATCCTGTCCGGGAAACGCCGCGACCAGCACCTGCCCAAGGTGATCGAACTCCTGCGCGAGCGCGGCTTGCGCCTGGCGTGGGCCGAGATCGTCGGCGACGAACCGGAACGCATCACGGCCCTGCTGCGGCGCACGTTCGCAAGTCGCGACATCGTGTTTTCCTGCGGCGGCATCGGTGCCACGCCGGACGACCACACGCGCCAGTGCGCGGCGGCGGCGCTGGACGTGCCGCTCGCACTGCATCCGCAAGGACGCGCGTTGATCGAGGAGCGCATCCGCGAGACGGCCGGTCCCGACGCCGACCTGGAAGCGCCGGAGAACCTGCAGCGCTTCAGGATGGCCGAATTCCCCGCGGGCGCGAGCCTGATCCCGAATCCGTACAACCGCATTCCCGGCTTCACGGTGGCGCAGCACCACTTCGTGCCCGGTTTTCCCGTGATGGCGTGGCCGATGATCGCGTGGGTGCTCGATACGCTGTACGCGGACAAATTCCACCGTGAGGCGCGGCTCGAAAAGTCGCTGCTGGTGGTCGAGGCGGCGGAGGCCGCGCTCACGCCGCTGATGGAAGCACTGGAAGCACGCTACCCCGCCGTGCGCGTGTTCAGCCTGCCCAGCGTGGGCGATGCGCACACGCGGCGCCATATCGAATTGGGGGTAAAAGGCGATCCCGGCCAGGTTGAAGCGGCCTGGACCGACATGTGCGTGGAGCTGGAAAAAATGGGGGCGGAGGTGCAACCGTTGCGGGCGGTGGACAGCCGTTCGAACTGAGCCGTTGTTTTTTTGCGAAAATGTCAGGACGACGTCAAAAAACTGCGTGAGCGGTTCCTGCATGTCACATTGATGTGGTGGAATGATGTCTGTGAGCAGGGGCGATCCGGAGTGAGGTCGCCGTAGCTTTGTGAACTTTTACGACCTGGATCACTCGAACCGACCAGCAGCAGGATGGCGAGCAGGTTGACGGGATTTGCAGGCGTGTTTCAAACCGGTTGAGCCATCATGGATAGTATTCGCCGTCAACGACGGCCCCGTTTCTTCTCCCGCGCGCTGCGCCGCATTCTTGGCCAGGCTGCGCCGGGCCAGCCTGCATTGGCCGGCATTCCCGCCGTGGCAGCCGAGCAGGATCTCCCTGTCCGCAACATCCCCTCGCGCCAGGAGCCGAATTTCGACTCCAGCCTCGAGCCCGCCGTGGAACCCGGCGGGGTCGGAGCGGACACGCCGCCCGAGCCGCCGCCGGCGCCGCCCAGGCGCCGCTGGCGCATGGTCAAGCGCACGTTCCTCGTGCTGCTGCTGCTCGCCGTCGCGGGTGCGGCCGGCCTGGCCGTCTACGAAAGCCGCACGTCGGCGCTCGAAGCGCACTTCTTCGCCGGCCTGACGAAGAAACTCAACTACCGCATGGCCAAGGGCCCGAGCGACGCGATCCGCTTCCCGCAGGCCAGCCCGTACGACGAGCGCCTCGGCTACTCGAACCTGCCGAACTACCTGGCCAAGCTCAAGACGCGCGATTACGTCGTCGTCGAACAGGCGCGCATGTCGCCCAAGATGCTGAAACTGGCCGACATGGGCCTGTTCGCCACGTACCACGAAAAGACGCGCGCCGGCCTCGACATCCTCGACTACAGCGGCGAGCCGCTGTTCTCGGCCCGCTTCCCCGAGCGCCTGTACGAGAAGTTCGACGCCACGCCGCAGCTGCTCGTGAAGAGCCTGCTGTTCATCGAGAACCGCGAGCTGCTCGACACGACGTATCCGAAGCGTAACCCGGCCGTCGAATGGGACCGCTTCTCGAAAGCCGTGTTCGACAAGACCTTGCACTCGATCGGCGTGGGCAGCGGCGGCCGCGTCGCCGGCGGCAGCACGCTCGCCACGCAGATCGAAAAATACCGCCACTCGCCGGAAGGCCGCACGGCCTCGCTGGGCGACAAGCTGCGCCAGATGGCGTCGGCCACGCTGCGTTCCTACCTGGACGGCGAGAACACGGGCCCGACCCGGCGCCGCATCGTGCTCGAATACCTGAACACCGTGCCGCTGTCGGCCAAGCTCGGCTACGGCGAGGTGAACGGCATCGGCGACGGCATGTGGGTCTGGTACGGCCGCGATTTCGCGGAAGTGAACCGCATCCTCTCGAGCAAGCAGGTCACGCCCGAATTCGCATTGGTGTACAAGGAAGCGCTGTCGCTGATGATCGCGCAGCGCCGCCCCGCGTACTACCTGGGCGCCGGCGAGAAGGACCTGGAAATCCTCACGAACTCGCACCTGCGCGTGCTCGCGCAGGCCGGCGTCATTTCGCCCGCGCTGCGCGACGCGGCCATCGCCACCGTGCTGCATCCGGCACTCGGTTCCGGCGTCGCCCCGCCGCCCGCGAACACGTTCGTCACGCGCAAGGCCGCCAACGCCGTGCGCAACCACCTCGCCACCCTGCTGGGCGACTCGCGCCTGTACAACCTCGACCGCCTCGACCTGTCGGTGGTGACGACCTTGAATTCGGACGCACAGAAGGCCGTGACGGCCACCTTGCGCAAGCTGACCGACAACGAAGCGGCCGCGGAAGCGGGGCTCACCGGCAAGGGCATGCTGGGCAACGGCGACCCGTCCAAGGTCGTGTACAGCTTCACGCTGATGGAGCGGGGCGACAAGGTCAACTACCTGCGCGTCCAGACCGACAACTACGACCAGCCGCTCGACATCAACGAGGGCGCCAAGCTCGACCTCGGTTCGACCGCGAAGCTGCGCACCCTGACGACCTACCTCGACATCGTCGACCAGCTGCACCAGCGCTACGAGCCGATGTCGAAAGCGGAACTCGCCCAGGTCAAGGTCGATCCGAAAGACCGCCTGACCCAGTGGGCCGTCGACTACTTCCAGACCTTGCCGGACGGCGCCGACCGCGGCCTCGTGACTATGCTGGGCGCGGCGATGGAGCGCAAGTATTCGGGCAACCCGGGCGAAGCGTTCTTCACGGGCGGCGGCGTGCACATCTTCGGCAACTTCAGCAAGCTGGATGACAGCCGCATCCTCACCGTCCAGCAGGCGCTGCAGAACTCGACCAACCTCGTGTTCGTGCGCCTGATGCGCGACGTCGTGCGCTACTACATGTTCCAGCTGCCCGGCTCGTCCGCGCAACTGCTGGCCGACGCCGACGATCCGCGCCGCGCGGAGTATCTGTCGCGCTTCGCCGACCGCGAAGGCAAGGATTTCCTGGCCCGCTTCTGGAACAAGTACCGCGGCAAGAACTGGGACGAGGTCGAGACGGCGCTGATGCAGGGCGTGCGCATCCGGGCGTCGAAGGTCGCGGCCGTGCACCGCACGATCTACCCGGACGCGTCGCTGGCCGAATTCGGCACCTTCCTCCACAAATACCTGCCGGCCGACGCCGAGGTCGACGACGAGCGCATCGCCAAGATGTACGACCAGTACGCCGTCGCGAACATGTCGCTGGCCGACCGCGGCTACGTCGCCTCCGTGCACCCGCTCGAACTGTGGCTCGTGGGCTACCTGCGCACGCATCCGAAGGCGGGCTGGGACGAAGTCGTCGGCGCGTCGACGAAGGAGCGCCAGGAAGTGTATTCGTGGCTGTTCAAGACGCACCGCAAGCATGCCCAGGACAAGCGCATCGCCGGCCTGATCGAAGTGGAGGCCTTCCTCAAGATCCACGCACAGTGGAAGAAGATGGGCTATCCGTTCGACTCGCTCGTGCCGTCGTACGCGACCACACTGGGCGCGTCGGCCGACCGTCCGATCGCGCTGGCCGAGCTGATGGGCATCCTCATCAACGGCGGCGTGCGCAAGCCCACGCAGCGCATCGACTCGCTGCACTTCGCCAAGGACACGCCATACGAGACCCTCGTCAAGCGCGGCGACGCGGAGAAGGGCGAGCAGGTGCTGAATCCCCAGGTGGCGCGCGCCGTCGTCAACGCCATCCGCGGCGTCGTGCAGGAAGGCACGGCCAAGCGCGCGAAGACGGCGTTCGTCAAGGACGACGGCAGCGTGATCGCGCTGGGCGGCAAGACGGGTACGGGCGACCAGCGCTTCGACGTCTACGGCGCCGGCCACCGCCTGATCGAATCGCGCTACGTGAACCGCTCGGCGACGTTCGTGTTCAACATCGGCGAGCGCTTCTTCGGCAGCATGACGGCGTACGTCCACGGTCCGGATTCCGCGCACTACGACTTCACCAGCGCGCTGCCCGTGCAACTGCTCGTGAAACTGGCGCCGAGCCTGATGCCGATGATCCAGCACCAGGACACGGTCACCATCCCGGGCCTGCACGTCGAACGTGCCGCGCCGGCGCCGGCGGGCCCGGCGGATGCCGTCGCGCGCGACACCGAGCAGCCCGTGCCGGCCGATGCCGCGCCGCCCGTGGAGGCTCCGGCCGTCGAGGAACCGGTCGCGAAGCCGGTTGCCAGGCCGGCGGTGAAGGCCGCCGAGAAGCCGGCCGAGAAGCCGGCGGTGAAGAAGCCGGCCGCGGAAGATCATCCGAAGGCGGTCAGTGTCCGCAAGACCGACGCCGACGTCCCGCCGAAGCCGGCGCCGCACAAGCCGGCGCTCAAGCGCGAGGGTCCGGACGCGCCGCCGCCGAAGCCCGCGCGTCCCAAGCCGGCCGCCGTGGAAGAAGTGCTGCAGTGAGCCGGGCCGCATGAAGCGGCTCCCGCTGCGTAAATTCAGTCTCGTCTCGTTGCGCGACCTGCTGGTGGCGGTCGCGCCGACGGCCGTGCTCGTGCTGGCCGCGTGCATCGTCGCGTACATCGTCGTGGACCCCGCGCCGCCGCGCCACGTGATCCTCGCGACGGGGCAGGAGAACAGCGCGTACGAGGAATTCGGCCGCAAGTACGCGACCATCCTGGCCCGCGACGGGATCAAGGTCGATCCGCAGCGCACGCTGGGGTCGGAAGACAACCTGCAGCGCCTCAACGACGGCAAGGCCGATATCGCGTTCGTGCAGAGCGGGTCGACGAGCGAGGCGCAAGCCGAACGGCGCGGCCTCGTGTCGCTGGGCAGCCTGTTCACGGAACCCGTCTGGCTGTTCCTGCGCGAGCGCGATGCGCACGGCCGCAAGCGCGACATGGACAGCATCGTGCAGCTGAAAGGCCTGCGCATCAACCTCGGGCCGGAAGGGACGGGCGTGCCGAAGCTGTTCCGCCAGGTCCTCGCCGTGAACGGCCTGGAGCCGCGCCAACTGAAGCTCTCCGCGCTCGAGAACACGCCCGCCACCGTGGAGTTGCTGGCGGGGCATATCGATGGCCTCGTGTTCAGCTCCGCGCCGGAAGCGCCGCTGATCCAGATGCTGCTGCAGACGCCGGGCATCCGCCTCTTCAATTTCCGCCAGGCGGAGGCGTACACGCGCCGGCTGCCGTTCCTCACGCACGTCGTGCTGCCGCGCGGGATCGTCGACCTCGGACGCGACATCCCGGCCCAGGATTTTCATCTGATCGCGCCGACGGCCACGCTGGTCGCGCGCGAGGACCTGCATCCTGCATTGATCGATCTGTTCGTCAAGGCGGCCACGGAGATTCATGGCGGGACGGGCTGGTTCCAGCAGCAGGGCCAATTCCCGTCTCCGCGCTACACGGAGATCCCGGTGGCGCGGGAAGCGGCGAAATACTACCGCGACGGTCCGCCGTTCCTGCAGCGCTACCTGTCGTTCTGGCTGGCGAACCTGTTCGACCGGCTGTGGGTCGTCGTGGTGGCGCTGGCGGCGCTGATCATTCCGCTGTCGAAGATCGTGCCGCCGCTGTACGTGTGGCGCATCCGCTCGCGTGTGTACCGCTGGTACGGCGAGTTGCGCGCCGTCGAGCAGGCGCTGGAAAACGCGAAGGACGAACACCGCGACGAGGCACGGGAGGAGCTGCTGCGCCGCCTCGACGGCATCGAGCAGCGCGTCAACCACATCTCGATCCCGCTCGCGTACGCCGATGCGTTATATGGCCTGCGCAGCCACATCAACTTCGTGCGCCAGCGCGTGCGGCTCACGCTGGCCGCGAAGAACGCCGCGTAATTACTGCGCCAGGACGATCTTCACGACCGCATTGCCCGACGACGCGTACAACGTGCCGCTGCCGTCGACCGCGATGCCGCGCAGCTGCGCGAAGCTGCCGGGCAGCTTGCCGGTCCGCAGCGTCGTCGACGCGGCCGTGCCGGCGGGCGTCGCGACGATGCCGTCCGGCGTCGTGATCTTGCGCACCGTGTTGTTGATGGCATCGGCGCCGTACAGATTGCCGTTCTTGTCGATGGCCAGCGCGATCAGCTGCTGGAAGCGGGCGGTCGACGCATTGCCGTCGGCGTTGCCGAACTGGTTGCGCGCGCCGACGAAGGTCGTGAGTGCGGTGGCGCCGGACGTGGCACGGCTGAGGGTGCGGAACAGGTCGGCCACGTACAAGGTGCCGTCGGGATCGACGACCACGCCGCGCGGCACCAGCTGGCTCGTGCCGTAGATGGACGCGACGGCGCCCGTTTCGAGCGTCGTGGCGCGGCCCGGATTCGCGATCGGGATGCGCCGCGTGTCGACGCCCGACGTGACGTACAGGTTGCCGTTGTTGTCGGCGGCGATCCCGGCCGGCATGTTCTGCGGGTCGATGCCGAAATTGCCGAACGAGAGCCGGGTCACGGTGGTGACGGTGCCGTCCGAGGTGATCTTGCGGATCGTCGTGCCGTCCAGGACGTACAGGTCGCCGCTGCCGTCGATCGTGACGGCGGTGGGTTGCGTGAAGCGGGCGCGGTTGCCCTTGCCGTCGGTCGTGCCGCTGGAACCTGCCACGCCGGCGAACGTGCTGACCGTGCCGTCCGGCGCGATCTTGCGGATGGCGGCGTTGCCCTCGTCCGCCACGTACACGTTGCCGTTCGTGTCGACCGCCAGGCCGCGCGGCGTGTTGAACCGGGCGGCCGTGCCTTTCCTGTCCACCGTGCCGCCGGTGGCGGCGTCGCCGGCCAGCACGCTGATGCCCGCGCTCGGGCCGGAATCGCCGTCCTTGCCGTCGTCCGTCTCGCGCTTCGGGCCGCCGGGTCCGCATGCGCACAGCAGCGCCGCGATGCCGGCGCACAGGAGGCGCACGCGCAGGCGGGCAGGGACAGCGGATGGGGTCGTCATGGCTACATCTCCAGGTCAGCAGTGAGCCCGCATGCTAGCACGCGCGCACCGTGGCGAATCTCTGCGATTCTCACGTGCGACCAGGAGGCCGGGCGAAAGTTCAGGCGCCGATCCAGGGCAGGCCGGCCTTGCACCAGCCGCCGACCGTCTTGCGGTGGCCTTCCGGATCGCGATCGCCCTCGAAGCCTTCGAGGATGTCGAACGCATTCTGGTAGCCCAGTTCCGTGGCGGTGCGCGCGGCGTGGCGCGAACGCACGCCGGAACGGCACAGGAACAGCACGACGTCGTCCGGGGTCGCCACGTTTTGCAACTGCGTCGCGAAATCCGGGTTCGGCGCACCACCGGGGTACAACGTCCATTGCACGGCGCCGTGCTGGGTTTCCGGGATCGCGGGGCGGCCGACCCAGTCGCGCTCCGCATTCGTGCGCACGTCGACCAGTTTTACCCTGGGGTCGGCTTGCAGGAGTTCGAACGCTTCCCGGGGCGTGACGGCGCCCGCGTACGGCTGGCCGGGCGTACGGGCCCTGGCGTCTGCGAGGATCTCGTCGGTCGTAGTCATGTCATCAATTCCTTGTAGGGTGGTTGCGCACCGTCGCGGGTCGTTGCTAAGCTAGGGCTCGCACTTTTGGTGCATCGCGCATCAGTTTGGTGCATACTCGAAAAATTGCACTTGTTTGGTGCGTATGGACGAGCTTGCGCCAAGATCGTGCACGTTGAAGGTGTCATTGATTTTAAGGGGCAAATTGAGCGGCCTCAAAGTAATCATTATTTATTTGTTCATGGAAAAATGCTGGCATAATTTCTGCTTAGAAGGTTATGCGCCTGTCGCATGCCCGGTTGGCATCGACACCCCTTTTTGACTTAGGAGATACTGGAATGGCAAGGACCGCCGCAGATGTAATGCAGATGCTGAAGGACAACGAAGTCAAGTTCGTTGATTTGCGTTTCGCCGATACCCGCGGCAAGGAACAGCACGTGACCGTTCCCATCTCGCACTTCGACGAAGACAAGTTCGAATCCGGCCACGCATTCGACGGCTCGTCGATCGCCGGCTGGAAAGGCATCGAAGCATCGGACATGCTGCTGATCCCTGACCCGAACACCGCGAACATCGACCCGTTCTTTGAAGAGACCACCGTGTTCATGCAGTGCGACGTGATCGAACCGTCGGACGGCAAGGGCTACGACCGTGACCCGCGTTCCATCGCCAAGCGCGCCGAAGCGTACCTGAAATCGTCGGGCATCGGCGACACCGCCTACTTCGGTCCGGAACCGGAATTCTTCATTTTCGACTCCGTCCGCTGGAAGATCGACATGTCGGGCTGCTTCGTCAAGATCGATTCGGAAGAAGCTTCCTGGTCGACCGACAAGGAATTCGAAGGCGGCAACAGCGGCCACCGTCCGACCGTCAAGGGCGGCTACTTCCCGGTCCCGCCGGTCGACAGCTTCCAGGACATGCGTTCGGAAATCTCGCTGATCCTCGAATCGATGGGCATCCCGGTCGAAGTGCACCACCATGAAGTGGCGGGCGCGGGCCAGATGGAGCTGGGCACCAAGTTCTCGACCCTGGTCGAGCGCGCCGACTGGACCCAGAACCTGAAGTACGTGATCTGGAACGTGGCCCACAGCTACGGCAAGACCGCCACCTTCATGCCGAAGCCGATGAACGGCGACAACGGCTCGGGCATGCACGTCCACCAGTCGATCTGGAAAGACGGCAAGAACCTGTTCGCGGGCGACGGCTATGCCGGCCTGTCGGAAACCGCGCTGTTCTACATCGGCGGCATCATCAAGCACGCCAAGGCCCTGAACGCCATCACCAACCCGGGTACGAACTCGTACAAGCGCCTGGTGCCGGGCTATGAAGCGCCGGTCAAGCTGGCTTACTCGGCCAAGAACCGTTCGGCATCGATCCGCATCCCGCACGTGGCGAATCCGAAAGGCCGCCGCATCGAGACCCGCTTCCCGGACCCGCTGGCCAACGTCTACCTGTGCTTCGCAGCCCTGCTGATGGCCGGCCTGGACGGTATCCAGAACAAGATCCACCCGGGCGAAGCCGCGACGAAGGACCTGTACCACCTGCCGCCGGAAGAAGACAAGCTGATCCCGACGGTCTGCTCGTCGCTGGAAGAAGCACTGGACGCCCTGAACAAGGACCGCGAGTTCCTGACCCGCGGCGGCGTGTTCAGCGATTCCATGCTCGACGCGTACATCGACCTGAAGATGAACGAAGTCCAGCGTCTGCGCATGACCCCGCACCCGGCCGAATTCGACATGTACTACTCGTCGTAATTCGTTGGCATCACCCGGTGTCGCATTGGAAACGATCGACACCGGAGTGTATCCACACGGTAACGAAAACGCGGGGAAAGCCAGCCGGCTGCCTCGCGTTTTTTACTGGATGGGGTATAGTCGGAAGCTTCCCAACCATGCATCCAGACCGACCTGATGCGAATGACAAGCTGCTTTCTCCTGCGTCTGTTGTTGCTCGCAGGACTTGCCGCGCACGAGGCGCGGGCCGATTCCGTCATCTACAAATGCGTCGACCAGAACGGCCGGGTGGAATTCACCGACATTAATAAACCGGGCTGCAAGGTGCTCGACCTGCCGGGCTATGTCGCGTCCACGCCCGCACCGGCGCCGCGCGCCGCGCCCGCGGTGACGATGCGCCAGGGGGCAGGGCGCCCCGCGGCGGCGAGTCCGAATCCCGCCGGCTTCCCGCGGGTGGACACGGCCACGCAGAAGGCGCGCGACGACGACCGCCGCACGATCCTCGAGGACGAATTGCGTGCCGAGGAGCGCAAGCTGGCGGACCTGAAGCGCGACTATAACAACGGCGAGCCGGAACGCCAGGGCAACGAAAAGAATTACGCGAAGTACCAGGAACGCGTGGCCCAGATGCGCGACAACATCGGCCGCAGCGAAAAGAACGTGGAAGCGCTCAAGCGCGAGATCGCCAACATCAAATGACATGAACGGGACATCGGCCCAACTCCTCCAGCACGACCGTTTCGCAGGCCTCGACATGCTCGCCTCCGCCGTGCTGGTGGCGGATGCCGGTGGGCTGGTTCGCTACGCCAACCCGGCTGCCGAGCACCTGCTCGACATGTCCGCCAAATCGCTGTCGCGCCAGAAGCTGGTCGGGCTGTTCACGAACGGCGACGAACTGGGCGTCCTGTGCGAACAGGCGATCGCCCACAAGTATGCCGACCTGCGCCAGGACCTGACGCTGTTCCGCCCCGCGCGCGACCCGCTGCACGTGCACAGCATCGTCAGCGCGGCGGGCGAGGCCGAGGTCGTCGTCGAGCTGCGCGAGAACGTCCAGCAACTGAAGACCGACCGCGAGGAGCGCCTGCTCGACCAGAGCCTGGCCAACAAGGAACTCATCCGCAATCTCGCCCACGAGATCAAGAACCCGCTGGGCGGCATCCGCGGTGCGGCCCAGCTGCTGGAGCTCGAACTGCCGGCCGTGCACCTGAGTTCGCTGCGCGAATATACGCAGGTGATCATCAAGGAGGCCGACCGGCTGCAGACGCTCGTCGACCGCCTGCTGGCGCCGCACCGCCGCCCGCACATCGTGGGCGACGTCAACATCCACGAAGTGTGCGAGCGCGTGCGCAGCCTCGTGCTGGCCGAATTCCCGTCGGGCCTCGCGATCCGGCGCGACTACGACGCGTCGATTCCCGAGTTCCGCGGCGACAAGGAACAACTGATCCAGGCCGTCCTGAACATCGTCCACAACGCCGCCCAGGCCCTGCGCGCGCGCATCGCGGCAGGCGACGCCGAGATCGTCCTGCGCACCCGCGTTGCGCGCCAGGTGACCCTGGCGAAGGTCCGTTACGGCCTGGCATTAGACTTGCATATCATCGACAACGGACCGGGCATCGCCCCCGATATCCGCGACCGCATCTTCTACCCGCTCGTCTCCGGGCGCGAAGGCGGCAGCGGTCTCGGGCTGACCTTGGCACAGACCTTCGTGCAACAGCACCTGGGCCTGGTCGAGTGCGAGAGCCGGCCTGGATTGACGGATTTCCGCATCCTGATTCCCCTGCCATAAGCGGGTGAAGACGAGGGGCATGTCCGGCAATCCCCCTTGAACCTTCGCGGGAAGTAGAACTACATGAAACCAATCTGGATTGTCGACGACGATGCATCGATCCGCTGGGTGCTGGAAAAGGCCCTGGCGCGCGAGAACCTCGCCACCCGGAGTTTTGCCAGCGGCCGCGAAGCGCTGGCGGCATTCGAAACGGACACGCCGCAGGTGCTGGTGTCCGACATCCGCATGCCGGGCGAATCGGGCCTGGACCTGCTGGCGGCCGTCAAGGAGCGCCATCCCGGCCTGCCGGTCATCGTCATCACCGCCTTTTCCGACCTCGACTCCGCCGTTGCCTCGTTCCAGGGCGGCGCCTTCGAATACCTGGCCAAGCCGTTCGACATCGACAAGGCCGTCGCCCTGATCCGCCGCGCGCTCGAGGAGAGCCTGCGCGAGGCCAGCGTCGACATTGCGCCGTCCGAAACCCCCGAGATCCTGGGCCAGGCGCCCGCGATGCAGGAAGTCTTCCGCGCCATCGGCCGCCTGTCGCAGTCGAACGTGACGGTGCTCATCACCGGCGAGTCGGGCACCGGCAAGGAACTCGTCGCGCGCGCCCTGCACAAGCACAGCCCGCGCGCGCAGCAGCCGTTCATCGCGCTCAACACGGCCGCGATCCCGAAAGACCTGCTGGAATCCGAACTGTTCGGCCACGAGCGCGGCGCGTTCACCGGCGCGCAGGCGATGCGGCGCGGCCGCTTCGAGCAGGCCGAGAACGGCACGCTGTTCCTCGACGAGATCGGCGACATGCCGTTCGACCTGCAGACGCGTTTGCTGCGCGTGCTGTCCGACGGCCATTTTTATCGCGTGGGCGGCCACCAGCCCGTGAAGGCCAACGTACGCGTGATCGCCGCCACGCACCAGAACCTGGAACAGCGCGTGCGCGACGGCCTGTTCCGCGAAGACTTGTATCACCGCCTGAACGTGATCCGCCTGCGCCTGCCCAGCCTGCGCGAGCGGCGCGAAGACATCCCCATTCTGGTGCGCCACTTCCTGGTGCAGAGTGCACGCCAATTGGGCGTCGAGACCAAGCGCATGAGCGACGACGCGCTGCGCTTCCTCACCGGCCTGGAGCTCCCCGGCAACGTGCGCCAGCTGGAAAACCTGTGCAACTGGATCACGGTGATGGCGCCGGGCCAGACCGTCGAAGTCAAGGACCTGCCGCGCGACCTGACCCAGGCGCAACCCGTGCCGGCCGGCGGCAACGGGTTCGCCGTCGGCATCAGTTCGGGCGTGGGCACGGTCTCGCTGGCGTCGCCGTCTTCCAGCAGCGCGCACCACGCCGAACCGGGCGCGCTGCCGAACGGCGCCGACGGCTGGATCGGCCTGCTGGAACTGCAGGCCGCGCGCATGCTGTCGGATGGACAGGTCGAGGTGATGGACGTGCTGGGCCGCCAGTTCGAATCCGCACTGATCCGCACGGCGCTGAAGCACACGCACGGCCGCAAGAACGACGCGGCGATCCGGCTCGGGATCGGGCGCAATACCATCACGCGCAAGATTGCCGAGCTCGGCATCGATGGGGCAAAGGACGAATAAGGTCCGGGGGACCTTATTCGAAAACGCGTAAGGTCCGGGGGACCTTATTCGAAAACGCATACGGTAGCGCCCATGGTGTAAGCTCTGTCATCCTAGCAACAACGTTTCGATGACATGCTGATCAACTGTGTCGCCTACCAGGAAGGCAAGAAGCTGTCCGACATCCCCGTCGAGGACATCAGCGACTACCTCTGCAAACCCGGCTGCTTCGTCTGGGTTGCGCTGCGCGACGCCACCGACGCCGAAATGGCGCAGATGAAGGAAGAGTTCAGCCTGCACGAACTGGCCGTGGAAGATGCCGCGCGCGGCCACCAGCGCCCCAAGATCGAGGAATACGGCGACTGCCTGTTCACCGTCGTGCACATGCTCGACCTCGTCGATGGCGACCACGTTGCCACCGGCGAGCTGGCGATCTTCGCCGGCGCGAACTACGTCCTGTCCGTCCGGCGCGATTCCGCCAAGGGCTTTTTGGGCGTGCGTGCGCGCGCCGAGCGCGAACCGCATCTGCTGAAGATGGGTTCGGCCTTCGTCATGTACGCGCTGATGGACGCCGTCGTCGACCGCTACTTCCCCGTCGTCGACATGCTCGAATCCGAACTCGAAACCGTCGAGGACCGCATCTTCACGCACGGCGCCCAGCGCGAGAACGTCGAGCGCCTGTACCAATTGAAGCGCAAGGGGCTCGTGCTGCGCCACGCCGTGTTCCCGCTCCTGGAAGCGATCGGCCGGCTGCACGGCGGCCGCGTCCCGCCGCTCGTGCAGGGCACCGAGGATTATTTCCGCGACGTGCACGATCACCTGATCCGCATCGCCGGGCGCCTCGACGCGATCCGCGACACGATCAGCACCGCGATCCAGGTGAACCTGTCGATGGTCTCGATCGACGAGAGCGAAGTGAACAAACGCCTGGCCGCGTGGGCCGCGATCTTCGCCGTGTTCACGGCGTTCGCGGGCGTGTGGGGCATGAATTTCAAGTACATGCCCGAGCTGGAATGGAAGTGGGGCTATCCGATGGCGCTCGCCGTCATGGTCGGCGTGTGCGCCTATCTTTATCGGCTCTTCAAGAAGGCCGGCTGGCTATAAAAAAAAGCCCGGTGCGCGCTGCACCGGGCTTTCGATTTGCTGTTCGACTACGTGCTTAGAACGTGTAGTTCACGCGCGCGTAGAAGGTGCGGCCCAGCGGATCCGTGTAACGCGGATCGTAGCCGGCCTGGAACGTGTAGTCCTGGTACGACAGCGGCGGATCCTTGTCCAGCAGGTTGCGCACGCCGACGGTCAGGCCCAGGCCCTTCTTCTGCTGCCATGCGCCGAACAGGTCGAACGTCGTGTAGGAAGCGACATGGTTGGTCGGATCCTGGTCGATGTAGCCGCTCTTGTAGCGGGCGGTCAGGCCGGCCGACCAGGCGTCGCGGTTCCACACCACGTTGTTGGTCGACTGCCAGCGGAACACCGGACCCGTGCCCGAGTACACGCCGACGTTCTGGTGCCACTCGCCGCCTTCCGTGTTCTGGTACTCGTACCTGTGAACGTAGGTCGTGTTCGACGCGAACGAGAACGTGCCGTAGCCGTGGCTGCGCACGCGGTAGTTGGCCGACAGGTCGAGACCGTTGGTGATGATGCCGCCCAGGTTCTCGTTCAGGCGCTCGATGTAGCCGCAGGTCGCCGGGTTCGGGCACTGCGAACCGTCCACCGACAGTTCGCCGGCCGGGTTGCGGTGGTACCGGGTGCCGTACTTGACGTTGTCGGCGAAGATGTCGTCCAGGCTCAGCACGCCGATCTGGTGGTCCAGCTTCAGGGCCCAGAAGTCGACGCCGACGCTCAGGCCTTTCAGCGGCTCGATCATGATGCCCAGCGTGGCGTTCTTCGACTTCTCGGGCTGCAGCGCGGGGTTGCCGCCACCCAGCACCTGGAACTGCTGGCCGCAGTTCGCGGCGCGCGAGTGGCCAGGCAGCGGGGTGCCGCCCGGGCAGTTGACGGGGTCGTCATACGTGCCGGCGCTGTTGGTGAAGGTCTGGGCCGAGTGGATGTCGTACAGCGACGGGGCGCGGAAGCCGGTCGAGTACGAACCGCGCACCAGCACGGCCTGCGTCGGCTGCCAGCGGAACGACACTTTCGGATTCGTCGTGTTGCCGAAGTCGCTGTATTTGTCGTAGCGGACCGAGCCCGTCACGTCCAGGGTCTTGAGGATCGGCACGTTCAGTTCGCCGTAGACGGCGTACGTGTGACGCGAGCCCGAGTTGAGCGTGTTCGGGTCGATACCGGTCGAGGCGACGACCTTCTCGGCGAACTCGGTATTCGCGGCGCTCGTGAACTTGTCGTACGTCGTTTGCGCGCCCAGCGCCACGGCGGCGCCGCGGCCGGCGTTCAGCCAGTCGCCCAGCTCGCGGCTGGCGTGGAAGTCGAGGCCCGTGGTCTGGCCGCGCGCGGTCTGGATGGTGCCCGACAGTGCGGCCGAGTTCAGCAGCGCGGTACCGGCGGCGGACTGTTCGCCGAACGGGTTGATGACGCCGTCCAGGACGCCCTGGGTGATGAGGCCGCCATCGCTGTAGCCGAACAGCTGCTCCTGCACACGGTTCTCGTTCCACGTGACGGCGCCGTCATAGTCCCAGCCGGCCACGTTGCCGTTGAGCGAGACGACCAGGCGTTGCTGGCGGTTCGTGTTCTTGTCCTGGCGCACGCCGTTCGGGATGTCGCGCCATTTCACGTGCGCGAAGCCCGGCTTCACGCCAGCCGGCATGAACGGTTCGGTGTAGGTCGGGTCCAGGCCGGCCGGGTAGTACGGGTTGGCCGTGCCGTCCGGACGCAGGCGGTTCATGTACAGGCCGCCATACGGGACCTGGGCGATCGTGGTGCCCACGACGCTCTGGCTCGTCAGGTACTCGACGCCCAGTTCGTGCTGGCCCAGCTTCAGGGTGCCGCGGATCAGGCCGGAGTCGCGGATGTTGCGCGGGATGTAGTCGACGAACGACGAGGTCGTCATGATGCAGCCGGAACCGCCGTCCGGGATCGTGTGCACGCCGGTCGCGCAGCCCGGGCCGGCCGGGTTGACGCTGTCGCCGCCCTGGTAGTAGTTGGCCGGGAAGGTCGACGTCGACAGGCCGCCCGGGTAGCGGGTGTTGTACGAGCGGTCGGTACCGGTGAGCGGGTACTGTTCCTGGTGGTCGATCACGGCCGAGATGTTCCAGCCCTGCGTATCCAGGTCACCCCAGCCCAGCGCGACGTTCGCGTTGATCGAACGGCCGCCGCCATGCGACGGGACGTCTTCGCCGAAGGTGGCGCTGCCGCCCTGGTAATTTTTCTTCGTGATGAAGTTGATCACGCCGCCCACGGCGTCGGAGCCGTACAGCGACGATGCGCCGTCGCGCAGCACTTCGACGCGCTCGAGCGCGGCGAACGGGATCATGTTCAGGTCCGGTGCCGAGCTGTCGTAGGCGTTGTTCGCCAGGCGGCGGCCGTTCAGCAGCACCAGGGTCTTGTTCTGGCCGATGCCGCGCAGGTTGGCGAACGATGCGCCACCCGTGCTGGAGCCGACCGACTGGCTGGTGCCTTGCTGGGCTTGCGAGACGCTCAGGTTCGACATCACCTGTTCGATGGTGGTGAGACCTTCCTTCTTCAGGTCTTCGACACGAAGCACGGTAACGGGCACGGCCGTTTCCGCATCGATACGCTTGATCGCCGAGCCGGTGATTTCCACACGCGCGATCGGCGCCTGTTGCACTTCCTGGGTTTGTGCCAGGGCGGTGCCGGCAAAACCGAAGCCGGCTGCCAGCGTCGTGCCGGAGAATACGAGGCGCAGGGTCCGCGCCATGGTTTTTTCTGTGAGCATCTCTTGGTTCCTGTTTTTGTAGGTTACAAGTTTGAAATAGTGGATCGCCAATATTTCAAGAACAGTAAACATACACCACAGAAACTAAAATTCGCGCAAATTTGTTGTGTAATTACGTCAAAAACAGACAGATTTGCATTAGCGCTTGTAAAAACCTGAAACAATATTTCTTTGTGAAATTAAATGTGTATTTACGACATGTTAATGTAAATACGTCTCAATTAGAGGAAATGTGTTGTTTCGGCCATGCGGGCGGGCGCCGGCCGTGCGACCGGCGCCGGATGAGGCAGTGAGAAATCAGCCGACCATGGCCAGTGCGACGGCCTCCGCGACGCGGATGCCATCGATCGCAGCCGACATGATGCCGCCTGCGTAGCCGGCCCCTTCGCCCGCCGGATACAGGCCTGCCGTGTTCAGGCTCTGCAGGTTGTCGTCGTGGCGCTTGATGCGGATCGGCGACGACGTGCGGGTCTCGACGCCGGTCAGCACGGCGTCTTCCTTGTAGTAACCCTTGATCTGCTTGTCGAATGCGACGAAGGCTTCGCGCAGCGCGACGGTGGCATAGTCGGGCAGGGCCGGGGCGAGGTCGGTCAGGTGCACGGCCGGCTTGAACGATGGCGTCACACTGCCGAATTCTTTCGACGGCACGCCGCGCACGAAGTCGCCCATCAACTGGCCCGGGGCATCGTAATTGCTGCCGCCCAGCACGAAGGCGCGCGATTCCAGTTCGCGCTGGAAGGCGATGCCGGCCAGCGGATGGCCCGGATAGTCGGCCGGGGTGATGCCGACGACGATCGCGCTGTTGGCATTGCGCTCGGCACGGGAATACTGGCTCATGCCGTTCGTGACGACGCGGCCTTCCTCGGACGAGGCGGCCACGACGGTACCGCCCGGGCACATGCAGAAGCTGTACACGCTGCGGCCGTTGGTGGCGTGGTGGACGATCTTGTAGTCGGCCGCGCCGAGGATCTCGTTGCCGGCGTTCGGGCCGAAGCGGCAGACGTCGATCAGCGATTGCGGGTGCTCGACGCGGAAGCCGATCGAGAACGGTTTTGCTTCGACATACACGCCGCGCTCGTACAGCATCTCGAACGTGTCGCGTGCGCTGTGGCCGACGGCCATCACGAGGTGGCGGGTCGGGATGGTCTCGCCCGTGTGCAGCTTGACGCCCACGACCTGGCGCGCATTGCCTTCACCCTCGATCAGCACGTCTTCCACACGCGTCTGGAAGCGGATTTCCCCGCCCAGCGCGAGGATTTCCGCGCGCATCTGTTCCACCATCTTCACCAGACGGAACGTGCCGATGTGCGGCTTGCTGACGTACAGGATTTCTTCCGGCGCGCCCGACTTCACGAATTCGTTCAGGACCTTGCGGCCATAGTGTTTCGGATCCTTGACCTGGCTGTACAGCTTGCCGTCCGAGAAGGTGCCGGCGCCGCCTTCGCCGAACTGCACGTTCGACTCCGTGTTCAGCTTGCGCTTGCGCCAGAAGCCGAAGGTGTCGACGGTACGCTCGCGCACGATCTTGCCGCGTTCCAGCACGAGCGGCTTGAAGCCCATCTGGGCCAGGATCAGCGCCACGAACAGTCCGCACGGGCCCATGCCCACGATCACCGGCCGCGGCGTGCCCGGTGCGGGCAGGGCCGTCGTCACGAACTTGTAGCCGGTGTCGGGCGCCGGGACGATGTGCGGATCGCGCGCCAGCCGGGCCAGCACGGCCGCCTCGTCGCGGACTTCCACGTCGAGGGCGTAGATCAGGACGATGGCGGTCTTCTTGCGCGCGTCGTAGCTGCGCTTGAAGACCGTGAAATCGATCAGGTCTCCGCTGTCGATGCCAAGCCGGCCGACGATGGCGTCGCGCAGGGCGTGGTCGGGGTGATTCAGGGGCAGTTTGAGTTCGTTAATTCGCAGCATGATGAATGGTGGGCCGGCGCGCGGCGGCGCCGGACGGGCGCCGTGCCGGCGGGGGCAGATCGGTACAGGCGCCAGTATAAGGCATCGGCCACCTGGGCCGGCAGGAAAGGATTGCCACGGTTTGTGTTGTAGGCAAGCAACCGACGTTGGTTTCCCCCATGCATGGTGGCAACCTGAACATCCAGTGTCAGAGGCCGCGTTTCCAGTCGAAATGCGTAACGTTCGGAATTTTCCTGTTGCGGTGCGTCGAGGATATACGGCATCGAAATCAGACTATATGCATGTCAAGTTCTTGCGACTCACTTCAATAGTGCAATATTTGTTCAAAACAAAACCCTTTATGGTGCTGCGGCGCACCAGCAAAAAGCGTGAATTCTTCGGTGTTTTAAATGTGTTGTTTCTACACATTTCGGCAATTGTGTTTTATTGACACTTTTGCTTTTGCTATGGTTTTATCGACAAATCAGTAACGTTTGATATCTAGGAAACGTTAATTGAGAGGGTTCGTCCTACAGGGCGAATGATGAAAAAACACATCGATTAGTGTGGTAGTCACCAGTAGTTCAAACGCACCAGGCCAAAAGCCTTTGCAGGCAACGGGGTGCAAGTTGGGGGCGGCGCAGATTGGCCGCCCCCGCGTGTAAGCGCCGTGTCTGCATTTGGTGAACGTAAGAAACCACTTTGAGAGATACGAGAAGGAGAAGTATTCATGACGTTTAAATTGAAGTCGATGCCATTGGCGATTTCGTGCGTACTGGCCAGCGGTGCTTTGCTGGCAGCACCGGCAATGGCTCAGACGCAAGATGCAGTCAGCGCCCCAACCCCGCAACGCGTGGTGGTCACCGGTTCGCTGATCAGCCGTACCGACACCGAAACCCCGACCCCCGTGCAGGTGTTGACGGCCGCGGACATCCAGAAAAGCGGCAAGACCTCCGTCGCCGAACTGCTGAACGACCTCGCCGCCAACGGCCAGGGCACGCTCGGCACCGGCTTCTCCGGCGCATTCGCGAACGGCGCTTCCGGCATTTCGCTGCGCGGCCTGACGGTCGGCGCGACCCTGGTGCTGGTCGACGGCCACCGCCTCGCCCCGTATCCGCTGTCGGACGACGCCCAGCGCGCCTTCGTCGACGTCTCCTCGATTCCCTTCGATGCCATCGACAGCATCGAAGTCCTGAAAAGCGGCGCTTCGTCGCTGTACGGTTCCGACGCCATCGCCGGCGTCGTCAACATCAAGCTGAAGAAAAACCTGAACGGCACCCGTCTGGCCGCCGAATCCGGCAACACCCAGCACGGCGGCGGCAAGACGCACCGCGCATCGATCAGCACCGGTATCGGCGACCTGGACAACGACGGCTACAACGCCTTCGTCACCGCCGAATGGCGCCGCCAGGGTTCGATCAAGGTATCGGACCGCGACCAGTTCGACTGGGCCAATGCCGACTGGCGTTCGCGCGGCGGCAACAACATCCGCCTGGGCGTCCCGAACGGCCTGAACTCGCGCCTGACCGCGACCAACAGCCCGTTCCTGTACAACCCGGCGGGCACCGGCGGCACCAGCAACCCGGCCAACTTCCAGTTCCTGGATCCGACCAAGTGTAACTACAACCTGTACATGAGCGGCGGTTGCGCGATCCGCGATACCGTCACCAACATCCAGCCGCAGACCGAGAACATCAACCTGCTGGTCGGCATGACCAAGAAGCTGAACCAGGACTGGGAACTGGCCTTCAAGGGCTCGATGTTCCAGCGTAACAGCATCAACAACCGCGGCAGCTACCTGTCGGCCTACTCGCCGACCACGTTCGGCGGCAACAACTCGCTGAGCAATGGCGTCGTGACCTCGGGCAACAGCCGCGTGCCGAGCACCCTGATCCCGGCCACCGCGACGTTCAACCAGCTGGGCGCTCCGGCCCGCCTGTACGGCTTCATCCCGGGCACCGATCCGTTCGCGACCCAGGACAACACCGCGACCACGACCCGCTTCGCGCTCGACCTGCACGGCAGCGCCTACGGCTGGGACATCAACGTCGCCGGCGGCATCACCAAGGTCAAGACCGACATCGACTACAGCGGCTACATCGACCGTGCCGCCCTGTACAACGCGATCTTCAACGGCACCTGGAACCCGGTCGGCGGCAACTCGCCGGCCCTGCTGAATACGGTCTCGCCGCACTTCTCGAACACCCTCGAGTCGAAGCTGAACTACTTCGACGCGGTCGGTTCGCGCGAGCTGATGCAACTGGGCGCCGGTCCGCTGGCCCTGGCAGCCGGCCTGCACTACCACAAGCGCACCCAGAACTCGCCGGCGGCCAGCCTGACCGCGAACGGCCAGGTGGCGCAGACCACGGCATTCGTGATCGGCGACGAGACGAACACGGCAGCCTTCGCCGAACTGCAGGCAACGCCTATCAAGAACCTGGAACTGCACGCGTCGGGTCGTTACGACCACTACAAGAACTTCAACAAGTTCACGCCGGCGGCCAGCTTCAAGTGGGCACCGTCGAACATGTTCGGCGTGCGCGGTACCTACGCGAAGGGCTTCCGCGCGCCGAACCCGGCCGAGGTGGGCAATGCCGGTTCGTTCTTCACCTTCAACGGTATCGACGACCCGGTCCTGTGCGCGAACGGCAACCCCAACACCAAGGGCAACGTGCCGACCGCCTGCGGCCTGAACCCGCCGTACGTCCAGCTGACCACGCCGTCGCTGTCGCCCGAGAAATCGACGTCCTACACCCTGGGCGTGATCCTTGAGCCGGTGCGTGGCCTGAACGCCACCCTCGACTACTACAACATCAAGGTCACCAACCAGATCGTGTCGGCCGCCGGTAACGATCCGAGCTATGTCCCGGCATTCGTGCGCGGCCCGATCACGCCGCTGGACATCGCCAACGGCGACGGCACCACCACCGTCGGCACCCCGGCGCTGGGCCCGATCATCTACGCGACCTCGCCGTACGTGAACCTGGGCGGCACCAAGACGAGCGGTATCGAAGCGGACATCGGCTACCGCTGGCGCCTGCCGAGCGACCTGGGCACCCTGAAGGCGAACCTGAGCGCCGCGCACACGTTCAGCTACATCACGGAAGCGGCCGGTGGCGTGAGCTACCAGCTGGCCGGCACGCAAGGCCCGTCGGCGATCTCCGGCGCGACCGGCAGCCCGAAAGACCGTGCACAGTTCTCGCTGGCCTGGAGCCGTGGTCCGGTGGACGTGAACACGACGGTGAACTACACCAGCGACTTTTCGACCATCGACCCGTCGCTGGGCGTGACCGACTGCTCGGGTCCTGGCGGTACCAGCTTCAACGTGGGTGGCCGCGCGTACTTCCGCAACCTGCCGCAGCCTGAGTACTACTGCCACGTTGCATCGTTCACGTCGGTCAACCTGAACCTGCAATACAGGCTGAGCCAGAACCTGACGCTGAAGGGTTCGATCCTGAACCTGTTCGACCGCCAGCCGCCGGCTGACGTGGCGACCTACGGCAACTCGGGCGCCCAGACGTCGTACAACGCCTCGCTGCACCAGGCAGGCGCCATCGGCCGCTTCTTCAGCCTGGGCCTGGCCTACACGTTCTGATCATGGCGTCCTGAGCCCGGCGTCGCCGGGCCATGACACACCCCGCGCTGGACATCGTCCACCGCGGGGTGTTTTTTTGGGTTGTGTACGTACCGATCGGTGAATTGCTGATATGATGACCATCATGCGAGCAAAACCGAACAGGTCGTCCGTCCAGGAACGCAAGGAAGCCACCCACGAGCGCATCGTCGACGTCGCGGCGCGCGCCATCCGGCGCAGCGGCTACGGCGGTACGGGCGTGGCCGACATCATGAAGGAAGCGGGTCTGACGCACGGCGGCTTTTACGCGCACTTCGCGTCGCGCGATGCGTTGCTGGCGGAAGCCGGCGACCGCGCCGGCGCCGAGTCCGTGGCCCTGGCAGCCGGCATCGCGGCGGCGGCCCCCGCGGGAGAGGCCTTGCAGCACATCATGGAGGCGTACCTGTCCGATGAGCATTTCGGCGCCATCGAGTCGGGCTGTCCGATCGCCGCGCTCGGTTCGGAAATGCCGCGCCAGGCGCCGGAAGTGCGGCACGCGGCGACCAGCCGCATCAAGGAAATGATCGACCTGCTGGCCCGGCAGATGCCGGACTGGGGCCAGCCGGAAGCCCACGAGCGGGCGATGATGCTCGTGTGCGGACTGGTCGGCACAATCATGATCGCCCGGGCCGTGGACGACCCGAAGCTGTCGAAGGCATTGCGGCAGGCGGCGATGAAGCGGCTGATGCCGGACGGCGGCTCCACCTGAGCCGTTTTTTTTGCGCACAGATATGACGATCGTCATATGTATTGATCACTCAGGAGAACTAGCATGGAAAGAAAGATCGCACTGGTCACGGGCGCATCGTCCGGCATCGGGGCCGCCGTGGCGCAACGACTGGCCGGCGCCGGCTACAAGGTCTACGGCACCAGCCGCCGCGGTGCACAGGGCGGGAGCGCCGGCTTCGAGATGATCGCGCTGGACGTCACCAGCGACGCGTCGGTGCGACAAGCGGTCGCGACCGTCGTGCAGCGGGAAGGGCGCATCGACCTGCTGGTGAATAATGCGGGCTTCGGCGTGGCGCCGGCCGGCGCCGAAGAAAGTTCCATGGAGCAGACGCGAGCGATCTTCGATACCAATGTCTTCGGCGTAATGCGCATGACCCGCGCCGTGCTGCCGCAGATGCGCGGGCAACGGGCCGGCCGCATCGTCCACATGGGTTCCGTGCTCGGCTTCCTGCCCATGCCCTACGGCGCGCTGTACGCCGCCACCAAGCACGCGATCGAAGGCTATTCGGAATCGCTGGACCACGAACTGCGCAACTGGGGCATCCGCTCCATCGTCGTCGAGCCGGCCTACACGAAGACCCCGTTCGACGCCAACCTGCTGGAACCCGACGCCGTGCTCGACGCCTACCGCGACGTCCGCGCCGCCGTCACCGGGCGCCTGAAGGAATTGATGCAAGGTGCGGAAGGGCCGGACGTGGTGGCCGACACCGTGCTCGAGGCCGCGCAGGCGCCCCGTCCGAAACTGCGCTACACAGCCGGCAGGCTGGCAAAGCGCCTGCGCCTGCTGCGCACCCTGGCCCCGAGCGCGATGATGGACGCGGGCCTGCGCAAGGACCTGCACCTGGCCTGAGACCGACATGAACGACACCATGCAAGCACTGATACTCGAGCGCTACGGCGCCGACGGGCTGCACATCGCCGACGTTCCCCGCCCGACGATCGGACCGGACGAGATCCTGGTCCGGGTCCATGCCGCCGGCATCAACCCGATCGACAACATGATCCCGAAGGGCATGTTCAAGCCCATCCTCAAGTTCGACCTGCCGGCCGTCATGGGCAGCGACCTCGCCGGCACGGTGGTGGAAGTGGGCGGCCGCGTGAGCCGGTTCCGGGTCGGCGACGCCGTGTACGCCAGCGTCTTCGATCTGGGCAGGGGTAGTTTCGCGGAGTTCGTGGCCGTTCCCGAGCGCGTGGCGGCCCGCAAGCCGGCGAACGTCGGCTTCGTCGAAGCGGCGTCGCTGCCCATGGTCGGCCTGACGGCGTGGCAGGCGTTCAAGGAACGGCTGCGGCTCGAACCGGGGCAGAAGGTGTTCATTCCCGCCGGGTCGGGCGGCATCGGCACCTTTGCGATCCAGCTGGCGAAGCAGCTCGGCGCGACGGTCGGCACCACGACAAGCACGGCCAACGTCGATCTGGTGCGCGCGCTCGGGGCCGACGACGTCGTCGATTACAAGCGCCAGGCGTTCGAGCAGGTCTTGCAAGGCTATGATGCCGTGCTGGGCACGGTCAGGGGCGACGGCCTGGAAAAGGCCTTGCGCATCGTCCGGCCCCATGCCCGGGTCGTCTCGCTGGTCGGCCCGCCGGATGCGGCATTCGCCGCCGCGCGCGGCATGAATGTCGTGATGAAACTCGTGTTCGGCCTGCTGAGCCGCAAGATCCGGCGCCTGGCCAGGCAACGCGACGCCAACTATGCGTTCATGTTCGTGCGCCCCGATGGTGCCCAGCTCGCCGCAATCGGCGACCTGGTGGAAACCGGACGGATCCGCCCCGTGATCGACAAGGTGTTCCCGTTCGCCGACGCCCGGGCCGCACTCGACTATCTCGAGCAGGGGCGGGCGAAAGGCAAGGTCGTGCTCCGGATGAGCGCGGACTGACGCCCCGTCAGATCCCGCCCCAGCCCGCCGCGAGGATCGCCAGCGCGGCCAATCCGGCCGTCTCCGTGCGCAGCACGCGCGGGCCCATCGACAGCGCCAGCGCGCCGGCCGCCCGCGCCGCATCTTCTTCCTGGTCCGTGAAACCGCCTTCCGGCCCGACGAGCAGGGTGACGTCGTGCGCTTGTGTCGCGCGCACCCACTGGGCAAGCGATGCGTCCGCGCGCGGGGAGAGCAGGATGCGCGTGCCGGTGGCTGGCGTCGCGAGCCAGCGGTTCGCGTCCTGCACGGGCGCGACGTCGGCCAGCCGGTTGCGTCCGCACTGCTCGGACGCGCTGACTACGACACCCTGCCAGTGCGCCAGCCGCTTGTCGGCACGGTCTCCGGACAACCGCACGACGGACCGCTGCGCCGCCAGCGGCACGATGCCGGCCGCGCCCAGCTCGACGGCCTTTTCGACGATCCAGTCCATTTTGCTGCCTTCCGGCAAGCCCTGGGCGAGCGTGACGCGGAAAGGGAGCTCCACGTCGACGGCTTCCAGCGCGAGCACCTCGGCGCTGGCGCGGCGCTTTCCGATCTCGGCGAGGCGCGCACGCACCTGGCCGCCCTCGCCATTGAACAGCACAAGCTCGTCGCCGCTCTGCTGGCGCACGACGTGCAGGTGGTGGGCGACCGCTTCCGGCAGGTCGACGACGCTGCCGGGAAGGAGCGGCTGGGGACAGTAAAAACGTGGCATGGATGGCAATCGGAACCGTTAAGGAGCGGGCATTTTAAAGCGAGGTTGTCATGCTCTGGTAAAATACCCGGTTAAGGCCAGCTCGTGCCACCGCTTCCCTATCCTCAGACCCACACATCCATGAAATCTCTGCAAACCACCACCCTGATGGCCAACGCAATTCGTGCGCTGGCGATGGACGCCGTCCAGAAGGCGAATTCCGGCCACCCCGGCATGCCGATGGGCATGGCCGAGATCGCCGTTGCGCTGTGGGACGGCCACTATCGCCACAACCCGGCCAATCCGGGCTGGATGAACCGCGACCGTTTCCTGCTGTCGAACGGCCACGGTTCGATGCTGCACTACGCACTGCTGCACCTGTCGGGTTACGACCTGTCGATGGACGACATCCGCAACTTCCGCCAGATGCATTCGAAGACCCCGGGCCACCCGGAAGTCGGCATCACCCCGGGCGTGGAAACGACCACCGGCCCGCTGGGCCAGGGCATCGCCAACGCCGTCGGCATGGCGCTGGCCGAGTGGCTGCTGGCGAAGGAATTCAACCGTCCGGGCTTCGACATCGTCGACCACCACACGTACGCGTTCCTGGGTGACGGCTGCCTGATGGAAGGCATCTCGCACGAAGTCGCGTCGCTGGCCGGCACGCTGCGCCTGAACAAGCTGATCTGGCTGTACGACGACAACGGCATCTCGATCGACGGCAAGGTGGAAGGCTGGTTCACGGACGACACGCCGCAGCGCTTCGCAGCGTACGGCTGGAACGTGATCCCGGGCGTGGACGGCCACGACGTCGCCGCCGTGGACGCGGCCATCGCGCAGGCCAAGCAGTCGGACCGCCCGACGCTGATCTGCTGCAAGACCATCATCGGCAAGGGCTCGCCGAACCTGCAGGGCGGCGACAAGGTGCACGGCGCCGCGCTGGGCGAGAAGGAAGTCGCCGCGGTGCGCGAACACCTGATCTGGGACGCCGTGCCGTTCGACATCCCGGCTCCGATCTACGAAGCCTGGGACCAGAAGCAGAAGGGCGCCGCCGTCGAAGGCGCGTGGAACGAGCTGTTCGCCGGCTACCGCGCGCAATACCCGGAACTGGCCGCCGAATTCGAGCGCCGCATGAAGGGCGACCTGCCGGGCAAGTTCGAAGAGACGCTGGCCGCCGCCATCGCGCAGACGAT
This sequence comes from Massilia cellulosiltytica, assembly GCF_047325105.1. Classification (NCBI taxonomy): domain Bacteria; kingdom Pseudomonadati; phylum Pseudomonadota; class Betaproteobacteria; order Burkholderiales; family Oxalobacteraceae; genus Massilia; species Massilia cellulosiltytica. The sequence continues at coordinate 5,527,021 of NZ_CP168562.1, read as the reverse complement.
CGAGAAGAAGGAAACCATCGCGACCCGCAAGGCGAGCCAGAACGCGATCCAGGCGCTGGCCCCCGTGCTGCCGGAATTCCTGGGCGGCTCGGCCGACCTGACCGGCTCGAACCTGACCAACTGGAAGGAATCGATCCCCGTCCGTTCGGGCACCCCGGGCAACCACATCAACTACGGCGTGCGCGAATTCGGCATGTCCGCCATGATGAACGGCGTCGCCCTGCACGGCGGCTTCATCCCGTTCGGCGCCACGTTCCTGACGTTCTCGGACTACAGCCGCAATGCCCTGCGCATGGCCGCGCTGATGAAGATCCGTTCGCTGTTCGTGTTTACGCACGACTCGATCGGCCTGGGCGAAGACGGCCCGACGCACCAGTCGGTGGAACACGTCTCGTCGCTGCGCCTGATCCCGAACCTGGACAACTGGCGTCCGTGCGACACGACGGAATCGACCGTCGCCTGGGGCGCAGCGGTCAAGCGCAAGGATGGTCCGTCGACCCTGATCTTCTCGCGCCAGAACCTGCCGTTCATGGAGCGTGACGCGGCGACTGTCGCGAACATCGCCAAGGGCGGCTACGTGCTGCGCGATGTGGCGAATCCGGCTGCGGTCCTGATCGCGACGGGTTCGGAAGTGGAACTGGCGGTGAAAGCCGCCGAAACCTTGGCTGGCCAGGGTATCCAGGTGCGTGTGGTGTCGATGCCGTCGACCGACGTGTTCGAGCGCCAGGACGCGGCCTACAAGGCTGCCGTGCTGGGCCGCGGCATCCCGCGCGTGGCCGTCGAGGCTGGTGTGACGGACTTCTGGTACAAGTACGTCGGCCTGGAAGGTGCCGTGGTGGGCATCGATACTTTCGGCGAATCGGCTCCGGCCCCGGTGCTGTTCAAGCACTTCGGCTTCACGGTCGAGAATGTCGTCGCCAAAGTGAAATCGGTCCTCCCGGCTTGAGGGATTGCACCCGCCGGACTGTGCGTACGGCGGGTTTCAAGCTATGCTTCGGTGTTAGGATTTTTTTAATCAGGAGTGAGTAAATGACGATCAAAGTAGCAATCAACGGTTATGGCCGTATCGGCCGCAACGTGCTGCGCGCTTTCTACGAAGGCGGCAAGAAGCAGGACATCCAGATCGTGGCGCTGAACGATCTCGGCAACGTCGAGCACAACGCCCATCTGACCCGTTACGACACGACCCACGGCAAGTTCCCGGGCACCGTCGAAGTGGACGGCGACTACATGATCGTCAATGGCGACCGTATCCGCGTGTACGCGCAGCGCAACCCGGCCGAACTGCCGTGGGGCGAGCTGGGCGTGGACGTCGTGCTGGAGTGCACCGGCTTCTTCACCACCAAGGAAAAAGCCTCGGCCCACCTGAAAGGCGGCGCCAAGAAGGTCATCATCTCTGCACCGGGCGGCAAGGATGTCGACGCCACCATCGTGTTCGGCGTGAACCAGGACGTGCTGAAGGCCACGGACACCGTGATCTCGAACGCATCGTGCACCACCAACTGCCTGGCCCCGCTGGTCAAGCCGCTGAACGACGCCATCGGCCTGGAAAACGGCCTGATGACCACCGTGCACGCCTACACCAATGACCAGGTGCTGACCGACGTGATGCACGAAGACCTGCGCCGCGCCCGTTCGGCCACGCAGTCGATGATTCCGACCAAGACCGGCGCCGCCGCCGCCGTCGGCCTCGTGCTGCCGGAACTGAACGGCAAGCTGGACGGCTACGCGATCCGCGTGCCGACCATCAACGTGTCGATCGTCGACCTGTCGTTCATCGCCAAGCGCGACACGACCGTGGAAGAGATCAACAAGCTGATGAAGGACGCATCGGAAGGCGCGCTGAAAGGCATCCTGACGTACAACACCGAGCCGCTGGTGTCGGTCGACTTCAACCACAACCCGGCCTCGTCGAACTTCGACGCGACCCTGACCAAGGTGTCGGGCCGCCTGGTGAAGGTCTCGTCCTGGTACGACAACGAGTGGGGCTTCAGCAACCGCATGCTGGACACCACCGTGGCGCTGATGAACGCGAAATAATCGGGTTCTGCACCATGAAAAACGCTCCCTCGGGAGCGTTTTTTTATTTCGTCTTCGGCCAGGGCGTCAGGATCTCGAAGCCGTTCTTCGTCACCGCGATCATGTGTTCCCACTGCGCGGACAACGACCGGTCGCGCGTCACGACGGTCCAGCCGTCGTCGAGCTGTTCGACGTCGGCCTCGCCCAGGTTGATCATCGGCTCGACGGTGAAGGTCATGCCTTCCTTGATGAGCATGCCCGTGTTGGGGCGGCCGTAGTGCAGCACCTGCGGGTCTTCGTGATAGACCTTGCCGATGCCGTGGCCGCAGTATTCGCGCACGACGGAATAGCCCTGGGCTTCCGCCAGCTTCTGGATCGCATGGCCCACGTCGCCCAGGCGCGCGCCCGGGCGCACGGCGCGGATGCCGGCCATCATGGCATCGTACGTCGTGTCGACGAGTTTCCTTGCCTCCGGGCTTGGGGTGCCGACGAAGTACATGCGGCTCGTGTCGCCATGCCAGCCGTCCTTGATCACGGTGACGTCGATGTTGACGATGTCGCCGTCCTGCAGGATCTCGGCGGGGGAGGGGATGCCGTGGCAGACGACGCTGTTCACGGACGTGCACAGGGTCTTCGGAAAGCCGTGGTAGCCGACGTTGGCGGGCGTGGCCTTCTGCACCTTGCGGATGTATTCATTGCAGCGGCGGTCGAGTTCTTCCGTGGAGACGCCGGGGACGACGTATTCCGCGATCATTTCCAGCACCTCGGCCGCCAGGCGGCCGGAGACGCGCATCTTGGCGATGTCTTTGTCAGTCTTGAGTTTGATAGGCATGGTTCGTTGAGTGTGCACCGATCGCTCATGATAGCCGATGCACGAAAAAAAATGCCCGCCAGGCGAACCCGGCGGGCATTGTTCAGGCTGTCACTTGCGTGATCAGAAGGCCTGGTTGTAACGCACGTAGATGAAGCGGTCGATCGGCAGGTTGGCGTCCACAGCCGACGAGGACGACGCACCCAGCACGGTGGTACGCGGTTCCTTGTCGAAGATGTTGTTGGCGCCGACCATGATCTGGCCTTTCCACGAGGTCTTGTAGGCGACGCTCACGTCGTTGTAGACCATCGCGCCCTTCTTGTTGTAGCCGGTACCCCAGTTGGCGTGACCTTGCGGGGTCGAGCATTCCACGGTGCTGCTGTAGCACTTGTCGCGCATCGCGCCGAAGTAGCGGGCCGTCCAGGTGGCGCTCCAGTTGCCCAGGCTCCAGTCCAGCGCGACGTTCGACTTCACGCGGTAGTAGGCGACGCCGCCGCTGCCGTCGTATTCGCCCAGCGAGCTTTCCCAGTCGGCCGTGTTGTCGGCCTTGGTGCGGTACTTGGTCACGAAGGTCGAGTCCGAACGCACGCCGAAGGCGCCATAGGCACCACGCTTGAAGCGGTAGGCGAACGACAGGTCGTAGCCTTCGGTTTCCAGCGCGCCCAGGTTGGCGTTGCCGCGCGAGAGGTTCGTGATCTGGCCGGTGATCGGGTCACGCTTGATCGCGTTGCAGAACGACTGGACACCCTGCACGTAGCAGTATTCGGCGACCTGGGTGGCCGAGATGCCGGTGATCAGGTTGTCGACACGGATGTTGTACCAGTCCAGCGAGCCCGACAGACCCGGCAGGAAGGCCGGGCTGTAGACGAAGCCGAAGGTCTTCGTCTTGGCGCGTTCCGGCTGCAGCGAGGCGTTGCCGGCGCCCGACATGAACGGGTTGGCGCTCTGTGCGCCGCCCGCGTCGGTGATCGGGGTGTTGGTCTGGTCGGTCTGGCGGAAGCCCGGACGTGCGCCTTGCGCCGTGCAGCGTGCATCGACGCCCGGCGTGCCGCGCTGGCCGTACAGGCTGTCGCACGGGTCCATGTACGTGTCGTAGGTCTGCTGGCCGCCGCCGAACGTGTCGCCCACGGTCGGAGCGCGGAAGCCCTGTGCCCACGTGCCGCGCACCAGCACGTCCTTGATCGGCTTCCACATGAAGCTGGCTTTGCTGTTGTGGGTGTTGCCGAAGTTGCTGTAGTCCGAGTAGCGGGTTGCCAGGTCGACGCTCAGCAGCTCCGCGAAGCGCACACCCTTCAGGATCGGGATGTTCGTTTCGAGGTAGGCTTCACGCACCGAGTACTTGCCGATGGTCGAGTTGCCGGCCAGGTCGGTCGAGTAGCCCGATTGTTCGAACTGGCCCGGGATGTCGTAGCCGCGTACTTCGCGGTGTTCGACGCCGCCTGCCACGCCCAGCATGCCTGCCGGCAGCTGCAGCAGTTCGCCGCTGATGTTGGCGGTCGCGCTGTTGATGGTCGAGCCATAGGTGGCCTGGCCGGTCGACATCACGTAGTCCAGGGTTTCCTTGTTGGCTGCGCCCGGACCGGCGATGATGTTGAACGGCTTGCATTCCGCCAGCGGGATCGGCGAGGCCGCGTTGCCGCACTGGACGATGCCGCTGGCGTTCAGGAACGACGGACCCAGGGCCTTCTTCAGGTTCAGCAGGTTGACGTTGCCGGTGCCCATGGTCGAGCCGCGGACGGCGCTGTGGTTGTAGCCCACGTCCCAGTTCCAGGCCTTGCCTTGCCAGTCGAAGTTGCCCGACAGGGTGGTGTCGACGTGGAACGTGTTGTTGGTGTTTTCCGTCACGCGCGGCACTTCGACGGTGCGGCGGATGAAGTACAGGTCTTCACCGAACGGGTTGTAGTAGTTGTCCTTGTCGATGTAGACCGGGTAGCTCGGCTGTGCATCGCTGCGCAGCGGATAGCCTGCGACCTGCGCCGACGACTGGCGCTGCGAGTACATCGCGGTCGTGCTCAGCTGCATGTTGTACGGCAGTTCCAGCGTGCCCTTGGTGAACAGCGTGTCCAGGCGGTTCGGCATCTGGAACATCATCTGCGAGGCGCTGTTGAACTTGTCCTCGACGATGCTGCTCTTCCAGTCGTGGTAGTTGGCCGTGTTGCGCGGATCGGAGCCCGTGCCCATGCCGTTGCCGCCGGCGCCGCCGGTGTGGTTCAGCACGTAGTCGAAGGCATCGCCGTTGGCCGGCATGACTTCAGCCCACGGGCCTGCGCCCAGGCCGGCGGTCGGGTGAGCCGGGCCCTTCGGGTATTTGGTGATGTCGCGGTCGCGGGCCCACACGGTGCCCTGTTCGGTGTGCGACAGGCCGACCATCAGCGACGCCTTGTCGGAGCTGGCGCCGTAGGTCAGCGAGAAGTCCTTCGCGCGGCCGTCGGCCTTGTCGTTGGCGCCGCTGTAGATGCTCAGCTGGCCGCCATCCATGCGCTTCTTCAGGATGATGTTGACCACGCCCGAGATCGCGTCCGAGCCGTAGATCGACGAGGCGCCGTCCTTCAGGACTTCGATGCGCTCGATCATGGCCGACGGGATGGTCGACATGTCGGTATAGCCGTCGACGGACTGGGTCCAGCGCTTGCCGTCCACCAGGACCAGCAGGCGGTTCGAGCCCAGGTTGCGCAGGCTGATGTACTGGCCGCCGTTTTCACGGTTCGACGTCAGCGAACCGCCGCGGTCGAAGTCCGGCGTACCGGCGGAAGACAATTGGTTCAGGATGTCGCCGACGGTCACGAGACCCGTCTTTTGAATCTGTTCCTGGGTCATGACCTGGATCGGTTGTGCCGTTTCCAGGTCGACCTGGCGGATGCGCGAGCCGGTCACTTCGACGCGCTGCAGCGGCGCCGGTTGGGTCTCTTGCGCGTAAGCCGCTTGCATCCCGAGCGCGACGCCGCCGAGGCAGATCAGGCGGATCGAGCGGGACAAGACTTTTTCCATCATGGTTACAAAACTCCTAGGTTAGGGCACGGCGAACTGGGTAGCAGCAGCCGTGTGAGGCCGTCGCTGTGAAGCGACTGTTTTGAAAGCAATGTGGTTAACATTTTTTTTCAAGCTGGCAATGGAAGCATCCACCGTGGCAGCCTGTCAATGTTCAAGGATGCATATTTGTGCGTGTTGCGGGTTTGCGTAATTACAAGAAAATCACCAGCGTTGTGCGTATTTACAGAAACAAATATTGTGTACAGACATGAATCTATGCCGAAAACATCAGTTTGGGCGTAGAACCCCCTATAGATCGCTAATTAGGTGCAACATTCTTTTACGGCAGGAATGCACCAGATTGGGGCGAGACGATTCGAATGCTTTTTCGAGTGTTACATTTGTACAACAGGCAAAATTTCTTGAAAGGTCAGAACGACGGGTGATCGCGTACGCAGGCAGCGGACCGATCGGCAGCTGCGGGTCGACGGGCGCGCCACTGCCGGAGCGCGTCGCCAGGGGCACGGCCAATGCGCTTCTCGTTCGTTGTGACATTGAGTCTCCGATATAGACATTGCTGCAGATCATGCAACGTTAGCCATACCGGTCGCCAATGTATTGACGAGAATCAAACTGTAAATATGTTTGCGAGGAAAAGTTAAGGAAAAACAAATTCCCGAGCGAAATAATGCGCTCGGGGTAGCGTCAGACGTGGAAGCAGTCGTGCCACAGCCGCACGACGACGTCGGCATGTTTCGCGACAAGGCTGCGTTCCACGCGAGCATTTTCCTGGCCCTGCAGGCGGACCTGGTGCTGCAGCTTGCGCATGGCGCGGTACGCCGCGGCGGCGCCGTCGGCCAGGCCCATGTCGATGAGGCCCAGCGTGCCGCACAGTTTCAGCAACGCGATGTTGCCGACGTTCGCCGTCAGCTGCGGATACGCGGCCGCATGGCGCAGCACGAGGTATTGCACGATGAATTCGATGTCGATCATGCCGCCTTCGTCGTGCTTCAGGTCGAAACGCTCGTCGCGGGGCGGGTGGGCGTCGCGCATGCGCTGGCGCATCTTGACGACTTCAAGGCGCAGTTCGGCCTCGCGGCCGGACCGGTCCTGGCGCAGCACCTGTTCGCGGATCGCCTCGAAGCGGGCGCCGATGCCGGCGTCGCCCGCGCAGAAGCGGGCCCGCGTGAGGGCCTGGTGCTCCCACAGCCACGCGGAGGATTGCTGGTAGCGTTCGAACGCCCCCACGGACGACACGAGCATGCCGGACGCGCCGTCCGGCCGCAGCGCCGTGTCGATGTCGAACAGGATGCCGGCCGGCGTATGCGTCGTCATCCACGTGATGAAGCGCTGGGCCAGCTTGGCGTAGTTCGAGGGCGCCATGTCGTCCTCGTCGTCGAACAGGAAGATGACGTCCAGGTCGGACACATAGCCCAGTTCCTTGCCGCCCAGCTTGCCGTAGGCGATCACGGCGAAGCGCGGCACCTCCACGTGGCGGGACGCGATCGTGCGCCAGGCGCGGCGCACGACTTCGCACACGATCAGGTCGGCCAGCGCGGACAAGTGGTCGGCCAGGCGTTCGACGGACAATTCTCCCGCCAGGTCCAGCGCGAGCAGGCGGAACATCTGGGCGTGGTGGGCTTCGCGCAGGATGTCGAGCTGGCGCTCGGTATCTCCCGTGGCCGCGTCGAGCTGGGCCGCGAGGCTCGCCGCCAGCGAAGGCAGATCCTCGGCCGCGTTGCCGCGGTCGTCCAGCAGCTCGTCCAGCAGGATCGGGTGCTGGGTGAGGAACGTGGCGGCCCAGCCGGACGCGTTGATCATGCGGAGCACCCGCTCCAGCGTGTGCGGATATTCCGTCAGCAGCGACAAATAGGCGGAGCGGCGCGCAATGGCTTCGAAGAAATCGAGGAGGCGGCCCAGCGTGGCCGCGTGGCTGCCGGCACCCGCTTGCGCGACGACGTTCGGAATCTGCGTCAGCGCCGTGTTGACGAGGGCGACGAGGCGGTGGCGGCTCGCCTCCGGCAACGTCTGCAGCCGGGGCGCCTGCCACGTGGCGACGAGGCGGTTCGCGCCGGCCTGCGGGTCGTCGAAACCGAGGCTCGCGAGGCGGTCGGCGATGGCGTCGCGGTTGTCCGGATCGGTCAGCAGCGCGTCCGGGTCGACGGGCTCGGCGCCGGCGGCCTTGTCGGCGAAGATCGCGTCGAACTGGGCGGCGACGAAGACGCGCCAGGCGTCCAGCCGGGCCAGCAGTCCGGCCTCGTCGGCCATGCCCATCATGCGCGCGACGGTGTTGCGATCCTCCGGCGCGACGGGCATCGTGTGCGTTTGGGCATCTTCCAGGTATTGCAGGCGGTGCTCCAGGTTGCGCAGGAATGTATAAGCTTCGAGCAATTGCTCGACGGTGTCGGCGGCCAGCAGTTCACGTTCGGCCAGCAGGCGCAAGGTCTTGCGCGTGGAACGCTCGCGCAGCGCCGGGTCGCGGCCGCCGCGGATCAATTGAAACACTTGCGCGAGGAACTCGATCTCGCGGATGCCGCCGCGGCCCAGCTTGACGTTCTGGTTGCGCTCCGGATGCAGGCGTTCCTGGCGGTTGACCTCGGCGCGGATCTGGGCGTGCATGGTGCGGATCGCATCGATCACGCCGAAGTCGAGATAGCGCCGGAACACGAACGGCCGCACGATGGCGTCGAGGGCCGCGATGTCGGCCGGGTCGCCGGTGACCGCGCGCGCCTTGACCCAGGCATATCGCTCCCATTCGCGCCCCTGTACGATCAGGTAGTCCTCGACCATGTTCAGGCTCGCCACGAGCGGGCCCGACTTGCCGTTTGGACGCAGCGCCATGTCGACGCGGAACGTAAAACCGTCTTCGGTGATTTCGGACAGCGCGGCGATCAGCTTGCGGCCCAGGCGCCCGAAGAATTCGTGGTTGGACAGGGATTTCTGGCCGGGGCCCGCCTTCGTATCGCCGTCTTCGGGGTAGACGAAGATGAGGTCGATGTCCGACGAGACGTTCAGTTCGCCGCCGCCGTGCTTGCCCATCGCCAGCACGATCATCTGCTGGGGACGGCCGGAATCGGCGCCGACCGGCTCGCCGTGCAGCGCGGTCATCTCCGCCATCAGCTCGGCGAGATGCGTCTGGACGGCGAAATCGGCGAAGCGGCTCATGGCGGTCACGACTTCGTCCAGATCGGCCTGGCCGTCGAGATCGCGCCGGATGATGGTGCAGATGAGCAGGTTGCGCAGCCGGCGCATGGCCCGCGTTGTCGGCAGGACCGTGCCGTTGGGACCAGAGGCGGCCTCGGTCGCCAGCGCTGCGCCGAAATCGAGGGAGGCCAGCGATAATGCGGACAGGGTATCGACGCGCCCGGCACGGGCCGGATCGGCGGCGAGCCAGCGTTGGTAAAAACGCGACATTTGCACGGGACACTGCGGCGAAGCTGGGAAAGGAGAAACATGGAGCATGGGGCGAATTCCAGACGAGTTGTGCGTTTCGGGACGCTTGCTATGGGGTAAAATTGCCCGCCATGCTGCCCTGGGTCAGCACGATGGTAAGGTAGACGCCGCGGATGTTGCAAGCGCTCTCTTAATTTACAGTTAAACAATATTCGGCGACGAGTCTTTGAGCCTTTTGATGCACAACCCGGAACCGCAGACGCAGCGCGAGCCCGACGCGCATGAGCAGGCGCACCCCCAGACGCATGCGCATCAGCATGTGCCTCTGGTGGAGCGCTGGGCCCGCGCGCGCGCCTGCTACCGCTATGCGAACCTCGCGTCGCATCATGTGCTCGGCTTCACGATCAAGACCGTCCTGCTCGTCTACTTCGCGTTCATGGTGCTGTTCCTGGTGCTGCGCTACGCGGTCCTGCCGAACATCGATTATTACAAGCCCGACATCGAACGGGCCGCCAGCCGCGCGCTGGGCAACCAGGTGACGATCGCGCGCGTCTACGCGTCGTGGCGCGGCCTGCGCCCGAACCTGTACCTGGGCGATCTGCGCCTGCACGACCGCGCCGGGCGCCAGTTGCTGGCGCTGCCGTCCGTGTCCGCCACCGTGTCGTGGTGGTCGGTGGTGGCGGCCGAACCCCGGTTCGAGGCGCTGGAAATCAACCGGCCGGAACTGGACGTGCGCCGCGGTACCGACGGCATCGTCGCCGTCGCGGGCGTACGCATCGATCCGAACAAGAAGGAGGAGGGCGGCGGCGCCGACTGGCTGCTGCGCCAGCACGAGGTCGTGATCCGCGAAGGCCGCCTGACGTGGACGGACGAACTGCGCGGCGCGCCCACGCTCGCGCTGTCGGACGTGACGCTCGTGCTGCAGAACCGCTGGACCACGCACCGCTTCGCCCTGAAGGCCGCGCCGCCGGCAGGCGCGGGCGACCCGCTCGACCTGCGCGCGCGCTTCTCGCACCCGCCGTTCGGCGCCAAGCCGTCCGACGCCCGCCGCTGGAAGGGCCAGGTGTATGCCGACCTGCGCAACACCGACCTCGCCGCCTGGAAGCAGTACGTCGATTATCCGTTCACCCTGCAGGAAGGCCGCGGCTCCGTGCGCGCCTGGCTCGACTTCGACCACGCCCGCCTGGCCGGGTTCACGGCCGACCTGGCGCTGGCCGGCGTCAGCGCGCGCCTCGGCCCGGACACGCCGCCGCTGTCCCTGGCGCGCGTAGCGGGCCGGCTGTCGGCCAGCGAGACCATCGCCCCGAACGTGGACGACGGCAAGCCGACCTTCGGCGCGCTGGGCCACGCGATCGGCCTGGAAAATTTCTCCGTCGTCACGGAAGGGGGCGTCGTGCTGCCGCCGGCCACCCTGAACGAATCGTGGCGCCCCGCCACGCGCACCCAGCCGGAACGCTTCGAAGTGCGCGCCGAACAGCTGGACGTGGGCGCGCTGGCCGCGCTGGCGGTGCAACTGCCCATCGCGCCGGCGCACCGCCAGCTGCTGACGGAACTGGCGCCGCGCGGCCGCGTCAACGACGCCGAGGTCGAATGGCAGGGCCGCTTCCCGCACATCGCCGGCTACCGTGTGCGCGGCAATGTCGAGAACCTCGGCATGAATCCGCTGGCGGCGCGCGCCGAGCTCGCCGCAGCCGATGGCCACCCGGCCCAGCCCGCGCGCCCCGCGCTGCCGGGTTTCAAGAATCTGTCGGGCCGCATCGACGCGAGCGACCATGGCGGCAGCGTCGACATCGATTCCGACAAGCTCGTGCTGGCGCTGCCGGCCTGGTTCGCCGATCCGGAAATGCCGTTCGATCAATTTGCGCTGCACGCACGCTGGACGCAGCTGGCGGACGAGCAGCTGGCCGTCGACGTGGACAGCCTGGACCTGACCCAGGGCGCGCTGAAGGCGAGCCTGACGGGCCGCCACGTGCTGTCGTTGAAAGCTGGCCAGGGGCCGGGCAATGCCGACTTCACGGGCACGGTCGACAATTTCGAGATCGCCAGCATCGGCCGCTGGCTGCCGCTCGCGACGCCGGAAGGCCTGCGCGAATGGCTGACCGGCGCGCTCCAGGGCGGCATGCTGCACGACGCGCGCCTGCGCCTGCGCGGCGACCTGGCCCAGTTCCCGTTCCGCGCCGAGAATGCCGTCCAGCGCGCCAAGGGCGAGTTCCGCGTCGGCGGCCGCATCGAGGACGGCAAGCTCGAGTACTCGCCCGGCCACAAGGCTGCCGACGGCAAGGCGCCGCTGTGGCCGCTGCTGGAAAACATCAACGGGACCATCGTGTTCGACCGCGCCCGCATGGACATCCACGCCAACACGGCGCGCACGCAGGGCATCGGCCTGTCGAACGTGCGGGCCGTGATCCCCGAGCTGGGCATTCACGAGATGATGCTCGACATCGACGGCACCGCCGCCGGCCCGTTGCCCGACTTCCTGCGCTACGTGGCGGCCAGCCCCGTGCTCGAATGGATCGGCCATTTCACCGAGGACACCAAAGGGACCGGCCCGGCGAAGCTGGGCCTGAAACTGCACCTGCCGCTCGCCAGCCTGCACGACGCGAAGGTGCAGGGCGCGCTGCAGCTGCAGAGCAACGACGTCGTGCTGTTCCCCGACCTGCCGCCGATCGAGGCCGCGCTGGGCCGCATCGACTTTTCCGAACACGGCGTGAACCTGAACGGCGTGGGCGCCAGCTTCCTCGGCGGACCGCTGCAATTGTCCGGCGGCACCCAGCGCGACGGCAGCATCCAGATCCGCATGGCCGGCAGCGCCACGGCCGAGGGCATGCGCCAGACGCGTTCCCTGCCGGCGCTGCAGCGCCTGGGCAATAAACTGTCCGGCGGCGCGCGCTTCGGCGGCACCGTCACGGTGAAGGACCGCCAGACCCAGGTCATCCTCGACACCAACCTGGCCGGCCTCGGCATCGAACTGCCCGCGCCGCTGAACAAGCCCGCGCCGGACGCGCTGCCGCTGCACTTCGTCCTCATGGGCCAGCCGACAGGCGTGGATGGCGTGGGCCACGACGACATCCGCATCCAGCTCGGCAATCTCGCGGCCGCGAAATACGTGCGCGAGCGCCAGCCCCACGGCCCGTGGATCGTCAAGCGGGGCGGCATCGGCGTCAACGTGCCCGCGCCCGAACCCGACAGCGGCATGATGATCAACGTGAACATGAAGGCGCTGAACGTGGACCGCTGGCTCGCGGCGGCCGCCGACATCGCCGGGCCGGGCGAGGCCGCGCCGGCTTCCGGCCCGTCCGCGGAAGGCGGCATGGGCCAGTACGTCGTGCCGGACATCGTGGCCGCCCGTGCCGGCGAACTGGTCATCGGCGAGCGGGCGCTGCGCGACGTCGTCGTCGGCGCCACGCACCAGAACAATACGTGGCAGGCCAGCATCGATTCGCGCCAGGTCGTCGGCTACGTCACGTGGGCCGAATCGGGCCAGGGCCTGGGCAAGGTGACGGCGCGCCTGGCGTCGCTCGTGATCCCGGAATCGTCCGCGAACGAAGTCAAGGACCTGCTCGAATCGAACAAGGGCGCCAGCGCCAGCATCCCGGCCCTCGACATCGTGGCCGATCGTTTCGAGCTGTTCAACAAGCAGTTTGGCCGCCTGGAACTCGTGGCCAGCAATGCGCAGGCGCTGGCCGGACGCGAATGGCGCATCGAGAAGCTGGCGCTGACGAATCCGGACGGCCAGCTGAAGGCGAACGGCCGCTGGCTCACGCGCGACGGCAAGAGCAACACGGCGCTCAATTTCACGCTCGACATCAGCGACGCCGGCCGCCTGCTGGACCGCCTGGGCTTCCCGGAGACGCTGCGCCATGGCAAGGGCTCGCTGTCCGGCGACATCTCGTGGGCCGGCCTGCCGTACTCGCTCGACATTCCGAGCCTGTCGGGCCAGATCCAGATGAATGTCGAGGATGGCCAATTCCTCAAGCAGGATCCGGGCGCCGCCAAACTGCTGGGCGTGCTGAGCCTGCAGATGCTGCCGCGCATGCTGAAGCTCGACTTCCACGACGTGTTCTCGGAAGGCCTCGCCTTCGACGGCATCACGGCGAACGCGATGATCACGCGCGGCGTCGTGCGTACGGATAATCTCAAGATGCACGGCGTGGCGGCGACGGTGCTGATGGACGGCACGGCCGACATCGCGCACGAATCGACGAACTTGCACGTCGTCGTGATCCCGGAATTCAATCTCGGCACCAGCTCGCTCGTGTACGGCCTCGCGGTGAACCCCGTGATCGGCCTCGGCAGCTTCCTGGCCCAGCTGTTCCTGCGCGCGCCCGTCATGAAGGCGTTGACTTACCACATGCAGGTGACGGGACCGTGGAAGTCGCCGCACATCGTCAAGCTGGAGAATTCGCCGGCCGTGACCGCCGCCGCCGAGAACGCGGCCGCGCAGGACCGCAACAAGGACAAGAAGGGAACCAAATGAAGACGACCGTTGCTGCAATCCAGATGGTGTCCACGCCGAACGTGGACGAGAACATCGCCACCGCGCGCCGCCTGATCGCGGACGCCGCCGCGCGCGGCGCGCGACTGGTCACGCTGCCGGAATACTGGCCCATCATGGGCATGACGGACACGGACAAGGTCGCCCACGCGGAACAGCCGGGCCACGGCCCCATCCAGGATTTCCTGGCCGGCCAGGCGCGCGCGCACGGCATCTGGCTCATCGGCGGTACCTTGCCGTTGGTCTCCGGCGACGCGGGTCGCGTGCTGAACACGACGCTCGTCTATGATCCGGCCGGGCAGCATGTCGGCCGCTACGACAAGATCCACTTGTTCGGTTTTAATAAAGGCACAGAATCGTACGACGAGGCCCGCACCATCGTCCCGGGCGAGACGGTCGGCGGCTTCGACGCCCCGTTCGGCAAGGTCGGCCTGGCCATCTGCTACGACCTGCGTTTCCCGGAACTGTTCCGCGCGATGGGCGAGTGCGCGCTGATCATCGTGCCGGCCGCGTTCACGCACACGACGGGCCTCGCGCACTGGGAAGTGCTGCTGCGCGCCCGCGCCATCGAGAACCAGTGCTACGTGCTGGCGTCGGCCCAGGGCGGTACGCACACGAATGGCCGCCGCACGTTCGGCCACAGCATGCTGATCGATCCGTGGGGCGAAGTGAAGGACGTGTTGCCGGAAGGCGAGGGCGTCGTCAGCGGCGAGATCGATCCCGACTACATCGCGAAGGTGCGCGAGAGTTTGCCGGCACTGAAACACCGCAAACTTTAAGGTATGGCACAATGCCCCATCCCTATCAGAAAGACCTGACGCAATGACTCCATTCGAACCGAATCTCTCCTCCCTCGCTGTCGCGCGCGACGTCCTGTTGACGCCATTCGGCCTCGACGAAGGCAAGCTGATCACGACGCTGGGGACGATGTTCACGCACAAGGTCGATTATGCCGACCTGTATTTCCAGTTCACCAAGAGCGAAGGCTGGAGCCTGGAAGAGGGCATCGTCAAGAGCGGCAGTTTTTCGATCGACCAGGGCGTCGGCGTGCGCGCCGTGTCGGGCGACAAGACGGCTTTCGCTTACTCCGACGAAATTTCGCAGGCCGCCCTGCTGGACGCCGCCGCGGCCACGCGCACGATCGCGCGCGCGGGCGCCGGCCGCGTGAAGGTTGCAGCGAACGTCCAGCCGTCCGGCGGCCGCTCGCTGTATCTGCCGCATGACCCGCTGGCCTCGCTCGACGCGACCGCGAAAGTCGCGCTGCTGGAGCGTGTCGAAAAAATCGCGCGTGCAAAAGACCCGCGCGTCGTGCAGGTGATGGCCGGCCTGGCCGGCGAGTACGACGTCGTGCTCGTCGTCCGCAGCGACGGCGTGCTGGCGGCCGATATCCGTCCGCTCGTGCGCGTCTCCGTCACCGTCATCGCCGAGCAGAACGGCCGGCGCGAGATGGGCTCGTCGGGTGGCGGCGGCCGTTACGATTACAACTATTTCAGCGACGAACTGCTGGAAAAATACGCCAGCGAAGCCGTGCAGTCGGCGCTCGTGAACCTGGAAGCGCGTCCGGCCCCGGCCGGTCCGATGACCATCGTGCTCGGCCCGGGCTGGCCCGGCGTGCTGCTGCACGAAGCCGTCGGCCACGGCCTTGAAGGCGACTTCAACCGCAAGGGCTCGTCCGCGTATGCCGGCATGATCGGCCAGCGCGTCGCCGCGAAGGGCGTGACCGTCGTCGACGACGGTACCCTGCAGGACCGCCGCGGTTCGCTGAACATGGACGACGAGGGCAACCCGACGCAGTGCACGACCTTGATCGAAGACGGCATCCTGAAGGGCTATATCCAGGACACGATGAACGCGCGCCTGATGAAGATGCCGGTGACGGGCAATGCGCGCCGCGAATCGTTCGCCCACCTGCCGATGCCGCGCATGACGAACACGTACATGCTGGCCGGCGACAAGGACCCGGCCGAGATCCTGGCCTCGGTCAAGAACGGCCTGTATGCGGTGAACTTCGGCGGCGGCCAGGTCGACATCACGAACGGCAAGTTCGTGTTCTCGGCCAGCGAAGCCTACATGATCGAGGACGGTAAAGTGACGTACCCGGTGAAGGGCGCGACCCTGATCGGCAACGGTCCGGACACGATGAACCGCATCTCGATGATCGGCAACGACATGCGCCTGGACTCGGGCGTGGGTGTGTGCGGCAAGGAAGGCCAGAGCGTCCCGGTGGGCGTGGGCCAGCCCACGCTGCGCATCGACGGCGTGACCGTCGGCGGCACGGCGTAAGGCCTCGCCGCACCGCGATGGCCTCCGCCTTCGCCGCCTTCTTTACCATAGCGCCCGCCCCGTGCGGGCGTTTGTTCTTCCGGGCTGCCTTGATCACGCTCGCCGTTGCGACGCACCCGTGGTGCGCCGCGGCCGACGAACACACGAACGTCGCCACCCGCTTCGGGCCGGTGGAGACGCAGCCCGGCGCCGACCGCTCCGACATCCGCTTCCGCGGCGCATCGCTGGGGCAGGTCGACGGCAATGCGAGCCTCGTCAAGCTGACCGTGCAGGACGATGCGGACTACGTGCTCGTCGATGCGGCGTTGCCCGATCCGCAGTGCCGGCACCGCTTTACCCTGCTGCAGATCGGGCCGGGCGACGACGCGACGATGTCGCAACCGTTCGGCGATTGCCTGACCGGGTTCGGCGCCCGCCGTGCAGGCGACAAGCTGGTCGTCCAGCTGGCGCAGGAGGGCACGGGACAGGTGCACGAGTTCGTCTGGATGCAGGATCGCATGAAGGAACTCACCAACGTGCTCACCCGCTGCGAAGCGGCCCAGGTCACGGCCGCGTCGCGCTGGCTTCCGGTGGCCGCCGGGCAGGCCGGCCGCGTCATCACCGGCACCGGCCGCGCCTGGTTCCACACGGCGCCGCTGGACGAGTGCAAGCTGCCACAGTTGTTCGTGATCCCGGGCGACGTGCTGACCGTCCTCCACACGTATGGCGATTACGCGGACGTCGCGTACCGCAATCCGCGCACGGGCCGCGAGGCCAGCGGCTGGATCAGGCTCGATCGGCTCGCGCCGATGCGGACGCCACCGGAGCCGGCCTTGTGACACACTGGCTCCGACCGATCATCATCGCAAGGAGCCCGACATGGCCAACGATCAAGCACGGCAACCAGGCGCACAGCCGCCTCAGACCAACGCACAGCAGCCCAACGCGGCGGTACCGGCACCGCAGCAACCTCCCGACTTCGACGGCCTCGAGGGCAAGAAGCCCGAAGAGCTGACGCCGGAAGAGCTGCGGCTGATGGCCGACACGATGCCCGGTGAAGGGCCCGGGGACTAGAACGAGTAGCGCGCCCCCAGCGTATAAAAGCGTCCGCGGGCACCCTCGTAGTCGAGCGGGTTGTACGCCTGCGCGCCATAGGTCAGCGGGTCGAGCGGTGCGATCTTGTCGAACAGGTTCTGGACCGAGCCGAACACTTCCCAGCGCTGCTGCGGCTTCCAGCGCACCACCAGGTCGACCGTCGTGAACGACGCCAGTTCGCAACCGTTCGGGGCGTCGGCGCCGTTGGCGAAGGTCACGGCGCAACCGCTCGGGTCGCCCCGGAAGAAGCGGTTTTCCAGCACGCCGCGGTAGTTCACGTTGGCCGATACGCGCAGGTTGTTGCGGTCCCAGCCGAACCGCATGTTGACGCGGTCGGCCGGCGTGCCCGTGCAGTTCGTCACGTCGCAGTTGCCGTGCGTGCCCGCGAATTCGCGCGATGTGCCGTCCTGTTCGGTGCGCAGCCATTCGAAGATGTGCGTGTACTTCACGTCGAACGTGGCATTGCCCCAGGCGTCCGGCAGGCGGTGGTTGTAGCGCGCGTCCACGTCGAGGCCGCGCACCTTGCTCTGGGCGGAGTTGACGTAGCGGGTCAGCACGGCGGTGATCTGGCCCGGGTCGCCCGGGATGCCGCTCACGCTGCCAGGATCGCGCGCCACGCTGCCGGCGGCGATGGCAGCGTCGACCTGTTCCTGGTTGATCTCGTTCTTGCGCTTGATCTTCCAGTAGTCCACGGAGATGCTCGTGCGCGGCAGCGGGTCCCAGATGACGCCCAGCGTGTAGCTCTTCGACCGTTCCGGCGACAGGTTCGGGTTGGGCGACGTGATCAGCGCCACCGATGCCGGGTTGCAGGCGTTCGTCACACCCAGCGCGCAGCGCACGGGGTCGGCCGCGGTGGAGAAGGCGGCCAGGCCGCCGACGCCGTTCTCGGCCGGACTCGGCGCGCGGAAGCCCCGCGCGAACGTGCCGCGCAGCGCGAATTGCCGCACCGGCGTCCACTTCAGGCCGAACTTCGGCGTCCAGGAACTGCCGACGTCGGTGAAGTGGTCGTAACGCAGCGCGGCCGACGCTTCCACGTTGAACGGCAGCGGCGCCAGGCCTTCGCCGTACAGCGCGAACACGTTGCGGGCGCCGGAATAGGCGGAATAGCCCAGGCCGATGATATTGCCCCGCTCCGTGCCGGTGGTGGGCCGCAGTTCCGTCATCTCGTGGCGGAATTCCGTGCCCAGCGCCAGGCCCAGGTTGCCGGCCAGGTAGGGGATGCCGGCGAACTCGCGCGTGCCCTTGAAGTCGACCTGCGCAACCTTGGTGTTGGCCGCGTTGCCGATGGCCGGCGACAGGGCGGCATACAGCGCCGGCGAATTCAGGGGCGCGTTTTCGGCGATGCGCCAGACGGTACCCAGCGGCAGCGCCGCATAGGCGGGGCTGTTCGCCGCCGCCGCCGCGATGTTGGCAGGGGTGGGATCGAGCAGGGCGAAGGCGACGTCGCGCTGCAGGAAGCCGTTCTGCGTGTTGTTGACGTGGTTGTGCGAGAACAGCAGGGCCGAGTCCCAGTCCCAGCCGTAGTGCGTGCCCTTGGCGCCGCCGAGCCAGCGCAGGAAGTTGGAATCGATGTTGGACTTGCGCGGCCCGACGTCGGCAGCCAGGTAGCGGATCCGCGCGGCCGTGCCGAAATACGGGTTGTCCGGATGGTTCGCACCGAGCTGGACGACGGCATTGTTCACGGGCCCGCCGGGGAAGCCCACGGAGGCGCTGACGGAGGAGGGCGTCGTGGCGGTGTCCGTCTGGCTCGTGTACCAGTTGAACTCGCTGTACAGTTGGAGCGACGGGTCCAGCTGCAGCGTGCCGCGCAGGAAGAAGCTCAGGTTTTCCTGCTTCGGCTCGATCTGGTTGTACTGCATCGAGGCGTCAATCAGGCAGCCGCCGCCGGGATCGCCCTGCGGGTGGTTCGTGAAGTTGGAGCAGGCCGCGCCCGGGAAGGTGCGGGTGAAGCCGGGGCCCGCCAGGTTGCCGCGGTTGTAGTAATTGGTCGGGTCGGCCGGATTGCGCACGTTGCCATTGATGGCGTTGCCGGCCGTGCCGGTGCCGGGCAGGATGGCGCCGGTACCGCCGAGCGCCTGGTCGGCCGAATAGCCCCAGCGGCGCAGGTCGTTGCGGCCGATCCACTCGCGGTCCGCGCGGTCGCGGTACCAGATCTCGTCGAACTTCTTGTACTCGATGCTGAACAGGACGTTGTAGCGGTCGGTGTCGAGGCTGCCGACGCCCTTGGTGAACGCGACGTTCGTGCGCTTGCCGTCCCAG
Source organism: Massilia cellulosiltytica (assembly GCF_047325105.1). Classification (NCBI taxonomy): domain Bacteria; kingdom Pseudomonadati; phylum Pseudomonadota; class Betaproteobacteria; order Burkholderiales; family Oxalobacteraceae; genus Massilia; species Massilia cellulosiltytica. The sequence continues at coordinate 5,507,717 of NZ_CP168562.1, read as the reverse complement.
TCGTCGCTGGCGCCGCGCGAGAAGCGCACCGTGTTGCCCTGGAAGTCGCGGCGCAGGATGATGTTGACGACGCCGGCGATGGCGTCCGAACCGTAGATGGCGGACGCGCCGTCCTTCAGCACCTCGACGCGCTCGACGGCATCCGTCGGGATCACGTTCAGGTCCGTGAACTGCTTCTGGCCGTCGTCGGCGAGGCCGTACGGGGCCATGCGGCGGCCATTCAGCAGCACGAGCGTGGACGCCGCGCCCAGGCCGCGCAGCGAGATGCCCGAGGCGCCGGCGGCGAAGCCGTTGCCGAAGGTGGTGGGCACGGAACCCTGGTTGTCGACGGCCAGCGTCTGCAGCAGCTCGGCCACGGTGGCCTTGCCGGAACGCTCGATGTCGGCGCGGTTGACGGTGATCACGGAGGACGCCGTTTCGGCCTCGGAGCGGCGGATGTTCGAGCCGGTGATCTCGACGCGCGGGACGGGTTTCGGTGCGACTTCCTGGGCCGGCGCCGGCAGTGCGAGGATCGTGAGGCCGATGGCGCCCCCGCCCGCGAACAGGCGTCGGATCGTTCGGGATATCGGGGTTTCAGTCATGTCCAGACTCCAATGCGATGAGGGATGGTCGACCCGGTGCGCATCAATCCGGGGCTCGTTGCGACTTTTGCATCTTGCATAAAGCGGCAACTGACATCTCTCAAGCGTGTCCGGCACAGCGGAAAAGATGTCGGGTTGATGCAACCGATCGCCTGTATAGGCAACCGTAACCGACAGATCACAGGCCAAATAAAGTCTTGCCAACGTCGCAGCAATGTTGTTATAGTCAATCGACTACTTCGGAATCTCTCCATGCGCCACGCCGTTTTCTTTACCTTTTATTTTTGGTTTAGCCATTCCAGCCCGACGGCGGTGGAGTAGCGGCAGGTTCACGCAGCAACAGAACAGAGTCCGACACAAGAATCCAAAAGACCGCCGAGCTGGCGGTCTTTTTTTTTTACGCCCCAGAATTTAACCAGATCAAGAACGGAGAACCGCAATGCCTCGCACCGACGATTTACGCATCCGCGAAATGAAGGAACTGACGCCGCCCTCGCACCTGATCCGCGAATTCCCGGTGACCCCGGAAGCGGAACAGGTCGCGTCGCAGGCGCGCATGGCGCTGCATCGCATCCTGCACGGGCAGGACGACCGCCTGATGGTCGTGATCGGCCCGTGCTCGATCCACGATCCGAACGCCGCGATGGAATACGCCCGCCGCCTCGTCGAGCAGCGCCACCGCTTTGCCGGCGAGCTGGAAGTGATCATGCGCGTGTACTTCGAGAAGCCGCGCACGACGGTCGGCTGGAAGGGCATGATCAACGACCCGTACATGGACAACAGCTTCCGCATCAACGACGGCCTGCGCATGGCGCGCGAACTGCTGCGCGACATTAACGAACTGGGACTGCCGGCCGGCACCGAATTCCTCGACGTGATCAGTCCGCAATACATCGCCGACCTGATCAGCTGGGGCGCGATCGGTGCCCGCACGACGGAATCGCAGGTGCACCGCGAGCTGGCGTCGGGCCTGTCCTGCCCGGTCGGCTTCAAGAACGGCACCGACGGCAACATCAAGATCGCGGCCGATGCAATCAAGGCCGCGTCGCAGCCGCACCACTTCCTGTCCGTGACGAAGGGTGGCCACTCGGCGATCGTGTCGACCGCGGGCAACGAGGACTGCCACATCATCCTGCGCGGCGGCAAGGCGCCGAACTACGACGCGGCCAGCGTCGAGGACGCCTGCAAGCAGCTCGCCGCCAACGGCCTCGCGAGCCGCCTGATGATCGACGCGTCGCACGCCAACAGCAGCAAGAACCCGCAGAACCAGGTGCCCGTATGCGCGGACATCGGCAGCCAGATCGCGGCGGGCGATACGCGCATCGTCGGCGTGATGGTCGAGTCGCACCTCGTCGGCGGCCGCCAGGACCTCGTGCCGGGCAAGGAACTGACGTACGGCCAGTCCGTCACCGACGGCTGCATCGACTGGGAGACCAGCATCGCCGTGCTGGAAAACCTCGCGGCCAGCGTGCGCGCACGCCGCCTGCGCGACGACGCGTAATAGTTCTTGCCAACCGGAAGCGCCCACTCCAGAATCGTATGTAAGTGTACATACTTGAAGGGGTGGCATGGCTTCCAACGAAGGTGAAATCGCCGCCTGGGAACGCGCGGCACAGGCGGCGCTGAAGGGCGCCAATCCACGCCTGGCGGCGCAGCTGTGGCAGCGCATCCTGGAACAGGTGCCGACGCACGGACCGGCGCTGCTCGGCATGGCGCAGCTGCACTACCGGTCCGGCGCGCTGCCCGAGGCCCGCGCGCTGCTCGAGCGTCTCGTCGCGGCGGACGGGCGCGACAAGCAGCAGTGGATCAACCTCGCCGTCGTCTGCATGGCCCAGCACGACGAGGCGCGCGAGGAAGAGGCGATCCGGCGCGCGCTCGTGCTGGAGCCGACCGACCTCGTGGCGCTGATCCTGCGCGCCGGTCTGCTCACGCGCCAGGGCAAGCGCCACGCGGCCGCGCGCGCGCATGGCGCCGTCGCCGCGGTGGCGCCGCCGCTGCAGCAACTGCCGCCCGAACTGCGCCCGGCCGTGCAGGAAGCCATGGCCTACCGCGCACAGTACGACACCGATTTCGGCCGCTTCCTCGACGACCACATGGCGCCCCTGTTGCGCGACCTGCGCGGCGAGCGCGTGCAACGCTTCACGACATCCCTCGACATCATGCTGGGCCGCAAGCGCCGCTACGAGCCGCAGCCCGCGCTGTTCCACTTCCAGGGCCTGGCGCCCATCACCTTTTTCGACCGCGCGGACTTTCCGTGGCTCGACGCGTTCGAGCGCGAGCTTGACGCGATCCGCGCGGAATTCCTCGCCGCGCAGGCTGGCGCCGAAGGTTTTACGCCTTACATGCAGTATGGCGACGACCAGCCGCTGCGCCAGTGGGTCGAGCTGAACAACTCGCTGCGCTGGAGCGCCTTCCACCTCGTCGAAGCGGGCAAGGTCAACGAGGCCAACGCAGCGCGCTGCCCGCGCACGATGGCCTTGCTGGCCGGTGCGCCGCAGCCGGACCAGCCGGGCCGCACGCCCGTCGCGATGTTTTCCGTGCTGAAGCCGAAGACGCGCATCCCGCCGCACTGCGGCGTCAGCAACGTCCGCCTCGTCACGCACGTACCGCTCGTCGTGCCGCCGGGCTGCGGCTTCCGCGTCGGCAACGACGTGCGCACGTGGGAAGAGGGCAAGGCGTGGGTGTTCGACGACACCATCGAGCACGAGGCGTGGAACGACAGCGACGCTCCCCGCGCGATCCTGATGTTCGACATCTGGCATCCGCACCTGACGGGGCCCGAGCGCGCGCTCGTGACGGCCATGAGCGACGGCATGAATGCATTCTCGGCAGACGAAGGCAGCTTCGGGCTGTAATAGTCGGCAGGACAAATGAAAACCGCCGCCGGCCTCGCAGCCGGCGGCGGTTTTTTTACGGCTCCGGATCAGACGATCAGAAGCGGTAAGTCACGTTGGCGTAGATGAAGCGGCCATACGCGTCGTACACCTGCGGGAACGTATTGCCGTTGCCGTAGGTACCCGTCACCGAGCTCGACGAAGCGATCGGCGGATCCTTGTCCAGCAGGTTGTTGATGCCGAAGCTCAGGGCCAGCTTGCGGCTGAAGCGGTACACGCCGTTCAGGTCGAAGTAGCTGCGCGAAGCCAGGTACGCGTCGCGCTGCGTGTCCAGTTCGCCGGCCAGCTGCGTGTTCGAATCGAGCATGTCGTTCTTCACGCGGTCGATGTAGCGCCAGGTGAGCGACAAGTCGAGGTTGTACGGGCTCGACCAGGTCGTGCGCAGCTTGTGGCGCCATTTCGGCATCGCCGGCGCGGAAATGCCGCAGGTCGGGCCGTACAGGCCGGCGCAGTCGTAGCTGCCCGTCCCCGGCAGGTTTTCCACCGTGTAGCTCTTCAGGTAGGTGCCGTTCAGCGTGAAGTCCAGGTTGCCGTAGCTCTGCGGCAGGCGGGTGCGGTAGCTGGCGCCCACGTCCAGGCCCGAGGTGCCCTGCGAACCGATGTTCGTGGTGCCGGCTTCGACGTAGCCGGTCGGCAGCAGCCACAGTGAGCCCAGCGAGTCGCGGTGGATCATGTTGCAGTACAGCGCATTGCCGGTCTGCAGGCACTGCGTGAACACGCTCTGGGCGTTGACGGCCTGGATCGCGTCCTTGATCTTCAGCTTGAATGCGTCCAGCGTGATGGTCAGGTTCTTGATCGGGTCGATCACGATACCGATCGTGTACGTGTTCGCGGTTTCCGGCTTGACGTTCGGGTTGCCGCCGGTACGGCCGTTGTACTGGTTGGTCGAGTTTTCCGCGACCTTGCCGTACAGCGAAGCCGGCAGGCCCGTGTTGGCGCACTGGGCTTGCGTGGCTTTCGGGCTCTCGCCGCCGCACGGATCGTCGTTCGGACCGGCCAGCACCACGGCTTGCGGCGTGTACAGTTCATAGATGTTCGGTGCGCGGACGGCGCGCTGGGCGGAACCGCGCACGCGCACCTGGTCGATCGGCTGCCAGTCGAGGCCCAGGCCGAACGTGTTGGTCTTCGCGTCCGTGCTGTAGTTCGAACGGCGGTACGAGCCCGACAGGTCCATGTGCTTCGAGAAGGGCATGTTGTCCAGCAGCGGCAGCTTGAATTCGCCGAAGGCTTCCTTCACGTTGTACGCGCCCGTGACGGCCGGGGAGGCGCCGCCGGCGCCGGACAGGTCGCCGGTCTGGTTTTCGTAGTCGGGCTGGAACGACAGCTTCTCCATGCGCTGCTCGTAGCCGAACGACACGCCGGCGCCGCTTTCGGCGGTCGGCAGCTTCAGGCCGAAGCGGGTCAGGTCGGTGCCGAAGTTCAGGCCGAACACGGATTGCTGCGTGAAGCCGCCGTTCGAGCCGGTGGCGTTCAGGTAGTCCAGCGCGGCCTGGGTGACGCCGCCCTGCTTGAACAGGTTGTACGGCACGCAGGCGGGGTCGGAACCGTTGACGACCGAGCGGCACACGGCCTTGCCCGTGGTCGGGTCGGCGACGACGTCCAGCGCGTTGGCGATCAGGCGGGTCGAGAAGTAGCCGGTCGCGCGGTCGCTGTGGTTGACGCGTGCGAACTGGCCGAACACGTCGTACGACCAGTCGCCGATCATGCCTTTCACGCCCAGCACTTCGCGGAACGACGAATCGGTGATGTTGGTCGAGCGCGGGCCGCCTTCGACGTTACGCTTGCCGACGGAGACGGTCGTGGTGTCGCCCGGTGCCTTCAGGCCCAGCGCGGCGCGCCAGGCATCGTTCAGCAGCGGGTTGTCGTAGCCGATCGTCGCCTGCTGGCCGTAGAAGATGCCGCCCGGCGCGATCTGGGCGTCGGTCGTGTAGTTGTGGAAGTTGAATTCGCTGTACAGGCGCGCGTTCTCGTTGATGTCGTAGTGCAGCATCGAGTTGACGTTGTACTCGTCCGACGGGCGCTGGAAGAAGTTCAGGGGGCCGAAGTTGTAGGCATCGGTGGCCGACACGTACTTGCGCGGATTGCCGTTCGCATCCGGGGTGAACGTGCCGACACGGGCGATCGACGTGCCGGAGCCCGAGCAGGCGAAGCCCGGATCGGACGCGCCCAGCGAGCAGGCCGAGAAGTCGCGCTGCGATTGCAGCAGGGCGTCGGCGTGGCGGTGCGACACGAAGAACGTCGCGTTGCCCTTGTTGTCGGCGAAGTTCGAGCCGGCCAGCAGGCTGAAGTCGTACTTCTTGGCGTCGAAGGTGTGGTTGCCCGGCAGCGGGAAGCCCTTCTTGTTGACGACGCCCTGGATCTCGTCGTTGTGCTGCTTGTGGTTGGCGCCGGAGATATTGGCTTCCAGTTCCACGCCTTCGTAGTTGTCCTTCAGGATGAAGTTGACGACGCCCGACACGGCGCCCGAGCCGTACACGGCGCCGGCGCCGCCGGTCAGCACGTCGACACGTCGGATCAGTTCACTCGGGATCTGGTTCAGGTCGGCTGCGACACTGAGCACGCTGCCGGAAGGCAAACGCTTGCCGTTGACGAGCACCAGGGTACGCTGCGAGCCCATGCCGCGCAGGTCGACGGTGGCGGTGCCGCTGGCGCCGTTCGAGATGGCCGCACCCTGCGACGCGAACACCTGGGGCAGGTTGTTCAGCAGGTCTTCGGTATTGCGCACGCCATCGATCTTGATGTCCTTGGCGCTCAGGGTGGTGATGGGGCTGGAGCCTTCCGTGTTCAGCGATGGAATGCGCGAACCCGTCACTTCCACGCGCTGCATCGACGCGGCGGGTGCCGCGGCATTGTCCTGTGCATGAACGATGGACGCGCCGAGCGCCATGCCGCCGGCAAACATCAATCGAACCGATCGAGATAAAACTTTTTCCGACATCATTTGTCTTGAGTCCCTTCTGAGCTGGACCGGTGCGGACTACGCGCCGGCTCGCAGATCCTGTTATTGATCTTCATCCATCCTTTTGGGAGGGAATGTTTATTTGCTACAAGACAATGAAATCATTGCTAATAAACAAAGTCAACGTGTAAATATGCATATATGCATAAATACTGTAAATACCAAACCAAATTTTTTGAAATGAAAAAATGGCTAATAGAAATTCTGCTTTAAATGTTGTATTTAGTTTTTTATTCGGAATTTTATAGGCACGTAATTACAACTCTTTGCCCCATTGTGGTGCGGCGCTGCACCAAAAACAAACGGGACAGTGAGTGCTCACTGTCCCGTTCGTCATCGTCCGACGATCAGCCGGCGAACCGGCTGTCTGTCATCAGAACTGGTAACGCACGCCGGCCTTGAAGAAGCGGCCGATGGCGCCGCTCGCGTCCATCGGGTTGTAGCTCATGCCGCCGTAGGTCAGCGGATCCAGCGGTGCGATCTTGTCGAACAGGTTCGTGATCGAGCCGTAGACCTGCAGTTGCTGCGTGACCTGGTAACGGGCCGACAGGTCGATCGTCGTGAACGACGCCAGGCGGCAGTTGCCCGGTGCCGGCGAGCCGTTCGCGTACTGCGAGGCGCACTTGTCGCCCGCGAAGTACACGTTCTGCATGTCGGCGCGGTAGTTCGCGGTCGCCGTCACGTTCAGGTCCTGGCGGTCCCAGGACACGGTCGTGCTGATCTTGTCCTTCGGCGTACCTGCGCAGTCCGACGTATCGCAGTTGCCGTGCGTGCCGGCGTACTGGAAGCGCGTGCCGTTCTTCTCGGCGCGCACCCACGATGCGACGTGCGTCCAGGTCAGGCCCACGGTGGCGCGGCCGTAGTCGCCCAGGCGGAAGCGCTGCTTGACGTCCAGGTCGACACCCTTGACTTCCGTGAAGCTGGAGTTCTGGTACGGCGCCTTCGACAGCAGCAGCGTGCCAGTGTTCGGGATCGCGACGCCATTCACGACGAGGTTGTTGTCGTTGCGGATCGCGGTCGGCAGGGCGGCGGCTTCCACGTACGACAGCGGGTTGATCTCGTTGGAGCGCTTGATCTTGAAGGCGTCCAGCGACAGCGCGGTGCCGTCGAACGGATCCCATACCATGCCCAGCGTGTAGCCCTTCGATTTTTCCGGCTGCAGGCTCGGGTTGCCGACCTTGACGGCGCCGATCGTGATCGAGCAGTCGGCCTGGGTAGCGCCGCCGGCGGCCGGCGTGCCGCCCGGGCAGCGGATCGGGTCACGCACGGCCGAGTTGCCGGTGCTCTGCGAGGCCGGGCTGAACTCCGCCGGGCCCGGAGCGCGGAAGCCTTCCGTGTAGGTCGTGCGCAGCGCGAAGGTCTTCAGCGGGGTCCACTTGGCGCCGAACTTCGGCGTGGTCGACGAGAAGTCCTTGTACTTGTCGTAGCGGACGGCGGCGTTCAGCTCGACCGTCTTGACGATCGGCGCAGCCACTTCGAAGAACACGGCCGACACGTTCTGGGAGCCCTGGGCAGCCACGTACGACGAGTTGATCGAGCCGTCCGACGTGCCCGACAGCGACGGGTTGTCCAGCGACTGGTGGCGGTATTCGCCGCCGACCGCGAGACCCAGCGCGCCGCCCGGCAGTTGCATCAGTTCGCGCGACGCCTTGAAGTCGAGGACGTCCAGCTTGGTGGTCGAGTGCGACGTGGCGTTCGTGGCCAGCGCGGCGTACAGCGCCGCCGGGTTCTTGCCGGCCTGCGCGCCGATGTAGTACGGGAACAGGGCGTTCGTCGGATCGCCCAGCGCGGCCTGCAGCACCTTCATGTTCAGCATGTTGCTGTAGTTCAGGTCGAGTGCCGACTGCGAGTGCGTGAGGCCGGTGTCGAAGTCCCAGCCCGCCACGGTGCCTTTCAGGCCGAACACGAAGCGCGAGAATTCGTTGTCGGCCGAGCGGGTGCTGGGGCCGACGTCGAACAGGGAGTAGCGCAGGCGCACGGGGACGCCGTACGGGTTCTGCGGATGGGTGGCGCCCATCAGGATCGCGTTGCCGTAGTTGATGATGCCGGTCGGGTTGGCGGCGTTCGGCGGGAACGCGATGGTGCCGCTGGTCGACGGCGGGATCAGCGTGAATTCGGTGTCGCGCTTCGAGTAGCCGGCTTCGGCGTAGAACTGCAGGTCGTTGCTCAGGTTCTTGGTGAAGCGGGTGTAGAAGTTCATGCCGCCGATCTTCGGCTGCATCGAACGGAACTGGTCGGCGTACCACAGGCAGCCGCCGGCCGGGTCTTGCGCCGCGGTGACGGAGAACTGCGAGCAGCCCGGCAGCGACACGTAGTTGCCGGTCTTCGGATCGCGCAGCGCGCCGGTCGGCGTCGGCTGGGACGCGCCCGACGTGATGTAGCCGTAGCCGAACTGGGTGTTGGCGGCATAGCCCCACGGACGGATGTCGCCATGGCCGATCCATTCGCGGCCCGCGCGGTCCTTGTTCAGCAGCGACTGGTTGCCGTAGAACTCGGCGTTGACCATGACGTTGTAGCCGTCTTCGTCCAGGCGGCCCTTGCCCCAGGTGAGCGCGGCCTTGCCGGTGCCGGCGTCGTGGTAGCGCGATTCGCCGACTTCGGCCTTGAAGGTCGTGCCGACGAAGTCCTTGCGCAGGATGATGTTGACCACGCCCGCGATCGCGTCGGCGCCGTAGGTCGACGAGGCGCCGTCCTTCAGGATCTCGATGCGCTCGACGGCTTCCATCGGCACGGTCGACAGGTCGGTGAAGCTCTTCTGGCCGTCGTCGGCGCGCGCGAACGGTGCCATGCGGCGGCCGTTCAGCAGGACCAGGGTCGAGGTGGCGCCCAGGCCGCGCAGCGAGATGGCGGTGGAACCGGCGGCGAAGCCGTTGCCGAAACCGGTCGGCAGCGAACCGGCGCCATCCGACGTCAAGGTCTGCAGGTATTCCGCGACGGTGCCCTTGCCGGACTTGGCGAGGTCTTCGCGGCTGACCACCTGCACGGGCGAAGCCGTTTCGGCGGTCGCGCGCTTGATGCTGGAACCGGTGATTTCGACACGCTGGATCGGACCCTGGGCGTCTTGCGCCACGGCCGGTGCAGCGCCCAGCGCCGCATAGGCGAGGGCGAGCGTGACTGCTTGTGCGATAGCTTTCTTTTGATACATTACAACTCCAAATGGGGCTTCGATGGCAAGGCTAAACATCGACGCATTCCAGATTCGGAACATTCATGGTATGTATATGCCGGACTGGAAAATCTAATGATGTAAGCTCTCTCTCATTGTCCAAAAATCTAGAATTCATTTTTTGGCAACGCATCAGACCACCGCAGCGTGCAATGTGTCAATACGATGACAATGCATATTGCGTAAACACCACAACAGCCCATCCATTTGGTTATGGCCTCATGACATCTTTTCCCGGCAGGGGCGGCGCAATCTGGTCTATAGTTCCGAACGCGTTCGAAGACTCACCCGGGAATCCCGATGTTTGCTTATATCCTGCGGCGCCTGTGGCAGATGCTGCCGACGATGGCCGGCGTCGTCGTGCTGGTGTTCGTGCTGTTCAATTGGGTCGGCGGCGACCCCTCGTACCTGTTGGCGGGCAAGATGGCCGACGCGCGCGCCATCGCAAACATCCGCGCCCAGCTGGGGCTCGATGCGCCGTGGTACGTCCAGCTCGGCATCTTCGTGAAGCAGATCGTCACGTTCGACTTCGGCAACGCGTGGGCGACGGGCGAGCCCGTGTCGCACATCATCGCCAGCCGCCTGGGGCCATCGCTGACGGTGCTCGTGCCGCTGACGGTGCTGGAGACCACGATCGGCATCGCGCTGGCGCTCGCCGTCGCCTTCGTGCGCGGCTCGCTGACGGACCGCATCGTGATGGTCGCGTGCACGGTCGGCATGTCGATCTCGATCCTCGTCTACATCATCGTGTTCCAGTATGGTCTCGCCTATAAGCTCGGGTTGTTCCCCGTGCAGGGGTGGGGCGAGCATTTCACGGAAAACCTGCTGCGCTACGCCACCCTGCCGATCCTGATCGGCCTCACTGTGTCGCTGGCGCCGACGTTGCGCCTGTTCCGCAGCTTCGTGCTGGACGAAGTCGGGCAGGACTACGTGCGCACGGCGCGCGCGAAAGGCTTGCCGGAGCGGCGCATCGTCTGGGTGCACGTGCTGCGCAACGCCGCCATTCCCATCATCACATACGTCATGGCCAACCTGCCGGCGCTCCTGATCGGCGCCTTCCTGCTCGAGCGCTTCTTCGGCATCCCCGGCATCGGGCGCGAAGTGATCCTCGCCGTCGAGCGCAGCGACTTCCCCGTGATCAAGGCGATCACCGTGTACGTCGCCGCCGCCACGATGGTGTTCAACCTGCTGGCGGACCTGATGTACCAGGCCGTCGACCCGCGCGTGCAGCTCAAATGACGGTTCAAGAGCTGACCCTTCCCGCAACGCCTGTCGGCCTGTGGGGTCTGGCCTGGCGCCGCCTGTGTGCCGACCGCGTCGCGATGGTCTCGCTGGCCGTCGTGGGCCTGTTCCTGTTGTCCGTCGTGCTGGCGGCGACGGGTCTCGTCGCGGCCGACTGGGAAGACGAAGTGGCCGTCAATTACGCGCCGCCTTCCTTCGTCGGCCCGGATCCAGCGCTGGCCGCGCTCGCGCTGCCGCCGCGGCCGGCGCCGCCGAATGCGCTCGATCCGCTCGCGGGCGACATCGCCGAGCTACGGGCGCAACTGGCACGCCAGGGCCATGCCGCGCATGCGGCCAAACGCACCACGCTGCCGTTCGGCGCCGACAAATGGGGCCACGACATCGTGAGGAAGACGATCAAGGGCGGCCAGACGTCGATCGTCGTGGGCCTCGTCGCCGCGTTCGTCGCCGTCGCGCTGGGCACGCTGTTCGGCGCGCTGTCCGGCTTCTATGGCGGGCTGGTCGACGATTTGTTCAACTGGTTCTACAACGTGTTCACGGCGATCCCCTCGATCCTGATGATCCTCACCGTGGCCGCCGTGCTGCAGACAAAGGGCGTGCTGACGATCGTGCTGATCCTCGGCCTCACCGGCTGGACGGGGCCGTACCGCCTGATCCGCGCCGAGTACATCAAGCACAAGGCGCGGGAATACGTGATGGCGGCCGACGCGATCGGCGCGTCCGGCTGGCGCAAGATGTTCGTGCACATCTTCCCGAACGTGTCGCACGTGGCGCTCGTGCAGATGTCGATCCTCGTCGTCGGCTTCATCAAGGCCGAAGTGATCCTGTCGTTCCTCGGCTTCGGCGTGCCGGTGGGCGTCGTCTCGTGGGGCAGCATGCTGAACGAGGCGCAGAATGAACTCATCCTCGGCAAATGGTGGCAACTGACGGCGGCCGCCAGCGCCATGGCCATCCTGGTCACGGCGTTCTCGCTGTTCGCCGATGCGCTGCGCGATGCGCTGGATCCGAAACTCAAATGAGCACCATGAATCTTCTCGAGGTCCATGATCTGCGCGTGTCCTTCCGGACCGACAGGAAGAACACGTTCGAGGCCGTGAAGGGCATCTCGTTCAGCCTGCCGCTCGATGCGACCGTCGCGCTGGTCGGCGAATCGGGCAGCGGCAAGTCCGTCAGCTCGCTCGCCGTGATGGGCCTGTTGCCGGCCGAGACGACGATCATCCATCCCGGCTCGTCGATCCGTTTCGAAGGCCGCGAGCTGCTCGACCTCCCGATCGCGGAACGCCGGCGCCTGTGCGGCAAGGACATCGCGATGATCTTCCAGGAACCGATGTCGTCGCTGAATCCCGTGTTCACGGTCGGCTTCCAGATCGGTGAAGTGCTGCGCCTGCACCTCGGCATGGACAAGCGCCAGGCGCGCGCCCGCACGCTCGAACTGCTGGAGGAAGTGGGCATTCCCGATCCCGCGCAAAAGATCGACGCCTATCCGAGCCAGATGTCGGGCGGCCAGCAGCAGCGCGTGATGATCGCGATGGCCATCGCGTGCGAACCGAAGCTGCTGATCGCGGACGAGCCGACGACGGCGCTGGACGTGACGATCCAGAAGCAGATCATGGACCTGATCGCGGCGCTCCAGCGACGCCGCCGCATGGCCGTGCTCTTCATCACGCACGACCTGGGCCTGGTGGGCGAGATCGCGGACCGCGTGATCGTCATGCGCCACGGCGAGGTGCGGGAAGAGGGCGCTGCCGCGCAGGTGCTGGGCGCCCCGCGCGACGCGTACACGCGCGCGCTGCTGCACTGCCGCCCGCCGCTGGATGCGCGGCCCGTGCGGCTGCCCGTCATCGACGATTACCTGAGCGGACGCGCGCAGCCCGGCGACACGCTGCCCCAGCGCGCGCGCGGCTATGCGCCGGGCGACGAGGACATCCTCGTGGTCAAGGGGCTGGCGAAGAGTTTCTACGTGCGCGAAGGCCTGTTCGGCAAGCGCGAATTCCAGGCCGTGAAGGACGTGTCGTTCACGCTCCCGCGCGGGAAAACGCTGGGCGTCGTGGGAGAATCGGGATCGGGCAAGACGACGGTCGGCCTCACGCTGCTGCGCCTGCACCGCGCGACCGGCGGCAGCGCGCTGTTCGACGGCCGCGACCTCGTCGCGATGAGCGATGCCGAGTTCCAGGCGTACAAGCGGCGCATCCAGATCGTGTTCCAGAATCCGTACGCGTCGCTGAACCCGCGCTTCACCGTCGGCCAGATCCTGCTGGAGCCGATGCGCATCCACCGCATCGGCGCGAACGATGCGGAGCGCACGGAACATGCGCGCCATCTGCTGCAGAGAGTGGGTCTCCCTGTGCAGGCGTTCGACCGCTATCCGCACGAATTCTCCGGCGGCCAGAGACAACGCATCGCCATCGCGCGCTGCCTGACGATGAAGCCGGAGATCCTCGTGTGCGACGAATCCGTGTCCGCGCTCGACGTGTCCGTGCAGGCGCAGGTGCTGAACCTGCTGCAGGACCTGCAGGACGAGTACAGGATGAGCTACATCTTCATCTCGCACGATCTGTCCGTGGTGAAGTACATCTCGGACCGCGTGATGGTGATGCACCACGGCAGCGTCGTCGAGATGGCCGATGCGGACGAGCTCTATCGCAATCCGCAGCATCCGTACACACAGCAACTGCTGGCCGCAATCCCGCGCGGCGCCTGAAAAATTCGGGGTCAGAGCACATTTCGGACCAAATTCGGGGTCAGAGTGAGATGCACCGGTTTGGTGGACAGGTTAAATCAGGTACACCTGTGCATTTTTTCGACTTCGGCCGGCGTACGGTAGCCGAGCGTCTGATGAAGGCGTTGCTGATTGTAGTACACGTCGATGTAGGCGGTGATGGCGGCTAGTGCCGACTGCTGATCTTCATAGACCGTGTGGTGCGTCACTTCGTTCTTCAGGTTCGAAAAGAAGCTCTCTGCCACGGCGTTGTCGTGGCAGTTTCCTCTGCGGCTCATGCTCGGGCATATTTGGTTGTCTTGCAAGTGATTGCGAAACATGGCCGAGGCAAACTGCGAGCCCTGATCCGTATGACAGATTAGCCCGCCGACAGGCTTTTGCTGTTCAATACCTGCTTGCAGTGCTGTCACGGCCAGCCTGGCTGTCTGGCTCGTTGCAGTGGCCCAGCCGATGACGCGACGTGTGCACAGGTCGATGAAGGCGGCAAGATGCAACGGCCCTTTTCTTGTCGCGATCTGCGTCATATCGCCGACCCAGACCCGGTTGGGCAACTTTACGGCAAATTCGCGTTTGACCAAATCTTCTGCGGGTGGCTCGCTCTTTTGATACGTCCGCATTTTTTTAAACCGCGCCATGCGTCGCGTCTCGATACCAGCAATCCGGCGTATCCTGGCCACGCGGTTACGGCTGCAGTTCACTCCGTCAGCCTGCAGCAGGCGCCAAGTCTTGATGACGCCTGGCGCGCGCCACTGTTTTGCATGCAATTCTTCGATGCGAATACGTAGCGCGACGTCTTCACGACTGCGTATGCTCGGCTCACGCCTGTGCGAGGCATAACAGCCGCTTCGGCTTACCTGCAGCAGCCGACACATCATCGCAATTGGAAACTCTTTGCAGTGCTGATGAACAAAGGCGTACTTCACGGCTTGCGTTTCGCAAAGTACGCGTCCGCCTTTTTTAAGATGGCATTCTCCATCTTTAACCGCTCATTTTCCCGCCGCAGTCGGGTCAACTCATCTTCGTCCTGTGCCAGCGGCCGCCCCGGGCCATTAAACGCCTTCTCCGCGCCAGCTTTCTCGAGCGCCTCAGCCCATTTGTAGAGCAAGTTGCGCCGCACGCCAAGTTCCAGCGCCAGAGCCGTCGCGTTATCAGTTTTCTTCAGACGTGCGACTGCTTCTTGCTTGAAAGCCTTCGTGAAGCTTTTGCGTCCGGTAGCGTCGGGTTTAGTCTTATCCATGGGAACGTATTGTCCTCTATTTGGGATGTCCACTAAACCCGGTACGTCTCAGAGCACATTTTGTGTCAATGGCTTGCGGAAAAGTTCGACTGAGACGATCGCGCCGGCGCGGCTTGGCGTGATCGGCTTTACCGAGAAATTTGTGATCACGAGCCATTGTTCAAAAATGTGCTCTGACCCCGAATTTCGAAATAAATGTGCTCTGACCCCGAATTTTGGGTGTTGCGCGCGGGCTGCGCGCGTTGCCGCTTTCGCCACGCCGGTGCCGGTTTTCCGCTACCATATGAGGATGGCCCAGCTCTCCCACCTGATTCACGTATATGGCGTCCTCATCGTGTTCGGCATCGTCCTGCTCGAACAGATCGGACTGCCCATTCCCGCGTTTCCGGTGCTGATCATCGCCGGTGCGTTGGCCGTCGACGGCGGGGCCAATTGGCCGCTGTACCTGGCCGCGGCCGTGCTGGCTTGCCTCATCAGCGATTATTTCTGGTTCCGCGCCGGCCGCTACTACGGCAAGCGCATCCTGCGCCTGCTGTGCAAGATTTCGCTGTCGCCCGATTCCTGCGTCAGCCAGACCGAGGACAATTTCAGCCGCTGGGGCGCGAAATCCCTCGTCGTCGCCAAGTTCATTCCCGGCTTCAATACGATCGCGCCGCCGCTCGCCGGCGCCATGGGCACGACGCCGCCGCAGTTCGTCTGGCTGTCCGTCGCCGGCGGCCTGCTGTGGAGCGGCGTGGGCATGGGCCTCGGTGCCTGGTTCCACAACAGCGTGGACGACGTCATCGCCTGGTTCGAGACCCTGGGCAGCACGGCGCTGATGGTGGTCGGCTTCCTGCTCGTGCTGTTCGTGGCGTTCAAGTACATCGAGCGCAAGCGCAACCTCGGCGGGGCCAACCTGCCGCG
Source organism: Massilia cellulosiltytica (assembly GCF_047325105.1). NCBI lineage: Bacteria > Pseudomonadati > Pseudomonadota > Betaproteobacteria > Burkholderiales > Oxalobacteraceae > Massilia > Massilia cellulosiltytica. Next base: position 5,492,016 of record NZ_CP168562.1, on the reverse strand, counting down.
CATCACGATGGACGAGCTCAAGACCCTGGTCGAGGCGGGACACGATCCGCTGATCGTCGACGCCCGCGGCGTCACCGCGCGCCAGCTGGAAGCAGGCATTCCCGGCGCGCTGGTCTATGGCGACCATGTGCCGGAGCGCCTGATGGCCACGCTCGACAAGGACCGCCACATCGTCATCTATTGCTCCTGCCCGAACGACGTCACGGCGGCGCAGGTGGCGAAGGAATTCGTCAAGAACGGTTTTCATCGCGCCCGTCCGCTGCACGGCGGTCTGGATGCGTGGAACGACCACTGCGCGGCCGCCCAGGCCGACGCCGAGCTCAACCCCAAGCACGGTTGATCACTATCCCGTTTTCCGATCACGCGGCGCCGGCCCGGCGCCGGCGCTCGCCCGTGCTTTCGATAAATCCCGTGCATTGGTAGCTGGACTACTCGTCACCGTACAGGGGTTTTACACAGATTCGCCAGTGTGTTGGGTCGGATGTACCTAAACTACAATAAAAGCTTGCGCTGCAGCCAAGAAATCCTTAAGCTTCGAGGAATCTGTTTCTTACGGCCTGCCATGATCGTTTCGCCCGTTGCCATCGTCGATCCGTCCACCGAACCGCGCCTCGACAGCGCCCGATACGCGAGCCCGCGCCTGCTGGCCGACATCGGCGGGACCAATGCGCGCTTCGCGCTGGAAACCGGACCAGGCACGGCCGGGCTGATCGAAGTCCTGCCCTGCGCCGCGTACGCGACCCTCGCCGACGCACTGCGTGCCTACCTCGCGCTGCCGCACGTGGCCGCCGTGGGCGCCGTCCGCCATGGCGCGATCGCGATCGCGAATCCCATCGTCGGCGACTTCGTGCGCATGACCAATCATCACTGGGAATTCTCGATCGAGACGCTGCGCCGCGAGTGCGGATTCGACGCGCTGGCCGTCGTCAACGATTTCTACGCGCTGGCGATGGCGCTGCCGCACCTGGCGGACGGCGAGAAGCGCCAGATCGGCGGCGGCGCGCCCGTCGCGGGCAGTCCGATCGGCCTGCTGGGGGCGGGGACGGGCCTGGGCGTGTCCGGCCTGGTGCCGGCGGAAAACCTGCCGGCCGGCGCCAAGCCCGCCTGGACGGCACTGCGCAGCGAAGGCGGCCACGTGACGTTTTCCCCGGCCAACGAGACGGAAGTCGCCATCCTGCAATTCGCCTGGCGCGAATTCGAACACGTGTCGGCCGAGCGCTTCCTGTCCGGTTCCGGTCTGGAACTGATCTACCGCGCGCTGGCAAACCTGCGCGGCGGCGCGGTGGAGGCGCTGGATGCCCCCGAGATCACGCGCCGCGGCCTGGCCGGCACCTGCGTCGTGTGCGACGAGGTCATCGAGGTTTTCTGCGGCATGCTGGGCACCATCGCCGGCAACCTGGCCGTCACGCTGGGTGCCCAGGGTGGCGTCTACATCGGCGGCGGCATCGTGCCGCGCCTGGGCGAGCGCTTCGCCGCCTCGTGCTTCCGCGCCCGCTTCGAGCAGAAAGGCCGCTTCGCCGGCTATCTGGCGCAGGTGCCGACCTATGTGATCACGGCCGACTACCCCGCCTTCGTGGGCGTTTCGGCTATCCTCGCGGACCATCCGGGCGTGTGATCCGCGCCCGCGGTGTCGCTTCCGATGCATGGCAATGTTCTTTTCCCGGTTTTATCGGGTACAATGGCCGTCAGTTGGAAGAAACGATGTCGTTCGCTTAGCCCGGCGCCAGGAGCCTCGCCTCCAGAGCCCAGTCTCCCGATGGAGCCGGCAGCCCCGTTTCTCTTGAAAATCAACCGTTTGCGGTCCACTTTCCGGTGAGCCGCCCCGTGGCAGGGCGCAAACCCTCACGGTATCCCGTCCGGTACGCCAATCCGGGCGATGGAACCCCGTTTCAAAGCATGAAGTCTCAGTCTGGCGGCTGCCGCGCAGCTGGTGGAACGGGTTATGTTTGATGATTCTTAGCATCCAGAGTTGCACACTCCGCTGACGACATCGTTATGAACACTGATGAGGCCAAGAAGGTCCTCGAGACCGCCTTGCTGTGCGCGCGCGAGCCGATGACGATCCACGCCATGAAGAAGCTCTTCGTCGACGTGGACAAGGACGGCCAGTCGGACGGCCAGCCGCTCGGCGCCGGCGTCGGGTCGGATACGATCAAGATCCTGCTCGAAGAATTGCGCCAGGATTGGCAGGATCGCGGCATCGAGATCGTCAGCCTGGCATCGGGCTGGCGTTTCCAGAGCCGCCCGGAAATGAAGCCTTACCTGGACCGGATCGCGCCGGAAAAACCGCCGAAGTACTCGCGCGCGACGCTGGAAACCCTGGCGATCATCGCCTACCGCCAGCCGGTGACGCGCGGCGACATCGAGGAAATCCGCGGCGTGGCGGTGAATTCGCAGACGATCAAGATGCTGGAAGACCGCGGCTGGATCGACGTGGTGGGCCACCGCGAAGTGCCCGGGCGCCCCGCGCTGCTGGGAACGACGAAGCAGTTTCTCGACGATCTGGGGCTCGCCGCGCTGTCCCAGTTGCCGCCGCTGCAGCAGGTGGCCGACGTCGGCGCCGGGCGCAGCCTGGAAGCACTGGAAGCGGCCCTGCAACAATTTGACGACACTTCACCCGTTGAAGTCCCGATACACGACCAAGCGCTCGCGTCCAACGACTGATCGTCGCGCCAGGTCAGCAAAACCAAGAAACGAATGATGAATCCAACTGACATGAACGAGACGACCCCTGCCGAGGCAGGACAGGAGACGGCCGCCAAGCCGAAGCGTCGCACCAAGCCGAAGGCGGAGGCCGCACCCGCGCCCGCACCCGCACCGGAAGGCGCGCAGCCGGACGCCGTGGAAAAACCGAAACGCACGCGCAAGACCGCGGCCCAGAAGGCGGCCGAGGCAGCGGAAGGTGCGGCGCCGGCCGCCGCCGCACCGGCCGCCGAACCGGCGCCGCGCAAGCCGCGTACCCGTAAGGTGGTCGAGGCTGCGCCCGCCGTGGCCGAGCCCGCGCCTGTTGCTGCTGCACCCGCACCCGCACCCGCACCTGCCGTAGCCGCTCCGGCGGACGAGGCTGCAAGCCAGCGCAAGCCGCGCGGCCCGCGCCAGATGCGCGAGCAGCGCCAGCAGCGCGAACCGCGCGAACCGCGCCAGCCGCGCGTCGAGTCGGAAGCGCCCGCGGTGGAAGCCGTTGCCGCCGAGGCAGCGCCGGTCGAAGCCGGTCGCAGCGAGCAGCGCCGCGACCAGCGCGGCGGCAAGCAGCAGAAGAAAGGCCAGCAAGGCCAGCAGCGCGGCCAGCAGGCGCAGAACGCCCAGGGCGCCCAGGGCGGCCAGAACGCTCAACCGCAGGGCCAGAACCAGAAACAGCAGGGCAAGGGCAAGAACGCCAGGCCGGGCAACAAGCCGGCCAAGGGCGGCAAGGGCAACGATGCCGACGCCGTGTTCTCGTTCGTCACGTCGGACGCGTTCGACGCCAACGAGGGCGGCCGCGGCCAGTCGCAGCCGACCAAGGCGCGCCGCGACCTGACGGCCGAGGACGACGCACCGAAGCTGCATAAGGTGCTGGCGGAAGCAGGCCTCGGTTCGCGCCGCGACATGGAAGAACTGATCATCGCCGGCCGCGTGTCGGTGAATGGCGAGCCGGCCCACATCGGCCAGCGCATCCTGCCGACGGACGCCGTGCGCATCAACGGCAAGCTGCTGCAGCGCCGCGTGAACAACAACAAGCCGCCGCGCGTGCTGGTGTACCACAAGCCGGCCGGCGAAATCGTCAGTGCGGACGATCCGGAAGGCCGTCCGTCCGTGTTCGACCGCCTGCCGACCATGAAGAGCGGCAAATGGCTGGCCGTGGGCCGCCTCGACTTCAACACCGAGGGCCTGCTGCTGTTCACGAATTCCGGCGATCTGGCGAACCGCCTGATGCACCCGCGCTACAACATCGACCGCGAATATGCCGTGCGTACGCTGGGCGAGCTGGAAGAGGGCATGCGCCAGAAACTGCTGGCCGGCGTCGAGCTCGACGACGGCACGGCCTCGTTCACCAAGATCGCCGATGGCGGCGGCGAAGGCGTCAACCGCTGGTACCGCGTGGTGATCGGCGAAGGTCGCAACCGCGAGGTGCGCCGCATGTTCGAGGCGGTTGGCCTGACCGTCTCGCGCCTGATCCGTACGCGCTACGGCGCCATGACCCTGCCGTCGGGCCTCAAGCGCGGCCGCTGGGAAGAGCTGGAAGAAAACGACGTCCGCAACTTCCTCGACGCCTTCGGCATCGAGAAGAAGGGCGGCGGACAGAACAACAAGGGCGCTGCCGGCGGCAAGGGGCTGGGCAAGGGGCAGGGTGGTCCCAAGGGCCGCGGCAACGACGATCACCGCTCGAACGGCAACCGCATCGACCGCGCCGACGCCAACCGCAACGTGGATCCGTTCGGCCCGCCGGTGGCGCGTGTCGGCTCGGGGCGCGAAGAGGGCGGCATCCTGGGCGGCCGCGGCGGTCAGGGTCAGGGTCAGGGCCAGGGTGGACGCGGCTTCGGCGGTGGCCAGGCACGCGGCAGCAACCAGCCGCGTGGCAACAACCAGCCGCGTGGTAGTGGCGGCGGCGGCGGTGGCGGTGGCGGCAAGGGCCCGCGCCAGCCGGATCCGCTGCAGACGACGTTCGGTTTTGCCGGCGCTGGCCAGAACCGCCGCAGCCAGGGTCCGCGCGTGAGCGACCACGGCATGCCGCGCCGCGGTCGCCGCGGTTAATTCGTCAAATCGCGCGGGCATGATTTGGGTCATGCCGCGCGAAAATGAATCGCTTGCAGCGCCGTATTCTTCAAACGTGTAAACTGTTGCACAGCTGTTCATTTTGCAGTGCGGCGATTGCGGCCGACCCTGTATCGGGTTATAATGCGTGTCTAACCCGAGTGCTTCCCAATATTGTTTTGGCGAACAAGCTCCAGTTGGGAATACAAAAGATGGGCAGTTGCCCATTTTTTTTTTGTTGAATCGTTTTAAGGGTCCGGCACCGGACCGTGGAGAAACCTGTGCAGTTGTTTGATTTGATTGCCACGACAGTCAGTGGACTGGGCTACGACCTCGTCGATATCGAACGGGGCGAGCGAGGCATCCTGCGCGTGTTTATCGACTTCCCGGCGGCAGTGGCGGACGAAAAGGGACCGATCTCGGTCGAGGATTGCGCCACGGTGAGCCACCAGCTGTCGCACGTGCTGATGGTCGAAAACGTCGACTACGAGCGCCTGGAAGTGTCGTCGCCCGGACTGGACCGTCCGGTGCGCACCCTGGCCGACTTCGAACGCTTTGCCGGCAGCGAATGCACCGTCAAGCTGCGCGTCGCGATGCCCGGCACCGCGAACCGCAAGACCTGGACGGGCATCCTGCATGCGCCGGAGGGCGACAAGATCGGGTTGGAATTTGAAAGCAAGGATGGGCCGGCGTTGCTCGAATTTACGCTGGCCGAACTGGACAAGGCACGCCTGGTGCCGAAGGTGGATTTTAGGAGTCGCAAAGCATGAGTCGCGAAATTTTGTTACTGGTTGATGCGCTCGCGCGCGAAAAGAACGTCGATAAGGAAGTGGTCTTCGGGGCGCTCGAGTTCGCCCTGGCGCAAGCTACCAAAAAGCGCTATGAAGGCGAGGTCGACATTCGCGTGTCCATCGACCGCGACACGGGCGAATTCGAAACCTTCCGCCGCTGGCACGTCGTGCCCGACGAGGCCGGCCTGCAGCTGCCTGACCAGGAAATCCTGCACTTCGAAGCCAAGGAACAGATTCCGGACATCGAAGTCGACGAATACATCGAAGAGCCGATCGAGTCGGTCGAGTTCGGCCGCCGCTTCGCCCAGGACACGAAACAGGTCGTGCTGCAGCGCGTCCGCGACGCCGAGCGCGAGCAGATCCTGCAGGACTTCCTGGAGCGCGGCGACGCGCTGGTCACCGGCACCATCAAGCGCATGGAGCGCGGCGATGCGATCGTCGAATCGGGCAAGATCGAGGCGCGCTTGCCGCGCGATCAGATGATCCCGAAGGAAAACCTGCGCATCGGCGACCGCGTGCGTGCCTACATCCTGCGCGTGGACCGCAACATGCGCGGCCCGCAGGTGATCCTGTCGCGCACGGCACCGGAATTCATCATGAAACTGTTCGAACTCGAAGTGCCCGAGATCGAGCAGGGTCTGCTGCAGATCAAGTCGGCCGCCCGCGACCCGGGCGTCCGTGCGAAGATCGCTGTCTTTACCGCGGACAAGCGCATCGACCCGATCGGTACCTGCGTCGGCATGCGCGGTTCGCGCGTGCAGGCCGTGACCGGCGAACTGGGCGGCGAGCGCGTGGACATCGTGCTGTGGTCGGAAGATCCGGCCCAGTTCGTGATCGGCGCGCTGGCTCCGGCCAACGTGTCGTCGATCATGGTGGATGAAGAGAAGCACGCGATGGACGTCGTCGTCGACGAGGAAAACCTCGCAATCGCGATCGGCCGTTCGGGCCAGAACGTACGCCTGGCGTCCGAGCTGACCGGCTGGAAGATCAACATCATGACCGCCGAAGAGTCGGCCAACAAGGCTGCCCAGGAAACCGCTGCCGTGCGTACGCTGTTCATGGCAAAGCTGGACGTGGACGAGGAAGTGGCGAACATCCTGGTCGAGGAAGGCTTCTCGAGCCTTGAAGAAGTCGCATACGTGCCCATCTCCGAAATGCTGGAGATCGAATCGTTCGACGAGGACACCGTCAACGAACTGCGCACCCGCGCACGCGACGCGCTGGTGACCGAGGCGATTGCTTCGGAAGAAGGTCTCGAGGGTATGGAAGAGGCGCTGGCCAACCTGGAAGGGATGGACCGCACCACCGCCGGCAAGCTGGGTCTGGCCGGTATCAAGACCCTGGAGCAATTCGCGGGTCTGGCCTACGACGAGTTCAGCGCCATCCTGGCGCTCCCGACCGATCGTGCCCGTGAACTGATCAAGAATGAATTTAATGATGTGACCGACGATGAGATGAAACTGGTCGACGCCAAGTACGACGACCGGGCCAAGGCCCTCCAGGCAAAAGCCTGGAGCCAGGTCGAAACGGCCAAGGCATAAATGAGACGCGACAGACCGGAGCACATTGCTTTCCGGTCTTCGCGCTTTATTAAGCTAGCAAATTTCTTTATCATCTCGCGACACATAGAAAAGAGGACTGAATGGCGAGTAACAACGTAGCCCAATTTGCCACCGAACTGAAGATGCCTGCAGATTTGCTGCTGACGCAGCTGCGTTCTGCCGGCGTCGAGAAAAGTTCGACGTCAGATCCCTTGTCCAAGGATGATAAGGATAAGCTGCTGAACCATCTGCGCCGTACCCACGGTGCCGCCGAATCCGGCGAAAAGAAGAAGATCACGGTGACCCGCAAGGAAACCTCCGAGATCAAGCAGGCTGACGCGAGCGGCAAGTCGCGCACGATCCAGGTCGAAGTGCGCAAGAAACGCACCTTCGTGCAACGTGACGATCTCGTCACGCCGAAAGCGGCTGCCCAGCAGTCGCCGGTCGTCGACGCCGCCGAGCAGGCGCGTCGCGATGAAGAAGCGCGCCGTCAGGCAGAGCTGATCGCGCGTCAGGAAGCGGAACTGCGCGAGAAGCAGGAACGCCTGGCCAAGCTCGAATCCGAAAAGGCCGAGCAGGCCAAGGCGGCCGAAGAGCAGGCCAAGCGCGACGCGGAAGAGCGCGCCAAGCGCGAAGCCGCGGAAGCCGAGGCAGCTCGTGCCAACGAGGCGCAGAAAGCATCCCAGGCGTCGGCAGGTGCTGCGAACGCCGCCGAGGAAGCGAAGCGCGCCGCCGCCGAGGAAGCCAAGAAAGCGGCTGCCGAGGAAGCCAAGCGCAAGGCCGAAGAGGCCGCGAAGGAAGCCGCCGAGCGCGCTGCCGCCACCGAGCGTGCACGCAAGGCCGTGGCCGATGAAGTCGCCCAGATCAAGGCGATGATGGCCCAGCCGCGCCGCGTGATCAAGGCGCCGGAAGTGGTGCCGGCTGCGAAACCGAAGGCGGCCGAACCGAGCACCCTGCACAAGCCGGCGACGGCTGCGAAACCGGCCGAAGCCAAGCCGGCCGACGGTGCGGGCGCCCGTGCCAAGCCGGGCGACAAGAAATCGATCAAGTCGGCCAACGTGGCCTCGACCTGGTCGGACGACAAGAAGCGCGGCGGTCCGAGCAGCGGTACGAAGGGTCGCGGCAACGCGGCGCCGACCGGCCGTGACGGCTGGCGCGCAGGTGGTGGCCGCGGCGGCCGTCGTGGCGGCCACGACGATCGCGAATCGAACTTCCAGGCCCCGACCGAAGCCATCGTCAAGGATGTCTACGTGCCGGAGACCATCACCGTCGCCGAACTGGCGCACAAGATGGCCGTCAAGGCATCGGAAGTCATCAAGCAGCTGATGAAGCTGGGCCAGATGTGCACCATCAACCAGGTGCTGGACCAGGAAACCGCGATGATTGTGGTGGAAGAGATGGGCCACAAGGCCTTCGCCGCCGCCGAGGACGATCCGGAAGCGCTGCTGGCCGACCACGGCGAGCATGCCGATTTCGAGTTGAAGCCGCGTGCGCCGGTGGTGACCGTCATGGGCCACGTCGACCACGGCAAGACCTCGCTGCTGGACTACATCCGCCGCGCCAAGGTGGCGGCGGGCGAAGCCGGCGGCATTACCCAGCACATCGGTGCTTACCACGTGGACACCCCGCGCGGCATGGTCACCTTCCTGGATACCCCGGGCCACGAGGCGTTCACCGCCATGCGTGCCCGTGGTGCCAAGGCGACCGACATCGTCATCCTCGTGGTGGCGGCCGACGACGGCGTGATGCCGCAGACCAAGGAAGCAATCGCTCACGCGAAAGCGGCCGGCGTTCCCCTCGTCGTGGCGATCAACAAGATCGACAAGCAGGGCGCGAATCCAGACCGCGTGACCCAGGAACTGGTGGCTGAAGGCGTCGTGCCGGAAGAATACGGTGGCGAATCGCCGTTCGTCCAGGTGTCGGCGAAAACCGGCCAGGGCATCGACGACCTGCTGGAAAACGTGCTCCTGCAGGCTGAAGTGCTGGAACTGAAGGCGCCGGTGGAATCGCTGGCCCGTGGCCTGGTGGTCGAAGCCCGCCTGGACAAGGGCCGCGGCCCGGTCGCCACCATTCTGGTGCAGTCGGGTACGCTGAAGCGCGGCGACGTCGTGCTGGCGGGATCGTCCTTCGGCCGCGTCCGTGCGATGCTGGACGAAAATGGCAAGTCGGTGACCGAAGCCGGTCCGTCGTTCCCGGTCGAGATCCAGGGCCTGACGGAAGTCCCGAGCGCGGGCGAGGAAGTCATGGTCATGGCCGATGAACGCAAGGCGCGCGAAATCGCACTGTTCCGTCAAGGTAAATTCCGCGACGTGAAACTGGCCAAGCAGCAGGCAGCGAAGCTGGAGAACATTCTCGACCAGATGGGCGAAGGCGAAGTCAAGAACCTGCCGCTCATCGTCAAGACCGACGTCCAGGGTTCGCAGGAAGCGCTGGTCGGCTCGCTGCAGAAGCTGTCGACGTCGGAAGTGCGCGTGCAGATCGTGCACGCGGCCGTCGGCGGCATTACCGAGTCGGACGTCAACCTGGCAACGGCGTCGAAGGCAGTCATCATCGGCTTCAACGCCCGTGCCGACGCCCAGGCGCGCAAGCTGGCGGAAACGAACGGCGTCGACATCCGTTACTACAGCATCATTTACGATGCGATCGACGAGATCAAGACGGCACTGTCGGGCATGCTGGCACCGGAGAAGCGCGAGCACGTCACTGGCCAGGTGGAAATCCGCCAGGTCATCCTCGTGTCGAAAGTCGGCGCGATCGCGGGCTGCCTGGTCACGGACGGCGTCGTCAAGCGTACCTCGTCGGTCCGCCTGCTGCGCAACAACATCGTCGTGTGGACCGGCGAGATCGAGTCGCTCAAGCGCTTCAAGGACGACGTCAAGGAAGTGCGCGCCGGTCTGGAGTGCGGTCTGTCGCTGAAGAACTACAACGACATCCAGGTGGGCGATACCCTGGAAGTGTTCGAAGTTCAGGAAGTGGCGCGTACGCTGTAATCACGGCCTTTGCCGATCGGAGTACCATTTGGGGCCAGGAGCTCGCGCCTTGCGGCGCGGGGCGACTGGCCCCAAATCATTTTTCGTCGTTCCCGCGCACGCGGGAATCCATGCTGAGCATATCGGGTCGCGCTGATGGCTCGATCGATACGGTGATCGAAGTCGATTGTTTTTCGATTTCTGAACGTCAGCATGGGTTCCCGCTTTCGCGGGAATGACGGGTGATAACAAGAATACACGGCAGTAAACGAACATGGCAAAACACAGCAAAAGCATTCCCCAGCGCGGCTTGCGCGTGGCCGACCAGATCCAGAAGGACCTGTCGGAACTGATCGCCTTCGAACTGAAGGATCCGCGCGTCGGCATGGTTACCATCAGCGAGGTCAAGCTGACCCCGGACTACGCGCACGCGAAGATCTATTTCACGCTGCTCAAGGACAGCCCGGAAGAGATCAAGCAGACGCTCGAAGGCCTGACCAAGGCGTCCGGCTACCTGCGCAACCTGCTCGGCAAGCGCCTGCACATCCATACGCTGCCGCAGCTCCACTTCGTGCACGACACGTCGACGAGCCGCGGACTCGCGATGTCGGCGCTGATCGACCAGGCGAACGCGACGAGAGCAAAAGACGACGACGAAGATTCGGATTCCGAGTGAACGCACGTCCCCCGAAAAAGCCCCGCGACCTCGTCGACGGGGTGCTCCTCATCGACAAGCCGGTCGGCCTGTCGTCCAACGATGCGCTGATCAAGGCGAAGCGCGTCGTCAACGCGAAGAAGGCCGGCCACACCGGCACGCTGGACCCGTTCGCCACCGGCCTGCTGCCGCTGTGCTTCGGCGAGGCGACCAAGTTCTCGCAAGACCTGCTGGAAGCGGACAAGACGTATGACGCCGTCGTCCACCTGGGCATCACGACGACCACGGGCGATACCGAAGGCGAGGCCGTCGAGACCCGTCCCGTGAACGTCACGGTCGAGCAGATCGACGCGGCGCTGGCGAAGTTCCGCGGCCCCATCCTGCAGGTCCCGCCGATGTATTCGGCCCTGAAGCGCGACGGCAAGGCGTTGTACGAGTACGCGCGCGAAGGGATCACGCTGGAACGCGACGCCCGTCCCGTCACGATCCACAAGCTCGAGATGCTGGCGTACGACGCCCCGATGCTGACGATCCGCGTCACGTGCAGCAAGGGCACGTACGTGCGCGTGCTGGGCGAGGACATCGGTGCCGAACTCGGCTGCGGCGCGCACCTGAACGCGCTGCGCCGCATCCAGGTGGGCAGCCTGACGGTCGACGGCATGGTCACGCTGGAGCAGTTGCAGGCGCACGACAATCCGCTGTCGCTGCTGGCCCCCGTCGATGCGCTGCTGTCGAGCTTCCCGCGCGTCGAGCTCACGCCGGAACTGGCCGCGCGCTTCCTCAACGGCCAGCGTCTCGCGCTGAACCGCGAGCCGGTGACGCTGCCGGAGACGCCCGGCAGGGTGCGCGTCTACCACGACGATAAACTGCTGGGCACCGCGATCCTGCAGGACTGGGGCGTGCTGGCGCCGGAACGGCTGATCGCGCGGCCGCAGGGTTAACCGCTTGCTCTGGCGTCAACATTGCGCCAGAATCAAGTGATGCAAGCGACCGACTCCCTCCGCACCGAAGCGCAACTGGCCGGCCGGGCCACCGGCGCCATGTTCTTTTTCGTGTTCGGCGCCGTCTGGCTGGAAGGCTGGGCGACGCAGGCTCACGAGGGCGCCGCGGCATGTGCCGGCATCGCGCTGGTGGCGCTGGCCCTGCTGGCCGTCGCGTGGCGCCGTTACCGCCGCTACGCGCCCGCGCTGGCGCACGGGCAGGACACGCCGGAGCGGCGCCGCATGAAGCGCGTCTTCAACATCGTGAACGCGGCACAATGGACCGCCATCTTCGTCCTCGCGCAGGTGCTGGTCAATCTCGGCAAGGGCGCGTGGATCATCCCGATGGCCATCGCCATCATCGGCCTGCACTTCCTGCCGCTGGCCCATGTGTTCAAGAATCCACCGCACTACGTGACGGGCCTGGCGATGGTCGCGTTCGCCGCGCTGTATCCGCTGCTGGCCAGCGGCGGCCCGACGGCGCCGGTGGGCTTCCTCGGTGCCGGACTCATCCTGTGGCTCAGCGCCGCCTGGGCACTGCGCGCCTGACGTCATCGTCGTTCAACATTTCGGCGTTATTCTGGCGATGCAGGCCGTTGCGGCGCAGCAGAGGCCTGTAAGCATGCTATACTAGTGGGTTCCGGAAGTCGAAAGTCTCGAGCTCTTCCGCCCATCACGCAACATTTCACTGTTGAAAACGCATATGTCAGACACCAAACGCGCGATTCGTAATATCGCAATCATCGCCCACGTTGACCACGGCAAGACCACCCTGGTGGACCAGCTGCTGCGCCAATCCGGCACTTTCCGTGAAAACCAGGCGGTCGACACCCGCGTGATGGACTCGAACGACCTCGAGAAAGAACGCGGCATTACGATTCTGTCGAAGAACTGCGCGGTCGAGTACGAAGGTACCCACATCAACATCGTCGACACCCCGGGCCACGCCGACTTCGGCGGCGAGGTCGAGCGCGTGCTGTCGATGGTTGACTCGGTGCTGCTGCTGGTCGACGCCCAGGAAGGCCCGATGCCGCAGACCCGCTTCGTGACCCGCAAGGCACTGGCGCTGGGCCTGAAGCCGATCGTCGTCGTCAACAAGATCGACCGTCCGGGCGCGCGCGCCGACTGGGCGATCAACCAGACGTTCGAACTGTTCGACAAGCTGGGCGCCAACGACGAGCAGCTGGACTTCCCGATCGTCTACGCCTCGGGCCTGAACGGCTACGCCGGCATGGACGAAAGCGTGCGCGGCGGCGACATGAAGCCGCTGTTCGACGCCATCCTGAAATACGTGCCGGTGCGTGACGACAATCCGGACGGTCCGCTGCAGATGCAGATCACGTCGCTCGACTACTCGTCGTACGTCGGCAAGATCGGTATCGGCCGCGTCAACCGCGGTCGCGTCAAGCCGGGCATGGACGTGCTGGTCGTGAACGGCCAGGACGACAAGAATCCGATCAAGGGCCGCATCAACCAGGTGCTGAACTTCAAGGGCCTGGAGCGCGTGCTGGTCGATGAAGCCGTCGCCGGCGACATCGTGCTGATCAACGGTATCGAAGACATCGGCATCGGCGTGACCGTGACCGCGGTGGATACGCCGGAAGCGCTGCCGATGCTGACCGTCGACGAGCCTACCCTGACGATGAACTTCATGGTCAACAACTCGCCGCTGGCCGGCCGCGAAGGCAAGTTCGTCACCAGCCGCCAGCTGCGCGACCGCCTGGACCGCGAACTGAAGTCGAACGTGGCGCTGCGCGTGCTGCCGACCCCGGACGACACCGTGTTCGAAGTGTCGGGCCGCGGCGAGCTGCACCTGACCATCCTGCTGGAAAACATGCGCCGTGAAGGCTTCGAGCTGGCCGTGTCGCGTCCGCGCGTCGTCTTCAAGGAGATCGACGGCGTCAAGTGCGAGCCGTACGAAAACCTGACCGTCGACGTCGAAGAAGTCAACCAGGGCGGCGTGATGGAAGAACTGGGCCGCCGTCGTGGCGACCTGCAGAACATGGAATCGGACGGCAAAGGCCGCGTCCGTCTGGAATACCGCATCCCGGCCCGTGGCCTGATCGGCTTCCAGGGCGACTTCATGACCCTGACCCGCGGCACCGGCCTGATGAGCCACGTGTTCGACGCGTACTCCCCGGTCGACAACGGCAAGGGCGAACTGGCCGGCCGCCGCAACGGCGTGCTGATCTCGCAGGATGACGGCCAGGCCGTCGCCTACGCACTGTGGAAGCTGCAGGACCGCGGCCGCATGTTCGTCGAGCACAACACCCCGGTGTACGAAGGCATGATCATCGGCATCCACTCGCGCGACAACGACCTGGTCGTCAACCCGATCAAGGGCAAGCAGCTGACCAACGTGCGCGCGTCGGGTACCGACGAAGCCGTCCGCCTGGTGCCGCCGATCCAGATGTCGCTGGAATACGCCGTCGAGTTCATCGAGGACGACGAACTGGTCGAGATCACGCCGAAGAGCATCCGCCTGCGCAAGCGCCACCTGAAAGAGCACGAGCGCAAGAAGGCCAGCCGCGAAGCCGCATAAGCTTCACCGGTTCCAACGAAAAACCCGCTGTTCGCAGCGGGTTTTTTTATGGCTCGGGAATCCATCGATTTGGCTTCCCGGGCAAGGACAAAACGATGTGGTTATTGCATTGGAAGGAATAACATTATTTTCACTTAATTGACTTCCAATTAAGGCAAAAGCGGTCCCGACGCAGCCGTCCCGATTGGCCACAAGCCGCAGAGGAACCGATGCGGACGCGCGGGTAAGCCCGAAGAGATTCCGTCGATCACAATAACACTGGAGATACCATGAAACTGCTGAAACAACTGACCGTCGTTGCCGCCCTGTCCTCGATCGCTTCGTACGCATCGGCTCTGACCCCGATCGCCGATGCCGAACTGTCCAAGGTCTCGGGCCGTGACGGTGTGTCGATCGCCGCTGACCTGCATGTGAACATCGGTTCGTTCGTCTACACGGATACCGATACCGCAGGCGGCTCGGTGAGCTTCAACAACATCAAGATCGCCGGTGCCATCGCTGCAACCATCGACATCATCAACAACGCCACGTTCCAGGCCGACGCCAGCGCGGCATCGGGCGCATCGAGCGTCCTGGGCGTGACCGGCGGTGCCGGCCTGGCCGCCTTCATGCCGGCTGGCGACGTCGTCAAGATCGCCATCCCGCTGATCGACACCAACAAGAACCTGAGCATGTCGGTCGACTCGATCAAGATGGGCAACTCGACCGCTTCCTACGGTTCGTTCGCCGCCAACGACATCAAGCTGCAAGGCACCACCGTCTACATCTGGGCGCACTGAGCGGCCCGGGTTGGGTGATGGACGGCCCGCGGGCTTGCCCCGGGCCGTTTTTTCGAGCTCGTTTTCCCTCTGGTTCGACCATGCGCACCTTGCTCACCGCATCCATCGTCGCACTCTTGCTGTTGCCTTACGCGGCATGGGCCCAGATGCGCCCGATGTCCGACACCGAACTGTCCACAGTCAGCGGCCAGGGCCTGTTCGCGGTCAGTAACTCCAGCTACAGCGGTTTCGATTTCACGCGCATCAGCCTCGACGCCGACGTCACGCTGAACGCCAACCTCGCCAACATGCGCCTGGGTGAGTACACGTACGCGCCGCGCAACGGGTCCGGCGCCGACCTCGACATCGGCGCGCTGCAATTCGGCCGCACCGACGCGTCGGCGGCACAGCGGCTCGTGCAGATCACGAATCCCTATTTCGAATTCGTCTACAAAAACACCGCCGCGGGCAGCGGCAGCCAGCGCGAGATCGTCGGCATGCGCCTCGGCTTCGACGGCATCTCCGGCGACATCGGCATGAAGATCGCCACGCTGTCCGGCGCCATGCGCATCGACGCGGGCGCCGCCGGCATCGTCGACAGCATGAACGACGCCGGCGGCGGCAAGCGCTGGGACGGCACGTGCGCGGGCTGCACACCGCTCGCCAACGTGGGCGGCGTCACGGCGGGCGATGCGAACGGTCCGAGCCGCGATTTCTGGATCGCGATCCTCAAGCAGCCCGTGACATTCCAGGCCGCGGCCGGCATGCCCGCGCTGACCGAGGCGCAGGCCGGCATCTGGTTGAACTGGCGCGACAAGCTGACCGCGCTGAACCTCACCGGCACCGTGCCGGTCAATAACGCGGCGGGGCATTGATGCGCGCCGTCGCCGCCGCCATCCTGTTGTCCGCGCCGGCGCTGGCCGCCGCGCTCGAACCGCTGCCGGACAGCGCGCTCGCCAAGGTGGCGGGGCGCGACGGCATGAGTTTCAACCTCTCGAATTTCGCCATGAGCGGCAACGCCGAGCTGCGCTACTACGCGCCCGGCGGCGGCAGCCTCGGCGTCGGCAACCTGGCCGCATCGCGTTCCGACAACACGGACGCGCCGTTCGCCGATCCGTACCGCCTCGACATCAGCGCGGCCGGCCAGGGCCGCGCCGACATCATCAACATCGCCTTTCCCGAGAACGCGGCCGGCCGCGAAGTCTGGCAGGTCGCCTACGACTTCGGCGTGAACGCCGGCGGCTTCGACGTCAGGAACGGCAGCGTGATCCTCAAGGATCTCGTGTTCTACGGCGGCGGCCTGCAGTGGTCGACGCCGGCCGTGGGCGACGGCCTCGCGTTCGGCCTCGCCACGCGCATCGAGCTCGGGAGCCTGACGCTCGCGCCGAATGGCCGCGCGGCGACGGGCGAGGCGATGGTGCTGTCGAACGTGAAGATCGGCGCGGCGACGGCGGACGGCTCCGCGCCCACGTCGCCGTGGCGCATCGCCGACGTGACGAGCCAGGCCGGCATCTTCAACGCGCGCACGGATGCGGCAGGTAATTCGAGCCTGCACATCGGCGTCAACTGGCCCGATGCGGGGCAGGCGGCACCGAGCGGCACGCTGCAGATCGGGAACATCGGCTTCCGCAGCGACGCGGGGGCGAACATGGACCTGGGCAGCTCGCGCATCGGCGCGATCCAGTTGCAGTACCTCGACGTCAAGTTCCGCCAGTGAGCGCGCGCCTTCTCGCCCTCCTGTTGCTCCTTGTGGCGCGGTGTGCGCTGGCAGGGCCGCAGCCGCTGGCGGATGAAGAATTGGCGCAGGTACGCGGCGCCGACGGCGTCAGCTTCGCGGTGCGTTTGCAACTGAACCGACCGGGCGACGGTACGACGGGCGACAGCCGTCTCACCATCGGCCAGACGGTCGACGGCCGCACGACGTACACGGTCCTGAAAAACATCGGCGGCGTGATCCAGATGGTGGGGCTGAACATCAGCCCGCAGGCGGCCGCGGACGGCACGAACTACCTGGCAATCACGCTGCCGGCGTGGACGAAGTTCACGGACACCGGCTTCGATTCGCTCAGCGTGCAGGCCGACCCGCGCGGGCCCGTCACGCAGAGCCTGGGGCAGGTCACCCTGAACGGCGAACTGCAGATGCAGGGCCAGCTGCGCCTGTGGTCCCATTGACGGCCGCTTGTCCGTGGGCGTTCAGCCGGTCCTGCTGGAACTCGCCGGGCGCCTTGCCGAACCAGCGCAGGCAGGCGCGGTGGAAGGCGCTGGGGTCGGCGAAGCCCAGCTTGTAGCTGAGGTTCTTGACGCTGATGCGGTCGCTGCCCAGGTATTGTTGCGCGATCGTGCGGCGCACCTCGTCGACGAGCGTGGAAAAGTCGGTGCCTTCGTCCGCAAGACGGCGCTGCAGGGTGCGCTCGCTGATCGCGAGGCGCCGCGCGACGGCATCGCGCAATGCGCCGCCCTGGTCGATCATCGCCGGCAGCAACTCGCGCACGCGCGCGGACACGCTCGTGCGCTCGGCCTGCGCGAGGCGTTCGTCGAGCAGGCGGAACAGGCCTTCCGCCGCGAGCGGGTTCGCGGTCGGAATGGGCGCCGTGATGTCGGCATTGGCGAATTCGAGCGCGTTGGCGGGCGCGCCGAAACGCACGGGGCAGCCGAACTGGCGCATGTATGGCGCCGTGTCGAGCGGGGCCGGATACGCGTATTCGACGAGGGCCGGCTTCAGGTCCGGCCGTGCACCGACGAAGCGCAACGTCGCCAGCAGCAGGTTCCAGGTGAAGTCGTAGCGCGCCTGCGGCACGGCGCGCGCGCCGCCGACGAGGTTCAGGCCCACGCGCACGCGGTCCGCCTTCGGCTCGATGGTGGCGCGCACGACGGGCGACACGAGCGGCATGTAGCGCGTCAGGCTGTCCGCGGCCTGGCGCAGGGTGGGCGAGGCGAGCATTAAATGGCCCAGTACGCCGAGCCAGCTGAGCGGGTCGGGGGCGAACACGCGAAAGCCGACGAGGGCATCGCCGCTGGCCGCCGCGAGGCTTTCCCACAGAATGCTGAACTGGTCGGACAACGCGAGCAGGTCGGCCGCGCGCTGTCCCTGCGCGCCGTGCTCGAACCATTCGAGGCCGGCCCTGGCGAACAGGGCGTCGACGTCGATGCCCTCGGCGCCGAGGCAGGCCTTGATGCGTTGTACCACGTCCGTGGCGGACAGGTACTTCACGCTGGCGACCGCGTACGTGCGGACGCGTCCTGCGCTGGTCTCATGCTTGGTCTCCTGACTCATTGATTGAGTGGCCACGGGTTCTTGTGCCCGGGTGTGTTTTTTATTATGTGTGCATGCGAAATCGCAACGCTTCGGAAAATGATCCCGTCTTTATCAAAAAACGATCATTTTCGACAGGCAAGATTTTCAATTTGATGCAACGCAAACCTGGCGTTGCCGGCGCGGGTCAGGACCGTGCCTGCTGGCGTGCCCGAGCGGGCGTGATGCCATACGCGGCCGCGAAACAGGCCGTCATGTGACTCTGGCTGTTGAACCCGCATTGCGCCGCAACACGGGCGATCGAGAAGCTGGTCCGGGTCAGTAATTCATGCACCCGTTCGAGGCGTAAACGCAACACATAGCGGTGCGGCGTCATCCCCATCGCTTCCTGGAAGATGCGGCGGAAGTGCGATTCCGACACACCCGCGCGCTCGGCCAGTTCGGCATTGGACAGCTCGCTCGACAGGTTCTGGCCGATCCATTCCAGCACGCCCTGCAGGCGGCCCAGCTGGAGGGCGTCCGGGGGAAGGTGGCGGCCCGTCTTGCCTTCCAGCACGCGGCACGCCTGCTCGATCATCAGGGAACAGGCCCGCTCCACGAAGCCCGTGTTCGGCGTGCTGGTGCGGGACACTTCCGCCAGCAGCTGCTGGGCGGCCGCATGCACGAGCGGGTCGGAGAACATGGGCGACTTGGCGCGCGCGGCGAGCAGGCGCTGCAGGTGGCGCACCATCTCGTGCTCCGGGTCGAGGAAGTGGAACATCGCCATGTCGATCGCGCCGAAGAACGACCAGCGGCTCGCGAAGCCGGGCTGGAACACGGTCGCGGCGCCGGCCAGGAAATCGAACGAGCGGCCCGGACTGCGCCCGGCCGTGGCGCGCGCGCCGCCGAGGTGGCAGGCCAGCACCATCGAATCGAGCGGCGGGACTTCGCAGCCGCCCAGCTGGAAGATGTAGCGCTCCGCGCGCAGCGGCACGCCGCCGATCTCCACGCTGGTGACCGGCTCGCCCAATGCATTGCTGATCCTGTCCCAAGTGTGCACGGTGCCTCAATGAATGAGCGGTTTTTTATAAAAACGATAGCGTTTTATAACATCCGTCAGCCGTGGCTGCATCCAAAATATAGAAAAAGTGCAATAAACGTGGCCAAAACACCACGTTGGGATGCATGAAAAATCCGCCATCCGGGCGCCATGAACGCGCACGGAGCCGGGCCACAAGGGGCCGCATGAAGCGCCCCAGGGAGACATCATGTACACATTCCTGCTGGGGATCCTCGCGGTCCTCGTGGGCGGCGGCGGCGTGCTTGCCAGGCACGACGTGCAGGACCGTCCGCTCGACCATTTCGACCTGCCGACGACCATGTCCGTGGCCGCGGCCGGCATTCCGAACGTGGCGATGGAGCCGTTCTCCGAGCTCAAGTACAAGAACATCGTCCACCAGGCCTACGACTACAGCTGCGGCTCCGCGGCGCTCGTCACGATCCTCAAGTACCACCTGGGCATCGACGTCACCGAACAGCAGTCGATGGAAGGGATGATGGCCTTCGGCGAGAAGGACAAGATCATCGAGCGGCGCGGCTTTTCCCTGCTCGACATGAAGCGCTATCTCGCCTCGATCGACGTGCAGAGCGCGGGCTTCCACGCCGAGATGGCGGACCTGCTCACGCTCGATGCGCCGGGCATCGTGCCGATCGACTACGCCGGCTTCAAGCACTTCGTCGTGCTGCGCGGCGTGCGCGGGGGCCTCGTGTTCCTGGCCGACCCGTCGGCCGGCAACATCACGTTCTCGGTCGAGGAATTCGCCACGCTGTGGGACCGCAACACGCTGTTCATCGCCTACCCGCCGAAGAACCATCCGCCCGCGTTGAAGCTCGCGCTGGCCGACGACGAACTGGGCGTGGTCGACATGGACCGCATCCGCGACCGCGGCCTGCAGCGCCCCATCGACACGCAGGTGGCGAACGAGCGCCTGCTGAACGGTTTCGGCGGCATCTCGATCCGCAAACACTAGACCCACCACGAAGGACCACCATGAAGATTTCCACCATTTTGGCGTCGGCGTCGGCGCCGGCGCTGGCTTGCACCCTCCTGCTCGCCCAGGTGCCGGCGCAGGCCCAGGACACGGCGACCTCGGAAGCCGTGCGCGACGCGCTGGCGAAGAAGGAGGGCGATGCCGACAACACGACGCTGCTGAAGGAAACGCTGACCGCGGTGGACAAGCAGTACTCGCTGATCCGCAAGGGCAAGGTGCAGCTGAACTACGAGCTGGGCTACACCTACATCGGCCAGGAAAAGATCAACACCGACCTGTCGTCCGGCACCGCCACGCTGTTCTCGATCGAGAACACGAACTCGCACACGATCACCAACACGATCATGGCGGACTACGGCGTGCGCAACAACCTGACCGCCAACGCCACGCTGCCCCTGATCAGCCGCTATTCGGATTCCGGCGGTTTCTCGGGCGTCTCGCACACGATCGGCGACGTGGGCCTGGGCGTGCGCTGGCAGCCGCAGGAGGTCAAGCGCGACGAGGTCGCGTACACGCTCACGGGCAACGTGCGCCTCGCCACGGGCACCAGCCCGTACAAGGTCGACGTGCAGAAGGGCGTGGCCACCGGCTCCGGCGTCAACACCTTCAACATCGGCGCCAACATGACGCGCATCGTCGATCCGGTCGCGCTGTTCGGCTCCTTCAACGTGGGCTACAGCCTCGCCGCGAAACACCTGAGCCAGCAGATGTACGGTGCCACGCTGCGCGAAGTGAAGCCGGGTGCCAGCTTCGGCTTCGGCCTCGGTTTCGCGTACGCGCTGTCGTACAAGATCACGACGTCGTTCTCGTTCCAGGAATCGATCCAGGCCCGCTCCACGCTCACCTTCGACAATGGCAACAAGGCACAGACGCAGACGCAGAGCGCGGGCATCCTGGCGATCGGCGCGGGCTATCGCATGTCGCCCAAGACCACCGTCAACGTGACGGTCGGCGCGGGACTCACGGCGGCCGCGCCGAACCTGTCGCTCACCATGAGCCTGCCGTTGTCGCTGTGAGGCCGTGCCCATGAACGCCGCGCCGTCACCGATCGTTCTGCTCGCCGCGGCCGGCCTGGCCATGGCGCTGGCGCCGGTCGCCCATGCCGGCGTCACCGACAACCTCGTTACGAGCCCCACCGCGATGGCGATGGGGAATGCGGTGACGGCCGATCCGCCCGGGATCGAGTCGATCCACTTCAACCCGGCCGGCCTCGCGCGCCTGGAAGGCACGCATCACATCGATTCCGTGTTCGTGGCGACGATCCGCAACCCGAACCGGTTCGTGTCCGCGCCTGACCTCGACATCGGCGGCTTCAAGGACGATCCGATCAACGGCAAGTCGAGCGGCCCGGTGCGCCAGGCCCTCTACATTCCGTTCTACGGCGTCCCCAAGGCGCGCCTGCCGGGCGTGCTGGTGCCGAGCATGGGCATGTCGTACAACGCGCCCGGTTCGCGCTGGACGTTCGGCACGAACGTCTACCTGGCGGCCGCGATGAGTATCGACCGCACCAAGGACCCGGACGATCCCGCCCGCTTCGACGGCCGTCTCGTGCAGCTGCAGCGGCTCGTGTACCTGTCGCCGGCGGCCGCGTACAAGGTGTCGGACACGCTGAAGATCGGCATCTCGGTGCCGATCGCGTATTCCGCGTTCGCCATCAACACCGACTTCCGCGCGCCCAACAAGCTGCTCGGCACCGTCGGCCAGCTGCAGAAGGCCGTCTGCCCGGACGGCAACGGCACCGTGATCGACACGCTGACGTTCGGCCTGTGCGGCGGCGGTCCGGAAGGCATGGTCAACCCGTTCAAGCGCGCCGCGAACATCGACTTCGACCTGCGTGCGTCGTTCGACCCGACGGTCAACATCGGCGTGCTGTGGGAACCGAAAAAATGGTTCGCGCTGGGCCTCGTGTACCAGGGCGGCGCGCGCACGACCTACACCGGTTCGTACACGTTCCACAGCGACCCGATGCTGCGCAGCTTCGTGCGCGGCCTGAATTCGAGCCTGCTCGGACCGATCGTCGGCGCCGTCACCGGCATGCCGCAGGACATCCCCGAATACCAGTCGGGGAACATGACGGCGCAGATCCCGTTCCCGTGGCGCGTACAGGCCGGCATGAAGCTGATGCTGACGGATTACGTGCAGGTGAACGCGGACGTCAGCTACGCCGACTGGTCCCAGTGGAACGAGCTGACGTTCCAGTTCGACCGCAGCGTCAAGCTGCTCGAGATGGCGCGCCTGTTCGGCTATGCGAATTCGAGCCAGGCCACGTTCAAGATGGGTTTCAGGAGCGTCGTCAACTACAGCTTCGGTACGCAGCTGAACCTGACGAAGAAGCTCGCGCTGCGCTTCGGCTACGAGCCGCGCAAGAGCTCCATCCCGGGCAACCAGATGAGTCTTCTCGCGCCGCTGCCGGACACGAAGCTCAGGAGCGTCGGCCTGCGCTACCGCTTCGACGACGGCGGGGAACTCAACCTGACGGGCAGCTACATGAAGGGGACGTACGACATCCCCGCGCGCAGCGACTGCAATCTGAATTGCGACAATTTCTTCAACCTGATCTACAACCCTTACGCGGCCACCAACGTGTCCGGCAGCCTGATCGTGAAATACGCGGGCGCCTCGTACACGCGGCCGTTCTGACTGGAGACGACGATGTTGCGAACGATGTGGATGACGATGGCGCTCGGCGCGGGCGTGGGCCTGGCCGCGGGCGCGCACGCGGAGGGCATGACCGGCGTGTCCCCCGCCAAGCAGGCGCTCGTGCAGCGCGTGCTGGACAAGATGGGACTGGAATCCGTCGGCCTGCAGATGCTGCAGGCGCCGGTGGCCGACATGCTGCGGCAGTCGCGCGTGGTGGTGCAGAGCCGCGTCCCGGCCGACAAGCAGGACGCGACGATGAAGGACATCACGGCGGAGGCGACGACGTTCGTCGAACAGGAATCCGCAGGCCTGCGCACGAGCACGCGCGCGATCGTGCAGTCCAGCGTGGCGCCGCTGCTCGCGCAGAAGTTCAGCGAGGAGGAGCTGAAACAGCTGGCGGGCATCCTCGAATCGCCCGTGCTGGCGAAGTTCGAGAGCGTCGTGCCGGAGATGAAGAAGGCCGTCGGCGACAACGTGGCCAAGGCCAACGCGGCGCAGATCCAGCCGAAGATGACGGCGCTGCAGAACCGCGTGGGCCTGAAGCTGCGCGCGGCCGTCGGGCAGTGATGACCACACCATGAGGAGGCGGGGATGAGCGACTGGATGACACGCAGTACCAACAGGTCCCGGCTGGGCCAGATCCTGATCGAGAAGAAGCTGATCTCGCAGGACCAGCTGGACGCGGCAATCCGCGCGCAGGAACAGAGCGGACGCCGGCTGGGCGAGATCCTGGCCGACATGAAGCTGATCACGCAGGCGCAGGTGCGCGGCGCCGTGCGGCGCCAGCGCAGCCTGCGCATGGCGGCGGCGCTGGCGACTGCATTGCTCGGGCCTTTGCACGCCTACGCGGCGGTGGCGGCGCCGGCGGCCGTCTCCACGCGCCAGGGCGGCGAAAGCGGGCGCGAATTCGGCCGCGGCTTGCGTGCGCTGTCGGATGAGGAACTGGGCGAGGTGACGGCCCAGGGACGCAAGGAGGATCCACTGAGTGATGCGCTGCGCGACCAGGCCCGCCAGGCGGAACTGCGCCTGATCGCCATGGCGGCGCAGGGCGGCCAGCATGGGGTGCAGACCGCCGTGCAGCACGCGCTGCCGAACGACGGCGTGCGCGTGCTGGGCGAACTGGCGACGGTGTTCAATCCGCTCGCGCTGATGCTGTCGGCCGACACGACGGTGCGCGACGTCAGCTACGACCCGGGCAATTCGCACGCGACCGTGAACAAGGACGGCTCCATCACCTTGCGCCTGCCCAGCACGATCGGCGAGATCAGCTTCCGCAACATCCGCGTGGGCAGCCATCCGGGGCCGACGTTCGGCAGCATCGAGATCCACGACATCGATTTGCGGGGGACGACGATCAGCGTGAAGCCGCTGGGTCATTGACGTGCAAACGTCGCCCCCGCGCAGGCGGGGCGACGGTGGTTGTTAGCGGAGCCCGAGCAGCGCGAGCACGCGATCCCGGCTGACGCCGACGAGCGCCGACGTCAGGGCGATCAGCGACTCGTAGTCCGTGCTGGCGGCGACCTTGCCGAAGTCGTCGACCGCGATCGTCATGTCGGGCGGCGGCGTCGCGGCATCCGACACCTGGGCGCTGGCAGCCTGCAGGGCGGCGCTGGCGGCGGCCTGCGAACGGTGCACGCGTTCCAGCGCCTGCACGACTTCGCGCAGGCTCTGGCGCAGCGCGTCGGCATTGCCGGTCTCCGTGCCCACGTTCCACAGCTGGGGTGCCAGGTTCGCCGGCAGTTCTTCGGTGGTCACGCGGCCGCGGCCGCTCACGGCGATGCTGTCCTTGACGGACGACCAGTTCGATTCCGGCGTCGAGAACACGAGTTCCCCGTTCTCGTCCAGGCTCGCGTGCACGCCCATCGGGGCGAGGGCGCGGTCGAGGGCGCGGGCGACTTCCTGGTTCGACTGGTCCGGCTCGATGTTGACGCCCATCTGCGGGCCGCCGGCGCTGCCGACCGAGAACGAGATGTTCAGCGGCGCGCTCTGTTTGATGCTGGCGATGTCGAGACCGCGGATACGGAAGCGCTGCGTGGCCGGCTTCGTTGAATAATTCAGATTGTTGTCGACGCTGCCGCCGCCGGTCTTCTTGCGCTCGGCCAGCGTTTGCGCAAGCTGGCGCGCGTGGACTTCGAGCTGCAGGCGCGAACCGTTGCGGGTGCCGGCCAGCTTGGCCGTCAGCTCGCCCTTCAGCGTCTCGAGCTGGTTCGACACGCGTTCGAGGTAGTCGAGCGCCTGCTGGGCGCCCGCCACCTGGTCCTGCAGGCCGCTGGCGATCTTCGCCGCGCTGCCGTTGGCGCGCAGCGGCGCCGCGGATGCGCCGGAGGCCGCCGTCGTGGCGGCCGCCGTGTCGTCGACGGACCCGCTCGAGCGGGTCGGAACGAGGCGGGACGAGGCATTCGCCCGGGTGCCGAGTGTGCCGCCGGTTCCGCCGGCGGTCGTGGGTCGTAATGTGGTATCCATCGCCGTCAGAGCACCGAGAACAGGGACAGGGTGCCGATCTTGCTGTAGGCCTTGTAGCTGGCCTGGAGTGCCGTCTGGTAGCCGTTCAGCTCGATGGCCGCGGTACCGACGTCGAGCTGGCCGATGTCGAGGATCGCCGTCTGGTTCGACAGGCTGACGTTCTCGTGGTTGGCGTCGATCGTCTTGAGGACGTTCTGCTGGCCGCCGATGACGGCGACCTTGCCGGTAACGAGATTCAGCGCATCGTCGAAGCCGTCCAGGTTGGCCTTCAGGATGGTGCGCACGGCGGGGTCGTTGGCGTTGACCGTGCTGCCCGACAGCGTGCTGATCGTCTGGTCGAGCTGGTTCAGCAGTTTTTCCAGCCCGTTGACGTTCTGGTTCGCCACCTGGGTGATGCCATTGCCCACCACCACCAGCTGGTCATTCGTGTTACCCGTATAGCTGTAGCGCGAACCGAGCGGGGCGGATGCGTTGTAGGTGATCGGGGCCGTGCCGGTCTCGGTGCCGGAAAATACGTAGCGGCCTTCCTGGTCGACCGTGTTGGCCGAGTACATCAGGCTGTCGCGCAACGAGGTCAGCGGGCTGACCATGGCGTTCAAGTCCTGCGGGGTGTTCGAACCGTTCAGTGCCCACACGAGCAGGTCGCGGCCCGGGCCCATGTCGTTGACCATGTTCTGCAGGTAGCCTTCGTTCTTCGTGAGCCGTTCGTTGATCGCGGCGATGTTGTTGCGGTACTGCTTGATGCCGGCTTCTTCGCGCTTGAGGCGCGACAGGCGCACGCTGTCGACCGGATCGTCCGACGGCAGCTGGATGCGGTTGCCGTTGGCCATCTGCTGCGTCACGTAGGTGATGCTCTCCTGGTTCAGCTCGAGCGACTGGGTCATCATCGCCTGGTATTGACTGGTGGCGATACGCATGCTTTTCTCCTTTAGCCCATCATCTGCAAGGTGGCGTCGAACAGCGCGTTCGCGACGGACATCACCTTCATGTTGGCCTGGTACATGTTCTGGTATTCGACGAGATGCACGGCTTCCTCGTCCTGGTTCACGCCGCTCGTCGACTGCCAGTCCGCGACGGCCTGGTCGCGCATCGTCTGCGCGGTCTTGAGAGCACCCTTGTTCTGCTGGCTGTCGACGGCGAGGCGGCCGACGAGCTGGGTGTCGGCGTCGCTGATGAGCACCGTGCCGATCTTCGTCATCGTGATCGTCTGGCTCTTGATGGCGACCAGTTGTTGCAGGTTGCCGGTGTCGCCCGGCTTGCCGTCGCCGGAAAATGCGAGGTCGGACGTCTGGTAGCCGTCCGCCACCTCCAGCATGTTCGACGTGCTGCCCGGGTTGTACACGAACAGCGGCTTGCCGGCCGAGCCGTCCATCGCGTACCCGGCCTTGAGCTGGGTATTGACCTTGTCGGCGATCTGCTGCGCCATCTCGGCCACCCCTTGCTGCAGCGGCAGCAGCGTGTCCTGCTCATAGACCGACAGGCCGCCCAGCTGGCCGCCGGCCTTCGTCGTGTCGAGGTCGAACGTGGTGCCGGCGAACGTCAGGGTGAAGGTCTGCGCGGCGCCGCCGCTGACCGACAGCTTGCCGGCGACGCCGCCCAGGACCAGGGACTGGCCGGTCTTGAGCGACACGTTGCGGGTGCCGTCCGGCTGGTCGCTGACTTCCAGGCCCATCTGGCCCGCCAGGCTGTCGATGGCCTGGTCGCGCGCGTCGATCAGTGCCGACGGATTGCTGCCGGTGGCGTTGGCGTTCGCGATCTGGGCGTTCAGCGACGCGATCGACGCGATCGTCGTGTTGGCCGAGTCGACCAGCGCGCTGCGCTGCTGGCGCACCGATTGCAACTGGGCGTTGTAGACGTTGTTCATGCTGTTGAAGCGCTGGGCCAGCAGGCCGGCGGCGGTCACCACCTGCTGGCGCAGCGGGGTCGACGTCGGGTCGACGCCGGCCACCGAGTTCAATGCCGCGAAGAAGCCGTCGACGCCGCTCGACAGGCTGGCGGTGTCGTCGCCCATCACCTTTTCCAGCTGGGTCAGATAGGGCTGGGTCTGCGAATGCGCGCCCAGGTCCGACGCGCTGCGCCACATCTGCTGCGTCTTGTAGCTGTCGGAGAACCGCATCAGCTCGGTTACGCGCACGCCGTTGCCGGCCTGGCTCGAACCGGCCGCCGGCGCGACCGCGCTCAGCAGGGCCGACTGGCGGGTGTAACCCTTGGTCTGCAGGTTGGCGATGTTCTGGCTGCTGGCGGACAGGGCCAGTTGCGAAGCGACTGCTCCGGACAGGGCGTTGTTCAGGATGCTCATGGGGCGTAGCCTTCTTGTGCGTGATCAGTAATGACAGGCGACCGTTCAGCTCGTTTTATTAAGCGGCGCGGGCAAGATCTGCCGCAAAATCGCATCGGCGACGCCGAAGGCACGCTGTTGCGCCATGTTACCGGCCAACATGTTGTCCACCATGTCAGTCATGTCCTGGTTGACTTTGTCCTTCGTCGGGCTGTCGTCCGGCGCGATGGCGCGCGTGCTTTCGCGCATCTGGTGCAGCATGTGCGAGATGAAGAAGCTCTCGAATTCGACGGCGGCCTTGGTCGCCTTGGCAACGTAGGCCTTGTCCAGCGCGGCGGGCGCCACCTTCTCTTCGCCCGTGGCCTGGTCCGGCTGTTCCGGACCGATTGCGTTGACGTTGTTCAGCATCAGATCACCACCAGTTCGCCTTCGATCGCGCCGGCCTGGTCGAGGGCTTGCAGGATCGCCATGATGTCGTCGGGAGACGCGCCGAGGCTGTTGACCGTGTCGATGATGGTCTGCAGGCGGGCGCCGGCCGGCCAGTGGAACATCTGGCCCGAGCCCTGGTCGACGGACACCTTCGATTGCGGCGTGACCTGCGTCTGGCCTTTCGAGAACGGTCCCGGCTGGCTGACCGCCGAGCTTTCCGAGATCACGACCTTGAGCGAGCCGTGGGTCACGGCGGCCGATTTCACGCGCAGGCCGTCGGAAATCACGACGGTGCCCGTGCGCGAGTTGAACACGACGCGCGGCACTTCCTCGCCGGCTTCCACCGCCATGTTTTCCAGCTTGGCGACGAAGGCGACGCGTTCGGTCGGATTCGTCGGCGCCACGACCTCGACGCTGGTGCCGTCGGCGGTGGTCGCGACCTGGCCGAAGCGGCGGTTGATCGCGTTCACGACATTGGTCGCGGTGTCGAAGTTCGGGTGCCGCAGGCGCAGCAGCACGGCCGGGCGGGTGGCGAAATCGGTCGCGATCTCGCGCTCGATCATCGCGCCGTTCGGGATGCGGCCGCTGGTCGGCGTGTTGACCGTCACCGACGAGCCGCTCTTGCCGGCCGCCGACAGGCCGCCGACGACGAGGTTGCCCTGGGCCAGCGCATAGACGTCGTTGTCGGCCGCGCGCAGCTGGGTCAGCAGCAGGGTCCCGCCGCGCAGGCTTTTCGCGTCGCCCAGCGACGAGACGGTCACGTCGATCTGCTGCCCGCGGCGGTAGCCGGGCGGGAACACGGCCGAGACCATGACGGCGGCGACGTTCTTGTTCTTCGCTTCCTCGCCTTCCGGCAGTTTGACGCCGAACTGCTTGAGCATGTTGACGACCGACTGGCTCGAGTACTTCACCTGGGTGGAGTCGCCGCTGCCGTTCAGGCCGACGACGAGGCCGTAGCCCACGAGCGGGTTTTCGCGCACGCCTTCCACGCTGGCGAGGTTGCGCAGCGGCTGGGTGCGCGCGAGGATGGCCATGTCGGGACCGACGGACGCGGTCTTCACGGCGGGGGCGGCCAGGGCCGGCAGCGCCAGCACCGCGGCCAGGACCAGGGAAGCGAAACGTAAGGTGCGGGTCATGACGTCCTCAGAATGGCATGAACGGACCGGTGAAGAACCGGGTCAGCCAGCCGGGGGTATTGGCGTCGGCCAGGGAGCCCTGGCCGGAATAGGCGATGCGGGCATTGGCCACGCGCAGCGACGACACCTGGTTCTCGTTGTCGATGTCGGCGGCGCGCAGGTAACCCTTGATGCGCACGTATTCCTCGCCCTGGTTCAGCTGCAGGCGCTTTTCGCCGGCCACGCGCAGCAGGCCGTTCGGCAGCACTTCCTGCACGAGCACGGTGATCGCGCCGGTCAGGGCGTTCTGCTGGGTGCTGGTGGCGTCGCCGTTGAAGCTGCGGTCGCCGGCGATCTCGAGGCCGGTGCGGCCGAAGGTCTTGCCGAGCGCGCTGATCGGCGTCACGGAGGCGGAGGAACCCTTGCTGAAGCTGGTCCCGGCCTTCTTGCTGGCCTGGGTCGTTTCCTGCAGCAGGACGGTGACGACGTCGCCCACGCGGAACGCGCGCGCGTCCGAGGTCAGCGAGACGGTATCGGCGCTGAACACGCCGCCCCCGACGCCGGCGCGCGCCGCCTGCGCATTCGGCAGGGCGAGGGCGTCGTCCACGGGGGCAGGGTTGTTCAGGGGGACGCGCGAGGCGCATCCGGTCAGCACGAGGCTGGCCGCCATCCCGGCGGCGAGGGCGAAGCGTTTCATGGTCAGCGGGACGCCTGGGACAGGTATTGCAGCATGTTGTCGGCGGCCGACAACACCTTGGTGTTCATTTCATAGGTGCGCTGGGCGGCG
Source organism: Massilia cellulosiltytica (assembly GCF_047325105.1). Taxonomy (NCBI): domain Bacteria; kingdom Pseudomonadati; phylum Pseudomonadota; class Betaproteobacteria; order Burkholderiales; family Oxalobacteraceae; genus Massilia; species Massilia cellulosiltytica. The sequence continues at coordinate 5,462,054 of NZ_CP168562.1, read as the reverse complement.
ATCATGTCGACCATCTCTTCGACGACCTGCACGTTCGACCCTTCCAGTGCGCCCTGCTTGATCTTGCCGAAGGCGCCGTCGCCGGCGCGGCCTTCGTTCGGCGTGCCGCTGGCGGTCGTTTCCTGGAACAGGTTGTCGCCCAGGGCCAGCAGGCCGGCCGGGTTGACGAAGGTCGTCAGCGTGAGCTGGCCCAGTTCCGTCGGGGCGATGTTGCCCGGAACGGTCGCGCTGACCATGCCGTTCTCGCCGATCGTGATCGCGGTCGCGTTGTTCGGGACCGTGATCTGCGGCACCAGGGGCAGGCCCTGGGCGTTGACCAGCACGCCGTTCGAATCGACCTGCAGCTGGCCCGCGCGGGTGAAGGCCGGCTGGCCGTCCGGGCGGCGCACCTGCAGGAAGCCGTTGCCGTTGATGGCCACGTCGAGCGGCTGGCTCGTCGTCTGGATGCTGCCGTTGGTGAACACCTTCTGCGTGCCGACGATGTTCACGCCGTTGCCGAGCTGGACGCCGTTGCTGACCGTGTTGTCCGCCGTCTGGGCGCCCGGCTGCTTGTCGACCTGGTAGAACAGGTCTTCGAACACGACGCGGTCGCGCTTGAAGCCGACCGTGTTCACGTTGGCCAGGTTGTTGGCGATGGCTTGCAGTTTCGCATCCTGCGCCTGCACACCGGTCTTGCTGATCCACATTGCTGGATTCATGGTTTCTCTCTCTTCTGATTCGGTTGGGGACGCGCGTTCAGCCTGCGATCAATTTGTTGCCGACTTCGTTCATGCTGTCGCCGGCCTTGAACAGGCGCATCTGCACCTCGAAGCTGCGGTTCAGGCTCATGGTGGCGACCATTTCCTCGACGGCCGAGACATTGCTGCCTTCGAGCGCGCCCGGGCGGACCTTGACGTCCGGATCGGCCGGCAGCTGGGCGCCGTCGCGCGTCACGATCAGGCCCGCCTCGTTCTTCGTCAATTCGGCGCCGGTGGCGTTCACGAGGCGCAGCTTGTCGACGACCTGCATCTGCGTGGCGCCTTCGGTCAGCACGGAAATCGTGCCGTCCTTGCCGATTTCGACCGCGGTGTGCGGGGGCAGGACGATGGGGCCGCCTTCGCCCATCAGCGCATGGCCGTGGACCGACAGCGCGCCGTCGGGACCGATGTCGATCTCGCCGGAGCGGGTATAGGCTTCATTGTCGCCATACTGCACGGCGAGATAGCCCTGGCCGCCGATCGCGACGTCGAGCGGACGGCCCGTTTCGCGGACCGTGCCGGCCCGGGTCGAGACCATGTCGGCCTGCATCGACGACATATGCCGGTCGTCGTAGCCGAAACCGCCCAGCTGCTGGTTGGTCGCCACTTCCATGCTGGCCCGGAAGCCCGCGGTGTCCAGGTTCGCCAGGTTGTTGGCGTGGACCTGTTGGGCGCGCATCAGGCGCTCGGCGCCGGAAACGGCGGTGAAGATCAGTTTATCCATGGGGCGTCAGTCTTACAGGGCCTGCATCAGGGCCTGCATCATCTGGTTCTCGGTGGTCAGGACCTTCGAGTTGGCCTGGTAGTTGCGCTGCGACGTCATCAGGCCGACGAGTTCCGACGTGATGTCGACGTTCGAGCCTTCCAGCGCACCGGTCGCCAGCTTGCCGGCCAGGCCCACGCCGGGGGAGCTGTACAGGGCGGCGCCCGACGCGGAGTTGGCCACCCAGCTGGTATCGCTGATGGACGACAGCGCGCCTTCGTTGGCGAAGGTGGCGACGGCGACGGTGCCGACCACCTGCGACTGGTCGTTGCTGTACTTGGCCACGAGCGAGCCGTCGGCCGCCATTTCCACGCCCACGAACGTACCCGACGCGTAGCCGTTGCTGCGGTTGGTGGTCGTGGTGGCTTCGCCGGCGAAACGGGTCGTGCCCGTGTAGTCGATGGTGACGTTGCCGGCCGCGGCGCCGCCTGCCGCCGTGATGGCGACCGAGTTGCCGGTCGTGGTCTTCAGCGCGCCGGTGGCGTCGAACGTCAGCACGGCGGGCGTCGTGCCCGGCGTGGCGCCGTCCAGCGAATAGAACGCGTTGACGGTGTTGGCGTCCTTCTTGACGAAGTATTGCGACAGGGTGTGCTGCGTGCCCAGCGAGTCGTACACGATCGACTGCTTGACCATGTTGTACGAGGTGTTCTTGGCCGGGTCGAACGGGGTGACGGTCGGTACGGTCCAGTCGGCCGACAGGTTGCCGGTGTAGGCGATGCCGGTCGTCGCGACGGCCGGGATCTGGCCGGTCGGGATCTGCACGTCGCCCATCGCGCCCAGCGTGCCGTTCTTGGACGGACCGTAGCCCTGTACCTTGTTGCCGTTGCTGTCGATCAGCATGCCGGTCGAGTCGGTCGAGAAGATGCCCACGCGCGAATACTGCGTCGTGCCCTGGGCGTTGACGCTGACGAAGAAGCCGCGGCCGTCGATGGCGGCGTCGAGGCCGCGGCCGGTGGTCTGGGTGCTGCCGTTCTGGCTGATGTTCTGCGTGACCGAACCGATCTCCACGCCGTTGGGGCGGCTGCCGGCCATGACGGACGCGAAGTTGGCGCGGCTGCCCTTGAAGCCGTAGGTGGCCGCGTTGGCGATGTTGTTCGAAACGGTGTTCAGTTGCTCGTTGATGGCCTGGATGCCGGACAGTGCGATGTCGAAGCTCATGTCGATTCCTTAAATGCGTTGCGGTAGAGGGTGGGCGCCGTTCAGGAGCCCGTCTTGCCGTTGAAACCCGTGACGGCCGAGGGATCCACCTCGCCGATGTTGGCCACCTGGAGCACGACGCTGGTGCCGTTCACGCGCACGCTGTTCAGGCGCGCCGCCACTTCGATCGTCGGGGCGCTGCCGTCCGATGGCTTGGCCTGGATCTTGTACGTGCCGGGCGCCAGGCCAAGGGCGTCCGGATCGATCGTGAACGACTGGGCGCCGGAACCCGGGCCCAGGTCGATCGCATGCTGCTGGCCGTCGCCACCGGTCAGGACCAGGCTCGTGCCGGCCGAGAGACCGTTCAGTTGTACGGTGCCGTTCACCTTGCTGCCGTCGAGCCTGACGGTGTCCGTCGCGACCGTGACCTCGGAACCCACCTGGCCGCCCATCGCGAGCGTCTGCAGGCTTTGCAGGACGGATGCGCTGGCGGTCGTCGTCTGCGACAGGTTCTGCAATGCCTCGGTCTGCGACAGCTGCGACAGCTGGTTGACGTACTGGGTCGGATCCTGCGGCGACAGCGGGTCCTGGTTCTGGATCTGCGCCACCAGCAGCTTGGTGAACATGTCCTTGTTGGCGTCGGTCGGCGCCTGCGTCGCGATCTTGTTGCTGCCCGTATTCGACGTGCTGCCGAACTGGGTGTTGGTGGCGTGATTGGTGGTCACCATGTTCAGGATTCTCCCAGCTTGAGCAGCGACTGCTGCATGGATTTGATGCGTCCGAGGACTTCGACGTTGGTTTCGAAGGCGCGGCTGGCGGACATCATGTCGGCCATCTCGGACACTTCGTTGACATTCGTGTAATAGACCATGCCGTCGGCATCGGCCTTCGGGTTGCCCGGTTCGTGCACGCGGCGCAGCGGCTCGGCGCTCTCGACCACGTCGAGCACCTGCACGCCCGCGCTGGCGTTGTTACCCATGACGGCCGCGAAGACCGGCTTGCGGGCGCGGTACGCTTCCGCTTCGGAGCCGGCCGCGACGTCGGCGTTGGCCAGGTTGCTGGCAATCGTGTTCAGGCGCACCGACTGCGCCGCCATCGCCGAACCGGCGATCTGGGAAATGTCCTTGAAGCCCATTGTTGACCTGTTATTGACCGTTGATGGCTTTTGCCAGACCGCGCAACTGCATGTTGATGAAGGTGAGGCTGGTATTGAAATCGGAAGAGTTCTGGCCGAACGCGGCCTGCTCGACGCCGATCTCGACGGTGTTGCCGTCGGCGCTCGGGTGGTAGGGCACGCGGTACAGGGGCTGGTCGTCGCTCAGGCTGAGTTCGCCGTTCTCGGTGTCGATACGATCCTGCAACATGGCGCCAAAGTCGATGTCACGGGCGGTGTAGCCGGGCGTGCTCTCGTTGGCAATGTTCGCCGCCAGCACCTTGGTGCGCTCGGCGCGCAGTTCCAGCGCGTCGGCATGCACACCCAGTGCATCTTTGAAATTAATCGTCATGTCGGGAACTCCTGTCGGTTGAACTTCGGATGATTGGTTAGAATCAGATTTTTTCCGCAGCCACTATTCTCTAATGATTGCTTTCTGTAAGGCAACCCTTGCCGCTTCATCACTGATGCTGTTTTCTGCGTTCGCGCAAGCGGCGACGCCGTCGATTCCTATGCAAATCGAGCAATCGGCCCGTGCCGAACTGGAAAGACAGATGGCCGCGTCCGGCCTGACCGAACCGCAATTCGAGATTGCCGTCGTGACCGCGCGGCCGGCGCCGCCGTGCAGCCAGCAAGTGGCCGTGGAACCGCTCGATACCCGCTTTCCCCAGAGGATGCGCTTCGTGGCGCGCTGTCCGGACACGCCCGGATGGCGGTACGAGTACGTCGTCCGCGCGCGCGTGACGGCCATGGTCGCGATCGCGGCAGCGCCGGTGGCGGCCAACGAAGCGTTGACGGACACACAAGTTACGATCGAGCGGCGTGATATTTCCAACATTGCCGATCCGATCAGTAATCCAGCCGATGCGGTCGGACAAATGTCTCGTCGCATGTTGCGTCCAGGAGACATTTTGCGCAGCGGCCAGCTCAGCAGCCCCGTCCTGGTGAAGCGCGGGGATGCCGTCATGATGATCGCGCGGCGCGAAGGCATCGAAGTCAGCATGGCCGGAGAAGCACTGGATGCGGGCGGAAAGGGTGCCGTCGTGCGCGTACGCAACGCCGGCAGCGGGCAGGTCGTGCGCATGCGCGTCGCCGGACCCGGCACGGTTGAGCCGATCGACATGGCGATCAGCCGCTGATGTTCTGCAATTTGCCGGCCAGGCGCGACAGCTTGGCCGCATAGGCGGGATCGGTGGCATAGCCGCCCTTGGCAAGGCCGGCGGCAAAGGCCCGGGCGTCGGTGCCGGCGCCGAGTGCGCCGTGGAAGCGCGGGTTGTCGATCAGCATCTGCGCATAATCGCGGAAGGCGCTGGCCTGGTCCGGGTAGGCGCGGAACTTCGCGTTCGTCTTGATGGCGGCCCCGCCGACGTATTCGGTGGTGGCGGACTGCGCGACATCGCCTTTCCAGCTGGCGCCGGCCTTGATGCCGAACAGGTTATAGGATGAACTGCCGTCCGTATTGCGCAGCGGACGCTGGCCCCAGCCGGATTCCAGTGCGGCGTGCGCGGAGACGAGCTCCGGCGCCACGCCCAGCTTGTCGGCCGCTTCTTTCGCCCACGGCGCGATGCTTTCCAGGAAAGCCTGCTGGTCGGGCGACGCGTCGGTATCGCCGCCCATCAGGGCCGCCGTTGCGCCCTGGCTGCGTGCGGCCCACATGCGGCCCTCCGCGCTGAGCTGTGCGCTCGGCGCGAAATCGCCGCCGCCGTTCTGGATGAAGTCGGTGACTTCGCCCTGTACCTCGTTGAAGATGCCGCCGAATTTGCCGCCGCCGTTGCCGATGGGCGCGGTGGGCGCGGTGGCCGCGGTCGGGGTCAACGAGGGGATCGACGTCGTGAATTCAGCGTGGCGCATAGGTATCGTCTTCGCCGTGCAGCAGGCGTTGCATGATCGTAAATTGTTCAGCCATCAGGTTGCCGTTGCGCGTCGTCGCCTGCTTGCAGTCGCGCACGAGCGTCTCGAGCTGTTCCCAGTCGGCCTGGCCGCGCGTGCGCTGCGGCGCCGGCAGGCTGCCGAACAGGTCGTCCATCGTCGCTTGCTGGCCCAGCAGGGCGCGCACGAGCTGCACGCGCTGCTGGCGGCGCTGTTCCATCGCGTCCAGCTCCGGCGTGAGGGCTTCGGCCAGCAGCGCCAGCTCGGTGGCGCGGTGGCGCATGGCGGCCTGGAATTGACGTTCCAGCAGGTCACGGATCGTGCCGCAGGCGGTCATGTCGGCCTGGACACCGTCCAGCAGGCGCGCGACGGCCTGGTCGCGGGTCATGCGGCTCATGGGGTCAAGCCTTGCTGCCGTGGAAGCGCTGGATCAGGCCGGCCAGGCGGCCCGCGTCGAACGGCAGTTCGCCCTTGGCCAGCGCGTCGCGCAGCTCGGCCACGCGGGCGGCGTCGAAGTCGGGCAGGGCGCCAAGCGCTTTCTGGGCCGGCTGCAGCACGGCGGATTCGAGGGCGTCGTTGCCCGCCGGGGCGGCAACCGGGGCGGCCGCCGGCGCGGCGGCGGCGCCGCCCGCCTGCGGGGTGATCGACACGGAAGGTGAAGAGGCGCTGGAAATCTTCATGCGTGGTCCTCGGGTTTTCGATTGAATCGTCATGGTTTCTTTACCATCTGGCTGCGCAGGTCCTTCAGCGCCGGATCGTCCGTTTTGGACGTGGACGCGTCGGAGGTCAGGGCTTCGGTATCCGCCGGGGTGCCGAACATGGTCTTGATGGCAGCCGCTTGCTTGCTGGTCAGGATTAACAATTCGATACGGCGGTTGGTCGAGGCATCCGGATGGGCCGCGTCGATCGGGGCGCGGTCGGCCATGCCGACCAGTTGCAGGATGCTGTCGCTGCGCATGCCGCCGATGAGCAGTTCGGACCGCGCAGCCAGAGCGCGGTTGACCGACAGGCTCCAGTTGGAATAGCTGGTCGGTCCGGCCTTAGTGTACTGCAAGGAGTCCGTGTGGCCTACGATCAACATCTGATTTTCCATCTTTTCGAACAGCGGTGCCATCGCACGCAACAGTTTTGCGAATTTGGCGGTCGGCAGCGGGCTGCCGCGCACGAACATGCCCTGGCGGTCGGTGTCGTGCAACATCACGCGCAGGCCGTCCGGCGTGATCACGGCGGCAAGGTTCGATGCGAGGCCGGCGTCCACGCTCATCTGCTCGAGCCGGTGCGCCAGCGCGGCCAGTTCGGACGGCGATTCGTACTTCGTGCGGACCGTATCGGTATTCGCCTTGGCGCCCGCGGCCGGGCCTTCGGCGCCGCCGTTGCTCTTCGGGAGCTGGAAGCGTTCGATCAGGCTGCCGGCGGGGCTCGACTTGACTTCCGGCTTGCCGCCCGTGCCTTCGAGCAGGCCGCTGGCCGTGTTGTCGCGCACGATGTTCTTGGTTTGCTGGGCTTCGCGCGCGGCGATCAGCCACAGCACGAGGAACAGCGCCATCAGCGCCATGCAGAAGTCGGCGAACGCGACCTTCCACGCGCCGCCGTGTTCGTCGTCGTGATGCTTGCCGCCGCCACGCTTGACGATGGTCGCTTCGTGCTTGTCGGCGGCGGCTTTCTTGGTAGCTTGCACTTATCGCTCCAGATCAGGCCTTGCGCCTGGCGCCGGCGTCCTCGCCGTCGGCCATCGCGTTGATCCACGCTTCGAGCGTGGCGAAGCTGGGCTTGGTGTTCAGCTGGATCAGGCGGCGGCCCGCGTCGATCGCCAGCAGGGGCGGCTTGCCGGCGACGTGGGTGCACAGCACGACCTTCACGGTTTCCATGGTCGACGCTTCGGAATTGACCAGCTGTTTCATCATGCCGGAGATCGGATCGAGCACGCCATAGCAGAAGAAGATGCCGATGAACGTGCCGACCATCGCGGCGCCGACGTGTTCGGCGATCTCGGCGGTGTCGGCCCCTTCGCCGACCGAGTTCATCGTGATCACGATGCCCAGCACGGCGGCCAGGATGCCGAAGCCCGGCATGGCCTCGGCGATCTTGTGCAGCGATTTCGACGGCTGGGTCAGTTCGTCGTGGATGGCCTCGAGTTCCTGTTCGAGCACGCCTTCCAGTTCATGGGCGTTGATCTTGCCCATTGCCATCAGGCGGAAGTTGTCGACGATGAACGCCAGCAGCTTCGGTTCTTCGAGGATCCGCGGATAGCGCTGGAACATCGGGCTGTCCTTCGGCGCCTCGACGTGAGCGTCGAGCGCCTTCAGGCCGCCCGCGGCCGTCTGCAGCAGTTCGTACATCAGCAGCAGGAGCTGGCGCTGGAATTCGGAGTCGTGCTTGTGCTTGCTCGCGACCTTCTTGATCTGGGAAAACAGTTCGGCCAGCACGTGCTTGGGGTTGCCCAGCACGAGTGCGCCGACGGCGGCGCCACAGATGACGAGCATCTCGGTCGGTTGCCAGATGGCGAGGGCGCTGCCGCCCATCATGAGGTAGCCGCCGAACACGGCACCGAGCACGATGAGAATGCCAAGGATTTGCATGATTGTTATACCTTTCTTGTCTGGTCGTTCAGGCCTGGGCCAGCGCCGCTTTCATCTTGGCCAGCGCACTCTTGTTGAGCTGGCAGACGCGGGCGTCGGACAGGTCGAGCACGGCCGCGATTTCCTTGTAGCTGAGCTCGAATTCATAAATCATCTGGATCACACGCTGCTCGCGTTCGTTCAGGGCGCCCAGTGCCTGCTCCAGGCTGCGGCGCACCATGAACTGTTCTTCCGGACCGGGGGCGTTGTGGGCGCGCTCGGTCGCTTCCTGCAGCACGTCGTCGAAGCTGAGCAGCTCCTCGGCAACGTCATCCAGCAGGAACTGGCGCCAGTCTTCCTGGCTGACGCCGAGCGCGTCCGCCGCTTCCTTGTCGTTCGGCTCGCGGCCGAGCTTGCGGGTGAGGGCGCGCACGGCGTCGCGCATCTTGTGGCTGTCCTGGCGTACGGCGCGCGGGCGCCAGTCCTGGCGGCGCAGTTCGTCGAGGATCGCGCCGCGCACGCGCAGCGACGCGTAGCTGGCGAAGCCGGTGTCCGGGGTGCCGTAGCGGCGCAGCGCTTCGAGCAGGCCCATCAGCCCGATCTGCTCCATGTCTTCGCGTCCCATCGCGCCCGACACCTGCGACGTGAGCTGGCGCGCGATGCGCTTGACGAGCGGCGCATAGGCGACGAGATGTTTCTGCTCTTCGGCCGCGCTCATGGCCGCATGGATGGCGGCGTCGGCATATTCGCTGCTGGCGTAGCTGTCGGCGTAGTCGGTCATGTAACCCACGTTGTCCCCGATGGTTATTCGATGATCAGCTTGCCGATCATGACTTGCACGAACGGTTTTTCCGTGTGCTCGTGCTCATAATTGGCGTCGAAGGATTTGTTTAGTTCTTCCGCGTACTGTTCCACCGTCATGCCGGCCGCTTCCTTCATCGTGTAGGCCGACAGGGTACGCACCGCCAGGCTGCGCAGCAGCGGCAGGTTTTCCTTCGTTTCCTTTTCCTTCGCCGCTTCCGTCGACAAGACGAGGTCGGTCGACAGGTAGTGGGTGTCGGCGTCGTCCGGGCCGCGGCGCAGCATCACGATGACCTTGTCCAGCGTCACGTACTTGACCGGCTTGCCTTCCCTGGCCTTTTCCGCTTCCGCTCTTTTCGCCGCGCCGGCGGCTGCCGCGGGCTTGGGCATGAACCACCAGACCGCGCCACCCGCACCGGCCGCGCTCACGATCACGGCGCCGGCGATGGCAATAATCATTTTCATTTTGCTCATGTTGGTACTTGCGCCCGAAAGCGCTCTCGATTCGTCCGTTGCTTACGAGTCGCGGCCGAGATTGAACACGGACGCGGGGTTGCCGGCTTCGGCCAGACCGCGGCCGGGCTCGTTGTCCTGGTCGCGGCCTTGCTGGCGGCCGCGGCCCTGCTGCTGCGGATCGCCGAACGGCGCCGCATTGTTCTTGGGTGCCGGTGTCACCGTCACGGCGACCTCCGTGTACTGGCGCTGCGACAAATCGTTGCGCAGGTTGTCGCTGACGGTCTGCAGCTGGCGCAGCACGTCACCGTTGGTGGCCGAGATGTTCACTTCCAGCGTGCCGGCGCTGTGGCGGATCGCGATGTCGATGCGGCCCAGTTGGGGCGGCTCGATGCTGATCGTGGCCTGCTGCACGTTGCCCGCGACGTGGACGTTCAGGCGGTCGCCCAGCGTTTCCTGCAGAGTCTGGCGCCATGCCGTCGGCGGACCGGCCAGCTTGACGGTGTCGGCGGCCGGCTGGGCAGCCGGCAAGGTCACGGCGCCCGCAACCGGCGCGGCCGTGGCGGTGCCCGGCTGGACGCCCTGAGCACCGGACCCGTCCGTCGCAGCGTCCTGGCCGCCGGTACCGGCGTTGCCATTGGCGGGATTGCCCTGGACGGCCAGGCGCACGGTGGCGGCGGTCGCATCCTGCTGGGCGGCTTGCGCGAGCACGGCCTGCGGCAGGGCCACCGGTGCGCGGCGGGCATCCTGGCCCGAGACTGCGAGCGGCTGCGCCGGCGTGTCGGCCTTGCCGGCCTCGTCCGTGCCGGCGTGCGCGCCGCCCTGGGCAGCCTGCACGGCCTGGGTGACCTGTTGCGGCGACAGCGGCATCAGCGGCATCGTCATCGCGGCCAGCAGGGGATTGTCCGGCGTGGCGGCAGCGTCGGCCGGCGCGGTGTCGGTCGCGGCGGCGGTCGCGGCATCGGTGGGCGCGCTCGCTTGCGCGGCGGCGGCGTCCGCTGCCGGATCCGCCGCGGCGTCGGTCGGCACCTGTGCGCCCGCGACGTTCTGCAGGCCGAGCCAGCGGGCGAACGTCTTGCCCGGCGCCGGCGCAGGCGCCGGCGCGGCGCCGGCGGCCGTGGATTGCGCGGGTGCCGCCGCGGTCGGTGCGTCCTTGGCGGCAGCCGGGGCATTCGCCTGCTTGGCGGCCGGCAGGGCCGACGTGGACGGGTTTACGGTGTTGAGCATCATGGTCATTCCTGGCTTGCGCCTGATTCTGTTTCGCTGTGCATCGCGTAGGCGATCCAGCCGTCCTTGTTGGCGCGCATCTCTTCCAGGCGCGGTTCGAGCGCGCGCGCGGCGGCGGCCACGTGGCGCGCGGCCGTGTCGTGCTGGGCACGCACGCGTTCCAGCGCGGCGCGTTCCCCGGCGTTCCACGGGCCCTGTGCGGCGAGGGCGCGCAAGGCCGGGAAGAGGGCACGGGCCTGTTCGCCCAGCCGGTCCCAGTCCTGGCGCGCGGCGGCGTCCTGCAGGGTATTGCCCAACAGCGCCAGCCGTGCCTGCCGGTCGGTCGCGTCAGCCATTACGCGCCTGTACGCCGGCCCAGCCCTGGCGGATGGTGGTCAGGATGCGCACGACCTCGTCGATCATCGCCGGGTCCTGCTTGATGCCGGCGCCATGCAGGTGCGTGACGCAGAAGTCGTACAGGTTGGCGAGGTTGGCGACGACCTGGCCGCCGGTCTCGAAATCGAGCGAGCTGGACAGTCCGTTGATGATGTCGACGCATTTGTTGATGCTGTTGGCGCGCTGTTCGTAGCGCTTGGCCACGATGTGGGCGCGGGCGCGCGCCAGTTCGTCGAGCAGGCCGTCGGTCAGCACCAGGACGAGTTCGATCGGCGAGGCGCGCGACGTTTGCGCGTCCAGGCTGGTGGCGTGATAGCTGCTGTAGGCTTCGGTATAAGACATCTCGAATCTCTCAGTTGGATGAGTTGCTGTTGAACAGCGCGCTGAACATCGAAGAATTGTTTTGCATGGTCGACTGCAGGGCCTGCAGGGCCGTGTACTGTTTCAGGTAGCGCTGATAGGCCGCGTTGTACTTGTCATCGAGATCCGTCTGGCGCTCGGTCAGGCGCGACTGCAGACTGCTGTTGGCGTCGGTACGCTCCTGGATCTGGCCGGTGGTCGCATTGCTCCACATGTTCAGGTAGGTGTTCAGCGAGCCCGCGATGCCTGTCGGCGCCGACGTGCTGGCGGTGCCGATCAGCGTGTCGAGGCCGCTCGGATTGACGGCCAGCTGCTTTTGCAGGCGCGTCGAATCCAGGCTGAGGGTGCCGTCGTGCGCGGCCGTGATGCCGTAGCTGGCCAGCGACAGCACGCCGCTCGGCCGCAGCAGGTCGACGACGCGGTTGCGCAGCGCGGTCACGCCCGCGTCGTGAGCAAACGCGCCGGCCGCGACGTTGTTCTTGGGGTCGCCCGCCGAGAGGAGACCGTCGAGTGCGCTCTTGAGTTTGTTGTAGGCGTCGACGAACGCCTGCACGTTCGCCGTCGTGCCGGAGGCGTTGCCGCCCACCGTCAAGGTGATCGGCGTGGCGCCCGGGGCCTGGGCCTTGGTCGCCGTGAACGATACGCCGTCGATGTTCGTGAAGGTGTTCGATGCCTGCTTGACTTCCGTCGTGGGGTCGGTGGGATCGCCGAAGTTGACGATGGCGTCCTGGGCTGTACTCATGACCGTGGGCGCGGCGTTCAGGGCGGCCTGCAGGTTGGCGTCGAGCACGCCGGTCGTATCGAGCGAGATGGTGTTCGCCGCGCCGGTGCCCGTCGACGACAGCACGAGACGCGACGTCGCGCTGGCGCCGGTGCCGATCGTGACAATGCCGGCCGTGACCTTGCCGCCATTGTCGGCGGACTGGTTGATGGCCACCGCAAGCTCGCGCGCGGTGAGCGTGCCGTTCTTGTCCGCATCGGCGGCGGCGAGGTCGACGTTGATGGTGACGGGGGTCGCGGCGAGGTCGGCCGGGTCGGCCAGGTTCAGCTTCAATACGCCGGGCTGGTAGGTGCCATCGGGCTGCTGTTCCGCGCTCAGGTCGAAGTCGCCCAGGTTGTAGGCGATCTGGCTCGGCGTGGCCACCTGCTTGACGAAGACGCTGTAGGTGCCGGGCGTCGCGGTTGAGCTGGCGGTGGCCGTACCAAGCGTCGTGTCGGACAACGTGGCGCTCTGGGCGAGCATCGACTTGCCGATGCCGGCCAGGCTGGCGAGGGACGTCTGGTAAGCCGAGATCGCGGAGCTCAGCGTCGTCAGGGCCTTGGCCGTGGCGTTCGCCGTATTGGTCTGCGTGGTCAGCTGGGTCTGTGCACCTTCGATGTACTTGTCGGCCAGGGCCTTGGCGGTGCTGGTCGGGTCGTAGGTGGGGGCGGTGATCGCGCTCGTTGCCATATCGGTTCTCCTGCTTATGCGTTCTTTGCCAGCCACGACTGCGTGGCGATCTCGTCTTCGCGTTTGCGCTGCGTGCGTTCCTGCGCACGCGCATACGCGACCTCGTGCTGCTCCAGCACCTTGCCCAGCAGCTCGCGCCGCGTCCAGGCCTGGGCCAGATGCTTCTGCGCGACGGCCATGTCGGCCTCGTGCAACTGCAGGTCGGTCCGGTGCGTATCCGCCAGCGCGAACACGGCCTGCTTGTAATTGCCGCAATTGATGGCCAGCGCCGGCGACAGCGCGCGCGCGCCGGCCGGCTGCCCCGACGGGCCGCTGCCTTCCGCCAGCGCCGTCAGGCGCTCCACGCTGGCCTGGAAGCGCACGCGCGTCGCCTCCTTCTTCGCCAGCGCCGTCTGCATGCGTTCCACTTCGGTGCTGCGCACGCGTACGAGCGTGTCCAGGCTGGTGATCGTCTCGCGCTTGCTCATGCCATCATCGCTTTCAGTTGGTCGACGCAGGCCGCGAACGGCGCGTCTTCGCGCGTGCCCTGGCACAGGAACGCCTCGATGTGCGGGTTCAGCTTCACGGCGCGGTCGGTTTCCGGATCGGCGCCCGGCTGGTAGGCGCCGAGCGGGATCAGGTCGCGCACGCGCGCATGCTTCGCCAGCGCGGCCTTCAGCTTGCGCGCCGCCTGGGCGTGTTCCGGCGTCACCACCTGCGCCATGCAGCGGCTGATGGATTGCGCCACGTCGATCGCCGGGTAGTGTCCGCGTTCGGCCAGTTCGCGCGTCAGCACGATGTGGCCGTCGAGGATCGCGCGGGCGCTGTCGACGACCGGGTCCTGCTGGTCGTCGCCTTCCGCCAGCACGGTGTAGATGGCGCTCATGCTGCCCTGTTCGTTTTCGCCGTTGCCGGCCGATTCGACGAGCTGCGGCAGGTTCGAGAACACCGACGGCGGGTAGCCGCGCGTGGCCGGCGGCTCGCCCAGCGACAGCGCCACTTCGCGCAGCGCCATCGCGTAGCGCGTCAGCGAATCGCACAGCAGCAGCACGTTCTGGCCGCGGTCGCGGAAATGCGCCGCGATCGAGTGGCACAGTTCCGTCGCCATCACGCGCATCAGCGGGCTTTCGTCGGCCGGCGCCACCACGACCACGGCTCGACGCAAACCCTCTGCGCCGAGCGACTTCTCGATGAACTCGCGCACCTCGCGGTTACGCTCGCCGATCAGGCCCACGACGATCACGTCGGCCACGGTCTGGCGCGTGATCAGGCCGAGCAGCACGGATTTGCCCACGCCCGAACCGGCCATCAGGCCGACGCGCTGGCCCTTGCCGATCGTGAGCATCGAATTGATCGCGCGCACGCCGACGTCCAGCGGTTCTTCCACCGGGGCCTTGCGCAGCGGGTTGACCTTCGGCGGCGTCGTCGACAGGGTTTCCTCTCCACCCAGCTTGCCGCGGCCGTCGATCGGTTCGCCCAGGCCGTTCACCATGCGGCCCATCCACGAGGGGCCGATCTGGATGCTGGACGGGCCCGTGGCCGGCAGCACGCGCGCGCCGGTCACGAGGCCGTCGGCCTGCTTGAACGGCATCAGGTACGTGACCTTGTCGCGGAAGCCCACGACCTGCGCGTCGAGCCACGAGCCGTCGACGGTCTCGACGCGGCAGCGCTGGCCGGTGTGCAGGCGGCAGCCCACGCTTTCGAGCAGCAGGCCCTGCACGGCGACGAGGCGCCCGGTGGGCGTCGCGACCGGCGGGGCCTTGATCTCGAGCGCGCGCAGGGTTTCGGCCAGTGCGCTCACTCGGCGTCCTCCTTCGCGGTCGCGTCCAGGCTTTCGCGGACTTGCGTCATGCAGGCGGCGAGGCGGTTCTGGCAGCCGGCGTCCACTTCATGGTCGCCCGCACGCACGCGGCACTCGCCCAGGTCCAGGGCAGGATCGGACATCAGGTTCCACTTCTTGGCGCGCTTCGGATCGAGTTCCTGGATGCGCTTGAGTTCTTCCGGATTCATGAACACTTCCACCTCGTCGCGCGTGGGCGGCATCGCGGCCAGCGCCTCGTCGACGAGGTTCAGCATCTGCACGGGTTGCAGCGCCAGCTCGGCGCGGATCACCTGGCGGGCGATCTTGCCGACCAGGTCCACCACTTCCTTGCGCTGGGCGTTGCGGAATTCGGTCTTCATCTTCTTCAGGCTGCGCAGCATGGCGTCGACCGGCTTGGCCATCTGCTCCAGTTCGGCCAGCGCCTGCTGGCGGCCTTCGGCGATGCCGCGTTCCACGCCTTCGGCATGGCCCGCGTCATAGCCGTCGGCACGGCCTTCGTCCAGGCCGACTTCATAGCCTTCGCGCTGGCCCTGGCGATAGCCGTCGGCCACCGCGCTCTGCCAGTCCTCGGTCGGCGTGGCGGAGGAGGACGATTGCGCGCCCTTGGCCGCGCCGGCGGCGATGAACTGCGCCAGCGGCGGGAAGTGATAAGGCCGGAACTGCTTCATTCGGCAGTCGCCTCGGCAAACAGCTGGACCTCGATCTCACCGTTGTCGACGAGCTCCTTGACCTGCGCCATGATCTCCTGGCGCGTCTGCACGATGCGCGACATCGGCACCGGGCCGGAACGCTTCATGAGGTCCTCGAAGCTCTGTGCCTGGCGCTTCGGCATCGCGCCGAGCAGCGCGTCGCGCAGCGCGGGTTCGGCACCCTTGAGCGCGATCGCCCACTGCTCCAGCGGGATCTCGTCGAGCAGGCGGGTGATGGTCTGTTCGGTCTGTTTCGACAGGATGAAGAAGTCGTACATCGACATCTCGATCTTCGACACGACATCCGGATCGTGCGCGCGCAGCAGCTCGACCATCGTGGCGCGGTTGTTCGGCAGGCGGTTCAGGATGTCCGCCGCCTGGCGCACGCCTTCCACGGTGGCGCTCTGCGTGTCCAGTGCGGACAGGCAGCGCTGCACCAGCTCTTCCAGCTCGGTGAGCAGGTCGCGGTCGATCTCTTCCAGGCGCGCCAGGTTCAGCAGGACCATCTCGCGGCTGCCTTCGGGCAGCGCATCGATGATCTGGCCGGCCAGCGCGGGCGGCAGGAAGGCGAGGAACACGGCCTGCATCTGCACGTGTTCGGCGGCGATATAGTCGGCCAGCCACTTCGGCGATGCGTACTGCAGGCGCGCCATCATCGGGCGGATCGCGTCGCCGTAGATCGTGTTGAGCACGGAATTGGCGATCTCGCTGCCCAGGGCCAGGTCGAGCGAACGCTTCAGGTAGCTGCGCGACGCGCCGTGCAGGCCGCTCTGCTGTCGGTAGTCGTCGAAGAACTTCTGGATCGAGTTCTTCACGGCGTCGACCTTGATGCCGCTCATGCGGCTCATCACCTGGGTCAGCTCGATCAATTCCTCGCGTTCGAGGCAGCGCAGAACGGCCGCAGCCGGTTCTTCACCGATGGACAGCAATACGATTGCGGCCTGTTCGACCGGGCTCAGCACTGCTTCCTGCACGTCGTTATTGTTCAGATCCGCCATTTTTCTTTTGCACCCATTGTTTGACCACTTCCGCCACCCGCTCCGGCTCCTTGCCCGCCAGTACTTTCAGGTGGTCGACCATCACATCCACGGCCGAGCCGGCCGGGGGCAAATCGTATTCTTCGAGCAGCGCCTGGACCGGCAGCGTGCCGCCGGTCGATGCCGCCGTCGTTTCGCCCGGCAGGGCCGCCGCCGCGGTGGCGCCCGGGGCCGGCAGCGCGCCGGCGCTGTGCACGGCGCCCGGCAGGGCGTTGCTGGCGCCGGCCTGGACGGTCGCCAGGGTCGGTGCGGCGGCTGCCGCTGCCGCTGCCGGCTTCGGGGCGACGCGCTGGTTCAGCATGCGCATCAGCGGACGCAGGACCAGCAGCCAGCCGAGCAGAGCGCCCAGCGCATACATGCCGTAGCGGACCATGTCGACGATGTTGTCGCGCTCCTGGTACCACGGCTCGACCGCGACCGGGGCCGGGAACGACAGCGCGGACACCGTCAGCACGTCGCCACGGGTGGCGTCGATGCCGAGGCCGCCGCGCAGGATCTTGTCGATGTTGGCGATCTCGGCCGGGGTCCAGCCCGTCTTCGGCGTCGCGGCCTTGGCGTTGTTCAGCACCACCGCCACCGACAGCTTCTTCAGGCGGCCGCGCGAGCGCTTGATCTGCGTGATGGCGCGGTCGTAGGCGTACTGGCGCGTCGTCGCGTTCTTGCGTGCGCTGCCGTCGTCCGCCTTGGCGTTCGGGTCGGCGGCGGCGCCGTTGGCGGCGGCGTTCGGATCGGCCGGCGGATTGGCGGCGACCGGCGGACGGTTCGACAGCGTGCCCGGCACGCCCAGCGCCATGCGGCTCTTTTCCATCTCCTCGCGCATCGCTTCGCTGGTGACTTTTGGCGCTTCGCCGTATTTCTCCTGCGTTTCCTCGATCTTGTCGTTGTCGACGTCGGCCGTCACGCTGACCTTGAAGTTGTCGGCGCCGAGCACGGGGCCGAGCAGGCCGGCCACGTTGGCGCGCGCTTCATCCTGGTAGCGCTTGGCGGCGGCATCGCCCTGGGCGGCGCCGTCGAAGCCTTCGGTCAGGTCCACGCGCGACGACAGGTAGTTGCCGTTCTGGTCGACGAGCGACACGCGCGCCGGCGCCAGGCCCGCGACGCTGCCCGAGACCATGTTGACGATCGCGGCGATCTGTTCGTTCGACAGCGTGTGGCCCGGCTTGACCGCCACCACGACGGAGGCGGACGACTTGTCGCCGTCGCTGGCGACGAACGACGAGGACTTGGCGATGGCCAGGTGCACGCGCGCCGAGGCGATGGCGTCCAGGGTCAGGATCGACTGCGCCAGCTCGCCTTCCAGGCCGCGGCGGAAGCGCACGTCCTGCACGAACTGCGACACGCCCAGCGGGTCGTTCTTGTCCATCAGCTCCAGGCCGGCCGGCAGCTGCGCGGTGACGCCCTTGGCGGCCAGTAGCATGCGGACCTTGCCCAGCTGGCCGGTCGGCACCATGACCTGGCCCGAATCCGGGTGGATGCGGTAGGGCACGTGTTCGGCGTCGAGCACGCTCATCATGTCGCTGGCGACGACTTTCTCGTGGGCGCCGAACACCGGTTTATAGCCGGCCTGGTCGTTCCACATGTACAGCATGACGGCCGCGGTGATGCCGATGGCCAGCACCAGCATCGGGGTCAGGTTCTTGGTCAGCGCGGGCGGCAGGGCCAGGCGCTTGCCGCCGATGGCGGACTTGAGAGTAGCAATCACGATCGGTTCGTTCCCGTTACACCGGCAGCTTCATCAGCTCGTCGACGGCGCCCATCACCTTGTTGCGGACCTGCATCAGCATGGAGAAGGACAGGTTGGCCTGCTGCGACGACAGCATGGCGCCGACCAGGTCGTCGCTCTTGCCGCTGTCCACGTCGGCCATCTTCTGGTTGGCCACCTGCTGGTCCTGGTCCACGCTGACCAGGGCATTCTTCATGCTCTGCGCGAAGGAGAAGCCGCCGTTGCCATCGCCCAGGGTGGGGTGGCCGCCATCGACCGCAGGCGCCACGACGGCGAGGCGGTTGGCATCGTTGGTGAGGGCTGCCAGGTCGGCCCGGATCAGGCCGGCAAGTTCAGTTCCCATCGTGTTCATCGCTCCCATGCTTAAGTTTGCGGTTGTAACTTTTAGTCAATCTTGCTTCGCCTGCGGCCGTTGCATTTTCTGCAAGAACCGTTGACATTTAGAAAATTGTTAAATTCTTAGTGTCATACTGTGGCTTGGTTTCTCTCGCGGAACCGAGGAGAATAGCAGCGGTTTCGTCCGATACCCAGAGTGAATTTTTGATTTCCCCAGCGCAGTGACAGCATCTTACCGTAGGGCAATGGCGAATTCAAAGGGGAAAATCAAATGGCGTGACACAATTTCCCGGGTATAATTGTTGCCCAGAGGAATGAAAAGAAAGCATCTCTGCTTATCATTTTTTTAACTTGACCATGCCGATTGCAAACCCCGACACCACCCTGCAGCACCAAGTGCTCGACCCCTGTCTTCTAGGGCGTCCGGTACATCTGCTGCCCCAGTTTGCGGCGCGTCTCCAGGAAGACCTGGACACTGCCATGCAGGGCAGCGCACGCCGTTACTGGGCCGGATGGCGTCTCGAAACCGTGGAATTCGGCCGCGTGCCGCAAGAAACGAGCCTGCGCTGGATGGCCGTATTGGGTGCGCTGGGCACCGTCGCAGTGACGTTCGAGCGTGGTTTATTACTGACACTGTTGGAGCGACGCTACGGTGGACGTAGCGCCGGCGCAACTCAGCGGGACCCGCAAACCGAGCGCGTGACGGCCACCGAAGAAAGATTAGGCGTCGTACTGACGCAACAAATGGTGGATCTGTTGTATGCACGCGTCGCTGTCAATGTGGCAATGGAGGTGGCGCCGCGGCCCATCCAGGCCAATGCCGTGGTGCCTTCGGCAATGCCCGGCGAAAGCAACTGGGCCCTGCGCCTGCAGGTCCGTGACAACAACGACAACACCGGCCAGTTCTGGATCGCGCCCGACCAGCAGCTGATGGCCATGATCCTGGGCACGCTGCGCCCGGAAACTGGCCGTCCGGCCGCCGCGCGCGGTCCGGCCGAGCCCCTTGCGACCAAGCTCCAGGTCAAACTGGACGGCCGCCTGGTCAGCAAGGAAATCACCCTGGGCGCACTGTTCGACCTGAAGGTGGGCGACGTGATTCCGGTGAACGTGGGCCGGGCCGACGTCCTGCTCGACGAGGCGCGGTTGTTTACCGCCGCCGTCGCCGAGCACAAAGGCAAGCTGTGTTTAACCTCTTTTGAAGACGCCGAGTAATCAATATGAACCTGAACGATCAATTCGCCGGTGACGACATCCTCATCGACGACGAGCTGGCGGAAGAAGCCGCAGAAGGTAAGCAAAGCGCGGCAGCGGCACCGAAGGCCGCGCCGCGCCTGCCGCAGATGATGCGCCGCATCCCGGTGACGCTGACGCTGGAAGTGGGTTCGGCCCGCATCTCGCTGCAGGAACTGATGGCGATCGGCCCGGACAGCGTGCTGCCGCTCGACGCCATGGCGGGCGAGCCGCTCGTCATCAAGGTCAACGGCGCCGCCATCGGGCGCGCCGAAGTGGTCGTCGCGGGCGAGCAGTACGGCCTGAAGGTGATCGATCTGGACGGCCTCAACCTGGACCTGATCGCGTCATGACGTTGCAACGCCGCGGTGCCGGGGTGGCTCACACCTTGCACCGTTTTGCGCCCGCCATCGCGGGCGCCGTTCTTTTGCTGGCCAGCGCAGGCGCATGGGCCGCACCGGACGTGCTGCCCGGCGTGATCCCCGGCTCGTCCAGCGGCCTCACAGTGAAGTCGCAGATCCTGGTCCTGATGACCATCCTCGGGCTGTTGCCCGTGATGGTCATGATGATGACCAGCTTCACCCGCTTCGTGATCGTGCTGTCGCTGCTGCGCCAGGCCCTGGGCCTGCAGCAGGGCCTGCCCAACCGGATCATCACCGGCGTCGCCCTGATCCTGACCCTGCTCGTCATGCGTCCCATCGGCGAGCAGGTGTGGAACGAGGCATTCGTCCCGTACGACAAGGACAAGATCTCGCTCGAGCAGGCGCTCAAGATCGCCGAGGTACCGCTGTCGCGCTTCATGCTGGCCCAGACGAGCAAGACCGCGCTGGCCCAGATCGCGCACCTGGCGGGCGAGCCGGCCGAGATGAAGCCGATGGACCGCGGCTTCACCGTGAAGCTGGCCGCTTTCGTGCTGTCCGAGTTGAAAAGTGCGTTCCAGATCGGCTGCATGCTGTTCATTCCGTTCCTGATCATCGACCTCGTGGTGTC
Organism: Massilia cellulosiltytica; assembly: GCF_047325105.1. Lineage (NCBI taxonomy): Bacteria > Pseudomonadati > Pseudomonadota > Betaproteobacteria > Burkholderiales > Oxalobacteraceae > Massilia > Massilia cellulosiltytica. The sequence continues at coordinate 5,441,365 of NZ_CP168562.1, read as the reverse complement.
GTCGGTGCTGATGGCGATGGGCATGATGATGCTCTCGCCGCTCGTCATCTCGCTGCCGTTCAAGCTCCTGTTGTTCGTGCTCGTCGATGGCTGGACCCTGACCGTGAATACGCTGGTCGGCAGCATCCACGGCATCTAGCATTCATTCACATGACTCCTGATATCGCCGTCGACTTCGTCGTCGAAGCCCTGCAGCTGGTGATGCTGCTCGTGATGGTGCTGGTGGTGCCGGGCCTCGTGGCCGGCGTCATCGTCGCCCTCGTGCAGGCCGCCACCCAGATCAACGAGCAGACGCTGAGCTTCCTGCCGCGTCTCCTCGTGACGCTGGTGGCCCTGATCCTCGCCGGTCACTGGATGACCGGCAAACTGATGGACTATTGCGTGAGCGTGTTCCAGCGCGCCGCGACCCTGGTCGGCTGATGCTGGAAGTGTCTCACCTGCTGCTGCCGTTCATCAGCGCGCTGTGGTGGCCGTTCTGCCGCGTGATGGCGCTGCTGTCGACGGCTCCCGTCATCGGCGACGCGCTGGTGCCGGTACCGGTGCGCGCGCTGCTGTCCGTGGTGCTCGCGTTCCTGATGCTGCCGCTGACGAAAGGCGCCGTCATGCCGGATCCGTTCTCGCTGGCCGGCGTCGTCGTGATGATCGAGCAGGCCGTGATCGGCGGCGTGATCGGCCTCGCCCTGCAGCTGACGATGGCCGTCGTGAACATGCTCGGCTTCCTCGTCTCGAGCCAGGTGGGCTTCTCGATGGCGCAGATGAACGACCCCATGAACGGCCAGCAGTCGGACGTGATCTCGGGCCTGCTGGGCATCGTCGCGATCCTCGTGTTCTTCGCCGTCGACGGCCATCTCGTGCTCGCGGGCGTGCTGGGCCAGAGCTTCAAGGCGTGGCCGGTCGGCGGCGGCTACAACAGTCTTCTGCTGGAGACGGTGGCGCTGAACGTGGGCTGGGTGTTCTCGGCCGCGATCCTGCTCGCGCTCCCGATCGTGTTTTCGACGATGGTCGTGCAGATCGGCTTCGGCTTCCTGAACCGGGTCGCGCCGTCGCTGAACCTGTTCTCGCTGGGCTTTTCGCTCGTGACCTTGTTCGGCCTGATGATGCTCGTGCAGGTCGTGCGCTTCATCCCGGAACACTATGTGCAGATGACGAACCAGGTGCTGGAGATGCTGCAGCAGCAGATGGGGGCGGCGCATGGCTGACAATACCGGCGGCGACAAGTCGGAAAAGGCGTCAGCCCAGAAGCTCAAGAAGGCGCGCGAGCAGGGCCACGTCGTCCGCTCGAAGGACCTGGCCACGGCCGTCGGGATCCTGGTGAGCCTGAAGCTGTTCGCGTTCCTGCTCCCGAACTACCTGGAGTCGTTCCGGTCGCTGTTCCGGCTCGTGTACGCGCCGCTGGGCGCGGCCGGTTCGATGGAAAACGCGATGACCGTCGTATGGAGCGGCGCCGCCGTGCTGCTCGTGAAGATGGTGCTGCCGCTCGCCGCCGTGCCGCTCGCGATCGTCGCCGCGAGCCTGGTGCCGGGCGGCTGGGCCGTCTCGACCAGCAACCTGGTGCCGAAGTTCGACCGCTTCTCGCCGGTGAAGAACCTCGGCAACCTGGCCTCCGGCAAGCACTGGACGACGTTCGCGACGTCGGTGGCCAAGGCCGCGCTGCTCGCCGTGGTGCTGGTGCACGTCGTGCGCTCGGCGCTGTCGGCGTGGGTCAACCTGCAGCGCATGCCGCTGTCGGACGCGCTGCTGCACGGCGCCAGCATGATGTTCGACGGCCTGATGGCGCTCGTCACCGTGTTCGTGCTGTTCGCGCTGATCGACGTGCCGCTGCAGGCCTTCCTGTTCGCGCGCAGCCAGCGCATGAGCAAGCAGGAAGTGAAGGAAGAATACAAGAGCACCGAGGGCAAGCCGGAGATCCGTGCGCGCATCCGCCAGCTGCAGCAGCAGATGGCACGCCGCAACGTGAACAAGACGGTGCCGACCGCCGACGTGGTGATCGTGAATCCCGAGCACTACGCGGTCGCGCTGAAGTACGACACCAAGCGTGCGGAAGCGCCGTTCGTGGTGGCGAAGGGCATCGACGAGATGGCCCTGTACATCCGCTCCGTCGCGGCGAAGCACCAGATCGAGACGATCGCCTTGCCGCCGCTGGCACGTGCCATCTACAACACCAGCCAGGTGCAGCAGCAGATTCCCGCCGCGCTGTACCAGGCGGTGTCGCAGGTGCTGAACTACGTGCTGCAATTGAATGCGTTCCGTGCGGGCCGGCGCCAGGCCGCCCCGCGGTTCCCGAGTGACGTGGCCGTGCCGGCCGCTTTGAGTGAGGTATCCCCGACATGAATTTCCTGAACAGCTTGATGCTCGAGCTGCGCCGCCAGAAGATCGCCACGCCGGCGTTCCTGCTGACGCTCCTGGCGATGATCATGCTGCCGCTGCCGCCCGCGGTGCTGGACGTGCTGTTCACGTTCAACATCGTGCTGGCGCTGATCGTGATCCTGACGTCCGTCTCGACCAGGCGGCCGCTGGACTTCTCGGTCTTCCCGACCGTCATCCTCGGCACCACCTTGCTGCGCCTGGCGCTGAACGTGGCGTCCACGCGGGTCGTGCTGCTGCACGGCCACGAGGGTACGGGCGCGGCGGGTCACGTGATCGAAGCCTTCGGCAACGTCGTCATCGGCGGTAACTTCGTCGTCGGTATCGTCGTCTTCGTGATCCTCATGATCATCAACTTCGTCGTCGTGACGAAGGGTTCGGAACGTATCTCCGAAGTGTCCGCGCGCTTCACGCTGGACGCGCTGCCCGGCAAGCAGATGGCGATCGACGCCGACCTGAACGCGGGCCTCGTCAACCAGGAACAGGCGCAGTTGCGCCGCAAGGAAGTGGCGGCGGAAGCGGACTTCTACGGCGCGATGGACGGCGCCTCCAAGTTCGTGCGCGGCGATGCGATCGCGTCGATCCTCATCCTGCTCATCAACATGATCGGCGGCGTCGCGATCGGCGCGGTGATGCACGACCTGTCGTTCGGCGACGCCTTCCGCCAGTATGCGCTGCTGACCATCGGCGACGGCCTCGTGGCCCAGGTGCCGGCGCTGCTGCTGTCGGCCGCGGCGGCGATCCTCGTCACCCGCATCAGCGACTCGGGCGACTTCGAGCAGCAGGTCGGCGGCCAGCTGCTGGCCAACCCCTCGGTCCTGTACTCGGCCGCCGGCGTGATGCTGATCCTGGCGATGGTGCCGGGCATGCCGTCGCTGTTCTTCATGGCGTTCGCCGCGGCCATCGGCTACGTCGCCTGGAAGCTGGCGCGCGAAGACGTGAAGCCGCCGGACGAATCGGGCGTGGCCGCCATCGAGGCCGCGCTGCGCGACGACCGCGTGCCGGAACTCGACTGGCAGCAGCTGCCCGTCGTGCAGCCGATCTCGATCACCGTCGGCTACAAGCTCGTGCACCTGGTCGACAAGGCCCAGGGCGAGGTGCTGACCAAACGGATCAAGGGCGTGCGCCAGAGCCTGTCCGAGCAGATGGGCCTGCTGCTGCCGCCCATCGGCGTGCGCGACGACCTGACGCTGCGCCCGAACCAGTACGCGATCGCGATCAACGGCACCGTCGTGGCCGAGGGCGAGGTCGTGGCGGAATGCCTGATGGCGATCCCGTCGCCGAACGTGTACGGCGACATCGACGGCATCCCCGGCATCGAACCGGCGTTCGGCATGGCCGTCACGTGGATCGATCCGGAGCAGAAGGCACACGCGCTGGGGCAGGGCTACCAGGTCGTCGAGGTGCCGAGCGCGATCGCCACGCACACGTCCAAGGTCGCGCGCGACTACATGGCGGAGCTGTTCCGCCACGAGGACGTGCCGGCGCTGATGGAGCGCCTCACCGCGCTGTCGCCGAAGCTGGCCGGTGCGCTGGACAAGGCGCTCACGCACACGCAGCTCCTGCGCGTGTTCCGTGTGCTGCTGGCCGAGAACGTGTCGCTGAAGGACATCGTCGTGATCGCGACCACCTTGCTGGACAGCTCGGAAACGACGAAGGATCCGATCCTGCTCGCGGCCGAGGTGCGCTGCGCGCTGCGCCGCCAGATCGTGTCCGGCCTGTACGGCAAGAAGAAGGACATGCCCGCGTTTAACCTGTCGGGCGAGCTGGAAAACATGCTGCTCGGTTCCCTGAACCAGGCGCGCCAGAGCAACGGCGGCAAGGTCGTGCTGGACAACTATCCGATCGATCCTCAGCTGCTGCAGCAATTGCAGCTGAACATGCCGGTGGCGCGCGAGCAGATGAAGCAGCATCAGACGCCGCCGCTGCTCCTGGTGCTGCCGCAGATCCGCCCGCTGCTGGCCCGCTACGCGCGCCTGTTCGCGCCGGGGCTGCACGTGCTGTCGTATAACGAGATTCCCGAGAACCGGGAAGTCTCGATCATCGGCACGGTCGGCTGATTACGCCGCCGGCAGCAGCAGCGCCAGTTCCGCCATCGCGCGGAACACGGGCAGGCTGAGGGCGGCGGCCGCCTCGGTCGACGGCAGGCGCGCGTGCACCCGGCCTTCCGGCAGGGTGTCGTTCCAGGTCCAGCCGAGTACGCGCAGGCCCGAGCGGCGCACGGCGTCTTCCAGCTGCGGCTGCAGGGCGCGCAGGTGCAGCAGGGTGCCCGGGTCGAGCGTGCACAGTTCGAGCATGACCCCATCGGCCAGCGGCTCCGCCTGCACCGTGACGACGGTGCCGTCGGCCAGCACCAGTTCCAGGCGCAGCGCGGCACGGCGCCGGCGGCGCTGCGGTTTTTGCGATTGTTCCTCTTCCCCGATCACGCGCAGGTGCTGTGCCTGCGGTCCGCCCGCATGCACGGTGAACCGCCAGGCGTCGGGCGGCAGGGTCGCGAGATCGGCCTGGCGCAGCACGCGCGCATCCAGCCCGCTCTGCAGCAGCGCGCCCGGCAGCGACTGGCCCGACTGTTGCCGGGACGCCTGCACCGCGCGCGTGACGAGCTGGGTGCCATAGTTGCGCACCATGCCGCGCCACGACGTGGCGAGCGCACCGCCGTCCGGACGCGGCCAGGTGAGCTGGCGCGCCATCACGACCTGGTCGGGACGCATCGCCGCGGCATCGGGCAGGGCATCGCCGGCGGGCAGCGCGGGCGCCGGCTGCGCGGCAGGCAGCGGCAGCGGGATTGCCTCGAGCTCGGCCTGCAGCAAGGCGACCGGGACGGCGGCCGCGACCGCGCCGACCGGCGTGGCCGGCAGGGTGCCGGGCGCGCTCGCCGGGATGACGGGTGGCGGAAGGGCGGGGATGGATAGACTGGCCATGATCTCGGCAGTGTAAAGTGAAAAGGCCAGCTTGTGGCTGGCCTCTTGCGGATTCCGGCTGGACTAGCCCGGGGTGGCCATTACTGGCCCTGCGATTACTGCAGCAGGGACATGACCATCGACGACATGCTGTTGGTCTGCTTCAGCATGGCGGTACCAGCTTGCATCAGCATCTGGTTCGAGGTCATGCTCGACGACTCGGTCGCGAAGTCGACGTCCATGATGCGGCCGGTAGCGGCTTGCGTGTTGCTCGAGATGTTCGACAGGTTGTTGTAGACGTGGTCGAGGCGGTTCGACACGGCGCCCAGCTTCGAACGCAGGGTCGAGACGGCGTCGATGGCCGTGTTCAGGCTGCCGATCGCAGTGTTGGCGTCGGTGAACAGGATCGAACCGGTCGAGGCGGCGATCGGCGCACCGCCGGCGTTCGAGACGAAACCGGTGGTCGCCGTCGTGATCGAGTCGGTCACGCCGCCGGCCGCGGAGAGTTCGGTGTCGAAGTTCGCCGTCATTTTTTCCGAGCTGTCGGCACCGATCTGGAAGGTGATGCCGGCGGCGGCGTTCAGCTTGCCGTTCGCGCTGGTCGACAGCAGCTCGGTGCCGCCGAATTTGGTGTTCGAGAAAATGTTCGACAGTTCGTCGGTCAGCGAGTTGTATTCCTTGTCCATCGCTTTCTTGTCGTCGTCGGACGAGGAACCGTCGGCGGCCTGGGTTGCCAGGTCCTTCATGCGGGTCAGGATGTTGGTGACTTCGTTCAGCGCGCCGTCGGCGGTCTGCAGCATCGAGATCGAGTTCTGGGTGTTACGCATGGCGACGGCCATGCCGCTGCTCTGGGATTTCAGGCGGGTGGCGATCTGCAGGCCGGCTGCGTCGTCCATTGCCGAGTTGATGCGGTAACCGGTCGACAGGCGGGTCATCGAGGTCGACAGCGAGCTCTGGGTGCGGCTCAGCGAATTTTGTGCGGAAAGCGATGCGACGTTGGTGTGAAGGCTCAGCATGATATGGCTCCTAATGGCTTGGATACTGTTGGGAGGTTGCGCATCTCGCGCTCTCACAAGTACAGGACGACCATTTCACGTCCGTCATTAAATGCCGAGCGGAAATTTTTTAAATTTTTTTTTGCGGGTTTCATGTTGTCATTTTGACTGTTGTACGTATGGCAGGGCTGTCATGCGTAAACCGGATATACAAGACCGAAAGTATTCGTTCTTCTTTCGAGGGGGTGTGCTTAACCTGTGCCTTCCAGAACCTTTCGAAAAGAGCCTCCATATGTTGTCAAGAAAACTGATCCAGGCCCTGGTCGGCATCGCGCTGATCGCCCCGACCGTGCATGCCGCCGACATCACTCTCCTGAACGTGTCGTACGATCCGACGCGGGAGCTGTACCAGGACGTCGGCAAAGCCTTCGCCGCCAGGTACAAGGCCCAGACCGGCGACAACGTCACCTTCAAGGCGTCGCACGGCGGTTCGGGCAAGCAGGCCCGCTCCGTGATCGACGGCCTGCAGGCGGACGTCGTCACGCTGGCCCTTGCCTGGGACATCGACGAGATCGCCGAGCGCGGCCTGATCGCCAGGGATTGGCAGAAGCGCCTGCAGCACAACAGCTCGCCGTACAACTCGACCATCGTGTTCCTGGTCCGCAAGGGCAACCCGAAAGGCATCCACGACTGGAACGACCTGATCAAGCCCGGCGTGCAAGTCATCACCCCGAACCCGAAGACGTCCGGCGGCGCGCGCTGGAATTACCTGGCGGCCTGGGGCAACGCCCTGAAACAGCCGGGCGGCAATGAAGCGAAGGCGCGCGACTACGTGGCCAAGCTGTTCAAGAACGTGCCGGTGCTGGATTCCGGCGCCCGCGGCGCGACGACGACCTTCGTCGAACGCGGCATCGGCGACGTATTGATCGCCTGGGAAAACGAGGCGATCCTGGCCATCAAGGAACTGGGTCCGGATAAATTCGAGATCGTCGCGCCGAAGGCGAGCATCCTGGCCGAGCCGCCGGTGGCCGTCGTCGACAAGGTCGTCGACAAGCGCGGCACCCGCAAGGTGGCGGACGCCTACCTGCAATTCCTGTACACGGATGAAGGCCAGGACATCATCGCGAAGAACTACTACCGCCCGATCAATGCCAAGGTCGCCGAGAGGTACGCGGCGCAGTTCCCGAAAGTGAACCTGTTCACCATCAACGACGTGTTCGGCGGCTGGACCAAGGCGCAGAAGACCCACTTCGCGGATGGCGGCACGTTCGACCAGCTGTATCAGCCGGGCAAGTAAGCATCGGCGTAAGATAGCCTGACGTCGACGCCGGCGCTTCCCGCGCCGGCATTCTCTTTTTACGGACCCATCATGGACTGGCTCGATCGGGTGACATGGTTCCTGGTCATCGTGCTCGTGATCGCCGCGCTGTGCTTCCCCTTCAACCGCGGCGACTAGCGGGAGCCGCTGCAGCGCCGTCCGTGAACTGGATGGCGTACTCGTAGCGGTGGACGGGGCGCGTGGCCTGCCGCCACCACCGTCAGGCTACATACGGGCAAGCTGAGGCGGATGCGCGTGATACCGATCTTTTCGTCGAGTTCGAATCCCATGTCGCCTGCTCTCTTCACGATGTGGAAAAGTGCAGGCGCCGGGGGCGGCCCGGGTAGGCATGCGGGAAGCCGCACCGTGGTGCATGCGGCGCTCCAGTGCCGGTCGAACCCCTCAAAAAGCGTGACGGATGCCGAGCGCGTTCGTTGCCGCATAGCCCGCGCCGGTTTTCTTGTCGCCCGTGTGGATGAGATACACGTCCGTTCGTTTGGACAGCCGGTAGTCATAGCCGAGCGACGTCGTGCGGCGTTGCGTGTTCGCGCCGCGCGCCGGCGTCAATCTCGTGCGGGCGCTCTCCAGCAGGATCGCGCCCCGCGCGCCCACCGGGACCGACAACCCGGCATCGAGCAGCCGCGACGTGTTCCCGCCGTCGATGCCGGCGTGGCCGGCATTGCCGTAGACCTTGACCGGACCGAAGTCGTAGGCGACGCCCGCCATCCACGCCTTCTGTTCCACCGGCAGCGGCGTGAGGATGTTGACGCGCAGCCGCTGTGCGCTGACGGCCGCGCTCCACGGACCGTCGTTGTAGTCGGCGTGCACGCCCAGGTTCGCCACGCCCGCCCGGCCGGCCTGTTCGCCCGGGCCGTAGTCGATGCTGGCGCGCACGCCGCCGACGCGCGGCGTCGTGTACCGGATCACGTTGTTCCACACCGTGTCCCCGAGCACGTTGCTGCCGTACGCCGCGACGAAGCTCTGTGTCGCGAGCGGCGAGAACACCACCGAGGTGCCGAACGGGCTCAGTTGCAGCATCTGCTGGTACATCGGATTCGTCTGCCGGCCCAGTGTCAGCCTGCCGAAGCTGCCTTCCACGCCGACCCAGGCATTGCGGGACCAGAACGGGTCTGTCGCGTTGCGGCCCTGCTCACCAGTATCCGGGCGGTAGAAGCTTTCCAGCGACCAGACGATGCGGTTGCCCGATCCGAGATCCTCGCTGCCGCGCAAGCCAAGGAAGGACGTCGTCAGGCCACCGCCGTTCAGCTGCGTGACCGCCTGCGGCTCGCCGCTGCGCTTCACGCTGCCCAGGTAGGTGCCGATCAAACCATAGAGTTCGATGGACGATTGTGCGGCCGCATTTGCGCACAGCAGGCATGCGAGGGCCCCTGCCGCGGCCAGCGCGGCTTTGTTGTTTTCGATTGTCATGGTGTCTTCGGGTGCGGGCTATCGCCTCAGGGCGAGATTTCTTCGAGCGAGCGGTTGGTGGTTTCGATCATGCCGAGGGCCGCGACGAGGCCGACGACGGTCATCCCCGCGAACATGAGGAACACGGTGTTGATGCCGTCCTTCGCCAGCACGACGCCGACCAGTGCAGGCGCCGTCGCCGATGCGGCGCGCAGCCACGACGTGGCGAGGCCGGTGCCGATCGCGCGGATCCGCGTCGGATAGATCTCCGGCGTGTACAGGTACAGCATCACCGTCGTCGTGCCCATCACGGCGTAGGCGGCCGAACCGAGGATCATCACGTGGGTGGCGCTGTCGGTACCGAGCGTGACCAGGCCGACGAGCAGCAGTCCGGCCAGGATGAAGCTGCCGATGGCCCAGCGGCGGCGCCCCGTACGGTCGATCAGCAGCGCGCAGCAGACGACGGCGCAGGTACTCAGCACGTTCGACAGCGATGCCATGTGCAGCGCTTCCTGCAGCGGCAGGTGGTACACGGTCTTGTAGAGACTGGGCAGCCAGTTGTTGATGCCGTTGGCGACGAAGTATGCGCTCGCCCACAGCGCCCATACGACGAACGTGCGGCGCTTGTAGACGGGCGAGAACAGTTCCTTCCACGACCCCTTGCGCTTGTTCTGCAGCGTGCGTGCCAGTTCCGCGGTGCGTGCCGCGCAGGCGTCCGGCTGCGTGGCCGGATCGAGGTGGCGTCCACGGCTGGAAGCCTCGACGGACGCGATGATGCGCTCCGCTTCCGCGTAGCGTCCGCGGCCGATCAGCCAGCGCGGCGATTCCGGCAGGCGGAATACGAGGAGGCAGATCAGCAGGCCGGGAAGGCCGCCGATCAGGAACATGTACTCCCAGCCGAAGCGGGGCACGACGAACGCGCCCGCTTGTGCCGCGCCCAGCAGTCCGATCGGAAAGATCAGTTCGTACAGCAGGAAGAAGCGCCCGCGGCCCTTCGCCTGCGACAGTTCGTTGATGTAGGTGGCGGCCACCGGCACCTCGCCGCCGACGCCGATCCCCTGGATGAACCGGGCCAGGAACAGCATGTTGAAGTTGCCGGCCAGCGCGCAGCCGATGCTCATGATGGACATGAGGCCGATCGTGATGCCGGCGCTGCGCACGCGCCCGATGCGCTCGGCGAGCCAGCCGAAGAACAGGGCACCGACGACCTGGCCCAGGTAGCCGGACGCGATCAGCAGGCCGACCTGCCCGGGCGTGATCTTCCACAGCCCGATCAGGACCGGGAGGACGAAAGCGAGCGACAGGGCGTCGAACGCGTCGAAGAACGTGGCGCTGCCCATGATGACCCTGGCCTTCGTGTGCCAGCGCGACATGTGGACGTTCTCGAGCCGGAAGAGCAGCGGGGCGGCCTGCGCGACGTTCTGTTCGCGCTTGGGCGATGGCTCGAACTGGTGTTCGGGTGTGACTGTCTGGTTTGCGATGCTCATGTTGTCTCCGTGATTATTGATTGTGGTGCCGTCTGGGCGGCCTACGGGAGCTTCTGCGTATGTGACCGGTTCATGTCTCCTTGTGGGCAAACACGGCCAGCGTCGCTTCGATGTCGTCCTGGTCGATGCCGCGCGTGATGAACACGAGACGCGTGCGGCGGTCCGTGCCTGGCCAGGCGTCCAGCTTGCGGGGCGGATGGAAGATGTGCTGGACGCCGTGGATGACGATGGGCGCTTCCGGATGCTCGCGCACGTGCACGATGCCTTTTACCCGCAACAGGTCCGGACCGCGCATGGCCGTCATCATGTCGAGCCAGGCCTGGAAGCCGCGCCACGACACCGGCTCGTCGAGCACGACGGCATGCGAGCGGATGTCCCCGGCGTGGTCGTGGTGGTGATGATGATCGTGATCGTGATGGTCATGCCCGGTCGCACGGGCGATCCACGCGTCGCTGTCGGCCGCGGCGTGCGCGACCGCGCCGCCGAACAGGATCTCCGGTTCGATCCTGCCCTGGGTCGCGGGGCACACGGGCGCACCCGGGTTGAGTGCTGCCAGCCGGCGTTCGAGTGCCGCGCGTCCCTGCGGCGTGGACAGGTCGGTCTTCGTCAGCACGAGGCGGTCGGCCAGTGCGACCTGGTGCCGTGCCGCGTCGTGACGTGCCAGCGTGTCCGCGCCGTTCACCGCATCCACCGTGGTGATCAGCCGGTCGAAGCGGAAGTGCTCGCGCAGCGACGGTTCGGCCATCAGGGTGTGCAGGATCGGCGCCGGGTCGGCCAGGCCCGTCGTCTCGAGCACGACGCGGTCGATGCCGAGCGCCGCACCGTCGCGCGCCAGCCGGGCCAGCGTGGCCTGCAGGTCGCCGCGCACGGTGCAGCACACGCAGCCGTTCGCCAGCAGGACGAGTTCCTCACGCGTCTGTTCGAGCAGGTCGTGATCGAGGCCGACTTCGCCGAACTCGTTGATGATGACCGCGGTGCGGGCGAAGGCCGGATCGCGCAGGATGTGCGACAGCAGCGTGGTCTTGCCGCTGCCCAGGAAGCCGGTCAATACGGTGACGGGCAGCGGCAGCGTGGGTTTGTCGTTGGGGCTCATGTGTGTTCCTCAACCATGGAGTTTAGCGAAAGAACGCAGGGTCTTGCCGAGCCGGGCGACGAGGAAGGCACAGGTGTCGTCCCCTGGCGCCCCGGCCAGCGCCCCGAGCAGGGCGCCGATGCTCCAGGTGCCGTCATCCGCGCGGCCCCGTTCGCGCAGCAGTGCCGCGACGTCCGCGCGGCCGTTGCGCTCCGCCTGGCCCAGCAGGTAGTCGGCGATGTCCTGCTCGAAGTCCTGCAGCTGCAGCGTGACGCCACCCGCGCTGCAGGCGCAGCTTCCCGCCAGCGCCACGTGCTGGCGTGCCAGGCGGTCCCAGATGTCGAGCAGTTCGCGTGCTTCGACCGATACGGCGTGGGCGGCGGCTTCCATCGTGGCCTCAGGCGGTGACGGACGCGGTGCCGCGCAGCCGTGCCGTGGCCGCGGCATCCAGCTTGCCGTCGGCGCCGACGATCACCTTGTAGGCGCTCGCGGCCTGCTCGCGGCTGACGTAGCCCTCGCGCACGTCGTCCGCCACCAGCGCGGGATCGCGCTCGGCCGGATCGCCGAATCCGCCGCCGCCGCCCGACAGCATCTTGTACGCATCGCCGCGCGCCAGGCGGACGTTGAACACCTTGGCGTTCGCATGGCTTTCGTCCCAGACGCCGTCCTTGCGGATGCCGATGCCGTTGCCCGCCGCTTCATGGCCGCCATCGAGGCCCCACGGCTTGCAGTGGACGCGGTCGATACGCGTCGTGACCGAGAACGGCGACAGCGCCTGCACCACCATTTCGGCGCCCAGGCCGCCGCGCTGGCGTCCCGCGCCTGCACTGTCCTGGCGCAGCCGGTAGCTTTCCACCAGCACGGGGTATTTCGCCTCCAGCTGCTCGGTGGGGCTGTTGTGGGTGTCGCCGTCGTTGATGCAGACCGTGGCCGACACGCCGTCCTCGCGCGACTTGGCGCCCCAGCCGCCGCCCAGCGGGCCGATGCCGACGATGAACAGGCGCCCGTCTTCCGGCGAGATGCCGTGGATGTTCGGGAACACGAGGTCGGCGTGGTGGCCCGCGATCGCGCGGTCGGGAATCGCGGGGGCGAGCGCCTTGAAGATCGTGTCGATCACCGTCATCGGGAACGTCATCCACACGCGCATCGGGAACGGCCGCTCCGCGCTGATCACGGTCCCCATCGGCATGATGACTTTCAAGGGACGGAAGCTGCCGTCGTTGACGGGGTAGTCCGTCGGCGTCGTCAGGCACTTGTACGCGACCTGGGCGCAGGCGATACCCGTCGTGAAACCGGAGTTGTAGAAGCCGCGCACCTGCTTGGCGACGTCGGTGAAGTCGACCGTCATCTCGTCGCCCTGCACGACCACCTTGACGCGGATCGGGATGCGCTTGCCGACTTCGAGGCCGTCGTCGTCCATGTACGATTCGGCTTCGTACACGCCGTCCGGGATGCTCAGGGTGTTGGCGCGGGCCAGCGCTTCCGAATGGTCCATGATCTGCACGACAGACGCGCGCACGGCCTGCCAGCCGTAGCGGCGCACGAGTTCCAGGTAGCGCCGTTCGCCCGTCGTGATTGCCGTGATCTGCGCGCGCAGGTCGCCCATCGCGCGCTCCGACAGGCGCACGTTCATCGCGATGATGTCGACCAGATCCTGGTTGACGACGCCTTCCTTGCGATACTTGACGATCGGGATCTGGATGCCTTCCGAATAGATGTCGGTCGTGATCTGGCCCAGCGTGCCGCCCACGTCCAGCCAGTGCGCCATGCAGCAGGTGAAGCCGATCAGCTCATCCTCGTGGAACACCGGCATCGTGAACGTGAAGTGGTTCAGGTGGCTGCCCGTCGTGTACGCGTCGTTGGTGACGAGGATGTCGCCCGGCTTGATGTTCTCGAGCCCGAAGTGGCGGATCTTCGCTTTCACGGTTTCGCTCATGCCGCGGATGAACATCGGCAGGCCGAGGCCGATGGAGATCGAGTCGCCTTCCACGGTGAACAGACCCACGGTGAAATCCAGCGCCTCGTAGATGATCAGGTTGTAGGCCGTTCGCGTGAGGTTGGATTTCATTTCTTCCGTCACCGCGATCAGGCCGTTGCGGATGATCTCGACGGTGACGGCATCGACCGCTTCTGCGGCGTGTGCTTGCGTGTTCATTACAGTTCGCTCCCGATGGAAATTTGCAGGTTGCCGAAGGCGTCGACGAGCACCTCGTCGCCCGGTTGCACGACGGTGGTCGATGCATGTTCCTCGACGAGCGCCGGTCCGGTGATGCGGTTCCCGCTGCGCAGCAGGTGCCGCTTGTAGACGGGCGTGGCGACGAAGCCGGCGGCCGAGCGGAAGTACACGTCCTTGCGGGCACGCAGCGCTTCGTCCGGCGGCACGGCGCTGCCTTCCTCGACGGCGTGGCGGGGCGGCTTGCGCATCACGCCCAGCACCGTGACGCGCAGGCTCACGAGGTCGGCCGGCTCGCCCGGTGCCGACGTACCGTAGCGGACGTTGTGCACGGCGTCGAAACGCTGCTTGATCGCGCCGCGGTCCTGGCGCGCGAAGAATTCGGTCGGCAGGTCCACGGCGACGGCGTGCTCCTGGCCGACGTAGCGCATGTCGGCCGCGCGCTCGATCACGATGGATTCCGGCGCCACCGCGGACTGCGCCAGCGCGGCGCGGCCCTCGGCCTCCATGCCGGCGTAGATCGCCTCGATCTCTTCGAACGACACGTCGTCCAGCTTGCGGAACACCGAACGCACGTAGTCGTAGCGCAGGTCCGAGAACAGCATGCCGTAGGCGGAGAAGTAGCCGGGCGCGAACGGAATCAGCACCTTGCGGATGCCGAGTTCGCGGGCGATGGCGGAGGCGTGCAGCGGCCCCGCGCCGCCGTAGACGACCATCGTGAAGCTGCCGGCGTCCAGGCCGCGCTCCGTCGTCACGGCCTTCACCGCGTGGGACATCGACGTCACGGCGATGCGCAGGATGCCGTCGGCGGCGCGCACCGGATCGATATCGAGCGGATCGCCGATCTTCGTCTGCATCGCGCGGTAGGCACGGTCCTTGTCGAGCAGCATTTCGCCGCCGAGGAAGTTGTGTTCGTCCAGGCGGCCCAGCAGCAGGTTCGCGTCCGTCACGGTCGGCTCGGTGCCGCCGCGCTGGTAGCACACGGGTCCCGGGATCGAGCCGGCGCTTTGCGGGCCGACGCGCAGCGCGTTGCCCACTTCCAGGCGCGCGATGCTGCCGCCGCCGGTGCCGACCTCGAAGATGTCGATCATCGGGATCTGGATCGGCAGCGCCTTCTCGTAGCCGCCGATCAGGGCGCTGCTGCTCGTCAGCGGCTTGCCGTCGTTGATGACGCCGGCCTTCGCCGTCGTGCCGCCCATGTCGAACGCGATCGCATCGCCGAGGCCCAGCTGGGCGCAGATCGCCTGCGCGCCGATCACGCCCGCGGCCGGGCCGGATTCCAGCATGCGCACGCATTCGCGCCGTGCGTGGTCGAGGGGGAACAGTCCGCCGGTCGATTGCACGGCATAGAAATCGCCCGGGAAGCCCTGCTGGTCCAGGTGCTCTTCCAGTTCGCCCAGATAGGCGGACACGCGCGGGCCGACGTAGGCATTGGCCGCCACCGTCGAGACACGCTCGAACTCGCGGTATTCCTGCGACAGTTCGTGCGACGCGGTGACGAACACGCCGGGGATCTCCTCGCGGACGATGTCGCGCACCCGGATCTCGTGCGCGGGATTGCGGTACGAGTGCAGCAGCAGGACCGCGACCGCGTCCACGCCTTCGTCCTTGAGCTGGCGTGCCAGCGCGCGCACCGCATCCTCGTCGAGCGGCCGGTAGACCGTGCCGTCGGCCAGCAGGCGCTCCGGCACTTCGAAGCGCAGCGAACGGCGGATCAGGGGCTCGTGCTTGGAAAAGAACAGGTTGTATGCGTCCGGACGGTTGACGCGGCCGATCTCGTAGATGTCGCGGAAGCCCTGGGTGATGAGCAGGGCCGTCTTCGCGCCGTTCCGCTCCAGCAGCGTGTTGATCGCGATCGTCGAGCCGTGCAGGAACAGGCCGCCGTCCTCGACGTGCGCGCCGGCGCTGTCGAGCGTGTTCTGGATGCCGTTCACGAGCTGGCCGTGCGTGGACAACGCCTTGCCGAACGACAGCTCGCCCGTCTTTTCGTTGAGGATCGCCAGGTCCGTGAACGTGCCGCCGATGTCGACGGCGATGCGCAGGTGGCCCGCGGTGTTTTCCGTGGTCATGCTGTTGTCTCCTTGTTTGCTTCGATGGGCTCAGAGAGCCTTGACGGTGTTCTTCAGCAGTCCGATGCCGCTGATCTCGACCTCGACCGTGTCGCCCGGCTTCATGTACAGCGGCGGCTCGCGGCGGTCGCCGACGCCGCCCGGGGTGCCCGTCGCGATCACGTCGCCGGGGGAGAGTCGGGTGAACGTCGACAGATACGAAATGATGACGGGCAGCGTGAAGATCAGGTCCGACAGCGGCGCCTGTTGCATGACGGTGCCGTTCAGCCGGGTCGTCAGCACGGATTGCGTGATGTCGGCGATCTCGTCCGCCGTGACCAGCGCCGGGCCGAAGGCGCCTGTGCCGGGAAAGTTTTTACCGGGGGTCCACTGGTGCGTGTGGCGCTGCCAGTCGCGCACGGTGGCGTCGTTGAAGCAGGCATAGCCGGCGACATGGGCCATTGCATCCGCCTCGGCGATGTCGCTGCCGCCCTTGCCGATGACGACGGCGAGTTCGCCCTCGAAGTCGAATTTTTCCGATTTGCCGCTCGGGTAGCGCAGCGGCGCGCCGTCGGCGATGAGCGAGTCCGCGAAGCGCACGAAGATCGCCGGGTGTTCGGCATCCGGACGCTTCGTCTCGGCGACGTGCGATTTGTAGTTCAGGCCGACGCAGAAGATCTTGCGCGGATTGGCGAGCGGCGGCAGCAGTTCAACGTCCGCCAGGGCGAGCGTGGCCGGTGCACTGGTCACGACTTCCTGCAGTTCGGGCAGCGCGCCGCCGTCCAGGACGGAACGGATGTCCGGATAGCGTTCCAGGAAATCCTTGCCCGGGGCGGCGATCCGGTCGCCGGACAGCACGCCGTAGCCGGCCTTGCCTTCGTATTGGTAAGCCACGAGTTTCATCCCGTATCTCCTCCGTTGTGTTGTTAGTCGATTCAGATTGGCAAATCGAGTCTAGGCCGTGCTAGGCTATGCCGGAAGCCATCGGTCAGACATTTCAGACATGCCTAAAAACGCATACCAAGAAGACGCCATCCATTACGGGGCCTGGAAGCTGTTCATCGTCGTGAGCGAGCTGGGAAGCCTGACGAAGGCGGCGACGGCCTACGGGACGACGCAGCCGCACATCAGCCGGCAGATCACCGAGTTGGAGCGCGAGTGCGGGGGGCGGTTGTTCGTTCGTACGGGACGTGGCGTCGTGCTGACGGAGCTCGGGCGCCGGATCGCACCGCGCATCCGCAGGTGGATTGCCGACACCGACCAGCTGACCAACGATATCCGCGCGACGGCGGACACGCCCGTCGGCGCGGTCCGGCTCGGGATCCTGCCGTCGACGGCCCACCCGTTCGTCACGACGCTGTATTACCGGCTGAAGGAGCGGTTTCCGCTGATCCAGTTGACGATCCGGGAAGGGCAGGGGGCGCAGCTGGAAACCTGGCTCGAGAATGGCGACGTCGACCTGGCACTGCTGTACCGGCACAGCGCGACACCCAACCATGGCGACGTCTACCTGTCCGAAGTGGAGACGTACCTCGTCGGACCGCCCGGCGACGCGTTGACGGGTGCACCGACCGTCTCTTTCCGGTCGTTGAACCGGCTGCCTCTCGTGATGTTCTGCCGGCCGAACTCATGGAGGGACCGGCTCGACCATGTCGCGGCCGAGCATGGGATCGCGCTGAATGTCGTGGCCGAGGTCGACTCGCTCGCGTTACAGACGCGGATCGTGAGCAATGGCGGCATGTATGCACTGCTGGGGCCGTATGCTATTTCCGGGGCAACCCGGTCCCTCCAGCTCCAGTCCAGCGCGATCGTCGAGCCGCAGCTGCTGCGTCATATCGCGTTGGCGGTGTCCCAGCAGGGACCGTTGACGCTCGCGGGCAAGACGGTCATGCAGCTCGTCAGGGAAATCGCGAACGAGGCACAGGTTGGCGGCGTGCCGGTCAGTGTCGGGTGAAGACAGGTTCGAGGGGCGTCGTATATACTGACCGGTTTCGGTGCCGAGCCTGGATAGTATGAAATACCGCAAGAGAACGTTAAGTGTCGCCCCTATGATGGACTGGACCGACCGCCATTGCCGCGTCTTCCACCGCCAGATCACGCAGCACACCTGGATGTATACAGAGATGGTGACGACGGGCGCCCTGATCCATGGCGATGTCGAACGCCACCTGCGCTACGACGACGTCGAGCATCCCATCGCGCTGCAGCTGGGCGGCAGCGATCCCGCCGACCTCGCCAAGAGCGCGAAGCTGGGGGAGCAGTGGGGCTATGACGAGATCAACCTGAATTGCGGCTGCCCGTCCGAGCGCGTGCAGAAGGGGGCGTTCGGCGCCTGCCTGATGCAGGAACCGCAACTCGTCGCCGATTGCGTGAAGGCGATGCGCGACGCCGTCAGCATCGACGTCACCGTCAAGCACCGTATCGGCATCGATTACAACGAGGAATACGGCTTCGTGCGCGATTTCATCGGCACCATCGCCGACGCCGGCTGCCGCACCTTTATCGTGCACGCGCGTAATGCCGTGCTGAAAGGGCTGTCGCCCAAGGAAAACCGCGAGATCCCGCCGCTGCGCTATGAAGTGGCGTACCAGCTGAAGCGCGAATTCCCCGACCTCGAGATCATCATCAACGGCGGCATCAAGACCGACGACGAGATCGCCACGCACCTGCAGCACGTGGACGGCGTCATGATCGGCCGCGAGGCGTACCACAATCCCTACGTGATGGCCGGCTGGGACGCCCGCTTCTATGGCGACGCGACCCTGCCGAAAACGCGCGAACAGGTGCTGGAAGCCATGATTCCATACATCCGCGCCGAGCTGGAGCGCTACGGTCCGCTGGGCCTGCGCCTGAACAGCATCACGCGCCACATGCTGGGCCTGATGGCCGGCCTGCCGGGCGCGCGCGGCTATCGCCAGTTGCTGTCCGATTCCCGCCGCCTCGCCGCAGGCAACCCCGACCTCCTCCTTGAAGCCGCCGGCAAACTGCGCCTCGCCGCGTAAGCGCCGCGTAAGGTTGACTTTTAGTTATTTTGCTACCCAGGCTGCATGAAAATGGCCGGGATGTTCAAAATCCGCTACAAAAAATGTTGCAAACTTTTAATCGTTTGCAACGTTATCCTTGCCCTATAGCAAGAATAGACCCATAATCTGGGCTCTTCTCCTTGCATGACATCTAATCCTGTTGTTGTTGTGAAACATAATTACAGCGGTGCATGTTTTCTGTCTGCAAATCGTCGTTTTGATTTATCCTGACGGAAATACGTAAGTCCACCGGGAAGATGGACTTTCCGTAACAAAAGACAAAGACTCCGGAGCGGGTCTGATCACTTGAAACAGGGAAGATAAGGAATGAACTTAGCAAACATGAAGGTCGGCGTGCGTCTGGGCCTGGGTTTTGCCCTCGTGCTCGTGCTGCTGGTTATCGTTACCGTTGTCGGCATCCTGCGCATGGCGCAGATCCAGAACCGGCTGGACCACGTCGTGAATGTCAACAATGTCGTGACACGCCTGGTCGTCGACATGCGTAACAACGTGAGCGAACGCGTCACCTCGCTGCGTACCCTCACCCTGATGACGGACCCGGCCGACATGGAGCCGGAACTGAACCGTTTCAAGGAACAGACCGCCAAATACGATGCTCTGCAACAAAAACTGGCAGCCAAGTTCTCTGAAGAAGCGTTGCCTGAAGAAAAATCCCTGCTGAACCAAGTGAAAGAAGCCGAAAGCGCCGCCATGCCGGCCATCGCCAAGGCATCGGCACTCTACCTGGCCAATAACGCGATGGACGCCACCCGCGTGATGGTCAAGGAAATCCGTCCGGCCCAGAAGAAATGGCTGGAAGGGCTGGATCAACTGGGCAAGCTGGAAGACAAGCTGAACGCGCAGACCCAGGTCGACGCGGAAGCCGCCTTCGCCAGCGCCCGTAATTTCATGCTGGTGCTGCTGGCCCTGGCCGTCACACTCGGCATCCTGGCTGCCACCGTCATCACCCGCGGCCTGCTGAAGCAGCTGGGCGGCGAGCCGGGCTACACCGCCAAGATCGCCGGCAGCATCGCCGAAGGCGACCTGTCGATCGCCATCGACACCAAGTCGTCGGATCGCGGCAGCCTGCTGATCGAAATGAAACAGATGCGCAACAGCCTGGTCGATATCGTCAGCCAGGTCCGTCGCGGCACGCATACCATCACCACCGCATCGCGTGAAATTGCAGCCGGCAATACCGACCTGTCGTCGCGTACCGAACTGCAAGCCAGCTCGCTGGAGAAGACTGCGTCGGCGATGGAAGAACTGACGTCGACCGTGAAACAGAACGCGGACAATGCCCGCGAAGCGAATCACCTGGCCGCCACCGCATCGGACGTGGCACGCAAGGGCGGTGAAGTGGTGTCGCAGGTTGTCGGCACGATGGGTGAGATCAATAGCTCGGCAAGCAAGATCGCCGACATCATCGGCGTCATCGACGGCATCGCCTTCCAGACGAACATCCTGGCACTGAACGCCGCCGTCGAGGCAGCCCGTGCCGGTGAACAAGGCCGCGGCTTCGCCGTCGTCGCCTCGGAAGTGCGTAACCTGGCCCAGCGTTCCGCAGCGGCCGCGAAAGAAATCAAGCAGCTGATCGGCGACTCCGTCGAGAAGATCGGCCGCGGCAGCAAGCTCGTCGGCCAGGCCGGCGTGACGATGGAAGAAGTCGTCGACAGCGTCAAGCGCGTGACCGACATCATGAGCGACATCGCCGCCGCCAGCGCCGAGCAGAGCGCCGGCATTGAACAGGTCAACCTGTCGATCATCGAGATGGACGGCATGACGCAGCAGAACGCCGCACTGGTCGAAGAAGCCGCCGCCGCCTTCCAGAGCCTGCAGGACCAGGCTGCGGAACTGCAGCGCGTCGTCAGCATCTTCAAGCTGGCCGAAGGCGAAGAGCAGGCCATCGTGGACGCACCGGCGCCGGCCGCCGCCACCGCCAGCCGCGCCGTCGTCGTCCGCCCGGCCGCCAAGCCGCAGCTGAAGAAACCGGCCGCCGCGAAGGCCAAGAAGCCGGCCCAGCAGGAACGTCCGACGGATGCGCCGGCATCGACCGCGAAAAAAGTCGCAGCGGCAGCCGCCAGCGACGATTGGGAAGAATTCTGAGCCAGGACGGCTCGTCCAGCGCCGGTGGAGAGCACCGGCATCAAAAAAAACTTTGTTTTTCGGGGGTAATAAAAATGTCCAATAAGAAATTTTCTGTGTGCCTCGTCGCTCTGCTGGTCTCGGGTATCGCTGGTTCGGCTTTTGCAGGCGAAACGCCGGCGACGTTCGATCCGTCCAAATGCAAGGTCGAATATCCGAAAGCGTCGCTGATGAACGAAGAGCAGGGCATCACGTCGATGTCCTTCCTCGTCGCCGCCGACGGTTCGGTGGCCGATTCGAAGCTGGAGAAATCGAGCGGCTTCAAAGGCCTGGACAAGGCTGCAATGAAGGGCCTGTCGGCTTGCAAGTTCAAGCCGGGTACCAAGGACGGCGCACCGGCCCAGACCTGGACCAAGGTCGACTACGCCTGGAAGCTGGACTGATCGTCTGGCGGGTGCCGGCCGGCCTGGCTCGGCGCCCCAGGTGAGGCTCTGCGTCCCCGGCATCTTGGCCGGGTGCGCGCGAGACCTGGGCCTGGCGGCATCCAACAGTTCGAAAAGGGCGTCCCCGTGGGGCGCCCTTTTTGCATCCTGCCTCGTGAAACTCCGAAAATCTGAAAATCTGTTACCGGCCTGTTGCGGCATGTATCGGTTGTAAGCGCCCGCTTCAATCCGGCAAATGCGGGCGGCGAATCGCTATAGTGGTCTCACAGCGCAACTTTACCGCGCAACCAAAGGAGAACCACCATGAAACGCATTCTCGCTGCTGCCGCCCTTGCCATCGTCAGTTCTGCCGCCGTCTTGCCGGCGCAGGCGTTCGCCCGGGATGTCGTCGTCGTGCGCACCGCACCGCCGCCGCCGCGTCACGAAGTCGTGCCGGCCGCGCGCCACGGTTACGAATGGGCGCCGGGCTACTGGAACTGGAACGGCCACCGCTACACCTGGGTGCGCGGCCATTGGGAACGGGTGCGTCCGGGCTATGTCTGGCATCGGCCGGAATGGCGCCAGGGCGACCGCGGCTGGCAACTGGAGCGCGGCGGCTGGCGCCACGGCGATCGTGACGGCGACGGCGTGCCGAACCGCGTCGACAACCGTCCCAACAATCCGCACCGCTCATGACGAGCAATTAGTCCAGCGGCGCGCCGTCCTCGAACATCTCGCTCGCCATCCGCGCGAGATCGTTCATGCCGCCGCCGGACGCGAGATGGGCGCGCAGCCAGCGCGCCTGTCCGCCGTCGTTCATCAGATGTTCGATCACCTTGCACGCCTTGCCGAAACCGGGGTCGGTCGAGCGTTTTGCTAGTCGTTCGAGGTCGGCGCGGATCGCTTCCCCGATGGGCATCGATGCACCCGATTCCGGATCGATCCACGTCGCCTCGACGCCGTCGCGCGCCGCATTGAAGCGGTTCCAGATGTACAGTTCGCGGCTGCTGCTGGTCGGCCAGCGTCCCGGCTGGTCCGCCCATTCCAGGCACAGCTCGCGCGCATAGCACGCGAGCGCCGCCGCGTACACGGGTTTCAACGGCGTATCCAGCACGCGCAGTTCGATCGTCCCGTATTCCGGCTTCGGGCGCACGTCCCAATAAAAATCCTTGATGCTGTTGACGATGCCGTGGCCGGCCAACTGGTCGAAGTGGGCGCGGAAATCGTCCCACGTGCGGATGTCGTACGGCAGGATGCCGCTCATCGGGAACGCGCCCACGACGTTGCTGCGCGAGCTGCAGAAGCCCGACACTTCGCCCTGCCAGCACGGCGAATTGGCCGACAGTGCGATGAACAGGGGCGCGCGCTGCGTGAGCCAGGAGCACAGGCGCATCGCCTCGTCCGGCGTCCCCGCGCCGATGTGCACGTGCATGCCAAACACGGTAAACAGTTTAGCCAGATAGCCGAACTTGCGCTCCGATGCGAAATAGCGTTCCTTCGGGTAGATGCGCTGTTCGTTCCACTTCTGGAAGGGATGCGCGCCGCCGCCCGAGATCGACGCGCCGACATCGAACGCGGCCCGTTGCACCGTCGTGCGGATGTGTTCCAGCTGCTCGGCCGCCTCGTCGAACGAGGTGAGGATGGCAGTCGCCACTTCCAGCATCGACGTCGTGATTTCCGGCGTGTGCACCCACGGCTTGTCGTGCTTGTCCAGCAGGCGCAGGATGTCCGGTGCGGCGGGGAACAGGTCGAACGTCAGGCGGTCGAGCACCATCAGTTCCAGTTCGATGCCCATCGTGCCGATCGTGGACGCCTTGAAATCGGGCAGGTAGGCCGGGCCATTGCCCGATACCGCTTGTGCCTGGGCGTCGGCTTTCAGCTTGCCCAGCGCTTCGTCATTCAGTAGTTCGCTCATTGCGCGCCTCCTCGATAGGTTTCGCCGGCCAGGTGCAAGCCGAGCCACGTGAGGCCGGGCGCCAGCAGGACGTTCAGGGCCAGCAGCGCGCCCATGACGGCGGTGGACGTCGCATCGAGCCCGGTGTAGGCATTCAGGGTGTTGTCCACGACGAGGCCGCCGTAGCTCACCAGGGAACACATCGACAGGGCCATCGCATGCTGCTTGCGCATGTCCCACGCCGTGCCCGGCCACAGGGCCAGGCGCGTGGCCGCGATGCGGACCGCGAACACCGTCAGCGCGGCCACGATGGTCCAGCCGTGCAGCAGCGCCTGCAGGTCGACGAGCGCCGCCGACATCAGGAACAGCAGCACGTAGCCGATGTCCTGCGCCGTCTTCAACTGCGCCTGGAACACGTTGTCGCGCTTCTCCGCATTGCGCAGCAGGACGCCCATCAGCAGCAGCGAGAGCAGGGCGCTCGCGGACATCACGGAACACAGGCCCAGGTCGATCAACAGCGCGGCCAGCAGCATGCCGGGACGCAGCGTCGCCGGCACCTTGCACAGTCGCGTGGCCAGCGCATACACGCCGTACGACAGCACGGCGATCAGGGCGCCGATCACGAGCTTGCCGCCCTGGCGCATCAACTCCGTCCAGAAACCGCTGTCGGCGTCCTGGCCGTGGCTGCGCGTCCATGCGAGCGTGATGCCGAGCGCCAGCAGCGCGACGAAGTTGGAGAGGCCGACCATGTTCGACGTCGCGAACGTGCTCGTGCCGCTCGCGTTTTCGTCCGCCACCATCGAACTGTGGATGACGGGATTGACGGCGATGAGGATCGATCCGATGAAGATCGCGGCGCCCCACGGCAGGCCGAAGAGGCCCAGCGTGACGGCCGCCGCGACGCCGCGCGCCACGGTCGCGAGCAGCAGACTGGCGCCCTGGCGGCCGCTGCGCAGCAGCCACGCGAGGTCCATCTTGCGGCCGACCTCGAACAGCACGAGCGCGGCGGCGCCGTTGAGCAGCTCCTGGAACTGCGTCAGCAGCGCGCGGTCGATGAAGCCGGCACCGTTCGCGCCGAGCAGCAGGCCCGCGATCACGGCGCCATACAGTTTCGGGATGCGGAAACGCTGCAGGGTCAGTCCGATCACGAGCGCGACCATCAGGCCGGCACCCAGCACGGCCAGCGGCGACAGCAGCCAGAAGGGCGAGTACAGTTCGTCATTCATGGCGCACCTCCCAGGCGTGGGCCAGCGCGGTCAGCTCGTGCCCGATCACGTCGGCCCGCTGCTTCGCCAGTTCCTTTTGACGCTCCGGCGATGCCGGCGCGAGATCGCTGACGATGCGCGCGCGGACGATGCCCGCGTCGTCGCGCAGCGGAATCCACAACTGCCCCTTGACGCTGGCGCCTTCGCGCCATACGGCGATGAACTTCGCACCGGTGCGGTCACCGGGACGGCCCGGCTCCAGCAAGGTAAAGGGCTGCAGCCACTCGGCATTCGGGAAGCGGCGCGCCAGCAGCACCTGCATGCCGCTGCGCTGCTCGAGCCGCGCATCGTCGCGCGAATAGGGCAGGTGGATGCGCGTCTGGCTGATGCCCGACGTCTCGAGTCGCAAGCAGGTCTTGTCGGACACCCAGCGCCACGTGTCGCCATCGAGCACGCGCGGCTTGCCCGCCGACGCATCGCGCCACGCGACGAACAACGGCGCCGCCGCCGGCAGCGGACTGCCCGCATCGATCGCGTGCGCAGCCTGCTTCACATCGGCCCAGTGGCCGGCCTGCCAGGTGCGCGTGTCCGGTTTCTCGGACGGCTGCCAGCGCCACAGCGCCGCCGACCATTGGCCATCGTCGCCGCGCCATATGGCGGCCAGTTGCTGGGATTCGGGCGTGTTCGTGGTCACGGTGCGGCCGGACCAGGCGTTGTTCCAGGGCGGCGCGTCCGCGTGGATCGCCTGCGTGAGGCGGTGCCATGCGATTGCGGCCGGCGGCAGGCAGGTGGCGGCCGGCGTCGGGATGCTGCGCCAGTACACCATTTCCACACGCTGGCTCCAGGCGCACTGGCGCGTCGTCGGTTCGCCCAGGCCGGAAAGTGCCGGGGCGACGGCTTGTTCGCACGTGCCGGGATACGAGCCGCTCAATTCCCGGAAGTCGGCGATGGCAGGTGTCTTTGGCGCCGCCGGCTTGCGTTTGGCCGCATGCGCTTGCGGTGTCAGGATGACGCACAGCGCGCACGCGGTCGCGAGCAGGCGGTAGCAGCGCGATGGTCGTGTTGGGGTCATGAAGATCGGCCCTCATTGAAAGGCCTCGGTGCGGGCCGGCTGGAAGCTTGGATCCGTCCGGCGCGCGGAGGCGGGCGGTCGCAGCGCGGCTCGTTCGGCCGGCGTCTGGACCCGTTGAAAGAGTGGATGCTTTACGCATCCGCGATGCGGCGGGGCCGCATGGCGGTCAGGTCAACGTGATGCCTGCCGCTCGTTGTTATGGGGGTGTATCGGGGCCAAGTATAGGGCAAATGATTCATTTGCTCAAATATGATTGACGTCAGTACATTTCTGACGTGCATTTTAGACGATGTGCAAGATGCTCGGCGTACGGTTGATGAGGAGAATCGAGTTCGCGATCCATGCCTACGTCAGCGGTGTCGGTCAAACGCCGAATGTGAAGGAAGCTCGGCGCATTCCACCCCAGGCAGGCAGCGTTCGAATTCCTGTGCAGCCTGAGCAGGGCGAGCAATGAAAAAAGCCGCGAAGCTTGCGCTTGCGGCTTTTTCGAATTCTTGGGGTGGCTGATGGGACTCGAACCCACGACAACAGGAATCACAATCCTGGACTCTACCAACTGAGCTACAGCCACCACTGTCTTGCTTGTTGTCTCGTTGTTGCCGAGACAGAACGAGATTATATAGGGTCATTCGCATTCTGGCAAATTGAGTTTTGCCCAGCAGTGCGAACGGCCGTCACGCCTCGCCGAACGTCGCCTCGTGCACGGGCGGATCGATGCCGATCAGGCTATTGAACGCGGCCGACAGTGCGGTGGCGCTGGCGCTGGTCCAGGCCTCCAGTGTGCCCGGCGCATCGCCAGAAGGGGAGCGCAGCAAGCGCCCCGCATCCAGCAAGCGCACCAGTTGGCGCGTCACGGCATCGCCGGTGTCCACCAGCGTAACGGCACGCGCGCCGGCCGATGCGATCACGTCCTCGATCGCGGCGCGCACGAGCGGGTAGTGCGTGCAGCCCAGGACGAGCGTGTCGGCGCCCTGGTCGAGCAGCGGCGTCACGTAGCGCTGCAGCAGCGCGCGCGTGCCTTCCGTATCGCCCAGTTCGATGCGGTCGACGAGGCCGCGGCACGGCTGCAGCAGGAACTGCGCGTGCGTCGCTGCCGTGATCTGGTCGCGCAGTTGCAGGAACTTGGCGCCGGCCAGCGTGCGTTCCGTGGCCAGTACGCCGACCTTGCCGCTGCGCGTGGCCGCCGCCGCGGGCTTCAGGCCCGGTTCCACGCCGACGATGGGCAGGTCGGGGAAGGTGTCGCGCATCAGGCGAACCGCGGAAATGGTCGCCGTGTTGCAGGCGACGACGATGGCCTTGACGCCCCGTTCGACGAGGAAGCGGGCCACCGCCAGCGAACGCTGGGCGACGACCTGTTCGGGCTTGTCGCCGTACGGTGCGAAGCCGGTGTCGGCCACGTAGATCAGGTGTTCGTGCGGGAGTTGGGCGCGGATGTGGCGCAGGATCGACAGGCCGCCGAGGCCGGAGTCGAAGACGCCGACGGGGGCGTCTTCGGGGTGTGCTTGGGTGTTCATGGGGGAGATGGTAACCCGGCAGGAAGCGTTGCGGTATTGCGAGTGAAATTGGGTCCCCGCCTCCGCGGGGACGACGTGCGATGCGTCGCCCCTGCGCAGGCAGGGGGCCCAATTTCGTGCGCTTAAGCCGTCGCGACCGGAATACCCTTCAGCGACTCGATCTTCGCAGCCCACTCCTTCGGACCGGTCTGGTGCACCGACGTACCCGTCGCATCGACGGCCACCGTCACCGGCATGTCCTTGACCTCGAATTCGTAGATCGCTTCCATGCCCAGGTCTTCGAAGCCGACGACCTTCGCCGACTTGATCGCCTTCGACACGAGGTACGCGGAACCGCCGACGGCCATCAGGTAGGCCGACTTGTGGTTCTTGATCGACTCGATGGCGGCCGGGCCGCGTTCCGCTTTGCCGATCATCGCGATCAGGCCCGTCTTCTCGAGCATCATGTCGGTGAACTTGTCCATGCGGGTCGCCGTCGTCGGGCCGGCCGGGCCCACGACTTCGTCGCGTACCGGATCGACCGGGCCGACGTAGTAGATCACGCGGTTCGTGAAGTCGACCGGCAGCTGTTCGCCCTTCGCCAGCATGTCCTGGATGCGCTTGTGCGCGGCGTCGCGGCCCGTCAGCATCTTGCCGTTCAGGAGCAGGGTCTGGCCCGGCTGCCACGATGCGACTTCTTCCTTCGTCAGCGTGTCGAGGTTGACGCTCTTCGATTTCTGCGTGTCCGGCGTCCAGTTCACGTTCGGCCAGGTCGACAGCGCCGGCGGTTCGATGTACGACGGGCCCGAGCCGTCCAGCACGAAGTGCGCGTGACGCGTGGCGGCGCAGTTCGGGATCATCGCGACCGGCTTCGAAGCCGCGTGCGTCGGGTACATGTTGATCTTCACGTCCAGCACGGTCGTCAGGCCGCCCAGGCCCTGCGCGCCGATGCCCAGTGCGTTGATCTTGTCGCACAGTTCGATACGCAGCTCTTCCAGTTTATTTTGCGGGCCGCGCGCCTTCAGTTCGTACATGTCGATGTCTTCCATCAGCGACTCCTTGGCCATCAGCATGGCCTTCTCGGCGGAGCCGCCGATGCCGATGCCCAGCATGCCCGGCGGGCACCAGCCGGCGCCCATCAGCGGGACGGTCTTGAGGACCCAGTCGACCAGCGAGTCGGACGGGTTCAGCATGACGAACTTGGTCTTGTTCTCCGAGCCGCCGCCTTTTGCGGCGACCATCACGTCGACGGTGTCGCCCGGGACCAGTTCCATGTGCACGACGGCCGGGGTGTTGTCCTTCGTGTTCTTGCGCTCGAAGTGCGGGTCGGCGACGATCGAGGCGCGCAGCTTGTTGTCGGCGAAGTTGTACGCGCGGCGCACGCCTTCGTTGACGGCGTCCGTGATCGAGCCGCTGCCGAAGCCTTCGAAGCGCACGTTCATGCCGATCTTCAGGAACACATTGACGATGCCGGTGTCCTGGCAGATCGGGCGCTTGCCTTCCGCGCACATGCGCGAGTTGGTCAGGATCTGCGCGATGGCGTCCTTGGCGGCCGGGCTCTGCTCGGCCTCGTAGGCGCGCGCGAGGTGCTGGATGTAGTCGGCGGGGTGGTAGTAGCTGATGTACTGGAGTGCGGCGGCGACCGATTCGATCAGGTCGTCCTGTTTAATGACAGTCATGTGGGTCTCGCTGTGGGGTCTTGGATTACGGAGGAATCAGTGGTGCTTGTTGTCACTCTGGGTATTCATCATGATCCGGTCGGTGTAGGCGATCGCCATCGCCGACAGCAGGAACACGGCGTGAATGCAGGTCTGCGCGATGATCGTCTGCGCATCGTAGGACTTGGCGTTGATGAACGTCTTGAGCAGATGGATCGACGAGATGCCGATGATCGCCATCGCCAGCTTGGTCTTCAGCACGGACGCGTTCACGTGCGACAGCCATTCCGGCTGGTCGGGATGGTCTTCCAGATACATGCGCGACACGAACGTTTCGTAGCCGCCCACGATCACCATGATCAGCAAATTCGAAATCATGACGACGTCGATCAGGCCCAGCACGACGAGCATGATCGTCGTTTCGTTCAACTTGTCCGGCAGCGGCGCGCCCGGCACGGCGACGGCCTGGAAGATGTGCTGCAGCGCGGCTTCGTTGCCCATCGCGGCCAGCACGAGGTCCTTCAGTTCGACCCAGAAATGGAACACGTAAACGCACTGCGCGAGGATCAGGCCGAGATACAGAGGCAGTTGCAGCCAGCGGCTGGCGAACATGAAACTGGCGAGTGCGCTGCGTTTGCGTGCGCTGGAGGAGGGTTGCGAATCGAACATCTATGCGGGCTTTCCAATGCGGCGGCGGTCAGGACAGCTCAACATTCTACACCCGCCGCGCCTTGCCGGCACGGCGTCGTGGTATGCCGAAGGTTGATAGAATGGCCAGCGGGGATGCCGCCTTGGGCCGTGTAAGGGCTCAGTAAGCGTGAGTGCTTAAGGTGTTAGGCAAAATTACTACATCATCTAATAGGAGACTAGTATGGCCGAGAACGAGACCCAACAGCAGGGACTGCAGGAAAACCGCGTCTTCCAGCCGCCCGCACAATTCACCGCCAATGCCGCGATTTCCGGCATGGATGCGTACAACAAGCTGTGCGACGAAGCCGCCAGCGACTACGAAGGTTTCTGGGCCCGCCTGGCGCGCGAAAACGTCGCCTGGCACAAACCCTTCACGCAAACCCTCGACGAATCGAATGCGCCGTTCTACAAATGGTTCGCGGATGGCCAGCTGAACGCCTCGTACAACTGCCTGGATCGCCAGATCGAGAACGGCAACGGCGACAAGACGGCGATCATCTTCGAAGCGGACGACGGCACCGTCACCCGCGCCACGTACCGCGAACTGCACGAGCGTGTGTGCAAATTCGCCAACGGCCTCAAATCGCGCGGCATCAAAAAGGGTGACCGCGTCATCATCTACATGTCGATGTCGATCGAGGGCGTGGCCGCGATGCAGGCGTGCGCGCGCATCGGTGCGACGCACTCCGTCGTGTTCGGCGGCTTCTCCGCGAAGTCGCTGCAGGAGCGCATCATCGACGCGGGCGCCGTCGCCGTCATCACGGCCGACGAGCAGCTGCGCGGCGGTAAATCGCTGCCGCTGAAAGCCATCGTCGACGAGGCGCTGGCGATGGGCGGCTGCGAGACGATCCGCGACGTCATCGTCTACAAGCGCACCGGCGGCAACATCGCCTTCCAGGAAGGCCGCGACCTGTGGCTGCACGACCTCGTCGACGGCCAGAGCGGCGAGTGCGAGCCGGAGTGGGTGGATGCGGAACATCCGCTGTTCATCCTCTACACCTCGGGTTCGACGGGCACGCCGAAGGGCGTCCAGCACTCGACCGGCGGCTACCTGCTGTGGGCCGCGCTGACGATGAAGTGGACCTTCGACCTCAAGCCGGACGACGTCTACTGGTGCACCGCCGACATCGGCTGGGTGACGGGCCACACGTACATCTGCTACGGCCCGACCGCGGTCGGCGCCACGCAAATCGTGTTCGAAGGCGTGCCGACGTTCCCGAACGCCGGCCGTTTCTGGGAGACGATCGCCAAGCACAAGGTCAGCATCTTCTACACGGCGCCCACGGCGATCCGTTCGCTGATCAAGGCGTCCAACACGGACGAGAAGGTGCATCCGAAGAACTACGACCTGTCCAGCCTGCGCCTGCTGGGCACCGTCGGCGAACCGATCAACCCGGAAGCGTGGATGTGGTACTACACCCAGATCGGCGGCCAGCGCTGCCCGATCGTGGACACCTTCTGGCAGACGGAAACCGGCGGCCACATGATCACCCCGCTGCCGGGCGCGACCCCGATGGTGCCGGGTTCCTGCACGTTGCCGCTGCCGGGCATCATGGCCGCCATCGTCGACGAAGCCGGCCACGACGTGCCGAACGGGCAGGGCGGCATCCTCGTGGTGAAACGTCCGTGGCCGTCGATGATCCGCACGATCTGGAACAACCCGGACCGCTTCCGCAGCGCCTACTACCCGGATGAACTGGGCGGCAAGTACTACCTGGCCGGCGACGGCGCGATCCGCAACAAGGACACGGGCTACTTCACCATCACGGGCCGCATCGACGACGTGCTGAACGTCTCGGGCCACCGCATGGGCACGATGGAGATCGAGTCCGCGCTCGTGGCGCACCCGATCGTGGCGGAAGCGGCGGTCGTCGGCAAGCCGGACGAGACGACCGGCGAGGCGATCTGCGCGTTCGTCGTGCTGAAACAGGCGCGTCCGACCGGTGAAGAGGCGAAGAAGCTGGCCGCCGAGCTGCGCAACTGGGTGGGCAAGGAGATCGGTCCGATCGCCAAGCCGAAAGAGATCCGCTTCGGCGACAACCTGCCGAAGACCCGTTCCGGCAAGATCATGCGCCGCCTGCTGCGCGTGCTGGCCAAGGGAGAGACCATCACCCAGGACATCTCGACGCTGGAAAATCCCGCCATCCTGGAACAACTGAAAGAATCTGCCTGACCATTCGGGCGCGTGATCGGTTACACTGGTCACAGCAGAGTTGACGCCGCGCCGGGAGACCGGGGCGGCGTTTTTTTATGTGCGCCGCCATGGCGCCCGTTCTCGCGTGCCCGTGGACGTGGGAAAATACGGGCTCGTCCGTCTTCCATGCTTTCATGAACCCGCGCCAGCGCATTGCCCTTGCCATCGCCCTGTTCAACGAGCGCCGCTTCGACCAGGCCCTGGCCGGGATCGGCGACTTGCTGCAGGGCGACGAGGCGAACGTGGATGCCCTGAACCTGGCGGCGGCCTGCGCCCGTGCGCTCGGGCGGCCGGACGATGCCGAGGCGTTCTGGCGCAAGGCGCTGGCGCGCGATCCCGCGCACGCGGCCAGCTGGAACAACCTCGGCATCCTGTTGCAGCAGAGGGGACGCGGCGCCGAGGCCGGGGAGGCGTTCCGGCGCGCGCTGCAGCTGCAGCCCGATTACGCCGAAGCCCATTACAACCTGGCCCTGTTGTATCAACAGGCGGGCGGACTCGAACAGGCCGTCGGCGCGCACGAGGCCGCGCTGGCCCTGCGGCCCCGGTATCCGGAAGCCAGCGCCAACCTCGGACTGGTGCTGGAGCGGCTCGGGCGCTTCGAGGAGGCGCAACGCCGCTTCGGCGAGGCCGTCGCGCACGACCCGGCCGACGCCGCATCCCTGCAGCACCGCGCCGACCTGCTGCAGCGGCTGGGACGGCGTGCCGAGGCGGCCGAGTGCTACCGGGCGGCACTGCTGCTGCGTCCGGACAATGCCGAACTCCACAACAACTTCGCGGTGCTGTTGGCCAGGTCGGGCCAGCCGGAAGCGGCCGAACGGGAATACCTGCAGGCGGTCGCCTGCCGCCCCGGGTATGCCGACGCCTGGCATAACCTGGGCCTGTCGTACACGCAGTCCGGCCGCTACGCCGAGGCGGAGGCCGCGCTGCGCACCTGCCTGCGGTGGCGCGCGCATGACCCGGAAGTCTGGAATTCGCTGGGCAACGTCTACCAGTACATGCAGCGTGACGATGACGCCGAGGCTGCGTATCGGCGCGCGCTCGCGGCCCGGCCCGGCCTCGCCAAGACGTTGAACAACCTGGGCACCCTGCGCCAGCGCCAGGGGCGTGCCGGCGAGGCCGAGGATGCGTACCGGCAAGCGATCGCCGCCGACCCCGGCTATCCGGAAGCGCGTTGGAACCTCGGTTTCCTGCTGCTTGCGCAGGGGCGGCTGGCCGAAGGCTGGCCGTGGATGGAGGCGCGGCACGATCCGGCACTGGCGCGTCCGATCGCCGTCAGGCCGGCGCCCGGTTTCCCGCAGTGGAACGGGGAGGCGCTGGACGGCAAGGCCATCGCCGTGTGGCCGGAGCAGGGCTTCGGCGACCAGATCCAGTTCGTGCGCTACCTGCCGTTGCTGAAAGCAGCCGGCGCGCGGACGGTCACGCTGATCTGCCACGATGCGCTGCTGCCCTTGCTGCGCGGTGCTGCCGGCGCCGACCGCGTCGTCCCCATGAGCGAGGCGGGGCGCCTGGCGCCGCACGATTTCTGGGTTTTCATGTTGAGCCTGCCGATGCATGCCGGGACCACGCTCGCGACGATCCCGGCCACGCTCCCTTACCTCGCCGCGGACCCCGCGCGCCGCGCGTACTGGCGTGCCCGGCTGGATACGCTGCCCGCCGGGATGCGTGTCGGCCTCGTCTGGCGCGGCTTTGGCGGGCACGTCAATGACGCGAACCGCTCCCTGCCGGATCTGTCGGTCCTGGCCCCGCTGTGGTCGGTGCCGGGCGTCGCGTTCGTCAGTCTGCAGCGCGGCATGGACGGCGAGCCGCGGCGGGCCGGCCCGGACGGCCTTGACCTTCTCGAACTCGGCGCCGGCATCGCGGACTTCGGCGATACGGCGGCCATCGTGGCGGAGCTCGACCTGGTCATCTGCGTCGATACGGCCGTGGCCCATGTCGCCGGCGCACTGGGCAAGCGCTGCTGGGTGCTGCTGCCGGCCATCCATCCCGACTGGCGCTGGATGGAAGAACGCGCCGATTCGCCCTGGTATCCGGGCGTGCTCCGGTTGTACCGCCAGCGCCAGGCCGGTACCTGGGACGACGTCGTTGCGCGGGTGACGCACGACCTTGCCGCCATCGCGTATTGACGCGCTGCCTCGTCCAGTTAGCAGACGGTCTACTTTTCGTTGTTTCGACACACTAACTCTCATTTTCGTTTCGTTTTTTCGGGAACTAATATTCCCTAGCGGCATTTTTGTCGCCGATAATCAATGTTTGTTGCCGTCCTCTCGTCCGGTCTTTCTGCTTTTACGGAATACATCACGCTGCCATGAATCACATCTATCGTCTCGTCTGGAACAAGAAACGTCGTATGCTCATGGCGGTCGCCGAAATCGGTTGCGCCAACGGCAAGGACACCGCGGGAACGACCCGCGGCCAAGATGCCGTGCCGGACGGGGGCGGCGCTTATTCCGGCGCCCGGACACTCCTGGCGACTGCGTTGCTCGCGCTGTTTCCGCTCGTGTCGTTCGCGCAGCAGGGCATGTTCGACTACATTCCCGCTGGCACATCGTTGTCGGTATCCGACGGCGACGGCTCGAATGCCTTGCTGACCGGCACCAACCTGACGAACGATGGCACGCTCGATATCACCGCCACGAATGCCGGCTCGCACCTCGCCAGCCTGTCGGGTTCCGGGACCGTGCTGATGGACGCCAGGACGCTGACCTTGACCGCCGCGAACGGCTTTTATCTCGGCACGCTGCAGGGTTCCGGTAGCCTGGTGGTCGCCGGCGGCTACGAGACGCTGGGCGGCGTGAACGTCCATGGGGGCGCCACCCAGGTCGACCAATACGCGGGCCTGTCCCTGACGGGTTCCGGCAGCATTGCCCTGTCGAGCGGCTTGCTCAATAACGGCATGTTCAATATCGCCGCTACGGACAACGGCGCCAAGGTGAACTCGCTGTCCGGTTCGGGGACGGTGTGGCTGGGCGGACAGACGCTGACGCTGACCGATGCTGGCGACACCTTTGCAGGCACGATCGCCGGTTTCGGCGACGTGAACGTCGCGGGCGGCACGCAGGTGCTCAGCGGTACCAATACCTATTTCGGCACCACGTCGATCGACCAGGGCGGCGCACTGGCGCTGTCCGGTTCGGGCAACATCGCGCTGTCCAGCGGTGTGGCCAACAACGGCGTGTTCGATATTGCCGCCACGGACAATGGCGCCCAGGTGAGATCGCTGTCCGGTTCGGGAACGGTGTGGCTGGGCGGACAGACGCTGACGCTGACCAATGCTGGCGACAGCTTTGCAGGCGTGATCGACGGTTTCGGCGGCGTGAACGTCGCGGGCGGCACGCAGGTGCTCAGCGGTACCAATACCTATTTCGGCACCACGTCGATCGACCAGGGTGGCGCGCTGGCGCTGTCCGGTTCGGGCAGTATCGCGCTGTCCAGCGGTGTGGCGAACAACGGCGTGTTCGATATTGCCGCCACGGACAACGGCGCTCAGGTGAACTCGCTGTCCGGTTCGGGGACGGTGTGGCTCGGCGGACAGACGCTCACGCTGACCAATGCCGGCGAGACCTTTGCCGGCGTAATCGACGGTGTCGGCGGCGTCAACGTCGCAGGTGGCACGCAAGTGCTCAGCGGTGCCAATACCTATATCGGCGCCACGTCGATCGAACAGGGTGGTGCACTGGCGCTGTCCGGTTCGGGCAGCATCGCGCTGTCCAGTGGCGTCGCTAACAACGGTATGTTCGATATCGCCGCCACGGATAACGGCGCCGAAGTGCGCACGCTGTCCGGCTCGGGTACCGTGCTGCTCGGCGGCCAGACGCTGACGTTGACCGATGCGCAGGACGTATTCGCCGGCAGCATCCACGGCTCGGGCGGTCTGACGATCGCGGGCGGCATCGAAACCCTGAGCGGTACCAATACCTATTCAGGCGCCACATCGATCGATCAGGGCGGCGCACTGGCGCTGTCCGGCTCGGGCAGCATCGCGCTGTCCAGCGGCGTCGCCAATAACGGTGTGTTCGACATTGCCGCGACAAACAACGGCGCCGAAGTGCGCACGCTGTCTGGATCCGGCGCCGTGCTGCTCGGTGGCCAAACCCTGACGTTGACCGATGCGCAGGACGTATTCGCCGGCGGTATCCACGGCTCGGGCGGCCTGACGATCGCGGGCGGTATCGAAACCCTGAGCGGTACGAATACCTATTCAGGCGCCACATCGATCGATCAGGGCGGCGCACTGGCGCTGGCCGGTTCGGGCAGCATCGCGCTGTCCAGCGGCGTCGCCAATAATGGTGTGTTCGACATCGCGGCCACGAACAACGGTGCCGAAGTGCGCACGCTGTCCGGCTCCGGTGCCGTGCTGCTCGGTGGCCAAACTCTGACGTTGACCGATGCGCAGGACGTATTCGCCGGCGGTATCCACGGCTCGGGCGGCCTGACGATCGCGGGCGGCATCGAAACCCTGAGCGGTACCAATACCTATTCAGGCGCCACATCGATCGATCAGGGCGGCGGACTGGCGCTGGCCGGTTCGGGCAGCATCGCGCTGTCCAGCGGCGTCGCCAATAATGGTGTGTTCGACATCGCGGCCACGGACAATGGCGCGCAGGTGCGCACGCTGTCTGGATCCGGCGCCGTGCTGCTGGGCGGCCAGGCGTTGACGTTGACGGATGCGCAGGACGTATTCGCCGGCAGTATCCTCGGCTCGGGCGGCCTCGCGATCGCGGGCGGTATCGAAACCCTGAGCGGTACCAATACCTATTCAGGCGCCACATCGATCGATCAGGGCGGCGGACTGGCGCTGGCCGGTTCGGGCAGCATCGCGCTGTCCAGCGGCGTCGCCAATAACGGTGTGTTCGACATTGCGGCCACGGACAATGGCGCGCAGGTGCGTACGTTGTCCGGTTCGGGCGCCGTGTTGCTGGGCGGCCAAACGCTGACGTTGACCGATGCGCAGGACGTATTCGCCGGCAGCATCTACGGTTCGGGCGGTCTGACAATCGCGGGTGGCACGCAGGTGCTCAGCGGTACCAATACCTACAACGGCTCCACGTCGATCGACCAGGGCGGCGGCCTCGCGCTGTCCGGCTCGGGCAGTATCGCGCTGTCCAGCGGCGTCGCCAACAACGGTGTGTTCGACATTGCCGCGACAACTAACGGCGCCGAAGTGCGCTCGCTGTCCGGTTCCGGTGCCGTGCTGCTGGGCGGCCAGACGCTGACGCTGA
This sequence comes from Massilia cellulosiltytica, assembly GCF_047325105.1. Lineage (NCBI taxonomy): Bacteria > Pseudomonadati > Pseudomonadota > Betaproteobacteria > Burkholderiales > Oxalobacteraceae > Massilia > Massilia cellulosiltytica. The sequence goes on along the minus strand of NZ_CP168562.1, from coordinate 5,404,646 downwards.
CGGATGCCGGCGATACGTTCGCCGGCAGCATCCACGGTTCGGGCGGCCTGACAATTGCAGGCGGCATCGAAACCCTGAGCGGTACCAATACCTATACCGGTGCCACGTCGATCGACCAAGGCGGTCTCGCGCTGTCTGGTTCGGGCAGTATCGCGCTGTCCAGCGGCGTGGCCAACAACGGCGTGTTCGACATCGCGGCCACGAACAACGGCGCCGAAGTGCGCTCGCTGTCCGGCTCCGGTGCCGTGCTGCTGGGAGGCCAGACGTTGACGTTGACCGATGCGCAGGACGTATTCGCCGGCAGTATCCTCGGCTCGGGCGGCCTCGCGATCGCGGGCGGCATCGAAACCCTGAGCGGTACCAATACCTATTCAGGCGCCACATCGATCGACCAGGGCGGCGGTCTCGCGCTGTCCGGCTCGGGCAGCGTCGCGCTGTCCAGCGGCGTGGCCAATAACGGCGTGCTCGACATCGCTGCCACGAACAACGGCGCCGAAGTGCGCTCGCTGTCCGGCTCCGGCGCTGTGTTGCTGGGCGGCCAGACGCTGACGTTGACCGATGCGCAGGACGTATTCGCCGGCAGCATCCACGGTTCAGGCGGGTTGACGATCGCGGGCGGTACCGAAACCCTGAGCGGTACCAATACCTATACCGGCGCCACCTCGATCGACCAGGGCGGCGCACTGGCGTTGTCCGGCTCGGGCAGCATCGCTCTGTCCAGCGGCGTGGCCAATAACGGCGTGCTCGACATCGCCGCCACGAACAACGGCGCCGAAGTGCGCTCGCTGTCCGGTTCCGGTGCCGTGCTGCTGGGCGGCCAGACGCTGACGCTGACCAATGCCGGAGATACGTTCGCCGGCAGTATCCAAGGCTCGGGCGGGCTGACGATCGCGGGCGGCGTCGAAACGCTGACCGGTACCAATACCTATATCGGCGCCACCTCGATCGACCAGGGCGGCGGCCTCGGGCTTTCCGGCTCGGGCAGCATCGCGCTGTCCAGCGGCGTAGCTAACAACGGCGTGTTCGACATCACGGCCACGAACAACGGCGCCGAAGTGCACTCGCTGTCCGGCTCCGGTGCCGTGCTCTTGGGTGGCCAGACGCTGACGCTGACGGATGCTGCCGATACGTTTGCGGGCAGTATCCACGGGTCGGGCGGTCTGACAATCGCGGGCGGTACCGAAACTCTTACTGGTACCAATACCTATACCGGCACCACCTCAATCGACCAGGGCGGCGGCCTCGCGATGGCGGGTTCGGGCAGTATCGCGCTGTCCAGCGGCGTAGCCAACAACGGCGTGTTCGACATCACGGCCACGAACAACGGCGCCGAAGTGCGCTCGCTGTCCGGTTCCGGTGCCGTGCTCTTGGGCGGCCAGACGCTGACGCTGACCAATGCCGGAGATACGTTCGCCGGCAGTATCCAAGGCTCGGGCGGGCTGACGATCGCGGGCGGCGTCGAAACGCTGACCGGTACCAATACCTATATCGGCGCCACCTCGATCGACCAGGGCGGCGGCCTCGGGCTTTCCGGCTCGGGCAGCATCGCGCTGTCCAGCGGTGTAGCCAACAACGGCGTGTTCGACATCACGGCCACGAACAACGGCGCCGAAGTGCGCACGCTGTCCGGCTCTGGTGCTGTGCTGCTGGGCGGCCAGACGCTGACGCTGACCAATGCTGGCGATACGTTTGCGGGCAGCATCTACGGTTCGGGCGGCCTGACAATTGCGGGCGGCATCGAAACGCTGACTGGTACCAATACCTATACCGGCGCCACCTCGATCGACCAGGGCGGCGGCCTCGGGCTTTCCGGCTCGGGCAGCGTCGCGCTGTCCAGCGGCGTGGCCAACAACGGCGTGTTCGACATCACGGCCACGAACAACGGCGCCGAAGTGCGCACGCTGTCCGGTTCCGGTGCCGTGCTCTTGGGCGGCCAGACGCTGACGCTGACCAATGCCGGAGATACGTTCGCCGGCAGTATCCAAGGCTCGGGCGGGCTGACGATCGCGGGCGGCATCGAAACGCTGACTGGTACGAATACCTATAACGGCGCCACGTCGATCGACCAGGGCGGCGGTCTCGCTCTGTCCGGCTCGGGCAGCGTTGCGCTGTCCAGCGGTGTAGCCAACAACGGCGTGTTCGACATCACGGCCACGAACAACGGCGCCGAAGTGCGCACGCTGTCTGGCTCCGGTGCCGTGCTGCTCGGCGGCCAAACCCTGACGCTGACGGATGCCGGCGATACGTTCGCCGGCAGTATCCACGGCTCGGGCGGCCTGACAATCGCGGGCGGCAGCGAAACGCTGACTGGTACCAATACCTATACCGGGGCCACCTCGATCGACCAGGGCGGCGCGCTGGCGCTGTCCGGTTCGGGCAGCATCGCGCTGTCCAGTGGCGTGGCCAACAACGGCATGTTCGACATCGCCGCCACGAACAACGGCGCCCAAGTGAGCTCTCTGTCTGGCTCGGGTGCCGTGCTGCTGGGCGGCCAGACTCTGACGCTGACCGATGCCGGCGATACGTTTGCGGGCAGCATCCACGGTTCGGGCGGCCTGGCGATCGCGGCCGGCACCGAAACCTTGACGGGCGTGAATACGCACACCGGCACCACGGCGGTATCGCAAGGCGCGACATTGGCCTTGGCCGGCAACGGCAGCATCGGCAACAGCCGCGTGCAGACCGATGGCACGCTGGACGTATCGGCCAGCACGGGCGGCGCGGCGGTCCAGAGCCTCGGCGGCTCCGGCGCCGTGCTGCTGGGCGGCCAAACGCTGACACTGACGGATGGTGGCGATACGTTTGCCGGCAGCATCCATGGTTCGGGCGGACTGACGATCGCGGGCGGTATCGAAACCCTGAGCGGTACCAATACCTATTCAGGCGCCACATCGATCGACCAGGGCAGCGCACTGGCGCTGTCCGGCTCGGGCAGCATCGCTCTGTCCAGCGGCGTGGCCAATAACGGCGTGCTCGACATCGTGGCCACGAACAACGGCGCCGAAGTGCGCTCGCTGTCCGGCTCCGGCGCTGTGTTGCTGGGCGGCCAGACTCTGACGCTGACGGATGCGCAGGACGTATTCGCCGGCAGCATCCACGGCTCGGGCGGCCTGACGATCGCGGCCGGCACCGAAACCCTGACGGGCGTGAACACGCACACCGGCACCACGGCGGTATCGCAAGGCGCGGCATTGGTCCTGGCCGGCAACGGCAGCATCGGCAACAGCCGCGTGCAGACCGATGGCACGCTGGACGTATCGGCCAGCACGGGCGGCGCGGTGGTCCAGAGCCTCGGCGGCTCCGGTGCCGTGCTCCTCGGCGGCCAGACTCTGACGCTGACCAATGCCGGCGATACGTTCGCTGGCAGTATCCACGGCTCGGGCGGCCTGACGATCGCGGCCGGCACCGAAACCCTGACGGGCGTGAATACGCACACCGGCACCACGGCGGTATCGCAAGGCGCGACATTGGCCCTGGCCGGCAACGGCAGCATCGGCAACAGCCGCGTGCAGACCGATGGCACGCTGGACGTATCGGCCAGCACGGGCGGCGCGGCGGTCCAGAGCCTCGGCGGCTCCGGTGCCGTGCTGCTGGGCGGCCAGACCCTAACGCTGACCAATGCCGGCGATACGTTCGCCGGCAGTATCCACGGCTCGGGCGGCCTGGCGATCGCGGCCGGCACCGAAACCCTGACGGGCGTGAATACGCACACCGGCACCACGGCGGTATCGCAAGGCGCGACATTGGCCCTGGCCGGCAACGGCAGCATCGGCAACAGCCGCGTGCAGACCGATGGCACGCTGGACGTATCGGCCAGCACGGGCGGCGCGGCGGTCCAGAGCCTCGGCGGCTCCGGCGCCGTGCTCCTCGGCGGCCAGACGCTGACGCTGACCCATGCCGGCGATACGTTCGCCGGCAGTATCCACGGCTCGGGCGGCCTGACGATCGCGTCCGGCACCGAAACCTTGACGGGCGTGAACACGCACACCGGCACCACATCGGTATCGCAAGGCGCGACATTGGCCCTGGCCGGCAATGGCAGCATCGGCAACAGCCGCGTGCAGACCGATGGCACGCTGGACGTATCGGCCAGCACGGGCGGCGCGGCGGTCCAGAGCCTCGGCGGCTCCGGTGCCGTGCTGCTGGGCGGCCAGACGCTGACGCTGACCCATGCCGGCGATACGTTCGCCGGCAGCATCCACGGCTCGGGCGGCCTGGCGATCGCATCCGGCACCGAAACCTTGACGGGCGTGAACACGCACACCGGCACCACGGCGGTATCGCAAGGCGCGACATTGGTCCTGGCCGGCAACGGCAGCATCGGCAACAGCCGCGTGCAGACCGATGGCACGCTGGACGTATCGGCCAGCACGGGCGGCGCGGCGGTCCAGAGCCTCGGCGGCTCCGGTGCCGTGTTGCTGGGCGGCCAGACCCTGACGCTGACCGATGCCGCCGGCGCCTTCAACGGCCGCATCAGCGGCTCGGGCGGTATCGCCATCGCCGGCGGCAGCCAGGCGCTGACGACCACCCAGGCCTACACCGGCGCGACCTCGATCGGGGCGGGCGCCACGCTGACGCTGGCGGGCAATGGCTTGATCGCCGCATCGAGCCGGGTCGTGACGGACGGCACGCTGAACGTCGCTGACGCCGGCGCGACCATCCAGTCGCTCGCCGGCGATGGCCTGGTCCAGCTCGGCAGCCAGACGCTCACGCTGACCGCCGCCCGCGACGTCTTCGCCGGCACGATCGCCGGCGACGGCGCCCTGAGCCTCACGGGCGGCACGGCGACCCTGGCCGGGAACAACACCTACCGCGGCGCCACCTACATCGGCGGCGGCGCCACATTGGCGCTGAGCGGGCAGGGCAGCATCGCCAGCTCGAGCGGCGTGAACGTGGACGGCAGGTTCGACATCAGCGGCACCGACCACGGGGCCACGGTCAGCACCGTCTCGGGTGCGGGCACCATTTATCTGGGCGCGCAGACGCTGGCGCTGAGCCGGGCGGCCGGCCTCTTTGCCGGCACCATCGTGGGCGCGGGCGGCCTGTCCGTCGACGGCGGCAGCATGTCGCTCGGCGGCGTCAACGAATACACCGGCACGACCTCGATCGCCGGCGGAGCAGCGTTGGCGCTGTCCGGCGCCGGCAGCATTGCCGGCAGCGCGGTGCGCGACGATGGCGTGTTCGACGTCTCGGGCGCCGCCCACGGCGTGGCGATCAAGGGCCTGAGCGGCTCGGGCAGCGTCCTGCTGGGCGCGAACGACCTGACCGTCACCGCCGCCGACAGCCGCTTCGGCGGCAATATTGCCGGCAGCGGCAGCCTGAAGGTCACGGGCGGTACGCTCACGCTCGACGGCGCCAACGACTATACCGGCAAGACCGTGGTCAGCGGCGGCACGCTGCGGACCTATGCCGACGCCAACCTCGGCAAGGGGAGCGCCGCACTCGAGCTCGACAACGGTACCTGGCAGACCGGCGCCGACCTGACGCACGAGCGCGGCCTGGCGCTGACGGGCCGGGGTACGGTCGATGTCGACGCCGGCACCGTGACCACCGAGAACGGTACGGTCGGCGGCACCGGCACGCTGGTCAAGCAGGGCACCGGTACGCTGATCCTGCGCGGCGTGCTCGCCAATGGCGGCCTGCAGGTGGAGCATGGAACGGTGGCGCTGAAGGCGGCCAACACCTATACCGGCGATACGGCCGTGTCGCGCGACGGCGTCCTGCGCATCGACAGCGATGCCAACCTGGGCGCCGCCGGCAACCGGCTGGTCCTCGACGGCGGCACGTTGCAGACCACCGGCAGCATGACGTCGAACCGCGCCTTCACGATCACGGCGCGCAACGGGGTGCTCGACGCCGAGGGCGCCGACAGCGTCGTCACGCTGAACGGCAACATCGGCGGCGACGGCCGGCTGGTCAAGGAAGGCCAGGGCACGCTGGTGCTCGGCGGCGACAACGGCGGCGGCCAGGGCAGCGCCAATGCGCCGGGCGACGGATGGACCGGCGGCCTGACCATCAACGACGGCCTGGTGAAGGTGACGAACGCCTACGGCCTCGGATGGGGCAGCGTGATGACGTTCAACGCCGGCACGATCTACGCGACCGTCGATATCGCGACCGGCCAGGACATCCGCATGGGCCGCTCGACCAACATCAACACCGAGGCCAATACCACGACTACGCTGGCGGGCGACCTGCTGTCGACCGGCGCGGGCGACGGCTGCTTCACCAAGACCGGCCAGGGCACGCTGAACGTCACCGGCAACGCCAATATCGACGCCACCTGCGTCCTGGAAGGCAAGCTGCTCGCGAACGGCCTCTTCAACAGTCGAGTGACGGTGGCGCACGGCGCCACGCTGGGCGGCAGCGGCACCGTCAAGGGCGACCTGCTGGTGCAGGGCACGCTCTCGCCGGGCAATTCGCCGGGCATGCTGACGGCCGATTCGAACATCACGATGGCCGCCGGCAGCACGTACAAGGAAGACATCGGCGGCACCGCGCAAGCCACGCCCACGTCGCCGGTCGGCGCGTCCGGGTATTACTCCTACCTGCACGTCGTCGGCGGCAAGCGCTTCACGATCGAACCGGGCGCCACGCTGGCGCCGACGCTGAAGAACCTGTATTCGGCCGACGAGGCGGGCTATGGTTCGGCGCCGCTCAAGCCCGCACTGGGCCAAAGCTTCCGCATCGTGACCGCCGACGGCGGCATCGCCGGGCGCTTCGACACGCTGGCGCAGCCGGACGGCATGGACGGTACCCGCATGGCCGCGTTCTACAACGTCGGCGGCAACAACAGCATCGAGTTGAAGGTGCTGCCGGCGTCGTACGCGGACTGGAGCCGTGGCGGCAACGCGAACAGCCGCGCGGTGGCGGGCGCGCTCGACCGGATCGTCGACCTCGACCAGTCGGGCCGCGCCGGCGAACGGCAGGACCTGCTGCTGTACCAGGTCGGTTCCGCGACCGCGGACCGGCTCGGCGGCCTGCTGCGCAGGCTGTCCGGCGAAGTGCACGGCAGCCTGGCCGCCGCGGCGCCGCAGGCCGGCTGGAACCTGCAGCGCAGCGTGCTCAAGCATACCGCCGACGATGGCGAGCGCGCGCTCTGGCTCGACCTCGCGGGCACCCGCGGCAAGTGGAGCGGCGACGCCGACGCCTCGGGTTTCAAGGCCGATCGCCTGCAGGTCACCGCGGGCCTGGACGTGCTGCGCGGCGCCGATTATCGCCTCGGTGTCGGCGCCAGCTACGCGCATACCGACGTGTCGGCCGGCGACGATACGGGCAAGTTGCGCCAGAACAAGGTATTCGTGTATGGCGAAACCACCGTCGACGGCCTGACGTTCGACGGCATCGGCAGCGTCGGCCGCGACAAGGCCGACAGCCGGCGCGCCGATCCGTTGGCCACGGCGTCCGGGCTGAGCGCGCATGCCGGCGGCAATGCGGCGCTGCTCGGCGTGGGCGTGCGCGCCGAGCGCGAACTCCTGGGTGCCAAGGTGGAGCCGTTCGCCCGGTTGACTCTGCAGCGGGTCGAACGGGACGGGCTGGCGGAAACGCCGGCATCGGCGGCGGCCCTGACGGTGGACGGCGACACCGCGACCGGCACCCGCCTGCAGGCGGGCCTGGCGGCGGCGTCCCGCAACGCCGATCCGTTGCGGGCCTCGACCTATCGCGTCAACCTGGGCGCGGGCGTCGATACCGGCGGCCTGCTGCGGCCGACCCGGTCGGCCTGGCTGGCGGGCGAGCGCATCGCCATCGGTGCGCCGGGCGTGGGCCGCGCCTTCGTGCAGGGCGGCGTGAGCGGCACGCTGCACGTCGGGAAGGGCGCTTACCTGTACTACGGCGTCACCGGCGAAGGCCGCGGCGGCTATTACCAGGTCGGCGGCAACGCCGGCGTGCGCGCGGTGTTCTGACTGCGGGCGGCGCATTTGGGATAGACTGCTGCGCATGCTCGAAGGACTACCGCATTTCTGGATCAACCGCGCTGCCGACGCGCAGCGGCGCGCGCTGGCGCAGGCGTTCCTGGACCGCGCCGGCGTCGTCCACGCGCGCATCGACGCCGTGACGCCCGACACGCTGCCGCCGGTGCGCGTGCGCGAACCCTTCGTCAATTCGTTGCCGGAGCTGGCGATCATGGCGTCGCACCTGCGCGCCGTCGGCACCGCGTACCGCGCGGGCGCCGCCGCTACGCTGGTGCTGGAGGACGACGTCCGCTCGCACCACCTGTTCGACGGCGCCGCCCTGCTGGCCAGCGCGCCGCCCGACTGGGAGATCCTGCAACTGCACGTGAGCCATGCGCCGGTCGTGCTGGCGCTGGGCGAGCTGTACCTGCGGCACGGCATCCTGTGGCACGAATGGGAGCCGGCATGTTATTCGGCGGGCGCCTACGTGGTGTCGCGCCGGGGCATGCAGTCCCTGCTGGCGCGCTACTGCCCGGACGGCGTCGCCCTCGACCTGACGGGCGTGCATGCCTGCGGCAAGCTGGTGGCCGACCACCTGCTGTACCGCCGCGCCATCTGCTATACGGCCACGCTGCCGCTGTTTTTCAACGACGTCGGGCTGGCCTCGACCCACGCCCCGCAGCGCGACGAGACCCATCACCGGCCGGGCGCGCAGGGCGCCGAGGACGTGCGCCTGCGCGTTGCCCGGCGCGCCGGCGCGGACGCCTATCCGTTCGCCCTGCGGCCGCTATGAACCCGAGCCGCCATGCCGTCGCCGTGGCGATCGTCACCACCTGCCGCGCCTCGCTGGCGCGCGCGGTGCGCTCGGTGTTCCGCCAACGTCTCGCGGACGGGCAGGGCGGCCGCATCCAGGTCTTGCTGGGCGTCGACTGCGACCCGGACGGGCGCCTGGCGGCGCTGCTGGACGAGCTGGCGCCCGAATGCCCGCCCCACGTGACGGTCACGCTGATCAACCTCGGCTACTCGACGTCGCAGCGCCACGGCGGACCGCACGCCTCGTACTACGGCGGCTCGCTGCGCTCCGCGCTGACGCTGCTCGCCGACAGCCGCGTGGTCGTCTACCTCGACGACGACGACTGGCTGAAGGAAGACCATTGCGCGCGCATCCTGCAAGCGATCGAGGGCAAGAAATGGGCGTACTCGTATTCGATCTACGCGGACGGCAATACCGGACAGGAACTCTGCGTGGACGGGCTCGAGAGCGTGGGCGTCGGGCGCGGCATCTACGCCGAGGCCTTCGGCGGCTTCGTGCGCCCGAGCGGGCTGGCGATCGACAAGCTGGAGCTGCTGCACGTGGTGCACCTGTGGTCGTGCGCGGCGTTCGCGAGCGGCGACGGTGAGGACCGGCTGGTGTTCGAACAGTTGCGTCGCGAGCCACACGGCTGCACCGGGGCGGCGACCGTGTGTTGCGCGCTCGACCCGAACGATGCGCTGCATGCGCGCCGCGTCGAATTCATGCGCGCGCACGGCGTCGAGGCCCACGTCGCGCCGAAGGCCGGCTCGAGCCGCAGCGCCTAGTCCGGCCGCTGCGCGGCCGCCGTCGCGTACGCGCGATACGGGCCCTGGGTCTCGAGGGCGGCCAGCGCGGCGTCGTAGCGCGCTGCCGTTTCCACCAGCGTTGCCGCTTCCCAGATTGCCTCGAAATGCCGGGCCGTCCATGTGTTCGCGCCGGTCTGCACGTAGGTGTACAGCCAGGGCGCGTCCACCAGCGCGATGCGGCCGCGCCGCAGCATGGCGTGCATCACTTCCGTGTCCTCGCCGCGCGCCAGCCCGGGATAGTCGGGGACAGCGGCGCGCCGCGCCAGCATCGACCCTTCCCATTCGCGCGCGCCGGACACGCCGAGGCGCCGCGCCCCCGGCGACCACAGCAGCCAGCGGCTGAGGAACATGGCATCGGCCTGCATCGACTGCAGCAGGAGCATGCCGAGTTCGAGCCGCTGCGGGTGGTAGAGGTCGTCGTCGTCCCACTGGCAGATCCAGTCGCCGCGCGCGGCCCTGAGCGAGAGGTTGCGCAGTTCGCCCAGGCTGCCGGCAGGCCGGTCCGGCGTCACCACGCGGATGCGCGGATCGTCGAGCGCGCGGCAATGCGCCTCGATCGGCGTGCCCGGCGCGTCGCAGACGAGCACCAGTTCGCGCTCCGGCCACGTCTGGCTGCGGAAGGCGTCGACGGCGAAGCGCGCCGGGAACAGGCGGCCGCGCGTGACCATCAGGCACGATACGAGCGGCCGCCGCGGGAACGTCACGAGGTCGAGCCGGCCTTGCTGGACCAGGACGCCGTCCTGGCCCAGCCTGAAATCGACGCCGCGGCCGGGTTGCGGCAGGAAGTCGGCCAGGGCGGCGCCGCTCATGGCAGGAACGGCCGCGCCAGCATGGCGTAGGTGGTGGCGCCGGCGCGCACGTAGTCCTCGGTCAGCAGGCCGGCGTGAAAGCGGGTGAAATCGGTGCGTTCCGCGCTCCACCACAGGTGGCTGCACAAGTGCAGGCTGAAGACGTCGCGCACGTCCGGGTCGAGCCGCTCGAACAGGTTGCACATGCCGTCCGGCGTCCAGGGGTGACGGTAGAAGTACTGGCGCGGCACCACGTGGAGCAGTTCCGGATGCCGTTCCCACAGGCGGCTCGCGAGCTGGCAGGAGTGGCTGGTCCATTTGCCGTCGAACGCGCCGTACGAGGCGTCGAGCCAGCGCGCGACGAACGGCGCCCCCGGCGCGGCGAGGATCAGCGCATTGCACAGCGACGGCCGCAGGATGCCGCGTTCGTCGGGCAGCGCGCCTTCGTCGCCGAGCACGCAGGCGTGGCCGTACAGGTGGTCGGGCATGGGCGCGACGAACAGCGTGTCGATGTCGGCATACACGCCGCCATGCTCGCGCAGGACCTGGAGGCGGATGAAGTCGGCCTCGTGCGCATAGCTCCAGCCGGCGGCGGCGATGCCGCGGCCTTCTTCCGAGGCGGCATAGGCGGCCAGCGGCAGCGCGGTGCGGGCCACCGGGCGCAGCGTCAGGTGCGGCTTGATCCGTTCCCACAGCGGTCCATGGGGTTCGTTGGCGTAATGAAACCAGATCGCGTCCGGACGATTGATCCGGCGGCACGATTCCAGGCACAGGTAATGCGCCAGGTGGAAGGGCTCGGTCTGTTCCTTCAGGCCGAATACGAAGTGAAACAGGCGCGGCACCATGCTCATGCTCCGATCGCGTGCCGGAAGCGCCGCATCACCGGCCCCTCGGCGTACAGGTTGGCGATCCGTTCGCCGAGCAGGCGGGCGTGCGGATCGGGTTGGCCGCGGTGCACGAAGCGGTAGCGCATCTTGCTGCGCGCGTCGGCGACGTCGGCGACGGCCCAGTGGTGGTCGGGGCCGTACGAGGTGCCGGGCCAGTCGATCGGCGCCAGCGTGCCGCCGATCAGGCCGGGGTGGTCGCGCCCGAGGAAGTCCAGGTGGCCGCTCCAGCCGGTCATGAGTACCGGACGCCCGAGCGCGGCGGCGTCGAACGCGCCCATGCCCCAGCCTTCGGCCCGCGTCAGCGAGACATAGGTGTCGCCGAGCCGGTGCAGGCGATCGATCCAGGCGCCGCTGATGCCGTCGCCGGCCAGCACCGCGACGGGCGGCAGGCGGGGCCGCCCGAGTCGCGCGCGCAGGGCCGCCAGCTGCGCCTCGACGAGTTGCAGCGACGTCCTGCCGGCTTCGTGCGGCAGCGGGAAATGGACGGGCCGGGTCGAGGTCTTGATGCAGAGCGCGGCCGGCTCGTCGGCGTCGAATTCCTCGACGAACGCCTCGATGAGGCGCGGCAAGTCCTTGCGCAGCATCCAGGCCCCGATCGTGTAGAACACGTGGTGCCCGGCGGGGATGCCGAGCTGGCGGCGCATGTCGTCGAGCTGGCCGGGCGCGACGTCGTCGTGCGCGTGGCGGCGGATATGCGGCACCACATGCAGCGGAACGGTCACGCCGCCGGCCCGGAACACCTCGGCATTGAACGTCGACGGTACCAGGACGCCGTCGAACCGGTTCAGGATGGCCGGCCAGTGCGCCGGTATGCGATCCGATTCCCAGGTGCAGTAGGCGAAGTTCGCCTTGCCGGGTTCCACGCACGCGGGCAGGTATTCCGGCACCAGGTGGGCGACGACGATGCGGTAGTCGCGCGGGGCGGCGGTGCGCTGCAGCAGCGGGCCGAGATCGCGCAGCGCGGGGTCGGCGCCGGCGGCGCGCACGACCTCGAGCAGTTGCGGGGACATGGCCGGCAGCCAGCGCTGCAGGCCGTCGGCGCCCCAGAACATCGGCTGCCAGTGGACGTCCAGCCCGAGGTTCACCAGGCCGCGCAGGTAGGCGAGTCCCGCCAGCCCATAGCCGGTCGTGTCGCCATAGGAAATATACTTGATCATGTCGGTATGTCTCCTTGCAACCGCTCGATGCGCAGCCCGGCCACCGCGACGCGAGCGCCGGGCGCGGCGAGGATGGCGACGACGATGTCCTTGCGGCTCGCTTCGACATCGAGGTCGAGCGTCACGCTGGCCGGGCCGGTCTCGTCGATGCGCCGGCGCGCGCAGGCCAGCGTCGCCCCGGAGCCGTGCGCCGTGGCGGCCAGGCCCACTTCGCCGGGCGTCGCCCAGGCCAGGTCGAGCAGCACGCGGTGGCGGCCGGCCGCGAACGGGAACGGCAGGCGACACCGGCCGGCGGCGGCGAGCACGCCGTCGCCCCCGTCGCGCGCGAGGAGCCAATGCGTGCCCTCGAGCCGGCCGCCGGGAGCGCCATGGGCGGCGAGGAAGTCCGCTTTGATGATGACCGGAAAGTCGCTGGCGTACACCAGGTGGGCGTTGTAGAAGTCGTTGTAGTTATTGACGCCCGCGTCCATGCCGAGGACGTCCAGGCCGGCTGCGGACTTGGCGCGGTACGCGACCAGCCTGCCGTTCGTCGCGTCGACGAACGCGAGCGTCTCGGTTGTCTCGCGCTGGGCGACGTTGATCACCTCGCCCAAGTGGATCTGCTCCGGCTCGCAGTGCAACGCGATGGCTTTGCCGAACAGGACGGGACCGGTCGGGCACAGCGACGACACGCCGCGGTAGCGCCGGCGGCAATGGGCGACGATCATGCGGATCGCGGCTTCGAACGCGGGCAGGCGGGCCGGCGCCGCGATGATCGTGTTGCTGACGATCCACGGGGCATCCACCGCGCGGTCGCGAAACACGACGAGCTTGCCGGACTCGAGCGGCAGCCCTTCATGGAAGAACACGGACAGGTCGGCATAGGCGCCGCCGAACTCGTGCAACAGGCACAGGCGCGCCAGGTCGGCCCGGTATGCATACGGAAGCAGTTCCTCGTAGGCCCTGCACACGTCCGCTTCCATGTGCGCGCGCAGGAAGGCGCGGATGGCCGGCTGGTCGTACAGGCGATGCGGCAGTCCCGGATGGTGTTCCTTGAACGAACCGATGTTGCGTGCGACCGCCGGCGGCAGGCGCGGCGGGGCATCGGGCGGCTGGTCGGCGATGAGTATGCTGAACAGGTTCATGGATGAGACCGAAGAGACCTATTGTAGCCCAGCATGCGTCCTGGCGCCGTCATTGCTCGCCGGCTTGCCTGAACAACGCTTCCAGCTCCGCCCGTTTGCTGTCCACGGCCGCGCGGCCGCGCTTGCCCGCAAACTCTTCCTCGATATTATCGCGATAGAAACTCCAGGCCGCGCCCGACGTCGAGAAGCGCCGCCACACTTCGCTGCCGACCCCCGAGTAATCGATCGTACTGCCGTCGTCGAATTCCACGCGCAGGATGCGCTCGCGCGCGTCGTAGCCGATCGCGCGCAGCTTGCCCGCGTTGATGCGTTTCATGTCCATGTGTGGTTTTCTCCCCTGACGATGCATGGATTATTGGGACATTCACCTGATTCGGCAAGCCAATCTGTCTTGTGCGGCCGTGCGCGCCTTGTTGCGTCCTCCGCTTGTACGTACTCTGGCTCAGCCGTACGACAATCATTAAAAAGGAGACCCACCGATGAAACGTTTCGCCCGCTGGCTCGCCGCACTCTTGTTCGCGCTGTCGGTCCTGCCGCTGTCCGCATCCGCCGCCGGTTATACCCAGACCCGCTACCCGATCGTGCTCGTGCACGGCCTGCTCGGCTGGGACAGCATCGGCCCCTTCGATTACTGGTTCGGCATCACGGACGCGCTGCGCCGCGACGGCGCCCAGGTCTACGTCGCCCAGGTGAGCGCCGCCAACAGCACGGAAGTGCGCGGCGAACAGCTGCTCAGCTACGTCAAGCAGGTGCTGGCCGCGACCGGCGCCCAGAAGGTCAACCTGATCGGCCACAGCCACGGCGGCCCGACCATCCGCTACGTCGCCTCGGTGGCGCCGAACCTCGTCGCCTCCGTGACGAGCGTCGGCGGCGTCAATAAAGGTTCGGCGGTAGCGGACGTCATCCGCGGCACGGTCGCGCCGGGGACGTTGTCGGAGGCCGTGCTGGGCTCCATCGTCGATGGACTGGCCGGCACCATCGCCTTCCTGTCCGGCGACAGCAGCGCGCAGGTGTCGACGGCGGCGCTGGATTCGCTGACGACTGCGGGTGCCGCAAAGTTCAATGCGGCGCATCCGGAAGGTCTGCCGGTGACCGCGTGCGGCGAAGGCGCCTGGCAGGCCCGCGGCGTGTATTACTTCTCGTGGAGCGGCGCGCAGCCGTTCACGAATTTGCTCGACCCGATCGACGCGCCGCTCAGCCTCGTGTCGCTGGCGTTCCGCGGCGAGAAGAACGATGGGCTCGTCGGCAGCTGCTCCAGCCACCTGGGCCGCGTGATCCGCGACGACTACGCGCTGAACCACCTGGACGAAGTGAACCAGGTCGCGGGCCTCGTGAACCTGTTCGAGACGAATCCCGTCACGCTGTACCGCCAGCACGCCAACCGCCTGCGCGAGATGGGCCTGTGAACCGCAGTCCGAACATCGTCCTGGCGCTCGGCGCGGCCGGCACGCTGTGGCTGGCCATGCTGGCCGGGCGGCCAGCACCGGCAATGCAGACCGTGACCGTCACCCCGCCAGCGAAGGCGTTCGCGCCATCGCTGCAAGGCACGCGGCCGGACGGCGCCGTGCACGTGGCGCCGGACGACAGCATCGTCGCGGACGCCCGGCTGGTCGAACTGTTCGACTACTACCTGAGCACCGTGGGCGAGAAATCGCCCGCCGCGGTACGGGCGGAAATCGAGCGTGAACTGGACCGCACCTTGCGCCCGGCCGCCGCCGCGGCAGCGAAGCGCGTGCTGACGCGCTACATCGCGTACCGGCAGGCGCTGGCGGGCGTCGGCGCCGACCGCAGCCTGGTCGGTCAGGACGCCGCGGCCCTGAAGCGCCGGCTCGACGCGCTGCGCGGCCTGCGCGCGCAGTATTTCAGCCGGCGCGAGATCGCCGCGATCTTCGGCCGCGAGGATGCCGCCAATGCGGAGGCCCTGGCACGCATGGAGATCCGCGACGACCGCACCTTGGACGCGCAGCAGAAGCGGGCGCGCCTGGCCGCGCTGGATGCCGGCCTGCCGGCCGATGTGCGTGCGGCGCGTGAGGCGCCTCTGAAAATCGTGCACGTGCAGGAGGAGGCGGAACGGCTGCGGGCCGGCGGCGCGGGCGAGGACGATGTCTTCCGCCTGCGCGCGGAGGCGTTTGGTGTGGATGCGGCGCAGCGGCTGGCGGATGTGGATCGTGACGAGGCGGCGTGGAGACGGCGGATCGATGCGTATCTGGTTCAGCGCCGCGGATTGAACGACGAGGCGGCCGTGACGGCGCTGCGCAATCGCATGTTCAGCGAGGATGAGCAGCGAAGGTTGGGGGCGTATGAGGGCGGCCCGCAACCTTAAAACCGTCGTCCCCGCGAAGGCGGGGACCCACGTTTAGCAGCGTGCCGGCCTAAATTGGATTCCCGCCTGCGCGGGAACGACGGTTCATTTATAGCTTCTCGATCTGCCCCTTCGCATATCCGACCCCCGACCCACTCGGCGCCAGCTCGAGATAGGTCTTGTACGCCGCCTTCGCCTTCTCGCCATCGCCCGCGCGCGCATACGCGTCGCCCAGGTTCATGTACGCGATCGCGCGCGACGGGTCCATCTTGATCGCGTTCTCGAACCAGCGCGCCGCCTCGGCAAACTTGTCCTGCTTGTAGAAGACGAAGCCGAGATTGTTCGCCGCGAGCGCGAAGTTCGGCCGCAGCTTCAGCGCTTCGGTGAACTGCGCCTCGGCCTGCGCGTACTGTTTTTCCTTGTACAGCTGCAGCCCGTGGTCGTTGGCGCGCTGCGCCTGCTGGCGGCTCGACACCGGCACCGCGGCCGGCGCCTTGATCGTCTGCTCGCCGCCCTGCAGGTCTTTCACGACGACGGGCGCGGTCGGCGCCGACGCCTTCGCGTCCAGCTTCGTGTTGAGCGCGATGGCATCGTTCGACAGCTGCGCCGTGTTCGTATTCAGGAATTCGCTTTCCTCGGGCAGTTCGAACACGAAGTCGCCGCCTTCGGAACCGGGCAGGCTGCCGAAGGCGGGCGTCTGCTGCGACACGCTGGCCACCGCCGGCGCCACGTACGCTGCCAGCTCCGTCGCGGTGATCAGGCCGTCGCCGTTCAGGTCGGCCTTGCCGCCGAGGCCCTGCAGCAGCGTCCACGTGAACACGGAATGGCCGTTCGGGCCGCCGTCGGACACCATCTGGTCCGTGCCGCCCGCCGTCAGCATCTGGCGGCCGAGGCGCTTCGCGTTATCGCGCAGGAAGGCCGCGTTGGCGCCGCCGCGCGTCAGTCCGAGGCCGCTGTAGCAGGCGTCCATCACGAACAGCACGTGCTTCGCGGGCAGGCTCTCGGCGATGTTCTGGATTTCCGTCATCGGGATGGCGTCGCTGGCCAGGTTTTCGGGATCGGCATCGTACGGCACGATGTAGCCCAGATCGCGGCCGGAACTCAGCTTGCGCGTGGCGCCGTGGCCGGCGAAGAACACGAACACACGGTCGTTCGGCTGCAGGCCGCTCGTGCCTCCATGGCCGACGAGATCGTGGAACGCGGCGAGGATCCCGCGCCGCGTGGCCTGCTCGTTCTTCAGCGTGACCACGTGATCGGGCGCGAAACCGAACTTCTGCACGAGCGCCTGCCCGACGCCTTCCGCATCGCGCACGGCGTACTGCAGGCGCGGCCATTTCGGATAACCGTCGACGCCGACGACGATCGCCCACGAGGACGCATACCCGGTCGCGGCCGCACGTGCGACGGGTGCCGGGGCCGCATGCGCGCCGCCGCTCACGCGGAACGTATTGCCATCCCAGCCGGCGAACTGGTAGCCCTCGGCGACGAGCCGGTCGAGGATCGCCGGCAGCGCCTTCACGGTGCGCTCGTGGATGTCGTGGAACAGGATGATGCCGCGGCCTTCCTTGTCGACCGCGCGCAGCACGCGATCGGCGATGGACGAGGGCACCGGATCGGCCCAGTCCAGCGAATCGATGTTCCACATGACGGACTTCAGGTGCGCGTCGGCCAGCAGGTGCATGCCCTCCTTGTTGCGCGCGCCGTAGGGAAAGCGGAACAGCGCGGAGCGTTGCGGATCGACGGCCTTCAGCAGCGTGTCCGTATCGAGGATCTCGGCCTTCAGGCTGGCGCCGCTCTCCTTCGACAACTGCGCGTGCGAGAAGCTGTGGTTCGCGAGCACATAGCCCGCGGCCTTGAGCTTGC
This sequence comes from Massilia cellulosiltytica, assembly GCF_047325105.1. Lineage (NCBI taxonomy): Bacteria > Pseudomonadati > Pseudomonadota > Betaproteobacteria > Burkholderiales > Oxalobacteraceae > Massilia > Massilia cellulosiltytica. Next base: position 5,387,034 of record NZ_CP168562.1, on the reverse strand, counting down.
GGCTGACTTCCGCGCCCGCATTGAGCCGCGCGGCGCCGTGCGCGTCGAGCGTACCGAGGTTGCGGCCGACGTTGAAGAACACGGCCGGCGCGTCGTACTGCTTGAGGATCGCGGCGATCTCCTCGCTGTAGCGGCGATGCGGACCGTCGTCGAAGGTCAGCACGATCGTCTTCTTGGGCAGGCCCTTGCCGAAGATCTCGTCCTCTTCCTTTTGCGCGGTCGGGCTGTTGTCCTGGTTCGGCGGTTCCGGCCTGGCGGGGTAGGGCAGCACGACGCCGTAATCCTTGAGGATGCGGTCGCGCTGGTAGAGCGTCTTCAGGTAGGCGACGTAGCTGTCCCACTTCTCGCGCTTGAGCGTGATGGAGCGCGTCTCGAAGCGCCCGAAGACGGCACGGATCTCGTTCTCGTAATTGCGCTCGATCTCGGTTAGCGCGTCGACGTCTTCCGAGATCCGCTTGTGCAGCTTGATGGCCGGGAGCGACGAATCCTTCGCCACGCTGGCCAGCAGCGACTGCATCAGTTCGCGGAACGCGAGACGGTCCGCGTCGTACAGGCCTTCGCCCGACTCGACGTAATCAAGCAGGCCGCCGACCGCCTCGAAGCGGCGTGGGTTCTGCGACCCGACGAGGCTTTCCAGCGCATCGTCGATCTTGTTGATGCGTTCCTGGTTTTCATGGAACAGCTGCTGGCCGACGCGGTTGACCTCTTCCCGGCCTGTCGAGGAGAGCCCGGCTTCGTCCTGGGTCAGCACGATCATCTTGCGGTAGGCCGCCAGCACCTGCTGCATGTCGGCGGCGATGGCGGTGGCTTCTTTAGTCGGCCCCGTGGCCTGCGCTGCCTGCGGTGGTGGAGCCGGCTTGCGGTTGGCGAGCCAGGTGCCGCTGGCGGCGCCGGCTGCGGCGATGGCGAAGATGACGAGGTAAAGGGCTTTGCGTTTCACGGCGGTGTTGAAAAAGTTATATCGCGGCAACAATATCACTAACGGCGTGACTTTTGCTAACGAAAACTTAATGTGGGGGAGTGAGCAGATTGTCACCCGAACTGCCCTATCAAATTCAATGAAAAGCCCAACTGGAACAATAACTTAGGGAAATTTCCAGCCGGGTACGATTTTGGCACCGCTCGCGTGTAAATGCGCTACTTCGGCTCGTTATTGCACTTTTTTTGGCATCGTGGCGAGCTGGTTTTGCGCGGCGCCGTCTATATGTGGACTCGTTCGCTGCTGAGATAGCGCCGACAGGGCGCGTGACCAGGTTCGCGTGCGCCCAATTACTGGGACAGGGCTGGTCCGCCTCGTGGAGGAGTTGCTTGAGTGTTTGAATGATACTAGTCATAACAAATCATTCAGTCTAGTTGTCTATAAGAAACTAATGTTCACACAATGTCACCCCACTGCTTGTAATAGGGTTTTAACGTCCTCCTCGCCCCCTCCTTTTATCAAATAGTCGTAGAGGACAGCAATCACAGACCCTTTACGTCCAGGCGATAGTGTCCTACCAGTCTCCTGGCACCACTCTTCCACAGCCTGAACCGCCATTGCGAGTAGTTCAGCGTCTGCCTTTGTGCCGCCAGCGATTGCAACTATCGGCATGCGTCCAAGTACCTCTGCACGCGTTACGGGCGACCTAAACCTCTCAGGCAGCTCGTACACGCGCCTAACGCCTCCTAGCCCCGTACGCTCCTCAGTACGCCACCCTTCACGTTTTGCCATCGCCGCGATCGCAACTTTGCTCTTGGGCATCCCTGGCAAATTTAGGGCGGCAATCTCGCTTGCTGACAGAAGGTCTTCCACTTTTCACTCTTTTCACTCTAAGTGCAAAGCGTGATCGCAAAGTTCTTTGCGCTTTCCGCTTATGCACAATCGCATAAAAATCAAACACTTAGCTTATGAACTGCACAGTGCTGACATCATTGGTAAGCGCAAAGTTACTTTGCACCTTTACTTTGCACTTCTTATCGCTTACTATGCACTTCGGGAATCAACCAATGGGAGCCACCAATGAGCGTAGTAAGCATGCCAAAAAAATCCGCACCGGCTGACTGGCACCGGGCGGACGTCGTAGCAGCCCTTCATAAGCGGGGCTGGTCCCTGCGTCAACTTTCCGTACAGAACGGCCTTAGTGAAGGCACGCTGAAATCTGCCCTGGATCGACCCTACAAGAAAGCGGAAGGAATTATTGCCGCCGCAATCGGTATGGCGCCCGAGGACATCTGGCCGGAGCGTTACGCAAAGCGCGATTTTACGCCGGTTTTGTCACTCTCTTAGCACTTGGATGCAGCTAACTGCTAAGTCGAGTGGTCATGAACGAATCTTAATTGTCGGAAACGCAAAGCGCTACACCGACGATTCTCGGCGATAGGAAACACACTATGCGAAACAAGCGATGGAAATCGGCTAGGAGTCCGCGCGGCAGAAGCTAAAAGACGTCGTTTCATGGGCGCGCTTGTTGATGTCGGCGACTGACGCGCAATCGGCGGTGCCTGATCGGTACGATAACGGCGGCGACCAGGCGGTTTCGAGGGTGTTTCCTGGCTCAGGTGGCTAGCAGGTTTCCCATACGGCGTAAATTCAAGGCGGCGCAGACGAGCTTCCACTCGGCTGCGGCCTTGCGCAACCCACGCATGCTGAAATTGCGAAAGCCCATCACGTGCTTGATCCAGGCATTGGGCGCTTCGACGATGGCTTTACGCCGCCGATAAGCGTCCCTGGCCTGTGGCGTGCGCATCTTGGCACGCATGGCTGTCGTGTAGGGATTGGTCCGGGTGTCCAGTTGAGCGCAGTCTTTACCCTCGCGTCCAAGCGCCACGTACAGGTCGGTCGGATGGGCTGCCAACTGGGCAAATGTCGACTCGGCCCGATATCCCGCGTCGGCCAGGGCAACGTTCGGCACCTGACCGGTCATGGCTTCGACGGCGGTCAGCATCGGCCCCAGGTTGCCGGCATCCGATCCGCAATTGGTCAGTTCAGCCGCGACGATGATCTGGGCGTGCGCATCGACAGCCGTCTGGCCGTTGTAGCACTGGTCGAAGCCACCGCCGGCGCGCTTCATGATGCGGCTGTCCGGGTCGGTGAAGTTCTCCTGCGCCGAGTCCTCCGGCACGCCGAAGTCGCGCTTGTAGCGGTTTCCGTTCTTGTTTTTTGGCTTGCCATCCTTGTCGCGCGGAATGCGGTCGTCATCCTCGCTACGCCCCTTGGCGCGGTCGGCCTCGCGCTGGCGCGCTTCGAGACGTTCCCGCGCCGCCTGGATCACTTTGAGCCGGTCTTCGCGCCGTTCAATCTCGGCCGGCAGGTCCAGTTCCGGTTCGTCCCGCTCAGCCACGTCGGTCTGCCGGGCGCGCTCCATCAACTGCGCGATCTGCTCCTTCAACTCGGCTTGGGCATCGACCATCCGCCGATAACTCATCGCCTTGTGCCGCGACGCCGAGGCTTTGACCTTGGTGCCGTCGATCGCCACCGTCCCAAGCTTGACCAGGCCGCATTCGCGCGCCAGTCTCACGACCTGGACGAACAGGGCCGACAGCTCATCCAGATGCAAGGCGCGGAAATCGCAAATCGTCCTGTGCCTGGGGAAGTTGCCGGCGCCGAGAACCCGGAACGCGACGTCCTCGTGCAGTTTGCGCGCGATCTTCCGGGACGAGAACACACCGCTCGCGTAGGCGTACAACAGCACCTTCACCATCATCGACGGATGAAACGGCTGATTGCGCGGGCCACCGCCCGCGTAGCGCGCATGAAACGCACTCAGGTCGAGCAGATCGACCGTGTCGTTGATGAAATACGCGAGATGCCCTTCGGGCAGCCACTCCTGCAATGCGGGCGGCAGCAAAAACTGCTGCTGCGGATCGTATGGAAGATAACTGGTCGTCATCCCCAGATTCTATCCGTAGCAGCCCGTCAGTTCCATCTTCTGCCGCGCAGACTCCTAGGCCTGCAAGCCTCAGCGAGGCAATGCAACTCTGTGTCGAGTTTGCAGCGGAAAACCGCAAACCCGTAAAGGTGCTCGCAGACCTGATGGGAGTGGAAGTAAAAACGCTTTACCGGTGGTTGGCGGATACGTCCATGCCGATCAATCGAGTTCGGCAGTTCGAAACGTTCTGCGGTATTTGCTTTGTCAGTGAATACCTCTGCTTAGCCCACGGTGACAAGGTCGTCGTAGCCATTCCCGCTGGCAAAAAAGCCAACATTCTTGAACTGTCGACACTGCAGGGTGTATTCGCCCAGGCAATGGCTTTTTTGGTCCAGTTTTACCAGGACGGCAGCGGTACAGACGAAACCGTCACCGCACTTACCGAAACGCTCACTCAGGTGGCTTTCCAGCGCAGCAATGTGCTCAAGTCGTCGTCCCCTGAGCTGGATCTCTTCTCCACCCAATGAATACCGTCGTCGTTAAACCGTATTACAGCGCGTCGGAGTTGGCGTCACTGTGCCTTCCCGGACTTCCTGGAACGAGCGTAGGCGTTCGCGGCAAGGCCGAGCGCGAAGGGTGGCCGTTCGCCGAAGAGAAAGGCATTGGCGGGACACGTCGCGTCTATGCCCCACCCGCGCCGGTCATGAGTGCGATTAAAGCGGCCGCCGCAGCAGCGCTCGTCGCCACGGCAGCGCCCGCAACCCCGCCCCGTAAGATTGGTCCGGCCGATCAGCTGCCGCTCATCGTGACCGAAAGCCAAGGTCTGCAGCTCGACGCGCGCAGGGGCGTACTCCTTGCCCTTGAGACCCTCATGAACCGCTCCGGTTACCCCATGAAGAAGGCGGCGCGCGTTCTGATCGAAATGGCGCGCAAGGGCGAAGCCGGGGAGCAACTGGTTGCCATGCTCAAGAAGGCTCGCGATGGTCGGGGCCGCCCCAGCCCGGACGGTTTGCCCTCCGAGCGTAGCGTCCTGCGGTTCGTCGAGTACGAGCGTGCCGGCATGCTGGCACCAAAAAAGCGCGAAGCCGACATGTCCGTGCCTCCTTGGGCGACAGCGTTCCTGGAGTACTACCAGCGCCCGGAAAAGCCCACGGTCGAGCACGCCTACCGCGAGTTCTGCAAGACGCTGGACGAGAAGGCCCAAGCGCCAAGCATCTGGCAGGTCCGCCGCTTCCTGGGCAAGATCGGGAACGTGACCCTGCAGCTGGGCCGCATGGGCGATCGCGAGATCAAGAGCCTCAAGGGCTTCGTGCGTCGCGACTTTGCCAACCTGCTGCCAGGTGACATTTATAGCGCTGACGGCCATACGTTCGACGCCGAGGTGCAGCACCCGATGCACGGCCGGCCCTTCCGCCCGGAGATTACGTCGGTGGTCGATATCGCCACCCGCAAAACCGTGGGTTGGTCGGTCGGCCTGGCCGAAAGCGCGTTCGCGGTTCTCGACGCGCTGCGTGCGGCAGTCCTCACTGGAGGCATCCCGGCCGTCTTCTACGTCGACAACGGCTCGGGCTACAAGAACGAGCTGATGACGGACGCCGGCACCGGCCTGCTCGCCCGCCTCGGCATCGAGATGATCAACAGCCTGCCCTACAACAGCCAGGCGCGCGGCGTCATCGAGAAGCTGCACCAGACCATCTGGGTCAACGCGGCAAAGGAGCTGCCCGGCTTCATCGGCCGCGACATGGATCGCCAGGCGAAGCAGGCGACGTTCAAGCTGTCGCGCCAGGCGCTCGCCAACGCGAGCGACGTGGCGAAGGCAATGCCCCTAATGGCCTGGGACCGCTTCGTGGCCTTCTGCGAAGAAAAGGTAGCCGAGTACAACAACCGGCCACACCGCTCCTTGCCGAAGATCGCCGATCCGGAGAGCGGCCGTCGACGCCACATGACGCCCAACGAGGCGTGGGCGCGCGCCGAGGCGGCAGGATTTGCGGCGCACATGGTCACGGACGACGAGGCCCGGCCGCTGTTTCGTCCGCAGGCGCTGCGCACCGTCCGCCGCTGCGAGATCGAACTGTTCGGCAATCGGTACTTCGCCCGTCAGCTGGAGGAGTTTCATACCGAGCAGCTGCGCGTCGGCTACGACATCCACGACCCGGCGCAGGTGTGGGTCTACGACCAGGACGGTCGCTTCATCTGCAATGCCGAACTCGACGGCAACAAGCGCGACTACATGCCGATGTCGGTCATCGAGCGTGCACGTGACAAGCGCGAGGCCGGCCGCGAGCGGCGCCTGGAAAACAAGCTGGTCGAGGTACGCCTGGAGCGCCGTGGCGCCCCGGCCCTTGAGATGCCGCAGCAGATCAGCATCCCCGGCCTGATGGGCAGCATCAACCTGACCCAGCTGGCCGAGCGTGCGCGCCAGGCCGAGCTGGTGGACGTGACGTCGCCCATCGTACAGAAGCCGACCGCAGTAATCACGCCGACACCGGAACAGAAAGGATGGACCGTCCCGACCACCGCCGCCGCGCGTTTCGCCGAGTGGCAACGAATTCAGAACCTGAGCGAGGAGGCGCTCGAAAACGAGAAGCAAAAAAAATGGCGGAACACCTATCAGGAGTCCGCCGAATTCAGAGCATTTCTGAAAAAGACCGCTTAACCAACGTCCGCCGCTGCAACGGCGAACACTAGAAAGAAAGCAAGTATGACGACAACGAATCAGCCGGTCAATCGTGTGGCCAACATCAGCAACCTCGACCTGGTCGCCGTCGCGGCCGAGAAACTCTCGTCCCGCGTCAACGGTCTGCCCGGAATCGGCGTGCTGTACGGCGAAGCCGGTCGGGGCAAGACCATTGCCTGCTCGGCGATCGCCAACAAAACGCGCGGCTACTACGTCCAGATGATGAGCGCCTGGAACCGCAAGACACTCCTGGAGAAGATCCTGTTCGAGATGGGCGTCAAGCCGGCCGGCACGATCCCGGCGATGCTCGACATGGTCTGCGAGCAGCTCGGCTCCTCGGGCCGGCCGCTGATCATCGACGAGTTCGACCACTGCCTCAAGAAGGACGGCATGGTCGAGCTGGTGCGCGACATCTACGAGGGCAGCCAGGGGACGCTGCTGCTGGTCGGCGAGGAACAGGTGCCGCAGAAGATGAAGCGCTGGGAGCGCCTGCACAGCCGCGTGCTGGCCTGGATTCCGGCCCTGCCCGCGTCGATGGACGACGCCCGCAAGCTCGCACCGATCTACTGCCCCGGCGTCGCGATCGCGGACGACCTGCTGCAGCGCGTGGTCGACATGGCCCACGGCTCGATCCGCCGCGTCTGCGTCAACCTGACACGCATCCACGAGGAAGCGATGCTGCAGGCCGAGTCCGAGATGACGCTGGCTACCTGGGGCGACCTCGATCTGTACACCGGCGACGCACCGAAGCGTAGGACGGTGTAACGATGAGCGTGGAACAACAAGTCGAGAAGCGCGGCCGTCGCAAGCCCGCGCACATGGAGCTGGTAGGTGGTAAGGGGTCACGCCAACGTGCATGGGAAGCGATGCGTAAGCACGCGGGACCGTTTACCTGCTTCCAGATCGCTCGCAAGGCCAAGGTCGACGATGAAACCCTGTTCACCTACCTGATCTCCCTGCAGCGCGGCGGATACGTCGAATGCGAGAAGGTCGACGGCAAGGCGATCCAGAAGCACGCGAAGTGGACGATTGTCCGCGACAACGGCGTCGAAGCACCGAGGGTGACGCGCGACGGGAAGCTGGTCACCCAGGGGCTCGGCACCGAAGCGATGTGGCGGTCGATGCGCATCGTCGGCGAGTTCAACACGACCGAGCTGGCGGCGCACGCCGAGGCGGCCGGCGTGAAGGTGAGCGAGGAGACGGCCAAAGCCTATATCGGCGCGCTCTACGGCGCCGGCTACCTGGTCCGTGTGGCCGAGGTGCGAAGCCTGGGGTTCGGCAAGGGCAACGTCCAGGCGCGCTATCGCTTGGGGCCGGGCAAGTACACCGGACCGCGCCCGCCGATGATCCAGCGCACGAAGCAGGTCTACGACCCGAACCTCAGCCAGGTCGTCTGGAAGGAAGAACTGAAGAATGACGACGACCTCTGAACCACGCTGGCTCAGCCTGATGCACGAGGAGGCGAAGCGCACGAACAAGCAGGCGCTCGCCGACCGGCTGGGGTATTCCCGGACCACTGTCAGCCTGGTGATGTCGGGCACCTATCCCGGCAACACGGACAAGATCGCGGCTAAGGCAATCGAAGTGCTGGAGCCGGTCCTGGTGCTGGACTGTCCGTACCTGGGCGTCCAGCTACCGAAAGAGCAATGCGTCGAGTACGCGACCCAGCGGGCGCCGACGCACCACCCAACGAAGATGGCCCACTGGCGCGCATGCCAGCAGTGCCAAAACAACTGCAAAGGAAAGCAGCTATGAACGTGCAAACAACCAGTGCTCAAGTCGTTGCCCTGCGGCCGGACCTCATGCCGATGATCGTCGACGTCGTCGCCAGGACGCACGAGCCCAAGACGTTCAACGCCGAGTTCCTGACTCGTCTGCGCGCGCTGAACGATATGTCGCGCTGGCTGCGCCAGGCCGGCCACCCGCCGATGACGATGCACCTGCAGGGCCGTCTGCCGACCATCCACGTCGACGGCGCCGCCGCGCGACTGCTGGTCGCCGAGGCGCAGGGCTTCACCGGCCGTCGCGTGAACGACACGCACCGTCACTGCAGCGTTGAGCTGCGCGGCTGCCTGATCACCTGGTTCGAACCGCTGTAACCCACCACCAATCCATCCACCAAGAGGAGATTCACCGATGAGCCAACAACACTGGTCGCAACGCCTGCACGACGTCCTGACCGCCAAGGAAAAGCCGAGCTATGAACTGCTGGAGGAATGCGTCGTCGGGCTCCTGCAGGAACGGCAGGGAATGACTGCCACGGTGACCGACATGGCGAAGAAATTTTCCCACATCGTCTTCGCACGGATGAATGACGACACCGATCAGGCTTTGAAACTGCTCGACGAGGTAATCGCCAAGCACGTCACCGTGACAACCAGCGCCGAGAGCGATAACGAGCAAGCCTTCGCCGTCTTCGGCGACGTGATCGCAAACAACGTCACCGTCACGGCCAGCCCGGCCGAGACCACGACGCATTGAGGTGCCGCGTGGGTGCATTCGATCCCCTGACTCCGTGGCCGGCGCCGAAGCGCGAGGAAAAACCCAAGCCTGGCGATCCCCCGCCGCCGTCGTCGCCTGACAAGCGCATCCCGATCGGCCCGACCGACATTTGATCCAATCTGAAAGGAAGTACAACTCATGCAACAAAACGAAACCAACGTGATTCCCGACGGCTACCGCAAGAACGCCCAGGGCCACCTCATCCCCGAGGCGCTGATCAAGCCGATCGACCTAGAGCGCGACCGCCTCGTCGCCGAGCTGGTCAACGGCGCGAAAACAGTAAGCGCCCAAATGCAGGCATTCAAGAACAAGGTGTTCGGTGACTTCAACGCCTTCGTCCAGCTCTCGGCCGAAGAATACAAGGTCTCGATCGGCGGCAAGAAAGGCAACGTCACCCTGTTCAGCTTCGACGGCCGCTACAAGGTGCAGATCGCCACCGCAGACCGCGTCGCGTTCGACGAGCGCCTGCAGGCGGCTAAAGCCCTGATCGACGAATGCATCGCCGCCTGGAGCGCCGGGAGCAGCCCGGAACTGATCGCGCTCGTGCAGCAGGCGTTCAATGCCGACAGGGAAGGCAACCTCAACACGGGGCGCATCCTGGCACTGCGCCGCATGGAGATCAAGGACGAGCGCTGGCAACGCGCCATGACGGCGATCGGCGAGTCTGTCCAGGTGGTCGGCAGTAAGCAGTACGTCCGCTTTTACGAACGCGTCGGCGAGACCGAGCAGTACGCCCCGATCTCTCTGGACATGGCCACGGTATGAAATTGCAGATCAACGATGCCGGCAGCTGGCGGCACATCAGTAACTTCGACCGGATCGACGAGCCTACCGTCCGCGTGCGCGCCGCGCAACTCGCGCCCTACCTGAACGAGCGCGCCAAGCTGCGGATTCTGGACGATCAGAACAACGCCCGGGCGCACTGCAAAGGCCCGGACTTTACTTGGGAGGAATGGAAGCAATGAGTGACACCGCACAGATGGTCAGCGATATCGATGTGCAATGCACTCGCTGCCGCAACAAGCACAAGGAATCCGACCGTCAACATAAAACCGGGAGCAACGGCTGGGGGCAACTGGTCTGTCCTCGCTGCCAGTGCACTACCTACTTTGACATCCGCCCGCAGGTGGCGTGGTGCTGGGCATCCGGATTGATCGAGACGGGTGATGTGGATGCGATGCCCGAAGGCGCCATCCTCGTCGCGAGTGGACCGAAGGCGCACCTGCACGGGACGATCTCCGCGCTGGCTCGCATCGGTCGCGGCGCCAGCGAGGGCAAGTTCCTGGTGCCGGGTGTTCCCGAGTTGGACGACCAGAAGGCGAAGAACGATGCACTGGCGAAGTGGCTGACCTGGTGCGCCCGGAACAACGGGCACAAGGGCCGGCATGGCGTCGTGTTCGTGACGCCGAACTATTGAAGCGAAACCGGCCGCTATCGGCGGTCGGTCTGCCAGGCATGGTTGCCTGGTACTGACGAGCAGCCAAAGGAGAATTATGAAACTGAGCAAAGAGCAACAACAATCTGCAGTGGACAAATTGAGCACACCCTGGGGCCGGGCTACGCTTCGGTGCGATGGCTACCTGGTTACCCTGGACGTTCGCCGGATTAGTAAGGCGAGCATGTCCTATCGCGTCTTCGTCTACGTCAACGGCACCATGAATTCCGCCTGGTGCTACGAAAAGAATGCGGCGCCAGAAGCCAAATTCCTGCGCAAGTCGGTTCGGCCCAACGTGAGCCCGGTAAAACGGAAGGAGGTCGAGAAGGCTTTGGGCAAGCGTCGCATGGCGAAGGACCCGTATTGGAGCGGTTCGATGACGCTGTATTTGCCTGACTTCGCAAATGGCAAGGCGGCCATCAGCCACCTCTGCAAGGTGTGTGAATCCGTTGAGCTGCTGGACGACGATGCCGCTCGGGAAGCGCTGGCCGCGATCGCGGCGCCGGCCGGTGCAGCGGAAGCCGACGCGACCGCTGGGGCCGCACTGGAGGCGTGACAAATGCCGCGCAACGCATCCCTCGCCAAAATCCACATCGCCAAGAAGCAGCTCGGCCTGGACGATGACACCTACCGCGCCATGCTTCAGCAGCACGGCGGCGTGACCACGGCGAAAGACCTGACGCCGCTTGGCGCCGCCAAGGTGCTGCACCACCTGGAGAAGGCCGGCTTCAAGCCGAAAGGCAACCCCGGCAAGCGTCCGAAGCCCGCAGCCGGCCGGGCCGCACTGGTCAGCAAGATCGAGGCGCAGCTTACGGACGCTGGCCGGCCGTGGGCGTACGTCGACGGTATGGCGAAGAAGATGTTCAAGGTCGAGAAGGTCGACTGGCTTGACGAGCAGCAGCTCGGCAAGATCGTCGCCGCGCTCGCATACGACGCCAAGCGCCGAGCCAAACAAGCCGGCAAGGACGGCGCCGATGGGCAATGACCTGTCCCATCTGCCGGACAGCGTGCAGAAGCTGATCGCATTGATCGGCCTGCCGCTGACCCTGCGCATGGTCGACGTGTTCGGCGGGACGACGCTGTACCTGTACCGCAGCGACGCATGCGCCGAGAAGCTCTCGGCGGTCGTCGGCGCCGGCGCGGCCGACAAGATCATCCGATTCTTCGGCAATACGCCGTTGACGATCGCAACGTGCAAGAATGCGATGATCATCGTGCGTAACCGCGACATCCTGGCCAAGTTCGACCAGTTGACCCTCCGCGAAGGCAAGTCGGCGCGGGCCAGCGTTCAGGAGATCGTGCGCGACTATACGCCGCACTTACATGAGCGTACTATCTGGCGCGTGTTGAAAAAGACCGGCGAAGTGGAGCCGGTCGATCCGCGCCAGATGAGCCTGCTGTAACCGGCCTGGCGCTTCCGCGTCAAGGCCGCACCTCTCTTTTCCCCTCCTGTATTACCCACCGCTGACATCCGTCAGCCTTTGGCGCCGCGCCGCGCGCCCGTACAGTCCTCCCGTATCGCGTTTCCGCGAATCACTAATTGACCGGAGGAACTGTGCATCAAACCCAACGCAAGGATTGGCACCGCATGATGAAGTGGCTGCTGGTCGCGCTCATGCTCTACACGGCCGCGTTCGTCATGCTGCAGGCCGGCTACAGCGGCCCCGTGCAGACCGTGGTCTGGAAGCTCGGCCATGTCACCCTGGGCGGCTACGCCGGCTACTGGCTCGACCGTGCCGCGTTCCGCGACCGCATCCGCTGGGATACCCCGCCGCTGGTGATGATCCGCCGCGCGATCATCATGGCGGCCGCGATGTACACCTTGGGGACCGGCCTGTGATTCGTCTCCTGTCCCGTGCCCTGGTGATGGCGGCCAGCGTGCTGCTGACCACCTGTTTGTCGCCAGCCCATGCGGCCGACCCGTGCGATCGCTACCGCGCGACGATCACCCGTGAAGCGCAGGCCGTGTTCGGCCTCGGCGCTCCGGTTCCGGCATTGGCGGCGCAGCTCCTCAAGGAAAGCAGCTGCCGTGCAGACATCACGGCATGGGACAACGGCCGGGGCATCGCCCAGTTCATGGACCCGACCGCCGCCCAGGTCGCCCGCCTGTTCCCGGAGTTGGGCGTGCCCGACCCGTACAACCCGACCTGGTCGATTCGTGCCCAGGTCCGTTTCGACCGCTGGATTGGCCAGCGCGTCCAGGCCGTCGACGAGTGCCAACGCTGGGCCGCGACCTTCAAGGGGTACAACGCCGGCCTGGGATACGTGCAGCGTGCGCAGCGGATCTCCCCGCAGCCTGGCACATGGTTCGGCGTCACCGAGGACATCAACGCCGGGCAGAGCGTCGCCAACTTCAAGGCGTCGCGCCAGTACCCGCGCACGATCCTTTTCACCCATCAACGCCGCTACCTCGCCTGGGGAATGCCGCTCTGCGTCCAGGCGGCACCATGAAAGCCGGCGCTGCCGTCATCGCTGCCTTGGTCTGGTCCCTAACGGTCGGCGGTAGCGGCTTCGCGCTCGGCTACCTCGTCCGGGGCGCGCGGCAGGCGACAAAAGAAGTGCAAACGCTGCGCTCGGCCGCGACATCCAAGGTCCGCCAGGACCGTAAGGCGTTGGCGGCCGGCGTGCGCACCGAGCAGGCCAACACCGGCGCCGACCATGCCTTCCAGACCATCCGATCCGACTATGAAGCAGACCTACGCAAGAACCCTGACGCTGGCTGCGTGCTTGACGCTGACAGCCTGCGCCGTTGGAACGAAGCCAACGCCGAGTCCGAGCGCGACGCCGCAGGCGAACCTGCTGCAGCCGTGCCCGGCGCTGCCGAAGGCCAAACCGGGACAGAACGCGGTAACGAACCACATTGAAGTCGCCAGGTTGTACCGGCTCTGCCAGATCAGGACGGCGGGCTGGATCGACTGGTACGAGAGCACGAAGGAGACCGATTGACCGAAATCCTGGACGAAGCAAGCCGCGTCGAGATGGCCGAGCGTGAGGCGTTGGTCGTCGACCAGCAGGCCCGCGCCCGGCTCGCGGCGAAACAGGCCGGTGACCGCGAAGCAGCACGCGCCGGCCAGGTCGCCTTATGCGTCGGGTGCGAATCACCAATCCCTGAAGCGCGGCGCCTGGCTGTTCCTGGTTGCCTGCGCTGCATCGAGTGCGAGCGCGCCAAGACCGCCCGCGTTCCCCGATAACCTACAAATGGACCGCATACCAATGCAACCACTGCAAGTCAGCAACGACGATCTCGGGCGTATCCTGGGTCGGATGGAAGCCCTCCTCAATGAGCAGGTTTCCGCTACCAAGCGCGTCGAGGAGGCTGTCGCCAACGTCGACCGCAAGGTGACGCAACGCCTGGACGAACATGACGTCCGGCTGCGCCGCCTCGAAGTGGCGAACCCGGAGAAGATCGCCGAGGCTGTCGCCGCCCACGGCAAGCGCATCGAGGCGCTGGAGCAGACCGCCGCTCGCTCGGGAGTGATCGCCGGCATCGCGTCCGGTGTCACCGTCAGCGCGCTGGCAAGCCTGCTGCGCGCCAAGCTGGGGCTGTAATGGCGAAGGGGGCGGACGTCCGCGCCAGGGTGCGCAAGCATTACGTGTTCGACCGGCTGTCCCTGGAGCAGTCGGCCAAGCTCGCCGACGTGTCGTACTCGACGGCCAAGCGCTGGCGTGACGCGGCCGCTACCGAAGGCGACGACTGGGAGCGCATGCGCACCGCGTCCAGCCTGAGCGGTGGCGACGTCGAGCAGCTTTCCCAGCAGATCCTGACCGAGATGCTCATCCAGTTCAACGCAACGCTCGACCTCATCAAGGCAGACGCCGAGATGCCGGCGCTGCAGCGTGTCGAGCTGCTGTCGAGCCTGATGGACAACATCCACAAGAGCATGGCGGCAATGAAGAAGTTCCTGCCGGAGGCCAACGCGCTGTCTATCGGCATGGCCGTCGTCCGTGGCCTGGTCGAGTTCGTTCAGGACCGCTATCCCCAGCATGGCGCCGCCATGGTCGAGATCCTGGAGCCGTTCGGCGACGTGCTGCCGAAGATCCTCGCGAGTGTCAAATGATCAGCAAGGATCTCACGCCCAAGGAACTCAAGGAAGAGCTGGCCGACCTGGTCGGCTCTTTACGCAAGGATATCGAGGCTCACGCTGCCGGACTGGACGGGTCGCCCGCCGCGATCGCGGCGCGGCGCAAGCGCGTGCTGTCGGGCGACTTCCAGTTCTTCGCGTACACGTACTTCCCCCACCATATTCGGGGCACGCCGTCCCTGTTCCAGGCGCAGTTTTGCCAACGCTACCCCCAGCTGCTGGCGCAGCCGGGCGGCGTTAAGGAATGGTGGATCGCGCCGCGTGGCGAGGCGAAGTCGTCGATGCTGACCAAGATCGGGCCGACGTGGGTCGCCGTTCAGGCGCTGCTGCAGCGGCCCGAGGTGCGCAAGGAAGTCGGCGTCGCCGCGCCGCCGCAGTTCATCGACTACGTCATTCTGCTGGGCGCCGAGACCGAGCTGCCGACCAAACTGGTCGAGGTCGTCAAGACGGAACTCACCGGCAATGCGGCCCTGGCCCTGGACTTCCCCGAAGTGTGCGGCCGAGGGACGATGTGGAAGATCGGCGAGTGCGTCACCAAGACCGGTGTGAAGCTGGAGTCGTTCGGCGCCGAGCAGGCGATCCGGGGCACCTTCCACGGCGCGAGCCGGCCGAAGCTGCTGCTGGGTGACGACCTGATCACCGACGCCGAGGCGAAGAGCCCGACCGAGCGTGAGAACCGCTGGACCTGGCTGACGAAGGCGATCGACTATCTCGGCCCGCCTGATGGCTCGGTCAAGTACTGCGGCGTCGGCACGATCCTGGACAAGGACGATCCGATCAGCCGGGCCAAGCGGACCATCGGCCACGTCGTCCACCACTTCCGCGCGCTGGCCCAGATGCCCCAGCACATGGACCTGTGGGCGAAGTGCGAGGAGCTGATGCGCAACGACGACGTCGGTGCCGTCCAGGAAGCGGCCGAGCGAGGCCAGGTCATCCCCGACACGGGAATGCCCTCGTATCGCTTTTACCTGGCCAATCGGGCGCAGATGGACGAAGGCGCAGTCGTGTCCTGGCCGAGCGTGCGCAGCCTGTTCTGGCTGATGCGCCAGCGCGCCACCGCGCCCAAGGCGTTCAACACCGAGATGCAGGGCGACCCGCGCACGGACGAGGACAAGACTTTCCACCACATCACGTACTGGGCGCAGCGGTCGAAAGACTGGCTGATCTTCGGCGGCTGCGATCCGTCGATGGGTGCCAACGAGAAGTCCGACCCGTCCGCGATCCTGGTCGGCGGTCTGGACCAGCGCATGAAGCGGCTGCACGTCATGCATGCCGAGATCAAGCGCCGTGTGCCTTCCAAGCTGGAGAGCGACCTGATCGCCGCTCAGCGAGAATTCCGCTGCCTGGCTTGGGCGTTCGAGAACAACAACGCCTACGAGCACTCGCGCCAGACCTTCATTTTGGCCGGCCTGGCCAAGGGCGTGCCGCTGCCGCTGGTGGGCGTCACCGCGACGGTGCCGGCGCCGGTACGGATCGACTCGCTGGAGCCTTTTGTCACCGACCTCCTGATGCCGCAGATCTTGCTGCACGCCGGGTTGACCCAACTCCTGTCCGAGTTGGACACCTGGCCGGAAGCGCAGACCAACCACCACTACGACGGCCTGACCGCGCTTCACCTGCTGTGGCATGTCGCCATCACGCGCGGCATGGGCAAATACGAAATTCAGACGACGCCGCGAGCCGGATCGTCCGGCGGCGGCCGCGACGATGACGACTTCGGCTCGTCTTCGAGGAGAATGTTTTGAGCAAGATTCTTGACCAGTTCGGCAAGCCGATCGCGACGGCGTCCCTGGACGAACCGCAGACCTCGCGGGTCCATACCTTGCAGAATCAGTACCTGACCCCGATGCTGGCCGGGCTGACGCCAGCGCGCCTGGCGCGCACCCTGCAGGCCGCCGACCAGGGCGACCTGGTGGAGCAGCACCGCCTGTTTTCCGACATGGAGGAGCGCGACGGCCACATCCGCAGCGAGATGGACAAGCGCAAGGCGGCGGTCGCTCGGCTGGAGTGGAATATCGTCCCGCCCAGGAACGCTTCGGCGGCCGAAGAGGCCGCCGCCGAGTGGGTGCGGGAAACGCTGCAGGACGCCGTCGATCCGATCGAGGATGTGATCCTGGCCATGATGGATGCCGTTGGCCAAGGCTTCGCACCGATCGAGCTGGAGTGGCGGCGCGAGGGCGTAGAGTGGCTCCCGACCATTCATCCTCGCCCGCAGGAGTGGTTCCGGCTGAACACGGAACGCACCGAGCTGCGCCTGCAGACCGCGTCAATGGATGGCGACGTCCTACAGCCGTTCGGCTGGATCATGCATACCCACGGCAAGGCCAAGACGGGCTATCTCGGCCGGATGGGCCTGTATCGCACCCTGGTGTGGCCGTTCCTCTACAAGGCGTATGCGCTGGGCGACTTCGCCGAGTTCCTGGAAACCTACGGCCTGCCGATCATCGTCGGCAAGTACTTCGCCGGCGCCACGGCCGATGAGAAAGCCAGCCTGATGCGCGCTGTGACGGCGCTGGGCCACGACGCCCGCGCGATCATGCCGAAGGAGATGGAGCTGGAAATCCAGAAGATCACCGGCGGCGCCGGCGACTCGGCGCACCTGTCGATGATGCAATGGGCCGAGGGTTCGCAGTCCAAGAGCATCCTCGGCCAGACCCTGACCACCGATGCCGGAAAGAACGGTGGCGGTAGTCTGGCCCTGGGCAAGGTGCACAATGAAGTGCGGCATGATATTCGCGACAGTGACGCGGAACAGATCGCCGGTACACTCACGCGGGACTACATTTACCCTCTGGTTGCCCTGAACCGCGGCGTCGATGGATTGCGGCGCAGCCCGCGCCTGGTGTTCACGCTGACCGAACCCGAGGATATGAAGCTGTACGCGGACGCGCTCCCGAAACTGGTGGCGGTTGGCGTCCAGATCCCGGCTGCCTGGGCGCATGAGAAGCTGCGTATTCCGGTCCCGAAAGATGGCGAGCCGGTGTTGCAGGTGACAAATAAGCTGCCAACCGATAGCGAGGCGACCGACTCCGCGACCGCGCGCCTGTCGGCGGATGTCCCGCCGCCGGCCGGCAAGCCAGCCCAGCAGACGGCGGACGATCTATCCTCGGCCGCCGCGCCGACGTGGGCCCAGCTGCTGGGCGAGATCCAGGCGAAGGTCGAGAGCGCGGCCGACCTGGCGGCGCTGCAGCGCGACCTGGTCGAGTCGTTCGCGGACCAACCGCAGGAGCAACTGGTCAAGCTGATGGCGGCGGCGTTCGCCCTGGCCGAGCTGAAGGGCATGGTCGACGTTCAGGACGGGGCATAAGATGCCACTGGCAATCGGCAAGAACACGCCGTTCGAAGAGCAGCTGACGTTCTTCAAGAACAAGCTCAACCTGCCCACGGAGCGTTGGGACGACATCATGCGTGCGGCACACGACCGTGCCTTCGTCGTCGCCGGCGCCGCCAAGGCCGACCTGCTGGCCGACCTGCGCACGGCCGTGGAGCGCGGGATCGAGACCGGCAGCGGCCTGGAACAGTTCCGCAAGGACTTCAAGGAAATCGTCCAGAGGCACGGCTGGACCGGCTGGACCGGCCAGGGCACGGCAGCCGGCGAAGCCTGGCGCACGCGGATCATCTACCAGACCAACACGGCAACCAGCTACGCGGCCGGCCGCTGGCAGCAGCTCAACAACCCGAAGCTGCTGCAGCTGAAGCCCTACTGGAAATACGTTCACGCTGACGGCATCGCTCATCCCCGGCCACTGCACGTGTCGTGGGACGGCCTTGTGCTGCGACACGACGACGAGTTCTGGAAGACCCATTTCCCGCCGAACGGCTGGATGTGCCACTGCCGCGTGGTCGCCGTTGACGCGCGCGCTTACCAGGCGGCCGTCGACGCCGGCAAGGGTGCGGCTCCGGAAGGCTGGGCCGAGATCAGCCCGAAGACCTGGGCGCCGGTAGGGATCGACAAGGGCTTCGACTATGCACCTGGTGCGCGTGCCAATGCCCCGCTGCGCTCGCTCATCGACGACCGGCTGGTGCGCCTGGCGTCGCCGATCGGCTCTCGCCTGTACCAGGCGATGCAGCCGGTCCTGCAGGCCGAGCAGCGGCAGGCTTACCAGGGCTTCGTCGCCGAGGTGCTGGCCGACCCGGTCAAGCGCGGCCGCACGGCGATCGTCGGCGCCATCGAGCCGGCAGTCCTGGACTGGCTGCAGGTGAACAAGGGCATTCAGCCGGCCAGCGCCGAGATCGCAGTCCAGGACAAGTTGCTGGTCGGGAAGAAGGCCCAGCGGCACGACGCCGCCGGCGACGCGCTGACCGACGAGGAGTGGCTCGGCCTGTTCGACACCCTGGCCAACCCGTTGCAGGTGCTCTACGACGTCAACACGGGCAAGCTGCTGTATGTGCTCCCGGCGGCCGACGGCCGAGCGCAAAAGCTCGCCGTCGAGTTCGACTTCCAGGTGAAGAAGCGTGAGGGAGCGCTGAATATGATCGTCTCGGCCTTCAAGCCGCTGCTGGAGAAGATCGAGGGCGCAATCGTGGGCGGGCTGCTGCAGGTAGTGAAATGAGCCGGAGGGAGGCCGGACGTCCCTCCATCCATGATCGGCCACGGCGAACCGTGGCCGGACAAGCCTGTGGACTCCGAATTTCCACAGCTCCCCGACTCACCTGGCCATTATAGGCAAAACCGTGAACCAGCATATCGAAATCAACAACGGCTCCGTCGACCAGCTGCTGAAGCAGCTCGGTCAGCGCGCCGGGGACATGGAGCCATTCCTGCGCGCCCTGGGCGAGGACATGGTGGAGCGGATCAAGGGACGCTTCGGCACCGGCACCGCGCCGGACGGCGTGCCATGGGCACCCAACAGCGCGGCGACCCTCGCCCGGTACATCCAGTCACGAGGACGTAGAACCGGCCGACGCGCCCCGCCAGCGCCCGCCAAACGGCCGCTGATCGCCAGTGGCGAGATGAGCCGGGGTATCCACTACCAGGTCGGCACGGACGCGCTGTTGATCGCCTCGCCGGCGCCACAGGCATTTATGATGCAGTTCGGAGGGACGAAGGCGCAGTTTCCGCACCTTTGGGGAGACATTCCAGCTCGCCCGTTCTTTCCCGTCCGGCCAGACGGATCGCTGTATCCCGACGAAGAGCAGGACATCGTCGACGCACTTACGTTTTACCTGACTGTCGAATAAGGACAGAGCGACCGACCAGGTGCTGTAACACCGGGCCGGCCACTCCGCACGCAGCCTGAACTGCATGCTTCGCCAAGGCTCTGCCACCCCGTACGGAGGCGGGCGGAATTTTAACACGGAGAAACATGTACCAAACCGCAACTCCCATCATCCCCTGGATGGGCGGCAAGCGCCGCCTGGCAGATAAGCTGCTGCCGCTGTTCCCCAGCCACGAATGCTACGTCGAGGTTTTCTGCGGCGGCGCCGCGCTCTACTTCCTCAGGGCCTTCCCGGCCAAGACCGAAGTCATCAACGACATCAACGGCGAACTGGTGAACCTGTACCGGGTGGTGCAACATCACATGGAAGAGTTCGTCCGCCAGTTCAAATGGGCCATCTCCAGCCGCCAGATATTCAAGTGGCAGCAGATGACTCAGGCGGAAACCCTGACCGACATCCAACGCGCGGCCCGGTTCTACTACCTGCAGCAGCACGCTTTCGGCGGCAAGATCGACGGCCAGACCTTCGGTACGGCTACGACCGGATCGCCGATCAACCTGTGCCGGATCGAGGAGAACCTGAGCGCGGCCCATCTGCGCCTGGCCGGCACCTATGTCGAGAACCTGCCTTGGCGCGAGTGCGTCAAGCGCTACGATCGCGCCCATACGTTCTTCTATATGGACCCGCCGTACTGGCAGACCGAAGGGTATGGCGTCGACTTCGACTTCCAGAACTACCTGGACATGGCGGAGCTGATGCGCACCACCAAGGGCAAGGTCATGGTCAGCATCAACGACCACCCCGACATCCGCCGCGCGTTTGAAGGGATGCACTTCCTGGAGTTGGACATCAAGTACTCCGTCGCCAACAACCACGGCGCGGCGGCGACGAGCGGGGAGCTGGTGATCACGAACTGGGATTGCAACGCTCCAGGCGGGCTGTTCTAATATATAGATGCGCGGAAAACGACAAATGAACATTCCGCGCCGCAAGAAAATCGAAATCCGCGCTTTACGGCGTTTTTCTGGCTCGGGTGGGCACATGCCCTCAAGCTCGATAGGAAAACGCCTCCTAGCCCCGTTAGTCCGCCGTTAATTCCGATGCCCAGTCCATGTGCTGGGCGGCAAGTCGGATTTCCTGTTGGATTTTAAGTTCCGCAAGGCACTGCTGACATCTGTCAGTCTGTTTCCGCATGGCTATCGCTGCGACGATAGCTCCATGCCCAAACGTTCCAAACCCACCGTCACCCAGCCCTTCGGCATCGCCGCGTGCGCGCTGGCCGTCACCTCCGGCAGCGAGCTGCAACTCCTGCCGGCCGGTGGCTTCCACGCCCGCGATGGCCGGCCCCACGACGCGCCAGGCTGGCACGTCGACGCGGCGCTGGCTCAACGCCTGATCGAGGCTTCGGCGGCGCGCGGCACCCCTTACGTCATCGACTACGAGCATCAGACCCTGCTGGCCAAGGAGAACGGCAAGCCGGCGCCTGCGGCCGGCTGGTTCCATCGGCTGGAGTGGCGCGAGGGTGTCGGCCTGTTCGCTGTCGACGTCGAATGGACGGATGGCGCGGCCGCGATGATCGAGAAGAAGGAATACCGCTTCATCTCGCCGGTCATCGGTTACGACAAGGCAACGGGCGCCGTCACCTCTTTATATATGGCGGCAATCACCAACAACCCGGCGATCGACGGCATGAGCGAAGTGCTGCTCACGGCTGCGGCCCTGCATTTCACTCTTTCCCCACCCACTCCATTAACCGAGGACACCGCAATGGAAGAACTCCTGGAGCAGCTCCGTTGGCTGCTCAACCTGCCGGTCGGCACGCCGGCCGAGGGCATCGTCTCGCACCTGCAGACCCTGATCGACCAGCTCAAGGCCGGCGATCCGGAAGCGACCGCCGCCGCATCGTTCGACCTGGTCAGCTACCTGGCAACGCAGCGCCAGACCCTGGCATCCCTGTCGACCGCGACTCCCGATCCGGCCAAGTACGTGCCGATCGGAGCCATGGTCGCGCTGCAGGGCCAGCTGGCCGCGCTGACGACCAACCAGTCCACCACCCGCGTCGACGAAGTCGTGTCGGCTGCGCTGGCCAGCGGCAAGCTGCTGCCGGCCCAGGAAGAGTGGGCGCGCAGCTACGGCGCCCAGGACATCGCCGGCCTGACCGCCTATCTGGATGCTGCACAGCCCATCGCGGCGCTGTCCGGCCTGCAGACCCACCAGACCAAGGTGGTGCCGCCGAACCCGTCCCACGTCGCGGCGCTGACGGCCAGCCAGAAGAGCATGTGCCGAATGATGGGCGTGTCCGAGGCGGATTACCTCAAAACCCTGCAGGAACTGGCCACCGTCGCGTAAGCGCCGCTCGGTCCCTCAACTGGAGAAATAGATGGTTGCACTGACTGCATCCCGCAACACCCCGAACAAGGACGGCCAGCTGGCCGTCTTCCCGGTCGCCGCCGGCGTCAAGATTTTCGCCGGCGCCTTGGTCGCGTTGAACGCGGCAGGCTTCCTGGTGCCCGGCTCTGTCTCGACCACCCTGCGTTACCAGGGCCGCTCCGAAGACTGCTGCGACAACACAGGCGGCGCCGACGGTGCCAAAACTCTCGCTGTCCGCCGCAAGCTGGCCTTCAAGTTCGCCAATCACGCGGGCGATCCCGTCGCCCAGGCCGACGTCGGCAACGTGGTCTACATCGTCGATGACCAGACCGTGGCCAAGACCAACGGCACGAACACCCGCTCGGCCGCCGGCAAGCTGCTGGCTGTCGACGTCGACGGCGTCTGGATCGAATAAGCGGCCGGCCATGAAAACCACGATCTCCGTTACCTGGTGCGTGCTGGCCCTGTGCCTGGCGGTTACGGCGGGCGCCCTGGTGTTCGCCGCCGTGCCCGGCCCGGCCCGGCCGGCCGTGGTGCTGCCGGAAGTGTTTCCGCAGCCCTGCGGCCTGCGTCCCGATTGCGCCGCCAACGCGCGCCTGGCCGCCGCCCAAGCCCCCCTGAACTCCTAGGAATCAACATGCTCATCAATCGCGAAAACGTCAACAACCTCTTCATCAGCCTGAAGACCACCTTCAACAACGCATTCAACGGTGCCTCGGGCGACTGGGAACAGATCGCCATGAAGGTGCCGTCGACTACCGGCCAGAACGACTACGCCTGGCTGTCGAAGTTCCCGCGCATGCGCAAATGGATCGGCGAAAAGACCGTCAAAGCGCTGGCCGCGTTCAAGTACGTCATCGTCAACAACGACTTCGAGGCCACCGTCGAAGTCGATCGCAACGACATCGAGGACGACAACCTGGGCATCTACCAGCCGCAAGCCATGGCCGCCGGCGACTCGGCCGCCCAGCTGCCCGACGAGATCATCGCGGACGTCGTCAACAGCGGCTTCGTGACTAAGTGCTACGACGGCCAGTACTTCTTCGACGTCGACCATCCGGCCAAGGATGAAAACGGTCTGGATATCTCGGTATCGAACAAGGGCACGAAGGTGCTGAGCGCGGCCAGCTACCAGGCCGCGCTGGACAGCCTGGGCGCCGCCGAGACCGCGATGATGGAATTCAAGGACGACGACGGCCGTCCGCTGAACATCAAGCCCAACATCCTGATGGTCCCGCCGGCGCTGAAAGCAGTCGCGAACACCCTGGTCACCGCCGATCGCCTGGATGACGGCAAGGCAAATCCGTTCAAGGGCGCCTATACGGTTCGCGTCGACGCCCGCCTGAAGTCGCGTACGGCCTGGTTCCTGCTCGATACCACCAAGCCGGTCAAGCCCTTCGTCTACCAGGAGCGCAAGGCACCCGTGTTCGTTCAACAGATCGACTCCCAGTCGGACGATGTCTTCAGCCGCAAGAAATACAAGTTCGGTGCGGAAGCGCGCGCGGCCGGCGGCTACGGCTTCTGGCAGCTGGCCTACGGATCGGACGGCACGGTCGCCTGAACGTAATGACGTGTCCATCTGGACCAGGTGGGCACCGGCGAAACATCTAAAAGGGAAGCGAACATGGCAAAAAACGGATCGGCCGCCAGAGCTCGGGACGGCGGCAAAGCGCAGGAGACGACTGTCCAGAGCAGGAGCGGAGCGGCGCCGCGCTCCGAATTGAGCGGGGCAACCCAGGCGGTTGGCAACCCGGCGCTGAACTCTGGTTCCGGGACCGACAACCTGCAGGGCAACGCCAGCGGCGGGACGGAAACCGGCAACTCGTCGGCAGCGGACAACAGCAGCCTGCAGGAAACCAGCCTGGCGACCGGCGGCACGCTGAGCATCGGCACCCAGCTCATCGGGGAGGACGGCCACGAGCTGCGCCTGGACCTGTCGACGCTGCTCAACCGCGACGCTTCCAGCGACAAGTCCAATACGGGCGCGGCGGCCGTTATTGGCGAAAGCTTCGACAAGATGCTCGCCGACTCGTTCCGAAGCATGCATGGTCTCAAGGTGACATCCAGTCAGGCGGGCTTCCGCCGGGCTGGTCGCGCCTGGAATACCACGCCGACCGTGATCGCGCTTTCTGAGCTGACCGACGACCAGGTCACGCTACTGAAGGACGAGCCGATGCTGTCGGTCGAACTGGTCGACCTCGAGGGCGAGGACGCCTGACCATGCCATACCTCGACCAATCCGCCCTGGAGCGTCGTTACGGAGCCGACGAGGTCGCCCAGCGCCTGTCCATGCTGCCGCCTGGCGCCCTGGACGACATCCTGCGCGACGCCGGCTCGATGATCGACGGCTACCTGGCAAGCCGCTACACCCTGCCGCTGACCGACGTGCCCGAGGCTCTGGTTGCCAACGCCTGCGCGATCGCGCGTTACAAGCTGCTGGGCGACTCCGTGACCGAGAACGCCCGCACCCAGTACGTCGACGCCGTGGCATGGCTGCGCGACGTGGCCGCCGGCCGGGTCCAGCTGCAGCAGCTCGCGCCGGTTCCGGGCAACTCGCCCGCGACCGTAGTCATGTCGGCCCCGAGCGAGCGGGTATTCGGACGGAGCTGCCGGCCATGATCAACCAGACTGTTGAGCGCATCCATGCGGCCGTTTCGGTATTCAAGCTGGTCGGCGGGGCGATCGACTTCCAGGCGGCCGTCGAGAGCAATCCCAAGGCCGTGCCGGCGTGCTTCGTGATCCCGATGCGCGAGCAGCCCGGCCCGAGCATCGCGGCCGACATCCTGCAGCAGAAGGTAACCGTGACGATCGGCGTGATCCTGGTCGTGAGGAACCTGGGCGACCAGGTCGGTGCTGCAGCTGGCGCCGACCTGGAGCAGCTGCGCCGCGCCGTGCGGGAACAGTTGTACGGCTGGACGCCCGATCCGGTGTTCGACCCGCTTGAACGCGGTATGGGCCAGTTGCTGGCCTTCCGCGATGGCCACGCATGGTGGCAAGACCTTTTCACCACTTCCTATTACGACAGGAGCGTTCTGTGAGCACAGACAACGACAACGTCCAGGCAGAGGCACCGCACGCCCTGCTGGACTTCATCAACTGCCCCGACTGGGGTAAGGGCGGCAGCTACATCTACGACCCCGCGACCAAGATCCGCATCCGCGTCGAATCGGAAGATCCGGCGACGGACGCCCAGGCGCAGGCCGCGTCGGCGCAACTGGAAGCGGCGCCGGCGGCGGATACCCCGACCACGGTTAAGAAGGAGCGTACGCGTGCCTAATATCCTCACCGCGCCACGCAAGTGGAAAAACAAGGTGTTGCTGCTGAAGCAGGAAGTCACCTACGGCGTTGACTCGACCCCGGCCGGGGCGACCGACTGGATCGAGGCTCGCGACGTGACGCTGACGCCGATGGACACCGACAAGGTCGACCGCAACATCATCCTGCCGTATTACGGCGACCCCGGCAGCATCCTGACCGGCTTCTGGGCGAAGCTGTCCTTCAACGTCGCCCTGGTTGGCTCCGGCACCGCCGGCACCGCGCCGAAGTGGGCTTCGGCAATGCTGGCCTGCGGCCACGCGCAGACCATCGTTGCCACGACGTCGGTGGCGTACAACCTGGTCAGCACTGGCCAGGTCAGCGTCGTCGGCTACATGAACATCGACGGCGTCCTGCACAAGCTGCTGGGTATGCGCGGGAACTGCAAAGGCAGCTTGGCCAAGAAGGACATTCCGAAGCTGATGTTCGACTTCGATGCTCTCTACGTGACCCCGGTCGCCGGCGCCTTGCCGACCGTGACGCGCACGGGCTGGCAGATCGAGGAAGGCATCAACAGCGTGAACACAGGGCCGGCATCGATCAACGCGATCAACCTCGCGTGGTCGACCTTCGAATGGGATCTCGGCAACCAGGTCAACCGCGTGGATATGCCGGGTCCGCAGAAGGAGATCGTGATTGCCGATCGCAAACCGACCGGTTCGATCACGGTACTCGCTCCTGACCTTGCGACGTTCAACCCGTACACGCTGGCCGAGTCGAACAGCACCGTGCCGATGAGCGTCACCCACGGGACCGTGGCGGGCAAGAAGGTCAAGGTCGACCTGCAGGCCAAGATCCTCGACGTCGGTTACGAAGAGATCGACGGCATGGTCGGCTACAAGCTGACGCTCGATCCGACTCCGGTCGTCGGTAACGACGAGATCGCCGTCACCTGCCTGTAATCCAAGTGCCCCGCAAGGGGCCAAATAAATCGCAAAAGGAAAAATATGTTCAAGATCAGCTCCATCAGCCAGACCTACATCACTCCCGTCACCGTCGACGTCCCGGACGGCAAGGGTGGCAGCGACAAACACAAGTTCGCCGTCGTCTTCAAGCGCCTGCCACAGGACGACCTGGACGAGCTGCACCGCCGCCTGAACCGCGACAAGCTGCATGAAGGCGAAACGCTGCTGAGCGACGACGAAGTGCTCGACCAGGTCGTCACCGGCTGGCAGGACGTGCTGGACACGAACGATCACCCGCTGGAATTCAACCCGGAAAACTTCGCCGCACTGAAGAACGTATTCCCGACCCGTCCGACCCTCGTCACGGCCTTCTTCGAGTCGATCAAGACGGCCAAACGAAAAAACTGATCGGCGCCGCCGAGTGGTGGGGAAAGGCGGTCAGCGGCGCCGCTCCGAAGCCTACCCGGCCGGCGGTCTCCGACGACATGGCCGACGACATGAAGTTCTTTGGCCTGGACGACGAGATCGCCGATGTGCCACGGGAAACCGAGGTCGAGACCGAGAGCTACACGGTCTGGTCCGACAACCTCCTGACGCTGCAGTTGTTCCTGCGTCTGGAAAACAAATGGAACGTCGTCATCGCCCCGGACGGCGAACTGATCAGGACCGGGATCTGGTTCCCCAACATCGAAGGGGTTCTTCGGACAACGAACGGCATCCCCAAGAGAAAGTGGCCTGAGGTGCTGGCGGACCTTGAGGCAATGGAAGATGCCGCCCTGGAGGCCATGCACAAGGTACAGGGGGAACGGCGAGAGAAACGTCTGCGGGAAATGCAGACGAAACACTGGCAAAAGTAAGGAAGACGCGAACGCATGAGTAACCAGGTCGAGTACGGTATCCGCATCAACGTCTCCGGTAACCGCGCAGCGGTCACCGCCGTCGACGAAGTGAGTGCGGCCCACGATCGGCTTGGTGCCTCTGCCGAGCGTGTCGGCGGCGCCCTGCAGGACGTCCTTGGGGCGCAGGGCGCCGCGACAACAGCACTGACGGGCACCGCGAACGTGAGCCGGACCACGGCTGATGCGATCGACCAGGTCAGCGCGGCCAATGACCGCCTCGGCGCCTCCTCGGATCGTGTCGGTGGCGCCCTGCAGGTGGTGCAGGTTCACCAGACCGCGAGCACGGCCGCGATGACGGCGACCACCACGGCCGGCCGTTCGGCCGCCGACGCCATGGACCGCGTGGCTCAGGCCGACGCCGGCCTGAGCACAGCAGCTCAGCACGTCACCCAAGCTCAGGTCGGCCAGGCCGCGAGCGC
Organism: Massilia cellulosiltytica; assembly: GCF_047325105.1. Taxonomy (NCBI): domain Bacteria; kingdom Pseudomonadati; phylum Pseudomonadota; class Betaproteobacteria; order Burkholderiales; family Oxalobacteraceae; genus Massilia; species Massilia cellulosiltytica. The sequence continues at coordinate 5,359,422 of NZ_CP168562.1, read as the reverse complement.
GACAACGCTCCAGGCCGCGCAGCAGAACCTGAGCAGTACGCTGGCGACGCAGTCCTCCCAACTGAACAACACCGTCGGTGGGCATCAGGCCGTCCAACAGGCCACGCGCAACACGGCGAACGTCACCCAGCAGCTCGGGGTCAGCCAGGCCCAGCTCAACAACGCCATGCGCCAGGTGCCGGCGCAGTTCACCGACATCGTGACGTCCCTGCAGGGCGGCCAGGCGCCACTTACGGTCCTGCTGCAGCAAGGCGGCCAACTGCGCGATTCGTTCGGTAGCGCCGGCGCGGCCGCGCGTGGATTGGCATCGTACATTGTCGGTCTGATCGGCCCGTGGACGGTCGCGGCCGCCGTCGCCGGCGCGCTGGCGATCGCATACAACGCCGGCGCGAACGAGGCCGAGGAATTTGCAAAAGCTTTGGCACTGAGCGGCAACGCCGCCGGCGCCACTGTTGGCCAACTGCAGGACGTCTCCCGCGAGATCGGCGAGATTACGGGATCGCAGCACGAAGCGGCGGCGGCCGGCGCCGCGCTGGCTGCGAGCGGCCAGGTTGCGATGGGCAACATGCGTCTGTTCGGAACGGTGGCCGTGGAAGCCCAGCGCGATCTCGGCCGCAGTGTGGCGGACACGGTCGAAGAGTTCGCCGCGCTCGGCAAGGCGCCGCTTTCCGCTCTGGAAAAGATCAACGACAAGTACCACTTCATCACAGCCGCGACGTTCGACCAGGTGAAGGCGCTGCAGGACGTGGGCCGGGCGGCAGAGGCGGCCGACGTGGCCCAGCGCGCCTACGCGGACGGAGTCGACAAGCAACGGCAGAAGGTACTCGACAGCCTCACCGACTGGGAGCGCGGCTGGATCAGGATCAAGTCCGCGGCCTCCGGCGCCGCCGACGCCGTGATCGACTTCGCAATGGGACGTGGCCAGACCGCCCAGCAAAAGATCGACGCGCTGCTGAAACAGCGTGGCGAGATCGAAGAGGATCAGCGCCGCGCCCGTGAACGTGGGCTGACGCGCGACGTCGCCATCTACCAGGCCGAGCTGGACAACAATCAACGTCAAATCAATGTGATCCGTGGTCGGACGGATGCAGAGAAAGCAGCAGCGAAAGCACAGGACGAGGCCGCGCAGAAGGCCGTCGCCCGCAAGAAGTGGAACGACGATAGCGATAAATACCTGCCCCGTAGCCAGCAGCGGGACCGCGACCTGGAGAAAGCGCAGAACGAAGGCGTCGCCGCCGGTATCTCCCAAAAGCAAATCGACGAGCGCAAGGCCGCGATCCGCAAGTCCTATGCCGACTTGAACAACGTCGCTCTCGCCGCGATCGAAGGCCAGCGCAATCTGGAGAAGGAACAAACCGCGAACAGCCTGGCCGAGCTGGACAGCCGGCACAACCGGCAGCTGGTCAGCGACGTCGATTACATCAACAAAAAGCGGGTACTGGACGTCCAAGATCTGCAGCGTGACATTGATGCCGCAAAAAAGCGCGCGGACCTCGCCGGCGGCGTGGGCGACATCGCCGAACGAAACAAGTACCTAGCCCAAGTGCAAGCGCTGGAAGAGAAGCGGCGCGGCATCATCAAAGGCGCCGACAACGCCCTGGCCGAGTCGGCGTTCGCCGCGACCAAGGCCATTTCCGGCCAGGTGCAGGCATGGAGCAACTCGACGGCCACCGAGAAGGCGGCACTGCAGGACGAGACCGAACTGTTCGGAAAGTCGGCTGAGGCGCGCAAGATCGCGGCCGAGCAAATGAAGGTCGACGCCGAGCTTCGCCAGTTCGTTACGAATTGGCAAAAGCAGGGCCACGTTTTCACTGCGCAGGAGACTGCCGACCTGCAGGCATCCGCTGCGGCGCGCAAGGACGAGATTGCGTCCATCATGGGGCAGCGCCAGGCATTGGCCGGTGCCGAGCAGTTGCGGCAGCAAAACGCGAAGTTCGCAGCGGAATCGATCGTGGACGATAAGGCTCGCGCGCTCGCGCAGCTGGAGATCGACGCCGGCGTATGGCGCGAGCGCATCGAGCTGGCCGGCGACGGGACCAAGGCGCAAAAGCAGCTCCAGGCCGAGTACGACACCTGGTACGCCAACCGGCTGCAGGCGGCCCTGTCGAACGTCGACGTCACGAAGGCCAAGGATCTGTTGGAGATCATGTCCGCCCTGGACGAGTCGGCCAAGTCGGCGGCGGACGGCATGGCGGCGTCGTTCGGAAGGGTCGGGTCGGCGATCGGTGGCCTCACCACCACGTTTAGCGGTTACGCACGCGCTCAGGCCGCGATCGCCGCACAACTCGCAGCCGCGACCAAGGACGCTGGCGGCAACCAGGTGAAGATCCAGAAGGCCAATGAGGCCGCTGCTGCTGCCTCGGCCCAGGCACAGATCAAGTCGTACGGCGACATGGCCGGCGCGGCCAAGGGCTTCTTCAAAGAAAACTCGGCCGGTTACCGCGCCATGGAAGGTGTGGAGAAGACCTTCCGCGCGTTCGAGATGGCGATGGCCGTCGAGAACATGCTCCGCAAGACGGGGCTGCTGACCAGCTACACCACGGCCTTCATGGCAAGCAAACAGGCCGAGACGGCCGCCACCCAGGCCAGTGTCGCGCCGGACGTCGCCGCCTCCGTGGCGAAGGGCCAGGCCGCTGCCGCAGCCGGCGTCGCCAATCAGGCGCAGGGCGACCCGTACACGGCATGGGTGCGCATGGCCGCGATGGCCGCCGTGATGGCCGGTCTAGGTTTCGCCGTATCGGGTGGGTCGAGCGGTCCGAGCCTGTCCCAGCAGCGTCAGGAAACCCAGGGCGCCGGGTCCGTCCTGGGCGACAGCAGCGCAAAGTCGGAGTCGATCAAGAACGCGATCGAACTGTCGGCGTCGAACTCGTCCACGCAGATTAACTATCTCGCGGGCATGCTGGCGTCGCTGCGCAATATCGAGAACAACATCGGCAGCTTCGCCAGCCAGCTGGTGCGCACGACCGACCTTTCGGGATCGGGCGTTAGCCTGAACTCCAACAACGGCCTGGCGACCACCCTTGCTTCCGGCGGGATGACCGTTGGTGGCGCCGCGCTGGGCACATACTTGGGCATGGGCTCGTTCATGTCCGGTGGCGCCGCCATTGGTGGTCCGCTCGGGTTGGCTGCCGGAGCGCTGCTGGGCTACCTGGCCAGCAAGAGCAACTTCGTCGGTAAGATCGCCACGTCGATCTTCGGCGGCAAGCAAAGCGTCGAGGACACGGGCATCACGATGAGCCCAACCGCGCTTGCGGCCGTGCTCTCGGCCGGGGCTAACGCCAGCCAATACACGGCCGTCAAAACGTCCGGCGGCTGGTTCGGCAGCGATAAGCACGACACGGTCGACGCCGCTCTGGGCGCCGATGCGAACGCCCAGATCACGGCCGTCATCAAGTCGCTGGCGGATAGCGTGCAGGCCGCTGGGAGCCTGCTCGGCCTATCCGGGGACGAGTTCACCAGCAAGCTCAACAGCTTCGTCGTCGACATCGGCAAGGTGAGCCTGAAAGACCTCAAGGGCGACGATCTGCAGAAGGCGCTGGAGTCGGTATTCTCCAAGCTCGGCGACGACATGGCCCAGTTCGCCGTGGGTGGCCTGCAGCAATTCCAGAAAGTCGGTGAAGGCTACCTCGAGACGTTGGTTCGGATCGGATCGGACTACGCCAAGCTCGACGCCTCGCTCACGTCCATTGGCAAAACTTTTGGCGCTACCGGCCTGCAGTCGATCGCTGCCAGGGAATCCCTGGTCGAGATGATGGGCGGGATCGACGAGCTGCAATCGAAGGCGTCCAGCTACGCCGAGAACTTCCTTACGCAAGCGCAGCGCCTGGCGCCGGTACAGAAGTACGTCGGCGACGAACTGGCCAAGCTGAACCTGGGATGGGTCGATACCCGCGAACAGTTCGCCCAGGTCGTGGCCGGGCTCGACCTGACAACCGAGGCTGGTCGAAACACCTACGCGACCTTGATGGGCCTAGCCGACGCATTCGCCGCGACCCATGCGGCGCTGCAGGATACGTCCAGAAGCGCCCAGGACATCGCCGATGAACGCCGCGACCTGCAGAATCAGCTGGACGAGCTGACGATGACGTCCGTCCAGCTGCGCGAGAAGGAGCGCGCGGCGATCGATGGCAGTAACAAGGCACTGTACGACCAGGTGCAGGCGCTCCAGTCACAGGCCGCCGCGATTCAAGCGGTCCGGGACAGCGCGACGAGTCTGCTTGGCAACGTAGACAGCGCGTTCTCTCGATTGCAGAAGGTGGTCGATCGCGAGAAGACTGCTGTGCAATCCGTCATCAACACGCACACGGCCGCTGTCTCCAAGCTGCAGTCGCTGTCTCAATCGCTGCGGAGTACGCTCGACAACCTTAAGTCGCCCGACCAGAAGCTGGCGGGGCGCGCGGTCGGGCAAGCACAGATTCGCGCCGCGCTCGCGGCCGCGAGGGCTGGTCAGTCGCTGCCGGATGCCGATGACCTGAAGGATGCGTTAGGCGCTGTCGCGCAGGATGCGTCGAGCCAGTTTTCGTCGTACACGGACTATCTGCGTGACTTGTACGAGACGCAAAATGACATCGCGGCGCTGGGCGACGTGACTGACGACCAGCTATCTGTCGAGCAGAAGGCGCTGACAGCGGCTCAGGATCAATTGCAATCGTTGGACGATCAGCTTTCAAAAGCCCAAGAGCAGGTGGACATTCTGAAAGGGATCGACACGAACGGCCTGACCCTGATTGACGCGATGGCGGCACTGACCTCGGCGGTCCTGGCTGCAAATAGCAACCCGATCGTGAGTGCAACGTCTGCCATCAACGGGGCATACCAGTCGGCTCTGCACCGCGCGCCAGATGCAGCTGGTCTGGAGTGGTGGCAGAACGCTGCGGCGAATGGCGCACCGGTCTCGGAGATCGTCGACGGCATCAAGGGCTCGACCGAAGCAAGCCTCAATACGCTCTATCGAGACGTGCTGGGCCGCGAGCCAGATGCAGACGGGTTGGCCTTCTGGATGAATGCGTACGGCTCGACGATGAGCGAAGCCGAAAAGGCGGACTGGTTGAAGGCAGCCCAGAAAGATCCGGGCTACAAGATTCCAGGCTTTGCGACCGGTGGCAATTTCGCTGGTGGCTGGCGCATCGTTGGCGAGAACGGTCCGGAGCTCGAAGCAACGGGGCCGTCTCGGATCTTCAACGCAGGCCAAACGTCGGATCTGTTCTCGCGCCTGACCAGCTCGTCGAGCAACAACGATGCGCTCGTGGCCGAGGTCAAGGCTCTCCGCTTGGAAGTCCAGGCTTTCCGCACCGCGAACAGTGCGGAGAACATGGCGATTGCCAAGAGTTCGGCGAAGTGTGCCGACGCTCTGGACAATGCAAGTAACGGCGATAAGCCACTGGCAATGAAGGTTATCCCGGCATGATGATTATCGATCCCGTTACTTTCGGCGACGTGGCTTTCACGCGCCCGGCGCCCAAGTGGGTGTTTGACCGGACTGGCACGCTGGTACAGGTGCCGGCCGGTTCGTTCGCAGTGACGTATGACCCGATGGATCTGACGAAGGCACCGTATGCACTCATCGAGCCTGCGGCCACGAACTTGATCACCTACTCTGAAAACCTTGCGGCAGGTTGGACAGGTTCGGCGTCAGCGTCATTGTCCGGCGCGGATTTTCACGGCATCCCGTACTACTACGTTACCAAAACAAACAGCGGCACGTCCGAATTTCGCCAGCACTACGTGGGCGCCAGAAGCGCGGGGCAAAAGGTAGTTGCTACCTTGGCCATGCGCGCCGGCTCGACTGACTCGGCCACTGTTGGACTGTACGACTGGGCCGTCGGCGGGCCGGGGTGGGGCACTTTGGCGGATGCAACCATAGAAGTTTCGGGGGCAGGGAGCGTATTCTTCCAGACCGGGGCTGCGTTTTATATCTCAGGCCTAAGCCCCTCGGTGGACACTTTTATCAAAGTGACGCGGACCTATCCGGCGGGAACCCCTAGCGCGGCGCTGCTCATCTACCCTGGTACGGTCAATTCCTCGACGATCGGGCACTCCGTGCAGGCCACGCGGGTGCAGGTAGAGATCGGTCGCGCCACGAGTTACATTCGTACTGCCGGCGCTGCAGTAACCCGCGCAGCCGATGGCATCGCCTCTGGTGCCGGTCTGGTGTATTCGAACGTTCCGATCACGGAGCCTGATTACAGCAGCACGTCGTCGTACGCGAAGGACGTTGTTGTTCACGATCCGGCCACGCACAACACATACGTGTCGATCATCGCTGGCAACGTGGGCAAGGCTCTGACCGATACCTCGGCCTGGGCGCCAAATGGCGTGACGAACCGCTGGGCGATGCTGGACCAGTACAACAACACGCAGACCTCGAGCGCCGAGGAAATCATCGTCGTGTTGACCTCGCAGGAGCTTGCCCAGGGCGTCTACATCGGCAACGCCGACGCGAGCGATGTGCGCATTTCCTGCTATGACCAAAACGATGGATTGGTATATCAGGAGACGCAAGATCTGATCATCCCGGACTCCGGGAGTTCGTTCTACAACTGGTGCTTCAAGCCGATCCGAAAAAAGTCGTATGCCGTGTCGGTGCAGCTACCACCATATTACGCCGGGCTTGTGACTATAGCGCTGAGAAAGCCTGCCGGCACGGCCAAGTGTGGCATGTGTGTGCTGGGCCCATTGGTCGACATCGGTCTTTCGAAATACGGGCTGTCGCGCGAAATCAAGGACTACTCGACCGTGAACTTTAACTTCGACGGAACGAGCAACGTCCAGAAGCGCAACTTCGCGAAGGTCATGGACGTCGACGTGCTTATTGATAACGCCTATATCGATAGTGTTATCGAGGCGCTCGAGAACTACCGGCAGAAGCCGGTTGCTTGGATCGGCGTGGCCGCGTACGGGTCTGCTTGCCTGTTCGGCACATACACCAGCTTCAAGAGCGTTATTCAATACCCAACACAATCTGCAATGAACCTGCAAATCCAAGGAACTGTATGACGATTACCGCACTCACGGATATCACCAAGCTGCCGGCGCAAACACAAGACCAAAAAACCTTTAACGCAAACGTGGCGGACTACTTCGTCAATCTGCCCTTGCGCGCGCAGCAGGAGAACGATCTCGCCGCAAACCTGAACAGCATCGCGTTTGGCGGTGCCTACGCCATGCCATATACATTCAGCAGTTCGGCTTCGGAGGTTGATCCGGGTTCAGGCAAATTGGGCTTGTCGAGCACACCCCAGTCGTCATCCATCGCGCTACGCGTCAACCTGACAAGCTCGGCCGGCGTGGATATGACGAGCTTGCTAAATGATTTTGGCGCATCTACGTCTAGCGTGCCTGGTACTGTCCGGTTGCAGAAAGTTGGTGACACATCGAAGTGGCTTGTCTTCAACGTGACGAGTGTCGTTGACTATACGGCCTACAAACGCATCAACGTCACGTTCCGAGGTGGTAGCTCGGCCAGTCCGTTTGTTGCGAGTGATGCGGTCATATTGTCCTTCCAGAGGACCGGCGATAAGGGCGACATGGGCTCGTTCCCAACGCTGCACTTACGCGAGGAGCGCGCGAGCGGTACGGCCAGCACCGCGCCAACGAACAAATCCGCCAACGTGTGGCGTCGCCCGCTCAATGTGGCCAAGGTGAACACGATCACGGGGGCATCGCTCGGAACGGACTGGTTCGTTCTGCCAGCCGGAACCTATCGCGTACGCGGTGACAGCTTGAGTCTCGTGCAGACAGGATCTACAGGTCAAAAATACTGGCACAAGATGGCCTTGTACAGCGTAACCGACAGTGCGTACTTGGTCATCGGCCTCAACGGTCTCAGCTACGACCCGAAAGGCACTCAGGAATACGTGCAGATGAGCCCGCCGGTCCTGACCGGCAGCATCACCCTTACCGCGACAAAGACCTTGGAACTCCACCACCTCACGCCGAACGCAGCAATGTACGCTGTTCCGGCTGCTGGTTCCGGCCAGGTTGAAGTCTACACCGACCTCATCATTGAAAAGACCTCGTAATGGACAGCCAGACCATCACTGATATCCCTGAGCCGCAGCCATTCGGCTACGTTACGTATGACGATGCCGGTATGCTGGTCGGCTCTTACTTCCAGTTGTTGCTGCCTGAGCACGCGGCGAACCACATCGCGGTCGACGAGGAAACGCGGGCCAATTGGTATGCCTATCGCGCCAATGACGCACGCGATGGCGTTGAGCTCACTCCCGCCGCGCCGGCATCCGTCGATTTAGTTGAGATGAAGGCGGCAAAGAATGCCGCGATCAACGCCTGGCGCGCCACGGCGAACCAGACGACGTTCCCTCACGCCGGCAAGCTGATCGCGTGCGACGCACTATCCCGCTCGGACATCGACGGCGTTGCGAACAACATCGCGTTGTTCGGCGTCTTTCCGGATGGCTTCCCTGGAGCCTGGAAGGCCGTCGATAACACGATGATTCCGCTGGCCGACGTCGACGCCTTTCGGTCCATGTACGCCTCGATGACCGCACAGGGCACCGAGAACTTCAACCACGCCCAAGCTCTCAAGGCGCAGCTGGCGGCCGCCAGCACGCCGGAAGAGGTTGCGGCCATCGAATGGTGATGCGATGACGGGCCTTGCAGCGAGAACGTACGACGGCGGCCTGCCGCGAAAGGCCGGCTATGTCACCGTGCGTCTGACCAGCCGGTGGCCGTACAACCCGATCAGCCTGGTGGTCGGCGTGCTGTCCGGATCTCGCCAGTTCAGCCATGCGATCGCCATCATCGGCGATCTTGCATACGAGGCCTCGATGACACACGGCTGCCGTGCGGGCACCGTGGCCGAGCTGATGGAAGGGGTTGTCGTCTACCGCGACATGCGCGTATGGGTGCCGGACCTTGATGCGGCGATCACGTTTGCCAAGGCCCAATGCAACCCTGCTGCTCCGGCAGCGCCCAAGAAGTACGACTGGGCCGGCGCAATCGGCATCCCGTTGACCTACTCCGAGGACTGGGCCGACGACAGTCGCTGGTGGTGTTCCGAACTCGTCTTCGCCATTGTCCTGGCCGGCGGCGCGCGCCTATTCGACCCGGCCGTCATGAAACGAGTGCGCCCGATCGATCTGCAGATGTGCGACTACCCCAAGACGGCGCTCGTCTCCCTGAAATCTATTTCATTATAGGAGCAAATACGATGCACCCTCAGTCGCTTATTCCGTTCGCTCTACTGACGTTCCTGCAGACCGCCGATGCATACCTGACCTGGCGCGTACTGGCCAATGGCGGGCGCGAGCTGAACCCGATCGTCCGTATTTTGATGAAGTGGTTCGGAGTCGTTGCAGGCCTGGTTCTCGCCAAGGCTGCGCTGTTGGCCGCTGCGGCCCTTTGGTTGGTGGGCCACAGCGTGGCGACACTACTGTTGGTCGGGCTGTATTCCTGGGTCGTGGTGCACAACTGGAAACAGTTGACCGCACTGAGCAAGCGGTCCTAGGGAGGGAGATGGACTTCCATGTCATCACGCCGCGCGGCAGCGAGCTGATCATACAGATCGTCGATGATCAGCTTGTCATCGTTCCGCCGGTCGCGCTACCGGCCAGCCAACTCGACGAGCCTCGCAGTAAAGTTGCTATGCCGACAGGTGGATGAAGGCGTTCAAGTTGAGTTCCTGTCGGCTTTCGGAAATGGCTTCAATCCGGCCACAGTGAACTCGAAGTCTTGAAATCCGTTCTGATAGAAAAATACACGCAAGGTCATATGATTCGCGCTCGTCAGCCGAGCCAGCATCGCCTTGTCGTAAATGTTGAGCAAGCGCCGCTCATCCCCTGAGGCATACCATCTATACTCAGTCGCCTTGGCATCGTCGAATTTCACGAACAATAGGCAGCTATCGCGGCATTCAATTTGCCCCTTCTCAATCCCAAAATCAACACCCCCTCTGTCGTGTATCGTCAGTTCCCCTCGCTGTGTACCTTCGTAAGGGAACTTCAATTCCACAGTGTTATTGCTTTTGACCCAAGCATAGCTGGTTGTCTCCTCGGTCATCTTGTCTTTGTAGCTGGAGTAACTCCAGCCTTCTGGTGCGATTGAAGCCACAGCCAACTCAGCGGTCTTGGCGTCCTGGTCTCTTATTTCAGTGGGCTCACGGCTGCAGCCTACGGTAATAACCCCGAGGGCAATGGCGATACTGGCAACGGGAAGCGGTTTCATACAACGGCAGTGTGTTGAACGGAGGCAAATAGTAGCACCTAACGGTGACGCTATTTACCGATCGTTCCGCCTCGCTGTCGCAAGGATGGGTGACAAACGGACCGCAAAAGTTCGTGTCGATTCGTCAGTTGAGCGCGCCAAAACGCTCGCAAACGGGTGACAAACTCGCCGCGACGCTACACTTAACCTTTGTGGTCGCGCAACAATTACGGCGGTGGGCACAAAAAAATAGGCCACTCGAGGGTGGCCTATCTTTCGTGTTCTGGCGGAGAGAGGGGGATTCGAACCCCCGATAGGCTATGAACCTATACACGCTTTCCAGGCGTGCGACTTAAACCACTCATCCATCTCTCCTGATGGCTTCGCGAGCCAGTTGCTCGCGAAGCCGCCTATTATAGCAAGGATTCTCGGCTGTACAAGGGTGTCATGCTACGCCCACTAAAACGCGCCCCGTCCAGATCTCTCTGTTCAAAATCAATGCTATCTTGCCTGTTCAATATCTATTGAAGAGGCGATATGGATTTCGTGGAATGGATGCGGGCAAGTGGCTTATCCGAAAAGTCGGCCAATAACTACCTCAACGCCATCAAGGGAAGCTTGACCAACTGGGCGATCAGGCACAAGTTGACGACGAAACCGATTTCCGACATCTCGGATGTGGACGAACTCGCTGTCCTCATCGAGCGGCTAAGCCGAACCACCGAGTTCATCAATCGGAACGCGACAGGGAAGGGCATGCACGCTGCAGCCCTCAGCAACTATCAAAAATACTTGCTGGCCCAATATCATGGAAGGCCGAACGATTACGGGCCATATCGACAGCAAGTTGAAGAACTCGCAGCGGACACCGACGAGCCGTTCGATCCGACCGGCCTCAAGGACGCGCGCACGCGTGTCCTGCGCGACGTCGTCCAGCGACGCGGACAGCGCAAGTTCAGAGAGAAGCTGCTCGAAGCGTATGGCGGCCGCTGCGCGATCACGGGCTGTCCCGTGGTCCCCCTGTTGGAAGCAGCGCATATTACGCCCTATCTCGGCCCGGATACCAACACGATCAAGAATGGCATACTGCTGCGTGCCGACATCCATACGTTATGGGACTTGGGCTTATTGGCCGTCGAGCCCGATACAGGTGAGGTATGGGTCAGCCCCGACGTCGACGATCCGACTTATCGTATGCTGTCGGGACAACCGCTGAAGCATCCATCGCATCCCGCCCAGCATCCAGCGGTGTCTGCCTTGCAGCAGCAATGGGATCTCGTGCACAAGAAACACGATGAAGCAGCGTTAGGCATGCGGTAAGTCGGTTCGAATCCGATCATGCCGCCCGCGCATACCGTCCCGGCGGCTCCCCCACATGCCGCGCGAAGGCAACCGTGAACGTGCTCGCCGAACTGTACCCCACGCGCTCGGCCACCTCGGCGATGCTGCCCGCGCCGCGGCGCAGCAGGTCCTGCGCCAGCGCCATCCGCCAGGTCAGCAGATAGGCCATCGGCGCCATGCCCACGGTGCGGCTGAAACGCTCGAAGAACGTGGAGCGCGACAGGGCCGCTTCCCGTGCGAGATCGGCCACCGTCCACGCGCGTTCCGGCGCCGCGTGCAGCGCGCGCAACGCGTGCGCCAGGCGTGCGTCCGCGAGACCGCGCACGAGCCCCGGCGACGCGTCCGTGCCGCCGGCGCCGCGCAACGCTTCGATCAGCAGCACTTCCAGCAGGCGCGCCAGCACGACGTCGCGTGCGGGACGCCCAGCGCGCGCTTCGTCGTTCACCAACTGCACGAGTGTGGCCAAGCGTGCCTCGCCGCGCACGTGCACGACGCGCGGCAGCAGCGACACGAGCAGGGCCGCATCGGGCGCCGCGAACTCGCAGTGGCCGATGAGGAAGCGCACGTCCGGCGGGCCGTCGCGCGTGCCGTGGCGGACTTCGCCGGGCGCGACCTGTGCGGGCGGCTTGTCGAAGTCGCGTGCGGGCGGCGGGCGCAGGCTGGACATCGAGAAGTCGTACGTGGCAGGGATCAGCACGAAGTCGCCCGGCTCGAGCGCGATGGGATCCATGTCCGCGGCCGTGAGCAGGCAGGCGCCGTCGAGTACGACGCAATACGACGGCTCGCCCGTTTCCGTGCGCCGCACGCCCCAGCGGCCCGCCGCGCCGACGATCTTCGTGTAGCGCACGCCCGGCCGCAGCAGGCCGACCACGTCGGCCAAGGGATCGATCATTCCGGACTCCCGCAAAAGATATGTGGACTGGCGATTGTAGCGCGTCCGGGCGCCGGCAGCTATCGTAACGGTATCGCCAACCCACACAGGAGTTCACATGAAAACCGTCATGATCACCGGCTGCTCGTCCGGCTTCGGCCTCGAAATCGCCCGCCATTTCCTCGACCGCGACTGGCAGGTCGTCGCCACGATGCGCACGCCGCGCACCGACCTGCTGCCGGCGTCAAGCCGCTTGCGCGTCGTCGCGCTGGACGTGACGGACGCGGACAGCGTCCGCGCGGCCGTCGCCGCCGCGGGGCCGATCGATGCGCTCGTCAACAACGCCGGCGTCGGTCTGATCAATCCCCTGGAAGCCGTGTCGACGGACACGATCCGTGCGGTGTTCGAGACGAACACGCTCGGCACGATCGCCATGACGCAGGCCGTGCTGCCCGCGATGCGCGCCCGGCGCGCGGGCGTGATCGTGAACGTGACATCGACCGTTACGCTCGCGCCGCGGCCGCTGCTGTCCGTCTACACGGGCAGCAAGGCGGCGGTGAATGCGTTCACGGAATCGCTGGCGCTGGAGCTGGAACCGCTGGGTATCCGCGCGCGCCTCGTGCTGCCGGGCCGCGCGCCGGACACGCGCTTCGGCGAGAACGCCCGCCCGCTCATGCAGGACGACGTACCGGCCGAGTACGCGCCGCTGCGCGACAGCCTGTTTGCCGGCATGCGCGCGCCGGGGCCGGTGACGCATGCCGAGGACGTGGCGCGGGCCGTGTGGCGGGCTGTCACGGATCCGGCTGCGCCGATGCGCATCCCGGCCGGTGCGGATGCGGAAGCACTGGCGGCCTCGCTCTGACGCGCGGCGATAGGGAACGTTGTCGCGAATGTTGCCGCATGGCATCATTCGCATGCAAGTTCATGCGCGCACAGCCTGCAACAAGCTACAATGAAGCCATGACCGCAGCGCAGTCCCAACGCCTATGAAAAACTGGATCAGCCGCCTCCGTGGCGGTGCCGACAATACCGCCGACACGAAACCCGCTCCCGCGGCGGAGGCGGACGAACACCCGGGCGGCGTTCCCGCCGAAATCGAGGCCACGTATTACCGCTGGCTGACGGCGTCCTCCGGCTACGACGCATCGGACGCCGTCCAGACGGCGATCCTCGACCAGGTGCGCGCGCTCGCGCGCGATCCGGCCAGTGCGGCCGAGCTGGTGCCGCGCGTGCCGGAAGTGATCCCGCAACTGCTGCGCAGCCTCCAGGACGAAGCGTCGAACGCCGAACTGGCGCGCCAGGTCGCACAGGACGTCGTCCTCGTGGCCGAGGTGATCCGCGAGGCGAACAGCGCGTATTACCGGCCGATGTCGCCCGTGAAGACGGTCGAAGCGGCGCTCATGATGCTGGGCCAGAACGGCTTGCGCATGCTGCTGGCGCGTATCGCCTTCCGCCCGATCATCAAGCTGCAGACGACGGGTTTCACGCGCCTGGCGGCGCCGCACGTCTGGGCCCAGTCCGAGAAATGCGCGCTGGCCGCGAGCCTGATGGCGCCGGGCCTGACGGCCGGGCCGTTCGAAGCCTATCTGTCCGGCCTGATGCAGAACCTGGGGCTCGTCGTCGGCTTCCGCCTGGCCGACCGCCTGTGCGAAGAGAACAAGGTGCCCGGTTCCAGCGAATTCGGGGCGCAGTTGCTGGCCGAAGGCCGCCTGCTGTCGGCCGCCATCGCGAAGCACTGGGACTTCCCGCAGGAGGTCGCCGACGCGATCGCGCACGCCGGCGATCCGGGCGAGGAGAACCTGGCGCAGGCGCTCGCGCTGGGCGACCGCATCGCCAAGCTGCGCATGCTGATCGACGGCCATGTGATCGACGAGGACGACGATTTCGTCACCGACGGCCTGGACAACTTCCAGCGCCGCTGCCTCGGCAAGCTGGGCACCGTCGAAAGCTGATCCGCCACACCGTTCTTCTTCCGTGTTGCCACGGCTGGGTTTCCGTGTAATTATGATTTTCGGACAGGAAACTTTTGCTTGGGCAATAAATATACGTGGAGGAGACACCATGATCCGCAAGACGAAGGTTGCATCCCTGCTGCTGGCATGCGCATTGCTGCCCGTGTGCGGCGGCCAGGCCGTGGCCGGACCGCTGGACGAGGCGAAGGCGAAGGCCCACCTCGATGCCGTCGCCGCCGGCGACCTGGAAGCGCTGATGCGCGACTATGCCGATGACGCCTATATGGAGTGGGTCGGCGGCCCGCTCGACGGCCGCTACCGCGGCAAGGCCGCGATCCGCGCCGTCTGGCAGAAGTTCATCGCGGCGAATGCCGGCAAGCCCCGTCCCGCGTCGTTCGGCAAGCTGACGGCGCTCGGCAATCCGCGCGGCACGTCGCTGCAGGCGAAGGCCGACTACGGCGGCGCCGTTCCCGTGAAAGTCTGGCATGCGCTGACCTACCGCGACGGCGATTTGACCACCGAGGTATGGCAGATCGCACCCGCGCTGCAGATCGAACCGTGAGACGCGTGCTGCTGCCGCTGTCGTTCGCGGCGGTCCTGGCGGCGGGTAGCGCGCGCGCCGCGACGGTCGAGGTGCTCGTGCAGACGCCGGCCGGCACGCCGCTGGCCGACGCCGCCGTGCTCGTCGAGCCCCTCGCGGGCACGCCGGCGCGCCCACGTGCACGCGCCCCTGGCGCGAAAGGGGTAGCAATCGAGCAGCGGGGCCGCGAATTCATCCCGTGGATGACCGTCGTGCAGACCGGCACCAGCGTCGACTTCCCCAACAACGACACGATCCGCCACCACGTGTATTCGTTCTCCGAGCCGAAGCGCTTCGAGATCAAGCTGTACGCCGGCAAGCCGGGCCAGCCCGTCGTGTTCGACAAGCCGGGCCAGGTCGACATCGGCTGCAATATCCACGACTGGATGGAGGCGCACGTGCTGGTCGTCGACACGCCGTACTTTGCCCGCACGGGCGCGGACGGCCGTGCCGCCGTCACGAATGTCCCGGCGGGCCATTATCGCGTGCGGCCGTGGCATCCACTGCAGAAGGCGGCCGTGGCGCCGCAAGACATCGAGATCGAGGAGGCGCCGGTGCGCATGACGCTCGTGCTGGACGCGCGCGCCCGTCAACCGAAGCCGCACACCGAGGACGACCCGGACCGTTACTGACATGTCATCGAGATCGCTGCGGCATCGGATCGCCATTGTCTTCGTGGGCCTGCTCGTGCTGGTCATGGGGCTCGTGCTGGCGCTCGTCCACCACAGCAGCGAGCGGATCGTGGAGCGCGAGACGCGGCGCGAACTGGCCGTCGGCGCCAAGGTGTTCCAGCGCCTGCTCGAACAGAACCAGCGCCAGCTCGAGACGGCGGCCGCCGTGCTGTCCGCCGACTTCGCGTTCCGCGAGGCGATCGCCACGCAGGACCAGCCCACCGTGCGCTCGGTGATCCGCAACCACGGCCAGCGCATCCACGCGCAGGTGATGATGGTCGCGGGCACCGACGGCAGGCTGATCGCCACCACGCAGCGCGCCAGCGCGGCCGGCGATCCGTTCCCGTTCCCCGACCTCATCGCCGCCGCCGAGGTGTCCGGGCGCAGCGCGGGCTTGCGCCAGATGCGCAACGGCCAGCTCAGTGGCCAACTTTATCAAGTCGTACTCGTGCCGATCCAGGCGCCCACGCGCATCGCCTGGGTGGCGATGGGCTTCCACGTGGATGACCGCTGGGCGGCCGACATGGCCGGCATCACGGGCCTCGGCGTGCAGATCGTGCGGACCGGGGCGCCCGGCGTGCTCGCGTCCTCCGGCGCATCCGCCGGCACGCAGGATGCGTCCGTGGAGGTGCCGCTGGACGGCGGCCTGCAGGCCGTGCTGCGGCTGCCCGTCGCGCAGGTCCAGGCGCCGTTCGAACAGTTGCAGGGACGGCTGCTGGGCGTGATCGTCGCGGCCGTCGCGGTGTTCGCGGCGGGCAGCGTGATGCTGGCCGGGCGCATCGTCCGGCCCCTGCACGAATTGTCCGCCGCCGCGCGCCGCATCGCGCAGGGCGATTACGCGCAGCCGCTGCCGCCCGCGCCGCGCGACGAGATCGGCCAGCTGGCCGGCAGTTTCGAGCAGATGCGCACGGAGATCGCGAGCCGCGAGGAGCGCATCGCCCGGCTGGCCTATGTCGACGCCTTGACGGACCTGCCCAACCGCACGCGCTTCCTGGAAGCGTTCGGCCGCCTCTCGCCGGGCGCGGGTGGCGCCGTGCTGGTCGTGAACGTCGACCGCTTCGCCCTCATCAACAATGCGCTGGGCCACGTCGTCGGCGACCGCCTGCTGCGCGCCGTCGCGGGCCAGTTGCAGCCGCTGGTGCCGGAGGCCGGCATGCTGGCGCGCCTGTGGGGCGACCAGTTCGCGTTCCTGCTGGAGAGCGCCGGCCCCGAGGCCGCGCGCCGCTTCGCCGACACCGTGCTGGCCGCGCTGCGCGACCCGGTCACGCTGGACGGCCAGCGCCTCGACATCGGGGCCAGCGTCGGCATCGCGCTGTTTCCGGACGACGGCCTCGATGCGGCCACGCTGCTGCGCCGTGCCGAGCTGGCGCTGGCCACCGCCAAGCGGCGCCATGCCGGTATCGCGTTCGCGCAGGAGACCGGCGGCGAGCCCGCGCACGAGCAGCTGTCCCTGATCGGCGACATGCGCCGTGCGCTGGCGGCCGGCGAATTCACGCTCGCTTATCAACCCAAGCTGGCGCTGGGAAGCGGGCGCATCGTGGCGGTGGAAGCGCTGCTGCGCTGGCAGCATCCGGAGCGCGGCAGCATCGCGCCGGCACGCTTCATCCCGTTCGCCGAGCAGACGGGGTTCATCCGCGAGATCACGCCGTGGGTGCTGGAATCCGCGGTGCGCCAGGCCGCCGCGTGGCATGCGGCGGGGCTGGACATCGCCGTGTCGGCGAACCTGTCGACCCTGGACCTGCTCGATCCGCACCTGGGCCGGCGCGTGCGCGACCTGCTGGAGGCGCATGCGGTGCCGGCGCGCCGCCTGTGCCTGGAGATCACGGAAAGCGCGCTGATGGACGATCCGGCGCTGGCGCAGGCCCACCTCGACGAACTCGCGGGCCTCGGTATCAAGCTGTCGATCGACGACTACGGCGTGGGCCAGGCGTCGCTGGCCTACCTGAAAAGCCTGCCCGTGGACGAACTGAAGCTCGACCGCAGCTTCATCACCGCGATCACGGAGTCGCCGCGCAACGCGGCCATCGTCGAATCGACCATCATGCTGAGCCACGCACTGGGATTGACGGTCGTCGCGGAAGGCGTGGAAACGCCGGCGGAACTGCGCTGGCTGCGCGAGCACGGCTGCGACATCGCCCAGGGCTACGGTATCGGGCGGCCGATGACGGCGGCGCAGTTCGAGCACTGGCTCGCGGAGTTCGCCCTGCGTACCGTCGCTTGAACTGCGGTCGCCTGGACGTCAGGCGAGGAAGTCGAACGCGGACATCGGGCGGCCGCCGTTCATCAGGCCGAACAGCGAATTGCTGCCGGCATTCGCGTACTGCTGCACCAGGCTGCTGGCCTGCGCGTTGACCGCCTGCGTCATCTGCGTCTTCTTGTCCGTGAGCGTGTCGCGGTCCTTCGCCACGGCCGCGGCCTGGCCGGCCAGCGTGCCGCCCGTCGCCAGCTGCTGCGCGATGCCGGTGCCCACCTTGTCGGCGAGGCCCGAGCCGCCGTTCGCGAACAGCTTGGCCACCCGGTCCGGGTCGGCGGCGATGGCGGCGTCCAGCTTCGCCGCGTCGACCGCCAGCTTGCCGTTCTTCGCGCTCACGCCGATGGCCGCCAGCGCGGCCGGATCGACGCCGCCGACGAGGCGCGTGACCTGGTCCTGGATCTGGGCGAGCGTGCGGTCGGAGGCGGTGTCTCCCGTCTTCAGCGCGGCCAGGCGGCCAGGCAGCGCGTTGACGGCGTCGGCGAACGCCTTGACGTTCTTCGCGATGGCCGTGTTGTCGCCGGCCAGCGTCACGGTGCCGGCACCCTTGGCCTTGAGGTCGAGCGTGACGCCGGCGATGGCGCCCGTGAGCTTGTTGCTGCCGCTGGTGACGGTCTTGCCGTCGACGTTGACGACCGCATCCTGCGCGGCACTCGCCTGCGTCACCGCGCCGCGCGTGCCGGGCTGGTAAGACAGCAGCGCCTGCAGGGCCGGGTCGCCGGACACGCCAATGCGCATGGCATTCGCCGCGCCGGGCTGGCTGGTGAGGCTCAGCGCGACGCCCTTGTCGGCGGAGACGAGCTTCGCATCGATGCCGGCCGCCTTGAACGCGGCGGCGATGCCGTCCGGCGTGTTGTCGGGCGCGCCGATGCGGATGGTCTGCGTGCTGCCGCCCGCTTCGATCCTGACGACGGTCGGCGCGCCGCTGCCGATCGTCGTCGTGGCCGTCGGCACCCGGATCGTGACCAGTTGCTGGGCCTGGGCCAGCTGCTTCACGTCGATCTTGTGCGTGCCGGCGGCCGCGCCGGAAGCGGTGATGCGCGCGTCGAGGACCTTGCCGTCGACCTGCGTCGCGAGTTTCAGGCCGCTCGCGGCGAGGGTGCCGGCGACGGACCTGACGTCGTCCAGCACGTTGGCCAGGCGCCCCAGCGTGGACAGGCGCGCGTCGTCGCGCTTGATCTGCGCGTCGATGCCCTGCAGGCCCGTGTTGCGGGCGCTCAGCGACTTCACGGCGGCGCCATACAGGTCGGCCAGGCCCTGGTTGGCGGTCGCCGTCGTCCTCGATGAAATGGTGGTCGTCATGGCTCGATATTATCGCTGCAAGCTTGCCGTTTCATTTACTGAACATCGTCCGGTTTACCCGTCAATCTCTGCGTTTGCCGCGGCGGCGGGTGCCTCGACGAAGCCGGCGACGGCGCCCACGACTTCGCCCGCTTCGTCGCGCAGGGGCAGGGCGTTGATGACGACGTGCAGCCGCTCGTCGTCGGCAAAGCGCACCGTCAGCGGCTCGTCGCGCACTTCCTCGCCGGTGGCGGCGGCGCGCTGCAGCGGCAGCTGGTCGAGGGCCAGCAGCGTGCCGCCCGCATACACGGCGAAGGCGCGGTGGCCGGGCGCGTCGGCCGCGGGGTTCTCGCCGCGGCGCAGGCGCAGCAGGCGCTCGGCGGCGGGATTCGCCTTGATGCGCCGGCATTCGCGGTCGCTGGCGACGAACAGCGCGGCGGGCGCCGCCTTCATCAAACCTTCCAGCTCGTTCGTGCGGCGCTGTTCGCGCCGCTGGCTGTCCTTCAGGGCGCCGGCGAGGCGCTGCTGTTCGGTGATCTCCTCGACGACGACGGTCACGCCCAGCATGGCGCCGTTGCGGTCGACGACCGGGTAGATGCTTTCGCGCCATACGCGGCGTACATGCGCCTGGGCCGGCGTCGCGCCTTCGAACACGAAACCGAGGAGGGGCGCGCTGCGCGCCATGACCTGGCGGATGCGCACTTCGGCGGCGGGGGCGATGTCGGGAATGACGTCGTGGATCGATTTGCCGATGTGGTCCTCGGCCGGCAGGCCGTTGATCTCGGCGAGCAGGCGGTTGATGCGCACGTAGCGCAGGTCGAGGTCCAGCACGGCCAGTCCGACCGGCACGTGGGCGAACGCGGCTTCCAGGGTCAGGATGGCGCGGTGCGTGTCCAGGCTGTCGCGCCGGGCGTCGGCCAGACGCTGCTGCTGCCATCCCAGCAGGATGGCGATGACTGCCGCGAGCGGCATCAACATCAACAGGAGTTCTGCACTGACAACAGGCACGTCGGTCTCCGCAATACATCGATGGGTGTTTCACAAAATATCATTTCTTTTGCGAAATTCCTAATGTATGTACACCGATCGGCGACGCTGAACGAGGGAAGTGGAAATGCAAACCTTTCCATATGTGGCAACGCAACGTCACCCCTGAATTCTGTAACAGTAATTTTACGTATTTCAAAGATTTGCCCAATCAATAATAATCGGCTGCATCAAAAGAAAGAGGAGGCCTATGTCATTTCTGATCGTTCTCGCCGCGCTGGCGTTCCTGATGTTCGCCGCCTACCGCGGCTACAGCGTCATCCTGTTCGCCCCGATCGCCGCCCTGGGCGCGGTGCTGCTCACGGCGCCGGACGCCGTCGCACCCGTATTCACCGGCATCTTCATGGAAAAGATGGTCGGCTTCGTCAAGCTGTACTTCCCCGTGTTCATGCTGGGCGCCGTGTTCGGCAAGGTGATCGAGCTGTCCGGCTTTTCGGAATCGATCGTCAATGCCGCCATCCGCTACATCGGCCGCTCGCGCGCGAACGCGGTGATCGTGGCCGTGTGCGCGCTGCTGACCTATGGCGGCGTGTCGCTGTTCGTCGTCGTGTTCGCGGTGTACCCGTTCGCGGCCGAGCTCTACCGCCAGAGCAACATCCCGAAACGGCTGATGCCGGGCGCCATCGCGCTGGGCGCGTTCTCGTTCACGATGGATTCGCTGCCGGGTACGCCGCAAATCCAGAACATCATCCCGACGACGTTCTTCAAGACGACGTCGTGGGCCGCGCCCGTGCTGGGCACCGTCGGCTCGCTGTTCATCATCGTCGTGGGCCTGTCGTACCTGGAGTGGCGCCGCCGCGCGGCGCTGGCGCGCGGCGAGGGCTACGGCACGTCGCTCGTCAACGAGCCGGAACGCACGCCGGCGACGTCGCTGCCGCATCCGGCGCTGGCGATCCTGCCGCTGATCGTCGTGGGCGTGGCCAACTTCGTCCTCACGCGCATGATCCCGCAATGGTATGGCGATTCGTTCACGGTGCCGGCCGAGATCCTGCCGGGCGTGCACACGCCGGTGACGGCCACGATCAAGACCGTCGTCGCGATTTGGGCGGTGGAAGCGGCGCTGCTGCTGGGGATCGTCGTCGTGATCCTGACCGCGTTCCGGCGCGTGAGCGCCCGTTTCGCGGACGGCTCGAAAGCCGCTGTCGGCGGCGCGCTGCTGGCCGCGATGAACACGGCGTCAGAGTATGGCTTCGGCGGCGTGATCGCCGCGCTGCCGGGTTTTATCGTGGTCGGCGATGCGCTCAAAAGCATCCCGAATCCGCTCGTGAACGCGGCCGTGTCGGTCAGCTCCCTGGCCGGCATCACGGGGTCTGCATCGGGCGGCATGAGCATCGCGCTGGCCGCGATGTCGGACCTGTTCATCAAGGGCGCGCAGGCCGCGCAGATCCCGCTGGAAGTGCTGCACCGCGTGGTGTCGATGGCGAGCGGCGGCATGGACACGTTGCCGCACAACGGCGCCGTCATCACCCTGCTCGCGGTGACGGGGCTGACGCACAAGGAATCGTATCGCGAGATTTTCGCGGTGACCGTCATCAAGACGCTGGCGGTGTTTTTCGTGATCGCGTTTTATTACGTCACGGGACTTGTATGACTCGTCGTTCCCGCGAAAGCGGGAACCCATACTGAGCATCAGAATTCAGCTCAGCATGGATCCCCGCGTTCGCGGGGATGACGCTCAGCCGCGCTTGCGCTTGTACGCCGCCGCCATGCCCAGCAGCGCCGTCATCGCGAGCAATGCGGTCGACGGCTCCGGCACCTCGGCCGCCGCCACGGTCGCCGCGGTGATCGTGAACGTGTCGCCCGCGCGCAGGCCGTTCGTATCCAGCAGCCAGTCGGCAGCACCCGGCACGCCCAGCGCATTCCCGAACTGGAACTCGGCCCACTCCGGCGCGCTGAACACGACGTTCGCCGTGTGCGCGCCGGACGTCGTCGAGCCGACCGTGCCGAACGCCGGCGTCACGCTGCCTGCCGCGAAGAAGGCGATGCCGTTCAACGAAAAGCTGAAGTCATCGAGCGCGGTGCCGGCCAGGTTGCGCACGAGCGCGTTGAAGGCGAGGGGACCGGCCAGGTCGCCGGCTTCCAGCACGAAGCTGAACGTCGTCGGCGTGAACGTGGCGAGGTCGAGGTCGAACGAGGCCAGGCCCGCGCCGCTGTAATCCGTCACGGTATTCGATCCCGTGGTGCCGGTCAGGACCGCGGCCTGGGACAGTTGCGGCAGTGCCAGCGCGGCCGCCAGGGCGAATGCGCCCATCAGTTTGTTGTTCATGTCGGTTCCTTTCGATGGCGGATCAGAGCGGGCCCTTGGCCCACGGACCGGAGATCGCGAACGTGATGCCCGGCGTCTGGATGTTCACGAACAGGTAGCGGCCCGTCGGGTCGAAGCAGGCGCCCGCGAACTCGTTGCCGCGGTGGTCGCCCGCCAGCGCATCCAGCTTGCCGGCCACATTCAGTTGCGACGTCGTCAGCTGCACGTTGTTCTTGGCGAAGATGTAGGCGTCGCCGCCCTGCGTTATGCCCATCAGGCGCTGGCCGTAGCCGAAGGCGTCGGTCGTGGCCGTGGACGCGTCCTCGCAGATCAGGATGGCGTTGCGCGGGCTGACCGTGAGGTTGTCCCCCATATTGCCCACCGTCGTGTTCGGGCTCGAATAGATGCAGCGGAAGACCTGCGTGGCGAGGTCCAGTTCCCAGATCGCGCCGCGCGCCACGCTGCCGCCCGACGTGTCCATCACGTACATCTTGCCCTGCGCGTACCAGATGCCTTCGCCGCGGTTCATGCGCAGCGCTCCCTGCAGCCAGCCCTGCACGAACGGGCCGGCCGCGTTGTTGATCGTCGTTCCGGACGGCCCCGTCGCGTTGCCGCGGTTCTGGTCGGGATCCGCGACGGGCACCCATTCCAGCACGTACGCATCGCCCTTCAGCGCGCCCGCCACGTTGGCGTTCGGCGTGCCTTTGACTCGCGCCATCTGCAGCACGCCGCCGCGCGCCAGCGCGCCGTAGCCGCCATTTTTATCGTCCGGGATGTAGCGGTAGAAGCCCGACTTGCCCGACGAATCCTCCGTCATGTAGACGATGCTCGTGGCCGGATCGACGGCCGCCGCCTCGTGCGCGAAGCGGCCCATGCCGACGATCGGCTGGCCCGTCGTCTGCGTGGTGTCCGGCGACACTTCGAACACATAGCCGTGCTTCTTGCCCGATGCCGTGACGTTGTCGGAGCCGATCTCCTCGCACGACAGCCACGTGCCCCACGGCGTGATGCCGCCGGCGCAGTTGCCGTCCGTGCCGCCCAGGCTCGGGGTCACGCTGACCCAGGCGCCGTCGCGGAACAGCAGGTTCGTCGTGCCGCCGCCCAGCACCGTGCTGGCGCCGGCGCTGCTCGCGCCCGTGTCGTACGCGCCGAACGCGTTGATGAATTTGTTCGGGCTGACGGCATGCGCCTCGTGGTTGCGGATCAGGACGAGCTCCGTGCTGCGGCCCACCTTGCGCGCCAGGACCACGCCCATGCCGTCGTGCGCGGCGGGGCAGGGTTTACCGTCGGTCATGGTGTCGCCGGTCCAGCCGAAGCTCTTGTACGTGAACCCGGCCGGGAGCTGCAGCAGCGGCAGGCCGGTGGTCAGGTCGTTGACGGGGGCGATGGGGCCGTACGGGCTGTCGATCAGGGCGCTGGCGCCGCCCGCGGCCAGCGCTTCGCGCGCCTGCAGGGCGGCGAAGGCGCCGATGAACGGTAACGTGCCCATGCCCTTGAGCAGGTTGCGTCGCGACGGCGAGATGTCGTTGTGAGTCATGCTGAGCTTTCTCCATAGGGATGGATTGCACCGGCACTTCGCGGCCGGTTTGCGTGCCGGGATGGCACGTGCTCATGCATTAAAACAAACGAAAACTACCGTTCGATGACAGCAAAAAGACAATACTCAGACGGGCGTGACGACCCGCACCACCGTCTCGCCATAGTCGCGGAAGCCCATGCGCAGGTAGAAGTCGTGGGCGGCCTGGTTGGCGCTCATCACATGCAGGAACGGGATCTCTCCGCGCGCGAGCTGGCGCATGATGAGCTTTTGCATCAGGCGCTTGGCGTAGCCGCGGCCCTGGTGGCCGGGGTGCGTGCAGACCCCGCTGATCTCGCGATAGCGGCCCGCCGTCGTGCGTTCGCCGGCCATCGCGACGAGGCGGCCGTCCTCGAAGCAGCCGAAGTATTCGCCCATCTCGATCGTGCGCAGGCCGAACGGGCCGGGACGCGTCAGCCGGGCCAGCGCCAGTGCCTCTTCCGCGTGGGTGGGGCCCAGCGGCAGGGCGTCCGGCGCGGGATCGTCGGCCGGGCCCGGGCGGCCATCCCACGCGAGGCGGAACATCTTCGCATCGACCTCGATGCGCCAGCCGTCCGGCGCGGGACCGGACCAGACGTCGCAATAGAACTGCTCGCCGGGCGTACAGAACGGGCGCAGCGCGGCGAAATCGGGCCGCTCGGGATCGGGAAAGCCCACGATGGGCGACAACCCCGGCGCATAGCGGCGCGCCCGGTCGGTGCCGGTGGAAAGATGGCGGTGCGGGCCGTCGAGGCAGTTCCAGAAGATGTTGTCGAGCGGGTGGGTCATGGTCTTATCATGCAGGCAGCTTCAGGATCCAGTCCAGCAGCGGCCGGGCCGCGTCTTCCCAGTGCGGATCGAGCATCAGCGCATGCGCCAGCTGCGGCACGAGGTGCGGTTTCACGCCGTAGTAGGTCGCGGTGCCGCGCACGGCGTCGGGGCGGATGAAGCGGTCGTCGTCGCCGCCCAGCACGAACACGGGCGGCGCCTGCCAGGGCATCGGCGCGAACGGCCGCCAGCCCTGCAGTTCGATGCCCACGTGGCGCGATTCGCCCTGCACGCGGCGCGCGAAGCGGGCATAGTCGGCATCGGGCAGGTCGTCGGAAAAGAGGTGGCGGCGCATGACGTCCGGGTCGAGCGTCCGCGGTTCGGCGAAGGAGAGGCGCGCCAGCTGCTGGAACAGGTCGGGCGAGGACAGCATCATCTGCCACGCCGAATACGCGAGGCCCCACGGCGGCACGGACGCGAGCAGCGCGACGCCGGCCGCGTGCCCGCCGCTGCGGATCCAGTCCTGCACGACGGCGCCGCCGAGCGAGTGGCCGACGACGACCAGCGGCCCGTCGCCCAGCCGCGCGATGGTCGTGCGCAAGTCCTCGGTGTAGTCGGCCAGGCGCCAGTCGTTCAGCCGTTCGCGCCCGCCGCTGCCGCCATGGCCGCGCAGGCTGAGCGCATGCACTTCGAAGCCAGCGTCGGCGAACCAGGGCAGGACGTGTTCCTCCCACACCCAGGCGCCCACGCAGATGCCGTGCACCAGCAGCAGGCGCGGGCTGTCCGGACGGGGCGTTGCCGGGCGGCGGGTGATCAGTTCGAGTTCCATGCGGTCGTCGTGAGTCGCTCTCGACTGTATGGTAGCGCAAACGTCATTACCATGTAATACCGCCGTTCGCCTCATGCAGAGCGTCCTGGTCACCTCAGTATGGGTCCCCGCCTGCGCGGGGACGACGGTCACTTCAGTCGCCGAGCCTCAACGCCTTCGCGACGTCCTCCCACGCCACCAGCTTGAAGTTCTGCGGCCCGTCCGGCAGCCGCTTGTGGCCATCCTGCACGACGAGCAGGCCTTTGCCATACGGCCCGCCCAGGCGCGCGGACGTGACGTCCAGTCCATCCGTCTCGGACGTCCCGTCGATACCCCTGGCCGCGTCGATGCCGATCCGGAACGCGCCGCGCACCGTGAACGGCGCCGTGCCATCCAGCACGACATAGCTGTCGTTGCCCTGGCTCGACACGACGATCCAGCTGCCCGTCTTGCCGTGATAAACGCCCATGCCTTCGACGTCCGCATGCAGCAGGCCGCCCACCGGCAGCACGAGGCGCGGTGTCATCGGCTTCGCTGCGTCGGCATCCGCCACCCACAGGCCGCGCTTTTCCTCGCCCATGAACAGCAATCCGGTGCGTTCGTCCGCCACGCAACCCTCCGGCTGGCTCGCGAGGCGCCAGCTGCGCGCCAGCGTGGCGCCGAACCGGCCGTCCGTACGCGTGATGCGGTATTGCTGGAAGCGTCCGTCCTTGTCGTTGACGATGGCATCCAGCCCGCCTTGCCGTGTGCGATAGAGGCAGGCGCCGTAGATGTCGGACAGCGTCGTGGGCAGGCGCGCGGCTTCCTCGACGGTGCCGTTGCCGTCGATGGCGAACAGCACGATCGCGTTCTCGTCGCGCTGCGTGGCCATCGCGAGATCGACGCGGACGCCGGCGCCGAACGCGAGGTCCTGGCGTACGTCCACGTTGTTCAGGCGGCCCGCTTCCAGCAGCTGCGTCTGGCGGCCCGCGAGGTCGTACACGAGCAGGCCCTGTTTTTTGTTCGTGCCGAGGATGCGCGCGCCGTCCGGGTCCGCCGGGTGGATCCAGAGCGCGGGATCGTCGGCGGCGTCGCCGGCGCGCGCGACGGGCGCAGTCTGCGCGCGCGGCAGCACGACCGGCAGCGCCGCCGGCTTCGATGCCGACGCTTTCCATGCCAGGCCGGCATCCGTCCAGCCGGCGTCCGTGCGCGCGAGCAGGCGCGCGCCGGATGCCAGCGCGTGTGCATTCAAAGGCAGCGCAGCCTGTTCGCGCCACGTGTCGCCCGCGCGGCGCCATGCGTGCAGCGTGCCGCGCCCATCCAGCGCGGCCACGCCGCCGGGCAATACGGCGATGGCGCCCGCACCCTTGGCCAGCTTGCCGAACGGCGCCGCCAGTGCGACCGGCACGCGGGCGCCGGCGCTTTCCGGAGCGGCGTCGTAGGCCCACAGGCCCAGGCCACTTTCGGCTACGTACAGCGTCGCCTCCGTATCGTCCACGCGGCAGTGCTTCACGTGCGGCGGCAGCGCCATGTGGCGCACCAGGCGGGCCGGCTCGCCCAGCAGCCATTGCTGCGCCTGGCCATCCTTCGCGATCAGGAACGCGTGGTCGAGGTGCTGCGCGTCGCGGTACAGGCAGGCCGCTTCGATGCCGAAGCCGGTCTCGGGCAGCGGGGGCAGGGCGTGCAGGCCCTTCGCATCGATGCGGACGGGGACCGCGCGTTCGGCGTTCGCATCGACGACGAGCGCCAGGCCGTCGCGCACGTCGAACTGGCGGCCGCGCACGGCGACGCTGGCGCGTTCGTTACCGCTGCCATCGACGAGGCGCAGCGCGTGCTTGTCCAGCGCAAGCCAGCCGCCGCCGGGCAGCGCGGCCAGCTCGTTCGCACCGTGCAGCGCGGGCGGGATGACTTGCGCGTGGGCCGTCGTGGCGAGCAGGGCGGCGTACAGGAAGATTGCTTTCATCAGAACAGGCTCGCTTTCAGGCCGATCTTGTAGGTGCGGCCGTAGCGTTCGTACTGGACGTTGTGGCCCTTCACGCCCTGGTACACGTAATAGGTTTCGTTGTTCAGGTTCGCGGCGTCGAACGACAGCTGCCAGCGCTTGCCCAGTTGCCAGGCGAGCGAGAAGTCGACCTGCTTCTGCGCGTCGACGAGATGGTCCTGCATCGGGTCGCTCACGTCCCCGCCCAGCTCCAGCAGATACGGCGACTTGTAGTTGACGGCGATGCGCGTGGACAGCGGACCCGCCTCGTACCCCAGCATCACGTTCGCCATGCGCTGCGCCTGGCCCGGCATGCGGATGCCGCGACCGCCGATGTCGGCGCTGGACGACGTGAGCGTCGCGTTGGCGCCGACGAGCAGGCCGTTGAACGGCGCGGGCAGCATGCGCAACGGCTGCTGCCAGGCCAGTTCGAGGCCGCGCACGTCGGCGCCGTCGCCATTCGCATACGACGTGGCGGTCGTATAGCCCACCCACCGGCCCGTGCCCGCGAGGTTGGCGGCATACGTGAAATTGCGGATGTCCTTGTAGAACGCATAGGCCGATACGACGCCGCCGCTGCCCAGGATGCGCTCGATGCCGATGTCGAGATTGTGGGCCTTCAGCGGCGCGAGGTCCGGGTTGCCGATCGTCGCCTCGGTGGCGCTGGCCAGGCTGATGCCGGGCGCCAGCTGGCTGAAGTTGGCGCGCACGACGGCGTTCGTCCACGCGGCACGCACGCTCGTGGCGCGGTCGATGTCGTAGCGCAGCTGCACGCCGGGCAGCCAGTTGGTGTAATTGCGATCTGCGTGGCGCGGCGTGATCGTGCTGCCTGCCACCTCGTTGCCGTCGGCCGCGAAGCGCGTCCGTTCGGCGCGCACGCCGGCCAGGATCGTCCACGGACCGCGCATGAAGCTCGCCTGCACATAGCCGGCATCGATGTCTTCGCGCATGCCGTAGTCGTTCAGTGCCGATTCGGCGACCAGGCGCGCCGCGGCGCGATCGAGCCCCGCCACGCGGGCGCGAATCAATGCCGGGTCGAGCGCGGCGCCGATCGTGCCCAGCGCATAGTCTAGGGTGGCGCCGTTCGTGAACGCGGACATGGCCGTCGAACCGGGGCCCCAGTAATTGCCGCCCGTGGTCTTGCTGCTGTTGTAGGCCCACTGGTTCGTGTCGTTGTCCTTGTCGCGCCGGATCGCCTTGGCGCCGAACTTCACGACGCCGCGCCAGTCGCCCGCGTCGACGTCGCGCGCGAGGTCCACGCGCAGCTGGTGCGTGCGGTCGGACGAATAACGCTGCTGCAGCGTGATGGCGTTCAGCGCATAGCTGGCCGGATCGAACACGGCCGCGGGCGCGATCAGGTGCGGCTGCATGCCGTCCGTGAAGCCGATGCCGGCAAAGCTGGACGTGCCGCGGAAACGGCCGTCGTTCAGCGACTCGGGCGTGTCTTCGCTGGCGCGCGTGCCGGCCGCTTCCGCATGGATCTTCCACGCGTCGATGCGGTGATCGGCGGCGAGGCTGACGGAGCGGATCTCCTGCGTGTACTTGCGCTGGCGAATGCGGCGTTCCACGCGGGCCGTATCCGTCTGTCCCTCGGCCAGAGCGCCGCCCTTGACGTTGCCGACCGTGAGGCGGTCGCGCACCTCGTCGTCCGAAAAGCGCGACAGGAAGCTGCGCAGCGCGACGCTGGTGCCGGCATCGGGACGCCAGTCGACGTTCAGCGCGCCCGCGCGGCGCGTGCGCGCCGGCAGGTAGTCGCGCAATTCGAAGCCGGACAAACGGTTGCCGCTCCACGCGCCGCCCGTCTCCACGTTGTCCGAGCCGAACCTGCGCTTCTCTCCCGACAGGCCGGCCGCGATGCCGAGCGTGCCGCCCGCGAAGCGCTGCGCCCACAGCGCGTTGGCGGAGGGGCTGGTGCGGTGCGTGAGGTCGTCGTGGCTGGCGGCCGCGCCCATGCTGAGCAGGCGGCCCGGCAGGTCGAACGCGGACAGGGTCTTGACGTCGATGCTGCCGCCCAGCGCGTTCGCGTCCTGGTCGGGCGTGAGGGTCTTGGTGACGGCCAGTTCGCGGATCAGGCCTGCCGGCAGCACGTCCAGCGCGACGGCGCGGCGCGACGCTTCCGGCGACGGCACGGTCGCGCCGTTGATGGTGACGCTGTTGTAATCGGCATCCAGGCCGCGCACGACGACGTAGCGGCCTTCGCCCTGGTCGCGCTGCACGGCGACGCCCGGCAGGCGGGCCAGCGCCTCGGCGGCGTTCTTGTCCGGCAGGCCGCCGATGTCGTCGCTGCTGACGACGGAGACGATGTTGTCGGCCTTTTCCTGCGCCGCGATGGCGTGCGCGAGGCTGGCGCGCTGGCCGGTCACGACGACGGTGTCGGCCGCGTGCACGCCGCCGGCGGCCAGCAGGCCCGCGCCGAGCGCTGTCAAAGTCTTGGGAAGGTCGAGAGGTCGCATTGTTGTTCTGTCAGGACGTGGTTGGAATGCGGCGCATTCTCGGCACCGAATATGACGGGTCGGTGACGTCCGGCGCCGCGCCAGGCCTTAAGACCGCGGAATGAGCCGAATTGACCCGGCACGCCCGCGGGCAGACCGTCCACGGTGCTCGGGAAACGCGTGCGGCGTGAGCCGTTCGGACCCGTGCGCCTGTCATCAACCTGTCACACGCCCGCGCTACCTTCGGCCGTCATTTTTCGCAACCACGCCGCCATGCCTGCCTTCGTCCGTCCGCTCCTCGTCCTCGCCTGCGCATTGGCCGCATTCGCCGCGATGTACGCGTCCGCCGGCACGTATAAGCCGTTCGCGAGCTGGCACTGGATGGACATCGTCGACGAGGGCGGCACCGCGCTGATGGCGCTCGTGTGGTGCCTGCTCGTGCTGGCGAGCCGGCCGGACGGACGCGTGACGCGGCTGCTGGCCGGCGGCCTTGCGTGCATCACGCTCGGCTCGTGGGCCGACTGCCTGGACGAGTTCTGGCGCATCGACAAGGACGCGCTGTGGGACAACGCACTGGAAGGTCTCGTGCCGTTCGGGATGCTCGTGCTGACGGCGGGGCTGTACTACTGGCGCCGCGAACAGGCGCTGCTGACGGACCACCTGCGCAAGCGCGAGCGCCTGTTCCGCAGCCACCGGCCGTTCGACCGCGTCACGCAGCTGGCCGATGCCGGCTACCTGCGCGAGCAGCTGCGCCGCACGACAGGGACCGTGGTCCTGCTCGACATCGACGGCTTCCACCGCATCAACCGCGAGCACGGAAGGGCGGAAGGCGACCGGGTGCTGCAGGCCGTCGCGCACATGCTGCTGCTGAACCTGCGCAACGACGACCTGCTGTGCCGCTACGCGGGCGACCGCTTCGCCGTGCTGATGCCGGACCTCGGCGTGGACGCCGCCGCGGACGCCGCGCGCCACCTGTGCGCGATGGTCGGCGCCATGCGTCATCATGCGGGCGAACGCCGCGTGGCACTGAGCCTGCGCCACGACTGCGCGCCGGCCGACGGCGCGCCCGAGATCCTGCTGGCGGACCTGTGCCGCCGGATGGACGCGGCGTGATCGCCTGGTGCGCGGCGGCCGACCCGGCTATCCCGGGCTATCTGCAGCCGGCCCTCGTGCTCGAATACGGCCGCGCGGCCGATGCGGACGACGCCGTCCTGCTGCGCGACACGGGCCTGGCCGATCCGCTCGACCCGGCGACGCCGGTGTCGGCGAGCCAGCTCCTGCGCCTGCTCGCGAACACATTGCGCGCACTGGACAGCCCGGACACGTCGTTCATGCTGGGCCAGCAGCTGCTGCCGGGCCACGACGGCGCGGCCAGCCACGCGCTCGTGCAGGCGCCCACGTTGCGCGCGCTGCTCGAGACGCTGTGCCGCTGGCATGCGCGCCTCACGCCCCTGCTGCGTCCGCGCCTGGAGACGTGGGGCGACGTGGCGCTGCTGTACTGGGTGGACAGCCACGGCGCGCCGGGGCTGCGTCCCGCGCTGGTCGAGATGCACATGACGGCCGTCGTCGCGCTGTGCCGCTGGCTCGGCGGGGAAAGGCTGCCGTGGCGCTTCTGCTTCAACCGCGCGGCCCCGCGTCACGTCGAGCAGCACCACGTCCATCTGGGGAGCGCGCTGCGTTTCGACTGCCAGCTGGACGCCATGCTGATCGATGCGGCCTGGCTCGACCGCCCCTGGCCGCGCGGCAACGGCGTCGCGGCCGGCCTCGCGCAGGCGGCAGCCGCCGCGGAACCCGAACGGCCGCCTGGCCTGCTGGCCGCGCTGTACGACTACCTGCTGGAGCGGGTGTGCGCCGCGCCCACGCTGGAGCGCACGGCCCACGATTTCGGCGTCAGCCCGGCCACGCTGAAGCGCCAGCTGCTGCGCCATCACACGCATTTCCAGGCCGAGCTGGACCAGGTGCGCACGCACGTCGCGCTGTGGCTGTTCCAGGCCCGCCGGCTCGACAATGAAGCGGCCGCGGCCTACCTGGGCTTCCACGACGCCGCCAATTTCCGCCGTTCGTTCAAGCGCTGGACGGGCATCACGCCGGGACCGCTGCGGCTCGCGCTGGACGCGGCCCTGTGAGCATCATTGTTGGGCGAGGTTGAACGGACTTCGCCATTTCTCCACATTTATCGCATCGGCGCGAACGCCGACAATGCGTGCATCGGCGACATCCGTCGCCATTCACGACAAGGAGGCATCATGCCATTCGCAAATTTCAAATTCCCGGCAGGCGTCGTCGACGCGGCGCGCAAGGAAGAGATCATCCACCGCACGACCGCCATGTTCGTCGAGTATTTCGGCGAGCAGGCCCGGCCTTATTCGATGGTGCTGGTGGAAGAGGTCGCCGACGGCGGCTGGGGCAGGGCGGACGAGACGCTGACCCTGGCCAAGATGGGCCTGGCCAAGCCGTAGAGACGCAAGGTTACAACGGTCGGCCAACCAAATGATAGATATGTGGCGAGTGTATTGATATACTGAAACAATTCTTTGTGGAAAAGAATGTAACCAGCTTATCTATCGAGCGCGCGCCATGTATCGACATCAAAATGGAATTCACGCCCCGACTGCCGCACGGACCCGGGGCTTCACGCTGATCGAACTGATCGTCGTCATCGTCATCCTGGGCGTCCTGTCCGCGGTCGCGTTGCCGAAATTCGCCGACCTCGGGGGGGACAGCCGCAAGGCGTCGATCCACGCGCTGACCGGCTCCGTCAACACGGGCATCAAGCTGGTCAAGTCGCTGACCGCGATCCGCGGCGCCGGCACGCCGCTCGCCATCGCGAACCTGACGAACGTCGACATGGACGGCACCAACATCCGTGTCTGGAGCGGCTACCCCGACCGGTGGTGCGACGGCATCGGCTCGGTGGTGCAAGGCCTGACGGTGCCGGCCAACGGCTGTTACCTGTCCTCGGCGGCGGTCGAGGCCGACGGCTACACGTTCTATGGCTACGGCAACAACAAGATCCCGAACGGCGATGCCGGATGGCGCATCGAGAGCGCGCCGAATCCCACGCAATGTTCCGTGCAGTATTCCTATGACGGCACCGGCGTCCCCAACGTCAAGGCGAATACCGGCGGTTGTTGAGTCCGGGGAAACCCGGCACGGCTTGATTGCACCTGCAATGCATTAGCGCGCCACGGCGGTGTGCTTTTCGGTAGCATGGGGTGTCAATACGAGCGATACAGTGCCGATGGAGATCCCAACCCCTGCCGCCGTCTCCTGCGTGGACGACGTGCTCATCACGGAGGAACTGGCGCGGCGTCCGCGCCGGGCGCCGGACTACGCGGCCGAAAACCGGGCGATGGTTGCGCTCGCCCGGCAGCTGGCCGCCGATCCGCACGGTGTTCCGCAGAAACTCGCCGAACTGGTGCTCGAATTGTGCAATGCCGGTTCGGCCGGCATCAGCCTCCTCGAGGAACAGGACGGGGGCCGCTATTTCCGCTGGCACGCGGCGGCAGGGCTGTTCGCGGAGCATCTTGGCGGCACGATCGCTTTCGACGTCAGCCCGTGCGGCGTGGTAGTCGACCGCAATCAAACCATGCTCATGCGGTACGGCGAGCGCTGCTTCGCGGCAATGGCCGGCTTCGACCCGCCGATGATCGAAAACCTGCTCGTGCCGTGGACGGCCCAGGGCCGCGCGGTGGGCACGGTGTGGGTGATCAGCCATCGCCCCGACCGGGAATTCGATGCCGAGGATGCGCGCGTGCTGCGCAACCTGGCCGACTTCGCCGCCGCCGCCTACCAGACCATCGTCGCGCTCGAGGAAACGGCCGAGGGCCGGCGCGAACTGATGCAGGCGGCCGAGGAACGCACGCGCGTGCTGGCGGGGCACAACCGCATGCTCGAACACGGGATCGCGCAGCGCCGCCAGGCCGACGACGCACTGCGCGCCAGCGAGCAGCGCTACCGCGACCTGATCGGCGCGATCCCGGCCGGTGTCGTCGCCTGCGATGCGGCGGGAACGGTCGTGTTCCACAACGCCTGCGCCGACGCGCTGTGCGGCGGTCCGCCCGGCGAGGCGCCCGCGTGCTGGGGGCCGGAGGCGTGCGCGCACAACGGCCACCGGCTGGAAAACTTCACGGCGCCGCTGCGCGAGGTGCTGGCCGGGGGACATGCCGTCGTCGACCGCGACCTGGCAATCGAACGGCCGGACGGCAGCCGCATCGACGTCCTGCTCAACATCACGCCGCTGCGCGACCATGCGGGCCGTATCGCCGGCGCCGTCAACATCGTGCAGGACATCACGGCGCGCAAGCGCGTCGAGGACGAGCTGCGGGTGTCGGAACAGCGCTTCCGCACGCTGGCGAATACCGTGCCCGTGCTGATCTGGCAGAACGACGAAGCAGGCCGCAACGTGTTCGTCAACCAGTACTACCTCGATTTCACGGGCAAGGCATTCGAGGACGTGATGGGCATCGGCTGGCACGAACTGGTGCATCCGGACGACGCGCCCGCGTACATCGCCGACTACATGGATGCCGTGCGCACGCGCCGGCCCTGGCGCAACGTCGACCGCGTGCGCCGCCACGACGGCCAGTGGCGCTGGTTCGACAGTTACGCGCAGCCGCTGTTCGCGCCGGACGGCAGCTACGCGGGCCACGTCGGCGCTTCGCTCGACATCACGGACGCCGTGCTGGCCGAGCAGGCGTTGAAGGAGACGGACCGCCGCAAGGACGAATTCCTGGCCGTGCTGGCGCACGAGCTGCGCAACCCGCTCGCGCCGATCAGCAACGCGGTGCACCTGCTGCGCCATCCGGACGGCCGCCGCCGCGCCGACCGCCTCGTCGAGATGCTGGGCCGCCAGGTGCGCCAGATGATCAAGCTCGTCGACGACCTGCTCGAGATCTCGCGCATCACGCGCGACAAGATCGAGCTGCACCGGCAGCCGCTGCTGCTGGCCGACGTCGTGCACGGCGCCGTCGAGACGAGCCGGCCGCTGATCGACCAGCACCACCACCAGCTGGACGTGCGCCTGCCCGACGAAGCGCTGACGCTGAACGCGGACAGCGTGCGCCTCACGCAGGTGCTCGCGAACCTCCTGAACAACGCGGCCAAGTACACGGACCAGGGCGGCAGGATCGCGCTGGAGGCGCGGCGCGACGGCCTGGAAGTCGAGATCGCGGTGCGCGACAACGGCATCGGCATCCCGGCCGGCCACCTGCCCGCGGTGTTCGACATGTTCACGCAGGCGCACCGCGCGGCCGGGCGCGGGCAGGGCGGGCTCGGGATCGGCCTCGCGATGGTGCGCAGCCTCGTGCTGATGCATGGCGGGACCGTGGAGGCGAACAGTGCCGGGACGGGGCTGGGCAGCGAATTCATCGTGCGCCTGCCGCTGGCCGAACCGCCCGGCGCCGCCCACGACGGCGCCGCCGCGGGGGCGGGCGCGGCGCCGCTGGCGGGGCAGCGCATCCTCGTCGTGGACGACAACCAGGACGCCGCCGACACGCTCGCGATGCTGCTGGACGCGGACGGCGCCCAGGCGCGCGCCGTGTACGACGGCCCGTCCGCGCTGGCCGCGTTGCCGGTCCTGCGGCCGCACACGGTGCTGCTCGACCTGGGCATGCCGGACATGGACGGCCTCGACGTGGCGCGCCGCATCCGCGCCGATCCCGCCTGGTCCGGCGTGCGCATCGTCGCGCTGACGGGGTGGGGACAGGAGAGCGACCGCGAGCGCACGCGCGGGGCCGGGTTCGATTTTCACCTCACCAAGCCGGTCGACCTGAATGTGCTGCGCGCGTGGCTGGGCGCGGGCCGTGCGTAGGGTGGACGGCTAGCCGTCCGCACCACGCCGAAAGGCCTTCCGGTACGCCGCCGGCGACGTCTGCAGCGCGGCGCGGAAGAGCTGGCGCAGCGACAGCGCGGAGCCGAAGCCGGCCTCCTGCGCCACGACCTCGACGGCCGCATCGGATGTCTCCAGCATCCAGCGCGCGTGCGCCAGCCGCTGGGCCAGCAGCCATTGCTTGAACGACGTGCCCGTCGCCTGGCGGAAGTGGCGCGTGAAGTTACGCCGGCTCATGGCGGCGCGCTGGGCCAGGTCGTCGATGCCGTGTTCCTCGCCGAGGTGGCGCGTCACCCACTCCAGCACCGCGGACAGGCGGCCGTCGCTGGGCGACACGGGCAGCGGCCGTTCGATGAACTGGGCCTGGCCCCCTTGCCGGTGCGGCGCCACGACGAGCATGCGCGCCACGTGGTTCGCCGCGTCCGCACCGCACAGCCGGCGCATCAGGTGCAGGCAGCAGTCGATGCCCGCCGCCACGCCCGCCGACGTCAGCACGTCGCCATCGTCCACGTACAGCACGTCCGGATCGACTTTCACGCGCGGGTGGCGCCGCGCCAGCTCGGCGGCGAGGGCCCAGTGCGTGGCGACCGTGCGGCCGTCCAGCAGGCCCGCCTCGGCCACCGGGAACGCGCCGAGGCACAGCGCGACGATGCAGGCGCCGCGCGCATGCGCCGCACGCAGCGCGTCCAGCAGCGCGGGCGGCGCGGGGCGGCAGTCGTCGTACCAGGCGGGCATGACGACGATGTCGGCATCCCGCAGCGCTTCCAGGCCGTGGCCCGGCACGATGCCGAAGCCGGCGCTCGTGGCCAGCGGCGCATCCGTGCCGGCGCCGCACACCGTCAGCGCGAAGTGCGATCTCGCATCCGCGCCGGGACGGCCGCTGAACACGAGGCAGGGCACGGACAGGTGGAAGGGCGTCATGCCGTCGAAGGCAATGACGGCGACACGCCAGGTGGAGGGTTCGGTTCGGGGCATGGCCCGATTATATCGAAGGTTGTCCTCCGGGCCACTGTCGGGCAACCGTCCGCACCGCGAGAATGGCGTCACACACACCAAGGAGAGACACCATGCAAGTGACCCAGATCCGCAACGCCACCCTGCTCATCGAATACGCCGGCAAGACCTTCCTTGTCGATCCGCTGCTGGCCGACAAGGGCGCCTACCCGGGCTTTGCCGGCACGGCCAACAGCCACCTGGCGAATCCGCTCGTCGACCTGCCCGTGCCGTTGGCGACGCTGTTCGATGTGGACGCCGTGCTCGTCACGCACCTGCACGCCGACCACTGGGACGACGCCGCGCGGCGCGAACTGCCGCGCGCATTGACCGTGTTCGCGCAGAACGACGCCGATGCGCAAGCCATCCGCACCGACGGCTTCACGGATGTGCGCACGCTGTCGGCGCAAGGCGACACGCCGTTCGACGGCATCCGCATCGCCCAGACGCGCGGCCAGCACGGCAGCGACACCGTCATGGCCGCCATCGGCGCGCGCATGGGCGAAGTGAGCGGCCTCGTGCTGCGCCATCCGGACGAGCCCACGCTGTACATCGCCGGCGACACCGTGTGGAACGTGCACGTGGCGGCGGCGCTGGAGACGTACGACCCGGACGTCGTCGTGCTGAACTGCGGCGACGCGCAGGTGCCGGGCCTGGGGCCGATCATCATGGACCTGGACGACGTGGCCAGCGTGGTGGAGGCGGCGCCGCGGGCGGCCATCGTCGCGAGCCACCTGGAGGCCGTGAATCACTGCATGCTGTCGCGGGCCGCGCTGCGGGCGTGGGTGGAGACGCACGGCCTGATGGCGCGGGTGCGGGTGCCCGACGATGGCGAAGCGTGCGTATTTCACCAAGCCGCCGCGGGTTCGCGGTAGGATGGCGGAGGCGGCGCCGTGCCGCCTTCCTGCGAGATAGCCGATGCCCATCGATGCCACCGAATTCGACGAGTACCTGCAGTTCGCCAACGAGCTGGCCGACGCGGCCGCCGGCGCCATCCTGCCGCATTTCCGCGCCGGCAGCGGCGCCGAGAACAAGAGCGCGCACGGCTTCGATCCCGTGACCGCGGCCGACCGCGGCGCCGAGCGCGTGATGCGCGCGCTGATCCGCGCCCGCTATCCGCACCACGGCATCCTCGGCGAAGAGGAGGGCGCGCAGGTGGGCAGCGGCGGCCTGACGTGGGTGCTCGATCCCATCGACGGCACCAGGGCCTTCCTCCTCGGCCTGCCGCTGTGGGGCACGCTGATCGCGCTGAACGACGGTACGCGCCCGATACTGGGTCTCATGAACCAGCCTTTTACGCGCGAGCGCTTCGTCGGCACGGCGCACTGCGCGTGGAACGGCGGCCACGTGCTGCACACGCGCCCGTGCGCGCAGCTGGCGGACGCGCACGTGATGTGCACGTCGCCCGACATTTTCGATCCCGCCCAGCGCATCGCGTTCGACGCCGTCGCAGGCCGCGCGCGGCTGCTGCGCTATGGCGGCGACTGCTACGCCTATTGCATGCTGGCGTCCGGCCTCGTCGACGCCGTCGTCGAGGCGGGCCTGCAGCCGTGGGACGTGCAGGCGCTGGTGCCCATCATCGAAGGGGCGGGCGGCGTGATCACGGCGTGGGATGGCGGCGACGTGCAGCACGGCGGCACGGTGCTGGCGTGCGGCGACCGGCGCCTGCACGCGCAGCTGATGGACGAGTTACGCGCCGAGCCACGCGGCTAGCGCCGCCAGATCGACCGGCTTGGTCATGTGATGATCGAACCCGGCAGCGCGCGTGCGTGCGCGGTCGGCCTGCTGGCCCCAGCCCGTGAGGGCGACGATGCGCACATGCGCATGGCCTTCCGCGCGGATGGCGCGCGCGACATCGAAACCGTCCATCTCCGGCATGCCCAGGTCGAGCAGCACGACGCTGGGCGCGAACGCCGGCAGCGCCGCCAGCGCGGCCGGGCCGCCGTACACGGCCCGCGCCCGCGCCCCGTGCATGTCCAGCAGCTGGGCCAGCGTGTCGGCCGCGTCGGCATTGTCGTCGACGACGAGGACGCGGTGGCCGGCCAGCGCCGCACACGTCGTCCCCGCTTCGCCGTCCGGCGCGGTGTCGTGCAGCAGGGGCAGCCGTACGACGAATTCGCTGCCGCAGCCCGGTCCCGCGCTGTGCGCTTCCACCGTCCCGTCGTGCATCTCGACGAGCTTGCGCACGATGGCGAGGCCGATGCCCAGGCCGTCGCCGTCGCCCCGGGTGCCCAGGTGCGGCTGCGCGAACATGTCGAACACGTGGGGCAGCTGCGCGGCCGGGATGCCGCGGCCGTTGTCGCGCACCCGCAGCGCGACGGCACTGCCCTCGCGCCGGGCGAGCAGGTCGATGCGGCCGCCCGCGCCGGTGTACTTGGCGGCGTTGTTGATCAAATTCGTGAGCACCTGCGTGAGGCGCACGGCGTCGCCGTGCACGACGAGGGAGGCGTCGGGCTCCGTCACGTCGAGGACGTGGCCGGCGCGTTCGATCTGCGGGCGGCTCGCCTCGACGGCGTCGCGCACGATGTCGGCCAGGGCCAGCGCGCGCCGGTCCAGTTCGATCTTGCCGCGCGAGATGCGTGCGATCTCCATCAGGTCGTCGACGAGCTTGACGATCTGCCGCACCTGGCGCTCGACGATGCCTGTGAGACGATCGGCGGCATCGCGGCTGTCGGCGCGGCGCATCAGCTGGATCGCGTTGCTGATCGGTGCGAGCGGGTTGCGCAGCTCGTGCGCCAGCGTGGCCAGGAATTCGTCCTTGCGCCGGTCCGCGTCCTTCAGCGCCTGCTCGGCGCGCACGCGCTCGATCGCGGCCCACGTGCGTTCGGCCGCTTCGCGTACGAGGTTCACTTCGGCCGCGTTCCAGTGCCGCGGCGCCGCGTGGTGCACGCAGAACACGCCGGCGATGCGCCCGCCGGAATACAGCCCGACGCCGACGTGGGATGCGATGCCGACGCCGATCCAGCCGGCGCGCGTGGCGCTGTCCGTGTGCGGGTCGCGCGCGGTGTCCTCGACGACGAAGGGTTCGCCCCGCTCGAACGCCGCGAGCGCCCGCGCGCCCAGCGACGGCATCGGATACGTGCCGGCCAGCGACGCGACGCCCTCCACGTGGTCGCGCCGGATGTGGACGCGGCCTTCCTCGAATTCGCCGATCAGCACGCGGCTTGCGCCCAGGTGCGCGGCCACCATGCGCGTGGCCGTCGCCTCGATTGCGTCGGCATCGTCCAGCGAGCGCATCGCGTCGGACAGGCGCAGCAGGAAGGCCGCCCTTTCCTCGCTCTCGCGCAGGCGCGCTTCCAGCATGCGCCGGCCGGTCGTGTCGCGCGAGACGCCCACGACCTGCTCGACCGTTCCGTCCTCGGCCAGCACGGGCCCCCAGCGGAACTGGAAATAGGCGCTCGTGCCGGTGGGGCTCGTGAAATACACCTCGTCCTGGATGGTGACGCCGGTGCGGAAGATGGTGTCGAGGTGGCCGTCCAGGCGCGCGGCCAGGTCGGACGGGAAGTCCAGGTCGGCGAAGCTGCGGCCCACGAGCGCGCCGGCCGCCATGCCGTACAGTTCTTCCATCGCGCGGTTGACGTAGACGAAGCGGTGCGCGCGGTCGAACGCGTAGACGAAGTCGGGCAGCGCATCCATCGTCGTCGCGACGAAGCGCGACTGGCGCATCAGTTCCGCGTGGGCGGCCTCGCGCTCGGCCTGCGCCTGCGCGCGCTCGACGGCGGCCCAGGTGCGCTCGGCCGTCTCCTGCATGACGGCCAGGTCGGGGGCGCTCCAGGCGCGCGCCTGGCCGTGGTGCGCGAACAGGATCGCGACGAGGCGGCCGTCCTTCACGAGCGGCACGTCGGCCACGGAGAGGGCGCCGAGCGCGGCATGCGCCTCGCGTGCGGCCGCGTCGAGCTCGGGATCGGACAGGATATCCGGCCGCACGACCGGCCGGCCCTTGCGCAGCGCGGCCAGCAGGCCGGGACCGAAGTCGGCGTAGCGCATCTTGCTGCCGAACGCGGACGCGCTCGAGCCGTCCGCATGGGTGACGATCAGGTGCTCGCCGTCGCCGCAGTCGGCCGCGTAGCCGATCCGGTCGACGCCGAGATGGGCGCGCAGCACGCGCGCGGCTTCTTCCTGGATGCGGCGCGGGTCGGCCAGCGGGCGCAGGGCATCGTTCAGGCGCAGCAGGAAGGCCTGGCGCCGCTCGTCGTCACGCCTTGCCGCTTGGCTGCGGTGGCGTTCGATGGCGCCGGCCGCCGTGCGCACGAGCAGGTCGAGCAGGCCCGTGCCGTCCGCCGCGGGCGGCCGCACGAGCGCGAGGCGCAAGGTGCCGAGCACGGTGCCGTCGTGGGCCGTCAGGGGGAGCGCATACGGCGCATCCGTCGCGGCGGCGCGCGCGACGGGCACGACGTCGTTGCGGTAGCCGGCGGCGGCGCCGTGCGTGCGCTGGGCCACGATGGCGCGCCCCGCA
Source organism: Massilia cellulosiltytica (assembly GCF_047325105.1). NCBI lineage: Bacteria > Pseudomonadati > Pseudomonadota > Betaproteobacteria > Burkholderiales > Oxalobacteraceae > Massilia > Massilia cellulosiltytica. The sequence continues at coordinate 5,318,217 of NZ_CP168562.1, read as the reverse complement.
TCCGCGCCGGCGGCGAATTCGATGCGGCCGTAGGCGGCGCCCGCCAGCGCGCAGGCGCGGTTCAGCACCGGGGCCAATGCCGCGGGCAGGTCGACCTCGCTGGGCGGCGCCACGTGCAGTTCGAGCAGCGGTCGCAGGATCGCGGGACTGGCCAGCAGCGCGGCTTCGGCGGTGCCCCCGGCGCGCGTCTCGACATGGTGGCGCAGCGTCGCGAGGCCGCGCTCGACCTGGCTTGCCGACTGCGCCCCGTCCAGCGCCTTCACGACCTGGTGCGCGGCCGCGGCGAACGACGACAGTTCCGCCAGCAGGCGCGCATCCTCGGCATCGAACCGCCGCTCGGGATCGTGGGCGATGACCCAGACCGTGCCGATCGGCTGGTCGTCGATCGCCCAGGGCACGAGCAGGCATTCGAGCAGCGGCGGGCCGTCGCAGCGCAGCGAGGCGAAGCGGCGTGCCGGCCCATCGAACAGCAAGGTCGTATTGCGTTCGATGACGACGCCGCACGGGCTGTCTCCGCGCGGCACCGCGCCGCCGAGCGCAGCGGCGTGCGCGCCGGCCAGCGCGTGCCAGCGGAACACGTCGCCATGGGGACCGGACTCCAGGATGCTGACGCCGGCCGTGCCGGCACGGCACAGCTGCAGCGCCAGTTCGGCGAGCCGCTGCACGACGCCGCGCGGATGGGTCACGAGCTCCTGGCCGAGCAGCGTGAGGGCGCGGCTCTCCGCGCGGTGGTCGGGCGCACGCACCGGGCGGCGTGCGAGTTCGTGCGTGATCAAGACTTCGTCGAGGGTCACCTCGACATTGCCCGTGTCGTTATGCGTCATGTCTTCTCGTCCGTTGTCATTCCGGGCAGACTCTCCGCGGCTGAACCGCGAACGGGAAGAATAGGGTCAGATTGTTTCGCTGGGCAAGCGAAAGATGAGTTTTCGTGAGATTTCGTTTGTCCCGTGTTGCCGATGCGACGATTCAAATTCCGAGTGGAAAATTTTTACTTGCCGACAGGCACTTCGTGATCCCCCAGCAGCACTTTGTCGGGCGTGATCGGCGTCGTGCGCAGGCGCTTGCCGGTCGCGTGGAACACGGCGTTCGCGACGGCCGCCGCCACGCCCACGATGCCGATTTCCCCCACGCCCTTGGCACCGAGCTGCTTGCTGACGATGCGGTCTTCCTCGTCCGCGAAGATCACCTCGATGGCGGGGATGTCCTTGTTGACCGCGACGTGGTACTCGGCGTAGTTATGGTTCATGAAGCGGCCGAGACGGTGGTCCGTGAACGTCTCCTCGTGCAGCGCCTGGCTGATGCCCCACACGACGGCGCCGCTGACCTGGCTCGCGGCCGTCTTCGCATTGATGATGCGGCCGGCCGCGACGGCGGACACGGCGCGCGTCACGCGCACCATGCCGAGCCGCTCGTTCACGCGCACCTCGACGAACACGGCCGAGTGCACGGCGCGCGAAAAATTGCGCTGCTTGAGCATCTGCGGCGTCATGAGGTATTTTTCCTCGATGCGCTCGCGCCCCGCCTGCGCCAGCAGGTCGGACAGCAGGATGCCTTGCTCCGGCTGCCCGTGCGGGTGGATGCGGCCGTCGTTGAAGTCGACGTCCTTCAACTTGAGGCCCTTGAACGCAGGGGCCTTCTGTGCGAGCTTCAGCAGCGTGGCCTTCAGCTTGTCGCAGGCGCCGGCCACGCCGCCGCCTACCGTCGTCACGTGCGACGAGCCGCCTTCCACGGGGGCGAGCGGCAGGGTGGAATCGCCCAGCTGGAACGTCACCCGTTCGAGCGGCAGGCCGAGACGCTCCGCCGCGATCATCGCCATCACGGTGTACGTACCGGTGCCGATGTCGGATGCCGCGCTCGACACGACGAGGCGCCCGTCCGCATGCAGCACGGCCGACACGCGCGCGATCATCACGAGCGAATCCCAGATGCCGGTCGCCATGCCCCAGCCGACGAGTTCATCGCCGTCGCGCATCGAACGGGGCTCGACGGGCCGGTCCTTCCAGCCGAAGCGCTCGGCCCCGAGCCGGTAGCACTGGCGCAGTTCCTTGCTGGAGAACGGCTTGTCCTCCAGGTAGTTGTGCTCCGCGTAGTTCTTCAGGCGGAACGCGAGCGGGTCCATGCGCAGTTCGTACGCCAGTTCGTCCATCGCTACTTCCAGCGCATGCACGCCGTGCGCGGCGCCCGGCGCGCGCATGTCGATGGGCGTCGCGCGGTCCTGCTCGACGAGCTGGTAGCCGAGGTGGATGTTGTCGCACGCGTACAGCTGCCCGGACCAGTTGACGACGACCTCCACGTAATCTTCCAGGCGCGACGTCTCCTGGATCGCCTCGTGCCACACCGCCTGCAACTTGCCGTCCCTGTCGGCCGCCAGTTTGATCTTGTGCCACGTCTCGGGCCGGTGGCCGAAGCTGAACATCTGCTGGCGCGTGAGCACGACGCGCACGGAACGCTTCAGTTTCAAGGCGCCCATCACCGCGAGCGGCAACTGGTATTGCGGGCGCAGCCCCGATCCGAACGCGCCGCCCACGTACGGGTTGCGCACCGTGACCTTGTTCTTCGACAGCCCGAACACGTGCGACACGTACCAGCGGCTGTTCTGCGAACTCTGGGTCTTGTCGTAGATGGTCAGGTGGCCGTCCTCGCCGTAGACGACGGTGGAGGCGAACATTTCCATCGGGTTGTGGTGCTCGACGGCGTTGTAGTACTCCGCCTCGATCTTTACGGGCGCCGCGGCGAACGCCTGGTCCGCGTCGCCTTTCGAGCCTGGCGGCGTGAACCCGGCCTTCATCGGGCGCGGCTTGTAAGCCTTGTTCAGCGTCGAAAGGAGATTCGTGTCGTGCTCCTCGATGTCGTACGTGACGCGCACGAGGCTCGCCGCGTAGCGTGCGGCCTCGAACGTCTCGGCCAGGACGAGCGCCACCGGCTGGCCGCTCCAGAACACGCGGCTTGAAAACAGGGGACGGAACGGCGAGCCGCCGGGTGCCGTCATGTCCTTGTACGCGAGGTCGTTGCCGCGCATCTTAGGCCGGTTCTCGTGCGTGATGACGTCGATCACGCCGGGCACGCCGCGGGCGGCCTCCGCGTCGATGGCCTTGATGCGGCCGCGCGCGACGGTGCCGCTGACGACGACGCCGTACGCGAGGTCCGGCGCCGGGATCTCGGCCGCGTAGTGCGCGGCGCCCGTCACCTTGGCGCGGCCGTCGGTGCGCGACACGGCCATGCCGCTGTGTACGCGGCCCGTGCCTTCGGGGGCGGTCGGCGTGCGCAGGTCGGGGATCAGGTCGGTCATTGCGTGTCTCCCTTCCTCGCGGCGTTCGTCAACGCCTGGACGATGGCGTTCCGCGCCAGCGGTATCTTGAAATCGTTCTGGCCGTAGCCGCGCGCGCCGCGCAGGATGCGCTCCGCGGCCTGTTCGAACGCGGTCTCGCCGGCGGGGCGGCCCACGAGCAGCGCTTCCGCTTCCTCGACCCGCCACGGCTTGTGCGCGACGCCGCCCAGCGCGATGCGGGCCGCGCGCACGGTGCCGTCGGCGGCGAGGTCCAGCGCGGCGGCCACCGAGACGAGCGCGAACGCGTACGACAGGCGGTCGCGCACCTTCACGTACTCGCAGCGCTGCGCGAAGCGGCGCGCGTCGGGCAGGGTGATATGCGTGATCAGTTCACCGTGCTGCAGCGTCGTGTCGACGTCGGGCGTGTCGCCCGGCAGGCGGTGGAAGTCGGCGAACGGAATCGATCGTTCGCCGTTCGCCGCGCGCACGTGCACGGTGGCGTCGAGCGCGCGCAGGGCCACGCACATGTCGGACGGATGCGTGGCGATGCACTGCGCGCTCGTGCCGAGGATCGCGAGCTGGCGGTTGATGCCGGCCTTGGCGGGACAGCCCGTGCCCGGCTCGCGCTTGTTGCACGGCGTGCCCACGTCGTAGAAATAGACGCAGCGGGTGCGTTGCAGCAGGTTGCCGCCGTTCGTCGCCATGTTGCGCAACTGGGGCGACGCGCCGGCCAGGATCGCGGCGGCCAGCAGCGGATAGCGTTCGCGCACGAGCGGGTGACAGGCCGTGTCCGCGTTGCGGGCGAGGGCGCCCAGGCGCAGGCCCGTGCCGTCTTCCTCGATCGTGTCGAGGTCCGCGATCGGGTTGATGTCGACGAGGCCGGACGGCTGCATGACACCCTCCTTGATCAGGTCGAGCAGGTTGGTGCCGCCGGCGATGGGACGCGCGCCCGGCGCGGCGAGGGCGGCCAGCGCGGCGTCGACGTTGGCGGCCTGGGTGAAGTCGAACGGATTCATTCGGCGATCCCCATCACTTCGCACACGGCCTGCGCGATCTGCGGATACGCGCCGCAGCGGCACACGTTCCCGCTCATCAGTTCGCGCACGTCGTCGACCGTCCGTGCCTGGCCCTCGGCGACGAGGCCGGCGGCCGAACAGATCTGGCCGGGCGTGCAGTAGCCGCACTGGAAGGCGTCGTGGTCGATGAAGGCCTGCTGCAGCGGATGCAGCGTGTCGCCGTCGGCGAGACCCTCGATCGTCGTGATTTCGTGGCCGTTCTGCATGACGGCGAGGGAGAGGCAGGCGTTGATGCGGCGGCCGTCCAGCAGCACCGTGCAGGCGCCGCACTGGCCGTGGTCGCAGCCCTTCTTGGTGCCGGTGAGGCCGGCGCGCTCGCGCAGCAGGTCGAGCAGCGTCACCGTGGATTCGACGTCGAATGCGCGGTCTTCGCCGTTGATGCGCAGGCGGATGGGGTACTGCCGGTAAGCGTCCATGGCCGTCCTTGTCGGGGCAAAGGCCACACCTTACGGTTCCGGCCACCACCGTTCGGTTAGGTCACACACAATATGATCGATCTGGCAATGCGGTGTGTCATTTGTGCACCAGTCAGCATGGTTTTTGCATAAAAGGTGAATTCTCATCAATTATTTCGAAGTAGAATGTTTTCAAAATTTTACAGCGGCACGGGATGTACCCGGAATGCAACGGATGTGGCTCTATCGCACGGATTGGTGATAATCGGATAGAATTTGCCGCACAGGCTGCGTGCTTCGCCGATCAAGGATGCCCATGCTCAGTCAACAAGATCTCGCTGAAGAAGCACGCCTCCAGGCCCTTCACGCGCTGGGGTTGCTCGACACGCCCCGCGAAGACCGGTTCGACCGGTTCACCCGTCTCGCCACCGCCGCGTTCGACGTCCCGATCGCCCTCGTGTCGCTCGTCGACCGCGAGCGCCAGTGGTTCAAGTCGCAGGCGGGCCTCGACTACTGCGAGACGCCGCGCTCGCTCGCCTTCTGCAGCCACGCCATCGCCCTGGACGACATGCTGGTCGTGCCGGACACGCTCCTCGACGAGCGGTTCGCCGCGCACCCGCACGTGACGGGCGCGCCCCGCATCCGCTTCTATGCCGGCCAGCCGCTGCACAGCGTGGACGGCCAGCCGCTCGGCACCCTGTGCATCATCGACAGGCGTTCCCGCACGTTCGGCGACGCCGACCGGCGCATGCTGCGCGACCTCGCGCAACTGGTGCAGGACGAATTGAACCGCGACGTGCTGGTCGCCAACCGCACCCGGGAACTGCAGGACAAGAACGCCACGCTCGAACTGACGATGCGGCTGCGCGAGACGGCCGAGCAGGCCCTGCGCCAGAAGCAGGAATTGCTGGACGCCGTGCTGGAAACGGTGGACGTGGGCGTGGTCGCGTGCGACGCCGACGGCCACCTGATGCTGTTCAACCGCGCGGCGCGTGCTTTCCACGGCCTCGACGCGAACACCGCGTTGCCGCAGGCCGCCTGGCCCGCGCACTACGATCTGTACGGCGAGGATGGCCTCACGCCGTTGGCAGCGGACGACGTCCCGCTGGTGCGCGCGCTGCGTGGCGAGCGCGTGAAGGACGCCGGCATGACGATCCACGTGGCGGGCGAGGCGCCGCGCCGCCTGCTCGCGAGCGGCCGCGCGCTGCACGGCACCACCGGCGAGCCGCTGGGCGCCGTCGTCGCGATGAAGGACGTGACGGAACTGGATGCGTCGCGCGCACGCCTGGCCGAAAGCGGCGAATGGCTGCGCACCATCGCCGACAACGTGCCGGCGCTGATCGCCTACGTCGACACCGACATGCGCTACCGCTTCGCCAACGAACGCTATCGGGAATGGTTCGGCGTGAAGACCAGCGACATGATCGGCAGGACGGTGCTGGACGCGATGGGAGAGGGGTTCTACGCACCGCGCCGCGAAGCGCTGGAGCGCTGCCTGGCCGGGCACGCGTCGCACCTGGAGATCGAGGAACAGCGCCGCGGCCGCACGCGCGTGATCAGCTCGACCTATCTGCCGCACATCCGCGACGGCATCGTGCAGGGCATCTACGTGCTGTCGACGGATGCGACGTCCGCGCGCGAATACGAGCGCCAGCTGCACGCGCTCGCCCATTCCGACCACCTGACCGGCCTGCCGAACCGGCGCAGCTACGAGGAGCGCTTCGCGCAGGCCATCGCGCGCGCGCGCCGCGGCGCCACGCCGCTGGCGCTGGCCTACCTCGACATCGACCACTTCAAGCAGATCAACGACAGCCTCGGCCACGCGGTGGGCGACGCCGTGCTGCGCGAGTTCGCGCGCCGCCTCGGCGCCACGGTGCGCGCCACGGACACGGTGGCGCGCCTGGCCGGCGACGAATTCGTCATCGTGCTGGAACAGGTCGGCTCGCCGCTGGAATGCGAGCGCATCGCGGCCAAGCTGCTCGATGCGATCCGCGCGCCGTTCCTGCTGGACGGGCACACGCTCGCGGTCACCAGCAGCATCGGCATCGCGTGGAGCGCACGGCCGGAGCAGGTCGCGCTGGCCCATGCGGCGGACGACGGCTTGTACCGGTCCAAGCATGCGGGGCGCGATACGGTGTCCGTGCTCGCGCTGGGTAACTAGGCTCGACCTTTTTACAAAATCTTTACGGCGCCGCCAGTACGATACCAGCACGAATATTGCTGGAGAACCTGGTTGGATACGCAGAACAAGAACATGGCCGGCCTCGCGCTGGCCGCCATCGGCATCGTGTACGGCGACATCGGCACGAGCCCGTTGTATTCGCTGAAGACCGTCTTCGACCCCGCGCACGGACTGCCCCTCACGCCGGCCAACCTGGTCGGCGTCGTGTCGCTGATCTTCTGGGGCCTGTCCGTCATCGTCTCGTTCAAGTACGTGACGCTCGTGCTGCGCGCCGACAACCGCGGCGAGGGTGGCATCATGGCCCTGCTGGCGCTCGCGCTGGGCGCCGTCGGCGACCGCAGGCGGATGCACCTGGGCCTGCTGCTGATCGGCGTGTTCGGCGCGTCGCTGTTCTACGGCGACAGCGTGATCACGCCCGCGATTTCGGTGCTGTCCGCCATCGAGGGGCTCGAAGTCGCGACCCCGGCGCTGCAGGCCTATGTCGTGCCGCTGACGATCGTCGTCCTGATCTGCCTGTACGCGGCGCAGCGCCACGGCACCGCCGGCATCGGCCGCTGGTTCGGCCCCGTCATGCTGGTGTGGTTCGCGGCGCTGGCGGCGATGGGCGTGCTGAACATCGTGCGCAGTCCGGGCATCCTCGTCGCGCTCAATCCGTGGCATGCGGTGCGCTTCTTCCTCGACAACCGCAGCCTCGGCTTCCTGGCGCTGGGCGCGATCGTGCTGGCCTTCACGGGTGCCGAAGCGCTGTATGCCGACATGGGCCATTTCGGCCGCAAACCGATCCGTCTCGCGTGGTTCGCCGTCGCCTTTCCGGCCCTCGCGCTGAACTATCTCGGCCAGGGCGGGCTGCTGCTGGCGCGGCCGGACGCGATCGCCAATCCGTTCTACCAGCAACTGGGCAGCTGGAGCGTCTATCCGCTCGTCGTGCTGTCCACCATCGCCACCGTCATCGCGTCGCAGGCGACGATCTCCGGCACCTTCTCGATGACGAAGGAGGCGATCGCGCTCGGCTTCCTGCCGCGCATGCGCACCGTGCACACGTCGGAGCGCGAGATCGGCCAGGTTTATCTCCCCGTCATCAACTGGCTGCAGCTGATCGCCGTGCTGCTGGCCGTCGTCGGGTTCGGCTCGTCCGACGCGCTGGCGTCCGCCTACGGCATCGCGGTCACGGCGACGATGCTGGCCACCACCATCCTCACTTACTTCGTGATCCGTTACCGCTGGCGCATGAATCTGCTGCTGTGCCTGGGCGCGACCGGCTTCTTCTTCGTGATCGACGCGGCGTTCTTTTCGGCCAATGTGCTGAAACTGCTGCACGGCGGCTGGTTCCCGCTGACGCTGGGCGTGCTGCTGTTCACGTTGATGCTCACGTGGCGCCGCGGCCGCGCGCAGATGTTCGAGAACCTGCAGAAGCACGCCATCCCGCTCGATGCTTTCCTCGAATCATTGTTTATCGCGCCGCCGACGCGGGTCGCCGGCACGGCCATCTTCCTGCGCGGCGAAAGCGATGGCGTGCCGCATGCGATGCTGCACAACCTGCTGCACAACAAGGTGCTGCACGAGCGCGTCGTGTTTCTCACCGTGTACATCGCCGACGAGCCGTACGTCGATGCGGCGTCCCGGATCCGCATTACCGATCTTGGACACGGCTGCCACCAGGTCGACGTGAAATTCGGCTTCAAGGACGAGCCGGACATCCCCGGCATCCTCGACCAGTGCGCGGCGCATGGCCTGGCGTTCGACATGATGCAGACCTCGTTCTTCGTCGCGCGCCAGACCGTGATCTCGACGCCGGGCGGGGGCATGACGCCGTGGCGTGAGCACCTGTTCGTCGCGATGCAGCGCAACGCCCGCGATGCCGCCGACTACTACCGCATTCCGACCAATCGGGTCATCGAGCTGGGTACGCAGGTGGAAATCTAGCGCCGCCGCTCGTGCGAATGTGGACGGCGGACGCCGACGCGGATAAGCTGGAGCCGGAGGGGAGTCCGCACCATGCACGATGCCGACCACAGCGCCGCCGACCACGACGGCCAGGGATTGTCCGCGCCCGACGGCCAGCGCCGGCCGCTGGTCGCGCTGGCCGTCGGGCTGCTCGCCTGCTTCTGCCTGCTGCTGGGCGGCCTGCAGGGCTGGAGCGCCTGGCATGCCTACGAGGCCGAACGGGAAGACAGCCGCGTCGCCACGGCCAATATGGCGCGGGCGCTCGCGACGCATGCGGAGACGTCGATCCGGCTGGGCGACGCCGTGCTGACCGAGATGGTCGAGCGCGTCGAGCACGATGGCCTGGGCGAGGCCGCCACGGCACGCCTGACGGGACGGCTGCGCGCGATCACGCACGACGTGGGCGAACTGCACGGCCTGTTCGTGTACGGGCCGGACGGCAAGTGGCTGACATCGTCGCTGCCGCGCCCCATGCAGGGCAATAATTTCGACCGCGAATACTTCCAGTTCCACCTGCTGCACGGCGGGCGCGGGACGCACGTGGGCGTGCCCGTGCGCAGCCGGTCGACCGGGGTGTGGATCCTGCCGCTGTCGCGCCGGCTCGAAGCACCCGACGGCAGCTTTGCCGGCGTGGTGCTGGCCACGCTGAACCTGGCGTGGTTCGGCCGCTTCTACGACAGTTTCGATGTCGGCGAGAACGGCACGATCCTGTTCGCGCTCGACAACGGCACGCTGATCTACCGCCGGCCGTTCCACGACGACCAGGTCGGCATGGACATCCGCAACGGCACCATCTGGCAGCAGATCCAGCGCGACGGCCAGGCCGGCTCGATCGTGGCGACGCCGCGGATCGACAACGTCGAGCGCCTGTACAGCTACCGGCACCTGGTGGGCTATCCGCTGTTCGTCGCCAGCGGCCAGGCGACGGACGAGATCCTGTCCGGATGGCGGCGCACCACGGTGCAGACGGCGATCCTGGGCGCGGCGGCAATGCTCCTGCTGGCGTGCGGCGGCGTGATCCTCGTGCGCCAGATCCGCGTCCGCGAACGGCTCGAGCGCGACCTGATCCGCGTGGGCGTCTCGCTCAGGCGCCACAACGCGTCGCTGCAGAACCTGGCCGACAGCGACGCGCTGACGGGCCTGGCCAACCGCCGCCTGTTCGAAGACCGCCTCGTGCGCGAATACGAGCGCGCGCGCCGCAGCGGGGCGCCGTTCGCCCTCATCCTGGCCGACGTCGACCACTTCAAGCAGTACAACGACCGCTACGGCCACCCCGCCGGCGACGAGTGCCTGCGCAAGGTGGCCGGTGCCATCGAGAGCGGGGCGCGGCGGCCGGGCGACCTGGCCGCGCGCTATGGCGGCGAGGAATTCGCCATCATCCTCGCCGACACCGACCTCACCGGCGCCAACGCGGTGGCCGACACGATCCGCGCGGCCGTGGCGGACCTGGACCTGCGCCACGCGGACAACCCGACCGGCCGCGTCACCCTCAGCATGGGCCTGTACGTGGGCCATCCGGCGCTGGCCGAGCGCGACGATCCGCTGGCCTGGGTCGACGTGGCCGACCGGCTGCTGTACGAGGCCAAGGATGCCGGCCGCAACCGCGTCGTGTCGCGCGAGGGACACGAAGCGGCCGTGTGATTCGGCCGTGTGATGCCGTGCGCTGGCCGGCCGTAAAAGGTCTACACTGATGTGGAGGCTGCCTCGCGATCTGATAGGCAAACCATGGAAGCGAACGACACATCGACCAAGCAAGGCAAGCGGACCCCGCTGCTCGACGACCAGTTGTGCTTTGCGCTGTATTCGACCGGTCTGGCGATGAACAAGGTGTACCGCAAGCTGCTGCGCAAGCTGGACCTGACTTACCCGCAATACCTCGTCATGCTGGTGCTGTGGGAAAAGGACGAGCAGACGGTGTCCGAGATCGGCGCCCGGCTGTTCCTGGACTCGGCCACGCTGACGCCGCTGCTCAAGCGGCTGGAGGCGGCCGGCCTGGTGAGCCGGACCCGGTCCGCCGCCGACGAACGGCAGGTCGTCGTGGCCCTGAGCCCCGCCGGCCGCGCGCTGGAGCAGGAAGCCGCCGCGATCCACGACGGCGTGCTGTGCGCCACCGCGTGCGAACCGTCCGATCTCGCTGCGCTCAAGCGTCAGCTGGACATGCTGCGCGGCAAACTGGCCGACCACCCTTGAATAATGCATATTTTTAGTCACAAACGCTTACGCGCCGGATGATGCGATCTTGAACACGGACTGCTATCCTGATCGGAGGCTTCCATGACAAAGGGGACACGCATGAACACCATCCATCTCGCATTGGCCGCCGGGCTGCTCGCCGCCGGCGGCGCGCACGCGCAGCTGCTGGACGGCGCGGCGGCATCGAAGGACTTGTCGGCCACGCGCACGCTGTCCCCGCCGTTCGCGAAGATCCAGCCCGTCCCGCGCACGTACATGGGCAATGCGGCGGAAACGGATGGCCTGCGCTACCAGGACAAGAGCGCGTTCGGCGTCTACGTCTCCGATCCCAAGCTGTTCGCGGGCGTCAACCTTTCGCCGAACTTCGCCATCGAGACGGGCTACGCGAACCTGTACACGCGCGGCTTCCACTTCGCCGATTACGCCCGTCCCGACGAGGTGAACGGCGCGCTCGGCACCAAGGGCGCGAACAGCTACCTGGCGGCACGGCTCGACGTGCCCGTCGACGACCAGTTCTCCGCCTACGGCAAGCTGGGCGTCGCCGTCAGCGAGCGGGTGGCCCACGACAAGAGTCTCCGTAACACCGTGTCGGACACGGACGTCGGCCCGTACGTGGGCATGGGCGCGCGCTACAAGGTCAGCGAGAAGGCGTCCGTGACGGCGGGCTACGAGCAGTACGGCAACAGCGCGAAGAAATGGGGCAGCGAGACCAATAACTCGGGCCTGCAGGCCAAGTTCAAGATGGGTTTCTAGCGCTGTGTCACAATCGCGGGCATGGATAAACTGCTCTCTGAATTGAACCGCCTGTACCTGCTGCCGGACAGCCCGGCCGCGCAGCGCGGCCCCGGACCGGACGCGGACCTCGTCTCCGGCGCGGGCCTCGTGCGCGCCATCGCGATCCCGTTCCGCAAGGCGCCCGGCGCGGACGCCCAGCACTGGGAACGCCTGTGCACCGTCGCGAACGGACTGCAGGCCGACTTCGGCTTCCCGGCCCCCGCGGTGAGCGTGACGAGCACCGGCGGCTTCATGCTGTGGCTGTCGCTGGCGGCGCCCGTGCCGGTCGCGGACGCGCGCCGCTTCGTCGCCGGCCTGGGCCGGTTGTGGCCGGACACGCTGCCGCCCGCCGACACCATCGGCGTCCCCGTGGAACTGCCGCCGTGCCCGAACGCGGCGACCGGGACGTGGGCCGCGTTCATCCATCCGGGCATGGGCGCGTCGTTCGCGGACGAGTCCGGGCTCGACATGGCGCCGCCCGCGGCAGGACAGGTCGCCTTCCTGGAAGGCCTGGACAGCATCGCGCCCGGCCAGTTCAGCGCCGCGCTGGCGCGGCTCGAGACCCCTGCGGCACCTGCCGCCGCGCCGCCGTCTCCGGCCGCCGACGGCCTGCTGCTGAAGGACGCGACGCTGGAAGACATCGTGCGCGTCCTGCACGCGCGCGGCATCGAACCCACGTTCCGCTTCACGCTGCCGCGATGAAGCGCGCCTTGCTGGCCGCGGCCGCCGCCGTCGCGCTGCACGCGCAGGCGGCCAACCCGATCGTCAAGGGCTGGTATGCCGATCCGGAAATCCGCCTGTTCGGCGACACGTACTGGATCTATCCGACGTATTCCGCGGACGACGAACAACCGGCGCGGCCGACGGCCTTCACGCCGGACCAGCAGCGGATGCGGGCCCGCTCCGACCTGGTCTGGGCGCCGTTCCTGAAGCAGACCTTCCTCGACGCGTTCTCGTCGCGCGACCTCGTGCACTGGACGCGGCACGAGCGCGTGCTCGACGTCGCGCACGTGGCCTGGGCCGCGTACGCCGTGTGGGCGCCGTCGGCCATCGCGCACGACGGCAAGTACTACCTGTTCTTCGGCGCGAACGACATCAAGAGCAACGACCAGCTGGGCGGCATCGGCGTGGCCGCCAGCGACCGGCCCGATGGTCCGTTCAAGGATGCCCTCGGCAAGCCGCTGATCGGCCAAATCCACAACGGCGCGCAGCCGATCGACCAGATGGTGTTCAAGGACGACGACGGCCAGGCCTACATGGTCTACGGCGGCTGGAAGCACGCCAACGTCGTGAAACTCGCGCCGGACCTGCTCGGTGTCGTGCCGTTCCCGGACGGGACCACGTACAAGGACATCACGCCCGATCCGGACTACGTGGAAGGCCCTTTCATGGCCAAGCGCCGTGGCGTGTACTACTTCATGTGGTCGGAAGGGGAGTGGACCGGACCGGACTACCGCGTCGCGTATGCGATGGGCCGGTCGCCATTCGGACCGTTCAAGCGCATCGGCACGATCCTCGCGCAGGATGGCAAGATCGCGCGCGGCGCGGGCCACCACTCGATCGTCAACGTGCCCGGCACCGACGAGTGGTACATCGCCTACCACCGCCGCCCGCTGGGAGAGACCGACGGCAACCATCGCGAGCTGGCCGTCGAGCGCCTCTACTTCAACGACGACGGCACGATCCGGCCCGTGGTCATGACGAACGAAGGCGTGGCACCGCGGCTCGTGCGCTGATCACGGCGCGAGATAGGCAGCCAGCTCATCCGGCGTCCCTTTCGGAAACGCCGCCTTCAGATACTCGAGGAAGGCCGACACGCGCGCGCTCAGCAGCCTGCGCGACGGGTACAGCGCCCACAGCGCGATCTCGGGCCCGGCCACGTCGCCCCAGCGCACCAGCCGCCCCGCCGCGAGATCGTGACTGACGACCGACGCGGGCAAACAGCCCGCACCGACGCCGGCCCGCACCGCGTCGCGCACCATGACGAGCGACGACAGGCGCAGTATCGGGTCGATCGCGATGTCCGGCGCGCCCGCCACTTGCCACGCCGCCTGGTCGCCCACGGGCCGCACGACGGCGGGCACGGGCGCCCCATCGGCCGGCCGCGGCAGATGCCGTGCCGCCACGACGACGAGCCGGTCGCGCAGGAAGATGCGGCCGACGAGGTTTTCGTCCGGATCGGGATTCACGCGGATGACGAGGTCGTAGCCTTCCTCGACCATGTCCACCGGCCGGTCTTCCGTCGTCACCTCCAGCCGCACGTCGGGATACGCCCGCGCGAAGCCTGCCGCCAGCGTGCCCATCGCCGTCTGCGAGAACAGCAGCGGGGCGCTGATGCGCAAGCGGCCGCGCGGCCGGTCGCCGCCCGAGGCGAGGGCCGCCGCCGTCTCGTCGATCTCCGCGAGGAGTGCCCCGGTCCGCTCGTACAGCGCGCGTCCTTCCTGCGTCAGCTTCAGCAGGCGCGCGCCCCGTTCGAACAGGCGCAGGCCGAGATCCGCTTCCAGCTCCGCGACGCGGCGCGACAGGGTCGCCTTCGGCCGGCCCGTCTCGCGGGCAGCACGGCCGAAGCCGCCGTGGCGGGCGACGAGATTGAAATCGGCGAGGGCAAGCAAGTCCATGTGTTCCACCTGTGAGACGGGATGTCCAATATTACCGTCTATCGGTCCGCCTGTGGGATGGCTAATCTGTGAAGCGTCAACCGACACTTTTCACAACCCAACAGGAGCACACATCATGACCATTCTCGTCACCGGCGCCACCGGCAACATCGGCCACCACGTCGTCAACCAACTCGTGCAGCGCGGCGCCCCGGTGCGTGCACTCGTCCGCAATACCGCCAAGGCCGACTTTCCGGCCGGCGTGGACGTCGTCCAGGGCGACCTCCTCGACGTCGACGCCCTGCGCCGCGCATTCGACGGCGTGTCGACGCTGTTCCTGCTGAACGCCGTCGTCCCCGACGAATTCACGCAGGCGCTCGTCACGCTGAACGTGGCGCGGGAAGCGGGCGTGCAGCGCGTCGTCTACCTGTCCGTCATCCACAGCGACCTGTACGTGAACGTGCCGCACTTCGCCGGTAAATTCGGCGTCGAGCGGATGATCGAGCAGATGGGCTTTGCCGCCACCATCCTGCGTCCGGCCTATTTCATCGACAACGACGTCACGATCAAGGACGTGGTGCTGGGCTACGGCGTGTATCCGATGCCGGTCGGCGCCAGGGGCCTCGCGATGGTCGATGCGCGCGACATCGCGGAGGTGGCCGCCATCGAGCTGATCCGCCGCCACGATGCCGCGCAGCCGTTGCCGCTCGAACGCATCAACGTCGTCGGCCCGGACACGCTGACGGGGACCGACATCGCCGCGATCTGGTCCGACGTGTTGCAGCGTCCGATCGCGTACGGCGGCGACGACACGGCCGCCTTCGAACAGAACCTGCGCCAGTTCATGCCCGCCTGGATGGCCTACGACATGCGCCTGATGAGCGAGCGCTTCGCCACCGACGGCATGGTGCCGGAAGCCGGCGACGTCGAGCGCCTGACCGCGCTGCTGGGCCGTCCGCTGCGCAGCTATCGCGCCTTCGCCGCTGCCATCGCCGCGGCAGCCTGAATCCAGCGCTTCGGCTTTCCCGAACTTCTGCTTCTGATATTTCTGATTCTATTGTTCCTCTGACAGCTTTACACTTTGTCCGTCGTCAATATAAGACGACCTGCCGATCCAGAGTCGATCGGCCGAACCAGAGCTGAAAGGGAATTGAAATGAATCGAGTGTCATTGAACGCCGGCGTGAAGCTCGTCATCGCCGTCGTCGTGCTGATCCTGCTGTTCGCGCTGGCACCGTTCGGGACGGTGCCGGCCGGCCATCGCGGCGTGATGACGACGTTCGGCAGCCCGAGCGACCAGGTGCTGAGCGAGGGCATCCACTTCCGCGTGCCGATCGCGCAGAAGCTCAACCTCGTCAACGTTTCGATCCAGAAGGGCGAAGGCGATGGCGATGCCGCCTCGCGCGACCTGCAGACCGTGCACACCCGCGTCGCGCTGAACTACCATGTCCGTCCGGATGCCGCGATGACGGTGTTCCGCGACCTGGGCAACGAGCCGGGCCAGCGCATCATCATCCCCGCCGTGCAGGAAGCGGTGAAGGCCGTCACGGCCCGCTTCACGGCCGAGGAACTGATCGCCAAGCGCACCGAGGTGCGCGACCAGATCGTCACCCAGCTGCGCGAACGGCTGGCGCGCCACGGCATCGTGGTGGACGAGTTCTCGATCGTGAACTTCAATTTCTCGCGCTCGTTCAATGAGGCGATCGAAGCGAAGACGACGGCCGAACAGCTCAAGCTGAAGGCGGAACGCGACCTGCAGCGCATCGAGGTGGAGGCGAAGCAGCGCGTCGCCCAGGCCAGGGCCGAAGCCGAATCGCTGGCCGTGCAGCGCCAGCAGGTGACGCCGGAACTGATCCGCCTGCGCGAGATGGAAAACCAGCGCATGGCCATCGAGAAGTGGGATGGCAAGCTGCCCAGCGTGGCCGGCGGCGCGGTCCCGTTCATCAACGTGAGCAATGGCGTTAAATGATCCTCACAATGGTAAGCAAGTGAAACAGGAGTAGCGTCGGCGTATGGCAGGGATCGTGCAGCCAACGCCGCGCTACGGCTTGCAACGCACTTTTGCTTGTCTGCATGCATATTTGATCTGCGGGTCATTTATATGCACAGCGGTAACAGATCCTTACCAATCCCCAATGTTTCGTTCTTGAACACATTGCTATCGTGGCGGCTTCACACCACCACAGGAGACAGCAATGAAAGCACTGACCTTCGCCCTCGCCACTGCCACGCTTGTTGCCGGCACCGCCGCCCACGCGCAGCAGTCGACGACGTTCAGGCCGTATATCGGCGCGGGCGTCGCGAGCACCAGCAACCGGGATACCGACAGCCGTAATGCCGACGCGAAAATCTTCGGCGGCGTGGACTTCTCGAACAACCTCGGCGTGGAAGCGGGCTACGTCAATTTCTCCAGCCGCGACCGCCAGTATTCGGAAGCGTTGACGGGCGTCCCGGGCGGCGTGAAGACGACGACGAAGGGATACGGCGCGTACGTCGCCGCGAAGTACACGGTGCCCATCACCGACCGCTTCTCCGCGTACGGCAAGCTGGGCCTCGCGCACAGCCAGCGCAAGTGGAACAATGACATCGGCTACTCGGCAACGGAGAACGACAACGACGTGTACGCCGGCGTGGGCGCGCAGTACAAGCTGAACGACACGCTGTCCCTCGTCGGCGAGTACGAGAACTACGGCAAGCGCAAGGACTTCGGCGCGCGCGCGGGCGTGTGGTCGGCGGGGGTGAAGGTCGGCTTCTGATTGCCGGGTAAGCAAAACCACGTTAGACTCGCAGAGTCGGAAAAGGCAGACTTGGTTATAGGTAGGCCCAAGTCCTTTCGGAAACGAAAGCTCTGTTTCATGCGTCCGCGCATGCGAACCCTCGACGAACACTGGCGCCGGTTGGCGCCAACTGTTCGTCCGTGTGGTCGTCATGTCGATGCACTGCTCCGGTCGAACAGACGATCAAGGAGCAGTCCATGGACGCATCGTCATCCTCAATCATCCCTCGTTTCACCGGACGCACCGGCATCATCGCCGTCTCCGTCTTCTTCAACTTCGCCGGCTTTACCCTGATCATTCCCGTGCTGCCGTTTTCGGTGGCACGCTACGTCGCGGCACCGGACGTCGCCTGGTGGGTGTCGCTGATCCTCGCCCTGTACGCGCTCTGTTCGTTCGTCGCCGCGCCCGTGCTGGGCGCGCTGAGCGATCGCTTCGGGCGGCGGCCGGTGATGCTGGTGTCGCTGTGCGGTTCCGCGCTGGGATTCGCCGTGTTCGGCGTCGGCGGGGCGTTATGGGTCCTGGTGCTGGGCCGCGTGATCGAAGGCCTGACGGCCGGCAGCATCTCGGCATTGTATGCGTATGTCGCGGACACCCACGGCCCCGCCGAACGCGGCCCGGCGTTCGGCATGCTCGGCGCTGCCGGGGGCCTTGGATTCATGGTGGGGCCCATCCTCGGCGGGGCTCTCGGCCAGGTGTCGCTGGCGGCGCCGCTGTATGGCGCGGCCGCCGTGGCGCTGCTGAATTGTGTGCTCGTCTGGTCCTGCATGCCGGAAAGCCATCCGCACGCGCGCCGTAGCGCACGCCTGCATTGGGGCCAGTTCAACGCCGTGGGCCAACTGCTGCGCGCGCTGCGCGAAACGCGCCTGCGCCTGCTGTTCGCGGTCGTGTTCTGCTTCGCGCTGGGCGGCACGGTGCTGCAGGCGAACCTGACGGTGCTGCTCAAGGACTTGCTCGCCTTCCAGCCCGGCAGCATCGGGCTGGTGCTGGCCGGCGTCGGCGTGATGGACATCGTCAGCCAGGGATTCGCCGCGCCGCGGCTGCAAACCCGCTTCGGCGAGCGCCGCGTCGCCGCTGCCGGCCTCGCGATCAATGGACTCGGCCTCGCCATCGTCGCGCTGCTGCCGCTGCACGCCATCGTGCCGCTGCTCGCGGCCGGGATCGCGGTCTTCACGTTCGGCGACGGCCTGTTCCAGCCATCCGCGAGCGCGTTGATCGCCAATGCCGCGCCGGCGGAACGGCAGGGCGAAGTGCAGGGCGCAAACCAGGCGCAGCAGGCCATCGCCCGGACGGCGGGTCCGCTGGCGTCGGCCTGGCTGTACGGCGTCGCGGCGAGTGCGCCGTATGCGGTGGCGGCGATCGTCGTGCTGGCCGCGGCCGTGGCGCTGACGCGCGAATCCTGAAAGACAAAAAAAGGCTGTGTTCCCATTTGTCTGGCAACTGAAACTATTTGTGAATGTCGCTGTAGTCGATAATCGCGCCTGTGCTATTGGATATTGTGAAATTCAGATTGAAAAAGGTATTCTTGAATATCACAAATAATCGCGCACATCGAATAAAAACGTAAAATCCATGAATCAAATTGCGGACGCAATTCATATTTTTGTGTAACAATCTCGGCGCCGACTTTGGTCGGACTGGACACATTTATTCAACCGCGATTTGAAAGTGAGATTTATGAAACGCTTAATTTTGGGGGGCGTTTTCGCCGCTGCCATGGCCGCTACCGGTTTCGCTCAAGCAGGTGATTCGCTGAGTGCGCTCGTCCCCCTGACGGCTGGTCAAACGCTGGAATCCGGGAACGGAAAATACATGCTCATCATGCAAGGCACGGACGGCAACCTGGTCGTCTACCGCAAGGCGGACGGGAAGGTGATCTGGACAACCGGAAAGCCGGCCGGCGCTGGCGCCTGGGCCGTCGTTCAGACCGACAAGAATTTTGTCGTGTATAGCGGCCCCTATCCGGCTCATGGAACGGCCGCGTGGTCAGCCGGCACGGCCCAGGCGGGCGTCAACGACCCCAGTGCCCAACTGAAGATTTGGCCGGACGGCAGCCTGACGCTGATGACATCGACCTCGCAAGGCGTGCCTTACTGGTCCACGCCCGGGGACAGTACTGTGTGTCCGGACGGTAATGCCAAGACGGCTTACCCGATCTGTATGCGTCCAGGGACGAATTATCAGTCCAACAGCTATGTCTACGCATGTACCTATGCACAGGCGCAAGTATTGGCCAGCCAGTTTGTGAACGCCGGTGCCGTGATGGGGACGTGCCACTGATCTACGAGCTGATCGCGGTCAGATCGACGATGCAGGCCCGGCGATTGCCGTGTGGCCTGCCGTTTGCAACACATGTGTCAAACCGCCATGACATCAAAGAAAATCTATTGTGCAGGCGCCCTGTTCGTAGCACTTATCGCATGGTTCTTTCATGGGACGCACGCGCCGCAACGCGCCGCTGCCGATGCTGATATCGCAGCGGTAGCCCCACGCAATGTCGAGCAGCCACGTTCGACAGACCATGGATCGCTGGCCTGGTTGGACGCACGATTCGGCCAGGCCGATGCAACGAGCGCACCACCGCAACCCGCTCATATCCACGCCCGCCAAAAGAAAATGGAAAGCCTTGGATATGGGTCGCCCCCGGAATACTACGAGATGGATTTGAAGACGTTAAAAAAGCTGGCCAAGCTGCACGATGGCGACGCCATGCTGCAACTCGCTGAGCAATATTATAACGAGGCAAATATCATCTATTCCGATCCCGAGTTTCCGAAGAACGGGGATCCAAAAGCCATCGCCAAGCAGTATTTGACCGATGCCTTTGGCGCTGGTTTCAGCCGCGCCGCATCTGTACTCGCGAAACACAGTTTTGACGAGAATGATCTTGTGGAAGCTTACGCCTGGCGGCTGGTAGCGGAAAAAGTCGGCGATAGCGATAACCCAGTATGGGGCGGCAACACGAATCAATTTGCAAATCTCAGCCAGGATGAAATCGCACGCGCGCGAAAGCGCTTCGACGCAATCTGGCAAACGAGCATGGATTCTCATGAAAGCCAACGCGCTTTCCAGCCTGCACGATAACTGCCTCGGACTGATTGCCGGGGCGCGCAGCGATAAAAAAAGCGGGACCGAAGTCCCGCCAAGAGGGTACAGCAGAAGAGGAGGTAAAGCGTTACATCAGAAGCGGTAGGTCAGCGACGCCTCCCACGCGCGGCCGAAGATCGGACGGGCGTTGATCGGGCCGGTGCTGGCGCCGACGAGGCGCGAGTTACCTTCCGTCAGGCCCAGCGAATTGTTCACGTTGGTGCCCGTGACGCGGAATTCCAGCTTGTCGGACAGCTCGGCCAGGATGCCCAGGTCCAGCGTGTTATACGACGGCAGGTACTGGGTGTTCTGCTGGTCCGCCCAGCGCGCGCCGATGTGCGAGTAGGTGCCGTAGAAGCGCAGCGCGTAGTCGCCGATCGGCAGGCGGTAGCTCGGCGAGAAGCGGTA
The DNA here is from genome assembly GCF_047325105.1 of Massilia cellulosiltytica. Lineage (NCBI taxonomy): Bacteria > Pseudomonadati > Pseudomonadota > Betaproteobacteria > Burkholderiales > Oxalobacteraceae > Massilia > Massilia cellulosiltytica. The sequence continues at coordinate 5,297,520 of NZ_CP168562.1, read as the reverse complement.
CTGGAACTTCGGCTGGCGCTGCACCTGGTTGCCGGCGATGGTCGGATTGTCCTTGTACGTCGAATCCTGCCAGTCGCCCGTCAACTGCAGTTGCAGGCCCTTGAGCGGACGGAGGGCCAGTTCGAATTCCACGCCCTTGCCGTGCGAGCCGCTCACCGAATACAGCACGCCCGACGTCGTGATCTGCTGGAACGAGATGCCCGTGAAGTCCGTGAAGAATGCGTTCACGTAGGCGCTGTACAGCGGCGTCGCGGTCTTGTAGCCGATCTCGTACTGCGTGACTTTCGGCGTCGGGACGCGGTTGCGGTCGTTCACGACGTCCTGCGTGCCGGCGTTGCGCAGGTCGTCGAAGTAGATGAACGTGTGGCCCTGGTTGGCGCGCACGAACACGCTGGAATCCTTGGTCAGCTTGTACAGGCCGCCCGCGGTGAACGAGTTCGCGGTGTCGTCGCGCGACAGGCCCGTGAAGCTGCCGCTCGGCGTCGACGTGCCGTTGTTGTAGACCGTCAGCGCATTGTTGTCCGGATCGACCGAGGTCAGGTTCGAGATCGAGCCCGAGATGTGCTGCTTCTCGTGGCGCATGCCGGCGTCGACCTTGATGCGGTCGTTGATGCGCCATTCGTCGGCGATGAACACCGCCGTGTTGCGGCCGTCGTACGAGGCGATCGGCGCGTAGAACACGTTGCCGTCCGTACCATTCTTGGAGACGACGGCGCCGTTGTTCAGCTTGACGTCGATGAGGCGCGCGTTCGGCGTCGCCGTCATCAGGTGGCTGTTGCCCAGGTACCAGACGTCGTGCGACGAATAGTTCGCGATATACGCGCCGGTCGTGATCGTGTTGTCATGGCCGATGTCCTTGCTGACGCGGAACTCGTCCGTGAACGAGCGCAGCTTCTTCTCGACGGCCCACAGGCCCGCCTGCACCACCTGCTGGTTGCCCGCGACGGTGCCGCCGCCGTTCGTGTAGGTGATGGCGCCGCTGGTAGCCGGCGCGCCTGCTGCCGCGACCACGGCCGCATTGCCGTTGGCGGACGCGATGGCCTGGCTCACGTAGTCGGCGGCGCTCAGCGGGTTGTTACCCGTGAACATGGCGATCGTGTTCAGGTCGCCCTTGAAGTAGTTGAACTTGTTCGACACGTCCCAGCCGTTGAGCTTTTGCTGGAAGTCCGCGCCGACCAGGTTCGACGAGAGGCCGCGGCCGTCGCCCAGGTCGTAGGTCAGGGTCTTGCCCGGACCCGCTTCCACCGTGAAGTTGCGCATCTCGTTGCTCATCAGGGTGCCGCGCAGCGGGTCGAAGCCGGGGAACGACGAGATCGTGTGGCCGTTGTTCGACGAGATCAGCGGCACGCCCGTGTAGAAGGCGTTCTTGTCCGACGTCGAGCGGGCGTAGACCGTCAGTTCGCCCTGGTCCAGCTTGCGGGTCAGCGAAGCGGACAGCTGGCCGCCGTCGTCGGCCGGGAAGCCGGCGTCGCGCACGCCGTTCGTCGTGCGGTAGAAGCCGCCGATCATGCCGTACCAGCCGTCGGCGATCTTGCCGCTGTAGACGCCGTCGAAGCGGCGCAGGCTGCCGGTACCGGTCGTGAAGCGCAGGCTGCCTTCCGGCTCGTCGCCGCCTTTCTTCATGATGAAGTTCATCGTGGCGCCCGGCTGGCCGCTCGAGTAAATGGTGCTCGGACCGCCGCGCAGCACTTCCACGCGCTCGATCGTGTCATCCAGGCGGAACGCGGACGAGCCTTCGAAGAACGACAGCACGGGCACGGGGAAGATCGGGTTGCCGTTCATCTGCACGGAGACGAACGGCGAGTCGCTGCCCGACGGGAAGCCGCGCACTTCGATGTTGGCGCCGGACTGGCCGCCCGTCGCTTCGGCATACACGCCCGGCACGATCTTCAGCACGTCGGCCGTGCTGGACGGCGCGGCCTGCTTCAGTTGTTCTTCGGTCGCGGTCGTGATCGAGAAGCTCGTGTCGATCTTGCGCGTGCCGGACGCCGATGCCGTACCGGTCACGACGACTTGCTGGATTTCTTTCTGGACGTTGTCCTGAGCGACCGCCTGGGACTGGGCAACGAGGGCGAGGACAGCGAGGGCAATTGCTGACGGTTGCGGGAACTGCATGGTGTTTTTCATGTTGTGCTCTCTTGTGATTGGGAACCGGCTGCGGGGCGTCTCCTCCCCGGTTTTCCTGGCGATTGATGGTTCGACAAGGAAACTGCGGCCATTGAAACATCGGATTGACATCGATGTCAATCAAAATGCTATCGATGTCATTTTTTGTCGACACGACAAAAAAATCTGTCATAATCCATCCCGCTCAAGTAATCTGTTACCGCTACCCCAAGCTTATTTCTCACGACCTATTGCTCACGAACGACATGGCGCAAGCGAAAAAAAACCAGCCCGGCGATACCGCCGTGACGATGGAAGACCTGGCGAAGATCGCCGGGGTCTCCACGATCACGGTGTCGCGGGCATTGCGCGACAGTCCGCTCGTGACGGAAAACACGCGGGAAAAGATCCGCAAGATCGCGCAGGAGCAGGGCTACCGCTTCAACATCAGCGCCCGCAACCTGCGCATGCGCCGGTCGTATTCGGTCGCCGTCGTCGTCGAGATGACGCCCGTGAAGGGCCGGCCGATGTCCGACCCGTATCCGCTCGAACTGTTGGGCGGCATCACCCAGGAACTCACCACCGCCGGCTACAGCGTCGTGCTCACGTCCAAGCAGCTGCTCGACACGGCCCCGGTACAGGGCGCCGACGGCCTGATCCTGCTGGGCCAGGGCTCGCACGGCGAGGCGGTGAAGGCCTTGCAGCAGACCACGTTGCCCCTCGTCGTGTGGGGCGCGCCGGAAGAGGGCGCCACGTACACGGTCGTCGGCTCCGACAACCGCAAGGGCGGCGCCAGCGTCGCCGAGCGCTTCCTGGAACAGGGCCGGCGCAAGCTGATCTTCGTCGGCGACGTCGACCACGCCGAGGTGCAGGAACGCTGCGCCGGCTTCATCGACGCGCTGTCCGGCCGCGCCACCGTGCACATCCTGCGTCCGAAGGCGTTCACGTTCGAAGCGGGCTTCGACTGCGTGACGTCGATCCTGAAAAAGAAGAACGGCCACAGCATCGACGGCCTGTTCGCCGCCAGCGACCTGCTGGCCATGGGCGCCATCCGCGCGCTGACGGAAGCGGGCCTGCGCGTGCCCGACGATATTTCCGTAATCGGCTACGACGACACGCCGGGCGCCGCCAGCTTCGTGCCGCCGCTCACGAGCGTCCACCAATACCTGCGCGACGGCGGCGTGCTGCTCGCGAAAAAAATGCTGGCCATGATCGAAGGCCAGCCGGCGCAATCGGAAATGCTGCCGACCACGCTGATCGTACGCCACACCTGATCACGCTACATCACCCATAAGCTTGAAGAACGCGCTCCGCGCACGAGACGAGGAAACTGAAGTGAAAGATGACATCGATAACACCAATGACATCGATAACAATAATGGACTGGCGGCGGAGCCGTGGCGCATCCGCGAAGATACGCTGGAGTCTTCGCGCGCGTTCCTGCACGAGACCCTGTTCACCCTGGGGAATGGCTGGATCGGCATGCGCGGCACGCCGGACGAGGGCACCGTCGGCGGCGCGGGCGACACCCTGGAAGGCACGTACCTGAACGGCTTCCACGACACCGAAGCCATCCGCTATCCGGAGAACGCCTACGGTCTCGCCCGCATCAACGAATTCATGCTGAACGTGCCGAACGCCAAGCGCATCGCGGCCGTCATCGATGGCGAACGCTTTGCGCTGGACGCCTGCAACGTGCTCGCGTGGGAACGCACGCTCGACTTCCGCACCGGCCTGCTCGAGCGCACGGTCGAGTGGGAGACCGCCAGCGGCAAGCGCGTGCGCATCGCCAGCCGCCGTCTCGTGTCCCTCGGGCGCAAGCACGTCGCCGCGATCGAATACGCCGTCACGCCGCTGAATTTCTCGGGCACCGTGCGCATCGTCGCCGACATCGATGCGGACGTGACGAACCTGCAGGCCGGCGACGACCCGCGCGTCGGTTCCGCGCTGACGGGGGCGTCGCTGATCGAGACGCAGCGCGAGGTGGGCAGCGAGCCCGGCGCACACGACGTGCTGCTGCTGCAGCGCACGCGCCACAGCGGGTTTACGCTGGCCACGGCGACGGATGCCGTGCCGTCCGGCGCCGCCCGCGTCGAGCAGGTCGGACTGGGCCACGCGTTCGATGCCGACGTCGCGCAGGGCGCCACGTTCACCGTGCACAAATACGTCGCCTACGCGAGCTCGCGCGACATGGCGGCCGACGCCGTCGGCCCGCACGCGCGCGCCGAGCTGGCGCAGGCCCGCGCGGCCGGCTTCGATGCGCTGGCGCGCGAACAGGCCGGGTACCTCGCGCGCTTCTGGGAAGACGCCGACGTGGCCATCGCCGGCGACGACGCCCTGCAGCAGGGCGTGCACTTCAACCAGTTCCACCTGCTGCAATCGGTCGGCCGCGACGGCAAGACGAATATCGCGGCCAAGGGCGTGACGGGCGAAGGCTACGAAGGCCACTATTTCTGGGACACGGAAATCTACGTGTTCCCGTTCTTCCTGTACTCGCGTCCTGAGATCGCGCGCGCGCTGCTGCAGTACCGCTACAACGGCCTGCCGAAGGCACGCGAGCGCGCCCGCCAGATGGCGCACGAGAAGGGCGCGCTGTACCCGTGGCGCACGATCGCGGGCGAGGAATGCTCGGCCTACTTCCCGGCCGGCACCGCGCAATACCACATCAACGCGGACGTCGCGTACTCGATCCGTTTATACCTGCTGGCGACCGGCGACTTCGACTTCATGGCGGAGCAGGGCGCCGAGATCGTGCTGGAAACGGCGCGCATCTGGACGGGCATCGGCAGCTACGACCGCGCGCACCGCTTCTGCATCAACGCGGTGACGGGACCGGACGAATACACGGCCATCGTCAACAACAACTACTACACGAACGCGATGGCGCGCATGCACATGACGTTCGCGGCGGACGTTGCCGAACGCCTGCGTGCCGAGCGCCCAGCCGACTACGCGCGCGTGGCGCACGCCATCGGCCTCGAGGACGCCGAGATCCAGGCATGGCGCGCGGCCAGCGCCGCGATGCGCCTGCCGTACGACGACGCGCTCGGCATCCACGAGCAGGACGACAGCTTCCTGTCCAAGAAACCGTGGGACTTCGCGAGCACGCCGAAAGAGAATTACCCGTTGCTGCTGCACTACCACCCGCTGGTGATTTATCGCCACCAGGTGTGCAAGCAGGCCGACGTCGTGCTGGCGCTGCTGCTGCTGTCGAACCAGTTCTCGCTCGACGACAAGCGCCGCGACTTCGATTTCTATGAGGGCGTGACGACGCACGATTCCTCGCTGTCCTCGTGCATCTTCAGCATCGTCGCGAGCGAGATCGGCTATCGCGACAAGGCGTACGGCTACTTCATGGAGACGGCGCGCCTGGACCTCGACAACACGCACGCGAACACGCAGTACGGCGTACACACGGCCGCGATGGCCGGCACGTGGCTCGGCGTCGCCTACGGCTTCGCCGGCATGCGCCTCGACGACGCGGGCCTGCGCTTCGCGCCGACGCTTCCCGACCGGTGGACGGGCTACCGCTTCAAGGCGCAGGTGCGCGGCGCGCTGCTGGAAGTCGCGGTCGACGGCACCGGCACCGACTACCGCCTGCTGCGCGGCGCCGGTCTCACCTTCGCGCACGCCGGCACCACGATCGCCCTGGACGCGCAGCGCGCCCACATCCGCATGGAGAACCCACAATGACTTCACGATTCAAAGCCGTCATCTTCGACCTCGACGGCGTCATCACCGACACGGCGCACTACCACTACCTGGCGTGGAAGCGCCTCGCGGACAGCGTCGATGCGCCCTTCGACGAAGCGTTCAACGAACAACTGAAGGGCGTCGACCGCATGGGTTCCCTGGACCTGATCCTCGCGCGCGCACCGCGCACGTACACGCCCGAGGAAAAGCGGCTGCTTTCCGATGCGAAGAACACGCATTACCAGGAACTGATCGCGACGATGACCCCGGACGATTTGCTGCCGGGCGCCCTGCGCGCGCTGGAAGAGGTGCGCGCGGCCGGACTCCATATCGGCCTCGCGTCGGTCAGCCGCAACGCGTTCACGGTGCTGGACCGCCTGGGCATCCGCGACCGCTTCGACGACGTCGTCGACGCCGCGACCATCGTCAACGGCAAGCCCGATCCCGAGATTTTCCTCACCGCGGCCGCGCACCTGGGCGTCGATCCCGGGGATTGCCTCGGCGTGGAAGATGCCGCGGCGGGCGTCGCGTCGATCAAGGATGCGGGCATGTTCGCCGTCGGTGTCGGCAGTCCCGCGGTGCTGCATCGCGCCGACCGTGTGATACCGTCGATGGAAGCATTCCGGCTGCAGGACTACTAAAAAAGCCACTATAAAACTGGAGACAACATGAACCAACGACGCATCCTGCTCGCCCTGTTCATGATTTATTTCGTGTTCGCCATCCTGCTCAACAGCGTGGGGACGGTGATCCTGCAGGTCATTCACACCTACGGCGTCGACAAGGGCGCGGCGAGCGTGCTGGAAGGGTTCAAGGACCTGCCGATCGCGATCGTGTCGTTCTTCGTCGCGTCGACCCTGCCGCGCTTCGGCTACAAGAAGGCGATGCTGGTGGCGCTGGCGATCGTCACCGCCGCCACGCTGGCGATGCCGCTGATCCCGGCCTTCGCGACGGCGAAACTGCTGTTCCTGTGCGTGGGCGTCGCGTTCGCGCTGGTGAAGGTGTCCGTGTACTCGACCATCGGCCTCGTCGCGCGCGACCGCAAGCACCATGCGGGCATCACGAACATGCTGGAGGGCTTCTTCATGGTCGGCGTGCTGTCGGCGTACTGGATCTTCGGCTTCTTCATCGATGCCGATCATCCCGCGTCGACGAGCTGGTTGAACGTCTACTGGCTGTTGTCGGTCCTGTGCGCGGCCACGTTCGTGCTCGTGCTGGCGACGACGTTCGACGAAGTCGGCGCCGCGCCGCCGGACAGCCGCGGGCCGGCGGCCGACTTCCTGCAGATGCTGCGCCTGTTCGTGCGGCCGCTCGTGTACGTGTTCGTGCTGACGGCGTTCCTGTCCGTCCTCGTCGAGCAGGCGATCGGCTCCTGGCTCCCCACGTTCAACAACGAGATCCTGATGCTGCCCGCCACGATGAGCGTGCAGGTGACGAGCATCTTCGCAGGCTGCCTCGCGGTGGGACGCCTGCTGGCCGGCGTCGTGATGCGCCGCCTGAACTGGTATCCCGTGCTGACCGTGTGCATGCTGGCGATGGGCGCGACGGTTCTTCTTACGCTGCCGCTCACGCACGGCGTCGATCACGATCCGAACGTGACGTGGTCGACGGCACCTGTCGCCGCGTTCCTGTTCCCGCTCATCGGCCTGTTCATGGCGCCGATCTACCCGGGCATCAATTCCGTGATGCTGAGTTCCCTGCCGCGCCATCAGCACGCACCGATGACGGGCCTGCTCGTGATCTTCTCGGCCCTCGGCGGCACCACGGGGTCGCTGATCACGGGGTATGTGTTCGGGCACGTGAACGGGCACTTCGCGTTCTACCTGACGCTCGTGCCGATCGTGCTGATGGTGGGGAGCCTGTACGCGTTCAAGCGGCAGGTGGAAAAGACCGCCGGCGCGGCCTGGACGGCGCGGCCGCACGAGTTGATTTGACTTGCTTTACGGATCCGCAAGGACATGTTTGTTGCTGATCCGCTACGTTCCCACATGCATGACCCTGCCGGCGGCCTTCCTTGTGCCGCCTCTTGATCGCTGCCCCATGCGCAGCTGATCGTCCCCGTTTTCCCCGCCCATCCCACTACGGTTTCCCTCTGCGAAACCGGCTGTTGCGCCGTTTGATGGCGCGCAAAATCGACTTTCAATTTGTTGTCACAAAGTTTGGTTTGATATCAAAACCGATATGGGAAACCCAGAAAAAATCATTGGATCGATCATTGCCGGGTCTCTAACATTCAAAACATGCCAGTTGAGAAGTCAATATTTCTATAACTAGAAACACAGGAGACGTATGAAATCGCAATTATCTGCACGTCCTTTGGCCCTGAAGGTGTCCGTGACTGCGTTGATGGGCGCCGGCCTGCTCACCAGCGCCTCGGTATGGGCGCAAGCGGCCCCCGAAAAGACAGAGCCGGTCGAGACCGTGGTGGTCACCGGCGTCAAGGCCTCGCTGATCAAGAGCCTGGCGATCAAGCGCACCAACGACCAGGTCGTGGAATCGGTCGTCGCCGACGACATCGGCAAGCTGCCGGATAACAATGTCGTCGAAGCGCTGCAGCGCGTGACGGGCATCCAGGTCACCGACCGCGCCGGCGGCGAAGTCGGCACCCTGTCCATCCGTGGCATGCCCGACGTGCAGACCACCTGGAACGGCCGCACCATTTTTACCGCCTCCGGCACGCAGGTCGCGCTGCAGGACATTCCGTCGACCCTGGTGCGCCAGATCGACGTCTACAAGACGCGCGACGCCAGCCAGCTGGAAACCGGTATCGCAGGCCAGATTGACGTCAAGTCGCTGCGGCCGTTCGATTTCAAGGGTTCGAAGGTGTCGCTGTCGGCACGTGAAACCTATCTCGATCCCGCGAAGAAGGGGAACCCGCAGCTCAGCGGCATGTTGAGCAACCGCTGGGACACCGGCTTCGGCGAATTCGGCGCCCTGGTCAATCTGTCGGATACCAAGACGAAATACCGCAATGAAAGCGTGGCGCCGGGTGCAATGGTGCCGTTCGTCAGCCCCAATGCCGCTGAAGACCCCGCCGGTTACACGCCCTTGCAGCGCATCACCGATACCAGTATCTGGACGCCTGGTACGCGTCCCGGCTTGCCGACCGCGGCGGGTTCGACGCTGGATTTCAACGGCAAGGCGTATCCGTACTACCTGTCGCGTGACGCCATTTTCCAGAACGACCTTCAGGGCGAGCGCGAGCGTCCTTCCGCCAACATCGCCCTGCAGTGGAAACCGAACAGCGATTCGATCTACACCTTCGAATCGATGTACAACGGTTATCGTAACAAGACCTTCAACAAGCTGTTGTTCAGCTTCGTCGACTGGTGGGGCGATCTCGGCGCCAACCCCGCGGGGTCGATCACGACGTTCCCGGGAACGAACATCATCCAGAGCCGTACGGTCAACAACGTCTATGGCTTCAACAGCGGCGACTACACCACGTCGGCAACCGATTCCTACGTGTATGCCCTGAACGGCAAATGGGACATTAGCGACCGCCTGAAGCTGGAAGGTGACGTGTCGTACCAGACGAGTACCTATCACTCGGAATTCACCGCCACCCGCATCGATCGCGTTGCGCCGTCCATCAACGTCAAGTTTAATGACGGCAACAACAACACGGCGTTCCATTTCAACAACGACGCCGACCTGACCGACCCGAGCAAGTGGAATGTCGCGCAGTTCTACGATAACGCCAACCGCAACAAGGGCAGCGCCGCGACGGCCAGCCTGGCGGGCGTCTTCGATGCCGGCTGGGGTGCGCTGCAGACGCTCCAGTTCGGCGCGCGCTTCGACGACCGCAAGGCGTCGGAGGCCAACCGGGCGCAATCGGCCTTCCTGGGCCGCAGCCTCGCCTCCCTGGGGCCGGAGTATGCCTCCGTCAACTCGAACTTCGGCACGGCGATCTCGGACGTTCCGCGCTCATGGGTGGAGGCCAATGCCTACTACATCCGTGACCATATCGATGACTGGCGCAAGCTTTATAACTCGGTCGATGCGAACTTCCTGACGTCGGACAAACTGAGCCTGCAGAAGACGTTCGACGTCGATGAAAAGACGACCAACCTGTTCCTGATGGGGAATACCCAGAACGACCTGTTCGGCCATCGCCTGCGCGGCAATTTCGGCGTGCGCTACGTCAAGGTCAAGACCGACATGAACTTCTACAAGGTGGATGCGACCACCAAGGCGGTCACGGCGTCCGGTGCCAGCAAGTCGACCAACAAGTTCTTGCCGAGCATGACCCTGATTTACGACCCATCCAAGGACGTCGTGCTGCGCTTCAACTATGGTGAAACCCTGCGCCGCCCGAGCTTCGGTGATCTGAATCCTGTCTATCAACTCGGTGATGACGTCTCGCGGGTCGGTTATGGCTCGGGCAGCGGCGGCAATCCCGACCTGAAACCGACGCACTCCAAGAACCTCGACCTGACGGCTGAGTGGTATTTCCAGAAGGACAGTGCACTCTACGGCACGCTGTTCAAGCGCAAGATCGACGGCCTGATCGTGAATACGCGTCGCAAGGTTCACGTCGATCCGGCGGACGACCCGTTCCGCAACTCGACTGGAGGCGGCGACCATACGAACGGCTATGACTATGTCATCAGCTCGCCGGCGAACGCATCCGACGGCACCATGAAGGGCGCCGAGCTCGGCTTGATCTACTTCCCGAAGTGGCTGCCGAGCGCGCTGGACGGCTTCGGCATCCAGGCCAGCTATACGCGCCTCACCTCGTCGCAGAACGTGCCCGAGGTTAATGATGCCGGTGTCATCGTCTCGCAGCTCGAGACACCGTTCTTCGGCGTGTCCAACAAGTCCTACAACGCCACGCTGGCGTACGAAAAGGGCCCGATCAGCGCGCGCTTGTCCCAGGTCTGGCGCTCGGGCTTCCTGGCCTCCAACGAAGCTGCGTTGTTTGCCAATCCGATCGGTATCTGGCGTCATCCGGAAAAGAGCGTGGACATGCAGATCTCCTACAAGATCAACGACAACACGACGCTCGACATCAGTGGTGTCAACCTGACCAACGAAGTGCAGCAGGCCTATTACCACTTCGGCACCGCGGGTAACGCGCAGCTGACCAATTTCGGTACGCTCCAGATTGGACGTTCGGTCGCGGTTGGCCTGCGCTGGAAGTTGTAAGACCTTGGGGTCGAACGACCCCGCCAGCCGGACAGGGCGTTGCTCGGTTCACACCCGCAACGCCCTGTCCGCATCTACGTTTTGCATCCTGGACCGGCCTGGTTTGGCGCCGCGGTCTGCGCCAGCAGCAGCGCCCGGAAATCTGCCGACCGCATCGGCTTGCCGATCAAATAGCCCTGCAACACGTCGCATCCGGTCGAACGGATCGCTTCCTTCTGCAGCTCCGTCTCGATCCCCTCGCAGATCACGTCCAGCTTGAGCGACTTGGCGAAGGCGATGACGCCGTTGACGATGTCCAGGCAGCGCCGGTCCTGCTCGATCTCGCGCACGAACGAGCGGTCGATCTTGATCGCGGTGATCGGCAACGTGCGCAGGTACGACAGGTTCGAATAGCCGGTGCCGAAGTCGTCGAGCGCGATGCGGAAACCGTCGCGCTGCAGTGAGCGCAGCACCGCCGCCGCCTTGTCGATGTCCTGCATCAGCATGCTTTCGGTGACTTCCAGCTTGATGCACTCGGGGTCGAGGTCGTAGCGGTTGACGAGGTTCTTCAGCAGCGGCGGCAGGTTTTCGTCCGTCAGCTGGCGCGGCGAGACGTTCACCGCCATGCGCAGCCGGTAGCCCAGCAATTCCCATTCGCGCGCCTGGCGGCACGCTTCTTCGCACACCCAGGCGCCGACGGCCGTGATGGCGGGCGAGCCTTCCAGCATCGGCAGGAACAGGTCGGGGGCGAGCAGCCCGAGGCGCGGATGTTCCCAGCGCAGCAGCGCCTCCGCACCGACGACGGCGCCGTTCACGGCGCTCACCTGCGGCTGGTAGAACAGCACGAACTGGCGGCGCTCAAGGGCGGAGAACACGTCCTGGCGCAGTTCCAGGCGCTGCTTGAGCAGGTGGCGCGCGGCCGTCGAGAAGATGGCGTATGTGTGGCGGCCATTGTCCTTGGCCTCGTACATCGCCGCGTCCGCGTTGTTGAGCAGCTCGTCGGCCGAATACTCGCGGCCGTTGCCGATCGCGATGCCGATGCTGCCGCCCACCGTCACGCAATGGCCGTCGACGGCGATGGGCGTCGCGAGGTGCTGCAGGACGGCCGCGGCCACACCCTTCGCGCCATCGGCGTTCATGCCTTCGAGGACGATCACGAACTCGTCGCCGCTGATGCGCGCGACCGTGATGCCGGCGCCGGCGAGGCTGCCCAGGCGCCGTCCGATTTCCTGCAAGGCCATGTCGCCCGCGCGGTGGCCATGGGCGTCGTTGACTTCCTTGAAATGGTCGAGGTCGACGAACAGGACGCCGACCGGCCGCTCGTCCTCGACCGAACGTGCCAGCGCCTCGTCGAGCGCGCGCAGGCAACTGAGGCGGTTGTGCAGGCCCGTCAGGCTGTCGTGCGTGGCCAGGTGCAGCAGCCGCGTCTCCGCTTCCTTGCGCTCGGTGACGTCGGCGAAGAATGCGGTGACGCCTTCGCGCGACGGGTACACGCGCAATTCGAGCCAGATGCCCAGCGGCGCGTAGAAGTTCTCGCAACGGGCGGCTTCGCGGTCGTGCATCGCTTGCTGGTAGGCGTCGTAGAACGGGCCGCCGACGGCTTCCGGGAACTCGTCCCACATGTTCTTGCCGATCAGGTCTTCCGGACTACGGTCGATCCAGGCCGCGCCGCGCGCGTTGACGTACGTGAAGCGCCACTCGCGGTCGAGCGACACGCAGCCGTCGGAGATGCTCTCCAGGACGGTGCTCAGGCGTTCGCGCGCCTGCACGGCGGCCTGCTCGGCTTCGACGACTTCCGTCACGTCCTGAAGGAAGGCGACGAAGTGGGTGGGCGTGCCCCCGTTCTCGCGCACGGGAAACAGGTGCATGCGGCACCAGAACGGGGTGCGGTCCTTGCGGTAGTTGCGCAGCAGCGCCGTGCAGATCTCGGCGCGTTCGACGCAGTTGCGGATCAGCGCGATCTCGGGCTGGTCGCGGTCGTCGCGCTGCAGGAAGCGGCAGTTGCGGCCGACGACTTCGTACAACGCGTAACCCGTCATCCGTTCGAACGCGGGGTTGACGTAGGCGATGGGATTGTCCGGCAGGCTCGCGTCGGAAATGATGATGCCCGTGTTGCTCGCCTCGATCAGTCGCTTGAAGAACGGCACCGGCAACTGTTCGATCTTGTCGAGGAGGGAGCGGACTTCTTCGGGAGAACAATTCTGCATGATCGTCTACCTTGGCGCTGGACGTTACCAGTGTAACGCCGCCCGAGGCCGGCATGCAGCACGAAAGACAGCGGCGTCCGCAGGTTGTTGCCTATGGGATGGGACCGGTTCAATCCACGCCCAGCGCCGCCATTTTCGCCCGTAGCGCCAGCCGGTCCGCATCGATCTGCGCGCCGTTCGTCTGGCGCGACAGCGCGGCCTTGTCCTTGCGGCCGAGGAAGTACGCGATGCGCTCGGCGTTGGCGCCGGACGGGTGCGGGATGCCGTGCAGTATCCGGTCCGCATCCAGCACGCCGCGCGCCGCGAGCCAGTCGAGCGCGAGGCCGACTTTCGGGCCCAGCGGCACGTACACCGCATCGGGCAGCGACGCCGCTTCGGCCGCGAAATAGTCGAGCAGCTGGGCCTGCAGCAGCGGCGTCGTCAGCATGTTCGGCGCTGCGCCGTTGTAGTTCTTGTCCTTGACGAACACGGGATGGCGCAGCACGGCCGTCACGTGCATCAGGTGCGCGTGCGCGCCGAACAGCGACGCGCAACTGGCGATGTCGAGCCAGCGCTGCAGGCCAACGTGGTCGAGCAGGGCGACGAGGTTCGGCCGGATCGCGCCGGAAAACGCGCCCGTGTACTTGGCCGCCTTCAGCACCTCGTCCTGCGCGGCACCTTGCGCCAGCAGGCGCCGGGCCTCGCGCACGGCGTTCTTCCATTGCACGAAGCCGGGCGAGATGCCGACAAGGACGAGCCGCGCCCCGTGGTTCACGTAATCGAACGGGATGTAGTGCGCGCTGATGGTGCCCGCGCGCGCCAGCAGGAAGCCGGCCGGGATCTGCGCGGGCGTGGTCGCGAGGTCCGGATCGGTGTCCAGGATGAGGTCGCGGAACGTGGAAAAGGTCGCCTGCATGAAATTGTCAAAAGTGAGGATACCTCGCATTGTGCCACGTGAAATCGTTGTCATACTGCCCGATCTGCGCCTACACATATAAAAAACGGTATCGAAGTTGCGGAAAAATTGATTGGATCGTTCTCGATGTTGCGCCTAACATTACCGATGAGCATGCCAGTTCGGAAGCCGTTCAGGGCTTCGAAAACATAACAATACTTATATGGAAATTGGAGACGATATGGAACCCTCCGCATCGGGCCGTTTCGCGCCCGCCGCCCGCACCTTTGCATCGCGCCGTTACGACAGAATCGTGGGCTTTGCCCTCCGTTGGAAACACTGATTCAGGTTTCTAATCACTAGGCAATAATCAGGGTGCTGCGCGGAACGAATCCGGGTAGCACCTTCGTCGTTTGGAAAGAGGTCCGTATGCACACCCAGAAACTCTCCACGCTCGAAAAAGTGGGCTTCGGCGCCGGCGACATGGCGCTCAACGTGGTGATCTCATCGATGATGCTGATCATCACTTTCTTCTACACGGACGTCTATGGACTCAAGACGACCGACCTCGCGCTGCTGTTCGTGCTCGTCAAGATCGTGGGCGCGATGTCCGACCTGGTCGTCGGCCAGATGACGGACAGTTTCCTGTCCCGCTGGGGCCGCTATCGGCCGTATTTCCTGTTCCTCGCGATCCCGTACGGCCTGTCCGTGTACGCCGTGTTCAGCACGCCGGACTGGAATTACGACGCCAAGCTCGTGTGGGCCTATTCCACCTACGTCATCATGACGCTGATGACGTCGGGCGTGGGCGTGCCGTACATCTCGCTGATCAGCGGCCTGACGAGCGACCCGCAGGAGCGCCTGTCGGCCAACGGCTACCGGCTGTTCCTCGCGAAGGTCGGGGCGTTCATGGTCACGATCGTCGTGCCGATCCTCGCGCAGCGCTGGGGCCACGGCAACCAGGCCGCCGGCTACCAGGCGGCGATGGCCCTGATGGCGGTGCTGGGCGTCGTGCTGTTCCTGTTCACGTTCTTCACGACGACCGAACGCGTCGTCTATAAAACGAAGCGCCAGCCGCTGCTGGAACAGATCGCGGTGCTGGCCCAGAACGACCAGTGGCTGATCCTGTGCGCGGTCTGCGTGACGGGCACCATCGGCTACGTGATCCGCGGCTCCGTCGCGATCTATTACGCCAAGTATTATCTGCACGGCGACACGGAGACCGTGTCCGCCTTCCTGTCGACGGGTGTCGCGGCCGCGATCATCGCGATGGTCGTGTCGACGTGGGTGACCAAGTTCTATTGCAAGGTCAAACTGTTCCGCTACACGCAGCTGATGGTGGCGGTGCTGTCCGTGATGATCTATTTCCTGGTCAAGCCGGGCGACACGGCACTGGCCTTCTTCCTGTACTTCCTGCTGTCGCTCGTCGTCGACCTGCACGCGCCGGTGTTCTGGTCCGCGATCGCTGAGACCATCGACTATGGTCAAGTGAAAACGGGCAAGCGCGTATCGGGCTTCGCGTTCGGCGGCATCTCGGTCGCGCAGAAGGCGGGCATGGGACTCGCGGGCGGCATGGTGGGCCTGCTGCTGAACTATTTCCATTACCAGCCGAACCAGGAACAGAGCGCCCTGGCGCTGCAGGGCATCGCGCTGATGCTGTCCGTCATTCCCGGCTTCTTCCATTTCCTGATGGGCGCGCTGATGTTCAAGTACCGTATCAGCGATGAGTATTACTCTACCGTCAAGGAAGATTTGCGGGCGAGCCAGGCGACTTAACCGACGTCGTCCCTGCGGAGGCGGGGACCCAATTTTGCATGCGTGATCGGTAGCACCCACTTGGGCCCCGCCTGCGCGGGGGCGACGTATCAAATGTAACTCTAGAGAACACGATGGAAACCGTACTGAAACCCCTCATCGAACAACGCGCCGACCCGTACATCTACAAGCACACGGACGGCTATTACTACTTCACCGCCTCGGTCCCGCAGTACGACCGCATCGAGCTGCGCCGCGCGAAGACGATCGCGGAACTGGCCGCCGCGCCCACCGTCGACGCGTGGATCAAGCCGGACACGGGCCCGTACAGCGAACTGATCTGGGCCCCCGAGCTGCACTTCAACATGGGCGCGTGGTACGTCTATTTCGCCGCCGCGCCGAGCCGCGAGATCAAGTACAAGCTGTTCCAGCACCGCATGTACGCGATCCGTAACACGAACGCGAACCCGCTCGAAGGCACGTGGGAATTCATGGGCCAGGTCGACACGGGCATCGACACGTTCTGCCTGGACGCGACCACGTTCAACCACAACGGCCAGCTGTACTACCTGTGGGCGCAGAAGGACAATGAGATCGAAGGCAATTCGAACCTGTACATCGCGAAGATGAAGACGCCGTGGCAGATCGAAGGCAAGCCCGTGCTGCTGTCGAAGCCCGAACACGATTGGGAGATCCGCGGCTTCTGGGTCAACGAAGGCCCGTCCGTCCTGCGCCGCAACGGCAAGATCTTCATCTCGTATTCCGCCAGCGCCACCGACGAGAATTACGCGATGGGCCTGCTGTGGGCCGACGAGAATGCGGACCTGCTCGATCCGGCCGTATGGACAAAGTCGCGCGAGCCCGTGTTCCGTACATGCTACGATCACGGCATCTACGGACCCGGCCACAACAGCTTTACCTATGCTGAAGATGGCGACACCGTCATGCTCGTCTACCACGCGCGCACTTATACGGAAATCGTCGGCGATCCGTTGTGGAACCCGGACCGCCATACCTTCGTCAAACCGCTGCGTTGGGACGAGAACGGCATGCCGGTATTCGGGCGGCCATCTACCCTCTGAGGAATAACAACGTGCAAAACGGAATTACCCAAGCGCCGTTCGGGACCTTGCCCGACGGTCGGCAAGTCAACCAGTACACGCTCAAGAACAATAACGGCATGGTCGTCAAGGTGCTGGATTTCGGCGGCATCATCACCGAGATCCACGTCCCGGACCGCGACGGCGTCTTTGCCGACGTCGCCCTCGGCTTCGAAACGCTCGGGCCCTATGTCAAGGACAGCCCGTATTTCGGCGCGCTGATCGGCCGCTACGGCAACCGCATCGGCAAGGGCCGCTTCACGCTCGACGGCAAGGACTATCAGCTGACGACCAACAACGGCAACAACCACCTGCATGGCGGCGACCCGGGCTACGACAAGGTGCTGTGGACGGCCGCTGCCGAAGGCGACAGCCTCGTCCTGCGCTACCACAGCCCGGACGGCGAGCAGGGCTATCCCGGCAACCTCGACGCCACCGCCACGTATGTGCTGACCGACGACAACGAGATCGTCGTGCGCTTCCACGCCGTCACCGACCAGCCGACCCCCGTCAACCTCACCCAGCACAGCTATTTCAACCTGGCCGGAGCAGGGCAGGGCGACATCCTCGCCCACGAGATCACGATCGACGCGGATAAATTCGTGCCCATCGATGCGGAATCCATCCCGTTCGGCGAACTGGCCCCCGTGACGGGCACGCCGTTCGATTTCCGCAAGCCGCGCGCGATCGGCGAGCGCATCACGCAACCGGACAAGCAACTGCGCCACGGCACCGGCTACGACCATTGCTGGGTGCTGAACAAGCACCTGGGCGACAAGGGCCTGAAGCGCGCCGTCCACGTGTTCGAGCCCACGACGGGCCGCGTGCTCGAACTGTTCACGCAGGAACCGGGCGTGCAGTTCTACAGCGGTAACTTCCTCGACGGCTCGCTGAGCGGCAAGGGCCATCCCTGGATTTTCCGCAGCGGCTTCTGCATCGAGCCGGAACACTACCCGGATTCGCCGAACCAGCCGACGTACCCGAACACGATCCTGCGTCCGGGCGAGGTCTATGAAACGGAATCGCGCTTCCGCTTCTCGGTGGCGCAATAAGTCAAACAGGAGAGACGCTACATGATGGAACTGGTGGTGGATGGCCGGAACGTACTCGGCGAGGGAATCATCTGGGACGACAAGGGCGCGCGCCTGTTCTGGACCGATATCGAAAGCAGCGAACTGTGGTCGCACGCCCCCGCGACGGGCGCGTTGCAGCGCTGGCCGCTGCCCGAGCGCCTGTGCTCGATGGCGCTGACGCACGACGACGGCCGCCTGCTGCTGGGCCTCGCCTCCGGCCTCGCGTTCTTCGATCTCGCCAGCGGAGACCTCGACCGCATCTGCGACGTCGAGGCAGACCTGCCCACCACGCGTCTCAATGACGGCCGCACCGACCGCCAGGGCCGCTTCGTGTTCGGCGTGTTCAACCAGGCCGAGAACCCGAAGGAGCCGATCGGCGGCTTCTACCGGCTGAACCACGACCTGTCGCTGGAGCGCCTGCCGCTGGGCGGCGTCGCCATCGCCAACAGCATCTGCTTCAGCCCGGACGGCCGCACCATGTATTACGCGGACTCGGGCACGCGCGAGATCCGTTGCTGCGACTACGACCCGGACACCGGCGCAGTGGCTAACCTGCGCGAATTCGCGGCGGCCGACGCGGCCCCGGGCGATCCGGACGGCTCGACGATCGATGCGGACGGCTATCTGTGGAGCACGCGCTGGGGCGCGGGGCAGGTCGTGCGCTTCGCCCCGGACGGTACCGTCGACCGCGTATTGACGCTGCCAGCGCCGCAGCCGACGTGCCCGGCGTTCGGCGGCCCCGGCCTGGACATGTTGTATGTCACTTCCGCAACAGTCGGCCTGCGCGCCGGCCAACTGGCGGATGCACCAAAATCGGGCGGTGTGTTTGCAAAATTGCTAACAATTAAGGGCTTGGCAGAGGTTAAATTCGCTGGTCGGCGCCGATAGCGGTAACAGCGATGTCGATAACGATATCGATTGCTGCTAAAAATTGATTGGAAAGTTATCTTAGCGGCCTTTAGACTTCCTTCATCGCTGAGCTGGACGACGACAAGGGTCGCTCAGATTACAAAAACGACGGAGGAAGAATGTCCGAGACAAAAAAGAAGCCCACCCTGCGTTCCGCAGCGTGGTTCGGTACCCAGGACAAGAACGGCTTCATGTACCGGAGCTGGATGAAGAACCAGGGTATCCCCGATCATGAATTCCAGGGCAAGCCGATCATCGGCATCTGCAACACCTGGTCCGAACTCACGCCCTGCAACGCCCATTTCCGCAAGCTGGCCGAGCACGTCAAGCGCGGCATCCTGGAGGCGGGCGGCTTCCCGGTCGAATTCCCCGTCTTCTCGAACGGCGAGTCGAACCTGCGCCCGACCGCCATGCTGACCCGTAACCTGGCCAGCATGGACGTCGAAGAATCCATTCGCGGCAACCCGATGGACGGCGTCGTCCTGCTGGTCGGCTGCGACAAGACCACGCCGGCCCTGCTGATGGGCGCCGCGAGCGTCGACATTCCGGCCATCGTCGTCACCGGCGGCCCGATGCTGAACGGTAAGTTGAACGGACAGGACATCGGCTCCGGCACCGCCGTCTGGAAACTGCACGAGCAGGCCAAGGGCGGCCAGATCTCGATGCACGACTTCCTCGCCGCCGAAGCCGGCCATGCACGCTCGGCCGGCACCTGCAACACGATGGGCACCGCGTCGACGATGGCCTGCATGGCCGAATCGCTCGGCGTCTCGCTGCCGCACAATGCCGCGATCCCCGCCGTCGATGCGCGCCGCTACGTGCTGGCGCACATGTCGGGCATGCGCATCGTCGAGATGGTCAACGAAGACCTCAAGCTGTCGAAGATCCTCAAGCGCGAGAACTTCGAGAACGCGATCCGCACGAACGCCGCGATCGGCGGCTCGACCAACGCCGTGATCCACCTGAAAGCCATCGCCGGCCGCATGGGCGTGCCGCTGGAACTGGAAGACTGGACCGCCGTCGGCAAGGGCACCCCGACCATCGTCGACCTGCAGCCGTCCGGCCGCTTCCTGATGGAAGAGTTCTATTACGCCGGCGGCCTGCCGGGCGTGCTGCGCCGCCTGGGCGAAAGCAACCTGCTGCCGCACAAGGACGCGCTGACCGTGAACGGCAGGACGATCTGGGAAAACGTCCAGGACGCGCCGATCTACAACGACGAAGTGATCCGCAAGATCGACAACCCGCTGATCGACGACGGCGGCATCTGCATCCTGCGCGGCAACCTGGCCCCGCGCGGCGCCGTGCTCAAGCCGTCGGCCGCCTCGCCGCACCTGATGAAACACCGCGGCAAGGCCGTCGTGTTCGAGGACTTCGACCACTACAAGGCGCGCATCGTCGATCCGGACCTGGACGTCGACGAGAACTCGATCCTCGTGATGAAGAACTGCGGTCCGAAAGGTTACCCGGGCATGGCCGAAGTGGGCAACATGGGGCTGCCGCCGAAGCTGCTGGCGAAGGGCATCACCGACATGGTCCGCATCTCCGACGCGCGCATGAGCGGCACCGCCTACGGCACCGTCGTGCTGCACGTGGCACCGGAAGCGATGGCCGGCGGCCCGCTGGGCATCGTCAAGGACGGCGACTTCATCGAACTCGATTGCAAGGCCGGCCGCCTGCACCTGGACGTGCCGGAAGACGAGATCAAGACCCGTCTCGCGGACCGCGCCGAGAACCAGAAGGAAGCGCCGCGTACCGGTTACGCGGGCCTGTACCTGGATCACGTGCTGCAGGCGGACGAGGGTTGCGACTTCGACTTCCTCGTCGGCTGCCGCGGTTCGGCCGTGCCCAAGCATTCCCATTGATAGCTTGACGCTGGACGCGTGAACGGCTTGGCCGTTCCCGCGTCCATGTCATTCTGAACGAACGGATTCCACCATGCTGCTCATCCAATACAAATCCGCCGCCGGCGACCGCCGCGTCGGCATCCTGAACGGCGACACCGTCACCGCCATCACCGGCTACGCCACCACGCTGGAACTGGCCAAGGCCGCCATCGCGCAGGGCAAGAGCCTCGCCGCGCTGGCCGACGCATCCGCCACCGGCGACAAAGATTCCTACGAAGCGATCGCGCAGGCAGGCCGCGTGCTGGCCCCGATCGACCACCCGGACGCCGCCCACACCTACGTCACCGGCACGGGCCTGACGCACCTGGGCAGCGCCGACGCGCGCGACGCCATGCACAAGAAGATCGGCGGCGACGTCGAGTCGCTGTCGGACTCCATGAAGATGTTCCGCATGGGCGTCGAAGGCGGCAAGCCGGAAGCGGGCAAGGCCGGCGTGCAGCCGGAATGGTTCTACAAAGGCGACGGCTCGATCGTGCGCGCCAGCGGCCAGGACATGGAAATGCCGGACTTCTCGCTGGACGGCGGCGAAGAGCCGGAGATCGCCGGTCTGTACGTGATCGGCGACGACGGCCAGCCGTACCGCGTCGGTTTCGCGATCGGCAACGAGTTCTCGGACCACGTGACGGAACGCCAGAACTACCTGTACCTCGCGCACTCCAAGCTGCGCAACTGCGGCGTCGGCCCGGCGCTGCTGGTCGGCGAACTGCCGGCCCACGTCGAAGGCGTGTCGCGCATCCGCGCAGCCGACGGTGCCGTGCGCTGGGAAAAAGCGTTCGTGTCGGGTGAGCAGAACATGTCGCACACCATCGGCAACCTGGAATACCACCACTTCAAGTACGGCCTGTTCAACCGCCCGGGCGACGTGCACATCCACTTCTTCGGCACCGCGACCCTGAGCTTCGCCGACAATATCAGCGTGCAGGCCGGCGAGACGTTCGAAGTCGAATCGCCGCAATTCGGCCCCGCGCTGCGCAACAAGCTCGCCGTCCAGTCCACCCAATTCGCAAAAGTTAACACGTTATGACCATCGCACAAATCACGGGCGAAGCCCTCATCGGCGGCGTCGCCCAGCGCGGCGCCGGCGGTTCGTTCAAGGCCTGGAATCCGGGCGCGCGCACGCACATCGAACCCGCCTTCAACATGGTCGACATCGGCCAGATCGACCAGGCCTGCAGCCTGGCCGGCAAGGCGTTCGACGTCTTCCGCAACACGACCGACGACGAGCGCGCCGCGTTCCTCGACACGGTCGCCGAGCAGATCATGGCCCTGGGCGATGCCCTGGTCGAGCGCGCGATGGCGGAAACCGGCCTGCCGCGCGGCCGTATCGAAGGCGAGCGTGGCCGCACCTGCACCCAGCTGAAACTGTTCGCCAGCCTGCTGCGCGAAGGGTCGTGGCAGGATCCGCGCATCGACCCGGCGCTGCCGCAGCGCACGCCGCCGCGTCCGGACCTGCGCAGCCGCCTGATCGGCGTCGGCCCTGTCGCCGTGTTTGCCGCATCGAACTTCCCGCTCGCGTTCTCCGTCGCCGGCGGCGACACGGCATCCGCCTTCGCGGCCGGCTGCCCGGTCGTCCTGAAGGCCCACTCGGCCCACCCGGGCACGTCGGAACTGGTGGCGCGCGCCGTCGTGAAAGCCGTCGAACTGTGCGGTCTGCCGGCCGGCACGTTCGCGCTGCTGACCGGCACGGGCAACGGCATCGGCCAGGCACTCGTCGCGCATCCGGCCATCCAGGCCGTCGGCTTCACCGGTTCGCGTTCGGGCGGCACCGCACTGATGGCCGTCGCCGCGGGCCGCCAGCAGCCGATCCCGGTCTACGCCGAGATGAGCAGCATCAACCCGGTGTTCCTGCTGCCGCAGGCGCTGGAACAGCACGCCGAGCGCATCGGCCGCGAATTCGCCGCGTCGCTGACCTTGGGCGTCGGCCAGTTCTGCACCAACCCCGGCCTCGTGCTGGCGATCGACGGCCCGGGCCTGTCCACGTTCTGCGCCGCCGCCACGGCCGCGCTGAACGACACGCAGCCGGCCACGATGCTGTCCGCCGGTATCGCGTCGAGCTTCCGCCGCGGCGTCGCCGCGCTGGGCAGCAACGAAGCGGTGACCACGCTGCTGCGCCTGGAGCACGAAGAGAACCAGGGCCACGCCGCGCTGTTCCGCGTGGAAGGCGATGCCTTCCTGGCCCGCAAGGAGCTGCACGAAGAAGTGTTCGGCCCGGCCTCGCTGCTGGTCGTGTGCAAGGACGTCGAGCAGATGCGCGCCATCGTCGAGCACCTGGAAGGCCAGCTGACGGCCGCGATCCACCTGGAAGAGGGCGACATCGCAGCGGCGCAGGTCCTGCTGCCGACGCTGGAGCGCAAGGTCGGCCGCATCCTGGCCAACGGCTTCGGCACCGGCGTGGAAGTGGCGCACGCGATGGTGCACGGCGGTCCGTTCCCGGCCACGGCCGACGGCCGCAGCACCTCGGTGGGCACGGGCGCGATCTTCCGCTTCCTGCGCCCCGTGGCGTACCAGAACCTGCCGCAGGCACTGCTGCCGGCGGTGCTGCGCGACGAGAATCCGCGCGGCATCTGGCGCCGCCGCGACGGCGCGCTGGGCAAGGAATAAGTATCATGCGGCGCCGGGTCTTTCCTGGCGCCGCCTACAATAAAAGTAAGGAGACGACGATGGGACCTTTAGCCAAGTACGGTAGCCTCGAAGGCAAACGGGTATTCGTGACGGGCGGCGGCAGCGGGATCGGTGAAGCGATCGTCGCCGCGCTGGTGGAGCAGGGCGCGCTGGTCGGCTTCGTCGACATCATGCGCGATGCCAGCGAGGCATTGGTGGCGCGGCTGGCAGCGGCTGGCCACACGGCCCCGATCTACCGCTACTGCGACATCACCGACATCCCGAGCCTGCAGGCCGTGATGGCCGAGATGGCCGCCAAGCTGGGCGACTTCGACGTCATCGTCAACAACGCCGCCAACGACCAGCGCCATCAGATCGGCGACGTGTCGGTCGAATACTGGGACGAGCGCATCGCCATCAACCAGCGTCCGATGTTCTTCACCGTGCAGGCCGCGCTGGAAGGCATGAAGCGCCGCGGCGGCGGCTCCGTCATCAACTTCAGTTCGATGTCGTGGCACGCCAAGAACCCGAACTACCCGATCTATGCGACCACGAAGGCATCCGTGATCGGCCTGACGCGCTGCCTCGCGCGCGACCTGGGACAATTCAACATCCGCGTCAACACCGTGACGCCGGGCTGGGTGATGACCCAGCGCCAGATCGACCTGTGGCTGGACGAGGCAGGCGAGGCCGAGATCGCGCGTTCGCAATGCCTGCCGGGCAAGCTGATGCCCGAGGATATCGCCGCGATGGTGCTGTTCCTGTCCGCCGACGACAGCAAGATGTGCACGGGGCAGGAATTCATCGTCGATGCCGGGTGGGTGTGACGGATATACCGTCGCATTTCCGATCCCGCCACTACCTTCAAGACCGTCATTCCCGCGCACGCGGGAATCCATACTGAGCCTCTCCGGCACGTGTCCTATGGATTCCCGCTTCCGCGGGAATGACGGCTGTTAATGCAATCACCTTAACGACCAAAACAAACGGAGACCACATGAAGGCATTCCAACCCAAAGTCCTCGCCCTCGGCCTTGCCGCCGCATTCTGCGCCGGCGCCGCGTTCGCCCAGGTGAACGTCACCGTCGACGCGTCCAAGCCGGGCGCGGTGATCGACAAGGACGTCTACGGCCAGTTCGCCGAGCACCTCGGCACCGGCATCTACGGCGGCCTGTGGGTTGGCCCGGATTCGAAGATCCCGAACACCAAAGGGTGGCGCAACGACGTCGTCGGCGCGCTGAAGGACATGCACGTGCCGCTGGTCCGCTGGCCGGGCGGCTGCTTCGCCGACGAATACCACTGGCGCGAAGGCATCGGCCCGCGCAACAAGCGTCCGGTGAAGGTCAACACGAACTGGGGCGGTGTGCCGGAAAACAATGCGGTCGGTACGCATGAATTCTTCGACCTCGTCGAGATGCTGGGCGCGGACGCCTACGTCAACGGCAACCTGGGCACCGGCACGCCGCAGGAAGCGGCCGAGTGGATCGAGTACATGACGTCGGAAGGCAAGTCGACGCTGGCCGAACTGCGCGCGAAGAACGGCCATCCGGCGCCGTTCAAGGTCGCCTATTTCGCCATCGGCAACGAGTCGTGGGGCTGCGGCGGCAACATGCGTCCCGAGTACTACGCCGACCTGTACCGCCAGTGGAACACGTTCCTGAAGGCGCCGCAGCACCTGCGTCCGAAGATGATCGCCAGCGGCGGCACCGGCGACGACACGGCATGGACCGACATCCTGTCGCGCGACCTGAAGGGCCGCACGGACGGCATCAGCTTCCACTACTACACGCTGCCGACCGGTAAATGGGAAGTGAAGGGCGCCGCCACCGGCTTCCCGGAATCGGAATGGTTCTCGACGATGTCGCAGACGCTGCGCATGGAAGACTTCGTCCGCAAGAACGTCGCGATCCTCGACAAGAACGACCCGGAGAAGAAGATCGGCTTCGACGTGGACGAGTGGGGCACCTGGTACGACGTCGAGAAGGGTACCAACCCGGGCTTCCTGTTCCAGCGTAACACGATCCGTGACGCCGTCGTGGCCGCGCTCAACTTCAACATCTTCCATGCCCACGCCGACCGCGTGCGCATGACGAACATCGCGCAGATGGTCAACGTGCTGCAGGCGATGATCATCACCGACAACGAGAAGATGCTGCTGACGCCGACCTACCACGCCTTCAAGATGTACGTGCCGTTCCAGGGCGCGACGTCGCTGCCGGTTTCGCTGTCGAACAACACGACCTACGGCTCGAACGGCCAGGGCGTGCCGGGCATCAGCGCGTCCGCCGCGAAGGCGAAGGATGGCAAGACCTACGTCGCCCTCGTCAACACGAACCCGCATGAGGCAACCGACGTGGTCCTGAACGTCGCCGGCCAGAACGTCGGCGCCGTGCGCGGCCAGCTGCTGACGGCCGATGCGATGGACGCCCACAACACCTTCGAGCACAAGGACGCCGTGAAGCCGGTGCCGTTCAGCGCCACCGCCAGCGGCGGCAAGCTGACGATCAAGGTGCCGGCCAAGTCGGTGCTGGTCGTGGCTGTGGAAGGCTGACGCGTGAAGGTGCACGCAATCGCGGCAACGATGCTGCTGGCCGGGGCGGCCCATGCCGCCCAGGTCGGCGTGCACGATCCCGTGATGGCGAAGGACGGCAACACGTACTACCTGTACAGCACCGGCCCCGGCATCACGTTCTACTCGTCGTCCGACATGCTGCACTGGAAGCCGGAAGGCCGCGTGTTCGCGGGCGAACCCACGTGGGCGAAGCGTGCGGCACCTACGTTCAACGACCATATCTGGGCGCCGGACGTTCACCAGCACAACGGCCGCTGGCTGCTGTACTACTCGGTGTCCGGCTTCGGCAAGAACACGTCGGGCATCGGCGTGACGGCCAATGCGACGCTCGACCCGCGCGCGCCGGACTACCGCTGGGAAGACCAGGGCATGATGGTGCAGTCGGTGCCGGGCCGCGACCTGTGGAACGCCATCGACCCGAACGTCGTCGAGGACGACAAGGGGCAGGGCTGGATGAGCTTCGGCTCGTTCTGGGGCGGCATCAAGCTCGTGAAGCTGGACGACAGCTGGACGAAGCTCGCCGAACCGCAGGAATGGCACACGATCGCGCGCCGCGAGCGTCCCGCGTTCACGCCGGACGAGGACGCGGCACCGGCCGAGATCGAAGGACCATTCATCTTCAAGAAGAACGGTTACTATTACCTGTTCGTCTCGTGGGGCCTGTGCTGCCGCGGGCCGAAGAGCACGTACCACGTCGTCGTGGGACGCGCACAGGACGTCAAGGGGCCGTACCTCGACCGCCAGGGCAAGGATATGGCCAAGGGCGGCGGCTCGCTCGTCGTCAAGGGCGACAAGGACTGGCAGGGCCTCGGCCACAACAGCGCCTACACGTTCGACGGCAAGGACTACCTCGTGCTGCACGCCTACGAGACGGCCGACAAGTACAAGCAGAAGCTGAAAGTGATGGACATCCGCTGGGACAAGGATGGCTGGCCCACGGTGGACGCCAAAGACCTCAACAAGTATGTGAGCGAAGAACTGAAATGAAGCCGACCCGCATCGCCGCGCTGTTGTTCACCCTGGGCGCGACGTGCGCCCAGGCCGCCGACCTGTTCCCGCTGCAGGCCGTGCGCCTGGGGCCCAGCCCCTTCCTCGATGCCCAGACGACGGACCTGAACTACCTGATGGCGATGGAGCCGGACCGCCTGCTGGCGCCGTTCCTGCGCGAAGCGGGGCTCACGCCGAAGCAGCCCAGCTACGGCAACTGGGAATCGTCGGGCCTGGACGGCCACATGGGCGGGCACTACCTGTCGGCCCTGGCGTTGATGGTCGCGTCGACCGGCGATGCGGAAGTCAAGAAGCGCCTCGATTATTTTGTCGCGGAGCTGAAGCGCGCGCAGACGGCCAACGGCGACGGCTACGTGGGCGGCGTGCCCGGTGGCCGCGCCGCGTGGCGCGACGTCGCCGCGGGCAAGCTCCATGCGGACAACTTCTCCGTCAACGGCAAGTGGGTCCCGTGGTACAACCTGCACAAGGTCTACGCGGGGCTGCGCGACGCGTACCGCTATGCCGGCAACGAAGATGCGAAGGCGATGCTGATCGCGATGGCCGACTGGGCGCTGCGCCTGACCAGCCGCCTGACGGACGAGCAGATGCAGCAGATGCTGAAGGCCGAACACGGCGGCATGAACGAGGTGCTGGCCGACGTCGCACAGATGACGGGCGATTCGCGCTACATGGACCTGGCGCTGAGGTTCTCGCACCAGGCCATCCTGCAGCCGCTGGAACAGCACGAGGACAAGCTGACGGGCCTGCACGCGAACACGCAGATCCCGAAAGTCATCGGCTTCAAGCGCATCGGCGAACTCACGGGCCGCAAGGACATGGCGGATGCAGCCGCGTTCTTCTGGCAGACCGTCGTCGACCACCGCACGGTAGCCATCGGCGGCAACAGCGTCAGGGAGCACTTCCATGACGACAAGGACTTCAGCCCCATGATCAACGAGGTCGAGGGGCCGGAGACCTGCAACACGTACAATATGCTCAAGCTGACGGAGATGCTGTTCGAGACCTCGGACAAGGCCTCCTACGCGGACTACTACGAGCGCGCGCTGTACAACCACATTCTCGCGTCCGAACATCCGGGCACGGGCGGCTTCGTGTACTTCACGCCGATGCGTCCGAACCACTACCGCGTGTATTCGCAGGTGGACCAGGCGATGTGGTGCTGCGTGGGCTCCGGCATCGAGAGCCATGCGAAGTACGGCGAATTCATCTACGCGCATGAAGAGAAGGATGGAAAGGCGGCGCTGTTCGTGAACCTGTTCATCCCGTCGACGCTCGACTGGCGCGAGAAGAACGTCAAGGTCACGCAGGCGAACAACTTCCCCGACCAGGCCAGCACGCGCATCACTGTCGACGGCGATGCCAGGTTCGCGCTGAAGATCCGCTATCCGGCCTGGGTCGCGCCGGGCAAGCTGGGCGTGAAAGTGAACGGCAAGGCCGTGAAGGTCGATGCGGCACCGGGCAGCTACGTCAGCATCGAGCGTGCGTGGAAGAGGGGCGACCGCGTCGACGTCAGCCTGCCGATGACGATGCGCCTCGAGCAGATGCCGGACAAGTCGAATTACTACGCGGTGCTGTACGGGCCCGTCGTGCTGGCCGCCAAGACGAATCCATTCCCGACCGAGCACCTGAACTTCCTCGCGGACGATTCGCGCATGGGCCACAGCCCGTCCGGCCAGGTATGCCCGCTGGAGGCGGCGCCGACCTTCGTCTCGGACAGCAAGGATTTCACCCGGCGCTTCAAGCCGGTAAAAGGCAAGCCGCTGACGTTCACGGCGCCCGGCGTCGTGCAGGGCGGGGCGGGGTCGTCGACGGAATTCATCCCGTTCTTCCGCCTGCACGACTCGCGCTACATGATCTACTGGCAGCAGAGCACCCCGGCCGAATTCGCCCGCATGAAAGAAGAGAACGCGGCGAACGAAGCGGAGCGCCTGGCGCTGGACGCGCAGACCATCGACCAGGTCGCGCCGGGTGAGCAACAGCCGGAATCGGACCATGGCTTCAAGGGCGAGGGTGCGGACGCGGGCCTCAACAACGGCCGCCACTGGCGCCATGCCACCAAGTGGTTCAGCTACCAGTTGAACGATCCCAGGCACGAAGCGAAGGCGCTGCGCCTCACGTTCGCGCGCGGGGACGCGGGCCGCAGGTTCGACATCGTCGTCGATGGGCAGCGGATCGCCGAAGTGGAACTGGCGGCCGGCGAGGCGCAGGAGTTCTATACGCGCGACTTCGCGCTGCCGCCCGCGCTGGTGCAGGGCGCGAACGGCAAGCTGGAAGTCAAGTTCGTCGCGAAGGAAGGCTCGATGGCGGGTGGGTTGTACGGGCTGCGATTGATGCGTTGACCTCCGATCCGTCGTCCCCGCGCAGGCAGGGACCCAAGTTGCACGCGTCAACGCGGCGCATGCGGAGCTTGGATCCCCGCCTGCGCGGGGATGACGTTTTTCTTACGCAGCGGTACTAAGGTGGCGCTAACGCTTTGCCTGCGCCCGCGCCATCTTGTTCAACACCTTCCACCTGGCCCGCTCCGCGATACGATCCAGCGGCGTCGCCGCCGCATGCCGCACCTCGCGCAACAGCTTGTGATAGTTGCGCAGCCGGTCCGCATCCACGGCGCCGCGCACCGCGCATCCCGGTTCCTCCACGTGCGAGCAGTCGTGAAAGCGGCAGTGCGCCGCCAGCGTCTCGATGTCGTCGAACGCAGCGTTGACGTCGTCCTCGTCGGCGTCCGGCTGCCAGCTGCGCAGGCCCGGCGTGTCGATCACGCAGGCGCCGCCCGCGCACAGGTGCAGCGAGCGTGACGTCGTCGTGTGGCGGCCGCGGTCGTCGCCCTTGCGTACGCCGCCCGTCTGCTGCCGCGCGCCGGTCAGAGTGTTCGTGAGCGTCGACTTGCCCACGCCGGACGTGCCGAGCAGGACGAGCGTCTGGCCTTCTCCGGTCCACGGTGCCAGCGCGTCTGCGGCGCCCGCTTCCTGCGGATGCGCGCGCACCACGGGCACCGTCGCCGGCAGGCGCGCGCCCACTTGCGCCGCTTTCGTATCCGCGTCGGGCACGAGATCGCCCTTCGTCAGCACGATCACGGGCGCCACGTCGCAGGATCTGGCCACCATCAGGTAGCGCTCCAGCCGGCGCAAATTGAAATCGCCGTCGAGGCCCATCACCAGCAAGGCCGTGTCGACGTTGGCCGCCAGCCGCTGGCGCGTGCCGTGGGCATCGCGCCGGACCAGTTCATTCAGCGGGTCGACGAGCGTGTGGACCCACGCTTCGTCTTGCTCGTTGAGGTGGAACAGCACCCAGTCGCCGACGGCAAGCGAGGCGTCGAGGGATGGATGCGGCCGGGCAGGAAATTCCCGCAGGCCGTCGTGGAGGACGAGGACGGTGCGGTGCACGCTCGCCACGCGCGCGGGTCGTCCGCGGTCGTGCAGGGCGAGGCGTGCGGCGATGGGGGTGGTGAGTCCGATGCGGCGCAGTGCCGCGATATCGAAGGCTATCATGGTCGTTGTGTTCCTGTTGCGAAGCGCGCGGACGCGCGGGCACGCTGCCGCACGCAATAAGCTGCGGCGGCAACGGTGGATTCGGTCAGGGATAGTCGGCGCGGCTGGCGCGCCCATTCGCAACGACGATGAGCGACGACGGTGATCGGCGGAGAAAGGCGGTCAGGCGGCCGACGGGAGGGCAATATCCGGCTGGTTCATGGGGCGCTCCTCGTCAGTGAATGAAAAGGGAAGTATAGCGCGGCAGCTCGGCCATGCAACCGACATTTGTATTGATGTCGAAATGGATATGTCTACCGTCAAAAAAATGATTGGATAGATATGTCAGTTCTGTCATAGTATCCATGCACAACAATTCCGGAGACTAAGTGATGATCATCACCCGCAGGACCCTCCTGGGCGCAGCTGCCGCCATCGCGTGCGCCGCCGCCATCCCGGCATTCGCCGCCAAACCCCTCACGATCGGCTTCTCGCAGGTCGGTGCCGAAAGCGAATGGCGCACCGCGAATACCGCCTCGATCAAGGACGCCGCCAAGAAGGCCGGCGTCAACCTGAAATTCGCCGACGCCCAGCAACAGCAGCAGAACCAGGTCAAGGCCATCCGCTCGTTCATCGCCCAGCGCGTCGACGTGATCGCGTTCTCGCCGGTCGTGGAAACCGGTTGGGAGACCGTGCTGCGCGAAGCGAAGAACGCCAAGATCCCCGTGATCCTGACCGACCGCGCCGTCAAGGTCACCGATCCGTCGCTGTACGTCAGCTTCATCGGTTCCGACTTCGTGGAAGAGGGCCGCCGCGCCGGCCGCTGGCTGCTGGATTACGCCAAGAAGAATGGCGACAAGCCGCTGAACATCGTCGAGCTGCAGGGCACGACCGGTGCCGCGCCCGCGATCGACCGCAGGAACGGTTTTGCCGAAGTCATCGGCACGAATCCGAAGCTGAAGGTCATCCGCTCGCAGACCGCCGACTTCACCCGCGCCAAGGGCAAGGAAGTCATGGAAGCCTTCCTGAAGTCGGAAGGCAAGAAGATCAACGTGCTGTACGCGCACAATGACGACATGGCCATCGGCGCGATCCAGGCCATCGAGGAAGCGGGCCTGAAGCCGGGCAAGGACATCATCATCATCTCGATCGATGGCGTGAAGGGCGCGTTCGAAGCCATGAAGGCCGGCAAGCTGAACGTGACGGTCGAGTGCAATCCGCTGCTCGGTCCGACGCTGATCCAGACGGCGCAGGACGTCGTGGCCGGCAAGCCGGTCCCGAAACGCATCGTCGTCAACGAGGGCGTGTTCCCGGCTGAGGTGGCGGCGAAGGAACTCCCGAACCGCAAGTACTGATCGGGCGGGGCATGATCGATTCGAAGAAGCCGGTGCTGGAAGTCACCGGCATCCATAAAGCCTTCCCGGGAGTGAAGGCGCTGTCCGATGCCGGACTGCGCCTGTTCCCCGGCGAAGTCCACACGCTGATGGGCCAGAACGGCGCGGGCAAGTCCACGCTGATCAAGGTTCTCACCGGCGTCTACCAGCCGGACGCCGGCAGCATCGTGCTGGAGGGCCGGGCCATCCAGCCGCGCTCCACGCAGGATGCGCAGAACCTCGGCATCAGCACCGTCTACCAGGAAGTCAATCTGTGCCCGAATTTGTCGGTCGCGGAAAACATCTTCATCGGCCGCTATCCGCGCCGCTTCGGCATGGTCGACTGGCGCTCGATGCGGTCGCAGGCCATGGCGCTGCTCGCGCGCCTCGAGATCCACGTCGACGTCAGCAAACCGCTCGCCGATTACCCGCTCGCGATCCAGCAGATGGTCGCCATCGCCCGCGCGCTGAACACGGAATCGCGCGTGCTGATCCTCGACGAGCCCACGTCCAGCCTGGACGAGGCGGAAGTGCAGATGCTGTTCTCGGTGCTGCGCCGCCTGCGCGAAGAGGGCATGGCGATCCTGTTCGTCACGCACTTCCTCGACCAGACCTACGCGATCTCCGACCGCATCACCGTGATGCGCAACGGCGAGCGCGAAGGCGAGTACGCCTGTGCGGACCTGTCGCGTCTTGCCCTCGTCAACAAGATGATCGGCGCGCCGGCCGACGCGGAGCACGCGGCCGAAACGGCAGCGGCAGGCGAAACGAATGAACACGGTGAGGTCTTCCTGCGCGCCCGCGGCATCGCGCGCAAGGGTGTGCTGTCGCCGGTCGACCTGGAAATCCGCCGCGGCGAATTGCTGGGCCTTGCCGGCCTGCTGGGCTCCGGCCGCACGGAAACGGCGCGCCTGTTGTTCGGCGCCGATAAAGCCGACAGCGGCAGCTTCGACATCGACGGCAAGCAGGTGAGCTTCTCGAATCCGCGCGACGCGATTCGCGAGGGCATCGGCTTCTGCTCGGAAGACCGCAAGCATGAAGGCGCGATCCTCGCGCTGTCCGTGCGCGAAAACCTGATCCTCGCGTTGCAGGCGCGGCAGGGCATCTTCCGCGCCATTCCTTTCAAGCGCCAGCAGCAGCTGGCGACCGACTACGTCAAGTGGCTGGGCATCAAGACGGCCAGCATCGAGACGCCGATCGGCACGCTCTCCGGCGGCAACCAGCAGAAGGTCTTGCTGGCGCGCTGGCTCGCGACCGATCCGCGCCTGATGATCCTCGACGAACCGACGCGCGGCATCGACGTGCGCGCCAAGCAGGAAATCATGGATTACGTCAGTAACCTGTGCCGTAAGGGCATGTCCATTCTCTTCATCTCGTCCGAACTGCCGGAAGTGCTGCGCGTGTCCGACCGCATGATCGTCATGCGCGACCGCAAGGCGTGCGGCGAATACCAGCGCGGTGAACTGGACGAGACGTCCGTGCTGCACGTGATCGCAGGGGAGACGGCATGAGCACGACCGGCGCTACCGTCAAACCGTCCGCGCAGGCGGCGGCATCGCGCACCGCCTGGCTGCAGCACCCGCTCGTGCGGCCGCTGGGCGCGCTCGTCGCGCTGCTGCTCGTCGACGCGTTCCTCGTGCCCGGCTTCTTCCACCTGCAGGTCAAGGAAGGCCACCTGTACGGCGCGATCATCGACATCCTCAACCGCGCCGCGCCGCTGATGCTGGCGGCGCTCGGCATGACCCTGGTCATCGCCACGCGCGGTATCGACATCTCGGTGGGCGCCGTCGTCGCGCTGTCCGGCACCGTGTCCGCGATGCTGATCGGAGGCAGCGAGCCCACGACGCCAATGGCGCTCGCACTGGCGGCCTCGCTGGGTGTCGCGCTGCTGTGCGGCCTGTGGAACGGCGTCCTCGTTGCCGGCATCAAGCTGCAGCCGATCGTCGCCACGCTGATCCTGATGGTGGCGGGCCGCGGCCTCGCGCAGCTGCTGACGGACGGCCAGATCGTCACCGTGTACTACGAGCCGTTCTTCTTCCTGGGCAGCGGCTACCTCGCCGGCCTGCCGTTCTCGCTGTTCGTCGTCGCTGCCGTCTTCGCGGCCACGCTGCTGCTGGTGAAGAAGACGGCCCTCGGCCTGTTCATCCAGGCGGTCGGCATCAATCCGGTGGCGGCGCGCCTCGCGGGCCTGCGCACGGCGACCCTGATCACCTTCGTGTACGTGTTCTGCAGCGCCTGCGCGGGCCTGGCCGGCATGCTGATCACGTCGAACATCAAGAGCGCGGACGCGAACAACGCGGGCCTGCTGCTGGAGCTGGACGCGATCCTCGCCGTCACGCTGGGCGGCACGTCGCTGGCCGGCGGCAAATTCAGCCTGGTGGGCAGCATGATCGGCGCGCTGATCATCCAGACCCTGACCTACACGATCTACTCGCTGGGCGTGCCGCCCGAAGTGAACATGGTCGTCAAATCCATCGTCGTCTTCGTCGTCTGCATCTCGCAGTCGAGCGAATTCAAGAACATCCTGCGGAGGTCCGCATGAGCGCGGTCGCAACCGGTACCCGCGGCGTCACGAGCGCGCCGTGGTTCACGTCTCTCGTCACCGTGGTCCTGCTGGTGGCGATGCTGGGCATCGGCGGGTCGGTGTACCCGGGCTTCCTGTCGCTGCAGGTGATCTTCAACCTCCTGATCGACAACGCGTTCCTGCTCGTGATCGCGGTGGGCATGGGCTTCGTGATCCTGGCGGGCGGCATCGACCTGTCCGTCGGTTCCGTGCTCGCGCTGTCGACGATGATCTCGGCCTGGCTGCTGCAGCACG
This sequence comes from Massilia cellulosiltytica, assembly GCF_047325105.1. Lineage (NCBI taxonomy): Bacteria > Pseudomonadati > Pseudomonadota > Betaproteobacteria > Burkholderiales > Oxalobacteraceae > Massilia > Massilia cellulosiltytica. Next base: position 5,262,933 of record NZ_CP168562.1, on the reverse strand, counting down.
CGCACTGGCCGCCGGCCGCCGTCATCGCGCTCGTGCTGCTGCTGGGCGCGTGCTTCGGCGGCGCGATGGGCGCGATCATCCACCTGTTCAAGCTGCAGCCGTTCATCGTCACCCTGGCCGGCATGTTCCTGGCGCGCGGCCTGTGCTACCTGATCAGCGTCGAGTCGATCACGATCGATGACCCGCTGTTCACGGCGATGTCGCAGACGCAGGTGCCCATCCTCGACGGCTTCCTGTCGCCGGGCGCCATCATCGCGCTGGTCGTGCTGCTGGTCGCCATCTGGCTCGCGCACTTCACCGCGTTCGGCCGTGCCGTGTACGCCGTCGGCGGCAACGAGCAATCTGCCGCGATGATGGGCCTGAACGTGGGCCGCACCAAGGTCCTCGTGTACGCGCTGTCGGGCTTCTGCGCGGCGCTGGGCGGTGTGCTGTTCGCCTTCTACATGCTGTCCGGCTACGGCCTGCACGGCCAGGGCACGGAGCTCGATGCCATCGCCGCCGTCGTCATCGGCGGGACGCTCCTCACCGGCGGCTACGGCTACATCGCCGGCGCATTGTCGGGCGTGCTGGTGCTGGGTGCCATCCAGACGCTGATCGCCTTCGACGGCACGCTCAGCTCGTGGTGGACCAAGATCGTCATCGGCGCACTGCTGTTCGTCTTCTGCGTCGTGCAGAGGGTGATGGGCGGCCGCGCGAAGCAATAACAAGTCACGTTGCCACGGCGTTGAACTTGCGCCCCCGCCCCCGCGGGGGCGACGGGGGCTTATTGCCCACCGAATAAACATAAAAACTGGAGACTACATGCTCAAGCCCCTGATCGCTGCGACGCTGCTCGCGACGACGGCACTCGCCGGTGCCGCCAACCCCCTCACCAGCAGGATCTTCACCGCGGACCCCGCGGCCCTCGTCGACAACGGCCGCGTCTACCTGTACGTGGGCCACGACGAAGCCCCTGTCGGCGGCAAGGATTACGTGATGAACGAGTGGAAGGTGTTCTCCAGCTGCGACATGCAGCACTGGACCGAGCACCCGGCCGGCGTGCCGTTTTCCACGTTCAAATGGGCCGCCAGGGACGCCTGGGCCAGCGACGTCACCAAGCGCAACGGCAAGTACTACCTGTACGTGACGGTCGAGCACAAGACGATCCCCGGCAAGGCGATCGGCGTGGCCGTGTCGGACAGCCCGACGGGCCCGTTCGTCGACGCGCGCGGCACGGCCCTGATCACGAACGACATGACGCACGAGACGGAAATCAGCTGGGACGACATCGACCCGGCGATCTTCGTCGACGACGATGGCCAGGCCTATCTGTACTGGGGCAATACCGTCATGAAGTACGCGAAGCTGAAAGCCAACATGACGGAACTGGACGGCCCGATCCACACGGTGGGCCTGGACCAGTTCACGGAAGCCTCTTACCTGCACAAGCACGCCGGCAAGTACTACCTGTCGTATTCGCGCAAGTGGCCGGAAGAGACCGTGTACATGACGGGGCCGACGGCCACCGGGCCATGGTCGTATGGCGGCGTGATCATGGAAAAGAACACGAACGTCGGCACGATCCACCACGCGATCATCGACTTCAACGGCAAGTCCTACATCATTTATCACAACGGCAAACTGCCGACCGGTGGCGATTACCGACGCTCGGTCGCCATCGAGGAAATGCACTACGGTCCGAACGGCAAGATCCTGCCCGTACCGCAGACTGAGCAAGGTCCTGCCGCCAATCCGTCGGCAGCGTGCAAGCGATAAAAGTTGCGCGCCAATCTGCGTAAAACCGATATCGATAATGATATGATTGTCTGATGGACACGACCAATCCGAACTGGTTTCTCAAGGCCCGCCTCAAGACGCGTCAACTGCTGCTGTTGATCGCGCTGGACGACTACCGCAACATCCACCGCGCGGCCGACGAACTGCACATGACGCAGCCGGCCGCCTCCAAGCAGATCAAGGATCTGGAGGAGATGCTGGACGTCAAGCTGTTCGAACGCCTGCCGCGCGGGATGGAGCCGACGATCTACGGCGAAACGATGATCCGCCACGCGCGTATGGCCCTGACGAGCCTGGCGCTGGCGCACGACGACATCGTCACGCTGAAGGCCGGCCTCACGGGCCAGGTCGAGGTTGGCGTGATCATGACGCCCGCGATGGCGCTCCTGCCGCGCGCCATCGCCCGCGTCAAGGAAGAGGCCCCGCTGCTGCGCATCGGCGTACAGCTGGAAACCAGTAACCTGCTGCTGGACAAGCTGCAGCATGGCACGCTGGACTTCATGATCGGCCGCATCTTCGACACCGGCGACACCTCCGGCCTGATCTACGAAGAGCTGACGGAGGAACCGGCCTGCGCGGTCGTGCGCCCCGGCCATCCGCTGCTGGAACGCAAGAACCTCACCTTGCAGGACATCGCGCCGCTGCCGTGGATCGTGCCGCCGCACGGCAGTATCCTGCGCTACCGCTTCGACATGATGTTCCGCCGCGCCGGCCTGGAACCGCCCGCGAACGTCGTCGACACGACGGCGATGCTGATGATCACGGCGCTGCTGCAGCAGACGGATTCGCTGCACGTGATGCCGATCGAGGTGGCGCAATACTATGCGTCGCTGAACGTGATGCGCATCCTGCCCATCGAGATCCCGTGCAAGATGGATGCGTTCGGCATCATCCGTCACCAGGACCATTTGCTGTCGCCGGGCGCCGACCTGCTGCTGCGTGCCGTGCGGGCCGCGGCCAAGGAAATTTATTGAGTTTGCACCAAAGTGTTGCGTGCAAACTTCATCATTTAAATATATTGCCCTGATTTAACATCTCGACATCGACTCGACTCTTTCCGCACCGTAACATTTCTCGGATGTGGGAAACCGGCAAAACGGGACATCCGTGCGGAAAGAGAGAACGATGAACATTCGAAATTTAAAAATTGGTACGCGCCTCGCGCTGGGCTTCGGCTTCCTGTGCGTGGCGCTGGTCTTCATGGTCGGGCAGGGCACGATCATGCTGGGCCGGGTCAATGACGGCACCGACGAGATCGTCAACAAGCGGCTGCCGCGCATGGAACTGACGGCGCGCATGCTCAGCGACGTGAACGACATCGCCATCGCGTTGCGCAACATGATGCTGGACGACAGCGCCGACGACCGCGCGAAGCAGGTCGCCAGCATCACCGCCATGCGCAAGGACCTCGACAGCCTGCTCGTGCAGCTCGACGGCCTGCTGCGCGCGCCCAGGTCCCGCACCTTGCTGGCGCAGGAAGTCGAACTCAATGCGAAGTACACGCAGGGACAGATCGACCTGATCCGCCTGATCGAGAGCGGCGACGACGCGGGCGCGCGCGCCTACCTGAAGACGAAGCTGCGTCCCATCCTGGCGGACTACAAGGCCGTGATCGGCGAGCAGATCCAGGTCCAGGCCGGCCTCGCCCACGACACGGCCAAGGAAGCGCAAACCATGTACGCGAACACGCGCACCCTGATGATCGTGCTGGGCGCCGTCATGCTGGCCATCGCCTGCGCGCTGGCCTGGTGGATCAGCGCCTCGATCACGCGGCCGCTGCGCCGTGCGCTGGACGTGGCGACCGCCGTCGCCGGCGGCGACCTGACGACGCGGGTGGACGTCGACAGCACCTGCGAAGTGGGCCAGCTGCTGGGCACCCTGAAGCGCATGAACGAGAACCTGGTGGCCACCGTCGGCACCGTGCGCGGTGGCACCGACGCCATCGCGCTCGCGTCCGGCGAAGTGGCGGCCGGCAACCGCGACCTGTCGGCGCGCACCGAGCAGCAGGCCAGTGCGCTGGAAGAGACGGCGTCGTCGATGGAAGAACTGACGTCGACCGTGAAGCAGAACGCCGACAACGCGCGCCAGGCCAACACGCTGGCCGCGACGGCATCGACGGTCGCGGCCAAGGGCGGTGACGTGATCGAGCAGGTCGTCGACACGATGACGCAGATCCACACGTCGTCCAGCCGCATCGTCGACATCATCGGCGTCATCGACGGCATCGCGTTCCAGACCAACATCCTCGCGCTGAACGCGGCCGTGGAAGCGGCGCGCGCCGGCGAGCAGGGCCGCGGCTTCGCCGTCGTGGCGGGCGAGGTGCGCAACCTGGCGCAGCGCTCGGCCGCCGCCGCCAGGGAGATCAAGGCGCTGATCGACGACTCCACCAGCAAGGTCGACACGGGCAGCTCGCTCGTGCGCGAGGCGGGCAGCACGATGGGCGAGATCGTCGACAGCGTGCGCCGCGTGGCCGACATCCTCACGGAGATCACGGCCGCGAGCCAGGAGCAGAGCGCCGGCATCGAGCAGATCAACCAGGCCATCACGCAGATGGACGACGTGACCCAGCAGAACGCGGCCCTCGTCGAGCAGGCGGCCGCCGCGTCGCAGGCGATGCAGGACCAGGCCGCGCGCCTGGCGGAGGCCGTGGCCGTGTTCCGGCTCGACGGCGGCGCGCCGGCGGCAGCGCCGACGCGTGCGATGACTCCCGCGCCCGCACCGCGGTTGAGCAAGCCGGTTGCGAAGGCGCCGGCCCGTCCGCAGGCCACCGCCGCGAAGGTGTCCGCCGAGAGCGACTGGGAAGAGTTCTGACCGTTATTGCTTCTTCGTCCAGCTTGCGATTGTGATAGGCTGTCCGGTGCATCAGGCCTTGGGCCCGATGCGCCGACACTGTCTTTACAAGGATACGCATGACTGGCTTCGTCATTACGCCTCCCGCCGTCCCGGCCCTCGCCGTGGCCGGCTCCGACCAGGTTTTCCCGCTGCGCCGCGTGTTCTGCGTTGGCCGCAACTACGCGGCCCACGCGCGCGAGATGGGTTCCGATCCGAACCGCGAACCGCCGTTCTTCTTCACCAAGCCGGCGGATGCCGTCGTGCCGGCCAGCGGCACCGTGCCGTACCCGTCCTCCACGCGCGAGCTGCATCACGAAGTCGAACTGGTCGTCGCACTGAAAGGCGGCGGCACGAACATCGCGCCGGAACAGGCGCTGGGCCTCGTATGGGGCTATGGCGTGGGCCTGGACCTGACGCGGCGCGACCTGCAGGCCGTCGCCAAGAAGGACGGCCGCCCGTGGGACATGGCGAAAGGCTTCGACGCCTCTGCGCCGTGCAGCCCGCTGATCCCCGTCGAGCGCACCGGCCACCCCTCGGCGGCGCGCATCTGGCTCGAAGTGAACGGCCAGCTGAAGCAGGAGGGCAACCTGAACGAAATGATCTGGCCGATCCCCGACGTGATCGCGGCCCTGTCGCGCCTCGTCGCGCTGGCGCCGGGTGACCTGATCTACACGGGCACGCCGGCCGGCGTGGACGCGCTGAACCCGGGCGACAAGGTGCGCGGCGGCGTCGACGGCGTGACTTCGTTCGAACTCGAGATCGGCGCGGCAGAATGAGAGTAATGCGGAAGACGGTCCTGCAGATCGGAGGCTTCGCGCCCGAGATCCAGGCCCGGATCGACGCCGAATTCCGCTGCGTCGGCCTGGCGGATCTCGAACGCGAGCCCGGCCTGGCGAACGAGGTCGGCGCCATCCTCACGCGCAGCAACCAGGAGGTGCCGGAGGATGTGGTGCGGCGCCTGCCGGCGCTGGAAATCATCGCCACGTGCGGCGTCGGCTACGACCTGATTCCGCGCGCGCTGGCAGCCGAACGGGGCATCGTCGTCGCCAACACGCCGGACGTGCTGAACGCGGCCGTGGCGGAGCTGTGCATCGGCTCCCTGCTGGCATTGCTGCGCCGCCTGCCGCAGGCCGACCGCTACGTGCGCGCAGGCGCCTGGAAGAACGCGAACTTCGCGCTGGCGACGAGCCTCGCGGGCAAGCACGTGGGGATCGTCGGCATGGGGCGCATCGGCAAGGAGATCGCGCGCCGGCTGGAGACGTTCGGGGTGGCGCTCGCCTACCACGGCCGCACGGACCAGCAACTGGCGTGGCGCTACGAGCCCGACCTGGCCGCACTCGCGCGCGATTCCGCCATCCTCATTGTCGTGGCGCCCGGCGGGGCCGACACGCAGCACCTGATCGATGCGCGCGTGCTGCACGCGCTCGGACCGAACGGCTACCTCGTGAACGTGGCGCGTGGCACGCTCGTCGACGAGGCGGCGTTGCTCGCGGCGCTGGAGCAGGGCACCATCGCCGGCGCGGCGCTGGACGTGTTCGACAACGAGCCGGACATCGACCCGCGCTTCTTCAAGCTGGACAACGTGCTGCTGACGCCGCACCTGGGCAGCGCCACGCACGAGACGCGCGCGGCGATGGCGCAGCTCATGCTCGACAACGTGCGCAGCTGGTTCCGCAGCGGGCGCGCGCTGACGCCGGTCGAACCCGGCTGACGCACCGCGGGTACTGTGCGCCGCAGCGCGGCCGTGTGGATTACGCTCTTCAGGCAAGCGCAATCCGCATGGAGGCAATATGCACATCCACACGCCCGCGTGCCCCTGTTTCATCATCCCGTCGTCCATGTTGCGCAAGCTGGCCATCCAGGCGGACGCAGCGGAACGCCAGCAGCTGCTGGAGCAACTGGAACGCTCGGCTTTCCTGCGCGGCCAGCGCGCCGCCAGCGGCCTCGCCGCGCCGGGCCTGCTGGTGGCGCCCGGCGTCAGGCATCGCACCGTGTACGACGCGCACCACGGCACCCGCCTCCCCGGCAAGCTCGTACGCACGGAGACGGCGGCGCCCGTGACCGACACCGCCGTCAACGAAGCGTTCGACGGCGCCGGCACCACCTACGACTTCTACCAGCAGATCCTGAAACGCAATTCCATCGACGGCCGCGGCATGGGCATCGATTCGAGCGTTCATTACAGCAAGAGCTTCAATAACGCCTTCTGGAACGGCCGCCAGATGGTGTACGGCGATGGCGACGGCAAGCTGTTCACCGGCTTCACGCACGCGCTCGACGTGATCGCGCACGAGCTGACGCACGGCGTCACGCAGTACACCGTGCCGGGCGGAGGTCTCGTCTACGATGGGCAGAGCGGTGCGCTGAACGAATCGATGTCCGACGTGTTCGGTTCCGTCGTCAAGCAATGGCATGCGAAGCAGACGGTCAGGAAGGCCGACTGGCTGATCGGCGCGGGCATCATGACACCCGCCGTCGGCAAGGCATTGCGCTCGATGGCCGATCCGGGGAATGCGAAGCTGACGTGGTCGGGCGACGACCAGCCGGGCACGATGAGGGGGTATGTCGAAGGCGGGGACGTGCACACGAATTCCGGCATCCCGAATCACGCGTTCTACCTGGCGGCGATGAAGCTGGGCGGGCATAGCTGGGACAAGGCCGCGCCGATCTGGTACCAGGCGCTGTCGCTCCTGCATCCCGACGCGACGTTCGCGGACGCCGCCCAGGCCACCGTCAAGGCGGCCGAACTGCGCCACGGTGCCGGATCGGGCGAGGCCGCGGCCGTGCACGGCGCGTGGCACGAAGTGGGCGTCGTGTGATGCGCTTGTCGCTGCATTCCGCGGGCGGCTTCACGGGGCCGGCGGGCGCGCAGACGCGCAGCGTCGACGTCGACAGCCTCCCCGCGGCGGAGGGCGCGCGCGTGCGCGCGCTCGTGCAGGGGCTGGATGCGGCGCCGCTGCCGGCGACCCTGCTGAAACCGCGGCCGCAACCGTGGGATTTCACGTACACGCTGACGCTCGACGGCAGGCAGGTGCGCTTCCACCTCGACGCGGCGCCGGCGGCGTTGCGCGAACTCGTCGGGATCCTCGAGGCGCGGCCGCCGGACTGAATCAGTTCGCCATGTTTTTTGCGACGATCGCGTCCGTCGCGACCTGCGCCTGCTGCAACGGCTGGTTCAATACAGTCGTCGCATATGCGGGCGCCGGCGCGGCCACCGTGCCGAGCGCGCTGCCGCCTTTCTGGCTGATGTCCACGTCGACCGTGGCCGACAGGCCCACGCGCAGCGGGTGCGCCGCGAGTTCCTTCGGATCGAGCGAGATGCGCACCGGCACCCGCTGCACGACCTTGATCCAGTTGCCCGTCGCGTTCTGCGCCGGCAGCAGCGAGAACGCGCTGCCCGTGCCCGCACCGAGGCCCACGACCTTGCCGTGGTAGACGACTTTGCTGCCGTAGATATCGGCCTCGATGGTGGCCGCCTGGCCCACGCGGATGTCGCGCAATTCCGATTCCTTGAAATTGGCGTCGACCCACAGCTGGTCCAGCGGCACGATCGACAGCAGCGGCGCGCCCGGCGCGATGCGGCTGCCGACCTGCACGCTGCGCTTGGCGACATAGCCCGACACCGGCGCGACGATCGCGTTGCGGCGGGCGGCGAGCCACGCGGACAGGTAATCCGCCTTCGCGGCCAGCACGTTCGGGTGTTCGGCCGGGGACACGCCCGCCACCGTCACGCGTGCGGCCGCCAGCTGCTTCTGCGCGACGGTCAGCGCCGCCTGCGCATCGTCGACGGCGCGGCGGGCGTGCGCCACGTCTTCGCCGGAGACGATGTTGTCCGCTGCGAGCGGCGCGCGCCGTGCCAGGTCTTCCTGCTTCGCCTTCAGTTCCACGCGGCGCTGGTCGACGAGGGCCTCGTACTGCGCCACGTTCGTGTAGCGCTCGCGCTGCTGGCGCACGGCGGTGCCCAGCCGCGCCTCGGCCTGGGCCAGCGCGACTTCGGCGTCGGACGGATCGAGGCGGACGATCTCCATGCCCGCCTGCACGAGCTGGGTCTCGTCGGCGCGGATCTCGACGACGCTGCCCGTCACCTGCGACGACACGTTCACGAGGTTGCCGCCGACGTAGGCGTTGTCCGTCTCGACGCGTTTCGACAGGACCAGGGCGTAATAGGCCGCATAGGCCGCGCCGGCGACGAGGAAGGCGGCGGTGATGCCGGCCAGGACGACGCGGCGCTTGTTGTTGGTGGGTGCTTGGGTGCTCATGGTTTTATCTGGTATTCGAGAGGGTGTGATAACCGCCGCCGAGCGCCTTCACGAGGGCGACCTGCGTCTGCAGGCGGGCATCCGTCAGCTGCAGGTCGACGTCGCGCTGGCGCAGCACGGCCAGCCGCGCCTGCAGTACGGCGGCACGATCGGCGAGGCCGCGCTGCATGCGCGCCTCGGCGTTCGCGGCCAGCTTGCGGCTCGCGTCAATGGTCGCGGCGTGTGCTGCCGTCTCCTTCGCGATGCCTTGCAGGGTGGCCGCTTCGCGCGCGACGTCGCGCACCGCGTTCAGCACGGCCTCGTTGTACTCGGCCAGCAATTCGTCGCGGCTGCTGCGCGCCTGGCCCAGCCGGGCGTGCAGGCGGCCGCTGTCGAATAGCGGGAGGTCCAGCGTCGCGCCGATCAGCGGCGTGCGGCTCGGGTAGCGCAGCAGCTTGCCGAGCGACGTCGCATCGAGGCCGATGGCCGCGGCGAGATTGATGTCGGGCCGGAACGCGGCTTCGCTGGCGGCCACGCGGCCCAGCTGCGCCTCGACGCGCCAGCGCGCGGCCTGCAAATCGGGCCGGCGCGCCAGCAGCTCCATGCCCAGCTCGCGCGGGACGGCGTCGATTGCCGGTGCCGGCTGGAAGCGGGCGAGATCGGTCAATGCGGCGGCGTCACCGCCGGTCAGCGCGCGCAGGCCTTCGCGTTCGCGCGCGGCGTCCGTGTCGTAGCGCGCGGCCTGTTCCTGCAGGCCGGCGAGGTCCTGCTCCGCGCTTTGCAGGCTGTCGAGACTCACGAGTCCGTGGGCCATGCGCGCCTTGCGGCCGGCGATGACGTCGCGCTGCACGGCGATGAGGGCGTTCGTATTGTCCTGGCGCGCCCACAGCATCTGCAGGCGCAGATAGCTTTGCACGACCGACGCCGCCAGCACCTGGCGCGCCTGCGCGCTTTCCGCGGCGGCCGCATTCGTTTCGCCCAGCGCGGCGGCGATGAGGGCGCGGTGCTTGCCCCACCAGTCGACGTCGTAGCTGGCGCGCACGGACACGCTGGCGTCGTTGAACCACGCCCCGCCGATCGGCGGCGGGAAGAAGCCGTTGGACGAATAGCGCTGGCGGTTCAGGCCAGACGCCAGGTCGACCTTGCCGCCTTCGTTGGCCACTTCCGCGCCGAACGCGGTGCGGGCGCTGGCCACGCGCGCGGCGGCGACGGCGAGCGTCGGGTTGTCGCGCAGGGCGCGGGCCACGAGCGCGTTCAGCTGCGGGTCGTGGTAGTCGAGCCACCATTGCTCGGCGGGCCAGGCGGCGGCGGGCAGCTGGATCGCCGCCGCATGCTGGGCCTTGGCGTAGTCCGGGCCCGGTGCCTTGTTCGCGTCCGGCGGGACGCTGATGCAGCCGGACAGCAGGGCCAGCGCGGCGGCCGCGATGGGGATGAGTTTGAAATGTCGCACGGTGTCGTCTTGTTGGTTATTCGAGGGCAGCATGGTCCACCTGCGCCGGCGCGGCGGCCGCCTTCGGTGGACGGATCAGCAGCAGCATCGGGATCACGGCCATGGTCAGCAGCATCATGAGCCAGTAGTCGTCGACGTAGGCGATCATCGACGCCTGGCGCGTGATCTCGTTGTTGATGAGGGCAGGGCCGGCTTGCGTGGCCATGTCGTAGAGGCTCGTCGGATCGTGCACGGCGGGATTCGCCGCGGTGACCTGCGTGGCCAGCGATGCGTGCGCGATCTGCGTGTTGCGCACGAGGAGCGCCTGCACGAGGGCGATGCCGATCGACGAGCCGATGTTGCGTACGAGGCTGTACAACGCCGTGCCTTCCGCGCGCATCTGCGGCGAGAGGGTCGCGAACGTGGCGGCCGACAGCGGCACGAACACGAGGCCCAGCCCGACGCCCTGGATCACGCCGGGCCACACGATGTCGGACTGCGACAGCACGAGCGTGTAATGCGTCATCTGCCACAGCGAGAACGCGGTGATGGCGAAGCCGACGCCCAGCAGCAGCCGGAAATCGACCTTGCCCGTGAGGCGTCCGACGATCATCATCGCGGCCATCGTGCCGAGGCCCGACGGCGCCGTCACGAGGCCCGCCAGCTTGGCCGGATAGCCCATCAGGCCTTGCAGCATCGTCGGCATCAGCGCGCGCGTCGCGAACAGCACCATGCCGACGATGAAGATCAGCAGCAGGCCGGTGACGTAGTTCGCGTTCTTCAGCAGGCGGAAATCGACGAACGACTGGCCGGCGGGGCGCGTCAGCGTGTGGCCGATGAAATAGGAAAACGCGAGCGTCGTCAAAATCAGTTCGACCCACGTCTCGGTCGACGCGAACCAGTCGTTCTGCTCGCCGCGGTCCAGCAGCATCTGCAGCGCGCCGATGGCGATGGACAAGGTGACGAAGCCGAACGTGTCGAAGCGGACGCGCCGGGCCGGATCGGCCGCGTGGATGTAGCGCCAGATGCCCCAGAAGGCCAGCGCGCCGATCGGCACGTTGATGAAGAAGACCCAGCGCCAGCTGTAGCTGTCCGTCAGCCAGCCGCCCAGCGTAGGCCCGAGGATCGGTCCGATCATCACGCCCATGCCCCACACGGCCATCGCGGAGCCGTGCTTTTCGCGCGGGTTGATGTCGAGGAGGACGGACTGCGACAACGGCACGAGCGCGGCGCCGAACACGCCCTGCAGCATGCGCGCGATGACGATTTCCGTCAGCGTCGCCGAGATCCCGCACAGCACCGAGGCAAGCGTGAAGCCGGCGACGGAGACGAGGAACACCTTCTTCAGGCCGAAACGGTCGACGAGCCAGCCGTTCAGCGGCGTCGCGATGGCGGCGGCCACGATGAACGACGTCAGCACCCAGGTGATCTGGTCCTGCGACGCCGACAGCGATCCCTGCATGTGCGGCAGCGCCACGTTGGCGATGGTGCCGTCCAGCGCCTGGATGATCGTCGCCAGCATGATCGAGATCGTGATCATGGTGCGGTTGATGGGTGCCGCTGTCGTCACAGGCCGTCCTCGAGGCGCTTCCTGAGGGTATCCAGCAGGACGGTCGCGGCGGCCAGCGCCTGCGGGTCGAGGCCGGCCAGCAGGTCGGCGCGGAACGGCGAGGCTTCCGCGAGCACTTCGGCGTAGACGGTCTTGCCGGTGTCGGTCAGCTGCACGAGTTTGACGCGCCGGTCGGTGGGCGAGGGGGCGCGCGTGACGAAGCCGTCGCGCTCCAGGCGGTCCAGCATCGACACCATCGACGGCCCCTCGACGCCGACCAGGTCGGCGAGTGCCCGCTGCGACATCGGCGCGCCCGACTTGGCGATCATCGCGATCGTCATCCAGCCGGACTGGCCGATGCCCAGGTGCTTGAGGCGCTTGTCCAGCGCGAGCCGCCACAGGCGCGCGCTCGTGTGCAGGGCCGCCGAGAAGCGCTCCTCGACCGACTCAGGTAGTTTGCTCATCATTAGCCACGAAATAGATAGGAACCTATCGATTTTATGCCGTGCAACCGAACTGCGCAAGTGGCAACACCAGGGTCAGCCCCCGTTTTCTGGAAATTGCCCAGAATCGGGGTCAGACCCCGGTCTGTCGAAAATTCGGGGTCAGAGCACTTTTGGGATCAATGGCTCTCGAAGCGTAAAAGTCGTCCTTGCCGGTAAATCGCCATGCTGGCGGCAGCACCTTGTGCCCCGGAAGCTGGGTACATGGCCGACGAGCCATTTCTCGAAAAAGTGCTCTGACCCCGAATTTCCAGAAAAATGTGCTCTGACCCCGAATTTTTGCGGGGCGGTCAGACGGGCGATTCGGCTTTGTCCAGCGTGAACACGGCGTGCACGTCGCCCGCCACGACGCCGCGCGCGTTCTTGATGGGCGGTGCGCGGTATTGCTCGAGATGCTTGCGGCGCGTGTCGTCCAGCAGGCCCAGTTGATCGAGCACGGCGAACGTGGCCGGATGCAGCGTACGCACGGCGCCATCCGCCACCTTGATCGCGATGCCGATGCCGGCCGAGCGGATGCCGATGGCCTGTACCGCGTCCGCGCCGATCTTCGCGACCCAGTCGCCGCCGCCGGCCTGCATCCACGCGAGGTCGGTGCGCGCGTCGCCCGACACCATGTCCGGATGCGCCGTCATCGCGTCGAACAGGTCACCCAGCGCGGCGCCGAGGCGCGCGTCCGCGCTGCCTTGCGCGAGGCGAGCGTACAAGTGCGCGAGGCGCGCCAGCGGCATCGCGTAGTTCGGCGCGGAGCAGCCGTCGATGCCCATCGGGAGCGTGTCTTCCGTCATCTGCACGCAGTCGGCGAGCGTGGCGCGGATCGCGCGCTGCAACGGGTGCGCGGGATCGACGTAGCCTGCCGTCGGCGCGCCGTGCAGGCGGCACCAGGCGAGGAAGCCGCCGTGCTTGCCCGAGCAATTGTGGTGGACCGTGCGCCAGCGCCGTTCGGCCGGCACGGGCAGGCCGGCGGCGTCGTAGTACAGCGGCGCCGCGCAGCCGCAGGCGAGGTGGCTTTCGTCCAGGCCGATCTTGTCGAGGATGGACGTCACGCCCACCAGGTGCTTTTCTTCGCCCGAGTGGCTGGCGCACAGCAGGGCCAGCTCGGCACGCGTGAGGCCGAAGCGCGCGGGGCCGTCGTCGAGCACGAAAGGCAGGGCCTGGAACGGCTTCAGCGCGGAACGGGTGAAGGTCATGAAGTCGGGATCGCCCGCCGACCACAGCAGGCGGCCGGCCACGTCGACGACGGCGATCGAACCGTAATGGATGTTCTCGACCGCGTAGCCGCCGGCAAGCGCGCCGTCGGGCGGATAGCCACGCGTGGTGGCGACCAAAGGCACTGGATGCATCGGTTCGCTCCTTCGTCCGGATGGGCTGTTCGAAGCCGACACTGTAACGGATTCCGGCCGCCCAGGGAGCGCAAAAGCGGCCCGGAACGATGCCGGAAACTATATGCATCCACAGCATTTCGGGCCGGTTTTTCGACAGTTCATCCCTCCATTTCGACGCTTTGGCGTCTCCCCGATGACGCCTCGAGCTGCCGTTCCTACACTGTCATCACTCGCCGCACATTAACGACGCGGCGATATGAAAAACGGTGGACCGCTGGAGCATCCGACGATTCTTTTGAAATCGTGCTCATGGTCCGTAATACATATCGAAAATTAATCTCGGAGCAATCATGCGTATCGTACAAGCCCTGGTCTTCACCGCCGCCGCCACCCTTTCCCTGGGCGCCTTCGCCGACCCGTCCGTCGCGCCGTCCTCGGCCACCGCCAGCGCCGTCATGATGTCGTCGTCGACGCACACCGCCTACCGCCTGACCCAGGATGAGGCCGAACACATGCGCGGTTCGTTCCGCCTCACCGACGGCCGCACGATCACGGTCACCAACCGGATGAACAAGCTGTTCGTCGACCTGGACGGCAAGCGCGAGGAAATGGTGCCGGTCGCTCCGAAGAAATTCGTCACGCGCGACACAGGTGCCGAGATCGCCTTCAACCAGGTGCCGTTCGCCGACGAGGTCGTCGTCAACCAGGCCGCGCGCTGATGCGCGGCGTCGAACACGGCCGGCCTGGCCGATGCGGACCGGGCCGGCGCATGTCGACAGCGGCTCAGATCGGCGCGCCGAAGCGCCCGGCCTGGTAATCGATGATCGCCTGCTGGATTTCTGCGCGCGTGTTCATCACGAACGGCCCGTGCGCCACGACGGGTTCGCGGATCGGAAAGGCGTGACCGAGCAGCAGCACGCTGTCGTGGTCGGCCAGGATGTCCAGTTCATCGCCCTCCGCATCGAACTCCGCAAGGTGCATTGCGCTGACCGTTTCCGGCACACCCTGGATCACGCCGCGCACGACGTACAGGAACACGTTGCGGTCGAGTAGTCCATCCACGTGCAGGCGCGCACCCGCCTTCATCTCCACCGTGCACAGCGACACGTCTGTCAGCGATGTGATCGGCCCCGTCACGCCGCCATACGTGCCCGACACGAGGTGCAGGCGCACGCCATCGCCCTTGTCCACGACGGGTATCTCGTCGCGCTGCAGCCCGATGTAGCGGGGCGCCGTCATCTTCAGCGCGGGCGGCAGGTTGACCCACAATTGCAGGATCTCGAGCGGCCCGCCGCGTTCCATGAAGTCGCGCGGCGACACTTCCGCATGCACGATGCCGCGGCCGGCCGTCATCCATTGCACGCCGCCGGGACCGATCACGCTTTCATGGCCGGCGCTGTCGCGGTGCGCGAGCAGGCCGTCGAGGATGAATGTCACCGTCTCGAAGCCGCGGTGCGGATGCGGGCCGAACGGCAGGCCGCGGTTATGCGGCGGATAGACCTGCGGGCCGTGATGGTTGAGGAACAGGAAGGGATCGACCTGGTCGAGATGCGGACCCGGCACGGGGCGCTGGGTGATGAGGTCGCCGATGTCGTCGCGCAGCGCGGGGTGCACGCGCCGGATGATCTTGTGGGTCATATTCGTCTTCGTTGGAATGTGCAGCACCTACGATAACCGATCGCGCCGGGAGGAGTCGCCAGCAATCTTTACGCATCCCTGCTATGCTCGTTTCCCCCTTTCAATCTGGAGATGGAGACAATGCATACGAAGACCAGCGCACGCAACCTGGCCGTGGCCATCAGCCTCGCCTGGGCAGCAAGCGCGACGGGCGCACCCGCCCAGGCCGTGCCGGGCGGCATGGCGATCAAGGCGGCCAAACATGCCGTCACGGCATACCGCGACGACGTCGTCGACACCCTGGCCAAACTGGTCAGCTACAACACGGTCGCGGACAAGGACATCCCGTGCGACCGCAACCCGCGCCACCAGGCGTTCAAGGACACCCTGAAACAGGAAGCGGCGCGCCTCGGCCTGGACTACGCAGACTACGGCTGCGTGGCCATCGTCGGCCTGGGCAAGGGCGCTGAGCGTGTGGGCCTCGTCGCGCATGGCGACGTGCAGCCCGTCGACGCGAGCAAGTGGAAGAAGTCGCCGTTCGAGCTGGACCGCACGAGCGAACCGGGTCGCCTGCTGGCGCGCGGCGCCGAGGACGACAAGGGCCCGATCGCCACCGCGCTGTATGCGATGAAGTCGCTGAAGGACCTGCAGGTGCCGCTGTCCAGGCGTATCGAACTGTACGTCTACATGGCCGAGGAATCGGATTGGGCGCCGCTGGAAGCCTTCATCAAGACGCATACGCTGCCGCAGATGAACATCACGCTCGACGCGGAGTATCCGGCCGTGACGGCGGAGAAGGGCTACGGCACGCTGGCCGTGACGATGCCGGCCACCACGGCCGCGCCGCCGGCAGGTAGCCCGTTCGTCAAGGCATTCAAGGGCGGCTTCTTCGGCAGCCAGATTCCGGAAGACGCGCAGGCCACGATCGCCAACGCGACGCCGGCACTGGAAGCGCAGATCCGCGCGCGCGCCGGCAAGCAGACGGGCATGCACTACCAGTTCGAGCGCCAGGACGGCGACCTGCTCGTCGTCGCGAAGGGCCTGTCGGCGCACTCGTCGAAACCGGAAGACGGCGTCAACGCGATCAGCATGCTGGCCGACGCGCTCGCCGTGCAGGCGTGGCCGGACACGACGGCAGGCAGCCTGGTGAACTTCCTCAACGAGATGGTGGGTACGGGTTATTACGGCGAGAAGTTCGGCAGCATCGCCTACCGCGACGCCTTCATGGGCCCGATGACGTTCGCGCCGACCGTGATCCGCCAGCAGGACGGCGGCGCCATCGAACTCGCGATCAACATCCGCCGCCCGCAAGGCAAGACGACGGAACAGCTGACCAACGAGATCAATGCCGCGCTCGCGCAGTGGCAGGGCGCGCACGTGCAGCTGGCGAAGGTGAACATGCAGATCGGCGACCCGTGGGTGCAGAAGGATGCGCCGCAACTGCCGGTGCTGATGAAGACGTTCGCATACTTCACGGGCACCAAGGAGCCGAAGCCGGTCGCGATCGGCGGCGGCACGAATTCGCGCCTGTTCCCGCACGCCGTCAGCTTCGGCCCGGCGATGCCGGGCACGGTCTACACGGGCCATTCGGAGCATGAGTTCATCACCACGAAGCAGCTGCTGCTGAACCTGCAGATGTACACGGCCGTGCTTGCCGAGCTCGCGAAATAACTGTCACAATCCAGCGCCGCCGGGCTCGCTTCCGGGGGCGCTTCACGACGTTGGGCGCCCGGCAGTCATGTAGGCCGGTTTCTCGCCAAAATGTGTAAATCCTTCCAAAAATTTTGTAGGTTTAGGCCTACATGAGCATGGTCTTCATAGGGACTACCTACCCGTTTCCCTAGGAGAGACAGCAGGCCGGGCCACGGCCGCCCGATCGGCCCTTCTACGCCCAGTTGATTGTCGGAAAAGCTAGAGGTGGCCCCGAGAAAATGTGGTGAAAACGCCATGATAGGATCGGACCTGACGTAGCAATGCCTGACCTGCCGATGCCATGCACAGCCAAGAACTGATCAAACCTGACGGAAGACAACTGACGTTGTACAGCAGCCGGCCCATTCCGGACGGCATCGTCGCGACCAGTCCCTTCGCCGAGCCGCAACACGCCAACCCGCACCTGCGCTGGCATCCGCTGCGCGGCGAATGGGTCACGTATGCCGCGTTCCGCCAGAACCGCACGTACCAGCCGCCCCCGCAGTACAACCCGCTGGCCCCCACACGCGATCCCGAACACCCGACCGAGATGCCGGCGGGCGACTACGAGATCGCCGTGTTCGACAACCGCTTCCCGTCGCTCGCGCTGGACGCGCACGAGCCGCCGACGCTCACCGTGCCGACCGCGCCCGCCAACGGCAAATGCGAGGTCGTCGTATTCACGCAGGATCCACAATCGGCGCTGGGCCGGCTGCCGCTGGCGCGCATCGAACTGCTGCTGGAAGTGTGGGGCGACCGCACGCAACGCCTCAAGGGCCAGCACCACATCCAGTACGTGCTGCCGTTCGAGAACCGCGGCGCCGAAGTGGGCGTGACCTTGCACCACCCGCACGGCCAGATCTACGCGTACCCGTTCATCCCGCCTGTGCCCGCGCGCCAGCTCGCGCAGGAACGCGAGTATTACCTGCAGCACGGCACCAGCCTGTTGTGCGACATGGCGCGCGACGAGGCGGCGGACGAGAAGCGCGTCGTGTACCGCGACGACGAGGCGATCGCCTTCGTGCCGGCCTGCGCGCGCTATCCGTACGAGGTGTGGGTGATGCCGACCGCGCCATGCAAGGATTTCGCGGCCTTGAGCCCCGCGCAGCGTACGAGCCTGGCGCGCGCGCTGAAGACGGTGCTGCTCAAGTTCGACACGCTGTGGGAGCGCCCGTTCCCGTACCTGATGACGTGGTACCAGGCGCCGACGGATGGCGCGGATCACCCCGAGACGCAGCTGCACTGCCAGTTCTATCCGCCGTACCGCACGCGCGACCGGTTGAAATACCTGGCCGGCACCGAGATCGGCGCCGGCATGTTCGCGATGGACGTGCTGCCCGAGACCACGGCGTACGAACTGCAGCAGGTCGAGGTGCGGCTGGAGGCTGAAGCATGAGCCGCGCGGCGGAAGTGGCCGACAAACTGGCGCTGATGCGTGCCGCGCTGGCGGAGGCGGGTGCGCAGGCGATCCGGCTGCGCGGCACCGACTGGTTCGCGTGGGCGACGGCGGGCGGAGATTCGTCCGTGCTGCTGGCCGCCGAATGCGGCGTGGCCGAGGTGCTCGTCACGCGTGACGAGGCCGTGATCCTGACGGACGCCATCGACGCCGAGCGCCTGCGCGTGGAACAGGTGCCGCCGGGCTTTACGTTCCACATCGCGCCGTGGGCCGAGACGGAGCTGCGCGACACCTATGTGCTGGGCGTGGCGAATGGCGGCGTCGTGCTGTCCGACCATCCTCGCCATGGCAACGGTCATGCCGAACAGCCGCTGCCCGCGAGCCTGCGCCTGCGCCGCATGGTGCTGCTGCCGGCCGAACAGGAACGCTACCGCGCGCTCGGGCGCGACGCCGCGCGTGCGATGGCGGAGACGCTCCGTGCCGCGCGGCCCGCATGGACCGAACTCGAACTCGCGGCGGCTGGCGCACAAGCGTTGTGGCGGCGCGGGATCCAGCCCGCGCTCGTCCTGGCCGCGGGTGCGCGCAGGTTGCCGCTGTTCCGCCATCCCGTGCCGACGGACGAGCCGCTGGGCGCACGCGCGATGCTCGCGTTCTGCGCGCGCCGTCATGGCCTCGTGGCGAACCTGTCGCGCGGCGTCGCATTCACTCCGCTCTCTGACGACGAGCGCAATGCGCAGGCCGACCTGCTGCAGGTCGAGGCGACGGGGCTCGACGCCGTGCGTCCGGG
Organism: Massilia cellulosiltytica; assembly: GCF_047325105.1. Lineage (NCBI taxonomy): Bacteria > Pseudomonadati > Pseudomonadota > Betaproteobacteria > Burkholderiales > Oxalobacteraceae > Massilia > Massilia cellulosiltytica. The sequence goes on along the minus strand of NZ_CP168562.1, from coordinate 5,243,792 downwards.
CCAGTCGCTGGCGGCCGTCTATCACGCGCTGGAGGCCGCGTACCGCCACGTGAACCGGCCGGAGGCCATCCGCGAGCATCACCAGGGCGGCATCACGGGCTACCAGGCGCGCGAGATCGTCGCGAGCCCGAGCACCGCGACCGGTATCGAGACGGGCATGGCGTTCGCGTTCAACCCCAGCTTCGCCGGCCGCTTTGGCTATGCCTTGGTGGAAGACACGTTCCTGCTCGGCGCGCATGGGCTGGACAACCTGACGCTGGATCCGGACTGGCCGGCGACGACAATCCAGGGCCGTGCGCGGCCCGTCTGGCTGGAGGTGACATGATATGAACAATCCCGAGACCTTCTTCGGCGGCGCTCCGGAAGCGTTCGCGTCGGCCCCCGGCCGCGTCAACCTGCTGGGCGAGCACACGGACTACAACGACGGCTACATGCTGCCCGTGGCGACGCCACAGCGTACCGAGATCGCCCTCGCGCGCAGCCACGACGACCAGCACCACCTGTACTCCGGCACGCTGGACGGCAACGTCACGTTCGCGGCGCAAGGGGGCAGTGCGCCGCAGGGCTTCGGCAGCTATATCGAAGGCTGCATCCGCCTCGTGGAAGCGACGGGCGTCACCGTGCCGCCGCTGCGCGTGTTCGTGACCACGACCCTGCCCGTCGGCTCGGGCCTGTCGTCGTCGGCGGCGCTCGAAGTGGCGATGCTGCGCGCCATGCGCAACCTGCTCGGGTTCTCCCTCGACGACGTGAAACTCGCGCAGATCGCGCAGCGCGCCGAGATCGAATTCGCCCGCGTCAACTGCGGCATCATGGACCAGATGGCGGCCAGCCTGTGCGACGAACGGAGCATGCTGTTCATCGATGCGCGCACGCTGGAACATCACCTCGTGCCGCTGCCGGAAGGCGCGGAGCTGATCGTCGTCGACTCCGGCGTGCCGCGCACGCTCGCGGCCAGCAAGTACAACGAACGCCGTGCCGAATGCGAAGAGGCGTCGCGCAAGCTGGGCGTGAAGGCGCTGCGCGACGTGACCGATCCGGCGGCCGTGGAGTCGCTGCCCGAGCCGCTGCGCCGGCGCGCGCGCCACGTCGTGCTGGAAGACCTGCGCGTGCTGGAAGCGGCGAAGGGCGTGTCGGCCGAACGCTTCGGCGAACTGATGAACGCGTCGCACGAGAGCCTGCGCGCCGACTACGAGGTTTCGATTCCCGAGCTCGACCAGCTGGTGGCCGCGTTGCGCGCCGCCCCGGGCGTGCTCGGAGCACGCCTGACCGGCGCGGGATTCGGCGGCGCGACCGTCGCGTTATGCCGGGCAGGCCAAGCAAGACAGGCAGCGGAAACTGCACTCTCCACCTACAACAAAGCAGGACGTCAGGGTCGCATCCTGATCCCGGTCCCGACCCAAGGAAAGGAAAACAATGAGCCAGTTTGAGTATCCCCGCCCGCAGCTGGTCCGCGACAATTGGATCAACCTGAACGGTAAATGGCGCTTCCGTTTCGACGATGAGCTGGTCAACAAGATGCCGGCCGGCGTCACCGGCTGGACCCACGAGATCAACGTGCCGTTCGCACCCGAGACGGAGATGTCCGGCATCCAGGACACCGGCTTCCACCGCTTCTGCTGGTACGAACGCGACTTCGAGCTGATGCCGTCCGAGGAGCGCGTCATCCTGCACTTCGGCGCCGTCGATTATTTTGCCCGCGTGTGGGTCAACGGCCAGCTCGTGGCCGAGCACGAAGGCGGCCACACGCCGTTCAGTGCCGACATCACGTCCGCGCTGAACGGCAACGGCAGGCAGATCGTGACCGTGTTCGTCGAGGATGATCCGGCCGACCTCGCCAAGCCGCGCGGCAAGCAGGACTGGCTGCTGGAGCCGCACTCGATCTGGTATCCGCGCACGACCGGCATCTGGCAAACCGTGTGGATCGAGAAGGTGGCGCGCACCTTCATCCGTTCGCTGCGCTGGACGCCGATCTTCGAAACGTTCGAGATCGGCTGCGAAGTATTTGCCGGCGGCGACATCCAGGAAGACATGTTCGTCGAGGTCAAGATCTGGCACGGCGAACAGCTGCTCGCGGACGACAACTACAAGCTGCTCCAGGGCGAGGCGAACCGCAAGATCGCGCTGTCCGACCCCGGCATCGACGATTCCCGCAACGAGCTGCTGTGGAGCCCCGAGCGGCCCACGTTGCTGGACGCGGAGGTGATCCTGCGCTGCGGCGACAAGGTGGTCGACACGGTCAGGTCGTACACGGCGCTGCGCGCATTCCACATCAACCGCGACCGCCTGCTGCTGAACGGCCGCCCGTATCCGCTGCGCCTCGTGCTGGACCAGGGCTACTGGACCGAGTCCTTCCTGACGGCGCCGTCCGACGAGCATTTGAAACGCGACGTAGAACTGGCCAAGCTGATGGGCTTCAACGGCGTGCGCAAGCACCAGAAGATCGAAGACCCGCGCTACCTGTACTGGGCCGACAGGCTGGGCCTGCTCGTGTGGGAAGAGATGCCATCGGCCTACCGGTTCTCGCCGCGCGCGATCACGCGCATCGTCAAGGAATGGACGGAAGCGATCGAGCGCGACTACAGCCACCCATGCATCATCGTGTGGGTGCCGTTCAACGAATCCTGGGGCGTGCCGAACCTGACGCTGACCCAGGCGCACCGCAATGCGGTCGAGGCGCTGTACCACCTGACGCGCACCCTCGACGCGACCCGCCCGGTGATCGGCAACGACGGCTGGGAAGCCTCGGCCACCGACATCCTGGGCATCCATGACTACGACTGCAATCCGGACAAGGTGAAGGCGCGCTACGAGGTCTCCGACCCCGTGCGCACGCTGTTCGACCAGCGCCGCCCCGGCGGACGCATCCTTACTTTGGACGGCTTCCCGCACCGCGGCCAGCCCATCGTGCTTACCGAATTCGGCGGCATCGCATTCGATCCGAAGGCGACGCCCGAGGACGGCACGTGGGGCTATACCCGTGCCCATACGGCCGAGAGTTATCACGCGCTGTACCGAGATCTGCTGAAGGTGGTCAACGAGACCTTCATGTTCAGCGGTTTCTGCTATACCCAGTTCGCCGACACGTTCCAGGAAGCTAACGGCCTGCTCAATGCGGACCGTACACCCAAGCTGCCGTTCGAGTTGATCAGCGCGGCGACGCGCAACGTCACCCTCGAACCCAAGGACGTGGAAGAGGAGGGAGACAAGCCGGGCTGACGCAGGCGCCGCCCGGCGCGCTCCGAACCCCGACGCGAGCACGGCACCCTCAGGGCGCCCGCCCCATCGCAGCGCGGCCACGGTTGACTAGCTCACCCTTGACCGCGCTGTGGACGGGTTCGCTCGTCCGTGCCGCGTGCAGAGCGTTCGCCGCCGCGGCGCGGTCGGTCGGCCCACGCCACCGATCAATTGAACGCCCCGCGCGGGCGAGAAGGAGCCATCATGTCCACGATCGTCGTTTTCAGCCACCTGCGCTGGGATTTCGTGTTCCAGCGGCCGCAGCATTTGCTGTCGCGCCTGGCACAGCATTACCCGGTCCTGTTCGTCGAGGAACCGGTGTACGATGACGGCGCCCCGTTCATGGAGCGATCCAGCCCCGCGCCGAACGTGACCGTGTGCCGCGCCCACACCCCGATCCATGCCAACGGTTTCCACGACGACCAGCTGCGGCTGCTCCAGCCCATGGTGGCGCAGCTGGCACCGCCAGGTGAGGAGGTCGTCGCGTGGTTCTACACGCCGATGGCCCTGCCGCTGCTGCAATCGCTGCGGCCCGCGCTCGTCGTGTACGACTGCATGGATGAACTGGCCTCGTTCCGCAATCCTCCCAAACAATTGCTGCAGCGTGAAAGCGCGCTGCTCTCCATCGCCGACCTCGTGTTCGCCGGCGGCCCCAGCCTGTACGAGGCCAAGCGCCACCGTCACCCGAACGTGCACTGCTTTTCCAGCAGCGTCGACGTCGTGCACTTCCGGCAGGCGCTGGACCGCACGCGCACGCATGCTCAGCAGGACGCCATCCCGCACCCGCGCCTCGGCTTCTACGGCGTGCTGGACGAGCGCTTCGACCCGGACCTCGCCGGCGTCGTCGCCGACGCGCACCCCGAGTGGCAGATCGTGCTGGCCGGACCGGTCGTCAAGATCGATCCGGAGCGTCTTCCACGCCGCCCCAACATCCACTACCTGGGCCAGCAGCCGTACGCGGCCTTACCCGACCTGCTGGCCGGCTGGGACGTGTGCCTGATGCCGTTCGCCATCAACGAGGCGACCAGGTTCATCAGCCCCACCAAGGTGCTCGAATACATGGCGGCGCAACTGCCGATCGTCAGCACGCCGATCGCCGACGTGGCCAATCCCTATGGCCACGTGGTCGCCATCGCGTCCACCGCCGACGAATTCGTCGCGGCCTGCGAAGCGGCGCTCGCGCAGACACCGGAACAGCGCCGCCACATGGTCGACGCGATGCAGGCCGTCGTCGCCGCCACGTCGTGGGACAACACGGCCGCACGCATGCGCGAGCTGATCGACACGGCGCCGCCGCACACGGACCGGCGCGCCACGCCGCGCAGCCTGGATGCGGCCAACGATCCGGCCGCCGCGTCCTTGCGCGGATCGAAAGTGAACCCGCTGCGCGCGCACGAGCCGCACGTGGGTACGGTCGTCATCGGCGGCGGGCCGACGGGCCTGTCGGCCGCGTACCACCTCGGCGCCGATACCTTGCTGCTGGACCGCAACGAATCCGTCGGCGGCTGGTGCCGCTCCATCGAGGACAACGGCTTCACGTTCGATCACGCGGGCCACATCATGTTCTCGAATGACCCCTACGTCCTCAAGATGTACGAGGTGCTGCTGGGCGATAACGTGCACTGGCAGAACCGCGAAGCCTGGATCTACAGCAAGGGCGTCTACACCCGCTACCCGTTCCAGGGCGCGTTGTACGGCCTGCCGCCGAAGGTCGTCACGGAGTGCATCATGGGCGCCATCGACGCCCGCTACGAAAGCGCGGAGAGCAGGACGGCGGCGGCGCAAGCCGTCGACGACTGCTGCGCCGACGGCACGACGGACGTGTGCAACACCGATCGCTCGGTGAAAGGCGAAGTGAAGAACTTCGAACAGTTCATCTACAAGGTGTGGGGCAAGGGCATCGCGAAACACTTCGCGATCCCGTACAACCGCAAGATCTGGACCGTGCCGCTGTCCGAGATGGAGACCTCGTGGCTGGGCGGCCGCGTGCCGCTGCCGAACCTGGAAGAGATCATCCAGGGCGCGCTGGAACCGTCGCCGAAGCCCCTGGGCCCGAACGCCCGTTTCGGCTATCCGCTGAAGGGCGGCTTCCAGGCATTGATGAATGGCTTCCTGCCGCATATCAAGGGCAAGATCGAACTGAATGCCGACGTCGTGCAAGTGCTGCCGCGCGAGCACATCGTCGCCCTGCGCGACGGGCGCCGCTTCCGCTACGACGACCTGATTTCCACGATGCCGCTGCCGGAGCTGGTCAAGGCGATCGGCAACGAGGCGCCGGAAGAGGTGAGGGCGGCGGCGAAGGGGCTGCGCCACGTGTCGATCCGCTGCGTGAACATCGGCATCGACCGCGTCGCCACCGACAAGCACTGGATCTACTATCCGGAAGACACGATCTTCCACCGCATCTTCGTGCAGGGCAATGCGAGCCCCGGCTGCAATCCGCCGGGCGGCTTTGGCTTCACCTGCGAGATATCGTACTCACCGTATAAACCGTTGCCCGTCGACGGCGAGGCGCTGATCGCGCGTGCCATCGAGGATTGCCGCAAAGTCGGCATGATCCGGGACGGCGACACGATCCTCGCCGCGAACCAGGTCGACATGCCGTACGCCTACGTGCTGTACGACCATGCGCGCGCCCGCAACGTCGAGACGTGCAAGGCATGGCTGAAGCAGTACGACATCACGCTCGTCGGCCGCTACAGCGAGTGGGAATACTACAATTCCGACCACGCCCTGCTGGCCGGCAAGCGCGGCGCCGACATCGTGCACGCCAAGCGCGCGCGGGCGCAGAAAGCCAGTTCGGAATAGGCGCGCGCCCGCCTGGTGCTGCTTAGTGTTGTATGGCGCCGCCGGACAGGCTGACCCGGTCGCCGGTACGGAAATCCGGCGTCGTCTGCTGGGTCACGACCTGCGTGCTGCCATCGTCCATGCGCAGGGTGACGCGGTAGACGCGGTCGGGCGAGGAACCCGTCGTGCCGCCGGAGCTGCTGCCCATGGCGGCGCTGGCGCTGGTATCGCCTTCGGTGGCGGCGCTGCTCGACCGGGGCATGACTTCGATGGCGGCGACGGTGGCGTTCGGGCTCATGCTGGACGCGGACGTGCCGCCGCCAGACGCGCCGTAGCTGCTCTGGCTGCCGCCGGTCATGCCGCTGCCGGTGGTGGCGCCCTGGTCCTGCATCATGCCGGAAGTGCCTTGCGAGCCGGACGTGTCGTACCCGCTCGAGCTGCCCGCGGCGCCGGCGCTGCCGGAGGAACCGGACGAACCGGAGGAGCCGGAGGAACCGCTGCCGCCACCCCAGCTGCCCGATCCTTGCGATCCGGTGCCGCCGCCGGAGCCCGACATGCCGCCGCTGGTCGATGTGCCCGTGGCCGTGCCGCTGCTGCCTGTCTCGCCGGCGCTGCCGCTGCTGCCGCTGCTGCCCATGCCGCCGCGCCAGGAACTGCACGCGGACAGCCCGACTGCCAGCGCCAGCAAGCCCGCCAGGAAGACGCTCTGGTGTTTTTGCTTCATGATCAACTCCTTCTGATGGGATAGTGTCAGGTTAGATGAGTGACGATGCCGCGTGCCACTTTGGTAAGAGGCGTGTTCGGTATCGGCGTTCAAACTGCCTGTCGTTGAACATGAGCCACGTCAAAGTCGTGGCGCGCCGGCTCAGCGTCCGGCGTCGACGGTGGCGCGCGCTGCCAGCAGGGCCATCACGCTGCCCGCCACGATGGCGGCGCTGACGTCGACGGCCCAGTCGCGCACGCTGGCGCCGCGGTAGGGAAAGAAACTCTGCACGTACTCGTCGCCCGCGCCCATCGCCGCGACCGCCAGCACGGCCTTGCAGGCGCGTGCGAGCGGCGTGCCGCGGCTGCCGCTGAACCACAGCGCGGCCAGCACGGCATAGGCGATCGAGTGCAGGACCGCTCCCGGTGCGTAGGCAGCGATGTCGGCGCGGGCGCCTGGAACGTTACCGACCGTAATGATGGTCACGTACACCAGGACGGCTCCTGCAAGGCACAGCAGGCGCACGCGCGGATTCTGCAGGAAGGTGAATAAAGGCATCGTCATGGCAAGGCAGCTCGAAAAAAACGCTCACCTTACCATGCTCGTTGTGCACGTGCACATGACACGTGCGCTGGCCTCAGATCGTGAGGGCTGGCGCGCCGTTCGGGTAGTGGGCGTCGAAACAGCTGGCGCAGTCGGCGCAGAACAGGTGGGCGACGCGCACCGAGGATTGGCGCAGGACCAGTTTCAGGTGGCCGCTCTGGCATTTCGGACAAATCTCCCGGACGCTGCCGAAAGTCAGTACGTCAAGAGGTTGCCCTTCATCGTCGAGGTGGTCGATGACCATGCGCGGATTGAGCTCGCTGAGAACCAGACAGTCTTCCGGTTCCGCATGGCGGCGGCGCGATGGTTCGGGGTCCTGCTGGGGTGGCGACATCGTCTCAGGTACAGGTAAAGTCATTGGACCGGCTCCTTGGAATAGTCTTGTCCCCACGCGACTGGGAAAATCGCGAGGCGCGAGTTTCATCATAGCGGAAACCTGAAATGGTTCAAGTACGACAACAAAAGAATTGTGCAGTGCGTGGCGAACACAACAACAAGGATACGGAACAAAAAAAAATGCCCGCCAACGGAGGACGGGCACAACCCAAGATCGGGCCAAGAGACGCAGAATCCGGTGCGGTGTGCCGCGAGCGGCACACCTTCTGCGATCACGCATATCGGTTGCGTGTATGCAGATGAACTCAGTATAAAGACACAATGTGAAAGGACCATGACACATCTCAAGAGTGTGCCGGTTTGTGCCGGAACGTTTTCGGATGGGGCTGGTCACGTCGCGTGACGCCAAAAAAAAAGCCCGCTGTTAGCGGGCTTCAAACTATTTTCTTGGAGGAGAATAGTGGAGACAGGTGCCATTATGTTGCGGTGCGATATATGTGTCCAATGATGAATTCGGATACCTGTCATTACCCCGGGTGATAATGGTTCATCTCGCTATTCATTCTTGACGGGCACCGTGTAGTTCAGCGCCATGCGGCCACCGTCCGCATACAGCGTCTGGCCCGTCATGTACGACGCATCGTCGCTGGCGAGGAACGCGGCGATGGCGGCGATTTCTTCCGGCTCGCCGCAGCGGCCCAGCGGCGTGCGCGACAGGATCGTGTGGCGCGCCTCCGGGCTGCCCAGCACGGCCTGCTTCGCCAGTTCCGTCAGGATCGTGCCCGGGCCGATCGCATTGACGCGGATGCCGTGCTGGGCCAGGCTGATGGCCATCACGCGCGTGAGCTGGTTGACGCCGCCCTTGGACACGACGTACGGGATCTGGTTGGGAATCGTCAGTTCCGCGTTCACGCTCGACATGTTGATGATGCAACCCGACTGCCGTTTGACCATGTCGCGCGCGACGGCCTGGCTGCACAGGAACATGGACTTCAGGTTGATGCGCAGGACGCGGTCGAAATCCTCCTCGTCGAGGTCGAGGAAATCGGCGGCATGCGTGACGCCGGCATTGTTGACGAGGATATCGACGTGGCCGAACGCGGCCAGCGTGGCGGCGACCATCGCGTCGACTTCGGATTTGATGCTCACGTCCGCCTGGAAGAAGCGGGCAGTGTCGCCCAGCGCCTCGGCCGCGGCCGCGCCTTCGGACCGCACGTCGACGAGCATCACGCGCGCGCCCTCGCGCACGAGGCGTTCGGCGCACGCCAGGCCGATGCCCTGGCTGGCGCCGGTGACGATGGCGGTTTTCCGGGTGAGTTTCATGGATGTCCTCGCTGCTGCAATGAAAAGCCGCCATTGTAGCGGGCCCCGTCAATCGCTCCAGTCTCCGGAGGCGCCGCCGCCGTCGAAGCTGCCGCCGTCGCCGGAGAAGTCGCTGCTGCTGTCCGAGCTGCTGCTGTCGTCGTTGCTGAAGGCGAAGGCAGGGGCGCTGTCGACGTATGTCGTGTCGCGTGGCGCGCGGCGGACCGGTCGTGACGTGCGGCGGGAACGCCTGTCGGCACGGATCACGATGAATGCCACGATGATGACAATGAGCCCAGCCACGGCGAAGAAGGCCAGCACGATGTAACCGGCCATCTCCGACCCGGCGCGCCGCCGCGGCGCCATGAACGACTCGTGGTCGAGCAGCACCGCGATGGCGCCCACACCCGCATGGACACCGCCGTACCAGTCCTGCTGACGGAAATACGGCGCGATCGTGTCTTCCAGGATGCGTTTCGATTGCGCGTCCGTGAGCACGCCTTGCACGCCACGCCCGGCTTCGATGCGCAGCCGGCGCAACGCCTTCGGATTGTCCTTCGCGACGATCAGCAGCACGCCATCATCGATGCCGGCGCGCCCGAGCTTCCATGTGTCGGCCACGCGGATGCCGTACTGCTCGATCGCTTCCGGTTCGGTGGACGCCACGATCAGCACGGCGATCTGACTGCCCGTCTTCGTTTCGTAGTAGGCCAGCGCGCTTTCCAGTTGCTGGCGCTGAACCGGCGTCAGCATGCCGACCTCGTCGGTGACGCGCGTCCGCAGCGGCGGGACCGGTTTGAACGGCGCTTGTGCGCGGGCATGACAGGCCAGCAGAAAGAGCAGCATCCAGACCCACAGCAAGCGCGGCAGAGCATTCATCGCATGGCCTCGTTCAACGACGTCGACGGGCCGCGACTCGATCAAAGCATCACGGGCCGATCCGGCAATTCATTCGGCCGCGCACCCCCGGACGGGAAATGCTGGCGCAGCAGCTGGTTCACCTGGGCGATCGCGGCCAGGGTCGCCGCGTGGAACTCGCCGCGGGCAAAGCCGCGCGTCATCGTGTCGCACACGCCTTGCCACGTGGCCGCGTCGATCTTGCGGTCGATGCCCCGGTCGGCAATGATATCGACCTTCCGGTCCGCAAGATTTACGTAGATCAACACTCCGCAGTTGTCTTCGGTATCCCAGATGCCGTAGTCGGCGAAGAGGGCGATGGCGCGCTGGCGGGTCGTCACGCCGGCCCACGCGAGCGACAGCGGCATGCCTTTTTCGACGATCAGCCGCACTTCGCCGCGGTGCGTCTGTTCGCCCGCCGTGATGGCTTCCGTCATCGCCGTGAGCGCTTCCGGCGGGAACGCGCGCTCGGCTTCGTTGCGCGTGCTGAGCAGGTGGCGCAGGGCGCGCCGCAGGCGGTTCGGTTCTTCCATCACCAGTCTCCCGAGGCGCCGCCGCCGTCGAAGCTGCCGCCGCCACCGCCCGAAAAGCCGCCGCCGCCCCCGTCGGAAAAGCCGCCAGAAAAACCGCCGCCGCGCCAGCGGTCGTTGTCGTGCTGGTTGGCCGCGTTGGCGAGGATGTTGCCGAGGATGAAGCCGGTGGTGCCGCTGCCCCAGCCGGCGCCATAGTGGCCCGGCTGCGCGAGGCGCGTGCGGCGCGGGCGGAACACCGAGCGCAGGACGGTGATGCCGACGAGGATCAGGAAGATGCTGACGACGACGTTGGGGCCGTCATCCTCCTGTTGCTGTTGCGCGGACGGCTGCGCCTGCGGTGCCGGGAACTTTTCCTGGTTCAGCAGGGTGGCGATGGCGCCCACGCCCGCGACGAGGCCGCCGTACCAGTCCTGCTGGCGGAAGTGCGGGGCGATCGTGTCTTCCAGAATGCGCTTCGATTGCGCATCCGTGAGGACGCCCTGCACGCCGCGCCCGGCCTCGATGCGCAGGCGGCGCAGCGCCTTCGGATTGTCTTTCGCGACGACCAGCAGCACGCCGTCGTCGACGCCCTTGCGTCCGAGCTTCCATGCGTCGGCCACGCGGATGCTGTACTGCTCGATGGCTTCCGGTTCCGTCGACGAGATCAGCAGCACGGCGATCTGGCTGCCCGTCTTGGCCTCGTAGTCGGCCAGTACGCCTTCCAGTTTCTGGCGCTGGTCCGGCGTCAGCATGCCGACCTCGTCGGTGACGCGCGCGCGCAGCGCCGGCACCGGCTTGAACTGCTGGGCGTGCGCCTGGCAGGCCAGCAGCAAGGTCAGCATCCAGGCCCACAGCAACCGCGGCAGGGCGTTCATGGCATGGCCTTATTTGCCGAAGTTGACGGTCGGCGCCGTCGAAATGGCCTTCTCGTTCTCGACCGTGAACGACGGCTTGGCCTGGTAGCCGAACATCATGGCGGTCAGGTTGGTCGGGAAGCTGCGGACGGTGACGTTATAGTCCTGCACGGCTGCGATATAGCGCTGGCGGGCCACCGTGATGCGGTTCTCCGTGCCTTCCAGCTGCGATTGCAGATCGCGGAAGCTGGCGTCGGCCTTGAGCTGCGGATAGTTCTCCGACACGGCCATCAGGCGCGACAGGGCACTCGACAGCTCACCCTGCACCTGCTGGAATTTCTGGAAGGCTTCCGGGTTGTTCAAGACCTCCGGCGTGATCTGGAAACTGGTCGCGGCCGCGCGCGCGCGCGTGACGGCTTCCAGCGTATCCTTCTCGTGCGTCGCATAGCCCTTGACCGTGTTCACCAGGTTGGGGATCAGGTCGGCGCGGCGCTGATACTGGTTGACGACCTCGGCCCAGGCAGCCTTGGTGGCCTCGTCCTTGGCCTGGAACTGGTTGTAGCCGCAGCCCGACAGCAGCGTGGCGGCCAGTACGGCGGCCAGCACCATGCCGGCCCAGCGCGTGAACAGGGAAGGTTTCATCTGACGTCCCGTAACTAGTTGTCGAATGGCCAAAATATAACCGAAATGCCACAGTGATGGCGAGACAAACGGGCGCAAGGCTACAATAGAGGGTTTGCAATCAGATCAGAGAGGCCGCCCATGAACTTCATCGACAAACTGAACGCCGCCTGGAAGCGCAACGATTCCCTGCTGTGCGTGGGACTCGACCCGGACACGGCCCGCTTCCCCGCACACCTGCGCGATCGCCCGGACGGCATCGTGGAGTTCTGCAAGGCCATCATCGACGCGACCGCCGACCTGGCCTGCGCCTTCAAGCCGCAGATCGCCTATTTCGCCGCGCTCGGCGCGGAAGACCAGCTGCAAGCCATCTGCGACTATCTGCGCGCGACCTACCCCCATATCCCGCTGATCCTGGACGCCAAGCGCGGCGACATCGGCGCGACCGCGCACCAGTACGCGCGCGAAGCGTTCGACCGCTATGGCGCCGATGCCGTCACCGTGAACCCGTACATGGGCTTCGACTCGGTCGAACCGTACATGGCGTGGAAGGACCGCGGCGTGATCGTCCTGTGCCGCACGTCGAACGCGGGCGGTTCCGACCTGCAATTCCTCGACGTGGGCGGCCAGCCGCTGTACCAGCACGTGGCGCGCCTCGTCGCGGAAAAGTGGAACAGGAACGGCCAGTGCGCCCTCGTCGTGGGCGCCACGTTCCCGGAAGAACTGGCGCAGGTGCGCGCCATCGTCGGCGACATGCCGCTGCTCGTGCCCGGCATCGGCGCGCAGGGCGGCGACATCGAGGCGACCGTCAAGTCGGGTCGCACGGCCGCCGGCGCGGGCATGATGATCAATTCCTCGCGCGCCATCATCTACGCGCAGCCGCAGGGCGGCGAGGACTTCGCCGCGGCCGCGCGCCGCGTGGCGACCGAAACGCGTGACGCCATCAACGCGCACCGCGGTTAAGAATCCGTCCCAGTAGGGTGGCACCCCTGTGCCCACCATGCGTTAGCGCGACGCATACGTTTGGTGGGCGGAGGGCCGCCCACCCTACCGTATCAGGCCGCCCCCGCGCTGCCGGGCGACAACCAGGTAGCGCATCCCGACCGCCAGCGCCGCGAAGCCCGATGCGGCGGCGACGCCCAGCGCCCAGCGCGGCCCCGCGTGGTCGGCCACCCAGCCGACGATGGGCGCGCCGATCGGCGTCGTGCCCAATGCGATGCCGAGCCGCAACGCCATCACGCGGCCGCGCATTGCGGGTTCCGTGGACAGTTGCAGCAGGCTGTTCGACGTGTTCGTGAAAGTGAGGGCGGCCACGCCCGTCAGCGCCAGCGCGGCCGCGAACCACAGGTAGCCGGGTGACACGGCCGCCAGCGCGCAGCCGGCGCCGAACACGCCGGCACCGACGACGAGTGCGCTGAACCGGGTATGCTCGCGGCGCGCGGCGAGGAGCGCGCCGACGACGCTGCCGACGGCCATCGTCGACGACAGCAGGCTGTAGCCCCGCGCATCCGTGTAGAACACCGAGACGGCCATCGTGCCGATGAAGATCGGGAAGTTCAGGCCGAACGTGGCGATCAGGAACAGCATGCCCAGCAGCGCCATCAGGTCCGGCCGCTTCCATACGTAGCGCACGCCGTCCAGCATGCCCCGCCCGCCTGCGCTCCCGGGCGCGCGCGGGTGCAGCTCGTCCTTGCGCAGCCAGGCCAGCGAGCACAGGATCCCGACGTACGACAGCCCGTTGACGACGAATGCCCAGCCGGTGCCGACGCCGGCGATCAGGAGGCCGGCGGCCGCGGGGCCGATCATCCGCGCGGCGTTGAACGACGTCGAGTTCAGCGCGACCGCGTTGGGCAAGTCGGCATCCCCGACGAGGTGCGCGACGAACGTCTGGCGCACGGGCGCGTCGAAGGCCGATGCGCAGCCGAACAGGAAGGCGAACACGTACACGTGCCACAGCGCGACGACGCCGCTCAGCGTCATCGCACCGAGCACGAGGGCGAGTGTGCCCATCGCGGTCTGGGTGCCCATCATCAGCTTGCGCTGGTCGACGTGGTCGGCGGCCCAGCCCGTCCACGGCAGCAGAAGCAATTGCGGGCCGAACTGCAGGGCCATCACGGTGCCGACGGCCGACGCGTTGTGGTGCGTCAGTTCCGTCAGCACGAGCCAGTCCTGGGCCGTGCGTTGCATCCACGTGCCGACGTTCGAGACCAGGGCGCCGGCGGCCCAGAGGCGGTAATTAAAATTGCTTAACGAACGGAATGCACGGGACATCGGCGTGAATGGTGGACACACGGTGCCCACCGTCGCGCCGATCAATACCGGCTGGGGGCGATCATCTCCGCGTAATCATACAGGGCCCCGAGGATTTCCTCAGCCCGCTCGTCCGCCGTCTCGGACAGCGCGTCTATCTCGGCAAACAATTGATCGATCGTGCGCGCAGCGCCCGCGCCGTCGAACAGGCGCGCGGCGCGGTGGTCTTCCCAAGCCTGCTGCTCGTCCTCGCCCAGCGTGTGCGGGAAGTTGCGGGCGCGGTAGCGGAACAGCAGGTGCGACAGGCGCTCGTCCTCGAACGACGGGCGCAAGGTCGCCAGCTTCGGCGCGGCTTCCGCCCGCAACGATTCCAGCCGGCGCCGGTCGCCGTTCGAGACGAAGCCGCCGTACAGGTCTTCGTCGACGTCGACGCTCGCGGTGACCGCATCGCGCTGGTACACCTTCTGCCAGATCGCCGTCATGTCCGGCCCGGCCGCGGCGCTGCGGGCGTGGGCGAGACATTGTTCGACGTCCAGTTCCCACCGGGCCGCCATCTGTGTGCTCAGCGTTTTCAGGTTGCCGACCAGCATCGGCGACTTGTTCAGGTGCACGCTCTTGATCGGGAGGCGCGTCATGCCCTCGGGCATCTCGGCGGCGCGGGTGAACATCCGCTGGCGGATCGTCTCGACGTTCAGGTTGAACAGTTCGGACGGGTCGTGGCGGCAGTCCCACACGAGGACTTCGTTCTTGTTCGTGGGATGCGTCGCGAGCGGCCAGACGACACCCAGGCAGCCGCGCTCGGCCGGGAACATGCCGGAGACGTGCAGGAACGGCTGGCGCAGCGCGCGGTCCAGGTGCAGGCCCATCTGTTCCGCGACCTTGTCCTTGCGGCGCAGTTCGAGGCAGAAGTCGAACAGCTTCGGCTGCTTGCTGCGCAGCAGGCGCGCGAGCGCGATGGTGGCGCGCACGTCGGACAGCGCGTCGTGCGCGGCGTCGTGCACGAGGCCGTTGTCGCGCGTGAGGTGTTCGAGCTTGAAGCTGGGACGGCCGTCATCGTGGCGCGGCCAGGTGATGCCGTCCGGCCGAAGCGCATAGGCCATGCGGACGACGTCGAGCATGTCCCAGCGGCCGCAGCCGTTCTGCCATTCGCGCGCATACGGGTCCATCAGGTTGCGCCACAGCAGGAAGCGCGTGACCTCGTCGTCGAAGCGGATGGTGTTGTAGCCGACGCCGATCGTGCCCGGCTCGGAAAACGCGGCGCAGATGCGGGCCGCGAATTCGTGTTCGGGCACGCCGTGTTCCAGGCAGTGCTGCGGCGTGATGCCGGTGATCAGGCAGGCTTGCGGGTCCGGCAGGTAGTCGGGCGCCGGCTGGCAATACAGCATGATCGGTTCGCCGATCTCGTTGAGGTCGGCGTCGGTGCGGATCGCGGCGAACTGTGCGGGACGATCGCGCCGCGGTTCCGCGCCGAAGGTCTCGTAGTCGTGCCAGAGGAAGGTGTGGTTGCTCATCGTGGCGCCATTCTAACGTGCATGATTCGCACGGCCTAGCACCGGCTCAATCCGGTTTTGGGAACTTCACGTGCCGATGCGGTCGCGGCCTGCTTCCTTGGCGCGGTACAGCGCGGCGTCGGCGGCCTCGATCAGGCCCCGTTCGTCCTGGCCGGGCAGCAGCGTGGCGACGCCGAACGATCCGGTGACGTGCGGCAGCGGCAGGCGCATGTCGTCGAACACGGCGGCCTCGCGCATGCGCACACACAGGCGCTCGGCGACCGTCAGCGCCTGCGCCTGCGGGGTGGCGGGCAGGATCGCCATCATTTCCTCGCCGCCGTAGCGCACGGCGAAATCGGTCGGGCGCAGGCCCGCGCGGATCACGCCCGCGGCCGCGCACAGGGCGGCGTCGCCCGCGATGTGGCCATGCGTGTCGTTGAAGCGCTTGAAGTGGTCGAGGTCGATCATCACGAGCGACAGCGGCCCGCCGTCCTGGCGCGCGCGCGTGACGAGCTTGGGCAGCGCGTCGTTCAGCCAGGCGCGGTTGTACAGGCCCGTGAGGCCGTCGTTGAACGACAGCTGGCGGTAGAACTCGCCCAGCTTCTGGCGCCGGCGCAGGCGGGCGTTGGTCGCGCGGATGCGGAACGACAGCAGCCGCAGCAGGTTGCGCGCCACGCCGTTGTGCCCGTCGATCAATTGCCACACGCGGTCGGGTTCGATGACGAGCAGCTCGCTGTCTTCCAGCGCGACGATGGCGTCGAGGTTGGCGGCATCGTCCAGCACGGACTGCTCGCCCACGCTTTCGCCCGGCAGGATGCGCTCGACATTGCCTTCGCCCAGCGCGCCCTCCACGGCGAGGCTGCCCGCGAGCAGGATGTAGAGGCGGGCGCGCAGGCCGTCCTCGAGCGCTTCGCCCCGCGGCAGCCGCACGAGCCGGGAATCGGCGAGCGCTTGCGTGACGGCGGGATCGTCGATGTCGCGAAAGAGCTGCAAGTCGCGAATGCGGTAGGGGGATGCACCGAAAGTGCCGGTCACGATCATCAGATTGACTGCCAGGCGACAACTTATATTGACAACCTCGCATGATACCTTAACGAAACACCAGCGCCGATGCTTGGCGCCGATAAACAACAGTGTTTCAATGGCGGCATGACTACCGCCCCCGACTTCCTGGCCGACGCTCTCGGCCACCACCACGCACCCGCGCCCGATGCGCGCATCGTCTCCCTCGTGCCCTCGATCACCGAGCTGCTGTGCGACCTTGGCCTCGCCGGCAAGCTCGTCGGCCGCACCGGCTTCTGCATCCATCCGCGCGACGTGGTCGCGGCCATCCCCAAGGTGGGCGGCACGAAGGACGTCAACATCGAGAAGATCCGCAAGCTCGCGCCCACGCACGTCGTCGTCAACATCGACGAGAACGAAAAGCCGACCGTCGAGCAACTCGCCGGGTTCGTGCCGCACGTCGTCGTCACGCATCCGAACACGCCGCGCGACAATGTGCCCCTGGCGCGGCTGATGGGCGGGATCTTCGGGGCGGAAGAGGCCGCCGCGCGCTGGTGTGCCGCCTTCGAGGCCGAGTACGCAGCGCTGCATGCGGCACCGGCAGGTCCGGCGCGCACGGTGCTGTACTGCATCTGGCAAGACCCGTGGATGACGGTGTCGAAGAACACGTATATCGCGAACATGCTGGCCGAACTGGGCTGGCGCGTGCCGGACCTGGGCACGGACCGGTATCCGCGCTTCGCCTGGTCGCAGGCGCTCGTCGACGGGCTCGATGCCGTGCTGCTGTCGACCGAGCCCTACCGCTTCACGGAAGACCATGCGGACGCGCTGGAAAAGCAGCTGGGGATTCCCGTTCATCTCGTCGATGGCGAGATGATGTCGTGGTACGGCAGCCGGGCGCTGGCCGGGCTGCGCTATCTGCAGACGCTCAAGTAAAGGCCGGCGCCGCGCCGCGGCGGGCCCACACGTTGCGCAGCCACCTGGCCACCGGCTTTTCCACGCAGCGGTGCACGACCAGCGCCGCCACGCAGGCCACGGCCACGGCACCGGTCAGCAGCAGGGCGCCCGATCCGGCGTAGTGCAGCTTGCGCGCGGCCTCGACGGCGATGCTGATCGCGATGCCGTGCGTGAGGTACAGCGGATAGGACAGCGCGCCCAGCAGGCCGCCGATGCGGCCCACGCGCAGATTGCCGGCGGTTTCGGCTGTGACGAGACCAATGATGATGCAGGCGGAACTCACGCCGTACAACACGACCGGCAACAGGCCGTGCTCGGCCATGCTCTTGTAGAGACCGGTGTTTTCCACGAGGCCCGTGGCCAGGAAGGCGAGGGTTCCCGCCAGCGCGAGCAGCCGCGGGAAGGCGATCGTGCGGTGGCGCAGCACCCACGCGACGCCCATGCCGAGGAGGAACAGCAGGTTGTACGGGGAGGCGAGGGTCCGGACGGTGTCGCCGAACAGCCCGGCCGGCAGCTGCAGATCGACCACGCGCGCCGTGCAGAACAGGATCGCCCAGGAAAGCAGCACCCAGCGGCTCACGCGCACGCGCCAGATGGCCAGGCCGAACAGGGCGTAGAACAGGACTTCGTGGACGAGGGTCCAGGACTGGATCAGCATCGGCAACTGGTTCTGCGGCAGCAGCAGCACGGATTTTATCCAGTAATCCCACGCAAAATTCCCCGCGAACCCGTATTTCGCGGTGATCAGCACCATCACGACCAGGTACAGCGGATAGATGCGCGTCGCGCGCTTCCATGCGAACGAACCCAGCCTGCTGGGACGGTCGAGGTCGGCATGGTGGATGTAATAGATGATGTAGCCGGACAGGACGAAGAAGAAGGGCACGCCCGCATGGCCGAAGGTGAACAAGCCGCCGAACGGCGCGCCGCGTTCCGGCTGGGCCAGTTCGACGACGTGCGATCCGTGGAAGAAGGCGACGAGCAGGGCGGCGATGCCGCGGGCCGCTTCGATGGTCAGGAGCTTGTCGGTCCGGGCGGCGGGTGTGGGTTGTGCAGTCGTGGTCATGGTGCTCGCAGTTGTCCGTACAAGCGTATATGGACGCTCCGGATGACGCAAGCATATTTTAATTTTTGCAACACTTTTGGCGGACAACGGACTGGCGGCAGTCCGTTGCCGCGACCGCGATCAGGAATTGCTGGTCAGGTCTTTATCGGACTCGGCGTCCACGGGCAGCGGTTCGCGCTTGTTCTTGTCGTTCAGGCGGCCGATGGCGCTGTCCAGGGCGCGCTTGAGCTTGCCGACGGCGCTCGTGATCGACTGCTGCAGGTTTTCCGCATGCGCATGCACGACGACGGGCGCATAACCCGAGACGAGCGCTTCCATCATGCAGTAGTTGCTGCCGTCTTCGTGCTTTTCCTTGTTCTCGTTGGAGAGGTGCACGTCCACGCGGCGCACGTGGTCACCGAAGCGGCCGATCGCTTCTTCGACCATGGTGCGGACGCGTTCGTCGAGGCCAGAATGGCGCTGGATGGTGTTATCGGTGTTGACATTAACTTCCATAAACTCCTCCAAAAGTGGACACATTTGCATCGATATTACCCGCTCCGGAGAAAACCCGCCGTTCCGCACGCGCACTCAGGTGTTCACGAGGCTTGCCGCGATGTTCACGGACAGGCCGAGGATGACGAGGTTGAAGAAGAACGCGAGCACGCAATGGCCCAGCACGAGCTTGCGCATGGCGCGCGTCCTGACGGTCACGTCCGACGTCTGCACGGCGACCGACAGCGTGAACGAGAAGTACAGGAAGTCCCAGTAGTTCGGCTGCGTGTGCCGGTCGGGGAATTCCAGCGGCAGCGCGTGCTTGCTGGCCGTGTAGTAGATGTGCGCGTAATGGAAACAGTACATGACGCCGACCAGCAGCCAGGAACCGATCACGGTCAGCGCCGTGAAGCCGTAGTGCAGCGCCTTGACGTGTTCCGTCGCCTCCTTCATGTTCGCCAGTTCCGTCACGATCGCGTACACGCTCAGGATCGCGCCGACGACGACGGCGCCCAGCACGGCGCCCCCGCTTTCGTCCTGCCTTTCGGCGATCGCGCGCACGCGGCTGTGATCGGCGCGGAACATCGTCCACGCCATGATCAGCAGATAGGACCAGACGCCGCTGTTCCAGCCGATCAGGGCGCGGCGCAGGTCGTTGTAGTGCGCCGGCACGAGCATTCCGACCGCCACGCCGAGCATCAGCGCGCCGAGCAGGTACGGGCGGCTGCGGATGAAGCGCAACAGGAAGCCTGGCCGCTGTTCCATCACGTGGTCCCGGCCTTGGCCGCCTGTTCCGCCTCGTGGTGCGGGAAGCGGTCCATGCGCGACAGCACGGGGAACAGCTTCATCCACGTGCCCGTGACGACGAGCGTGGCGACGCCGCCGAACACGATCGCGCGCACGAGGCCGAACCAGCTCGCCGTCAGGCCCGATTCGAATTCGCCCAGTTCATTGGAGGCGCCGATGAACACGGCGTTCACGGCGCTGACACGGCCACGGATCTCGTCCGGCGTCTCGTACTGCACGAGCAGGTGGCGGATGTAGACGCTGACCATGTCCCCCGCGCCCAGCAGGAACAGCGCGACGAGGGCCACATAAAAACTGTGCGTGAGGCCCATCGTCACGGTGGCCGCGCCGAACAGGGCGACGCCGCCGAACATCCACGCGCCGACCTTGCGCGTGATGGGCAAGAACGCGAGCGCGATCGAACACAAGGTGGCACCGGCGCCGGGGGCCGTGCGCAACAGGCCCAGGCTCGTGGGGCCGGCGTGCAGCACGTCGTGCGCATACGCGGGCAGCAGGGCGGTGGCGCCGCCGAACAGCACGGCAAACAGGTCGAGCGAAATGGCGCCCAGCACGATCGGCCGCGACCACACGAAGCGCAGGCCTTCCAGCAGGGTGTGCCAGCTGACGGGCGCTTTGTTCATCGCCTGCGGTGCGCTTTTCGTGCCGGACATCAGCAGCACCGCGATGACGAGCAGCGTGCTCGACACGCCATACACGACGTTCGGCCCGAACACGTACAGCAGGCCGCCCAGCACCGGGCCGACGATCACGGCCACCTGGAACGTCGAGGAGCTCAGCGCGACGGCCTGCGAGAAATCCTTCGTGGCGACGAGGTTGCGCAGCACCGCCTGCGACGCCGGCTGCATGAAGGCGCGCGCGCTGCCGAACAGCACGAGCACGGCGTACACGGGCCACACGGTCTTGCTGCCGGACAGCGTGAACGCGACGAGCAGCAGGCTGCACAGCAGCTGCGTGGCCATGCAGGCGAGGACGATGTTGCGGCGGTTGTGCGTGTCGGCCACGTGGCCGGCCCACAGGATCAGGACAAGGAATGGCGCGAACTGGGCGAGGCCGATGAGGCCGAGGTCGAACAGGCTGTGCGTGATCTGGTAGACCTGCCAGCCGATGGCCACGCTCTGCATCTGGACGGCTAGCGTGCCGAGGAAGCGCGAGGAGAGGTAGAACGAAACGTTACGGTTGCGCAGGACGGCAAGGCGCCCTGTCGGAGAAAGCACGGACATAGGTTGGGAGAGGGAATGGCGGGAATGCAACCCTCATTGTGCCTGATGTCCGCGCAACGCGCTGTCTTGACAGCGGTCTTATTTCTTGACGAACCGGATCGCGAACTTGTCGTCCGGCGCGCCCTTCATTTCGAAGAACGGCTGCTCGCGCGGGTCGGACGGCGCGCGCAGGTAGTCGCTCTTCGCGTCGACCTTGAAGCCGGCCTTCGTCACCTCGTCGACGACCGTGTCCTCGTCGATGCGGTGCAGGGTCTTCGTCGCCGTGAGGCCGCTGCCCTTCTTCGCCGCGTTGTCGATGACGACGAGGTGGCCGCCCGGCTTGAGGGCGTCGTACAGGCGCTTGTTCAGCGCGGCGCGGTCGGCCGGCGTGTTGACGATGTCATGGTACGACATGTTGATCGTGACGAGGTCCAGCGGCGGCGTGCCTTTCGGGACCGGATCGTTGAAGTCCGCCACGACGGCGTGCAGGTTCGGCAGCGTGGCCTGGCCCAGGCGCGCGTCCAGCTTGGCGTTCGGCTTGGCGTTCTGGGCCCAGACCTCGCCCTTGGGGCCCACGGCCGCCGTCAGCAGGGCCGCGGTGGCGCCGCCGCCGGACGCCACGTCGAGCACCTTCATGCCCGGCTTCACCTGGGCGAACGTGAGGAATTCGGCGGATTTGCGGTGTGCGTCGCCCTTGCGGTCGTCGTCCGTGCGGAGCGGGCTGGCGAGGACGGTTTGCCAGTTGTTGCCGGCCTGGTCGGCAGCGTGGGCGGGGAGGGCGCCCGAAAGGAGGGCTGTCGATACGAGGGCGGCCGACAGGGCGAGCAGGACAGGGGCATGGCGGAGCGTCTTGTGCATGTTATTCGACCCTTTCATGTTTGGGAACCGGCCGGTGCGGCCGGGGCAAACGGGAACATACTCCAAATCCTTGTCGAGATATACAGGAATCGTGTCTGCATGCGGGCGCCGCCGGGCACGTCAGGGCTGGGCCAGGTCCGCTTCCGTCGTGAAGGCGTCGGCGTAGAACTCGTCGGCCGGCAGGCCGCATTGCTCGACGTAGTCGCGCCGTGCGGAATCGACCATGATCGGCGCGCCGCACGCATACACCTGGTGGTTCGACAGGTCGGGGATGTCCTGCATCACCGCCGCGTGCACGAAGCCCGTGCGGCCCGTCCAGCCGTCTTCCGGCAGCGCGTCCGAGATGACGGGCACGTACGTGAAGTGGGGCAGCTCGCGCGCCCACTGCTCGCATAACGCGTGCATGTACAGGTCCTGCGGCCGGCGTCCGCCCCAGTACAGGGCGACGGGACGTTCCGACTTCAGATGGATCATGTGCTCGACGAGCGCCTTGACCGGCGCGAAGCCGGTGCCGGAGGCCAGCAGCACGATCGGCTTGTTCGAGTCTTCGCGCAGGAAGAACGTGCCCAACGGACCCTCGAAGCGCAGGATGTCGCGTTCCTTCATCGCCCCGAAGACATGGTCCGTGAACACGCCGCCGGGGAGGTGGCGGATGTGCAGTTCGACCGGGCCGCCCAGCGACGGCGCGCTGGCGATGCTGTAGGCGCGGCGCTTGCCGTCCTTGAGCATGAATTCGATGTACTGGCCGGCGCGGTAGGCGAGGGCCTCGTTGGCCGGCAGCTGCAAGGTGAGGATGGCGACGTCCGGCGCGGCGCGGCGGATGGCGGTGACGCGGGTCGGCATCTTGCGCACCGGATATTCACTGCTGCCGCCCACTTCGCGCGCTTCGATCACGACGTCGCTCTCGGGCACGGCGCAGCACATCAGGGCGAGACCCTGCAGCTTTTCCTGGTCGGTCAGCGCGCGTGCCTGGTGCGGCTTGTGGTGGATCGTGCCTTCGACGACCTTGCCCTTGCAGGAACCGCAGGCGCCGTTCTTGCAGCCGTACGGCAGGCCGATGCCGGAGCGGATCGCGGCCGCGAGCACGGTTTCGTCCGCGTCGCAGTCGTAGTGGTGGCCGCTGGGCTGGACAGTGATCTGAAACGTCATACAATCCTCGAATGGATACAAAAAACAAAGTCAGGTTCAACAAGCCGCGCCTCCTGATCGTGGGCTGCGGCGACGTCGGCATGCGTTTGCTGCCGCTGGTGCGCGAGCGTTTTCGCGTGTTCGCCGTGACGAGCCAGCCGGCCCGGTGCGCGGCATTGCGTGCGGCGGGCGCCGTCCCCGTCGTGGCCGACCTCGACCGGCCAGCGACGCTGAAGCGATTGGCAGGACTGGCGCAGCGGGTCGTTCATCTTGCGCCGCCACAGCAGGACGGCGCGCTCGATTTGCGCACGCGCAATTTGATCGCCATTCTACCCGAGGGCGCGCGGGTGGTTTATGTCAGCACCTCGGGCGTCTACGGCGACCGTGACGGCGCGGCGACCCCCGAGACGACGCCCGTCGCCCCGTGCAATGCGCGTGCGCGGCGCCGCGTGGACGCCGAACGCGTGCTGCGCGCATGGGCCGTGGCGAGCGGGGGCAAGGTGGCGATCCTGCGCGCGCCCGGCATCTATGCGGCGGACCGCCTGCCCATCGAACGGCTGCAGCGGGGCACGCCGGCGCTGGCGAGCGCGGACGACGTGTACACGAACCACATCCACGCCGACGACCTGGCACGGCTGTGCGCGCTGGCGCTGTTCCGCGCATGGCCGGGGCGCGTCTACAACGCGTCCGACGACACGCGCATGAAGATGGGGGATTATTTCGATCTCGTGGCCGATGCATTCGGCCTGGCGCGGCCGCCGCGTCTCGCGCGCGCCGAGCTGGAGAAGGCGGTGTCGCCGATGCTGCTGTCCTTCATGTCGGAATCGCGCCGGCTGGACAACCGCCGCCTCGGCACGGAGCTGCGGGCCCGCCTGCGCTATCCCCATGTCGGCGACGGCATAAGGGCGTCTTAAGCATTTCGCAACTAATCCATGTATCATTCGGGTACGCCGTAGAGCGACCACACAAAGAACTTATATTTCCCGAAACTGGCTGATTTTCCATAACCCGCTATGGGTTGTGGAAAATTTCCCATGGATGTCACAAAGCGAAAGACGAACATGCCCATCAGACGCATACCTGACGGCGCCGAGTACGACCCGAACCGGGTCCTCGACGCCATCATCAATAAACTCAAGCTCAAGAACGACGCCGCGCTGTCGCGGCTGCTGGAAGTGGCGCCGCCCGTGATCAGCAAGATCCGCCACAACACCCTGCCGATCGGCGCCACCCTCCTGCTGCGCATGCACGAGGTGTCCGACTACAGCATCCGCGAGCTGCGCGCGCTGATGGTGCGGCCCCACGCGGAGGCCAGCGCGGCCTGACCCGCTCAGGCGGCCTTGTTGGCGGTGTGCGGGCTGGCGCACCAGGCGGTGGCGCCGCCGCCCTGGGTCAGCTTGCCGATGTGCGGGCTCGCGCACCAGGCGGTGGCGCCGCCGTCGTGGGTCAGCTTGCCGATGTGCGGGCTCGCGCACCAGGCGGTGTCGATCGCACGCCGGGTCAGTTTGTCGATGTGCGGGCTCGCGCACCACGCGGTGGCGGCAGCGCGCTTGCCGGCGGTATGCGGGCTCGCGCACCATGCGGTCGCGCTGTCCGTCGTCTGGCCCGGCTCGATGTGCGGGCTTGCGCACCATGCGGCCGCGCCGTCCGCGGCCTGGGCGGCGGCGCCCGGGTAGGTGTCGCCGAACGTGGCTTCGTACAGCTCGCGCATGCGGTCGCCGCTGTCGAGGCGGAACTGCTCGTCATCGTTGCCGCCCATGCCGACGTACGGGTAGTGGTGCAGGAAATAGCCGAAGGCCTGCTCGCAGTCGGCGGCATATTTCATCGTGTCGAGGATGTGGTAGTGCCAGAACGTGTCGACGTCGACCAGCGGCGCCGTGTCCTCGTCCGGATACATTTTCATCAGGCACAGGAAGCGGCGGTATTCCTTTTCCACGGCGTCGGCCTTCTCCTGGCTCCAGCCTTCGCCCGATGCCGCATGCATCAGCTTCATCTTGATCGGTTCCAGGTCGAGTTGCATTACGGCGTCGAACAGGTCGTTGGTGTTCATGGTCATCCTTGTCAAGGGTTCAGGAATGGTCGGGCGTGTGTTGCACGTCCTCAATGTAGTTGAGGTAATTCACCCGGTTTTTGATATTTGTCAAACAAATAATATGAGTTGTTTGAACGGCTATGCAGGAGTTCGATAGTGGAGTAAGGCGAGCCGGTGAAATGTCAGATGACGGCCGAACCCGCGCCCTGCTCCTGTTCCTGGGAGAGAACGGGTTCCGGGCCGCCGATGACAGGCGCGGAGACCATGACGGTCGTGCCGCCGCCCGGTTCGCTGAAGACGGTGCAGGTGCCGCCGAGGATCACGATGCGCTCCTCGATGCCGACCAGGCCGAATGACCCGTACTTGCTGCGCCCGCCGGGCGGCAGGCCGCAGCCGTTGTCGGTCACCGTCAGCGACAGCCAGTCGCCGTTCAGGCGCAGCTCCACTTTCACGCGCGTCGCGTTGGCGTGCCGGACGATGTTCGTGAGCGATTCCTGCAGAATGCGGAAAAAGGCCGTCGCGCAATGGTCGGGCAGGGCGATCTCGCCGTGGTCGTCCTGGATGTCGCACTGGATGCCGGTGCGGCGCTGGAACTGGTTGACCTGCCATTCGACGGCCGCGGACAGGCCCAGGTCGAGCACGGTCGGACGCAGGTCGTTGATGATCTGGCGCACGCTCCTGATGGTCGTATCGATCTGCTGCAGCGTGGAACGGGCGCGCGTGTTCAGGTGGTTATGCGTGCCCTGCGTGCGTCCCGCCAGCAATTCGGCTTCGATGCGCAGGGCGAGCAGGCTCTGGCCGAGGTCGTCGTGGATCTCGCGCGCGATGCGCTTGCGCTCCATTTCCTTGATCTGGTACGCATGGTCGGCGAGACGCCTGAGCTTCTGGTGCGACAACTGCAGCCTGGCCTGGCTTTCGCGCAGCTCGCTCGTCATCTCCCGCGCCAGCTCGAGGGCGGCGCGGCGCGACGACGTGAGCGTGTGCAGCAGGGCATAGAGCAGGATCGAGCCGAGGAAGCCGAAGGCCATCATGAGCTTCGGATAATAGGTGTCGAATTCCGTGTACAGCGCGGCCCTGGGGGCGCTGAACGTCGTTTTCCACGGACGCCCGTTGAAATCGAGCGGCAGGCTGGTCGTGAAGACGTCATCGCCGACGTCGAGCGCCGGCGTCGGCTCGGCGCGCGTGCCGCGGCTGTCGAACAACGCGAGCGGCTTCGATACCGTGGGTTGGCCGCGGGCGTCGATGCCGGGTCCGACGTCGTACAGCGTCATGCGCAGGTTCGCGACTGGAACTTCGTCCATGACGCCATTCAGCAGCTTGGGGATACTGAACGCGATGCCGAGCGAACCCGTGTAGGCCTCACGGCGCTGGTCGACCGTGCGCAGCGGCAAGCCCTTGCGGTAGACCGGCATACGCATTCCCACATAGATATTGTTCGGACGCGACAACATCGGGATCGGCGTACCGGTCGAAAAAATCATGCCGCTATCGCGCTCTTGCAGCAGCAAGTTCCCGAAATAGCGGTTGGCTTTCAGGTCGATCGCATAGTAGTGGGCGCCCGGCGGCGCAGGTTCGACGAAGGCGACGACCAGGTACGACGGCCGGATGCCGGGCGGCATGATGTCCAGGTCGACCGGCTTGCCAAAGATGTGCGACACGTCCGTGCGCAGTGCGGCAACGAATGCGTCGCGCCCCTCATGCGGCACCTGGACCGCGTAATTGATGTAGTCGACCGCCGGGAAGCTCCGGGCCAGGTCCAGTCCGGTCACGAATTCATGGAAGCCCTGGTGCGTCAGGACGTCGGAACTCTGGATCATGCTGCCCGTGGCGCGCAACAAGTCCGTATACGATTTCACGCGGACCGTGATGACGCTTTGCGCGTGCCTGGCATGGCTGATGAAACGGGCTTCGGCGTCGCTTTCGATGGAACGTGCCGTGAACAGATACAGCAACGCGCCGACGAGCGAAGACAGCAATGCTCCGGCCCAGAACGAGAACCGGGTCACGGAAAAGGTGTCTTTCAGCGTCGTCGCCATCAAATACGCTTTCTAAAAGAATGTGTTCCAGCACGGCTGGATATGCAATGTTAATTTGTTGCAAAACTTGTGTCGAGTGGCGCGCGAACTCCTTTGCACAAGAAAAAGCCCGCTCCGGAATCCGGAGCGGGCTGGGATGTTGCAGGAATTGAAAGGTGGCGTGTGGCGGGCCCCCGCCGATCACTGGCGTTCAGGCGGTGGCCGCTTCACTACGATCGGGCTGCGTCTCGACCCGCGGGCTGGCGCAGTAGGCCGTGCTGATCCGGGGGCTGGCGCAATACGCGGTCGCCGCCACCTTATCTTTGCGTGCTTCCTTGCGCGGGCTGGCGCAGTAGGCCGTGTCGATCCGGGGGCTGGCGCAATACGCGGTCGCCGCCACCGCGCCTTCGCGTGCTTCCTTGCGCGGGCTGGCGCAGTAGGCAGTGTCGATCCGGGGGCTGGCGCAATACGCGGTCGCCGCCACCGCACCTTCGCGTGCTTCCTTACGCGGGCTGGCGCAGTAGGCCGTGTCGATCCGGGGGCTGGCGCAATACGCGGTCGCCGCCACCGCACCTTCGCGTGCTTCCTTGCGCGGGCTGGCGCAGTATGCCGTGCCGATCCGCGGGCTGGCGCAATACGCGGTCGCCGCCACCGCGCCTTCGCGTGCTTCCTTGCGCGGGCTGGCGCAGTAGGCCGTGTCGATCCGGGGGCTGGCGCAATACGCGGTGGCCGCCACCGCGCTTTCGCGTGCTTCCTTGCGCGGGCTGGCGCAGTAGGCCGTGTCGATCCGCGGGCTGGCGCAATAGGCCGCCTCGATACGGGGGCTGGCGCAGTAGGCGGCTTCGATGCGCGGGCTCGCGCAGTACGCGCTGGCGCCGTCCGCGGCCTGGGCGACGGCGCCCGGGTAGGCGTCGCCGAACGTGGCTTCGTACAGCTCTTTCATGCGGTCGCCGCTGGCGAGGCGGAACTGCTCGTCATCGCCGCCGCCCATGCCGACGTACGGGTAGTGGTGCAGGAAGTAGCCGAACGCCTGCTCGCAGTCGGCGGCATATTTCATGGTGTCGAGGATGTGGTAGTGCCAGAACGTGTCGACGTCGACCAGCGGTGCCGTGTCCTCGTCCGGATACATTTTCATCAGGCACAGGAAGCGGCGGTATTCCTTTTCCACGGCGTCGGCCTTCTCCTGGCTCCAGCCTTCGCCCGATGCCGCATGCATCAGCTTCATCTTGATCGGTTCCAGGTCGAGTTGCATCACGGCGTTAAACAGGTCGTTGGTGTTCATGGTCATCCTCGTAGTAGTTAGTGAAGTACTGCTATCCCTAGTTATGGTTTTATGCGGTGAATCTGCTGCTTTCGAACAACATTTCCATCAGGCATGTGATGACGTCGGGCAATTCTTTGTCAGATTTGCGGACGTGTCTTACACGTGCTCAATGTAGTTGAGGCAATTCACCGTGTTATTGATATTTGTCAAAGAAACAACATTTGTTGCTTAGTTGGATACACCAAAGCCTTTGGATAGGGTAGGCGTATCCAGAGAGAATAACTGAGGGAAAGGAAGCAGAGGAAGGGGGAAGTCAGATGACGGACGAGCCGGAGCCGTGCTCGATCGGCGCGGGCAGCGGGCGGTCCGGGCTGCCGATGACGGGCGCCGACACCATGACGGTGGTGCCGCCGTCCGGCTCGCTGAAGACGGCGCAGGTGCCGCCGAGGATCACGATGCGTTCCTCGATGCCGACCAGGCCGAACGAGCCGTACTTGTTGCGCCCGCCGGGCGGCAGGCCGCAGCCGTTGTCGCGTACCGTCAGCGACAGCCAGCCGCCGTTCAGGCGCAGCTCCACCTTCACGCGCGTCGCGTTGGCGTGGCGGACGATGTTCGTGAGCGATTCCTGCAAGATGCGGAAGAAGGCCGTGGCGCAGTGGTCGGGCAGGGCGATCTCGCCGTGGTCGTCCTGGACTTCGCAGTGGATGCCGGTGCGCCGCTGGAACTGGTTGACCTGCCACTCGACGGCCGCGGACAGGCCCAGGTCGAGCACGGTCGGGCGCAGGTCGTTGATAATCTGGCGCACGCTCTTGATCGTCGTGTCGATCTGCATCAGCGTGGCGCGGGCGCGCTTGTGCAGGTGGCTGTGCGTGCCCTTCGTGCGGCCGGCCAGCAGTTCGGCTTCGATGCGCAGGGCGAGCAGGCTCTGGCCGAGGTCGTCGTGGATCTCGCGCGCGATGCGCTTGCGTTCCAGTTCCTTGATCTGGTACGCATGGTCGGCCAGGCGCCTGAGCTTCTGGTGCGACAGCTGCAGCTTGGTCTGGCTTTCGCGCAGCTCGCTCGTCATTTCCCGCGCGAGCGCGAGGGCGGCGCGGCGCGACGACGTGAGCGTGTGCACCAGGGCATAGAGCAGGATCGAGCCGAGGAAGCCGAAGGCCATCATCAGCTTCGGATAATAGGTGTCGAATTCCGTGTACAGGGCGGCCTTGGGCGCGCTGTAGGTCGTCTTCCAGGTACGGCCGTTGAAATCCAGCGGCAGCGTCGTGCTGAACATGCGCGTGTCGCCGTCCGCGAGCGGCGGCATCGGGTTCTTGCTGGTACCGTGGCTGTCGAACAGCGTGCGCGGCGTTCCCGCGGTTTCATGGCCATGGACGTCCAGGCCGGGACCGATGTCGAACAGCGTCATGCGCAGCCCCTTGATCGGTATCTCGTCCATGACACCGTACAGGAGTTTCGGCACGCTGAACGCAATGCCCAATGACCCGACGTAGGCGGCGCGGCGTGCCGCCACGGTGTCCGGCATGGTGCCGAAATAATAGATCGGCATGCGCATGCCCAGATGGGTATCGTTGGGGCCGGACAAGGCAAGGATGGGCGTGCCAGAGGCGTAGACCGTGCCATTGTCGCGCGACTCGGCCAATTGCTTGCTGAAATAACGGTTGGCCATCAGGTCGATGCCGTAATGGCCCGGGCCCGACTGGTCCGGCTCGATATAACTGATGATCAGATAGGCGTCGCGCTGCCCCGGCGGCACGATGTCCAGCGGCGCCGCGGCATGGATGTGCCCTCCCATTTCCTCGCGCAGGTCGCTGAGGAAGGGCTGGCGCCTGTCGTCCGTGACGTACAGCGCAAAATTGATCGAATCGACCGCCGGGAAGTTGTTGGCGAGGTCCAGCCCGAGCACGTATTCATGAAGTTTGCGGTGGCTCAGGATGTCGGTGCTATGGATCAGGCTTCCGGTCGCGCGCAGCAGGTCGGTATAGGACTTGATGCGCACGTTGATGACGCTTTGCGCATATTTGGCATGGTTGATGAACCGTTCCTGGGCATTCGTTTCGATCGACCGCTGGGTCATCACATACAGGGCGCTGCCGACGAGCGTCGACACCAGTGCGCCGGTCCAGAACGAGAACCGGTTAACGGAAAATGCGTCCCTCAGAACGGCCTGCATAATCTTCCCAGAGGCGTGCAGCCGAATCGCGTTCGGCGACACAAAGTTTGTAATTTGCAACTTACTCGTCTCGGATGCGGCGCGACACCTAGTCATTCGAAGAGTTGCTCACTGGCAGAATTATCTCAAAAGAAAAAGGCCCGCGCCTGTTCCGGAGCGGGCAATGCGTATGCGCGGGGAGTGCGTACGAGGAACACGCTCCCCGGCGGTACTTCACACGTTCAGCGGCGACGTCGCAGTGACCGGTTTCCAGGGCCCGGCGCAGTACGCGGTGGCGGCACTGGTCCCGGTCCGTGCACCCTCCTGTTTCCATGGGCCCGCGCAGTAGGCGGTGGCGGCATGCTTGTCCCACGGCCCGGCGCAGTAGGCGGTCGTGGCCTGGGCGGCGCCGTGGGCATGCGGCTTGTCCCACGGACCCGCGCAGTACGCCGTGTTGGCGTGCTTGTCCCACGGGCCGGCGCAGTAGGCCGTACCGGCGCCGGCGGCGGCGCGGGCAAGGGGCTTGTCCCACGGACCGGCGCAGTAGGCGGTTTCGCCGCGGACGGCGGCCTGCGCGCCCTGCTTGTCCCACGGACCGGCGCAGTAGGCGGTCTCGCCGCGGACGGCGGCCTGCGCACCCTGCTTGTCCCACGGACCGGCGCAGTAGGCGGTTTCGCCGCGAGCGGCGGCCTGCGCACCCTGCTTGTCCCACGGACCGGCGCAATAGGCCGTGCCGGACGCTTCCACCGGCGTCGCGTCCGCCACCGGATAGGCTTCGCCGAACGTCGCTTCGTACAGGCTCTGCATGCGCTCGCCGCTGTCGATGCGGAACTGCTCGTCGTCGCCGCCGCGCATGCCGACGTACGGGTAATGGTGGACGAAGTAGCCGAACGCCTGCTCGCAGTCGGCCGCGTACTTCATCGTGTCGAGAATGTGGTAGTGCCAGAACGTGTCCACGTCGACCAAGGGCGCGATGGACTCGTCGGGATACATCTTCATCAGGCACAGGAAGCGCCGGTATTCCTTTTCCACGGCATTGGCCTTGTCCAGGCTCCAGCCTTCGCCCGACTCCACGTGCATCAACTTCGTCTTGATCGGTTCCAGGTCGAGTTGCATTACGGCGTTAAACAGGTCGTTGGCGTTCATGTTGGTCATCCCCATTGGTTGTTGAAGATTGCGTTGTGACTGCTTCCCTAGTTGTGTTTGTGTCGGCTTGTCGGGCCAGCGCTGGACAGTAATTCCTCAAGGTTCGTGATGACATCTGCCAACGAGTTGGTCGATTCGTTGGCGCGCCTTACACGTAATCAATGTAATTCACGCAATCTGATGAGATATTGATATTTGTCAAAGAAACAACATTTGTTGTTGAAACGGATATACAATTTCTTTTTTATGAAGTTGCGATACCCGCGGGGAATAGGCGTGACGATGCGTCGCCCGGCCGGGCGGCGCTGGTCGTTGCGAAGGAAGGGTTTAGACGACGGCCGAACCCGGGCCGTGTTCCTGCTGCAGGGGAACGGCGGGTTCGGGCCCGCCGATGACGGGCGCCGACACGATCACGGTCGTGCCGCCGCCCGGTTCGCTGAAGACGGCGCAGGTACCACCGAGGATCGCGATGCGCTCCTCGATGCCCACCAGGCCGAACGACTCGTACTTGTTGCGTCCGCCGGGCGGCAGGCCGCAGCCGTTGTCGCGTATCGTCAGCGACAGCCAGCCGCCGTTCAGGCGCAGCTCCACCTTCACATGGGTCGCGTTGGCATGGCGGACGATGTTCGTGAGCGATTCCTGCAGGATGCGGAAGAAGGCTGTCGCGCAATGGTCGGGCAGGGCGATCTCGCCGTGGTCGTCGCGGATCTCGCACTGGATGCCCGTGCGCTTCTGGAACTGGTCCACCTGCCATTCGACGGCCGCCGACAGGCCGAGGTCGAGCACGGTCGGACGCAGGTCGTTGATGATCTGGCGCACGCTCCTGATCGTCGTGTCGATCTGCTGCAGCGTGGAACGGGCGCGCGTGTTCAGGTGGTTGTGCGTGCCCTGCGTGCGTCCCGCCAGCAGTTCGGCTTCGATGCGCAGGGCGAGCAGGCTCTGGCCGAGGTCGTCGTGGATCTCGCGTGCGATGCGCTTGCGCTCCAGTTCCTTGATCTGGTACGCATGGTCGGCCAGGCGCCTGAGCTTCTGGTGCGACAACTGCAGCCTGGTCTGGCTTTCGCGCAGCTCGCTCGTCATCTCCTGCGCCAGTTCGAGGGCGGCGCGGCGCGACGAGGTCAGGATGTGCAGCAGCGCGTACAGCAGGACGGAGCCGATGAAGCCGAACGCCATCATGAGCTTCGGATAATAGACGTCGAATTGCGTGCGCAGGCGGGCTTTCGGCACGCTGTACGTGGTTTGCCACGGACGCCCGTTGAAATCGAGCGGCAGCGTGGCCGTGAACACCTCATCGCCGCCGTCGAGCGGCGGCGTGGGGTTGGCGGCCGTGCCATGGCTGTCGAACAGCACCTTGGGCCAGGTTGTCGTATCGTGCCCGATCACCTCGCGCGGGCCGACGTCGAACAGCGTCATGCGCACGCCCGGAATCGGCATCTCGTCCATCACCCCGTGCAGCAGCTTGGGCAGGCTGAACGCGATCCCGAGCGAGCCGAGATAGGCCGCGCGCCGTTGTTCCGCGCCGGTCAGCAGCGGTCCGTGCCGGTACACCGGCAGGCGCATGCCGAGGTGGTTGTCGTTGGGCACCGACAGGGCCGCGATCGGCCGGCCAGACGCGCGCAACCTGCCGTCGTCGCGCGACTGCGCGAGCTGCGTGCGGAAATACGGATTGCTCATCAGGTCGAGGCCATACAGCCGCGTGTTCGTGGCGTCCGGCTCGATGTAGGTGACGACGAGGTAGGCGGGACGGCGGCCGGAGGGCGTGACGACCGGACGCGCGCCCGGGCCGAGGAAGGCTTGCAGTTCACGCGCGAATTCCGCCTCGAAATGCGGACGCTCGTCTTCGCGCACCCAGGTGGCGAAGTTCAGGGTGTCGACGGCCGGGTAATTCCTGGCCAGGTGCAGCCCCTGCACGTAGTCGTGGAACTGGCGGTGGCTGATCGTATCGCCGCTCTGCAGCAGGCTGGCCGCGCCGCGCAGCAGGTCAGTGTACGACTTGATGCGCATGTTGATGACGGCCTGCGCGTATTTCGCCTGGCGGGAGAAGCGTTCCTGCACGTCGCTCTCGATGGAGCGCGTCGTGACCACGTACAGCACGCTGCCGACCAGCGTTGACAGCATGACACCGGTCCAGAACGAGAACCGCGTAACGGAGAATGCGTCTCTCAGCGTGATCGACATGAGGCACCGCGACGGCAAGGAATTGTTGATTTAATTCAACTTACGCGTCTCGGGTGCATGATGAACCTAGCAGATCGGGGAGTTGCCGATCCGGCACGGCGCTGGGCTCCCAATGAAGCAAAGAAAAAGCCCGATTCGTCACCGAACCGGGCTTTTGCGCCAGATCAAATGAGAGTTACTTGCCCCAGCTGTCCTTGAGCGTCGTCACGCGGTTGAACACGGGTTTGCCCGGGACGGACTCCACGCGGTCGGCGACGAAATAGCCGTGGCGCTCGAACTGGAAGCGCTGGTCGGCCTCGGCCCTGGCCAGGCCCGGCTCCAGGTACGCGGTGACGGTTTCCAGCGCGTTCGGATTGAGCACGCTCATGAAGTCCTTGCCGCCGCCGTCCGGTTGCGGATCGAGGAACAGGCGGTCGTACAGGCGCACTTCCGCTTCCAGCGCATGCTGCGCGCTGACCCACGTGATATTGCCCTTGACCTTGTAGTTGTCCGCGCCCGGCGTGCCCGATTTCGAATCCGGGAAATAGTTCACGTGCACGGCGACGACGTTGCCGTTCTCGTCCTTGTCGAACCCGGTGCACTCGGTCACGAAGCCATATTTCAGGCGCACGCGCGAGCCCGGCTTGTCGTCGATCGGCGGATAGAAGCGGTGGTAGCCCTTGGACGGCACTTCCATGAAGTCTTCCTGCTCGATCCACAGCTCGCGCGAGAACGGGAACGAACGGGTGCCCCATTCCGGATGGTGCGGATGGACGGGCGCGCTGCACTCGACCGTTTCGCCTTCCGGGAAGTTGTCGACGATGAGCTTGAGCGGACGCAGCACGGCCACGGCGCGCGGCGCCTTCGGGTCGAGGTCGTCGCGCAGGGCGCCTTCCAGCGTGCTCATGTCGATCCAGCCGTCGGCCTTGGAGACGCCGATGCGCTCGCAGAACAGCTGGATCGATTCCGGCGTGTAGCCGCGGCGGCGCAGGCCGACGATCGTGGGCATGCGCGGATCGTCCCAGCCGTTCACGACACCTTCGGTCACGAGCTGGCGCAGCTTGCGCTTCGACGTGACGACATAGGTCAGGTTCAGGCGCGCGAATTCGTACTGGCGCGGCACCGGACGATCGAAGAAGCCGCCTGCCGCCAGCGTCTCGACGAGCCAGTCGTAGAACGGGCGGTGGTCCTGGAATTCCAGCGTGCACAGCGAATGCGTGATGTTTTCCAGCGCGTCCGAGATCGGGTGCGTGAAGTCGTACATCGGGTAGATGCACCACTTGTCGCCCGTGCGGTGGTGATGCGCATGGCGGATGCGGTACAGGGCCGGGTCGCGGTTCGTCATGATGGGCGACGCCATCGCGTCCTCGCTCATCCTGGCGCGCAGCACGTGTTCGCCGTCCTTGTACTTGCCGGCCTTCATGTCGCGGAAGATCTGCAGCGATTCCTCGACCGGACGGTCACGGAACGGCGAGTTCGTGCCCGGCGTGCCGAAGTTGCCGCGGTTGCGCGACATGTCTTCGGCGCTCTGGCTGTCGACGTAAGCCTTGCCGTTCTGGATCAGGTATTCGGCCATCGCGTACAGCTGGTCGAAGTAGTCGCTGGCGTAGTGCAGATATTCCTGCCCGCCTTGCTCCCACGTGAAGCCCAGCCACTTGACGCTGTCCATGATCGTGTCGACGTATTCCTGGTCTTCCTTTTCCGGGTTCGTATCGTCGAAACGGAGGTGGCAGCGGCCCTGGTAGTCGCGTGCCAGCCCGAAGTTCAGGCAGATGGATTTGGCGTGGCCCACGTGCAGGTAGCCGTTCGGCTCCGGCGGGAAGCGTGTGATCACGGACGGCATGCCGGCACGCGTGTGGGTGCCCGCGGCGAGGTCGGATTCGACGATCGCGCGGACAAAATTCGGCGACGGGGTGGCCGCCGCAGCGTTCTTGTCGTTACTCATGAAACCTATTGGAGATGGGTATGATTCCCGGCATTTTACCGTAGAAGACGCCATGCGGGCCGCTATGTGGTCAAGCGCACGGTCCACGCGCGGGGCAGTCCGCATACTGCGCCTGTCAAGTTGGCGCTTTCTATAGGATAATCTCGGTTTAATGTTTTTTCGGCCACAGCCGGAGAGTTCCAAGTGGAAAATTTATACGCGATCCTCGGCGTCGCGCCGAATGCCAGCGACGACGACATCAAGAAGGTCTACCGTTCGCTCGCCATGCGCTACCACCCGGACCGCAACCAGGCGCCGGGTGCGGAAGCGCGCTTCAAGGCCGTCACGAAGGCGTACGAAGTCCTGTCCGACTCCGCCCGCCGCGCGGAATACGACCAGAGCGTGAACCACCGCATCGTGCTCGACGCGGAAGCCGAAGCCTTCGAGCTGTGGCGCTCGGTCTTTGCACTGAACGGCGTCAATTTGGTCAACTGAGCTCCCTGCCTGAATACGTTCCAACAGAATACGAGTCAATCATGAAAAAAGTACATCCGGAGTTCGCCTTCCAGTCGCGCGAGCTGGAAGGCCAGATCGAAGGCACGCTGGGTGACCCGCCCAACCGCAAGAACTACGACCTGATGGTGCAGGCCCTCGTGTCCGAATACGCCAACGGCGACGGCCTCGACGACGTCAACATGATGGCGTTCGCGCTCGTCGACCGCATCCGCTTCACGGACCCGAAAGGCCTCATCCGCGAAGCCTACGACTACGAAGGCGGCGATCCGGCGAAGGTGTTCGCGATGGCCAATTGCGATGGCGACGACGAGGGCCGCGCGATGTATGCCGCCATCTGCGACAACCATCCGGACCTGGCGCGCCAGGCCATCGTGACGGCGTTCCTGTACAAGAACCAGGCCCGCTGGGAAGACGACGACCAGTCGCTCGACCAGCTCGCGAAAGACGACGAAGGCGACGACGAGGAGCTCGACGAGACGGCGGCGGGCGACGACTTCACCCAGATGTTCGACCAGGACGGAGGTGAGCGCGAATGAGCGACGACAACAAATCCAACCTGCCGGCCCTGAGCAAGCAGGTCGGCGAGCTCGTGCTGGCCGGTTCGCTGCAGCACGCCGAGGA
This sequence comes from Massilia cellulosiltytica, assembly GCF_047325105.1. NCBI lineage: Bacteria > Pseudomonadati > Pseudomonadota > Betaproteobacteria > Burkholderiales > Oxalobacteraceae > Massilia > Massilia cellulosiltytica. Next base: position 5,206,888 of record NZ_CP168562.1, on the reverse strand, counting down.
GGCGCTGTCGCAGGCCGCCGACGAGCATGGCGACTACGCCGTGGCCGAAGTGCTGGCGACGTTGCCCCCGCAGGTGACGGCGCTGCACCTGGCCGGCTTCGACGGCGCCAAGACGTCGGTCGCGACGCTGCTGGTGCCGCCGAAGGCCTGGGCCGAAAGCCTCGCCTACCTCGCCGCCACGTGGCCGGACGACATGATCGAGGACGACCCCGAGCGCATCGCGGAAAACCTGTTCAACCACATCCACGGCATCGTCTACGCGACGGATGACGACGAGCGCCGCCACGATCTGCTGACGGAAGCGACGGCCACCGACTACGGCGCGACGGCGTTCGCCATCGTGTGGTCGCTGGCGCCGCGCGAGATCCTCGAAGTGGCCGGCGAGATCAACCACCGCGGCCCCCACATCAACGTGCACACGACGTCCGACAGCGACATCGTGCCGCTCGCCGTCGACCTGGCCAAGGCCAGCGAGGACGGCTGGCAGCGCTCGCTGCTGGAACTGTTCCCGGAATACCGCAACACGGCCGACCTTGCGGACGTCGAGTTGCCGGACGATCCGGACGAAGAGACGGAATTCCAGCAGCGCGGCACGCGCGAACTGCTGTACCGCCTGCGCAAGCAGGTGCCGTCCGTCCGCAGCCTGCAGCGCCGCAGCGGCCGCCGCAGCATGGGCACGGACATCTTCTCGTGACGGGGGCGAGCGCATCGATGCTGCCGGCAATCGTCATCGAAAAACTGCCCCGGCTGATCCGCGCGATCCGGCTGATCCCGGGGAACGCCAGCGCCGACGAGGCAGCCGGCCTCGCCGACGAGCTGGCCGGCATCACGGCGATGGTGGCCGAGAAGTTCACCAACGACCGCACGGCCGAAGGCATCCAGCGCGCGCAGCTCCTGAGCATCGGCTGCGTGTCTTTGGGGCTGGAGCACCTCGTCAAGGAAGAGATGGAAATGCGGGACGACGCACAGGGCGACCTGGACGCGCTCGACGTGCTGCTGGGCGAGGGCGCGGAATTCGTGTTCCAGCAGGGCTTCCGCCTGATCCGCGACCTGGCGGCGCTGCCGGAAGACACGCTGCTCGGCGAATTCGACAGCGACCCCGTGTACTCGGCGCGGCGGCTGAAGGAGCTGTTCGTCGACATCTGCACGGCCGACCCGGGCGAGACGTGGTCCGGCTACGAACGCTACCTGGGCCAGCTGAAACAGCGCCAGGACGTGCAGGCCATCGTGCGCGCCGCACAATGGCTGCGCCGGCACCACTGGGAAGGCCCCGTCAAGGATCCGGACCTGAACGCGGAAGGCGTGATCGCGCTCGCGATCATCTTCGGCATCGAGGGCGGCGGGCGCATCGTCGCGCGCACGGGGCAGAAGGAATTCGAGCGCTTCGTCCAGACGGTCCGCAAGGCGAAGCCGGACTTCGATGCGGGCTGGGCGGCGCTGCTGGAACAGATCCCGGCACCGCACCAGGCCATCATCGCCGACCGCATCCAGAGCTACCGCAACAGCATCCTCCTGCAGAACATCGCGGGCAAGGTGCCGCTGAAGGAGCTGTTCGTGGAGCTCGAGAACTACGCCGGCTCGGAGATCGACGCCGAATACCCGTAATCGTCAAATCCGGCAGTTCAAGGGGGTGGCGCCCAGCCCGTCGATACGGTTCGTGCGCCCCCCGATTCCCATCAGGACTACCATGACGCTCCAGCCCCGCATCCCGTGCGGATGCGGTATCGAGCCATCAATGCAAGGAGTACGTCATGTTGCAAGCAAACGAAATCCAGCAGCGATTCACTCATATTCAGCAAACCATTCAAGAAGCCCAGCAGGCCTGCCAGCAGGATGCGCCCAACGAGATCCGCGACTGCATCGAAAAACTGTCGCGCGAAGCCAGGCAGGCGCAGAGCGTGATGCAGTCGAACGACCAGCAGCGCATCCAGCAATGCGTGGACAGCCTGGAAGACATGGGCGACGAAGCCAAGCGCATCAGCCGCTCGCTGCCGACGATGCCCGCCCACCTCGAAGCCGCGGTCACCCGCGTGCATGCCGAACTGTCGGACCTGAAGCACAAGCTGCACTGACCACGCCTCACACGACGCCGCCCTCGCGCAGGGCGGCGATCTCCGCGTCGGTCTTGCCCAGCACGTCGCGCAACACTTCATCCGTGTGCTCGCCCAGCAGCGGCGGCGCCTTGTCGCTCGTGGCCGGCGTGGCCGACATGCGCATCGGGCTGCGCACCAGTTTCACCTGCCCGGCGGTCGGATGCGGCAGGGCGATCTCCATGCCGCGTGCGCGCACCTGCTCGTTGGCGAACACCTCGTCCAGGTCATTGATCGGGCCGCACGGCACGCCCACGGCTTCCAGCAGCGCGATCCATTCCGCGCGCGGCCGTTCGCGCACCATGTCCGCCAGCAGCGGCACGAGTACATCGCGGTTCTGCACGCGGGCAGGGTTGGTGGCGAAACGCGGGTCGCGCGCCAGTTCCGGACGGCCGCCCGCTTCCACGAACTTCTGGTACTGGCCGTCGTTGCCGGCGGCGACGATGATGTGGCCGTCGCTGCACGCGAACGTCTGGTACGGCACGATGTTGGCGTGCGCATTGCCCCAGCGTGTCGGCCGCTTGCCGCTGTTGAGGTAATTGCTGCCGACGTTCGCCAGCATCGCGACCTGCGTGTCCAGCAGCGCCATGTCGATGTGCTGGCCTTCGCCGGTGCGGTCGCGGTGGGTCAGCGCGGCGAGCACGGCGACGGTCGCGTACATGCCCGTCATCAGGTCCGTCAAGGCGACGCCGACTTTCTGCGGGCCGCCCCCCGGCAGGTCATCGCGTTCGCCCGTTACCGACATCAGCCCGCCCATGCCCTGGATCAGGAAGTCGTAGCCGGCCCGGTGCGCGTACGGTCCGTCCTGGCCGAAGCCCGTGATCGAACAGTACACGAGGTCCGGCCTGACGGCCTTCAGCGAGTCGTAATCGAGGCCGTAGCGCTTGAGGTGGCCGACCTTGAAGTTCTCGATCACGACGTCGCAATGACGCACCAGTTCGCGCAGCAGCGCCTGGCCCGGTTCGCTCGCGATGTCGACCGTCAGCGAGCGCTTGCCGCGGTTCGCCGCCAGGTAGTAGGCGGCTTCCGTGGTCGGCCGGCCTGCGGCGTCCGGCGCGTACGGCGGCCCCCAGGCGCGGGTGTCGTCGCCGGCGCCGGGGCGCTCGATCTTGATGATGTCGGCGCCGAGGTCGGCGAGGTTCTGCGCGCACCACGGCCCGGCCAGCACGCGCGACAGGTCGAGCACGCGGATGTGGCCCAGCGCGCCCTGCAGGCGATTGTCCGGACCGTTGTGCGGTCCGTTCGGATGAAATGCCATCTGGTCTCCGATTGATGAGTTGTTCTCGGCGCGGATTATACGTCGCGTTCGTCGCGCTCCCGCGAGCGCGCGTCGTCCAGCGCGGCGGCGAACGCATCGCGCTCGCGGTCGACGATGTCGTCGACCATGCGCTCGTCCAGCCCCATCCCTTCGAGCACGAAGGCCGACAGCTGCAGGCTCGCCTCCAGCGTTTCGGGCACGACGACGTTGGCGCCGGCCCGCTTGAGGGCGCGTGCGTGTTTTTCGTCGCGCGAGCGCGCGTACAACTGCACGTCGGGGAACTCGCGCCGGATGCCGCGCACGGCCTGCAGCGCGGAGGCTGGATGATCCATCGTCAGCACGATTGCCGGCGCCTCGTCCGCATGCACGCGGCGCAGCAGTTCCGGGCGCGCCGCGTTGCCGAAGAAGACCGGCGCGCCGTCCGCGTGCAGCTGCGAGACGAGCTTCGCATCGTTTTCGAACGCGACGTACGGGATATTCTGGGCCGCGAGCAGCTTGGCCAGCTGCTGCCCGACGCGGCCGAAGCCGGCGATGATCACGCGGCCTCGCGCCGCGTCCAGTTCGTTGTCGGTGAGGTGGGCCGCCGCGCCGTGGGCTTCCTTCGCCGAGCGTTCGCCGATCGCATGCCCGATCCGCGCCAGCAGCGGCGTGATGAACAGCGACAGGCCGACGGCCAGCATCACGCGCGCGCCGAGGGCGCCGTCCAGCAGCTTCGACGCGGTGGCGTAGCCGATCACGATGAACGCGAATTCGCCGCCCTGGCCCAGCAGCAGGGCGCCTTCGAGCGCGCGGCCCCACGGCAGGCCGCCGAGGCGCAGCAGCGGCGCGACGACGAGGCCCTTGAGCAGGACGAGGCCCAGCACGGCGCACGCGAGCCACAGCGGCGCGTGCAGGACCTGCAGCGCGTCCATGCCCATGCCGACCGTCATGAAGAACAGCCCCATGAGCAGGCCCTTGAACGGCTCGACCATCAGCTCGACCTCGTGCTTGAATTCGGTCTCGGCCAGCAGCAAGCCGGCAATCAGCGCGCCCAGCGCCATCGACAGGCCGGCCAGGTGCGACAGCGCCGCGATGCCGAAGGTCGACAGCAGGATCAGGGCCATGAACACGTCCGGCTGGCGATGGCGGGCGAACGCGCGGAACAGCGGGTGCACGACCTTGCCGCCGACGAGGTAGATGAGGGCGATGGCTACCGCCGCCTTGGCCATCGCGAGCAGGGCGATCAGCGCCACGTTTGAACCGCCCCCGTCGTTCTTGCCGAGCGCCCCGATCAGGATCAGGATCGGTACGACGGCGAGATCCTGCAGCATCAGCACGGCGAACGCGGCCTGGCCGAGGGGACTCGCGGTGCGCTGGCTCTCGGCCAGCAACTGCATCACGACGGCCGTCGACGACAGCGACAGCACGAGGCCCAGCACGAGCGCGGCATCCAGCCGCTGGTCGAGCAGAAGATAGGCCGCACCGCCGATCAACGCGGCGCACAGCACGACCTGCGCGCTGCCGGTCCCGAACACCCAGCGCCGCATCGCCCACAGGCGCGCGGCCGAGAGCTCCAGGCCGATCATGAACATGAGGAACAGCACGCCCAGCTCGGCCAGCATGGCGACGTTGTCGTTGTTGGGGAACGTGAACAGGCCGAGCGGCGCGAAATCCTGCGCCATGCGTCCGAGCCCAAAGGGGCCGAGCAGGGCGCCGACGGCGAGGAAGCCCAGCACCTGGTTGATGCGCAGGCGCTGCAGCAGCGGGATCAGGATGCCGGCAAGGGCGAGGAACAGCAGGATTTCGCGCAGAAAGGGGAAGGCGTGTTGCTCTTGCACGGGGTAGAACCTTTATCGGATGGTCACCCCGGCAATTTTAACGCGCCACGCCTTCAGGCCTGCCGACTCTCCGCCATCAGGATCACTTCCTCCATCTCCTGGTCGATCTCGTTGCGCAACTCGAGATAGCGGCCCAGCGCATGGTCCAGCGACGGCAGCAGGATCCCGCGCTCGCTGTGCAGTCCCGTGTAGCGCGGCCGCGGCGCCGCGAAGCCGTACGACTCGGCCGATACGGCTTCCAGCCGGCTGGCGTCGACGCCCGCGCGCGCCGCCGCCTGCTCGGCCAGCTCGACCCACGTCAGCGTGCCGACGTTGGCCAGGTGCCAGACGCCGGACTCGCCGTCGATCGCGAGGTCGAGGCAGGCGTGCGCGAGGTCCGGCACATAGGTCGGCGAGACGGCCATGTCGCGCGCGGCGCGGAACGGTTCGCCCCGCTCCAGCGTCTGCAGCGCCAGCGTGACGAAGTTGTACTTGTCCCACGGGCCGAAGAACGCGCTCGTGCGCACGACGAGGGCGCCCGGGTGCTTGTCCTGCACGCGCAGCTCGGCCTCGGCCTTGCTGCGGCCGTAGACGTTCAGGGGCGCGACCGCATCGCTTTCGACGTACGGCCGATCGAGCGCGCCGTCGAACACGAGGTCGCTGGAGAACGTCGTCAGGTGCACCCCGTGGCGGGCGCACGCGGCGGCCAGGATCGCGGGGCCGATCGCGTTCTCGCGGAAGCAGCGCTCGGCGTCGCGCTCGGCATCGTCCACGCGCACGTAGCCCGCCGTGTTGACGACGGCCCAGGGACGGTATTTGTCGAGCGCGCGGTCGACGGAGGCCGGGTCCGTGATGTCCATGTCCTGGCGCGACAGCAGACGGTACGCGAGGTTGCGCTTGCGGCAGATACGGGCGAATGCGCGGCCCAGGGTGCCTGTCGCACCCGTGATGAGGATCGGTGCCGCATCCTTGCCGACGAGCGTGTGGCCGTCGGCCGTGATCGACGTCAGCGCATCGGGCGTCGCGACGGGCGTGCACAGCCAGCGGCCCGGCCGGCGCCACCAGCCCTGGCCGCGCAGCACCGGGTGCGACAGCGGGGCGCCGGCCGACAGTTCCCGCATCATGCGCGCGACCGCTGTCGGACGCGGTTCCGGCGTGCGCACGTCGAACGGGCCCGGTTCGTAATAACCGTTGTTGCAGGTGACGAGGCTGTTCCAGTCGAACGAGCCCAGCAGCGACCAGACGGTGACGGCGCGCAGGTCGACGCCGTTTGCGCGCACTTCCTTGCCCGCTTCCCAGATCTCCAGCAGCCAGCGCAACTGGTCTTCGCGGTTGGCGTCGATGTGCGCCTCGGTGACGGCGAGCGGGATGTGGTACCGGTCCCAGATCTCGTGCAGCAGCGGGGCGATGCCGGCGGTGGGCGTCGCGAGCGCGCGCGAGGCCTCGATGTCGGCGCACGGGATGCCGTCGGCCACGCCGCGGTGGTGCGCCGGATAGCGATCCGGACGGTGGTCGAGCCAGCGCTCGCTCGTGACGTAGTAATTGACGCCGATGACGTCCGGCGGGCACGGATTGTCGCGGAACCACAGGAATTCCTCGGCCGGGATGCCGGTCTTCGTCAGGTACGACCACAGCGCGTGCTCGGGACCGACCATGCCGCACAGCAGGTCCCACGCGAGCCAGCGGCGCTCGTTATAAAACTCGGCCACGGTGGCCATCTCGGGCGTGCTGTAGGTCTTGCCGAGATCGTCCGTCTGCACCAGTTTCGCGTCCGGATTCACGGCGCGGATCGCGCGCATGGCCAGCACCACGGCGCGGCACTGGTTCAGCAGGGCTTGCACGAACGTGCGGTCGTCGCGGCCATGGGGATACCACACGCCGTACAGGCCGGCGAAGCGGGCCGTCGTGCACGGTTCGTTGACGGGGGTGTAGTACTCGATCCACGGATAGCGCGCGGCCACGGCGCCGGCATATTCCGCCAGCTGCTCCGCGAATGCGGGGTCGACCAGGCTCGTGTGGCGTGGGCCGCTGCCGTGGTGGATCAGGCCTGCGATCGGCGTGACGCCGTGGGCGCGGAGGGCGTTGAGGCGTTCGTCGGGCCAGGACCAGTCGGCGGCGTGGACGCCGTCCGGCGCCGTGCGTTCCCACAGCACGGGGTAGCGGATGGCGCGGATGCCGAGGGAAGCGAAACGGGCTATGTCGTCGGCCCGGGAGGCGTGGCCGTTACGGTCGAGTTGGTGGAAGTAGTCGTCGCGGACGCGGTTGACGGTGCATTCGAGGCCGCCCCACAGTTCGAGAGGGCGGGCGTGGCTGTTCGTGCTCTTCGTGGAATTCATAAATCACCAATGTGTTAGTTTTATTGCAACAAAAAATCCAGCATGGCCCCGAACTGGCAAAAAAGTCGGGGAAGCGTTTTGGCTTTCGAGCGGCGGCGGTTGACAGCGGCGCGTCAACCTGCAACCATGCCATCCATGAATTTTTCGTATCCACATCCTGTTCTCACCTGGTGGCGCCGCTGATTGCGCGCGGCCAGTGAATTGGATAGGTATTCCGAAACGCCGCCTCGATTCCAAGGTGGCGTTTTTGTTGGCGCAGCAGGGTCGAGGCAGGGCGGTCAATCACCCAAGGAAAACTCGATGAGTCTGCAAACCCCTACCGCTACCACGCCCATCATCCTCACCGGCGACCGTCCCACCGGGCCGCTGCACCTCGGCCACTTCGTCGGCAGCCTGCGCAATCGCGTCACTTACCAGGACCAATATCGCCAGTTCATCATGCTCGCGGACGCCCAGGCGCTCACGGACAATATGGATGATATCGGTAAGGTACACCGGAACGTGATCGAGGTGGCGCTCGATTACCTTGCCGTAGGGATCGACCCCGCCAAATCGACCATCCTGATCCAGTCGCAGATCCCGGAACTGGCCGAGCTGACGTTTTATTACCTGAACCTGGTGACCGTCGCGCGCCTGGAGCGCAACCCGACCGTCAAGCAGGAAATCATCCTGCGCGGCTTCGAGCGCGACATCCCGGCCGGCTTCCTCACGTACCCGGCGAGCCAGGCCGCCGACATCAGCGCATTCAAGGCGACCATCGTGCCGGTCGGCGAAGACCAGATCCCGATGATCGAGCAGTGCAACGAGATCGTGCGCAAGTTCAACCGCAACGCCGGCCGCGACATCCTCGTCGAGTGCAAGGCGATCGTGCCGGAAGTCGGCCGCCTGCCAGGCATCGACGGCAAGGCCAAGATGAGCAAGTCCCTCGGCAACACCATCAACCTGGGCGCGTCCGCCGACGAGATCCGCGCGGCCGTCAAGATGGTCTACACGGATCCGCTGCACCTGAAGGTGTCCGACCCGGGCCACCTGGAAGGCAATGTCGCGTTCCTGTACCTGGACGCGTTCGATACCGACAAGGAAGGCCTGGCCGAGATGAAGGCGCATTATGTGCGCGGCGGCCTGGGCGATTCCGTCGTCAAGAAGCGCCTGGAAGGCATCCTGCAGGACATGCTGGCGCCGATCCGCGCCCGCCGCGAGGAACTGGCCAAGGACAAGGGCCAGGTCATGCAAATCCTCAAGGAAGGCACGATGAAGGCGCGCGAGGTGGCGGCGCGTACGACGGACGAGGTGCGCAAGGCCCTCGGGTTGTCCTATTTCTAAACCGGATCGGGTAGCGATCCACGCGACGTGAGGTAGCGCAAGGTGATCGCCTTGCGCTTTCTTGTGGTCCGCTCCGTGTATTGATGGCAAGCTGCGGCTTTCGCCATCGATGGAGGAGCCGCACCATGAGCAAAGGATTGCGTTGGACCGAACAATGGATGCGCCGGGCGCTGTGGCTCGTCGCCTTCGTCTTCGCCGGATTCCTGATCGGGCTCGGCAACCAGGTCGTCGACAACGTGATGTACCTGGAGCCCGTGCCCCCAGCCGAACAATTTCTCGATCCCGCCAAGGCGGGCCCGCTGCGGGCCGCGTCCGAGCAGGCGCAGCAGACGCGCGAAGCGGCGGACGCGGCGCTGGAGCAGGCCCAGCAGAAACACCGCGTGGCGCAGGCCAACACGACAAGCGCGCGCGACGCCTTCGAGAACTGGATCGCGACGCGCCACGTGACAGCGCGCCCTGACCAGGACACGGAACTGATCGCGCGCAACCGCGAGCTGGATAAACTCGTCGCAGCGGAACGCGCCGCGCTCGCCGCGGTCGAAGCCCAGGAGCAGGTCGAACTCGACGCCAAACAGGCCCAGCAGAAGGCCGCGGCGGCCTACGAGGCGCTGCTGGAACCGGCACGCGAGGCCGCGAACGAGGCCGCGGCCAGGGCCGCACGCAAGGTCTTCCTGATCCGCCTCGGCGTGACCCTGCCGCTGCTGCTGGTGGCGGGGGCGCTGTTCAAGTACAAGCGCAACGGCACGTACTGGCCGTTCACGTGGGGCTTCATTTTCTTCGCGCTGTTCGCGTTCTTCGTCGAGCTGGTCCCTTACTTGCCCAGCTACGGCGGCTATGTGCGCTACGGCGTGGGCATCGTGGTGACGGTCGTCGTGGGCCGCTACGCGATCCGCTGGCTGCACGCGTGGCTGGAACGCCAGCGGGCCGCGGAGGCCATGCCCGATGCCGAACGCCGTACGACGATGCGCTACGACGTGGCGATGGAACGCATCGCCAAGAACGTCTGCCCGTCGTGCGAGCGCGCGACGAATTTCAAGGACGAACACCTGGCCCATTGCCCGCACTGCGGCATCGGCCTGTTCGACCGCTGCCCGGCGTGCACGTCGCGCAAGAACGCGTTCACGCGCTACTGCTTTTCGTGCGGCACGCCGGCCAACGTCAGTCTTGCGGACTGATCATTAGTCCTTCAGGTCGGCCGGCACCTTGCCGCCGTTTGCCGCCAGCTTGTTCATGACCTGGCGATGCAGCCAGATGTTCATGCTGGCCGAGTCGCTGGTGTCGCCCGAATAGTTCAGCTCGGCGGCCAGTTCCTTGCGTGACTGCAGGCTGGAATCGAGGCCCAGCAGCTTCAGCAGGTCGACGATCGACGTGCGCCAGTTCAGCTGTTGGCCGGATTGCTGCTGCATGTTGTTCAGCACGGCTTCCACGTCGACCTGCTGCATCGGTGCGGCCGCCGGCGCGCTTGCCGCGGGCGCGGCCTGCGGTTGTTGCGCGGGCTGCTGTGCCGGTTGCTGCGCGGGTTGCTGGGTCGGCTGCGGCGCACGTTGCTGGGCGCCCGGGGCCGCCTGGCTGCTGTTCTGCGCGGCGGGATGCGAACCCGGGAAGATTTTATGGAAGATATTGCTCAGGATACCCATGTCGACTCCTTCTCGATGTTGGTGGATGCGCTCAATGGCGTTGCATGCCCTGGGCCATGTGGCCGAGCGCGATCGCCAGCGCGGCGCCGCCGATAGCCTTGACCAGGGTCGGGTGTTCGGCATAGAAGTCGCCCATGCGTTCGACGATGCCGGGATTCTGCTGCTCGGCCTTGGCGGCCAGTTCCTGCACCTGTTCCGGCGACACCTGGCTCGCCTGTTCCGGCGACACGCGGGCCTGGTCGGCGCCGAGCAGGTTGCCGAGCGAGCCGCCCGCGACGGACGCGAGCACGGAAGGGCCGATATTGGCCAGCAGCTGGTTCAGCATGCCGGCGCGCTGGTCGGGATTGCTGTTGCCAAACAGCTGGCCGACCATTTGTGAAAACGGCGGTGTCTGGTCCGAGCGCAGCGCCTGCGTCACGCCCTGCGCGACGGTGGCGCGCGGCACGTTCTGCGCCACATGGTCGAAATCGTTCTCGGCCTGCGCCGGGTTGGCGTTCGGGTTGGCACCGCCCAGGTATTGTTGCAACAGGTTGCCCAAATCAAAGCTCATGATGTTCTCCGCGTTGAAACCTCGAACCGCAAGGGTAGGCGTTCGCGGGGCATCCCTCCGTACGCTCGCTAACGGACGGACGGCATCTATAATCCGCATTGCGGTACATAAATAAAACAACTGCCCGAGAGAGACTATGCATACCATCTTCCGTTCGGCCGCGCTCGCCGCCGCCGTCCTGTGCACTTCCATCCACGCCGCCGGCACCGCCGCGATGCAGCCCGGCGAACACCAGGTCGTCGTGGGCGACGTCCGCCTGTGGTACAAGGTCGCCGGCCACGGCGCGAAGGGCGCGCCGCCGCTGTTGTTCCTGCACGGCGGCCCCGGCTACAACAGCTACAGCTTCGAAGCCCAGGCCGGATCGGCGCTCGAGAAAACGCTGCAGGTGATCTACCTCGACCAGCGCGGCAGCGGCCGCTCCGAGCGCCCGTGGCGCGGCGAGTATTCCATCGCCGCCCTCGTCGACGACATCGAGGCGTTGCGCAAGACGCTCGGCGTCGACAAGCTCGCGCTGCTGGGTCATTCGTTCGGCGGCACGCTGGCGCTCGAGTACGCGGCCAAGTACCCCGGACACGTGGCGAAGATGGTGCTCGTGAGCGCCGCCTCGGACATCCCGGCCGCCTGCGCGGCGCGCGTGGACTACATCGCGCGGCACTACGGCGACCGGCTCGACAAGGCGCGCGCCGATGCGAAGGCGCGCAACGAGACGCCGGACGCCTGCTTCTACGCCTTCAACACCGTCGGCCCGGACCTGCACCAGCGCGTCAACGACGAGGTGATGTTCCCGGACATGCTGATCGGCAAACGCCAGGATGCCATCGACGCGAAGAGCGGCCTGCGCAACACGGGCGAACTGGGCAACGCGCTGTTCGGCGGCGGCTTCACGCAATACCGCTTCGCCCATCCGGAACGCGTGACGATGCCCGTGCTCGTGCTGGCCGGCGCCGCGGACTACGCGATCGGCCTGCCGGCCCAGCGCGCGCTGGGCCAGGCGTTGCCGCATGCGCGCGTCGTCGAATACGCGGGCGCCGGACACTTCCTGTACCTCGATGCGCCCGAGCGGTTTACGCGCGACGTCACGGACTTCCTGGCCACGCCCTGACGGTGGGGTTGCCCGGTGGACACCCGCGCCGCCGGCGCGTAAGCTGGCGCCATGATCTATACGCCGCTGCTCCTGTTCTTCGCCCTGTATGCCTACGCCGCGCTGGCCCTCGGGCTGCCGGCCGCGGTGGGCGGCGCGTACGTGCTCGCGAGTGCCGCCTGTTTCGCGCTGTATGCGCGCGACAAGGCGGCCGCGCGGCGCGGCGACCGGCGCACGCCGGAGCGGCACTTGCTGCTGCTGGGGCTGGCCGGCGGCTGGCCGGGCGGCTTGCTGGCGCAACAATGGCTGCGGCACAAGACCGTCAAACGTCCGTTCCGGCAGGGGTTCTGGCTGACCGTCGGCCTCAACCTGGCCGGTTTCTGCTGGCTGGCGCGCGCCCTGGCGCCGGCCTGAATACCGTTCGGGAGGAAACACTATGTGGCCTTACCCCAGGATCCTGGCCCACCGCGGCGGCGGCACGCTGGCGCCGGAAAACACGGTGGCCGGAGTGCGCCGCGGCATGGACGCAGGCTATCGCGCCATCGAATTCGACGTCATGCTGGCGCGCGACGGCGTCCCCGTCGTGCTGCACGACCCCGAGCTGGGCCGTACGGTGGCCGGGAGGGGATCGGTGGCGGACATGGATGCGCTCGACCTCGCTGCGCGCGACGCGGGGTCGTGGTTCGGCGCGACGTACGAGGGCGAACCGGTACCGCTGTTCGTCGAGTTCGCGCAGTATTGCAAGGCGCACGGCGTGTGGATGAACATCGAGATCAAGCCCGTGCCCGGCCATGACGCAGAGACCGGCGCCGTGGTCGCCCGCCTGGCGGCCGCGCTGTTCGCCGCCGAGATCGCCGCGGGGAGGGTGGGGCAGGTGCCGCTGCTGTCGTCGTTCAGCGAGACCGCGCTGGCGGCGGCCCGGGAGGCCGCGCCCCAGGTTCCGCGCGCCTGGCTGACGAAGGCGTTGCCGCCGGATTGGGAAGCCCGTGCGCGGGCGCTGGACGCCGTCGCGATCCATACCGACCATACGCGTCTGACGGCGGCCGGCGCCGCGCAAGTGAAAGCCGCGGGCTTCGGCCTGTTCTGCTACACGGTCAACGCGCCCGCGCGCGTGCGCGAACTTTTCGGCTGGGGCGTGGACGGGTTGTGCACGGACCGGATCGACCTCATCCCGCCTGATTTTTTCTAAAGCGAAAGTTTTCCCTCAAGAATTGTAACGGCTTGTCGTTAATGACATTCGGCTCCCGGTCACGGCCTTATGTCCTTATCGATCAACAACAACTCCCTGTCCCTGCACGCCCAGCGCAACCTGGCGGAGCACACGAACGAGGTGACGCGCCTCGTCGCGCGCCTGAGCTCGGGCACCAGCATTGCGAGCGCCGCGGACGATCCGGCCGGCCAGGCCATCACGGGCCGCATGAGGTCGCAGATGACGGGGATGCGCCAGGCCATGCGCAGCATCAACGACACGACGTCGATGCTGCAGGTGGCGGACAGCGCGCTGTCGAACATCAGCGACAGCCTGCAGCGCCTGCGCGAACTGGCGGTGGCGTCCGGCAACGGCTCGTACACGGACAGCGACCGCAACACATTGCAGGCGGAAGCGGACCAGATCCTGTCCCAGATCACCCAGGTGGGCAATGGCGCCTCGTTCAATGACCAAGCGATCTTTTCGCCGGCGTCCGAGAGCGGTAGCGAGGACAAGAAGAAGCGTGCCGTGCTCGACAGCCTCAAGGCCGGCTGGCTGAGCGCCGCCGAAGACATGGTCCAGCAGTACTACGGCCTGCAGGGCGATGGCTCGACCCTGAAGATCAACCTCGACACGACGGATGGCAAGAGTGGCGTGCTTGCGTCCGTCACGGGCGCGTCGGGGCTCGGCAACGACGTCACGCTGAACATCGACATGGCCGATTTCAGCGACATCAGCACGCCGGACGGCGGCACCGGACCGATGTACGACGACCGCGTCATCGCGCACGAGATGGTGCACGCGATCATGCTGCACTCGACCGGCATGAACCTTCCCCAGTGGTTCATCGAGGGCACGGCCGAGCTGATCCATGGCGCCGACGAGCGCCTGGCCGGCGCGCTGGCGGGTGGCCAGACGGCGCAGGGCATCGTCGACACGATCACGGGCGGCGGCTTCAGCTACGAAGGCGGCTACGTCGCCTCGCGCTACCTGCATGAGCGGTTGAAATCGATGGGCGTCGACGGCGGCATGAAGGGCCTGATGACTTACCTGAACGGGCACCAGGGGACCGACCTGGACACGGCGCTGAAGGCCGTCACGGGCGGGCAGTACCAGGGCACCGGCGACTTCATGACGGATTTCGCCGCCAATGGCGCCGGGTTCATCGGGGGCATGAACCTGGCGAATGCGGACACGGGCGCGATCGGCGGCCTCGACGCGGACGGTGGCCCGACGCGCGACGCGCGGGGCGTCGTGCCGGAATCCGGCTTCGGCACGGCCGCCCGGCCGCTGCGCAACTTCAAGGTCGAGTATCCGGACATCGGCGGCGGGAGTACGGGCCGGCATCGGGTGCAGATCCAGGTCGGCGCCTCCGCCGGAGACCTGGTCGACATGGAGTTCGCGGCCGTGAACGCCAGCGCGCTGGGCCTCGCGGACCTGGACATGCGCAATCCGGCGGTGGCGCTGCTGCACATCGACGACGCGCTCGCGTCCGTCAACGAGCAGCGCGTGCAGGTGGGGGCCTACAGCAACCGCATGGACGCCGCGGCCAGCAACAACCAGACGATGTCGATGAACCTGGAGGCGGCGAAGAGCCGCATCGAGGACGTCGACTACGCCGGGGCCGCGGTCAGGCTGACGCGCGCCCAGATCCTCCAGCAGGCGGCATCCGCCATGCTGAGCCAGGCCAATGGCGAGCCGAGGGCGGTACTGGCATTGTTGCGCTGACGTGCGCCGTTGTCGTTTCTGCAACGGCAAATCGCACAAGTACAGTTAACTGCCGATACCACGCTATAATCGATTTTCTTTATATAGCAAGCTGCCTGAATCCGCCCCTACGACATGAAATCCACCGAAATACGCGAAAAGTTTCTCAAGTTCTTTGAGTCCAAAGGCCACACGATCGTCCGCTCCAGCCCGCTCGTGCCGGGTAACGACCCGACGATGTTGTTGACCAACAGCGGCATGGTGCAGTTCAAGGACGTGTTCCTGGGCCTGGATACGCGTCCGTACAAGCGCGCCACCACCGTGCAGCGCTGCGTGCGCGCCGGCGGCAAGCACAACGACCTGGAAAACGTCGGCTACACCGCGCGCCACCACACGTTCTTCGAAATGCTGGGCAATTTCAGCTTCGGCGATTATTTCAAGCGCGACGCCATCCACTTTGCCTGGGAACTGCTGACCAAGGTCTATAACCTGCCGGCGGAAAAGCTGACCATCACCGTCTACTTCGAAGACGACGAAGCCTACGGCATCTGGGCCAACGAGATCGGCGTGCCGACGGAGCGCATCATCCGCATCGGCGACAACAAGGGCGCGCGCTACGCATCGGACAACTTCTGGCAGATGGCCGACACCGGCCCCTGCGGTCCGTGCACGGAAATCTTCTACGACCACGGCGCCGAGATCTGGGGCGGTCCTCCGGGCTCGCCGGAAGAAGACGGCGACCGCTTCATCGAGATCTGGAACCTCGTGTTCATGCAGTTCAACCGCGACGAAGCCGGCGTGCTGACCCCGCTGCCGAAGCCGTCGATCGACACCGGCATGGGCCTGGAGCGCCTGGCCGCCGTGCTGCAGCACGTGCATTCGAACTACGAGATCGACCTGTTCCAGAACCTGATCAAGGCCGCCGCACGCGAAACCGGCGCGACCGACCTGGCGAACAACTCGCTGAAGGTCATCGCTGACCACATCCGCGCCGCCAGCTTCATGATCGTCGACGGCATCATCCCGAGCAGCGAAGGCCACGGCTACGTCCTGCGCCGCATCATCCGCCGCGCGCTGCGTCATGGCCACAAGCTGGGCCAGACCAAGCCGTTCTTCTACAAACTCGTGGAAGACCTCGACATCGAGATGGGCGCCGCCTACCCGGAACTGCACGACGCGAAAGAGCGCGTGATGCAGACCCTGAAGGCCGAGGAAGAGCGCTTCGGCGAGACCCTCGAGCACGGCATGAAGATCCTCGAAGCGCAGCTCGCGAAGGATCCGCAGAACCTCGACGGCGGCACCGCCTTCACCCTGTACGACACCTACGGCTTCCCGCTCGACCTGACCGCGGACATCTGCCGCGAGCGCGGCATCAAGCTGGACGAGGAAGGCTTCGCTGCCGCCATGGAGCAGCAGAAGAAGACCGCCCGCGCAGCCGGCAAGTTCAAGATGGCCGCCAACGTGGAGTATTCGGGCGAGAAGACGACCTTCGTCGGCTACGACGCCCTCGTGCACAACAGCCGCGTGCTCGCGCTGTACTCGGGCGGCGCACCGGTCCAGGAACTGAAAGCGGGCCAGGACGGCATCGTCGTGCTGGACACGACCCCGTTCTATGCCGAATCCGGCGGCCAGGTGGGCGACAAGGGCCTGCTGAAGGCGCAGGGCGGCGTGTTCGAAGTGGAAGACACGCTGAAGATCCAGGCGGAAGTGTTCGGCCATCATGGCGTGCTGCAGTCGGGCTCGCTGAAAGTGGGCGACATGGTCGACGCGCAAGTCGATGAAGTGAAGCGCGCGCGCACGATCCGCAACCACTCGGCGACGCACCTGATGCACAAGGCGCTGCGCGAAGTGCTGGGCGGCCATGTGCAGCAGAAGGGCTCGCTGGTCGACCCGGACAAGACCCGCTTCGACTTCAGCCACAACGCGCCGCTGACGGCCGAGCAGATCGCCCAGGTGGAAACCATCGTGAATCGCGAAATTCTCGAGAATCACGCGACCCAGGCCCAGCACATGTCGATGGATGACGCGATCAAGCATGGCGCCATGGCCCTGTTCGGCGAGAAATACGGCGACACCGTGCGCGTGCTGGACATCGGCTCGTCGAAGGAATTGTGCGGCGGCGTGCACGTCACCCGAACGGGCGACATCGGCCTGTTCAAGATCGTGTCCGAATCCGGCGTGGCCGCCGGCATCCGCCGCGTGGAAGCCGTGACGGGCGAGGGCGCTCTGGCCCTGGTGCAATCGATCAACCGCAAGCTGAACGAAGCGGCCGGCGCGCTGAAGACGAGCCCGGACGAGCTGCCGTCGCGCATCGCCCAGGTGCAGGACCAGGTCAAGTCGCTGGAGAAGGAAATCGCCGCGCTGAAGTCGAAGCTGGCCGCCGGCCAGGGCGACGAGCTGGTGACGAAAGCCATCGACGTGAACGGCATCAAGGTGCTGGCCGCCACGATGGAAGGTGCCGACGTTGGGAGTCTGCGCGAGACGATGGACAAGCTGAAGGACAAGCTCGGGACGGCCGCCATCGTGCTGGCCTCCGTGCTTGAGGGCAAGGTCAGCCTGATCGCCGGCGTGACGCCGGACGCCACGGGCAAGGTCAAGGCGGGCGATCTCGTCAACTTCGTCGCCAAGCAGGTCGGCGGCAAGGGCGGCGGTCGTCCGGACATGGCCCAGGCGGGCGGTACCGATCCCGCGGCGCTGCCGCAGGCGCTGGCGGGCGTCGCCGGCTGGGTCGGCGAGCGCGTCTCCGCATAACCGTAATCACGCGTTGTAACCGCGCCGCCGCAATATGCATGTTGTGGCGGCGCGAGCGCTGTAAATCGAGGGGGATTTGAGCTGAATCAACTCTTGTTTCGATGGGTAAGTGGGCGGCACAGCCGTTCGCCCTGCATCCCTCTCATCCGGTCATCTCCGCCTCATCTCTATCTGCCTGTCAAGTAATTGCCGTTGTTACAACGCAACATGGATACCAAATTTTGGTGCGGCGCGTCATAATGGGTTAATTGGAGTACTATCGGGTCCATGCCCTACCAACTAGCAGGCAATCGATGAGCGAAACCATAATCGACACCGGCACCATCGAGGTCCAGAAGGACCTGGATGCGCGTGGCTTGAATTGCCCGCTGCCGATCCTCAAGGCCAAGAAGGCCCTCGCGGAACTGGCCAGTGGCGAGGTGCTGCGCATCGTCGCCACCGACACCGGTTCGGTACGCGACTTCCAGGCGTTCGCCAAGCAGACGGGCAACGCCCTGCTGGCGCACACGCACATCAACGGCGAATTCACGTTCTGGCTGCGCCGGAAATAACGACAGCCTTCTCCTGAAGCCCGGTACGCCGGGCATGCCATCCGCACCCGCAAGGAAACCCGCTAACGCACAATCAAGTACGATTAGGGCATTTCCTCTAACCGAAAAACGCACGATCGTGCTTTAATTCTGACCTGAACGGAATTTGCTTTTATAATTCGGATCATTTTTAGTCTTTCACCCATTTTTCAAAGGCACACTATGAAAGTCCTGGTACCCGTCAAACGCGTGGTCGACTACAACGTCAAGGTCCGCGTCAAGTCCGACGGCAGCGGCGTCGATATCGCCAACGTCAAGATGTCGATGAACCCGTTCGACGAGATCGCGGTGGAAGAAGCCACGCGCCTGAAGGAAGCCGGCAAGGTCACCGAGATCGTGGCCGTGACCTGCGGCGTGGCCCAGGCCCAGGAAACCCTGCGTACCGCGATGGCGATCGGCGCCGACCGCGGCGTGCTGGTCGAGACCGGTGCCGAGATCGAGCCGCTGGGCGTCGCCAAGGTACTGAAGGCGCTGGCCGTCGAAGAGCAGCCCCAACTGATCATCCTGGGCAAGCAGGCGATCGACGACGATTCGAACCAGACCGGCCAGATGCTGGCTGCGCTGCTGGGCTGGCCGCAGGCGACGTTCGCCTCGAAGGTCGTGCTGGAAGACGGCAAGGTCACCGTGACCCGCGAAGTGGACGGCGGCCTGGAAACCGTGCAGCTGACGCTGCCGGCCATCGTCACCACCGACCTGCGCCTGAACGAGCCGCGCTACGTCACGCTGCCGAACATCATGAAGGCCAAGAAAAAGCCGCTGACGACCGTCAAGCCGGAAGACCTGGGCGTCGACGTCACGCCGCGCCTGAAGACCGTCAAGGTCGCCGAGCCGGCCAAGCGTTCGGCCGGCGTCAAGGTGCCCGATGTGGCGACCCTGGTTGCGAAGCTGCGCACCGAAGCTAAAGTCATCTAATTAAGGAATAACCATGGTCGCACTCGTCATTGCTGAACACGACAACGCCCACCTGAAGGCTGTCACCCTGAATACCGTCACCGCGGCCGCGCAATGCGGCGGCGATGTCCACATCCTCGTCGCCGGCAGCGGCTGCGGCGCCGTCGCGGAAGCCGCCGCCAAGGTCGCGGGCGTGGCGAAAGTGCTGGTCGCCGACGCGCCGCAATTCGCCGACGGCCTCGCCGAGAACGTCGCCGAGCAGATCCTAGCCGTGGCCGGCGCTTACTCGCACATCCTGGCCCCGGCCTCGGCCTTCGGCAAGAACGTGCTGCCGCGCGTCGCCGCCAAGCTGGATGTCGCCCAGATCTCGGAAATCACCAAGGTCGATGCGCCCGACACGTTCGAGCGTCCGATCTACGCCGGTAACGCCATCGCCACCGTGCAGTCGACCGACAGCGTGAAAGTCATCACCGTGCGCGGCACCGGATTCGACGCCGCCGCAGCGGAAGGCGGTTCGGCCGCCGTCGAAACCGTCGCCGCCGTCGCGGACTCGGGCAAGTCGAGCTTCGTGGGCCGCGAACTGGCCAAGTCGGACCGTCCGGAACTGACCGGCGCCAAGGTCGTCGTCTCCGGCGGCCGCGGCATGGGCTCGGGCGACAACTTCAAGATCCTGGAGCCGCTGGCCGACAAGCTGGGCGCCGCGATGGGCGCATCGCGCGCGGCCGTCGACGCGGGCTACGTGCCGAACGACTGGCAGGTGGGCCAGACCGGCAAGATCGTCGCGCCGCAGCTATACATCGCCGTCGGTATCTCGGGCGCGATCCAGCACCTGGCCGGCATGAAGGATTCCAAGACCATCGTCGCCATCAACAAGGATCCGGAAGCGCCGATCTTCTCGGTGGCCGACTACGGCATCGTCGGCGACCTGTTCGAGGTCGTGCCGGCCCTGGTCAAAGAACTGGGTTAAACCGTCGTTCCCGCGCAAGCGGGAACCCATGCTGAATCAAACGTAGTCACTGCGGCGTGTATTTTGTATGGGTTCCCGCTTTTTTGCGCCCGACGATTGACGTTTACGTAAAGAGAAACTAGGAGACTGCGGTGACCTACAACGCCCCCCTGAAGGACATGCTGTTCGTCGTGAACGAACTGGCCAACCTGTCCGAGATCAATCAACTGCCCGGCTGCGAAGACGCGACGCCCGACACCGTCGAAGCCGTGCTGGAAGAGAACGCGAAGTTCTGCGGCGAAGTCGTCGCCCCGCTGAATCAATCGGGCGACAAGGAGCCGAGCTACTGGCACGACGGCCAGGTCACGACGTCGAAGGGTTTCAAGGAAGCGTTCCGCGGCTTCGCGGATGCCGGCTGGCAGGGCGTGCAGCACCCGGCCGAATTCGGCGGCCAGGGCCTGCCGAAGCTCGTCGCCACGCCGTGCATCGAGATGCTCAACAGCGCGAACATCGCGTTCGCCCTCGTCGGCCTGCTGACGGACGGCGCCATCGAAGCGCTGCTGACGGCCGGCAGCGCCGAGCAGAAGACCCGCTTCATCGAGCCCCTGATCAACGGCAAGTGGACCGGCACGATGAACCTGACGGAACCGCAGGCCGGTTCCGACCTCGCCGCCGTGCGCACGCGCGCCGTGCCGCAGGGCGACGGCACCTATAAAATCTTCGGCACCAAGATCTTCATCACCTACGGTGAGCACGATATGGCCGAGAACATCATCCACCTCGTGCTCGCGCGCACGCCGGACGCGCCCCCGGGCGTGAAGGGGATCTCGCTGTTCATCGTGCCGAAGTTCATGGTCAATGATGACGGTTCGTTGGGCGAGCGCAACGACGTGCACTGCGTGTCGATCGAGCACAAGCTGGGCATCAAGGCGAGCCCGACCGCGGTGCTGCAGTTCGGCGACCATGGCGGCGCGATCGGCACGCTCGTCGGCGAAGAGAACCGCGGCCTCGAATACATGTTCATCATGATGAACGCGGCCCGCTTCGGCGTCGGCATGCAGGGCATCGGCCTGGCCGAGCGCGCGTACCAGCAGGCCGTCGCGTTCGCGAAGGAGCGCGTCCAGTCGCGCGCCGTCGAAGGTTCCGCCGGCCCCGTCGCCATCATCCACCACCCGGACGTGCGCCGCATGCTGATGTCGATGCGCGCGCAGACCGAAGCGGCGCGCGCGCTGGCCTACGTCGGCGCCGGCCTCTCGGACCTGGCGCACAGCCATCCGGACGAAGCGACCCGCAAGGCCAACCTGGCCGTGTACGAATACCTCGTCCCGGTGATCAAGGGCTGGTCGACGGAGATGAGCGAGAACGTCGCCCGCGACGGCGTGCAGGTGCATGGCGGCATGGGCTTCATCGAGGAGACGGGCGCCGCGCAGCACTACCGCGACGCCAAGATCCTCACGATCTACGAAGGTACGACGGCGATCCAGGCCAATGATCTCGTGGGCCGCAAGACGGTGCGCGACGGCGGCGCCGTGGCGAAGGCGATCCTGGCCCAGGTACGCGCGACCGAGGCGCAGCTGGCGGAGGTGCAGGATGCGGACTTCACGGCGATTCGCAGCCAGCTGGTCGCGGGCAGCGCGGCGCTGGAAGCCGTTGTCGACTACGTCGTGGCGAACACGAAATCCGATCCGCGCGCCGTGTTCGCGGGCAGCGTGCCGTACCTGAAGCTGGCCGGCATCGTGCTGGGCGGCTGGCAGATGGCGCGCGCGGCCATCGTCGCGCGCCAGAAGCTGGATGCCGGCGCCGGCGACGCGGCGTTCTACCGCGCCAAGATCGCCACCGCGCGCTTCTTCGCGGACCACATGCTGGCGCAGGCGGACGGACTGCGCCACGCGATCGTGGACGGTGCTGCCGGCGTGCTGGCGCTGGACGTCGAGCAGTTCTGACGGCTGGAGGTGTTGTCGAAGCGGCCTGCGGGCCGCTTTTTTCATGGGCCGCAGCGGGCGATTTGTTGCGTGCTGCCGACCGCTGCTCCGCGTTTGATGTCCGTCATGCGTAGCGGGTAAGCGGCGCTCCTAGAATCGATTCGTCGCATCCACAATCGAAGGAGCGCCCCATGAATCCCCTGAAGCCTGGCAAGGTATTACCGATCGCCGTCGCCTGCGCCGCATTGTCCGCGCTGGTGGCCTGCGGCGGCGGCAGCGACGCCACCCCCACGACGGTCGCGAACGATCCGCCGGCGGTGCCGAGTCCCACGCCTGCGCCGGCACCCGCGCCCGCGCCGACACCCGCCCCGGCGCCGCAGCCGCCCGGCGATCCCGCGCCGCCGAAAGACATCGTGCTGGAGCCGGGCTATACCAAGCTCTATACGACGCTGAACAGCAGGCCGCAGTGGCCGGCATGGAGCCATGCGGGCACGGCCGTCGTCGATGGCGTGGGGTGCGCGAAGAACGAGGATTACCACATCCACGCGCTCCTCTCGATCTACCAGGACGGCATACGGCTCGGCTTGCCGGATTCGATCGGGCGCGGCAGTGGCTGTTCGTACGAAATGCACACCCACGACATCACGGGCATCCTGCACGTCGAGACGGATGTGCCCAAGGTGTTCACGCTGGGGCAGTTCTTTGCGTTATGGGGACAGCCGCTCGGCACTGCGGCGGTGGCGGGGCTGCCCGGCACGCCGACCTATTACGTGATCGACAAGGAAACGGTGACGCGCTTCACGGGTGATCCGGCCACGATCGCGCTGAACGCGCACCGCGAGATCGTGATCGTGACCGGCACGCCGCCCGCGCAGGTGCCCCGGTATGACTGGGGTGCGACCGGCTTGTGACGCTGATGCCGAACGTGTCAGCCGTACGCGCCGCCCGTGTAGAGCAGGTCGAACAGCCGCGAGATGGTGGCGATGAGCGCCGTCGTGCCCACCAGCATCGTGACCACGACGAGCAGGATCACGAACCAGTGCGACGCGGAGCGGCGGCCGGAGTTGCGGTTGTAGCGGGCATCCCATTTCTCGTCCGGCGTGAGGCCGAGGATCAGTGCTTCGCCGAAGCCGACGAGCCAGGACAGGATCAGGGGCAGCAGGACCCAGAACGGATTCGGCGCGTGGCCGAGGCCGTACACGAGGCCGGCCGCCGGCAGGCTGCAGACGTGGAGCAGGCCGAGGCGGTCGACGCTGCCCTTGAGATAGAAGCGGTGCGCGCCGAGTCCGCCGAGCAGGAAGGCGAGGGCGGTGGCGAATGTCTTGTTCTTGTGTTGCGACATCGAATAAATGTTGAAAGGAAAGTCATCAGTATCGTCCAAAAGCGGCCTCCATAGTGGCGGAGAGTCGCGAAATCGGCGATAATCTTGGATTCGGCCGGGACTGCGCGCCAGCGTTCTTGGTTTTTATGTAAATGCTTGCTGATGCAGGATAGAGCGCGCTATAATCGTCGGCTTTCTCCGTCCAGCTTACTTTTGGAAATATTATGGTCGTTATTCGTTTAGCTCGTGGTGGTGCCAAGAAGCGCCCGTTCTACAACATCGTTGCAACCGACTCGCGCAATCGCCGCGACGGCCGTTTCATCGAGCGCATCGGTTACTACAACCCGATGGCTTCGGGCAAAGAAGTCGCCCTGAACGTCACCGCTGACCGCCTGTCGTACTGGCAAGGCGTGGGCGCACAGCTGTCGCCGGCTGTTGCTCGCCTGGTGGCTACGCAAAAGGCTGCTGCCTAATACAGCGAAGGTTTTACGGTTTGACCGATTCTGCAGCACATTCGACATCGGCATCCGCGCAAGCGGTGCCTGACGACCTGATCCAGGTCGGCCACATCACCGGCGCCTACGGGCTCCGGGGCGGCGTCCGCGTGACGCCCTATTCGATGGATGCGGATGCGCTGCTGAGCGTCAAAACCTGGTGGATCGACAAGCCGTCGCTGCGTGCCGTGCAAATGCGGAACGCGAAGTACCACAGCGGCGACGTGACGGCCACGCTGGTCGACGTGACCGACCGCGAAGCGGCCGAGGCGCTCAAGGGTGCCACGGTGCAGGTCTCGCGATCGGACTTTCCGGAACTCCCGGAAGACGAGTATTACTGGACCGACCTGATCGGCTTGGATACGGTCAACTTGCAGGGCGAAGCGCTCGGCAAGGTCTCCGACATGATGCACAACGGCGCGCAGTCCATCCTGCGGATCACGCCCGTGCCCGATCCGAACGCCGCTCCCGATGCGAAAGCGCCGGAGCGGCTGGTGCCGTTCGTGGATCAGTACGTCAAGACGGTCGACTTGCAAGCCAAAGTGATTACCCTGGACTGGGGTCTGGATTATTGATCCCGTCCACCTGAAGCGAGGTCCCGATGCAGTTTGACGTCGTGAGCTTGTTTCCCGAAATGTTTGCCGCATTGACGCAGTCGGGCGTGACCCGGCGCGCGCACGAGCAGGGCCTGTGGAACCTGTCGATCTGGAATCCGCGCGATTTCACGACGGACCGCCACCGCACCGTGGACGATCGCCCGTATGGCGGCGGTCCCGGCATGGTGATGCTGGCCAGGCCGCTCGAAGCGACGATCAACGCGGCGAAGCAGCGCCAGATCGACATGGGCTTGCCCGCACCGCGCGTCGTGTTCATGTCGCCGCAAGGCAAACCGCTGACGCACGAACGTGTGATGGGCTTGAAGAACGAACCCGGTCTCGTCGTGCTGTGCGGACGCTACGAAGCGGTCGACCAGCGTTTGCTGGACCGTGTCGTCGACGAGGAAATTTCCCTCGGCGATTTCGTGCTGTCCGGCGGAGAACTCCCTGCGATGGCGCTGATGGATGCCGTGGTGCGGCAGTTGCCCGGTGTGCTGGGTGACGACGCGTCTGCGGTCGAAGACAGTTTTGTCAACGGCCTGCTGGATTCGCCGCATTACACGCGTCCGGAAGTCTATGAAGGCGTGGCCGTGCCGCCCGTGCTGATGGGTGGCAACCACGCCGAGATCATGAAGTGGCGCCGCCAGCGTATGCTGGAGGCGACCGCGAAGAAACGGCCGGATCTGCTGGACAAGGCGCGTGGCGCCGGTCTGCTGACGAAGGCTGACGAACAGTTTCTCGCAACCTTGCAAAAGGTCGCGGAATAAAGGCGGTGCCCATCGGGGTATCGCATGTTTTAATCCCATCCTCTACCGGGCATCGAACGCGCCGGCAAGATGGTAATAGGAGTCATAAAAATGGATCTGATCCAGCAACTCGAGCAAGAAGAAATTGCGCGCCTCGGCCGCAACATCCCTGATTTCGCACCGGGCGACACCGTTGTCGTCAGCGTCAACGTCGTCGAAGGCAACCGCAAGCGCGCCCAGGCATACGAAGGCGTCGTCATCTCGCGTCGTAACCGCGGCCTGAACTCGAACTTCATCGTTCGCAAGATCTCGTCGGGCGAAGGCGTCGAGCGTACGTTCCAGCTGTACTCGCCGCTGATCGCTTCGATCGAAGTGAAGCGTCGTGGTGACGTGCGTCGTGCGAAGCTGTACTACCTGCGCGAGCGTTCGGGCAAATCGGCACGTATCAAAGAGAAACTGCCGACTCGCAAAGTCGCTACGACCGCTGCTGCGAAGTAATAGCGTCTGTGCTAGGGAAAAGGCATCCGGTTGGATGCCTTTTTCTTTTGGAGAAAGCCCTTGGCAAAACTGCACATCGATCCCAAGCGCCTGCCCGTCGACGCGATCGCCGGCGAGCCCGCGTTGCCGGCCGAGCGCCTGGAGGTGGCCTGGCTGCGCGAGCGCCTCGCCCATCCGTCGTCGTGGGTGCCGGAATTGCCCGAGGACATGCGCGAGCGCTTCCCCACGTTGCGCCGCGCGGCCGTCCTCGTGCCCCTCGTGCGCCGGCCGGACGGCCTCACGGTCTTGTTGACGCAGCGCACCGAACACCTGAGCAACCACGCGGGCCAGGTCAGCTTCCCCGGCGGCCGTGCGGAAGAGGACGACTCGTCGCCCATCGAGACCGCGCTGCGCGAGACGGAGGAAGAGATCGGCCTCACGCGCCGCCACGTCGAGATCGTCGGCGTGCTGCCCGACCACGTCACGGCGTCCGCCTACATCGTCACCCCCGTCGTGGGCCTCGTCACGCCGCCGTTCGACCTCACGGCCGAATCGAACGAAGTGGCCGACATCTTCGAAGTGCCCTTGCGGTTCCTCATGGACGGCATGAACCACCAGATCATGTCGTTCGACCTGCCGGACGGCGCCGGCCGCCGCAGTTTTTATGCGATGCCGTACGAGCGCTTCTTCATCTGGGGAGCGACAGCAGGTATGCTCCGGAATTTGTTTCATTTGTTACGCGCCTGAAGGGGCATAGACTCCGGTCGGTCTCTGCGCTACCCTAGCGGGCAAATGAAGTAAGGCAACAACGTACAAAGGACCGTGCATGACTTTTTTCTCCATTCTGTGCGCGCTGCTCATCGAACAGCTGAAGCCGCTGCGCGCGGATAACCAGATCTACGCCGAGATCAAGCGCTTTGCCATGAAGATCGAGAGCTGGTTCAATGCCGGCCAGGTCAGTCATGGCCGGCTGGGCTGGTTCCTGATGATGGCCGCGCTGATGGTGCCGACGGCCGTCATCTACGGCGTCCTCGTGTACTACCGCTTCGTGTTCGCCGCGTTCGCCTGGAACGTGCTGATCGTCTACCTGACGCTCGGTTTCCGCCACTACAGCCATTACTTCACGTCGATCCAGTTCGCCCTCAACGCGGGCGACGAGGCGACAGCGCGGACACTCCTGGCCGAGTGGGCCAGGATAGACACGGTCGGCATGGATACCGCCGAGATCGCCCGCATCGCCGTCGAAAAATCCCTGATCACGACGCACCGCAACGTGTTCGGTGTGTTCTTCTGGTTCCTGATGCCGCTGGGCCCAGCCTGCGCCGTCATGTACCGCGTGTCCGAATACCTCGCGCGCGCGTGGAACGAACCGGATCATATGCGCAACGAGGCGTTCGGCCAGTTCGCGGCCCGTGCGTTCTACTGGATCGACTGGATCCCAGTGCGCCTGACGGCGATCGCGTTTGCCGTGGTCGGCAATTTCGAGGATGCGATCTATGCGTGGCGCAATTTCGCCAATCGGTGGACCGACGAATCGAAAGGCATCATCCTGGCCGCGGGCGGCGGCGCGATGGGCGTGCGCCTCGGCAGCCCGGCCGAGAACGCGCCGCACGTCCTGCCGGCCGACGCGGCGACGGTCGACAGCAGCGCCAGCGAGGACGACATGCTGCCGGGCGACGAGCCGAGCGTGCGCGCACTGCAAAGTACGGTCGGCCTGGTCTGGCGCGCGCTGTTATTATGGATGCTGCTCCTGCTGTTGCTGTCGGGCGCAGTCCTGCTCGGTTGATGTCCATCGTGCCGGTTCGACAAGAGCCGGCACATGGGGCTCGTCCGCAGGTCTTCTATAAGATATAATAGTCGGGTTGTTCTCATCCACGCCTTTGTTTCAGAAGCCGCACTATGGCCGACTCACCGCAAACCGGGAAAGGCGCCGACGAATTCTTCATTCTCGGCGTGACAAGTAAGGGCAGGCAATTCCGCCCGAGTGACTGGGCCGAGCGTCTGTGCGGCGTCATGTCGTGTTTCCGGCCGGCCGGCAGCGGTGGTCCGAACGCCCACCTGAAGTTCTCGCCCTACGTGCACCCGACCGTCGTGAACGGTGTCAAGGCGGTCGTCGTGAACAATGCCCTCAAAAGCATCGAACCGCTGGCCTACCACTTCGTGTGCAATTTCGCCAAAGACAACGACCTGCAAGTCGTCGAGGCGTGCTTCGTCCCGCCGGCGGACGAAAAAAAGAAGTCCTGATCTACCTCAAACCCTCATCGATGCACCATGGGTAGCTTTAACGTTTGACGTTGGAGCTCGCCATGGAAGTCGGAAAACTCTGCACGGTCGACACCGTCTGCTGCGCCCGCGATGAAAGCGTGCAGGCTGCGGCCTTACTCATGCGCAAACATCATGTGGGCGACATCGTCGTCGTCGACGACGTCGATGGCGAACGCACGCCCGCCGGCATCATCACGGACCGCGACATCGTCGTCTCCGTCGTCGCCCTCGGCCTCGATCCGGTCGGCCTGCAGGTCGGCGACATCATGACGGACGACCTGCTCACGGCCGACGAGCACGACGACGTCTCCGTCACCATTGAACGCATGCGCCTGCGCGGCATCCGGCGCGTGCCCGTCGTGGGCGAGGGCGGGCGTCTCGCGGGCATCGTCAGCGCGGACGACCTGCTCGGCTTCCTGGCCGAGGAAATGGAAGACCTCGCCCGCATCAGCCCTTACCAGCAACAGCACGAACGCCGCGTGCGGCAATAATGGTAAGCCTGGCCTAAGTACCCGTCTGTTACCATGTCCCGAGGACAACAGTAACTGACGGAGTGACATGAGCTTGACGTTTTTCCAGCGCGGCCTGGCCGCTTATACGGTCGCGGGCGGCCTGACGTTCATCGCGGCCGGCAGCGCCTTCGCTTTCGACCTGCCCAAGGGCGTCGTGCAAGGCCCGTCCGTCGAAGGCATCACGGAATACCGGCTGCCGAACGGCCTGAAAGTCCTGCTATTCCCCGATTCGTCGCGACCCACCGTCACCGTCAACGTCACGTACCTCGTCGGCTCGCGCCACGAGAATTATGGCGAGACGGGCATGGCCCACCTGCTGGAACACCTGATGTTCAAGGGGAGCCCGAAGCACCCCGACATCACGCGCCAGTTCCAGGACCGCGGCATGCAGTTCAACGGCACGACGTCGCTCGACCGCACGAATTACTACGAAGTGTTCCAGGCGTCGGACGATAACCTCAACTGGGCGCTGGGCATGGAAGCGGACCGCATGACGCATTCCAGCATCGCGAAGAAGGACCTCGATTCCGAAATGACGGTCGTGCGCAACGAGTACGAAAACGGCGAAAACTCGCCGGGTGCCGTCCTCATGAAGCGCATGCAGAGCGTGGCCTACGACTGGCATTCGTATGGCCGCTCGACGATCGGCAACAAGAGCGACATCGAGAACGTCAGGATCTCGAACCTGCAGAATTTTTATCACACGTATTACCAGCCGGACAATGCCGTGCTGCTCGTCGCGGGCAAGTTCGATCCCGCGAAAACCCTGCTGTCGATCAACCGCCTGTTCGGCGCGATCCCGAAGCCGAAGCGCACGTTGCCGGAATTCTGGACGGTCGAGCCCACGCAGGATGGCGACCGCACGTTCACCGTGCGGCGTCAGGGCGACGTGCAGATCGTCGCGCTCGGCTACAAGGTGCCGTCCGGCCTGCACGACGACAGCGACGTGCTGAGTTTCGCCTCGACCATCCTCGGCGATTCGCCGACGGGCCGCCTCCACAAGCTGCTCGTCGAGACGGGCAAGGCGAGCCAGGTATTCGCCTATGGCCAGACGGGCTATGCGCCCGGCCTGCAATACTTCGGTGCCGTGGTGAAGAAGGACGCGCCGCTCGAACCCGTGCGCGCCGCCCTCACGCAGGCCGTGGAAGAGTTCGCCAAGAACCCGCCGACGCCGGAAGAGATGGAGCGCACGAAGCGCACCTTCCTGAACGAATTCGAGCGCAGCCTGAACGATCCGCAGCAGGTCGGCGTCGCACTGTCGGAAGTGATTGCGCTGGGCGACTGGCGCCTGTTCTTCGTCGGCCGCGACCGCGTCAACAAGATTACGTCGGACGAGGTTGCCGCGGCAGCGGGGCGCTATTTCAAGCGCGATAACCGCGTCACAGGCGAGTTCATCCCGGACGACAATCCGCAGCGCGCCGTCATCCCGCCCGCGCCCAGCGTGCAAAGCCTGCTCAAGGATTTCAAGCCGCAGGCATCCACCCTGAGCGCCGAGGACTTCGATCCGAGCCAGGCCAACATCATGAAACGCACGACGCTGACGACGGCGGGCGGGGTGAAACTGGCCTTGCTGCCGAAGAAGAACCGCGGCCAGACGGTCACCGTCGACCTGCGCCAGCACATCGGCGATGAGCAGAACCTGTTCGGCAAGGCGGCGCTGCCGGGGCTGACGAACGCGATGCTGATGCGCGGCACGACGAAGTACGACCGCGTGCAGCTGGCCGACGCCTTCGACAAGCTCAAGATTTCCGGCAGCCTCACGCACTTCCAGACGACGCGCGACAACCTGCCCGAAGCGCTGAAACTCGTCGCCCACGTGCTGCGCGAACCGAGCTTTCCGGCTGCCGAATTCGAACAATTGCGCCAGCAATCGATCGTCGGGCTGGAAGCGAGCCGCAGCGAGCCGACCAATGTGGCGTCGCGCGCGCTGAACGAGCATTTTGATGTTTATCCCAAGGGCGATATCCGCCACGAAACGACGCTCGAGGAAGATCTTGCGGACCTCAAGGGCGCGACGCTGGACCAGGTCAAGGCCTTCCACCGCGACTACTACGGCACCGTGCCGGCCGAGATGGCCATCGTGGGCGATTTCGATGCGCAGGCGATCGCGCCCCTCGTCGACCAGCTGTTCGGCCGCTGGAAAGCCCCGATGCACGTGGCGCCCGTGCTGCGCAAGAACGGCAACATCGCGCCCATCCATACGTTCCTGAATACGCCCGACAAGGAAAACGGCTTTTATACGGCGCGGATCAACGTCGATCTCAACGTCGAGGATCCGGATTACCCGGCGCTGATGCTGGCCGATTACATCTTCGGCGGGGGCGGCATGCGCTCGCGCCTGATGGACCGCATCCGCCAGAAAGAGGGGCTGTCGTATGGCGGCGGTTCGAACCTTGTCCCCGGCGACCTCGACCGTGCCGGCATGTTCGCGATCAGCGCCATCGCCGCGCCGCAGAACCTGGCCAAGGTGGACGCCGCCGTGCGCGAGGAACTCCTGCGCGTGCTCAAGGATGGCTTCACGACGGCGGAACTCGCCGGCGCCAAGTCGGGTCTGATGCAACAGAGGATCCAGAACCGTGCCGACGACGGCGCGCTGGCCGCCGGCTGGACGTCGTACATGTATCGCGGCCGCACGTTCGAGTGGTCGGCCGAGTTCGAGCAGCGCTTGATGGCCGTCAGCTTGCCCCAGCTGAACGCGGCATTCCGCAAGGCGGTCGACCCCGCGAAGATGTCCGTCGTCATGGCTGGAGACAAGGCAAAAGTGAAACCTGCACCCTGATTGCAACACTCGGCCGTTCCTTCACTTGCAGAATGGCTGAGAAACTTGGTCAATGCCCGGGACGGGCGCTATCATGTTGCCTGAGCGCAGTATTGCTTGTAGGAAGCAAAGCTTGCGTCGGGATATTGAAAAGGAAGCATGATGAAGGGCATGACCAAGCAGACTCCGAGCGGCATTTCGTATGCGGGCAAGGTAGTGCTGGTAACCGGGGGCGCCAGCGGTATCGGCCGGGCGACGGCGCTGGCATTCGGGCGCGCGGGCGCCTGTGTCGTCATCGCCGACACGTCGGTCGACGGCGGCCACATGACTGCGGCCCTGATCGTCGAAGCGGGCGGCAAGGCGCTGTTTGTGAAATCCAATGTCACGGTCGCGGCGGACGTCGAGGCCTTGATGGACAAGGCGGTCGGCCATTACGGCCGCATCGACTGCGCCGTCAATGGCGCCGCTGTCGAGGAAGAATACCTGCCGCTGGCCGAAGGCGAGGACGACCAGTTCGACCGCATCATGGGCGTCAACGTCAAGGGTGTCTGGCTGTGCATGAAGAGCCAGCTGCGCCAGATGCTCAAGCAGGAAGGCGGCGGCGTGATCGTCAACATCGCGGACGCCGGCGGCCTCGTGGCGGCACCGCACCGCGCGATCTACTCGGCGTCCAAGCACGCCGTCGTCGGCCTGACGAAGAGCGCGGCCGTCGAATATGCCAAGGACGGCATCCGCGTCAACAGCGTGTGCCCGGGCGCCGTCAAGACCCCGATGCTGGCGCGCATGCTCGAGCGCGAGCCGGGGCGCGACAAGAAGCTCAAGGCGGCGCATCCGATGGGACGCATCGCCGACCCGTCCGAAATCGCCAACGCGGCGCTGTGGCTATGCTCGGAGCAGGCGTCGTTCGTCACCGGCCACCAACTGGCCATCGATGGCGGCCTGACGGCGATCTGACGGGCGTTTGCCTATCGTTTCTTGTGGGTGGCGCGCTGTTGCTTCGCTTGCGTGCTCACCCGGGCCTGGCGTGCCTTGTATAACGCCACGGCATCCTCGCGCGCACGCGTGAGCGTCCGCATGTCCGGATGGTCGTCGTGCGGCGAAAAATACTCGGCCGCCTGCGCGTCGACGACGAGCTTGATGGCGGTGGCGTCGTCGAGGTCGTACAGCTCGGTCAGCAGGGTGGCGACTTCGTCGAGATAGGCTTCGTAGGTCAGGTTGGTCATGGCGTTGTTGTTGTAAAAGTTGATCAGCCGGCGCTCAGCTCGGCCACGAAGTCGTACATGTCGCCCCGAAAATAGGAGCGGCAGAATTCCACGGCCTGGCCGTCCGGCAGAAAGCCCAGCCGTTCCACGCACAGGCCCGCGTCGCCTTCCCGCGATTGCAGCAACTTTGCCTGCTCGGCGTTCAGCAGCAGCGCGGACAGGCGCTGCAGCGCGCGCACGGGGCGCTTGCCGTTCGCTTCCAGCGCTTCGTACATCGACACGTCCACCGCATCCAGCGAGGGCAGGGCGGACGCGGCAATGGTCGCGTATTCCAGGCACATCGGCATGTCGTCGGCGTAGCGGATGCGGTTGAAGCGATAGACGGCGGCGCCCGGCGAGAGACCGAGACGCAGCGCTTCTTCCGGCGTCACCAATCCTTCCGAGCGCTTGAGCCAGACGCTGCGCGGCGTACGGCCGCGCGAGCGCATGTCTTCCGAAAACGACGTCAGCTTGGCGAAATTCTTTTCGATGCGCGTGTTGATGAAATTGCCGGACCCTGCGCGGCGCACGAGCAGGCCTTCCTCGACGAGGCCGTCGATCGCCTTGCGCACCGTGATGCGCGAGACGTCCAGTTCGGCCGCGAGCTGGCGCTCGGCCGGCAAGGCTTCCGCCGGGCCGTAGACGCCCCGGTCGATCGCGTCGCGCAGGGCGCGCTGCAATTGCTGGTAGAGCGGCAGGTTGCTGGTGGCGGAGAGCTGGTGCATCAGCTGCGCGAGGTGGGACATGCGGCGGGGTTCATTGGCAAGCGATCCCCGGATGATACCAAAAAAAGACCGCCCGTCACTTCGGCCGGGGATTGGCCAGCTTCCGGTCCGGCTGCAGCAGCTTGCCCGAGCGCACCGCCGCGACGGCCGCCGACACCGAGCGCGCCACGTTGCGCACCTCGTCCTGGAACGCCGTGTCCTTGTCGAGCGTGGCGTGGCTGTCCGCATACGACTCGTAATAGCCGACGTAGCGGTCGAGCAGGGCGGTGGGGCCCGCGTCGATCAGGCCCATCCAGTCGAGCCAGTCGGACAGCGAGCGCCGCGTCGATTCGATGCCGGCCACGTCGCCATGCACGACGAGGCCGTAGACGCGTCCCGCGAGATGCTTCGGATAGTGCCAGTCCTGCTCCAGCGCCTTCGCTTCTTCCGCCTTCTTGCCGTGCGTGGAGGTGGGATCGGGGTTGCCGCCGTCGGCGCACACGAGGCGGTCGATCATCAGCTTCAGCACGGAGGGTGACTGGTACCAGTACGTCGGCGTGAGGATGATGACCCCGTGCGCGGCCACCCAGCGCTCGTAGATCTCGTTCATCCAGTCGTTTTCCTGGTTCAGCGAATGGTTCGGGTAGCAGCTGCACGGCCAATGGCACAGCGGCATCGCCGTCGACACGCAGGCCTTGCACGGGTGGATGTGGCGGTCGTAGTCGGAAATGAGGCGCGACAGGTCGAGCAGGTCCGTCTCCATGCCCTCGGCCGCGATGACGGCCTCGCACAGCGTCGCGAGCCGCCACGTCTTCGAGATCTCGCCCGGGCAACTGCCGTCGTTGCGCGCCGCGCCATTAATCAAGAGGATGCGGCTCGGCGTCGCGGGATCTTTCTGGTGGGCCTCGGCGGCCAGCAGGCGGTCGTGCGCCTCTTTCCATTCGACGGACAGATCGTAGTCCGGGTCGGCGAACCCGGGGCCGGCCTTCACCGTGATCGGCGCCTTGTGCGAATCGACGTAGGCCCGCCACGCGACCTCTTCGACGGCTGCCAGTTCCTTGGCGACGGCCTGGTAGGCGGGATCGTAGAAGTCGCGCGAAAAGACGAGATGAAATTCGTCGCGGTTCAGCTTCGCGGGCGCCTGGCCCTTGCGTACGGTCGTCATGGCCGCCCTTTTCAGAAGAGTTGCGGCGATTATCGGCCGCATGCTCCGGCTCTGCCCGTACGGTAATTCACACAGACGAAAAAAAGCAGCGCGAACCATAACTTCCCGCGCCAAACAATTCGGGGTCAGAGCACATTTTTCAGAAAATTCGGGGTCAGAGCACTTTTTGGGACATGTGTTTTGAAGCATGCTAGTGCACATACCAAGCGCCGTCTGGCGTTCGCCTACTGTCATGCCGCGGTCGTGCACGGCAAGACGACACGGATCGATATGCTCTGGACATTGATTCGAAATGTGCTCTGACCCCGAATTTGGCGCGAAATGTGCTCTGACCCCGAATTTTCAGACGAAAAAAAAAGCGGCGCGAACCGTAGTCCGCGCCGCCTTGTCTGCCGGTGATCCGGCCGGGATTACTTGGCCGCCATCGCACCCGTCGGGTGGTTCAGCAGCAGGATCCAGTACTTGGCCGTGTCGGACAGGCCGCCGCCGGCTTTCACTTGCTGGAAGGTCTCGATGGCCTTGTCCTTCTGGCCGGCTTTCGCATAGGCCATGCCCAGGCGCAGCTTGGCTTCGTCCGGCGACTTCAGGCCGCCCTTGGCGATACCTTGCTGGATGAACGGGATGCCCTTGTCGAACTGGTCCATCGTGACGTACGCCCAGCCCAGGTTGACGAGGCCGGCACCGGTCTTGGCCTTGGCGGCGCCCGCTTCGCCCGCGGCGATGTTTTTCGCATCGCTTGCGGCTTCCTTGGTGGCGCGGTCGCGCAGCTGGCGGTCCTTGGCGGCGCCGCTGCCCGTGCCCAGCACGCCGGCGGCGAAGCCCGCGTCGACGACCTTCTTCGCTTCGGTCGGGAAGCCATCCTTCATGGCCAGCTCGGCCAGTTCCGTGTAGGCGTCCGACGACATCTGCTTGACGGCCGCGAATTCGAGACGCAGCACGTCAGGGATATTGGCGTCCTGGAAGCCCGGCTTGCGCACGATGCCGCGGCTGATCAGGTCGGTCCAGAAATCGTCGGTCGGGTAGTAGGCGGCCAGTTTTTCCAGGCCGCGCAGGTAGGCGGCATCATCCTTGACCTTGTTCGCGGCCGACGCGTACAGGCGCAGGTCTTCCTGGGTCGGGGTCTTGCCGGCCTGTTCCGCTGCCTGCAGCACCGGTTCCTGGGCTTTCAGCGCCGACGCGTAGTCGCCGCTCAGGTAGTACGAGCGGATCAGCGCCGAGTTGATCTGGTCCGTCGACTTGCCCGATGCCTGGATCTGCTTGTACAGCTCGATCGCCTTCGGATAATTCTTGGCGTTGTAATACATCGTGGCCAGCGCCTGCGTGAAGTTGCCTTTGTCCGCGTCCGGCAGCTTGCCCGACGCCAGGATCGCTTCCAGCGCGCCGATTGCCATCTGGTCGTCACCCGTCGACGTGCCCAGCGACAACTTCATACGGTTCAGCACATAGGTCTCGTACGGCGTCTTGTCCGGGAACGCTTCGGCCTGGGTGATGCGGTTCTTCACCTCGCCATAGTTCTTCGCGTCCATCAGCGGCTTGATCTGCGCCGGGTCGAGCAGCTTGTACAGTTCCGGGCGGACGGAGTCGGGCTTCGGCGCGGGCGCCTCGGCTTTCTTGTCCTGCGCCGACGCGCTGTGCATCAGGGCCGGCGCGGCGTTCAGGCCAAGGGCGGCCAGCATCATGGCAAGGCGGGCGAAACGGAATTGGGACATTGAAAAATCCTCTCTTAATGACGATAAAATTGCACCGCTCAGTGGCTGTAATGGCTTCAAATACATACGCCGACGGTGCTGGTGCCGATCTCGGACAAAGCGTGCATTGTCCCACAAACTGCTGACGGGCGTGGCAATTGTGCCCCAGCCGTGCGACGTCGGTATGCGGCGTTACAAGTGGTTACCCGACGCGGTCAAAAGCCGGGCACCGGACACTGTCCCGTCGCCTCGATGTCGCCGGCCAGCCACGATCGGACCGCGTCCAGCGCGGGCGGTGCGAAGCCATAGGTCATCAGCGCGGGCGCCGCGACGTCGAGCGCCTGGTACGGATTCCACAGCGCGAGGTGCAGGTCCGGCGTCCACGTGGCTCGCGCGTGCGCGCCGTAGCGGCGGCGCGACGTCGACGCGAGGATCGTGAAGCGGCCGTCGTCCGGCAGCGCATGCCAGTCGAACGTTTCCGCATCCGCGAACGTCACGAGGTCCACGTCGAACAGCGTCGCCAGCATCGCCGCGATGGCGCTGGCCGGCACGCCCGCTTCCGACACGCCGTCGCTGACCACGTCCTGGCGCGCGACGAGGCGCACCTTGCTGCCCGGTGCGGGACGCTGTGGATTGCCGCGCGCCGTGAGCGCCCGGCGCCATGCGTCCGCCATCAGCGCGCGGTCGGCGTCTTCGGTCGCGTACTGCACGGCGCCGGCCGGATGGGCGCGCGCGAGGCGGTCCAGGCGTGCCAGGCGCGCATGCACGTCGGCCAGCGGCAGGCGGCCGTCTTCGATGGCGGCCGCGATCGCCGCGATCGTGCGTTCCTGTGTATCGCGGCTGCCGATGGCCATCACCATGTCCGCGCCCGCCATCAGCGCATTCACGGCGGCGTCGCCCGCGTCGTACCGGTGCGCGATCGCGTGCATGTCCATGCCGTCCGTGATGATCACGCCGTCGTAGTGCCATTGGGTGCGCAGCAGGTCGTGCAGGATCGCACGCGACATCGTGGCCGGATTGTCGGCGTCGAGGGCCGGGTAGACGATGTGCGCCGTCATCACCGCGGGCGCGTGCGGCGCGGCCGTGCGGAACGGCGCGAATTCGAAGCGCTCCAGTTCCGGCAAGGGTTTGTCGACCGTGGGCAGGTCGCGGTGCGAATCGACGTGCGTGTCGCCGTGGCCGGGGAAGTGCTTGACGCAGCAGGCCACGCCTTCGCTGTCGCTGCCGGCCATCCACGCGAGCGCGAGGGCCGTGGCGCGATCCGGATCGGCGCCGAACGAGCGCTCCGCGATGACGGGATTGCGCGGGTTGTTGTTCAGGTCCAGCACGGGCGCGAAGTTCCAGTTGAAGCCCAGCGCGCGGATCGCGCGCGCGACGGCCGCGCCCACGTCGCGCGCGAGCGGTTCGTCGCCCGCCGCGCCGAGCGCCATCGCGGACGGCGGCGGCGGCACCCACAGCGCGCGCACGACGGCGCCGCCTTCCTGGTCGAGCGCGATCAGCGCGTGCTCGCCCATCGCATCTTGCAAATCGCTCGTGAAACGCGCGAGCTGCGCGGCGTCCGTCATGTTCTGGCGGAACAGGCACGCGCCGCGGATGCGGTTGGCGCGGATGAAGTCGGCCGTGTCGGCGTCGAGTGCCGTGCCGAACAGCCGGATCATGATCAGGCGGCCGGCCAGCTGGCGAAGGTCGTTCGTGGGCATCAGTGCGGCTCAGTGTGTTTTTGTGACTTTGTTCAGGTGGCGCGGCTTGTCCGGATCGAGGCCGCGCGCTTTCGACAGGTGCGCCGCCATCACGTAGAACGCGTTGATCGCGACGATCGGATCGAGGTCCGCGCAGGTCGACACGGGCAGGTCGAGGTCGCGCGAGGCGATGTCGGCCGGCGCCGCGAGCAGCACGCGCGCGCCGCGGCCGCGCATCTCGTCGGCCAGCGCGACGAGGCCCGCTTGCGCCGGGCCGCGCGTCGCGAAGATCAGCAGCGGATAACCCTCGTCGATCAGCGCCATCGGGCCGTGCTTGATTTCCGCGCCGGAGAAGGCTTCCGCCTGCAGCGCCGACGTCTCCTTGAATTTCAGCGCCGCTTCCAGCGCGATCGGGAAGCTGATGCCGCGGCCCACGACCATGATGTTGCGCGCCGGCGCCAACACCTCGAGTGCCGCCGACCAGTCGGTCCGCGCGGCCTGGCGCAGCGCGTCCGGCAGGGCGGCCAGGCCGTCCTTCAATTCCGTATCCTGCTGCCATTCCGCGACGAGGCGTGCGCCGGCCGTCAGGCTCGTGATGAAGCTCTTCGTCGCGGCGACGCTGTGCTCCTTCCCGGCGCGCAGCGGCAGCGCCCATTCGGCCGCGCGCGCGAGCGGCGAATCGATGTCGTTCACCAGGGCCACGGTCGTCGCGCCGCCCTGGCGGAAGTAGCGGATCGGTTCGACGACGTCCGGGCTCTGGCCCGATTGCGAGATCGATATGGCCAGTGTGCCGGACGCCTGCAGCGGCGCCTTGTACAACGTGACGAGCGACATCGGCAGCGACGTCACGAGACGGCCCATGCGCGCCATGATCAGGTAGGCGAGGTAGCTGGACGCGTGGTCCGAACTGCCGCGCGCCACCGTCGCCGCGTTATGGAAGGAGGCGCCCCGCAGGTGGTGGCCCAGCGCGGCGTAGCGGTCGGCGTCGTTGGCCAGCTGCAGGGCGACGCAGTCGGCCGCGGACACGGCTTCTTCAAGCATCAGCGAGGTCACACTGTTCTCCTTCGATATGAACGGTTTTCAGGTTCAGGTCGCGGTCGAGCACGACGAGGTCGGCGAAGCAGCCCGGCGCGATGCGGCCGCGGCGCGTTTCGCCCAGGTAGTCGGCGGCGTTCGTCGACACGCGGCGCGCGGCGTCGGCGAGATCGAGGCCGATCGAGACGAGGTTGCGCAGCGCCTGGTCCATCGTCAGCGTGCTGCCTGCCAAGGTGCCGTCCGCGAGGCGCACGCCGCCCATGCATTTGTGGACGACCTGGCGGCCCAGCATGTACTGGCCATCGGGCATGCCCGCGGCGGCCGTGGAATCCGTCACGCAGTACAGGTGCGGGATACAGCGCAGCGCCGAGCGGATCGCGCCCGGATGCACGTGCAACAGGTCGGGAATGATCTCCGCGTACTGCGCATGCGCGAGCGCGGCGCCCACCATGCCGGGATCGCGGTGGTGCAGGCCCGGCATCGCGTTGAACAAATGCGTGAAGCCGGCCGCGCCGTGCTCCAGTGCGCGCACGCCGTCGTCGTAGTTGCCGTTCGTGTGGCCGATCTGCACGCGGATGCCGGCGTCCGCCAGCTGCCGCACGAGAGACAGGTGGCCGTCGATCTCGGGCGCCACGGTGATCAGCCGCATCGGTGCCTGCGCGTTGAATCGCTCCACTTCCGCCATCGTCGCTTCGCGTGCGAACGGCGGCTGCGCGCCCAGCTTGCCCGAGTTGATGTACGGGCCTTCCAGGTGCACGCCGAGGATGCGCGCTTCGTCCTTGCCGCGCTGCTCGCACGCGGTGCCGATGGCGGCGAGCGCGCGGTCGATGTCGTCCAGCGGCGCCGTCATCGTCGTGGCCAGCAGGCTCGTCGTGCCGTGCCGCGCATGCAGGCGGGCGATCACGTGCGGCGCGTCGCCGCCTTCCATCATGTCGCGTCCCGCGCCGCCGTGCACGTGCAGGTCGATGAAGCCGGGCAGGATGTAGTCGTCGTTGTTCGATGCCGGATCGGCCGCGTCGCCTTCGATGGCGGCGATCGTCGTCGTGCCGTCTTCGATGACGATGCGGCCGCGGATCCAGCCGTCCGGAGTCAGGATATTGCCTTGCATGGTGGGTCCTTTCATGCCGCGACGTGCAGCTCGATCATCCGTAATGCGCCGCGCGCGGAATCGCCTTCCGGCGCGCGGGCGCGGGCCGCGAGCGCGGGCGGGAGCCAGTCGCGCAGGGCGCTCCCCAGGCCGCCGCACAGCGCGAGGGGGAGACGCTCGTCCGGATCGAGCGCGCGGGCGATGGCGGCCGCTTCCTCGCCGGCCTTCACCAGGATGGCGCGCGCGGCTGGATCGTCCGCGTGCTGCAGCACGAGCGGCGCGAGCGTGGCGTACGTCGTCTGCGTGGCCTGGCCGAGCCAGACCTGGATCGCGGCGCGGTTGCCGCCGCAGGCGTCGATAACGGCGTCGGCGAAGGCGCTGCCGGGCCGGCGTCCGTCGAGCACCTGTTCGATATGGTTGATGGCGGCGAGGCCGATCCAGCCGCCGCTCGCTTCGTCGCCGGCGGGGAAGCCCCAGCCGCCCACTTCGCGCCGCGTGCCGTCGGGCTGCAGCACTTCGCCGACGCTGCCCGTGCCGATGGCGACGATGGCGCCGGGACGGCCGCCGTGCGCGCCCAAAAGGGTAGAAAAAGCATCGGTTTCGAGGCGCAGCGCGGCGTAGCCGGGATCGGCGTCCACGAACGCCTGCGCCCACTGGCGATTGTGCACGCCGGCGAGGCCGAGGCCGATGGCGATGCGGTCAAGCGAAGGTTGTTCGATGCCGGCCGCGGCGAAGGCCTGGGCGACGGCGTCCTGGACGGAAGCCCAGGCGCGGGCGATGCCCAGGGCGAGGCCGGACGGGCCGCTGGCGCCCTGGGCCAGTTCGACGACACCGTGGGGAGAAATCCGCGCAAGGCGCACGCGGGTGCCGGTGCCGCCGCCGTCGACGCCGATGAGATAGTCGATCATATGAGTGCTGTGCCGGGAAGGTCAGGGCACTATAGGCAGCACTGATAGGCTTGTCAACAGGTATTTAATTGGTATTGTCGGTCCGGTCGACAGAGGCGGAATTGGTCTCGTCCGCTCTGCTGTAGACATCCACGTCGACTGGTGAATTGGTATTGAAGGCGGTATTGTCGCGCAGCCATTCGAACAGGATCGCCATCATGAACGGACCGACGAACAGGCCGATCACACCCAGGGTCGAGACACCGCCGAGAAGGCCGAACAGCACGGCGAGGAACGGCAGGTTGACGCGCCGGCCGATCAGCTTCGGGCGGATGAATTTATCGACGAGGAACAGCTCGAACGCGCCCCAGCAGAACAGGCCCAGCGCGGCGCCGGAATGGCCCTGGCCCAGCAGCAGCAGCGAGACGAGCGAGAACGACAGCGGCGCGCCGCCCGGCACGAGCGCGAAATACCCCGTGAGCACGCCCAGCAGCGCCGGCGCCGGCGCGCCCGCGATGGCGTAGGCGGCGCCGAGCACGCAGCCCTCGAGGATGGCGACGGAGACGAGGCCCAGCGCCGTGCCGCGCACGGACAGGGGGAACACGCGGCGCAGCATCGGATACTGGCGCGGCAGCGCGCGCATGCCGGCCGTGTCGACGTGGTGGATGGCGGCGGGGCCGTGCAGGTACAGGACGAACAGGGTGAGCAGGGCGAGGAACAGGTACAGCGCATTCGCGAGGATCGTCGAGCCCCACAGGCGCGCGGCGCCCGTCAGGTGCGGGGCGAAATCGCCGGCCGCGCTGCCGACGAGGCGGTTCAAGCCGCCGGGCAGGGCAAGGTGTTCGTTCCACCACTGGACAGCGTGTTCGGCCACCATCGGCAGGTGCGCGATCCAGACGGGGACGGGGATGCCCGTCTCGTTGGCGCGGGCCAGGAGGCGCTGCACGCCGGCCAGTTCGCCGCCCAGCGTATTCAGCAACAGGATGGATGGGCCGACGAAACCGAGGATCAGCAGGCCCACGAGGCAGGCCGCGCTGGCGGCCGGCGGCCAGCCGCGGCGCTGCAGGTGGACGTGCGCGGGCCAGGTGATCACGGCGAGCAGGCCGGCCCAGGCCAGCGCGCCGAGGAAGTGCTGCAGGAGGACGGCCAGCGCCAGCGCGAACAGCGCCGGCACGAGAAGTCTGGGGGCGCGCCGGTCCGTCATGCCTGCTGCAAGGCCGCGATGCGGTCCTCGCACGACGGGTGGCTGCTGAACAGGGCCAGCATGCCGCCGCCGGCGATACCCGCTGCTGCCAGGTTCTTCGGCAGGTCGGCGTGATCCAGGCCGCCCAGGCGACGGAGCGCGGCGATCATCGGGCGCGGCGTGCCCATGATCCGGGCGGCGCCGCGGTCGGCACGGTATTCGCGCTGGCGCGAGAACCAGGCCACGATGATGCTGGCCACGAGGCCGAACAGCAGGTCGCACACGACCGACGTGATCGTGAACGCGATGCCGGGACCGCGCTCCTCGCCGTCGCGGCGCAGGAACTGGTCGACAAAGTACGCGACGACGCGCGCCAGGAAGATCACGAACGTGTTCACGACGCCCTGGATCAGCGTGAGCGTCACCATGTCGCCGTTCGCGACGTGCGCCACTTCGTGCGCGAGCACCGCTTCCACTTCATCGTGCGTCATCGACGTGAGCAGGCCGGTCGACACGGCGACGAGCGACGCGTTCTTCGTCGCGCCGGTCGCGAATGCGTTCGGCGCGCCTTCGTAGATCGCGACTTCCGGCAGCGCGATGCCGGCCTTCTGCGCCTGGCGCGCGACGGTGTCGAGCAGCCAGCGCTCGGTGGGGTTGGACGGCTGCGCGATCACGCGCGCACCGGTCGACCATTTCGCGATGGGCTTCGACAGCCACAGCGAAATGAAGGCGCCGCCGAAGCCCATCAGGCCGGCGAAGACGAGCAGGGCGCCCAGGTTCAGGCCCTTGGCCGTCAGGTATTGGTTAACGCCCAGCAGGCTCGCCGTGATGCCAAGCACGAGCATGATGGCGAGGTTGGTGGCAAGGAAAAGCAGGATGCGTTTCATGGTCGTATCTCTCATCAATAACAAGAATCGCGGCGCAAGCGGCCGTGGTCAAGGC
Source organism: Massilia cellulosiltytica (assembly GCF_047325105.1). Lineage (NCBI taxonomy): Bacteria > Pseudomonadati > Pseudomonadota > Betaproteobacteria > Burkholderiales > Oxalobacteraceae > Massilia > Massilia cellulosiltytica. Next base: position 5,164,041 of record NZ_CP168562.1, on the reverse strand, counting down.
GAAGGATAGGACAAGGAGGCATCTTGGAAAAGCGAAGTAAACAGAAGGATTTCTTCGGAAAAATGGAATTATAACTGACACACGTCGGCCGGCGGGTTGTCCCAGTCGTCATCGCGGCCGTTCAGGTACGTGACGGGGAGCGCCGCGCGTGCGTCGGCCGCCAGGTCGTCCAGGCAGTGTACGCTGACCGCCACATACTCTCCCCAGCGCGGCGACGTGCCCGTGCCGAACGGCCGGATGCCGCACGTGGCGCAGAACAGGTGGCGTTCCGTGCGCGTGTTGCAGCGGTATTCCGTCAGCGCGCCGGCGCCATGCAGAAGGCGGAACGCGGCCGCGGGCACGATCGCCGCCCAGTTGCGCTGCTTGGTGCAGAGACTGCAGTTGCAGACGATCGTGCCGCGATCGAGGTCGATGTCGGCCGCGAAGCGCACGGCGCCGCAGTGGCAGCTGCCGTGCCAGGTGCGCACGCCGCCCGTCATTGCGCCGCTTTCACGAGCGGCAGTTCGACGTAGCTGCTGTGGTAGATGCGCTGCGTGGCCTTGCGGTAGTCCCCCGGCTGGGCGAAGAAGATGTTCGGCACGAACGTCTGCGGATTGCGGTCGTACAGCGGGAACCAGCTCGATTGCACCTGCACCATGATGCGGTGGCCGGGCAGGAACACGTGGTTCGCCGTCGGCAGCTTGAAGCGGTACGCCAGCGCCTTGTTCGGCGCCAGCGCCTTCGGCTTGTCGAAGCCTTCGCGGTAGCGGCCGCGGAAGATGTCGCCCGCGACCATCAGCTGGTAGCCGCCCAGCGCCGGCTGCGATCCCACCTGGTCCGGGTACACGTCGATCAGCTTGACGACCCAGTCGGAGTCCGTGCCGCTCGTCGACGCGACGAGGTGCGCGACCGGCTCGCCGCTGATCTTCACGGGCGCCGTCAGCACGTCGGACACAAACGTCGCGACGTCCGTGCGGCCCGACGCCTCGCGCTGGTCGTCGACGAGCCAGCGCGGCCACGTCTGCCCCTTCGCTTCGTCGTAGCCGTACGGCGGAATCGGACGCTGGCGGAAGGGCACGGGCTTGGCCGGGTCGGACACGTATTCGTCGTAGCCCTTCGCATCGGCCGCGCCGCCCAGCTGGGCCTTCTGGTTCGCGGCCAGGCGCAGCGCGACGGGTTCGATGGCGCCGCTCGGCCACGCGGCCAGGTTGCGCCACTTGTTCGTTCCGGTCTCGAACGCGGTCACCGTCGGAATCGCGGGTACACTCCCATCGCCTTTCAGGTAACGCGCGAGGAACGGTTTCAAGACCTGCTGGCGCCAGTACAACGCCGTGTCGCTGCCGAATTTCAAAGCGCCCAGCGTGGCGCCGTCGCCGATCGCGCCGCCGTGCGACCATGGGCCCAGCGACAGGAACACCTTGTTCTCCGTGTCGTGCGGCTTGATCGCCTTCCACACGGCGATGGCGCCGTAGATGTCTTCCGCGTCCCAGTAACTGTGCACGAGGAGCGTCGGCACCGTGACGGGCTGGCGCGCGAGGATAGTATCCATCGCCTGCTGCTGCCAGAACGCGTCGTACGCCGGATGCGCGACGACCTTGTTCCAGAAGCCGCTCTGTTCCAGGCCCCGTTCGCGGCCCAGCGCGCCCGCGGAACCGGCGCGCAGGTACATGTCGTAGTCGTCATAGTTCGTGACGGGCCACTTGGCCGTGTTCGCGCGCGTGACGACCTGTTCCAGCATGTACGACATATTGATCTGCCGGAAGGCGCCGTTGTGGAACCAGTCGTCGCCCTTCCAGCCGTCCACCATCGGATTCATCGGCACCGCGACCTTCAGCGCCGGGTGCGGATTCACGAGCGCCATCAGCGGCAGGAAGCCGTCGTACGAAATGCCGATGATGCCTACGCGGCCGTTCGTCTCGGGGACGTTCTTCGTCAGCCACTCGATCGTGTCGTACGTGTCGGTCGAGTGGTCGACGGGCGTCGGGTTCAGCGGGCCATGCAGCGGGCGGTTCATCACGTAGTCGCCTTCGGAACCGTACTTGCCGCGCACGTCCTGCACGACGCGGATATAGCCTTCTCCGGCGATGACGTCGGCCGCGTTGTCGTAGCCCGTCAGGATCGTCTCCAGGTCGGCGCTGTCCGCGTGGTTCACGAGGCTGGACGCATCATACGGCGTGCGCGTGAGCAGGATGGGTGCGTTCTGCACGCCCTTCGGCACGATGATGATGGTGTTCAGCTTCGTCCCGTCGCGCATGGGGATCATCACCGTGCGCTTCACGTAGTTGAAGCCGGCGTCGGGCGCCCTGAATTCGGCCGGGGTCTCGGACGGGAGTTCCGCATACTGCGGCGCCGTCTGCGCGTGCGCGAAACCGGCGAGCGCCACTGCACCGATGAGCGGCGCGAGGCGGACTGGGAATGACGTCATCGATATCCTTGGGCGTGTCGTGGGCGGCGCCCGCTACATTAGCACAAGGACCAGGCGTTCAGCCGTGGGCGGTACGTGGCGCGGCGTGCGGATGGTCGAGCTGGACTTCCCGCAGCGCGGCCTCGAACAGCACCACGCGGCGCGCGCGCGGCAGCGCTTCCCACCACGCGAGCGGGAAGGTCAGGCGCCGGTCGGCCATGCGCACGAACGCGTCGAAGCCGGGCTGCGTCTCGAGGAGCACGATGGCTTCAATCAGATGCGCGGCGCGCACCTCGATGCGCAAGCCGTCCTCGTTCGCATAGGCCAGCACGCGGCTCACGTCCGCCCACGGCACGACGGTGTCGTCGGCGGCGAAGCAGTCCGGGAACACGCGCACGGCGGGGGCAAGCGCCGGCACCAGGCGGCGTTTGATACGGGCGAAGACGGACAGCATGGCGACCTCCTTAGCGGGTCGTGTGCGAACCGCTGCGGTCGACGAGCAGCAGCTGGCCGCGCGCGACGGTCTTCGTGTCCGCGCGGTCGGGCTGGGAGACGACGTTGACCGAGGCGGTGCCCGGTCCGTGCACGACGATGTCGGCATGGGCGGCCGTCAGGCCGTGGCCATCGAGGCTGCCCGAGCCCGCGATCTGGGCGTCGACCTGGGCAACACGCCCATCGATGCGGGCGTCGCCCGGACCGTTCATGCGCAGCAGCAGGCGCTTGCCGGACATGCTCGCCTTCAGGCCGCCGGAGCCCGACAGGGCCGCGTCCAGCGTATCGCCCACGTTCGCCAGCGTGACGCCGCCGGGGCCGCGGGCCCGCACCGTGGCCTTGCCCGTCTTGAGGCCGGCCGCATCGAGGTCGCCCGAGCCGGCCAGTTCCACGTTCAGGTCGCCCACCGTGCCGGCCAGCGCGACGTTGCCCGGCCCGTTCATGCGCAACTGCGCCGTCCCGGCCTGCAGGCCGCGCACGGCCAGTTCGCCCGAGCCGTCCACTTCGCCGTCGAACTTGCGGATGGCGCCCGCGAGGCACGCATTGCCCGGTCCGCGCTGCACGCTGCGCGCGCCGCCGTCGATGCGCAGGTCGCATCCTTCGAAGTCGCCCGAGCCGGACATCTCCAGGTCCAGTTCGCGCGCGCTGCCCGACAGCTGGACGTTGCCCGGCCCGCGCATGCGTGCCGTCACCTTGCTCGCGCGCAGGCCGTCCGCTTCCAGGTCGCCGGAGCCGCCGGCCTGCACGGACAGCGTGCCGCTCACGTCGGCCAGTTCCACGTCGCCCGGACCGTTCAGCGCCAGGTCGACGTCGCCGGCCTTCAGGCGCCGCAGCTCCAGGTCGCCGCTGCCGCTGGACGTCACGGTCAGCTGGCGCACGGTGCCGCTCGCGTGCACGTCGCCCGGGCCGTTGCCGGCCAGCGTGAAGCGCTCGGCGTCGATGCGGTCGATCTCGACGTCGCCGCTGCCGGCCACCGTCAGGCGTTTCAGGGCAGACGCGCCGATGCGGACGGTGACCGTCTCGCGGCGCTTGCCGAAGTTGAAGAAGAAACCGTTGCGCTGCACGGGGCGCACGACGAGCGTGTCGCCGCGCACGACGGTCTCGATCTCGGCCAGCTGCTTGCGTTCGCCGCTCAGTTCCAGCGACGGCTTCGCCTGGGCGTCGATCACGACGTGGTACGGGCCCGCCAGCTCGATCGCGCTGAATGCCGTGACGGCACGCTGTTCGGTGGCGACGGCATTGCCCGTGTCCTGCGGCCGGGCGAACGAGGCGGGCATCGTGACGAAGGCGCCGGCCGCGAGCGCGGCGGCCAGGACGGTGAGCTTGAGGGCGTTTTTCATGGTGTCGTCGTTGTTGTCTGCGGCAGCGCCGGGAGACTGCACGATACGGCAGGCAGGACGCCGGCGCAGCCGGCTTTCGACGAATGCGCGAAAACGGGGGACAGGCTGCGGAAAACATGGAGTGGACGGCCCGTACCTCGTCGTTCCCGCGCAGGCGGGAATCCAATTTTGCGTGCTTCTCGGTAGCGCTACATTGGGCCCCTGCCTTCGCAGGGGCCACGGTCTTCAGCGCGGCTATTTGATCGGCGTAACCGAGAATCCAGCCTGTGCGAGATCGTCCAGCAGCCCGCCGCAATCCGCGTCGTCATGCCGCGCCGCGAACAGGTTGCGCACGGGGACCACGTAGAAATGCGCGCGCCCATCCGCCACCTTCGCCATGCGCGCGATCCAGTCGCGGTTGCGCGCGCAGACGAGGCCTGCGTCCAGCGGCGCCAGCCGGGTCAGCGGACTCCCGTCGGCCGGCGCGCGGCCGCGCAGCAGGGCGTCGAAGTCGCGCGTGAGGCGCGCCGTGGCCGTTGCGGAGGACGGCGCGCTGTCCACGACGTCCAGCAGCATCATCGTGCGGCGCGGCCCGGCGGCGCAGTAGGCATGCATCATGCCCGTGCGGTAATCGATGTCGTGCACGGGGATGTCCGGGCGCGCGCGTACGAGGGCCTCGGCGACGTTGACGCCTTCGTTGACGCCTTGTTTGTGGTCCGGCGCGGCGGACGCGAGCGAGGCCGCCTGGACCCGTGCGAATTGCAGCAGCGTGAATTCGTCGCTCATCTCGATCAGGCGCGCCCAGGACTGCGCCTGGGTGTCCGGGTCGGGCGCCTTCGCGAGCGCCTTGACGTCGAGGGCGTCGCGCCGGGCCATGTCGGCCTGCAGCGCGAGCGTGAGGATGCGCTGGCGCGCGTCGTTCAGCGTGGCAATGCCTTGCTCGTCGAGCTGGCGCAGGTCGCATCCCGGTGTCGCCGGGCCTTCCTCGCCATCGCCCACGCCTTCGACCGCCAGCGTGGCGGACGCGCGCAGCGCGGGCAGCACGGCGCGCGTGTAATAGGCGTCGAATTCGGCCGGCAGGCCGGCGGGCGTCGCGGCGAGCACGTACAGCGTGGTCGTGCCATGGCCTTCGACCGCGTGCGTGGCTTTCCACAGGCGGGGCGTGGCGGCATGCGCCGTGCAGGCCGCCAGGGCGAGCGCGCAGGCGAGGAGGCGGGGGAGGCGGGCGGTCGTCATGCCGGCGATTATAGGTCGCGGCCCGCCTGCCCGCCGGGATCGCCTTGGCAGCATGACAACCGCGACCGGCTGCAGATGTGGCTGGAGCGCAACGACGTAGCCTGCCGGGCCATTACGCGCACGCCATCCCGGCGCACGCCTGGTGCCCGGCCGTGGCCGGAACGGAGGGCGAATGTCATAATGGGCGCTCGTCAAGGAGATCATCGTGATTCGCTACATGGGCACCCGCAAGAATGCGGAAGGTGCCTCCGTCTATATATTCATCGTCAACGGCATGGAAAAGGAAGTGCGCGAGCACGCGCTCAAGCAGCATCCAGGCTGTTACGAGGCGCTGCCGGCCTCGGTGAAGGCGAAGATCGCCGCCAACCGCGCATGGTTGGGAAAATTGTAGGCCTGCTGGCTGCCGCACTGGCGCTCGTCGCGCCCGTGCACGCGCAGACCCAGGACAAGCCGCCGTCCACGTTCGGCCCCGTCATCGGCGCGGCCCTGCTGTGCCACGACCATCTCGACAACAAGTATTTCTATGCCTGGCTGAAGACCCATTTCGGCCCCGCGTACAAGCACGAAGGCGGCGCGTACTGGTTCCGCACGGGCGAGACGACCCTGTGGGGCGCGCCCGTCACCGAGGTGATGGTCAGCGACGACACGAGCGAATGGGTGTTCGTGGGCGCCGTCGCCGACGTGGCGCCGGACGAACTGGAACAGGCCGTCCGCAAGGCGGCGGGCGTGCGCCATCTGGCGGCCGATGCCTCGCCTTACCCTTTGCGCGTATCCGTCCCCGGCAGCACGATCGCTTACTACAATGCCAAAAGCAAAATATACTGCGCGAAGTTCAAACCGCTGCCACCGCGCCGGTAAGCTTTTGGTATTGACATGTACACAAACTATTTCCACTTAAAACAGGCGCCGTTTTCCATCGCGCCCGATCCGCGTTACCTGTTCATGAGCGAACGCCATCGCGAGGCGCTCGCGCACCTGCTCTATGGGATAGGCAGCGGCGGCGGCTTCGTGCTGCTCACGGGCGAGATCGGCGCGGGCAAGACGACCGTGTGCCGCTGCTTCATCGAGCAGGTGCCGGACGACTGCCGCCTGGCCTATATCTTCAACCCGAAGCTGACGGTCGAGGAATTGCTGCAGACGATCTGCGACGAATTCCGCATCACCGTGTCGTCCGCGGCGGGGGTGAAGGCCTATGTGGACGCGATCAACGCCTACCTGCTCGACAGCCACGCGCAGGGGCACAACAACGTGCTCGTGATCGACGAGGCGCAGAACCTGTCGGCCCAGGTGCTGGAGCAGCTGCGCCTCCTGACGAACCTGGAGACCAGCGAGCGCAAGCTCCTGCAGATCATCCTGATCGGCCAGCCCGAACTGCGCACGATGCTCGCGCGGCCCGAACTGGAGCAGCTGGCCCAGCGCGTCATCGCCCGCTACCATCTCGGGCCGTTGTCCGCCGACGAGACGGGCGCCTATGTCGCGCACCGCCTGGCCGTCGCGGGCGTGCAGGGCACGACGCCGGTTCCCGCCGCGCTGGCGCCATCGATCCACCGCCTGACGGAAGGCGTCCCGCGCCGCATCAACCTGTTGTGCGACCGCGCGCTGCTCGGCGCCTATGTCGAGAACAGCCGCGACGTCACGCCGGCGATCCTGCGCCGCGCCGCGCGCGAGGTGTTCGCCGGCGACGATGCGATCGCCGGCGGAGCGCCGCGCAAGCCGCTGCGCTGGCCGTTCGTGGCCGGCGGCGTGCTGGCCGGCGCCGCCATCAGCGCGGCGGCGTGGCAGGCGGTGCCGCATCGTACGACGCCTGCGCCGGCTGCGCCCGTGGCCGTGAAAGCGCAGCCCGCGTCCGCGAAGGCGGGCATGCAGCCCAAGCCGCTGGCGCTGTCCACGCAGGACGACGCGCTGCGCGAACTGGGCGCGCTGTGGGGCCAGCAGCTGCCGGCCGCCGCCGCGTGCGACGCCGCGCCGCGCGCCGGCCTGCGCTGCTACCAGGGCCGCGGCGGCCTGTATGAACTGCGCCTGCTCGACCGGCCGGCCATCGTCGGCCTGCACGACGGCGCCCGGGTCGGCTACGCCGTGCTCACCGGCATGGACGACGACACGGCCACGCTCGCGATCAACGGCCAGCGCCACACGGTCAGCCTGGGGCTGCTCGCGACCCGCATCGACGGCGAGTACACGACCTTGTGGAAGGTGCCGCGCGGTTTCCGCGACCAGGTGGGGCCGGGCGACAGCGGGCCGGACGTCGACTGGATCGCCGCCCGCCTCGCGGAACTGGACGGCAGGCGCGCCGCGCCGCCGGCCGGGCAAGTCCTGGACGAGCCCACGCGGCGCCTGCTGCGCGCGTTCCAGGTCAAGCAGAACCTGAAGGCGGACGGCCTGGCCGGTCCGCGCACCTACATGCGCCTGAACCAGCTGGCGGGCGTCGACGAACCGCGCCTGCTGGCAGCCACCGGGAAGTGATATGTCGTACATCCTCGAAGCCCTGAAGAAGGCCCAGGCCGAACGCCAGCTCGGCAACGCGCCGACGATCCACGCGCCGCAGGCGTCGACGCCCGCGCCGGCGGCCGCCGCGGCGAGCCGCAAGCCGCTGTTCGTCGGCCTCGGCGCCGGGGCGCTCGTCGTCGTCGCGGGGGCGCTGGTGCTGGGCCGGCCGGCGCCGGCGCCGCAGACCGTCGCGCAGCGCGCGCCCGCGCCGGAGCCGCTGGTGGTGAGCGCGCCGCCAGCGCCGCCGCCCGTGACCGTGCGCGAACGCGTACCCGCGCCCGCGCCGGCAGCGCCCGCGCCGGAGCCGCTGGTGGTGAGCGCGCCGCCAGCGCCGCCGCCCGTGACCGTGCGCGAACGCGTACCCACGCCCGCGCCCGCACCCGCACCTTCCCGCCCGGCCCCGGTGCCGGTGCCGGCCGCTGCGCCGGCGCCCGTCGCGAAGGCGGCGCCGGAAGACAGCCTGCCGTTCCTGCAGCAGCTGCCCGACGCCCAGCAGCGCGACATCCCGCGCGTCACGTTCGGCGGCTACATGTATTCCGCCAACGCGGCCGACCGCCTGCTGATCGTCGACAAGGCGCTGCGCCACGAAGGCGAGGAGGTCGCCCCCGGCCTCGTGCTGGAAAAGCTGCTGCCCAGGGCGGCCGTCATGAACTTCCGGGGAATCCGCTACCGTGTCGCCTACTGATTTCGCCGGCCGCGGGCCCGTGCTGGGCGTCATCGGATGGTCCGGCAGCGGCAAGACGACGCTGCTGGAACTCGTCGTCGCGCGGCTGGCCGCGTCCGGGCTGCGCGTCAACGTCGTCAAGCACAGCCACCACGACGTCATGCTGGAACCGCCGCACAAGGACAGCGCCCGCATGCGCGCGGCCGGCGCGGCCGAGGTCATGATCGCATCGCCGTACCGCGTGGCCATCATGCGCGAGCTGCGCGGCGCCGCGGAGCCGTCGCTGGCCGAACACCTGGCACGCCTCGCGCCGGCGGACCTGACCCTGGTGGAAGGCTATAAATGGGAGGCGCTGCCCAAGCTGGAGGTGTACCGGCCCGACGTCGGCAAGCCGCCGATGTTCCCGGGTGATCCGCACATCGTGGCCGTCGCGTCCACGATGGCGCGCCCGCAGGGGCTGGCGCCGCAGGTGGCGTGGCTGGACCTGCTCGACGCGGACGCCGTCTTGCGCTGGGTCAGGCAATTTAATGGTTTGCCCGCCTAAAGTTCCAGCCCGTCGTGTCGTTAACACTGGATAAGCGGTCGTGCGGGCGAACCCCGTGCTGGCCGACCGTCGACACACCCACCAGGAGCGCATATGGACGCCTTAGGTATCGCCAAGCTTGCCACCAGCATCGCCGACACCGGCATCCGCCAGGACGTCGCCGTCGCCGTGCTGAAAAAGACGCAGGACATCCAGGCCTCGGCAGCCACCCAGCTGCTGGAAGCGGTGCAGTCCGCCGCACCGGCGCCGAACCTGCCGCCGCACCTGGGCAACCACATCAACACGACGGCCTGACGCGCGCGCGTCAACGGAATTCCCGCCGCCCGCGTTATCGGCCCAGTACCCGGCACGACGGGGGCGGCCACACAATACCATCCGCTCAGCCGCCACCATCGGGCTGCCGCCAGCGACGACGACGTCCGGCGCGCAGCCGACAACGGCCGCCCCGGCCGGGTTACTTTTCCACTCGTTACGCTCCGGCCGGGATAGAATGCCTGCCGTGTACTGACCTGCATTTCGGAGAACCCCCAATGAACAAACGACAAGCCCTGATCGCTGCCGCGCTCGCGAGCGTCTGCGCCACCCAGGCCACGGCCGGCGGCCAGATGGATGCGCAATCCGGCAACGAAGAAAAATGCTACGGCGTCGCCAAGGCCGGCCAGAACGACTGCGGCACCGCCACCCACGGCTGCGCCGGCATGGCGACGGCCGACAAGGACCCGGGCGAATGGAAATTCGTCCCGAAGGGCACCTGTGAAAAAGACGGCGGCAAACTGAATCCGCCGAAACAGGGTAAATAAGCCTCACCATGGCCGCCGCCCGCCGTGCCGGCCTTGGCCTGCGCGCGCCGCATTACCGCGATTTCCTCGAACGCCGGCCCGACGTTGGCTGGGTTGAGGTCCACACGGAAAACTTTCTCGCACGCGCCGGCCACGACTGGCGCGTGCTGTCCGCGGTGCGCCGCGACTATCCGGTCAGCCTGCACGGCGTGGGCCTCGGCCTCGGGTCCGTGCACGGCTTTTCCGATGACCACCTGGCCCGCGTGGCCGCCCTCGTGCGTACACTCCAGCCGGTGCTCGTCTCCGAACACTTGTCCTGGGGCGCGCTGCGCGACCGCCAGCTGAACGACCTGCTGCCCCTGCGGCTGGACCGTGAGGCGCTCGACCTCGTCGCCGCGCGCGTCGCGCGCGTGCAGGACGTGCTGGGACGGCGCATCCTCGTCGAAAACGTCTCCACCTACGTGCGCTTCGCGGGCGACGCGATGAGCGAGGCGGACTTCCTCGCCGAACTCGCGCGCCGCACGGGCTGCGGCGTGCTGCTGGACGTGAACAACCTGTACGTCAACGAGCGCAATCACGGCGAGGATGCGCATGCCGCCATCGCCGCGCTGCCGGCCGGCTGCGTGGGCGAGATCCACCTGGGCGGCCATCTCGTCACGGACGATGGCCTCATCGACCACCACGGCGCCCGCGTCGCGCCGCCCGTGTGGGACCTGTACCGCGCGGCGCTGGCCCGCTTCGGCGCCGTGCCCACGCTCGTCGAATGGGACACGGACCTGCCGCCGCTCGACGTGCTGCTCGACGAGGCGGCGCAGGCGGATGCGATTGCCGCGACGGCGGGGCCGGGCGTGGTCGCCGACAGCGCCGTCGCGCCCGTCGACCCGGCACCGGCCGCCGGCCTGGAGGCTCTCCAGCAAACCTTCGGCGCGGCGCTGTTCGACGGCACGCACGACGCCGCATTAGCTCCGCTGCTGAAAGGCGATCCGCGCCGCGTCGGCATCTACCGGGGCAACCTGCACGCGCACTGGACGCGCGCGCTGGCGTCGGCGTACCCCGTGCTGCGCCAGCTCGTGGGCGAGGAATTCTTCGACGCGCTCGCGCGGGTCTACGGCCAGGCGCATCCGGCGCGCGATCCGGACCTCAATCGTTTCGGCGCCGCGCTGCCCGACTTCCTCGCCGGTTTTACGCCGGCGGCCGATCATCCCTACCTGCCCGACGTCGCGCGCCTCGAATGGTGCGTGCACGAGGCGTGGTACGCGCCCGATGCGGATGCGGCACCCGCGAGCCTCGCCGGCCTCGCGCCGGATGCCTTCGAGGCGGCGCGCGTCGTGCTGCATCCGGCGCTGCGCCTGCATGCGTCGCCGTGGGCCACGGTGGCGCTGTGGCGCGCGCACCAGGCGGACGGTCCGGACTTTCCGGATGAATTGCAGACGGCCACGCACGCGCTGGTGCTGCGGCCCCGGCTCGACGTGGAAGTGGAAGCCATCGGCGCGGCGGAACATGCGGCGCTGGCGTGCCTGGCGCGCGGCGACACCTTCGGCGCGGCGCTCGATGCGGCATTCGATGTGGACGAGGACTTCGATGTGGCCGTGCACCTGCGGCGCTGGCTCGATCGGGGAATGGTGGCGGGAATCAAAAACGGGGCAAACGCGGCGCCGTAGACGGTGGCGCCGCGCGGTCAGTGGTAGAAAGCGCGCAGGATGCGTTCTTCTCCGGTCTTGTCGTGGTGCAGCTCGTTGGCCGCACGCGTCGCGTCCATCATCCGGTTCAACTGGTCCTCTTCGAAGCGGGCCAGTTCCTCATTGGCGGCATTGAGCGCGACGGCCAGCTTGGCGCGGGCGTTCTGGTACACGACACCGGTGTAGTGATCGGTATTCTTGAGCAGTTCTTCCGCGTTTTCGATGACGAGACGCAGGTCGCCGATCAAGCGCTGCTGCGTCATGGAGCTTGATTCTGGGGTTTCCATCTTCCTCACCTTTGGGCCGAATGTTACGACTTCAATATAGAGAAGGGGGACTGCCCAAGTTTGTCAGCGCGCAAACGTCAACCCTACCGTCGGGGACGGCTCGCGCGGTGCGACCGCGGGGTGCGCCGGGTGCGCCTCAGCGCACTTGAATACGAATATCGCCCAGCGTTACGACCTGGCCCGCGCGGATCTTGGCCGTCTTGCGCAGTTCCTTCTTTCCATCGACCGACACGTCGCCGCTCGCCACCACGTGCTTGCCGGCGCCGCCGCTGTCCACCACGCCGACCAGTTTCAACAGCTGGTTCAGTTCGATGAACTCCGAAGTCAGTTCAAAAGTTGTTGTTTGCATTTTATCCTCTGTTAAAAATGGGCGTCGTACTGTTGTGTTCGTTTAGACAATACTTTTCAAAAAAACAACGTCGCCCCCACGTGGGCGGGGGCGACGTCGCGAATTCCATGCGGTACCGTCAGGCCGGGCTGGGCCGCGTCATCTCGATCGGCACGATCCACTGGTCGAACTGCGTCTCGTCGACGAAGCCCGATTGCAGGGCTGCCTGGCGCAAGGTCAGGCCGTTGTGCTGGGCCGTCTTGGCGATTTGCGCGGCGCGATCATACCCGATATGCGGGGCCAGCGCGGTCACCAGCATCAGCGACTGCTCCATCAATTCGCCGATGCGCTTGCGGTTCGGCTCGATGCCCTGCGCGCAATGCTCGTCGAACGAGCGCATGCCGTCCGCCAGCAGGCGCGCGCTCTGCAGGAAGTTGTGGGCGATCATCGGCTTGAACACGTTCAGTTCGAAGTTGCCCTGCGCGCCGCCGACCGTGATCGCCACATCGTTGCCGAACACCTGGCAACACAGCATCGTCAGCGCCTCGCACTGGGTCGGGTTCACCTTGCCCGGCATGATCGAGCTGCCCGGCTCGTTTTCCGGGATCGTGATCTCGCCCAGGCCGGAGCGGGGGCCGGACGCCATCCAGCGCACGTCGTTGGCGATCTTCATCAGCGCCGTGGCCAGCGTCTTGAACGCGCCGTGCGCCAGCACCATCGCGTCATGGCCGGCCAGCGCCATGAACTTGTTCGGCGCCGACTTGAATTGCAGGCCGGTGCGCGACGCGATCTCGGCCGCGATGCGGTTGGCGAATTCCGGATGCGCGTTCAGGCCCGTGCCCACCGCGGTGCCGCCGGCGGCCAGCAGCAGCAGGCCGGGCAACGTGTTCTTGATCGCGTGCTCGGCGAATTCGAGTTGCGCCACGTAGCCGGAGAATTCCTGGCCCAGGGTGAGCGGCGTCGCATCCTGCAGGTGCGTGCGGCCGATCTTGACGATGTCGGCGAAGTCGCGCGACTTCACTTCCAGCGTGCCGCGCAGCTTTGCCAGCGCCGGCAGCACGTCCCTGGCGACGGCGAGCGCGGCCGCCACGTGCATCGCGGTGGGAAACATGTCGTTCGACGATTGGCCCATGTTGACGTGGTCGTTCGGATGCAGCAGGCGCGCCTCGCCCCGCTCGCCGCCCAGCAGTTCCGAGGCGCGGTTTGCGAGCACCTCGTTCATGTTCATGTTGCTCTGGGTGCCGGAGCCGGTCTGCCACACGGACAGCGGAAATTCGGACGGATGACGGCCTTCCAGCACTTCGTCGGCCGCGCGGATGATCGCATCGGCCTTGTCTTGCGGGAGCTTGCCGAGCGAGCGGTTGACGGCGGCGGCCGCGCGCTTCACCTGCGCCAATGCGGCGACCAGTTCCGGCGCCATCTTCTCGCTCGAAATGTGGAAGTGGTGCAGCGAACGCTGGGTCTGCGCACCCCACAGTTGATCGTTCGGTACGTCGATCGGGCCGAAGCTGTCCTTCTCAATCCGGTTTTCCATGGATGCATCCTGTTGGTTTGACAATGGAATTAAAGAGTGTACCGCAACGGCCGTTAACCACGTTGAAGCCCCCATTTTTCCCACGCCATGGCCCGCCGCACCCGCCTTTTATTCTCCAGCCTTGCCCTTGCCGCGTTCGCATCCGCCCACGCGGCCGAGCTGGGCGACCCGCGCGTGTCGTCGCACATCGGCCAGCCGCTCGTGGCCGACGTCGAGCTGACGATGCTCGACGATGCCGCCGCGCCCGTGCAGGTGCGCGTGGCCAGTCCGGAGGTCTACAACGGCGCGGGCATCGCCGTGCCGCCCCTGCTGTCCAGCCTGAATTTGTCGGTGATGCGGCGCGACGGCCGCCAGTTCCTGCACGTGACGTCGCTGCGTCCCGTCGACGCGGACCACGTGCACTTGTACCTGGAGCTCGTCGACAAGGGCCAGCGTGCCGTGCGCCTGGCCACGCTGTGGCTGACGCCGGATCCGAATCCCGCGCCGCCGCCCGCGCCCGTGCGCGTGGCGGCACCTGCGCCGGCGCAAGTGCCTCCGACCAACCCCGACGCGGTATTGCTCGCGCAGGTGGAACGGGCCCGCGTGGCGCACGCGGCGCCGGTGGTCCGGCGCGAAGCCGCAATACCGCTAACGCCGCCGCCGCCCAGGCCGGTGGTGCGCCGTCCGCCGCCGGCGCCCGTCGCCAGGCCGGCGACCCCGCCGCCCGCCTGTGCGCCCCGGGCCGAGGAAGTGCAGGCTTGCGCGGCCCTCGGCGCGAAGAACGACGAATTGCGTTCCCGCCTCGGCCAGGTCGAGGACCGGATGAAGAAGCTGCAGGTGTCGCTGGCCGCGCCGGCCCTCGCGCACGAGGCGCCGAAGCCCGAGACCATGCCGGAGAGCAAGCCGGCGCCGCTGAAGGAAGCCGAGGTCAAGCCGGCGCCGCTGAAGGAAGCCGAGGTCAAGCCGGCGCCGCCGAAGCCCGCCGGCCCGCGCCCGATCTCGTCGATCAAGCCGCTCGTGCCGCACAAGCCGAAGGCGCTGGCGCCGGACGACAGCTTGCCCTGGGGCTGGATCGGCGCCGCCATCGGCGTGCTGGCGCTGGGTGGCGCGGGGGCATATGCCGTCCGTCGCCGCAAGGCGCCGCCGGCGGCAGGCGAGGCCGCCGAGCCGACGCTGGAATAGCGTTCAAAATCTTCCTGTGAGTCGTCTACACAAGTGCTGATTTTGCGTTATACTCAATCCCGAAGTACACGGATCAGGGTCCGCCGCAGCCACCACCGATAGCGTGGCGCGGGGTCGGACGGTCGCTGAGGAAGCGCCTGATGCCGGAAGCGGTTCGCTGCCAACAGTGGCAGACGGACGCCGGAGGCAACCGGCAAGAGGCGACGCCAGGGGATGCCTGGTAGTCGCGCTCCCCATTCCAGAGAGCCGCGCAGATGACCCACGTCGCTGCGCGGTTTTTGTTTGCGCGGCGCGCGTTGGCCTCCCGCTCGGGTTATCGCTACCATAGGGGCGGATCATCGATCGAGGAGGGGACATGAACGAGCTTGTGCGCGCGGACTTATTCTCCGAATACTGCCCGTCGCGTGAAGTGCTGAAACATGTGACGAGCCGCTGGGGCGTGCTGCTGCTCGTCGCGTTGATGGATGGCACGCACCGCTTCGGCGAACTGCGCCGCAAGGTGGGCGGCATCAGCGAAAAAATGCTGGCCCAGACGCTGTATTGGCTCGAGCAGGACGGGTTCGTGCAGCGCATTGCCCATCCCGTCGTCCCGCCTCACGTGGAATACCGGCTGACGCCACTCGGCGAGCAGATCGGGCACAAGCTCGGCGACCTCGCCGCATGGATCGAAGGGAACATGGATGGCATCCTGGCCGCGCAGAAAGCAAAAAGCCCCTTGGACGGCAAGTCGAAGGGGCTTCAGGCGGAGTAGGACGGATCAGTGGGCCGGGCTCAGTGCGCGGTCCAGCTGGCCCATCCACGGCTCGGTAATGTCGCGCACGGCGCGGTCGTTGGCCATGATCTGCTTGAGCAGGTCGACCTTGCGCTTGCGGGCGGCGCCTTCCAGCGGCGGGACGCCGCTCTTTGCCGCGCTCGACTGCAGGGCGCACTGCGTTTCCAGGCGCGCCAGGCCGTCCCAATCCCCTTCGCGCGCAGCGACAGCCATGCGGCTGCTGAGGGCGGCGATGTTTTCATACATTGCGAGGACTTCGTTGGACGTCATGACTGCGCTCCACCATTGAGGCAAACTCCGGCCGGATTGCCGGTTGTCTGCCTTTTACGGCAGCGTTTTGGAGAACTTTAGGGTTTTCGAAAGATTTTTTGAATTTTTTTTAGGAGAGGCACCATGAACATCAGCTGGACTCCGATCAGGGCCGCCATCGTCGTCGCGATGTGCGGTACCGCGCTCGTTACCACGGGCGCGGCGGCATCCGGGCAGACCCCGCCCGCGGCCAGGGAGGACGTCAACGCGGCCGGGACCGCCCAGGCCACGTTGCGGCCGGGCGACGATTTCTTCGCCTGGGCCAACAAGGACTGGCTTGCCAAAGCGACCATTCCCGAGGACCGCAGCCGCTGGGGCGCGATGGACAACCTGGCGGAAGACACCAACCAGCGCATCGTCAAGCTGATCGAAGGCGTCGACTCCAACAAGAAAGCGGGACCGGAAGCGCGCAAGGTCGCCGGTTACTACAACGCCTACATGGACGAATCCGCGATCGAGGCGCGCGGCATCGCGCCGCTGAAGCCGCTGCTGGCGCAGATCGGCGCCATCAAGGACAAAGCGGGCCTCGTGCGCGCGCTGGGCGCGTCCGTGCGCGCGGACGTCGACCCGCTGAACAATACGCATTTTGCGACCGAGAACATCTTCGGTGTCTGGATCTCGCCCGGCCTGCACGATCCCGCCCACAACTGGCCTTACCTGCTGCAGGGCGGCCTGGGCATGCCGGACCGCGCCTATTATCTGGACAACAACGAACGGATGGCCGGCCTGCGCACGCAGTACCAGAAACACATCGCGGCAATGCTCAAGCTCGCCGGCTACGCCGCTACGGATGAGGACGCCGACGCCCGCGCCGCGAAAATCTTCGCGCTCGAAGTCGACATCGCCAACACCCACGGCACCCGCGCCGACTCGGCCGACGTGCTGAAGGCCGACAACACGTGGACCCGCAAGGACTTCGCCGCCAACGCGCCGGGCCTCGACTGGGATGCGTTCTTCAAGGCCGCGCGGCTGGGCGACCAGGACAAGTTCATCGTCTGGCATCCGTCCGCCGTGAAAGGCGAGGCGGCGCTGGTCGACAAGATCGACCTCGCGACGTGGAAGGATTATCTCGCCTTCCACACCATCAACCGCATGGCCAACGTGCTGCCGAAGGCCTTCGTGGACCAGCGCTTCGCGTTCTACGGCAAGGCGCTGTCCGGCACGCCGCAGCAATCGATGCGCTGGAAGCGGGCGCTGGGCGCGACGAACGAGGCGATGGATGAGGCGGTCGGCAAACTGTACGTCGCGAAATATTTCCCGGCGGAGAACAAGGCGCAGCTGCAGAAAATGGTCGCGAACATCGTGGCGGCTTTCGGCAAGCGCGTCGACAAGCTCGACTGGATGGCGCCCGCCACCCGCGCCCAGGCGAAGGAAAAACTCAAGACCTTGTACGTGGGCGTCGGCTATCCGGACCAGTGGAAATCGTATGCCGGCCTGAAGGTCGATGCCAAGGATGCGTTCGGTAACGCGCTGCGCGCCGAGGCGTTCCACACGGACCAGGAATTCGCGAAGCTGCATGCGAAGCCGGACCGCACGGACTGGTCGATGCCGCCGCAGCTCGTCAATGCCGTCAACCTGCCGCTGCAGAACGCGCTGAACTTCCCGGCCGCGATCCTGCAGCCGCCGTTCTTCGACCCGAAGGCGCCGGATGCCGTCAACTACGGCGCGATCGGCGCCATCATCGGCCACGAGATCAGCCACAGTTTCGACGACCAGGGTTCGCAGTTCGATGCCCAGGGCCGCCTGCGCGACTGGTGGACGAAGGCGGACATGGAGCACTTCAAGGCCGGGTCCCGGAAACTCGTCGAGCAATACAACGCCTATAAACCGTACCCGGACCTCGCCGTCAACGGCCAGCTGACCCTGTCCGAAAACCTCGCCGACCTGGCGGGCCTGGAAGCGTCGTATGATGCCTATCGCGCCGCCGCCGGCAAGAACGCGTCGGCGGAGAGCGACCGCCAGTTCTTCACGGGCTATGCGCAGAGCTGGCGCACGAAGGCGCGCGAGGCGGCCGAGCGGCGCGGTATCCTGACGGACGGCCACGCCCCGCCGCAATACCGCACGGCCACCGTGCGCAACCTGGACGCCTGGTACGAGGCGTTCGACGTGCAGCCGGGACAGGCGCTGTACCTGCCGCCGGAGCAGCGCGTACGCGTCTGGTAAGCAGGGTTTATGTCTGGCGGGTAAGCTGCGCCGGTCGGAAAGAGGCCCGGACTAGAATGGTTCGGACTTCTTTCAGCGTGGTTTTTGCTTATGAAACAGCACTATCTTGATGTCGACCGGCGCATCATCCACCACTTTGCACACATGATCGAAGACGACGACTACGAAGACATCACGCGGCGCACGCTGCACCATTACGACGACAACGCGCGCCGGTTCTTCGCCGGCACGATCGACCACGACGTCAGCCAGAACATCGAGGCGCTGCTGGGTGCGATCGACGCGCCGGCCCCGTACACCATTCTCGACTTCGGCTGCGGCCCGGGGCGCGACCTCAAGACGTTCACGGCGCTGGGCCACCATGCCATCGGCCTGGACGGCAGTGAACAATTCGTCGAGATGGCGCGGGCGTACAGCGGCTGCGAGGTATGGCACCAGAACTTCATCGACCTGCACCTGCCGGCCGCGGCGTTCGACGGCATCTTCGCCAACGCCTCGCTGTTCCACGTGCCGCGCGACCTGCTGCCCAACGTGCTGAGGGCATTGTGCGCGGCGTTGAAGCCGGGCGGCGTGCTGTTCAGCTCGAATCCACGCGGCCATAACGAAGAAGGGTGGAACGGGCCGCGCTACGGCTGCTTCCACGACTACGCCGCCTGGGAGCGCTACGTCGTCGATGCCGGCTTCGTGCCGCTGCGCCACTATTACCGTCCGGAAGGATTGCCGCGCGACCAGCAGCCCTGGCTCGCGAGCGTGTGGCGCAAGGCGAGTTAATGGTTTGTTAGTTTGCGTACAGAATGAAGGGCGCCATCCAATTATCCTGAATGCATCCCGCTTGATTCGCAAGCGGTCTTACTCATCAAGGAGGATTCCGACATGAACGACGACCAAATCAAAGGTAAAGCCAAGGATATCGGCGGCAAGATTCAGGAGGAAGTCGGCAAGGCTGTCGGCAGCAGCGAACAGCAGGCCAAGGGCCTGTCGAAGCAGGTCGAAGGCAAGGTGCAGGAAAAGGCCGGTGATCTGCGCGACGCGATCAACAAGGGCAACCGCTGATACCGGCGATCTGCTTACCTGACGTAGAAGCGGCCGCCTCGTGCGGCCGTTTTTACGTCAGCCCGTCGGCCGGTCGCCGAGGATGTCTTCCACGTACAGCTTGTCTACGAGCACCATCAACATGGCGGTCAACGGCGTCGCCAGCGCGATGCCCGCGAAACCGAACAGCGTGCCGAACACGAGCTGCATGACGATGGTGAGCGCAGGCGGCATCTCGACCGCGCGCGCCTCGACGAGCGGCTGCAGCACATAGCCTTCGACCGTCTGGATGCCGAGGAACAGCAGCACCGTGTACAGCGCCAGGTCGGGACTGATCGACAGGGCGATCAATACGGCCGGCACGCCCGCCATGATCGGGCCGATGTAGGGAATGAAGTCGAGCAGCCCGGCGATGATGCCGAGGATCAGTCCCAGCGGCACGCCCAGCAGCGTGAGCCCGCCGGCCGTTGCCGCGCCGACGATCAGCATCGACAGCGACTTGCCGATCAGCCAGCGCGCCAGCGTGTCGCCGATGTCGTCCATCACTTGCACGGCGCGCTCGCGCTTGCCTTGCGGTACGAGCTTCACGATGCCCTGCTTGTACTGGCGCGGCGACAGCGCGAAATAAATGCCGACGAATACGATGATGACGACGTTGCCGAGCGCGCCGAGCACGCCGCCGAAAAAGATGCCTGCATTCGGCACGAACTGCTGCATCGATCCGATCAGTTGCTTGGCATCCGGCAGGTCGGCGGCGATGCGCGCGAGCAGCGGCTGGTTCTCCACCATCTGGCGCAGGCGCTGCAGCGATTGCGGAATCTGCTGCGCCAGTTCGGTCGACTGCTCCGCGATCTGCGGCGCCATCGCCCACCCGCCGAGCCCGATGATGAGCAGCAGCGCCAGCACGACGACGACGAGCGCGAGCTTGCGGTTCCAGCCGAAGCGCCGGCACAGGATCGCGCTCAGCTCGTACAACAGCACGGCGAACAGGACGCAGGCAAAGAGCAGCAGCAGCGCGTCGATGGCGAGCACGACGGCCGCGACGAGCGCGAGGAACAGCACCGCAATGCCGTCGACGAGGACGAAGCGGCGCATCAGTTTGTGCTGGGCCGGCTTGACGGCGGGGGAGGTGTCATTGTTCATGACAGAATGCTATCAGCGGCGCGACTGGACCGTCGCGCGCATGCAATGTGCGTGCGCTAACTGAGCAATACCGGGGCCGGCGCTACGATGGTGTCGAACTTTGAACGAAAGGAGAACACCATGAATTCGGACCAGATCAACGGCAAACTGCAAGACATCGGCGGCAAGATCCAGGAGGAGGCCGGCAAGATCGTCGGCAGCGCCGAGCAGCAGGTGAAAGGCTTGCAGAACCAGGTCGAAGGCAAGACCCAGGAAAAGCTGGGCGACCTGAAGGAAAAAATCCACGACGCCACCAAATAAGCTGGCGCCGGGAAAAATCGGCCGCACGTTGCGGCCGATTTTTTTATTGGGAAACGAATCTTACTTCGGCTCGGTCCCGCCCAGGTGCTTCTTGAAGAACGCCTCGATCAGGCCATACACGTGCCGCTGTCCCGCGCGCGACGAAATGCCGTGCTTGGCACCCGGATACGTCATCAGCTCGAAGCGCACGTTGCGGTTGACGAGCGCGTCGATCAGGCGCGTCGAGTTCGTGAACAGCACGTTGTCGTCGGCCATGCCGTGCACCAGCAGCAGCGGCGACTTCAGGCCGTCCAGGTGCGCGAACACGCCGCTGCGTTCATAGGCGGCCGGATCCGACTGCGGCGTCGCGCCCACGAACTGCTCCGTGTAGTGCGTGTCGTACAGGGTCCAGTCCGTCACGGGCGCCACCGACACGCCCATCGCGATCTTGTCCGAGCCAGCCGCGAGCAGGCGCAGGGTCATGAAACCGCCATAGCTCCAGCCGAACACGCCCACGCGCTTCGGATCGACGAAGCTCTGTTGCGCCAGCCAGTCGATGCCCGTCAGCTGGTCCTCGACTTCATGCGCGCCGAGGTTGCCGTAGATGACGTCGGTGAACGCGCGCTCGCGGCGCGACGAACCGCGGTTGTCCAGCACGAACACGACGAAGCCCTGCTGCGCCATGTACTGGTTGAACAGATTGCCCCACTGGCGCGTGACGCGCTGCGAATGCGGGCCGCCGTACGTGAACAGGAAGACCGGATAGCGCTTCGCGGCGTCGAAGTTCGCCGGCTTGATCATCGAGTAGTACAGCGTCTGGCCGTCGTGCGCCTTGATGCTGCCGTATTCCGTCGGCAGGTGGTCCTTCGCGTAGTTCGCGTACGGGTGCTGGGCGTTCAACTCGTTGTGTTCGAGCCACTCGACCATGCTGCCGTCCGCGCGGCGGATCGACACTTGCGGCGGCGTGTTCGGATCGGAGAACGTGTCCACGAAAATCTTGCCGTTGCGGGCGAACACGTCCTCGTGCCAGCCGTCCTGCTTCGTCAGCCGGACCGGCTTGTTCGCGTTGCTGCCGTCGAGGTTCAGCACGTACGTCTGCTTGTCGATGACGGCGTCCTTGTTCGACGCGATATAGACCTTGCCGGCCTGCTCGTCGACGGCGAGGATGTTGTCGACGCCCCATTCGCCGCTGGAGATCGGGTGCAGCAGCTTGCCCGACAGGTCGTACAGGTACAGGTGCTTGCGGCCGCTGCGCTCGGAGGCCCAGATGAACGCCTTCTGGCGGCCGAGGAAGCGCAGGTCGTCGTGGATGCTGACCCAGGTTTTCGACGTTTCCGTCAGCAGCGGGCGCTGGGTCAGCGTGGCCGCATCGACGGCGACGAGATCGAGACGCTTCTGGTCGCGCGACTGGCGCTGGTAGACGAGGGTCCTGGCATCCGCGCTCCAGTCCGCGCGCACGAGGTAGATGTCCTTCTCGGGACCGAGGTCGACCTTCTTCTGCGCGCCCGTCGCCGGGTTCACGATCATCAGGTCGATCTCGACGTTCTTCGCACCGGCGGCGGGGTAGCGCTGGTCGATGACTTCCGTGCGGTCCGCGAAGATCTCGAAGCGGCGCGCGACGGGCACCTGCGCCTCGTCGTAGCGGCGGTAGGCGATGGCGGAATCGTCCGGGGCCCAGTAATAGCCCGTGTGCTGGTCCATTTCTTCCTGCGCGACGAATTCCGCTTCGCCGTTGTGCACGGTGTCCTTGCCGTCCGTCGTCAGCTGGCGCTCCTGGCCCGTCGCCAGGTCGATGACGAACAGGTTCTGGTCGCGCACGTACGACACGTAACGGCCCTTCGGCGAAATCTTCGGATCGCCGACATTGCCCGATGCCACCTTGCGCGCGGCTTCAGGCCGGTTCACGTCGACGAGGTACAGGTCGCCCGCGATCGGCACGAGCAGCTGCTTGCCGTCAGGCGACCAGCTGTAGCTCAGGATGCCGGACAGGCTGGCCGTGCGGGCGCGCTCGCGCCTTGCCTTCTCTTCCAGCGACAGGTTCTCGTTCGGGACCAATTGCTTGGAGTCGACCAGGCGGTGCGTGGTCTTGTCCTTCATGTTGAATTCCCACAGGTCCAGCTGGAACTGGTTGTCGGTGCGTCCGCGCAGGAAGGTCACGCGTTCGCCGTCGGGCGAGACGCGCAGGCTGCGGACGCCTGGACCGGCCAACGCCGGGTCGGCGTGGATACGGTCCAGCGTCAGCCGTTCCGCCGATGCGGGAACGGCCGACAATGCGGCTAAAAGGCAGAGAAGAAGGCGCATGGAGGGTTTGGGTAAAGTTTAAAAAATTATTCGTGTGCAACGGCGGAACGATACCAGAGTCGTCCCGTAAAAGCTGTAAAGACGGCGGGCGGGAAGGGGCGCAATGATGGACGAACTGTAATGTTTACATCTGCTGCGATGCACTATGATCATTTCGTCGGCACCCCAATGCCGACAATAGGATGAAACTCTCTCCTAGGGTTACGCCGATGGATTCCCCGTCCATCGGCTTTTTTTTGCTTTAAATTCGGGGTCAGAGCACATTTTCGATCAATGTGTCGCCGGACAAAATCGCCGCGAGGACACCCCGGCGCTTGCAACAGGAAGTGCAAGCGGGCCTGCGCCACCATTAAAGCTTGCTTCAAGGATTGTGCGCAGAAAAGTGCTCTGACCCCGAATTTATGCGTGGTCGCAGATGCGCAGCTTGGAGAGTTGATTCAGCGACCACGCCAGCAGCACGGCGGCCACGGTCAGGCCCAGCACGAGGCCGATCCAGAAGCCGGTGGCGGCCATCGGCTTGTCCGGCGACCACGGGAACCAGTCCGGCGCGAGGCCCAGTATCCAGCCGACGGGCAAGGCCACGCCCCAGAACGCGATCATCTGGATCACCATCGGCGAGCGCGTCACCTTGTAGCCGCGGATGGCGGAGGCGGCCGCGACCTGCGTGGAATCGGACAGCTGGAACAGCGCGGCGAACAGCAGCAGCATCACGCACGTGGCCTGGACGGCCGCGTCGGACGTGTACATGGCCGAGATCTGCCACCGGAAGAGGGCGATGCCGATCGCGGACAGCAGGCCGAACGCGATGCACATGCCCGTACCCACCCACGCGACGAAGCGCGCACGTACCGGATTGCCTTCGCCCATCGCCTGGCCGACGCGGGTGAGCGCGCCGATGCCGAAGCTCAGCGGCACCATGAACACGAGCGACACGAAGTTCAGCGCGATCTGGTGCGCCGACACCTCGATCACGCCGAAGCGCGCCACGAGCAGGCTGATGATGCCGAACGCGCTGACCTCCGCGAAGTGCGTGACGCCGATCGGCAGGCCCAGGCGCAGCATGCTGCCGATCTCTTTCCAGTTCGGACCTTCCCAGTGCGTGAACGGATACGTCTGGCGGTAGGCGCTGGACAACTTGATCCACACGACCATCGCGCCCAGCATCAGCCACATGCCGCTGGCCGTGGACACGGCACAGCCCAGCGCGCCCAGTTTCGGCAGGCCGAATTCGCCGAAGATGAACAGCCAGTTCATGCCGATGTTGTACAGGAGGCCGCAGAGCGCGATGATCATGATCGGCTTGGTCTGGTTGATGCTCGTCGTATAGCCGTACAGCGCGCGGTAGCAGGCGAACGCGGGCATGCCGAGGCTGATGATGTGCAGGAATGCCGACGCGCGGTCCGCGACGGACTGGTCCAGGCCGATGTGGTCGAACACGAGCGTGCACAGGTTCGCCGCGAGACAGCCTGCGACGCCGACGCCGAGACCCATCCACAGCGATTCGCGCACGGAGTGGGAAATGCGGTCGAAGCGGGCGGCGCCCATCTCGTGCGAGACGACCGAGTTCACGGCCATCATGATGCCCATGACGGTGACGAGGATGATCGACCACACGGATGTGCCGAGCGACACGGCGGCGAGCTCTTCGGCGCTGACGTGGCCCGTCATGGCGACGTCCGCCACGCCCATGCCGACGGTCGCGAGCTGGCCCACGAGCATGGGCCACGAAAGCCGCCACAAGGTGGCGATCTCGGCGCGGACGGGATGCGGCGCAAGGGCGCCGGTGCTGGACAGGTTGGACGTCATGGATCGGTTTGCTGGGGAAACCGATCATTTTACTGAGGAATCGACAAGCTTGTGTGACGGAACGACCCGTCCGCCAACCCGTCGTTCCCGCGAAAGCGGGAACCCATACTGGACAACAGAATTGGGTACGTCGGAAGCGACGCCGATGTGATAGTCAACGGATTTCGAAAACTCACCATGGGTTCCCGCGTGCGCGGGAACGACGGCCTCTACCGCTGCGCCAGGGCCGTTCCCGGCGCCGATTTCAGGTAGGCATACAACGCCCGCAGATCCGTCTCGTTCATCTGGTGGAACGACCCGAACGGCATCACGGGACTGATCGCGCTGCCGTCCGGCCGGTGGCCCGTCCGCAGCATGGCCATGAACGCGTCCGCCGTCGGATAGCGATTCATCGCGCTGCCCTTGCCGGGCGCCAGCTGCGCGGCCGGCGGCCAGGACGGCGGGGCGCCGGGGACGCGGCCGCCGGCCAGGTCCGCGCCATGGCAGCCTGTACACGTCGCGGCGACATAGGCGCCATACGCCGGCGTGACGGCGGCCGGCACGGCCTGCGGCGGCGCCAGCGCGTGGTCGATCTTTTCGGACGCATCCTTGATCACGCCGAACGCGTACAACGCCTTCACGGGCACCGGTACGTCGATGACGGCCTTCGCGCCGGACACGGGCCGCATTTGCTCGAGGTACGCGACGAGGGCGGCCATGTCTTCGTCGCTGAGGCGGCTGTAGTCCTCGCTGGGCATGATCATGACGGGATTGCCGTTCGGCTTGACGCCGTGGCGCACGGTACGCACCCAGTCGATCACGCGGTAGCGCGCCGTGGTGCCGTTCGGGCCCGCCGTGATGTTGGGGGCGACGACGAGCATGCCGCCGTCGCTCACGACCGTCCTGCCGGCGCCGTCCGCGCCATGGCACTCGGCGCAGCCGCGCGTGTTGTACAGGTAGCGGCCGTGGTCGACGCGGCCGACGTCGGGCACGATGTCGAGCGGACGCACGTCGAGCGCGATGCTGCGCGCCATCTTGCGTTCTCCCAGCACCTTGCCCACGCCGGCCGTGGCGACTCCCAGCAGGGCGAGTGTCGCCAATGCGATGCTCGTGCGCTTGACCCATTTGCTCACCATGACTCCCTCCTTGTTGGACGAACGGCAACACAAGGAATCTAGCACTGCCGTTTTTGGCCGGATACTGGTTGAAATGCTAATGACGGCCAAAGAGACGTGATGAGGCATGCATCAAGCATGCGTCATTGATTTATTGGGTGGTGAAGCTGGTGAGCCACTGCAGGTTGGCGTCCTTGCTCCAGTTCGCCGTGCCGTTGGTCCCAGGGGCCGTCCAGGCTGTTCCGGCTGCCGCAGGAGCCGCCAGATGCGCGCACACAAATTTTAAATTTGTGACAATGTGATAGGAAACAAGCAGCAAGCGGCGATTAAGATAAATGACTGACGGGGAGGATTTTCAGATCCGAACACTTTGAATTTCGCTCGATGAAAATTATCAGATATATTTTCCCGCTGCTGATTTCTGCATGTGCTATTGATCCGGCTGCAACCAACGATTACACCGGACTCGGTAATAGTGAGGTGGCGACACAACTAAAACACTCGCTTTTTTTGGGTGAGGTGGCCGTAGATCATGCGATTGGCAATCTGGTCAATTCTCCTCGAGTCGTGAATCAAGTCGACCGCCGCAAAGCCTTGGAGGAACTGGGTTTTATTTGCCCGCCCGAGACCGATACACCGTGTTCCTACGACGGAAGTGCAAAATCGATCATCGTGAGCGCGGATCGAAAAGACACGACAAGATTCGTCACTAGAGTGCATATTCAGGCACTGTTGAGCAATCGTGTGGTTAAGGTAGAGAGCCACATTTCAAAAACTGATTTTTAAGGGAGGCATGCCGGATACTGGGCGTCATGTCATGCCGCGGCAAGACGATGAGTAGTTGAAAAGCAAGCCTCCCGCCACAACTTACGGGACATTCAACTATCCAACCGATCCAGGAGCAAGCTCGTGGAATACAAGGACTACTACCAGACGCTTGGTGTCGAGAAGACCGCGACCCAGGACGACATCAAGAAGGCCTACCGCAAGCTGGTGCGGCAGTACCACCCCGACGTCAGCAAGCACAAGGACGCGGACGCGAAGACCAAGGAAATCAACGAGGCCTACGACGTGCTGGGCGACGCCGAGAAGCGTGCCGCCTACGACGAACTGGGCCGCGGACACCATCCCGGCCAGGGCTTCCAGCCGCCGCCGGACTGGGGCACGCAGTTCGATTTCGGCGGTGCCGGCGGGGACGATTTCTTTAACGACCTGTTCGCCCACGTGGGCCGGCGCTCGCGCGCAGGCGGGGGCGCGCATGCGGGCGGCGGGTTCCAGATGCCCGGCGAGGACATCCATGCGGCGATTTCCATCGACCTGCGCGACGCCTACCAGGGCGCCACGCGCACGGTCAGCCTGCGCATCCCCCAGCACGATGCGCAGGGCCGCACGACCATGCAGGACAAGACGCTCAGCGTGAACATTCCGAAAGGCGTCACGCCGGGCCAGCAACTGCGCATGCGGGGACAGGGGCATCCGGGATTCGGCGGCGGGCCGGCCGGCGACCTGTATCTGGAAATCCAGCTGAACCCCGACCCGCGCTATCGCGTCGAAGGGACACACGTGTACCAGGACGTGCCGGTGGCGCCGTGGGAAGCGGCGCTCGGTGCGAGCATCTCGGTGCCTACGCCGTCCGGCACGGTCGAGGTGACGGTGCCGCCGGGGTCGCAGAGCGGACGCAAGCTGCGTTTGAAAGGGCGCGGCATTCCGGCCAGGACGCCGGGCGATCTGTACCTGATGCTGAACGTGGTGCTGCCGCCCGCCACGAGCGACCGTGCGCGCGAGCTGTACGAGGCGATGGCGCGCGACCTTGCCTTCAATCCACGCGAACGCATAGGAGCCTGAACGATGCATGACGATATTCTCACCGGCGTGCTGCTGGACGACGTGGCGCTGACGCTCGACGAACTGGCGCGCGCCTGCAACGTGGAGACTGAGTGGGTCGTGCGCCACGTGCAGGCGGGCGTGCTGGGCGGCGAGACCAGCGTGCAGGTGACGAGCTGGCGTTTCCGTAGCGGCGACCTGGCCCGGGCCCGGCGCCTGCTGCGCGTCGAACGCGACTTCGACGCCAACGAGGACCTCGCCGCGCTCGTGGTCGACATGGCCGACGAGATCCGCCGCCTGCGCGCCCGGATGCACGTGCTCGGCATCGACTGAAGGTCCGGCTGCCTGCGGGCACCGGTCTTATGGCGGGCGCGGCGGGGCACGGTGTGCGCGAGACTCACCGTGCTATCTTGCCCGCTATGCTCAAACTACCGACCAACGCCACCGCGCCGTTCTGCCCATCGGCAGTCTCCGGCACCGTCAACGTGCCGGAGAACGATCCGCTGTGGAAAAAGATCCTGCGCTATGCGGGCCCCGGCCTGCTGGTGTCGGTCGGCTACATGGACCCGGGCAACTGGGCGACCGCCATCCAGGGCGGCTCGCAGTTCGGCTACGACCTGCTGTTCGTCGTCGTTCTGTCCAGCCTGGCGGCCATCGTGCTGCAATGCCTGAGCATGCGGCTCGGCATCGTCACGGGCAAGGATCTCGCCGTACATTGCCGCGAACAATATTCGCCGGTGCACGCGAAAGGTTTGTGGGCGTTCGCCGAGTTGTCGATCATCGCGTGCGACCTGGCCGAAGTGCTCGGCTGCGCGCTCGCGTTCCATCTGCTGCTGGGCGTGTCGCTGCCCGTTGGCGTCGCGCTGACGGCCCTCGATACCATCATCGTGCTCGGCCTGAAAGGGAAGGGCTTCCGGCAACTGGAAGCGATCGTGCTGGGCCTCATCGTGACGATCGCCATCTGCCTGTTCACGGAGCTGTTCCTCGTCGACCCTGACCCGCGCGCCGTCCTGGCGGGTCTCGTGCCGTCGCTGGCCAAGGTGGGCCAGCGCGACGCGCTGTACCTCGCCATCGGCATCCTCGGCGCCACCGTCATGCCGCACAACCTGTACCTGCACTCGTCCGTCGTACAGACGCGCGTCCTGCGCCACGACCTCAACCAGGACGGCGCCCACCTGGCCGAAGCGATCAGGCTGTCGCGCATCGACACCGTCGTGTCGCTGCTGCTGGCGCTATTCATCAACGGTGCCATCCTCGTGCTGGCCGCGGCCGCGTTTTATAAACCGGGCGGCGGCAACGTGATGGACATCGACCAGGCCTATTACCTGCTGGCCCCCGTCGCGGGCACGGCGGCCGCGGCGATCCTGTTCGGCCTGGCGCTGCTGGCGTCCGGCCAGAGCTCGACGTTCACCGGCACCATCGCCGGCCAGGTCATCATGGAAGGCTTCCTGAAACTCAGGATTCCCTGCTGGCAGCGCCGCCTGATCACGCGCGGCCTGGCGTTGGGGCCGGCGATGATCGGCGTGCTCACGTTGGGCGACCACGCCATCGGCAAGATGCTCGTCGGCAGCCAGGTCGTGCTGAGCCTGCAATTGCCGTTCGCCATGTACCCGCTGATCCGCCTGACGGGCCGCCACGACCTGATGGGGCAGTTCGGCAACAAGTGGTGGACGACGGTGCCGTCGTGGTTCCTGTTCGTCGTGATTTCCTCCGCCAACGCATGGATGGTGTGGCAGGCGCTGTTCGGCTGATCCTGCCATTCCTCGTACCTGATTCGGCGCGTGCGACGCGCCCCGCAAGCCCCGCCTAGAATGGGCTGTCGTCCCATACGTTCGACCAAAGGGAGTTTATATGGAACAAGTTGCCAACAAGCCTTTGCAGGGCAAGCGCGTTGCCATGCTCATGACGGATGGCGTGGAACAGATCGAGTACACGAGCCCGCGCTCTTTCCTGGAAGAGCAGGGCGCCACCGTCGTGTTGCTGTCGCCGAAGGCGGCCGGCGACGAAGTGCAGGGTTTTAACCACATGCAGCCGGCCGACCGCTTCAAGGTCGAGATGAACGTGCGCGACGCGAAACCTGCCGACTTCGACGGGCTCGTGCTGCCGGGCGGCGTCGCCAATCCGGATCAACTGCGGTTGAGCAAAGAGGCCATCGATTTCATCCGCGACTTCGATGCCGAGGACAAGATGGTCGCGGCCATCTGCCACGGCCCATGGACGCTGATCGACGCGGGCATCGCTACCGGCAAGCATCTCACCAGCTGGCCCAGCTTGAAGCGCGACCTGATGAATGCGGGCGCCGAGTGGTCGGATGAGGAAGTCGTGCTGGATGCCCGACTGGTTACGAGCCGCAAGCCGGATGATCTGCCCGCCTTCAACGACATGTTGCTGAAGGAATTGCTCGTGGCGCCAGGGACGGACCCTGGGCCGACATCGTAGTCGGTGTGTCCAGTATGCTGGAGAATAGTCCAGGATAGTTGACGTCTTGTCTTTCATGTTGGAGAATATATCCATTATGAAAGATGACTCCACCGTTAACGCACGCATCGCCCAGCAGGTGCGCCTCCTCCGCAGCGAGCGAGGTCTGTCGCTCGATGCCTTGTCGACCCAGTGCGGCGTGAGCCGTTCGATGCTGTCCCTGATCGAGCGGGGCGAGACGAGCCCGACCGCAGTCGTGCTCGACAAGCTGGCCGCGGGCCTCGGCGTGCCGCTCGCATCGCTGTTCGACGACCCGGCGCGCAAGGCCGAGCCTGTCTCACGTCATGCCGATCAGGTCACGTGGCAGGATCCGCATTCCGGCTATCTGCGCCGCAATGTATCGCCCGAAGGATTCCAGTCGCCGACACGCATCGTCGACGTGACGTTTCCGCCGCGGACGCGCGTGACGTACGAGGCCGGCCCTCGCACGCCCGCCGTGCTGCAACAGATCTGGATCCTCGAAGGCCGCATGCAGATCACGTACGGCAGCGAATCCTGGCTGCTGGAGACGGGCGACTGCCTCGTGATACCCCTCGACGCACCGAATTCCTTCCACAACCCCGGGGACGTGCCCGCGCGCTACGCCGTCGTCCTTACCACGCTTAGCAGGAGCTGATCATGAGTTGCCGCGTACGCCGTATCCATTCGCTGACCGATGCCGACATCGAAGGCCTGGCGGCCGTTCTCTTCGACTGTGTCGAGGGAGGCGCGTCCGTCGGGTTCATGCAGCCGTACACGCTGGGCCAGGCGCTCGGCTGGTGGCGTGGGCTCGCGGCCGACGTCGAGTCCGGCCGGCGCGCGCTGCTCGTCGCCGAGGACGAGCACGGCATCGTGGGCACCGTCCACCTCGTGCTGGCGATGCCGGAGAACCAGCCGCATCGGGCGGACCTGTGCAAGATGCTCGTGATGCGGCGGGCGCGCAAGCAGGGCGTCGGCGCGGCGCTGATGGATGCGGCGGAGCGGGAAGCGCGGTCGCTCGGCAAGACGCTGCTGGTACTGGATACGGCCAGCGCCGAAGCGGAGCGCCTGTACGCGCGCATGGGGTGGACGCGGTTGGGCGTCGTGCCCGGCTTTGCGTTGCTGCCGGAAGGCGGGTTGTGCGATACGACGTATTTTTATCGCGAACTCGTCTGATGAAGCGGGTGTCTCCCCAGAGGTTTCATCCTTTGCAAGAATAATATTGAGCATAAATGCGACATTTTTCTTCTTCATGGGAATGCATTTATGTTTCCTTGGGGAATCTATGTAAAATGTAAGCCGTGGTTTTGGCGGGCAATGTGCTGTTGTTGACGATATGACGTGGTCGGGAATGCCATGCAGGGATGTCCGTGACTGGGCTGCGCCGCCGCCGTCCTGGATAGCGCCGGTCCAATCAAAGGCTATCTAACGGTATCGCGTGGTCGTTGCGCCGGCGATGCCCTTCCGGATAAGAAGGTCGCTGAGTGAGCTCCAAATCGATCGGCCTGCCGTTGCAGGTTTTTTCCCGACTTCCGTTGCCGGGGCAACTCGCCCTCATTGCGGCAGTTATCCTGCCTTGCCTGTGGGCCGTCGTGATCGCGTCGTTACACGGCACCTATGAGAAAACCTTGGCCGAGGCCGCCAAGGACAGCAATAACATTGCGCGTCTGTTTGCCGAAGAAGTCAATTCTTCCATCAACATGATCGACCTGGCGGCGATCGACCTGCGCGAACGATGGCTCGACGACCCGGACAGGTTTGGCGACCACGTGCGCAGGCGGCAGGCGATTCTCGAAAGACCTGTGGCATTTCAGGTCAGTATCATCGACGCCACAGGACACCTGGCATATTCGAGCGTGGACCGCTCGGCGCCGCGGCTCGATTTAAGCGACCGCGAGCACTTTCGCACCCATCTCGGCGGGATCGACAAGCTGTTCGTCAGCCGCCCGGTCAAGGGCCGGGTGTCGGGACGGGGAAGTATCCAGTTCACCCGTCCATTGCTGGCCGGCGGGAATCGTTTCGCCGGCGTGATCGTGTTGTCGGTGGCACCGGAGTACTTCACCCGGTTTTCAGGAAAGCTGCAACTTGGCGAGCACGGGACAGTGGCCCTTGTTCGCTCTGACGGTACCATAGTCGCGCGCGAGCCGGCAGTGTCGTCCGAGCCACGCAACGTACTGAAGACCATGCCGGACTTCGCGTCGATGGGCACGGAAACACTGATATATTCGCGTGCCTCGCAGATCGACGGTGTCGTTCGACTCTATGCCTGGCGTGTATTGCCGAAGAAGGCCTTGGCCGTGGCGGTCGGCCGTAGCCGCGATGAAATCCTCGAATCGTATGTCCGGCAGCGGAACCTGGTGGTGGGCGGCGCCTGTGGGCTGTCCATCCTGATTGTGCTGATCGGTTACAGCGTGTTGTCCGGAATGCGCGACCGTGCCCGCGCCCGGGCCGCGCTCGAGGAGAGCGAGTTTCGCTGGAAATATGCGCTCGAAGGCGCGGGCGATGGTGTCTGGGATTGGGATGGCCGGACCGATACGGTGTACTTTTCTCAACGTTGGCGCGACATGCTCGGCTATGGCGACGCCGAGATCCGGACCGGGAAACAATGGGAAAACCTGATCCACCCGGAGGACCGTGGACGGGTACTCGACGCAACGGCGAGGTTGGTGGCCGGGCTGGTGCCGACCTACGCGATGGAATACCGGATGCGGGCGAAGGATGGAAGCTGGCGCTGGATCTTCAGTCGCGGCATGGTCGTCGGTACCGATGCGGGCGGACAGGCGGCGCGGGTGATTGGGACCCATACTGACTTGACCGATCGTAAGCTGCGGGAAGAGGCGCTCCATCAGATGGAGCAGATGCACGCCGCGCATGCCCTGTTGCAAAGCGAACAGCGTTTCCACCAGCTTGCCGATGCGATGCCGCAAATCGTATGGACTGCCGACCCTGATGGTGCGATCGATTACGCCAACAGTTGGGTGCACACGTACACGGGACTGGTCGAGGAGATCAATGCCGACAACTGGGTCACGATACTGCACCCGGATGACGTTGCGCCGACGCTGCGCATCTGGGAGGCGTCGCTAGTCTCGGGCGCCATCTTCGAGACCGAATATCGCGTGTTTCGCAGCGCCGACCAGAGCTATCGATGGCATCAGGCGCGTGCCATACCGATCCGGGACGAACACGGTACGATCGTAAAGTGGTACGGCACCACCACCGACAACCATGACACGCGGTTGGCGAACGACGAAATCCGCAGGCTCGCACACCGTCTCGGTACAACGCTCGAAAGCATCACGGAGGCATTCCTCACAGTCGATCTGGACTGGAGATTTACGTACGTCAATAAGGAAACCGAGCGCCTCCTTCAGCGTGATCGCCAGCAATTGCTTGGGCGAATGTTATGGCAGGAATATCCGGCCCTCGTCGGCGGCATCGCCGATACCGAATTTCAAAGGGCCATGCATGAACATTGCACGGTCGAGTTCGACATTTACTTCCCGCCGCTGAATCGCTGGTTCAAGGTTCGTGCCTATCCTTCATCGGAAGGCCTTGCCGTGTATTGCCGCGACATCAGCGCAAGCCGGCGTCTGCAGAAGTTCAAGAATGAGCAGATGAAATTGCTGGAACGGATGGCACTGGGAGCGCCGCTGCCCGAACTCCTGGAACTCGCCACGCACATTGTCGAGTCGTCCGGACATGCCATGCACTGTGCCGTGATGTTGCTGGGCGCGGACGGCGCCGCCTTCGAACACGTTGTCGCGCCGAGTCTTCCGGCTTCGCTACGAGGCATCCTGAACGAATTCGACGTCGATGAGGTATTGCCGCCGGACCGACGCGCACGGCTGCATGCCGGGCCGGTCTTCGTTGCCGACGTGGGGGACGATCCGAGTTGGATTGGTGCGCACGATGCCGCCGCACTGCATGGGGATCGAGCTTGCTGGTGGTATGGGATTCGCTCCGGGCAAGACCGGCTGCTCGGTACGCTCGCGGTGTTCACGGAAGCCGGACGTGTGCCCGATCAAGGCGAAATGGAGATCCTTGGCCTGTGCGCCCACACGGTCAGCATCGCGGTCGAACGGCTTCACATCGAACGCAAGGCACGCGCAAGCGAGGACCAGCTTGAATATCAGTCGAATTACGACACCCTGACCGGACTTGCCAACCGTAATTTGCTTTGCGATAGGGCAGGTCAGACGATGGCGCGGGCCGTGAGCCGGGGCGAACAGGCGTGGCTGGTCTGTATCGATCTCGACCGCTTCGCCCTGGTCAACGAAACGCTGGGCCACGAAGCCGGCGACCTGGTCCTGCAAGAGACAGCGGCCCGCCTGAGGACGGCACTAGGGCCGAACGATACGGCCGCGCGCACCGGTGGCGATGAATTTGTGCTGGTGCTCGCCGATACACCCGACGAGCACGCCGCGATCAATACCGTCCAGCGCATCATGGCCGCCCTGGGCGATCCGATCAAGGTCGGGGAGCACGAGCATTTCCTGAGCTGCACGTCCGGGTTGTCGGTATTCCCGGCAGACGGCGACACGGCGAACGCCTTGATCAAGAATGCCCACATCGCGATGCAGCGCGCCAAGGAAGCAGGCGGTGGCGAACTGCAGTTTTATACGGCGTCGATGAAAGCGCGCGCGATGGAACGCCTGCGGCTCGAGGGCGACCTGCGGCATGCCGTCCAGCGAGGCGAATTGCTGTTGCATTACCAGCCACAAGTCGATGTGCGCACCGGTCGGATCGTTGGCGTGGAAGCCCTGCTGCGGTGGGCACATCCCGAACTCGGCATGATGTCGCCCGACCGGTTCATCGACCTGGCGGAACAAACCGGGCTCATCGTCCCAATCGGCACGTGGGTATTGCGGACCGCGTGCGCGGACGCCAGGCGTTGGCATGATGCCGGTTGGGAAGGCCTGCGTGTGGGCGTCAATCTGTCGGGCAAGCAGTTCTACCAGCCGGATCTGATCGAGGTCGTGACAGGAGTACTGGCGGAATCGGGGCTCGCGGCACGCTACCTGGACATCGAGCTGACGGAAGGCCTGGTCATGACCGACATCGACCACGCACTCGCGATCATGAATACGCTCAAGGGGCTCGGCGTACAGCTGTCGCTGGACGACTTCGGCACCGGCTACTCCAGCCTGTCGTACCTCAAGCGCTTCCCGATCGATGTGCTGAAGATCGACAAGTCGTTCGTCAGGGACATTACCACCGATCCAGACGCGGCGGCGATCGCGCGGTCCATCATTTCGCTTGCCCAAAGCCTGCAATTGCAGGTCATCGCGGAAGGCGTGGAAACCCAGGAGCAGCTCAGCTATCTGACGACTTATCGTTGCGACCAGATCCAGGGCTATTATTTCAGCCGTCCGATACCGGCCACGGCATTCGAGCAGTTGCTGGGCGAGGAGCGGGCGCTGCCGGTGGCGTGTCCTGACGAACAGGTGCGGACGGTGCTGCTCGTCGACGACGACCCCGGCGTCAGCGCGGCATTGCGCCGGCTTCTGCGCCGCCAGGGCTATCGGGTGCTGTACGCGGCAAGCGGGGATGAAGGTTTGAGCCTGCTTGCCTTGAACGACGTCCAGGTCGTCATTTCCGACCAGCGCATGCCCGGCATGATGGGCATCGAATTCCTGTCGCGCGTCAAGCAGATTCACCCGAAGATTATCCGGATCATGTTGTCGGGCTACACGGCGGTCGACGCGATCATCGAAGCGACCAATAGCGGCGCCGTATTCCGGTTCCACGCGAAGCCTTGGGACGACGCCGCGTTATGTGCGAGTATCGCCGACGCATTCCGTTATCACTGGCTGATGCGCAATGCGGAAATTGCGGAGGCGTGAGGGTCCGGTATCGCATAAAACAAAAGCCCCACCGGCTTGCGCCGGCGGGGCTTTTATTTTGAATACTGGTGGAGGCGGAGGGAATCGAACCCTCGTCCGCAAGCACTCTACAGACAGTTCTACATACTTAGCACTGTCTTTTAATTTAACCTGGCTGACGGGGACGTGCACCCTGCAACCAAGCGAGTTACCTAAAGTTTCGGAAGCAACCAGGTAACCCGGTTGAATCCTAGCCTCTGTAAATGACTCTACTTGCCTTGCGGCACACCCCAGAGGCGAGGTGGTGTAGAGCTAGCAGCGATTAGGCTGCGAGTGCGTACGAGTTATCGTTTGCAGTTATTGATTTCTGGATGTATTTACGAGGTAACCAGTCCTCGGTATGCCCTGTTCTGCTTTGCAACCCACGTCGAAGCCAGGTCGCCCCCAGATAGGAATGCTCATTGTACCGCAATCGGCCAGTGAGCGGAGGGCCTTGAAACGCCCTCACACCCGATATGGGTGCGAGGTGCGGAGAATCAAGGCCTGGGTGATCAACGATCCTGGTTCTGGTTGGCGATCTGGTTGCCCAGCATGCCGCCGCCGATGATGCCGGCGACCGTCGCCAGTTTGCGGCCGTTGCCGCTGCCCACCTGGTTGCCCAGCAGGCCGCCCACGACGGCGCCCGTGCCGATCGCGACGTAGTTCGGTTGCGCCGGCTGCGGAGCCGGACGGGGTGCCGGTTCACGATACGACGGCGCATCGTTCTGGGCGTAGCTCGAGTGGTGAGTCGTGTGGCGCGGGGCCGGTTTCGCCGGAACTTCCTTGATGATCGTTTCCTTGATCACCGTCGGTGCCGGGGCCGGCTGGGCGCTCGCGACGGCCGGCTGTGCATAGGCGCCCTGGACCGGTTGCAGGCCTTGCGGTGCCGTGGCATCCGCAGCCATCGGCAGGGCCGGTGCGGTGGTCGGGGCAGCGGCGTAGGCCGGGTTCACCTGGGTCGGAGCAGCCTCGGGAGCGCTGTGCGAGCTCGGCAGGAGGCCGGTGATCGCGGCCGTGCCGGCGAGGCTCACGACGATGACGGACACTGCGGCAGCTGCAACCAGCGGGTGGATACGGGAGGTGGCGGTTTTGATCGTTTCCATTTTATCTGCTCCTGAGACGTTGTTGTCGTATGGCTGTAGATTACCCAGAGGCATTGTCGAGAGATAGACGTATCCCTGTATCAATCGTAAAGATATGTAAATGACGAGTTGACCGATCGGGATCGCGGTCTTACGAAGACGAAGGCGAGAGCGCAACATCTGCAACTAACCGACGAGCTGCCGTGAGAAAAAAACCGAGCCGCCAAGGCAGGCGGCACGGTCAGGGTTCAACGGTGAAACAAGGATGAAAGCCGGATCAGGCAGTCGTTACCGCAGCGCCCGCCAGCTCGCGCAGCATGTCCAGCAGGTGGCGCGGCGTGTCCAGTTGGTAGTGAGCACCCCACGTCGCCGGATCGATGCAACCGCAATAGCCCCAGTTGCAGGCCACGGTGACCATGCCGGCCGCGCGGCCCGCTTCGATGTCGCGCTGGTCGTCGCCCACGTACCAGCAGTGCGTCGGGTCGATGTCCAGGCGGCGCGCCGCTTCCAGCAGCGGGGCAGGGTGGGGTTTGGCGTGCGGCGTCGTGTCGCCCGAGATCACGCAGCCGGCGTGCGCCAGGCCGATCAGCGGGACGAGCGGGTCCGTGAAACGGGCCGGCTTGTTGGTGACGATGCCCCAGGCCATGCCGGATGCCGTGAGGCCGTCCAGCAGGTCGGGCACGCCGTCGAACAGGGTGCTGTGCACGGCCATGTTGGACTGGTAGCGTTCGAACCATTCGAGACGCATCTCCTCATAGCCCTCGTCCCCCGGCGCCAGGCCGAAGGCGGCGCCGATCATGCCGCGGGCGCCGGCCGATGCGGTCGGGCGGAGGATGGCGTATGGCGTCGGTTCCAGGCCGCGCTCCGTACGCATCCAGTTGACGGCGGCCGCGAGGTCGGGCGCGGTGTCGGCCAGGGTGCCGTCGAGGTCGAACAGGACGGCGCGCGGCGCGGACAGGGAGGAAGAAAAGGTCATGTGTCGATACTTAGAGCGGCTTACTGCAGGCAACCATGTAGTTGACGTCGGTGTCCTGGTTCAGCGAGTAGATCTTGGTCAGCGGGTTGTAGGTCAGGCCCTTCAAGCCGTCGACGATGAGGCCGGCATCGCGCACGAAGTTCGACAACTCGGCCGGCGTGATGAATTTGGCGTAATCGTGGGTGCCGCGCGGCAGCATGCGCAGCACGTATTCCGCGCCGACGACGGCGAACAGATACGATTTGACGTTGCGGTTCAGCGTGGAAAAGAACACGCGGCCGCCCGGTTTGACGAGGGCCGCGGCGGCGCGCACGATGGAAGCGGGGTCCGGGACGTGCTCGAGCATCTCCATGCAGGTGACGACGTCGAATTGGCCCGGCTCTTCCGCGGCCATGTCCTCGGCCGCGATCAGTTTATAGCGCACCTCCACGCCCGATTCCAGGCTGTGCAGGTCGGCCACCTTCAGTGCCTTTTTCGACAGGTCGATGCCCGTGACCTTGGCACCCTTGCGCGCCATGGATTCGGCCAGGATGCCGCCGCCGCAGCCGATGTCGATGACGTTCTTGCCAGCCAGCGGCACGCGCGCGTTGATCCATTCCAGGCGCAACGGGTTGATGTCGTGCAGCGGACGGAATTCGGACGTCGGGTCCCACCAGCGGTGGGCCAGTTCACTGAACTTCTGGATCTCTAAGGGATCGGCATTGGTCGTCGTAGTCATAGGACGGAATGATAGCGGAAATGGGTAGTCGGCACGGATGGGATCGTGAAAAAAAACGGGCCATAAAAAAACCCCGCCGCAGCGGGGTTGTTCAGCCGTTAAGCTGGATTACTGCTTGTTGCCGCGGGTACCGACGACTTCGATTTCCACGCGGCGGTTCTTCGCACGGCCGGCGGCGGTCTTGTTGTCGGCGACCGGCTGCTTCTCGCCTTTGCCTTCGGTGTAGACGCGGTTCGATTCGACGCCCTTGCTCTGCAGATAGGCCTTGACGGCTTCGGCGCGGCGGACGGACAGCTTCTGGTTGTACTCATCGGTGCCGACCGAGTCGGTGTGGCCGACGGCGATGATGACTTCCAGGTTGATGTCTTTCAGCTTCGAGACCAGGTCGTCCAGCGACGCTTTGCCGGCCGGCTTCAGGACGGCCTTGTCGAAGTCGAAGAAGGCGTCAGCCGAGTAGCTCACTTTTTCCGAGGTCGGGACCGGAACCGGTGCCGGGGCCGGAGCCGGGGTGGCAGGTGCCGGAGCGGCGACCGGCGGCGGCGGCGGAGCGACGCACTTGCCGTTTTCCAGGCGCTCGGGTTCCACGCACAGCGGTGCGTCGCAGCCCGGGACCGCGTCGGCCGGGGTCCAGTAGCCCGTGCGCCAGCACAGGCCGAAAGGATTGCGGGCGATGACGCCACGGGCATCCTGCACGTAAGCGCTGTACGGCGTCGGCGCCTTGATATCGGTGGTCAGCGGCGCATACGGAGGCGCACTTTGCGCGGATGCGCTGCCCGCCATCGCGGCCGTAGCTGCGAATACGAGGGTTGCCAATTTGTTCATATTTTTTCTTCCTTTCGGTAAAATCTTCTAGCGGCGAAACTGCCCCAGGGCAATAAGACGTGAGCATAATATTAACACTCGAGACAGCACGTCAGTTCCGCATTGTGAAACAAGCAATTAACGTCTCGGCCATTTTGCCACATACGCCACATCCGCACGACCGACCGGCGACCAATTGCCGTGCATGCTATTTGTCGCGTTGTTTCTGCGCAACAAGGTGTCGGGAGTCGCACGCAAGCTTGACGAATGTTTATGACAGGCATGTGTCAAAGGGCTAATTGTGCCAGTTTGCTATCACGGCCGCTTGCCGCTGAAATAGGTTATTGCTAGGGCTGCCGTGGTAAAATCATGGGCTTGGAATATCACTTATCAGCCTGAAGGCGCCGACCCGCACAATGGATCAATTCGCAAAAGAAACAGTTCCAATTTCCCTGGAAGAAGAGATGCGCAAGAGCTACCTCGATTACGCCATGAGCGTGATCGTGGGCCGTGCTCTGCCGGACGTGCGCGACGGCTTGAAGCCCGTGCACCGCCGCGTGCTCTACGCGATGCACGAGATGAACAACGTGTGGAACCGTCCTTACCTGAAGTGCGCGCGCGTGGTCGGCGACACGATGGGTAAGTACCACCCGCACGGCGACGCGTCGATCTACGACACCCTGGTCCGCATGGCCCAGGACTTCTCGCTGCGCTACACGCTCGTGGACGGGCAGGGCAACTTCGGCTCGATCGACGGCGACTCCGCCGCGGCGATGCGTTACACCGAGTGCCGCCTGGACAAGATCTCGAACGAGCTGCTGGCCGACATCGACAAGGACACCGTCGACTTCCAGCCGAACTATGACGGCAAGGAAAAAGAACCGACCGTCCTCCCGACGAAGATCCCGAACCTGCTGATCAACGGTTCGTCCGGTATCGCGGTCGGCATGGCGACGAACATCCCGCCGCACAACCTGTCCGAAGTGATCAGCGGCGCCATGCACGTGCTGCGGAACCCGGACTGCACGATCGACGAGCTGATCGAGCTGATCCCGGCGCCGGACTTCCCGACGGCCGGCATCATCTACGGCGTCTCGGGCGTGCGCGACGGCTATCGCACGGGCCGCGGCCGCGTCGTGATGCGCGCCAAGACCCACTTCGAGGAATACGGCAAGGACGGCGGCCGCATCGCGATCATCGTCGATGAGCTGCCGTACCAGGTCAACAAGAAGTCGCTGCTGGAGCGCATCGCCGAAAACGTGCGCGACAAGAAGCTGGAAGGCATTTCCGACATCCGCGACGAGTCCGACAAATCCGGCATGCGCGTCGTCATCGAGCTCAAGCGCGGTGAAGTGCCGGAAGTCGTGCTGAACAACCTGTACAAGCAGACCCAGCTGCAAGACACGTTCGGCATGAACATGGTGGCCCTCGTCAACGGCCAGCCGAAGCTGCTGAACCTGAAGCAGATGCTGGAGTGCTTCCTGTCGCACCGCCGCGAAGTGGTCACGCGCCGCACCGTGTTCGAGCTGCGCAAGGCACGCGAACGCGGCCACATGCTGGAAGGCCTCGCGGTCGCGCTGGCGAACATCGACGACTTCATCGCGATCATCAAGGCCGCGCCGACGCCGCCGGTCGCGAAGACGGAACTGATGTCGCGCGCATGGGATTCGTCTCTCGTGCGCGAAATGCTGTCGCGCACCGAACTCGGCGCATCCGGCGGCATCGAGGCGTTCCGTCCCGAGCACCTGCCGAAGCACTACGGCATGCAGCAGGACGGCCTCTATAAACTGTCGGACGAGCAGGCCCAGGAAATCCTGCAGATGCGCCTGCAGCGCCTGACCGGCCTGGAGCAGGACAAGATCGTCAACGAGTACAAGGAAGTGATGCTGCACATCGCCGACCTGCTCGACATCCTGGCCCGCCCGGAGCGCGTCACGAGCATCATCGTCGACGAGATGGCGCAGATCAAATCGGACTACGCGGACAACGGCAAGGACACCCGCCGTTCAGCCATCGAGCACAATGCGTCCGACCTGGAAACGGAAGACCTGATCACGCCGCAGGACATGGTCGTGACCCTGTCGCACACGGGCTACATGAAGTCGCAGCCGATTTCCGAATACCGCGCGCAGAAGCGCGGCGGCCGCGGCAAGCAGGCGATGGCAACGAAGGACGAGGACTGGATCGACCAGCTGTTCATCGCGAACACGCACGACTACATGCTGTGCTTCAGCAACCGCGGCCGGATGTACTGGCTGAAGGTGTGGGAAGTGCCGCAGGGTTCGCGCAACTCGCGCGGCAAGCCGATCGTGAACATGTTCCCGCTGCAGGATGGCGAGAAGATCACCGTGATCCTGCCGCTATCGGGCGAGAACTCGACGTTCCCGGAAGACCACTACGTGTTCATGTCGACGAGCCTCGGCACCGTCAAGAAGACGCCGCTGCGCGACTTCAGCAATCCGCGCAAGGCCGGCATCATCGCGGTCGACCTGGACGATGGCGACTTCCTGATCGGCGCCGCGCTCACGGACGGCAAGCACGACGTGATGCTGTTCTCGGACGCCGGCAAGGCCGTGCGCTTCGACGAGAACGACGTGCGTCCGATGGGCCGCACGGCGCGCGGCGTGCGCGGCATGAACCTGGAAGAGGGCCAGAACGTGATCGCGCTGCTGGTCGCCGAGAACGAGCAGCAGTCCGTGCTGACCGCGACGGAAAACGGCTTCGGCAAGCGCACCCCGATCACGGAGTACACGCGCCACGGCCGCGGCACGAAGGGCATGATCGCGATCCAGACGTCCGAGCGTAACGGCAAGGTGGTCGCCGCGACGCTGGTCGAGGAGACGGACGAGATCATGCTGATCACGACCGGCGGCGTGCTGATCCGGACTCGCGTGGCCGAGATCCGCGAGATGGGCCGCGCCACCCAGGGCGTGACCCTGATCGCGGTGGAAGACGGCACCAAGCTGTCCGGCCTGCAGCGCGTGGTCGAGACCGACCTCGAGGAAACGGAACTGGAGCCGGCGCCGGAATAAGCCGGATAGTCCATCGGAAAGCCGCCCTGACGCTTGCGTCCTGGCGGCTTTTTTACTGGTCGAAACTTTGACTAACCGTCGTTCCCGCGCAGGCGGGAACCCAATTTCGAGCAGCCTGGACGCAAAACTTGGGCCCCGCCTCCGCGGGGGCGACGTGTCATATCAGCCAAAAGCCGCCCTGATGCTCGCGTCTCGGCGGCTTTTTTTGCCCCCGGCATGATGATGACCGTCGTTCCCGCGCAGGCGGGAACCCAATTTCGAGCAGCCTGGATGCAAAACTTGGGCCCCGCCTCCGCGGGG
This sequence comes from Massilia cellulosiltytica, assembly GCF_047325105.1. NCBI lineage: Bacteria > Pseudomonadati > Pseudomonadota > Betaproteobacteria > Burkholderiales > Oxalobacteraceae > Massilia > Massilia cellulosiltytica. The sequence goes on along the minus strand of NZ_CP168562.1, from coordinate 5,121,216 downwards.
CGACGTGTCATATGCCGTCGAAATGGGGCCTGTTGAGGATTTTTTGCAAGTTTCGTGCGAAAATCGAGGAACCCGCATTGTCATGCCGGGATTGCAAGCCCCCGCACCAGCCATCATCAAGGACATCCGTGAAGAAATCTCTCGTCGCCATCGCCTCCGCCCTCGTCATTTGCTCTCCTGCCGCGTTCGCCGCGACGCCGGTGCCGTCAGCCGATCCGACCGTCGTCGCCGCCACCAAGCAGATGCTGGCGTCGATGAAGATCCGCGACGTGATGCAGGCGTCGTTGAAGCAGGCGGACCAGCAGATGCCGACCCAGATCGCCGCGTCGATGAATGCGATGATCGACAGCGACGCCACGCTCTCCGCGGAGAAGAAGGCCGAGGCGCACAAGAAGCTGCAGGAAGCGCTGCCCACGCTGACCGCGCAGATGCACGGCGTATTCAGCGACCCGACCCTCGTCGACGACATGCTGGCCGAAATGGTGCCGCTGTACGCCGAGACCTATACGCTGGACGAGATTCGCCAGCTGTCCGCGTTCTACGCGTCGCCGCTGGGCCAGAAGATGCTGGCGAACATGCCGACGCTGATGACCCGCAGCATGGAGATCAGCAACCGCGTGATGATGCCGCGCGTGCAGAAAATGATGGCGCAGAGCGCGCAAAGCATCGTCGGCAAGTAAGGAGCGGACGATGACCCAGGTGTACAACTTCTCCGCCGGCCCGGCCGTCCTGCCGAAAGAAGTGCTGCGCCAGGCAGCCGACGAGATGCTCGACTGGCACGGCAGCGGCATGTCCGTGATGGAGATGAGCCATCGCGGCCCGGAGTTCATTTCGATCGCCAAGCAGGCCGAAGCCGATTTCCGCGAACTGCTGGGCGTCCCGGACAACTACAAGGTCCTGTTCCTGCAGGGCGGTGGCCTCGGCCAGAACGCCATCATCCCGATGAACATGGTGGGCCGCAAACCCCAGCCGGCGACCATCGACTTCGTCCACACGGGTTCGTGGTCCGGCAAGTCGATCAAGGAAGCGAAGCGCTATGCGAACGTGAACGTGGCGGCGTCGGGCGAGGCGAGCCGCTTCACGACCGTGCCGCCGCAGGAGACGTGGCAGCTGAGCGCCGACGCGGCTTACCTGCACCTGTGCACGAACGAGACCATCGACGGCGTCGAGATCGGTTACGTGCCGACGGTGCAAGGCGATACGCCGCTCGTCGCGGACATGTCCTCGCACATCCTGTCGCGCCAGGTCGACGTGTCGAAGTACGGCGTGATTTTCGCCGGCGCGCAAAAGAACATCGGCCCGGCGGGCCTGACGATCACGATCGTGCGCGAGGACCTGCTCGACCACGCGCTGCCGATCTGCCCGGGTGTGTTCAACTGGCGCGCGGTGGCGGAGGCGGAGTCGATGCTGAACACGCCGCCGACGTACGGCATCTATATCGCGGGCCTCGTGTTCGCGCATCTGAAAAATCAGGGCGGCGTGGCCGAGATGGAACGCCGCAACATCGAAAAAGCGCGCCTGCTGTACGCGGCGCTGGACGCCGACGACTTCTACCAGAATCGTGTGGCGCCCGAATATCGCTCGCGCATGAACGTACCGTTCTACCTGCGCGATGAATCACTGAACGAACAATTCCTGGCCGGCGCCAAAGCGCGCGGCCTGCTGCAACTGAAGGGCCACAAGTCCGTCGGCGGTATGCGGGCATCGATCTACAACGCGATGCCGATCGAGGGTGTGCAAGCCCTGGTCGATTATTTGAACGAGTTCGCGGGGCGCTGAGTCGCCGCATCCTCGTCGTTCCCGCGCAGGCGGGAACCCATGCTGAGCGTACCCTTGTCGGCAACGTGGCGATGCCCATGCCGCGACTTCGGGTAATCAGCATGGATCCCCGCGTCCGCGGGGATGACGGGCGAACCGAAACCCATGAGCAGACGATGACAGACAAACTCAAACCCCTGCGCGAACAGATCGATGCGATCGACGCGCAAATCCTCGAACTCCTTTCACGCCGCGGCAGGGTCGCGCAGGAAGTCGGCCACGTGAAGGCCGAGACCAACGCCCCCGTGTTCCGCCCCGAACGCGAAGCGCAGGTGCTGCGCGGCGTCGCCGAGCGCAATCCCGGTCCGCTGAAGAACCAGGACGTGCAGACCATCTTCCGCGAGATCATGTCGTCCTGCCGCGCGCTGGAAAAGCGCGTGACGGTCGCCTTCCTCGGCCCCACCGGCACGTTCAGCGAACAGGCCGTGTTCCAGCAGTTCGGCAGCGCCGTCGAAGGCCTGCCGTGCGTGTCGATCGACGAAGTGTTCCGCGCCACCGAGGCCGGCACCGCCGACTATGGCGTCGTCCCGGTCGAGAACTCGTCCGAGGGCGCCATCAACCGCACGCTCGACCTGATGCTCGCGACGACGACGATCATCAGCGGCGAAGTCTCGATCCCCGTGCACCACAGCCTCATGACGAAGACGGGCAGCATGGACGGCGTGAAGGTCGTGTGCGCGCATTCGCAGGCGCTGGCCCAGTGCCAGGTGTGGCTCAACCTGCACCACCCCGGCATCGAGCGCCGCGCCGTCGCGTCGAACGCGGAAGCGGCCGTGCTGGCGAGCCAGGATCCGACCATCGCCGCGATCGCGAGCGAGATGGCGGGCGAACAGTACAAGCTGGGCGTCGTCCAGGCGCACATCCAGGACGACCCGCACAACCGCACGCGCTTCCTGATCATCGGCAGCCAGGCCACGGGCCCGTCCGGCAAGGACCGCACGTCGATCGTGCTGGCCGTGCCGAACAAGGCCGGCGCCGTCTACAGCCTGCTCGCGCCGCTCGCGAAGCACGGCGTGTCGATGACGCGTTTCGAATCGCGTCCCGCGCGCATCGGCACGTGGGAGTACTACTTCTACGTCGACGTCGAAGGCCACATCGCCGATGCCGCCGTCGGCCGCGCGCTCGAAGAGCTCAAGGACAACGCCGCCTTCTTCAAGGTATTGGGATCCTATCCCGTCGGCCTCTGAATCATTCACACTACAGCCAAGAGAATCCCATGTCGCAATTCGGTCCCGATTACGTCCGCGCCATCGCCCCTTACCAGGCCGGCAAACCCATTTCCGAAGTCGCCCGCGAGTTCGGCCTCGATGAAGCCAGTATCGTCAAACTGGCGTCCAACGAAAACCCGTTCGGCATCCCCGAGTCGGCCAAGGCCGCGATGGCCGCCGCCGCCGCGGAACTCGGCCGCTACCCGGACGCCAACGGCTTCGAGCTGAAGGCCGCGCTGGCCAAGCGCTACGACGTGCCGGCCGACTGGATCACGCTCGGCAACGGCTCCAACGACATCCTCGAGATCGCCGCGCACGCGTTCGTGCAAAAGGGCCAGGCCGTCGTCTATGCGCAGTATTCGTTCGCCGTGTACGCGCTGGCCACCCAGGGCGTGGGCGCGCGCGGCATCGTCGTGCCCGCCAGGAACTACGGCCACGACCTCGATGCGATGGCGGCCGCGATCGATGCGGACACCCGTCTCGTCTACATCGCCAACCCGAACAACCCGACCGGCACGTTCATCTCCGCACCCGAGATCGAGGCGTTCCTGGCCAAGGTGCCGGCGTCCGTCGTCGTCGTGCTGGACGAGGCCTATAACGAATACCTCGAGCAGAAGGACCAGTTCGAATCGACGCAGTGGGTCCGCAAATACCCGAACCTGATCGTCTCGCGCACGTTCTCGAAAGCGTATGGCCTCGCGGGCCTGCGCGTCGGTTTCGCCATCGCGCAGCCGGCCGTGACGGACCTGATGAACCGCATCCGCCAGCCGTTCAACGTGAATTCGCTCGCGCAGGCGGCCGCCATCGCGGCGCTGAACGATAAAGAATTCCTGCGCAAGGGTGCCGAGAACAACCGCGCCGGCTACCGGCAGCTGACCGCGGCGTTCGATGAGCTCAAGCTCGAGTACGTCCCGTCCTACGGCAACTTCGTGCTCGTGAAAGTGGGCGACGACGACGACGCCGGCGCGCGCGTGAACCTCGCGCTGCTGAAGCAGGGCGTGATCGTGCGTCCGGTCGGTGCGTACGGCCTGCCGCAATGGCTGCGCATCTCGATCGGCCTGCCGGAAGAGAATGCCCGCTTCGTCGAGGCATTGAAGAAGGCGCTCGGCTGATGTTCGCGAAAGTCGTCATCGTCGGCGTCGGCCTGATCGGCGGCTCGTTCGCGCTGGGCCTGAAGGCGGCCGGCGCCGCGGGCCACATCGTGGGCCTGGGACGCTCCGCGCAGGCGCTGGCGCGTGCGCGCGAACTCGGGATCATCGACGAGGCCGCGACGTCACCGCAAGAAGCCATGCGTGGCGCAGATCTCGTGCTGCTGGCGGCGCCCGTCGCGCAGACGGGACCGATTCTCGCATCGCTGCTGCCGCACCTGGAGCCGCAGACGATCGTCACGGACGCGGGCAGCACCAAGTCCGACGTCGTGGCGGCCGCACGCGCCGCGCTGGGCGATCGCGTCCACCAGTTCGTGCCGGGGCACCCGATCGCGGGCCGTGAATCCAACGGGCCCGATGCGGCGATCCCCGACCTGTACCGCGGCAAGAAGACCGTGCTCGCGCCGCTGCCGGAAAATGCCGCGGAAGCCGTCGAGAAAGTGGCCGCCGCGTGGCGCACGTGCGGCGCCATCATCCACATGCTCACGCCGCAGGAACACGACAAGGTGTTCGCCGCGGTCAGCCACCTGCCGCACCTCCTCGCGTACGCGCTCGTCGACGACATCGCCAACAAGCCGCACGCGGACCTGCTGTTCCAGTACGCCGCCAGCGGCTTCCGCGACTTCACCCGCATCGCGGGCTCGTCGCCGGAAATGTGGCGTGACATCAGCCTCGCGAACCGCGACGCGCTGCTCGGCGAACTGGACGCCTATCTCGCTCAATTGACACACCTTCGCGCGCGGCTCGCCGCCAGTGACGGACCCGCGCTGGAGGCGACCTACGCCAACGCCCAGCGCGCCCGCCGCGCGTGGACCGAAGCGATCGAAGCCGCGGAAAAGCCGCCGGCGCCCGATCAGGAATCTGGAAAATGACACAAGCTAAAATCTATCCCCAGCACATCGACCTCGAACCCGTGATGCGCGTGCAGGGCACCGTACGCCTGCCCGGCTCGAAGAGCATCTCGAACCGCACGTTGCTGCTGGCCGCACTGTCCGAAGGCACGACGACCATCCACGACCTGCTCGCGTCGGACGACACGTCCGTCATGCTGGACGCCCTCAGGAAACTCGGCATCCAGTGGGAACAGATCGACGAGCGCACGCACGTCGTGCATGGCGCTGCCGGCCGCCTGCCGGTCGGCCAGGCCGACCTGTTCATGGGGAATGCGGGCACCGCGATCCGCCCGCTGACGGCGGCGCTGGCCGTGATCGGCGGCGACTACACGCTGCACGGCGTCGAGCGCATGCACGAGCGTCCGATCGGCGACCTGGTCGACGCGCTGAACGCCGTCGGCGCCAACATCGAATACACGGGCAATCCGGGCTATCCGCCGCTGCACATCCGCGCGGGCAAGGTCCAGCCGGACCGCATCGCCGTGCGCGGCAACGTGTCGAGCCAGTTCCTGACCGCGCTGCTGATGGCCGCGCCGCTGATGGCGGTCGACAAGCCGGTCACGATCGAGGTGGTGGGCGAGCTCATTTCGAAGCCGTACATCGAGATCACGCTGAACCTGATGCGCCGCTTCGGCGTGACGGTCGGCCAGGACGGCTGGGCGTCGTTCACCGTGCAGCCGGGCCAGACGTACCAGAGTCCGGGCAGCATCCACGTCGAAGGCGATGCGTCGTCGGCGTCGTACTTCCTGGCCGCGGGCGCCATCGCGGGCGGTCCGGTGCGCGTGGAAGGCGTGGGCAAGGACTCCATCCAGGGCGACGTGCGCTTCGCCGACGCGCTGGAGCAGATGGGCGCGACGATCACGAAGGGCGACAACTGGATCGAGGCGACGTCGAACGGCGTGCTGAAAGCGATCGACGCGGACTTCAACCACATCCCGGACGCCGCGATGACGATCGCCGTCGCCGCGCTGTACGCGGACGGCACGAGCACGCTGCGCAACATCGCCAGCTGGCGCGTGAAGGAAACCGACCGCCTGGCCGCGATGGCGACGGAGCTGCGCAAGGTCGGCGCGACGGTGGAAGAGGGCCCGGACTACATCCGCGTGACGCCGCCCGACACGCTGTCGCATGCGACGATCGACACCTATGACGACCACCGCATGGCGATGTGCTTCTCGCTGGCGTCGCTGGATGGCGCGGCGCGGCGCGGCAACGCGATGCGCATCAACGATCCGAAGTGTGTGGCCAAGACGTTCCCGGACTACTTCGAAACGTTTTCCGGAATCGCGCAAGACACATTATCCTGATGGGATAACTGGTAACCACACACACTACATGCCGAACTCGAATATTCCCGTCATTACGATTGACGGCCCGACCGCCTCGGGCAAGGGCACGGTGGCCCACAAGGTCGCCGACCGCCTGGGCTTCCACCTGCTGGATTCCGGCGCCCTGTATCGCCTGACCGCATTGTCCGCACTGCGCCGCGGCACCGACCTGCGCGACGAGCACGCGCTCGCCAAGGTCGCCGAACACCTGCCCGTCCGCTTCAACGGCGGCCACATCTATCTCGGCACGGAAGAGGTGAGCAACGCGATCCGCCAGGAAGAAGTCGGCAATACCGCGTCGAAGATCGCGGCGCTGCCGGCCGTGCGCCAGGCGTTATACGGCTTGCAACTGAGCTTCCGCGAAACGCCCGGCCTCGTGGCCGACGGCCGCGACATGGGCACCGTGATCTTTCCCGGCGCCCAGCTGAAGGTGTTCCTGACCGCAAGTGTTGAGGCACGTGCGCAACGCCGGTATAAGCAATTGATTGACAAAGGATTTTCTGCTAATATGGACGATCTGCTGGCGGATTTGCAGGCCCGCGACGCGCGCGATACCCAGCGCGCCGTGGCCCCGCTGGTGCCGGCTGAAGGGGCGCACATCCTCGATACCTCGCAGATGACGGCGGACGAAGCCGTCGAACAGGTGCTCGCCTGGTACGCGCACCCCTAAGAATGAACCTCGCAAAACCGTAGCGAGCGGCAGCACCGTTGTCGGAGAAGCGCAGCTGTACGAGAGTACAGTGAGCATCGCAGGGCGACGGGGTAACGCGCAGTAGATTTGGCGAGGTTCTAACAAGAATTTATCCCTGATGTTGTAGGGACTGCCGTGAGAGCGGCGTTTTTTGGTGCCCGGGGTGTCCCGGGTGTGGTTCAACTTGACCCAGTTCAGATCGCATATAGCCGATCTGCTGGCTAACATCTCAAAACTTATGGCTACTGCAGCAAATCAAGATACCGGTATGGAAAGCTTCGCAGCACTCTTCGAAGAGTCGCTGGCGCGTCAAGACATGCGTTCGGGCGAAGTCATCTCCGCCGAAGTCGTGCGTCTGGATCACAACTTCGTGATCGTCAACGCCGGCCTGAAATCGGAAGCTTTCATCCCCATCGAAGAATTCAAGAATGACCAGGGCGAACTGGAAGTCAACGTGGGTGACTTCGTTTCCGTGGCCATCGAATCGCTGGAAAATGGTTTCGGCGATACCATCCTGTCGCGCGACAAGGCCAAGCGCCTGGCTTCGTGGCTGGCTCTGGAAAAAGCAATGGAATCGGGCGAGATCGTCACCGGTACCGTGAACGGCAAAGTCAAGGGCGGCCTGACCGTCCTGACCAACGGCATCCGCGCATTCCTGCCGGGTTCGCTGGTCGACACCCGTCCGGTCAAGGATACGACCCCGTTCGAAGGCAAGACCCTGGAATTCAAGGTCATCAAGCTGGACCGCAAGCGTAACAACGTCGTGCTGTCGCGTCGCGCCGTCATCGAAGCATCGATGGGCGAAGAGCGTGCGAAGCTGATGGAAACGCTGAAGGAAGGCACCGTCGTCACCGGCGTCGTCAAGAACATCACCGACTACGGTGCGTTCGTCGACCTGGGCGGCATCGACGGCCTGCTGCACATCACCGACCTGGCATGGCGTCGTGTGCGTCACCCGTCGGAAGTCCTGTCGGTTGGTCAAGAGATCACCGCTAAGGTCCTCAAGTACGATCAGGAAAAGAACCGCGTCTCGCTGGGCGTCAAGCAACTGGGCGACGATCCGTGGACCGGCCTGTCGCGTCGCTACCCGCAAGGCACCCGCCTGTTCGGCAAGGTCACGAACCTGACCGACTACGGTGCGTTCGTGGAAGTCGAGCAGGGCATCGAAGGCCTGGTGCACGTCTCGGAAATGGACTGGACCAACAAGAACGTGGCGCCGAACAAGGTTGTCCAGCTGGGCGACGAAGTCGAAGTCATGGTCCTGGAAATCGACGAAGAGCGTCGTCGTATTTCGCTGGGCATGAAGCAGTGCAAGGCGAATCCGTGGGACGACTTCGGCATGACCCACAAGAAGGGCGACAAGGTCAAAGGTCTGATCAAGTCGATCACCGACTTCGGCGTGTTCATCGGCCTGCCGGGCAACATCGACGGCCTGGTGCATCTGTCCGACCTGTCGTGGACGGAAGCCGGCGAAGAAGCGGTCCGTCGCTTCAAGAAGGGTGACGAGCTGGAAGCCGTCGTTCTGGCGATCGACGTCGAGCGCGAGCGTGTCTCGCTGGGCGTCAAGCAGCTGGAAGGCGACCCGTTCAACAACTTCGCTTCGCTGAATGACAAGGGCACCCTGGTCACCGGCACCGTGAAGTCGGTCGAGCCGAAAGGCGCCGTGATCGCGCTGAACGAGGAAGTCGAAGGCTACCTGCGCGCTTCGGAAATCGCCCGCGACCGCGTGGAAGATGCCGGCACCCACCTGAAAGTGGGCGACAAGGTCGAAGCCCTGGTCATCAACATCGACCGCAAGGCACGCAGCATCCAGCTGTCGATCAAGGCCAAGGACAACGCCGACACCCAGGAAGCCATGCAGAAGCTGGCTTCGGACAACAGCGCAGCAACCGGCACCACCTCGCTGGGCGCCCTGCTGAAGGCCAAGTTCGATAACAAGAACTAAGCAAAGGTTAATTAACCTTAGAGTGAGCAGATGACCAAGTCCGAGCTGATCAACCGCCTGGCCGAGCGCTATTCTCAGCTGGTGGCAAAAGACGCTGAGTTCGCCGTCAAGACCATCCTCGATGCGATGACCAATGCTCTCGCGAGCGGCCAGCGCATCGAGATCCGGGGTTTCGGCAGCTTTGCCCTGAACAGCCGGCCGCCCCGCATCGGCCGCAACCCGAAGTCCGGCGACAAAGTGATGGTGCCCGAAAAACGGGTGCCCCACTTCAAACCGGGCAAGCAGTTGCGCGAGCGGGTGGATGCGATGGTCGGGCAACCGATCATCGAAGACTGATCCGTCTGCGACAGACTCACGAAACGGCGTCCCTCGGGGCGCCGTTTTTTATTGCTCAAATTCGGGGTCAGAGCACATTTCCGCAAAAATTCGGGGTCAGAGCACTTTTTCGATCAATTTACTGATGAACAATCGCAACGCACGGGCGTCGCGCGCATCAGCAACCACAGACGATAGTTGCTACCGGACTCACGAGAAATTTGCTGCAGAGATAATGACCTGAAAAGTGCTCTGACCCCGAATTTCCCTAAAAATGAGCTCTGACCCCGAATCGTGCAACCCACGTATAATCACGCCGCACGCGAGCAACGGCCGGGCCGGCCGTTCTAGGAATATCGTTTCAAATATGCGACACTGCGCCTTTGCCGTCTTACCTCTCGGGACCTGCTGATGAAACTCGTCTCCACCATCGTCGGATGCCTGCTGTTCGTCCTGTTCTTCAGTTTCGCGCTGAAGAACACGCACCAGGTCGACCTGCATTTCTTCCTGAATTACGAGGTGCGGGGACCGCTGGTGCTGATGCTGCTCGCGTTTTTCATCGCCGGCGCCTTTCTCGGCATCCTGGCCGTGACGCCGACCGTGTTCCGGCACCGGCGTGAAAGCTCGCAGCACAAGCACACGATCCAGGCCCTGCAGAGCGCGGCCGGTACCGCCGCCAATGCGCCGCAGCCGGACAGCGTCGCGCCGCGCGCCTGAACGTCATTCAGTAATCAATAAGAACAACATATGGAATTTGAAATCTGGTGGCTGCTCGGCATCCCCGTCTTTTTTGCCCTCGGCTGGATCGCCGCCCGCGTCGACATCAAGCAGCTCGTCTCCGAATCGCGCAGCCTCCCGCGCGGCTATTTCAAGGGCCTGAATTTCCTCCTCAACGAACAGCCGGACAAGGCCATCGACGCGTTCATCGAGATCGTCAAGCTCGATCCGGAAACCGCCGACATGCATTTCGCGCTGGGTAACCTGTTCCGCCGCCGCGGCGAGACGGAGCGCGCGATCCGCGTCCACCAGAACCTGCTGTCGCGTCCCGACCTGCCGATCGAGCAGCAGGTGCACGCGCAGTACGAACTCGGCATGGACTACCTGAAGGCGGGCCTGCTGGACCGCGCCGAAGAGACGTTCAACCTGCTCGTCGACACGCAGTACGGCGTGCAGGCCCGCCGTGCGCTGCTGGAGATCTTCCAGCGCGAAAAGGAGTGGCGCCGCGCGATCGCCGCCGCCGAGGGCCTGATGGAATCCGGCGCCGGGGCGCACCACAAGGAAATCGCGCAGTTCTATTGCGAGCTTGCGCAGGACGCCCTCGTGCACATGCAGTCCGAGGAAGCGAAGGCGCTGCTGGACAAGGCGCTGCAGGCCGACCGCAAGAACGTGCGCGCGACGATGTTGTGCGGCGATGCGCTCAAGGCCGAAGGCGACATCGAGGGCGCGCTGAAGACGTGGCGCCGCGTGGAGCAGCAAAGCGTGCCGCACGTGGCCCTCGTCGCCGCGCGCCTGATGGATGGCTACCGCGCCGTCGGCCGCCCGCAGGAAGGCGTCAACCTGCTGCGCTCCTACCTGGAAGAAGCGTCGTCGATTGATCTGATCGAGGTCGTCTTCAAGGCCGTCATTGAACTCAACGGCGTGGAGGCTGCCAAACAGCTGGTGGTGGAAGAGCTGCGCCGCAATCCGACCCTGCTCGGTCTCGACAAGCTGCTGGAAGCGCGCCTGATGGATGCGCCGGCGAACGTGTGGGAAGAGCTGTCGATGGTGAAGAACCTGGTGCACGGGTACACGCAGAAGCTGGCGCGCTACCAGTGCAGCCATTGTGGTTTCAAGGCGCGTCAGTATTACTGGCAATGCCCGGGGTGCAGCAAGTGGGAGACCTACCCGCCGCGCCGTACCGAAGAACTGAACGTGATGAACTAAGCTAAAGCGAACCATGAAGATTACGATTATCGGCACCGGCTACGTCGGCCTCGTGACCGGCGCCTGCCTGGCGGAACTCGGCAACGACGTCTTTTGCCTCGACGTCGACCAACGCAAGATCGACCTGCTGAACAACGGCGGCATCCCGATCCACGAACCGGGCCTGGAAGAAGTCGTCGCGCGCAACCGCGCCAGCGGCCGCCTGCAGTTCTCGACCGACGTCGCCGCCAGCGTCGCGCATGGCCAGCTCCAGTTCATCGCCGTCGGCACCCCGCCGGACGAAGACGGTTCCGCCGACCTGCAGTACGTGCTGGCCGCCGCCCGCAACATCGGCCGCCACATGGATGGCTACAAGGTCATCGTCGACAAGTCCACGGTGCCCGTCGGCACGGCCGACCGCGTCGCCGCCGCCGTGCGCGAAGAGCTGCGTGCGCGTGGTGAAGAAAGCATGGAATTCGCCGTCGTCTCGAACCCGGAATTCCTGAAGGAAGGCGCCGCCGTCGACGACTTCATGCGTCCCGACCGCATCGTCATCGGCCACGACGACAGCCCCGCGGGCCAGCGCGCGCGCGACCTCATGAAGCTGCTGTACGCCCCGTTCAACCGCAACCACGAACGCGTCTACTGGATGGACGTGCGCTCGGCCGAATTCACGAAGTACGCGGCCAACGCGATGCTCGCGACCCGCATCTCGTTCATGAACGAACTGGCGAACCTCGCCGACCAGGTGGGCGCCGACATCGAAGCCGTCCGCCACGGCATCGGCTCCGACCCGCGCATCGGCCACAGCTTCCTGTACGCGGGCGCCGGCTACGGCGGCTCGTGCTTCCCGAAGGACGTGCAGGCGCTCGAGCGCACCGCGCGCCAGTACGACCAGGAACTCTTGATCCTGCGCGCCGTGGAAGCCGTCAACGACCGCCAGAAGCAGGTGCTGGGCCGCAAGGTCGTGCAGCGTTTCGGCGACGACCTGACGGGCATGACATTCGCCGTCTGGGGCCTCGCTTTCAAGCCGAACACGGACGACATGCGCGAAGCGCCGTCGCGCGTGCTGCTGAAGGAATTGATCGAGCGGGGCGCCAGCGTCGCCGTGCACGATCCGGTCGCGATGGAAGAAGCGCAGCGCGTGCTGGCGCTGGATCTCTCCGAAGCGCAACTGGCGCGCGTCGACTTCAAGAAGACGCCGATGGAAGCGCTGGACGGCGCCGAAGCCCTGGTGATCGTCACCGAATGGAAGGCGTTCCGCAGCCCGGACTTCGAGCAGATCAAGGCGCGCCTGAAGCACCCGGTGATCATCGATGGCCGCAACCTGTTCGAGCCGCCGCTGATGACGGGCCTGGGCATCGAGTACCACGGCATCGGCCGTTCGGTCCTGACGGGCAAGTGAGGCGCGCATGACCGCAACGATCCCCAGCCGCCTGCTGCCGACCGACAGCTACCGCCAGGCCGAGACGCCGCCACTGGAAAACGTGCGCCTGCTCGTCGTCGGCGACGTCATGCTCGACCGCTACTGGTTCGGCGACGTCTCGCGCATTTCTCCGGAAGCGCCGGTGCCCGTCGTGCGCATCGAGCGCCGCGAAGAGCGCCTGGGCGGCGCCGCCAACGTGGCGCGCAACGCCGCGGCCCTCGGCACGCATTGCGGCCTGCTGGGCGTCGTCGGTGCCGACGAGGCGGGCGACCACGTCGAACGCATCCTGCGCGAATCGAGCATCCACAGCTACCTCAAGCGCGACGAGGCGATCTCCACGATCATCAAGCTGCGCGTGATCGGCCGCCAGCAGCAGATGGTGCGTATCGACTTCGAGGACGCGCCCACCGAAACGATCCTGCGCGACAAGCTCACGCAATTCAAGGCGCTGCTGCCGGACTACGACGTGATCATCCTGTCCGACTACAACAAGGGCAGCCTCGTGGATGTGGCCGAGATGATCCGCGCCGCGCGCGCGGCCGGCAAGACGGTCATGGTCGACCCGAAGGGCGACGATTTCACGCCGTACGCGGGCGCCACGATGCTCACGCCGAACAAGTCGGAACTCAAGCGCATCGTCGGCAGCTGGAAGACGGAAGACCAGTTGACGGAAAAGGCCCAGAAGCTGCGCACGGACCTCGGCCTGGAAGCGCTGCTGCTCACGCGCTCGGAAGAGGGCATGAGCCTGTACACGGCGAACGAGGTCCTGCACGTGCAAGCGGACGCGCGCGAGGTGTTCGACGTCTCCGGCGCCGGCGACACCGTCATCGCGACGATGGCCGCGATGCTGGGTGCAGGCGTATCGCTGCCGGAAGCGCTGGCGACGGCGAACCGCGCGGGCGGCATCGTCGTCGGCAAGCTGGGCACCGCGACCGTCACGCGCGACGAGCTGTTCGCGCAGCGCCGCAAGGACGACGGCCACGCCTGATTGCGTGGTCGCAAACCAGGGCGTCAACCTACCGCCGTATTTATCCGTTAAGGCAACAGGCGGCCATCCCCGGCCGCCAACCAAGCCAACGATAACGGAGAATACGAGATGATCAAGAAGCTGATGCTTGCAGTCGCCACGCTGGTGGCGTCGATGGGCTTTGCATTCGCCCAGGTGGACGTCAACAAGGCCGATGCCGCCGCGCTGGATTCGGTCAAGGGCGTCGGTCCGGCCATGTCGAAGGCAATCATCGACGAGCGCACCAAGGCCGGTCCGTTCAAGGACTGGGCCGATTTCCAGAAGCGCGTGAAAGGTGTGGCCGACAAACGCGCCACCCAGCTGTCGAAGGCCGGCCTGCAGGTCAATGGCCAGGCCAAGGACGGCGCGCCGATGGCTGCCGCGGGGGCTGACAAGGCCGCCAAACCCGCCAAGGCCGGCGCCAAGCCGGCCGACGCGAAGGCCAAGCCGGAAGCCAAACCCGAGGCCGCCAAATCGGCGACCTGATCCGGCTCCTGCCGCATGAGAACCCCGCCCCGCGCGGGGTTTTGTCTTTGTACAAAAGTATTTCGGTTGCCGGTCCCATACGCGCCCCGTCAACTCGGATTAGAATGTCGGTTTCGCGTTCGCAAAAGAGTAGGCAATGGCATACAAGACCATCGAAGACACGATCGGCAATACCCCGCTGGTGCGGCTGATGCGCATCCCCGGGCCGGAAGCGGCGGCCCGCAACAACATCATCCTCGGCAAGCTCGAAGGCAACAACCCGGCGGGTTCCGTAAAGGACCGCGCGGCGATGTCAATGCTGCGCGGGGCCGAGGCGCGCGGCCAGATCAAGCCCGGCGACACGCTGATCGAAGCGACGAGCGGCAACACGGGGATCGCGCTGTCGATGGCGGCCGCGATCCGCGGCTACAAGATGGTGCTGGTCATGCCGGACAACCTGTCCATCGAGCGCCGCCAGAGCATGGCCGCGTACGGCGCCCAGATCATCCTGACGCCGAAGACGGGCGGCATGGAATACGCGCGCGACCTCGCCGAGCAGATGCAGAAAGATGGCCAGGGCATCATTCTCGACCAGTTCGGCAACCAGGACAACCCGCGCGCCCACTACGAGACGACGGGACCGGAAATCTGGCGCGACACGGAAGGCCGCGTCACCCACTTCGTCAGTGCGATGGGCACGACCGGCACCATCATGGGCGTGTCGCACTACCTGAAGGAACAGAACGAAGCGATCCGCATCATCGGCGCGCAGCCGGAGGAAGGATCGTCGATCCCCGGCATCCGCAAATGGCCGGAAGCCTATCTGCCGAAGATCTTCGATAAATCGCGCATCGACCAGGTCGAGAATGTGACCCAGGCCGCGGCGGAACAGATGGCACGCCGCCTGGCGGCCGAAGAGGGTATTTTCTGCGGTATTTCCGCGGCCGGCGCCTGCGAAATCGCCTTGCGTATCTCGCAAACGGTGGAGAATGCGACGATCGTGTTCATCGTCTGCGACCGCGGTGATCGTTATCTGTCGACGGGTGTGTTCCCCGCCTGATTGCTTGTGTGCCCGGCGCGGGTTCTCGGCGCTGGGTCTTCCCCATCCCGCATCCGCTGCGGGGAAATACTATGCCTGACTCGGCAATCCGATCGTTCGGGAGGCCGGCAGAGTCGGGCGGTGCGGCGGCGTCAGTGGCCGCCGTCCGGTCCGGTGCGTGCCATTATTACTCGCTGCCGCCTGCGTTGCCGTCCTTGTCTTTCGGCTTGAACTGCTTGTCGCTGATGCGGAACTTGGCACGGCGGTCGCCCATCAGGTAGCGCAGGTCACGGATCGACAGATCGGAGACTTCGTGCATGCGGATCAGCAGCGAAGCGCCGACCGGCAGACGGTGGTGGCGGATTTTCGAGATCACCGGCGGCGCAACTTCCAGGGCGCGCGACAGTGCAGCGTCGTTCTTCAGGCGCAGGTTCTCGATCAGGGTGTCGAGCAGGCGATTCGGGTTGTATTGCAGCAGTTCGTCGTTTTCCGAATCGCTGTTCATATCGATACCGACTTGGTTCGTCATGATTCACTATTCCTATGAGGGTTTGTCAGAGCTCGCGGCGGAACTTCCACTCCTGTAAGGATATGAAAGTTTCTACTAAATTATACAACTAATTTCCAATTTAGTACTTAAGAGCAATAAGATCAGTGGCTTTCGTTGAGTTCGTTGTCCCATCGCAACAATAGCCGCAATGCAATTCTCTCACAAACTCACTGAGAACATCATTGTATTTTATTTAAACTTAAGTGTAGAGCAATTAACGATGCGCTGCCGCACAATTAGGAATTGAGTAGCGGAATGACAACTTGAGAGGGGGTATCGGGGAGGATGCTATGTTTCTCAAGAGAACTGTCTACGGGAAATAAGCATACCCCCGGGGAGTATGAGGTTGTCACGACAGCATGACTCGGCCGTACTTATGACAATCCTGTTACAAACTGATACAAAGTTGTTGGTTCGAAGACACTAGATCCCGCGTGCCAACCGCACGGCACGGCCTAATTCGACCACGGACATGGCATAGAAATAACTGCGATTGTATTTAGTGATAGCAAAAAAGTTAGCGTTCGCTACCCAATACTCCGTCGGGTCCGCCCCGTTTTGTAAATCGACGAGGCCGTAGAGGCGGCCATCCGGCAGGGCCGTGCGCGTCGCGACGCCGGCACCGTCCAGCTCGCCCGGACGGTAACGCGCTTCCAGGCCGCCGAGCAGCCCTTGCCAGGCGAGACTGGGCGCCACGTTGGCCGGGAACACGGCCGGCCCCGTGTTGTTGCGATCCCAGCCGTGCTCGACGAGGAAGTTGGCCACGCTGCCGATCGCATCGGCGGCCGAGCCGCGCAGGTCGACGATGCCGTCGCCGTCGAAGTCCACGCCATATTTCAAGATATTGCCCGGCATGAATTGCGGCATGCCGACTGCGCCTGCGAACGAGCCCAGAAGCGAGAACGGGTCGATGTTTTCCTTGTGCGCCAGCAGCAGCGTGTTTTCCAACTCGCTGCGGAAGAACGCCATGCGGTCGGCGCGATTCGGCGTTTCCGGATAGGCGAAGGCGAGGGTGGTCAGCACGTCGACGACGCGGAAGCGGCCCGTGTCGCGGCCATAGATCGTTTCCACGCCGAGGATGCCGACGATGATCTCGGCCGGCACGCCATACGTCGCCTCCGCGCGCGCGAGGAGGTCGGCGTTCTCGTTCCAGAAGCGCACACCCGCGTTGATGCGGATCGGCTCGATGAAGCGGTCGCTGTACGCCTGCCAGTTCTTCGGCTTGCCGGGCGGCGCCGGTTTTACGAGCTGGACGGCGGAATCGATGAAGCGTGCCCGTTTGATCACATCCTCGACCTGCGTGCGATCGAAACCGTTGCGGGCGACGATGTCGTCCTCGAAATCGCGCACGGCCTGCCAGTCGCTGAAGTTGACGGCCTCGCCGTCGTAATCGATGGCGGGGCGGGCGGGGGCGGCGGCTTGCGCTTTCTTGCCGGCCTTTTTTGCCGCCTTGGCGGCCTTGGCGGATTTCGCCGTGGCCTTGGTGTGATGGAGCGAGGATGCGGCGAGGGCATCCGCCGCCGGCCCGGCGCCGATGGCCAGGGCAAGCAGCAGGGGAGCGAAGGATTTCATCGAACTCGGGACAGCAAATCTCTCAGGATGGGAACGAGGCCGGTGCCCGGACTCTGCGGTCCGTAGCGGTAAGCGCTGTAGCGGCGCAGGAATTCCGTCGCGGCCGCGCCAGTCTCGGGAGCCAGGTCGGCGGCGGCGAGGCGCTGCGCGTACGCGGTCGGCCCTTCGTCCGGCGCACGCGGCATGCCAAGCTGGCCGAGGCGCTGGCACAGGAGCGAGTATAGCGCATCGACGGGGTCGGCTTTCCGCCTCTGCGAGAATTTTCTTACCAGGAACAACATGGCGCAGAGCATGGCAATGAGCGCCAGGCTTTGCCAATGGGACAATCCTTCTTGTAAGCGTTGCACGAGATGCCGCTGGCGTTGCGGCGTGTAATTCAGCACCCACTGGTTCCAGCCATTGTTGACGGCGCCGAACATGTACCGGATGCGGCCGAGGAGCGAGTCGGGATCGGGCTGCAGCAGCCGGCCCAGGCCTTCGAGGCCGAACGGCGCCGGCGGCGGCAGCGCGCGCGCCAGGCTGCGCTGGACGCGCTCCGGCGCCACGGCGGCCGTCGGGTCGATACGTACCCAGCCGCGCCGCGGCAACCACACCTCGGCCCACGCATGCGCGTCCGATTGGCGCACGGTGAGGTAGCCGTCGATCGGGTTCATCTCGCCGCCCTGGTAGCCCGTGACGACGCGCGCCGGTACGCCCGCCGCGCGCATCAGGAACACGAAGGCGCCC
Organism: Massilia cellulosiltytica; assembly: GCF_047325105.1. NCBI lineage: Bacteria > Pseudomonadati > Pseudomonadota > Betaproteobacteria > Burkholderiales > Oxalobacteraceae > Massilia > Massilia cellulosiltytica. The sequence continues at coordinate 5,103,184 of NZ_CP168562.1, read as the reverse complement.
GCGTAATGCTCGCAAAAGCCTGCGCGCGTGCCGTACAGGAAATCGTCGATCGAGTCGCGGCCGGGCAGCAGCGGCGGTTGCAGCGTGTAGACGAAACCGCCGTCCGCAAACAGGCGCAGCACGTCCGCCACCCGGCGCGCCGGATCGGGCTGGGACGCCAGCGCCTGGCCGGCCGCGCGCGTGCGCGGATTCAGGCCGTAGGGCAGCATCAGCCATTGCCCGTCGACGGGCGACGCGTCGGTTTGCAGGCTGTAGTGCACGAAGGAGACGAGGTCGTAGCGCACGCGCTCGCCGATCGGGTCGAGCGACCGGAATTCCAGTTCGCCGGACAGCGTCACGCCGTGTCCCGGCAGTTCGGGAATGGCGCGCGGCATCTCGAGTGCGAACAGCCAGCGCGTGTTCGACGGTTCCAGCGTGACCTGGTAGCCGACCGGTGTGCCGCCCACGGACAGCGACAGTGCCTGCGGGCGCGTGTGGCGGGACGGGCGCACGCGCGTCCAGGTGCGGCCGTCGTAGCTGCCCAGCACGGGGCCGCGCCAGTACAGTTGCGGCTGCGGGGGCACGGGCCCGTCGAATTTCACGCGGAACGCGACGTCTTCCGACTGCGCCAGGTTCGACATCTGGCCGGGCGCCATCGTGTCGGACAGGCCGCTCTGCGCGCCGTGCGACGCGTCCGGCATGCCCCACAGCGGTCCTTCTATACGGGGGAACAGGACGAACGCGGCGCCCGCCAGCGGCAGCGCCAGCCCGAGCAGCTTCGCGCCCATCCATAAACGTGTGCGCAGCGGGGGCACGGCGCCCGTCAGCTGGAACGACAACTGCGTGGCCAGCAGCGCGACGAGCGAAGCCAGCATCAGCAGGGCCGTCGGGATCGTCTGCGAATAAAAGAAATTGGTGAGTACCAGGAAGTAGCACAGGAACACGACGACGAACAGGTCGCGCCGCGCATGCATCTCCAGCATCTTGAAGGCGACGAGGAGGACGAGCATGGCGACGCCCGCGTCGCGTCCCAGCAGGGTGTGATAGCTCTGCAGCACGCCGAACATCGCGGCCGCCGCGATCGGCACGAGGAGCACGTTCGACGGCATGCGCCGGCCCAGCAGGGTGATCGCGGCGCGCGAGGCCAGCGTGGCGCCGCACAGCAGGCTCACCCACACGGGCAGGTGGGCCGCGTGCGGTGCCAGCACGAGCAGGCTGCTGGCGATCAGCAGCAAGGTATCCTGCTTGTCCCGTGACAGGAGCACCTTCACGCCGGCTCCTCCGGCAAGCCGTACAGCGCCAGCGCGCGCAGGCAAGCCGCCTGGTGCGCCGTGCCGAGCGTCACGGGGTAGCGGATGCGGCCGAGGATGAAGCCATAGGGCAGGGCGCGCTGCTCCGCTTCCAGCACCCAGCGGGCCATGCGCGCGAGGCGCAGCTCCACGTCGAGCCGGGCGGGCAGTGTGTTGAAGTCGAGCACGAGTTCGTCGACCGTGCCGCCCTCGAAATGCTTGGTGACGAGCTGGCCGCCCAGCTCCGGATCGAGGCGCGCGATCTGGCGCCATGCGAGGTGGCGCAGCGGATCGCCCGGCTGGTAGCTGCGCACGCCGGCGAAATCATCGCTGCCGGTGCTGCCCGCGCCGTCGGGGCTGGGGCGGCCCAGCATCGGCAGCGGCGGCGCGTCCTGCTCGGGGAACGGGTAGACGAGGGCGCGGCTGTCCGGCTGCCACCAGCTCCACGCGCGGAACAGGCCGAGCGGGAAGTGCGTGGCGAGGCGCACGCGCGGCGGACGCATCCATCCGCGCGCACGCGTGGCCGTGCGCAGCACGAGCGTCGTGCTGCCGCCGGCCGGCACGTCGATGGCCTGCCGCGGCTCGGGCACGTGCTCGAAATCGATCCAGACGGCGTAGCGGGCCAGGCGCGTCGGGTTCTCGACGCGCAGCTCGAACGGCGCGTCCTCGCCCGCATGCACGTCGGGCGCGCGGCCGGGGCTCAATACGAGGCCGGCCAGGTTGCGCGTCGTCTGCACCATGTCGACGATGGCGCAGGCGCCGGCGACGAACGTGAGGCCGAAGCCGAGGCCCAGGTTGTAGTTGATCGAACCGACCAGCAGGACGAGCAGCAGCGCGCAAAACGCGAGGCCCGCGCGCGTGGGCAGGATGTAGACGCGCCGCTGGTTCAGCAGCACGCTGCCCTTGTCGTGGGCCGTCGTCTTCGTGCGCCACTGGACGCGCTTGCGGTTCAGCCAGCCATCGGGTCGTGCCATCGCTGGATCGGCTGCGGGGGGCATCAGACCGGGACCGATTTCTGCAACTGCAGCACGAGGTCGCGGCTGGCCATCGCCACGCCCTGCGCGGAACGCAGCGGCCGCAACCGGTGCGCGCACACGGGCACGAGCAGGGCCTGCACGTCTTCCGGGATCACGTGGTCGCGGCCTTCCAGCGCGGCCCACGCGCGCGCGGCCTGCAGCAGCGCGAGCGTGGCGCGCGGCGACAGGCCTTCCGCGAACAGCTTGCCCGAGCGCGAGGACTGCGCCAAGGCCTGCAGGTAGTCGATGAGCTTGTCGGAGGCGTGGATCGCGCGCAGCGAGCGCTGGGCGTCGAGCAGTTCTTCCGGGCGCATCACGGGCTCGATGGTTTTCAGCATCGCGCGCCGGTTCTCGCCCATCAGCAGGGCACGCTCGGCGGCGGCGTCCGGATAGCCGAGCGACAGGCACATCAGGAAGCGGTCGAGCTGGGATTCCGGCAGGGGGAACGTGCCGACCTGGTGCGCGGGATTCTGCGTCGCGATGACGAAGAAGGGCTCCGGCAGCGCGCGGGTGACGCCGTCGGCCGTGACCTGCCGCTCTTCCATCGCTTCCAGCAGGCCCGACTGCGTCTTGGGCGTGGCGCGGTTGATCTCGTCCGCGAGCAGCACCTGGGTGAAGATCGGGCCGGGGTGGAAGACGAAGCCGCTCTTTTCGCGCTCGTAGACGGAAATGCCGGCGACGTCGGCCGGCAGCAGGTCGCTCGTGAACTGGACGCGGTTGAACTTCAGGCCCAGCGCCAGCGCGAGCGCATGGGCGAGGGTCGTCTTGCCGACGCCGGGCACGTCGTCGATGAGCAGGTGGCCGCCGGCCAGCAGGCAGGTCAGCGCAAGGCGGACTTGCCGGTCCTTGCCGACCACGATCTGGCTGACCTGGCGGGCGGCGGCGTGCAATTGATTGAACATGGATGGCTTCCGATGGTCGTTCCGGGGCGGCGGGGCACCCAGGCGTGGTAGATTAACGCTGTTAGCAATCCTGATATGCCTGCGGTTGCCTTTCGCATCGATTCTATGCGAGAACGGAGGGACTTGCGGTATCGATGAGCATCAACCAGGAATCATGAGTACAGCCATTTACAGCCACCCGGACTGCACCCTGCACCAGATGGGCAGCTGGCATCCCGAAGCCCCCGAGCGCCTGCGTGCCATCGAGGACCAGCTGATCCTCGCGCGCCTGGAGGGTCTCGTCGAGCGGGTGAGCGCGCCGCTGGCCGACGAAGCCGACATCCTGCGCAACCACACGCAGGGTGCGCTCGACCTCGTGCGCGACAACCTGCCGCAGGCGGGCGAACTCTATCCGCTCGACGGCGACACCTTGCTGTGCAAGGACAGCTACCGCGCCGCCCTGCGCGCGGCCGGCGCCGCCGTGGCCGCGACGGATGCCGTCATCGCCGGCACCGTCGACAATGCGTTCTGCGCCGTCCGCCCGCCGGGCCACCACGCGCGGCCGGCGGAGCCCATGGGCTTCTGCCTCTTCAACAACGTGGCCATCGCCGCGCGCCGCGCGCTCGACGTGCACGGGCTGGAGCGCGTCGCCATCGTCGACTTCGACGTCCACCACGGCAATGGCACGGCGGAGTCGTTCAAGGACGACCCGCGCGTACTGATGGCCAGCTTTTTCCAGCATCCGTTCTATCCGTACACGGAACCGGAACCGATCACGCCGACCTGCGTCAACGTACCGGTCCCCGCGTACTCGGGCGGCGACGTCGTGCGCAAGCTCGTCGCCGAACAATGGCTGCCCGCGCTGCACGCCTTCCGCCCGCAGATGATCTTCATCTCGGCCGGCTTCGACGCCCACAAGGAAGACGACATGGGCGGCATGGCCCTCGTCGAGGCGGATTACGCGTGGATCACGCACCAGGTCGCCGACATCGCCCGCCGGTACGCGGGCGGACGCATCGTCAGCTGCCTGGAGGGCGGCTACGCGCTGTCGGCGCTGGGACGCAGTGTCGTGGCCCACGTCAAGGCCCTCGCGGACCTCGACTGAAGCGCCGTCGACAGGAGGGCCGTCGACCGGGACGGCCGCTGCAGCATCGCCCAGGCTGTCGTCGATTTGCGTGGACTAGGGTAAAATACCCGGTTGCACGCAAATTTTTGAAGGTAGAGCATGTCGATTCAATGGTTCCCGGGCCACATGGCCGCCGCCCGCAAGCAGGCCGCGGAGCAGATGGAAAACACCGATGTGGTCATCGAGGTCCTGGACGCCCGCCTGCCGCAGGCGAGCAGCAACCCGATGGTCGAAGAGTTGCGCAAGTTCCGCCAGCGTCCCTGCCTGAAGGTGCTTAACAAGACCGACCTCGCCGACCCCGCCGCCACCGCGGCCTGGGCCGCGTGGTACGACGCCCAGGAAGGCGTGACCGCGTACCCGATGACGACCAAGAAGCCGTCGGACGTGGCGAAGATCCCCGACCTGTGCAAGACGCTGGCCCCGCACCGCGGCGTGCCGACGAAGCCGCTGCGCATCATGATCATGGGCATCCCGAACGTGGGCAAGTCGACCTTGATGAACGCGCTGCTGAAAAAGCGCGTGGCCAAGGTCGGCGACGAACCGGCCGTCACGAAGTCCCAGCAAAAGCTCTATCTGGACAAGTTCACCGTGCTGGTCGACACCCCGGGCATGCTGTGGCCGAAGATTGACATGGAAAGCGACGGCCTGATGCTGGCCGCCAGCCACGCGATCGGCACGAACGCCGTCATCGAGGAAGAAGTGGCGGAATACCTGGGCGGCCTGCTGCTGCAGCGCTATCCGCAACTGCTGACGGCTCGCTACGGCATCAAGACGGAAGGGCTGGACGGCTTCGGCGTGATCGAAGGCGTCGCCCAGCGTCGAGCGTTCCGCGTGCGCGGCGGCGACTACGACTACGAAAAGGCGGCGCACGTGCTGCTGCAGGACTACCGCCAGGGCGCGCTGGGCCGCATCAGCCTGGAAACACCGCAGACCCGCGCCGAGGCGCTGGAGCGCCACCGCATCGAGATGGAAGAAAAGGCCCGCATCGCGGCCGAGAAGGCCGCGCGCAAGGCGGAAGAGGCGGCGCGCGGGAAGCGCGGAACCTGATTCAGGCCGCGGCGTTGCCGAACCTGAAACTCGACACCGTCAACGCCCCAAAGAAACTCTCCTCGTGATACACGCACGCGGCCGCCTCCTGCTCGGCCGCGCCCAGCGCCACCCACAGCGGCACGAGATGATCCTCGCGCGGATGCGCCATGCGCGCATACGGCGCCTCGCTCCAGTGCAGCAGCGCCTGCTCGCGGTCGGCGGGCGATAGCTCCAGCAGCACGTGCTGCAGCCACGTATCGAACGCGTTCGACGCCAGCGCGCCGGCCGGGCCGAACTGGCGCAGGTTGTGGAACGACAGGCCGCTGCCGAGGATCAGCACGCCCTCGTCGCGCAGCGGGGCCAGCGCGCGGCCGGCGGCCAGGTGCACCGCCGGGTCGTAGCCGTGGCGGATCGACAGCTGCACGACCGGCATGTCGGCTTCGGGATAGATCGGCGCCAGCATCGAGAACGTGCCGTGGTCGAAGCCGCGCTCCGCATCCAGGCGGGCAGGCTGGCCGGCATCGTTCAGCAGTTGCGCGACGCGCGCCGCCAGCTGCGGTTCGCCCGGCGCCGGATAGCGGATCTGGTACGTGTGCGGCGGGAAGCCGCCGTAGTCGTAGATCATGCCGGGGGCCGTGCCGGACGATATCGTGAAGTCGTCCGTCTCCCAGTGGCTCGTCACGACGAGCACGGCTTTCGGGCGCACGCCGACCTGCCGCTTGATGTCGACCAGCGACGCTTCCAGCTCGGCATACGTGGGACCGTACTGGTCCTTCATCCACGGCCACGGGCCGCCTCCGTGCGAGACGAAATAGGTGGGCAGGCGGGTCATGGCAGGCTCCTTCGGGCGGCAATCGAAGTGTTCATGGTAGCCGATCCGCGCCGCCCGCGTGGATCAGCGCAGCAGCGCCGTCAGCGCGAACAGGCGCGCCATCCGCATCCACCCGAGCACGAGCACGACGACCTGGGCCAGCACGGCTGCGCCGATCGTGCCGGCCGTCCCCAGCGCAGGCACGTGCACGCGCGCGAACGCCAGCACGGCCGCGAGCGCGAGACCGGCTGAGGTGATGCCCAGATAGGTGCCCAGCAGCGCGAGCGGCCGGCGTGCCAGCTGCCCGCAGCCGCGCCACCACGCGCCGATGGCGGACGTGCGGCGGCGGTCGGCGGCCAGCATGGCGCGGCCGATGTCGACCGTCGCGTGGGCCAGCACGAGCAGCACGACGGTCGCGAGCGTGGCCAGGTGCGCGGCGCGTTCGGCGTCGGTTTCCAGCCGCGCCGTCTCGGCGATCCGGCCGGCCACATGGTGGGCCGAGCTGCCGATCAGTCCCGCCACACCCAGCGGGACGACCGACCACGCGAGCATGCGCGCGAGGCGCGGGTAACACTGCGCGCCTTCGGCCAGCAGCGCGCCCGACGCCAGCCGTTCCGGCGCGCGCGCGGCGGCGAGCGCCATGCCGGCCAGCAGCGGCGACAGCAACAACGTCAGCACGAGCGCGACGAGGCTGCCCGCGCCCAGCGCCGGCGCGTACTGGTCGCGCGCGGCGTGCAGGATGTCGGCGTACGCGATCATGTCGAGGCGTTCCGCCAGACGTCCCGCGTACACCGAGTGATCGAGGCTGGCGGCCAGCAGCTCCCACACCGGCAGCGCGGCGACGATCGTCGGCAGCAGCAGGAGCACGGCCCACCACAGCAGCAAACGCCATTGCAGCGCGGCGCGCGCCGCAGGCAGCACGCCGTGGAGGCCGGCCGCGCGCGGCGCAAGGGAAGGTGGCGCGAGGGTCGTTTCGGTCGTCATAAGGTGGCGATCAGGGCAAGGAGGTAGTTGACGGCGGCGGCGAACTCGAAGCCCCAGCGGTGCGAGGCGCGCGCATCCGGTGCGAGCGTGCGGCTGTCATCGAGCTTGTTCACGTCCAGGTAGTGCAGGCGCTGCGGATCGAGTTCGGCGGAGACGGCCTTCGCCGGCTTCGTCCAGGTGAACGTGTGCCAGCGTTCGTCGGCATCCCAGCGCGCGGTCTCGGTGCTGCCGTCGGCGAATTTCACGACGAGCGTCTGCGGCACGGGCGCGCCGTGGCGGCGGATCGTGACATCGGTGCGGTATGGGTACGGCCCGGTGCCGTCCGGATGCGTCTTGCGCCATGCCGCGCGCGCCGCGGCTATGCGCTTGTCGACGGCGGACTGGCTCTCGTGCGCGCCGGGGAGCGGCATCAGTTCCGTGCTCGCGAGGTCGGCGATGCTGTCGTCGACGCGGGAGACGGCGTAGACCTGGCGCTCGAACATGTCCTCGACGACGGCGCGCTGGCCTGTCACCTCGGCGAGCGTCTCGCGCAGGTCGGCGGTGCTCGGGTGGCGGAACTTCCAGCGCCGGTAGTATTCCTTGAACGCGCGCCCCATCGGCGCGCGGCCGATGTGCGCTTCCAGGTCGCGCATCAGGATCGCCGTGCGCGTGTAGACGGGGCCGATGTCCTGCAGGCGGTGCCACGCGTTGGCGCCGGGCGGGTCGGCCGGGTCGTGGCGCGGCGTCGCGGTGCGCTCGGCGTCGAAGGTCGGATAGCCGGGCGCGAAGCCGAGGCGGGCGAGCAGCGGCGTCGCGATGTACGCGAGCTGGCCCTGGTCGCGCATCATGCGGTTGTCCCAGTATTCGTTGAGGCCTTCGTCCAGCAGCGGTTCCTCGAATTCGTTCGACGCGAGCAGGCCGTAGAAATAACCGTGGCCGAATTCGTGGATGGTGACGAAGGCGAGGGCGAACTGGTTCACGGTGCGCGGTTCGACGGTGCGGTAGGCCTCGGCCGTGAAGAACGTCGGGTATTCCATGCCGCCCGCTTCCTCCGCGTTGTAGGGCGGGATCACGATGGTCAGCGTCCTGTACGGGTACGGGCCCAGCGTGTTCGAGAAGTACGTCAGCGATTCTTTTGCCGCCTTCAGCGCGGGCGCCGCGCTCGCCGCGAATTCGGGCGGGTACAGCACGGTCACCGTCACCGTCGGGCTGCCCGGGCCGGACCACGTGTCGACGAGCGGCCTGGCTGTCTGGTTGTCCGCGGTCCAGGCGAAGTCGTGGACGTCGCCCTGCGCGAAGCGCCACGTGCGCATGCCGTCCTTGTCGACGGGGGCGCCTTGCGGTTCGCCCGTCGCGCCCACGGTGTAGCCGCGCGGGACGGTGAGCTTCACGTCGTAGCTGCCGAAGTCCGCGTAGAACTCGGAATTCAGGTGGTACTCGTGCACGTTCCAGCGCGGCGCCGTCGCCCCCCGTTCGCCCGGCAGTTCCAGCACGCCGATCTTCGGGAACCACTGCACGACGAGGTGGAACGTGCCGAAGTAGCCGGCGCGGGCGACGACGCGCGGCAGTTGCGTGACGAAGTCGATGTCGAGCGTCGTCGATGCGCCCGGCGCGACGGCCTGCGGCAGGTCGAAGCGCACGACCGTATGGTCCGTCGCCGGGCCGTTGTCCGGATGGACGAAGGTCCACGGCACACCGGCGCTTCCTTGCGCGACGCGGCGCAGGGCGATGTGGCCCCACGCATCCTTGATGTCGACGCCGGAGCGGAAGGTGCCGTCGCGCGTGCGCCGCTCGGTGAAATAGGTGCTGCCCGCGTTTTCGAACGCGTTCATGTACAGGTGCAGGTAGACCCTGCTGACGGCGACGTTGCTGCGGTTGCGCCACGTGAGGCGCTCGCGGCCCGTGACCGTGTGCTTTACCGGGTCGAGCGTGGCGGCGATGTCGTAATGGACGACGCGGTCCGACAGCGTGGGTTCGCGGCCCGTGCGCGGGCCGCCCCAGGCATCCGGGCTGCTGGGCACGCGCACGGCGGCGGCATCGGGCGCGGCGAGGGCGATGCCGTCGGATGCAGGTGCGGCGAACACCGCGCCCGCCAGCAGCAGCACCGCGGCGAGGACGAGGCGAAATCGGAAACGAGGAAGCATGCGGGATCCCGGGCGTGGCTGTTATTTTTGTGCCTACACTATACAGGTTATAATCTCGGGGTTCTGGTGCCCGCATGCGCGTCTGCGCGTGCAGTTAAACGGGAAACACGAAGCGGCGTCGCCTCCGGCGGCGTGCCAACGTGTGCTGCCCCCGCAACGGTAAACAAGCGTCGCCGCACGGCGACAGGCCGCCCCGACAGCCACTGTGCTTGCATAGGAAGGTGGGACGGTCCGTCTTGGAGCCCGGAGACCGGCCAGACAGGGGAAGCCGGCGTTACGCCGCGCTTTTGTGTACGCCGGCGTGCGGGGACGCTTGCCGGCGCCAAACGAACACTGAACATCCAATGCATACTGCCGCCTCCACCCGCGGCGCGCCGGCTATCAAGCCGATCGCGCTGGCCTGTGCCATCGTCCTGTCCCTCTCCGCCGGCGCCGTGCGCGCCCAGGACGGCAACCCATCGACCGTCGTCATCACCGGTGCCCGTTTCCCGAGCGTGGAAACCCTGCGTCCGATCGGCGCCACCGTCATCACGCAGGACGACATCCGCCGCGCCGGCGTCAACGACGTGAACAGCGCGATCCGCAAGATCGGCGGCGTGTTCGGCCGCCAGAGCCTGGACTCCTCGCCCGACTTCGCGCTCGACCTGCGCGGCTTCGGCACCAACAGCGCGCAGAACATGGTGATCATGGTCGACGGCGTGCGCCTGAACGAGAACGAACTGGCGAACACCGTGCTGTCGACGATCCCGATCGACACGGTCGAACGCATCGAGATCACCCGCGGCGGCAGCAGCGTGCTGTATGGCGAAGGCGCCACCGGCGGCATCATCCAGATCACGACGCGCCGCAACGTGGCCGGCGGCCTGCACGGTTCCGTGTTTGCCGAAGGCGGCTCGTTCCATGAACACGATCTGCGCGCGCAGCTGTCGCAGACGGCGGGCGACGTCAGCGCCGACATCGCCGTCGCGCGCCAGGGTTCCAACAACTACCGCCGCAACAGCGATTTCGACCAGACGACCGCCTCGCTGAACCTGCAGACCCGCTTCACGGGCGGCCGCGCCGGCATCCACGTCGAGAGCGCGCGCCAGGATTCGCGTCTCCCGGGTTCGCTGTCGCTGACCCAGTTCGACGCCGATCCGCGCCAGGCGTCGACGCCGAACGATTTCGGCTCGCTCAACACGGACCGCGCGAACGTCTTCGCCGAATACCGCCTGGGCGCCGTCGACCTGGCGGCCGACCTGTCGCACCGCGAACGCAACGTGCGTTCGAACTACCTGTCCTTCGGCTCGAACAATGCGTACGACGGCCGCCAGGACCAGTTCTCGCCGCGCGCGCGCTGGCTGTCCGACGTCGGCGGCATGCTCAATGAACTGGTGGGCGGCGTGGACTTCACGCGCTGGAAGCGCAAGACGACGGCCTCGTTCTCGAGCGCCGACGCGAGCCAGTCGTCGAAGGCCGTGTACCTGCGCGACGAGCTGCGCTTCGATCCGGCCCACGACGGCCGCATCGCGCTGGGCGCGCGCCACGAGAACTTCGACAAGAACGTCGTGGACGTCGTGGGCGGCGTCGCGCCGGAAGACCGTTCGCAATCGCAGAACGCGTGGGAAGCGCAGGCCAGCTACCGTGTGCACCCGCTCGTCGAGGTGTACGCCAAGGCGGGGCAGAGCTACCGCGTGGCCAACGTCGACGAGAACGGCTACCGGTCCAGCCTCGATATCCTGAAGGCGCAGACGTCGCACGACCTGGAACTCGGTACGACCCTGCGCCACGCGCCGGGCGACGACAGCCGCACGCTGACGGCGCGCGTATTCCGCCATCGCCTGGACAACGAGATTTTCTATGATCCGACGCTGAATGGCGGCTGGGGCGCGAACACGAACCTCGATCCGACCGAGCGCAAGGGCGTCGAGATCGATGCCGAGGCGGCGCTGGCGGCGGGCTGGCGCGCCAGCGCGCACCTGCAGCACGTGATCGCGCACTTCACGGACGGCCCCAACGCCGGCCGCGAACTGGCGCTCGTGCCCAAGAACGTCGTGACGGCGCGCCTGGCGTGGGTGCCGGGCAATGGCCAGTCGGCCGACGTGGGCGTGCAATGGGTCGACAGCCAGCGTTACGGCGGCGACTTCAGCAACACCTGCGGCGCACGCATCCCGTCTTACACGACGCTCGACGCGCGCTACAGCATCAAGCTGGGCGCATGGGACGTCGCCGCGACGGGGCTGAACCTGGCGGACCGTCGTTACTTCAGCAATGCGTTCTCGTGCAAGGGCGGCATCTACCCGAGCGATGGACGTCAACTGAAATTGTCGGCCCGGTACGACTTCTGACAAACCGGGGTCAGAGCCCTAGATTTGGAAATTGCCCAAAATCGGGCTCTGACCCCGGTGTTGGTTACGACGGTAACCAATTGCAAGAAATAAGCCCTGGCTAAGGCTCGCGACCGAAAAAGTGGTAATCTCGCGTCGTTTGCTTAACCAACCCTAGAAGGAAAACTATGCGTTCCCTGCGTTTTGCCCTGCTCGCCACCGTCCTCGCCGCCAGCACCGCGTTCGCTTCGCCGACCGACCCGAAGAGCGGTGTCGAGTACGTGACGCTCGCTCAGCCGCAACCGGTGCAGGCCACGGGTAAAAAGGTCGAGGTGATCGAGTTCTTCATGTACCACTGCCCGCACTGCAACGCGCTGGAACCGCAGCTCGAACAGTGGGTCAAAAAGCAAGGCGACAACATCGTGTTCAAGCGTGTCCACCTGCCGTCGTCGGGTCCCAACGATCCGGAAGCGCACCTGCGCCTGACGCTGGAAGCGCTGGGCAAGGCCGAAGAGTTCCAGCCCAAGGTCTTCAAGGCCTGGCACGTGGATCGCCTGCGTCTGAACACGGATGCGGCCATCATCGACTGGGCCTCGAAGAATGGTCTCGACCGTAACAAGTTCCTGGACGCGTGGAACTCGTTCGGCGTGACGACCAAGCTGCGCCGCCTGCCGCAGATCACCAGCGACTACAAGGTCGACAGCGTGCCGACCATCGTCATCGACGGCAAGTACCAGACGTCGCCGGCATTGGTCTACAATTCGGTCAAGACCCAGAACGAGCCGGCCCTGTTCGGAGCCACGCTGCAAGTGATGGACGCCCTGGTCGCGAAAGCCGCCAAGTCGAAATAAATAAAAGGTAGAAACAGCGCAATGAGTGACGCCGAAGGCAAGATCCTGAAGATGTACGACAAGTCCAAGCCGGACGAGGAGCATCTGTTCGATTCGAGTAACTGGAACCACGCGGCCTGGGTGCTCGTGATCGTGCTCGCAGGTCTTGCATTCTGGCTCGCCATTGCGCTCGTGAACGCCGAAAACCAGCGCAATGCGCTGGTGACGAATCAATGCGCGGATCCCGTGTTCAAGGGCGAGATCGACCGGCAATGCCTGCTGACCGTGCATTCGCGCGAGCACTGGTGGGACCACCTGTTCTACGCGATGGGCCACGTGAAGCCGGAACGCCCGGCGCCGGTCGGACGTCGATAATTCCTTAAGGAAATGGTAACCTTCAGGTTTTTCACGACCTGAAGGATTGTCCATGCCTTTCCTGCGCGCCGCCGGCCTCGGCCTGCTGCTGTCCCTGTCGCTGTCTCTCGCCCATGCGTCGCCCGCTGTTCCGCAGAATGGCGTCGACTATGCCACGCTCGCCCGTTCGCAGCCCGTGCAGGTGAACGGCAACAAGGTCGAGGTCATCGAATTCTTCATGTACCACTGCCCGGTGTGCAATGCACTGGAACCGTTACTGGAGGAGTGGGTCAGGAAGGAAGGCGACCGCATCACGGTGCGCCGCATCCATTACCCGTCGACGGGACAGGCCGATCCGGAAGCGCATTTGTTCCTGACGCTTGAAGCACTGGGCCGGCTGGGCGACATGCACGCGAAAGTGTTCAAGGCGGTGCACACGGACCATATCCGTTTGAACAAAGACGACGTCATCATCGACTGGGCGGCGCAGAACGGCGTCGACCGGGCGACCTTCCTCGACGCGTGGAATTCGTTCGGCGTGACGACGCGCCTGCGCCAGCTCGACAAGGTCGCGGCCAACTACCAGGTCGAGTCCGCGCCCACGCTCATCGTCGGCGGCCGCTTCCTGACGAACCCCGGCCTGTTGTCGCGCCAGATGGAAGGCGCCGACCGCACGGACGTGTTCAAGGCGACGCTGCAGGTGGCGGACAAGCTCGTCGACAAGGCCGCGCAGGCGAAGTAATCAGGCCGACAGCACGCCGTCCGGCAGGTTGATCACGAAGCGGGCGCCGCCCAGGGTCGACTGCTCGACTTTCAGGTTGCCGCCATGCAGGGCTATCGCCTTGTGCGCGATCGACAGGCCGAGGCCGAAGCCGCCGGTGGCGCGGTCGCGGCTGCGGTCGAGGCGGTAGAACGGCTCGAAGATGCGTTCCCGCTCTTCTTCGGGAATGCCGGGCCCGTCGTCCTCGACGGCGATCTCGATGCGGCAATCGTCGCGCCGCACGCGCAGCGCGACCTCGTGCGCCGCGTACTTCTGTGCATTCCTCAGCAGGTTGCCGATGGCGCGGCCGATCAGGCGGCGGTCGCCGTCCACGCTGCCCAGGTGCTCGCCCAGGTCCACGTGCAGGCGCTGCGGCCGCGGATGCAGGCCGTCCGTGCATTCGCGCAGCAGCGGCTCCAGCTCGAACAGGGCGCGCTGCGGGCCCTGGGCGTTGTCCAGCTTGCTCATCGACAGCAGTTCGTTGACGAGGTCGTTCAACTCGGTCAGGTCGCCTTCCATCGCCGCGATGCGCTTGGTCAGCGCGGGGTCGCCCGCGCGCTCGGCCAGCAGTTCCAGCGCGAATTCCAGCCGCGCGATCGGCGTGCGGAGTTCGTGCGACACGGAGTGGAGCAGGTTCTTCTGCGCTTCCAGCAAGCCCTGGATGCGCTCGGCCATCGCATTGATGCGTTCGGCCAGCGGAAACACGGCGTCCGCCGGTTTCAGGTGCGCCCGCGCGGACAGCTGCCCGGCACCGAATTCATCCGCCACGCGCGACAGCGTCTGCAATGCCCGCCAGTGCGAGCGCGACCACAGCGCGATCGGCACGAGCAGCGCCAGCGCCACGACGACGTAGCGCACCACTTCCATCGCGAGCGCCTGGCCGAGGTCGATCGGCAGGTTGTAGGCGCGGATCGCTTCCTCGTTGCTGCCGATGTAGCGGTCGCCGCGCAGGTCGACGCGCCGGAAGAATGCCTTGTGCTGCGGATCCAGCACGACGTCGCCCCGCTCCAGCGCCTCATGCTGGCGGGCGGGCAGGGCGGCGCGCGCCTGGTCCAGCGGGATCAGGTCGAAATGAGCCTCCGACACTTCGCGCACCTTGTTCAGGCGGCCGAGCCACTCATCGGCCGGCGCGCGGTCGACGTATTGTTCGAGCAGGAAGATCTGCGCCGACGCCTGGCGCCGCGCGATGTCGTCGAGCGGGTCGCCGAACAGCCGGGCGAAGACGAAATAGATGACGAACGTCGCCGCCGTGATCGACAGCATCACGAGCACGAAGAAGCGGAAAAACAGGCGATTCACGCCGCCGTCCTCCGGTCGTGGGCACTGTCCTGGGCTGAGTTTGTCTTACACATCTCGAAATTGTATAGGAGCAATGATCTAAAAAACCATCCCTTACAAATTGAGGACAAATGCTGGACAGTCCGGGGATGAAGTTCTTGACCGGACTGCGTACGATGTCTACACGTCAGGACACGTCGAAAACCGTCGCGACGTAGCAGGTTTTCGACCTGGCCTCATTGGGTTTTCCGTTTGGGTCCGCCCGATGCGCGAGAGAAGGCGGACCCTTTTTTATTCGGGATGCGTGCCGGGCACACGGCGCCATCGTTTCCAGGAGAGGGAGAGTATGAGCATGTTTGGACGCGTGATGACGCCGCTGGGCGCCGTGATCGTCGGCGCGGCGCTGGCCGCCTGCGGTGGAGGAAGCACGATGCATGACCAGCAAGCCAGCCCCGGCATCGCGGTCGGCGAGCCGAACCCGGCCGCCCTGGCAACCGCCCCGTTCGTCGAGATGGCGCGCACTGCCGCCTGCAGCGAGACCAAGAACCGTTTGTTCGTCATCGACGGCAAGCAAGTGTTCTGGGACCATGCCGGTCGCTGCGCGGACGCGTCCTATGAGCAAGTCCTGTTCGGCAACAAGCCGGAAGCCCGCCTGTGCTCGTACGGCGACACGATTGCCGGACCGAAGACCAATTGCCAGGACGAGAGCGCCCGCGCGCTGTTCGAGACGATCGTCAAGCATGCCGACCAGCCGGATCTGGGCCTGGGCAGCAGCCACAAGGTCGAACAACTGGCCTTCCTGCCGGCAGCCGGCACGGCGGTCACGTTCGACACCGTCGCGAAGGATACCTTCTCGGGCGTGACGGCGCCCCAGACCGTCGTCATCAAGGACCAGGCTGCCTGGGACAAGCTGTGGGCCCAGCACACCGCCGGCCGCACCCCGGTCCCGGCCCAGCCGAAAGTCGATTTCACGCGCAAGATGCTCCTCGCCGTGTTCGCCGGCGACTACGCCAGCGGTTGCCGCAGCATGGTCGTCGGCCGCGTGGCGGCGGGCGCCAGCAAGCTCGAAGTCGAGATCGACGAGCGCGACGTGACGACGGTCGCCATCTGCCTGCCCGTCGTGACCCAGCCGATGCAGGTCGTGGCCGTGGATCGCGTGGATGCCGACGTCGCGTTCAACAAGGTGGCCGCCGCGGACATCTTCTTCCAGACCGCGGATGCGACGAGCCTGTCGGGCGTCCACGACGCACGCACGGTCGTCGTCAAGGACGAGGCTGCCTGGACCCGCCTGTGGGACGAACACGCGCCGGGCCGCGCCAGGCCTGCCGTCGATTTCGCGGCGCAGATGGTCGTCGGCGTCTTCATGGGTAGCGGCGCCAACAGCTGCTATTCGACTGCCATCGACGGCATCCTGCGCGCGGGCGACAAGATCCTCGTGCGTGAGCTGCGCTCGGTGCCGGGATCGGACATCCTGTGCGCCATGCACGTGACGACCCCCGCGCACCTGGCCGTGATCCCGCGCAGCGAGTTGCCGGTGGTATTTTCGACCGAAGTGGCAACGAGGCATTAAAGCAGGAAAGGATATGGGAGGAAGGAAGACAAGGACGTAGAATATTGTCTTCCCGAATCTTTCAACCCCGAACATGAACAAGCTTCTCTTCCTCGCGCTGGGCGCCGCCTGCGGTACGGCGTGGGCCCAGACGCCGGCGACCAACCCCATGCCCGACGGCAGCCGCGACATGTACGTGGGCCTCGGCGTGCAGTCGGCGCCGCGCTGGGACGGGACGGGAAGCCGCAAGGTATCAGCGTTGCCGGTGCTCCAGGTTCAATGGAGCAACGGCCTTTTTATTTCCGGCATGAGCGCCGGCATGCACCTGACGGACAGCCCGACGTTCGAATACGGCCCGCTGGTGGCCGTGCAGCCCGGCCGTGACGAGACCGGCACCGGCCAGACCGTCGACGGCGCCAGCTCATGGGGTACGACCCTGATCGGCCCGGTCCCGGATCCGATCGACAAGCGCCACATGGTCGCCACGCGCCTGGAGGGCATGGACAAGATCGGCGCACGTCTGCAGGGCGGCGTCTTCGCGAACTATTACGTGACGCCGCAATGGCGCCTGACGAGCAGCGTGCTGTATGGCGCCGGCAACGACCACGACGGCGCGCGCCTGGACCTGGGCGTGCAGCGGCTCGCGTTCGAGCTGGGCAGCCAGCACCGCGTGTCGGTGTCGGCGGGCGTGTCCATCGTCAATCGCAACTACAACCAGACGTATTTCGGCGTCTCGCGGGAAGAAGCGTCGCGTAGCCGCTTTTCCTATTACGAGGCGGGCGGCGGCCTGCAGGAGGCGCACGTCGGCGTGCGCTGGAACTGGGCCCTGTCGCCCTCGTGGATGCTGACCTCGAACCTGCAGGCCAAGGGCTTGCTGGGCAATGCCGCCAAGAGCCCGCTCGTCGAGCGGTCCACCAACCTGACGGTTTCGACCGCCTTCACCTACCGGTTCTGATGATGCGCGCATCCCGCCAACTCATCGCTGCCTTTGTCTCGCTGCTCGCGGCCGCTCCAGCCGTCGTGCAGGCGCAGGCACAGGCCGGCGAATGGGTGAGCTACCGGGATGCGTACCGGGCCATGGTCCAGTTCGAGAAATACGGCGGTCCGAAGAACCTGCTGCAAAGCCAGTTGCAGGTGCAGTCGCGCGACCACGCCGGACTGGGCGAGGGCGCCCAGCTCACGCTGACGGGCAAGACGACGCAATTGAACCTGCCGTTGGACGCTCTCGGCCGCACGGTGTTTCCGCTGACGAAGGCGGCGTACGACGAGAACGCGGCCCTCGTCCTGAACCGCAAGGGCATGCCGTTCGTGCTGCGCCCGCAGGTGACGATCGCGCCGCGCGCCGACGGCCAGTACGATGCCGCGGACCTGCGCACGGCCTGCGCCCAGGCGCTCGGCTTCGTGCGCTACGTGGATGCGTCGCAGCGCGCGCGCCAGTGCGTCGGCGTGCGCTTCGTGTTCCCAAGGAAGGGATCGGCCGAAACGGCCGGCGCCCGCCTGCGCCATGCGGAGGGCGGCGAGCAGGCGCTGCCCGTGACGTCCGGCGCCGCCTTCACGGGCGATCCCGACGAAGGCTTTCCCATCGTGACCTGGCGCTTCGCCACGGCGCCCGGACGGGCCCAGGTCGTCACCTACAATGCGCCGCTCGCGATCGTCCCGATCTTCGAATAACGCGGTATGCTCATCCGGTTGACATAACAGGGACGACAATGGACAAGACCATCCTGATCACGGGCGCCAGCCGCGGCATCGGCGCCGCCTGCGCGCTGCTGGCGGCACGGCGCGGCTACACGGTCTGTGTGAATTACCGGGACAACGACGCGGCGGCAAACGCCGTCGTGCAGGCCATCGAAGCGGCCGGCGGCCACGCGTTCGCGGTGGCGGCCGACGTGGCCGAGGAAGACGACGTCGCGCGCCTGTTCGCCGCCATCGATGCGCGCTGCGGCCGGCTCGACGCCCTCGTCAACAACGCCGGCATCCTCGCGCGCCAATCGCGCGTGGAGCATATGGACGCCGCCCGCATCAACCGCATCCTCGCCACCAACGTCACGGGCAGCTTCCTGTGCGCGCGCGAAGCCGTGCGGCGCATGTCCACGAAGCACGGCGGCAACGGCGGGGCGATCGTGAATCTATCGTCGCGCGCGGCCGTGCTCGGGTCGGCCAACGAATACGTCGATTACGCGGCGTCGAAGGCGGCCGTGGATGCGCTGACGATCGGGTTGTCGAAGGAAGTGGCGCAGGAGGGCATCCGCGTGAACGGCGTGCGGCCGGGGCTGATCGACACGGACATGCACGCCAGCGGCGGCGAGCCGGGGCGCATCCAGCGCCTGCAATCGTCCGTGCCGATGGCGCGGGGCGGCACGGCGGAAGAAGTCGCGGCCGCCGTGCTGTGGCTGCTTTCGGACGAGGCGTCGTATGCGACCGGGACGTTCATCGACGTGTCGGGCGGCCGCTGAGACGCCGGTTGGGCTTGCATTGACCGTCATTCCCGATTGGGTCCCCGCCGCCGCGGGGACGACGTTTAGTTCCAGGCCGAAGGCGAGAACAGATAACCCTCGCCCCACACCGTCTTGATCTTCTCGGACAGGTTGTCGTCGAACTTGCGGCGCAGTTTGGAGATGCAGTTGTCGATGCTGCGGTCGAGGCCGTCGAATTCGATGCCGCGCATCTTCTTGAGCAGTTCGTCGCGCGACAGCACGCGCCCGGCGGCCTCGGCCAGCACGAGCAGCAGCTTGTATTCCGTGTTGCTGAGCACGCACGGCTGGCCGCGCCACGTGACGCTGCGGTCGCTCGTCATGATGCGCAGCGCGCCGAACTCGAGCACGCGGGAATCCGTCGTCGTCTTCGTCTGCGTACGGCGCAGCAGGGCGCGCAGGCGCGCCAGCAGCACGCGCGGCTGCACGGGCTTGTTGACGAAGTCGTCCGCACCCTGTTCCAGTCCCGAGACTTCATCGTACGTATCCTCGCGCGCCGTGAGGATCAGGATCGGCACGTCCGATACGTCCCGGATCTGGCGGCACACGACCATGCCGTCCATGCCGGGCAGCATGAGGTCGAGCACGACGATGTCCGGCACGGCCGTCTTGAAGTGCTCCAGCGCGGCGTCGCCCCGCGTGACGAGGTCGACCGAGAATTCATAGCCGGACAGGTATTCCGTCACCAGTTCCGCGAGGCGCGGATCGTCTTCCACCAACAGTACGCGATACATGATGTTCTCCTTGAGCCCGACATTTTATAAGAGTGGGCAAGGTTGGAGCATGTTTGGTGGGTCGTCATGACAAAAACGTACAGTTTCGCGACAAATCCAGCGTGGACGCCTTCGACCGGGCATCCTCAATCCTCTTTCAGGACTTTCTCGAAAGTAAAACGTTCCTGGAAAATGCCGGGTTTTCGCATGAATTTTCCGTGTTGGAGTTTGTTGTCCGCCGTTGCACGCATCGTACGCTGCATATCGAGGTCGAGCTGGTGCAACCCGGTCGCTTCGATACCTTTGCCGACTTCGCACAGCACCTGACGTGAACCCGGCTCGCGGCGTGGGGCGAAAATCCCACTGCCGCCGAATTCAGCGACGTTGCACATCACAATGTGCTGATAAAAGCGGTGCGAATCGGCGATGCAGCACGACCGGTACAAATCGCCGAACGGATTGTGCGACACGACGAACAGGATATCCAATGGCTCGGCGCCGTCTCCCAGGTTCAATCGTTCGATCAATTCCAGGTGGCTGTAGTCGTAACAGATCAGCACCCCGAACGACGCTCCGCTATCGTTGGTAAAGCGGAGTAATTCGCTGCCGCGCTTCAGCGGTTGCCGGTCTTCCGGGTCTGCGCTGCCTTGCGCATCATATTGCGAGCGCGTGATCTTCCGGTAAAACGTAGTCACCCCTTCTGGACGGTCCGGATGAATGATGACGCACTCGTTCGCATTCTCGTTGTCAGGATAGTCCAGGCCCGCAATCACGATCGTTTTGTTGGCCTTGCTGAATGCGATCAGTTCGGGAAGGAAGGAGCGCGGGACGAAGACTTCGGGCATCACAAGGAAATCCAGATCCGCTGGTTCCTCGCGTAACCGGCAGCGCAGCATCAGTTCATGCAACTTTGCCGTCAGCCGTTGCTTGAAAAAGGCGACTTCGTTGTCGGCCTTGTCCAGCCTGTAACCGGTTTTTCGGTAGATCTCGATGGACAGGGAATCCAGCTGGCAAAAAGCGATAACCGGGTTTTTCGAGTTCCACGAGAAATTGTCGATTTGCCTGGGCCGTGCTTGCGGCACGCCGGGGGAAACGTCGAATGTATGTAGAAAACGTTGGGAAGGGAGGATCACATCCCTGCCGTCTCGTGCAGCTTTTTCTGGAAATCCCTTCGTACGATAGGTCTCTCTCAGCTGGCGCAGGCAGCCTATTTCGAGCTTCATGCTGGCATCGACTTCGGCACTGCCGCGTGCGCCGAACATTTGTCCGGCAGTGCTGAGCGTCGCGTTCTTTTCCTTGCCGATGCGGCGAAACGGTGCAAAGACGCCGGAGCCCCCGAGTTCGCCCACGTTGACGATGACCACGAAGCAGAACAGGCGATGCACGTCGGCCCGGGCATATTCCCAGTAGAGCCTGGATGCAGCGTTATAGGTCACGACGACGAGAAGTTCGATCTCGTAATCCTGCAGCGCCCGGAGAATGTCGATGTGCGTATATTCATGGCAATTCAGTACAGCCCAGCTGACACACTCCCGGTCACCTTTGAAAATCATGAGCTCGTCCCCCGGCTGGCAATCAAGATCGCCATCTTCGGACGCGAGGGACAGTTTATTTTGCTCGTACAGCTTGCCACCGCTCGCGATATAGGTGACGTTGCGCTTCTCGATTGTCCCTGCCAATGCGACGACATGTCGTTTGCCCGCATAGTTCCTGACAGCGCCCGGATTGTTTGCGATCGCCGGATGGTAGGACATGACCGTGAGATCCGTGGTGGGCACATCTTGCAGAAGCCCATTGAATTCCTGGATCTCGTCGGATGTGGCGCTCTCCGATGATCGTTTCAGTCCATCGAGATTCCCGATGGTCACGCGATGGGAATCGTTTTGAATCAGGCGAACCGTCAGCAGTTCATCGGTCAACCGGAGCGACGACTTTCTGATATTGAGTTTGATGTTCGTGGCCATATTTCCATTCGTGAGTTCAATTACACGAGTGTGTAGGGAAGTCGACGCCGACGCAATGCCACCTGCCTACCAACCGGTGGCCGAAAAAAAGGCCCGCGTTGGCGGGCCGTAGGTGTGCGATTCGATACCTCGCGTTGGCTTGCTCCTGGACGTCGTAACGATGGAACAAGCCGGGCTGATTACGCGAAGTTCTTGTTCACGAAGTCCCAGTTGACGACGTTCCACCATGCCTCGACGAACTTCGGACGGGCGTTGCGGTAGTCGATGTAGTAGGCGTGTTCCCAGACGTCGCAGGTCAGCAGGGCCACGTTCTCGGTGGTCAGCGGGGTGCCGGCGTTCGAGGTGTTGACGATGTCGACGGTGCCGTCCGTTTTCTTGACCAGCCAGGTCCAGCCCGAACCGAAGTTGCCGACGGCCGACTTCTGGAACTCTTCCTTGAACTTGTCGAACGAACCCCACTTGGCGTTGATCGCATCGGCGACCGGGCCGGTCGGGGCGCCGCCGCCGTTCGGGGTCATGCAGTTCCAGAAGAAGGTGTGGTTCCACACCTGGGCCGAGTTGTTGAACACGCCGCCTTGGGATTTCTTGATGATCTCTTCCAGCGACAGGTTTTCGAACTCGGTGCCCTTGATCAGGTTGTTCAGGTTCGTGACGTAAGCCTGATGGTGCTTGCCGTAGTGGTATTCCAGCGTCTCGGCCGAGATGTGCGGCTGCAGGGCGTCCTTAGCGTACGGCAGTGGGGGCAGGGTATGTTCCATGTCTTGTTCCTTAGTGTAAGTTGACGGGAGACTTCGAAGTCTCTGCGGTGGTGCAATTCGGGCGCCTATTCTAAACCGGTTAGCTAAACGTTGCAGATATGGCTTTGCGAATACATCAGATTGTCATTCGAGTAAGTCCTGTACGCCTGCGACGCTGACCTCGGCACTGCCTTCCGCCAGGCGGATGCGCAACACGTCGCGCGGCTTGATCTGGCCCGGCGCATGTAAAACTTTACCTTTCGCGTTGCTGACGATCGCATAGCCGCGCTCCAGCGTCCGCTGCGGGTTCAGCAGTTCCAGTTGCGCCGCGAGGGCGTTCATTGCCTCGCGCCGCGCGCGCAACTGGTTGCCGACGCTGGCCACGAGGTGGCGCCGGTCGGATTCCAGCCGCGTGCGCAAGCCGCTCCAGTCCGGGCGATGGCGGGCCCAGCGCTGTTGCAGCTGCGCGAGCAGCAGGCCATGACGGTTCACCGGCGCGCGGACGGCATGCGTCAGACTGCTGGCCATGCCGAGAAGTTTCAGGCGCTGGTGCTGGATCTGGCTCGATGGGCTCAACAGGCGGCGCGACAGGTTGTCGAGGCCCTGGCTCGCGTCGGACAGGACGCGGCCCATCGCGCGGCGCAGGTCGCCCGCGTCCGCCTGCAGCGATGCGACCCAGTCCGCGCGGGCAGTGGCGGCGAGCTCGGCGGCGGCCGTCGGCGTGGCGGCGCGCAGGTCGGCGGCGAAGTCGGCGATGGTGAAATCCGTCTCGTGGCCCACGCCCGAGATCACGGGCATGCTGCACGCCGCGATCGCGCGTGCGACCGCTTCCTCGTTGAAGCTCCACAGGTCTTCGATCGAGCCGCCGCCGCGGCACACGATCAGCACGTCCACTTCGCGCCGGTGCGACGCGACCGCGATGGCTTCGGCGATCTTCTGCGCCGCCAGCTGGCCCTGCACGGGCGCCGGATACAGCACGATGCGCACGTGCGGCACGCGCCGCCTGAGGGCCGTCAGCACGTCGCGCAGCGCGGCCGCCTGCGGGCTCGTGACGATGCCCACCGTGCGCGCGAACAGCGGCAGCGGACGCTTGCGCCCTTCGTCGAACAGGCCCTCGGCCCCCAGCTTTTCTTTCAGGCGCATGAATGCTTCATACAGCGCGCCCACGCCCGCGCGGCGGATCGCCTCCACGTTGATCTGATAATCGCCGCGCGCGCCATACAGCGTGACGAGGGCGCGCACCTCGACCTTGTCGCCTTCGCGCGGGGTGAAGCCCGCGTACTGGGCGCGGCCGCGGAACATGACGGCGCGCACCTGGGCCGCGTCGTCCTTCAATGTGAAATACCAGTGGCCGCTGGCCGCGCGCGTGAAATTCGAGATCTCGCCGCCGATCCAGACGAGGGGAAAGGTGCGCTCCAGCAGGCGTGCCACCTGCTGGTTGAGGGCCGTGACGGTCAGTACGGGCGGGGCGGCGTAGGCCGGATCGGCGTCTTCAGTGGGGAACATAGGGTTGGGCTCGTTTGAACTGTCCACAAAAACATGGCTGCGCGAAGTGTAAGACACATCTGCTGTAAAACAACAGGTAGTTTTTGTAAACACCTGATTTTTATAGTAAAACGATTCTGCCTGATTTCGATGCAGCAACCAAATTACCTTACGGATCAATGGCTTGAGTGCATCTTCGGATACTTGGCCACAATCTTATCCACAGTTTATGTGTGAAAGTGGACAAGTCGGCGGTGCTTAAATATTCAGCTTGGATATATTTTCCTAAAGCAATCAAACACTTAGGGCGCTGTCCGAGGCCTTGCTCACATCGTTTTCCACAGTTTATGTGCACAGCCGCCCTTCGCGGCGCATCGCGAGTCCGGTTTTCCACTGCTTAAAAAATCTGCACAGCAAAAATACTGTTTAGATTCAAGGACTTCGTATTCGATCAAGGGTCTTGCTCACAATCTTTTCCACAAAATGTGTGAAGAAGACCGGTTGCGCCGGGACGCGACGATAACCTCTTCGCTGCGCGCCCGGAATAGCCGGCGGTCGAAGCGTGTTTGCTGTGCACAAGTCAAAGCTGCCTAAAAATTGGGCTTGGCAAAGAATTCTGAGAGGAATCAAAGAGTTAGTGGGAGAACGATGCGCTTGCTCACATCTTTTTCCACAGTTTGTGTGAAAAATCCTGCGGTCGGGCGGCCGTGTCAGTGGATAAGCCGCTGCCCAAAAAACGGGCGCAAAGTATTTCTGCTTAAAAATCAAAGTCTTAAGGCTCGGTTTGTGCGCTTGCGCACAATTTTGTCCACAAAAAATGTGCAGAACGGCAGGGTAGAGCCAGACCTGTAGTCAAGCACAACCGTGCCTATTTTTTGGACTCGGAAATTTCTCTGAGTAAAATCAAATACTTACCGCTGGGAAAGCTGATTCCTCACAAATTTATCCACAGAAATTGTGGGCAACTACATGCGTACAGACCCCTCGCAAGCCTGTGAAGTTCCTTCCGGGAAATGCACGCTGGCCCTGCCAAGTTTTTACTCACGGAAAAATATCCCTTAAGAATCAATCCACTTAGCGTCACTGGACGGTCTTGCGCACACTTTTATCCACAGAAAGTGTGCAGAACTCTACTTGCCGCAATCCGGGCAACACGTTACATTGCGCAACTAACTTGTTTCATTGTTTTTTACTTATCCAGGAGTTCCCTTGCTCGCCATTCTTCAAGCTGCCGGCTGGCCCATCTGGCTGTTGCTGATCGCATCGATCATTGCCCTGGCCCTGATCATCGAGCGCCTGATCTACCTGCGCCGCGAAAAGATCCTGCCGCGCCAGCTGCTCGATGAAGTCATCCAGGTCTATCGCAGCGGCAAGGTCACTCCGGATATCGTCGACAAGCTGCAAACGAATTCCCCACTCGGCACGGTGCTGGCCGCCGCGCTGCGCAATGTCGACGCGCCGCGCGACGTCATGAAGGAATCGATCGAGGAAGCGGGCAGGGGCGTGGCCCACGTGCTGGAACGCTTCCTGACGACGCTCGGCACGATCGCGTCGCTGGCGCCGCTGATGGGCCTGTTCGGCACGGTCGTCGGCATGATCGAGATCTTCGGCGCGCAGAATGCGAGCGGCACGAATCCCGCCCAGCTGGCGCACGGTATCTCGGTGGCGCTGTACAACACCGGCTTCGGCCTGGCGATCGCGATGCCGGCCCTCGTGTTCTACCGCCACTTCCGCGCGCTGGTCGACAGCTTCATCATCGACATGGAGCTGCAGGCCGTGAAATTCGTCGACGTCGTCCACGGTGCCCGCAAATGATCGACTTCCGCCGCGGCCGCAAACGCGAGGATCCGGAAATCAACCTGATCCCGTTCATCGACGTGCTGCTGGTCGTGCTGATCTTCCTGATGGTGACGACCACGTACAGCAAGTTCACCGAACTGCAGATCACGCTGCCGACGGCCGACGCCGAGAAGGCGATCGAGAAGCCGTTCGAGATCAACGTCACGGTCGATGCCAAAGGTAACTACACGGTGAACAACGTGCCCGTCGCGTTCCACGGCGTGGCGAGCCTCGCCGACGACCTGAAACGCGCGGCCAGCACCGGCCCGAACGGCCAGCCGCTGGCGGCGCCCGTGAAGGATCCCGTCATCATCGTCAACGCCGACCAGTTCGCGATGCACCAGATGGTCATCAACGTACTGGAAGCGGCGCGCATGGCCGGGTATGACAAGCTGACGTTCGCGGCGCAGACGGGCGGGCAGAAGTAAGAATCATTGTCGTCCCTGCGAAGGCAGGGACCCAATTTGCACGCGGATCGACAGCGCATGCAGAACTTGGCTTCCCGCCTTCGCGGGGACGACGGATCATCATATGGCATCTTCCCTCGAATCGACACTCACCCGCGCATGGCTCCGGCGCGGGCCGCTCGCCATCGCCCTGTTGCCGCTTGCGCTGCTGCTGCGCGTGCTGGTCGCGTTGCGCGTCGCCCTGTATCGCAGCGGCGTGCTGAAGGCCGGACGCCTGCCCGTGCCCGTCATCGTCGTCGGCAATATCTTCGTCGGCGGCACGGGCAAGACCCCGCTGACGATCTGGCTGGCGCAGCAGCTGCGCGCGGCCGGGATGCGGCCCGGCGTGATCTCGCGCGGCCACGGCGGGGCCGCAGACGCACCCCGTGAAGTGCTGGCGACGTCGCGCGCGCAGGACGTCGGCGACGAGCCCCTGCTGATCGCCGCGCGTGCCGGCTGCCCCGTCGTCGTGGGCCGCAAGCGCGTGGAGGCCGGGCGCCATCTGCTGGACCTGCACCCCGACGTGGACGTGCTGATCACCGACGACGGCCTGCAGCACTATGCGCTCGCGCGCGACGTGGAAATCATCCTGTTCGACGGCCGCGGCACCGGCAACGGCTGGACCCTGCCGGCCGGCCCGCTGCGCGAACCGCCGTCGCGCCGGCGCGATGTCACCGTCGTCAACGCGGCGGAGATCACGCCGGCGCTGGCCGCCGCGGTGGGTGGCGATCCCTGGCAGATGCGCCTCGCGGGCGACCATGCCGAGCGCCTGATGGATGCGGACGAGCGCGTGCCGTTGTCCGCGCTGCGCGGCAAACGCGTGCTGGCGGCGGCCGGCATCGGCAATCCGGGGCGCTTCTTCGCGCTGCTGCGCGCCGCGGGCCTGGACGTCGCCGAGCTGCCGCTGCCCGACCACCACGACTTCCTCGACGACCCGTTTCGCGCCGTCGACGCCGATGTCATCCTGGTGACGGAGAAGGATGCAGTAAAATGTCGGCAACTTGAAACAATCAACAACGACCCGCGCCTGTGGGTCGTGCCGGTCGGCGCGCAGATCGATGCCGCGCTGGCTGCCCAAATCGTGGAGAAATGTCGTGGACGCCCGACTGCTTGATATCCTGGTCTGCCCGCTGTGCAAGGGACCGCTCGAATATGACAAGAAAGCGCAGGAACTGATCTGCCGCCCGGACCGCCTCGCGTATCCGATCCGCGACGGCATTCCGATCATGTGGGCCGAAGAGGCGCGCAAGGTCGAGCCCGCGCTTTGACGCATTGGCTATTCCTGTGAGTTTCGTTGTCATCATCCCGGCACGCCTGGCGTCGACGCGGCTGCCGAACAAGCCGCTCGCGGACCTGGGCGGCAAGCCGATGGTCGTGCGCGTGGCCGAACGCGCGCAGCAATCGGGCGCGTCCCGCATCATCGTCGCGACCGATCACGCCGACATCGCCGCCGCCTGCGCCGCGCATGGCGTAGAAGCCTGCATGACGCGTTCGGATCACCCGTCCGGCACCGACCGCATCGCCGAAGTGGCGCACCTGCTCGGCCTCGCGCCGGATGCCGTCGTCGTCAACCTGCAGGGCGACGAACCGCTGATCGATCCCGCGCTGCTGGCCGCCTGCGCCGCGCGTATCTCGGCCGACGTGCCGATGGCCACCTGCGCCCATCCTCTCTCCGACGTCGCCGATGCCTTCAATCCGAACGTGGTAAAGGTCGTGCTGGACAAGCTCGGGCGCGCGCTGTACTTCTCGCGGGCCACGATCCCCTGGCACCGCGACGGCTTTGCCGCCACTCGCGCGCAACTGCCTGCTGGTTACGTACCCCTGCGCCACATCGGCCTGTACGCGTACAGCAATGCGTTCCTGCAGCGCTACCCACAGCTGGAACCGTCGCCGCTCGAATCCATCGAAGCCCTGGAACAATTGCGCGTGCTGTGGCACGGCGTGCCGATCGCCGTGCACGTGACGGCCGAGGCGCCCCATGCGGGTGTCGATACCCCGGCCGACCTGGAGCGCGTGCGACTTTTCTACGCGTCTTGATCCGCGTGGAAACTACTCTTCAGGCTGCTTGCGCCAGGTCAAACGGCTGAGAGATCGGCCGCCGTCAGTGGCGTTTAATGCTGCTTTTGTGGTAAGTTTCGTATCAGCTAGTCAGATATGCATCAAGGCGGTTATCTGTTCCCAAACTAACCGCCTCTACAAGAATTATTAAATACCTTTAGGAATCCCTTCATGCGTCTCATTTTGTTAGGAGCCCCCGGCGCCGGTAAAGGCACCCAGGCGAACTTCATCAAAGAAAAATACAACATCCCCCAAATCTCTACCGGCGACATGCTGCGTGCGGCCATCAAGGCCGGCACCGAGCTGGGCCTGGCTGCGAAAAAAGTGATGGATGCGGGCCAGCTGGTGTCGGACGACATCATCATCGGCCTGGTGAAGGAGCGCCTGAAGGAAGCTGACTGCGCCAACGGCTACCTGTTCGACGGCTTCCCGCGCACGATCGCGCAGGCCGACGCCATGAAGGACAGCGGTGTGAAGATCGACTACGTGCTGGAAATCGACGTGCCCGACGAACTGATCGTCGAACGCATGAGCGGCCGCCGCAGCCACCCGGCATCGGGCCGCGTCTACCACGTGAAGTTCAACCCGCCGAAGGTCGAAGGCAAGGATGACGTGACGGGCGAACCGCTGGTCCAGCGCGACGACGACACGGAAGAAACGGTCAAGAAACGCCTGGCCGTGTACCACAACCAGACCGAAGTCCTGCTCGGCTACTACAACAAGTGGGCGGAATCGGGTCTGCCGGGCGCGCCGAAGTACCGCAAGATCTCGGGCGTCGGCCCGGTCGAACAGGTGCGCGACGCCGCATTCGCGGCACTCGCAGACTGAGCGCCAGGGCGGCGCGAGCCGCTCTTTTTGGCTCCGGATGACTAATGCCATCCGTCCAGGTTTTTAGATCAAAGTTTTGTCGCACGCCTGTGCGGCGAATGCAGCAAGGTTGGCCGTACCGCAGCTCAGCTCAACTGAGCTCAACTAAGCGCACGCGGCCTTTCGACTCTGTGGTGGCTTGATCGAAGAACGAGGGGGACGACATGGCATCCGCGCAGCTCATCTTCGCCGTCGCGTGCGGCGTCATCGCGGTATTCTACGGGCTGTGGTCGCGCAGTTGGGTCCTGCACCAGGATCCCGGCAACGGCCGCATGCAGGAAATCTCGCTGGCCATCCAGCAGGGGGCGTCGGCCTACCTGGCGCGCCAGTACCGGACGATCGCCATCGTGGGCGTCGTCCTGCTGATCGCCATCTACTTCCTGCTCGGCACGGCCACCGCGGGCGGCTTCCTGGCCGGCGCGCTGCTGTCCGGGGCCTGCGGCTTCATCGGCATGAACGTGTCCGTCCGCGCCAACGTGCGCACGGCGCAGGCGGCCGCGACCGGGCTCGACCAGGCGCTGAACGTCGCCTTCCGCGGCGGTGCGATCACGGGCATGCTCGTGGTCGGGCTGGGCCTGCTGGGCGTCGCGCTGTTCTATTGGATCCTCATGCTGCGCGCCGATACTGCCCTCACGCAGCATGAGGTCATCCAGCCGCTCGTGGGCCTCGCGTTCGGCGCGTCGCTCATTTCGATTTTCGCGCGCCTGGGCGGCGGCATCTTCACGAAAGGCGCGGACGTCGGCGCCGACCTCGTCGGCAAGGTCGAGGCCGGCATTCCCGAGGACGATCCGCGCAATCCCGCCGTCATCGCCGATAACGTGGGCGACAACGTCGGCGATTGCGCCGGCATGGCGGCCGACCTGTTCGAAACGTACGTCGTCACGCTGGTCGCCACGATGCTGCTCGGCTCGCTGGTGATCCCGGGGATGGGCGGCACCGGCACCGTGTATCCGCTGCTGCTGGGCGGGATCTCCATCCTCGCGTCCATCGTCGGCTGCTCGCTCGTGAAGAACCATCCGGGTCACAAGATCATGTACGCGCTGTACACGGGGCTGTGGTGGTCGGCCGCGCTGTCGCTGATCGGGTTCGCCGTCGTCACCTGGCTCGTGTGGCCGGACGATGCGATGCGCTGGCGCATGCTGGGCTGCGCCACGGTCGGCATCGCCCTCACGGGCCTGATGGTCTATATCACCGAGTACTACACGGCCACGGAATTCGGCCCCGTGCGCCACATCGCCGAAGCGTCGACGACGGGCCACGGCACCAACATCATCGCGGGGCTCGGCGTGTCGATGAAGTCGACCGCGTATCCCGTGCTCGTCGTGTGCGCCGCGATCCTCGTCGCGTACCAGCTGGGCGGCCTGTACGGCATCGCGATCGCGGCCACCGCCATGCTGTCGATGGCCGGCATCATCGTCGCGCTGGACGCCTACGGCCCGATCACCGACAACGCCGGCGGCATCGCCGAGATGAGCGGCATGCCGGACCAGGTGCGCGCCGTCACCGACCCGCTGGACGCCGTCGGCAACACGACGAAGGCCGTCACGAAAGGGTATGCGATCGGCTCCGCGGGGCTGGCGGCCCTCGTGCTGTTCGCCGACTACACGCATGCGCTGGAGGCGCACGGCACGCATATCGCGTTCGACCTGTCGAATCCGATGGTGATCGTCGGCCTGTTCATCGGCGGCCTCGTGCCCTATCTGTTCGGCGCGCTGGCGATGGAAGCGGTGGGGCGGGCGGCGGGTGCCGTCGTGCTCGAGGTGCGGCGCCAGTTCCGCGACATCGTCGGTATCATGGCGGGCACCGGCAAGCCGGAATACGACAAGGCCGTCGACATGTTGACGGCGTCCGCGATCCGCGAAATGGTGCTGCCGTCACTGCTGCCCGTGATCGTGCCTATCCTCGTCGGCATGCTGCTGGGGCCTGCGGCGCTGGGCGGCATGCTGATGGGGACGATCGTGACCGGACTCTTCGTCGCGATCTCGATGACGACGGGCGGCGGCGCCTGGGACAACGCCAAGAAATATATCGAGGACAACCACTACGGCGGCAAGGGGTCCGATGCGCACAAGGCGGCCGTCACGGGCGACACGGTGGGCGACCCGTACAAGGACACGGCCGGGCCGGCCGTGAATCCGCTCATCAAGATCATCAACATCGTGGCGCTGCTGCTCGTGCCGCTGCTGCCGGCCGGCGGCTGGCTGGCCGTGTCGGAACCGCAGGCGCTGTATGGCAACCCCGCCGTAACCGCGCGTGCACCCGCAGCGGCCCCGAAAGCAGCGGTTCAGCGTCCGAGCGCCTCGCTGAGCGCGCTTTCCAGTGACGCCCGGTCCGAATCGCCGCGGTAGCGCACGCCGTTGATGTAGAAGGTCGGGGTGCCGGTCGCGCCGTCGTGGCGGGCGCGCTCGACGTCCGCCTGCACGCGTGCGCGATGGCGGCGTTCCAGGACCTCGGCGCGGAAGCGCTCGATGTCGAGATCGAGGCTTTGCGCCAGCACGGCGAGATCCTGCTTGTCGAACACCTGGCGCTGCTGTTCGTACAGCGCGTCGTGCATGTCCCAGAACCTGTCCTGGCTGCCGGCGGCCTCGGCCGCTTCCGACGCCAGTTCGGCCAGCGGGTGCAGATGCGCCAGCGGCAGATGGCGGTAGACCAGGCGGATCCCGCCGAACCGCTCGTCCAGGTCGCGCAGCGCGACGTGGGCGCGCGCGCTGTACGGGCACTGGAAGTCCGCATATTCGATCACCGTCAGCGCGGCATCCGCCGGGCCGCGCACGTGTTCGTCATTGCCGATCTCGTCAACTCGTTTCATTCATGTCTCCTGGTCGCGTCGAGGCGCCATCATGCCACGACAGGCGTAATTGTGTAGTAAATTTTCACCCGGAAAGAAGATAGGTGTAAAAACAAAACAGATGGCGACGAGTTAGCCTCCGTTGCGGTACAGTAGCGTCATCAGCGGTTTTGTTTATTGAACAAGCCGCGCCAGCTTACTAACCAAATGGAGAAAACCATGACGACTAATCTGGGAGGAAAGGGCGTAACCGACGCCCTCGGCCTTGAGTCCACCGACGCACCGCGCCAGGACAGCATGCAGCAGGCCGACGGTGCCGAACGCGCCGAACTGCAGCGCGCGCTGCTGGTGTATGGCATGGCCGGCGCGCTCGGCGCCGGGCAGGCCCGCGGCGCCATCGGCGACGTGCGCAACTGACCGGTAACGCCGGTCGCACGAACGGGACCCGCGCGGTCCCGTTTTTTATTTCAGAACACGCACATGCGGTCCGCTTCCTCGCGCAGCCACGGCCGGAAGTCCGGATGCGCGATGCCGATCAGTGCCTGCGCGCGCTGCTTGGCCGACTTGCCACGCAATTGCGCCACACCCCATTCCGTGACGACGTAGTTGACGTCGTTCTTGCTCGTCGTCGCGTGGGTGCCCGGCGACAGGGTCGGCACGATGCGCGAGACGGTGCCGTCCTTCGCCGTCGACGGCAACACGATGAACGACTTGCCGCCGCGCGAGCGGTTCGCGGCGCGCACGAAATCCACCTGGCCGCCCGTGCCGGAGTAGGGCAGGTGGCCGATGCTTTCGCTGCCGCACTGGCCGAGCAGGTCGACCTGCAGGCTCGCGTTGATCGACACGAGCTTGTCGTTCTGCCCGGCGATGTACGGGTCGTTCGTGAAGTTCGACGGGTGCATCTCCAGCATCGGATTGTGGTGCATGAACTCGTACAGGCGGCGCGAGCCGAGCGCGAACGTCGCCACCATCTTGCCCGGCAACAGGCTCTTGCGGCGGTTGTTGACGGCGCCCGCTTCCACGAGTCGTAAAATGCCGTCGCCGATCATCTCCGTGTGGATGCCGAGGTCGCGCTTGTCCGTCAGCTGCATGACGACGGCGTCGGGAATGCCGCCGTAGCCGATCTGCAGGGTGGAACCGTCGTCGATGTGCTCTGCCACGAGACGGCCGATCGCTTCCTGCACGGGACCGATGTGGGGCAAGCCCACTTCCATGATCGGGTCTTCGCTTTCGACCAGCGCCGTCACCTGCGAGATGTGCACGTGGCACTGGCCGTGCGTGAACGGGACGTGCGGATTCACTTCCAGCACGACGGCGCGCGCCTTGGCGACGGCCGCCATCGTGTAATCCGTGCCGAGGCTGAGGGCGAAGTGGCCGGAGGCGCTCATCGGCGACGCCATCGCGAACACGACGTCGGACGGCATCAACCCCCGCTCGATCAGCAGCGGGATCTCGGAAAAATAATTCGGGATGAAATCGCACCAGCCGCCCTGGCCGCCCGCGCGCGACGCGCCGCCGAAGAACAGCGCCGCGTGGCGCACGTGCGGCCGGCATTCAGGCGCGAAATAGCCGTACTTGCGCATCGCGAGGATCTGCGCCACCTGCACGTCGTGGAAGCCCCGGCATTCCTGCGACAGCGCGTGCAGCAGGGTGGGCGGTTCGCCGACACCGGTCGGGACGACGATCATGTCGCCGTCACGGACGTGGTTGAGGGCATCGAAGGCACTGCCGCGCTTGGCGCGATACATCTCCTGCAGGGTCTGCATGGTCGTCTCCTGTGTCGTTTTTGTTTGAAAAACATGCACCGTGGCAGCTTAACAGCGTGGCGCAGGAAACTGACGCTCACCTGACACGCATCCGACGCACAGCAGCGCGCCGGCGAGGCGCCGTGCGGCCGATAATGGAACGCGAGGAGCGACCCATCATGGAACCGAAACGATATGTACTGACTGCATGCATGCTGCTGACGTGGTCGTGCATGGCGCACGCGCAGAACCAGGCCCAGCGTACGGAGCAGGCCAACCGCGACGCCACCGTGGCCGATGAAGCGAGCACGGCCAAGCCGGCGCGCACGCCGCCGCCGGCGACGCTGAGCTATGGCCCCGTGCTGAATCCGCGCGCACAGCAGGGCGCCGACGCCGTCCGCAAGAACCCGGCAGAGGTGCACGACGAAGCGGATACGCTGGCCCGCCAGGCCCAGCCGCAAGACAAGCCACTCACCGACAAGCAGATCGAGGAATTGCGCCGCCGCGCCGCACGCCGCCACCCGGCGTGGCAGGGAGAAGGGGCGATGGCGCCGCGGCCGCTGCGGTCCGGCGCGACGCCGCCCGCGACGGCCGCCGTGCCGATTCCGCCGCCGGCGACGGCGCCGCAGCCCACCGTGCCCAGCACGAGCGTCATCCGCGGCTGCCTGGGCATCGTTTGCACGGATGGGGCCGGCAATACGTTCAATGCGGGCGGCAGTGCCGGCGTCAGCAGCACGGGCCGCGCATGTGTGCGGAACGGGACCACCGTCACATGTTTTTGACGTGTTTGCCCAACCCCGCTAGAATCCGCAGGTTGACGTTTACGTAAACGGAAAATACGCGGAAAATACGCGGGAAATAAGCGGAAATTAACGCGAAGCATATCGAAAGGGAGACAGATGCAAATCCAGAATAACGTGTTCATCGTGACGGGCGGCGCCTCGGGCCTGGGCGCCGCCACCGCGCGCACCATCGTCGAGGCGGGCGGCAAGGTCGTGCTCGCCGACGTGCAGCAGGAAGCCGGCACGGCGCTGGCCGCCGAGCTCGGTGCCCAGTTTCCCGATTCTGCACGTTTCGTGAAATGCGACGTGACGTCGGAATTGGACGGCCAGGCCGTCGTGGCGGCGGCCCTCGAACTGGGCAGCCTGCGCGGCCTCGTCAACTGCGCCGGCGTGGCGCCGGCGATCAAGACGGTCGGCAAGGACGGTCCGCATCCGCTGGACGCGTTCCAGCGCGCCATCAACATCAACCTCGTCGGCACCTTCAACATGTGCCGCCTGGCGGCCGATGCGATGGGCAAGGAAGAGGGGCTGGAACACGGCGAGCGCGGCGTGATCATCAACACGGCGTCCGTCGCCGCGTTCGACGGCCAGATCGGCCAGGCCGCGTACGGCGCCTCGAAGGCGGGCGTGGCCGGCATGACGCTCCCGATGGCGCGCGACCTGTCGCGCAGCGGCATCCGCGTGATGACGATCGCACCGGGCATCTTCGAGACGCCGATGCTGATGGGCATGCCGCAGGAAGTGCGCGATTCGCTGGGCAAGATGGTGCCGTTCCCGCCGCGCCTCGGCATGCCGCGCGAGTACGCGCACCTGGCGAAGACCATCATCGAGAACGTCATGCTGAACGGCGAGACGATCCGCCTGGACGGCGCCATCCGCATGCAGCCGAAGTGAGCCTTTGAGCGATTTCGGGTACGATGCCCTCTGGTATTCCCGGAGAAATCGTATGACCAAGAAGTTGCTCGTCCTCGTTTTGGGCGGTGTATTGACCGCCGCCCTGCACCCCGCAGTCGCACTCGCGCAGGACGCCTCGGCCCTGCAGCGGGCTCCCGAGGCCGCCAGCGGCTATGCCGAGAAGGCCGGCTGGACCGCCCGCAAGTACATGGTGGCGGCCGCGAATCCGCTGGCGGTCGAAGCGGGCTACGAGATGCTGAAACAGGGCGGCACGGCGATCGACGCAGGCATCGCGACGCAGCTGGTCCTTACGCTCGTCGAGCCGCAATCGTCCGGCATCGGCGGCGGCGCATTCCTGATGTATTACGACGGCAGGAAGGTGCAGGCGTTCGACGGCCGCGAGACGGCGCCGTCGAAGGCGGACGAGCATCTGTTCCAGCATGCGGACGGCACGCCGATGTCGCGGACCGAAGGCATCGTGGGCGGCCGTTCGACGGGCGCGCCGGGCGTGCTGCGCATGCTGGCGCTGGCCCATCGCCAGCACGGCAAGCTGGCGTGGAAGACGCTGTTCCAGCCGGCGATCCGCCTGTCCGAGCAAGGCTTCGCGGTGAGCCCGCGCCTGAACAGCCTGCTGGCCGAGGACCGCTATCTGCGCAACGACCCGACCGCGCGCGCCTACTTCTATGCGCCGGACGGCAAGCCCTGGCCCGTCGGCCACGTGCTGAAGAATCCCGAGCTGGCGCGTACCCTGCGCGAACTGGCCGCCGGCGGCGCCGAGGTGTTTTATACGGGCCGCATCGCGCGCGACATCGAAGCGAAGGTCAAGAGCCACCCGACGAATCCGGGCCTGCTGACCGCGGCCGACATCGCCGCGTATCAACCGAAGCTGCGCGAGCCGGTCTGCAACGACTACCGCGCGTACACGGTGTGCGGCATGCCGCCGCCGTCGTCGGGCGGGATCGCCGTCGCGCAGATGCTCGGCATGTTCGAGACGCGCGACATGAAAGCGCTGGCGCCCGCGAACGGCATCCCGGGCGCGGACGCCGTGCACGTATTCTCGGAAGTGGGCCGCCTCGCGTATGCGGACCGCGACCGCTACGCCGCCGACACGGATTTCGTCCCGCTGCCGGGCCGCGGCATCCCCGCGCTGCTGGACAAGGGCTATCTGTCGCAGCGCGCCAGCCTCATCAAGCAGCGCTCGATGGGCAAGGCGCAAGCCGGCCATCCGCCGGGCGTGGAGACGGCGTGGCACTGGGGCCTGGACAATTCGATCGAGGCGCATTCGACGTCGCACATCGTCGCGGTCGATCCGTATGGCGCGGGCCTGTCGATGACGACGAGCGTCGAGGACGCGTTCGGCTCGCGCCAGATGGTCGACGGCTTCATCCTCAACAACCAGCTCACCGATTTCTCGTTCGATTCGCGCGACGCGAACGGGCCGATCGCCAACCGCGTGGAACCGGGCAAGCGGCCGCGCAGCGCGATGAGTCCCACGATCGTGTTCGACAAGAAGACGGGCAGATTCGTGGAAGCGGTCGGCTCGCCGGGCGGTCCGCTGATCATCAATTACGTGGCCAAGGTCCTCGTCGGCACGCTCGACTGGGGCCTCGACATGCAGCAGGCGATCTCGCTGCCGAACTTCGGCAGCCGCAACGGTCCGACCGAGCTGGAGGCCGGGCGCTTCCCGTTGTCCGAGGTGAAGGCCCTGCAAGCGCGCGGCCACGACGTGCGCGTGTTCGAGCAGACGTCCGGCCTGCAGGGCATCGCGCGCATGGAGATCCACGGCGTACCGCTGTATTTCGGCGGTGCGGATCCCCGCAGGGAAGGCATTGCCAAAGGCGAGTAGACGGGCAGCCCCCCGCCCGGGCGTGACGCCAACACGGCGCCTGCGTCACGCTTGGGCACGGCGCCCGTCCTACCGACCCGAATACAACGAAGTTGGGGCGAACAGTTTGTCGAAACGCTATTTATTCGCCGCAAGTTGAACAGAGTTTGCTAATCTTGCTCTGTGGATATTGAATGTAAAACGGGGCTGATCCTCAGCGGTGGCGGCGCGCGCGCGGCCTACCAGGCGGGGGTCCTGCAGGCGATCTCCCGCATCCTGGGGGAGGCGGGCTGGCCCGCCGCGCGCAATCCGTTCGAGATCATCTGCGGCACGTCGGCCGGCGCCCTCAACGCGGCCGGGCTGGCGTGCCGCGCCGACGACTTCGGCGACGCCGTCGACCAGTTGGCGGACGTGTGGGAGGGCATCGATGTCACGCAGGTCTATCGCGCCGATTCGCTGGGCGTGCTGCGTTCCGGGGCGCGCTGGCTGTCGCTGCTGTCATTCGGCTGGATGCTGCGCCAATGGCACGCGGCGCCGCCGACGTCGCTGCTCGACAACACGCCGCTCGTGGGCCTGCTGCACCGCATGCTCGACCTGCCGCGCCTGGACGCGGCGCTGGCCAGCGGCTGCCTGGACGCCCTCGCGGTCACCGCATCGTCGTACAGCGGCGGCCAGCACGTCACGTTCTACCAGAGCGAACGCGAGATCGCACCGTGGAAGCGGCACCAGCGTCTCGCCCTGCAGGAACAGATCGGCGTCGAGCACCTGCTCGCGTCGAGCGCCTTGCCGTTCATCTTCCCGGCCGTGCCCTTGTACTTCGACGGCCACCTCGAATACTGCGGCGACGGCTCGATGCGCCAGCTGGCGCCGATCGCGCCCGCGATCCACCTGGGTGCACGCCGCGTGCTCGTCGTGGGGGCGGGGCGCATGAACGAGACCGTGAACCATTTGCCGGCGCACGTGCGCTATCCGAGCCTGGCGCAGATCGCCGGCCACGCGCTGTCGTCGATCTTCCTGGACGGCCTCGCGATGGATATCGAGCGCCTGCAGCGCATCAACGACACGCTGTCCATGCTGCCCGAGGCGGCGCTGGCGAAGACGCCGCTGCGCCGCATCGAGCTGCTCGCGATCGTGCCGTCGGAACGCCTGGACGACATCGCCGCGCGCCATGCGGCCAACCTGCCGGGGCCCGTGCGCACGCTGCTGGGCGGGATCGGGGCGATCGAGGCGCGCGGCGCCTCGCTGGCGTCCTATTTGCTGTTCGAAGGCGGCTACACGCGCGAACTGATGGCGCTGGGCCAGCGCGACACCTATGCCCGGCGCCGCGACGTACTGGAGTTTTTCGAAGCATGAAACGATGCCTGTTCCTGGTGCTCGCGCTGTTGTGGGCCATTGTCGCCCAGGCCGCGCCGACGCCGACCCTGCGCTTCGAGCACCTGTCGGTGGACGACGGCCTCGCGCAGGAATCCGTGCTGTCGATCGTC
Organism: Massilia cellulosiltytica; assembly: GCF_047325105.1. Lineage (NCBI taxonomy): Bacteria > Pseudomonadati > Pseudomonadota > Betaproteobacteria > Burkholderiales > Oxalobacteraceae > Massilia > Massilia cellulosiltytica. Next base: position 5,064,768 of record NZ_CP168562.1, on the reverse strand, counting down.
CAGGACCCGGACGGCTTCATGTGGTTCGGCACCCAGTCCGGCCTGTCGCGCTACGACGGCTACCGCTTCACGAATTTCCGCAACGTCGTCGGCGATCCGAAGACGCTCGCCAACAACTGGGTGCGCGTGCTGTACGCCGACCGCAAGGGCCGGCTGTGGATCGGCACGGACGGCGGGCTCGATCGCTACGAACCGCAGACCGGCACGTTCAGCCATTTCCTGCCGGACGAACCGGCCAAGCGGGGCAACGGCAACCGCCACATCCGCGCCATCCTCGACGACGGCAAGGAAGGCCTGTGGCTCGCCACGGCCGACGGCCTGCAGCACTTCGACATCCCGACCGGCCGCTTCGACACGTGGCACCACGTGCCGGGCGTGCCGGACAGCCTCGCGTCCGACAAGCTGACGGCCCTCGCGCGCGGGCGCGACGGCCGCCTGTGGATCGGCACCGCGGCGGGCCTCGACAGCCTCGATCCCGAGCGGATGCACTTCCGCCACCACCCGTCGCCGCGCGGCGGCAAGTACGACTTCGTGCAGACGCTGATGGTCGACGCGGGCCAGGGCCTGTGGGTCGGCAGCATGGGCGGCCTGGAACGCCTGTCGCTCGGGCCGAAGGGCGACGTGCGCACGTTCGGGCTCGACGACGGCATGCCGCCCGGCGAGATCAGCGTGTTGTACGAGGACGCCGAGCGCCAGGTCTGGGTCGGCTCGCACGACCGCGGCCTGTACCGCTGGCTGCCCGCGCTGGGCCGCTTCGAGCGCCATCCGCACCGCATCACCGACAGCTACAGCCTGGGCGACAACCAGGTCACGGCGCTGTACGGCGACCGCGTGGGCACGTTCTGGGTCGGCACGTGGTACGGCGGCGTGTCGCGCGCGGACATGGGCAGCGGCGGCTTCGCGCGCATCGTGCGCGGCGACGACACGCCGCTCGCGCTGGAAGACAACAAGGTGCGCGGCATCGTCGGCGACGGCGGCGGGAAGCTGTGGCTCGCCACGAACGGCGGCCTGCACCTGTTCGATCCGGCGACCGGCGCGGACCAGGCGTGGCGCCTCGCGCCCGTCGAAGCGGGGCTGTCGGGCGACGCGATGGCGACGTCGGTGGCGCTCGGCCGCGACGGCACCGTGTGGCTCGGCACGCGCAACGGCCTCGCGCACTTCGATCCGAAGACCGGGCGCATCACGCGGCGCCCGCTGTCCACCGACGACGTCGACGCCAACTACGTGCGCAACGTGCATGTCACGCGCGACGGCACCTTGTGGGCCGCGACCCGCGGCGGCCTGCACCGCATCGCGCCGGACGGCAAGCAGACGACGTACCAGCACGACCCGACCGCGGCCGCGAGCCTGGCCGACAACATCGTGCGGCCAATGCTGGAAGACCGCCACGGCCGGTTCTGGGTCGGCACGTTCGACGGCCTGGACCTGCTCGACCGCGCCACCGGCAAGTTCCGCCACTTCCGCCACGATCCCGACGATCCCACCAGCCTGTCGCACGACGAGGTGCACTACCTGCTGGAAGACCGGCGCGGCGACCTGTGGGTCGGCACGGCCGTGGGCCTGAACCGCATGGTGATCGGCAGCGACGGCACGCCGCGCTTCCAGCGCTACACGGTGCGCGACGGCATGGCGGACGACGTCGTGGCCGCGATGCAGGAAGACCTCGACGGCTTCATCTGGGTGTCCAGCTCGAGCGGCCTGCACCGGCTCGACCCGTCCAGCGGCGCCTGGCGCAACTACAACGCGACCGACGGCACGATCGAAGGGGCGTACTTCGACGCCTCGGCGCTGCGCGTGGCCGACGGCACGCTCTACTTCGGCGGCAACAACGGCATCACCGCATTCAATCCGCGCGCGCTGCACGACAACCTGATCGCGCCGCGCGCCGTCATCACGGGCCTGCAGATCTTCGGCCAGCCGTGGCAGGACGTCCGGCCGGGCATGCTGCCGGGGCCGATCGAGCGCCTGTCGGGCATCACGCTCACGCCGCAGGACTCCGTGTTCTCGCTGGAGTTCTCGGCGCTGCATTTCGCCGCGCCGGGCCGCAACCGCTTCGCCTACCGCCTCGTCGGCTTCGACCAGGACTGGATCGGCGTCGACGCCAGCAAGCGCTTCGCGACCTACACGAACCTCGATCCGGGCAGCTACACGTTCCAGGTGCGCGCGGCGAACAAGGACGGCGTGTGGAGCGATGCCGCCGCCACGCTGGAAGTGACCGTGCTGCCGCCGTACTGGAAGACGTGGTGGTTCCGCACCCTGTGCGCGCTGGTGGTGATCGGCTGCGGCTACGGCGCGTATCGGATCCGCGTGGACGTCCTGCGCCGCCAGAAGGCCATGCTGGAACAGCAGGTCAGCGCGCGTACGGAACGCATCGAACAGCAGAACCGCCTGCTGGAACGCCAGACCGAGGAACTGCGCGAGCAGGAACGGCAGGTGCGGCGCCGCACGAACGAGCTGGCGCTCGCCAACGACGCGCTGCAGGAAAACGAGGAGCGGCTGTACCAGGCCAAGCAGCGCGCGGAAGACGCGACGCGCCAGAAGTCCGAATTCCTCGCCAACATGAGCCACGAGATGCGCACGCCGCTGGCCGGCGTGATCGGCATGCTGGGCTTCGCGCTGCGCGACACGGCGCTGCGCGACTGCACGCGCGAGCAGATCCTGCGCGGCCAGGCGAACGCCCAGTCGCTGCTGGCGATCATCAACGACCTGCTCGACTTTTCCAAGATCGAGGCGGGCAAGCTGACCATCGAGAACATCGACTTCGCGCTCGACGAATCGATTTCGCATGTGGGCACGCTGTTCGAGGAGCAGGCCGGCGCGCACAGCGTGGGGTTCGCCGTGCGCCTCGATCCGGACCTGCCGCGCTTCGTCGTGGGCGACCCGACCCGGCTGCGCCAGATCCTCGTGAACCTCGTCGGCAACGCCTTCAAGTTCACCGAGAGCGGCTCCGTCACCGTGCGCGTCGAGCGCCGCGCGGAAGACCAGCACGACCGCGCGGGCCGCAACATGATCCGCTTTTCGGTCGAAGACACGGGCATCGGCATCGCGCCGGACGCCTTGCCGCGCCTGTTCCAGAAATTCGAGCAGGCCGACGCGACGACGACGCGCCGCTACGGCGGCACGGGCCTGGGCCTGGCGATCTGCCGCCAGCTCGTCGAACTGATGGGCGGCACGATCGGCGTCGCCAGCACGCCCGGCGTGGGCTCCACGTTCAGCTTCGTGCTGCCGCTGGCGGACGGCGTGCAGCCGCACTCCGTCGCCGACCAGCCGCGCGCGCCGCACACGCACCGCCTGCGCGTGCTGTGCGCGGAAGACTATCCGACCAACCAGATCATCGTGCGCATGATGCTGGAGGAGCTGGGCCACCAGGTCGACGTCGTCGAGAACGGCCTGCTGGCCGTGATGGCCTGCGCGCGCACGCGCTACGACCTGATCCTGATGGACGGCCGCATGCCCGAGATGGACGGCGCGTCGGCCACGCGCCTGATCCGCGCCGGCGGTCCGCTGGAAGCGCCCGTGCTGGACCAGCACCTGATGATCGTCGCGCTCACCGCCAACGTCAGCGAGGAAGACCGGACGCGCTACCTGGCCTGCGGCATGGATGCCTTCATCACCAAGCCCATCGACGATTCGCAACTGCATTACCACCTCACGCGCGCCATCGAGCGCCAGCTGCAGCGCGGCATCGAACTCGCACCGATGCCGGAGCCGGCCGCGCGCGCGCCGTCGACGGCCGAGCTGGACGCGATGTTCGACGTGCCGGGCGACGCCGTTGCGCCCGCCGCGCCGCCGCCCCCGATCCGGCGCGCAAGCGACCTGAAGGACCGCCTGCGCGGCGCCTTCCTGGCCGACCTGCCGCGCCGCCGCATCGAACTGGACAAGGCGCTGGCGACGGGCGACCGCGACACGGCCGGACGCGTCCTGCACGGCATGAAGGGCAGCGCCGGCTACCTGGGCGAGGATGGGCTGCGCGCGCTGTGCGCCGAACTCGAGGCCCTGGCGGACGCGGGCCAGCTCGACGCCGTGCGCGCGGGCCTGCCGCGCCTGTGGGACCTGCTGGCCCGCTTCGAGGCGGCGACTGCCTGAATCGTGCGCGCGTCTCACAGTCTGTATAATTGCCATTTAACAATTGCGACACAATGGGGCAGGGATGAAGGTATTGATAGTCGACGATGACGTGGTGTCGCGCATGATGCTGATGCACATGATCGACAACACCGCGAGCGGCGTGTTCGACGTATTGGAAGCGGAGGATGGCGCAGACGCCTGGGCGCAGCTGGACGCCGGCGCGGACCCCGCGCTGCTGTTCTGCGACCTGCGCATGCCGCGCCTGTCCGGCATGGAATTGCTGGCGCGCGTGAAGGCGGACGCCCGCTTCGCCGGACTGCCGTTCGTCCTCGTTTCGGCCGCGGCCGACGGCGCGACGATGGAACAGGCGCTGTCGCTGGGCGCCGCCGGCTACATCGTCAAGCCGTTCGACGCCGCGCGCGTCGCGCAGCACCTGCAACCCCTGATGCGCGCGCCGGACGAGCAGCCCGACGCCACCCTGCGCCGCCTCGGCATCGACGCCACGCGCCTGCTGCTGTATCTCGGCGGCCTGCAGCGCCAGCTCGTCAGCGCGGGTACCGACCTGGCCGGGCTGCTGGCCACGAGCCAGCTCGACGCCGCCCGCGCCCACCTCGCGCGCCTGTGCGAAGGGTGCCGCACGCTGGGCCTGCACGGCGCCGCGCACGGCTTCGACGCCTTGCGCTCCGCCCCCGACGGCGCCGCCCTGACGCGCGAACTGGAAGCCGCGCACCGCGCCGTGCTGCGCCAGACCGACGCCACGCGGCACCTGGCGATGTAAGGTTGCGCGCCTGTCCGCAACGTTAAATTCCTGCTGGAAAACGACAAAAATTGTTGTCGGAAATGTTGTAAATCACCCCTCCACACGGCCACGGAATCCGGCATACTGATCTTTTGCCGTGGCCGGCATGCAGCACCTTCCAGGCAGAACGGCAACTTGTCGGGCGTCTTTTTTGCCCCGTTCGGACCACGCCAAGCGCGCGCCGTCCGTCACGAGCTTGTCATTAAAATAGTCGACTTTGCACGGCAGCGCAGACTGCTGGGACGGAGCTTTGACCAGGGATTGCATGAGCGAGGACTATGAAGACCACGGTTTCCCCCAGCCTGACCTTCCTTACCGGCGGCGGCCAGATGGCCGCGCATATCGCCGCCCATGACTGGCGCATCACGCCACTCGGCCCCATCGAGGACTGGCCCGCCGCACTGCGCACGGCACTGGGCCTGGCGCTGAATTCCCGGTTCCCCACCTTGCTGTGCTGGGGCGCCGACCTGATCAGCTTTCCTAACGACGCCTGCATGCTGTTGCTCGGCGACAAGGCCGCGCTGGGCCGGCCGTTCCGCACGGCCTGGCCGGAGGTGTGGGACACCGTCGGGCCGATCGCGACGAAAGCCCATGCGGGCGAAGCCAGCCACCACGAAGACATGCCCGTGCCGATGGCGCGCCACGGCTATCCGGAACAGCGCTGGTTCACGTTCTCGTACAGCCCCGTGCGCGACGACGACGGCACCGTCGGCGGCATCCTGTGCACGGTCGTCGAGACGACGGGCAAGGTGCGCGCGCTGGCGTCCCTGCGCCAGAAGGAAGAAACGCTGCGGCGCCTGAACGAGGCGCTGACGCACCAGGTGGCGTCGCACGCGAGCGACCGCGAACGCCTGTGGCGCATCTCGCCCGACGTGATGGCCGCGGCGTCGCTGGCGACGGGGCGCTTCCTTACCGTGAACCCCGCGTTCACCACGTGCTTCGGCTGGAGCGCCGAGGAAGCGACCACGCGCCCGTTCATGGACATGGTGTACCCGGACGACCGCGAGGACGTGCTGCGCAAGATGCAGGTCCTGGCCGACGGCACGCCGCTCGTCGGCTACGAGACGCGCGTGCTGCACAAGGACGGCTCGTACCGCTGGGTGTCGTGGACGATCTCCCCGGAAGGCGAGCTGCTGTACGGCGTCGCGCGCGACATCACGGCGGAAAAACACCAGGCCGACGCGCTGCGCCAGGCCGAGGAAGCGCTGCGCCAGTCGCAGAAGATGGAAGCCGTGGGCCAGCTCACGGGCGGCCTCGCGCACGATTTCAACAACATGCTGGCGGGCGTCACGGGCCACCTGGAACTGATGAAGCTGCGCCTGCGCATGGGCCAGAGCGGCGACCTGCTGGCGCGCATCGACGCGGCCCTCGGCGTGACCCAGCGCGCGGCCGCCCTGACGCACCGCCTGCTCGCGTTCTCGCGCCGCCAGGCCCTCGATCCGAAGCCGACCAGCGTCAACGCGCTCGTGATGTCGATGACGGACCTGATCGAGCGCGCGGCCGGCCCGTCGATCGCCGTGCGCACGCGTCTCGCGGCCGCGCTGTGGACGACCCTGTGCGATCCGAACCAGCTGGAAAGCGCGCTGTTGAACCTCGCGAACAATGCGCGCGACGCGATGCCGGAAGGCGGCCTGCTCGTCATCGAGACGGAGAACGTCACGTTGACACAAGCCCAGGCGCGCCGCCACGGCGACCTGCGGCCCGGAGAATATGTGCAGGTGAGCGTGCGCGACAACGGCGCCGGCATGGCGCCCGACGTCGTCGCGCGCGCGTTCGACCCGTTCTTCACGACGAAGCCGATGGGGCAGGGGACCGGCCTGGGCCTGTCGATGGTGTACGGCTTCGCGCACCAGTCGGGCGGCAACGTGCGCATCGAGTCGCGGCCGGGGCAGGGGACCGAAGTGCGCCTGCTGCTGCCGCGCCATCTCGTGGAGACGCAGCCGGCCGCGAGCCCCGACGTCGAACCGCCGCTGGAAGCAGGCACGCGCAAGGGTGTCGTGATGGTCGTCGACGACGAGGCGGACATCCGCGCCGTGATGACCGAGGTGCTCGAATTGCAGGGCTACACGGTGCTCGTCGCCTGCGATGCGCCGCAGGCGCTGCGCCTGTTGAAGGACACGCGGCCGGACATGCTCGTCACCGACGTCGGCCTGCCCAACGGCATGAACGGCCGCCAGCTGGCCGACCACGTGCGCGTGCAATGGCCGCAACTGCCCGTGCTGATGGTGACGGGCTATGCGGAAAGCACGGTCATGAAGAACGAAAAGCTGCCCGCGCAGATGGAGATCCTGACCAAGCCTTTTGCCATGAATGCGCTGGTGGACAAGGTCGGGTGCATGCTGGCGCTGGCCGTGGGCGCGGAGACGGGGGCCGAAGCCGCCTGAGCGGCCCCGGTTTTTCAAGCGGGCGGGATCAGGCGGCCAGGTCGTTCCGGCCGTCGTCCAGCGTGACCGGTTCCCCGAACTGCACGGTGCGCGTCGCGATGTCGTGGTACGCGCCCACGAGCCCCATCTCGCCGCGCGCGATGCGCTCGCGCAGGAAGGCGCTGCCGGCGATGATCTCGTCCAGCGAGTTCTCGATATTGCGCCGCGTGACCGCCTCGAGCATTGCCTTGCCCTCGGGCGGATGGTGGGCGCCGCACTTGCACTGGTCGACCGCCTTGCGGATCTTGCCCGTGATCGCCCCCATGCTGTGCGCGCCTTCGTTCTGCAGCGCGAGGCCGATCGCGCCGCAGCTCGAGTGGCCCTTCACGACGATCAGCTTCGCGCCCAGTTTATGGGCGATCTCCAGGCTGCCGATGATCTCGCGGCTGATCACGTTGCCCGCGATGCGGATCGTCAGCAGGTCGCCCAGGCCGGCGTCGAAGATGATCTCCGGCGACGTGCGCGAGTCGATGCAGTTGACGACGACGGCCATCGGGTGCTGCCCGCCCGCCGTCGCCTCGACCTGGTGCAGATAGTATTTCTTCGTCGTGCGGCCCGCACGGAAGCGCTCGTTGCCGTCACGTAGCAGCTGCAGCACGTCTTCCGGCGCCAGCCTGGTCTGCGTGTCCTTGTCGAGGGCGGGGACGAACTGGATCGGATCGTGCAGGCTGTACTCGTCGCGCAGGCCCACGACGTTCAGCTTGACGTTGCGTTCCGCCGCCACGACGCGGTAGTCGTTGATGACTTCCAGCACGTCGTGGTCGATGTAGTCCGAGTTGGCCGCGTCGATCAGCACGTTCGCGTTCTCCGGGATTTCCCACAGCGCGCTCTTGATCGTGGCCTTGTTCAGGAACGACACCTGGTTCGGCAATTCCATCTTGACGACCTCGCCGATGTGCAGGCGGTACTGCTCCATCGAGAACGGGTTCTTGAAGTGGCTGCGCATCAGGTAGAACAGGCTGGCGGCCAGGCCGATCAGCACGCCGGTCAGCAGGTCCGTCAGCACGATGGCGGCCACGGTGACGGCGAATGGCACGAATTGCGACCAGCCCTTCTTGTACATGTCGCGGAACAGCGAAACCTTGGCCAGCTTGTAGCCCGTCACGATGAGGATCGCGGCCAGCGCGGCCAGCGGAATCAGGTTCAGCATGGGCGCCAGCACGAGCACGCTGGCCAGCAGCAGCACGCCGTGGAGGATGGTCGAGGCCTTGGTCCGGTTGTCGTTCTGGATGTTGACGGAACTGCGCACGATGACGGACGTGACGGGCAGGCCGCCCAGCAGGCCGGCGCAGATGTTGCCGACGCCTTGCGCGACGAGTTCGCGGTTCGTGGGCGTTTCGCGCTTGTGCGGATCGAGCTTGTCGACCGCTTCCACGTTCAGCAGCGTTTCCAGCGACGCGACGATGGCGATCGTGAAGCCGACGATCCAGACGTCGTGGTTCGTGAAATGGGCGAGATCCGGGAAATTCAGGTAGGCACCCAGGTTACCGATATCGAGGGGCGGAATATCGACGAGATGTTCCGGGTCGATACTCAGTGCGGGAAAGAAACGATCGAATGTCACATTCAGTGCAACACCCAATGCCACGACGAACAATGGCGCCGGCAGCAATTTAATGTTCTTTAATGGCGTCCTGTCCCAATACACCAGGATCAGCATCGACAGGAGCGCAATGATCATGGCGCCGGGCGTGATCGCGCTGAATGCATGCGCAATCGCGGAAAACGTGTTTTCGCCATTGGCCTGGATGAACGACGTTTCATCGGCCGGATTGACGTCATAACCGATCGCATGGGGAAGCTGTTTGAGTATCAGCAGAATGCCGATCGCCGCGAGTAATCCCTTGATGACGTTCGAGGGAATGTAGTTGGCGATAAAGCCGGCACGGGCGACACCCATGGCCAATTGCATTACGCCGGCAAGCAATATTGCCGCGAGCAGGATTTCGAAAGCGCCGAGTTTCGTGATCGAGGCGAGGACGACGGCCGCCAGCCCGGCCGCGGGGCCGCTGACGCTCGTATGGGAACCGCTGATGGCACCCACGACGATGCCGCCGATAATGCCGGAAATAATCCCTGAAAACAAAGGGGCGCCGGAGGCGAGGGCAATACCGAGACACAGGGGCAAGGCGACAAGAAACACTACTATGCCGGCCGGCAAATCGTACTTGAGGGTATTCGTGTGCATGGGAATCTCACGGAAGAACGATGGTTGTCAGTCAGAATGCGCTGATTCGTTTTGCGCATGGCGATATAACGATTTACATCGGCTTATGGCCGATGAACCGGATTCATGAACGTTTGATTTGGATTGAACCAAAACGGTGCAATGCACCGTTTCGATGCATTTTCAGGAACGTCGATTGTTAAAACGACGGGGAAAAAATATAACATGCAGTTTGCAAATGCGTCCAGCATGCACGGTCAAACGTTACAATTCTTTCGGGCTAAATAGATTTGGATAAAAGCGGTTTTTATCCAGTTATTTTTATTGCCTTGAATAATGCCGGATTGGGAATCTGCCAAGCGTGCAGGCGTCTGGAGAGGGGGCGAACGTTGTGGGCGGGGCGTGGCTGCTGTAGAATAGCTGGCTGCAGTACGCAGAGTGTCGCCATAGTACAATGGATAGTACAAGGTCCTCCTAAGACTTAGATGCAGGTTCGATTCCTGCTGGCGACACCAGTTTCACCTTCCCCCAGCCGCATCAGGCCGTCCCCCTTCGGTACAATGCCTGCTTTCTCACACTCTTACTGATATCCGCGCACGATCCGCGTCGCGGCCGCTCACACCATGGCTGTCATTTCCCTCTCTTCCGCGCAACTGGCCTTCGGCCACGTCGCGTTGCTCGACCATGCCGATTTCTCGCTGGAAGCCGGCGAACGCGTCGGCCTCATCGGGCGCAACGGCACCGGCAAATCCTCGCTGCTGAAAATCATCTCCGGCCGCTCGAAGCTGGACGACGGCCTGCTCGTCATGCAGCAGAGCGTCAAGATCGCGTACGTCGAGCAGGAGCCTGTATTCGATCCGGAGATGACCGTGTTCGATGCCGTCGCCACCGGCATGGGCGACCAGCAGGCGATGCTGGCCGAGTACGAATCGCTGACGGGGCAATTCGGCCAGGGCAATGACGACGCGATCATGGAGCGCATGCACGATCTGCAGGCCAAGCTCGATGCGACGGATGCGTGGAACCTCGGCAACCGCGTCGAGACGACGCTGGGCCGCCTGGGCCTCGCGGGCGATGCGACCATGGGCACCTTGTCGGGCGGTATGCAGAAGCGCGTGGCGCTGGCTGTCGCGCTCGTGTCCGGTCCCGACGTGCTGCTGCTGGACGAACCGACGAACCACCTGGACTTCACGTCGATCCAGTGGCTGGAAGGCCTGCTGCGCGAATTCCGCGGCTCCGTGCTGTTCATCACCCACGACCGCCGCTTCCTCGACAACGTCGCCACGCGCATCGTCGAACTGGACCGCGGCCGCTTGCTCTCGTTCCCCGGCAATTTCAGCAAGTATCAGGAACGCAAGAAGGAACTGCTCGCGATCGAAGAGGTCGAGAACGCCAAGTTCGACAAGGTGCTTGCACAGGAAGAAGTGTGGATCCGCAAGGGCGTGGAAGCGCGCCGCACCCGCAACGAAGGCCGCGTGCGCCGCCTGGAAGACCTGCGCCTGCAGCGTGCCTCGCGCCGCGACCAGCAGGGCCAGGTGCGCATCGACGTGGCGACCGGCGAGCGCTCCGGCAAGATCGTCGCGGAACTGGAAAACATCTCGAAGTCGTATGGCGCCAAGGTGATCGTGAAAGACTTCACCGGCACGATCATGCGTGGCGACAAGGTCGGCCTGATCGGCCCGAACGGCGCGGGCAAGACGACGCTGTTGAAGATCATTCTCGGCGAAGAGACGGTGGACAGCGGCAACGTCAAGCTGGGCACGCGCTTGAACGTCGCGTACTTCGACCAGATGCGCGCGCAACTGAACGAGGAAGCGACGCTGGCCGACACGATCGCGCCGGGCAGCGACTGGGTCGAGATCAACGGCCAGCGCAAGCACGTGATGAGCTACCTGGGCGACTTCCTGTTCGCGCCCGAGCGCGCGCGTTCGCCCGTGAAATCGCTGTCCGGCGGCGAGCGCAACCGCCTGCTGCTGGCGCGCCTGTTCGCCAAGCCGGCCAACTGCCTCGTGCTCGACGAACCCACCAACGACCTCGACATCGAGACGCTCGAACTGCTGGAAGAACTGTTGACGGATTACTCGGGCACGGTGTTCCTCGTCAGCCACGACCGCACGTTCCTCGACAACGTCGTCACGCAGGTCATCGTTTCCGAAGGGCAGGGGACGTGGCGCGAATTCGTCGGCGGCTACAGCGACTGGGAGCGCGTGAAGGCGGCGCCGGCGCCCGCGGCGGCACAAAAGGCCGCGCCGGCGAAAGCGCAGGATATGTCATCCAACGCACAGAACGCGTCGGGCAAGAAGGTAAAGTTGAGCTACAAGGAACAGCGAGAGCTGGAGGAGTTGCCGCAGCTTATCGCCAGCCTTGAAGACGAGCAGTCGGCCATCACGGCACAGCTGAATGCGCCCGACTTCTACAAGACCAATCCCGCTGACGCGCGCCGGATCAATGCGCGTTACGCGGAAATCGAGGAGCTTCTGCTCGACGCCCTGGAGCGTTGGGAAGGCCTCGAAGCGCGCGCGCGGGGAGACTAGCCCATGCGTTAGCACATCGCTGAGCGCGGGCCAGGCGCCCGCTGACGGAGAGACATGACTGAGCATGACGACCGCTGCGCCGTGCCCGCCACGGCAGCCATCCGCACCGACGCTCCCATGTTCAACCGCGCGGCCTGGCTCCGCATCCTGCCCTTCGCCGCCTACCTGGCCTTCATCGTCATCGGCGACGTGCTGCAACGCCTGGGTGTCGCGCCGGACGCCCTGCGCTGGCTGTACCCCGCCAAGATCGCCCTCGTGGCCCTGTTGCTGGCGCTGTTCTGGCGCCAGTACAAAGAACTTTCCCGCTTTCATCTCGCACCGTTGCACGCGTTGACCGCGCTCGCGACGGGCGTGCTCGTGCTCGTCCTGTGGATCAACCTGGACGCCGGCTGGATGGTGTTCGGTTCCCCGTCCGGCTTCGATCCGCGCGTCGACGGCCGCATCGACTGGCTGCTCGTGGCGATCCGCATCGCCGGCGCCGCGCTCGTCGTGCCCGTCATGGAAGAGTTGTTCTGGCGCTCTTTCCTAATGCGGTGGGTGGATGCGCCAGACTTCGAGTCGGTTGAGCCCTCTCAACTCTCCATCAAAAGCTTCGTCATCACTGTCGTGCTGTTCGGTGTCGAACATAACCTCTGGCTTGCGGGGATCGTCGCGGGCGCGGCCTACAGCCTGCTGTACATGCGTCACCGCAACCTGTGGTCGCCGATCCTGGCGCACGCCGTCACCAACGGCCTGCTGGGCGTGTGGGTGGTTCGGACCGGCAGCTGGTCTTACTGGTAAGCCGTCCGCCATTAACTTCAAGAAAAAGACTAACCATCATGCTGAATTTCCGCGTGCGTCCCCTTGCCCTGTTGCTCTGCACCCTGTTCACGTTGCCGGCCGGCGCCGGTCCCAGCGATGCGCTCCACCTGTATGCCGGCGTCGGCTACGGCCACGACGACAACCTGCTGCGCGTGCCGGAGGGGCAGCCCGGGTTCGACGGCACCCGGGCCGATTCCTGGTGGATGCGGGAGGGCGGATTGATCTTCGATAAGACTTATAGCCGCCAGCGGATTTCCATCGTGGCCAAGCTGTCGAAATACGACTTCGACCACTTCAAACAGCTGAATTACGATGGCAAGGACTTGCAGGCAACCTGGTTCTGGCAACTCGGCAACCACCTCGAAGGCAAGGTCGGCACCACCTATCAACAGGTGCTGGCGCCGTACACCGATTTCCAGAGCAACGAGCGCAACCTGCGCCGCAGCCGCAGCCATTTCGCGGAAGGCGCGTGGCGCTTTCACTCGTCCTGGCGCGTGCGCACGGGCTTCCAGCGCGACAAGTACGACTACGAGCTGTTCGCCCAGCGCTACAACAACCGCACGGAAGATGCGGGCGAGGTCGAACTCGATTACCTGCCCAGCAGCGGCAGCACGGTCGGCCTCGTGGCGCGGCGGGTCAAGGGCAAGTATCCCTATCCGCGCCCCGTCGGTCCGAATCTTCTCAACGACAACTTCACGCAGGACGAACTGAAGGCGCGCGTGCTGTGGATCGCGACGGGTTCCACGACGTTCGATGCACTGGTCGGCTACACGCGGCGCGACCAGCCGTCGTTCGGCACCGGCAAGACGAGCGGCGTGGCCGGCAAGATCAAGGCCACGTACCAGCCGCGCGGCAAGATGACGTACCGGGCCGCCGTCTGGCGCGACTTCGCGCCGCTGGAAAGCACGGTCGTGAGCTATACGCTGAACAAGGGCGCCAGCGTCGGCGCGCAATGGGATGCGACGGCCAAGATCAAGGTGAATGCCGACGCTGTCTACGAACGGCGCAACTACAACGCGCGCGCGTCGTTCGCCAGCGCGGGCGACATCCGCGATTCCATCCGCACGCAGAGCCTGTCCGCGACGTGGACGCCGCGGCCGACCATCCAGGTGTCGGCGGGGCTGGCGCACCAGGCGCGCAGCGGATCGCCCGTGCTCGGTACGGGCAGCTTCAAGTCGAACAGCGTGTCGCTGTCGGCCAATGCGCAGTTTTGAATGCGCAGCTTCCGATCATTCTCATGACGGTCAATGACATACCGCTGATCTCATTCTTCCAGCGCGTACTCGATCCCCTGATCATCATGGGCACACTGTACCTGTCGGCGGTGCTGTTCCATGAGCCGTTCTCGGGCTACCTGCTGGTATTGATGGTGCTGGCCTTCTTCATTTCGTCGGCCGTGTACCAGCACGTCGATCCGTACCGCACGTGGCGCAGCGGGCGCATGTGGGCCTATGCGCGCGACACGGTGTTCGGCTGGTGCGTGACGATCGCCGTGCTGATGTTCCTCGGCTCGTCCAGCGGCCTCAAATACTATTACGACGAGCGCGTGCTGCTGGCCTGGGCCGTCGCCACGCCGCTCATTCTGCTGGGCAGCCACATCGCCGTGCGCATTGCGAGCCGGCCCGGCAAGAGCAAGGAAGTGCGCTCCGTGGTGGTGGTCGGCGTCAACGACGTGGGCCTGAAATTCGCCGGCATCTGCGACCGCCATCCGAACCTGTTCATGCAGGTGCGCGGCTTCTTCGACGACCGCGACGGCGAACGGCACCCGGCCGAGCTGCCGCATCCGATGCTGGGCAAGACGAGCGAGCTGGTGCAGTACGTGCGCGACAACGGCATCAAGATGATCTTCATCAGCCAGCCGATCTCCGCGCAGCCGCGCATCCGCAAGCTCATCGACGAGTTGCAGGATACGACCGCGTCCGTCTATTTCCTGCCGGACGTCTATATCTTCGACCTGATGCAGGCGCGCTTCGACAACGTGGGCGGCATGCCCGTGATCGCGATCTGCGAGACCCCGTTCATGGGCCTGAACAGCACCATCAAGCGCGGTTCCGACATCGTGCTGTCGAGCCTGATCCTGCTGCTGCTGGCGCCGCTGATGCTCGTGATCGCCGCGGTCGTCAGGATGAGTTCGCCGGGCCCCGTGATCTTCCGCCAGCGCCGCTACGGCCTGTATGGCGAAGAGATCATCGTCTACAAATTCCGTTCGATGAAGGTGATGGAAAACGGCGATGCCATCGTGCAGGCGCGCAAGGAAGACGACCGCGTGACGCCCATCGGCCGCTTTCTGCGCCGCACGTCGCTCGACGAGCTGCCGCAGTTCGTCAACGTGCTGCAGGGCAGGATGAGCATCGTCGGGCCGCGTCCGCACGCGGTCGCGCACAACGAGCAATATCGCAAGCTGATCAAGGGATACATGCTGCGCCATAAGGTCAAACCGGGCATCACCGGTTGGGCGCAGGTCAACGGGCTGCGTGGTGAAACTGCCACGCTGGACAAGATGGAAGCGCGCATCCAGTACGACCTCGATTACCTGCGCAACTGGTCGCTGTGGCTGGACCTGTGGATCGTTCTCAAGACCGTGAAAGTGGTGCTTACGCGCGAGAACGCGTTTTAAAACCTGCGCATGTGGGGTCACTTAGGTTCGACTTAAAGAGCCGGATTCAATCGGATCGGCGCTTGCGGCGCCCGATGGGCTGCGTGAAAATAATTGCTGAGATTGCAATTTTTTATTGATTTTGCATAACATTCGCCAGGACAACTGCCAATGAAGAAAGCGTTGATCACGGGTGTCACCGGCCAGGACGGTTCCTATCTCGCGGAACTGCTGCTGGCCAAGGGTTACGAAGTGCATGGCATCAAGCGGCGCGCCTCGCTCTTCAATACCGAGCGGATCGATCATATCTACCAGGATCCGCACGTCGAGGACAATCACTTCCACCTGCATTACGGCGACCTGTCCGACACGTCGAACCTCAACCGCATCCTGTGCGAAGTCCGGCCGGACGAAGTCTACAACCTCGGTGCGATGAGCCACGTGGCGGTGTCGTTCGAATCGCCGGAATATACGGCCGACGTCGACGGTCTCGGCACCCTGCGCCTGCTGGAAGCGATCCGTTTCCTCGGCCTGGAAAAGACGACCCGGTTCTACCAGGCATCGACATCGGAGTTGTACGGCCTCGTCCAGGAAACCCCGCAGCGCGAGACGACGCCGTTCTATCCGCGCAGCCCGTATGCCGTCGCCAAGCTGTACGCCTACTGGATCACGGTGAATTACCGCGAAGCGTATGGCATGTACGCGTGCAACGGCATCCTGTTCAACCATGAGTCACCGCGCCGCGGCGAGACCTTTGTCACGCGCAAGATCACGCGCGGCCTCGCGAACATCTCGCAAGGACTGGAGCAGCAACTGTTCCTCGGCAACCTCGACGCGCTGCGCGACTGGGGGCATGCGCGCGACTATGTCGAGATGCAATGGCTGATGCTGCAGCAGGACACACCCGAGGACTACGTCATCGCGACGGGCCGCCAGTATTCCGTGCGGCACTTCGTCGAGGTGGCCGCACGCGAGCTGGGCATCGAGATCGCATGGCAGGGCGAAGGCGTGCACGAACGCGGCGTGATCGCCGCCCTCCATGGCGACAAGGCGACCGGCGTCGTGGCGGGCCAACCGATCGTCGCCATCGACCCGCAATACTTCCGTCCGACCGAAGTCGACACGCTGCTCGGCGATCCGGGCAAGGCGCGCCGCCGGCTGGGATGGGAGCCGCGCACCTCTTTCGACGCGATGGTGCAGGAGATGGTGGCGCACGACCTCGAGACGGCGCGTCGCCACAAGCTTCTCGCCTCGCATGGCTACAACGTTGCAATTTCACTGGAGTGAACGTTGAATACTCAACCCCGCATCTATGTGGCCGGCCATAACGGGCTGGTCGGTTCGGCCATCGTGCGCGTGCTGCGCGCGCAAGGCCACACGAACATCGTCACGCGCAGCCACGCGGAGCTCGAACTGACCGACCAGGCCCAGGTCCGCGAGTTCTTCCGCAACGAGCGCATCGACCAGGTCTACCTGGCCGCCGCCAAGGTCGGCGGCATCCATGCGAACAACACGTATCCGGCCGACTTCATCTACGACAACATGATGGTGCAGGCGAACGTCGTGCATGAAGCCTGGCGCAACGGGGTGAACAAGCTGCTGTTCCTGGGCTCCTCGTGCATCTACCCGCGCCTGGCCCGGCAGCCGATCAAGGAAGAGTATCTGATGAGCGGCATGCTGGAGCCGACCAACGAGCCGTATGCGATGGCGAAGATTGCCGGCATCAAACTGTGCGAAAGCTATAACCGCCAGTACGGCACGGATTACCGCAGCGTGATGCCGACGAATCTGTATGGTCCCGGCGACAACTATCACCCGGAAAACAGCCACGTGATTCCCGCGCTGATGCGGCGCTTCCACGAAGCGAAGCTCGCCGGGGCGCCCGAAGTCGTGATCTGGGGCAGCGGCAAGCCGATGCGCGAATTCCTGTACGTCGACGACATGGCGGAAGCGAGCGTGTACGTGATGAACCTCGACCACGCCACCTATGCGTCGTACACCGACCCGATGCATTCGCACATCAACGTGGGCACGGGCGAGGACGTCACGATCGCGGACCTCGCGCGGCTCGTCGGCGAGACCGTCGGCTACCGCGGCCGCATCGCATTCGATCCCACCAAGCCGGACGGCACGCCGCGCAAGCTGCTCGACGTGTCCAGGCTGAAATCCCTCGGCTGGCAGGCGCGCACGCCGTTGCCGGAAGGATTGCGGCGCGCGTACGCGGCCTTCGTCGACCTGGTGGCGGACCAGGAAAAGCGGGCCGCCGCCTGAGCGATCGCGGCGGGAGCCGTACGGCAGAGTGTTAATTGACGAACAGAGTCCGCGTCGTGCGGCTCCCAGAATGAGCGGGCTATAACAAGAGTTCCACCCCATTCCCAAGGAAACCCAGTGAACAACAACCACGTGGCTGCCAACATGAACACATCCTCTCCTACGACTCCGAAGCGCGTGCTGTGCGCCGCGCTGATCCTGGTTGCGGCAACCTTGAGCGCGTGCGGCGACAAGGCGAAAGAAAAGAAACCCGGCCAGGCGCTGGCGAGCGTGAATGGGGAAGAGGTTACGGTACTCCAGCTCAACGAGGAACTGCAGCGCGCGGGCGTCTCTGCCGCCCAGCAGGATGCCGCCAGCAAACAATTGCTGCAGGTTCTCATCGACCGCCAATTGCTGCAGGAAGCGGCCGCCAAGGAAAACCTCGACCGCGATCCCAAGGTCATGCAGGCGATCGACCGCGCCAGATCCCTGATCATCGCTCAGGCCTATCTGCAAAAGCGCGTCGGCAACGTGGCGAAGCCGACGCCGGCGGAAGTCGAGGACTACTACAACAAGCATCCCGAATTCTTTTCCAATCGTAAGCAGTTCAGCATGAACGAACTCGTGATCTCCGCCAACGACCTGACGCCCGAGGTACGCAGCGCGGCCGACAACGCCAAGTCGCTGGAAGAGGTCGCCGTGTGGCTGGACACGCACAAGATCAAGTACGGCCGCAACCAGGTCACGCGCTCGACGGCCGACGTGCCGCCGCAGCTGTCCTCGAAGTTGCTGGGCATGCCCAAGGGGCAGCTGTTCGTCGTCAAGGAAGGGCCGCGCGCGATGTTCATTTCCGTCGCCGAAGTCAAGGATGCGCCGGTCTCGCTGCAGGTCGCATCGAACCAGATCGAGCAATTCCTCGTGAACCGCAAGAACAAGGAACTGGCCGCGGCCGAGCTGCAGCGCCTGCGTTCCACCGCAAAGATCGAGTACCTGAACAAATCGATGGTGCCCGATCCCAAGGCCGCGCCGGCGAGCGCGGTGGCGAATGCCGATCCCGCCGCGGCGGCACCCGCCGCGATGCCCGCGGCGGACAACGCACCAGCCGACAACGCATCCGGGGCCGACAAGGCAGCGCTGGACCGCGGCGTCGCCGGACTGAAGTAATCCCAACATTGACGACCCATAAGGAGTGAAGAAGATGAAACGACTCGTACACTGGATGGTTGCGGCAGTCCTCATGCTCGGCGCGGGCATGGCCGGTGCGGCAGAAATCCTGCTGGGCCCGGGCGACGTGGTCAAGGCATCGGTCTACGGCAGCCCCGACCTCGCGATCGAGACGCGCGTCTCGGAAGGCGGCACCATGACGTTCCCGCTGCTGGGCGAAGTGCAGGTCGGTGGCCTGACGACGCAACAGGCGGAAAAGAAAATCGGCGGCCTGCTCGAAAAGGGCGGCTACCTCAAGAAGGCCCAGGTCAACCTCCTGATCACCACGCTGGCGAGCCAGCAGGTGTCCGTGCTGGGCCAGGTCAACCGTCCGGGCCGCTATCCGGTCGACGGTCCGCGCAAGGTGCTCGATCTGCTGGCGCTGGCCGGCGGCATCGGCCCGGAAGGCGGCGACATGGTCAGCCTCGTGCGCACCCGCAATGGCGTCACCACGCGCGAAACCATCGACGTCGTCGAGATGGTGCGCAAGGGTGAACTGAACCGCGATTACGAAGTCGCAGGCGGCGACATCATCTTCGTCGAACGCGCGCCGCGTGCCTACATCACGGGCGAAGTGCAGCGTCCGGGTCCGTTCCGCCTGGAACGCGCGATGACCGTCCAGCAGGCGCTGTCGGCCGGCGGCGGCCTGACCCAGCGCGGCACGCAGCGCGGCCTGCGCATCACGCGCCGCGACGCGGGCGGCACGCCGCACACCATCGAAGCGAAGGCCGATGACCTGGTCCAGGTCGACGACGTCATCACGGTCAAAGAGTCCTGGTTCTAAGGTAGCTGCTGGGCCCGGCTTTCTGTTCCACTCCGTTTTAAAGGTTCATCATGAACGTCCATCAATTCCTGCTGATCTTGCTTGCACGGAAGAAGATCATCCTGACGACCCTGCTGGTCACGGTCGGGCTGGCCCTCGGGTTCAGCCTGATCCAGGCCAAGACGTACAAGGCAACGGCATCCGTTCTGTTGAACTACAAAGGCGTGGATCCATTGACCGGGCTGACGATGCCCGGGCAGCTGCTGCCGGGCTATATGGCCACGCAGATCGACATCATCAGCAGCAAGAACGTGGCGCTGCGGGTCGTCGACGCGCTGCACCTGGCGAATAGCCCGGCCGTCGTCGAACAGTTCAAGGACGCGACCGAGGGCAAGGGTTCGGTGCGCGACTGGCTGGCCGACCTGCTGCTGAAGAAACTGGAGATCGTGCCGTCGCGCGAATCGTCCGTCGTCGAGATCAGCTTCAAGGGCGCGGACCCCGCGTTCGCGGCCGCGGTGGCGAATGCGTTCGCCGACGAGTACCAGAAGATCACCGTCCAGCTGAAGACCGATCCGGCCAAGAAGACGGCCTCGTACTTCAACGAACAGACCAAGCAGCTGCGCGACAACGTCGAGGCCGCGCAGGCCCGCCTGTCCAAGTACCAGCAGGAGAAGGGCATCGTCAGCCTCGACAACAACCGTGTCGACGTCGAACTGGCGCGCCTGAACGACCTGTCCGCCCAACTGGTGGCGGCGCAGACGGCCGCGATGGAAGGCAACTCCCGCCAGGCCGCGGCCGGCTCCGCGCTGACGTCGCCGGACGTCGCCAACAACGCCCTGATCCAGACGATGCGCGCCAACGTCGCCCAGGCGCGCGGCAAGTTCGCCGATACGTCGCAGCGCTATGGCAAGAACCATCCGCAATACCAGGCCGCCAAGGCCGAGCTCGACAAGGTGCAGGGTGAGCTGAATGCCGCGCTGGGCACCGTCTCGCGCAGCGTGGGTGCGAACGCCCAGGTGCTGCGCCAGCGCGAAGCGGAGCTGCGTGAAGCGGTGGCCCAGCAAAAAGCGAAAGTGCTGGAAATGAATCGCGCCCGCGACGAACTGGGCGTGCTGCTGAAAGACCTCGACAGCGCCCAGCGCGCGTTCGATTCCGCATCGCAGCGCTTCTCGCAGACGCGCATCGAGGCGCAGTCCGAGCAATCCGACATCTCCCTGCTGAACCCGGCCGTGGCGCCGACGCAGCCGTCGGGCCCGCGCGTGCTGCTGAACACGCTGATCGGGTTCCTGCTGGGCACGATCCTCGGTGTCGGCCTGGCGCTGCTGCTGGAACTGCTGAACCGTCCGGTGCGTTCGGCCAGCGACGTCAAGGACATGCTGGGCATCCCCGTGCTGGGCACGATCGAATGGAAGTCGCCGCGTGGACGGACGGGGGGCATTCGCTCGCTGATGACGCCGCGCCGCCTGCTCCGTCTTAACTGATCCTGGATCCCACCATGAACTCTCCGATATTCAACACGCTCCCCGCCGGCGCCGGCGCCGGTCCCGAGACCAGCATGGGTGCCTTGCTGCTCGACTCGGGCAAGCTCAAGCCGGAAGACGCCGAACGCGTGCTGCGCATGCAAAAGGAGACCGGCATCCGCTTCGGCGAAGCGGCCGTGCGGCTGGGCCTGGTCAGCGAGGACGATATCCAGCAGGTGCTGGCGCGCCAGTTCTCGTACCCGTATCTGCAGAAGGGCCAGGCCGGCCTGTCGCCGAAGCTGCTCGCCGCCTACGATCCGTTCTGCCCGCAAGTCGAATCGCTGCGCGCGATCCGCAGCCAGCTGATGCTGCGCTGGTTCGCGCGCGGGCGTCGCGCGCTGGCCATCGTCGGCGTGGACCCGGAAGACGGGGCCGCGCTGTTCGCCTCGAACCTGGCGATCGTGTTTTCCCAGTTGGGCGAGCAGACCCTGCTCGTGGACGCGAACCTGCGCGCCCCGCGCCAGCAGGACGCGTTCGCGCTCAAGCCGCGCCAGGGCCTGTCCGACCTGCTGGCCGGCCGCGCCGACCTCGACGTGATCGCGCGGGTGCCGGCGTTCATCGACCTGTCGATCATGCCGGCCGGGACGCTCCCGCCGAACCCGGGCGAACTGCTGGCGCGCGAAGGCTTCCGCAACCTCAACACGCAGCTGGAAAGCCGCTACGACGTCGTGCTGTACGACGTGCCGCCGTTCCAGCTCGGCATGGATTCCGTCGCAGTGGCGAGTCGCGCCGGCGGCGCGCTGCTCGTCACGCGCAAGAACTACACGCGGATCTCGCACATCGGCCGCGCCGCCGAGCAACTCGTCGACGCCGGCTGCGAAGTCCTCGGCTCCGTGGTGATGGAGTTCTGACATGGACACCGGAGCACGCGCCAGCACCGTGCGGCAGCATGCACCGGACCTGCGTGCACTGCGCGGCGTCCTGCCCGAATGGTGGCCGGTCTTCCTGGGCCTGGCCATCCTGTTCGTCCCCACGTTCTACGACCTGTTCACCGGCGCCTGGGTCGGCGAGGAGCAGGGCCACGGGCCCATCATCTTCGGCCTCGCGCTGTGGCTCATCTACCGCAAATGGCCGGACGTGATCGAGGCGACGACGCCCCCGCGCGCCAGCTGGGCCGGCTGGCCGATCCTCGCCACCGGCCTGGCCGCCCACCTGCTGGGCCGGTCGCAGAACATCCTGATGCTGCAGATCGTCGCGATCATCCTCGTGATGGCGGCCGTGCTGCTCGTCAAGCGGGGCGGCCGCGCCCTCCGGGTGCTGTGGTTCCCGTTCTTCTTCATGCTGTTCATGGTGCCGCTGCCCAGCGAATTCGTCGCCGCGGTGACGATGCCGATGAAGATGGCCGTGTCGTGGGCGACGGAACACCTGCTGTTCGCGTTCGGCTACCCGATCAGCCGCTCCGGTGTGATCCTGCAGATCGGCCAGTACCAGCTGCTCGTGGCGGATGCGTGCGCCGGCCTGCAGACCCTGTTGACGCTGGAAGCGCTGGGCCTGTTCTACCTGAACCTGATGCGCCACCCGTCCGCGTTCCGCAACATCGGCCTCGCGCTGTTCATCGTCCCGATCTCGTTCTCCGCCAACGTCATCCGCGTCGTCGTGCTCACGTTGATCACGTATTACTTCGGCGACGCGGCGGGGCAGGGCTTCCTGCACGGGTTCGCCGGCATGGTCCTGTTCGTCACGGCGCTCGTGCTGATCCTGTCGATCGACTCCGCGCTGCAGTGGTTCATCCGGCGCAGGGAGGCAGCATGAACCGCCGCTTCATGGCCAGCGTGCTCCTGGGCGTGGCGATGGCGGGCACGTCCGCGCTGACGGGCGCGCTCACGCCGAAGCAGAAGGTGGCCGCCGTCCAGGAACGGTTCGACCTCGAGGCGATGATCCCCAAGCGTTTCGGCAACTGGACGGTCGACAACAGCGTCGTGCCGCTCACGCCCGACGAGACGCAGAAGGAACTCATCGCCACCCTGTATGACCAGACCCTGGCGCGCACCTACGTCAACGATGCGGGCCAGCGCGTGATGCTGTCGATCGCATACGGCGGCGACCAGAGCAAGCAGCTGCAGCTGCACCTGCCGGAAGTCTGCTACGTGGCGCAAGGCTTCGACATGGTGCAGGACCACAAGGCCGAGCTTCCGACCCACTATGGCAGCGTCCCCGTGAAACGCCTCGTTGCGCGCCAGAACGCGCGCAACGAGCCGATCACGTACTGGGTGACGGTCGGCGACAAGGCCGTGATGTCCGGCCTGGGCCAGAAATACCAGCGCTTCCTGTACGGCCTGACGGGCAAGATCCCCGACGGCATGCTCGTGCGCGTGTCGACCATCGAGGCCGACGAACACAGCGCCTACCGCGTGCAGGACCGCTTCGTGAACCAGATGCTGGACGCCATGTCGCCGCATGACCGCACCAAGCTGCTGGGCGCAGCCACCAACAAGGGCTGACGGGACATGCAGAACTTCCTCCTGGTCTTCTATACCTCGCTGCCGTTCATCGCCGTCGTGGTGCTGGCCATCATGGCCGTGGCCGGGATGGGCGTCGGGATGGTGTGGCCGCGCTTCCTCGCCTATGTGTACATCGCCGTGTTCTTCTTCAAGAATTCGACGAGCTACGGTTCGCTGGCGGCCGCCGCGGCGCCAGGCATCTACAGCCGCGGCTCGGGCGTGCTGTTCTTCCCGCTGCTGCTGTGGTGCATGGCGGGGGC
The DNA here is from genome assembly GCF_047325105.1 of Massilia cellulosiltytica. Classification (NCBI taxonomy): domain Bacteria; kingdom Pseudomonadati; phylum Pseudomonadota; class Betaproteobacteria; order Burkholderiales; family Oxalobacteraceae; genus Massilia; species Massilia cellulosiltytica. The sequence continues at coordinate 5,040,943 of NZ_CP168562.1, read as the reverse complement.
GTGGTGCTGCGCGCGCGTGTCAGCCGGCTTCCAGCGCTATCCGGCGCCGCCGTGCAATCTGCGGCCGTGGTTCCTCGCGTGGGTCCTCCTGCTGGGCGGCCACGTCGCGGTGGCGCTGTTCTCCAACGTGACCCTGGCGGAAGCGCTGGCCCCGTCCGGCTTTTCCAACATCATCTGGATGGCGCCGCTCGTCTCGCTGATGCTGCTGGCGTTCCGCACCCGCGAGCACGCGATCGAACTGTCGCGCTTCATCATGCTGGCGGGCCTCGGGCGCGCCCTGTTCGGCCTCGCGCGCTGGGCGTTCCTCGGCGGCGACCCGAACAACGTGTATGCGAACATGAACGCCATCAAGATCAAGCTGACGTTCTTCGACATCAACGACAGCCTGCTGTGCACGGTCGCGTTCGCCATCGCCGCGGTCAACCTGTTCCAAATGGTGAAACACAGGCGCTCGCTGTTCTGGACCGCGATCGACTGGGCGACCCTGCTCGCGACGGCCGCGTGCATCGTGCTGTCGTACCGCCGCAGCGCGTGGATCGGCTTCGTGCTGGCCTTCCTGATCATCATGATGCGCTTCCCGCTGCAGCGCCGCATCCACATGATGGCGCTGGGCGCGCCCGTCCTCGGCGCGGGCCTGCTGTACGCGGCATTCAGGCGCCTGGGCCATACGAAGGGCGCGAGCGGTGGCTTCTCGAGCCTGTTCTACGACATGGAATCGAAGCGCTTCGGCGCGGAAAGCGAGCGCGTGCTGGAACTGAAATTCGCGCTGGCCGATTTCATCTCGCACCCCCTGACGGGCATCGGCACGTGGGGCCGCTACACGGGCTACCAGCACATCTCGTGGCAGGCGGGGCAGGACGGCGGCCTGTTCGTGCACAGCGGCGTGCTGCACATCGCCCTGAAGGCCGGGCTGCCCGGGCTGATCCTGCTGGGCGGCACCATCTGGGCGTTCACCCGACTCGCGCGCCACGCGCTGCGCACGTTGCCGCCGGACCTGCTGGGCCTGGCGACGGCCGGCGCCGCGGGCCTCGCGTTCATGCTGCCCGACCTGCTCGTCGGCACGCCATTCCCGCAGGTGCGCACGACGCAGATGCTGGCGATCTGCCTCGCGCTGCCGTACGTGGCGATGGCCGTGGCGAGCGCGCAGCCGGCCGTGCAGCCCGTCGAGTCGCGCAAGCGCCGCCACGTCAACCTGGTGCCGGCGCACGTATGAACCTCAGCCTCGTCCGCAACGCCTTCTCGAACCTGCTGGGCGCCGTGATCCCCGCGCTGGTGGCGCTCGGCACCGTGCCGCTCGTCGTGCAAGGGCTGGGCGATGCGAACTATGGCGTGTATTCGCTCGTGACGGCGATCGTCGGCTATTTCGCCGTCATCGACATCAACGTCACCGCCGGTTCCGTGAAATACATCGCGGAATTCAACGCCCGCAAGGACCAGGAACGCATCAGCGAGACCGTGTTCTTCGGCCTGTCCGTGTATTCGCTGGTGGGCCTCGTCGGCGGGCTGGGCCTGTTCTTCGGCGCCCACTTCTTCGTCACCCGCGTGTTCTCCGTACCGACCGCGCTCGAACACGAAGCGGTCGCGACACTCCAACTGGCCGCGCTCGGCTTCTTCCTCGGCCAGTTGCAGAGCTATCTGCAAAGCGTGCCCCAATCGCTGATGCGCTACGACATCGCGAGCCGCATCGAGATGCTGTTCGGCACCGCCGTGCCGCTGCTGACGGTGGCCGTGCTGATGCTGGGCTATGGCCTCTTCGAAGTGATCATGCTGCGCGTCATCGCGAGCGCGATCAATTGCGCCGTGCTGTGGCGCGGGATCCGCCGCCTGCTGCCGGACCTGCGCTACCGTAAGCCGGGCGCGGCGATCCGCAAGGAATTGCTGGGCTTTTCCGCGTACTCGTTCCTGAGCCGCTTCGCGACGCTCTCCTACGCGTACGCGGACAAGCTCATCATCGGCGCGCTGGTCGGCGTCACGGGGCTCGCCTACTTCACCGTGGCGTCCACGCTCGCGAATCGCATCCTCAGCCTCACGTACCGCCTGTCCGGCGTGTTCTTCCCGGCCGCGAGCGCGCTGGCGGCCCGTGGCGAGCTCGAGCGTTTGAACCGGCTGTACCTGAAGGCAAGCCGCTACGTCGTGTTCATCAACGCGTCCGTGCTCGTGCTCGTGGCCGTGTTTTCGTACCAGATCCTGTTCTACTGGATGAACCCGCAGTTCGCCCGCGCGGGGCAGGTCGTGCTGGCCGTGATGGCGCTGTCGCAATTCATCGATTCACTGACGAGCCTGCCGTCCCTGGTGAACGACGGCATGGGCCATCCGCGCTTTTCCGGCATGTTCGCGCTGGCGCGCGCCGTGTTCGGCCTGCTGGTCGTCTACGTGGGCGTCGCGGGCTGGGGCATCGACGGGGCCGCGTGGGGCCATCTGGTCGCGTCGGTGCTGCTGACCTGCGCCTTTCTCGTCGCCGTGCACGGCCGCACGGTGCCCGCGCGGCTTGGCGAACTCGTCCGTAAAGCCTATCTGCCGAGCGTGGCGGGCGTGGCCGTCGTCGCGGTCGCCGCCAACGCGGGCAACCGCCTGTTCGACGGCGGCCCGGTCGATTTGCTCCTGCTCGTGCTGCTGACGGCGGGCCTGCTGCTCGCGTACGGCAGCCTGTTCGTGATCGAACGGGACGACATGAGCACGGCATGGACGCGGGTGAAGGGGTTGTTATCGATGAGGAAAGCAGCTTGAAAGTCTTGATGGTGTCGGAAGACTTGCCGGGCACGCAGGTGGGCGGCCTGGGCAAGCATGTCGTGACGTTGTCGAACGCGCTGCTCGAGCTGGGGCACGAGGTCGACATCATGGGACGCAGCGACCGGTTCCACGGTGGCAGCGCGGCCGAGATCGGTTTTAAAGGCCGCGTGCTGCCCGGCTTCGATTTTTCCCGGCCGGGGTGGAAGGAGTCGCAGCTGGGCTTCTTCAACCCCGTCAAGCGGCCATGGTTCGCGCGCAGCATCGCGCGCGCGCTCTTGCGCGAGGCGGGCAAGTACGACGTCGTGCACTACCACGGCCACTTGCCGATGGCGGGGCGCTACGTGCCGCGCAGCGTCAACTTCGTGCAGACACGCCACGACCAGGGCAGCGAATGCGTGATCCATTTGCGATTCAGGCAGGAACACGTGTGCACGACGCTCGACGCGCGCGACTGCGCCGCGTGCATCCACCCGGCGCCGAATGCGGTGCGGCGCGAGATGTCGGGGCTGGCGGTGCGCCGCTACCGGTCGGAGACGGCGGAAGCGTTCTCGCGCCACAAGACGATCTTCGTGTCCGACTTCCTGCGCCAGGCATTCCTGCGCGCCGTGCCGGACGCGGACCTGTCGCGCGCCCGCGTGATCCACAACTTCATCCGCTACCCGTACCTGCGCGAGCGCGCCGCGCGGCCGGACGAGGTGAGGGCGGGGGAGGTCCTGCTCGTCGGCCGCATCGATGCCGGCAAGGGCTTCGGCGAATTCCTCGCGCAGGTGCAGGGCTGGCTGCCGAAGCATGCGCGCGTCACCATCATCGGCGATGGACCGCTGCGCGGCTCGCTGGAGCGCCGCCATGCGAACGGGCAGGTGCGCTTCCTCGGCTGGCTGCCGTACGACGAGGTGATCCGCATGTCGGCGCGCAGCCACGTGCTCGTGATCCCATCCGTGTGGGAAGAGCCGTGCGGCACCACCGTGCTGGAAGCGCTGGCCCTCGGCAAGCAGTGTCTCGCGCTGGCGCGCGGCGGCACGCCGGAGCTGGCCGCGTACCAGTATTACGACGGCCAGCTGCAACTGGCCGAGACCATGCCGCGGCTCGTGGAGCGGCTGGCCCACGCCCTCGGCCGTGCGCCAGCGACGGTGCCGCTGCCCGACGCCTTTCCGATGGACGTGTTCCACGCCGTCCCCCAGATCCTGGACTTTTATCACGAGTGATCCCATGAACAAACCGACCTTTTCGATCGTCACGTGCACCTGGAACAGCGCCGCCACCCTGGCCGACACCCTCGCATCCGTCCAGCGGCAGACCTGCCAGGACGTCGAACACATCTTCGTCGACGGCGGTTCCACCGACGGCACGCTGGAGATGATCGCCGCGTACCCGGGCAGGAAGCGCGTGCTGCGCGACGTGGGCGGCGGCATCAGCCGCGCCATGAACCAGGGCATCGAAGCGGCCACCGGCGAGTACGTGGCGCACCTGCATTCGGACGATTACTACGCCAGCGACGACGTGCTGCACGTCGTCGCGGAGCGCTTCGCCAGCGAACGCGTGGACTGGGTGTTCGGCACCGTGCAGGTGTTGAAGGATGGCCAGCTGGTTCCGCCGTACCGCATGGTGCCGTTCAGCTACCACGCGTTCGCGGCGGGCCGCGCGTCCGTGCCGCATCCGGCCGTATTCATCCGCCGCAGCGCGTTCGGCCGCGTGGGCATGTTCGACGAAACACTGAAATACGCGATGGACATCGACCTGTGGCTGCGCTTGGGCAAGGTGGCGCAGCCGGCCACGATCGCCCGGCCCTTGACCGTGTTCCGCGACCATGCGGGCAGCGTTTCGTCCGCCAACAAGATCAAGGCGCGCCAGGAAGAGTTCCAGGTCCGGCGCCGCTACCTGAAGGAGGCGCCGCTCGCGTTCGGCCTGTATTGCCTGCGCTACGCCAGGCGCATGCGCGCGCTGCGCGCCGAGGCGCACGCCGGCGTACCGGTAATGCAGTCGTAATGTTTGTTCCGGATTAAATAAACAACATGATTGTCGAAGTCATTAATTCGATAATGAATCGATCAACTTTGCCGAAATAACTGCACAGTTTTCAAAAAGCCTTTTCTTTTAAAAAAAAGCTTTTAGCTGCCTGGAAATATTACCGTTAATAAGGGGTCTACAGGGTCGTCCGATTTGTGGGGTATACGAGAAAAATCTTTGATTTCTAAGGGGATTTTTCCGCGAGAAAATTTATTTACGGTACTATTTCTCGTATCGAACAGCGCTCATTTGCATCAGCAGAGCGCTTCAAGCAAATCGGGCCCTGGCTTCCTGCCGACGGGCTGACCCTCTAGTCGTCCAGTTAATATTTCTCGGAGCAAGTACATGAAATTTCACCGGAAGGGCGTCGTCGCCGTCGCTGCACTGTCGTCGCTTTTGATGTCGTTCAGCGCGCGCGCCGACTGGGCCCAATCCACCGATCCCCTGGTCGTCCAGCCCGCGCCGGCCAATGGCGCCGTGCAGGCACAGAACCCGCCGGGATTCGCCTGGGCGCGTCATCCGACCGGTCCGGCCAGCTACGAGATCGAGATCACCCCGTCGGGCGGTTCGCCGGTGAAGGCGACGGTCGAGCGCAACTGGTACCTGCCGACCAAGGCATTGGCGCTGGGCAATTACACGTGGCGCGTGCGCCCCGCCGGTTCGACGGAATGGTCGACCCCGCGCGCGTTCGCGATCACGAGCAAGTCGACCGTGTTCGAAGTGCCCGACAACGCCACGCTGCGTTCGCGCATCCTGAACAAGGCGCGTCCCCGTTCGCTGGCTCCGTCGTTCACCGCGTACTCGACGTGGAGCTCGGCCAAGAAGGCTGACCTGGATCCGTACGTCAGCCGCATCATCAACGAAGTCAAGCTGCAGATGACGGCGCTGCCCGACCTGTCGGATTCGCGCTGGCCGATCGTGATCGCGTCGCCGCTGACGGCGCAGATGGCCTCGCAGCAGACCGACGTGCGCAACCGCATCAACGAATCGTCGCGCCAGCTGGAAGCGGCCGCGGTGCTGTGGCGCCTGAAGAAGGACCCGGTCCACCTGGCCGAAGCGCTCAAGCGCGGCGACCAGCTGGCCTCGCTGAATCCGGCCGGCCCCACCAGCTACGCCAACCAGGACCAGGCCACGCGCCAGATCGCGCTGTCGCTGCTGAAGGGCATGGACCTGCTGGCCGGTGACCTGGACGCGACCCGCAAGGCCAGGTGGCTCGGCGTCGTCAAGACGCGCGTGACGGAAATGTACGGCAACATCGCAGGCGACAACGGCCGCCTCGACCAGTACCCGTTCGATTCGCACGGCAACACGCTGATGATCTACATGGCGCTGATCTCGACCCTGGCGCTGGGCGACATCCCGGAAGCGCAGACGTGGTTCGACTTCACGTTCCGCGCGTACGTGAACACGCCGTCGCCGTGGTCGGGCGCGGAAGGCGGCTACGCCAACGGCACCGCCTACGCCGAGTACGCGGCGGGCTACATGACGGCGCTGTGGGACCCGATCGTCCAGGCGACCGGCGTGAACCTGTACGCCAAGCCGTGGACGCTGGGCTTCCTCGATTTCGCGACGCAGTTCACGCCGCCGGGCTCGAAAGTCCACGCTTTCGGCGACGGCTCCGAAACGAAGCCGGACCCGCGCGTATTCCGCGCCTTCGCCAACCGCATGGTGTCGCCGCGCGCCGCCTGGTACGTGGCCAACCTGCCGGGCCTCGAGGATTCGCTGTCCGTGGTCGAAGCGCCGTACCCGATGCCGGTGAGCGGCACGACGCTGAAGGTCCCGCCGTCGAACTCGGCCTACTACCCGAGCACCGGTTGGGTCGCGATGCACAGCGACATCGGCTCGACGGGTCGCACGTCGTTCTACTTCAAGTCCAGCCCGTACGGCTCGTTCAACCACAGCCACGGCGACCAGAACGGCTTGCTGCTGTCGGTCGCCGGCCAGCCGCTGCTGGTGAAGGCCGGCTGGTACGACTGGTACGGTTCGCCGCTGTGGACCGACTGGTACCACCAGACCAAGTCGCAGAACGCGGTCACGTTCGACGGCGGCAAGGGCCAGGTGGTCACCGGCTACCGCGAACAGCTGCAGCGCAACGGCCGCGTCACCGGCTTTTCGGCCCAGTCGACCTACGACTACGCCGAAGGCGACGCGACCCCGTCGTACGGCGGCCAGCTGACGATGGCCAAGCGCCAGATCTGGTACCTGCACGGCCAGAACGCGATGGTCGTGCGCGACAAGCTGCAGGCGGTCGTCGCCCACACGTACGAGTGGAACTTCCACGCGCCGGTGGCGATGACGGTCGAAAGCCCGTCGAGCGTCAAGATCGCGGCGGGCGGCCAGTCGGTGTGCCTGCGCGACCTGAACGGCAATGCGCCGTTCGCCAAGTGGAGCGGCCCGGCGCCCAAGTCCGGCGTGACGGAAGACCACGGCGCGTTCTACCTGAAGAACGACGGCAAGTCGGCGGCCGAGTTCCTCGTGCTGATCGACGTCGGCTGCAAGCGTCCCACCACCAAGGTCGCCACGTCGGGCACGACCCGCACGCTGACGGTCGGTACGCAGTCGGTGAACCTGAACTGACCCAGCCGTCACGTGGTGTGGTAACGCGCCGTGCTAGACTCGGCGCGATGACGACACAGGTATTCCTGATCCAGGCACACAAGGACCTGGACCAGCTCAATGCGCTGGTCGAGCAGCTGCGCGACGACGAGTTTCGCGTGGTCGTGAACCTCGACCGCAAGTGCGCGCTCGACCCCGCCGCCGTGCACCCGTCCGCGCGGCTCGTGACGCACCGCGTCGACGTCCACTGGGGCACCTTCAGCCAGGTGCAGGCGGTGCTGAACTCCCTCGCACAGATCGTGGCCGAGGTGCCCGATTTCGACAAGGTCATCTTCCTGTCCGCCCAGGACTTCCCGTTGCTGTCGAATGCGCGCCTGAAAGAAGCGCTCGCGCGCCACGCCCACCAGGAACTGCTGGACACCGTCGCCATCGGCACCGGACCGGGCCAGTGGGCGGCCGGCTTCCGTTACCAGTATTTCTACCGCGACGACGGCCCGCGCCTGCTGCGCTGGGCCTGCCGCATCGTCAACCGCGCGATGCGCGCGACGGGCGTCACGCGCCGCCTGCCGGGCGGCATGCGGCCATACGGCGGCTCGTCGTGGTGGGCGCTGTCGCGCGCCTGCGTGCAGGACATCCTCGCGCGCGTCGCGCGCGACCCCGGCCTCGTGCGCTTCTTCCGCCGCTGCGCGTGTCCGGACGAAATGTTCTTCCAGACCCTCGTGATGAATTCGCCGTTCGCGCCCCGCGTGCTGGGCCAGAATTTCCGCTACGTCCAGTGGCCCGAACACGGGGCCCGCAACCCGAAAATCCTCGACGAAGGCGACTTCGAGCGCATCGCCGCGTCGCGCGCCCACTTCTGCCGCAAGATCGACAGCGAGGCCAGCGCCGCGCTGCTGCCGCGCCTGCTCGCGCTCAGGGCCGCCTAGGTTTCCTTAAGACTCGCGCAATTGTGCGCAGTGACGAGTAAGCTAGAATCGGATTCCATGCGTTGTTCATAAGGCAAGGAATCCATGCGCTCCATCCTCTTTGTCGTCCGCGATCCATTGCCCCCCATCCGCGCCGACGTGCGCACCCTGTTCGGCACGGAGATGCCCCGCTACGGCGTGGCGACGGAGCTGGTGGGGCAGGGCGGCAGCGGCGATGCGTCGCCGTGGCCGGCCGGCGGCATGCACGTCGTCGGCTCGCTGCGCAGCCGCTTCGCCAGCGTGTGCGCGCCGCTGTGGGACCTGCTGGGCCTCGTGCGCGCGCTGCGCCACGGCCGGCCCGACTGCATCCAGGTGCGCGACAAGATCGCCAGCGGCGTGCTCGGACGCATCGTGGCCGCGCTGCTGCGCGTGCCGTTCCTTTACTGGATGTCGTTCCCCATCGTCGAAGGCTTCGAGGTCCGGCGCGACGATATCGGCCGCTCGGGCCGCGGTTTGACATGGATGGGGCATGCGCTGCGCGCGTGGGCATCGCGCGTGGCCATCTACCGCTTCGTGCTGCCCGGCGCGCGCCACGTGTTCGTGCAGAGCGATGCGATGGCCGACTGGCTCGCCGCGAAAGGTTTCGATCGTTCGACCATGACGGCCGTGCCGATGGGCGTGGACGCCCAGTTGTTCGACCGCGCCAATGTCGAACCGGTCGATGATCCGCGCCTGGATAACCGCCGCGTCGTGCTGTACCTGGGCCGCATCGCCCGTTCGCGCCGCTCCGACTTCCTGCTCGACGTGGCGGACAGGCTGCGCGCAGACAATCCCGACGTGCTGCTCGTGATCGCCGGCGATGCCCCGTCCGACGACGAGATGGCGTGGATGCGCCGCGAAATCGCGCGCCGCGGCCTCGACGGCCACGTGTTGCTGACGGGCTGGCTGCCCCAGCGCACGGCGCTCGCCTATGCCGTGCGGGCCGAGGTGGGTCTGTCGCCGATCCCGCGCGGCACCCTGTTCGACGTGTCGTCGCCGACGAAACTCGTCGAATACCTGGCGCTCGGCATCCCCAGCGTCGCCAACGATATTCCCGACCAGAAACTTGTCATCGACGAGAGCGGGGCCGGCCTGTGCGTGCCCATGGAGCCGGCGCCGTTCGCCGATGCCGTTCTGCAATTGTTAAATGATGGGGCGCTTGCCGCCGAGTTCGCATTACGTGGGCCACCGTACGTAACAAGCCACCGAACGTATGATATTCTCGGTAACAATGTTGCAAAAACTTACAAAAAAATCCTGACGGAGTCGCGGTAACAATGTCGATGTGGACCTACTCGCTGAAGTGCTCGCTGCGTTCGCTCGTGCGCGAAGTGGTCCGCAACGTCTGGGGCAGGGCGTTCGTCTATCCGGGCCTGGTCGCGAACGAACGCTCGCGCGAGGCGCTCGCCGCGTATGTCGCGCGGCGCGCCCGCCGGGTCGGCGTGCCGCTGGACGGCGACGGGACGGCGCTGCCGCGGCTGTCCGCCGGTAGCGCCATGCTGACGAAGGCCGACGTGCGCCAGCACCCGGAACGACTGGTGCGCCCGCGCGGCCCCGGTTCCTGGATCCGCACGACCATCAAGACGAGCGGCACGTCCGGCTCGCCGCTGACCATCGTGCAGTCGCTCGGCAACCTCGTGCGCGAGGAAGGTTTCGTGCACCGCCAGCTGCAATGGATAGGCTGGCGCAAGGGCCAGCCGCGCGCGTGGATCCGCGGCGACATCGTCTGCCCCGACCATCCGACGGACGGCCGTTACTGGTGCCGCGACTGGGTGGGCAATATGCTCATGATGTCCTCGTACCATTTGTCGAACGATACGATCGGCCGCTACATCGCCGAACTGGAACGTTTCGATCCCGTCGTGATCCACGCGTACCCGTCGTCGATCGCGGCGCTGGCCGCGTGGCTCAACGCGGCCGGCAGAAGCTATCGCGGACGCGCCCTCCGGGGCGTGATGACGTCGTCCGAGACGCTGGCGCCGGACGTGCGCGCGGCCGTGGAGCAGGCATTCGGCGTGAAGGTGTTCGACTGGTACGGCCAGGCCGAGCGCGTGGCCGCCATCGGCACGTGCGAGGAGGGCCGTTACCACGTGCTCACGGATTATGCCGGCGTCGCGCTGCTGGATACCGAGGGCGGTGCCTGCGAACTGGTCGGCACGTCGCTGAACAATGCCGCGATGCCGCTCGTGCGCTACCGCACGGGCGACACCGTGATCCCGGATGGCGAACCTTGCCCCTGCGGCCGGGTGTTCCCGACGATCAAGGCCGTGATCGGGCGCCAGGAAAAGATCGTCACCCTGCCGGACGGCCGCATCATCGCCCGGCTGGACCGCGTTTTCCAGGGCCATGACCGGCACCTCGTCGAAGGGCAGGTGCTGTACCGCGGCGACGGCGAGTTCGTGCTGCGCGTCGTGACGGCCGACGGTTTTGCCGATGCGGACGAGCGGGCGCTGGTCGACAAGTTCCTGCTGCGCGTGCCCGGCGTGAAGGTGCGCGTCGAGCGCGTGGCGGCGATTCCGCGTGGACCGAACGGCAAGTTCGAGTTCATCGCGATCGAGAGTTGAAGCGTGCGCAGCGTGGGAAAATCATGATGTACTATCGAAATATTGTCCATTTTATAAGGGCTTGAGCGTTGGAACGACCAGCACAGATGCGGACGAAGGCCCCGCCACGGGTCCTGATGGTCGGCACCGCGCTCGAAGGCAGGGGCGGGGTGGCCACAGTGGTGTCCGTGCTGCGCCGTCATGGCCTGTTCGAGCGCGAATCGGTGCGCTACGTGGCCACCCACCGCGAGGGTTCGCCGCTCGTGAAGGCGCAGGGCGCATTGGCCGGGTTCTGGCAGACGCTGGTCGCCTGCCTGGTGCGGCATCCGGCCGTCGTCCACGTGCACGCGGCGTCGCACGCCAGCTTCCTGCGCAAGTCGGTCGTGCTGCTGATCGCGCGCCTGGCCGGTTGCAAGACTATTTTCCACCTGCACGGCGGCGGCTTCCGCACGTTCGCCGCCGAGGAAGCGGGTTTCCTGCTGCGGCGCTGGATCCGCCACACGCTGGAAGCGAGTTCGCGCGTGATCACCCTGTCCGAAAGCTGGGCCCAGTTCGTGCACGCGTTCGCGCCGCGCGCCCGCGTGGCCGTCGTGCCGAATGCCGTGCCGCTGCCGGTGCTGCCGTCCATGGACGCCGCCGTGCCCGGCCGCATCCTGTTCCTGGGCCGGCTGGAAACGGCCAAGGGCGTGCATGAATTGCTGGAAGCGGGCGCCCGCATCGTGCGCGAAGCATCGGGCCCGACGCCGCTGCGTCTCGTGTTCGGCGGCGAGGGCGATGCGCAAGGGGTGCGCCGGCGCGCGGCCGAGCTGGGCATCGCCGAACGCATCGAGCTGCTGGGCTGGGTCGGGCCCGAGGCGCGCGACGCCGAGCTGGCGAAGGCCAGCGTGTTCTGCCTGCCTTCCCACGCGGAAGGCTTGCCGATGTCGATGCTGGAAGCGATGGCGGCGCGCAAGGCCGTCGTCGCGACGCACGTCGGCGGCATTCCCGAAACTCTGCGCGACGGCGACAACGGCCTGCTGGTGCCGCCGCGCGACGAACGGGCGCTCGCCAGGGCGCTTGCACGACTCCTGGGCGATACCGCCCTGCGCGACCGGCTGGCGGAACGTGCGCGCGCAACCATCGAACAACAATACTCAACCGAGGTAGTGTGCGGGCAATTGTCCGTAATCTACCGTGAACTGGCGGGGACACGATGATGAGCGAAGCGACAGGGATGGTCTGGCTGGTCAACCGATTGCGCTGCATGTCCGTGGCCGAGGTCGGCTATCGGATCCGGCAGGCGGCCGTTACGCGCGTGGCGAAACGCATGCGCGCCCGCGCCGCGCCGCCGCTGCCCCGGGCCCGCACGTTCAGTGTCCACGGGGCACCCACCTTGTCGCAGGCCGAGCGCGACGCGCTGCTGGCGGACGCCGACAGCATCTGCGCCGGCCACGTCGTCCTGTTCGCCAACCGCAGATTCGATGTCGGCATGCCGCCCGTGTGGAACCGCGATCCGGACAGCGGCGTCGTCGGACCCGCCATCTACGCGGGCGACATCACGATCACGAACCGCGAACAGGTCGGCGACATCAAGCACGTGTGGGAACTGAACCGCCACCTGCACCTCGTGCGCCTCGCGCAGGCGTGGGCCGTGACGAACGACGTCGCCTGGCTGCACGCGCTGCAGGCGCAGCTGCGCAGCTGGCTCGACCAGTGCCCGCCGCTCGTCGGCCCCAACTGGACGAGCTCGCTGGAACTGGGCATCCGCCTCATCAACTGGGGCCTCGTGTGGCAGATGATCGGCGGCGAAGGCAGCGGCCTGTTCGCGGGCGAGGAGGGCCAGCGCCTGCGCGCCGACTGGCTGGACAGCATACACGCGCACTGCACCGCGATCGCGCGGCATTTATCCCGCCATTCGTCGGCGAACAATCACCTGATCGGCGAACTGGCCGGCCTGTACGTGGGCGCGTCGATCTGGCCGTGCTGGAAGTCGTCGGGCGCGTGGCTGGAACAGGCGCGGCGCGAACTGGAGCACGAGGCGCAGGCGCAGTTCTCGCGCGACGGCGTGAACCGCGAGCAGGCGTTCGCGTACCACATCTTTTCGTCCGAATTCCTGTTTGTGGCGGGCCTCGTGGGCCAGGCCTGCGACCACCCATTCTCGCGCGCCTACTGGACCGCGTTGCTGCGCGCGCTGCGCTTCCTGCGCTCCGTGCGCGACCTGGAGGGCAACGTGCCGATGGTCGGTGACGCGGACGACGGCATCGTGTTCCGGCTGGATGCTCCCGGCAGCGACCGCGCCGAACAACTGCTGGCGCTGGGCGACGCCGTGCTGCGCCGCAGCCAGCCCACGCACCCCGGCGTGCGCTGGCTGCTGCACACCTTGCCCGGCAAGCGGCCGGAAGCGGATCCGCACGAGTCGGAGACGGGCTGGGCGTTCCCGGACGGGGGCTATTTGCTGTTCGGGTCGCACTTCGGCGAGCCCGGCGAGATCAAGGGCATGGTCGATTGCGGCCCGCTGGGCTATCTCGGCATCGCCGCGCACGGCCATGCCGACGCGCTGGCGCTGACCCTGTCCATCGGCGGCGAGGAGTGCCTCGTCGATCCCGGCACGTATTCGTACTGGCAGGAACCCAAGTGGCGCGACTATTTCCGCGGCACGTCGGCGCACAACACGGTACGCATCGACGGGCTCGACCAGTCGGTGTCCGGCGGGCGCTTCATGTGGCTGAAAAAGGCGCGGGCGTCCATTGAGCGCATGCCGCAATCGCCGCATGAATTCGATTTCCGCGGGTCGCACGACGGTTACGAGCGTCTCGCCGATCCCGTCCGGCACATGCGCAGTGTCCGGTTCGATGCGGCGAGCGCGACCCTGACGGTGCGCGACGAGATCGCCGCCAAGAAACATCACCAGGTCGAGCTGTTCTGGCATTTCGCGCCCGGCCTGGACGTGCGCCTGAACAGCGCCGGTTTGCACGTGCGGGGCAAGCGCTTCGCGCTGCAGATGCATGCGCATGGGGCCGACCTGAAGCTGGAACTGGTGCGCGGCAACGAAAATCCGCCGCTCGGCTGGTACTCGCGCTGCTATGAAAGCAGGCAGCCGTGCGACGTTCTGAAGATCAGCACCGTATCGTCCGCCGTTCCGGTCGAGTGCAAGTTTACAATAACGTTTTTCTAACAGCGTTTTTCCATAACTAAAGGGATTGTTTCAAATGCTCATCTATCTGGTCGCAGGTGCCCGCCCCAACTTCATGAAGATCGCGCCGATCGTGCGCGCGCTGCAGGCACGCGCGGATGCGCCGGCGTTCAAGATCATCCACACGGGGCAGCACTACGACCGCGAGATGAACGATGTGTTCTTCGAAGAACTGGGCATCCCGCAGCCGGACGTGTTCATGGCGGCAGGCGGCGGCAGCCACGCCCAGCAGACGGCCAAGATCATGATCGGCTTCGAAGAGCTGTGCCAGGGCGAGCGCCCGGACGCCGTGCTCGTCGTGGGCGACGTGAATTCGACGCTCGCGTGCTCGATCGTCGCCAAGAAACTCAATATCCCGGTCGCCCACGTCGAGGCCGGCCTGCGCAGCTTCGACATGGCGATGCCGGAGGAAATCAACCGTCTCGTCACGGACAGCATCTCCGACTGGTTCTTCGTCACGGAACCGTCGGCCGTGGAACACCTGCGCCGCGAAGGCAAGAAAGAGGACGCGATCCACTACGTCGGCCACGTGATGGTCGACAACGTGCTGTACCAGGCCGAGAAATTGAGCAGCGCGGATACATCCGCATTCGAGACGAGCGCGTGGAAGGCCGAACGCAAGAGCGCCGGCCAGCGCTACGGCGTGGTGACGCTGCACCGCCCGAGCAACGTCGACGATGCGGCCACGTTCGCGCGCATCGCCGGCGCGCTGAAGGAGATCGCCGCCGACCTGCCGCTGATCTTCCCCGTGCACCCGCGCACCCGCGCGAACATCGAGAAGTTCGGCATCGACCTCGGCCCGAACATCACCCTGGCTGGCCCGCAGGCCTATATGGCGTTCCTGAACCTGTGGAAGGACGCGGCCGTCGTGTTGACGGACAGCGGCGGCCTGCAGGAAGAAACGACGGCGCTGGGCGTGCCGTGCGTCACGATCCGCGAGAACACGGAACGCCCCGTGACCGTGGACGAAGGTTCGAATGTGCTGGCCGGCACCGACCCGGCCGCGATCCTCCTCGAGGCGCGCAAGATCCTGCGCGGCGAGGGCAAGCAGGGCCGCCGGCCGCACCTGTGGGACGGCAAGGCGGCGGAACGCATCGTGGGCGTCCTGACGAAGGAAATCCGCGGATAACGCCATGGAGTAGACATGAACGAGCGCATCACGCTGATGGGGTGCTCCATCGACAACCTGACGATGGAAGAGACATTGCAGACGGTCGAGGGCTTCATCCATAGCGGACGGCCCCATCAACACGTGGTGGTCAACGTCGACAAGCTGGTCAAGGCCAGCCGCGATCCGGAACTGCGCCGGATCATCAACGATTGCGCGCTCGTGAATGTCGACGGCATGCCGGTCGTGTGGGCGTCGCGCCTGCTGGGCCGGCCGCTGAAGGAACGGGTCGCGGGCTGCGACCTGTTCGAGGCGCTGATGCGGCGCGCGGGCGAGAAGGGTTGGCGCGTGTTCCTGCTCGGTGCCAAAGAGGAAGTGGTGAGCAAGGTGGCGTCCACGTACCGGCACAGATACCCGAACCTGGTGCTGGCCGGCTACCGCAACGGTTACTGGAAGGGCGAGGCGCAAGAAGCGGACGTGGTCGAGCAGATCCGCGCCGCGCGCCCCGACCTGTTGTTCGTGGCGATCAGTTCGCCCAAGAAGGAGCAGTTCCTTGGCCGCTGGCAGGCCGAGATGAAGGTGCCGTTCGCCATGGGCGTCGGCGGGACCTTCGACGTGGCGATCGGACACGTCAAGCGCGCCCCGCTCTGGATGCAGAAGTCCGGGCTGGAATGGTTCTACCGTTTCCTGCAGGAGCCGCGCCGTATGTTCCGTCGGTATTTTATCGAGGACATGGCCTTCATCTGGCTGTTCCTCAAGGAGTTGAAGTTGAAGGGCGCACGATAGCGTCCACGAGGTTGTAGTACACCAAAACACCAGACAGGGATGGCGCGGGAGGAGTCCCGCGCCGACAACATAACGATGCGCGCCGGCTCAAGGAATGGGCACGGCGGCGGCAACACTTTTAAGAAAGAAGAGCATTCATGAAGATTCTCGTTACTGGCGGCATGGGTTACATCGGTTCGCACACCGTCGTGGAACTGCAGAACGCCGGCCACGACGTGGTCGTGTACGACAACCTGTACAACGCGGTGCGTTCCGTGCAAGACCGCGTGCAAAAGATCACCGGCAAGCCTTTCGAATTCGTCGAAGGCGACATCCGCGACCGCGCGGCCATGGAAGCCGTGTTCGGTGCACACAAGATCGATGCCGTGATCCACTTCGCCGGCCTGAAGGCGGTCGGCGAATCGGTGGCGCAGCCGCTGCGCTACTACGACAACAACGTCTACGGCAGCGTCGCGCTGTTCGAGACGATGGCCAAGTTCGGCTGCAAGACGCTCGTGTTCTCGTCGTCGGCCACCGTGTATGGCGATCCGGCCTCGGTGCCGATCAAGGAGGACTTCCCGCTGTCGGCCACCAATCCGTATGGCCGCAGCAAGCTGATGATCGAAGACATCCTGCGCGATGTGTTCAAGGCCGAGCCGGACTGGCGCATCGCCCTGCTGCGCTATTTCAACCCGGTCGGCGCCCATGAAAGCGGCCTGATCGGCGAGGAGCCGAACGGCATCCCCAACAACCTGGTGCCGTACATCGCCCAGGTCGCCAACGGCCAGCGCGAAAAGCTGTCCGTGTTCGGCGGCGACTACCCGACGCCGGACGGCACCGGCATGCGCGACTACATCCACGTCGTCGACCTGGCCATCGGCCACGTCAAGACCCTGGACAAGCTGGCACAGGGTGCCGGCCTGCACACGTACAACCTCGGCACCGGCAATGGCAACAGCGTGCTGGAAATGGTGCATGCCTTCGAGAAGGCCTGCGGCAAGCCGATTGCCTACCAGATCGTTGACCGTCGCCCCGGCGACATTGCCAAGTGCTACGCCGACCCGACGAAAGCGCGCGAGGAACTCGGTTGGACCGCGCAGCGTGACATCGCTCAGATGTGCGCTGATTCCTGGCGCTACCAGACTACCCCAAAATAAACGTATGAGGACCGAACCATGAAAGCGATGATTCTTGCAGCAGGCAAAGGTACGCGTGTACGTCCGTTGACCTATGACCTGCCGAAACCGATGATCCCCGTGCTGGGCAAGCCCGTGATGGCCTACCTGATCGAGCACCTGCGCAAGCACGGCGTGACCGAGATCATGGTGAACGTCAGCCACCTGCACGAAAAGATCGAGGAATACTTCGGCGAGGGCGAGCAGTACGGCGTCCAGATCGGCTATTCCTTCGAAGGCTACACGAAGGAAGACGGCGAAGTCGTCGCCGTGCCGATCGGTTCGGCCGGCGGCATGAAGAAGATCCAGGAATTCGGCGGCTTCTTCGACGACACGACCATCGTCCTGTGCGGCGACGCGCTGATCGACCTGGACCTCAAGGCTGCCCTGGCGGAGCATCGCCGCAAGGGTGCCATGGCGTCCGTCATCACGAAGGAAGTCCCGTGGGACAAGGTGTCGAGCTATGGCGTCGTCGTGACCGACCAGAATGGCCGCATCACCCAGTTCCAGGAAAAGCCGAAGCAGGAAGACGCGCTGTCGAACTTCATCAGCACCGGCATCTACATCTTCGAACCGGAAGTGATCGACCTGATTCCATCGGGCGTGGAGTTCGACATCGGTTCCCAACTGTTCCCGCTGCTGGCCGAAAAGGGCATGCCGTTCTATGCCCAGGGCCGGCCGTTCAACTGGCTGGACATCGGCAGCGTGAGCGATTACTGGGAAGTGCTGCAGAACGTGCTGACTGGTGAGGTCAATCATATGGATGTGCCGGGCATCCAGATCGAGCCCGGCCTGTGGACCGGCCTGAACACGAGCATCGACTGGCGGGGCACGACGATCAAGGGCCCCGTCTACATCGGTTCCGGCGTCAAGATCGAGGCCGGCGCCACGATCATCGGCCCCACGTGGATCGGCCACGGCAGCCACATCTGCGAGGGTGCCGAGGTCGTCCGCAGTGTGCTTTTCGAGTACACTCGCGTGCTGAACGACGTGACATTACATGAAATGATCGTTTTCAAAGACTACAGCATCGACCGTGCCGGGGAGATGAAGCATTCCTCCGA
The DNA here is from genome assembly GCF_047325105.1 of Massilia cellulosiltytica. Classification (NCBI taxonomy): domain Bacteria; kingdom Pseudomonadati; phylum Pseudomonadota; class Betaproteobacteria; order Burkholderiales; family Oxalobacteraceae; genus Massilia; species Massilia cellulosiltytica. The sequence continues at coordinate 5,022,879 of NZ_CP168562.1, read as the reverse complement.
GTACAGCTCGTCGGAGTGGCTGAACGCGCGCGACCGTCGCCGCAGCCGGCGCACAGAGCAGGCCGAAGAAACAGACAAGACATTAGAGAAAGCCAACGCATGAAAATTTACCCAGTCATCCTCTCCGGCGGTGCCGGTACCCGTTTGTGGCCGCTGTCGCGGGCAGTGATGCCCAAGCAGCTGCTGCCGCTGGTGACGGACAAGACGATGCTGCAGGAAACCGCGCTGCGGGTCCGCGGCTGGCCGGGGTTGATGGCGCCGCTGGTGGTGTGCGGCAACGAGCACCGCTTCCTCGTGGCCGAGCAGCTGCGCGGCGTCGGCATCACGCCGCACGGCATCCTGCTCGAGCCGGCGGGCCGCAACACGGCCCCGGCCGTGGCAGCCGCGGCGGCCTTCCTGAAAGCGCAGGATCCGGACGCCGTGATGCTCGTGCTGCCGGCCGACCACGTGATCGAAAAGAACGAAGCGTTCCGTGTTGCCGTGGAACGCGCGGCGGCGCAGGTGGAGCAGGGCGCGCTGGCCACGTTCGGCATCGTGCCGAGCGCCCCGGAAACGGGCTACGGCTACATCCGCCGCGGCGAACCGCTGCCGGGCTGCGACGACTGCTACAAGATCGAGCGCTTCGTCGAAAAGCCGGACCGCAACACGGCCGAAGGCTTCGTCGCCGACGGCGGCTTTTACTGGAACAGCGGCATGTTCATGTTCCGTGCCGACCGCTTCCTGGCCGAGATCGGGAAGCATGCGCCGACGATCGCCGAGGCTGCCGGCGCCGCCGTGCAGTCGGCCTACCGCGACCTGGACTTCTGCCGCCTGGACGAAGCCGCGTTCGCCGCGAGCCCGTCCGATTCGATCGACTACGCGGTGATGGAACACACGCGCGACGGCGTCGTCGTCGCGGCCGACATCGGCTGGAGCGACGTCGGTTCCTGGTCGGCGCTGGCCGACGTGCAGGACAAGGATGCCAACGGCAATGCGATCCGCGGCGACGTCTACCTCGACAGCACGAGCAACACGCTCGTGCGCGCCGAGAGCCGCATCGTGGCCGTCGTGGGCGTGAAGGACCTCGTCGTCGTCGAGACGAACGATGCCGTGCTCGTCGCGCACAAGGACATGGTCCAGCGCGTGAAAAACGTCGTCGACCACCTCAAGGGCAACGAGCGCACGGAACACCTGTACCACACGAAGGTGTACCGTCCGTGGGGCTATTACGAAGGCATCGACGCGGGCGACCGCTTCCAGGTCAAGCGTATCTGCGTGAAGCCGGGCGAAAAGCTGTCGCTGCAGATGCACCACCACCGCGCCGAGCACTGGATCGTCGTGTCCGGCACGGCCCGCGTCACGTGCGGCGACAACGTCACCCTGCTGTCCGAGAACGAGTCCACGTACATCCCGATCGGCATGACGCACCGCCTGGAAAACCCGGGCAAGCTGCCGCTGCACCTGATCGAAGTGCAGTCGGGCAGCTACCTCGGCGAGGACGACATCGTCCGCTTCGAAGACATCTACAAGCGCGCCTGACCTGCTGCGCGTTGCGGCTTTGGCCTGCGATGCTCGCTGTACGTCAGTACAGCTGCGCTTCTCGGGCTGCGCGCCCCGGCCAATCCGCTGCCGCTCGCGACGGTCAGGTGTTGATGTGTTTTCCCCAGGTCTACAGTGCGTATGGCCGCGCGCATGCGGCATACAATGCATCGTCGAAACCCATCGGGGAAACATCATGAAGATGAAGACGATCATCGCGGCATGCGCGCTCGCCGGCGTCGGCGGCACGGCGGCGGCAGGCGATATCATCGGCGGATCTGCTCTGCTGGACGCGGACAGCCACGCCCAGCTCGAACGCTGGCTCGGCGCCGGCGAATTCAACCTCAACAATGTGTACACCCTGCGTCCCGGCGATACGTCGGACGCCTTCCATGCCGGCGCGGACGAAAAGGGGGCGACCTTCACCCTGTTCGACGTGACGAACGACGCCGGCGCGAGCTACCTCGTGGGCGGCTACAACCCGCAGGGCTGGGCCTCAAGCGAAGGCTGGCACGAGACCCAGCGCGACTGGCAGCGCACGGCCTTCCTGTTCAACATGACGACCCCGGCCGTGTACCGGCAAGTCCTCACCGACTACGTGCTGCCGAGCCAGGGCTTGCGCCAGACGTACAACGAGGCCGGCTACGGTCCCATCTTCGGTTCCGGGCCGGACCTGTACGTCAACGACGCGTTGACGGCGGCCACGTCGTGGCAACTGAGCTATGGAAATCCGGCGAACGAAGGCTACAGCATCATCGACGGCAGCCTGCACGGCGAGATCGTGAAGCTGAATGCGCTGGAAGTGTTCGCGATTTCGCCCGTGCCGGAGCCCAGGAACGTCGCGATGCTGCTGGCGGGCATCTGCATCCTCGGCGTTACCATGCGCAAGCGTACGCTAAGCCGTTCCTAAGTTGTTTGCCTTGCAAGCTGTGGCATGATGAACGGGAGCCTCGCGCTCCCGTCTTTCATTACGTTGCCACTGCCTATGATCCGGATCCCGAGACTCTGCCTCTTCCTGCTCCTCGCCGCCGTCCTGACGGCACCGGCCCGCGCCCAGTTCGTCAGCGCTTCCAACCTCCAGCCGGATCAGCTGGCGATCGTCATCAACGATGCCGAGCCGAACAGCATCAAGGTCGGCGAGTACTACCGCAAGCGGCGCGGCATTCCGGCGGCCAATGTCGTGCACGTGCGCATTCCAGGCAAGCCGCACGAGATCAGTCCGGAACGCTTCGCGCAATTGAAGGAAGAGATCGACGCGCACCTGCGGCCCGAGGTGCAGGCCGTGCTGATGGTATGGACGGCGCCGTACAAGGTCGCGTGCAATTCGATCACGGGCGCCTACAGCCTCGGGTTCGATCCCGACCAGTGCATCAAGACGTGTTTGCCGGGGCGGCCGAGCCCTTACTTCAATTCCAGTTCTCCCCGTCCCTACACCGACCTGAACATCCGCATCTCGATGCTGCTGCCGACGGACTCCGTGGAGCAGGCGAAAGCCCTCATCGACCGCGGCGCCGGCGCGGGTTTCCGGATCGTGCCGGCCACGGCCTACTTCCTGGCGACGTCGGAAAAGGCGCGCAATTCCCGCGCGCAGTTCTTCCCGCCAGCCGGCAGGATCGCCGCGCGCAAGCTGGCGACGAAGACGATGCAGGCCGACGTGCTGGACGGCGCGCAGGACGTCATGATCTACGAGACGGGCATGGCCGAGGTCGCCAAACTGGACACGCTGCACTTCCTGCCCGGCGCGCTGGCGGATCACCTGACGTCGCTGGGCGGCGACCTGCTCGGCGGCGAGCAGATGAGCAGCCTGCGCTGGCTGGAAGCGGGCGCGACCGCCAGTTACGGCACCGTCAGCGAGCCCTGCAACCACTGGCAGAAGTTCCCGAATCCGGCGGTGCTGCTCAAGCACTATGTGCAGGGCAATAGCGCAATCGAGGCCTACTGGAAGAGCGTCGCCTGGCCCACGCAGGGCCTGTTCATCGGCGAACCCTTGGCTGCGCCCTACCGCAAGCGCTGATTGGTCCGTTCGGACTAATCCGTGGTCATGATGTTGTCAATTTGTGCATTTAATATACATTTGTTAAGTGTTGCATTGACAAATCATTTCCAGGATAACCCATGACACATTTGCATTCTCCAGGACGCATGACCGTGCTGGCCGCGCTGCTGGCCGGCCTGTCCGCCCCCGTGTTCGCCGCGCCGGGCGGCGTCGTCATCAGCCAGGTCTACGGCGGCGGCGGCAATTCCGGCGCCACCTACAAGAACGATTACATCGAGCTGCTGAACACGGGCGACACGGCCGTCACGCTGACGAACTGGAGCGTGCAATACGCGTCGGCCACGGGGACGACGTGGCAGGTGACGAAGCTGCCCGCCAGCGTCACGCTGGCCGCCGGCCAGTACTACCTCGTGCACGAGGCGCTGGGCAGCGGCGGCACGGATGCGCTGACGCCGGACGCCACCGGCACCATCCCGATGAGCGCGACGGCCGGCAAGGTCGCGCTCGTCAACTCGATCACGGCACTGGCGGGCGGCAAGCCGGTCGACAACGTCGTCGACCTCGTCGGCTTCGGCACCACCGCCGGGTATTACGAAGGCTCGGGCGCGACGCCGGCGCCGTCGAACACGCTGGCCGTGATTCGCAAGAACAATGGGTGCCTGGACTCCAACGACAATAGCAGCGACTTCGTCACCGGCGCAGCAAGCCCGCGCACCACGGCCAGCGAACGCGTGTCGTGCAGCGGCGGACCGCTGCCGCAGCCGATCGTGCTGGCCTGCCCGGGCAGCGTGGGCATCGACGTGGGCACCGGCACGACCGCGCCGCTGCAGGCGAGCGACGCCGACAGCCTCGTCGACAAGGCCGCCATCAGCAAGGGCGCCGTGTCCGGCATCAGCCTGACGGGCTTCACGCCGGCCACGGCCGATAACCGTACGGCGACCGCGACCCTGGTCGTCGACGCGAGCCTGCCGGCCGGCACGTACCCGGTCGAGATCACGTTCGGCAACGACGCGAGCCAGACCGCGAGCTGCACCGTCAACGTGGCCGTCAGCGGCCTCGTCAAGATCCCGCAGATCCAGGGCAGCGGCCTGGCGAGCCCGTACGTGAACACGGTGCAGACGACGTCCGGCGTCGTCACGAAGAAACTGGGCAGCGGCTTCTACATCCAGGACCCGCAGGGCGACGGCGACCCGGACACGTCCGACGCGATCTTCGTGTTCGGTGCCTCGACCGCAGCCGCGGTGAACGAAGGCGACCTCGTGCGCGTGACGGGCACCGTGACGGAGTTCACGCCGAACGGTGCGAAACGCTCGTACACGGAACTGAAGGACGTCAGCGCCGCCACGGTCCTTGGCAGCGGCAACACGATCCAGCCCGTCAACATCGACCTGCCGACCGAGCTGAGCCACTACGAAGGCATGCTCGTGCGCTTCACGAATCCGCTGACCGTCAACGGCAACAGCTACCTGGGCGACCGCGGCGAACTGGTGCTGGCCAACGGCCGCCGCGAGACGCCGACGAACCGCTACCGCGCCGGCACGCTTGACGCGAACGCGTTGATCGCCGCCAACGCGCAGAACATGGTGGTCCTGGACGACGGCATCTTCACCGTGCCGCCGCACATCCCTTACCTCGCTGCCGACAAGACCGTGCGCGCGGGCGATACGGTGACGGACCTCGTCGGCGTGCTCGACTTCGGCGCCATCGGCGGGGGCGGCGGCTGGTACAAGCTGCAACCGACCGAGACGCCCGTGTTCAGCCGCACGAACGCACGCGAGGATGCGCCGACCGTCGTCGCGGGCAATGTCCGCGTGGCCAGCGCCAACGTGCTGAACTTCTTCACGACGTTCACGGACGGCACCGACGCATGGGGCCGCACGGGGCAGGGCTGCACGATCGGCTCGTCCGCACCGTCCAGGAGCAATTGCCGCGGCGCCGACAAGCTGGCCGAGTTCAACCGCCAGCGCGACAAGATCGTCAATGAATTGAAAGCGATGAACGCGGACGCCGTCGGCCTGATGGAAATCCAGAACAACGGCGACATCACGGTGAGCTACCTCGTGGACGCGCTGAACCAGGCGATCGGCGCGCCCACGCCGACGTACGCCTACGTGGCGAAACCGGCCGCGACGGGCACGGACGCGATCCGCGTGGCGATGATCTACAAACCGGCCGTGCTGACGCCGGTGGGCGGCGCGCTGTCGGACGGCGACGCCGTCAACAACCGTCCGCCGATGGCCCAGACGTTCAAGGTCAACGCGAACGGTGCGAAGTTCTCGCTGATCGTCAACCACCTGAAGTCGAAGGGCAGCTGCGGCGGCGCGGGTGCCGGCGACACGGACAGCGGCGACGGCCAGGGTTGCTGGACCGCCACCCGCGTGCTGCAGGCCAAGCGCCTGTTCACCTACTTTATCCCGACCGTCGTGGCCGCCGCGGGCGATCCGGACGTGCTCGCCGTGGGCGACTTCAACGCGTACGGCCATGAAGACCCGATCGCGTACCTGACGGACAATGGCATGGTCAACGAGCTGGAGCGCTTCGTGCGGCCGAACGGCGCGCCATATTCGTACGTGTTCGACGGCCAGAGCGGCTACCTCGACCACGCGCTGGCCAGCAGCGCCCTCGACCCGCAGGTGGCCGGCGTGACCGAGTGGCACAACAATGCGGACGAGCCGGATGCGATCGACTACAACCTCGGCGACACGGCCGACGACCCGTACGTAAACAATCCGTTCCGCGCGTCCGACCACGATCCGGTCGTCGTGAGCCTGAACCTGGCGCCGGCCTACGCCGACGTCACGGCCAGCGTGAAGATCGTGCCGGGCACGCTCGGTTACAACCGCGTCACCGGTAAATTCAGCGGCAACGTGACGTTCACGAACACGAGCGGCGCGGCGCTGTCCGGCCCGCTGCAATACGTGCTGCAGGGCCTGCCGGCCGGCGTCACGCTCGATAACAGGAGCGGCGCTTTCAACGGCGCGCCCTACGTGACCTTGCCGGGCACGACCCTCGCACCGGGCGCGGCCGTGACCGTGGCGCTGACCTTCACGAACCCGTCGAAGACGAGCATCACGTTCACCTCCAAACTGTATTCCGGCACCTTTTGATTGAGAGACCGCACATGATGAACCTGAAAACCTTCTTCTCCCGCGCGCTGCTGGCGCTGTCCCTGCTGGCCGGCGCGGCGAGCGCGAACCCGGTCTACCACGTGGCCCTCGACACGACGGGCACGAGCGGCGACGGCTACATGCAGATCGACTTCCTGCCGTTCGCCACGAGCGACGTGCTGACGGCGACGATCAGCGGCCTGGACGGGGCTTTCACGGGCACGCCGTCGCTCGACAACGTGGTGCAATCGGGCGGTTCGTACACGTTCTCGAGCGACGCGTTCTCGGAGTTCTTCCAGTCGATCACGCTGGGCGGCAAATTCGGCTTCGACGTGACGTTCGGCGGCGTGCCGACGGACGGCGGCAGCATCGGGCTGTCGGTCAGCCTGCTCGACAGCGTGGGCGACTACCTGTCGTTCCAGGCGGCGCAGATCAGCCTGGTGGCGGGGGAGCCGGCGGCGATTGCCGTCGATCCCGGCTTCGCGACCGTGAATCCGGTGCCGGAGCCGGCAGACTGGTTGATCGTTGCGACCGGCCTGGCCTTGCTGGGGGCGATGCAGCGGCGCCGCGCCTGACCTGCAGCCGCAAAACCGTCGTCCCTGCGAAGGCAGGGACCCAATTCAGCGTCGCCGGACCGTATGCAAAATTGGGCGGGATAGCGCCAGTGGCGCTATCCCGCCTTCGCGGGAACGACGGGGTGTTGATTTATTCGCTAAACATATGAATTCCAGATAGAAATCATATTGTTCATCGGACTTTGCTTAGTGCATATTCGTTCCTGTTGTCGCCGAGACAAGGATCTTATATGCGCGCACATGTCCTCGTGGTGGACCCCGACCCGGCCGTCCGCCAGCTGCTGGAACTGAACCTGACCCGTGCCGGCCACGACGTCCGCCTGTGCGCGGACGCCGAGTCGGCGCTCGTCCTGCTCGACGATGCCGTCCCCGACATGCTGCTGCTGGAATGGGACCTGCCCGGCCAGTCGGGCGAAGCGCTGATCCGGCGCCTGCACGCGCAGGCGCGCACGCGCGGGATCGCCATCATCATGGTGTCCGCGCGCGCAGGGGAGCACGACAAGATCCTCGCGCTGGAGGCCGGGGCCGACGACTACCTGACGAAACCGTTCAACCCGCGCGAACTGCTGGCCCGCATGCAGGCCGTGCTGCGCCGGCGTGCGCCGCATGCGTCCGTCGACGCCGTACAGATGGCGGGCCTGCACCTCGATCCGTACACGCAGCGCGTGGTGGCCGGGGCGAGCCCCATCGCGCTGGGGCCCGTCGAATTCCGTTTACTAAACTTCCTCATGCACCATCCGGAGCGGGTGCACACCCGCTCGCAATTGCTGGACAAGGTCTGGGGCCGGCACGCCGTGCTGGAGGAGCGCACCGTCGACGCCCACGTGGGCCGCCTGCGCCACGCGCTGCAGCCGAGCGGTCACCAGGAGCATATCGAAACGGTGCGCGGCACCGGCTACCGCTTCGTCGCCTGACCGTGGACCCCGTCGTCATCCTCAGCCGCCAGGAGCAGGAATACCTGCTGTGCGCCATCGAGTCCGGCCTGCGCGTGGCCGGCCCGCACCAGTTCTTCCTGTGGACCCAGGGCCAGGTGCAGGCGTTGCTGCCGCACCGGGTGCTCGTGTGCCTGCAATTCGGCCATGGCGGCGCGCTGGCGCGGGTGGAATGCCTGCACGGCACCGTGCTGGCGCCGGGGGCGCAGCAGGCGTTGACCGATCTGGCGCTGCGCATCGCGCGCGCTGGACGGCTGGCAGCGGCGATCGACGCGCACGAGGCGCCGGACGGCCTGGGCGACGAGATCCTGCGGCTGGGGTTCGACAACGTCCTTGCGCATGGCACGGGGCCGACGAGCGCCGGGGGCAGCGTGTTTTTAATGTTCGGCCTGGCGGCGCGGCCGACGGCGCGTCACGCGTATTTCCTGGAGCTGCTGCTGCCGCACCTGCACCTGGCGCTGGGACGGCTGCCGGTGGCGCGGACGGCCGTGGACGGGGCGCCGGCACGTGCGCTCTCCGCGCGCGAGACCGAAATCATCGGCTGGCTGCGGGCGGGGAAGAGCAATGACGAGGTGGGGAGGTTGCTGGGGATCAGTGCGCTGACCGTCAAGAACCATTTGCAGCGGATTTACCGCACGCTCGGCGTCAACAACCGGGCGCATGCGCTGGCGCGCTGCATGGATTTACGGCTGCTGGAGCGTGATCAGGACTGCGGTGCGTCGGCGGCGGCGCGGCGCATGGCTTCGTAGCGGTAGGCTTCGGCGTTCGCGTCGATGATGCGCAGGCCCTGGCAGCCATCGGCCGCGCAATCCGGGGCGGGCGAGTTGGCCGAGGCGACCTGGGCGGCGCTGCCGGTCATCGCGGCGGTCTGGACCGGCTGGTCGATCTGGGCGCCACTGCCGCAGGCGGCGAGCAGGGTGGCGAGGGTGACGGCGACAGCGGTACGGAAAGCGGAGATTTTCATGATTCAAGGCAACGCAAAACTCATCGATGCGTCACTGTAACCTCGGTTTTTCCGTGGCTCAATATTTTTGTTGTTAATTTCGTGCAAATATTATCTTTTCGAAAGATTTTCGCGTGGAAATAAACGACGATAAGCGATGATGTGAGGAAATATCCTCAAAGAAACTTTAAATGCATCAGAGGAAAAATCGCGTAAAAACCACATAAATCTTTCTTCAATTAACGAAAAATCATAAAGGATTTCACACAGATAACGGGGTATGCTAGGCAGTCCGTCATCCCCGACCCCAGGGATGGGAGGACGATTGCTGTAACAGTGTTCAGGCAAGCAGAACGCGGTTAAAATTTTGCGAACAAGAAATCCGTTCGCGAATTCCACCGACGATCGATGCGGGAAAATGATTTGTCGCCATGACGGGGCCATGGTAGCCTTCACGCAAGGCTTTACACTAAAGCAATAGAGGAGTCGGTTGGATGTATCGTGTGCAGAACCAGGACACCGCCGCGCGGGTCCGCCAGGCTGGTTTTACCCTGCTTGAACTCTTGGTAGTTATCGTTATCATCGGTTTGCTGGCGGCTTACGTCGGCCCGAAATATTTCTCCCAATTGGGCAAATCCGAGGTCACGGTCGCCAAGGCCCAGATCGAAGCGTTCGAAAAATCGCTGGACACGTACCGCCTCGACGTCGGCCGCTATCCGACGACGGAGGAGGGCCTGGCCGCGCTGCTCACGGCGCCGTCGACGGCGTCCGGCAAGTGGAACGGTCCGTACCTGAAGAAGGGTGTCCCGCTCGATCCGTGGGGCCACGCCTACCAGTACCGCGCGCCCGGCACGAAGGGCGAGTATGAAATACTCTCGCTCGGCAAGGACGGCCAGCCGGGCGGCGAAGGCGAGAACGCCGACCTCAGCTCTCAATAACGCCTCCCGCCTGTCGCTCCCATGCAGTTCGCGGTTCGCACCCTTGCGCCCGACATGCGCATCGCCAGCGTGCTCGTCGACGCCCTCGACGAGGCGGACGCGCGCCGCCAGGTCGAGGCGCGCGGGCTGTTCGTCAGCGCGATCGAACCCGTGCAGGCGCCGCTGCTGCGCCGCCAGCGCGGCGGCAAGCTGTCGCTCGTGCTGTTCAGCCAGGAGCTGCTCGCGCTGCTGACGGCGGGCCTGGGCATCGTCGAAGGCCTGGAAGCGCTGCTGGAAAAGGAAACCAGCCCCGCCACGCGCAGCGTGCTGGAACGGCTGCTGGCCGGCCTGCGCGAAGGCAAGCGGCTGTCGGCCGTGATGGCCGCGCAGCCCGCGCTGTTCCCGCCGCTCTACGTGGGCATCGTGCGCGCGGCCGAGGGGACCAGCGACCTGCCGCGCGCGCTCGAACGCTATATCGAATACCAGCAGCGCATCGACACCGTGCGGGCCAAGGTCGTCAGCGCGTCCATCTACCCTGCGATCCTGCTGCTCGTGGGCGGCGGCGTGAGCATTTTTCTGATGTCGTACGTCGTGCCGCGCTTCGCCGAGGTGTACCAGGGCGCGGGCCGCAACCTGCCGTGGATGTCGCGCCTGATGCTGGACTGGGGCCAGTTCGCGGGCCGGCATGCGGGGGGACTCTTCATCGGCTTCGCCGCCTTCGTCGCATTGGCCGCCTGGGCGATCCGGCGTGCCCTGAAACAGGGCGGCGCCGCGCGCCTGCTGGCCACGCTGCCCGGCATCGGCGAGCGCGCCCGCATCTATGAACTTTCGCGCCTGTACCTCACGCTGGGCATGCTCAACGAAGGCGGCATCACGCTCGTGAACGCGATCGACACCGTGCAGGGCATGGTATCGCCCGGTATCGCCGGCGGCCTGAAAGCGGCGCGCGCCGCGATCGAGGCGGGACGGCCGATGTCCGACGCGTTCGAGGCGAACGGCCTGACGACGCCGATCTCGCTGCGCATGCTGCGCGTGGGCGAGCGCACGGGCTCGATGGGCACGATGCTCACGCGTTCGGCCGCGTTCTACGACGGCGAGATCGGCCGCTGGATCGACCGTTTCACCCGTACTTTCGAACCCCTGCTGATGGCGGCCATCGGCCTCGTCGTCGGCGCCATCGTCGTCCTGTTGTACATGCCCATTTTCGACCTCGCCGGAGACATGTCGTGAACGCGCCGCTCGCCTCCCTGGATGCCGCATTGCTGGCGCGCGCGCGCGCGCAGAGCCGGCAATCGCGCCGTTCCCTCGTTGAAGAGCTGCAGGGCCTGTCGGGCCTGGAGCCGCGCGAGATCGTGCGCCTGCTGGCCGAGCCCTTCGGCCTGTCGACGATGGAAACGCCGGAGATGTTCGGCCAGCAGCCCGCGTTCGACCTGCTGCCGCTGGCGCAGGCGCTCGCGCGCCACTGCGTGCTGCTGCGCGACGATGCGAAACACCTGACGGGCGTGATCGCGGATCCGTTCGACCTCGACCTGCAGACGTGGCTGCAGGCGCAGGCCGGCGCGACGGCGGCGTCTCCGCTGCACCTGCGCCTCGCGCTGCAATCGGACATCCAGGCCTATCTCGGCAAGCACGAGGAATCCGCGCGCGCCGTCGACACGCTCGTCGGCGACAGCGGGGAGGGGCGCCGCGACGGCAAGAGCGCGACGGTGCTGTCGTTCGCGTCCGTGTCGGAAGCCGCGAGCCCCGCCGTCAAGCTCGTGAACTCGACCTTGTACGACGCCTTGAAGGCCGGCGCCTCCGACATCCACCTGGAGAGCACCGCGGGCGGACTCGCCGTGAAATACCGCGTGGACGGCGTGCTGGATCACGCCACGTCCGTCGGCGGCATCGAGCTGGCTGAGCACATCATCTCGCGTTTGAAGGTGCTGGCGGAGCTGGACATCGCCGAGCGCCGCATCCCGCAGGACGGCAGCTTCCGCGTCGAGTCGGCCGGGCGCGAGATCGACCTGCGCGTGTCGATCATGCCCAGCATCCACGGCGAGGATGCCGTCATCCGTATCCTCGACAAGCGCGCGATGATCGAAGCCTACGGCTCGCTCACGCTGGAAGCGCTGGGCTTCGACGCGCCGTCGCTGGCGACGCTGCGCATGCTCGCGCAGGAGGCGTACGGCATGCTGCTCGTGACGGGACCGACGGGCTCCGGCAAGACGACGACCTTGTACGCGGCGCTGACCGAGATCCACAACGGCCGCGAAAAGATCATCACGATCGAGGACCCCGTCGAATACCAGCTGCCGGGCATCCTGCAGATTCCCGTCAATGAAAAGAAGGGGCTGTCGTTCGCGAAGGGCCTGCGCTCGATCCTGCGCCACGACCCGGACAAGATCATGGTCGGCGAGATCCGCGACCGCGAGACGGCGGAGATCGCGGTGCAGTCGGCGCTGACGGGCCACCTCGTGCTGACGACGGTCCACGCCAACAACGTGTTCGACGTGTTCGGCCGCTTCACGCACATGGGCATCGACCCGTACGCGTTCGTGTCGGCGCTGAACGGTATCTGGGCCCAGCGCCTGATCCGCATGAACTGCCCGCGCTGCATGGTCCAGTACACGCCTTCCGACGACGAACTGGCGTCCGCGCACCTGACGCGCGCCGACGTGCACGACTATCAATTCATGCACGGCCTGGGGTGCGGCGATTGCCGCGGCACCGGCTACAAGGGCCGCCGCTCGATCGCCGAGATCCTGACCTTGAACGACGAAATCCGCGAGCTGATCGTCGACAAGCAGCCGATCCGTCGCATCAAGGCCGCCGCCGCCGCCAACGGCACGCGCAGCCTGCGTCTCGCGGCGCTGGATCTCGTGAAACGCGGGGCCACCACCATCGAGGAAATCCGGAGGGTCACGCTGCATGCTTAATGGTTTCAAGTCGAGCTTCGGCCAGTCGCTGCGCATCGGCATCGCGCCGGACGCGCTGGCGCTCGTGCGCACCAGCATCTGGCCGCACGAGCGCGCGCGCCTGCTCGGCCAGGTGGCGGCGACGGGCGCCGATCCGGTGTCGCTCGGCGCGGCGCTGGGCATGCTGCTGGGCGAGCATGACGTGGCCGGCCTGCCGGTGACGGTCGTGCTGGCCGACGACCTCGCGCGCCTGTGGCAGGTGACGCCGCCGCAAGGCGCGACGCGCCTGGCCGACCTGGAAGCGGCGGCCATGCTGCGCTACCAGGCGCTGTTCGGTGCCGGCGTGTCCGGGTGGCGCATCAGCGCGGACTGGGATGCCGCGCGCCCGTTCCTCGCGGCCGCGGTGCCGTTGTCCCTGCTCGAACAACTGACGACGGCCGCAATCTCCCAGCGTTTCAGGCTGGTCGAGATCGTGCCGCAATTCGTCGCCGCGTTGAACCAGCACCGCCGCGTGCGCCGCGCGGGCGCGTGGTTCGGCGTCGTGCACGGCGGCGTGTTGAGTGTTGCCGCGTTCGACGGCGACCTGCTCGCGGCCGTGCGCACCGCGCCGATTCCCGCGGGCGCGGACCGCGACTGGCTCGAGGGCCACGTGGCGCGCGAGGCCCTGCGCGTGGGCCTGTCGCGGCCGGAGCGCCTGCAGATCTGCGGCCCGGCGCCGAAGGGCTGGGCGAGCAGCGCGGGCCGGCTGAAATTCGCCTGCACGCTGTTCGAGGACGAAACCGATCCGCTGTGGCCCGATTGCGCGCGGCTCGCGCTGACGGGGAGGGCGCCATGAAGAAGGTCCGCATCGATTTCGCGCCGCCCAGCCTCGCGCGCACGTGGCACCGCGCGCCGCGCGGGACGTGGAGCCTGTTGCTTGCCGCTCTGGCACTGGCGGGGCCGCTCGCGAGCACTGTCGCGCAATACCGCAGCCTGCAGCGCCTGGAAGCAGAGCGGACGGCGCAGGTCGCGCAGGCGCAGGCACGCGCCGTCGCGCGCGCACCCGTCCCCGCGCCCGCGCGCACGGTGCCGCCCGCGCAGGCCGGTGCCGTGAACGCGTCCGTGCAGCAGCTGAACCTCCCGTGGCGCGGCCTGCACGACGCCGTCCAGGCGGCGACGCCCGCCACCATCGCGCTGCTGGCGCTGGAACCGGACGCCAGGAAGAGCAGCGTGCGCATCACGGCGGAAGCGAAGAGCAGCGACGACATGATCGCCTACGTCGAGGCGCTGCAGCGCGTCGAGTGGTTCACGACCGTCCTGCTGGCGCGCCACGAGATCAACGAACAGGACGCGAACCGGCCGATCCGCTTCCAGATCGATGCGCAGTGGAGGTCCGCGCGATGAAGACGACCTTGACGTCGCCGCTGCTGCGCCTGCGCCTGATGCTGCTGCGCGCGAATCCGCTCGTGGCGGCGACCGGCATCCTCGTGTTCGTGATGGCGGGCGCGCTGGCGTGGACGCTGCATGCCGTGTGGGCGATGGAACGGGCGCAGGAAGCACGCGCAGCGCAGGCGAAACAGCAGGCGCAGGCAGCCCCCGCGCCCGCACCTGCATCCGCGCCGGCACCCGTGCCCGTGCAGGCCCCGGACAACCTCGCCGCCTTCTACGGCGCACTGGGCGTGCGCGGCAGCGCCGAGCAGCAGGTCAAGACGCTGTTCGGCCTCGCGACCAAGTCGGGCCTCGTGCTGCGCCAGGGCGAGTACAAGCCTGGCTATGACCGCAACGCGAAGGTGTACACGTACCAGGTCAACCTGCCGGTGAAAGGAAGCTACGCGGCGATCTGGCAGTTCGCGATGGCGGCGCTGCGCACGATTCCGTTCGCTTCGCTGGACGAGATCACCTTCCACCGCGACGCCATCGGCGACGCGACGGTGGACGCGCGCCTGAAGCTGACCTTGTACCTGCGCGACGGGACGGATCCGTCATGAAGAAGGCCGACATCAAGCCGCGCCACGCGATCCTCGCGCTGGCCCTCGTCGGCGCCGCGCTGCTGGCCACGTTCGGCGACCGGTCGCCGGAAGGCGACATCGCCGAGCCGGCCGAGCGTCCCGTCGCGAAGGCGGCGCTCGTGCGCACGGCCGCGCCGGCACCGGTGTCCGTCGTGCCGGCGGCCAGGGCCGGCGATGCGCCCGCGGGACAGCAGATCCTCGCGCTGGTGCCGCGCGACACGCTGATCGGGGACGGCGACGCCGCGTTCGGCCAGGGGCAGAACGGCGCCGGTCCGTTCGGGCGCCAGGACTGGACGCCGCCGCCCCCGCCGCCGCCGCCGCCGCAACCCGCGCCGCCGCCACCGCCGCCCACCGCGCCGCCGCTGCCGTTCACCTTCATCGGCAAGTCCGTCGGCGACGGCGCCTGGGAAGTCTACCTGGCGCGCGGCGACCGCACGTACGTCGTGCGCGACAAGGGTGCCGTGATCGACGGGACGTACCGCGTCGAGTCCATCGCGCCGCCGGTCCTGACCCTGACCTACCTCCCGCTGAACCAGGTTCAGCAGCTCAATATTGGAGTATTCGATTGATCGCTCGCCCAACTCTGGCCCGGCGCCTGCTCCCGGCGCTGCTCGCCATCCTGCTGTCCGGCTGCGCGGCCCAAATGGCCTACCGCGAAGGGAACGAGCTCGTGGCCCAGGACAAGGTCGAGGCCGGGCTCACCAAGTACCAGGAAGCGTTGGCCGCCGATCCGGCCAACGTCCAGTACAAGTCCGCGTACCTGCGCGCCCGCGACGCCGCCACGAACCGCCTGCTGCCGCAGGCCGACCGTGAACTGGCCGACGGCAAGGTCGACCTGGCCGTGGCGGACTACCGGCGCGTGCTGGCGATCGATCCGCTCAACGACCGCGCCCGCGCCGGCCTGCGCCAGGTGGATGCCGACCGCCGCCACGGCGTGTTGATGGGCGAAGCGCGCGCCGCGCTGGACCGCAAGGATTACGACGCGGCGAAAACCAAGCTGACCGCCATCCTGACGGAGCGCCCGACGCACGAACCGGCGCGCCAGTTGCTGGCCGAGGTGAACGAAAAGATCGCGGCGAATTCGCCCGAGGCGGCGCTGGCGGCCGCGTTCCGCACGCCCATCAACCTGGAATTCCGCGACGCCCCGATCAAGCAGATCTTCGAAGTCATCGCGCGTCACTCGGGCCTGAACTTCCTGTTCGACAAGGACGTCAAGACGGACCAGCGCGCGTCGGTCTTCCTGAAGAACAGCACGGTGGAAGCGGCCGTGTACTACCTCCTGATGACGAACCAGCTGGAGCGCCAGGTCATGGACGGCAACACGATCCTGATCTACCCGAACATCGCGGCCAAGCAGAAGGAATACCAGGAGATGACGGTGAAGACCTTCTACCTGGCCAATGCGGACGCGAAGTCCATCGGCAACACGCTCAAGACGATCCTGAAATCGAAGGACGTCGTCGTGGACGAGAAGCTCAACCTCGTGATCCTGCGCGACACGCCGGAAGCCGTGAAGCTGGCGTCGCAGCTCGTGGCGCTGCAGGACGTGCCGGAGGCCGAGGTGATGCTGGACGTCGAGGTGCTGGAAGTGCAGCGTAACCGCCTGCTCGACCTGGGCATCGACTGGCCCACGAGCCTGGCGTTCGCGCCGCTGACGTCGGCGGCCGGCGGCGCGATCACGATCGACCAGCTGCACCACCTGGACAGCACGACGATCGGCGTGACCGGTATCGCCGGTTCGATCACCGCCAGCAAGACGGACGGCGACTCCGACACCCTGGCCGCGCCCCGCATCCGCGTGCGCAACAAGGAAAAGGCCAAGGTCGTCATCGGCGACAAGCTGCCGACCATCACGACGACCATCTCGTCGGGCGTGGGCGGCTTCGCGTCCGAGTCCGTGAACTACGTCGACGTGGGCCTGAAGCTGGACGTCGAGCCGACGATCTACCTGAACAACGAGGTGGGCATCCGCATCTCGCTGGAAGTCAGCAACCTGGTCGACACGGTCACGACGAAGGGCGGCACGACGGCGTACCGCATCGGCACGCGCTCGGCGTCCACGATGCTGCAGCTGAAGGATGGCGAGAACCAGGTGCTGGCGGGCCTGATCAAGAACGAAGACCGCTCCAGCAGCACGAAGCTGCCGGGTATCGGCGACCTGCCGATACTGGGCCGGTTGTTCGGCAGCCAGCAGGACACGCGCAACAAGACCGAGGTCGTGCTGTCGATCACGCCGCACCTGATCCGCACCCTGCAGCGCCCGCCGGCATCGAGCTCCGAATTCAGCGCCGGCACGGAATCCAGCTTCCGGCGCCGTCCCGACACGAACGTGCGCACGCCGGTGCAGATTCCGGCGCAGGGTGCGCGCGCGGCGCCGGCCGCTGCGCCCGCGCGCCCGCCGGCGCCGCCCGCCGGCGCCGTGCAGCCGCCCGCCGCGCAGTCGCAACCGCAGCCGCCGGCGCCGTTGCCCGTGATTGGCGAAACCGGCATGGTGCCGGCCACCAGCGTCGGCAGGACCGGCACGCTGCCGCCCGCGCCGGCCTCCAGCTCGCCGTCGGAACTGCCGTCCGCGCCGGCGATCGACATCACGCCGCTGCCGCAGCCGGAGGTCACGCCCGTGCAGCCGGCCGCCAACCGCGTGCCGGCGTCGCAGGCCGCGTTCCCGAACCAGAAGTAAGCGTGAGATGAGCACCCGGCGCCAGCGCGGCTTCACCCTGATCGAGCTGCTCGTCACGCTCGCGATCCTGGCGCTGCTCGGCACGTTGGTGGTGCCGACCGCGCAGATCGCGCTGCAGCGCCGCCACGAACAGCAATTGCGCGTGGCGCTGCGCGAGATCCGCGCCGCCCTGGACGCGTACAAGAAGGCCGGCGACGAAGGCCGCGTGGCCCGCCAGGCCGGCGCCAGCGGTTATCCGCCGAAGCTGGAAGTGCTCGTCGAGGGCGTGCCGGACCAGCGCAGCCCGAAGAAGGCGAAGATCTTTTTTCTGCGCCGCCTGCCGCGCGACCCGTTCAACGGCGATCCCGACCTGAAGGATGCCGAGACGTGGGGCAAGCGCAGCTACGCCAGCGAGCCGGACGAGCCGAAAGAGGGCGACGACGTGTACGACGTCTACTCGACCTCGGGCAGGGTCGGGCTGAACGGCATCCCCTACGACCGCTGGTGAAGACATGAACGTCGAACGACAACGGGGTTTTACCCTGATCGAACTGCTGGTGGTGCTGGGCATCGTGGCGCTGCTGCTCACGCTCGCGGCGCCGCGTTTCTTCCCGAAGGTCGACAGCACCAAGGAGACCATCCTCGCCGAGAACCTGCGCAACACGCGCGCCGTCATCGACCAGTTTTACGAGGACACGGGGCGTTATCCGGATTCGCTGCAGCAGCTCGTCGAGAAAAAATACCTGCCGGCGCTGCCGTTCGATCCGATCGCGGACAGCGACTCGGCCTGGACGGTCGTCCCGCCCGAGGATGGCGACAAGGGCGGCATCCACGACATCCACAGCGGCGCGCCGGGCACGGGCCGCAACGGCAAGCCGTATGCGGAATGGTAGGACGCCGCGGCGCGAGGGCGGTTTTACTTACCTCGGCCTCATCATCCTCGTGACCGTGATCGGCCTCGTGGGCGCGGCCACGCTGAAGGTCGACGCGCTGCTGCGGCGCGCGGCCGCCGAGGAAGAACTGCTGGACATCGGCGCCGCGTTCGGCGAGGCGCTGCGCACGTATGCCGAAGCGACGCCGAAGGGCCAGCCGGCGCAGCCGCCGTCGCTGCAGGAACTGCTGAAGGATCCGCGTTTTCCCGGCGTGCGCCGGCATCTGCGCAAGATCTTCGTCGACCCGCTGACGGGCAAGGCCGAGTGGGGCATCGTGTGGGCCAATCCCGGCGACCGGCGCGGCGTGCTGGCCGTGTACAGCCTGTCGAAGGCGAAGCCGCTGAAAGTGGCGAATTTCGACAAGCGCTTTTCCGGTTTCGAGAACAAGCAGCACGTGTCGGACTGGAAGTTCGCGGCGACCGGACAGGCGCTGATGCAGGGGCAGGTCCTCGCGCAGGGCAAACCGCAAATGCCCGGCCAGCCGTCGCTGTTCCAGGACCCGCCCGCGGGCACGCCGCCGCAGCAGCCGTCGCTGTTTCCCGAGCGGGACGCGACGCCGCCCGCGCCGGCCGAGCAGGCGCCGGGTGCCGATGCGCCGCCGGAGAAGGAAGAGAAAGAGGGCGAGCCCGCGGAGGGCCCCCAGCCCGTCCCGGCTACTTAGCGCGGCGCATGAAGTGGCGCGGCCGGAAGCCCAGCGCCAGCAGCACGGCGAAATACACGGCGGCGGAGGCTCCAATGATGAGGAACAGGGCGCCCGCGCGCAGCAGGGGATGGGCGCGCAGCGCGGCCCAGTCGAGCTGCGCCTGGCTGAACCAGGCCACGGCGCCCATCAGCGCGACGGCCACGACGACTTTCAGGAAGAACGCCAGCCAGCCCGCATGCGGCACGTAGATCGCGCGCCGGCGCAGGCCCGTGAACAGGAAGCTCGCGTTGATGCACGCACCGAGGCCGATCGACAGCGCGAGGCCCGCCACGCCCAGTACCGGCACGAACACGAGGTTCATCAGCTGGGTGGCGATGAGGACGCCGACGGCGATCTTGACCGGCGTGCGGATGTCCTGGCGCGCATAGAAGGCCGGGGCGAGGATCTTGACGAGGATGATGCCGAGCAGGCCGGCCGCATAGGCCATCAGCGGCGCCGTGGCGGCGGTGACGGCGCGCGCGTTGAACGCGCCGTAGTTGAACAGCGTGGCGATCAGCGGTTCGGCCAGCGTGGCGAGACCGACGGCGGCGGGCAGCGCGAGCAGGAACGTCAACCGCAGGCCCCAGTCGAGCAGGGCCGAGTATTCGGCGGGGTCGCCGTCCGCATTCGCCTTCGACAGGCTGGGCAGCAGCACCGTGCCCAGCGCGACGCCCAGCATGCCGGTCGGGAATTCCATCAAGCGGTCGGCGTATTGCAGCACGGAGACGCTGCCGGCGCCCAGGCGCGACGCGATGTTGGTGTTGATGAGCAGGCTGATCTGCGCGGCCGACACGGCGAACACGGCCGGGCCCATCTTCTTGAGGATGCGGCGCACGCCCGGGTCGGACAGGCCGGCGAACGGATTGATCGACAGGCGCGGCAGCATGCCGATGCGCTTCAGCGCGGGGATCTGGATGCCGACCTGCAGCACGCCGCCGACCATCACGGCCACCGCCATCGAATAGATCGGCACGTCGAAATACTTCACCATGAACAGCGAGAAGAAGATCGACGACAGGTTCCACAGCACGGGCGTGAACGCGGGGATCTTGAATTCGCGCCAGGTATTCAGCACGGCGCCGGCCAGCACGACGAACGACATGCACAGGATGTACGGGAACATCAGCCGGGTCATCACGACGCCGGCGTCGAACGCGGGGCCTTCGAGGCCGCTGGCGATGACGTACAGGACGATGGGCGCGCCGATGATGCCGACGACGCTCGTCGCGAGCGTCGCCCACACGAGCGTATTGGCGACGTGGTCGACGAGGGTGCGGGTGGCGGCATCGCCTTTCTGGCTCTTGTACTCGGCCAGGATCGGCACGAACGCCTGCGAGAACGCGCCTTCGCCGAACAGGCGGCGCAGCAGGTTGGGCAGGCGGAAGGCGATGTTGAAGGCGTCGGTATAATCGCTGGCGCCGAACGCGCGGGCAAACAGGGAGTCGCGCAATAGGCCGGTGATACGGGACAGCATCGTCATGCTCGAGATGGCTGCCAGGGTCTTGAGTAGGTTCATAGCCCGCGATTATAGCTGGGCTATTGCACAAAAACGAACCAGGATTTGCCCTTCGATGAAACCTTCGCTATAATCGAGGGCTGTATTGAATTCTGTTAGCAGACACTCGTTTGGCAGGCACTGGAATGGGCCGGTTTGAATGTTTGCAAACGCAACTTGACCCCGATTAGGAAATTCCATGGCAAATACCGCACAGGCGCGCAAGCGCGCTCGTCAAGCAGTCAAGCAAAACGCACACAACTCGGCTCAGCGCTCGACCCTGCGTACCGCAATCAAGGCCGTCAAAAAGGCCATCCAGGCTGGCGACAAGGCCGCTGCTTCGCAAATCTTCCAGCAGTCCGTGTCGGCCATCGACAGCATCGCTGACAAGAAAATCATCCACAAGAACAAGGCCGCTCGCCACAAGAGCCGCCTGGCTGCCGCCATCAAGGCCCTGTCGGCTTAATACACCCGACAGCAACGCCCGCGCGGCCTCGGCTGCGCTGTGCATGGTTGAAGAGCCCGCCCCGACGCAAGTCCGGCGGGTTTTTTGTTGCCTGGAACCCTGTGTGTAAATTCGGGGTCAGAGCACATTTTTCTCGAAATTCGGGGTCAGAGCACATTTCGGCGACATGTCATCCGAGCATCAAGCATGGCCGGGGCAGGTGGCGCAGTCGCGCCCTGTCCATCTCACCGGGCCGCGCTCCGCAGGGCTTCGTTCTGTTAGAACATTGTTCTCAAAAGTGCTCTGACCCCGAATTTTATGGTTAATGTGCTCTGACCCCGAATTTGAGCGTAAAAAAAGGCAGCCCGCAGGCTGCCTGGATGTGCGGCGGGGCGCTTACTTCGCTGCCGACTCGGCCGGAGCGGCTGCGTCCGCTGCTGCGGCCTTCTTGGCCTTCTTGTGGTGTTTCTTCATTTTCTTTGCGGGAGCGGCGGGCTGCTCGGCCGTGGTCGATGCAGCCGGAGCGGCAGCTGCCGGTGCCGCGGCCTGGGTGGCGGCGAAAGCGGAAACGGCGAACAGGGAAGCAACCAGGCCAGCGATCAGTTTGGACATTTCGAGTTCCTTTAAAGAAGAAGGTGATCCACAACGGTGAATCTGTCCCCTTAACGGTGCCTCGGAATTGCCGGTTGACAGTTTTCTGCCCGTTCTACATTAACGTTTGGAAAGGTTGATCTGCCTCAAGCGTGTCAGCTTTTGCCGCCCACGGCGGCAGCCGGCACTTCCATCCACTCGCCGGGCATCAGCGGATGCGTCGCCAGCGAAAACGGCCCGATGCTCGAGCGCACGAGACGCAATGTGGGCAGGCCGACGGCGGCCGTCATCCGGCGCACCTGGCGATTTTTCCCCTCTTCGAGCGTGATCGCGATCCAGCTGGTCGGCTTGTCCTGGCGCACGCGGATGGGCGGGTTGCGCGGCCACAGCCATTCCGGCGCCGCGATCAGCGTGGCGCGGCACGGTTTCGTGACGAAGTCACCCAGGTCGATCGGGGCCTGCAGGCGGTCGAGGGTGGCGCGGTCGGCGACTCCCTCCAGTTGCACTAGATAAGTCTTCGCTTCCTTGTGGTCCGGATGAGCGATCTGGTGCTGCAGGCGGCCGTCGTCCGTCAGCAGCATCAGGCCTTCGCTGTCGGCGTCGAGCCGGCCGGCGGGGTAGATGTTCGGGATGTCGAGGTAGTCGGCGAGGGTTGCGCGCTCGTCTTCGCGCGAGAACTGGCACAGCACCTGGAAGGGTTTATTGAACAGGATGAGGGACATGAAGGATGGATTTTGGAGCAAAATAGCGAGCCTCTGGCCCGTCGCGATCAATACTGGTGCATAATGTTGTGTCAGTGTTGCGTCTTAGACAAGACGACGGCCAGCCCACTATTCTAATGGAGATCGCAGTCCTGGCGGTCCGCCGCCGCCGCGTGCCCACTTCGGAGAACATGATGTATCAACATATCAAAGTACCTACCGATGGTCAAAAGATTACCGTCAACGCGGACTTCTCGCTGAGCGTCCCCGATCAGCCGGTCATCCCCTATATCGAAGGCGATGGCACCGGCGTCGACATCACCCCGGTGATGCTGAAGGTCGTCGACGCGGCCGTCGCAAAGGCATACGGCGGCCAGCGCAAGATCGCGTGGATGGAAGTGTTTGCCGGCGAGAAGTCGACGCAGGTGTATGGCCCGGACGTCTGGCTGCCGACCGAAACGCTGGACTGCGTGCGCGAGTATGTCGTGTCGATCAAGGGCCCGCTGACGACGCCGGTCGGCGGCGGCATCCGCTCGCTGAACGTGGCGCTGCGCCAGGAACTCGACCTGTACGTCTGCCTGCGTCCCGTGCGCTACTTCAATGGCGTGCCGTCGCCGCTGCGCGAGCCGCACAAGACGGACATGGTGATCTTCCGCGAGAACTCGGAAGACATCTATGCGGGCATCGAATGGGCCGCCGAGTCGGCCGAGGCGAAGAAGGTCATCGAATTCCTGACCCGCGAGATGGGCGTGCGCAAGATCCGCTTCCCGGAAACCTCCGCGATCGGCATCAAGCCGGTGTCGCGCGAAGGTACGGAACGCCTCGTGCGCAAGGCGCTCCAGTACGCGATCGACAACGACAAGCCGTCTGTCACCATTGTCCACAAGGGCAATATCATGAAGTACACGGAAGGCGGCTTCCGCGACTGGGGCTATGCGCTGGCGCAACGCGAATTCGGGGCCGAGCTGGTCGACGGCGGCCCGTGGTGCAAGTTCAAGAATCCGCGCACGGGCAAGGACATCGTCGTCAAGGATTCGATCGCGGACGCCTTCCTGCAGCAGATCCTGCTGCGTCCGGCCGAGTACAGCGTCATCGCCACCCTGAACCTGAACGGCGACTACGTCTCGGACGCGCTGGCGGCCCAGGTCGGCGGCATCGGCATCGCGCCGGGCGCCAACATGTCCGATTCCGTCGCGATGTTCGAAGCAACGCACGGCACGGCGCCCAAGTACGCGGGCAAGGATTACGTGAACCCGGGTTCGCTGATCCTGTCGGCCGAGATGATGCTGCGCCACATGGGCTGGACGGAAGCGGCCGACCTCATCATCAGCTCGATGGAAAAGGCGATCGCGTCCAAGCGCGTCACCTACGACTTCGCGCGCCTGATGGAAGGGGCGACGCAGGTGTCGTGCTCGGGCTTCGGCGACGTAATGATCGAGAATATGTAAGCGCAGTCTTATTGACGCAGATCAAGCCCCGTATGCGTACGGGGCTTTTTTGTTTGCAGGAGAGGGATGATGCGTGGCGGCGGGCCAAAAAAAACCCCGCCGAAGCGGGGTTCTTTGCTTCCGGAGGGTGCTTACGCGCCGACGATGTTAGAAGCTTGCTTGCCTTTCGGGCCTTGCGTGACTTCGAATTGGACTTTTTGACCTTCTTTGAGGGTCTTAAAACCGTTCATATTGATCGCGGAGAAGTGCGCGAACAAATCTTCGCCGCCGTCATCAGGGGTGATGAAGCCAAAACCTTTGGAATCATTGAACCACTTAACAGTACCTGTTGCCATAAAATAACCTTCGATTAAAAACAAATCACACGAGCCATAAAAGCAAGAAGCTTCTTGCCCCCTCCTCAGCCTGCTCACTTCTTATCAACAAGTACATAAGTACATGTCAATAACTGCATTGTTGGCGCAAGAATCTCGTAAGTCAAGCGGTTTTGAACACGCGTTGTAAAAAATGACATAGTGGCTGAAAATCAAGCTCTTGATTTTCGCAATGGAACCGCCATCTGCGCTCCAACTGGAAAACGCGTAAGATGGAAAGCAAATGGGATTACCTTGAGCGTTAGTTTCCGCACACACGAAGATCGAAAGCAATTTAGAATACCCCTATGGCAACCAAGCACGATACCGAACAGCTGCTGGAGCGGCAGACAGTCAAGCCACCTCCCTTGTATCAGGTGGCGTTGCTCAATGACGACTACACGCCGATGGAGTTCGTGGTCGCCATCATCCAGGAGTACTTCAACAAGGATCGCGAGACGGCGACGCAGATCATGCTTTCTGTACACCGCCATGGTAAAGGGGTGTGCGGCGTGTTTTCCAAAGATATAGCGTGTACCAAAGTGGAGTTTGTATTAACGCATGCGCGCAAGGCAGGCCATCCCCTGCAGTGCGTGATGGAGGAAGTATGATTGCGCAGGAATTGGAAGTATCTCTACACATGGCCTTTGTCGAAGCGCGGCAGGCTCGGCACGAGTTCATCACGGTCGAACACCTGCTGCTGGCGTTGCTCGACAACCCGTCGGCCGCTGAAGTCCTGCGTGCGTGCGCGGTCAATATCGAAGACCTGCGTAAGACCTTGACGAATTTCATCGGCGATAACACTCCGACCGTGCCGGGTACCGGCGAAGTCGACACCCAACCGACGCTGGGCTTCCAGCGCGTGATCCAGCGCGCGATCATGCACGTCCAGTCGGCGTCGAACGGCAAGAAGGAAGTCACCGGTGCGAACGTGCTCGTGGCGATCTTCGGCGAGAAGGACTCGCATGCCGTTTACTACCTGCACCAGCAGGGCGTGACCCGTCTCGACGTGGTCAATTTCATCTCGCACGGCGTGCGCAAGGACCAGCAGATCGACAGCCAGAAGGCGTCGGAGGGCGTGGAAGAAGCGCAGGTCGAAGGCCAGGCCAAGGAAAGCCCGCTGGATCAGTTCACCACGAACCTGAACAAGGCTGCCGCCGACGGGCGCATCGATCCGCTGATCGGGCGCGAAGAGGAAGTGGATCGCGTGATCCAGATCCTGTGCCGGCGCCGCAAGAACAATCCGCTGCTCGTGGGCGAGGCCGGCGTCGGCAAGACCGCGATCGCCGAAGGCCTGGCATGGCGCATCGTCCAGGAAGACGTGCCCGAGATCCTGCAGAATGCCGTCGTGTATTCGCTGGACATGGGCGCGCTGCTGGCCGGCACCAAGTACCGCGGCGACTTCGAGCAACGCCTGAAGGCAGTGTTGAAGCAGCTCAAGGACACGCCGAACGGCATCCTGTTCATCGACGAGATCCACACGATCATCGGCGCCGGCTCGGCATCGGGCGGCACGCTCGACGCGTCGAACCTGCTCAAGCCGGCCCTCGCGAACGGCCAGCTGAAGTGCATCGGCGCGACCACGTTCACGGAATTCCGCGGCGTGTTCGAGAAGGATCACGCATTGAGCCGCCGCTTCCAGAAAGTGGACGTGAACGAGCCGTCGGTCGAGCAGACCGTGCAGATCCTGCGCGGCCTCAAGTCGCGCTTCGAAGAGCACCATGGCGTGAAGTATTCGGCGTCGGCGCTGTCGACCGCGGCCGAGCTCGCTGCTCGCTTCATCAATGACCGTCATCTGCCGGACAAGGCGATCGACGTGATCGACGAAGCGGGTGCGGCCCAGCGCGTGCTGCCGAAGTCGAAGCAGAAGAAGACCATCGGCAAGACCGAGATCGAGGACATCATCGCGAAGATCGCGCGGATTCCTCCGCAGACCGTCAACCAGGACGACCGCAGCAAGCTGCAGACCATCGACCGCGACCTGCGCAACGTCGTGTTCGGGCAAGACCCGGCCATCGAAGCGTTGTCGGCCGCGATCAAGATGGCCCGCGCCGGCCTCGGCAAGCAGGACAAGCCGATCGGTTCGTTCCTGTTCTCCGGTCCCACCGGCGTCGGCAAGACGGAAGTCGCGAAGCAGCTGGCGTTCATCCTCGGCATCGAGCTGGTGCGTTTCGACATGTCGGAATATATGGAGCGTCACGCCGTATCGCGCCTGATCGGTGCGCCGCCGGGCTACGTCGGCTTCGACCAGGGCGGCCTGCTGACCGAGGCCATCACCAAGAAGCCGCATGCGGTGCTGCTGCTGGACGAGATCGAGAAGGCCCATCCGGACATCTTCAACATCCTGCTGCAGGTGATGGACCATGGCACCTTGACCGACAACAACGGCCGCAAGGCGGACTTCCGCAACGTGATCATCATCATGACCACGAATGCAGGTGCGGAAAGCCTGACCAAGCGTTCGGTGGGCTTCGTGGATTCGAAGGCGCAGGGCGACGAGATGGCCGACATCAAGCGCATGTTCACGCCTGAGTTCCGCAACCGCCTGGATGCGATCATCAGCTTCCGCGCGCTGGACGAGGACATCATCCTGCGCGTCGTGGACAAGTTCCTGATGCAGCTGGAAGAGCAGCTGCACGAGAAGAAGGTGGAAGCCGTCTTCACCGAGAAGCTGCGCAAGTTCCTCGCGAAGAAAGGTTTCGACCCGCTGATGGGTGCCCGTCCGATGTCGCGCCTGATCCAGGACATGATCCGCAAGGCGCTGGCCGACGAACTGCTGTTCGGCCGTCTCGTGAACGGTGGCCGTGTCACGGTCGACCTGAACGAGAAGGACGACGTGTTCCTCGAGTTCCCGGAAGGCGACGTCCCGCCGCCGCCTGAGCCCGTCGAGACCGTCGAGATCGAATAACCGATCGCTCTGATGAAAAGCCCGCCTCGTGCGGGCTTTTTTTTCGTCATGCCCATGTCACAAAAGAATGCATGGGTGTCACACATCGTCATTTTGTTGTCATACGGCATTTGTATCATCGGTCGCATCCCTCCCTTCCGGACATAGCCCATGCGACTCGCACAGCTCTCCACCGGCACCAAGATCATCGGCGCCTTTGCCGTGGTGTCCCTTGCCATCGTCATCATTTCCCTCGTCGCGCTGTGGCGCATGCATGCCGCCGACGCCATCACGAACGACCTCGTCAATAACAAGCTCGCACGGCAACAGCTGACGGCCGAGCTGCTGGGCGTCACGCGCCTGAACGGCGTGCGCGCCGTGGCCATCGCCCGCAGCGACAGCCTGGAGGCGGGCGACTACTTCCAGGCCATGCTCCAGCAGGGCGAAAAGAACGCGGCCGCGCTCGAGGCGAAGCTGGGCGCGCTGCCGGCCGTGCCGGACGAGCGCGCCCTGATCGACGCCGTCGCACAGCGCAAGGCGGCCTACGTGTACGTTCGCAAGCAGGTGTTCCAGGCGAAGGACTTCGGCAAGACGCAGGAGGTCGAGCAACTGGCGTCCGGCGAGCTGGCCACGACCTTCGACGCTTACACGCAAGCTCTCGACGCGCTGCTCGCATGGCAGACCCGCGAGGCGCACGCGCTGGCGGCCACGTCCGCACAGGCGTTCGCCCTCAGCCGCGTCCTGCTGCCCGCGTTCGGCCTGGCCGCGCTGCTGGTCGGCTGCGCCGCCGGCTGGCTGCTCACGCGCAGCATCGTGACGCCGCTGCAGGATGCCGTCGTGCTGGCAGAGCGCGTCGCGACGGGCGACCTGTCCGCCACCATCGAGCATGCGCGCGGCGACGAGATCGGGCGCCTGTTCGATGCACTGAACCACATGACGGACGGCGTGTCGGCCACGGTCGTGAAAGTGCTGGACAGCGCCCGCATGATCGACGGCGCGTCGGCCGAGATCGCGGCCGGTAATAGCGACCTCTCGCACCGCACGGAAGCCCAGGCGCGCAGCCTGCATGCGACCGTGCAGGCGATGGCCGACCTGACCGAGGCGGTCGAACAGAACCACGTCAACGCCCACGACGCGAACGGGCTCGCGTTGGCCGCATCGGGTGTCGCCAAGGACGGTGCCGGCGCCGTCGGGCAGATGGTCGAGCGCATGGAAACGATCCGCCAGTCGGCTGCCCGCATCGGCGACATCACGGCGATGATCGACGGGATCGCGTTCCAGACGAACATCCTCGCGCTGAACGCGGCCGTCGAAGCGGCGCGCGCGGGCGAGCAGGGCCGCGGTTTTGCGGTCGTCGCGGGCGAAGTCCGTAACCTGGCCCAGCATTCCGCATCGGCGGCGAAAGAAATCAAGAACCTGATCGGCGAGTCGACGCTCGCCATCGCGTCCGGCGCCGGCATCGCCAGCGCGGCGGGCGACACGATGCGCGAGATCCTCGACCGCGTGCAGCAGGTGGCCGATCTGCTGCACGCGATCGACGGCGCCAGCTCCGAGCAGGCGGCCGGCATCGCGCGCGTGCGCGGCGTCATCGCCGAGATGGACGAGGCGACGCAGCAGAATGCGGCAATGGTGGAGCAGGCGGCGGCTGCCGCGGCCACGATGCGGGCGCAGGCGGAGGAGTTGACGGATGTGGTGTCGACGTTCCGGGTGCGCGGCAACGAGGTCGCACGTCACGTGTTCGTTGACGAGAGCGAGGACGAGCGGGGACTGGCGTTGCCAGTACCGGCGTACGCTTAGGTAACCCGCGACACTGATCGACGTCGTCCCTGCGAAGGCAGGGACCCAAGTCCTGCCTGCGCTGTCGAGTAGCGTGCAAATTGGGCCCCCGCCTGCGCGGGGGCGACGTTTTTTCGGATTGCGCTGTCGAGTAGCGTGCAAATTGGCCCCCGCCTGCGCGGGGCGACGTTTTTTCGGATTGCGCTGTCGAGTAGCGCGCAAATTGGGCCCCCGCCTGCGCGGGGGCGACGGTTTTTCAAATTGCGCTGTCGAGTAGCGTGCAAATCGGCTTCCCGCCTGCGCGGGGGCGACGGTTTTTCAGATAGCGGCCAGTGCCCGCGCCAGGTCCGTCCGCTGGTCCTCCACATGCTCGATCCCGACCGACAACCGGATCAACCCATCCCCAATCCCCAGCCTCGCCCGCTGATCCGCCGGAATGGTCGCATGCGTCATGATGGCCGGATGCTCGATCAGGCTCTCGACGCCGCCGAGGCTCTCGGCCAGCGTGAAGATCTCGCACTGCTCCAGGAAGCGGCGCGCGCCGGCGATGTCGGTGTCGAGGTCGATGGAGATGATGCCGCCGTAGCCGTGCATCTGGCGCCGCGCCAGTTCATGCTGCGGGTGCGACGCCAGGCCCGGGTAGTAGACGTGGCGCACCCTGGCCTGGCCCTGCAGCCACTGCGCCAGGTCGAGCGCGTTGCTGTTGCTGCGTTCCACGCGCAAGGCCAGCGTCTTGATTCCGCGAAGTACGAGAAAACTGTCGAACGGGCCCTGGATCGCACCGACGGCGTTCTGGATGAAGCCGAGGCGTTCGCGCCATGCCTGCTGGTGCGCATGGCCGCCTACGACGGCAATGCCGCCGATGACGTCCGAGTGGCCGTTCATGTACTTCGTCGTCGAGTGCACGACGATGTCGATGCCCAGTTCCAGCGGGCGCTGGTTGATGGGGCTCGCGAACGTGTTGTCGCACACCGTCATCACGCCGCGCTCGCGGCACAGCTGCGCGATCGCGTGCAGGTCGGCCAGCTTGAGCATCGGGTTCGTCGGCGTCTCGACCCATACCATCTTCGTTTCCGGGCGCAGCGCGTTCGCGAGCGCGAGCGGGTCGGTCAGGTCGACGTACGTGAACTCGTGGCCGCTGCTTACGCGGCGCACGCGCTCGAACAGCCGGTAGGTGCCGCCATACATGTCGTCGCCGGCGACGATGTGCGAGCCGGCCGGCAGCAGTTCGAGTACCGCCGCGATGGCCGCGAGGCCGGACGCGAACGCGTAGGCGGCGCCGCCGCTTTCGATGTCTGCCACGCACCGCTCCAGCGCCCAGCGCGTCGGGTTGTGCGAGCGGCCGTAGTCCAGGCCCTTGTGCACGCCCGGGCTTTCCTGGGCAAAGGTCGACGTCGCGTAAATGGGCGGCATCACGGCGCCCGTCGTGGGGTCGGGCGCCTGGCCGCCGTGGATGACGCGCGTGGCGATGTGGCGTTGGTGGTTGTCGTCTTGGTGGCTCACGTGAGTGTCCTGCGCAGATGGTTGAGAAGGTCGAAGCGGGTGATCAGCCCATAGAACCGGTCGCCGTCGACGATGACGGCGGTGAGGCCCCGGTCGAGGATGTCGCGCAGCTGCTGCATGCCGGCGGACGGCGCCAGGGTCTGCAGGTCGGACGTCATCGTGCCGGAGACCGGTGCCTTGAAGTGTTCCCGGTCGCTCGTCACGTGCAGCAGCAGGTCGGACTCGTCGATCAGGCCGACGAGCTTGCCCTTGTCGACGACGGGCATCTGCGCGAGGTCGGCGCTGCGCATGCGGTTGAAGGCAGTGAGCAGGGTGTCGGTCGGCGACACGGTGATGACTTCCCCGTCGTCGAAGCGGCGGCCGATCAGGTCGCGCAGGTCGCCCGTGCGGGGACGGTGCAGCAGGCCCTGGTCGACCATCCAGCCGTCGCTGTACACCTTGGTGAGATAGCGCGTGCCCGTGTCGCAGACGAAGGTCACGACGCGCTTGGGCGTCGTTTGCGCGCGGCAGTAACGCAGCGCGGCCGCGAGCAGGGTGCCCGTCGACGAACCAGCCAGGATGCCTTCCTGGCGCAGCAGTTCGCGCGCCGTGTTGAAGCTTTCCTCGTCGCTGATGGAGTAGGCCGTCTTCACGCGCGACATGTCGGCGATGGACGGGATGAAGTCCTCGCCGATGCCCTCGACGGCCCAGGAGCCGGAGACGTCGCTGACCTTGCCGGTCTTGACGTAATCGGCCAGGATCGAGCCCTGCGGATCGGCCAGCACGAATTCCAGGTCCGGCTGCACGCGCGCGAAAAAGCGCGACAGGCCCGTCAACGTGCCGGACGAGCCGACGCCCACGACGATGGCGTCCAGCTCGTGGCGCATCTGGTCCCAGATCTCGGGCGCGGTGGTGGTTTCGTGCGCGGCCGGGTTGGCGGGATTGTTGAACTGGTCGGCGAACCAGGCGCCGGGGATCTCGCGCGCGAGCCGCGCCGCGTAGTCCTGGTAGTACTCGGGGTGACCCTTGCCGACGTCGGAGCGGGTCAGGTGGATCTCGGCGCCGAGGGCTTTCAGGTGCAGGATCTTTTCGGACGCCATCTTGTCGGGCACGACGAGCACGACGCGGTAGCCCTTGATCCGGGCGACGAGCGCGAGGCCGAGGCCCGTGTTGCCCGCCGTGGCCTCGACGACGGTGCCGCCGGGTTGCAGGCGGCCGTCGCGTTCCGCCGCCTCGATCATGGCGCGGCCGACGCGGTCCTTGATGGAGCCGCCGGGGTTCTGGGATTCCAGCTTGAGGAACAGGCGGCAGGGGCCCGTGTCCATGCGGGTGACCTCCACCATGGGGGTGTTGCCGATCAGCGAAAACAGTGCAGCTTGCGACAAGTCTTGCATATTGCCTCCGTGCGGACGGGCGGTGCGCCACCTCATGGGCGGCGCAGCCGGGAAGCTGGCACCGGTCGGGCGCCAGGCCGTAGTAAAAAAATGATAATACGGTTTTTGACCCTTGTGTGGGTTGGGCGAGGTTAAGCATCGCGTGAAACTGTGTTGCCATCGGAACGTCGTCCCCGCGGAGGCGGGGACCGATTTTGCGCGTGTCGCGGCAGCGCTTGCAAGATTGGGCCTCCGCCTGCGCGGGGGCGACGACCTAATTTCCCGCCTTCAGCCGGCGCCACAACGTCGTCCGGCTGATCCCGAGGTAGCGCGCGGCCGCGTCGCGCTGGCCGTCGAAGCGGGCCAGGACGTCGGCCAGGCTTTCCTGGACCTGGACCTGTGTCTGCATCGGCGGTGCCAGCGCGGGAACCGCCGGCAGCGTCCCCAGCTCCGGCGCCACCGACAATAAAAACGCGGGCGTCAGCGCCTGCAGCGGCTCGGCGGCGAGGAACAGCGCCAGGCGTTCCATCAGGTTGCGCAGTTCGCGCACGTTGCCCGGCCAGGCATAGGCCTGCAACAGCGGGGCGCACGCCGCGATCTCGGCCGCCAGGTTCGGATGCGGCCGGGCGCTCAGCGCGGCGAGGGCGTTCTTCAGTGCCCACTCGGCCAGTTGCGGGACGTCCTCCGGGCGGGCGCGCAGCGGGGGCAGGGACAGGCGCAACACGGCCAGGCGATAGAACAGGTCGGCGCGGAAGCGCCCCTCGCGGACTCTCGCTTCCAGGTCGCAGTGCGTCGCGCTGATGACGCGCACGTCGATGGGCACGGGGCGCGTGCCGCCCACGCGCATCACTTCGCGTTCCTCGAGCACGCGCAGCAGGCGGGTCTGCAGCGCGAGCGGCATTTCGCCGATTTCGTCGAGGAACAGCGTGCCGCCGTCCGCCGCCTCGAACAGGCCCGCGTGGCCGCCGCGGCGCGCGCCCGTGAACGCGCCTTCCTCGTGGCCGAACAGTTCCGATTCCAGCAGCGACTCGGCGATGGCACCGCAGTTGACGGCGATGAACGGCCGGTTCGCGCCGCGCCGCGGACTTTCGCGGTGGATGGCCTGGGCGACGAGTTCCTTGCCGCTGCCCGTCTCGCCCTGGATCAGCACCGTCGCCGGCGAACGCGCGTACAGCACGACGGTCTGGCGCAGCCGCTCCATCGCGGCGGAGTCTCCGCGCAGGTCGGCCAGGCCGCGGCGCGCGCGCCGGCTGTCGGTGGCGGCCACGCGCCGTCCGCGTCCGCTTTCGAGACGGGTCAGGCGCGCCATCTCGAGGGCGTCGTCGAACGCGCGCCGGATGGACTCCAGCGAGTACACGAACACCGTCTTGAGGCCCGCTTCCTCGGCCAGGTCGGTGATCAGGCCGGCCCCCACGATCACCTCGACGCCCGCGGCTTTCAACTCGGCGATACTGGCGCGCGCGTCGTCTTCCGTGACGTACGTGCGCTGTTCGACGGCGAGGCCGAACGTGGCCGCGAACTCGGCCAGTTCCGCCACGGGACGCTGGTAGTGGACGAGGCCGATGCGCGCCGACATGCGCCGCGCGCGCGCGAGGGCCTGCATGACGTCGAAGCCGCTCGCCGTCGCGACGACGACCGGCACCGACACGCGTCCTTTCAGGTAGGCGGCATTGGAGCCGGCCGCGATCACGACGTCGCAGTGTTCCGTCGCCATGCGTTCCCGGATGTGGCGCGCGGCCTCGTCGAAGCCCAGGTGCAGTGGTTCGATCTGGGCCAGGTGGTCGTATTCCGGCGTGATGTGGCGGAACAGGTCGGACAGGCGCGACACGGAGACCGTCCAGATGACGGGCTTGCCGGGGCCCTGGTCCGGCGCGGGCGCGGGACGGGTCGGGTAACTCATGTTGCAAGTGTACATGAATGTGCAACGCACGTTTCAACGCGGTTTCACGCTGAAACGGTTGGGCGCAAACATTTCGGCGAGCCGTAAGAATCGGGTAAGGCGGCCCACTTAGGATCGATACCAGCCCGTCAACCTGAGCGGCGCATTACTAGAAGATTGGAGACAAAAGTGGAAGATGACATCGTCCAGCGGGTCAAAGCAGACCCGAATTACCAAAAGCTCGTCAAATCGCGCTCCAGCTACGGCTGGTTGCTGACCTGGGCCGTGATGATCGTGTATTACGGCTTCACGCTGCTCAACGCCTTCGACAAGCAGTTCATGGCCTCGAAGATCGGTGCCGGCGTCATGTCGTGGGGCGTGCCGCTGGGTCTGTTCGTGATCCTGTTCACCGTCGCGGTCACCGGCATCTACGTGCGCCGCGCCAACAGCGAGTTCGACGCGCTGACCGACGCCATCCAGCGTAACGCCGCTTCGGGCAAGGACAAGGTGCGCGCATGAAGAACACGTCCCTCATGAAGAGCGCCGCCGCCGCCGCGCTGCTGGCCGCCACCGGCGCCGTCATCGCCGCGCCCGACCTGGGCCAGGCACAGAAACAGCCCACCAACTGGACCGCGATCATCATGTTCGTCGGGTTCGTGATCTTCACCCTGTTCATCACGAAGTGGGCCGCCAAGCGCACCCGTTCCGCCTCCGACTTCTACACGGCCGGCGGTGGCATCACCGGCTTCCAGAACGGCCTGGCGATCGCCGGCGACTACATGTCGGCAGCATCGTTCCTGGGCATTTCCGCGGCCGTGTTCGCCAACGGCTTCGACGGCCTGATCTATGCGATCGGCTTCCTCGTCGGCTGGCCCGTCATCACGTTCCTGATGGCCGAGCGCCTGCGTAACCTGGGCCGCTTCACGTTCGCCGACGTGGCCGCCTACCGCTTCGCGCAGAAGCCGGTCCGCATGTTCGCGGCCTCCGGCACGCTCGTCACCGTGCTGTTCTACCTGATCGCGCAGATGGTCGGCGCCGGCCAGCTGATCAAGCTGCTGTTCGGCCTGGACTACTGGATCGCCGTCGTGATCGTGGGCGCGCTGATGATGGTCTACGTGCTGTTCGGCGGCATGACCGCCACGACCTGGGTGCAGATCATCAAGGCCGTGATGCTGCTGGGCGGCGCCACGTTCATGGCGTTCTCCGTGCTGGCCCTGTACAACTTCAGCCCGGAAGCGCTGTTCGCCAAGGCCGTCGAAGTGCACAGCAAGAAGGATGCGATCATGGGTCCGGGCGGCTTCATCAAGGATCCGATTTCCGGCATCTCGTTCGGCATGGCCCTGATGTTCGGTACCGCCGGCCTGCCGCACATCCTGATGCGTTTCTTCACGGTCCCGAGCGCCAAGGAAGCGCGCAAGTCGGTGCTGTGGGCAACCACCTGGATCGGCTACTTCTACATCCTGACCTTCATCATCGGCTTCGGCGCGATCGTGCTGGTCGGTACGAACCCGGCGTTCAAGGACGCTGCCGGCAAGCTGCTGGGCGGTAACAACATGGCGGCCGTGCACCTCGCCAACGCCGTCGGCGGCGACGTGTTCCTCGGCTTCATCTCGGCCGTCGCGTTCGCAACGATCCTGGCCGTCGTGGCGGGCCTGACCCTGTCCGGCGCCTCGGCCGTGTCGCACGACCTGTACGCCACCGTGGTCAAGAAGGGCCAGCCGGCCCCGGGCAGCGAACTGCGCGTGTCGCGGATCACGACGGTCTTCCTGGGCATTGCCGCCGTGCTGCTGGGTATCGTGTTCGAGAAGATCAACGTGGCCTTCATGGTTTCGCTGGCCTTCGCGATCGCGGCCTCGGCCAACTTCCCGGTGCTGTTCATGTCCGTCCTGTGGAGCAAGTGCACCACCCGCGGCGCGACCGTGGGCGGCTTCCTGGGCCTGGGAACCGCCGTCATCCTGACGCTGCTGTCGAAGTCCGTGTGGGTCGACGTCTTCCACAATGCGCACGAGATCTTCCCGTACACGTCGCCGGCGCTGTTCTCGATGACCGTCGGCTTCGTCGGCGTGTGGCTGTTCTCGGTCACCGACAAGAGCCCGCGTGCCGCCATCGACAAGGCCGGCTACGAAGCACAGGAAGTGCGTTCGGAAACCGGTATCGGCGCCGCAGCGGCATCGGCACACTGATGTAAACGTGGGCACGCCTCATTTGGGGCCCCGGCCCCAAATGCCCGCCCTACGGCTGCTGTCTCACGAACCCGCACGCACCCGCGTGCGGGTTTTTTCGTTCACGGCGCCACGTCGCCGGCCTTCTCGGCGAACGGCCGCGCATACTTCACGAGCGAGACCAGCGTCTTGCCCGGCTCCTCGTTGAAGATCTCGTGCGCCGAGTCCTCGAACCACACGAGCTGCTTGGCCGGCGCCTTCACCTTGTCGAACCATTCCGCCGTGGCCGATGCCGACACGTTGTAGTCGTGGCGGCCGTTGAAGATCACGATGGGGCAGCGGAAGTTGGTGTAGACGCTGAAGTCCTGCGCGAGCACGTCCGTCAGCATGCGGCTGGACGAGAACTCCGTACCGTCCCACATGGTCTTCAGGTCGGCATCCGTGTATTCCGGCGCCAGCTTCGCGGCCGCCGATTCGGCGTCGAACCCTGTCCGGCCGTAGACGGCGCCGCCGTAGCGCGCGAGCCATTTGCGTTGCAGGTACAGATCCTTCAGCACGAGCGGCTTGCCCGGCGCGGCGTACGGCGCGATCGAGGCCAGTTCGCGGATCGCGTCCTGGTTGTCTTCCTTGCGCGCCGCGTCCATCGTGTACCGCCAGCCGCGCCGTTCGGATTCCATCGCATCCGTGACCTGTCCGATGCCGATGTACGCGTGCAGCCAGTCCGGATGGCGTTGCGCGAGCTGGATGCCGAGCGACGACCCCCACGAGTGGCCCAGCACGAAGATGCGGTCCTTGCCGAATTCCTTGCGCAGGAACGCGACCATCTCTTCGGCGTCGGCCAGCATCCGGGCGCGCGTCATCGTGGGGGCGATCTGCGCCGGGTCGTTGGCGGCATACGTCTTGCCGGCGCCGCGCTGGTCCCATTGCACGACCGTGAAATATTCTTCCCAGCCGCGCTGGAAATACCAGCTCGTCGGCATCGCGACATAGCCCGGGCCGCCGTGCAGGAACAGCAGCACGGGATTGCGCCGGTCCGTGCCGCGCACGCTGATCCATTGGGCTATGCCGCCGATGCGTACTGCGCGCGTCTGTTCGATGCCTTGCGGCGTGACGATGCGGCGCATGCCGGCGATGATGTTCACCGCTTCCGCGCGGCTGTCCGGGCCGGCAGCGGCGGCGGACGTGGTGATGGACAGGCCGGCCAGCAGCGCGGCGCACAGCCTGGATGAGCGTTTTGACATGGTGGTCCTCGTGTTTGTCGATGTGGTGGTGGCGGGTCGCGCGCAGTGTGTTCAGTTTCCTTCGATGTGTCAACGTTGTTTCATTTTGAAACGCGATGAAACGTGTCATGACCGGGCGAACCACCCAACCCCTTGAATATCCGGGCTGTCTGCGTTGCCGCGTAAGTGGCACGGTCCTTGCAAACCCATAGGCCACCATCACAGAACGCATCATGAAAGGGTAGGACATGAGCCAACAATCCGCCGGCGCCAAATTCCGCCAGGCCGTCCAGGAAGAACATCCACTGCAGGTCATCGGCGCCATCAACGCCAACCACGCGCTGCTCGCCAAGCGGGCCGGCTACCGTGCGATCTACCTGTCGGGCGGCGGCGTCGCGGCCGGATCGCTGGGTCTGCCGGACCTCGGCATCTCCGGTCTCGAAGACGTGCTGATCGACGTGCGCCGCATCACCGACGTGTGCGACCTGCCGCTGCTCGTCGACATCGACACCGGTTTCGGTTCATCGGCGTTCAACGTCGCGCGCACCGTCCGCTCGCTGATCAAGGCCGGCGCGGGCGCCTGCCACATCGAGGACCAGGTCGGCGCCAAGCGCTGCGGCCACCGTCCGGGCAAGGAAATCGTCACCCAGGGCGAGATGGTCGACCGCGTGAAGGCCGCCGTCGACGCGCGCACGGACGACGACTTCGTCATCATGGCGCGCACGGACGCGCTGGCCGTCGAGGGTCTGGACAAAGCCGTCGAGCGCGCGGTCGCGTGCGTGGAGGCGGGCGCCGACATGATCTTCCCGGAAGCCATCACGAGCCTGGAGATGTACGCGCAGTTCAAGAAAGCGGTCAAGGTGCCGATCCTCGCGAACATCACGGAATTCGGCGCGACGCCGCTGTTCACCGTGGACGAGCTGCGCGGCGCCGACGTCGACATCGTGCTGTACCCGCTGTCCGCGTTCCGCGCGATGAACAAGGCCGCGGAAAACGTCTATGAAGCCATCCGCCGCGACGGCACGCAGAAGAACGTCGTCGACACCATGCAGACCCGCGCCGAACTGTACGAGCGCATCGATTACCACAGCTACGAACAGAAGCTCGACGCGCTGTTCGCCCAGAATAAATCCAAATAAAGGAGACGCAAATGACCGACGTGAAGACCGATACGCCCACCTTCAAACCGAAGAAATCCGTCGCGCTGTCCGGCGTCGCCGCCGGCAATACGGCCCTGTGCTCCGTGGGCCGCTCCGGCAACGACCTGCACTACCGCGGCTACGACATCCTGGACGTGGCGGGCAACAGCGAGTTCGAGGAAATCGCCTACCTGCTCGTGCACGGCAAGCTGCCGAACGAGGCGGAGCTGCGCGGCTACAAGGCCAAGCTGAAATCGCTGCGCGGCCTGCCGCACGCCGTGAAGGCCGCGCTGGAAGCGCTGCCCGCCGGCGCGCATCCGATGGACGTGATGCGCACGGGCGCGTCGGTGCTGGGCTGCGTGCTGCCGGAAAAGGACGACCACAACATCGCCGGCGCGCGCGACATCGCGGACCGCCTGATGGCGTCGTTCGGCTCGATGCTGCTGTACTGGTACCACTACAGCCACAACGGCAAGCGCATCGACGTGGAGACCGATGACGATTCGATCGGCGGCCACTTCCTGCACCTGCTGCACGGCTTCAAGCCGTCGGACGAGTGGGTCAAGGCGATGCACACGTCCCTGATCCTGTACGCGGAACACGAGTTCAACGCGTCGACGTTCACCGGCCGCGTCATCGCCGGCACCGGTTCCGACATCTATTCCGCGATCACGGGCGCGATCGGCGCGCTGCGCGGTCCGAAGCACGGCGGCGCCAACGAAGTGGCGCTCGACATCCAGAAGCGCTACGAGAACGCGGACGAGGCGGAAGCCGACATCCGCAACCGCGTGGCGAACAAGGAAGTCGTCATCGGCTTCGGCCACCCGGTCTACACGATTTCCGACCCCCGCAACAAGGTGATCAAGGAAGTGGCGCGCACGCTGTCGCAAAGCGCCGGCTCGATGAAGATGTTCGACATCGCCGAGCGCCTCGAATCCGTGATGTGGGAAGTGAAAAAGATGTTCCCGAACCTCGACTGGTTCTCGGCCGTCTCGTACCACATGATGGGCGTGCCGACGGCGATGTTCACGCCGCTGTTCGTCATCTCGCGCACGTCCGGCTGGTCGGCACACGTCATCGAGCAGCGCATCGACAACAAGATCATCCGCCCGAGCGCGAACTACGTCGGTCCGGAAGACCTGACCTTCGTGCCGCTGGCCGAGCGCAAGTAAACATACATGCGGCCCGAACACCGTCGTTCCCGCGCAGGCGGGAACCCAATTACGTCGCGTACCGGCGGACTGAAACTGGATCCCCGCCTTCGCGGGGAAGACAATGCAAGGGCCGCGGACTACGGAGTCGCAAAATGAACAGCCATTATCGCAAGCCCCTGCACGGCACGAACCTGCATTACTTCGACGCGCGCGCCGCGGTCGAGGAGATCCAGCCCGGCGCCTGGGACACGCTCCCGTACACCTCGCGCGTGCTGGCCGAAAACCTCGTGCGCCGCTGCGATCCCGTCGCACTGGTGCCGTCGCTGAAGCAGATCATCGAGCGCAAGCGCGACCTCGATTTCCCGTGGTTCCCCGCGCGCGTCGTGTGTCACGACATCCTCGGCCAGACGGCCCTCGTCGACCTGGCCGGCCTGCGCGACGCCATCGCGCAGGAGGGCGGCAATCCCGCGCTCGTGAATCCGGTCGTGCCGACGCAGCTCGTCGTCGACCACTCGCTCGCCGTCGAATGCGGCGGCTTCGATCCGGACGCGTTCGCGAAGAACCGCGCCATCGAGGACCGCCGCAACGAAGACCGCTTCGACTTCATCGAATGGACCCGCAAGGCGTTCGAGAACGTCGACGTGATCCCGCCGGGGAACGGCATCCTCCACCAGATCAACCTGGAGCGCATGAGCCCCGTTGTGCAGGTGAAGGATGGCGTGGCATTCCCCGACACGCTCGTCGGCACCGACTCGCACACGCCGATGGTCGATGCGCTGGGCGTCATCGCGATCGGGGTCGGCGGCCTGGAAGCGGAAAGCGTCATGCTGGGCCGCGCGTCGTACATGCGCCTGCCGGACATCGTCGGCGTCGAGCTGACCGGCAAGCCGGGGCCCGGCATCACGGCGACCGACATCGTACTGGCGCTGACGGAATTCCTGCGCAAGTCGAAAGTCGTCTCGGCCTATCTCGAGTTCCATGGCGAGGGCGCCGCGAATCTCACGCTGGGCGACCGCGCGACGATTTCCAACATGGCGCCGGAATACGGCGCGACCGCGGCAATGTTCGCCATCGACGAGCAGACCATCAAGTACCTGAAGCTGACGGGCCGCGACGACGACCTGGTCAAACTGGTCGAGCTGTATGCGAAGGAAACGGGCCTGTGGGCGGACACGCTCGAGAACGCGCAGTACGAACGGACGCTCCATTTCGATTTGTCGACCGTCGTGCGCAACATCGCCGGCCCGTCGAACCCGCACAAGCGCGTGGCGACGGCGGAGCTGGCGCAGCACGGCATCACGGGCAAGGTCGAGAACGAGCCGGGCAAGATGCCCGACGGCGCGGTCATCATCGCCGCCATCACGAGCTGCACGAACACGAACAACCCGCGCAACATGGTGGCCGCAGGTCTCATCGCGCGCAACGCGAACGCGCGCGGGCTCACGCGCAAGCCGTGGGTGAAGTCGTCGCTCGCGCCGGGCTCCAAGGCCGTGCCGCTGTACCTGGAGGAAGCGGGGCTGTTGCCGGAACTCGAAAAGCTGGGCTTCGGCGTGGTCGCCTTCGCGTGCACCACCTGCAACGGCATGTCCGGTGCGCTGGACCCGGCGATCCAGCAGGAGATCGTCGAGCGCGACCTGTACGCGACCGCGGTCCTGTCGGGCAACCGCAATTTCGACGGCCGCATCCACCCGTATGCGAAGCAGGCGTTCCTCGCGTCGCCGGCGCTCGTCGTCGCGTACGCCATCGCGGGCACGATCCGCTTCGACATCGAGAAGGACGTGCTGGGCATCGATGCCGACGGCAAACCGGTGCGCCTCGCGGACATCTGGCCGAGCGATGCGGAGATCGACGCCGTCGTCGAGCGCGCCGTGAAGCCGCAGCAGTTCCGCAAGGTGTACGACATCATGTTCGCGCGCCGCGAAGGCGGTGACGATGCCGTGGCGCCGCTGTACGACTGGCGCCCGATGAGCACCTACATCCGCCGTCCGCCGTACTGGGAAGGCGCGCTCGCCGGTGAGCGTACCTTGACCGGCATGCGTCCGCTGGCGGTCCTGGGCGACAACATCACGACGGACCACCTGTCGCCGTCGAACGCGATCATGCTGAACAGCGCCGCGGGTGAATACCTCGCGAAGATGGGCCTGCCGGAAGAGGATTTCAATTCGTACGCGACGCACCGCGGCGACCACCTGACGGCGCAGCGCGCCACGTTCGCGAATCCGACCCTGAAGAACGAGATGGTGCGCAACCCGGATGGCAGTGTGCGTGCCGGTTCGCTCGCGCGCATCGAGCCGGAAGGCACCGTGACCCGCATGTGGGAAGCGATCGAGACGTACATGGAGCGCAAGCAGCCGCTGATCGTGATCGCCGGTGCCGATTATGGGCAGGGCTCGTCGCGCGACTGGGCCGCGAAGGGCGTGCGCCTGGCGGGCGTGGAAGCCATCGCGGCCGAAGGCTTCGAACGCATCCACCGCACGAACCTCGTCGGCATGGGCGTGCTGCCGCTGGAATTCCAGCCGGGCACCACGCGCCTCACCCTCGGGATCGACGGCACGGAGACGTTCGACGTCGTGGGCGCGCGCACGCCGCGCGCGACCCTCACGCTGGTCATCCATCGCCGCAGCGGCGAAACGGTCGAGGTGCCGGTGATCTGCCGTCTCGACACGGCTGAAGAAGTGTCGATCTACGAGGCGGGTGGGGTGCTGCAGCGGTTTGCGCAGGACTTCCTCGCGTCTTCCAAAGTCGCGGCATAAAAACACCGTCGCCCCTGCTTTCGCGGGGACGACGGGCTAGGGACAACACTCATGACTCACGTACCACAAATCAAAATCCCCGCCGTCTACATGCGCGGCGGCACGAGCAAAGGCGTGTTCTTCCGCCTGCAGGACCTGCCCGAGGCGGCGC
The DNA here is from genome assembly GCF_047325105.1 of Massilia cellulosiltytica. NCBI lineage: Bacteria > Pseudomonadati > Pseudomonadota > Betaproteobacteria > Burkholderiales > Oxalobacteraceae > Massilia > Massilia cellulosiltytica. Next base: position 4,980,727 of record NZ_CP168562.1, on the reverse strand, counting down.
AGGTCCCCGGCGAGGCGCGCGATACATTCCTGCTGCGCGTGATCGGCAGCCCCGACCCGTACGCGAAGCACATCGACGGCATGGGCGGCGCCACGTCCAGCACGAGCAAGACCGTGATCGTCGCGCCGTCCTCCCGTCCCGGCCACGACGTCGACTACCTGTTCGGCCAGGTCGCCATCGACAAGCCGTTCGTCGACTGGAGCGGCAACTGCGGCAACCTGTCGGCCGCGATCGGCCCGTACGCCATCGCCAACGGCTTCATCGATCCCGCGCGCATCCCCGACAACGGGACCGTCGTCGTGCGCATCTGGCAGGCCAACATCGGCAAGACGATCGTCGCCCACGTGCCCATCGCGGACGGGCAGGTGCAGGAGACGGGCGACTTCGAGCTCGATGGCGTCACGTTCCCGGCGGCCGAGGTCCAACTCGAATTCATGGACCCCGCGGCCGAGGAAGGGGAGGGCGGCGGCGCGATGTTCCCGACCGGGAACCTGGTCGACGACCTCGAGGTGCCCGGCGTGGGCACGCTGAAGGCGACCCTGATCAACGCCGGCATCCCGACCGTCTTCGTGAACGCCGCCGACATCGGCTACACGGGCACGGAGCTGCAGGATGCGGTCAACGGCGACCCGAAGGCGCTGGCGATGTTCGAGACGATCCGTGCCTACGGCGCCATGCGCATGGGCCTGATCGCGCACGTCGAGGAAGCCGCGCGCCGCCAGCACACGCCGAAGGTGGCCTTCGTCGCGCCGCCGGCGGCCTATACCGCGTCGAGCGGCAAACAGGTCGAGGCGGGCGACATCGACCTGCTCGTGCGCGCCCTGTCGATGGGCAAGCTGCACCATGCGATGATGGGCACGGCGGCCGTCGCGATCGGCACGGCGGCCGCGATCCCGGGCACGCTCGTGAGCCTCGCCGCGGGCGGCAGGGCGCACGAGGCGGTGCGGTTCGGCCATCCGTCCGGCACCTTGCGCGTGGGCGCCGAGGCGCGGCAGGAGGACGGCGGCTGGGTCGTCACGAAGGCGGTGATGAGCCGCAGCGCGCGCGTGCTGATGGAAGGTTGGGTGCGCGTGCCGGGCGACGCCTTCTGAGACCGTTGCTGCGCCGCGTCACACGCGGAAATTCATCTTTCCCGAACGATAAATCAGGTGGGTTTTCGGCTATGATCCATCCAAAAATCGACATAGCGCCTTGTCAATAGGCGCGCTAGGGACAGAGGGATGGATCGGGGAACGAGCATAGCGGCCTTGGTGGCCGACGCACTGGCATTGATCGCCGCGCCGGCCTGCGCCTGCGACGGCGAGGGCACCATCTGGGCCGCGAACGCGGCGCTGGCCGAACTGGCCGGCGGCGACGTGGTGGGACGGCCGCTGGTGTCGCTGTTCTGCCCGCGTACGGCGGCGGCGATGGCGGTCGAGATCCGCCTGTCGCAGTCCGGCGAACGCCGCTGGGACGGTTTGATCGAACACGGCGCCACCGGCCGGCCCGTCGAGGTACGCGCGAAGCCACTGTCCCCGGAGGGCGCCACCTTCGTCTTCGGCGACGTGCTCACGTTCGGCGACGGCCAGGCCGCGCTGCGCGGGCGCCTGCTGGAACAGGCCGCGGTCGTCGAACATGCGCCGGTCGGCATTGCCGTCACGTTGCCCGACCTGGTCAAGTCGTGCAATCCGCGCATGGCGGAGATGCTGGGCTATGCGCCGGAAGAACTCATCAACCACAGCCCGGCCCGGGTGTTCGCCTCGCGCGCCCAGTACGAGGCGTTCATCGGCGAGGCCGTCGTCGTGCTGACGGCCGGCAGCCTGTTCGAAAAGAGCGAGGTGCCGCTGCGGCGGCGCGACGGCAGCACGATCTGGTGCCGCATCCGCGCCAAGGCCGTCGACATGAGCGCACGCGAGGCCGGCACCGTGTGGATCGTGGAAGACGTCACGGAAGCGCGCCAGGCGTTCACCGAGATCCAGTCGATCATGACCAATGCCACGATCGGGATCTTCTTCACGCGCGCCCGCACCATCACGCGCTACAACCACTGTTTCGGCTCGATGTTCGGCTATTCCCCCGGCGAGGTGCTGGGCCGTTCGACGCGCGTGCTGTATGCCGACGACGTCGCGTTCGACGCAATGGGCCGCACCGCGTACGGCGTGCTGGCGCTGGGCGGTTCGTTCAAGACCGAGACGACGATGGTGCGCCGCGACGGCACGCGGATGTGGGTGAACATGATCGGCTACGCCGTCAATCCCGAGGAACTGGGCACCGGCACGATGATCTGGATGATCGAGGACCGCACCGGCCAGAAGGCGGCCGAGGAATCGCTGCGCAACGCGCTGCTGGAAAACCAGGCGATCCTCGACAACGCCGTGCTGGGCATCGCGGTCGTCGAGAAGGGCCGGACCCTCCATTGCAACCGCAAGATGGAAGAATTGTTCGGCCACCAGGGCGGCAGCATCGAGGGACTGCCGGTGCGCGAGCTGTATCCCGACGACGCGGGCTGGATCGCCGCGCGCGAGCAGACGCGGCGCGATTTCGAGGCGGGCCGCGTGCACATGGCCGAGTACGAACTGGTGCGGCGCGACGGCAAGCGTTTCTGGGCGCGCCTGTCGGGCCGCCCGTTCGACATGGCGGACCGGGGCGGGCGCAGCGTCTGGCTGATCGACGACGTCACCGCCCAGCGCGAGGCGGCGGACGCGCTGCGCCGCGCGCGCGACGAGCTCGAAGTGCGCGTGCAGGAACGCACGGCGGAGCTGCAGGCCGAGATCGTCGAGCGGCGCCAGGCCGAGGCGCGCGTGCACCACATGGCGTACCACGACGCGCTCACGGGCCTGCCGAACCGCGCGCTGCTGTCCGACCGCCTGGACCGCGCGCTGTTGTCGGCCGGGCGCGACGGCATGAAGCTGGCCCTGCTGTTCATCGACCTGGACCGCTTCAAGACCATCAACGATTCCCTCGGCCACCTGGCGGGCGACCACCTGCTGAAGGAAGTGGCGCAGCGCCTGTGCCGCGTCGTGCGCGCCAGCGACACCGTCGCGCGCCTGGGCGGCGACGAATTCGTCGTGCTGGTGCCGGGCGTGCGCGCGGCCGAGGAGTGCGGCCTCGTGGGCGACAAGATCATCGCGGCGCTGGCGGCGCCCATCGAATTCGAAGGCCACAGCCTGCACATCTCGCCGTCGATCGGCATCTGCCTGTACCCGGACGACGGCGATGATGCGGCGGGCCTGATGCGCAAGGCCGACGCCGCGATGTATTACGCGAAGGCGGCGGGCCGCAACAATTACCAGTTCTACGCGGAGCCGATGAACGCGGCGGCCGCGCGCCATTTCGAGATGGAGACGCGCCTGCGCGGCGCGCTGCTGCGCGAGGAATTCGTGCTGTTCTACCAGCCGATCGTGGACGTACGCGACGGCCGCGTGCACGGCCTGGAAGTGCTGCTGCGCTGGCGCCATCCGGAGCAGGGCCTCGTGGCGCCCGACGACTTCATCCCGATCCTGGAAGAGAACGGCCTGATCGTGCCGGTCGGCGAATGGGTGATCCGGCGCGCCTGCGAACAATCGATGGCCTGGCAGCGCGCGGGCCTGCCGGCGCTGCCGCTCGCGGTGAACCTGTCCGCGCGCCAGTTCATGCACCGGGGCCTGATCCAGTCGATCCGCGCCATCGTCGACGACACCGGCATCGAGCCGGGCCTGCTGGAATTCGAGATCACGGAAACGGCGCTGATGCAGCACGGCGGCCAGACGCCGGAGACGCTGGGCCAGATCTACCGCATGGGCATCCGCCTGTCGATCGACGATTTCGGCACCGGCTATTCCAGCCTGGCGTATCTGAAGCGCTTCCCGGTCCGCAAGATCAAGATCGACCGTGCCTTCGTGCGCGACCTCGAGACGAGCAGCGAGGACCAGGCCATCGTCGCGGCCATCATGGCGCTCGCGGGGAGCCTCGGCATGGCCGTCGTGGCGGAGGGTGTCGAGACTGACGCGCAGCTGGCGCTGCTGCGCCGGCACGGGTGCCAGTATGCCCAGGGCTATCTGTTCGCGCGGCCGCTGGATGCCGCTGCCGTGCCGGCCCTGCTGGATTAAAGGAGCGTCGCGATCACCGGCGTGTGATCGGACGGCTGCTCCCACTTGCGCGGTTCGCGGTCGATGACGCACGCCTCGCAGCGCTTGGCGAGCGTCTGCGACAGCAGGATGTGGTCGATGCGCAGGCCGCGGTTGCGGCGGAACGCCATCTGGCGGTAGTCCCACCAGCTGTACTGCTTCTCGGGCTGCTCGAATAACCGGAACGCGTCGACGAGACCGAGGCCGCACAGTTCGCGCAGCTGCTCGCGTTCCAGGTCGGAGCAGTGGATCTGGCCCGCCCACAGTTCCGGGTCGTGCACGTCGCGGTCTTCGGGCGCGATGTTGTAGTCGCCCAGGATCGCGAACTGTTCGTGGATGTTCAGTTCCTCGCCGACCCAGGTGCGCAGCGCGGCCAGCCAGCCCATCTTGTAGGCGTATTTGTCGGAGCCGACGGCCTGGCCGTTCGGCACGTAGGCGCAGATGAAACGCACGCCGCCGATGGTGGCGGCGATCAGGCGCTGCTGCTCGTCCTGGTAATGCGGGTTGTTGCGCACGACGTCGGCGATGGGGAGGCGCGACAGAATCGCCACGCCGTTGTACGTTTTCTGGCCGCTGAACACGACTTCGTAGCCGGCCTCGTTGATCGCGGCGACGGGGAATTTGTCGTCGGTGAGCTTGGTCTCCTGGATGCAGAGGACGTCGATGGGGTTGGCGGCGAGCCACTGGAGCAGGTGCGGCAGCCGCACTTTCAGCGAGTTCACGTTCCAGGTTGCGATTTTCATGGGCTATCTTGGTGCGGAGGCCGGACCGTCCGGCACAATCCGGGCAGTATCGTGTCTTTGAATCATTCTTGCAACATAAGTTGGCCTCTGAAGCCATGACACGATTGTCATTATTTGTTTCGATTGCAACAAAGATGTCGTAAAATTATTGTCCGTGGAGTAAAAAATCGTAACGACGCTGGAAAGTTGCGCCGAACTGTGACAAGATGTAACAATCACAGCAAGAGACGGGACATTTACGTATTGTCTCCTTCTCGAAAGAAAAAAATTGCAGTAGGCCAACTTTGGTTGTACTATTGGCATATTGCTCTGGAACCAAGTATTCAATCGCAATCCGTTGCATTGATCAGATGGTTGCCGTGGTCGGTCGAGCGGCCGGCTTAGGCAGGTGTGTACGATCGCGGATCCGAGAGCAGGATTTGCACACAGCTTTGTAAAGGACAACAATGCGCCAAGCATTTGAAGCATGGGCCCAACGCGATGGCCACATTGTCCGGCGTCGTGAAGACAAGCCGGAAGAGTACCTCGTGTACGAAACCCAACGCCGCTGGCTGATCTGGCAGGCCGCGCTGGCACACGGACAAAAGACCGCGGCCGAAGCGCCGCAGAAATTCGCGCCGTCCGAGAACCAGCCGCAGAAGATGCAGGCCGACGAGGCGAGCGTGCGCAATCGCGTCCTCAACGAGGTGCTGGACGCGTTCAGCGAACTGGATGACAACGCCGGCATCGAAGGCATCGTCAAGGTCATCCAGAACCTCAAGAAGAGGAATCGCGCCACGGCCGAAGAAAAGGCCTGATGCGCTACCGCCACTACAAGGGCGGTGTGTACGACGTGGTCTGCGAGGCTGTCCTCGAGGCGGACCACACGGCCGTGATCGTGTATCGCGGGCAGGACGGCAAGACCTGGGTCCGCCCGCGGGATGCATTTTTCGGACTGGTCGACGTGGACGGGAAGCGCATGCCGCGCTTCGCGCCCATCGACCCGGTGCCGGCCGCGGTTTAGCAACGCCATCCCGGCGATCCTGGGATGCGCTTCGCCTCATGTCTTTCCGATTGCCGCCGTAAACGGGTGGTAAGCATTCCCGGTGAAGACATGTCCCTGATTTTTTTTCGTACCGCCTGCATCGGCGCGCTGTGCACCGCCATGGCCGGCTGCGTGACGGCGCCTGCCGAAACCCCCACGCAACAGCTGGAAGTTCACACCATCCTCGACCACCGCGAGGTGAAGGGTGTCGGCTGCGTGTTGTCCAACGCGGCGGGGCGCTGGTTCGTCGTGACGCCCGCACGGGTCACGGTCGAGCGCAGCAGGAGTCCCCTGACGATCGACTGCGCGCGCGACGGCACGGGCAGCGCGCGCGAAGTCGCCGACGCGCACGCCACCTCGTTCTTCGACACCGACCGGCTGATCGGCAACATCATCGTCAGCGCCGGGGGCGACGGCTACGTCAATCCGTACGACGGCAACGGCGTCGCCTACCAGTCCACCCTCACCGTGCTGATGCGGCCCGCGCTGCCGCGCGCGGGGGCGGCGGAGTCGGCGGCGCCCGGCAACGTCGTGTTCTGATGCCCGGATAAAAAACGGGCGCCCGCGGGCGCCCGTCGTGCGCGGGGCGAAAAGCGCTTACACGCGGTTCAGCAGGAACGTGGTGAGCAGCGGCACCGGACGGCCGGTCGCACCCTTGGCCGCGCCCGATTTCCACGCCGTGCCGGCGATGTCCAGGTGCGCCCACGTGTAGTTGCGCGTGAAGTTCTCCAGGAAGCAGGCCGCCGTGATCGATGCGCCGCCCGGCGTGCCGATGTTGGCCAGGTCGGCGAAGTTCGACTTCAGCTGCTCGTTGTACTGCTCGCCGATCGGCAGGCGCCAGGCCGGGTCGCCCGCCTGCCTGCCGGCGTCCAGCAGTTCCTGGGCGAGGGCGTCGTGGGCGTCGTCGTGGCGCGTGAACACGCCCGACGTGTGGTGGCCCAGCGAGACGATCACGGCGCCCGTCAGGGTCGCGATGTCGACGACGGCGGCCGGCTTGAAGCGCTCGGCATAGGTCAGGGCGTCGCACAGGATCAGGCGGCCCTCGGCGTCCGTATTCAGGATCTCGATGGTGGTGCCGTTCATCGCGGTGACGATGTCGCCCGGCTTGGTGGCGCGGCCCGACGGCATGTTCTCGCACGCGGCCACGATGCCGACGACGTTCAGCTTCAGGCCCATCTCGCCGATGGCGCGGAAGGTGCCCAGCACCGAACCGGCGCCGCACATGTCGTACTTCATCTCGTCCATGTTCGGACCCGGCTTCAGCGAGATGCCGCCCGTGTCGAACGTGATGCCCTTGCCGACGAGGACCACCGGCGCATCGTTCTTCTTGCCGCCGTTGTGCTTCAGGACGATGAACTTCGGCGGCTCTTCGCTGCCGCGCGTGACGGACAGGAAGCTGCCCATCTTGAGGGCTTCGAGCTGCTTGCGGTCGAGGACTTCGATGTCGAAGCCGTAGTCGCCCGCCAGCTTCTTCGCCGTGTTCGCGAGGTAGGTCGGGGTGCAGACGTTCGGCGACAGGTTGCCCAGTTCCTTCGTCAGGTTCATGCCGTTCGCGACGGCCTGCGCCTGCGCCAGCACGGCCTTGATCTGCGGCGTCGCGGCCGGGACGGCGATGGCCAGCTTGCGCACGCCGGTGGGTGCCGGATCCTTCTTGCTCTTTTGCGCGTCGGTGCGGAATTCCGCTTCGTTCGCGGCGATGACGATGTTCTTCAGCGCCCAGTTCAGGTCGCGGGCTTTCACATTCTCCAGCGGGAATGCGATAATGGCATCCTGCGCGCCCAGCGAAGCGAAGGTTTTCAGGGCAGCGGTCACGGCACCGGCAAAGCTTTTCTCGCTCACGGCTTCGTCGGCGCCCATGCCGACCAGCAGCACGCGGGCAGCGCTCACGCCGGCCACGCCGCGCAGCAGCAGGGTGGAGCCGGGCTTGCCGGAGATGTCACCCGACTTGACGGCGGCGCCGATCGCGCCGTTCAGATCGAGGGCTTTCGCCGCCTCCGACAGTTTCTTGTTTTCGAACACCGCGACTGCCACACAGCCCGATTTGGCTGCGGCCAGCGTGTTTTTTGTGTCGAATGCTTTTATGCTAAAGTCCATTTGATTCTCCGTTTCGAGTTTTTGACGCGCGTGCTGTCCGAGGAACCTTCCAAATGGCACCCGCTTGTGACGGTTCCCGGGGTTCCTTCCAACCAGCAATTATAACTATCGAATGATTTTCCAACGCGCCCTACAGCGTGAATTGGCCAGCGTGGCCGGTGCCACCTTCACGGTCCTGTTTACGATCTTCGTCACCTGGACCCTGATCTCCATCCTCGGCAAGGCCGCCGGCGGCAAGGTCGCCTCGGGCGACGTGCTGGCGCTGATCGGCTTTTCGGTGCTGAATTATCTGCCAACAATCATCATTCTTACCAGCTTTATCGCGGTCATCGCCACCGTGACGCGCAGCTATCGCGACTCGGAAATGGTCGTGTGGTTCGCGTCCGGCCAGTCGCTGATGCGGTGGGTGCCGCCGGTGCTCGTGTTCGGCCTGCCCATGGTGGCGATCGTCGCCGCGCTGTCGTTCGTGGCGACACCGTGGGCCAAGATGAAGAGCGCGGAATTCGTCGAGCGCTTCGAGAAGCGCGAAGACCTCAAGCGCGTGTCGCCCGGCCAGTTCCGCGAATCGCCGTCCACGAACCGCGTGTTCTTCGTCGAAGGCAGCACGAGCGGCGCGACCGTCGTGCAGAACGTGTTCGTGAATTCCGTCGACGCCGACGGCAATTCCATCGTCGTCGCCAAGGAAGGCGTGATCGAACCGGACGGCAAGGGCGGGCAATACCTCGTGCTGAAGAACGGCCGGCGCTACCTGGGCAAGCCGGGACGCGCCGATTTCCAGTCGATGGAGTTCGAGCGCTACCGCATGCGCGTCTCCAGCCAGGCGCCCGTGATCGGCACCGAGACGCCGGCCGACGCCTTGTCCACGCCGGCGCTGCTGGCGCTGCCGGACAACCGCTACACGAACGCCGAACTGCTGTACCGGGTGTCGGCGCCGATCTCCTGCCTCGTGCTGATGCTGCTGGCGATCCCCCTCGGCTTCGTCAATCCGCGCGCCGGCAGCTCCGCCAACCTGATCCTCGCGCTGCTGATCTTTTTCACCTACAGCAACCTGTCGAAACTGTTCGAGGCCAGCGTCAAGCAGGGAAAGATGGCCTTCGGCGTGGCGTGGTGGCCGCTGCACGTGTTCGCGCTCGTGGTCGTGGCCGGGCTGTTCGCGTGGCGCCTGAACGTCAACCACCCGTGGCATCCGCTCGCCCTGCTGGGCGCCCTCAAGCGGCGCCGCCTGCTGCGCGGCGGTGCGGTGACGCAGGAGGGCGCGCAATGAAGATCCTGCAGCGCTACTTCTTCGTCAACATCGCGCAGGCCGTCGCCTTCGTGCTCGTGGCGTTCCTGGGCCTCATCGCCTTCATGGACCTGACCCAGGAACTGCCGTCGGTGGGCAAGGGCGGCTACATGATGCAGCACGCGATCCTGTACGTGCTGCTCCTGCTGCCCGGCCACGTGTACGAGGTGATGCCGGTCGCCGCGCTGATCGGCACCATCTACACGATGGCGCAGTTCGCGCAGAGTTCGGAATTCACGATCATGCGGGCGTCGTCGATGTCGACGCAGCAGGCCGGCATCATCCTGGCGAAGATCGGCGTGCTGTTCGTCGCCGTCACGTTCCTGTTCGGCGAATTGATCACGCCACGCACGGCGCCGATCGCGGAACGCGTGCGCCTGTCCGCGAAGGGTGCGACGGTGTCGGCCGAATTCCGCTCGGGCATGTGGACCAAGGACACGATCCATGCGGGCGGCGTGAAGGGGCCCGTGACGGGGTCGCGTTTCTTCAACGCGCGCCAGATCCGCCCGGACGGCCAGCTGATCGACCTGCGCCTGTACGAGTTCGACAACAGCATGCGCATGCGCTCCCTGATCACGGCCGCCAGCGCCACGTTCAGCGGCAACGGCACCTGGCGCCTGAACGACGTCACCGAGACCCTGTTTGCGAATAGCCGCGAACTGCCCGCGCCGGGCACGCCCATTCCGGCCGGCCAGACCATCCAGAGCACGTACGGCCAGGACACGGCGTCCGTTTCCACGCGCAAGGTGGCGAACCTCGACCTCGTGTCCGAGATCACGCCGAAGATCCTGTCGGTGTCGCGCTCCGATCCGGAGCGGATGTCCGCGAACGAGCTGGCCGTGTACACGCGCCACCTCGCGGAAAACCGCCAGGAGACGGAGCGCTTCAAGATCGCATTCTGGAAGAAGCTGTTCGACCCGCTGTCGATCTTCGTGCTGATGGCGCTCGCGCTGCCGTTCGGCTACCTGCACACGCGCAGCGGCGGCGTGAGCCTGAAGATCTTCATCGGCATCATGATCGGCGTGAGCTTCCTGTTGATTAACTCGTTGTTTTCGCACGTGGGCATGTTGTCGACCTGGCCGGCCTTCGTGACGGCGGCCGCGCCCAGCCTGCTATTCCTGCTGCTGGCGATCGGCGCCCTGCGCTGGGTGGAGAGACACTGATGGAAAAAGCACTCGTATTGTTCGCCCACGGCGCCCGTGCCGCCACCTGGGCCGCGCCGTTCCAGCGCCTGCGCGACCTGACCGCGGCGCAGCGTCCGGATTGCGCGGTGTCGCTGGCGTTCCTCGAACTGATGACGCCTAGCCTGCCGGACGAAGTGGGCGCCCAGGTGGCGCTCGGCGCGCGCGACATCACCATCGTCCCCGTGTTCCTGGGGCAGGGCGGCCACCTGCTGCGCGACCTGCCGCTGCTGCTGGAGCAGCTGCGCGCCACCCATCCGCAGGTGACGTTCCGCACCGTCCCCGCGGTCGGCGAGGACCCCGGCGTACTGGCGGCGATGGCCGCCTACTGTGCCGGGGCGGACGCCGCCTGAGTCTTACTTGTTGACGGTCACCGGGCACATCTGGACCGGCGACGGGCTCTTGCCGATCGCCGCCGGATAGCGCTTGCAGCCGGCGGGGTCGAGCGTCAAGCCATAGCGGGCCAGGTTCTGCGTGGCCGCCTTGACCACGGCCTCGTCCTTCTCGACCTGGTCGCGGGGATCGGCGGCCAGCATCGCGTAATGTGGACCGGGCCGGCTCGCGATCACGGACTGGATCCGCTCGAGGTAGGCGGGCGACTCGGGGAAGCCCGCGCCGAGCGAAATGACGCGCACTTCGCGCGGGACGAAGGTCGAGACCCAGCCCATCGGCGGATCGCCGTGCGCGGTGAAGACGAGCGTCGACTCCGGATGTTCCATCGGCGGCAGTTGCGCGCTGAAACTCTTCTCGGCCCAGCCGGCATGCCCCCACGTGATGAACGGGTAGACGTAGAGCGACGTGAACAGCAGCATGGCGCCCGCCAGATACGGACCGACGCGCGGCCCGGTCAGGCGCGGGACCAGCACCCACACCATCAGCGGTCCCAGCAGTTCGATGGGCACCAGGTAGCGGTAGATGCTGAACAGCTTCAGCCACACGAGATAGCCGACGATGCCGAAGATCAGCAGGAAGCGCGCGCGCGGCGCCAGGCGTTCCGCCGGCGCGCCGCCGCGCACCGTGTCGTACAGCCAGCGCGCGAGGAACGCGAGGGCCAGCGCGTACAGCAGCGGCACGATCGCCTGCTTGAACGGCAGTTCCGACACGCGCGAGAATTCCCGGCTGAACACGAATGGCCAGAACAGGGCTTCCAGCGCGCCGTGCGGCAAGTGATCGGTGTCCATGACGGCGACCTGCTGCGCCAGGGGACTCTTGAAGATGCTGTTAAATTGCGGGAACAGCGGATTGCCGAACGTCTTCCACATCCGCCACCACCACGGCCCGGCCGCGATCGCGACCCCGGCGAGCGTGCCGCACCCGTACGTGAACGCCGCCGCGATCCCGCGTCCGAACGTGGCGGGCACCGCCAGCAGCGCGACGCACAGCGCGAGCGCATACGATGCATTGGTGAGCTTCAGCCCGGCGCCCAGTCCCATCACGACGCCCGCCAGCAGCAGCGTGGCGACGGCGCCGTCCGACAGGGCCTGCAACCGGTCCCAGCCGCGCATGACGATGCACAGCGACGCCAGGATGAACAGGGCGCTCAGGTTGTCGCCCATCGTATTGCCGACCTGCGACAGGAAGCTGGGGCCGCACATGCCCGCGAGGGCCAGCAGAATGCACAGGCGGTTGTCGGCCTTGTCCCGGGGCAGCATGAGCCGTGCGAGCGTCAGCAGCAGGATGAAGTTGAGTCCATGGACGAACCCCATCACGAACCCGACGGCCCGGCCCGGCAGCCACTGGTTCAGCAGGTAATAGGGGACGTCGATCGCCGGATTGAAATAGCTTTGCCAGTTCCCGGCCGCCATGTCGACGTGCAGCCGGTCGTTGAACAAGGCATACGGGTTGTACCAGTGGTAATTGCGCAGGTCCCAGTTTTCGTCCTGGCCCAGCCACACGGAGAGCAGGCCGAACAGGACGGGGACGAGCATCGACGTGAGCACGGGCGCGCGCTCGTGCCGCAGGAATGCGGTACAGCGATTCAAAAAACGCATGTTGATCCTTCAGGTGTATCGGTAAATCGTGTGAAGCCGTGAACAGGACGGCCCGCAAAGGGCGCTGGGAAGCAGGTACGCGGGAATGCCAGACTGTTGCTCCAAAGATTATAACTGCTCGCGGGCATGGCCGATTCGGCAAGCTGGCAGGTTCGATATCTCCGTTGTCGTCGTTGCATCCATCCCTGCCAATTCGGTTGCAGCAGTAGAAACGTTCCGTTGGTTTACGGGCGTCTTTACTCTCGAAAGGCAATTTCCTCATTGAATTTAAGTTTTCCATAGGGAATTATATGCGGATGGGGTAGCCACGCTCCCGCCGCCCGCCATCGATACCCACGCCATGACCACTCCCACGACCTCCCACTATGTCCGTCCGGGCCAGGCCAGCTCGGCCTGGAGCTATGCCGGCGCCACGCTGCCGGCCGGCGCCTCGACGTCCGCCGTCACCGCCGTCGCCTTCGACGCGGCCGGCAGCCTGGGCCAGGCATTCGCCCGCGGCGACATGCAGTACAGCCAGGACAACGGCCGGACGTGGCTCGCCTACACGATGCCGGTCGACGGCCAGGGCGCGTACGTCGCGACGGCCGGCACGCTGTGGCGGTTCCAGGACCGCCTGGCCGGCGACGGGGCGACGCCGGACACGTTCGGCATCCACTACAAGCTGGCGGACGGCAGCGTCGTCACGGCCGAGGACACCGTGTTCCCGGACAGCCAGCCCGTGGGCATCGTCGGCGGCGACGGCATCGTGTTCACCACCGCGCACGCGGGCGACGTCGTCGACGTCGTGGCCGGGATCGACACGGGCGACCTGACGGGCGGCCGCTGGGTGATCGAGAGCCAGTCGCAACCGGGCCTGTTCGGCATCAGCTACAACCCCGCCGTCGACACGGCTGCCCGGCTGGTGGTCGCCGACGCGAGCCAGCTGCCGGCCGGCGGCCTGTCGGCCGCGGTGACCGTGCACTACTACGACCGCTACCAGGTCGACGGCAACGGCAATCCGCTCCCGAACACGGGCGTCACGCAGGTCCTCACCTATGCGGTGGAAGACGGCGCGACGGACGGCCTGCCCGGCTTCGCCAACGAATCGAAAGCCGGCGCCGCGCTGGACGCATGGACGTCCGCCCCGGCGCTGGCCACCCTGTCGGGCGGCGGCGTCGCCGCCGTCTGGCAGGGCCAGGGCGCGGGCCTGTGGGCGCAGCTGCGCGACGCGGCCGGCAATCCGCTGGGCGCCGCATTCGCGCTCACGCCGAATGGCGATGCCGGTGTCGAAGGCCAGCCGGCCGTCGCCGCGCTGGCCGGCGGCCGCTTCGTCGTCGCGTACACGCTGAACGACGGCGGCGCGAACCAGATCGCCTACCGCGTCGTGGACGCCGGCGGCAGCGCGGGCGTCGAGCACGTGCTCGACGCCGGGATGTCCGGCGACGCCGCCATGCCGGCCGTGGCGACGCTCGCCGACGGCTCATTCGCCGTCGGCTGGCGCAGCGGCGCGGCCGTGCACGTGCAGCAGGCCGCCGCGGACGGCACCCCCGCCGGCGCGCAGCAGGTGTACGACGCCCTCGGCTCGGCCTACAGCCCCGCGCTGGCCGCGCTCGCGGATGGCGGGTACGTCGTGTCGTGGGGCGAGATCAACGACGGCAACGTCTACGCCGCGTTGAGCCGCGCACCGGCGTCCGTGTTCGTCGCGAGCGGCGACGGCTACGCGGCCAGCACGACGACGGCCGCGCCGCTGCCGCACGTGGCGGCGCTCGCGGGCGGCGGCTTCGTCGTCGCGTGGGACAGCTATGTCAACGACCCGTGGGGCTTCGCGAACAGCGACATCTTCTTCCAGCGCTTCGACGCCGCCGGCCATGCCGTGGGCGCCGTCGCGCAGGCCAACGTGGCATCGGGCGGCAGGCATGATGATGCCGCCGTCACGGCGCTGTCCGACGGTTCCTTCCTCGTCGCGTGGCAGGGCGCGGACGGCGACGGCAACGGTATTTTCGGCCGCCGGTTCGACGGGGACGGCAACGCCATCGACAGCCAGGAATTCGGCATCAGCCAGCTGCGCAGCGGCGACCAGGCCAGCCCGGACGTGACGGCGCTGGCCGGCGGCGGCTTCGCCGGCGCGTGGATCGATACGGGGGCGTCCGGCACGGCCAGTGTCGAGATGCGCGTGCTGGCGGGCGTGCCCACGGCCAGCGTCCAGGACGTGCCGGCACCGGCACCCGCACCCGCACCCGCACCCGCACCCGCACCCGCACCCGCACCCGCACCCGCACCCGCACCCGCACCCGCGCCCGCGCCCGCGCCGGCACCTGTGACGAGTCCCCCGGCCACCGGCACGTCGGCCGCGCTGTCGAAAGTGGCGAGCGTCGCCATGACCGACGGCACGCACGTGCTGGCGGCCGTGGCGGGCGAGAGCAAGGTGACGGGGACGTCCGGCGTCGACACGCTCGTGTACACGACCGCGCGCGCCGGGGCGACCGTCGTCGCCGCCGACGGCGCCGTGTCCGTGACGGACGCCGTCGGCAACCACGCGACGCTGGTGGGCGTCGAGCGCATCCAGTTCAGCGACGGCGTGGTGGCGCTGGACGTGAACGGCAACGCGGGTGCGGCGTACCGCCTGTACCAGGCCGCGTTTGCGCGCACGCCGGACAAGACCGGCCTCGGCTTCTGGATCGATGCGCTGGACAAGGGCACGCCGCTGGCGCAGGCCGCGTCCGGCTTCATCGGCAGCGCCGAGTTCGCCAAGCTGTACGGCAGCAACGTGAGCGACGCGCAATTCGTGGATGCCCTGTACCAGAACGTGCTGCACCGCGCACCGGACGCCGCCGGCTACGCGTTCTGGACGGATGCCCTGCATTCGACGTCGCGCGCCGACGTCCTCACCGGCTTCAGCGAGAGCGCCGAGAACAAGGCCCAGGTCGCCAACAGCATCCGGAACGGCATCGATTACGTGGCGCCGGCCGGCGGCACCCTGTCGGGCTCGGGCGCGCTGAAGATGGCCAACGTCGCGTTCAGCGGCAATGCCCATGTGCTTGCTGCCGTGGCGGGCGACAGCAAGGTGACGGGGACCGCCGGCGTCGACACGCTCGCGTACACGACCGCGCGCGCCGGTGCGACCATCGTCGCGGACAACGGTGTCGTGTCCGTGAAGGATGCCGTCGGCAACCACGCGACGCTGACGGGCGTCGAGCGCCTCCAGTTCAGCGACGGCATGGTGGCGCTGGACGTGAACGGCAATGCGGGCGAAGCTTACCGCCTGTACCAGGCCGCGCTGGGCCGTACGCCGGACAAGACCGGCCTCGGCTTCTGGATCGATGCGCTGGACAAGGGCACGTCGCTGGCGCAGGCCGCCGCCGGCTTCATCGGCAGCGCCGAGTTTGGCAAGCTGTACGGCACCAACGTGAGCGACGCGCAATTCGTTGAGGCCCTGTACCAGAACGTGCTGCACCGCCCGCCGGACGCCGCCGGCTACGCGTTCTGGACGGATGCGCTGCATTCCACGTCGCGCGCCGATGTCCTCGTCGGGTTCAGCGAGAGCACGGAAAACCAGGTGCAGGTCATCGGCAGCATCCAGAACGGCATCGACTACCTGCACTGGGGTTGAGTCGCACGAAGTTTGTCGCGCATCATGGCCGCCGGCGAAGGGAGGGCCGAGACTGCTGCGATGTCCAGCAAGCTCGCCACCCTGTTCGCCCGCCTGCGCGCGGTCCTGCCTCAGTTGCCGCCGATGCCGCGCGCGTGGGTGGAGCTGCGCTGCGCCCGCCGCCTCGACCGCCTCGCGGGCCGCCTGCAGCGCATGCACGCGCGCATCGCCCGCATGCAGGACCATCTGACGGCCGCCGGAGCACCAGGCGGTCCCGCGTCCGATGCGGATGGCGCGTTGCGGCGCATGCTGGCCGGCCTGCGCGCGGAACTGGCGCGCATGCGCTGCGATCTCGCGCTGTGGCATGTGCGCGAATGCGGGGGAGAGTGCGGGACGCGGCTGGCGGCGGCGCTGGCGCGCCTGAACCGCATCGCGGTGGATACGCATGCGGCCGCGCAGCGGCTCGAGGCCGAGCTGGAAGCGCGGGCGGAATAAGCCACCAAAGCGTCGTTCCCGCGGAGGCGGGAACCCATGCTGAATCGCAGAATTCGTCAGCTCGGAAGCATTTCAGCGCGGCACGTAGACCGACTTCGGAAGCTCAGCGTGGATTCCCGCGTGCGCGGGAATGACGTGCTTATGCTGACGGGTCTAGTGACTGGTGCGGCCGGTGCCCCATCGCCTCGCCGATCATGACGAGCACGGGACCGTGCGCCACGTCGAGCCCATGCGCCAGGTCGGCCAGCGTCAGGCGGCGCACGCGCTGGTCCGCGCGGCTGCAGTTTTCCACGACGACGACCGGCAGGTCCGGCCGGCGGCCTTCGGCCAGCAGGCGTTCCGCCGTGGCGGCGGCTTCGCGACCGCCCATGTACTGGACAAGGGTGTCGGTTTCGGGCAGGGCAGGGTGATCTGGCTGGTCCGGGGCCGTGCTGGACGTGAAGAAGGCGACGCTGCGCGCCACGCCGCGCTTGGTCAGCGGCTGCAGCGTCGCGGCGGCGGCGGCGACGGCCGTCGTGATGCCGGGGACGACTTCGACTTCGATGCCCGCTTCCTCGAGGGCGCGGAGTTCCTCGTCGGCGCGCCCGAACAGCATCGGATCGCCGCCTTTCAGGCGCACGACGCGCTGGTAGCGTTGTGCGGCATCGACGAGTTTTTCATTGATGACGGTTTGCGCCGTCGAGCGCTGGCCGGAGCGCTTGCCGACCGGGATCAACTCGGCCTGCCCGCACAGTGCCAGCATTTCCGGGGTGACGAGGGCGTCGTACAACACGACCTCCGCCTCCCCGAGCAGGCGCGCTCCGCGAACGGTGATGAGATCTGCAGCGCCGGGTCCGGCTCCAATCAAATAAACCTTCCCCAGTACAGCCATGCGATCCCTTTCGTTCGTTCGTTACGCGTCAATACGGATCATACCTGCTGCGACCGTCTGATGGGTAACTTCATCGATCAGGATGAAGGCACCCGTTGCGCGGATCGCATCGTAGGCGTCGGCGGCCAGCGGCTGCTGCACGGTCAGTTCGATCTGCGCGATGTCGTTCAGCTTCAGGCCTTCGGCCGGGTTGTCGACGGCGCGACGCGTCTGCGTGTTGACGTCCAGGACGGAATCGATCGCCTTCACCTTGGCCATCGTCTGGCGCGTGCCGTGCTTGATCCAGTACTTGCGGCGCACGTCCAGGGGCTCGTCCGACATCCAGCACACATCCGCCTTCACCTGCTTCAGCAGGGTGGCCGGTTGCTCGGCCGGGGCCAGCACGTCGCCGCGCGAGATGTCCACGTGCTCGTTCAGGGTGATGGTGACCGACTGGCCGGCGACCGCCTGCTGCAGCGGGCCGTCGAACGTCACGATTTCCTTCACGGTGGCGCTGTGGCCGGACGGCTGCACGACGAGCTTGTCGCCCACGGCGACCTTGCCCGACTCGATGCGTCCCATGTAGCCGCGGAAGTCGTTGGCTTCGTGGCCGTTGTGGCGCGCGACCAGCTGCACCGGGAAGCGGAACGGGGCGGCGTGGGTCTCGTCGTAGACCGACAGGCCTTCCAGCAGTTCGATCAGCGTCGGGCCTTCGTACCAGGTCATGTTGTCGCCGCGCTCGACGACGTTGTCGCCGGCCAGCGCCGACAGCGGGATCGCCGTGATGTCCTTCAGGCCCAGCGTGTCCGCGAACGTCGTGTATTCGGCAACGATGCGGTCGTACACGGTGCGGTCGTAGTTCACGAGGTCCATCTTGTTGACGGCGACGATCACGTGCTCGATCTGCAGCAGCTTGGCGATGGTCGAATGGCGCTTCGTCTGCACCAGCAGTTCCACCGAACCGTCGTCGCCGAGCTTCACTTTGGAGACGTCGACGAGGATGATGACGGCGTCCGCGGTCGACGCGCCCGTCACCATGTTGCGGGTGTACTGCTCGTGGCCCGGCGTGTCGGCGATGATGAACTTGCGCTTCGGCGTCGCGAAATAGCGGTACGCGACGTCGATCGTGATGCCTTGCTCGCGCTCGGCTTCCAGGCCGTCCGTCAGCAGCGACAGGTCGATCGTGTCGCCCACGGTGCGCTTGTGCTTGGAGCGCGACACGGCGGCCAGCTGGTCGGCGAAGATGCCCTTGCTGTCGAACAGCAGGCGGCCGATCAGCGTGCTCTTGCCGTCGTCGACGGAGCCGGCGGTGATGAAGCGCAGCAGACCGGCCTGGCCGCTCTGGTCGTTATCGTGATTCAGTTGTTCGTTCAGGGCGTTCATCAGAAATATCCTTGTTTCTTGCGCTTTTCCATCGAGGCTTCCGACGTCTGGTCGTCCATGCGGGTCGCGCCGCGCTCGGTGATCTGGGTGATCGCCGTCTCGGCGATGATGGCGTCGACGGTAGCCGCATCCGATGCGACAGGGCACGTGCACGAGATGTCGCCCACGGTGCGGAAACGGACGACGCGGGTCTCGACTTCCTCGCCGTCGCGGGCCGGGGTCAGCGGCGTCAACGGCACCAGCAGGCCGTTACGCGGGATCACCTGGCGCTCGTGCGCGAAATAGATCGGCGGCAGGGCCAGCTTTTCGCGGGCGATGTATTGCCAGACGTCGAGCTCGGTCCAGTTCGAGATCGGGAACACGCGCATGTTCTCGCCCGGGTGCACGCGGGTGTTATACAGGTCCCACAGTTCCGGACGCTGGGCCTTCGGATCCCACTGGCCGAATTCGTCGCGGAACGAGAAGATGCGCTCTTTCGCGCGCGCTTTTTCTTCGTCGCGGCGGGCGCCGCCGATGCAGGCGTCGAAGCCGTATTCGGCGATCGTTTCCAGCAGCGTGACGGCTTGCGCCGCGTTGCGCGAATCCGTCTGCGGGTTGCGCAGGCGGACGGTACCTTTCTTGATCGAATCCTCGACGGAACCGACGATCAGGCGCTCGCCCAGTTCGGCCACGCGTGCATCGCGGAACTGGATCACTTCGTCGAAGTTGTGGCCCGTGTCGATGTGGACGAGCGGGAACGGGAATTTACCCGGACGGAACGCTTTCTCGGCCAGGCGCAGCAGCACGACGGAGTCCTTGCCGCCCGAGAACAGCAGCGCGGGGTTCGAGCATTCCGCCGCGACTTCGCGCAGGATGTGGATGGCTTCGGATTCGAGCGCGTCCAGGTGGCGCGCATTCACGTCGCTGAGCGCGAGCGGGGTGTCACTAAAAGTCGTCATTTTGCTGAGCCTGTCGATGTCTTCAATGGCCATTAATTAGGCCGGGGCTACGGATTTGATTCGAATGAGCTTGCCGTCCACGAGGTGCAGACCGCATTCCTTGGAGTCGGCGTTTTCCCACCACCAGCGGCCGGCGCGCACATCCTCGCCCGGCTGGATCGCGCGGGTGCAGGGTTCGCAGCCGATCGACGGGTAGCCGCGGTCGTGCAGGTCGTTGTACGGCACGTTATTGGCGCGGATGTATTCCCACACGTCCTCTTCGCTCCAGTCGGCCAGCGGATTGAACTTGGCCAGGCCGTGCGCCGTATCGTCTTCCTGCACGGGCAGATCCAGGCGCGTCGTCGATTGCGAACGGCGCTGGCCGGTGATCCATGCCTTGTTGCCGGCGAGGGCGCGGCCCAGCGGCTCGACCTTGCGCACGTAGCAGCAGCCCTTGCGCATCTCGACGCTGTCGTAGAACGCGTTCAGGCCGTTTTTGCTGACGTACTCGTCGACCAGTTCCTGCTTCGGACGCATCACGACGATGTCGTAGCCGTAATGGGCCTTGACCTTGTCGATCATGGCCAGGGTTTCCTTGTGCAGGCGGCCGGTCTCCAGCGAGAAGATGGTGATCGGCAGGCCGGCCTTCAAGATCAGGTCGGTGAGGACCATGTCCTCGGCCGCCAGGCTGGAAGCGAACACGGCGGGCGAAAAATCGCGCGCAATGCGCTCCAGGATGCCGCGGGTTTCATTCACCCGCGCGTTCAGGTCGCTCATGGGTTTCCTTGTTTTCTCGTCAGATGCCGGCGCCGACGTCGCTGTGCTCGGGCAGTGCGCCGCGCTCGTGGCGGCGGAACAGCGGCAGCGGCGTGTCGACCGCCGCCTGGTAGGTTTCCGAGAATACCGTCAGGCCTTTCAGTGCGTCATGGATGTTGCGGTCCTGGCGCGTCGCATAGGCGTTGAAGCCGCAGCGGTACATCTGGAACAGCTGATCGCGCAGCACGTCGCCGATGGCGCGCAGTTCGCCCTGGTAGCCCAGGCGCTTGCGCAGGTTGTAGGCGATCGAATAGCCGCGGCCATCGGTGAATTTCGGGAAGTCGACGGCGACGACGGCGAACTGGTCGAGGTCGTCCTTGACCGCGTTTGCCAGCTCGTCCGACGCGAACCAGATGCCCAGTTCACGACGCTCCGCGCGGCCCAGCAGCTGCTCGCGCTGTGCCAGCCAGACTTTCAACGGGACGATGATCTTGCCGGCCGGGACTTCAACCGTTTCCGGGGTGCCGTCTTCGACGAGTTTCAGGACGCTCCAGTCGTCATCCACCACCTCGCGGTGCTTGATGATCTGCTTGTGCGAGTGCAATTCGAAATTAGGCATATTCGTCTTCCCCAACCAATGCGCCGGCCGGGATCGGCGTGGCATACACATGTTCCTTGAACGGCGCGACACCGAGGCGCTGCGCCACGTCGACGAAGCGTTCGCCGTCGACGCGGTTCTTCACATAGACCTCGAGCAGGCGGCCGATGACTTCCGGCATCTGCGGTGCAGAGAATGACGGGCCGATGATCTTGCCGATGGCCGACTCGTTGCCCTGGGCGCCGCCGATCGACACCTGGTACCACTCGGAACCGTCCTTGTCCACGCCCAGCACGCCGATATGGCCCACGTGGTGGTGGCCGCAGGCGTTGATGCAGCCCGAGATGTTCAGTTCGATGTCGCCGATGTCGTGCTGGAAGTCCAGGTTGTCGAAACGCTCGGCGATGGCGGCCGCGATCGGGATCGACTTCGCGTTCGCCAGCGAGCAGTAGTCGCCGCCCGGGCACGAGATCATGTCGGTCAGCAGGCCGATGTTCGGCGTCGCGAGGCCGCGCGCCTTCGCCTGCTGCCAGATCTCGAACAGTTTCGACTGCTCGACGTCGGCCAGCACCAGGTTCTGCTCGTGCGTCACGCGCAGTTCGCCGAAGCTGTACTTGTCGGCCAGGTCGGCCACGAAATCCATCTGCTCGGCGGTCGCGTCGCCCGGCGGCACGCCGGTTTTCTTCAGCGACAGCACGACGGACGCATAGCCCGGCACCTTGTGCGGCTTGACGTTGCGCTGCAGCCAGTTGGCGAACGCCTTGTTGTCGGCATGCTCCGCACGGGGATCGATGCTGGGCAGGGGCAGGTAGGGCTTCGGATTGAACCATTGTGCCACGCGTTCGACTTCCTCGCGGGTCAGCGTTTCCGGACCATCCTTGAGGTCGGCGAATTCCGCCTCGACCATGCGCGTGAATTCCTCGGCGCCCACGGCTTTCACCAGGATCTTGATGCGGGCCTTGTACTTGTTGTCGCGGCGGCCGAACTGGTTGTACACGCGCATGATCGCTTCCGTGTACGTCAGCAGGTGCTGCCAGGGCACGAACTCGTTGATCACGCTGCCGATGATCGGCGTACGGCCCAGGCCGCCGCCAGCCATGAACTTGAAGCCGACTTCACCCGCCTCGTTGCGTACGGCGGTGAGGCCGATGTCGTGGACGGCGATCGCGGCGCGGTCTTCCACGGCGCCATTGATCGCGATCTTGAACTTGCGGGGCAGGGCGATGAATTCCGGGTGGAACGTGCTCCACTGGCGGATGATCTCGGCATACGGGCGCGGATCGACGATCTCGTCGGCGGCGACACCGGCGAATTCGTCCGTCGTCGTATTACGGATGCAATTGCCCGACGTCTGGATCGCGTGCATTTCGACCGAAGCCAGGTCGGTCAGGATGTCCGGGGTCTGTTCCAGCTCGATCCAGTTGAACTGGATGTTCTGGCGCGTCGTGAAGTGGCCATAGCCGCGGTCGTACTTGCGGGCGATGTGGGCGAACATGCGCATCTGCGCCGTCGACAGCAGGCCGTACGGCACGGCGATACGCAGCATGTAGGCATGACGCTGCATGTACAGGCCGTTCTGCAAGCGCAGCGGCAGGAATTCTTCTTCGGTCAGCTCGTCGGCGAGACGGCGCCGTACCTGGTCGCGGTACTGGGCGATGCGTTCACGTACGATGAGATGGTCGTATTGGTCGTAACGGTACATGGGCAAGATTCCTAAGGGGGCGGGCCAATCCTGACCCAAACTATCCCGAATATTAATAAAATCCAGCTATATTCCAAACGACGGAGAATTTATTTGCTTATATGAGCCTGCGGTATAAGCATCCTTGTAAAATGCGGCATCAGATTGACAAGATAAGGGCAATGAACCTACACCAACTACGTTTCGTGCGCGAAGCGGTCCGCCAGAACTACAACCTGACCGATGCCGCCAAGGCGTTGTTCACGTCCCAACCCGGGGTGTCGAAAGCCATCATCGAGCTGGAAGAGGAGCTCGGGGTCGACATCTTCACCCGCCACGGCAAGCGCATCCGCGGCCTGACGGAACCGGGCCGCCTCGTCCTGCAATCGGTCGAGCTGATCATGCAGGAGATCGACAGCCTCAAGCGCATCGGCAAGGAATACGCCGCCCAGGACAGCGGCAGCTTCACCATCGCCACCACGCACACGCAGGCGCGCTACATGCTGCCGAAGGTCGTGCAGGCGTTCATGCAGCGTTTCCCGAAAGTCAGGTTGTCTTTATTGCAAGGTAATCCGCGCCAGATCGCCGACATGGTCAAGAACGACCAGGCCGACCTCGCCATCGCGACGGAATCGATCGCGGCGGTCGACGGCCTGATCACATTGCCGTGTTATCAATGGGAACACGTCCTCGTCGTGCCGCACGAGCACCCGCTGACGAAATCGAAGGCGATCTCGCTGGAAGAGATCGCAGGCTACCCGCTGATCACGTACGACGCCGCGTTCGCGGGCCGCAGCAAGATCGACCATGCGTTCGAACTGCGCAACCTCAAGCCGGACGTCCTGCTGGAAGCGATCGACGCCGACGTCATCAAGACGTACGTGGAGCTGGGCATGGGCATCGGCATCATCGCCGGCATGGCCTTCGACCAGGAACGCGACCGCAACCTGCGCGCGATTCCCGTCGGGCATTTGTTCGGCATGAACGTGTCGCGCGTGGCCGTCAAACAGGGCGCCTATCTGCGCAGCTATATTTATACGTTCATCGAGCTGCTGGCCCCCACGCTCAACCGCAAGATGGTCGAGTCCGCCATGCGCGGCACCAGTGACAATTACGAGCTTTAATACCATGAATCGACAGAATGACCCCGTCGCGCGTTACTACGCGAGCAGCACGCAGGCGGCCGACGCCGCGCTGTCGCGGGCGGAACGCGCCAACGACTTATCGCAGGTACGCGACCGCATCGCGCAACTGGTGCGCGGGCAGACCGTGCTGGAACTGGCTTGCGGCACCGGCTACTGGACGGAAGTGATCGCCGCCAACGCCGACAAGGTGCTGGCGACCGATATCCTCGACGAGATGATCGCCCGCGCCGCAACCCGCCGTTTTCCGGAGGGTAAGGTCGCGTTCCGCAAGGTGGACGGGCTCGACCTGCCCGAGGACCTTGGCACGTTCTCCTGCGTGTTCATCGGCTTCTGGTGGTCGCACCTGAAGCGCGACGAGCAGGACGCGCTGCTGGCCCAGCTGCGCGCACGGCTCGGCCGCGACGTTGCTCTGATCCTGCTGGACGACGCCTACGTCGAGGGCAGCAGCACGACCATCGCGCGCACCGATGCGCAAGGCAATACCTATGAAATCGTCGCGGCGCCGGATGGCGAGCGGTTCGAGTTGCCGAAGAATTATCCGGCCGACAGCGCGCTGCGCAAGCGGCTGGGCGGCGAGGTGAGGGAGATCCGGATCGAGCGCTTGACCTATTACTGGATGCTCACCTGCCGCCTGAAATAAGAAAGGTGGGCACTTTGTGCCCACGCACAGCGCTTAGAACGAGTGGCGCATGCCGACGGTGAACACCGACGGATCGCCACCCAGCGACGTCGCGGCCGGGGTCAGGTTGTTCGAACCCGAGTTCAGGCCGAAGGTGGCCAGGCCGTTGTTGTTCATGTTGGCGTACGACGCGTACAGGTTCGTGCGCTTCGACAGCGAGTAGCTGTAGGCCAGTGCCCAGGCATTGCCCTTGGCGCCGTTTTCCAGTTTGTTCTGCTGCAGGTTCACGTAGACCTTGCTCGGGCCGAACGGGTAGCCGGCGCCCAGGTTGTACTGCTTGAACTTGTTGTTCGCGCCGTCCGGATCGGCCGACAGGTAGTTGGCCTTGATCTCCAGGCCGCCGACGTCGGCGAACGTGTAGGCGGCGCCCGCACCGTATTCCTTGTCGTTGCCCGACGAGACGCGCTTCAGCGTGTGGTAGGCGGCGCCCAGGTACAGGCCGCCCATCTTGTATTCGGCGCCGATGCCTTTCAGGTCGCCCGACGGACCCGTGGTCTTTTCGCCGGCGGAATACGTGGCCAACAGGTCGAAGCCGTTGAACGAGGCGCTCTTGTAATTGACCGAGTTGGCCAGGCGGCGGGTCACCTTGCCCGAACCGAAGGCCGACAGGTTGGTGCCGTAGAAGCCCTGGCCGAATTCGTCGGAGGCGCCGGCCACGACGGCGATCGGCGAGTATTCGCGGCCCAGCGTCAGGGTACCGAAGGCGCCTTCCAGGCCGACGACGGCGCGGCGCTGGAACAGGCCGGAGGAATCCTGCGCGCCGGTGTCGACCGCGACGCCCGCTTCCAGGTTGAAGATGGCCTTCAGGCCGTTGCCCAGGTCTTCCGAACCGCGGAAGCCGAAGCGGCTGCCCGACTGGTTGCCCGACTGGACGTTGGTGTGGCGGCCATCCGGATTGCCGGCGTCGCCGGACTCGATGGCGGCGTCGACGACACCGTACAGGGTCACGTTGGTCTGGGCGGCGGCGAACACGGGGGTGAGGGCGACCACGGCTGCGGCCAGGCGTTTGACTTGCATTCAGGATTCTCCAATAAGATGTCGGACGATTCAAACAATGTGGTCTATTGCTTGATTGGCAGGCATCTTATCGAAGCGATATGTCGATTTGATGACACAGCGAAATGTTGTGAAATTGCCACATTCGCGTTGTCATCAATGTGTGACAACAGGATTACACGAGGTGATCGTGCAGCGGCAGCACGATGTCGATGCGGGTACCTTGCGGCTCGTCAGTGCCGATCGAGATCTCGCCCTTCATCGCCCAGACCCGTTCGCGCATGCCGATCAGGCCCAGGGATTCCGCCTTTTCCATGTCTTCCGGACGGATTCCGCGGCCATCGTCGCGGATCGTGATGAGCAGGTCGCTGTTCAGCCGGAACAGATTCATCATGACGCGGGTGGCTTGCGCATGGCGGGCGATGTTCGTCAGCGCTTCCTGCACGATGCGGAAGATGGCCGTGCTGGCCGTGTCGTCCAGGCGCAGTTCGGCCTCGTCGGCCAGCAGGGTGGTGGGGATGGCGTAGCGTTCGATGAAATCGTCGCGCAGGCCCTGCAGCGCGAAATACAGGCCGCCTTCGTCGAGCGCGCGCGGACGCAGGTTGGTGGCGATGCGGCGCAGCGACGTGATCGCGGTCAGCAGATTGTCTTCCATGCCGCGCATCAGCCGCAGGCTTTCGCTGGGCGTGCCGTCGGCGTGTTGCAGCAGGGTGAGGTCCATGCGCAGCGATGCGAGCAGCTGGCCGAGGTCGTCGTGCAGTTCGCGTGCGATGTGGGTGCGCTCTTCCTCGCGAATGGTCTGCAGCGCGGCGGACAGCTGGCGCAGCTGGTCGTGCGAGCGCGTGAGTTTTTCCTGCACGCGGCTGCGGTCGCTGACGTCGCGCATGACGACCGTGTAGAACGGCGCGTTGCCGTTGGTGCGTGAAATGGAACCCTCGATGGGGAAGCGTTCGCCATCGCCGCGCAGGCCCATGACCGTGTAGTCGGTGGCGCGGCGGCCCGCACGGCCGCTGCCGGGGCGGAAATAGTCCGCGGGTTCGTCGACGTCCGCGTTCGGCGGCTCGATGTAGCGTCCCAGCGGACTCCCCACCATCTGCTCGACGCTCGTGCCGAACAGGGCTGCCGCGGCCGGATTGGCCATGACGATGGTGTTCGATTGGTCGGCGGAAATGATGGCTTCGCTGACGTGGTTGACGATCTGGCGGCTGGCCGGCACGGTGTCGGGCTCCTGTCGGAAGCGCCGGCCCAGCCAATAGCCGGCCGCAAACCCGGCGAGAAGCCAGGCTGCGGTCCTGCCGGAAGCGCGGGGGCGGCGCGGGCGTTTCATTCAACTTGCTTGATAGAAAACAACCCGCTGTGCGGGTCCGGCATCTACCTTACCCGCCGTGCAAACTGCCGGCTTGACTTACATCTGCTTGAAGAGGTGCAGGAAGCTGCGGCTGACTTCCAGTTTTTCCGAGCGACCCTTGATCAGCACCAAGTGGCGGCCACGGATGTCGCGCGTCACGCCTTCGATGGCGTTGACGTTCACGAGCGTGGCGCGGTGGATCTGCCAGAACAGCGCCGGATCGAGCTCCTCGGACAGGTCGCGCACGGGCTTGCGGATCAGTGCCTCGAATTTCTCGGTCTGAACACAGGTATATTTTTCGTCGGAACGGAAAAACAGGATTTCCTCGACCGGGATCATGCGCAGGTCCTGGCCGATACTGGCCTGGATCCATTGCAGGTATTTCGGCTTCGGCGCCGCGATCTTTTCGGCGAGCTGGGACAGCATCGCGGTCACCGTGTCGCTGACGTTGACGGACGCGGTGGCCGCCTGGGCGGGCGTCGCCAGGCGTTCCTTCAGGCGCTCGACGGTGATCTTGAGGCGCTCGGGCTCGGGCGGTTTCAGCACGTAGTCGATGGCGCCCCGCTCGAACGCTTCCACGGCGTACTGGTCGTACGCGGTGACGAACACGACCTGGCTGGCGTCGCCGATGTCGCGCGCCGCTTCCATGCCCGTCTTGCCCGGCATGCGGATGTCGAGAAAGGTCAGGTCGGGCTTCAGGTCGTCGACGAGCTGCACGGCCTCGTCGCCGTTCTTTGCTTCGCCGATGATCTCGAGGTCCGGCCACACCTGGGACAATCGGGTGCGCAGCAGGTCGCGCATCAGTCTTTCGTCGTCGGCAATGATAGCGGTAGGCATGGTCGGGGGCAGGCAGTGAAAGGAGTGTCGATTATTCAACGAATTGTCGTTACTAGCAATACCCGAAATGCTTACTTCGGTGCAAGCTGGTAAGGGACCTCGATGGTGGCGATCACCCCGCTCGGACTGTTGGCGGCGATGTGCAGCTGGCCGGCCTCGCCGTGCAGCAATGTGAGGCGCTCACGGATGTTCGACAGGCCCAGCCCGGTGCCCTTGCTGGGCATGACGCCGAATCCGGCGCCGTCGTCCGCGACCGTCACGCGCAGCTTGCTGTCGACCACTTCGGCCCTGACGGCCAGATGCCCGCCCTCGGGCTTGCATTCGAGGCCGTGCTTGATCGCGTTCTCGACCATCGATTGCAGCATCATCGGGGGAAACGCCGCGCTGCGCAGGCCGTCCGGCACGCTCAGTTCGACCGTCAGGCGTTCTTCCATGCGCATCTTGAGCAGGTCGAGGTAGGACTTGACCATGTCGACTTCGCGGCCCAGGTTCGTGACGAGGTTGTTGTCGCGCATCTGCGGCAGCACGGCGCGCAGGTACTGGATGAGTGTCCGCTGCATGGCGGATGCGCGCGGCGGATTGGTCTCGATCAAGTGCTCGACAGAAGCGAGCGTATTGAACAGGAAGTGCGGCTCGACCTGGGCCTGCATGGCCTGCATCTTCGCTTCGGACAGCTGGCGCTGCATCGACTCGCGCTCGGCGGCGGCCGTGGCCGACTGCATTTCGGCCTCCGCGCGCTTCTTGCCGCCGACGAGGGCCTTGGTGCCGAACAGGGCGAGGATCAGCAGCCAGACAAAGCTGGTGAACCACGTCGACGCCTGCTTGTGATAGCTGCGCGCCTTCGCTTCGGCCGCGTCGTCGACGGCCGCTTCGATGGCGTTGGACAATTCTTCGCCGATTTGCGGCGGCAGGTCGATGTGGACCTCTTCGCCGTTGGCGCCGCGCAGGGTCTTGGTGACCGGCGCCTTGGGCGGCGCGGGCGGTGCCGGCGGGGCGGGCGGGGCGGGCTCGGCGGCGTCGGCCGCGTGTTGCACCTCGTCGGCCGCCTGTTCCGCGGCATCGGCCTTCGTCTGCGCCTCGTCGGCCTTGCCCTCGGCCGCCGCGTGCGCCGCTTCCGCGGCCTTGGCCGCCGCTTCCGCCTTGGCCGCCTCGATTTCCGGATTGATCGTGATCGTGCCGCGCCGGCTGTTCTTGCCCGGATTGATGTGGATGCCGCTGTCGTCGATCGTGACGGTCGGTTCGGGCCGGCGTGCGCTGTGTTCCGTGCGCGTGATCTCTTCCTCGCTGCTGGAGAACAATTCATCCTGCAGAATCTTGCCGGCGACCAGCATCAGCGCCGCGAACAGGAAGAATTTCCACCACGACAGCTGCGTCACCCACGTCGCGACCGCGTCGAAGGCCCGGTACAGCGCCGACAGGGTATTCGAGAAAGTTTGCTGGGTAGAACGCCGTGTTTGCATGAAACTTATCTTTTTCAAAAGGTGCGGCGAGTGTAACCGCTGGCATGCACGCCGGCCATCCCTTTGCGACAGCCTGCACGATTCGAGCCCTGGAATGCACAGGTTGATGACGCCGTGATGACGTATAGAAAAACTGTTAATTAGCAATATTGCGGGGTATGATGAACGACGTCCTGGCTGCGCCAGCCCATGCTTCATTCTCGACATGAAAGGGGTTTGCCGATGTCTGCCGTTCCCAAGCGTTACCGCCTCGTTACCCGCAGCGATTTCGACGGCCTCGTCTGCGCCGTCCTCCTCAAGCACCTGGACCTGATCGACGAGATCCTGTTCGTCCACCCGAAGGACATGCAGGATGGCAAGATCGCGATCAGTGCGCGCGACATCACGACGAATTTGCCGTACGTTGCCGGCGCGCACCTTGCATTCGACCATCACTTGTCGGAAACGATCCGCAACACGGGCCGGCGCGACAACCACGTCATCGACCCGAAGGCGCCCTCGGCCGCCCGTGTCGTCTACGACCACTACGGGGCCACGCGCGCGTTCCCGGCCGGCTGGCGCGACATGATGGATGCCGTCGACAAGGCCGACGCCGCGCGCTTCACGCGCGAGGAAGTGCTCGATCCGCAGGGCTGGAACCTGCTGAACTTCCTGATGGATGCGCGCACGGGGCTGGGCCGCTTCCACGACTTCCGCATCTCGAACTACCAGCTGATGATGGACTTGATCGACTCCTGCCGCAATCACACGATCGCCCAGATCATGCAGTTGCCGGACGTGCAGGAGCGTACCCGGCTGTACTTCGAGCACAGCGAGCTGTGCAAGGAGCAGATCCGGCGCTGCGCGCAAGTCCACGGCAACCTCGTCGTGCTCGACCTGCGCGAGGAACCCGTGATCTATGCGGGCAACCGGTTCATCATCTACGCGCTGTTCCCCGAAGCGAATATTTCGATCCACGTGCTGTGGGGCCTGAAGAACCAGAACACGGTGTTCGCGACGGGCAAATCGATTCTCAACCGCACGTCGAAGACGAATATCGGCGCGCTGATGCTCGAATACGGCGGCGGCGGGCACGAGAATGCGGGGACGTGCCAGGTGTCGAACGACATGGCGGAAGACGTGCTCGGCGCACTCGTCAAGCGGATCACGAGCGAGGGTTGATCACGCCGGTTGTTGTTCCTCCAGCATGCGCTGCGCCGCCTCCGCCGCGAGGGGCTCGCTGACCCAGATGCCCTGGATGTGGTCACAGCCATGCGAGGTGAGGAAATCCAGCTGGGGCCGCGTTTCCACGGCCTCGGCCACCACTTCCATGTTCAGGTTGTGCCCGATGTCGATCAGGCTCTTGGCCACGGCCCGGCCGCCGTCGTCCAGCGTCTGGACCGTCGAGTGCGCCAGCTTGACGTGGGTGGCCGCCAGCTGCTGCAGGAAGCCGAGATCGCACAGGCCCGCGCCGAAGCCGTCGACGGACAGGTCGACCCCCATCGTATGGAGTTGTTCCGCCAGTTCCTGGCCCAGTGCCGGATTGCGGATCAGCGCATCGATGCGCAGGTCGAGCTGCAGGCTGCGCGGCGGCAAACGGTGGCGCGTCAGGCGGTCGGACAGGCCGGCGAGAAACCCCGGCTGGCTGTATTCGCGGTGCGAGACGTTGACGGTCACGGGCACGTCCACGTACCCGGCCGCACGCAGCCGGGCCGCGAAGGCGCAGGCCTGGTCGAGCACGCGCTGGCCGATGGGGACGATCACGCCGGTTTCCTCGGCCTCGGCAAGGAAGCGGGCAGGGGAAAGCACGCCCTGGTCCGGGTGGCGCCAGCGCAGCAGCGCCTCGAAGCCCGCGACGCGCTGGGTCGCGACCGCCACGCGGGGCTGGTACAGCAGGAACAGTTCGTCGTGGTCGAGCGCGTCGCGCAGCGCCAGTTCGATGCGGTGCCTGGCTTCCGTGGTCGACTTCATGTCGGCCGAAAAGAAGTGGACGTCGTTGCGGCCGCTGCCCTTGCCGTGGTACATCGCGAGGTCGGCCGCGCGCACGAGCTCCGCCGCCGTGGCGCCGTCGTGCGGGTACAGCGACACGCCCACGCTCGCGCCGACGGGGATCTCGCGGTTGTTGAAGGCGACGGGAATCGCAAAGCTCTGGCGCAGCCGCTCGACCATGCGCAGGGTGAAGCGCAGCGACGGCTGGTTGGCGAGGATCAGCACGAACTCGTCGCCGGACATGCGCGCCACCGTGTCGCTGTCGCGCACGGACGCCTGCAGGCGGCGCGCGACGACCTTCAGCACGACGTCGCCCGCTTCGTGGCCGAACGTATCGTTGATGGTCTTGAAGTTGTCGAGGTCGATCAGTACGGTCGCCACGAGCGACTTGTGGCGCTGCGCGAGATGCAGCGCCTGCTCCAGCCGGTCCCACAGCAGGTTGCGGTTGGCGAGGCCCGTCAGCGGGTCGTGGTTGACCTCGTGCTCCAGGTGCGCGGTGCGCAGCATGGTGGCGGTGACGTCGGTGAGCACCCCGATGTAGTGCGTGACGTCGCCGTGCTCGTCCTGCACGGGCGTGATGGAGAGGTCGTTCCAGAACAGTTCGCCGTTCTTGCGCAGGTTGCGCAGCACGACCTTGGCGCCCATGCGCGCGGCGATCGCGTCGCGCAGCTGGGCCCGCTCCGCCAGGTCCATGCCGGGCGCGGCCATGAAGCGCGGATCCGTGCCGATGACCTCGTCCGCGGAATAACCGGTGATGCGCTCGAAGGCCGGGTTCACGTATTCGATGGCGCTCTGGCCGTGGTCCAGCCGGGTGATCAGGATGCCGTTGCTGGCCGCGTGCAGCGCGCGTTCGCGCAGGCGCAGCTGTTGTTCGTGCGCGCGCCGCTCGGCCACGTCGATGCCCGTGCCGAACAGGTATTCGCCGCCGTTGCAGCGGATCTTCGTCCCGTTCAGCAGCACGGGCGTCTCGCGGCCGCTGCGCGACACGAAGTCGATCTCCAGCTTCAGTTCGCCGTTTTCGTCGAACACGTCGCGGATGCCGTTCGCCAGCGGCGCGCGCTGCGGCAGTTCGATGAGGTCGAGGGCGCGCGTCGCGCCCAGTTCATCCGGCGTCATCCCCGTGACCTTTTCGAGGTTCCGGTTCCAGAGGACGAAGCGGCCGTCGCGATTGAGCACGTAAAAGGTGCCGGGGAAGGTATCGACGATGGCGGACAGCGGCGTGCGCGCGACCCGCTCGGCTTCCGTGCCGCCCCGCGCGCAGCCGGTGGCGACGGCGACGGCGCAGTCGTGTGCGCGGCCCTCGGCATCGACCAGCGGCGCCAGGGTCAACGTGCTGTCGAGCACGCGCCCGCGCGCGCACATGAGTTCGACGTGGACTTCGGCCCCTTCGGGATGGCCGGTGAGGGCGCGCCAGCCGGCGCTCCAGGCATCGCGTCCCGGTGGCGTGAACAGCGTGGTGATGGGG
Source organism: Massilia cellulosiltytica (assembly GCF_047325105.1). Taxonomy (NCBI): domain Bacteria; kingdom Pseudomonadati; phylum Pseudomonadota; class Betaproteobacteria; order Burkholderiales; family Oxalobacteraceae; genus Massilia; species Massilia cellulosiltytica. The sequence goes on along the minus strand of NZ_CP168562.1, from coordinate 4,948,181 downwards.
TGGCCGAGAACCTGCCCGGCGCCGACTCCGAACACGGCGGCGCAGCCGTCGTTCCAGGCCTGGATGGTCCCGGTCTCGTCGGTGAGAAAGACGCACCGGCTGGGCGGTTCGGATTCGTGCATGCCGGCTCCCGGTGTCGATGGAACCCGTTGGACCGCGTGGCCGCGCTTCCGTTCCGCCAAAAGAAAAGGCGTGCCGCAGCACGCCTTTCCATCGGTCTGGTAGCCGTCAGGCGGCCGCTTCCTGGCGCGGCGGCAGCGCGACCTGGTTGTCCACGCTGAACTGGTAATCCTTGAACACGTGTTCGGCGGACAGGATCTGGTAGGTGCCGTCCGACAGCTTGTGCGTCGTGTCCTTCAGGCGGTACGTCGTCGAGCCGCAGGTCCAGCAATTGAAGTTGCGCATATGGGTGCACAAACAGGTCTTGTCGAACACCTGGATATTCTTCTGGCCCGGATTCGCCTGCACCTCGCGGTTGTACGAATTGATGTAGGCGCAGTTGCCCGTCGCGTCCAGCAGGTAGCCGTACGATTCGCAGCCGGGACGGATGCCCGAGCCGATCGCCGGCGTCTGCTTCAGCATGCGCATCGGATAGCCCGTCGGCGAGACGCCGTTGACGATGATGTCTTCTTCGCTGGCGCGGAAGTATTCCTGCTTGACGGAATCCGGCAGGCCGCATTCGTGGGTCACGGTGAAGCGGGTCGCCACCTGCACGCCGCCCGCGCCCTTTTCCAGGAACGACACGGCGTCGCTGCCCGTGAAGATGCCGCCGGCGGCGATCAGCGGGATGTCGAGTTTTTCGGCGGCCAGGTACGCATGGATCTCGTCCATGATCGTGTGCAGGTCATAGTCCTTCCAGTCTTCCATGCCGAAGCCCAGGTGGCCGCCGGCCAGCGGGCCTTCCACGATCACGTAGTCGGGCAGGCGGTTCAGGCGCGACACCTTGCGCAGGAAGAGCTGGAGCGCGCGGACGGACGAGACGATGATGCCCAGCTTGGCGTCGCGGAAGCGCGGATGGTCCTTGATGAGTTCGAACGAGCCCAGGTGCAGGCCGGCCGACATCGTGATGCCGTCGATGCCCGCGTCCAGCGCCGCCGACAGGCGGGTGCGCAGGGTTTCCTTCGGCGCGTTCATCGTCAGCTTTTCCATGCAGTTCACGAAGATCAGGCCATCGCCTTTCTTCGCCGCCATGGTCGCGCCCACGTGCAGGCGCGTCGCCTCGGCCAGGCGGTCGAGGTCGAACTGGACGACGGACTTGTCCATGTTGTTGATGTTGAACTTGTACAGCTTGGTCTTTTCCTTGACGAAGCTGGTGTCGAACTTGCGGTCCGACACGTCCGGCACCATCGCATCGGAAATGTGGCCGATACCGCCCAGACGGGCCGCTTCCAGGGCCAGCTCCGACGTAGAGATATCCACGCCCATTCCGCCGATCATGATGGGCACATATTCCTTGTTGCCCAAACGCAGGCGGAAATCATCAACACGTTTCATTGCTATTCAACTCGTTGTTATAGGTAACGCCGCTGACCGGCGTGTTCGCACGCCCCGCATTTTACCCCACGCGGGGACGGGTCGAGAGCTCCATTTGCCGCACGGTCGTGCGGAGCGGGCAGGAAACGTTCAGTCGCGGAAGTTGTTGAATTCCAGCGGCAGATCCTTCACGTCCTTGCGCAGCAGCGCGATCGCTTCCTGCAGCGTATCGCGATCCTTGCCGGTGACGCGCACGGTTTCGCCCTGGATCGAGGCTTGCACCTTCATCTTGCTTTCCTTGATGAGCTTGGTGATCTTTTTCGCGTCTTCGGTCTCGATGCCGTTGCGTACCTTGAGCACCTGCTTGACCTTGTCGCCGCCGATCTTCTCGACCTTGCCTTCGTCGAGGAAGCGCACGTCGACCTTACGCTTGGTCATCTTGTTCAACAGCACGTCGCGCACCTGGCCGAGCTGGAAGTCGGAATCGCCGAACACGGTGATCTCGCGTTCCTTCTGCTCGACCTTGGCCGAGCTGCCCTTGAAGTCGAAGCGGGTGCCGATTTCCTTGTTGGATTGCTCGACGGCGTTCTTGACTTCGACCATGTCTGCTTCGCAGACCACATCAAACGATGGCATTGTGTTCTTTCCTTGCACAAATTGAGAGTGAATGGCGATATTGTAACCACTATAATGCGCCAAACACTACCCGCCCCAGCCATGCCAGCCGATCTGCCCCTGTCCACCGACGTTTCCCTCGCCCCTTTCAACACGTTCCGCATCCCCGCGCGCGCCCGGCGCTACCTGCGCGTGACCGACCCGGCCCAGCTGCAGGCCGTCGCCGCCGATGCGCAATTGGCCGCGCTGCCGCGCCTCGTGCTCGGCGGCGGCAGCAACCTCCTGATCGCGCGCGACGAGGTCGATGCCCTCGTGCTGCACATGGGGCTGGAAGGCAGGGAGATCGTCGGCGCGACGGCCGACGCCATCCTCGTGCGCGCGCAGGCCGGCGAGAACTGGCATGCGTTCGTGGAATGGACGCTGGCGCAGGGCCTGGGCGGCCTGGAGAACATGGCGTTGATCCCGGGCACGGTCGGCGCGTCGCCGATCCAGAACATCGGCGCGTACGGGGCCGAGGTCAAGGACAGTTTTCACTCGTTGACCGTGTTCGACTTCGCGGACGGTTCGATCCGCACCATGGACGCGGCCGCCTGCCGCTTCGGCTACCGCGACAGCGTGTTCAAGCATGCGGAAGGCAGCACGCTCGTCGTGCTGGACGTGACGTTCGCACTGCCGCGCGCGTGGACGCCGAACCTGCGCTATGCGGAACTGGCGCAGGCGGTGCAGGACATCGCCGCGCCGACCGCGCGCGCGGTGGCGGACGCCGTCATCGCGATCCGGCGCCGCAAGCTGCCCGATCCGGCCGAGATCGGCAACGCGGGCAGCTTCTTCAAGAATCCGGTCGTGCCGCGCGAGCACTGCGCGCGTCTGCTGGCCACGTGGCCGGATCTCGTGCACCATGCCCAGCCGGACGGCAGCGAAAAGCTGGCCGCGGGCTGGCTGATCGACCGTTGCGGCTGGAAGGGGAAAAACCTGGGACGCGCGGGCGTCTATCCGAAGCAGGCGCTGGTGCTGGTCAACAATGGCGGCGCGACGGGGGGCGAGCTCATGGCGCTGGCACGCGCCATCCAGGCCGACGTCGAGGCGCGCTTCGGCGTGCGACTCGAGCCGGAACCCGTGCTGGTGTAAGGCTCACCCGGCCGCGGACACCCGGTTGCGGCCGCTGCGCTTGGCGTCGTACAGCGCGGCATCGGCCCGCGCGATGAAGTCGTCCGGGCCGTCGTCCTCGCCCGGCACGATGCAGGCCACACCCATCGACATCGTGACATACCCGCACGGCGCCCCCGGATGCGGCAGGGCCAGCTGTTGGAGTCCCGCGCGGCACGCTTCGCCCACGCGCAGGGCGCCGGCGAGGTCGGTGTCCGGCAGCAGCAGCGCGAATTCCTCGCCGCCGTAGCGCGCCGCCAGGTCGGCCGGGCGCTTCAACTGGCCGGTCAGCACGGCGGCCACCTTCTTGAGGCACAGGTCGCCGGCCGGATGGCCCAGGTGGTCGTTGTACAGCTTGAAATGATCGACGTCGCACAGCAGCAGCGCCAGCGGCGATTGCTGGCGCCGTCCGCGCTGCCATTCGACGTGGACGGCCTCGTCGAAACGGCGGCGGTTGGCGATGCCCGTGAGGCCGTCCAGCGCGGCCAGGCGGCGCAATTCCTCGTTGACGCGTGCCAGCTTCTCCTGGCTCGCGCTCAGGGACCGGTAGGCGGCGTCGCGCTGCAGGCCGCTGATGTAGCCGGCGGAATGGTGGCGGATGCGGGCCACCAGTTCCAGCTCGTCGGGCAGCTTGACGAGGTAGTCGTGCGCGCCGATGGCAAACGCGTGCGCCTTCAGCTTCGCTTCGTCGCGCGTGGACAGCACGATCACGGGAATGTCGCGCAGCGCCTCGTCCTCCTGATACGCCCGGATCAGCTGGAAGCCGTCGGCGCCCTGCATGACGAGGTCCTGCAGGATCACGGTCGGCCGGTGCCGCAGCGCGGCCGCATGCGCCGCGCGCGCGTCGGTGACGAACTGGAATTCGATGTCGTCGTGGCGCGCAAGCATGCGGCGGACGGCTTCGATCATGATGATCTGGTCGTCGACGAGCAGCACGCGCACCTTGTAGTCGGCGTCGTCTCGTTCGCGGCCCTGGAAGTGGCTGACTGCGGACATCGGGAATCGTTGGCGGGACTGGAATGAATGTCGGGCGTCATTTTACCCTAATGCGATAGGGATATTGTCGAGCGGTAAAATTTTCTCCGCAGCGCCCAGTTCGGCCGCCGCGCGCGGCATGCCATACACGGCGCAGGTGGCCTGGTCCTGCGCGATGGTGGCGTGGCCGGCCTGGCGCATCGCGAGCAGTCCCGCGGCGCCGTCGCGGCCCATGCCGGTGAGCAGGACGCCGGTGGCGTTCCGGGTCCAGTACCGCGCCACCGAGTGGAAGAACACGTCGACCGACGGCCGGTAGACTTCGTCGCGCGGATGGGCGTCATAGACGAGGCGGCGTTCGGGCGTGAGGCGCAGGTGGTCGTCGCTGGCCGCCACCTGCACGACGCCGCCTTCGACCGGTTCGCCGCCCGCGATGGCGCGCACGGGCACGCCGGCCTGCTCGCCCAGCCAGCGCGCCAGCTGGCCGGCGAAGGCGGGATCGATGTGCTGCACGACGACGGCGGCCGTGTCGGCCGGCGGGCGCCACCTTGCCAGCAGCCGCGCCAGCGCGATCGGCCCGCCGGTGGAGGCGCCGATGGCGACCAGGCGCGCAACCGGTGAACCGGAAGGCGCGGCCGGCGCCGGGAAGGCCGCGCTGCCGGTAGGCACCGGCGCTCCCGCGATCAGCTTCGCGATGGTGCGGATCTTCGCGAGCAGGGCGGCCTCGCCGCCGGGGCGGCCGAGCAGCACGGGCGTCGCCGTCACGTCCAGGGCGCCGGCGCCTAGCGCGCGGAACACCTGGCCCACGTTGTCCTGGGGCGCGGCCGTGACGACGAGGATCGCGCACGGCGCCTCGCGCATGATGCGGCGGGTGGCCTCGACGCCATCCAGCACCGGCATGGCGAGGTCCATCAGCACGAGGTCGGGCGGCAGGTCGCGGCACAGGCGCACGGCGTCGGCGCCCGTGCGCGCCACCCACGCGACCTGGTGCTCGCCGCCGATCGCCAGCGCGCGGCGCAGGGCTTCGGAAGCGGTGGCACTGTCGTTGGCGATACCTATCCTCATGGCGTCCTGTCTTCGTGGGCGCCGCCGACCAGGTCGCGCACGGCATCCAGCAACGTGGCGTCGTGGAACGCGCCCTTGGCCAGATAATAATCGGCACCGGCCTCCAGGCCGCGCGCGCGATCTTCCGGCCGGTCCTTGTACGACACGATCATCACCGGCAGGCGGGCGAGGCGCGGGTCGCGCCGGATGCGTTCCGTGAGGCCGATGCCGTCCAGGCGCGGCATGTCGATGTCCGTGATCACGAGGTCGTAGTCGGCCCCGCGCAACTGGTTCCAGCCGTCCAGGCCGTCCAGCGCCACGTCCACGTGGTAGCCGCGCGCGGCCAGCAGCTTGCGCTGCATCTCGCGCACCGTGAGCGAATCGTCCACCACGAGCACGCGCCGCGCGCGGCCGGCCGCGGACTCCCCCGCGGCGAAGCCCAGGCGCAGCGCGGCGCCGTCGTCCAGCAGGCGCGCGATCGAGTGCAGCATGTCGGGCACGTCGAGGATCAGCACCGGCGTGCCGTCGTCGAGCAGGGCGGCGGCCGCGATGTCGCGCAGCTTGCCGAACGTCGGCTCGAGCGGCTGCACGGTCAGGCTTTGTTCGCCGCGCACGGCGTCGACGACGAGGCCGTAGCGCTCGCGCCCCGTCCCGATCGCGACCAGCACGAGGTCGACTCCCGCCACGGCCTCGCCCAGCGCCAGCACCTGGCTGGCGGCGACGAGGCCCAGCTGCCCGCTGCCGTCCGTCGCGTCGACGTACTGGCGGCCGTGCAGGGTGCGCACGGCGCCGGCCGGCACACGGCGCACGCCTTCGACGCGCGCGATGGGCAGCGCGTAAGCCTCGCCGGCCACGTCGACGACGAGGGCGCGCACGATCGATTGCGTGAGCGGCAAGGTGATCACGGTGGTAAAGCCCGCGCCCGGCGCCGATTCCGCGCGCGCGGTGCCGTTCAGGCCTTGCACGGCGTCGCGCACGACGTCCAGGCCCACGCCGCGCCCGGAGAGTTCATTCGCGCTTTCCTTCAGCGAAAAGCCGGGCAGGAACAGGAATTCCATCAGCTCCGCCTGGGACAGCTCGGCCGCGAACGCGGGTGCCGCGACCTGGCGGCGCACGGCGGCCGTGCGGATGCGCTCCGGATCGACGCCGCGGCCGTCGTCCGCGACGGCCAGCGCCAGCATGCCGCCGCGGTGGCGCGCTTCCAGGCGGATCGTCCCGTGGGCGGGCTTGCCGGCGGCCGTGCGCTCGGCCGGCAGCTCCATGCCGTGGTCGACGGCGTTGCGCAGCAGCTGGTGCAGCGGCCCTTCCATGCGCGCCAGCACGGCGCGGTCGACCAGCGTGTCCGCGCCCGCGATCTCCACGCGCACGTCCTTGCCGAGGCCCCGCGCCAGGTCGCGCACCATGCGCGGCAGCGCGTGCACGCCTTCCGCGAAGGGACACATGCGCAGGGCCAGTACCTCGTCGGCGAGGCGCGTGGAAACGGTCAGCGCCTGCCGTTCGTAGTGCTCGGCGCCCTCGATCGTGCGGTGCAGGGTGTCGCGCAGCGGCGCGGCGCGGTCGGCCACGCGCTGCGCCAGTTCGGCCAGGCGCGCGTCGCCCATCGCGCGGATCGCGTCCTGCAGGTCGTCCAGCGCCTCGTGGACGGCGCGCTGGTGGCGCTTGTAGCGCTGCAGCCCGGCTATCCACGGCCGCAGCTGGCCCGCGTGCAGGCGCGCCTGGCCGGCCAGCGTGAGCAGCTCGTCGCTGCCCGCTTGCCGGGAGGGCGGGTCGACCGGTGCGGGCGCCGGGCCGGGCGGCGATGCGGGTACCGGCGCCGGCGGCGGGGCGGCAGCGGGCGGCGCCTTGCCCTGGCCGTGCAGGGCCCCCAGTGCCGCGACCGTGGCCGCGATACGGTTGCCGCGCGGCGCGCTGGCGCCATCGGCTTCCGCCAGCTGCTGCAGCACGTCGACGGCGCCCAGCAGCACGTCCACGCCGCTCGCGTCGAGCTGGGCCCGGCCTTCCTGCGCCGCGACGAGCACGTCTTCCATCGCATGCGCGAGGCGCACGGCCGGCTCCAGGCCGACGATCGCGGCCGCGCCCTTGACCGAATGCGCCGCGCGCATCATCGATTCCAGCCGGGCCGCGTCGACCGCGCCCTGTTCGAGCAGCAGCAGGCCTTCCGTCAGCACGCGCATCTGCTCGCGCGTCTCCATGCGGAACAGGTCCAGCATCGAGTAGCCGCTCAGGTCTTCACGCATGTTCCCGTCGTTCGTGCTCATCGCAGCAGCGCCTCCAGCCCGGCGCGCAAACGCGCCGTGTCGAGCAGGCCCGCTTCGATGGCGCCGTCGGCGATCACGCCGGCGACGAGGCCGGGCGGCGCGTGGCCCACGTTGGCGGCGGGCGGACGCATGGCGTCTTGCGCGTGGCGCACCACGCCGTGGACTTCATCGACCGGCAGCGCGTAGCGGTGGGGGCCGAGGGCCAGCACGAGCAGGCGCGCGAACGCGTGGCGGCCCGGCGGCGGCGGGACGTCGTCCGTGTCCACGTTCAGCAGGCGCGCGAGCGACACGGCCGGCAGCAGGCGGCCGCCGACGTTGACGATGCCGAGCAGGGCGCCGCGGCTGCGGTGCGGCAGGCGGTGCGCGGGCGCCGGCGGGGCGACTTCGACGGCGAGGGTCATCGCCACGGCCAGCCACTCGCGGCCGACGCGGAATGCCAGCGCGGCGGCGTCCGTGCGCGCCGGCGGCGGTTCGGGACGGGCCAGCTCGCGCGCCCAGGCATCGCGGTAGTCGGCGTCGACGGGACGCTGCAGGTTGTGCTGGGCGGCGCCCGCGTACACGGGGCAGTTGCGGCAATGGACGTGGGTTGCCAGCTCGGGACAGCTGCGGTCGCCCGCGACGCCGATGCCGCGCCAGCAGGCCTCCTCGTCCCACGCACGGACCGGCAGGTGCTTCATGCGTGCTGCCTCCCGCGCCGCGCATGCACGCGCGCGGCGCGCTCGCGCAGGCTGGCGCCCAGGGCGACGTCGCCGCGCTGTTCGGCGAGCAGGGCCAGCCCGCACAAGGCTTCGTAGTGGTCGGGATCGAGGTAGACGCAGCGCCGCCAGCAGTCTTGCGCACTCTGCGGCCGGCCCGTGCATTCGGCCGTGAGCCCGAGCAGGAACCACGCTTCGGCATCGTCCGCGCGCACGGCGAGTAGCGCGCGGCAGGCGTCTTCCGCGTGCGCCAGCCGGCCGGCGTCGGCGTGGGCCTTCGCTTCGGCCAGCAGGTCGCGCGGGGGCAGTGGCGGCGGTGGCGCGGACGGGCGGGGTGCCGGACGCCCGGCGGGGCGGGGCGGCGCGCGCCAGACGTCGGCCGCGCGCCGGCCATGCTTGCGCAACGCGAACGTGTCGTGCGGCGTGCGCGGCGCGAAGCCGGCGCGGCACAGCGCGGGTGCTTCGGCATACCCGGCCAGCAGCAGGCCGTCGTCGGCCAGCAGTGCGGCGAGGCGCGCGGCCGCCCGCTGCTGCGTGGGCAGGTCGAAGTAGATCAGCAGGTTGCGGCAGAACACGAGGTCGTAGGTGCCCGTGAGCGCCGGGTCGACGTCGAACAGGTTCGCCTGGGCGAAGACGACGTAGGCGCGCGGCGCCGCGCCGATCATGTGTTCCTCGCCGTGCTCCGTGAAGAAGCGCGCGCGCAGGCCTTGGTCGTCGCCGCGGAACGCGTTGCCGGTGTACCTGCCGGCGCGGGCGCGGGCGATCGCGGCCCGCGACAGGTCGAACGCGTCGATGCGGCAGTGTTCGGGTTCGATTCCCGCGTGCGCCAGCAGCATCGCGAGCGAATACGGTTCCTCGCCGCCGGCGCAGGGCAGCGACAGCACGCGGACCTGCCGCCCGGGCCGCGTCAGGAGGCGCGCCTGCACGAAGCGCAGCGCGGTCTCGAACACGGCGGGGTCGCGCAGGATCCAGGACTCCGGCACGACGACGAGGTCGACGAGCGCGTCGAATTCGGGCGTGCCCGGCCGCGGATCGTAGTCGATGCCGGCACCCGCGGCGCGCATGCGCTCGCGCACGGCCCGTTCGACCGTGGCGACGCCCAGGTCGAGGCCCGTGGCGGCGCGCAGGCGCAGCGTGAGATTCACGGGCCTGCTCCGAACAGCAGGGCCTCGACCTCGGGCGCGAGCAGGCGCTCCGGGTCGAGCAGCTGCAGCATGCCTTCGGCGCCGGGCGCGACCTGGCCGAGCCACGGCGCGCTCGCGACGCCCGCGTCGGCCAGTTCGCCGTCGAGGGCCGCCACGCCGATCACGCGCTCCGCTTTCAGGCCCAGGCGGCGCCGGCGCCCGGCAGCAATGATCTCGACGAGCAGGATGCGGGTGTCGTAGCGCACGGCGTCCGGCGGCGTGCCGGCCAGGCGCGAGAGGTCGATCACGGGGATCGCCTCGCCGTGCAAGTCCAGCAGGCCGGGCACGAAATGCGGCGCGCCCGGCAGCGCCTTCAGGCGCGCCACCGGCAGCACGCGCAGCACGCTCGCCAGCGGCAAGGCGTAGCGGTCGCGGCCGATGTGGAACACCATCGTCCTCATGCGGTATTGACCGAGAAGGTGGCGACGGACTGCTGCAGGTCGGTGGCGGCGTACTGCAACTGATGCACCGCCTCGCTCGTCGCTTTCAGCGAGTCGACGGTCTGCTGGCTGGCGTCGGACAGCTGCGTCATCGTCGCCGTGATCTGCGATGCGCCCACTGCCTGCGACTGCATCCCCTGCAGCACCAGGTCGAAGCGGGGCGCCAGCTTGCGCACCTGCTCCGTCATGCCGGACAGCTGCTCGGCCACGTGGCGCGCCTCGCCCACGCTGCGGCGGATGTCCTCGGTAAACTTGTCCATGCCCATGACGCTGGCCGACACGGCGGACTGCATCTCCTTCAGCATCTGCTCGATGTCCCACGTGGACACGGACGTCTGGTCGGCCAGGCGCCGGATCTCGGCAGCGACGACGGCAAAGCCGCGGCCCGCCTCGCCGGCCTTCTCGGCCTCGATCGCGGCGTTCAGCGACAGGATGTTGGTCTGGTCCGCGACCTTGGTGATCGTGGTCAGCACGCTGTTGATGTTGCTGGCCTTTTCCGACAGGGTCGCGAGCTTGGCGGTGATCGCGTCGGTGGCCGCGACCATTTGCTGCATCGACTGGTCCATGCGCGTCAGGTTGCCCTGCGCTTCGGCCGTGGCCGCCGTCGTGTAGTCGGCGACTTCGCCCGCTTCTTCCATCGTGCGCAGCAGCTGCGACGTATTGGCCGAGATCTCGCGCGTGGTGGACAGCACCTCGACGCTCGTCTGCGCCTGCTCGATCCCGGTCGCTTCCTGCTGGCGCGCGGACGCGGCGATCTGCGTGGCCGACGTGGTCACCTGGATGCCCGCGCGCTGCACGTTGCTAACCAGGGTGCGCAGGCTGCCCAGCATCGTGCCCAGACCTTCGCCCAGGCGGCCGATGGCGTCGCTGCCGGCGATCGTGACGGTGCCCGTCAGGTCGCCGCGGGCGGCGCGCGAGACGACGTCCAGCAGCATGTCGACCTTGGCGCGTAGTTCGTTCGTCGCCGCAAGTTCCTTCGCCTGGCTGTCTTCGATGGCCTGGGCCATGCGGTTGAATTCCAGCGCCACCTGGCCCAGCTCGTCGCGCGACAGCACCTCGGCGCGGGCGCCGTGCACGCCGCCGGCGATCTGGCCGGCAGCACTCATCAGGCTGTGCAGCGGCCGCGAGACGGCGCGCACGAGCAGCGTCGAAATGAGGATCGCCAGCACCACGCAGATGACGGCGCCCCCGGTCAGCAGCGCCTTCATGGTCTGGCGCAGTTCGTCGGTGTCCTTCTGGCGCTGGACCAGCAGGCGGTTTTCCTCGGCTTCGACGTCGTCCAGCACCTCGCGCAGGCTGGCCACGGAACCCGTGCCGGCCAGTACCCCGGCCTCGGCCTGCGCCGTCATGGCCGCACCGGCGGTCCGGCGCCGTTCGATCTGCGGAGTAACCACCTGCTCCATCCACGTGACCAGCAGTGTGTCCAGGCGGCGCAGGCGGTCCTGCTGCTGGGCGTTGTCGGTGGTGATCGCCTGGGCGCGTTTCACGTGCGCGCGCGCCGTCGCGTATTCGTTGCGGATCGGCGTCACCAGGTTCTCGTTGCCCGTCAACAGGTAGCCGCGCGTGGACGACTGGATCTGCAGCACCGACGTCGCGATGGTGTCGAGTTCGCGCAGCACCTCGAGGGTGTGTCGGTTCCACAGATTGGCGTCGGACAGCCGTGCGAAATTGTTATAGGCAAGGATGAGCAGGCACAGGATGATCGCGACGATCGCGCCGAAGCCGGCGACCAGTTTGTTCCTGATGCTCAAGTTATGAAACATGCGCGCTCCAAATGGCGTGAAGACATGGTGAATGTAACATTTCTGCCCGGAGGCAAGGGACACCGCGTGCACCAATCCGGGGATCCCCGCTCAGGGCGTTTTCGCATTCGTTCATGCCATGCACGCGACATGCGCGTTCACCTGCTCCGTGAGCGCGGGCGGCAGGCCACCGATGGTAGCGCGCCGGCGTCCGGCTGAAAAGGTGAGACCTGTATTGGTAAAACGAATGAGAATGATTCGCGTTTACTTATCCGTTAAAACTTGATACAGTTCGTGGCGTTCCGACAAACATTCAAAAACAACATTCAACGACCACGATGAGAACCTCGATCACCAGCCGTAAGCATCTGTCTCCTTCCACGCCGCGCCGCGCGGGCGCCGCGCTCGCCATGCTCGTGCTGCCGCTCGCCGGCCACGCGGCGCCGGATCCCGACGCCGCCGCCGATGCGGACGCCGGCGCCGGCCGCCCGCACCGCGTCCACGTCAACGGCGCGCGCGAGAACGACTACAAGGCCGAGCATGCGCAATCGTCCAAGTACACGGAAAAGCTGGTCGACACCCCGCAGACCGTCATCGTCATCAAGAAGGAGTTGTTCGAGCAGCAGGGCGCGACCACGCTGACCGAGGCGCTGCGCAACACGCCCGGCGTGGGCACGTTCTTCCTCGGCGAGAACGGCAGCACGAACACGGGCGACGCGGTCTACATGCGCGGCTTCGATACGTCCGGCAGCCTGTTCGTCGACGGCATCCGCGACATCGGCTCGATCTCGCGCGACGTCTTCAACATCGAGCAGATCGACGTGCTGAAAGGCCCGGCCGGCACCGACACGGGCCGCGGCGCGCCCACCGGTTCCATCAACCTGAACACGAAGCAGCCGACGCTGAAGAACACCGGCGACGCCAGCCTCACGGTGGGCAGCGCGGACCGTGTGCGCGGCACGGCCGACATCAACCGCGTCATCGACCGTGAGTCCGGCATCGCGTTCCGCCTGAACGTCCTCGACCAGCGCGCCGGCAATCCGGCACGCGACGCCGTGCGCGACAAGCGCTGGGCCATCGCGCCGTCGCTCGCGTTCGGCCTGCACGGCCCGACCCACGTCTACCTCGACTACCTGCACGTGAAGCAGGACAACCGGCCGGACGGCGGCGTGCCGACCATCGGCCTGCCGGGCTACCGCAGCCCGGACGCGACGCGGCCTTTCCTCACCGGCGCCGCGCCCGTCGATCCGCAGAATTTCTACGGCGCGCTGTCCGACTACGACAAGGTGACGGCCGACATGGCGACGGCCATCATCGAGCACGAGTTCCGCAATGGCATGCGCCTGAAGAACACGAGCCGCTACGGCAAGACCAAGCAGTTCTACCTGCTGAGCGCCTTCATGGGTTCGGCGGCGAACATCATCGCGCCGAGCGCCACGGACCCGTCCACGTGGTCGCTGGCGCGGACGATCCGCACGGTCAAAGACCAGGAAAACACGGTGCTCGCGAACCAGACGACGCTGACGGCCGATGTCGATACGGGCACCTTGCGCCACACGCTCGTCGCGGGCCTGGACCTGTCGAACGAGAAGCAGTCGAACCGCAGCTACGTGGGCGGCGGCACGCTGGCGCCGGCGAATTTGTACCGACCCGACCCGGCGCTGCCGATCGCAGGCCTGAACCTGCAGCCGAGCGGCGCCCGCACGCGGGGGGAATCCGCGACGGAATCCGGCTATCTGCTCGATACGATCAAGCTGGGCGACCAATGGATCTTCAATGCGTCCGCCCGTCTCGACCACTTCGACACGACGTATGACGCCATCGCGCTGTCGACGGCCACGTCGGCCCCGACGCTCCCCGTGGGCACGCCTGTGCCGACGCATATCGAACTGTCGGACAACCTCGTGAGCGGCAAGGTGTCCGCGCTGTACAAGCCGACGGCGAACAGCAGCGTGTACGCGCTGTGGGCCAACTCGAGGAACCCACCGGGCTCGAACCTGGCGCTGAGCGCCAGTGCGAACAGCGCGGCGAACCCGATCTATGACCCGCAGGTCAGCACGACGACGGAGCTGGGCGCCAAGTGGGAAGTGTTCGACCGCCGTCTCGGGCTGAACGCGGCGCTGTACCGCACGGACGTGAAGAACGAGGTCGAGCAGGATCCTGTCGACCTGAAGTACTACCAGACCGGTAAAAAACGCGTGCAGGGCATCGAGCTGGCCGTGACGGGCGAGATCACGCGCGCGTGGTCGATCAACGCGGGCTACACGTACATGGACACGAGCATCGAGGCGGGCAAGCTCGTCACGGCGAGCGGCGCCAACGCGCTGTCGTACACGCCGAAGCAGGCCTTCACGAGCTGGACGACGTACAAACTGGCGCACGGCCTGACGCTCGGCGGCGGCGTGCGCTACCAGGGCAAGCTGCTGCGCGGGACGGACGGCGCCGTCGGCACGCCGGCGTATGCGGACAGCTATTGGGTGGCGGATGCCGTCGCGGACTACCGGGTCAACCGCTGGCTGGACCTGCGCCTGAACGTCTACAACCTGTTCGACAAGGAGTATGTCGCCTCGATCAACAAGAGCGGCTACCGCTACACGCCGGGCGCGCCGCGCTGGGCGAGCCTGACCGCCAACTTCCATTTCTGAGTTGTGAGCCGGCGCCAGCCGCTTCCGCCGTACGCCGCAGCCGTGGGGGCAATGCGGGGTGGGGCGGGGATCAAGCGGTGCGCCTCCCTTTGCCGTCCTTTCGCGTGAGCGGGAGGACGGCTTTTTTTTCGAAGAAAGCTATTTCTTTAATTCGGGGTCAGAGCACATTTTCGGGAAAATTCGGGGTCAGAGCACATTTTGTTGCACGATCCCTTAAGCAAGCAACGCACGCGATATCACGCCGGTCCGCGATGAAGTTCGCGCCAAGCCCGAGTCGAAATCAGTGGATGGTAGATATCCGGACATTGATCGCAAATGTGCTCTGAGACGTACCGGGTTTAGTGGACATCCCAAATAGAGGACAATACGTTCCCATGGATAAGACTAAACCCGACGCTACCGGACGCAAAAGCTTCACGAAGGCTTTCAAGCAAGAAGCAGTCGCACGTCTGAAGAAAACTGATAACGCGACGGCTCTGGCGCTGGAACTTGGCGTGCGGCGCAACTTGCTCTACAAATGGGCTGAGGCGCTCGAGAAAGCTGGCGCGGAGAAGGCGTTTAATGGCCCGGGGCGGCCGCTGGCACAGGACGAAGATGAGTTGACCCGACTGCGGCGGGAAAATGAGCGGTTAAAGATGGAGAATGCCATCTTAAAAAAGGCGGACGCGTACTTTGCGAAACGCAAGCCGTGAAGTACGCCTTTGTTCATCAGCACTGCAAAGAGTTTCCAATTGCGATGATGTGTCGGCTGCTGCAGGTAAGCCGAAGCGGCTGTTATGCCTCGCACAGGCGTGAGCCGAGCATACGCAGTCGTGAAGACGTCGCGCTACGTATTCGCATCGAAGAATTGCATGCAAAACAGTGGCGCGCGCCAGGCGTCATCAAGACTTGGCGCCTGCTGCAGGCTGACGGAGTGAACTGCAGCCGTAACCGCGTGGCCAGGATACGCCGGATTGCTGGTATCGAGACGCGACGCATGGCGCGGTTTAAAAAAATGCGGACGTATCAAAAGAGCGAGCCACCCGCAGAAGATTTGGTCAAACGCGAATTTGCCGTAAAGTTGCCCAACCGGGTCTGGGTCGGCGATATGACGCAGATCGCGACAAGAAAAGGGCCGTTGCATCTTGCCGCCTTCATCGACCTGTGCACACGTCGCGTCATCGGCTGGGCCACTGCAACGAGCCAGACAGCCAGGCTGGCCGTGACAGCACTGCAAGCAGGTATTGAACAGCAAAAGCCTGTCGGCGGGCTAATCTGTCATACGGATCAGGGCTCGCAGTTTGCCTCGGCCATGTTTCGCAATCACTTGCAAGACAACCAAATATGCCCGAGCATGAGCCGCAGAGGAAACTGCCACGACAACGCCGTGGCAGAGAGCTTCTTTTCGAACCTGAAGAACGAAGTGACGCACCACACGGTCTATGAAGATCAGCAGTCGGCACTAGCCGCCATCACCGCCTACATCGACGTGTACTACAATCAGCAACGCCTTCATCAGACGCTCGGCTACCGTACGCCGGCCGAAGTCGAAAAAATGCACAGGTGTACCTGATTTAACCTGTCCACCAAACCGGTGCATCTCACTCTGACCCCGAATTTTGGCTGAAATGTGCTCTGACCCCGAATTTGACGTTTCGGTAATGAAAAAGCCGCCGGACTTCGCAGACCGGCGGCTTTGCTGGCGTGACGCCGTATTACTGGCCGCGCTTCTTGCGTGCGTTCGCCGCGATGCGCATGCGCAGTGCGTTCAGCTTGATGAAGCCGCCCGCATCCGCCTGGTTGTACGCGCCGCCGTCTTCGTCGAACGTGGCGATGGTCTGGTCGAACAGCGAATCCGTCTTCGAATCGCGCGCGACGACGATCACGTTGCCCTTGTACAGCTTGACGCGCACCCAGCCGTTCACGCTCTTTTGCGTGTGGTCGATCAGCGTCTGCAGTGCGACGCGTTCCGGTGCCCACCAGTAGCCGTTATAGATCAGCGACGCGTAGCGCGGCATCAGGTCGTCCTTCAGGTGCGCCACTTCGCGGTCCAGCGTGATCGATTCGATGGCGCGGTGCGCCTTCAGCATGATCGTGCCGCCCGGGGTTTCGTAGCAGCCGCGCGACTTCATGCCGACGTAGCGGTTTTCCACCAGGTCCAGGCGGCCGATGCCGTGCTTGCCGCCCAGGCGGTTCAGTTCGGTCAGCACTGCGGCCGGGGTCAGCTGCTTGCCGTTCAGGGCCACGATGTCGCCGTTCTGGAATTCGATGTCCAGGTATTCCGCCTGGTCCGGTGCCGCTTCCGGCGACACGGTCCAGCGCCACATCGATTCCTCGGCTTCCGCGCTCGGGTTTTCCAGGTGGCGGCCTTCGAACGAGATGTGCAGCAGGTTGGCGTCCATCGAGTACGGCGCGCCGCCGTTCTTGTGCTTCATGTCGATGTCGATGCCGGCGTCTTCCGCGTACTTCAGCAGTTTTTCACGCGACAGCAGGTCCCACTCGCGCCACGGGGCGATGATCTTGACGTCCGGCTTCAGCGCGTACGCGCCCAGCTCGAAGCGCACCTGGTCGTTGCCCTTGCCGGTCGCGCCGTGCGACACGGCGTCGGCGCCGGTTTCGTTGGCGATCTCGATCAGGCGCTTGGCGATCAGCGGACGCGCGATCGACGTGCCCAGCAGGTATTCGCCTTCGTAGACGGTGTTGGCGCGGAACATCGGGAACACGAAGTCGCGCACGAATTCTTCGCGCACGTCGTCGATGTAGATGTTTTCCGGCTTGATGCCGAACTTCAGCGCCTTGGCGCGTGCCGGTTCCAGCTCTTCACCCTGGCCCAGGTCGGCGGTGAAGGTGACGATTTCGCACTTGTAGTTATCCTGCAGCCATTTCAGGATGACGGAGGTATCGAGGCCGCCCGAGTAGGCGAGGACTACTTTTTTGATGTCGCTCATGGAAGTTCCAGTGGTGTCAGATGTGGAGGGGGATGATGGTCAGCCGGCCCTCAGCGGGCCGACGATCAGGCTCATGGGTCGTGGTAGTGCGATTGATTATTTGTCTTCGATGCGGCCCAGCAGCAGGTATTCGATCAGCGCCTTCTGCACGTGCAGGCGGTTCTCGGCCTCGTCCCAGACGACGGATTGCGGACCGTCGATGACGCCGGCCGACACTTCCTCGCCGCGGTGCGCGGGCAGGCAGTGCATGAACAGCGCGTCGCCGCTCGCGCGCGCCATCTTCGCTTCGTCGACGATGAAGCCGTCGAACGCTTTCAGTCGCTCGGCGTTTTCCTTTTCGTAGCCCATGCTCGTCCACACGTCCGTGTTGACGAGGTGTGCACCGGCGCAGGCGTCGGACGGGTTCTCGAAGAAGGTGTAGTTCGTCGTCGTGACCAGCTGCGGATCGATGTCGTAGCCCTTCGGGGTCGACACGTTCAGGTGGAAGCCGAACACTTCCGCCGCCTGCAGCCAGGAATACAGCATGTTGTTGGCGTCGCCGATCCACGCCACCGTCTTGCCGACGATGGAGCCGCGGTGCTCGTAGTACGTGAAGATGTCGGCCAGCACCTGGCACGGGTGGTGTTCGTTGGTGAGACCGTTGATCACCGGCACGCGGGAATGCGCCGCGAAGCGCTCGATGATGTCCTGGCCGAACGTGCGCACCATGATGATGTCGCACATGCGCGACATGACCTGGCCGGCGTCCTCGACGGGCTCGCCGCGGCCCAGCTGGCTGTCGCGCGTGTTCAGGTAGATCGCGGCGCCGCCCAACTGGTGCATGCCCGCTTCGAACGACAGGCGCGTGCGCGTGGAATTCTTTTCGAACACCATGACCAGCGTGCGGTCGACGAGCGGGTGGTAGATCTCGTAGTTCTTGAACTTGCGCTTGATGACGGTCGCGCGCTCGATCAGGTACTCGAACTCGTCGCGGGTGAAGTCGGAGAACTGCAGGAAATGCTTGATGTTGGTGGGAGTCGTGCCAGCCATTTTTGTGCCTGAGATACGATAATCTCTTGGATTATAAGCGTTTTTGCTTGCTTTCCGGGAAATTGCATTTGGAACGAAGCGGAAAAGTTGTCAGTACAACGTCTGCGCGGACTCGTGCAGCAGCTGCGCGTACAGCTCGTGGCGCAGCTTCGCGATCTTGCCGTCCGCAACCGCCTGCAGCACCGCGCACTGGGGTTCCGCCAGGTGGCGGCAGTTGTAGTACTTGCAGCCGCCCAGGTAGGGCTTGAACTCGACGAACGCCCGTTCCAGCATGCCTTCCGTCAGGTGGTACAGGCCGAATTCCTGGAAGCCCGGGGAGTCGATCAGGGTGCCGCCGGCCGGCAGCTTGTACAGGCGGGTGAACGTGGTCGTGTGCTTGCCGGTGTCCAGCGCTTCCGAGATTTCGCGCACGGCGATGTCGGCGTCCGGCACGAGCAGGTTCACGATCGACGACTTGCCCATGCCCGACTGGCCGATCAGGATCGAGGACTGGTCCTGCAGCAGCGGCGTCAATGCCGCGACGGTGTCGTCGGGATGCGTCTTCGCCGACACCTCGTGCAGCGGGTAGCCGAGGCGCGTGTACAGGCTCGCGCGTTCGCGCGCGCGGGCGAGATTCGGTTCGAGGTCGACCTTGTTCAGGATGAGGTGCGCGTCGACGCCCGCCGCCTCGCAGGCGACGAGGGCGCGCGACACGAGGTCGTCGGCGAAGCTGGGTTCCGTCGCGATGACGATGAACAGCCGGCTGATGTTCGCCGCCAGCAGCTTGCTCTTGTACTGGTCGGAGCGGTACAGCAAGGTCGTGCGCTCCGCGATCTTCTCGATCACGGCCTGGTCGTTCGACGTGCGTTTCAGGTGGACGATGTCGCCCACCGCCACGTTCGTCTTCTTGCCGCGCGTGACGCACTGGAGGAATTCGCCGTCGACGTCGGCCAGGTAATGGCGGCCATGCGCCGCGACGATGGTGCCGGTTAAATCGTGTTTGCTCATGCGCCCGCCCGTCCCGCGTACAGTGCGTCGGCTTTCGCTGCGCAGATAAAATCGTTGTCGGACAGGCGGTTACCGGCCGAATGCGTCGTCCACGACGCGGTGACGCGGCGGTAGCCGACGGCCAGGTCAGGATGGTGGTCTTCGCGGTGGATCATGAAGGCGAGGGCGTTCACGAATTCCATCGTCTCGTGGAAGTCGCGGAACACGAATTCGCGCTCGAGACGGGTGCCGTCGATATGCCAGTCCGGTACCTCGGCCAGCAGCGCAGGGATCGCGGCGTCGTCCAGCGCGGGTGCGTCGTGCACGCAGTGGCGGTCGATCAGGCTCATGCGACCCCCGCCAGGCGCAGGTGACGGATGCGCACCGAGGCCGGCGGGTGCGAATCGTAGAACGCGGAGTGGATCGGGTCCGGCGTCAAGGTGGCGGCATTGTCCTCGTACATCTTGACGAGGGCCGACACGAGGTCGCGCGCATCGCTGTGGCTCGCGGCGAACGCGTCCGCCTCGAATTCGTGCTTGCGCGACGTGATCGACGTCAGCGGCGAGAACGGGAACGTGAAGACCGGCAGCACGAGGGTGAACAGCAGCAGGGCCATCGCATCGTTCGACTGGCCCAGCAGCGGCAGCACGCCCAGGCCCGTGTAGAACCAGACCTGCGTCTTGAGCCAGCCGAGGAGGGCGAGGAACGCGAGCGACAGCGCGAACAGCACGCCGATGCGCTTGATGATGTGCTTCAGCTTGAAGTGGCCCAGCTCGTGCGCGAGCACGGCTTCGATCTCTTCCGGGGCCAGGCGCGACAGCAGGGTGTCGAAGAACACGATGCGTTTATTCGAACCGAAGCCGGAGAAATAGGCGTTGCCGTGCGCGGAGCGCTTGCTGCCGTCCATCACGAACAGGCCCTTGGCCGCGAAGCCGACGCGCGTCATGAGGCCTTCGATGCGGTCCTTCAGCTTGTCGTCCGTGAGCGGCGTGAATTTGTTGAAGAGCGGCGCGATGACGGTCGGGTACAGCACCATCATCAGCAGCTGGAAGCCGCTCCACACGAGCCAGGCGTACAACCACCACAGGGCGCCCGTCCTGTCCATCAGGGTGAGCACGACCCACAGCAGCGGCAGGCCGATGACGGCGCCGACGAGGCCGCCCTTGACGGCGTCGGCGATCCACAGGCCGACCGTCATCTTGTTGAAGCCGAAGCGCTCTTCCAGCACGAACTGGCGGTAGTACGAGAACGGCAGGTCGAGCGCACCGGAGACGATGGCGAACGCGACGATCAGCAGGATCTGGTGCACCATACCGGGGCCGGTCGCGTGCAGCAGCGCCGTCGACAGCGCCTGCAGGCCGCCGAGCAAGGTAAAACCGGTCAGCACGAGCGTGTTCCACAGCGCGGCCCACAGGCCGAAGCGGGTCTTGGCAACCGTGTAGTCGGCGGCCTTCTGGTGGGCGGACAGGGGAATCTTCGCGGCGAATTCGGCCGGCACCTGGTCGCGGTGCCGCAGGACGTGGCGGATGTGCCGGCGCGCCAGCCAGTACCGCAGGCCGAGCGTGAGCAGGAGAAAGACGACGAACAAAACCGAAAACGCGGATGAAAGCATTCTATGCCTGTGAGAAAATGCTGGTTTAGCTAGTTAAGCGAAGAGAGAATTATGTCACAAGCCAACCCCACCGAAGTATCCACTCCGCGCCCGAACGAATTCAACCTCGTCTGGATCGACATGGAGATGACCGGCCTGGATCCGGACAACGACCGCATCATCGAAGTGGCCGCCGTCGTCACGGACGCCAACCTGAACGTGCTGGCCGAGGGCCCCGTGATCGCCGTCCACCAGAGCGACGAAACCCTGGACAAGATGGACAACTGGAACAAGGGCACGCACGGCCGCTCGGGCCTGATCGACCGCGTCAAGGCGTCGACGATCGACGAAGCCCAGGCCGAGGAACAGCTGATCGCCTTCCTGAGGCAGTGGGTGCCGGCAAATAAATCGCCGATGTGCGGCAACTCGATCTGCCAGGACCGCCGCTTCATGGCGCGCGGCATGCCGAAGCTGGAAGCGTTCTTCCACTACCGTAACCTGGACGTGTCCACCTTGAAGGAACTGTGCCGCCGATGGAAGCCGGAACTGGCGTCCGGCTTCAAGAAGGCGCAGAAGCACACGGCGCTGGCCGACATCATCGAGTCCATCGAAGAATTGCGCTACTACCGCGAGCACTTCATCAAACTGTAACGCGACAAAGCGAGCTCAGGCACAAAGTTGCAATCGTGCATGGGCCCCGCCGCCAGGTATGCGAGAATCGGGCCATGGCTGACATTCTGCGTACCACTGCCGGTCTCGGCGGAGAGAGCGACGTCCGGCGTCTCCTGCAGGAGCACGACTGGAGCACGTCGCCGCTCGGGCCGCCGGCCGACTGGCCGCCCGAACTGGCGACCGCCGTGTCGATGACGGTCAGCTCCGCGTTCCCGATGTTCGTCGCCTGGGGGCCGGACCTGCGCTTCCTGTACAACGACGCCTACGCCACCATCCTCGGCGCCAAGCACCCCGCCGCGTTCGACGCGCCGTTCCAGCAGGTCTGGGCCGAGATCTGGCCCGACCTCGTGCCCATCGTCGATCGCGCGCTGTCCAACAAATCCGCGTATTTCGAAGACCTGCCGCTCACGATGGAGCGTCATGGCTTCCGCGAGCAGACCTGGTTCACGTTCTCGTATTCGCCGCTGCACGACGGCCATGGCCGCGTGGCGGGCCTGTATTGCACCGTCATCGAGACGACGAGCCGGGTGCAGGCCGAGCGCCGCGCCGCGTTCGAGCTGACGGTGGCCGACGCGCTGCGCCCGCTGGCGTCCGCCGACGACGCCATCCGCACCGGCTGCACCCTGCTGGGACTGGAACTGGGCATGGCGCGCGTGCTGTACGGCGAAGTCGACGAGGCGCTCGATACGCTGGCCGTCGTGCGCGACTGGCAGCGGCCCGGCCTCGCCAGCGCGGCCGGGCACACGTTTTCCATCGACGCCTTCGGCCCCGGCCTCGCGCACGCGGGCCGCGCCGGCGAGATCGTGCGGCTGGCCGACGTGCGCACCGACCCGCGCGCGGCCGCGCGCCAGGGCACGTATCTCGCACTGGACATCCAGGCCTGCCTCGCCGTCCCGCTGCGCAAAAGCGGGCGGCTGCAGGCGTTCCTGATGCTGGGCCTGGACCGGCCGCACCCGTGGACCGACGCCGAGGTGGCGCTGGCCCGCGGCACGGCCGAGCGCATCCGGAACGCCGTCGACCTGGCGCGCGTGCAGGGCACCCTGCGCGCGGAACGCGACCGCGGCCGCACGATCCTCGACACGATCGCGGAAGGCTTCATGCTGCTCGACCGCGACTGGACCGTCCTGCAGATGAATCCCGCCGGGCTGCGCATCGCGCACATGGATCCGGCCGAGTTCATCGGGCGCAACCACTGGGACGTGTGGCCGGAAGCGATCGACAGCGAAGCGGGGCGCATGTACCGCCGGGTGATGCGTGACCGCGCGGCCGGCACCGCCGAGTACCGCCAGCGCATGCCGGACGGCGTCGATATCTGGTGCGAAGTGCGCGCCTACCCGACGCCCGACGGCGGCATCGTCTCGTTCTTCCGCGACATCACGGAGAGAAAGGCGGCCGAGGACAAGCTGCGCGCCGCCGACCGGCGCAAGGATGAATTTCTCGCGATGCTGGCGCACGAACTGCGCAATCCGCTGGCGCCGATCAGTGCCGCCGCCGACCTGCTGCGCATCGGCCGCCTGGACGAAGCCCGTGTGCGTCAGAGCAGCGCCATCATCGGTCGCCAGGTGCGCCACATGACGAGTCTCGTGGACGACCTGCTCGACGTCTCGCGCGTCACGCGCGGCCTCGTCACGCTCGCGCGCGCGCCCGTGGCGGCCCGCGCCATCGTCGACGAGGCCATCGAGCAGGTACGCCCCATGTTCGAGGCCCGCCGCCAGCACCTCGCCATCGGCATCGCCGACCCGGACGCCCTGGTGCTGGGCGACAAGGCGCGCCTCGTGCAGGTGCTCGCCAACCTCCTGAACAATGCGTCCAAGTACACGCCGGAAGACCGCCGCATCGACGTCGCGGCCACGGTCGACGCTGCGCGCGGCCGTTTGCTGCTGACGGTGCACGACGAAGGCATCGGCATGGAACCGGAGCTCACGGGACACGTGTTCGACCTGTTCACGCAGGGCGAGCGCTCGGTCGACCGCGCGCAGGGCGGGCTGGGCCTCGGCCTGGCGCTCGTCAAGAACCTCGTCGAGCTGCACGGCGGGACCGTCGCCTGCACGAGTCCTGGGCTGGGGCAGGGCAGTACCTTCGAGGTGGCGCTGCCGCTGATGGAAGGGGGCGCGCGCGTGGCGCCGGCCGATGCCGGTGTCGTCGCAGGCGGGACAGTAGCCGGTGCGCGGCGTCCGCTGCGCGTGCTCGTGGTCGACGACAACGTCGACGCGGCGGCCACGCTGGGCATGCTGCTGGAAGCGTGCGGCTACCTGGTCGACGTCGAACACGATTCGCACCGCGCGCTGGAGCGGGCGCGGCACCAGCGGCCGGACGTGGCGCTGCTGGACATCGGTTTACCGGACATGGACGGCAACGAACTGGCCCGCCGCCTGCGCGCGGATGCGCAGACGGGGGCCATCGTGCTGGTGGCCGTCACGGGATATGGCCAGGAACAGGACCGCCGGGCGGCGTTCGAGGCGGGCTTCGATCACCACCTCGTGAAGCCCGTCGACATGGACGAGCTGGCCGCGCTGCTGACGGGGATTCAAACTTAACCAACGTCGTCCCCGCGAAGGCGGGGATCCAATTTCGGTCGCGTCACCTCAAACTTGGGCCTGGCCAAAGTAGACGGCCAGTCCAGGGCCGACGGTTCAACGCATCTGGGTGTAGTTGACGGGCACCCAGCGATACCCCTTGCCCTGCGTCTGGAGGTGGCCCAGACCCGGGAACTGCAGGTGCGCGCCGCCCACGAGCCAGCCGTTCCTGGCCGCGTCGTCGAACACTTTCTTGCGTGCTGTTGCGGCCGCCTTCTCGTCGCTGTCGAACGCGACCGTCACCTGCGGATTGTCGAACTGGACGGCCGCCAGGTGGATCAGGTCGCCGATCAGCACGAGCTTCTGGCCATGGCTTTCGACCGCGTACACGGTGTGGCCGGGCGTATGGCCATGCTCGGCCTGGGCGGAGACGCCCGGGACCAGTTCGCCATCCTTCTCGATGGGCTTGAACTTGCCGGCCTGGATGTACGGGTTGATCGACGCCATCGCACCCTTGAAAAAATCCTTCTTGTCGGCCGGGGCCTTGTCCATGTTCGCCTGGCTCAACCAGTAGTCGGCATCGGCCTTGCCGGCGCGGACGACGGCGTTCGGGAACACGCGCTGGCCATTGTTGACGAGGCCGCCGACGTGGTCGCCGTGCATGTGGGTGATGTAGATCTCGTCGATCTGCTCCGGCCGGTAGCCGGCCGCCTTCAGGTTGTTGACGAACTTGCCCACGGTCGGGCCGAACAGCGCGCCGGCGCCCGTGTCGACCAGCACCAGCTTGCTGCCGGTGTTGATCAGGAAGGCGTTGTCGGAGGTTTCCACCGGCAGCTTCAGGAAGTTCTTCGTGAGCGTGGTGCGCGTCAGTTCCGGCTTCTGGCGGATGATCTGGTCCATCGGCAGGTCGAAGGTGCCGTCGCTGATCGGCGTGATTTCGACGTCGCCCAGCATCACGCGGAAGAAACCGGGGGCCGGGGTCTTGACCATCGGTGCGGCGGCCTGGGCGCCAACGGTGGCTGCGGCGAGGGCGGCGGCGAGCAGGGTGTGCTTGAGTGCTTTGATCATGTTCTTATCCTCTCTAGGTGACACGTCGAAAAACCTGCTGCGCGTTGCACTGTCGTTCTGCGATGCTCACTGTACTAGCGTACAGCTGCGCTTCTCGAACGACATTGCTGCCGCTCGCGACGGTTTTTCGAGGTGTCGATTGACACAACGCGCGG
The DNA here is from genome assembly GCF_047325105.1 of Massilia cellulosiltytica. Lineage (NCBI taxonomy): Bacteria > Pseudomonadati > Pseudomonadota > Betaproteobacteria > Burkholderiales > Oxalobacteraceae > Massilia > Massilia cellulosiltytica. The sequence goes on along the minus strand of NZ_CP168562.1, from coordinate 4,923,043 downwards.
ACGCGGGTTGCTTATCGTACATGATTGTTCAGTAACTCGCTGGACCCTGCTTGCCTTATCTCAAGGACGGCGCATGAGCGGCAACGTGCGCAGCGTGCGGCGCTCGTGTTCCTCGTCGTGCAAGGTCGCACTCGCCTTGATCAGGTCGCTGCGGCTGACGACGCCCAGCAGTTGCGCATGCCCCGTCTGCGCGACGACCGGCAGGCGCTCGATGCCGTGCACGGCCAGGCGCGTGGCCACGGCGCGGCACGTCTCGCCGGGCAGGGCGACGAGCGGCGGATTGGCGCCGAACAGGTCGCCGACGCGCATCGCGGGCGGATGGCCGTCCAGGGTGTCGCGCGCGACCATGCCGACGACGAGTCCGGCGCGCGTGACGGGAAAGCCGCGGTGCTTCTGGCCCGGGCCGAACTGCGTGGCGAGGACCTCACTGATCGTGGCATCGGCATCGATGTAGTGGACGTCCGTGCTCATCACCTCGGCCACGCTGTGGCGCTCGAGCGGATCGATGCCGTATTCGCGGTAGATGTGATGGCCGCGGCGGGCGATCTTTTCCGTCAGGATCGAGCGGCCCATCGTCAGCACCGTAAAGCCGTAGGCGCCGGCCGCGGCGGCGAGCAGCGGCAGCAGGGCGTTGGCGTCGTGCGTCAGCTCGAACGCGAACACGACGGCCATCACGGGCGCGCGCATCATGCCGCCCAGCGTGGCGGCCATGAACACGAGCGGCCACAGCGCGGGTTCGGCGCCCGGCAGGTACGGGCCCAGCAGCGCGCCGAGGCCCGCGCCGAGCATCAGCAGCGGGGCCAGCACGCCGCCGGACGTGCCGGAACCGAGCGCGATCAGCCAGATCACCAGTTTCACCGCCAGCAGGCCGACGATGGCGCTGGCCACCATGTGGTTGTGCAGCAGATCGCCGATGACGTCATAGCCGACGCCCAGCGCGCGCGGCTCGAAGTAGCCGCCGATGCCGACGGCGAGACCGCCCAGCGCCGGCCACCACATCCAGTGGATCGGCAGGCGGTGAAAGCCGTCCTCGACGCGGTACAGCGCCGTCGACATCAGCCACGCGAGCGCGCCGCATGCGATGCCGGCCGCGAGGCAGGAGAGGAGGGCGATCGGTGCGACGGGGGCCGTCGCCACCGGGAACAGCGCGCCGGAACCGATCGCAAGCGGACGCAGGAAGCCGGCCACGGCGCACGCGGTCGCCACCGGCAGCAGGCTGCGCGGACGCAGTTCGAACAGCAGCAGCTCGACGGCCATCAGCACGGCGGCCACCGGCGTGCCGAACACGGCGGTCATGCCGGCCACGGCGCCGGCCACGAGCAGCGATTTGCGCTCGCCGCTCGTCAGGTGGAAGTGCTGGGCGATCAGCGAGCCGATCGCGCCGCCCGTCATGATGATCGGCCCTTCCGCGCCGAACGGGCCGCCGCTGCCGATCGCGATGCCCGACGACACCGGTTTCAGCACGGCGACCTTCGGCGACATCGCACTGCGCTTGAACAGGATCGCCTCGATCGCCTCCGGAATGCCGTGGCCGCGGATTGCCTCGGTGCCGTAGCGGGCGATCAGGCCGATGATCAGGCCGCCGATCACGGGGATGCCGATGACCCACGGGCCCAGGGTATTGTCGGCGGGAGACAGCTCGGCGAACGAGAATTTCCCATAGAAGAACAGGTCCGTGAAGAAGCGGATCATGGTCAGCAGGACGTGCGCGGCGACCGTGCTGAGCGCGCCGATGACGGCGGCGAGGGCGGCAATGCGGAGCAGGCTGGCGTCGCCTGAAAAATCGCGCCGCGGCGTGGAGGGGTGTGTGGCAGTTTTCATTTTGTTATGCAAGATTAGGAATCGTAAATACGCCCTGCAGGGCGCGCAGCTCGGCGCGGTGGACGGCGGCCAGCCGCGTCAACAGCGCCTCGCCCTTGGGCAGCAGGTGCACTTCCACACGGCGCCGGTCCTCGGCGTTCGTGCGGCGCATGACCAGTTCGCCCGCCTCGCAGCGCGTGACGAGCGCGACGACGCCGTGCTGCTTGGCCTGCAGGCGCTCGGCCAGATCGCCGACGGTGGCCCATTCGCGTCCGGGAAAACCCTTGATGTGCAGGAGCAGCAAGTATTGCAGCGGCGTGATGCCCTCGGCCTGCACGGCGTTTTCGGAGAAGCGCTCGTAGCGCCGCATCTGGTAGCGGAATTCCGACAATGCGGCGAAATCCGTCTTGGACAGCGGGGGAGATTCGTCTTTCACTGGCTTGTATTGCGTGGGCGTTGGCTTTGGGAACCAAATAATATATCATAACGTGATACATTTTTTTAGCAAAAGCGTGCGATGCCCCGGCGTTGCCGTTCTTTTACAATCGACAGGAATGATGCTGGAACACAGTTTGGAATGGTTGCGCTCGTTCGTACCGCAACCGAATACAGTGCCGCGCGGGGAACGCATGCGCGCGGTGGCAGGGGCCCTCGTGGGGCTGTTCGTGACGGCGATCCTCAGCGACATGCTGACCAGGGGCTCGGGCATCGGGCCGCTGGCCCTCGTCGCGCCGATGGGCGCATCGGCCGTGCTGCTGTTCTGCGTGCCGGCCAGCCCGCTGGCCCAGCCGTGGTCGGTGATCGGGGGGAACACGATTTCCGCGCTGATCGGCATCATTTGCGCCAAGAGCGTCGCCAATCCGGCCCTCGCGGCCCCGCTGGCGGGCGCCTGCGCGATCTTCGTGATGTTCCTGCTGCGCTGCCTGCACCCGCCCAGCGGCGCGGTCGCGCTGACGGCCGTCCTCGGCGGCCCGGCCATCCACGCGGCCGGCTTCGGGTTCGCGTTCCTTCCCGTGTGCCTGAACTCCACGCTGATCGTGCTCGCGGCGCTCGTCTTCAACAACCTGACGGGCCGGCGCTATCCGCACAACCAGAAATCGGCGCTGCGCACGGCGCAACAGGCCGCGCACGCGACGGGCGATCCGGCCCCGATGGCGCGCCTGGGCTTCACGGCCGAGGATCTCGACGCCGTACTGGCCCGCTACGGCCAGGTGCTGGACGTCAGCCGCGACGACCTGGAAGACATCCTGCTGCAGACGGAGCAACTTGCCTACGCGCGCCGCTTCGGTACCGTGAACTGCGGCGCGATCATGTCGAAGGACGTCGTGACGGCCACGCCGAACATGCCGCTCGCCGAAGCCTGGCGCCTGCTGCGCCACCACAACCTGCACGCGCTGCCGGTGCTGGACGCGTCGCACCGCGTGGCCGGCATCATCGGCCAGGGCGATTTCCTGCACCACGCGGGCCTGGACGATTACCAGACGGTGGGCGAACGCCTGCGCGGCCTGTTCGCCCACGTGCTGGGCGTGCGGCCGGAGCGCGCGGGGACGGTGGGGGAGTTGATGTCGACGAAGGTTGCCGTCGTTTCCAAGGACGAACCGATCGCCACGCTCGTGCCGCTGATGAGCAACGGCGGGCTGCACCACATTCCCGTGGTGGACGAGCGGGCGGTGTTCCTGGGCATCGTGAGCCAGTCGGACTTGCTGGCGGCGCTGTTCGAAAGCCGCCTCGCCGAAGCGGCTTGAGTTACCGTTGAGCCATTACCTAAAACCGGGCTCTGACCCCGGTTTTAGTCATTGGCCCCACAGCATTTTTTGTATTTCTTGCCGCTGCCGCACGGGCAGTCGTCGTTGCGGCCGACCTTGGGTTCGTCGCGGCGCACCGTGTCGACGGCGGCCTTGCGGCGCGGCAGCCAGAAGCGGTGGATGCCCGGCAGGTTGGCCTCGATCTCCAGCGCCAGCTTGTGCGCCTTCTTCGGATCTTCCACCTCGGCCAGCTCGCTTTCGTCGATCTCGTCGGCGCCCAGCAGGTAGATCGGACGCATCAGCGGGCCCGCTTCCGAGTCCCAGATCTCTTCCCACGAGCCGGGACGCAGTTCCATGCCTTCCCAGAAGCCCCAGCACCACGCCTCGGCGTCGATCAGCGTCTCGCCGCCGATGTCGTGCTCGACGTACAGCGGCTCGAACTCCTTCGGCGCGACCTCGAAGGTGACGAGCACCTCGTTCATGAAGCGCATGATCAGGTTGACGATGCGTTCTTCTTCCTTCGGGTTCTTCCATTTGGGCACGGCGCCTTCCTCGCCCCACACGCGCGGCAGCCATTCGGCCGGCATGATGGTTTCCGGACCGATCGCGATGGCGGTCAGGTAGCCGTGCAGCGTGTCCATCGTCATCGCGTCGTCGGAGCAGCGATCGGACAGGAGGAAGTTGTCGAGGTCGTCGAATTCTTTTTCGGAGAGGGGCTGGTCGAGTTGCATTTGTTTCTGTTTCCGTGCGTTGAAGGTGCCAGTGTAACGCTTCCGCCCCCTGGCCGGCTAAAACCTTACAATGGCGGGATGGATAATCCCTCTGACAACACCTCCGGCCATCCCTTCTCGCGTCTCGATCCGGCGCTGGTGCTGGATGCCGTCGACAGCGTCGGCCTGCGCGGCGACGGCCGCCTGCTTGCGCTGAACAGCTACGAAAACCGTGTGTACCGCGTGGGCCGCGAAGAGGGCCCGCCCGTCGTCGTGAAGTTTTATCGGCCAGGACGCTGGAGCGATGCCGCCATCCTCGAAGAGCACGCGTTCGTGCAGGAGCTGGCCGACCAGGAAATCCCGGTCGTGCCGGCCAGCGTCCTCGACGGCCGCAGCTTGCACGAGCACGGCGGCTTCCGCTTCGCCGTCTTCCCCAGCCGCGGCGGCCGCGCGCCGGAGCTGTCCGACCCGGCCACGCTGGAATGGATCGGCCGCTTCATCGGCCGCATCCACGCGCTGGGCGCCGTGAAGCCGTTCACGGAGCGGCCCCGGCTCGACCTCGACACGTTCGGCAGGGAGCCGCGCGCCTGGCTGATCGGTCACGGCTTCATCCCGCCCGAATTGCTGACCGCTTATACGAGCGTGCTGGACCAGGCCCTGGACGGCGTCGCGCGCTGCTACGACCGGGCCGGGGCGCTGTCCCTGCTGCGCCTGCACGGCGACTGCCACGCGGGCAACGTGCTGTGGACGGGCGACGGTCCGCACTTCGTCGACTTCGACGACAGCCGCATGGGCCCGGCCGTGCAAGACCTGTGGATGCTGCTGTCGGGCGAGCGCAACGAGATGGTGGGCCAGCTGGCCGACGTGCTGGCCGGCTATGAAGACTTCTGCGAATTCGATCCGCGCCAGCTGTACCTCGTCGAGGCGCTGCGCACGCTGCGGCTCATCCATTATTCGGCGTGGCTGGCGATGCGCTGGGACGATCCGGCGTTTCCTGCCGCATTTCCCTGGTTTAATACCCAGCGCTACTGGCAAGACCGCATCCTCGAATTGCGCGAGCAGGTGGCGTTGATGGATGAGCCGCCTTTGTTCCCGGTCTAACGCTGGAATTGACGGAGGTTTACGATTCAGCTCGGCGTGACACGACACAGAACCATGCCGCATAATTAAGTGCGGACCCCCTCCGGGCCCCATATGTGAACTGACGAGCCATCCATGACCGACGCCGACCGCACCGATCCATCCGCACAGAAAGACGACGCCGACTTCACGATCGACCTGATGCCCGCCGCGCAAGACCACGCGGCGCCGCAGGTCGAGCCGCAGCGCGAGCATCTGGAACAGCGCGCGATCAAGGAAGGCATCGCGCGCGTGGAGGCGGAAGCGAAGGCGGCGGTGGCGGCCGAGAACCGCGCCCACGCGGAAGCGCGTGCGCGCAGCCTGGCCGAGGAGCGCGCCGCGATCGACGCCGAAGCGGCCGCTGCCGCCCTCGCGAACGCGCAGGCGTCGGAAGAGGCGATCGAGGCGAACCGCGACCGCATCGACACCCTGCGTGCCGCCGCCAAGGCCGCCGCCGAGCGCCTGGAAGCGATCCGCCAGGAGACGGCCGGGCTGCGCGCCCGCGTCGAATCCGACACGCAGATCCGCATCGCCGCCGAAGCCCGTACCCGCGCCGAGGATGACGCCCGCAAACGCGCGACGGAGCAGGCGCGCATCGACACCGAGATCGCCGCCCGTGCCCAGCGCGACGCCGACGATCTTGCCATTCACGCCGAGCAGGCCCGCCTGCAGGCGGCCGAACGCGTGGCGGCCGTGCATGCGGCGCGCGAGGAAGTGCACCACAGCGCCAGCGCCGACGCCCGCGTGGCGATCCTCGCGCGCGAACGCGAACGGGCCGAACGGGCCGCGCGCCAGACGGCCGAGAAACTGGCGCAGGCCGAAGCCGAGGCACTGGAACTGGCGCAGCAGCGCGAACGGGCTGACCAGGTGGCGCTCGCGTCCGCGTTCGCGCGCGCGTCCGCGGAGGCACGCGCGCTCGAGGAAGCCCGCGCCCTCGCGCACATCGAACAGGAACGGGAAGCCATCGCGCAGGCCCAGGTGGAATCGGAGCGGACGGCCGCGCAATCGCTGCGCATGCGCCTGCAGACGGAAAAGGAATTGCGCGACGCGGCCATCCACCGCGAACGCCTGGAACAGATGGCGGCCGACGCCGCCGCCGCGCGGCGCGAAGCCGAAGCCCGCATCCTGGCCGCGACGGAAGCGCGCATCGAAGCGGACCGCAAGCTGCGCGACGTGGCCCTGGCCCGTGCCGCCGCGGAAGAGGAAGAGTCCCAGCAGAGCCAGGCCCGCCTGGACGCCGAGCGCGCAGCCACCGAACAGGCGCACCTGCGGATGGAAGCCGACCGCGTCGCGCAGGAGGCCGCGCAGCGCGACCTGGAGACCCAGCAGCGCGAGCGCCAGCTGGCCGAGGAACGCGCTGCCTTGACCGACGCGGCAGCCGCCGCACGCGCCGCGCAGAACGCGGCGGCGGAGTCGGCACTCGCGGCCGAGGCGGAGCGGGTCGGACACGAACGCGAAGCGGCGCGGCTGGCGGAAGAACGCGCCGCGCAGACGCAGGCGCTGGCACAGGCCGAACAGGCGCGCGTGCAGGCGGAGCAGGAGGCGCTGGCGCGCCAGCAGGCCCGCATCGAGGCCGAACGTGCGCTGACCGCCGCCGCCGAAGCCCGCGCCGCCGCGGAACAGGAGCACACGATGCAACTGGCCGAACGGCTCGAAGCCCAGCAGCGCGAGATCGCCGCGCTGCGCGCCGAGACGGAAGCGCGCTTCGCCGCGGCCGAACAGGAGCACGCCACCCGGCTGCAGGCCCAGCGCGATGCGTTGGCGGCCCAGCAGGCCGAATTCGACGCGCGCCGCGTCGCCGCCGAACAGGACCATGCGGCGCTGCTGGCCGCGCAGGCCGGGCACGAGCAGCGCGCCGCCGCCGAGCGCCAGGCAGCGATCGAGGCCCAGCGCGCGATCACGGAACAGGCGGCGCGCCAGGCCGACCACGAGCAGGCGATCGCCGACGCCCAGCGCGAACAGGCCGCCCGCGCGGCCGAACTGGCGCAGGCGCAGGCCGACCGCGCTGCGCACGAACGCCGCCAGCAGCAGCTGACGGAAGAATTGCTGGCGGCCGAACGCGCGGCAGCCGATGCCGCGCACGACGCCTTGCTGCTGCTGGAGCAGAAGCTGTCGTCGCAACAGCAGCAGACGGCCGCCGATGTGCGCGCCAACGAAGCGGCGGCGGCACGCATGGCGTCCGAGCGCGCCGCGGTGGCCGCGGCGGAAGCCCGCGCCGCCGCCGAAGCGGAGCGCGCGCAGCTGGCGAAGATGCGCGAGGCGGCCGAGCAGGCGGCGGTGCAGGCCGCGATCGACAAGCGCGACGCCCAGCGCGCGCTGCTCGCGAACGCCCAGCTGGCGGCGGAAATGCAGCGCAAGACGGCGCTCGCCACGCAGGAAATGGCGGAGGCGAAGAAGCGCCTCGTGGAGCTGGAATCCGTGCGCCAGGAAGAGCAGGTGGCGGAACTGGCCGCGCTGCGCGAACAGATCGAGGCGCGCCAGGCCGAAGCCAAGCAGCGCGCCGAATCGGAAGACCTCGCGCGCGAGGTGCTGGGGCGGTTCGCGCAGCAGCCGTCGAAAGTGCAGGCGGCGATGCGGCTCGCGGATGCGGTGGCCAAGCAGCGGGCCGACCGCGATCACGAGTAATCTGAATGCGTCGTTCCCGCGAAAGCGGGAACCCATGCTGAGTTACAGAATTCGGTAAGTCGAAGGCCCTGCAGCGTATTTGGTAGAGTGTCTTCGGATCCTAAGTATGGATTCCCGCGTACGCGGGAATGACGGTACTAGCCGGCCTTCGCGTTCTTCGCCAGATAGGCGCCGTGGTCCGGCAGCTTGGCGACCGTCTGCGCGATCAGGTCGCGCAGTCCCGCGAAGTGCCCGTGCAGCTGGCGCATGTCGACATCGTCCACGAACGGATCGTAGCGCTTCGGTTCGACACCGAGGCCGACCAGCATCGCGACGAACGACGGGAGGAGGAAACTGTCGCGGTCGAGGATCGCGACGCGGCCCGTCTCGCGGAACAGTTCGATCTGGTGCGCGAGCGAAGCGGGGATGGTCATGTTCGCGCAATAGCGCCAGAATTCCGTGTCGTCGCGCTTCGTCAGCTTGTAGTGCATGACGATGAAGTCGCGGATCGACTCGTAGCGGCTGCCGATGATCCGGTTGAATTCGTCCGCCAGCTCGGGTCGGAAATCGCGGTCCGGGAACTGTTCGATCAGGGTGCCGATGGCCGTTTCGATCAGGCTGATGCTGGTCGATTCCAGCGGTTCGACGAAGCCGGCCGACAGCCCGATCGCCACGACGTTCTTGACCCACGATTTCTTGCGCTTGCCGGTGACGAAGCGCAGCTGGCGCGGCTCGTCCAGCGCGGCCCCGTCGAGGCCGTCGAGCAGGTCCTGGCGCGCTTTTTCGTCGGTCGTGAACGCGTTGCTGTACACGTGGCCGTTGCCGGTGCGGTGCTGCAGCGGGATGCGCCACAGCCAGCCCGCCCCTTTGGCCGTCGAACGGGTGTAGGGCGTCAGCGGTTCGACGCGCGCGCACGGGACGGCGAGGGCGCTGTTGCACGGCAGGTGCTCGCTCCAGTCGTCGTAGCCGGCCTTCAGTGCACCTTCGATCAGCAGGCCGCGGAAGCCCGAGCAGTCGATGAACAGGTCGCCGTCGAGCGTGCGGCCATCCGCCAGGCGCACGGCCGTGACGAAGCCCGTTTCCGGATGCTGGTCGACGCTGGTGATCGTGCCTTCGACGCGCCTGGCGCCGCGCGCCATCGCGTAATCGCGCAGGAAGGCGGCGTACAGGCCGGCGTCGAAATGGTAGCCGAACGAATAAGCGTCCGTGACGCCCGGCTGCGCGTCGTTCGGCATCGTGAATTTGTTCTCGCGCGCCATGATCGACGCCATCGACCAGTTTTCCAGCGCCGGCATGTGGTCGAACGTGCGCGCGAGGCGCAGCCAGTAATGGTGCGGCTGGATGCCGTTCAGGGGCGGACCGAAGTCGCCGAAACCGTGGAAGAAGCGGTTGCCGACGTGGCCCCAGTCCTTGAATTCGATGCCGAGCTTGAAGCTGGCCTGCGTCTTCTTGATGAAGTCGGCGTGGTCCAGCTGGAGGGCCGCGTTATAGAAGCGGATCGTCGGCAAGGTCGCTTCGCCCACCCCGATCGTGCCGATGTCCGGCGATTCCACCAGCACGATCTCGCAGCGCTGGCCCATGCGCTGGGCCAGCGGCGCCGCGGCCATCCAGCCGGCCGTGCCGCCCCCCACGATGACGATTTTACGGATCGGGTTTTGTTGCATGATGTCTCCTGTTGTATTGCTCGCTCAGGAGAGTGTAGGACAGCGGGCTTGTGGCCGGCAATAGAAATGTTTGCGTATAACATTTCTTTAACAAAAGCGACGCAACAGCGCGTCACATATTGTTGGGCGCCACCGGATTCGACCCGCCGACGACGGCCTTGTCGACGAAATATTCGGTCTCGCCAAAGCAGGTGCTTGGGACGCCGATGTGCTGCGAATAGGTCAGCTGCACGCGCTGCCCCATGGCGGCCTGCAGCTGGCGCACGACGTTCTCGTCGCGCACGGTGAAGTTGAAGCGCTCGGGGATCGCGCCGGGCATGCTGGACAGCAGGATCTCGCCTTCCCACGTCTTGCACAACCAGCCCTTGCGCGACAGTTTCTGCAGGTAGCCGGCCCGTTCGCCTTCCGAATACGACCAGTTCAGCACGATCCACGTGTACAGGGCGAACAGCGCCACGGCGGCGATGACGACGGAGGCGAGGATGGCGATGGCGCGGCGCGGCAGGGTCTTGGGCATGGTTGTGTGCGAGATTAAGGTCAAGGGGCGTGACGAAGCGCGCCCATTCTGACATGGGCGCCCGGATTGTCAATCAGGCCAGTCCTAGACCTGCACCCCGAAGGAACGGGCGAGGGGGCCGAGGCCGCCGTTGTAGCCCTGGCCCACGGCGCGGAATTTCCACTCGCTGCCATAGCGGTACAGCTCGCCGAAGATCATCGCCGTCTCCGTCGAGCTGTCTTCCGACAGGTCGTAGCGGGCGATCTCGCGCTCGCCGTCCGCGTTCAGGCAGCGGATGAAGGCGCGCGCGACCTGGCCGAAGCTCTGGCGCCGCTGGTCCGCTTCGTGGATGGTGACGGCGAACGCGATCTTTTCCACCTCCGGCGGCACGCGCGTGAGGTCGACCATGATGCGCTCGTCGTCGCCTTCGCCCTGGCCGGTGCGGTTGTCGCCCGTGTGCTTGACGGCGCCGTCGCTGGACTGCAGGTTGTTGTAGAAGATGAAGTCGGCATCGCCGCGCACCTTGCCGTCGCCGCGCAGCAGGAAGGCGCTGCCGTCGAGGTCGAAGGTGGCGCCGTCGGTCGAGCGCGGGTCCCAGCCGAGGCCGATGATGACCTTCTTCAGGTTCGGATCTTCCTTGGACAGGTTGACGTTGCCGCCTTTTTGCAAACTGATCGCCATCTTGCTTCCTTTCTATTAATGGTTACGGGTTTCAGGTCGCCGACTCGAGTTGCTCGCGCTTCTTGTAGCGGATCGACGACCACAGCGATACCAGGATGAAGGCCACACCGGACAGGCCGGTGAACCATTCGGGAATCTCGTACTCGACGCTGGCGAACATGATCAGGGCCAGGATGCCGATCGCGTAGTGGGCGCCGTGCTCGAGAAAGACGAATTCTTCCAGCGTGCCCTTGTGCACGAGGAACACGGTCAGCGACCGCACGAACATGGCGCCGATGGCGAGGCCGAGCATGATCACGACGACGTCGTTCGTGATGGCAAATGCGCCGATCACGCCGTCGAAGCTGAACGAGGCGTCCAGCACTTCCAGATATAAAAAGCCGCCGATGCTGCCCTGCGAGATCAGCTTGCCCACGGCCGGGTCGGATTCTTCTTCCTCCAGCAGGCCGGAAAACCAGTTCACGCCCACGTACACGAGCACGCCGACGACGCCCGCGATGAGCGTGGACAGCTTGCGCGCCTCCGGCACGAGGTTCATGCAGCCGAACACGGCGAGCAGGGTGAGCAGGATGGCGAGGCCTTCCGAGCCGTACTTGCCGACCTTTTCTTCGATCCAGCCCAGCCAGTGGAGTTCCTTTTCCTCGTCGAACAGGAAGTTGAGGAAGACCAGCAACAGGAACGCACCGCCGAACGCGGCCACTTCGGCGTGGCGCGACGTCAGGTTGCGGGCGTACTCGTCCGGGTTGTTGACGGCCATGTGCCAGACGTCGATCAGGCCCAGGCCCGTCGCCACCGACACGATGAGGAGGGGAAACAGCAAGCGCATGCCGAACACGGCGACGACGATGCCGACCGTGAGGAACAGCTTTTGCCAGAACGCGTTCCAGTTGCGCAGGACGGACGCGTTGACGACCGCGTTGTCGAACGACAGCGAGATCTCGAGCACGCCCAGCACGGCCGCGATCCACAGCGCTTGCAGGAGGCCGGCGCTGCCACCATGGGAAAAGCCCCACCAGCCGGCCAGCGCCAGCAGGACGGCGGTGACGACGAACGACAACCTGAAATGTTGCATGTACCTCTCCAGTTCTTATATACGCATTGTCTGAATGACCACACGGCGCATATTACCCCGTTTCCCACATTGGCGGGCGCATCGATCGCCACCGCGTGAATTGCTCACGTGACATTGCATCTGCCATAATGCCGCCCGGCGTCATGCCTCCCGTTTCCCCTTAAATGGATTTCACATGGATGTCTCTTATCTGGTCACCCCGGTGCTGACCTGGCTCGTGGTCGGCCCGATCAAATTCCTCATCAACAGTGCGCGCCAGGGGCGCTGGGCGTTCAACCTGGTCGGCAACGGCGGCTTTCCCAGCAACCACAGCGCCACCGTCACCAGCATGGCGACCTTGATCGCCCTGCGCGAGGGCATCGGCCACCCGGCGTTCGGCGTGGCCGTCACCCTGTGCTTCATCGTGATGATCGACGCCAACAGCCTGCGCCAGCACGTCGGCCGCCAGGCCGCCGCCATCAACCGCATGGCCGCGGGACAGGCCGGCCACACGACCCTGCGCGAGCGGATGGGGCATACGCTCGTCGAGATCGGCGGCGGCATCGTCACCGGGATCCTGATGGGGAATCTCGTGTATCACCTCTTCGTGCGATGAAATTGGGTCCCTGCCTGCGCAGGGACGACGGTCTTATGGCCGCGTAACAAAATACCGTCGCTCCCGGGCTGGGCGCCCCCCTTGGCGGGAGCCCAAGGTAGTGCACCGTTAGCTTCCCACCGTCCACCCGGACGTCCGCCTGTCCGCGCCCTGTCTCATTTTTCGCGCATTTCAACCTCGGCCAAACGCATTTCATCCCGCCTATCTGCAGTTCATCCCACCAAAACCGCGCTTTGCCGAAACGTCAATTGACGGTCAAGACCGCCTATTCGATACTGCGCGCTGGCCTTTTATATTCTTATTTTTACAGGTAACGAGTCCATCCTCGGGGGAACCAAGAAATGCTGCGCAAAACTATAATCTTCCTTGCTATTGCTTCCGCACTCAGTGCGTGCGGCAAACATGACAAGGACCCTGCAAAGCCCGACGCCGCCAACGCGCAGGCGGATGCCAAGCAGAAGGATGGCAAGGCCGTCCAGCTGCTCGTTGCCCCGGAGGATGTCCTGACCGTGCAGAGCAGTGCGCTCGCGAACGGCCCGGTGATCACGGGCTCGGTCCAGCCGGAACGCAAGGCCGACCTGCGCGCGGAAGTGTCCGCCATCGTGCTGCAGGTCCTGAAGGAGAACGGCGACCCGGTCAAGAAAGGCGACGTGCTCGTCAAGCTGGACGAGACGTCGATCCGCGACAGCCTGATGTCCGCCCAGGAAGCCCAGCGCGCCGCCTCCCAGGCCCTGGACCAGTCCAACCGCGCCCTCGAGCGCCTGAAGACGCTGCGCGCGTCCGGCATGACGTCCGCCCAGGCGCTGGACGACGCCGAAGTGCGCCGCAACAGCGCCCAGAGCGAGCTGTCGGCCGCCAGGGCGCGCCTCGTCGCGGCCCAGCAGCAGGTGACCCGCACCGTCGTGCGCGCGCCGTTCGACGGCATCGTCTCCGACCGTAAAGTCTCCCCGGGCGACACGGCCGCCATCGGCAAGGAATTGCTGAAGGTGATCGATCCGACGAGCATGCGCTTCGAAGGCCGCGTGTCGGCCGACAAGATCGCCGCCGTCAAGGTCGGCCAGCCGGTGTTCTTCCGCGTCAACGGTTACGGCGAGCAAAAGTTCACCGGCATCGTCAAGCGCATCGACCCGTCCGCGAACGACATCACCCGCCAGGTCGAGGTGCTCGTCGGCTTCAGTAACGAAGCGCGTCCGCGCGTGGCCGGCCTGTATGCCGAGGGCCGCATCGACGCCGAGCTGTCCGATGCGATCACCTTGCCGGAATCCGCGATGGTCAAGGCCGGCGACAAGACGTATGCCTGGAAAGTGAAGGGCGGCCAGCTGGCGAAGATCGACCTGACGGTGGGTTCGCGCGATCCGCGCACCGGCAATTTCGAAATCAAGAACGGCCTGGCGTCCGGCGACAGCGTGCTGCGCCACCCGGGCTCGACCCTGAAGGATGGGCAGAAGGTGGAAATGGCGGCCGCTGCGCGCGTCGCCAGCGCCGCAGGTACCGCCAATAGCGCCACCAACAGCGCACCCCAGGGTAAATAAGCGGGATTAACCACCATGTTCCTGTCCAATTTCAGTGTCAAGAAGCCCATCGCGACACTCGTGCTGATCATCGGCATGATGTGCATGGGCCTGCTCGCGCTCAATCACTTGCGCGTGAACCAGAACCCGGACGTCGAGATTCCGATCATCGTCGTGACGATCCCGTATCCGGGCGCGTCGCCGGAAACGTCCGAACGCGAACTCATCGAACGCCTCGAGAAGCAGATGCTCGCCATCACCGGCGTGACCGAGGTGAACGCATACGCCAACGAGGGCAGCGCGACGATCGTGCTGCGCTTCGACTTCAAGCGCAACCTGATCGAGGCGTCGGACGACGTCCGCAACGCCATCGCGTCGGTCCGCTACAAGCTGCCGATCGAGATGCGCGAGCCGGTGCTGCGCCGCGTCGACCCGTCCGCCCAGCCGATCATGAACCTGGCGCTGTCGTCGAGCTCGCAGAGCCATGCCGAGATCTCGCGTCTGGCCGAAGACCAGCTGGCCGACCGCTTCCGCGCGATCGACGGCGTGGCCAACGTGCAGGTGAACGGCTCGCTGCGCCGTGAGCTGTCCGTGCTGATCCATTCGGAAAAACTGCGCGAGTACAACGTCTCCGTCAGCGACGTGACGAACGCGCTGTCGCGCCAGAACACGAACGCGCCGGTCGGCAAGGTGCGTAGCGAGCTGGACGAGAAGGGTATCCGCCTCGTCGGCCGCATCGAGCGCCCGGAAGATTTCTCGCAGGTGGTCGTCAAGCGCAACGGCGACACCGTCGTGCGCCTGAACCAGGTGGCCGACATCAAGGACGGCTTCGCCGACATCGACAGCGTGTCGATGCGCAGCGGCAAGCCCAACGTCGGTATCCAGATCGTCCGCTCACGTGAAGCGTCGACCGTCGCCATCGCCAAGAAGGTCCGTGCGGAAATCGAACAGATCCGCAAGGAACTGCCGGCCGGCACCAAGCTGGACATTTCGTACGACGGCGGCGAAGACGCCCAGGACAGCCTGAACAACGTCATCGAATCGCTCGTGTTCGGCGCCGTGCTGACGATCTTCGTCGTGTACGCTTTCCTGAATTCCTGGCGTTCCACGCTGATCACCGCGCTGTCGCTGCCGACCTCGGTGCTGGCCGCGTTCATCGCCGTGTGGCTGTGCGGCTTCACCCTGAACTTCATGACGCTGCTGGGCCTGTCGCTCGCGATCGGCGTGCTGATCGACGACGCGATCGTCGTGCGGGAAAACATCGTCCGCCACATGGAAAACGGTTCCGACCGCCGCACGGCGGCCCTCGAGGGCACCGCGGAGATCGGCATGGCCGTCGCGTCGACGACGTTCTCGATCATGGCCGTGTTCATCCCCGTCGCCTTCATGCCTGGCATCTCGGGCGAATGGTTCCGTCCGTTCGCGCTCACCGTCGCCTGCTCCGTGATCGTGTCGCTGTTCATCTCGTTCACGCTCGACCCGATGCTGTCCGCCTACTGGGGCGACCCGCCGGGCCACCACCATGCGCCGAAGAAGGGCATCGAGAAATATCTCGCGCGCTTCAACGTCTGGTTCGACCACCAGGCCAACCGCTACGGCCACGTGATCGCCTGGGCGCTGCACCACCGCCGCTGGATGGCCATCATCGCCGTCGTCAGCCTCGTCGCGGCGCTGGGCCTGCAGGGCAAGTTCGGCGGCACGTCGTTCCTGCCGAAGCAGGACAGCGGCCAGCTGCTGATCGAAGTGCGTACGCCGGCGTCGGCGTCGGTGGGCTATGCCCGCATGAAGATGGAAGAAGCGGCCGCGCTGGCGCGCACGATGCCGGAGACGAAGGACACGAACGCCTCGATCAATTCGGGCGGCGGCCGCATCTACGTCGATATCGGCAAGCGCCGCGAACGCAAGCGCAGCGCCTCCGACATCGCGGTGGAACTGCGCGAGAAGATCGCCCGCCTCGTCGGTGCCGAGTACACGGTCACGGACGACCTGAACGGCAACGGCAAGCCCGTGCAGATCGAGTTCACCGGCACGGATTCGCGCAAGCTGATGGACCTGACCAATGCCTACATGGAAAAACTTCGTCAGGTACCGGGCGCCGTGGACGTCACGCTGTCCCAGCAGGATCCGAAGGACGAGCTGCAGATCGAGCTGGACCGCGGCCTCTCGAACATGATGGGCATCTCGGTCGGCGACGCCGCCACCGCGCTGCGCGTCGCGTTCGCCGGTATCGAGGTCGGCGACTGGGTCGACCCGACGGGCGAGACCCGCGACGTGGCCGTGCGCCTGGCGCCGGAAGACCGCGTGGGCCTGGAAAACATCGAGCGCCTGCCGATCGCCGTCACCGGCAGCAACATGATGGTGCCGCTGGACCAGATCGCCAAGATCACGATGGGCAAGGGCCCGTCCGCGATCGAGCACAAGGACGGCAAGCGCGTCGTGCGTGTGTCGGCCAATGCCCAGGGCCGCTCGAACGGCGAAGTCATGGACGACGCCCTCAAGCTGGCGAAATCGATGGACTTCCCGCCGGGCTATGGCCTGTCGCTGGGTGGCCAGAGCAAGGACCAGCAGGAAGTGTTCACGCAGATGACGATCGCGCTGGTCTCGGGTATCGGTCTGATGTACCTGATCCTGGTGATGCAGTTCGGCTCGTTCACGGCGCCGCTCGCCGTGATGCTGTCGCTGCCGCTGTCGCTGATCGGCGTCGTCGTCGCGCTGCTGCTCACGAAGGGCACGCTGAACCTGATGAGCTTCATCGGCATCATCATGCTGATGGGTCTCGTGGCGAAGAACGCGATCCTGCTGCTGGACGCCGCCCGCACCCGCGAGGCGGAAGGCATGGACCGCGAGGACGCGCTGATGGCCGCCGGCCGCGCCCGCCTGCGTCCGATCCTGATGACGACGTTCGCGCTGATCGCCGGCATGCTGCCGGTGGCGCTGGCCCTGGGCGACTCGGGCGAGTTCTACCAGCCGCTGGCCATCGCGATCATCGGCGGCACGATCACGTCGACGGTGCTGACCCTGCTGGTCGTCCCGACCTTCTACGACAGCATCGAGATCGCCCGCGACCGCATGGTGGCCAAGTTCCACCGCCGCGCGGCCCGCTTCACGGCGCTGCCGGCGTTCGTGATGACCTTCGTCGAAGCGATCCTCACGCTGGTGCTCGTGCGCCTGGTCTTCCGCCTGATCGTGAAGGCCGGCCGCTTCGCAACCGGCCGCGGCCGCCCGGCGACGGTGTAACGGCGTGGTGCCGGCTGCGGCCGGCATGCAATGAGAAGGGCCTGCAAGCGCAGGCCCTTTTTTCATTCCGAGGCACTCTAGGAAACGGCATGCACTAGGGCCGCATCCGCCGCGCCCAGTGCATGCCGGTGCCAAGGGCCGTTCCCGACCCTTGGCCGATGCGCCACGGCGATCAGCGGCCCGAGGTACCGGTGCCCGAGGTGCCGGTGCCCGACGTGTCGCTGCCGGTCGTGCCCGACGTACCCGACGTGCCCGACGAGCCGCTGCCGCCGGTCGTGCCGGTCGCGCCGGTGCCCGAGGTGCCGGTGCCCGTTGCGCCCGTGCCGGTTTCGCCGGTGGTTCCCGTCGCGCCGGTGGCGCCGCCCATGGTGCCGGTGGTGCCGGTTGCGCCGGTGCCGGTCGTGTCACCCGTCGTGCCCGTGCCGGTGGCGCCGGTCGTGCCGCTGGTGCCGGAGCTGCTGCTCGGCGCGGTGGCCGACGTGTCGCCGGTACCGGTCGTGCTGGTGGTGTCGTTCTTCTTGCAAGCGGCCAGGCTGGCCATCAGGGCTGCAGCAAACAGAATCTTCGATGCGTTGTTAAGAGCTTTCATTTGTTTTACTCCTCGTTCACGTCTATCGTTTACCGCCGTCTCCCGGTGAGCACTGGAAGCGAGGCGGGGCTTAGGGTTCCCGATGGACCATGCGGTCCAAGCGTGAACCATCAGGGAACCGACGCAATACGCGGCCCCGGTGGCGTACGAATCCGACTGTCTGCATTTGACCGGCACCGCGCCGGCCGGTTCGTCGGATTGCATGCCTTCTGCTTTGGGAAACCGAAGTTTCCCTTGTTCCGCCGTGCCGCCTGCAACGTCGACACGTGCGGGTGAGATAAGAGCCGAACCATCATCGTTCAACCCTTTGTCCCCCGGCGAAGCTGCCGGATGGTCGTGACGCCGCGTCGGCGCTGTCGCCGGCGGCCTGTTCGAGCAGGGCGGGAATGACGTCGCACAGTTCCCGCGCCAGGTAACCCAGTCTGCCGAAGCGTTCGGCCAGGCGCTCGCCCGCGCGCGCGTGCAGCGCGACGCCCCAGGCGGCGGCCTGTGCGAGCGTGGCGCCGCGCGCCGCGAGCCCCGCGATGATGCCGGCCAGCACGTCGCCCGAACCGGACGTGGCGAGCCCGACGTTACCGCCTTCGTGCTGCCACCGCTCGCCGCCCGGCGCCGCGATCACGGTGCGCGCGCCCTTGAGCGCGACGACGGCGTTCCAGTGCCGGGCCGCATCGATGGCATGGCGGTCCGGCGCCGCGCCGATCTCGTCTTTCGCGATGCCCGTCAGGTGGGCCATTTCGCCCGCATGCGGCGTCAACAGGACCGGCACGTCGAAGCGGAAGGGCGCGCGGTTCGGCGTGCCTCCCACGGGCGGATGCAAAACCGCGCCCATCGCCTCGGCGTCGAGCAACACGTTCGTGGCGGTGCCGTCCAGACGCGGCAGCAGCGCGTGCACGAGGCGGGCCGTCGCCGCCTCGTCCCGCATGCCGGGGCCGATGAGGATGGCGCTGATCTTGTCGGCCAGCGGATCGAGCGCGGCCACGGCTTCGACCGTGAAGCCGCCGGCATCGTTTTCCGCCAGTCCCAGCACGCGCGATTCAGGAATAGCGAGCGCTACCAATTGGGCCACGCTGCGGCCGGTGGCAATGGTCAGCTTGCCGGCGCCGGCGCGCAAGGCCGCCGTCGCGGCCAGGATCACGGGGCCGGGCATCTCGCGCGAGCCGCCAAGGACGAGCACGTGGCCGCGGTCTTCCTTGTCGGCGTCGTTCGAGGGCACGGGCAGCGGCCAGCTGCGCAGCAGGCTCGTATCGACGTCGCGCGGGCGGGCATGGGTTTGCAGCGTCATGGAGGGACCTCAGGCCTTGGCGGCGGTGGGCTGGTCTTTGGCGACCGTGACCGGCGTGCCGGTGGCTTCGAGCGGGGCGACGAAATTGACCAGGCGAACGGCCAGCTTGCCGCGCTTGCCCAGCGTGGGATCGAACGCGTAGGACGTGACGGAGCAGTTCGGCACGTCGCCGGCGCGGTCCTGCTCAAGGATCGTGGCCTCGTCCATCCGCTCGATCAGGTAGCGGAAGCAATTGACGATGACCTGGTGCGCGACGATCAGCACGCGTTCGCGCGGGTACTCGCGCGTGATCGTGTCGAGGACGCTGCGCAGGCGCAGGATGACGTCGCACCAGCTCTCGCCGCCGGGCGGGCGGAAATAGAACTTGCCGACGTGGTGGCGTTGCTCATGCAGCTCGGGATATTTCTCGGCGATACCGCGCACCGTCAGGCGGTCGAGGATGCCGAACTCTTTTTCGCGCAGGCGCTCGTCGGCGTGGACGGCGAGCAACTCGTCGCGGTTCAGGCGCTGCATCAGGATATTGGCGGTCTCGGCCGCGCGCACGTAGGGCGAATGCAGCACGACGTTCGGCTGGCCGTCGGGCGGCAGCGCCGCGAACCAGCCCGACAGGGCCTGCGACTGGCGCACGCCCAGCTCGGACAGGGGCACGTCGACGTCGCGCTCGGCGATGTCGATGAGCAGGCCAGCCGCCGCTTCGGCGGCATCGCGCGCGACATTACCCGCGCTTTGCCCGTGCCTGACGAGCCAGATTTCCTGTGGCCACTTCTGATCCATCATCCGACCGTTTGTGATTTTGACATGACGCGATCATAGACGGATTCGGCGGGATTTCCGCGCACGATTCCGGACGAAAACGTGTGCCAAAACGACGTGTAGGCGGGCTCTTACGTGAACAGCAGAAAGGTTTACATCACCTTTACGCCACTTGCTCCTCGCTGTCGAGGTTGACCTCGGCGTCGCTGTCGAACACGGCCATGTCGGTCTGGCCGAGCACGCGGCTGGCGAACGTGCCGGCCGTGATGGACCCGCTGACGTTGAGGGCGGTACGGCCCATGTCGATCAGTGGCTCGATGGAAATCAGCAGGCCCGCCAGCGCCACGGGCAGGTTCAGCGCCGACAGCACGATCAGCGCGGCGAACGTGGCGCCGCCGCCCACGCCGGCCACGCCGACGGAGCCGATGGTGACGATGCCGATCAGGGGCAGCAGGAAGCTGCTGGTGAATGGATCGATGCCGACGGTGGGCGCGATCATGACGGCGAGCATCGCCGGATAGATGCCGGCGCAGCCGTTCTGGCCCATCATCGAGCCGAACGACGCGGCGAAGTTGGCGATGCCTTCCGGCGTGCCGAGGCGCGCGGTCTGCGTCTGCACGCTCATCGGGATCGAGCCGGCCGACGTGCGCGACGTGAACGCGAAGGCGAGCACGGGGAAGATCTTTTTCACGTAGCGGCCCGGGTTCAGGCCCACGGCCGCGATGATCAGCAGGTGCACGCCGAACATGAGGATCAGGGCGCTGTACGATGCGGCCACGAAGCCGATCAGCTTGAGGATGTCCTGCACGCTGGAGCTCGCCAGCACCTGCGTGATGAGGGCGAACACGCCGAACGGGGTCAGGCGCAGCACGAGCGTCACCATGCGCATCACGATCACGTGGGCCACGTGCACGAATTCGCTGAACTTTTCGAACACGTCCGGCTTCTTGGCGGCGATGCCCGTCGCGGACACGCCCAGGAAGATCGAGAACAGGACGACGGCGATCGTCGACGTTTTGCGCGCGCCCGTCATGTCGAGGAAGGGATTCTCGGGAATGAACGACAGGATCATGGTCGGCAGCGACACGTCCTGCGCCGTGGCCAGCTTGCCCTCTAAATAATGGCCGCGCGCGACTTCGGCCGCGCTCGACGTCAGGCCGACGGCGGACAGGCCGTACAGCTTGGCCATCAGGATGCCGATCGTGGCCGCGATGGCCGTCGTGACCATCAGCGTGCCGATCGTCAGCGCACTGATCTTGCCGAGCGACGAGGCGTCACGCAGCTTGAGGATGGCCTGGATGATCGACACCATGATCAGCGGCATGATGATCATCTGCAGCAGTTTGACGTAGCCCGTGCCGACGATGTCGAGATACGCATTCGTCTGTGCAATGACCGGTGAACCGTTGCCGTAGAACGCCTGGAACGCCGCGCCGAGGACGATGCCCAGACCGAGACCCGTGAACACACGTTTCGTGAAGGACAGATGGCGTTGCTGCATGACATACAGCAGGCCGCAGGCGGCCAGGGCGATGGCGAGGTTCAGGATCAGGGGGAGACTCATGATCTTATATGCGTACAGGAAATATAAGAGCCGCATTTTATATCCAATCATGCAGGTTTGCATGACCGCCACATTGCGTTGCTAATTGTTAAACGTTGTTGACACTGCAAGCCGAGTTTGCAACACTCAGCCGTCGTCCGTCCGCCATCTCCCGGAGAACCCATGGTCGTCCTGCGCCGCCTGCTGTGCTTCGTCTTGTTGTGCTGTTGGTCGGGCGCGTGGGCGCAGACCACCGTGTCCGGTTTTTCGCCCGAAGGGCAGGTGCGGCGCGTGCGCCAGGCTGTCGCGCGGTTCTCGCAGCCGATGGTGGCGTTCGGCGATTTGCGCGCCGAGACCCCGTTCGACGTCGCGTGCGCCGTGCCGGGCAGCGGCCGCTGGGTCGATGCGCAGACGTGGAGCTACGACTTCGAACGCGACCTGCCGGGCGCCACGAGCTGCCGCTTCACCTTGAGAGCCGGCGTGCTCGACCTGGCCGGACAGCCGCTGGCGGGGACGCAGGCATTCACCGTCGCCACGGGCGGTCCGGCCGTGCTGGAAACGCTGCCGCATGAAGGCGCGTCCGGCATCGACGAGAAACAGGCCTTCGTGCTCGCGCTGTCCGCGCCCGCGTCGGCCGACAGCATCCGGAAACAGGCGTGGTGCCGCGCGGACGGCGCCAGCGACAAGATCGGCGTGACCCTGGTGCAGGGCGCGCAGCGCGAACAGGTGTTGCGCACCGACCGCTGGTTCGTCCGGCAAGTCGTCGTCGCGGACCGCGGCAAGGAAGACATCGGACCGTACACGGACGCGCAACTGCGCGCCGACGACAAGGCCGGCCGCCTGGCCCGCATCGTCGTGCTGCAATGCCGTCGCACGTTGCCGTCGAATGCGGAAGTCGCCCTCGTCTGGGGCGCCGGCGTGGCTGCGCCGAACGGCATCGCGACGGCCGAAGACCAGACGCTCTCGTTCAAGACGCGCGCCGATTTCACGGCCCGCTTCAACTGCGAGAAAGTCAACGCGCGGTCCCAATGCATTCCGTTCCAGCCGATGCGCGTGGACTTCAGCGCGCCCGTGCGCGCGGCCGACGCGGCCAGGGTGTATCTGGAAGGACCGGGCGGCAAGCGCTGGCCGGCGCGCATCGACAAGGAAGGCGGACGGACGCCGGACTTCGTGGCCCAGGTCAGCGTGCCTGGGCCGTTCCCGGAACAGGCAAGATTCACGCTGCACCTGCCGGCCGACTTGCGCGACGATGCGGGCCGGTCCCTCGTCAATGCGGGCCGCTTCCCGCTGGCCGTGCGCACGGGCGAGCAGCCGCCGCTCGTCAAGTTCGCGGCGCCGTTCGGCATCATCGAGGCAAACGGCGACCGCCTGCTGCCCGTCACCGTGCGCAACGTCGAGGCGCAGCTCGCCGGCCGCATGCACACGAACGGCGTCGCCATGCGCCTCGACGCCAGCCGCACGGCCGACGTGCTCACGTGGCTGCGCAAGGTCGCGGGGCCGCACGGCGGCCTGAATCCCGGCCAGCCGGAAGGCGACCAGCTGAAGGTGTCGATCTTCAAGGGCGCCAAGGCAGACGCGCTGCAGCGCTTCACGCTCCCGAAACCGCTCGGCCGGCGCGCGTTCGAAGTGATCGGCATCCCGCTGCGCCAGCCCGGCTTCTACGCGGTCGAACTGGAAAGCCCGCGCCTGGGCGCCGCGCTGGATCCGAAAAGACGCACCGCGTACGTGCGCAGCGCGGCCCTCGTCACGAATCTGGCCGCGCATTTCAAGCTCGGCGCGCAATCGTCGCTCGTGTGGGTGACGTCGCTCGACAAGGGGCAGCCCGTCGCGGGCGCGCGCGTGGAAGTGCGCGATTGCGGCGCGCGGCTGCTGTGGACCGGCACGACGGACGCCGCCGGCATCGCGCGCATCCGCCAGGCACTGCCGCATGCCCGCTGCAAGGAGGGCGACATCTACGTCGTGACGGCCGCGCGCGGCGACGACTTCACGTTCACCCTGTCCGACTGGCAGCAGGGCATCGAGGCGTGGCGCTTCAACCTGCCCACGGGCAGCCGCGACGAGGACAGCCGCATCGTCGCCACCGTGTTCGACCGCACCCTGCTGCGCGCCGGCGAGACCGTCCACATGAAGCACTACCTGCGCCGCCGCACGCAGCAAGGTTTCGCCTTCGTGCGCGCGAAGGACCCGGCGCCGAAAGAAGTCCGCGACTGGCGCGCGCAGGAACTCGGCACGGACAAGACGGCGTTGCCCGCGCGCGGCTTCCTCGTCCACCAGGGCAGCGGCGAGAAAGTCGAGTTTTCCCTGCGCTGGGATGCGAACGGCAGCGCCGAGGGCGAGTGGGCGATCCCGGCGGAAGCGAAGCTCGGCGTGTACGACGTGCTGATCGGCGGCCAGGTGGCGGGCGATTTCCGTGTCGAGCAATTCCGCGTGCCGACGATGAAGGCGCAACTGGCGGGGCCGAAGCATCCCGCCGTGGCGCCGCAGGCCGTCACGCTCGATGCGCAGGTGAGTTACCTGTCGGGCGGTCCCGCGGGCCTGGCGCCGGTGAAACTGCGCAGCGTCGTGCAGGACACCGGCGTGCAGTTCGCCGACTACGACGAGTTCGCGCTGGGGGCGGGCGACGTGCGCGAAGGCGTCGTCGACCAGGGTAGCGAGGGCGAGGACGAGGCGGAATCGGAAGGCACGCCCGGCCAGGAAGTCGCGCGCACGCAAAGCCTGCAGCTCGACCGCGCGGGCGGGGCGCGCATCGTCGTCGACAAGTTGCCGGCGATCGAGCGCCCGAAAAGCCTGCTGGCCGAGTTGTCGTACCAGGACGCCAACGGCGAGACATTGACGGTCTCCACGCGCGTGCCGCTGTGGCCATCCGCGTACGTCGTCGGCATCAAGCCCGATGGCTGGCTGCTGCGCCGCGATGCGCTGAAATTCCAGACCGTCGTGCTGGACGTCGCCGGCAAGCCGGTGGCGAACGTGCCGGTGACGGTCGACCTGCTCAAGCGGGCGACCTATTCGCACCGGCGCCGTCTCGTCGGCGGCTTTTACGCCTATGAGCACAGCGCCGAGATCAAGCGCATCGGCGAGGCGTGCAGCGGCACGACGGACGCGCGCGGCCTGCTCCTGTGCAACGTGAAGGCGCCCGTCGACGGCGACCTGATCCTGCGCGCTCGAGCGACCGATCCGCAGCAACGCGTGGCGGCCACCCATCGCGAGGTGTACGTGGCGGGCGATGAAGAACAGTGGTTCGCGAACGCGGACCACGACCGCATCGACCTGCTGCCGGCGCAGAAGCGCTACGAACCGGGCGAGCAGGCACGCTTCCAGGCGCGCAGCCCGTTCCGCCGCGCGACCGTGCTCGTGACCGTCGAGCGCGAGGGCATCCTCGACACGTACGTGCGGCGCCTGTCCGGCCGCGACCAGACGATCTCGATTCCCGTAAAGGCGAGCTATGCGCCGAACGTGTTCGTGTCGGCCCTCGTCGTGCGCGGGCGCGTGGCGGGCGTGCAGCCGACGGCGCTCGTCGACCTGGGCAAGCCCGCCTACAAACTCGGGATCGCGCCGCTCCGCGTGGGGTGGAAGGGGCACGAACTGAAGGTCGACGTCGCGGCCGATAAACCCGTGTACAAGGTGCGCGAGCGTGCGCAGGTCACGATCCGCGTGCGCGACCCGGACGGCACGCGGCCGGCGGCCGGTACGGAAGTCGCCGTGGCCGCCGTCGATGCCGGCCTGCTGGAACTGATGCCCAACACGAGCTGGAATTTGCTCGAGACGATGATGCACGAGCGCAGCCTGCAGGTGGAGACGTCGACGGCACAGATGCAGGTCGTCGGCAAGCGCCACTTCGGCCGCAAGGCGTTCCCCCACGGCGGGGGCGGCGGCCGCGGCGCCGGGCGCGAGTTGTTCGAGACGCTGCTGCTGTGGAAGGGCAAGGTCGTCCTCGATGCGAACGGCGAGGCGAAGGTCGACGTGCCGCTGAACGACTCGCTGACGTCCTTCCGCATCGTCGCCGTCGCGAGCAGCGGCGCGGGCCGGTTCGGCACGGGCGGCACGGACATCCGCACGTCGCAGGACCTGATGCTCGTCTCCGGCCTGCCGCCGCAAGTGCGCGAAGGGGACCGCCTGCGCGCCGGGTTCACGCTGCGCAACGCGTCCGACCGGCAGCTGGCCATCCGTCTGGACGCCGGCGTGACCGCGGATGGCGGCAAGGCGCAGGCGCTGCCGCGCCAGGACATCGTGCTCGCGCCGGGCGAATCGCGCGAAGCGGGCTGGGATTACGCGGTGCCGGCAGGGGCATCGAGGCTGCAGTGGGACGTGGCGGCGGCAGGCGAGGGCGCGAGCGACCGCATGCGCGTCACGCAGCAGGTGAACGTCGCCGTGCCGGTCCGCACCCTGCAGGCGACGCTCGTGCAGATCGACGGCACGAAGACGATGCCCGTCGAGCGTCCGGCCGATGCGCTGCCGGGCCGCGGCGGCATCCGCACGACCCTGCAGGCGCGCCTCGGCAGCGACCTGCCGGGCGTGCGCGACTACATGACGGCGTATCCGTACACGTGCTTCGAACAGCGCACGTCGCGTGCGGTGGCGCTGCAGGACAAGGCGATGTGGGATACGGTCGTCGCGACCTTGCCGTCGCACCTGGACGGCGATGGCCTGGTGAAGTATTTCGCACCGATGGACGAGGGCAGCGACGTGCTCACGGCCTATGTGCTGTCGGTGACGCATGAAGCGGGCTACGCGATCCCGGACGGGCTGCGCGGCCGCATGGAAGCGGGCCTCGCCGCGTTCGTCGAAGGGAAGATCGTGCGCGGCAGCGGCCGCGCGACGGGCGAACTGGCCGTGCGCAAGCTGGCGGCGCTGGAAGCGCTGTCGCGCGATACGGAGGTGCAGCCGGCCATGCTGGACTCGATCGAGGTCCAGCCGAACCTGTGGCCCACGTCCGCCGTCATCGACTGGTATCTGATCCTGAAACGCACGCCGGCGCTGCCGCAGCGCGACCAGCGCCTGGCGCAGGCCGGCCAGATCCTGCGCGCGCGCCTGAACCTGCAGGGCACGACGATGGGCTTTTCGACCGAGCGCGCGGATGGCTGGTGGTGGCTCATGACGTCCGTCGACGTGAACGCCAACCGCCTGCTGCTGGCGACGCTGGACGATCCCGCGTGGAAGGTCGACGCCGGCCGCCTCGCGCGCGGCGCCCTGGGCCGCCAGCAGCACGGCCACTGGGACACGACGACGGCCAACGCCTGGGGCACCGTCGCGCTCAAGCGCTTCTCCGAGACCTACGAGCGCGAGCCGGTGACGGGCAGCGCGAACCTCGTCGTCACGGGCGCGGATGCAAAACCCGTCAGCTGGACCGGGACCGTGCCCACGACCGTGCTGCAGGCCTGGCCGCAGGGTCGCGGCACCTTGACCATGCGCCAGCTGGGCAGCGGCAAGCCGTGGGCGACGGTCCAGAGCCTGGCGGCCGTGCCGTTGAAGGCCCCGCTGTCGTCCGGCTACCGCATCGCGCGCACCGTCACGCCGGTCGAGCAGAAGGTCAAGGGCACGTGGTCGCGCGGGGACGTCTACCGCGTCCATCTCGACATCGATGCGCAGTCGGACATGACGTGGGTCGTCGTCGACGACCCGATCCCGGCCGGTGCCAGCGTGCTCGGATCGGGCCTGGGCCGCGATTCGCAGATCGCGACGGCCGGCGAACGCCGCACCGGCTGGACGTGGCCGGCGTTCGAGGAGCGGCTGCACACCGGCTACCGCGCGTACTACGAATGGGTGCCGAAGGGCCGCTTCACCGTCGAGTACACGGTGCGGCTGAACAACGAGGGCCGCTTCGCGCTGCCGACCACGCGCGTGGAAGCCATGTACGCGCCGGAGATGTTCGGCGAAGTGCCGAACGCGGGCATGACGGTGCAGTGATGAAGATCCTGGCCTGGCTTCTGCTGCTGGTGGCGTTGCCGGTACATGCCGCCGTGCCGACGCCGCAGGAAGTGAAGGCGGCGTGGCGCTCATCCGACACGACCCTGCTCGACCGCCACGGCGAGATCCTCGCCACGGTGCGCGTGGACATGGCGGGCCGGCGGCTCGGCTGGGTGGCGCTGGACGACATCTCGCCCACGCTCGGCCGCGCCGTGCTCCAGGCCGAGGACCAGCGCTTCATGGAACACGGCGGCATCGACTTCCAGGCCATCGGCAAGGCTGCATGGGACAACCTGTTCGGCCAGCAGCGTACGCGCGGCGCATCGACGATCACGATGCAGCTCGCGGGCCTGCTCGATCCGAAGCTGGCGCCGCGGTCGAAGGGCCGCACGTGGGCGCGCAAATGGGACCAGGCGCTCGCCGCGCGCGAACTGGAAGCCGGCTGGACCAAGCGCCAGATCCTGGAAGCCTACCTGAACCTGGCCAGCTATCGCGGCGAGCTGCAAGGCATCGGCGCCGCCGCGCGCAACCTGTTCGGCAAGGCGCCGTCCGGGCTGGACGCGGGCGAGGCCGCGATCCTCGCGAGCCTGTTGCGCGCGCCGACGGCGCCGCCGCGGACGGTCGCGAAGCGCGCCTGCGCGCTCGCACGCGAGCTCGCGGGTGAGCTCGAACCGCGCACGGATTGCGCGGCCATCGAGTGGGAAGTCGACGCGGCGTTCGCGCGCACGGCATCCGCGCCGGCATCCGCGCCGACGGGTGTGACGCCGCAGTTCGTGCGCCGCCTCGGTGGCGCAGTGGGCTCCAGTTCGGGCAGCGTGGTGCGCAGCACCCTCGACGCGGGCTTGCAGCGCTTTGCCGTCGCTACGCTGCGCCGCCACCTCGCCGAACTGGCCGAACGCAACGTCGGCGACGGCGCCGTGATCGTCATCGACAACGCCAGCGGCGACGTGCTGGCTTATGTCGCGAACGGCGGCGCAGGCGAAGTGGATGGCGTGACGGCGCTGCGCCAGGCCGGGTCCACGCTGAAGCCGTTTTTATACGAGCTGGCGCTGGAACGGGGCCAGTTGACGGCGGCGTCGCTGCTGGACGACACGCCCGTCGACATCCCGACCGTCGGCGGCCTGTACGTGCCGCAGAACTACGACCACCAGTATCGCGATGCGGCGTCGGTGCGCACGAGCCTTGCCGGCTCGCTGAACGTGCCGGCGGTGCGCACGCTGATGCTGACCGGGCTCGAACGCTTTCACGAGCGCCTGCGCGCGCTCGGCATCACGAGTCTTACCGAGGCGCCGGAGTTCTACGGCTGGTCGCTGGCGCTGGGCTCGGGCGACGTCAGCCTGCTGGAACTCGCACAGGCCTATCGCATCCTGGCGAACGGCGGCGTGCAGGACGGCAAACGGCGCGTGCTGGATGCGCGCGCCAGCTTCATCGTGGCCGACATCCTGTCCGACCGCGCGGCCCGCAGCACGACGTTCGGCCTCTCCAACGAACTCGCCACCGGATTCTGGAGCGCGGTGAAGACGGGCACCAGCAAGGACATGCGCGACAACTGGTGCGTGGGCTTTTCGGACCGCTACACGGTCGGCGTGTGGGTCGGGAATTTCGACGGCCGCTCGATGTGGGACGTGTCCGGCGTGTCCGGCGCGGCGCCCGCGTGGCGCGACGTGATGGACTACCTGCACCGCGACCGCCCGAGCAGGCCGCCCGCCGCGCCGCCTGGTGTCGTGCGCCAGACGGTCCGCTTCGCGCCGGCCGTGGAGCCCGAGCGCAGCGAATGGTTCGCGCGCGGCACGGAAGTCGCGCTGGTCGAGATGCTGCCGCCGGCGAAGCGCGCGCCGCGCATCGTGTATCCGGCGGCGGACAGCGTCATCGCACTCGATCCGGACATCCCGGCACCGCTGCAGCGCGTGAGCCTGCGTGCCTACGGCGGCGCGGGCCTGCGCTGGCAACTCGATGGTACGGATGCCGGCCCGGCCGACCGGGGCGCCACGTGGGCGCCGCTGGCGGGCGAGCATGAAGTGAAACTGGTGGGAGAGGATGGCCGGGCGGTCGCTGCCGCCCGGTTTGAAGTGCGCGGAGCGGCGGCTCCAGGTCAGCTGGCTTCGACTTTTTCGACCAGCACCGGCGGTTCCGCGATCAGGTCGAGCGGCAACGGCGTGAACAGCGGCGAGTCCGAGCGGTAGGGCACGCGTCCGGATGGGACGTGGCGCGCGGCCGGATCCAGGTGCAGGTCCTGGTCGTCGAAGAACAGGTGCGCGCGGAATGCCTTGACGACCTTCGACTTCGGCACACCGCCGAGGAAGAAGATCTCGTTCACGTACACCCCCCAGTGGCGCAGGGTATTGATGACCCGCATCTCGGCCGGCGCGCTGCGCGCCGTCACAATGGCGATCCGCACGGGCGACACGTCGGCGCCGAACGGCAGCCGTTCCTGCAGGCGTGCGAGCCGGCGCAGCAGGATCGCATACGGACCGTCCTGCATCGGTTCGTTCTGCTTCTCGTCCTCGATCGTGTGGAAGCGGTCGAGGCCCTCGGTCTTGTAGACCAGTTCACTGGAGTCGTCGAACAGCACGGCATCGCCGTCGAAGGCGATGCGCACCTGGTCTTCCGGCGGCGCTTCGGCCGCGTGCGGCGGCGGTTTCAACACTGCGGCGGCACAGGCCTGCGCATCGATCACGCGCTGGGCGTCTTCGACATTTGTCGTCAGGAACAGGTCGACGGCGAAGGCGTCCAGGTAATCGACGACCGACTCGCCGCCGGTGAACGCATGGCGCGAAATCGGCAGGCCGCGCGACCGGATGTTGTTGAAGACGCGCACGCCGGTCTCGGGGCTGTTGCGCGACATGACGACGACTTCGACGAGCGGCTTCGCCTCGGACGGCGCATAGCGGTTCAAGCCGAGCAGCGCGCGCACGAGCGCCATGCCGGTGCCGTCGCGCAGCGGTTCGTTCTCGCGCTCCAGCATGTAGGCGCGATATTCCTCCAACGCGCTTTGGGGATTCTTGATGGATCTGGCTTTGTAGATGGCGTCGGCTTCCGCCAGGTCGAACAGGGCGGTGGCGGAGATGCCGACCACGAGGGTATCGGAAAGGTCGAGGGGAGGCATGGCGGTCGGATTCCTTGGTGGCGGAACGGGAGCATTCCAAACGGAAATTATCGCGGTCAGGGTTGAAGGATACTTGAGTTCAATCGATCACCCCGCCTGAGCGAGCGCAAACGACGCATGCGGTACGGGTAAGACCATGAAGCGCATGACGTAACGAGACAGGTGACGACATGGCCGACCAGATGGTGTGCACCGAACCCCTCGCGCGCCTGCGCGAGATCCGCCGGCTCGTGCACGAGAACAACCGCTCCTGCGCGCCGGACGAGCTGATCGTCTGCCAGATCTACATGGAATCGCGCTTCGACGCTTGCGCCCAGCCGGCGGGCAGCAGCGCGCGGGGTTTGATGCAGTTGCTGAAGGTGGCGAACCGCGAACTGTTCCGGCTCGATAACCTGTGCAAGCCAACGTCTCAGCGCTGCGCCGAGCCGGCGCTGTATGCCGAGGCGGATGCGTTTCACGCGAGTCCGGCGTTCATCGACGAAGCGACGAACATCCAGATGGGGACGCGCTATTTGCAGGCATTGATCGACAGGGCCAAGCGCGAAAAGCGGGCGGACCCGATCGTGGAAGCGTACATGGATTATCGCGGCGTGCGGAACGGGATCTATTACCGCAAGATCCATGCGGCGGCGGAGAGGATCAAACGTGATCCGGACGATTTCGAGGCGCTGCGGGCCATGACGGCGTGAGCGGGCGCGCAAATATGACAAGTGTTTCGTTCAGGCCGTTGCCTCTTATTTCAAATACACACCTTCCACAGCAGAATTTTTCAGCCTACGTGCGCACTATGCTGTTAGTGGAACAAGCCCTGCATCATCCAGCGGACTACCGCCATTGAAATGTTGAATGATCTGTGCGTCTTCGCTGGCCCAACGGGGTGTAGTTGAACTAGGTTGTACTCTCCACAGCGATGGGTGAGACCACGCGTTCGAATCAGTCTGCATGAGTGATCTGCAACACTCGAAGCAACTGCTCGTCCCTAGCCCCAGCCCTTCCGGCATCAACATCAAGGGAGACATTTCCGCAGACGCAGTACTCATTGTCCGAAGGGTGCGACCGGAGAATGCTCCAGCAGTTAACGCATTGGTAGAACGTCCGGTCGGAGACTGGTAGCGCCGCTCCGATGACATGGTTTAAATCTACGATGACTAACTTGTTCTTCGACATAATTTATTTCCTCGGAGGTCGGCAACGATTTGGCATTTCGACCAGTTCTTCCGCGTCTAGATGCGATTGAACGCTTCGCGGAAGCTGATAGATGCAACTGAGCAGTCAGGCCATGCCGGGCTGTCTCTCACACTAACTGGCCTCTACAAGTCCCAAGGCGGCCCGTAACTGCCGAGATCATCGTGTCGTCTTGAGATTGGCCAGGTATTTTTCGATCGGCATGGCAATACCGCATAAAGCCTTCAACCGACCGTCGCAGGCAAGCTGCCGATCAGCTTGCACCCGCATTCAGTCCTACATCCCTCGACCGCAACGGGCACCCCGTCGACTGTCAGTGTGTTCTGGGCGGTGATGATCTTGTTTACACCGTGCGGTTTGCCACCAGGGTAGGGCAGCGGACAATCAACTTTATCACCCAGTCGTACGATCGCTCCTCCCCTGATATCGTGGTTGGGCGAACCGCTAATAACTGTGCCGCCATGGTCGGTTTTGTATCCGACAGTAATAATTTTTAATGACATTTGGCACTCCAGTGAAATCGATGACGATAGCGGGTCGGCGGGTCGCCCGGCTGATCGCGGCCATCAGTTGTCAAGTCCCATCTGTTTGTAAACTCGTTTAAAGAATAGTTGGAGTCGCTTCTGCTGTTTCTTGTCACGTGTGATTATTTCTCTCGCTACAAC
Organism: Massilia cellulosiltytica; assembly: GCF_047325105.1. NCBI lineage: Bacteria > Pseudomonadati > Pseudomonadota > Betaproteobacteria > Burkholderiales > Oxalobacteraceae > Massilia > Massilia cellulosiltytica. The sequence continues at coordinate 4,890,782 of NZ_CP168562.1, read as the reverse complement.
GTCGCGTTCCACTATAGGTAGGACAAGCTGCTTTTGTTCTTCGTCCTCAGACCATAGGGTCTATTCAACTAGCCGGATTAGGCGCGTGCTGAAACATTCATCCCGCTGAGCAGGCCAAGAAAGCCTGCTCGTATCATAAATTAGGAAAAGCAGTTCGCAAAACGAGAAGGATCACAAATTTTTCAGAAATTCTGCTCTATATTTTTACTTGTCATAATTTAAATGGTTTCGTTTGAGTTGTGCTGAAATGTAATTCTATACTTGGATCGCCTTGCTTAGCATCATAAAGAAATGTGGCCTGTCTCCATTCGCAGGAATTTAAGGAGGTCATGCCTGGATTGCTGCTCGCAAAATCATCTTTAAAGACTTCTTGCATGCTTTTAGTATTTTGATTCAAGAACGCTAGATCCAAAAAACTCTATCAAATCAAATAAAAAAGTTACAACACGACGTCTTCCTTCTTAACTTCAATCACACCATCGATGGATTTTCCGAAAATACTAAATTTTCTCAGTAAACGATACTGTGTTCGTCCCTCATCTGTTTGAATTAGTAGTGAATATAGTTTCGCGATAGATCCGAGAAGTGCGCTTTTCCGTCAAAACCCATAGCGAACGAATCTATCAAAACCCGACTTTGTTTCAAGTTTAGCAACATGCATTAACGACTCGACGGTTACAACGCCATCGAACTATATTCTTATGATTGCGAGCGTCATCGTTCGGGAAGTGGACATGGACTATTGCAACCATACACTCCCCCAAAGACGCACGGTTATTTATACCAAACCTCGATGCCACACCACGTCGACTTCAGGTCGGCTCTCGAAACTATGCCTCCCCAAGGGAACTCGAATACATCGGCGCCGAGTGATGTCGATGAAGGCAAGCACGCCAGATGCTTGGAGATGACTGTTGTAAGTGTTTTCTTCTCGGCCAGAAGGTCTTTTTCCGTGGCGTCATAACCCAAGACGGCCACTCGGCCCTGTTCGAGCGTCAGCGTGACCGCTTGTACGACGTCTTTGAAGAATCTGAGGCCGACCAAGAAGCGTTGCTCCCACAACACAACTGACGTGGGGCCATACACGACGTAATCCGGGGCGGACTTTCCGCCATTCATGTGCTGTCCAAGGCCACGGTCGAATTCCGATCGTTCAAGTCCTGGGAAGACCAATACCTGATCATCGGTGCGCATGACGCCATTGTCTGGAGAAAAGTAGATGTTTAATGTTGTCATATCGAGATTTTAAAACGGGGCCTTTGGTCAATTTTGGTTTATCGCCATCTTCAATGAAATACTGTAAACCTCCGTCCGTTCCCAAGTGAGGATTGGAAAGAAGTGCCCTTTGCGACAAAAATGACCACCGACTTTGGGATAAAACGGTTCGAATGCCTGCTGCAGCTTGTCCCCTGACGCGACCTTTTCGATCTCCGCAAGGAAGCGGTCGCGCCGCGTCAGCTTCTTCTTGTTCGCGTATTCAAGGTCGGAAAAGCTCTTCTGCATGAACGACACGACTGCGTTGGACAAGTTGAAATTATCGCAGACGGGCAGGACCAGTGGCACTTGGGGCGGATGAATTAATCAGCGGCTCCTTAGTGACTGTTTGAAAAATCGATAAGGCTGAGATTAATTTCCTCACTTTTTGGCTATGCGCGCAATCATCTTTCGCTTTGCTCGCGGCAGCGGCATATGATTGCGTCGAAGTGTGTTGCCCTAGAGTTGTCAAGCCGTCTCTCAGGCGTGTAAATTGGATTTATTTGAACTGCGCTGGAATGTGATTTCCAAGCTTAGATCGCCTTGTTTAGCATCGTAAAAAAATATGGCCTGCCCCCATTCGCAGGAGGCTAAACAGGCGGTACTTGGATGATTGCTTATAAAATGCAGATTTAAAGACTTCTCGCAAGCTTTTAGTGCTTTTGATTCAAGAACGCTGGATGCGAAAAACTCGATAAAATCAAATAAAAAGGTTACGGCGCACACTCTTCCTTCTCCGACTTCAATCACGCTATCGGCCGATTTTCCGCAAACACTGGTTTTTCTTAACAAGCGATATTGTGTTCGCCCCTCATCTGTTTGAACCGGTGGCGAACATATCTTTGCGATAGATTCGGCGAGGACGCCTTTTCCGTCAACGACTATGAGTGCCGAATCGACAGAGACCGAGCCTTGCTTCAGATCTAACTTAATAGTATGCATTATTAATTTCTATTCGCGATGCATGCCATTATTCAAAGTCGACAACCGACCCGCGATCCTGAAAATGTTTCCGAATCGCGCTAATGACCTCCTGCTTTCAATTCCACTCGCCGATCGCATCCTCTTCGACCGCGCCACCGGCGCGGTGAAAGCGAATACCGGGCGACGGCCCCTCGATCGGCGGCGCGGCGCGGGTGTCGTCGCACACCCTGAGCGTATGGCCTTCGCGGCTTTGTTCGTACCAATAGCTGTAGCCCGCCGCTTCCCAACGCCGGCACAAGTAGTTGTGGTCGGTTTCGTCCCATTGGGTGTCATCGTGAGCTGCGGTTGTTCGCCAGTGACTTCCCATTCCCACGCAGGTAGTCCGTTGTAGCCAGCGAAGATCGTCTCCGCCTGCGCGCGCAGGCTTTTGGCATGGAACAGCCGGTTGTTACGACGCAGGCGCGTGTACGCCAGCCACGGCGTCAGCACGGCCTCGTAGAACGCGATGCCGCCATCCGTTTTGACCAGCTTGAACGACGTGACATAACCGGTGAAGGGACGGAGGCTGCCGTCCGCCTGCACTAGCGAGACGCACAGCAGCTTGCCGTGCATCGCCTCAAGTTCTATCCTGCCGTCGTCGCTCAGGAGTTCTACCTTGAATTCGAAGTCGCGCGACAGGTATTCCGTGCCTTCGAACCGGTTCACCATCAGCTTGACTCGCGGGCCGTCGTTTCTCGGGAACGACAAGCGCAACAGGCGGGTACTTTGGTGAACTTCCAGCAGTGCTTGCAGGTCAGTCATCGTAGTTACTCATTCGTTGAGCTGCGCATTGTTGAATTCGAGGTGCTTGAAGTGGCTGTTGGCGCGCGTCTGAACTTGCGACGAAGTTCTTGAATGTAGTGATTAAATTGCACGTAGACAGTGACAAAACGCAAGTTTTTGCGTCGCGCAGTGGCAGCAGATGGGCGGCTGCGCGTCGCAAAACGGCACAGCAGATAAGAGAGGAGAACTGCAGCGCAAAACAAAAAAGGCGTCACGATCACTCGTAACGCCTTGCTTTGCTACTGCTGAATTCTGGTAGGCCGTGCTGGGCTCGAACCAGCGACCAACGGATTAAAAGTCCGCTGCTCTACCAACTGAGCTAACGACCCGAAAGAAGCAAGATTATAGGGGGAAACTGCGGTCGTGTCAAACGGCTTACTTCAGCGCCGCCAGCCGGTCCTTGGCTGCTTGCGCGGCGGCCGAGTCCGGGAACTTCGACACGAGCTGCTGCAGGGCCTTCTTGGCATTTTTCTTGTCCTTCAGCTCCGTATAGCTGGAGGCGATGTTGAGCATGGCGTCCGGGGCCTTCGCGCTCGTGCCGTAGTTGGCGACGACGGCTTCCTGGGCAGCGATCGCGTTCTTGTAGTCGCGCTGCGCGTAATAGGCGTTGCCGAGCCAGTATTGGGCGTTGGCGGCATAGGCCGAGTCGGGGAAGCGGCGTACGAACTCCTGCAGGGCGCCGGCCGCGGCCTTGTAGTCGCCCGATTTGAACAGGTCCATCGCGCCGTCGTAGGTTTTCTTTTCGGACGGCAGGACTTCGGCGGTCTGGCCGTCGATCGTTTCCTGGCGCGGTTCGAGTTTCTTGACGCGGGCGTCGAGATCCGCGTACAGGTCTTTCTGGTTCTTCTGGACGTTGGCGATCTCGTTGGCGAGGACTTCGACCTGGCCGCGCAGGCGCGAGATTTCCTGCATGGTCTGTTCGTGCTGGTTCAGCATGTCGACGCCGATCGATTTGTCGGCCTTCGTGTCCACGCGGGCGTTGATGTCGCGTGCCAGTGCATCGACCTTGGCGCGCAGGTCGAGTATCGCCTTGCGGGCTTCATCGTCGTCGAGCAAGCCGGCGTTCGCCTGCAGGGGCAGCCAGGCGGTCAGGGCGAGGGCGACGGCGGCGAGGCGGAACTGGGACAGTTTGATCATCATGACTTTTCTAGACCTATGAAAACTTGGGAATCCAAATGGAAACGGGGCGGGATGCAGTCTGCACCGCATCCCGCCCCGCTGTCAAATCTGCCGGGAGCGCCAGCTCTCAGGCAGGCAAGACAGCGTCCCGATTATTGGTAGACGATGTCCGCGCGGCGGTTTTCAGCCCAGGCAGCTTCGTCGTGGCCGGTGGCCTTCGGCTTTTCCTTGCCCAGCGAAACAGCTTCCATCTGGCTGTCCGACACGCCCAGGGCAGCCATCGACTTGCGCACGGCTTCGGCGCGCTTCTGGCCCAGGGCCAGGTTGTATTCGGTGCCGCCGCGCTCGTCGGTGTTGCCCTGGATCAGGACCTTGCGCTGCTGGTTCTTGGTCAGGTAAGCCGAGTGGTTCTCGACGACCGGCTTGCCGTCGTCACGGACAACGTAGCTGTCGAAGTCGAAGTACACGCTGCGGTTCGCCAGAACGCCTTTCGGGTCGTTCAGCGGATCGACGCTGCCGGTTTCGACCGGCTTGATTTCACGTGCCGGTTCAGCCGGCGGGGTTGCCTGAGCGACCGGCTTTTCTTCGACTTTCGGGGCTTCCTGCAGCTTGGTCGACGAGCATGCCGACAGCAGGGCGGCAGCAGCCACGATGAACGCTACACTTTTTACATTACGCATGGTTTTTCTCCTGGTCAAAAGTTTTTACTTCATAAACGGGCCCCAGCTGGGCTCCCGAATGTTTCCCGCTTGGGTGCTCAGGCGCTGCTTGACACGTCCGTCGACCGACACAACGGCCAATGCGGTACGCCCGCCACCCTTCGTCGCATACATGATGTATTTGCCGTTCGGCGAAAAACTCGGTTCGGTGGCCCCATCGGCCAAGCGTTGTTCCTGACCGGAAGCCAGGTCCATCGCATACAGGGAAAAACCCCCATCGCGTTGCGAAATCCACGCCAGCGTCTTGCCGTCCGGGGATACACGAGGGCTGATATTGTAGTTGCCGTTGAACGTGACGCGGGTTGCCTGCCCGCCGCTCACGCTCATCTTGTAAATTTGCGGACCGCCGCTGCGGTCGCTGGTGAAGTAAATCGACTGGCCGTCGTGCGAGAACTGCGGCTCGGTGTCGATGCCGTTGCTGTTCGATACGCGGCGCAGGCCGCTGCCGTCCGCGTTCACGATCCAGATTTGCGTATTGCCGGTCTTCGACAGGGCGAGAGCCAGCTTCGAGCCGTCCGGCGACCAGGCCGGTGCGGAGTTGTTGCCCTTCTCGTTGGCGACCACGGTACGCTGGCCCGTCACCAGGTTCTGCACATAGATCACGGGCTTGCGCAGTTCGAACGAGACGTACGCGACCTTCGTGCCGTCCGGCGACCACGACGGCGAGATGATCGGCTCGCGGCCGTGCGCGGCGACCTGTTCGCCTTCGCCGTCCGCGTCGGCCACGACGAGCTTGTAGTCGCGCGCGGCCGGATCCTGCTTCACGTACGTGATGCGGGTCGAGAAGATGCCGCGCACGCCGGTCAGTTTTTCGTAGACGTCGTCGGCGATGCGGTGGCCTTCCAGGCGCGTGTTGCGCGCCGTGACGGCATCGGACAGTTGCGACAGCTGCGACTGCTTGACGGTGTCGAGCAGTTTATAACGTACCTGGAAGCGGCCGTCCGCGAGACGCTGCACGGAACCCACGACGAGCGCGTCGGCACCGCTGGCCTTGAAGGCGGCCAGGTCGATGTTGGCGGTGTCGGAAATGGCCTGGCGCGCGTCGATGACCTTGAACACGCCGCTGCGTTCGAGGTCGGCGCGGATGATGGCGGACACCTGTTCGGGTGCCACCGATTCGTCGGCGAATGCCGCGACTGCGACCGGGATCTGGTTGCTGCCCACGCCGGCGATTTCGACTTTCAGCTGGGCATGTGCAGCCACGCCCATCAGGAGGGTGGCCGAAAACAGCAGGGTATGTAGTTTCTTCATGTTTCTCTCAGCAATGGTTAAGGTCGGAACGCGATCACTGCAGGTCCTTCATATGGAACTCGATCACGAGGGAACGCTCTACCGTACCATCTTTCTTCTTGGGCAGTGGGGACGATTTGGTGATGCCTTTTTCGACCGCATCGTCGAATGACGGCACACCGCTGCTCTTGATCTTCCTGACCGAAATGATCTCGCCGGTCGGCAACTGCTCGACGCGGAACGTCGCCGTCGGATTGCCCGGTTCGTCGAGGCTGCCCGCGTACGACGTATTGCCCTTCACCTTGGCCGTGATGGCCGCGGTATAGCCCTTGTCGATGCGCGGCGCCGTCGATTTCTCGGCCGTGCCGGTGCTGGTCGGATTGCCGGCCGCGCCCGTGATGCGGCGCATTTCCTCGGCGCGGGCGGCTTCCAGTTTCTTCTGTTCGGCGGCGGCCTTTTTCTTCTTCTCGGCTTCCTCTTTCTTTTTCTTTTCCGCTTCGTCTTTTTTCTTCTGCTCGGCTTCTTTCTTTTCAGCGTCGGCCTTGGCTTTCTTCTCTTCGAGTTCGCGTTCCTTCTTCTCGGCCAGCGCCTTCGCTTTCTTTTCCTCGGCGCGCTGTTCTTCGCGTTCGCGTTCGCGCTCTTCCTCGAGCTGCTTGCGCTTCAATTCTTCCTTGCGTTTCTTTTCGCGCTCGAGGGCGATGTCCGGCGCCTTCGGCTGCGGTTTTTCGACGACGGGCGGCGGCTCCACGGCTTTCGGCGCGGGTTGCGGCGGCGGGGTCTCGGGTTCGGGTTCCGGCTCGGGCGCCGGGGCGGGCGGCGGCGCGGCGGTCTGCGTCGTCACGTCCCAGATTTCCGCCTCGACGGCGACGGGCGCATTGTTCTGCCAGCTCACGCCGATCCACAGGAACGCCAGCAACATGGCGTGCACGCCCACCGCCAGGCCGATGGCCGGCCAGCGGTTCGGTTCAGGCGGCACGCTGTAAGGCGCGCCGTTGCCGATGTTGGTCTGCTTCGTTGCTGACATCAGTTCGTCTTCACTTCGTGGCCAGGCCGACGCGGGTGATACCCATCTTCTTGGCTTCCGAAATCAGCTGGATGACGTCATCGTATTTGCTGTCGCGGTCGCCAGCTATCAAGACCGGGTAATCCGGATGCTCGGCGTGCAGGTCGCGCAGGCGCGTGACGAGCGTCGAACGGCTCGATACGTCTTCCAGCGGCTGCGGATTCTTGCCCGTGATGCCGATCTGCAGCTGGGCATTCTCCTTGATCGCGACCTGGATGTAGTCGTCCGGCGGCTGCGTCGAGCGCTCGGCGCTGGGCAGCTTGATCTCGCTGGGGTTCTGCGTCGGCGGCACCGCCATGAAGATGATGAGCAGCACCAGCATCACGTCGATGTACGGCACGACGTTGATCTCGGACTTGAGCTTGCGACGGCTGCCCCGCAGGCTGCTGTTGAAGGCCATGTCGGTTCCTCGTGACGGCGATCAGCGCGACTGGCGCTGCAGGATGTTCGAGAATTCCTCGACGAAGCTTTCGAAGCGGATCGCGAGGCGGTCGATGTCGTGGGTGAAGCGGTTGTACGCGACCACGGCCGGAATGGCCGCGAACAGGCCGATGGCGGTCGCGATCAGCGCTTCGGCGATGCCCGGTGCAACCGTGGCCAGCGTGGCCTGCTGCACGTTCGCGAGGCCGCGGAACGCGTTCATGATGCCCCACACGGTACCGAGCAGGCCGATGTACGGCGAGACCGAACCGACCGACGCCAGGAAGTTCAGGTGCGTGTCCATCTGGTCCAGTTCGCGATGGAACGCGGCGCGCATCGCACGGCGGGCGCCGTCCAGCACCGCGCCCATGTCGAGCGCGTCGCGCGACGCCTGCTTGCCCTTGATGAACTCGCCCATGCCCGCTTCGAAGATGCGGGCCAGCGGACCGCTCTGGTCGCGCTGGCTGCTGGCGCTCTGGTGCAGGGTGTGCAGGTTGCCGCCGGCCCAGAAGCTGCGCTCGAACTGTTCCGTCTGGCGGCGTGCCGCGCGGATCGCGAACAGCTTGCGGAAAATATACGTCCAGCTCATCAGGGAAATCGCGAACAGCAGGGCCATCAGTAACTGCACCAGCACGTGGGCATGGCGGATCAGTTCAATGAATGAGAGGTCTTGGACTGCGTTCATTGGATATATATTTGGTCAAATGGATGATCAGGCGGCACGCATTTTAGCAGCGGCAAGGTCGGGGAGGGAACGTGGACGCATCGTGACGGCATCGATGCAGCCGACCCGGACATCGGCGCTGGCAAGCAGCGTATCGCCGCGCCAGGCTTGCTGGTCGAACTCGACGGACGCGCGGCCGAGCTTTTCCACGTTCAGGGTCAGTTTCACTTCATCGTCCAGGCGCGCGGACGCGACGTAGTCGACGCTGGCATTGCGCACGACGAACAGCGCGCCGTCCTCGTCGCGCAGGGTGTGCTGATCGATGCCGAGCGAACGCAGCCATTCGGTGCGCGCACGTTCGAAGAACTTCAGGTAATTGGCGTAGTACACGATGCCGCCGGCGTCCGTATCCTCGTAATAGACGCGAACTGTCCAGGTGAAAACTGAAGGCATTTCAGCTGCCATAAATGAAAATGGGAAACATTTTACGCCATTTATACCCGTTATACGTGCGCCAGGGTACATATACTTGGGTATGAGTGGCCGGCGTGAGAATGTGAGAGGCTCATGCCAAGCCAGCAACTGTAGCACTTTTTCATTTTGGCCGGCGCCGCTGTTACAAAGCGAAAACAATTCGTTCGCCGGTCGGCCGATTTTTGTGCTTGACGCCTCAGCCCAGGTTGCGCTTGATGTTGAGCGGACCGTAGCCCTGGCAGGTCGGCATCATCTCGATCTGGTTGATGTTGACGTGCGGCGGCAGGGACGCGATCCAGTAGGCGGTCTCGGCGATGTCTTCGGCCGTCAGCGGCTGCGTGCCTTCGTAGACCTTGGCCGCGGCCGCGTCGTCGCGCAGGCGCACGTTCGAGAACTCGGTGCCGCCGCACAGGCCCGGCGCGATGTTCGTCGCGCGCACGCCGGTGCCGGCGAGGTCGGCGCGCAGGTTCAGCGTGAACTGCTCGACGAATGCCTTGGTGGCGCCGTACACGTTCCCGCCCGGATACGGGGTGCGGCCGGCCACGGAGCCGATGTTGATGACCAGGCCATTGCCGCGCTCGACCATCGCGGGCAGCAGGGCGTGCGTCATCGTGACGAGGCCCTTGATGTTCGTGGCGATCATCGTTTCCCAGTCTTCCAGCGGCACCTCGTACGCCGGCTTCGTGTTCAGGGCCAGGCCGGCATTGTTGATCAGGACGTCGATCTGGCGCCAGGATTGCGGCAGCATCGACAGCGCTTCCTCGATCGAATTCTTGTCGGTGACGTCCATCGCGATCGGCAGGGCGGATTCGCCCAGTTCCCGGGCCAACGCATCCAGACGGTCCTTGCGACGCGCCGCCAGCACCACCTGGTGGCCGTTCTTGACGAAAGTGCGCGCCATGGCGGCGCCGAAGCCGGCCGATGCGCCGGTGATGAAAACGATCATTTTGGTTTTTGCCTGGCAGGTTGTAACCGTGAGATTGTAGCTGAAATGACCACGCGGGGCAGCGCCCGAGGCCGGGTTGACAGGTCGGCATCGGTTTCCTTGCCTGGCAGCCGCACAATCCCGTACAATCCGAGGTTCCATTTACATCTCACGTGACTGGCGAAAACCGTGCGCTGCCGTCCGATCAGGAGCGATCGGCCTGCCGGCGCGTGGCGAAGGTGGGCACCCACCGGGGAACGTGAGATTCCAAACTTGCCGTTCGCCTGGGCAGCCACCGACTGGTACGCGTTGGTATCGCGGCTGCCCCGCATGTGTTTCGGCTCCCGCCTGTTCAGCGCTGACCGTTGCCTGGTTCTCTTATCGATTGGAGTTTTTTCATGTTTGCAAAAGATCACACGCTCGCCAAGGTTGACCCGGAACTGTTTGATGCCATCCAGAAGGAAAACAAGCGCCAGCAGGACCACATCGAGCTGATCGCATCCGAGAACTACACGTCGCCGGCCGTGATGCAGGCCCAGGGCTCGCAACTGACCAACAAGTACGCCGAAGGCTATCCGGGCAAGCGCTACTACGGCGGCTGCGAATACGTCGACGTCGCCGAGCAGCTGGCGATCGACCGCGTGAAGGAACTGTTCGGCGCCGAAGCCGCGAACGTCCAGCCGAACTCGGGTTCGCAGGCGAACCAGGGCGTGTTCTTCGCGATGCTGAAGCCGGGCGACACCATCATGGGCATGTCGCTGGCCGAAGGCGGCCACCTGACCCACGGCATGGCGCTGAACATGTCGGGCAAGTGGTTCAACGTCATCTCCTACGGCCTGACCGAGCAGGAAGACATCGACTACGAGCAGATGGAACGCCTGGCGCGCGAGCACAAGCCGAAGCTGATCATCGCCGGCGCCTCCGCCTTCGCCCTGCGCATCGACTTCGAGCGCTTCGCCCGCGTGGCGAAGGAAGTCGGCGCCTACTTCATGGTCGACATGGCCCACTACGCCGGCCTGATCGCCGCAGGCGAATACCCGAACCCGGTCCCGCACGCCGACTTCGTCACGTCGACGACGCACAAGTCGCTGCGCGGCCCGCGCGGCGGCATCATCCTGATGAAGGCCGAGCACGAGAAGGCCATCAACTCCGCGATCTTCCCGGGCATCCAGGGTGGTCCGCTGATGCACGTGATCGCCGGTAAAGCGGTCGCCTTCAAGGAAGCGCTGTCGCCGGAATTCAAGGCCTACCAGCAGCAGGTCGTCAAGAACGCCAAGGCACTGGCCGAGACGCTGATCTCGCGCGGCCTACGCATCGTTTCGGGCCGTACCGAGTCGCACGTGATGCTCGTCGACCTGCGTGCGAAAGGCCTGACCGGCAAGGAAGCGGAAGCTATCCTGGGCCAGGCGCACATGACCTGCAACAAGAACGGCATCCCGAACGACCCGCAGAAACCGTTCGTGACGTCGGGCATCCGCCTGGGCAGCCCGGCCTTCACGACCCGCGGCTTCAAGGAAGAAGACGCCGTCAAGGTCGGCCACCTGATCGCCGACGTGCTGGACAACCCGCACGACGCCGCGACCATCGAGCGCGTCAAGGCGGAAGTCAAGCAACTGACCGACAAGTACCCGGTCTACGAAGCGTAAAGCGATAGGGAGGGCGCCCTTGCGGCGCCCTCTACGAGCCCCATGAAATGTCCGTTCTGTCAGCATGAAGACACCCAGGTCCTCGATACCCGCGTATCCGAGGAAGGTGACGCCATCCGCCGCCGGCGCCGCTGCGTCGCGTGCGACAAGCGGTTCACCACGTACGAACGGATCGAGCTCTCGATGCCGTTCATCGTCAAGAAGAACGGCAGCCGTACCGAATACGAATCCTCCAAGCTGCGCGGCAGCCTGATGCTCGCGCTGCGCAAGCGTCCCGTGGCGGCCGAAGCCATCGACCGCGCCGTCGCCTCCATCGAAGAAAAACTTCTTACCAGCGGGCGGCGCGAGGTCGACACGGGCCACGTGGGCGAACTGGTGATGCAGGAACTCAAGCGTCTCGACAAGATCGCCTACATCCGCTTCGCCTCCGTCTACAAGAACTTCGAAGACCTGGCCGAGTTCCAGGAAGCCATCGCCGAAGTGGGCCAGCCGCGCAAATAAGCGCGTCATTTTTCACCGCATTTAGTTCCCTCCTCACGGTTGAGTCGCCACACGGCTTGCCGGAGCTCGACTGTTACCTTTTCAGCTCTGTTCAACGCAACGCTGGAGGTCGTCGATGCGGTCGCTGTCGGGTTCGCCACTGAGCGTGCGCACGGGCTTTACACTGGTCGAAGTGCTCGTCGCCTTGTTCGTCGTCGCGCTCGGCATCGCCGGCGCGGCCGCGCTGCAGACGCTGGCCGTGCGCTCTGCGCGCGACGCGGCCCGCCTGTCCGACGGCACCCGCCTGGCACGCTCGCTGGCCGAGCGCATGCGCGCCAATCCCGGTGCGCTGGTGCAGTCCGACAACCCCTATCTCCACCTCGATTATGACGCCAGCGCCGGTGGTGCGCCGACCGCACCGGCGCTGTGCTATGCGGACACGGACTGCGACGGGGACGACCTGGCGCGCTTCGACGTGTTCGAAGTGGCCGAGGCCGTGGCGGCCGGTTTCCCCGGGGGACGCATCCGCGTGTGCCGCGACGCGGGCGGGCCCGATGCCGCCGGCGCACTGCCCTGGACCTGCGACGGGAAAGACGGCGCGCCCGTCGTCGTCAAGCTCGGCTGGCGCGCGCAAGGCGACAGCGAGACCGGTGCCCCAAAGCTGATGATGCCGCTGGCGGGAGCGGCGCCATGAACGCATGGATCCATCAGCGTGGCCTGACGCTGGTCGAGCTGATGGTGGCGCTGACGATCGGCCTCGGCATCGTGCTGATGGCCGGACGCCTGCTCGTGCTCGCGAACGGCGCATACGCGGCCCAGGCCGAGTCGGGCGGCGTGGAGGACGGCGGACGCTTCGCCATCGACCTCATCGGCCGCGCCATACGCCAGGCCGGCGCCGCCGATCCCGACATGCTGGCCGACCCTGCCGCGGACAATGCCCCGGCACGCCTCGCGGGACTGGATGCGCGCACCTTGTCCCGTGCCACGGCCGCCGTCGACGATCCGCTGCCGGCCGCCGTCAACGGCAGCGACGTGCTGGCCGTCCGCTTTCCCGGCGACGCCAGTGCCGTCGATTGCGCCGGCTTCCCGGTCGCGGCGGGCGAGGAGGGCTGGAGCATCTTCTACGTGGCGCGCAACGGTGAAGGCGAGGCCGAGCTGCACTGCAAATACCGCGGCGCCGCGCACTGGAGCGCGGACGCGGTGGTCGGCGGCGTGGACGGCTTCCAGGTGCTGTACGGCGTCGATACGGACGACCCGCCGGACGGCACGCCCAACCTCTATGTGAACGCGACGGGGATCGACGCGCTCGATGCCGGCTTCGCCGCCCTGCCTCCGGCGGAGTTCAACCGGCGGACGCACTGGAAACGCGTCGTCGGCGTACGCGTGGGCCTGCTGCTGCACGGCAGCCGTCCCACGCGTGGCGAACCGGGCAGCGCGCGCTACGACCTGCTGGGTGCCGGATATGCGTCCGCGGCGGGCTTTGACGACCCCGGCAGCTCGCTCGACGAAGCCCGTATGACGCCGGACCTGCGCCGGCGCGAGCGGCGGCTGTTCACGTTCACGGCCGCGGTGCCGGCGCCGCCATCATGAGGACGTTCGCACGCGAACGCGGACTGGCCCTCGTCTGCGCGCTGACCTTGATGCTGGCGACGATGGTGATCGGCGTGGCTGTCGCGCGCGGGGCGTTCGTCCTGCTGGCGTCCGCGCGCAACGAGCGCGACCGCGACGTGGCGCAGGCGGCGGCCGAGGCGGCCCTGCGCGACGCCGAGCACGACGTCGCGGGCGCGGCGGGCGTGCCGGCGGAGCGCAGCGCGCACTTCGGTCCGGCGGGCGGCGCCGCGTTCGCGGAGGACTGCGGCCGCGGTGCGGACGACGTCGGGCTGTGCCGCGAGCGGTCGCCGCCCGCGTGGCAGGCGCTCGACCTGGCGGACGCTGGCAACCGGGCGCTCGTGCCCTATGGCCGGTTCACGGGCGCCGTGCTGGCGGTGGGCCGTGGGGGCTTGACCGCGCGGCTGCCGGCCTACGTCATCGAAAGGATCGCGCCGGCGGGGGCGGTGGCGCAACAGGGCAGCTTTTATCGCGTCACGGCCATCGGCTTCGGGATGCGGACGTCGACGCGGGTCGTATTGCAGTCGCTGGTCCGGCTGCCGCCGCCGGCGGGCGGCGCCGGAGGCGATCGCGGACATGGAAACGACGATGATGAAGGACATGACAATGGCAACGAGGACGCACGCGGCAACGGCGATCGGCCGCCGGAACGCCGGCTTCCGGCCGGCCGTATCGGCTGGCGCGAGATCGCGAACTGGGACGAGCTGCACGCCCGTACCCGGCCATGACGCGGGATTCACGCTCGTCGAATTGATGATCGTCCTGACCATCGTCTGCATCCTCGGTGCGCTCGCGTACCCGTCCTACGCCGGCTACACCGTGCGCGTCAGGCGCGTCGAGGGCCAGGTGGCGCTGATCGACGCCATGCAGCGCCAGGAGCGCTACCGCCTCCAGCATCAGACGTATGTCGAGTTCTCGGCGAGCGAGCCCGGCGCGGACGGCTTCGCGTGGTGGTCGGGCTCCAGCGCGTCCGCCAGCGCCTACGAGCTCGACGCGCATGCCTGTCCCGGCCGCGAGATCGGGGACTGCGTCGAGATCCGCGCCCGTCCCGGCACGGCCCGCGTCGACATGCGCTTCCGCGATCCCGATTGCGGCGCGCTGACGCTCGACAGTACCGGGCACCAAGGCGCGGAACACCCGGAGGCGCGATGTTGGCCGTGACATCCATTCCCAGGCGCGCCCGGCGGACGGCCGGGGTGACGCTGCCCGAACTGTGCATCGTCCTCGCCGTGTCCGCCATCGTGCTGGCCATCGCCGTGCCCGACCTGCGCGACCTCGTGCGGACGCAGCAGCTGAAGGCCGCCACCGGCGACCTGTTCGCGGCCATCGACCTCGCGCGGGCGCAGGCGCTCGCGCGCGGGCGGCACGTCAAGGTGGTGCCGCGCGATCCGCTCGGGGCCGACTGGCGCCAGGGCTGGCAAGTGCTCGGTGACCCCGACCGAGACCGCGACGTCGGCGGCCAGCCGGGGAAGGGCGAGCTGATCGCGGAACACGGGCCGCTGGCGCCGGGCATTGCCGTCGACTTCGCTTTCACGAATGTCGCACGGCCGTACTATATCGCCTACAATGGCGCGGGACGCAGTTGCGCCGACGGTAACAGCGCGGCGGCGCGCTGGGGAACGGTGTCGCTGTTTCATGGCGGGCACATCCGCCGTATTAAAATCAACATGCTGGGCCGGGCGCGCGTGTGCGATCCGGCGCGCGATGCGGGTTGCGACGGCGCACCGGCGCCATGACAATTAGGCGGCGGTGAACCGTCAAGCGGCGAGACGCCGCCAGCGTGAACCTTCAAGCGGCGGGACGCCGCCAGTGCGAACCTGGCAACACAACGTAGCGAGACCGGAAACGAGAGTGCAGATACAGAGCGATACCGACGGCATGGCGCTGGCCCTGGAATGGGCGGCGAAGGGCATGTACATCACCGCGCCCAACCCGCGCATCGGCTGCGTGATCGTGCGCGACGGCACCGTCATCGGCGCGGGCCACACGCAGGCCGCGGGCCAGGCCCATGCCGAGATCCAGGCGCTGCGTGATGCCCAGGCGCGCGGCAACGACGTGCGCGGCGCCACCGCCTACGTGACGCTGGAGCCGTGCAGCCATTACGGCCGCACGCCGCCGTGCTCGAACGCGCTGATCCAGGCGGGCCTCGGCCGCGTCGTGGCGGCGATGGTCGATCCGAATCCGCTCGTCGCCGGGCGCGGCCTCGCGCAGCTGGAAGCGGCCGGGATCGAGGTCAGCGCGGGCCTGCTGGCCGAACCGGCCCATGAATTGAACATCGGCTTTTTCACGCGCATGCGCCACGGGCGGCCGTGGGTGCGCCTGAAGACGGCGGCCAGCCTGGACGGCGTCACGGCGCTGGACAACGGCGAGAGCCAGTGGATCACGAGCCCCCAGGCGCGCGCGGACGGCCACGCGTGGCGCGCGCGCGCGAGCGCGATCCTGACCGGCATCGGCACGATCAAGGTCGACAACCCGCAGCTGACGGTGCGCGGCATCGATACGCCGCTGCAGCCGCGCCGCGTGATCGTCGACAGCCGCCTCGACATCGACCTCGACGCATGCATCCTGCAGGGCGAGCCGTGCTGGATCGTGGCCGCCGTGCCGGACGCGGACAAGGAAGCGGCGCTGCAGGCGCTGGGACACGAGATCCTCATGTTGCCGAATGCGTCCGGCAAGGTCGACCTGCCCGCGCTGATGCGCGAGCTGGGGCGGCGCGAGATCAACGAGCTGCACGTCGAGGCCGGTTCCAAGCTGAACGCCTCGCTCGTGCGCGAGGGCTGCGTGGACGAGCTGCTCGTCTACCTCGCGCCCAGCCTCGTCGGCCCGGGGCAGGGGATGTTCGCGCTGCCGCCGCTCGCGCACCTCGCCGACAAGCTGCCGCTGCATTTCCACGGCGTGGCCCAGGTCGGGCCGGACCTGCGCATCCTGGCGCGTTTCAAGCGGGACGAGGATCCGAAGCGCCACGCGTAATACCGATACTGTCAAAACAAAGGAAGAGATCATGTTCACCGGAATCGTCGCTGCCGTCGGCAGCATCAAATCGGTTACCCCGCTCGCGGACGGCGCGGATGCCGGCGTGCGCCTGGACATCGACGCGGGCGGCCTGCCGCTGGCCGACGTCGCGCTGGGCGACTCGATCGCCATCAACGGCGCCTGCATGACCGTCGTCGAGAAGACGGACAGCGCGTTCGCCGTCGACGTCTCGCGCGAGAGCCTCAATCGCACCGTGGGCCTCGACCAGCCGGGCGAAGTGAACCTGGAAAAGGCGTTGACCCTGGCCGAGCGCCTGGGCGGCCACCTCGTCTCGGGCCACGTCGACGGCCTCGGCGACGTGCACAGCTTCGAGCAGGTGGGCGAGTCGTGGAAGCTCGTCGTCGACGCGCCCCGCGACCTGGGCAAGTACCTGGCCTATAAAGGTTCCGTCGTCGTGAACGGCGTGTCGCTGACCGTCAACAGCGTCGAGGACATCGACGCCGCCGGCAGCCAGTGCTGCCGCTTCTCGATCAACCTGATCCCGCACACGATCGCCGTTACGACGCTGAAGCACCTGCGCGCCGGCAAGAAGGTCAATCTCGAAATCGATCTCATCGCACGCTACGTGGAGCGCATGCTCAGCGCCGCCAAGGCCTGAGCGAATGGCGTAGACTGCCTGCTGGCCTTCGTGCCAGCGTAGCCGGCCTGTCCGTCTTTACGTTGGCACCGCAACGATAACAAGGACGACACATGACCCGGGACCTTTCCCTCGATGGCAAGACCGTCGCGCGCGGCGCGGCATTGACCGTGCTGCTGGCGGCGGCCGCGTTGGCACATGCCGATCCTGCCGGCATGCGCACCTACCGAACGCTCGCGATGACGGCAAGCGGCGAGCGCATCGCGGCGGTGGAAGCAGTGGAGGGTGAACCGAAGACGGGGCCGCGCATCGTCGTGCGCGATACGGCCACCGGAAGGATCGCGTCGACGTGGCAGAAATCCGATTGCGCGCCATGCCGCCTGGAGTCCCTCGCGTGGTCGCCGGACCAGAAGACATTGGCCGCCATCGTCGCCGATCCGAGGGCCGGCACCGCCAGCGTCGTGCTGGTGCGCGACGGCCGCGTGACGCCGCTGGCCACGATCGGAGGCGTCGCCGGCACGGTGCGCTGGTCGCCGGACGGCCGCCAGGTCGCCTTCCTCGCGACGGTCGGCGCGAAGAAGCTCACGGGTGCCGTCGAGGCGGGGGCGCGCCAGGTCGGCGAGATCGGCCTCGCGCAGGAAGAGGACGAGCAGCGCATCGCGATCGTGCCCGCGGCAGGCGGCGACTACCGCCTCGTGTCGCCAGGCGATACCTTTATCTACGAATATGACTGGACGCCGGACGGCAAGGGCTTCGTCGTCACGAGCGCGCGGGGCAATGGCGACAACAACTGGTGGATCGCAACGCTCGGTCACGTCGACGCGGCGAGCGGCCGCCTGCGCATCATCGCGGCGCCGAAGATGCAGATGAACATGCCCCACGTGTCGCCGGACGGGCGCACGGTCGCGTTCATCGGCGGCCTGATGAGCGACTTCGGCTCCGTCGGCGGCGACGTGTACACGGTGCCGCTGGAAGGCGGGGAACCGGTCGACGTCACGCCGGATTACAAAGGCACGTTCAACGGCATCACGTGGCGCGGCAAGGAGTTGCTCGCGTCCGTGCTGGCCGGCAGCGACGCCGGCATCGCCGCGATCGATCCCGGGGCGCGCAGCGCGCGCATGCTGTGGCAGGCGCCCGTGGGCGTCTCGGCGGGACGCGACGGGCGGGTCGTGTTCAGCGCGGACGGCCGCGTGGCCGCGTCGGTGACGGAAGACTTCGAGCACGCGCCGCGCATCGTTGCCGGACGCCTGCCGGAACTGGTGCCCATCACCCGCGACAACGACGGGTTCCTGCCGCAGGTTTCCGCGCGCAGCATCAGCTGGGCTAACGACGGGTTCAACGTGCAGGGCTGGCTGCTGGGCCCGCGCAGCGTCGAGGCGGGCCGCACCTACCCGATGATCGTGCAGGTGCATGGCGGCCCGGCGGCGGCCGCGTCGCCGCGCTACGTGGCGGCCGGCGACAACGGCAACCCGCTCGCGCGCGACCTCGTGAAGGAAGGGTATTTCGTCTTCATGCCGAACCCGCGCGGCAGCTATGGCCAGGGCGCGGCGTTTACGCGCGCGAACCGGCGCGACTTCGGCGGCGGCGACTGGCGCGACATCCTGGCCGGCGTCGACGCGGTCATCGCGCGCGCGCCCATCGACGGCAACCGCCTCGGGCTGATGGGGCATTCCTACGGCGGCTTCATGACGATGTGGGGCGTCACGCACAGCCAGCGCTTCAAGGCCGCGGTGGCCGGCGCCGGCATCGCCAACTGGATCAGCTACTACGGCCAGAACGGCATCGACCAGTGGATGGTGCCGTACTTCGGCGCGACGATGTACGACGATCCCGCCGTCTACCGCGCCGCGTCGCCGATCGAATCGATCAAGGCGGCGCGCACGCCGACCTTCATCTACGTGGGCGAGCGCGACGTCGAGTGCCCGCCGGCGCAATCGTTCGAGTTCTGGCACGGCCTGAAGGCGATGGGCGTGCCGACCACCTTGCTCGTGGTTGACGGCGAGGGACACGCGTTCCGCAAGCCGGAGAACCAGCGCGACCTGCGGGCGCGCGAGATCGCGTGGTTCAACAAGTACTTGAAGTAATCAGGATTCGCCGGGTTTCTTCCCGGTGTCATTTCGCGCCTGGGCCGCGGCGGCCTTGGCCTCCGGATTCAGCACCACCTGCACGTAGTTCTCCTTGTTCAGGTAGCGCTGCGCCGCCCGCTTGACGTCGTCCACGGTGAGGTTCTGGATGTCCTTGTCGAACGTGAGGATGGTGCCCGGATCGGTGCCTTCCGTCAGCGACGTCTGCAGGGCGGCCAGCCAGTACGCGTTTTCCTGCAGCGACTTGCGGTAGGTCTGCAGCCAGTTCGTCTTGACCTTGTCCAGGTCTTCCTGCGTCGGACCATCCTTGCGCATGTGATCGATCTCCGCGAACGTTGCCTCCAGCACCTTGTCGACGTTGTCCGGGCCCGTCGGCAACTGGACGCCGATCGTATAGTGGCTGTACGGGATGCGCGTCATCGAGGCTTCCATGCCGCCGCCATAGATCAGGCCCAGCTTTTCGCGCAGGATGTCGATGATGCGGATGTTCATCACTTCCGCCAGCGCGGACAGGCGCAGTTCTTCCAGTTCCGTCACCTCGCCCGGGCCCGTGAACGTCAGCGACACGTTGCTGCGGTCTTCCGAGCCGCTCTTGATTTCGCGCTTGACGACGCCCGTCACGGGACGGATGCCGAGGTCGCGGAAGGCGGTCGGGATGTCCGGCGTGGGCAGGCTGCCGAGGTAGGTCGCGATCAGCGGCTTGATGGCGGCCACGTCGAAACTGCCCACGAAGATGAACGTCAGGTCCTTGGCGCTGGAAAAGCGCTGGCGGTAGATGGCGATCGCGCGGTCGAGGTCGATCTTGCCGATGTCCTCGGGACGCAGGGCGCGCGGGGCACGCGGATTATTGTTGTACAAGGTGGCCAGCACGGTGTCGCCGAACAGGGCGCCCGGCTGCGACAGGCGGTTGCGCGCCAGTTCCATCTGCTTGCCGATGAACGATTTGTACAGGTCTTCGTCGCGGCGTACGCCGGCGAACTTCAGCCACACCATCTGCAGCATCGTCTCGACGTCGGTGGCGCCCGCCGTGCCCGCGACGACGTCGGTGTTGTTGCCCAGGCCCGCGCTCACGGAGGCGGCCTTGCCGGCCAGGATCTTGCGCATGTCCAGCGGCGAGAAATCCTTCAGGCCCATCGCGGCGACGATCGTGTCGGCGTAGCGGGCGTTGAACATGTCCTTGTCGTCGAACAGGCTCTGGCCGCCGAACCGCGCGGCGCTCATCAGGACCTGGTCGTTGCGGAACGTCGTCGGCTTGAGGATCACCTTGACGCCGTTCGACAGCGTCAGCCGCGTGAGGCCGAGGCTCCCATCGCGGCTTTCCTCGACGATCTTGCCGGGCGCGGGCGGCTGGTCCATCAGGTGCGCGGCGACGGCCTTTTCGTCGTGCGCCTTCACGTCGCGCTTCTCCGCGTCCGTGACGGCCGCCAGCAATTGCGCGCCGGTGGGAATCGGGGCGTCGCCTTCCGTCTTGGTCGACCCCGTGTAGATCACGAGCTTGCCGGAGTCGGCCGGGATGGTCCTGGCGGCGTAGGCATTGATCTCCGCGAGCGTGATCCCGGGTGCCAGTTCCTTCACGTAGCGGTACTCCGCATCGATGCCGGGAATCGATTCGCCTTCGAGGAAGTTACGCATCAATTCGGCGGCGTGGACGGCGGAATCCGTCTTGTCGCGCTCATTCCAGGCGCGCTCGTAGGTGCGCATCATCGTCTTCTTCATGCGATCGAGTTCGCTCGCCGTGAAGCCGAAGCGGCGGGCGCGCTCGTTTTCCTGCACGAGCGCATCGATGGCGACGGTGGCGCCGTTCATGCCCAGCGCGGCCATCGCGTTGTACGAGCGGTAGCGCGGCGTCAGGCGCGACAGGGCGCTGCTCGCACCGATGAACGGCGGGGAGGGCAGCGCCGACAATTCCTGCAAGCGCTGGTTCAGCATGCCCGCGAACAGCGCTTCGACCAGTTGCTCGCGGTAGCCGCGCAGGGTGGCGCGCTCATGGAACGGTTGCAGCGGGTAGCGGATCAGGATCGATGCCGGGCCCGCTTCCTTGTCGGTGACGACGAGCGCCTCGTTGTCCGTGCGTGCCGGGATCTTCGCGTAGTCGCGCGGACGCGCGTGAGCGGGATTCTTCAGGCCGCCGAAATGACGGCGGATCAATTTCTCGGCCTGGGCGGGATCGATGTCGCCCACGGCGACGACCGCCATCAGGTCGGGGCGATACCAGTCCTTGTAGAAGCGGCGCAGCGTGTCCGGCTTGAACGTGCGGATGACGTCTTCCTGGCCGATCGGCAGGCGGTCGGCATAGCGCGAGCCGTTGTAGATCTTCGGCATCAGCACTTTCTGCATGCGGTCGCCGGCGCCCTTGCCGAGGCGGGCTTCCTCGAGCACGATGTCGCGTTCCTTGTCGATGTCGGCGTCCGTCAGCGTGAGGCCGTGGGCCCAGTCTTCCAGTACGAGGAAGGCCTTGTCGAGGTCGTCCTTGCGGTCGGACGGCACGGGCAGGATGTAGACGGTTTCGTCGAACGAGGTGTAGGCGTTCAGGTCGGCGCCGAACTTTACGCCGATCGACTGCAGGTACGAGACGAGCTCGTGCTTCTTGAAATGGCGCGAGCCGTTGAAGGCCATGTGCTCGGTGAAGTGGGCCAGGCCCTGCTGGTCCTCGTCCTCGAGGATCGAGCCGGCCCTGACGACGAGGCGCAGTTCCAGCTTGTGCTCGGGCATGCGGTTGCGCTGGATGTAGTAGGTCAGGCCATTGTCGAGCTTGCCGACCTTGACCTGGGCCCCGATCGGCAGCGGATCGTCGAGCTTGAGGGACGCGCCCGGCGCCACGCCCTGCACGAGCAGGGCGGCGACGAGAAAAGTGATGCGGGCGATACGGATGAGCATGCGACGACGTCCTCGGCACGGAAAAAAATCATTCTACCTTGCCCGGCTTAGGCCACACTTGTAAATGAGCATGATGTAATGCAGGCCGAACAATGCGGGTCGTTGTCATTATGCAACGAAACAATGCCGCGACAGTGGTAGCGGGACTCTAGAGTGCGCGGCCCCCGACGGGGATACGGCCGAGGACTGGCAAATCCTTTAAAATAGCGGATTTCCGCACCAGCCGGTCCGTACTCTCGAGGAATCCACATGCCCATCTCCACCACCCAGGAAATCGTTGACGAACTGCGCGCCGGGCGCATGGTCATTTTGGTCGACGAGGAAGACCGCGAGAACGAGGGCGACCTGGTGCTCGCCGCCGAACACGTCACGCCGGAGGCGATCAATTTCATGATCCGCCATGCGCGCGGCCTCGTCTGCCTGACCCTGTCCGAGGAGATTTGCGACCGCCTCGAACTGCCGATGATGACGACCCGCAACGGCACGTCGTTCGGCACCAACTTCACCGTCTCGATCGAGGCGGCGGAAGGTGTCACGACGGGCATCTCCGCGGCGGACCGCGCCCGCACCATCCAGGTGGCGGTGGCGAAGGATGCCAAGCCGGAAGACCTCGTCCAGCCGGGCCACATCTTCCCGCTGCGTGCCGTCAAGGGCGGCGTGCTGATGCGCGCCGGCCATACGGAGGCGGGCTGCGACCTCACGGAAATGGCGGGCCTGACCCCGGCGTCCGTCATCTGCGAGATCATCAAGGAAGACGGCACGATGGCACGCCTGCCGGACCTGCTGGAATTCGCGCAGGAGCACAACCTCAAGATCGGCACCATCGCCGACCTGATCCATTACCGCAGCCAGAACGAGACCCTCGTCGAGCGCGTGGCGGAGCGTTCGCTGGCCACCGTGCACGGCGAGTTCAAGCTGGTGGCCTTCCGCGACAAGCCGAGCGGCTCGGCGCACCTGGCGCTCGTCCACGGCGACCCGCAGGAAGACCGCGAGACGCTCGTGCGCGTGCACCAGCCGGTGTCGATCCTCGACCTGCTGGACAGCGCCTCGACGTCGCACTCGTGGAATCTCGCCGCCGCGATGGAGGCCGTGAAGCGGGCGGAGGCGGGCGTCATCGTCCTGCTCGACTGCGCCGAAACGGCCGACGAATTGTTCGCCCAGTTCCAGGACAAGCCGACGCGCGCGGTCGGCCGCGCGGCCAACCTGGACCTGCGCACCTACGGTATCGGCGCGCAGATCCTGCGCCAGCTCGGCGTGCGCAAGATGAAGCTGCTGGCCAACCCGCGCAAGATGCCGTCGATGGCCGGTTTCGACCTCGAAGTCACCGGCTACCTGGCCAAGCCCGGATGCGACGTCTCGGCATAACGCGGTACCATTGAACTATTAATCAACGAAAGAACAAGAGGCATAGCCATGACGGTAGGAACTTTT
The DNA here is from genome assembly GCF_047325105.1 of Massilia cellulosiltytica. Lineage (NCBI taxonomy): Bacteria > Pseudomonadati > Pseudomonadota > Betaproteobacteria > Burkholderiales > Oxalobacteraceae > Massilia > Massilia cellulosiltytica. Next base: position 4,867,432 of record NZ_CP168562.1, on the reverse strand, counting down.
GAAAGCAATCTGGCAGGTGAAGGCCTGCGCATCGGTATCGTGCAGGCACGTTTCAATGCCGATGTCGGCCATGGCCTGCTGTCGGCCTGCCTGGCAGAACTGAAGCACCTGGGCGTGGCCGACGAGGACATCCTGCACGTGACCGTCCCGGGCGCGCTGGAAATCCCGCTGGCCCTGCAAAAGATGGCCGAGACGCAGCAATTCGACTCGCTGATCGCGCTGGGCGCCGTCATCCGCGGTGAAACCTACCATTTCGAGCTCGTGTCGAACGAGTCGGGCGCCGGCATCACCCGCATCGGCCTGGATTACGGCATGCCGATCGCCAACGCCGTGCTGACGACGGAAAACGACGAGCAGGCGGAAGCCCGCATGGCCGAGAAGGGCACCGATGCGGCACGCGTTGCGGTCGAGATGGCCAACCTGCTGCTGGGCCTCGAAGAACTGCAGGCCGAAGAAGAGTAAATCGAGTACAACCATGACTGACAAGACATCGCACGCCAATCCCAACAAGAACCGCACGCCGCGTCACCGCGCGCGCGAGTTCGCACTGCAGGGGCTGTATCAATGGCTGCTGAACAATGAACCGGCCTCCACGGTCGTCACCAACATCCGCACCGCGCACGGCTTCGACAAGGCCGACGGCGAATACTTCACGGAGCTGCTGAACGGCGCGATCGCCCAGTCGGTCGAGCTGCGCGAAGTGATCGCGCCGACCGTCGACCGCCCGATCGCGGAAGTGTCGCCGATCGAGCACGCCGTGCTGCTGCTCGGTGCGTACGAGCTGAAGAACCAGATCGAGATCCCGTACCGCGTCGTGATCAACGAAGCCGTGGAACTGGCCAAGTCGTTCGGCGGTATCGACGGCCACAAGTACGTGAACGGCGTGCTCGACCGCCTGGCCGGCAAGCTGCGTCCGGACGAGGTGAACGCGGACGCACGACGCTGATTCGTTGCCCCCGCTACATATATATAGTGAGAAAGCCGCCCTGGGAAACCAGGGCGGCTTTTTTTATGTGGCTGCGCCGGAACGGCGTTTCGCGCAGGCGGGACCCAAGGCGAAGTGAGCGGCATTCGAATCGGTTGCTCACTCGGCAGGTCGAACAAACTGGGCCCCTGTCGCCGCAGGGGCGACGGGGGAGCGGTACAGGTAAAAAATGAAAGCCACCGCAGCTTGCGCCGACGGTGGCTTTCGACCAGGAAAGGAGTGTAAGGGTGTGGACTCAGAGTCCGGCGACGGTCTCGCCGGTCTGGGTGCTGCCGTGGGCCGTATCGGCCGCCGCGGTGTCCGGCTTGGCCGGCGCGCTGGCCGCTTTCTGGGCCAAGGTCGTGCTCGGGGCCGCAGCCGGTGCCGGCGGGAAGTAGATCGGGACGTTCTTGCCGCTCGCGACCTGTTTCAGGCGCTTGTATTCGGTCAGGACCTTGGAGCCGTAGCCGGAGTCGTCGTCGGCCGCCGCGGCGCCGACGTAGCTCTTGAGGGCGCCTTCGACGGAGCCCGTGCGCTTCACGTAATCCTTCAGGATCAGGGCGCCGACACGGATGTTGGCGACCGGATTCAGGGCAGCCTGCGAGCCGCCGACTTCCTCGAACTTGTCGCTGTGGACCTTGGACATCACCTGCATCAGGCCCTGCGCGCCCATCGGGCTTTCCGCGAACGGATTCAGGCCCGATTCGATGGCCATCACGGCCAGGATCAGCAGGGGATCCAGCTTGATCTCGTGCGCCGTGCTGTACGCGGTCGTGACGAGCATGTTGGCAGCGTCGCCGGCCACGCGGTAGCGGCGCGACAGCCAGTCCGTCACATACTTCTGCTGACGGGTGGGGCGGTTCGCCGCCTTGTCGTCGTTCGCGATCTCGACGGCGTCCGCGCCGCGCGCTGCGACGAGCTGGACCGCGGGATTGGCGGTGGCAACCTGCGCCGGCATGGCGTGTTGCGGGCTCAGGAAATCCGACACCCGTTTTGCAAAATCGGGGCGGCTGTACAGCAGGGCAATCATTGCTACTGCGGAAAGACCGAAAACGGTCAAGGTATGTTGTGCGGTGGTCAAAACACCGCGTGCCGCTTTGATCACGGAAGACCACGTGACTGGCTGGCTGGCCATCTGTTGGACGAGCCTTGCGCTCGTGCCGATGAAGCGATGGATCATCGTCTCTCCTTTGTCGCGGAAAAAGCCATCCCGTCACCGCGCTGGAAGCGCAGCGTTCGAACGAACTCATGCCGTGCATCAGAAAACCGTCCGTCGCCGCCTGTAGCGGTCGAGGAACGCCGTCATTGCTTGCTTCAGCTGGGCCGCGCTGCAGTGGAGGCGCCCAGTAGCTAACAACTGTCTCGGGGTTGGTTGGGCAGACGCCCAGTGAAAACACTCCTAAAATGTCGCTGGGGCCCCGACCCCGTGAAAGAATGAGACCGGCTAGAATCACGTCTTGGACGGGCCTGCCTCACTTGATACGGCGGATTGTAGAAGCTCGTTTATATCAAGTCAATACTAGCACTCAAGCGTTCTATTACTTTTAGATCTAAAGAACGTACAGGCGCTCATCAATTCTTTGGCAAATCAACCACTTGCCGGCGATTGTTAGCACACCTCAAAAGATGTAAAAAAGAATTAAAAATTCAATGAACTATTCTGATCTGCGGGATTTTATTGCTAAGTTGCAAGAAAAAGGTGACTTCAAGTGCGTATCCGCGCCTATTTCACCGAATCTTGAAATGACGGAGGTGTGCGACCGGACGTTGCGTGCCGGCGGGCCGGCGCTGCTGTTCGAGAACCCGGTCGACGCGGCCGGCAAGCGCTATCCGATCCCCGTGCTGGCCAACCTGTTCGGCACGCCGCAGCGGGTGGCGCTGGGCATGGGCGCGGACGACGTCGGCGAGCTGCGCAAGATCGGCCACGTGCTGGCGCGTCTGAAGGAGCCCGAGCCGCCCAAGGGTTTTCGGGACATCATGGACCTGGGTTCGCTCGTCAAGGCCGTGTGGGACATGGCGCCGAAGGAAGTGAAGGGCGCGCCGTGCCAGGAAATCGTCTGGGAAGGCGCCGACGTCGACCTGTCCCGCCTGCCGATCCAGCATTGCTGGCCGGGCGACGTCGCGCCCCTGATTACCTGGGGCCTCGTGATCACGAAAGGGCCGAACAAGAAGCGCCAGAACCTGGGCATCTACCGCCAGCAGGTGCTGGGGCCGAACAAGGTCATCATGCGCTGGCTCGCGCACCGCGGCGGCGCGCTCGACTTCCGCGAACACTGCATCGCCAATCCGGGCAAGCCGTATCCTGTGGCGGTGGCGCTGGGCGCCGACCCGGCCACGATCCTGGGCGCGGTGACGCCCGTGCCGGACACGCTGTCCGAATACCAGTTCGCCGGCCTGCTGCGCGGCCAGCGCACCGTCCTGACGAAGGCGATCGGCAGCGAGCTGCGCGTGCCGGCGTCGGCCGAGATCGTGCTGGAAGGTCATATCTATCCGGACGAGAACCACCCGTCCGGTTTCGAGCACGCCCTCGAAGGGCCGTATGGCGACCACACCGGCTATTACAACGAGCAGGACTGGTTCCCGGTGTTCACGATCGACCGCATCACGATGCGCCGCGACCCGATCTATCACTCGACCTACACGGGCAAACCGCCCGACGAGCCGGCCGTGCTGGGCGTCGCGCTGAACGAAGTGTTCGTTCCGCTGCTGCAAAAACAGTTCACCGAGATCACGGATTTTTACCTGCCGCCGGAAGGCTGCAGCTACCGCATGGCCGTCGTGCAGATGAAGAAGCAGTACGCCGGCCACGCCAAGCGCGTGATGTTCGGCGTGTGGAGCTTCCTGCGCCAGTTCATGTATACGAAGTTCATCGTCGTCGTGGACGAAGACGTCGACGTGCGCGACTGGAAGGAAGTGATCTGGGCCATCACGACCCGTGTGGACCCGACCCGCGACACCGTCATGGTCGACAATACGCCGATCGACTACCTCGACTTCGCGTCGCCGATCAGCGGCCTGGGCAGCAAGATGGGTATCGATGCCACTAATAAATGGCCGGGCGAAACGAACCGGGAGTGGGGCACACCCATCGTCATGACGCCGGAAGTCAAGGCGCGCGTGGATGGGATCTGGCAGCAGCTGGGGCTGTGACGTCCGCTTGATGCGGGGCACTCTATATAGGTATGCGCGGCGCATCCCGGCGGTGGTTTGCCGGTATGCCCGTAACCGGTTATAATGCGAGCTGGCGGGCCCCTGCGCATTGTGGCATGGTTTACCTGGTCAGGTCGGGAACGAAGCAGCCAAAGCCGTTCACCGCAAGTGCCGCAGATCAGGCTCGCCTACTACCTTCCTTATTCATCGATCTCTGCTTCCAGCGGGCGCATCGATACCTCCACCAGCGGGTTTTCCTTCAGCATGTCGTCGTCGAGCTTGAGCCTGACATGGTGCCTGGCGTCGCTGGCATAGCGCTTGTCGCCGCCGGCGGCCTTGATGGTCAGCTGGGCCGGCTTGTCGAACTTGAAGATCACCGATTTCAGCGTGGGGACGAACAGGCTCAGCGCGCCGGCCACCTTGCCGATCGCGGCATTGGTTTGGGGAATGGCACCCATCACGCTCGCGTAGCGCCACTGCGTCGTCTCGGGCAGCACGGCGCCCAGGTCGAAACCCATGCGCATCTTTTCGCCCTTGGGCAGGCTCGTCCAGATCTGCGCGTCGTGCGCCATCCACTGCGGGTTCAGAACCATCCGTGCGCGGCCGCCGGCATCGAGCGGCAAGGGCGTCCGGCTGGCACCATCCACGACGACGAGGCCCGCATCCAACGGCGAGAGCGTCTTGTTTACCGGCACCAGCTTGGCGTACAGGATGACCTTGTCGCGTTCGGCCGGGGGCAGGGCGTCGAACTTGTCGAGCTTGATAACGTCGACCAGCTTGCGGTACGGGAGCCATTCGCGTTCGGCGGCATGGACTTGTACGGCGAGCAGCAGCGAAGCGAAGGCCAGCGGGATGCGCAGTGACATGTTCGTATTTTCCGAATTGAAATAACGAGACGAGTGTAGGGGAATTCCCGACGAGCGTCTAATGTTGCCGCGCCTCGCCCGGTCTACGGTAAAATCGCGGTATGTCCTATCAAGTCCTCGCCCGCAAATACCGTCCCCGGAACTTTGAAACGCTGGTTGGCCAGGAGCACGTCGTCCGTGCGCTGACCCATGCCTTGCGTACCGGACGGCTGCACCACGCCTATCTGTTCACCGGCACGCGCGGGGTGGGCAAGACCACGCTGTCGCGCATCCTGGCCAAGTCGCTCAACTGCGTCGGGCCGGACGGCAACGGGTCGATCACGGCCGAACCGTGCGGCCAGTGCGAACCGTGCCGCGCGATCGACGCCGGCCGCTTCGTCGACTACGTCGAGATGGACGCCGCGTCGAACCGCGGCGTCGACGAGATGGCCCAGCTGCTGGAACAGGCGGTCTACGCGCCGAGCAATGCACGCTTCAAGGTCTATATGATCGACGAGGTGCACATGCTCACGAACCACGCCTTCAACGCGATGCTGAAGACGCTGGAAGAACCGCCCGAGCACGTGAAATTCATCCTCGCGACGACGGACCCGCAAAAGATTCCGGTGACCGTGTTGTCGCGCTGCCTGCAGTTCAACCTGAAGCAGATGCCGCCCGGCCACATCGTGGGCCACCTGGAAAACATCCTCGGCCAGGAAGGCGTGACGTTCGAACAGCCCGCGCTGCGCCTGCTCGCGCAGGGCGCGCACGGGTCGATGCGCGACGCGCTGTCGCTGACCGACCAGGCCATCGCCTATGCGGCCGGCGCCGTCACGCTCGACGCCGTGCAGGGCATGCTGGGCGCGCTCGACCAGTCCTACCTGGTCCGCCTGCTCGATGCGCTCGCGAACCAGGATGGCGCCGACCTGATGGCCGTTGCCGACGAGATGGCCAGCCGCAGCCTGTCGTACAACGGCGCGCTGCAGGACCTGGGCACCCTGCTGCACCGGATCGCGCTGGCGCAGACCGTGCCGGCCGCACTGCCGGACGACCTGCCGGAACTGGCCGACATCCAGCGTCTGGCCACGCAATTCGATCCGCAGGAAGTGCAGCTGTATTACCAGATCGCCGTGATCGGCCGCAACGAGATCGGCCTCGCGCCGGACGAGTACGCGGGCTTCACGATGACCTTGCTGCGCATGCTGGCGTTCCGCCCCGGACAGGGGGGCGCCGAGCAGGCCGCATCGCCCGCGCCGGCCGCGCTGGCGCGCACGATGCCGCAGGCGGCACCGGCGCGTCCCGCTGCCGCCACCGCTGCGCCGGCCGCCGCGGCGCGTCCGGCCGGCCCGGCGGCTTCCGCGGCACCCGCTTCTGCACCGGCTTCCGCGCCATCCGCACAGGGTGCCGGCCGCGCCATGACGTCGGCCCGTGCAGCCCTCGATGCCGCGCTGGAAGCGGCGCGCGCCGGTTCCCGCATGGGTGGCGTGCCACGCCGTCCGGCACCGGCCGCGGATCCGGCGCCCGCTGCCGCGCCTCCTGCCGCGCCGTCGGCGCCCGCCCCGGGCGCGCCCGCGCACGCGGCCGCGCCGGCACCGTGGGACCAGGGCGCGCCGAACGGCGCCGCCGCGGCTGCCGCGCGGACGCAGCCCCAGGCCGCCGCCCAGCCGCAGCCGGCGATGATGCGCCAGGCCGCCCAGGGGCAAGCCGACGAGCAGGCCGTCGCCGACGACGAGCCGCCGGCCTGGGTCACCGAATTTTCCGACGACAGCGCCGTGGCCATGGACGCCCCGGCAGTCCAGGCGCCGCCCACCCCGGCCCGCGTCGCGGCACCGTCCGCGCCGCCGTACGCCTACGTCATCACGCCCGTGCCGGCCATCGACTGGGACGGCAACTGGCCCGCGCTGGCCGCCTCGCTGCCGCTGCGCGGCGTGGCGCAGCAGCTCGCCTTCCAGACCGAGCTGGTCGAGTGCGTGGCCGATGGCGCCGCCGCGATGTTCCGCCTGCGCGTCCCCGTCGACACGCTGCGCGCCAGCGGCAACAGCGAAAAACTGTGCGCGGCGCTGCAGGAACGCTTCCCGGCCGTGCGCGTGAACGTCGAGACCGAGATCGCGCCGACCTGGTACACGGCCAGCGCCGAAGCCAAGGCGCGGCGCGAGCGGCTGCAGCGCGAGGCCGAGGCCACCGTCGATGCCGATCCGTTCGTGCAGGACATGGTGAGCACGTTCGATGCGTTCGTCGTGCCCGGTTCCGTGCGGCCGATCGCGTCCTGAGCCGGGCTCGTGCCCGCGCCGGTATAAACTGTATAAACGATTTACCCGTCCGACTTTTTTGGAGAACACATCATGATGAAAAACCAGCTCGCAGGCCTGATGAAGCAGGCGCAAGCCATGCAGGACAACATGAAGAAGGCGCAGGACCAGCTGGCCCAGATCGAAGTCGAAGGGCAGTCGGGCGCCGGCCTCGTGAAGGTCGTCATGACGTGCAAGAACGACGTCAAGCGCGTGTCGATCGACCCGTCGCTGCTGGGCGATGACCGCGACATGCTGGAAGACCTGGTGGCCGCCGCGTTCAACGATGCCGTGCGCAAGGTCGAAACCACCGCCCAGGAAAAGATGAGCGGCCTGACCGCCGGCCTGCCGCTGCCGCCGGGCTTCAAGATGCCGTTCTGATGTTTATCGTCACGTTGAACTATACGGCGCCGCTCGAGCGCATCGACGCCTACCTGCCGGCGCACCGCGCCTGGCTGCAGGAGCACACTGCGCGCGGACTGCTCCTGATGGCGGGCCGCAAGGAGCCGCGCGACGGCGGCATCCTCGTCGCCCATGCGGCCGACCGCGCCGCGCTCGACGCCGCGCTGCGCGACGATCCGTTCGCGCAGGCGGGCCTCGCGACCTATGCGGTCACCGAGTTCGTTCCCACCATGACCGCCGAGGCGCTGTCCGCCTGGCGCGCACAGTAAGCACCGGCGGAGGCCCGGCGTCCCCGGGGTCCAGGAGTCAATTATGTCCAAATCGCTCGACTTCCTCACCGAGGCACTGCGCCGCCTGCCGGGCGTCGGGCCGAAGTCGGCGCAGCGCATGGCCTTCCACCTGCTGCAGCACGACCGCGAAGGCGCCGCGATGCTGTCGCGCGCGCTGTACCAGGCCGTCGACGCGGTGCATCACTGCGCGATGTGCAATACGTTTTCGGAGACCGAGGTCTGCGACCTGTGCACCGACGAGCAGCGCGACCGGACACTCCTGTGCATCGTCGAGACGCCGGCCGACCAGATGATGATCGAGCAGACCCTCACGTACAAGGGCCTGTACTTCGTGCTGATGGGCCGGCTGTCGCCGCTGGACGGCATCGGTCCCAAGGACCTGCACCTGGAAAAACTGATCAGTCGCGCGGCCGATGGCGACGTGAAGGAAGTCGTACTCGCCACCAATTTCACGAACGAGGGCGAAGCGACCGCCCATTACATCAGCGAAATGCTGAAGGCGCGCGGACTCAAGGTCAGCCGCCTCGCGCGCGGCGTTCCCGTCGGGGGCGAGCTCGAGTACGTGGACGCGGGCACCATCGCGCGCGCCATGCTCGACAGGCGCAGTGCATAATGGGCCTCCCCACAACGGGGAGCCCTTGCACCGTCACGCAACAGTGACGGCATCGTAGCGGCGCCCGACGGCGCCTGCGCGGCCAGGTCGGCTCCCGGCAGCAGGCGGTGTTCGCTTGACAGTGCGCAAACCCGGCGCACCGTCTACGCTGCTATCGTGGGGATACTTTGACCGGACCCCAAGCATGCATCTCGTCGACATCACGATGTTCTACGCGGCCGAAGGAGGCGGCGTCAGCACCTATCTGAATGCCAAGGCCCACTGGCTGGCACGGCGCAGCCGCGTCCGGCACACCATCATGAGCTCCAATGTGGAGACATGCGACGACACGGTGCCCGCGCTCGTCAAGATACCGTCCGCCGGCCTGCCGGGTTTCCACGGCTTCCGCATGCCGTTGTCCGTCGAAGGCCCGGCCCGTCTGCTGGAATCGGTCCGCCCCGACGTCGTCGAGGCGGGCGATGCCGGCCACTGCGCCTGGGCCGCGCTGCGCATGCGCCGGCGCTACGGCATCCCGGCCGTCGCGTTCTACCACTCCGACCTGCCGCGCCTCGTGCAGCCGCGCTTCGGCCAATGGATCGCGCGCGGCACCTGCCGCTACCTCGCCAACCTGTACCGGCAGTTCGACCTCGTGCTCGCACCCAGCCGCGTCATGGTGCAGCAGCTGGACGCGATCGGCGTGTACGGCGCGGTCCACCAGCCGCTCGGTATCGACAGCAGCGTGTTCCGCCCGCAACGCCGCGACGAGACCCTGCGCGAACACCTGGGCCTCGCGCCGGACGCGCGCCTGCTCGTCTACGCGGGCCGCTTCACGCCGGAAAAAAAGCTGCACGTCCTGATCGAAGCCGTGCGCAAGCTGGGCGATCCGTATCACCTGATCCTCGTGGGCGGCGGCGGCATGCTGCCGTATTGCGACCGCGTTACGCACATCCCGTTCCGGCGCGACCAGCGCCAGCTGGCCCGCCTGCTGGCCAGCTGCGACGTGCTCGTGCACCCGGGCGATTGCGAAACGTTCGGCCTGATCGTGCTGGAAGCGATGGCGTGCGGCCTGCCCGTCGTCGCCACGAACAAGGGCGGCGTGGCCGAGCTGGTCGACACGGAGACGGGCATCCTGGCCGAGCCGAACCACGTCGACAGCCTGGCCGGCGCGATCGAGGCCATCTACCAGCGCGACCTCGTCCGCATGGGGCTGGCCGCACGCCGCAGGGCCGTCGAACGCTACGACTGGAACGAGATCCTGCCGCAGGTGATCGGCCGCTACGAAGGCCTGCTGCACGGGTATCCGCACGCGGCCGCCGACTTCGCCATCGACCTGATCCATGAACGGGAGCGCATCCGTGTCACAGACTGACTGGTCCCCTGACGAGCACATGCTGTGCGTCTCGATCCACGACGTGGCGCCGGCCACGTGGAGCGATTGCCTGCGTCTCGTGGAAGCCGTGCGCGCCGTGGCGGACATCCCGCTGACGTGGCTCGTCGTCCCGCATTATCACTTCCGCCCCGAGCAGTCCCTCGCGATGGAAGCCTGCCTGAACGTGGCGCTGGAGCGCGGCGACGAGCTGGCGCTGCACGGCTACAGCCATCTCGACACGGAGGCGGGCACTGGCGGCCTGCGCGCGCGTTTCCTGCGCAACGTGTACACGCGGCGCGAGGGAGAATTCGCGGCGCTGACGGAAGCGGAAGCGCGGCGGCGCCTGGAGCTGGGCCTCGACTGGTTCGCGGCGCGCGGCTGGACGCCCAGCGGCTTCGTGCCCCCGGCCTGGCTGCTGGGCGCAGGCGCCTGGCGGGCGCTGCGTGATGCGCCGTTCGCGTACACGACCACGTTCAGCCATTTTCATTGCCTGCCGGGGTCGGGCGAGCGACGCCCGGTCGCGCGGCCGCAGCGTCAGCTGAAGTCGAATGGTGCCGGCGAGGGCGCTGGCGCTCGGCCGGGGTATCGGGGTGACGCCAGCGCGAGCATCCAGGGCGGCAGCGGGGCGGTCCAGACCGGCACGGGCAACCAGTCTGCCCGAGGCCCCGGCAACAGGCAGTTCGACGCGCGCAATTGGACGGGTGCGACCGCCGCGGACCGGCGTCACGATGTGACCGGCCGCGCTGATCCGGCGGTGCCGCAAGATCTGCTGGAAGACAAACCGAACCCGGACATCGCGCGCGCGAGGTCTACACCATTCACGCAAAACAACCGGCACGGCACGCACGCCATCCTGTCGCCGTCGCTCGTGTACGCGGCACGCAACCGCGGCGGGCGCATCCTGTCGCCGCGCGTCGCGGACGCCACGGCGGCCATGCTGGCGCGCTCGCCGCTGGTGCGCTTCAGCCTGCATCCGCCGGATGCGCGCTATCCGGAACTGGTCCGTCACATCCAGCGGACGCTGGAACGCCTGCTGGAAGGTCGTGAAGCGGTGACGAAAGCCGAGTTCGCGCGCCGGGTTGCCCAACGCGTTACCAATACGGATCCCACCAGCCGCCCCGCCAGTAACCCGGACCCCAGCCATAGTAGCCCGCAGGCGGTCCATAGTGCTGCAGATCGTACTTTGCCCCCAGGCTGAGCACGCAACTGCGCCACGCATCCGTCTGGGCCGCATAACCCAGCCGGACGCAGGCCGGGCCATAGACCGCCATCATCCGCTCGACGTCGGCTTGCGCCTGGGCCGCGCGCTCCTGCGGTGTCGTGCACGCGGCCAGCGTGAGCACCAACCCGATACCCAGCACCCGAATCATGGCGCTTCCTCCAACCAACACGCGCGTCTTGCGCGCCTTTCCAAAGCTTAGAAGACAGTGCGAGCCTGCGAGAGAGCCTGCTCAATCGCGCACGGGGAACCATCGCGGGTAAGGGTTGTCGCGTACTCGCCCGCACGTGCAATTTCTGGCAAGATGCCCCTTTTCCAAAGGGATGAGCGGCATGCGACAACGTGGGTGGGGCAAATGGGGGCGGGGGGTTGCGGTCGGGGTCGTGGTGCTGCCGGTGCTCGTCGCGGGCGGCGCCTGGATGGCCTTGCGCGCGAGCCTGCCCGAGCTCGACGGCCAGCATCGTTCGCCGCTGCTGTCGGCGCCTGTCACCGTGGAGCGCGACGCGAACGGCGTGCCGACCATCAGCGGGGCGAACCGGCTCGACGTCGCGTACGCCACCGGGTTCGTGCACGGCCAGGAGCGCTTCTTCCAGATGGACCTGCTGCGCCGCAGTGCCGCCGGCGAACTGGCCGAGCTGTTCGGCGCCAAGGCGCTGCCGCTGGACCGCGCGCACCGGCTGCACCGCTTCCGCGCCCGCGCCGAACAGGCCGTGCAGCGCATGACGCCGGCCGAGCGCGCTTTCCTCGACCGCTACGCCGCCGGCGTCAACGACGGCCTGAACGGCCTGCGTGCGCGCCCGTTCGAATACCTGCTCAGTCGCGCGACCCCGCGTCCGTGGACACCTGCCGATTCGCTGCTGGCCGTGTGGGCCATGTACTTCGATTTGCAGGGCAACCAGGAACCGCGCGAACTGGCGCGGGGCTGGCTCGCCGCGCACCTCGATCCGGCCCAGCTGGCCTTCCTGCTGCCGGAGGCGACCCGCTGGGATACGCCGATGGATGCGGACGCCGTCGCGCTGGCGCCGGCCCCGATTCCGGCCACGGCGCCGGCCTGGTGGGGCCGCAAGGAGGGCGTTCCTGCGCGCCAGGTGGCGGGGATCGCATTCACGGACGCCGTGGGCAGCAACAACTACGTCATCGCCGGGACGCGCACGGCGAGCGGCGCCGCCATCGTCTCCGACGACATGCACCTGGGCCTGCAGCTGCCGAACACGTGGTACCGCCTCGCGCTGCGCTTCCCGGACGCGCAGGGGCAGCCGCGCCGCGTCGTCGGCGTGAGCCTGCCGGGGACGCCCCCGGCCGTCATCGTCGGCAGCAATGGCCATGTCGCCTGGGCCTTTACCAACAGCTATGCAGACACGCTCGATCTCGTGCGCCTCGGCCTTGATGCTGCCCATCCCGGCCAGGTACGCACGACGAACGGCTGGGAGACGCCCGTCGCGCACACGGAAACGCTGCTCGTGAAGGGCGAACCGGCGCAGGCGATGACCGTGCTCGAGACGAGCCTCGGTCCGGTGCGCACCGTCGACGGCGTCCAGTACGCGGTGCACTGGGTCGCGCACGATCCCGGCGCGCTGAACCTGAACCACCTGAAGCTGGAAGCGTCGACGAACCTCGACGAGGCGCTCGCCGCGGCCGCCGGCGACGGCATCCCGGCGCAGAACGTCGTCCTCGGCGACGACCGCGGCGGCATCGCATGGACCATCGGCGGCGCGCTGCCGCAGCGCGCGCAGGGCGGCCCCAGGGTGTCGTTCCCGCTCGCGGCCGACGGTGCCGTGCCCACGTGGAGCGGACTGCTCGCGCCGGCGCAGCATCCGCGCGTCGTCAATCCGCCCGGCGGCCAGCTGGTGACGGCGAACAGCCGCCAGCTCGCGGGCGGGGACGCCGGCATCATCGGCGACGGCGGCTTCGACCTGGGCGCGCGCGTGCACCAGTTGAGCGGCAACGTGCGCCGACTGGGCGACAGGACGGACGTGCCGGCTGCGTTCCAGGCGTCGCTCGACGACCGCGCACCGTTCATCGCCGGCTGGCGCGAGCGCGCCCTGGCCGCGCTGGACGCCCGCGCACTGGACCAGCATCCGGAGCGCGCCGAGTTCCGCCGCCTGCTGGAATCGAGCTGGGACGGCCGCGCGAGCACGACGTCCGTCGGCTACCGTTTGGCGCGCCAGTTCATGTGGTCGCTGCACGAGCTGCTGTTCGGCGGCGTCGATGCGGAGCTGGCGAAACTTGATCCGAAAGCCAGCATCGTGGTCGCGACGTCGCGCTGGCCGGACGTCGTGGCGCGCCTGCTGGACGAGCGCCCGGCCGCGTGGCTGCCGGCCGGTTACGCGAGCTGGCAAGACCTGCAGCTGGTGGCCATCGACCGCGCCATCGCCCAGATCAAGGAAGACGGCACGCCGCTCGCGCAGGCGACGTGGGGCCGGCGCAACACGGCGACGATCGCGCACCCGTTCACGATCGCGGTGCCGGCGCTGCGCCGCTGGCTCAGCGTCCCGCCGGACCAGCTGCCGGGCGATGCCAACATGCCGCGCGTGGCGGGGCCGAAGTTCGGACAGTCGGAACGCCTGACGGTGGCGCCGGGGCGCGAGGAAGAAGGGCTGTTCGACATGCCCGGCGGGCAGAGCGGGCATCCGCTGTCGCCGTACTTCCTGAAAGGACACGAGGATTGGGTGCGCGGGAAGCCGACGCCGTTGCTGCCGGGGGCGGTGGTGCACACGTTGAAATTCACGAACTAAGCCAACGTCGTTTCCGCGCAGGCGAGAACCCAAGTTTGGCGTATCGACGGCGTTAAATTGGGCCCCCGCCTTCGCGGGGGCGACGTTGTTTTACTGTGCGGTTACCGTGCCGCCACCGGCACCCACAACGTCTGGATTGGGGGCGGCGGTGCACACGCTGAAATTCACGAAGCAGTAACCCGTCGTTCCCGCGCAGGCGGGAACCCAAGTTTGGCGTATCGACGGCGTTAAATTGGGCCCCCGCCTTCGCGGGGCGACGTTGTTTTACTGTGCGGTTACCGTGCCGCGACCGGCACCCACAACGTCTGGATTGGGTGCGCGGGAAGCCGACCCCGTTGCTGCCGGGGGCGGCGGTGCACACGCTGACATTCACGAAGCAGTAACCCGTCGTTCCCGCGCAGGCGGGAACCCAAGTTTGGCGTATCGACGGCGCTACATTGGGCCCCCGCCTTCGCGGGGGCGACGTTGTATTACTGTGCGGTTACCGTGCCGCGACCGGCACCCACAACGTCTGGATTGGGTGCGCGGGAAGCCGACCCCGTTGCTGCCGGGGGCGGCGGTGCACACGCTGAAATTCACGAAGCAGTAACCCGTCGTTCCCGCGAAGGCGGGAACCCAAGTCTGGCGTATCGACGGCGCTAAATTGGGCCCCCGCCTTCGCGGGGGCGACGTTGTTTTACTGTGCGGTTACCGTGCCGCGACCGGCACCCACAACTTCTGCAGCATGCCGGTCACCGCCTCCGGCGGCGCCGGCCGCCCGAGGTAGAAGCCCTGCACGAGATCGCAGCCGTATTCCTCCAGCAGTACGAGCTGCTCGCCCGTCTCGACGCCTTCCGCCACGACGATCATCTTGAGACCGTGCGCCATCGCGATGATGGCGCGCGTGATCGCGGCGTTCTCGGAATCCTGCGGCAGGCCGCTGATGAAGCTGCGGTCGATCTTCAGCGCGCGCACGTCGAAGCGCTTCAGGTAGTTCATCGATGAATAGCCGGTGCCGAAGTCGTCGATCGACAGATACACGCCGATGCCGCGCAGTTGCTCCAAGGTGGCGAGCGTGGCCTTCGCATCGTCCATCAGCGTGCCTTCCGTCAGCTCGAGTTCGAGCAGGCGCGGGTCGAGGCCCGTGTCGTGCAGCGCGGAGAGGACGATCTGCGACAGGTTCTCGTCCTTGAACTGCTTGGCCGACAGGTTCACGGCGATGCGTACGGGCCGGCGCCCCAGTTTCTGCCAGTGACGCGCCTGGTTGCACGCGGTGCGCAGCACCCATTCGCCGATCGGAACGATCAGGCCCGTCTCTTCGGCCAGCGGGATGAATTCGTTGGGCGAGACGACGCCCCGTTCCGCATGGCGCCAGCGCACGAGGGCTTCCACGCCGACGATCTCGTTCGAGCGTACGTCGAGCTGCGGTTGATAGAGCAGGTACAACTCGTCGTTCTGCAGCGCGCGGCGCAGGCCGACTTCCAGCCTCACGTGGCTCATGATCTGCATCGTCAGCGACGACGAGTACAGCTTGGCGTTGTTCTTGCCGCAGTTCTTCGCGTGGTACATCGCGGTGTCCGCGTACTTCAGCAGCGACGTGCAGTCGTCGCCGTCTTCCGGGAACAGCGAAATGCCGATACTGGCCGTCACGAAGATCTCGTTGCCTTCGATGACGAACGGGCGGCGCATGGCATCCTTCACGCGGTGCGCCACGTTGAGGGCGTGCTCGACCCGTTCGAGGTCGGGGATCAGGATCGTGAATTCGTCGCCGCCCAGGCGCGCGAGGTTCGTGCCCGCGCTGTTGGGCGTGTCCGCGCGCGGGACCAGGTCGCCGCGCGACATCAGGTCGTTCGGACGGATGGTCTCGCGCAGGCGGTCCGACACCTGCTTCAGCAACTGGTCGCCCACGTTGTGCCCCAGTGTGTCGTTGATGCGCTTGAACGCGTCCAGGTCCATGAACAGCACGGCGAATTTCTTGTTGCCGATCTTGGAGCGCTGCAGCTCGCGCTCCAGCATTTCCAGGAAAGCCTGGCGGTTCGGGATGCCCGTCAGGCTGTCGCAATACGCGAGGCGCCGGATCTGTTCTTCCGCGCGCTTTCGCTCGCTGATGTCGCGCACGAGGCCCAGCACTTCATTCGGACCGGTGGCGACGAGGCGCGCCTCGAAGTGCTGGGCCTCGCCGAAGCGGATCAATTCGTATTCGACCGAGCGTACCTGCTGCACGTGCAGGGCCATGCCCACCTGCTCGAACAGGCGCTCGGCGATGTCGCGCGGCAGGACGTCGGTCACGTGGCTGCCGACGATCTGTTCGTCCGCGCCGGCGTCGCGCACGCCGCGTCCGGGCCCGTCGCGGCCCGGCTCGTAATCGAGATAGAAGCCGTCGCGCGACATGCGGAAGAAGGTGTCGGGAATGGCGGCCAGCACCGCGCGGTTCTGGGCGTCGGCGATGCGCAGACGGACGATCGCATCGCTTGCGCGCAGCACGTACAGCACGCGGTGGCCGAGGATGGGCCAGTTGATCGGCTTCGAGACGAAGTCGGTGGCGCCGGCCTCGTAGGCATTGGTGACGGCTTCCAGGTCGTCGCCGCCGGTCACCATCACGATCGGGACCATCGCGCCGTTCGGCAGGTCGCGGATCGCGCGGCACGCGGCGAAGCCGTCCATCCTCGGCATCTCGACGTCGAGCAGGATCAGGTCGGGCGCGTGCGCGTGCGCGAGGGCCACGGCTTCCTGGCCGTCCGCGGCCTCGATGCCTTCCAGTCCGACGCCTTCCAGCATCTCGAGCATCAGGAGGCGCATCACCGGATCGTCGTCCGCGACCAGGACGGTAGCAGTTTGGGCTGGCATGTCAGGTTTCCTTTTCGAGGATGGCGGTGAGCGAATGCCGGACGGCCTGGAACTCCTGTTCCATGTCGGTCAGGATCGCGTCCGCGCCTTCGGTGGTGTCGGCGCGGCCCAGGTGCTCCAGTTCCTTGCACAGGGCGGCGAGGGCTTCGGCGCCGACGTTGGCGCTGGCCGATTTCAGCGTGTGCGCGATGCGGCGCACGTTGCCCGTGTCGAGGCCGTCGATGGCGGAGCGCAGCGTGCGCAGCTGCTGCGGCGTGTCGTCGACGTAGGCGGCGATCACCTTCTGCACGAGTGCGTCGCCGCGGTCGCGCGACAGGGCGCGGATCTTGTCCAGCGCCACGCGGTTGATGACGTCGCGCTGGATCACTTCGACGGAGGCGGGCGGCAGCCGCGGCGGCTCGTCGTCGTGGTGCACGGTGGCCGCGAGCGGCAGCGCCATCCAGCGCCCGATCACGGCCGCGATTTCCTGCTGGCTGAACGGCTTCGACAGATAATCGTCCATGCCGGCGGCGAGGCAGGCTTCGCGGTCGCCCTGCAGCGCGTTCGCCGTGATCGCGATGATCGGCAGCACGCGCCCGCGGCCCGCTTCGCGTTCCTCGCGCCGGATCGCGGCCGTCGCGGCGAAGCCGTCCATCACGGGCATCTGGCAATCCATCAGCACGGCGTCGTAGGAATTCGTGCGTACGGCCTGCAATGCATCCTCGCCGTTGCGCGCGCAATCCACTTGCAGGTCGAGGCTTTCCAGCATCGCCCGGGCCACCTCGATGTTGACGGGATTGTCCTCGGCCAGCAGCACGCGCCGCGTGCGCGGGCGGTTGGCGTCCAGATGCAGCGGACGCGGCGGCATGAATCGCGGCGCCGGCGCCACCTGGCCGCGCGGCGGGGTTGCCAGGCACGCGAACAGATCGGCTGCGCGCGCGGGTTTGATGAGCTGGTAGGCGACGCCGGCCTCGCGCCGCTGCACCGGATCGGCGGCCAGCCGTTCGGGGCTGAGCAGCACGAGCCGCGTGGCGCGCGTGGCCGCATCAAGCTTGATCTGCGCGGCCAGCAGCAGGCCGCTCGTGTGCGAGAGCTCCATGTCGAGGATCGCGGCGTCGTACGGCCGGCCCGCGCGCGCCGCCTCGTCCAGCCGCTCCAGCGCTTCGTCCGCGCTCTCCGCCGCGTCGCATTCGACGCGCCACGTGGCCAGGTGGCGTTCGAGGCCGATGCGGCTCGTCTCGCTCTCGTCGACGAGAAGCACGCGCAGGCCGTCGATCGTGTGCTGGTGGTCGCCCGGCGCATCCGGATCGACGCGGCGCTTGTCGAAGGCGACCGTGAACCAGAACACGGAACCCTGCGTCAATGCGTTCTCGACGCCGATCGAACCGCCCATCAATTCGACGAGCTGCTTGGAGATCGCCAGGCCCAGGCCCGTGCCGCCGTACTTGCGCGTGGTGGAATCGTCGGCCTGCGAGAACGCCTCGAAGATGCGGCTGCGGGCGTCCCGCGAGATGCCGATGCCCGTGTCGTGCACTTCGAAGCGCAGCATCACGGCCTGGTTGTCCTCGCTCGCGATGCGCACCTTGGCGAGGATGCGGCCCTGGTCCGTGAACTTGACCGCGTTGCCGAGCAGGTTGGCCATGATCTGGCGCAGCCGGTTCGGGTCGCCGCAGATGGCGACGGGGATGTCGTTGGCGATGTCGAAATGGAGCGGGATGTTCTTCGCCTCGGCCTGCGGCGTGTAGACGGTATGGATGTCGTCCAGCAGGTCCCACAGGTTGAAATTGATGTACTCGACGGTGAGCTTGCCCGCCTCGATCTTGGAAAAATCGAGGATGTCGTTGATGATCACCAGCAGGTGCTCGCCCGACTGCTTCACCAGCCGCGTGTAGTTGCGTTGCGTTTCGGTGAGCTCCGTCCCCAGCAGCATTTCCGTCATCCCCAGCACGCCGTTCATCGGGGTGCGGATCTCGTGGCTCATCGTGGCGAGGAAGGCGCTTTTCGCGCGGCTCGCCGCCTCGGCCGCGTTCTTCGCCTTTTCCAGCTGCTCGGTGCGCACGCCGACCTGGCGTTCCAGTTCGTCGCGGTGGTGCGTGAGCGCGGCGCCGCGACCTTCGATCTGCGCGAGCATGTTGTTGAAGCTGTCGATCAGCACGCCCAGCTCGTCGTTGCGGTTGTGGGCGATGCGCAGCGTGTAGTTCTGGCTGGCGGAGACTTTTTGCGCCGCGTTGATCAACTTGCCGATCGGGTCGCTGATGCTGCGCCGCAGCCGCCGTACGAGCACGAACGCCGTCAGCAGCGCGGCGGCGAGCGCGACGGCCATCACGCCCAGTGCGCGCGCGATGTCCAGCCACAGGGGTACGAGGTCGCTTTCGATCATGACGGCACCCACGGGCGGCAGCGCGCGGCCGTCGGCGTCAAGCGGCGCGCCGAGCACGCGGTAGACGCGCAGCACGGGCAGCCAGGGACGGCTGCCGGCATCGGCGGCCGCGGCGACGGTGTCGGGATCGAGCCCGCCGAGCGCCTCGACCTTGTCCGCGGCATCCTGGCCGGTTGCATGCCAGGCGGCGAACGGTTGCCCCTTGCGGTCGTACAGGACGGCCGAGGCGAGACCGCGGCGCGCTTCCAGCGCGGCCAGCAACTGCGTGGCGAGGCGGCGGTCGTTGAACTGCACGGCATCGAGACCGCCCTGCGCGAGCACGGCGGCCAGCGCCTCCAGTTCCTGCCGTTCCTCGCGGCGCTCGCCGGTCACCGTCGCCAGGGCAAAGGCGACGTACACGACCAGCAGCGCGCTGGCGGCGGCCTGCAGGCACATCGACGTCAGTTTTCGGTTGAGGCTTGAGCGCTCGAGAGTCTGCATGGGTTGGGCGGATCCGGCGGTCGGCGCTGCGAACGAACCTGTCGCACAGGTTCACCATGCAAGAAAGCAAATTCTTGCAGGAACTGACTATAGGTGAGGGATATGGGGCGCCGTTTGTGCTGGCGCAAAGCGGGGGAAGCGGAGAAGGGGAGGGCCGATAAAACATCGCCCCCGGCGAAGCGGGGGCGACGATATATTGCGTTACGGTAAAAGTGCTAACTCAGCAACAACCCCCGCGCTTGCCGTTACCGTACCGTGCCTGCTGGCGCTCGCGGAAAAACTCCTCGTAGCTCATGACCGGCTGATCCGGATGGGTCTTCTCCATGTGCGCCACATAGGTGTCGTATTCCGGCAGGCCGACCATCAGGCGCATGCTTTGCCCGAGGTAGCGGCCTGCCTGTGCCAGCGCGCCGAGCATCACTGCACCTCGGCCATCGAGGCGGCCGGCGCCGCGACGTACGGCGTCTCCTTGGCGCTCGGTTTGGCGTTCTTGCGCGCCGCCAGCGCCGTGCGGATGCCGTACAGCAGCACCGCGATCACGACGACCATGAAGAAGCCGCACAGCGTGGCATCGACGTAGTCGTTGAAGATGATGCGGCTCATCTGGTCGAGCGACTTGGCCGGCGCCAGCACCTGGCCCTGGTCGAGCGCAGTCTTGAATTTATTGGCGTGCGCGAGGAAGCCGACCTTGACGTTCGGGTCGAAGATCTTCAGCCAGCCGGCCGACAGCGTGCAGATCAGCAGCCAGATGGTCGGCACGATCGAGACCCACGCGTACTGGCCGCGCTTCATCTTGAACAGCACGACGGTGCCCAAGGTGAGGGCGATACCGGCCAGCATCTGGTTGGCGATGCCGAACAGCGGCCACAGCGTGTTGATGCCGCCCAGCGGATCGACGACGCCCTGGTACAGGAAATAGCCCCAGGCGGCGACGCACAGGCCGGTGGCGATCAGGTTCGCCGGCAGCGACTCCGTGCGCTTGAACGACGGGACGAAGGCGCCCAGCAGGTCCTGCAGCATGAAGCGGCCGGCGCGCGTGCCCGCGTCGACGGCGGTCAGGATGAACAGCGCTTCGAAGAGGATCGCGAAGTGGTACCAGAACGCCATCATGACCTTGCCGCCGATGACGTTCGACAGGATGTGGGCCATGCCGACGGCCAGCGTCGGGGCGCCGCCGGCGCGCGAGATGATGGTGTGCTCGCCGACGTCCTTCGCGATCTGCGTCAGCTGGTCGGGCGTGATCACGAAGCCCCAGTTCGAGACCGCGGCGGCGGCCGTCTGGGCGGTGGTGCCGATTACGGCGGCGGGGCTGTTCATCGCGAAGTAGACGCCCGGGTCGATGGTCGACGCGGCGACGAGAGCCATGATGGCGACGAACGATTCCATCAGCATGCCGCCGTAGCCGATGAAGCGGGCGTGCTGCTCGTTCTCGATCATCTTCGGCGTGGTGCCGGAGGAGATCAGCGCGTGGAAGCCGGACACGGCGCCGCACGCGATGGTGATGAACAGGAACGGGAACAGCGAGCCGGACCAGGCCGGACCGGTGCCGTCGATGAAGCGGGTGATCGACGGCATCTGCATCATCGGGGCGACGAACACGATGCCCAGCGCGAGGCCGACGATGGTGCCGATCTTGAGGAAGGTCGACAGGTAGTCGCGCGGCGCCAGCAGCAGCCACACGGGGATCACGGAGGCGACGAAACCGTAGCCGATCAGCATCCAGGTCAGCTGGGTGCCGTTGAACGTGAAGATCGGGCCCCAGGTAGCGGAATCGTGCACGTACTGGCCGCCGACGATGGCGCCGATCAGCAGCACGAAGCCGATCAGCGATACCTCGCCGATGCGGCCCACGCGGATGTAGCGTGAATAGATGCCCATGAACAGCGCGATCGGGATCGTCGCCATCACGGTGAACGAACCCCAGGGCGAACCGGCCAGGGCCTTCACGACGATCAGCGCCAGCACGGCCAGGATGATCACCATGATCATGAAGGTGCCGAACAGGGCGATCACGCCGGGGATCTCGCCCATTTCCGACTTGATCAGGTCGCCGAGCGAGCGGCCGTCGCGGCGCATCGAGATGAACAGCACCATGAAGTCCTGCACGGCGCCCGCGAACACGACGCCGGCCAGGATCCACAGCATGCCGGGCAAATAGCCCATCTGCGCGGCGAGCACGGGGCCGACGAGCGGACCGGCGCCGGCGATCGCGGCGAAGTGGTGGCCGAACAGCACGTAGCGGTTCGTCGGCACGAAGTCGAGGCCGTCGTTGTACTTGTACGCAGGGGTTTGCCGGCGCGGGTCGAGGCCCATCACCTTGTCGGCGATGAACCGGCTGTAGAAGCGGTACGCGATCAGGTAGACGCAGACGGCGGCCATGACGACCCAGACCGCGTTGATGGATTCGCCGCGCTTGAGGGCGACGTAGGCGAGCGAGACGGCGCCCACGAGCGAAAGCGCAGCCCATCCGAGCTGGCTTGTTAGACGTTTCATTATTGACTCCTCCGATTTTGGATGCGCTGCCCGACCGGTCGATGCCGGCTTACACGAACAGCAGCGTGCCTGTCAGTATCTTGCACGGGTCGGCTCGGTACAAGCGCATGATTACGCAGCGCTCTACGTAGTCCTACGTAGGCAAGCTTTGCATGCAGCAACAGCTGATCGGTCGTACAATTTCATGTTACGACTATTTCGACGCGCACGGCATGCAATTACGGCAGAAGGTCATCTTTCTCGCGATCGCCCCGCTGATCGTGGCGCTGTGCGCGATCGCCCTGTTCGTCCGCCAGCAGGCGATCGCGCTCGCGCACGAGCAGCACGCCACCATCCAGCAGGCCTACCTGGCCAGCAAGCAGGCGGAACTGCGGCACTACGTGGATCTCGCGTCCCATTCGATCGCCCACCTGACCGCATCCGGCCGCAACGATCCGGCCACGCTCGCCGAAGCCAAGCGCATCCTGCAATCCCTGAGCTTCGGCGACGACGGCTATTTCTTCGTTTACGACATGGACGGCCGCAACCTGATGCATCCGCGCCAGCCGGAGCTGGTCGGACGCGACCTGTGGAACCTGCACGACCGGTTCGGCGCGCCGACCATCCAGAACATCGTCGCCGTCGCGAAGCAGGGCGGGGGACTCGTGCGCTACAACTGGGTCAAGCCGTCCACGAACAAGTCCGCGCCCAAGCTCGGCTACGTCGTGCCGGTGCCGCAATGGGGCTGGATCATGGGCAGCGGCCTGTATCTCGACGACGTGCAGGCCGCGCTCGACCAGGTCGACGCCCAGCAGTCGCGCAACATCGAGACGACGATGTGGTGGATCGCCGGCCTCGCCATCCTCGCCACGCTCGTCATCGGCGGCGCCGGTCTCGCGCTGAACATCAGCGAATCGCGCGTCGCCGACATGAAGCTGAAGGCCCTGGCGCAGCGCGTCGTCGATTCGCAGGAGCAGGAGCGGGCGCGTTTGTCGCGCGACCTGCACGACGGCATCAGCCAGTGGCTCGTGTCGATCAAGCTGCAGATCGAGGCCGGCATCATCCGCATGAAGGGCACGCCGGACCAGCAGCGCCAGGCGCACGCCAGCTTCGAGCGCACGGCGGAAGAACTGAACAAGGTGCTGGGCGAGGTGCGGCGCATCTCGCACGACCTGCGTCCGACCCTGCTGGACGACCTCGGACTCGCGGCCGCGCTCGACCACCTCGCCGAGGAATTCTCGCAGCACAGCGGCATGCCCGTGACGTTCAACGTGACGGGCGACGCCGAGCACCTGCCGCAGACCGTCGGCACGGTGCTGTTCCGCATCGCCCAGGAAGCGCTGACGAACATCGAGCGGCACGCGGGCGCGCATCACATCGACCTGGCGCTGCACGCCGGCGACGGGCGCGTGCTGCTCACCATCGCGGACGACGGCGCCGGCTTCGACGCCGAGGGCGTGGCCACGCACCCGCAGCGCGGCATCGGCCTGCGCAACATGATGGAGCGGCTGGACGCGATCGGCGGCCACCTCGACATCGCATCGTCCGCCGCCGGCACCACCGTGTGCGCGAGCGTCGAACTGGAGACCTGAATGACCGAGAAGACCGTCCACATCATGCTGGTCGACGACCACCCCCTCGTGCGCGACGGCCTGCGGGCGCGGCTGGAGGCGGTATCCCACTTCCGCGTCGTGGCGGAAGCGGATTCCGGCGCCGAGGCGCTGGCGCTCGCGGGCAGCACGCGCATCGACCTCGTGCTGATGGACATCACCATGCGCGACGGCAGCGGCATCGAAGCCACCGCGCGCCTGTACGCGAACTATCCCGACATCGCCGTGCTGATCCTGTCCATGCACGACAAGCTGGAATACGTCACGCAGGCGATGCAGGCGGGCGCGCGCGGCTACGTGCTGAAGGATGCGCCGGGCAAGGACATCGTCCTCGCCATCGACACCGTCGTGGCCGGCGGCATCTACTACAGCGCCGCCGTCGCGCGCCAGCTCGCGCGCCCCGCCGCGCAGGACAACCAGCTGACGTCGCGCGAACAGGAAGTGCTGCGCCACATCGCCAACGGCGAGTCGAACAAGCAGATCGCGAAGGCGCTCGACCTGTCCGTGCGCACGGTTGAGACGCACCGCCTGAACATCAAGCGCAAGCTCGGCATCGAAGGGCAGGCGGAGCTGATCAAGTTCGCCGTCCAGCACGGCAGGGTGGGCGGCTCGGGATCGTAAATATATCTGTAAAACCGTGTCCTATAGGAAACAGAAACAGTTGCTTTCCAATAAGCCGTGCTCTACTATTAGCTGGTTACTATCAATGCATATTCGCTAATGTCCAGCGCCCCGTTCCCGGTGGTTGAAGTACGCTCCGTCGCCAACGCGCAGAACGAGTGGGTCGCTCTGTTGCTTGGTACGCCGGGGACCGGACTCGACGATCCTGCATTGCAGGGCCTGTTCGGCACGCCGGACCTGCTGGCCGCCATTGCGCCCCTCGACTGCATCGTGCTGCTGGACGATGCGGCTGTCCTGACGCCTCCCGTCCTGAACGTGCTGCCGGCCAACCGCGTGCTGCTGGCCGTGCGCGCGGACGCGCTGGCGACGGACGGCACGGCGCGCCGCCTGGCGGAACTGCAGATGGCCGGCTACCGCGTGCTGGTCGACGGCGCGCTGCCGGAAGGCGTCGCCGCACCGATCGCGCTGCGCACCGTGGCGCGCGATGGCCGCACGGCGCTGCCGCGCGCCGGCGCGCTGCCGACGTTGTTCGGACCGCACCTCGCCTACAACGTCGGCGACATGGACGCGTATCGCGCCTGCGAGAACGCGGGCTTTTCCTGGTTCAGCGGCGACTACGCGCTGGAGGGAAGCGTGGCCGAAGGCGACGACGGCACGTCGCGCCGGCGCATGCTGACGATGCTCGCGCTGCTGGCGCGCGACGCCGACTCGCGCGAGCTGGAAGCGCAGCTGAAAGCGGATCCGGCGCTGTCTTATCACCTTTTGAAACTGGTGAACTCCGCCGCGTTCTCGGTCGGTACCCAGATCACGAGCTTCGGCCAGGCGATCAGCCGCCTGGGCCGGCGCCAGCTGCAGCGCTGGCTGCAACTGCTGCTGTACGCGCGCCAGCACCCGGACAGCCCGCCGAACCTGATGCTGCCGGTGGCCGCATTGCGCGGCGCCGCGCTGGAAGCGCTGTGCAAGCGCGACGGCGGCGACCGCGACGAGCAGGACCTCGCTTTCATGGCCGGCGTCTTCTCGCTGCTCGATCGCCTGTTCCAGATGCCGATGGCGGAGATCGTGCAGGACCTGAACCTGCCCGAACACGTCGAAGCCGCGCTCCTGCGGCGCGAAGGGCAACTGGGTCAACGGTTGCGGCTCGCCGAAGCGGGCCGGCCGGATCCGGAGACGCTGGAGGCAGCGGGCGTCGACGGGCCGGACTGGTGGCAGAGCCAGTTGCACGCCTATCACTGGGCCATCCAGGTAGCCCGCAATGTCTAGGATGCCAGCCGCTGCGCCGATCGATTTCGCGGGCGGCAGCGCTGCCGTCTGCGACGCCGTGTTGAAACTCCGTGGGGACGACCTGTGGGCCGAGCTGGGACGTATCGCCGGCGCGCTGCTCGCGAGCCCGCACTGCGCCTACATCCCGGAAGGCGTCCTGCATCCGCACATGGTGGAGGGGGCGCTGCTGCAGGAAGTGCGTGCCGACGGCGTGTGCTTCGGCCGCTACGAAGTCGCCGGCCGCGCCTACAGCGTGGACGACCTGCGCCAGCTGGAAGCGCTGGCCGGCCTCACCGGCACGCTGATGCAGGTGCATTCGCTGGCCCAGCGCACGACGCACGCCTATGCCCAGGTCGAAGCGCAGCTGGCGCACCAGTCGCAGATCCTCGACCAGATCCACGAATCCGTGCTGACGCTGGACCGCATGGGCTACATCACCAGCTGGAACAAGGGCGCCGAGCGCCTGTTCGGCTACACGGCGCTGGAAGCCGTCGGCCGCAACATCCTGTTCCTGTACGCGGACGAGGACCAGGACGTCCAGGACGCCTTCGCGGAGCAGGGCGGCCGCATGATGGAAGTGCGGCGCCGGAAGAAATCGGGCGAGATCTTCTGGGCCAGCCTGTCGCTGTCGCCGCTGTGCGACCTGGAAGACCGCCCGACCGGCCTGATCGCGTATCTCACCGACATCACGGAACGCAAGCTGGCCGAGGAACGCCTGCACCACCTGGCCTACTACCACGAGCTGACCGGCCTGCCGAACCGCACGCTGTTCGGCCGCCTCGTCGACCAGGCCCTGATGGTCGCCCAGCGCAACGAATCGACGGCCTGCGTGCTGTACCTGGACCTGAACCGTTTCAAACTGATCAACGGCACGCTGGGCCGCCGGGTCGGCGACGACCTGCTGCGCCTGGTCGCCGAACGCCTGCGCAACGCGCTGCGCGACGAGGACGTCGTGGCGCACCTGTCCGGCGACGAATTCGCCGTCGGCCTGTTCGACATCCGCCAGCACTTCGAGGCCACGACGGTCGCGCAGAAGCTGCAATCCGCGCTGGAAGCGCCGTTCCTCGTGCAGGGCCACGACCTGCGCGTGGGCGCGAGCATCGGCATTTCCGTCTACCCGCAGGACGGCCAGGATGCCGAGACGCTGCTGCGCATGGCCGACATCGCGATGGAGCGCGCCAAGGAACACGCGGAAAACCCGGACCGCAGCGTCGCCTTCTACCGCCTCGACATGAACGAGGGCATGCAGCAGCGCATGCTGATCGAATCCGGCCTGCGCCACGCCCTCGGCAACGGCGAACTGATCCTGCACTACCAGCCGAAATTCGAAATCGGCTCGAGCCGCCTGGTGGGCGCCGAAGCCCTCGTGCGCTGGAGGCATCCGGTGCGGGGCATGGTCCCGCCGATCGAATTCATCCCCCTGGCCGAAAGCACGGGCCTGATCGTGCAGGTGGGCGAGTGGGTGCTGGAACAGGCCTGCGCCCAGGCCGCGATCTGGCAACGCGCCGGCCTGCCGCCGTTCCGCCTGGCGGTGAACGTGTCCGCACGCGAATTCACGCCGTCGCTGCCGGGCCGCGTCGCGGAGACCCTGCGCCGCTACCGCCTGGACCCGCACTGGCTGGAACTGGAGATCACGGAAAGCACGCTGATGCACGACATCGAGCACGTGATCGCCATCATGGACCGCATCAGCGCGCTGGGCGTGGCGCTGTCGCTGGACGATTTCGGCACGGGCTATTCGAGCCTGTCGTACCTGAAGCGCTTCCCGATCGACACGCTGAAGATCGACCGTTCGTTCACGACCGGCATCCCGCTGGACCCGAGCGATTGCGCAATCGCGAGCACCATCATCGGCATGGGACGCAAGCTGGGGCACCGTGTCATCGCGGAAGGTGTGGAGACCGTGGAGCAGCTGGAGTTCCTGCGCCAGGCGGGGTGCGACGAGGTGCAGGGCTATCTGTATGGGAAGCCGCTGCCGGCGTATGAGTTCGAGAAAAGCTTGCGGGAGAACTGGCTGCTGATGGGCATGGGGGAGGCGGCATCGTCGGCCGTCCGTTTGCTGCCCGTGGGGCAATGATTTATGTATAATGCCGGTTCCTCAGGAAGCGTGGCCGAGTGGTTGAAGGCAGCAGTCTTGAAAACTGCCGACGGGGGAACCCGTTCGTGAGTTCGAATCTCACCGCTTCCGCCAGGAAACAAAAGAAACCGCCCGAATGGCGGTTTTTTTTGTTTCCTGGCGGAAGCGAGCGAGGTGCCTGCGCGCCTCGCGTGTGAGATTCGAAGGGCATGGCCCTGCAGGGCCATCCCTCCCGAATCGCCCATTTGCTGTCCGCAACGCGGACAGCGCGCCGCAGGCGCATACCAACAGCAAGAACGCCGCAACAGCCACCAAAACGACAGAAGACCACAACCAATGTCATTCGAATTCCATTGCACCGCCTGCGGCCAAACCCACCACGGCATGCCCGCGCTCGACGCCGCCGCGCCGCTGAGCTATTACACCGTGCCGGAAGACGAACGCGAAACACGGTGCCAGCTGGATTCGGATGCGTGCATCATCGATGACACCTACTACTTCGTCCGCGGCTGTCTGGAGATTCCAGTCCATGGCGAGCAAGAACCGTTCTCCTGGGGCGTCTGGGTTTCGCTCAGCGAGCAAAGTTTCAGACAATGGCTGGAAAGTTATGAGTCCGAAAAGCGGTCGCATATCGGCCCCTTCTTCGGCTGGCTGAATGCGGCACTTGGCCCGTATCCGGACACGGTCAACCTGAAGACCAGTGTTTGTCTCAGGGATGGCTTCATCCGGCCGTTCATCGAACTGGAGCCGACCGACCATCCGCTGGCAGTCGAACAGCGCGAAGGCATTTCCGTCCAGCGTGTCGCTGAGCTTTATGCGCTTGCAGTGCATGGCGACTACGCGGCAGAAGAGGGAAATTTTTAATCGCATTCCCTGATCCATCGAGTGAGCGCCTGAACGCGTGGATCCCGCTCTGGATGATGGGGGACAGACGATCCAGAATGCGTAAGGATTTTCAAGTCGCCGCTGAAATGGCGCGATCAGACACGATCTCTTGGGCTATGTGCCGGGTACATGATGTACAGGGCTCTCATCTGGGAGACAGTCCGGCGCCAAGAATTCGGTCGGCTATTGGCGCAGCAAGTAACGCATGCGCGGCAGCAGGATCGCGGTAAATTCATCGTATCTGCGATCGGGCTCGACAAGTAACGCGTCCATCCATTGCGTAATCCGTGCATGTTGTGCGTCCGTTGCGGAGGGGGCAAAGGCAGTCCATCCATGAAGAAAAAGATGATGGAACTGAGGACCATTCCGGCGAGTGCGTGTCATTGCCGCTGCCAACACGCTGTACGCATCCTTGCATTGCGACGCCACCGGTCGATCGTCGCGAAAACTGAGCAGTACGGGCAAAATACCGGCGCGGTCCCAATATGCGCTATCCAGGGCGGCGTCGAAATCGTGATGCCAGAACCGGTATCGCGTCAGCGTGTACAAGGCTGAGAACAAGACGTCGCGAGTATCGGCGCCCGGCGATGCGTAATACTTCAAGGCCATCGCCACAACATGTTCGAGCGCGCTGTCCCAACTGTCCTGCAGATCGAAGCTCCGGCTGGCCAGGGTGGCGCGTTCGACGCGTTCCCAATGACCCTGGCGCACCAATGCGGCGTCCACGTCGGCCTGGTCAAGCATGCAGTACTGTCCACCGCGCACGCGATGTCTGCCGAATAACTCCATGGTCTGCACGGTCAACGCATCCTCAATACGTGCCGCCTCGCTTTCGGAGGTCAAACCGGTATCGACGTGCCGTAGTATCCGCAATGGCTTGTGTCGCGAGGTCCATTGCGACCCCATTCCGGCGCGATGCTGTTCGAAGCGTTGGGTGACGTTTCGGGTGATGCCGACGTAGAGATTATTGTTCTCCAGCTCAAGCAGATAAAGTTGCCATTGTCGCGATCCGCCACCACGGTCGCTGGCGCCTGAGCGTAATAACTCTTCGGTGTCTTCCATTGGCAAGCGTCCGTTGGCGTGAGGGCAATGGCATTGATTTTACTGTCGAAATTACCGGCAAAATTCACCGATTATTGCCGAGCGAATTGTCGTTATTCGCGCGCCAGGCCAGCCATCCTGGAAAACCACGGCTGTACGTCCTCCAACTGCCTTGCCACCTGCAACAACCGCTCCTCGCTCCCGAACGGCCCCATGAACTGCACCCCGAGCGGCAACCCATCCGCCGTCCAGTGCAACGGCACGCTCATCGCCGGCGTCCCGGTCAGGTTCGACAACTGGGTAAAAGGCACATAACGCAGGTTGTCGGTCGCAATCTTGTCGACCGTCCTGTCAAGCAACCCAAGCCGCGCCAGCACACCGAGGATGCCCGTTCCGTGCAGGAACCCCAGCACGCGCTGCTCCGCCGCCGACGGATCCCCGGTCCCATGCTTGATCGGCGGATGCGCCAGTGTCGGCGTCAGGAACAGGTCGTAGCGCCCGAAGTAATCCCCCACCGCACGCGAAAACTCGTTCCAGCGATTCAGTTCGGTGGTCAGCCGCGTCGCCGACACGCTATCGCCCAGCGTCACGAGAATCCGGTTCATCAGTTCCACGTCATCGCGCCGCGCCCCCAGCGCTTGCGCGCGTCGTACGGCCGCCGGGATCTGCCCGAAGTACACGTGCAAATAACTTTTCGCGAGCGCTGCGCCATCGATAGCAGGCGCCGCTTCCTCGACCTCATGGTCCAGGCGCGCCAACAACTCGGCCGTCCGCGCGACAGCCCGCACCGCCTCCGGATGCACCTCCGTGCCTATCGGCGACACCGTCGAAAACCCGATGCGCAGCCGGCCCGGATCGCGCCGCATCAGCTCGACGTAGGGCGCGGCCGGCGGCGCAATGACGAACGGATCGCCCGGCTCCGCACCCTGCAGCACGTCGAGCGCGAGCGCGGCATCGCGCACGCTGCGCGAAATCACGCCTTCGCTGGACGCGCCGAACCAGACTTCGCCAATGCCGGGCCCGGACGACACCCGCCCGCGCGACGGCCGCAGCGTGAACAGCCCGCAGCACGCGGCAGGGATGCGCAGCGACCCGCCGCCATCGTTGCCGGCCGCCATCGGCACGATGCCGGCCGCGACCGCCGCCGCCGCGCCGCCGCTCGATCCGCCCGGGTGCGCGCCAGGTCCCACGGGTTGTTCGTGCGGCCGTACAGCACCGGATCGGTGACGCCGCGCGTCGCGAATTCCGGCAGATTCGTCTTGCCGAAGATGACGAGGCCCGCGTCGAGGTAGCGCTGCACGACGTGGGCGTGGCGCGCCGGCACGTTGTTGGTCATGCTGTGGCTGCCGTAGGTCGTCGGGATGCCCGCGTAGTCCTGCACGCCGTCCTTGATGAGGAAGGGGACGCCCGCCAGCGGACCGGTCAGTGGTCCCGCGACCCGGGCCCGCGCCTCGCGCTCCATCAGCCGCACGACGGCGTTCACGCGGCCATGCACGCGCGCGTGTTGCGCGAGGGCGAGGTCGAGCAGTGCTGCGGGGCTGACGTCGCCGGCGGCCACGCGGGCGGCGAGAGCGGTGGCGTCGTGGGCCAGGTAGTCGGCGTGATTCATCGTGTCCCTTTCATGTTGTGCTGGCCAGCCGGCCATCTTGTCATGAAGGAATTGTTGCCGCAAGGTCGGACATGCTACGATCTCAGGAATCCGAGGCCATCCTCTAGACCTTCGTATCGGAATCCGCGACCATGTCCGAAGTCACGCAAATCATCAGCACGATCAAGCGCCAACTGAAGCTGCAAGGTAAGACGTATCGCGACGTGGCCGGTGCGCTGGGCCTGTCGGAGGCGAGCGTCAAGCGGCTGCTGACGTCGGACACGCTCGGTGTCGACCGCCTCGTCGAGATCAGCAACCTGCTGGGCTTTACGCTGGCCGAGCTCGCGCAGGAGGCCGCGCTCTCCGGCACCCGTCTGCACACCTTGAACGCGGAACAGGAAAAGGAACTCGTGTCGGACACGAAGCTGCTGCTCGTGGCCGCGTGCGCACTGAATCACTGGACGCTGGCGGACATCCTTGCTGTCTACCGCCTCACGGAAGCCGAGTGCCTGCAAAAACTGCTGCACCTCGACCGCCTGCACCTGATCGCGCTGATGCCCGGCAACCGCATCCGCCTGAACGTCGCGCGCGATTTCGACTGGCTGCCCGACGGTCCCATCCGCCAGTACTTCCGCACGCAGGGACTGGCCGATTTTCTCGACGGCCGCTTCGACCGCGCCGACGAGACGCTCGCCTTCACGCACGGGATGCTGACGGAAAGCGCGCTCGCGTGCATGCAGGTGGAGCTGCGCCGGCTGCGTGCGCGCTTTGCCGAGCTGCACGAGGAAAGTCTCGCGTCGCCGCTGCCCAAGCGGCGGGGCAGCGGGCTGTTGCTGGCGCTGCGCGAGTGGGAGCCGGAAGGCTTCACCGCGCTGCGCCGCTGAGTCGCTTTTACTTGCCGCGCGCGTCGATGCGGTAATCCCACGCCGCCAGAGTCTGCTGCTTGCCTCCCGGCAGGCTGAAACGCTGCGCGTCGTTCGACACGTTGACCGTCACCTGCACGCTGTTGCCTTTCAACGCACGGCGGAATGCGAACACCTTGTCGTTACCCGTCTGCAGCACCTGCACGGGACCGCCGTACTGGCCGTTCCACAGCGCCGGATTGGCGTGCTTGAGCGCGAGCAGCTTCGTGTAGAAGAGCGCGTAGGCGTAATCCTTCCACTGGATCGGATCCTTTTCGAAGAATTCGATACGCTTGTCGAGCCCGGCTTCCTGGCCGCCATAGATCAGCGGCATGCCGGGCAAGGTCGCGGCCAGCACGGCCATCGCCTTGAAGGCCGGCCCGTACAGCTCGACGTCGCTGCCGGCCCAGGAATTCTCGTCGTGGTTGCTCGTGAAGCGCATCCGATACGCGCCCGGCGGGAACGCTTTCGGCGGGTGCTCGAGGAAGTTTGCCAGCGTGCGCGCGTCCGCCTTGCCTTTCGCAATGGCCTTGAACAAGTCTTTCGTGTCCCAGCCGTAGGTCATGTCGAAGGCGTGCTCGTGCAGGTCGGGCTTGTCGGCCTCGGCCAGCATGAACACGGGTTTGACGCGGTCGAGCTCGGCTCTAGCCTGGTTCCAGAACGGCGTCGGCACCTTGCCGGCGACGTCGCAGCGGAAGCCGTCGATGTCGGCTTCGCGCACCCAGTACAGCATCGCGTCCGTCATGCCTTTCCACAGGCCGGGCTTGGTCCAGTCGAGGCCCGTCACGTCGGTCCAGTACTCGGGCTCGGCGCCGTCCGTGTAGGTGACGGGATAGATCTCGCCCTTGTCATTCTTGAGATACCAGTCGCTGTGTTCCTGCGTCCACGGGTTGTCGAACGCGGTGTGGTTCGCGACCCAGTCGATGATCACGTGCATGCCCAGGCCGTGCGCCTGCTTCACCAGTGCCTTGAGGTCGTCGAGCGTGCCGAATTCCGGGTTGACGGCCGTGTAGTCGCGCACGGCGTAGTAGCTGCCCAGCGTGCCCTTGCGGTTCTTTTCGCCGATCGGCTGGACCGGCATCAGCCACAGGATGTCCACGCCCATTTTTTTCAGGCGGGGCAGGTGTTGCGCAAACGCCTTGAACGTGCCCTCGGGCGTGTATTGCCGGATGTTCACTTCGTAGATATTGGCGTTGCGCGACCAGCTCACATGCGGCATCGGCACCGCCTCCGTCGCGGCGACCGCGGGCAGGGCCGCGCATAACGCCAGGGAAAGTGTAGTCAGGGTACGGCGTAGCTGTCTCATCGTTCTCATTTTCCTGTAGTTTAATTACAAATCCTGCCGAAGCGATTCTAAAGCGGAATTCCCACGCTGTCATCTTGCCGACATGCAGATGTCAGAATATGCTGACAACATCACGAGATAAGATGAGAGTGGATTTGTGCGATATTGGACAGATAGGACTGCGGTGTAACAGCTAATGTTAAGGCGTAGAGAGGGACACGCCATGAACAAGGGTTTCGTTGCGTGCGTATTGCTGGGCGGATGTACGTCGCTGGCATGCGCACAGGATTCGGGAAGCGCTGCCGCCACCGGCAAGCGCTCGGGACTGGACTACGTCGGCGAACCGCCGGGCGGCCACGATATCGCCGTCTTCACGGGGCAGCCGAGCCGGAGCAGCGGCGGCGCCTGGCACGCGCAGCCGCGCCGCACGTACGGCCGTCTCGACGACATTGGCGTGCGCCCCGGCATCGGTGGTTTCACGCTGGGTCACCAGTACAACTTCGAATACCTCGCGCGCCCGGACGTCGGCGACCCCTTCCACGCCGGCACGGCCGGCAAGGCCAGCAATCTCGTCACGCAAAGCGGCATGCCCGTCGACAGCGGCGTGCGCTACTACAACACCCAATTCAAGCACCTGAGCACGGGCGCGTCGTACACCATCGACACGCTCGGCGGCGATCCCATGGCCGACCGCGCCTGGGGCATGACGATCGGTTTCGACTACGGCCCGGTGTCGCTGCGGGCGGCGCACCAGAACCGGCATGTGGCCCAGGTCCATTTGTACGATTTGGCCGGCAGCAATATGGATGCCAAGAATTCCCTGATCGCGGCCAACCTGCACACGCGCTGGGGCACCGCGTATGCCGCGTATTCCGCCAACCGCGGCTGGGGCAGCTCGCCGCTGTACAACCCCGACAATCCGTACGGCGCGGGCGTGGCGAGCACGTCGTCGACGGACAGCCGCGACACCCTCGTCGGCGTGGCCGTCCCCATGACGCGCTCGACGACCTTCCTCGCCTCGTTCATCCACAAGAACGACCGCGACCTGGCCAACCGCGACGCCAACCAGTTCGCGATCGGCGCCAGCTACGTCGTCTCGCGCAGCACCGACTTCTACGCCGCGTTCTCGCGCACCGTCAACACGAACGGCACCGGCATCCTGATCGGCGGCGCGGCCCGCCCGAGCGGCAGCTCGGCCGTGAACGTCGGCATGCGCCACGCGTTCTAGCGTTCCCACCGAGGCTGCCCTGCGTTGCGCCGTCGCGCGACAAAAGCAGGTAGCCTGTCCTCATGATTTTTGCATTATTTTGGAGGCAACATGACTGGCACGAGCACACTTGATCCGGATAACTTTCCGGAAGCACCCGACCGCAGCCTGGGCAAGGGCCACGGCGTCGATTCGCTCGGCCCGAGCGATATTTCGGACACGGGCAGCGACGTCGTCGGCGGTCCCGGCTTCGCCGCGAACCTGGACGACGACCAGAAGCTGGACCTGGACACCGGCACGACGTCCGACAACGAAGCGAGCTACGCCCACGACAGCGCGGGCGCCGACCTGGGCGACCCGAACTTCGAAAGCGACAGCGACTTCGGCGGCACGGGCGAACGGGCGGCCGCGGGCCGCGACATTCTTGCGCGGGACGGCGCAGACATCGACACCGACCATATCGAATCGATTCCGAATCTGCCGCTGACGGACGAGGATGTCGACTTCCTCGGCAGCGAGCCGCCGAAGGGGCCCGCGCCGGGCAAATAAGCGCGGCAGACCAAACGAAAAGGGCCGGTGTTCCGGCCCTTTTCATTACGCGACGCTCGCCGTCAGGCAGGCCACGCGCGGCGCTCCCACGGCCTGCGCGTCAACGCCCACGCCGCCAGCAGCGCCCCGCCGAGCAGCACGGTCTTCGTGGACGCCGACCGCATCTCGAACGACGTGTACGGGCTCCGCTCGACGACGCGACGCTCGCCGCTGTTGCGCTGCCGGAGTTCCTGCTCCGCGACCGGTGCGTACAGGCTGTCGCGGCGGGCGCTCGAGTTCGGATGCTCGGATTGCTGCTGGCTGAACATTGTGCGGCTCATGAAACGGTCCAGCGCGCGCGGCATCAGGTAGCCCGCCACCGACGTCAACTTGGCGTGGCCGCCCACGTA
Source organism: Massilia cellulosiltytica (assembly GCF_047325105.1). Lineage (NCBI taxonomy): Bacteria > Pseudomonadati > Pseudomonadota > Betaproteobacteria > Burkholderiales > Oxalobacteraceae > Massilia > Massilia cellulosiltytica. The sequence goes on along the minus strand of NZ_CP168562.1, from coordinate 4,832,027 downwards.
CAGGTCGCGCTCGGGCACCTGGGCCGCGTGCACGATGGCCTGCGCCACCAGTTCCGGCGCATAGTTCGGCGGCGGCAGGTCGGGCTCGTGTTCCATGTAGCTCTTGGCGTGGTTCGGGAACGGCGTCGCGATCGCGGCCGGCTTGACCACCGTGAGCGAGATGCCCGCGTCTTCCTTGTCCAGCTCCATGCGCAGCGATTCCGTGAAGCCCTTGATCGCGTGCTTAGAGGCGGAATAGGTGCCCTGCAGCGGCACCGAGCGGTCCGACACTTCGCTGCCCAGGTTGATGAGGGCGCCGCCGCCGCGGCCTTTCATGAGCTTGACGGCTTCCAGCGAGCCGTGCACGACGCCCCAGAAATTCGTCTGCATGACCTTGCGCATGTCTTCCAGCGCAACGTCCTCGTTCCGGCCGTAGACGCTGATGCCGGCGTTGTTGACCCACGTGTCGACGCGGCCGAAGCGCTCCATCGCCACCTGGCCGATGCGGGCGACGTCCGCCGGGTTGCCGACGTCCGCCGTGACGGTCGCCACTTCCACGCCGCGCTGGCGCATTTCGTGGGCGAGGGCGTCGAGGGCATCGCCGTCGCGCGCGGCCAGCACGAGATGGGCGCCGCCTTCGGCCGCCATGCGGGCGGTGGCCAGGCCGATGCCGCTCGTCGCGCCCGTGATCACCATGACTTGTTCATTCAGTGTTTTGAGTTTGATCGACATGATGCCTCCTCACAATGCCTGGCGCAGACGGTTCGAAGACCAGGTGCGGGCGGCCGGATGGCCCGCCAGCTTCCATGCGGCGAACAGCGCGCCGGCGCCCAGCAGCACGCCGACCACCTTGCCCTTGCGCAGCGACAGCGCGGTGTACGGGCACGTCTCGACGACATGTTCGGACATGCCCTGGCGTTCGCGCAGTTCGTGCTGCGGGTTCGGGGCGTGCAGGGCATCGCGGCGGTTCGGGGCGCTGGGGATGTCGGTCTGCTGCTGCTTGAACATCGTCGCGCGCATCATGCGGTCGAGCATGGACGGCATCGCGAAATTGCCGACGGAGAAGGCCTTCGCCGCGCCGCCGACGAACACGTCGCGCTTCGGATGCTGGGCCGCGTACAGGATGGATTTCGCGACCAGTTCCGGCGCGTAGATAGGCGGCGGCAGGGTCGGCTCCTTATCCATGTAGTTCTTCGCGTGCGCGACGAACATCGTGTCGATCGCGGCCGGTTTGATGAGCGTGACGGCGATCGGCGCCTTGTCCTTGTCGAGCTCGACGCGCAGCGAATCCGTGAATGCCTTCACCGCGTGCTTCGACGCGGCGTAGATACCCTGCAGGGGGATCGAGACGTCGGATAATTCGCTGCCCAGGTTGATGATGGCGCCGCCGCCGCGCGTCTTCATGTGCTTGACGGCTTCCAGCGAGCCGTGGACGACGCCCCAGTAATTGGTGTCGAACAGGCGCTGCATGTCTTCCAGCGAGACGTCTTCGTTGCGGCCGAAGATCGAGATGCCGGCGTTGTTGACCCAGGTGTCGATGCGGCCGAAGCGCTCCATCGCGGCCTGGCCGATGCGTTCCACGTCGGCCGGGTTGCCGACGTCGGCCACGACCGTCGCGACTTGCGTACCGGTGCGGCGCAGTTCGCTCGCCAGCTGGTCGAGCGCGTCGGCGCTGCGGGCTGCGAGTACCAGTTTGGCACATTGCTCGGCGGCCATGCGCGCCGTCGTGAGGCCGATGCCGCTCGTGGCGCCGGTGATGACCATCACCTGCTCGTTAATCTTGCGTAATTGCACTGACATGAATGCTCCTTCGCTCAGGTTGGATTACGAGTTCGTTGCTGAACACGACAATCGTGGCCGCGCAGCGGATTTCAAGTCATTTTTTACAAGATGGCGCTTTGTTCAGGATTTACAAGCCTCGGCTTCGCGCCGCAGCCAGTCGGCGACCGCCAGTGCGGCGGCGCCAGGCGGCGGGTCGGCGCGCATCGCCAGGTGGTACGTGTAGCCGGGGATGGCCGGCCCGAACGGTTGCACGAGATAACCCGCCGCGAGCTCTTCGGCCACGAGGGCGAGGCTCAGCAAGGCGACGCCCTGGCCGGCGACCGCAGCCTGGATCGCATGGCCTTCGTCCGAGTACCGAAGCTGTCCGCGCGATGGCTGCCAATCCAGTCCCGTGTGCGCGAACCATGCGTCCCACGTCGGATTGGCGGCGGACGCTTTTTTCCAATCGAAATGGATGAGCGGCACGGATTGCAGATCTGCAACCGAACGCACGCCCAGCATCGGGTTGACGACGGGCGCGTACGTATCGGCGAACATGACCTCCGTCGCCAGGCCGGGGTAGGGCCCGTTGCCGTAGCGCACGGCGATATCGATGCCGTGCGCGTCGAAGTCGACGGTCTCGTCGGACGCGTGCAGTTGCAGGTCGATGTCCGGATGCAATGCGTGAAAACGGGCGACCCGTGGCACCAGCCATTTCGCGGTAAAGGCGTGCGTCGCGGACACCGTGACCCGTTCGCGCCGGTTCGTCCGCGTGAGCCGCGCCAGCACCGCTTCGATCGCATCGAACCCCTCGCGCAACACGGGATATAGTTGCGCGCCCGCGTCGGTCAGGGTGACTTGCCGGACCTGGCGCACGAACAGCTTCAGGCCGGTGGCGTCTTCGAGGGCGCGGATACGGTGGCTGATCGCCGTCGGCGTCACGGCGAGCTCATCGGCGGCACGCTTGAAACTGCCGTGGCGCGCCGCGGCCTCGAATGCGCGCAGGGAAGAGAGCGGGGGCAGGCGGCGCATCGTCCGCTCGCTGAATGGGTGAGTTGAAGTCATCTGATGCCTGAGGAAACGTCGTTTGTCGCGCGAGTGCGTGGCAGCGATTATTCCAGACCTGTCGACTTGAGGAGCCAAACATGCTTGAACGCATCATCACCCAGCCGGACCCGTATGAACCCTATCTGCTGTCGCAGGGCATCCGGTTCGGCAACCTGCTGTTCATTTCCGGCCAGGCCGGCGCGGGCGACGACGGACGCATCGTCGACGGCGGTTTTATCGCCCAGGGGGAGCAGGCGTTTGCCAACCTGCAGCGGGCGCTCGAAGCGGGCGGGTCGAGCCTGCGTGACGTCATCAAGGTGACGATCTTCGTGACCGACATGGGACATTTCCAGGACGTCGTCGCGCTGCGCCGTCAATTTTTCTCGGCGCCGTATCCGGCCGATACGATCGCCGAAATCAAGGCCCTGTACGATCCGCGCGCGATGATCGAGATCGAGGCGATCGCGGCCGTGCGCCAGCAGGGAGGCGGCGATGCGCGATAACGGACACGTCGCTACCCTGTTCGAACCGCTGGCCCTCGGTGCGCTGGCGCTAGCGAACCGCCTGGCCGTCGCGCCGATGACGCGCGTGAGCGCCACGGCCGATGGCGTGCCGACGCCGCGCATGGCCGACTATTACGCGCAGTTCGCGCAGGGCGGCTTCGGCCTCGTGATCACGGAAGGCCTGTACACGGACGAAGCGTATGCGCAGGGCTATCTCCACCAGCCGGGGCTCGCGAACGTGGCGCAACGCGAGGCGTGGTGGCCCATCGTCGCGGGCGTGCGGTCACGCGGCGGCCGCGTGATCGCGCAACTGATGCATGCCGGCGCGCTGTCGCAGGGGAATCCGTACCGGACAGGGACCGTCGGCCCGTCGGCCGTGCAGCCGAAGGGCAGGCAGATGGCGTTCTATCGGGGATCGGGCGCGTACGCCGTGCCCGCCGCGATGACGCAGGACGACATCGACACGGCCGTAGCCGGTTTCGCGCAGGCGGCCGTGCGCGCGCGCGAGGCGGGGTTCGACGGCGTCGAGATCCATGGTGCGAACGGGTATTTGCTGGACCAGTTCCTGTCGGAAGGCATCAACCTGCGTGGCGACCGCTACGGCGGCGGCATCGAAGGCAGGCTGCGTCTGCTCGTGGAAGTGGTCGAGGCGGTGCGGGCCGCAGTGGGGACGGATTACGTCGTCGGCGTACGCCTGTCGCAGGCAAAGGTGAACGATTTTACGCATCGCTGGCGCGGCGAAGAGGAGGCGGCCACGATCTTCCGCACGGTCGGCGGACTGGACGTCGACTACGTGCACGTGACCGAGTACGAAGCGTGGCAGCCCGCCTTCGGGACGGGCCCGAGCCTGGCAGCGCTGGCGAAGCGCCATGGCGGCAAACCGGTGCTGGCGAACGGCTCGCTGCACGATCCGGCGCAGGCCAGGGGCATGGTCGAGCGCGGCGAGGCGGATGTGGTCTCGCTCGGCCGCGGCGCGCTCGCCCAGGCGGACTGGCCGCAGCGCGTCAGGCACGGCGCGGCGCCGGCATCATTCGATCCTGCCATCCTGTCGCCGCTCGCGGATCTCGCGAACGCGGACCGGTGGCGCGAGGATCACCTGCGGCCCGGCTGATTCCAGTCGCTGCTGCCAGTTGTGCGCGATAAGGCCGCGTTCGCTGATAGCATCGATACCGTACGCGAGGGCGAGCGGGACGACGTCGGCCAGCAGTCCGTCGATCACGGGCCGGAGCCGCCATGCGACTGCCTGGCCGTCACGTTGTCGCCCGTCCCGACCTTTACTGGCGCGCGCACGCGGCATTGAGGTCCGGGTACAGTTCGGACGTCGGGTCGCAGGGCACGTTCGGCAGGGTGACATCCGCTGCCTGGGCGCCGTGTGAACCCGGCAAAACGGCCGCGATCTTTTATTGAACATCGTTTTCTTTCGGTGAGTGTTTGTCAGCAGCGCCGTAGGGCAGGCGCCTGCCAGCGAAAGAAAACGAGTAAACACGATGATGCTTATGAATTCAATGCGCTTTGGACAGAATCAGCAGCCAACGGCGCAGCAGCAGCACTTCCACGTGGCCCGGCTCGACGCCGGTATCGCACTCGATGATCGGGTTGACCGGGTAGAAGCGCTTGCGGAAGTCGCGCGTTACCAGGATCTCGCGGCGACCAAGGCGCACGAGGAAAGGCGTCGGAGCATATTCAAGGCCGAAAGAGCTGTTCAGAGTCGACATGACGTTCCCTTTATCGAGTTAGGTTGCGTTAGCGTTGGCAAGTTGTCTTGCTCGAGTAGGCACAGAATAGCACAACTACTGTATAAATCTACAGGTACTGTACAAAAAAACAGTTGTTGCATTTTTGTGTGGTTTTTCCGCCAACACGCCCCATCTGGAGCGGTATGCTGAACACCGCGCCATCACGTTTGCGCCGCTTCATCGCCGCGCGCCTGTCGCCCGAAGGGCAGATGGGCCTGCACCTCACCGTCGGCCTCGCGCTGCTGGTGCTGGCGGCGTGGATCTTCGGCGAGATCGCCGAGGACGTCGTCACCGGCGACACCATCACGCTCGTCGACATCCAGCTCGCGCACTGGTTCCACGAGCGCGCCACACAAGGCTTCACGCGCGCCATGCTGGTCGTCACGCACTGGAACGGCATCGTCGGATCGAGCATCATGGCCGCGCTGCTGGCGCTGTGGTTCTGGCGCCGCCATGCGCATTACTGGCTGATCGTCTGCCTCGTCGCCGTGCCGGGCGGCATGCTGCTGAACGTCGCGCTGAAGCACGTGTTCCGGCGCACCCGCCCCAGCTTCGACGACCCGCTGCTGAGCCTGATGACGTACAGCTTCCCCAGCGGGCACACGGCGGCGGCCACCGTGTTCTACGGCCTGCTCGCGTGCTACGTCGTGCGCCGGGTGCGGACGTGGCGTGTGCGCGCGCTGGTCACGCTCGGCGCCGTCCTGATGGTGATGCTCGTCGCGCTGTCGCGCATGTACCTGGGCGTGCACTACCTGTCCGACGTGCTGGCCGCGGTGGCGGAGGGGGCGGCCTGGCTCGCGATCTGCATCACGGCCGTGTCGACCCTGCACCGGCGCCGGCTGGCGCGGGGGCAAACGTCGTGGAGCGAGCGCGCGCATCGCGCCGCTGCGGCGGAGGACCTGCAATGAAGCCCGTGACCGTGATCGTCAACGCGGGCGCCGGCACCGGCCACGACGAGGCCGCGTGCGATGCGCTGAGAACGCAACTAACCGACGCAGGCCTGGACGCCGAGCTCGTGCGGGCAGATGGCGGCGACCAGATGATCGGTGCGGCGCGGCGCGCGCTGGAGCAGGGCGCACGCCTGGTCGCGGCCGGCGGCGGCGACGGCACGATCAATGCCGTGGCCTCCGTGATGGTCGATTCCGGCGTGCCGTTCGGCGTGCTGCCGCTGGGCACGCTCAACCACTTCGCCAAGGACCTGGGCATTCCGCTCGACCTCGGCGCGGCCGTGCGCAACCTCGCGACGGGGCGGCCCGTGCAAGTCGACGTGGGCGAGGTCAACGGCCGCATCTTCCTGAACAATTCCAGCCTCGGCCTGTATCCGGACATCGTGCGCGACCGCGAAAAACAGCAGCGCCGCCTCGGCCGCGGCAAGTGGACGGCCGCCGCCTGGGCCGCGTTCGCGGCGCTGCGCCGCTATCCGTTCCTGTCGATGCGCCTGACCGTCAACGGCGAGCGTCTGGCGCGGCGCACGCCGTTCGTCTTCATCGGCAACAACGCCTACACGATGCAGGGCCTGGCGATCGGCGAGCGGGCGCGTCTCGACGAAGGCGTGCTGAGCCTGTACGTGGCCCAGCGTCCCACGCGCCTGGGCCTGCTGCGCTTCGCGTGCGACGCGCTGCTCGGCCGCCTCGGCCAGGAGCGCGACTTCGACGTGCTGACGGCGCCCGAGTTCGACATCGACACGCACCGCCATCATCTGCTCGTGGCGACCGATGGCGAAGTGACGGAGATGCACCCGCCGTTACGCTACCGGATGCGGCCTGGCGCACTGACGGTGCTCGTGCCGGCGGTAGAGAATGGCGCCAATCAACCATAACGGAAAGGGGAACCCCATGCGCTCACTCGTCCACCTGTCCGACCTGCACTTCGGCCGCGTCGACGCCATGCTGCTCGACCCGCTGCGCGAACTGGTCCACAAGCTGGCGCCGGACGTCGTCGTCGTTTCCGGCGACCTGACGCAGCGCGCCAAGAGCGAGCAGTTCGAGGAAGCGAAGGCCTGGCTCGATACGTTGCCGGGCCCGCAGATCATCGTGCCGGGCAACCACGACATTTCGCTGTACAACGTGTTCCGCCGGTTCCTGCTGCCGCTCGACCGCTACAAGCGCTACATCACGGACGACCTCGACCCCGTCTACATCGACGACGAGATCGCGGTGCTGGGCGTGAACACGGCGCGTTCGCTCACGTTCAAGGACGGCCGCGTCAACAAGGAACAGGTGGAAAAGATCCGCGCGACCCTGTCCGGACTGCCGAAGGAGGTCACGCGCGTCGTCGTCACGCACCACCCGTTCGACCTGCCGAAGGGCGCCGAAGAGGATGACCTCGTCGACCGCGCGCACATGGCGATGGACGTGTTCGCGGAACTGGGCATCGACCTGTTGATGGCGGGCCACCTGCACATGAGCCATGCGGGCAACACGCAGGCGCGCTACAAGATCAGCGAGTACGCCGCGCTCGTCGTGCAGGCCGGCACGGCGACCTCCACGCGCGGGCGGGGCGAAGTGAACTCGTTCAACGTGATCCGCATCGAGCCCCAGCGTATCGAAGTCGATCGCTATGGCTGGGACAGCGTGCACAACCAGTTCCAGCTGCTGAACACGGAGAAGTTCATGCGCAGCGGGAACGTCTGGACGGAAGTGCCGGATGGGATGATGGCGGCTGGAATTTAATTCGCTGTCATTCCCGCGCAGGCGGGAATCCATGCTGACTTACAGAAGCCGGCTTGTTGGAAAAGTCCATTGTATTTCCAAGGCCCGGCTTCGCAATCTCAGTATGGGTCCCCGCCTTCGCGGGGACGACGGTTCATCAGATCCAGTACTCGCCCAGCCGCGCCATCCATTCCTTGAGCCGGTCGGACCACGGCCGGTGCCGCCAGCGCGAAAGCAGGACTTCCTTCGAGTCCCTCAAATCCTCGTTGAACGCGCTTTCCATCGCCGCACCGAACGCCGGGTCGATGACGACCACGTTCAGTTCGTAGTTGTGGATGAAGCTGCGCCGGTCGATGTTGGCGGAGCCGATCGTCGACCAGGCGCCGTCGATCACGGCCGTCTTGGCGTGCAGCACCGCGATTTGCAGCTCGAAGATGCGCACGCCACCGGCCAGCAACGGGTCGTAGAAGCCCTGGCCGGCGTAGCGGATCAGGCTGTGGTCCGACACGCCCGGCAGCACGAGCCGCACGTCCACGCCGCGTTTCGCCGCGGCGATGAGCGCGTCGACGATCTGCTGGTCCGGCACGAAATACGCCGACGTGATGTGGATCGATTTCTTCGCCTCGCTGATCGCGACCACGAGCGCCTTGTAGATGTCCGATTCGTGGTCGGGGTCGGACGCGAGCACGCGGACGATCTTGTCGCCGACGGGCGTCAGCGTCGGGAAATACTCGGCCTGCGGCAGCTCGCCGCCTTCCTGCTGCACCCACAGGTTCACGAACGACCACTGCAGCGGCGCGACGGCCGGGCCTTCGATCTTGACGTGGGTGTCGCGCCAGCCGACCTTGTCGCCGTCGACCTGGTCCGGTTTCTGGCGCGAGCGGAACAGCGAGCTGTTCGCATACGTGCTGCTGATGTTGATGCCGCCCGTGAACGCGACCTTGCCATCGACGACCATCAGCTTGCGGTGGTTGCGGTTGTTCAGCTCCCACTTGCCGCGCGCCTTGGCCGGGTTGACCGGATTGAAGACCAGCACGCGGATGCCGGCCTGGCGCATGCGGTCGAAAAAGGCGGCCGGCGTCGCGAGTGCGCCGACGGCGTCGACCATCACGTTCACGGCCACGCCCTGGCGCTGCTTCTCGATCAGGAGGTCGGCGAATTCGATCCCGACCTGGTCCTGGTCGAAGATATAGGTTTCGAGATTGATGGAACTGGTGGCGACGCGCGCCGCGGCCATCATTTCTCGCATCGTCGCGGGGCCGTCGAACAGCAGCATGACCTTGTTGCCGGCGATGAGGGGCACGCCCGTCGCCTGTTCTTCCAGCGCCGCCAGCGCCTTCAGGTTGCCGCTCGCATTCGCCCAGCGCCGCGCGGCAAGGGCGGACGCCTGCTTCGGCGCCAGGGTGCCCTTGGTCGTCGCGATCGTGGGCACGGCCTTCGCGGGCGCTTCCGGTTCGACATCCGGCAGCGACTTGCACGCGACGACGCCGCAACTGAGGCACAGGGCCAGCAGCCAGGCGAATGGGGAACAGTAACGTGCAAAGCGCTGTCGGAATTTCATTTGAAACCTCTCGGGTTGGCAACCACGGCCTCGTCGAGGTCGCGCGGTCCGATGAAGAAGTCGAGCGGCGCCGCCCGCAGGCGGCGGCCCAGTGCGCGCAGCAGGCGAAAACCGTGGCGGAAGCGCACCTTGCGCGCCCGCAGCGCCACCCACAGCGCGAGGCCGAAGCTCACCAGCAGGTTCACCATGCCGATGAGGGCGATGCCGAGGAACGTGATGGCGATCGTTTCCGGATCGAGCTGCTCGCCGAGCCCGACGAAGCCGATGGCGAAGTTGGCGGACGAAAACGTCACGTGGCGCACGTCGAGCGGCAGGCCGAGCAGGTAGCCGACGGTGCCCGTGATCCCCATCAGCACGCCGAACACGAAGTTGCCCATCAGGCCGCCCAGGTTGTCCTCGACATAGCGGGCGAAGCGGGCGCGCCGTTCCTCGCCGAGCAGCCGGCGCAGCCAGCGCAGTTGCTGCACACGCAGGCCCATGCGCGTGTACATGGCCTTGTTGTCGTAGTAGCCGGACACGAGCCCCGACACGAACAGCCACACGCCCGCGATCGCCGCATGCAGCAGCGCGAGCGAATGCCATGGGTGGCTGTCCGCGATCAGGTGCTCGGCCTTGACGGCATTCACGAGGTGCGTGCCGAAGATCCAGTACCAGGCGAGGGCGATGGCCCACGCGACCGGAATCACGGTTGCGAGGTTGCCCAGCACCGCGACGATCTGCGTACGGAACACCTTGTTCACGAGGGCCGCCATGCTGTCGACGTCGACCTGGCGCCTGCTCGACCCTCTCTGCGCCGTGTCGTGCAGGGCGGCGGCGATGCGCGCGGCCGTCATCGCCGGCTGCTTGGTCGCGATGGTGAAATGCAGCACGTGCACGAGCATGAAGCCGGCCGCGTAGTTGAGGCTGTAGAGCAGGGCTTCGATCAGCGGGGCGCGGTGCTGGTACGAGATCAGGATCTTGATGAGCGCCATGAAGGCGATGATGATGCCGGCCCCGGCCGACGACGCGAACATGCCGCGCAGGTCCGCGCGCCGTTCGGCGATGTAGTGCTCGCCCGTGCGGCTCGCGTTTTCCGTCACGTTGCGCGCCAGCAGGTCGATGTTGTCGCGCAGCAGGCCGCGCACCTCGTACTTCGTGTTGTGCGCTTCCGCGAGTTCCTGGGCGAGGTCGACGGCCGCCGCGCGCCGGAGGCTCGTCGGCGGCTCGGTCGGCGGCGTCGCCTCGTTCGCGAGCGTTTCCACGTCCACCGTGGGCGCGGACGGCAGTTCTCCGCTCGTGTCGACGAGGAACAGCAGCTTTCTCAGGCGGTCGATACTCTGCGTCAGCGCGACGAGCAGATAGGTCAGCGCGACGCTCGTGCCGGAGGCGAGGGCCTTGCTGCGGATCTTCAGCACGACCGCCTCGCATTGGTCGAGCATGACGAGCAGGTGGCGCGCGTCTTCCATCGTGTCGACCTCGCCGCACATCAGGCGGCCATAGTCGTCGAGGTATTTGTTCGCCTCGATGTTCTGCATGAGGAAGGGCGAATCGACTTCCTCGATTTCCATGTGCGCGTGGATCAGGCGCGGCTCCAGGCCCAATGCGCAGACGCGGCACGACAGGGTCCGGATGGCGTCCAGCAGGCCCGCCAGCACGATCCTGCGCGCGCGCGAGGACTCGGCGGATTCTTGCTCTGCGCCATCCGGCGGCGCGGCGTTCGCGACCACGTCGAACAGCTCGAGCCAATCGGCGTTCGGCACGGCGCGGATCCACTGGTAATCGTCTTCGCGGCACAGCACGCGGTCGAGCGTGTCGGACAGGTACAGATCGTCCAGCGCGGGCGGCAGGATGCGGTAGGCGATGCGTTTTTTCAGCTCCGTGAAGAAGCCGTCGTTCGACAGGATGCCGACGTCGGAATACAGGCTCGTGTGGCGGCGCGTTTCGAGCAGCCGGGTCAGGTAGCGGCGCAGCGCCCAGGCCTGGCCGGGATGCCCCTTCAGCAGCTGGGCCAAGGTGCGCACCTGGGCGCGCGCGTAGTCGTGGTCGCTGGCGCGGCGTGGGCGCAACCGGTCGACCAGGTCGACCAGCAGGTCGATGCGGTCGCTGTCCGGGTCGATGTGTTCGAGGATCGAGAGCATGGGAATATTCGCGGCTTGGAAAGGTCAGTGTATGCGTGGATACGCGGCGGCCACTGTACGGTGACGAACCGAGCAGGCGGGGCTGCGTTACACTTGATGCTTGATGTCATCACTGGGGAGCAGCATGTATCTGACTTACTATAACGGCCAATGGGCCGAAGGGAATACGCCGTTGTTCGGTGCCATGGACCACAGCGTCTGGCTGGGTTCGTCCGTCTTCGACGGCGCGCGGGCGCTGCGCGGCCATCTGCCGGACCTGCGTCCGCACCTGGAGCGCGTGATCGCATCGGCGGAGAAATTGGGCCTGGAGTGCCCACTGAACGTCGACGAGATGGAGGCGCTCGTGCGCGAAGGCGTCGCGCGCTTTCCGGCCGACGCCGAGCTGTACATCCGTCCGCTCGTGTTCGCCTCCGAAGGTTTCCTGATCCCGACGCCGGAAGCGGCCGCGTTCGCGCTGACCCTGTTCGACGCGCCGCTGCCGCCGTTCTCCGGCTTCTCGGCCTGTTTGTCGGCGCTGCGCCGTCCCGAGCCGACGATGGCGCCGACGGATGCGAAGGCGTCCGCGCTGTACGCCAACACGGCGCGCGCGCTGCGCGAAGCGAAGGCACGCGGCTTCGACAACGCCGTCCTGCTGGACGCGGCCGGCAACGTGGCCGAGTTCGCGACGTCGAACCTGTTCCTCGTCACGGCCGACGGCGACGTCGTGACGCCTGCGCTGAACGGCACCTTCCTGGCCGGCATTACCCGCGCCCGCGTGATCGGACTGCTGGGCGAGGCCGGCGTGAAAGTCGTCGAGCGCACCGTCAAGCCGGAAGAGCTGGACACGGCGCGCGAAATCTTCAACACCGGCAACTACGGCAAGGTCGCGCCGTGCACGCGCTACGAAGCGCGCGAACTGCCGGCCGGCCCGATCGCGAAGCAGGCGCGCGAGCTCTACCTTGCCTTCACGGAAACCACCTGAAAATTCGGGGTCAGAGCACTTTTTTCGTGAAATTCGGGGTCAGAGCACTTTTTGGAGCAAGGTCCGTAGAGTAAGTCTCGCACGCAAGCTGATGACCCGCGCGTGCGCTGGCAGAGGCAGTCTTGCGGATAGGGATGGTGGCGCGTAGACGGCCGCCGAGGCCAGCTTTGCGCTGGAACATTGATCCGGAATGTGCTCTGACCCCGAATTTGCAAAAGAATGGGGTCTGACCCCGAATTGGAGGAATGGTCTGACGAAAAAAAGCCAGGCGCGCGGCCTGGCTCGGAAATGCCGTTGGGGTCGATCGCGACTACTTTGCTCGCGGGATGGGGATGGGGCGGATGGTGCCGCAATCGGCCGACAGCCACTTGCCGGTGACATCCATGTCCACGGTCTGGTTGCGCCCCTGTTCTTCGCTCCGGATCTTCATGCGGGCGCGGTAGCTCGTGTCGTTGTCGGCGACCAGGTCGCCTTCGCCGCTCACCTTCGGTTTCGTGCAGGTGAACGCGATGTGGCCGCGCGTCGCCGATTGCTGCGTGAACGACTGCCTGCAATCGCCCTGCTGGACCGGAAATTCCTTGCGCTCGGCCATCTCGCGCGTCATGCACAGCTTGGTCTGCAGGGCGCCGTTCGCGCCGACGTCGAGCTGCACGCCGTTCTGCTGCATCATCGTCTGCATCTGCTGGCGCTGCTCGGGCGACATGTTGGCCATGTGCTGTTGCACGGCGGACATCGCTTGCGATATTTGCGGGTCGCTCGACGTCATCGTGTTCGACAGCGACCACAAGCCCGGTTTCAGCGTCTGGGCGCCAGCCGGGAGCGCGGCGCAGGCACACGCCAGCACGAGCGCGGATGCAATGGATTTGTTCATCGTTATTTCTTCCTTTTAAATATTGGGCGGCATCACGACGCTTCGCCATGCCGTCCCAGCACCTTGCGCTCCAGGTACATGAGCAGCAGGACGGTCTTGGCATCGACGATGTCGCCGGTCTCGACCATCGCGAGGGCGTCGTCGAAATCCAGTTCCACGATCTCGATGTCCTCGCCTTCCTCGGGATTGCCGCCGCCGGCGTCGCAGCGCCGCGCGCGATCATACTCCGCGACGAACAGGTGGATGCGTTCCGTCGTCGATCCGGGGCTGACGTACAGCTGCAGCGCGCTCTGGACGTGGTCGATGTCGTAGCCGGTCTCTTCGCGCGCTTCGGCGATGGCGCGTTCGGCGGGAGCGGCGCCGTCCAGCATGCCGGCCGCCGCTTCGAGCAGGTAGCCGTCGTGGCCCGCCAGGCGGGCGCCGAGGCGGAACTGGCGCGTCAGCACCACCGACCGGTGGGCGCGGTTGTACAGCAGCACGGCCGCGCCGTCCGCGCAGTCGTAGACTTCGCGCGACTGGACCTGCAGCTCGCCGTCCCGGCGACGCTGGGCATAGGTGACGTTCTTGAGGGGCAGATAGTGGTCCGAGAGGATCTCCTCGCGGACGATGCGCACGGTGTCGCGGGTCATGGCATCTCCTGTGGTTGGCCTTGCCCGAGGATACACCGTGCGCGTCATGGACGGGCGCGCGCGCCCGTGCGGTCAACCCTGGGCCGGTTCGCTGACGAAGATCTCGACGCGGCGGTTGCGCGCGCGGCCGGCCGGATCGTCGTTGTTGGCGATCGGTTCGCGGGCGGCGCGGCCTTCCACCGTGATGCGGGCCGGATTGATGCCGCGCGCCGTCAGGTAGTCGCGCGTGTGGGCGGCGCGGTCCAGCGACAGCGGCTGGTTGATCTGGTCGCCGCCCGTGTTGTCCGTGTGGCCGATGATGGTCACGTTGGTGGCCGGATTCTCGTTCAGCGTCTGGGCGAAGCGGTCGAGGATCGGGCGGAAGTTCGGCTTGATGTCGGAGCGGTTCGTGTCGAACGAGACGTCGCTCGGGATCTCGAGTTTCAGGCGGTTGTCGGAGGTCTGCGACACCTGCACGCCGGTACCGCGCGTGGCCTGTTCCATCTGCTGGCGCTGTTGTTCCATGTGGCGCGACCAGACGTTGCCGACGACGGCGCCCGCCGCCGCGCCCAGCACCGCGCCGCGGGTGGCCCGGCCGGAACCGCCGCCGCCCGTCGCGGCGCCGAGAATCGCGCCGAGGCCGGCGCCGACGCCGGCCCCGGTCGCAGTGCCGCGCTGGGTCTGGCTCATGTCGGCGCAGCCGGTGGCGGCCACGGCGAAGGCGGTGGCGCACAGGGTGGAACGGATCAGGGTTGTTTTCATAATGGGTCTCCTTCAAAAAAATATCCGTTTCGTAGTCGCACCCGCAGCAGTGGGCACGACCGCGAAACGGATCGGTCAGGTCCGCAGGTCACTGCGGTCCGGCACGACGCCGCGTGCCGCTATGATACCGCTATATGCCTCGACCACTGATCAGGCGCACCAGGATCATGATGACGGCGACGACCAGCAGGATGTGGATGAAACCGCCGACGGTATAGGAAGTTACCAGACCGAGCAGCCACAGAATGATGAGAATGACGGCAATTGTGTAGAGCATGATAGTGTCCTCATGGTTGACCGGCGTTGCTGTGCCGTGAATCCAGTATCGAACTAACAAGCTTGGCATTCCGTACGATGCCGTACATTACGTCGCGCTTTTTTGTTCCTTGTGCAAGCCGGGAATCCAGCCCATGAAGCCCATCAGGCCGAGAAAACCGATCAGGCAGGTCAGGAGGCCGCCCGTGATCAGGAAAAAGACGTCCTGCGCCGCCAGCTCGGCCGTCGTCGCCTGCGGTGCCGGCTCCGCGCTGGCGAGGCCGAAGCCCGTCAAAAGAAGTCCCCAGAGAATGATGCCGATCCATGCCAGACTGTTCATGTCGCGTCCTTTCGCTTGAGTGAGCTCTGCCGTACGAAGCCGATACTGCTGTGCGGAGGCAAACTCATCCGTGCGCCAACGCACATTGCGAAAAAGAAAACTTAGTGAGCGATCGTGCAAGGTGCACACGCCGCGCACCCGTCTCCAACATAGCACGCGGCTGGACAAAACAAAACCGGGGCCGAAGCCCCGGTCGACCGTCGATGCGGGTTCCCTCACGCCGAACGCAGCGATCCTTTCACGATGCGCACGCGGTCGCCCGTGCGCCACGGCGGGGCGCTGTGCTGGTGGAACGTGCGCAGCGTGCCGTCGTCGAGGCGGACACGGATCTCGTAGCTGACGTCGGCCTTCATGTTGCCTTCCACCTGGTTGCCCACGACGGCGCCGCCGACCGCGCCGGCGACCGTCGCCAGCTGCCGGCCGTGACCGCTGCCGACCTGGTTGCCCAGCAAGCCGCCGAGGATGGCGCCACCCGCCGCACCGACGCCGCTGCCCTGGGCGCGTGTCTTGATCTGGCGGATCGACTCGATGTTGCCGCAGTTGTTGCACCAGTTGCTGCCGGTGTCGTTGGATGCCAGCTTAGTCGATTGATGCGTGACCTTCGGCGCCGGGGCGCGCTCGACCGGAGCGTATTGCGGCGCCGGGGCCGGGGCGGGCGCGTAGTCGGCATCGGCGCTCGTCGATCCCCGGCTGCCGCCGTAGCCGTAGGCGGTGTCCGGTGCGGCATAGGATTGCGCGCCGGCCGGAGCGGGGTAGGCGGGCTGCACCGGCGTCTGCACCGGGTAGGCGGTTTGCGGCTGGCTCGCCAGCGGTGCGGCGGGTACCGTGGCCGGGGCCAAGGTGCCCGGCTGGCCCGGCTGTTGCAGGCCGGCCGACAGGGCCGCGCGGTCGGCGTCGCTCAACTGGCCGCGGTTGTGGCCGGTCGACGACGGCAGCCAGCCCATGATGGCCGCCGTGCCGATGGCGCAGAACAGGATGACCGCGATTGCGGCGGCGATCAGCAGCGGGTGTTGCTTTGCCCGGGCGGGCGGGGTGGGGTGCGTGTCCATGGCTTTCCTTTCCGGTGTCGGTGGGGACGAGGGCGTGGCGCGAGCCTCGAGTCCGGTACGTTTCCATTGTCCCTGGCAACAACACCCCGTTCCGTGCGTCACCGTACATACTTGCCCTGGCGCGGCCGGTACGCTGACTGTAAGTTGTCAGTAAATGTTTCCGGGCAGTGTAAATAGCCAATCTCCCAAACGTGTGAACCGATGAAGTCCAACCGCGAGGGTCCGATGAATTCAGCCGCTCCACCTGTGCTTGCCGAGCACAATGCCAACCTGCTGCTGGCCGCGCTC
The DNA here is from genome assembly GCF_047325105.1 of Massilia cellulosiltytica. Classification (NCBI taxonomy): domain Bacteria; kingdom Pseudomonadati; phylum Pseudomonadota; class Betaproteobacteria; order Burkholderiales; family Oxalobacteraceae; genus Massilia; species Massilia cellulosiltytica. The sequence continues at coordinate 4,815,538 of NZ_CP168562.1, read as the reverse complement.
CCGCCGCAGGAGATGGCACGGATGCTGCCGGCGCTCGAGCAGGTCAAGGTGGACGTCGGGGCCGTGTTGTGCGAGCCGGGCGACATCATCCGTCACATCTATTTTCCGCACGATTGCCTGATCTCGCTGATGGCCGTGGCCGAAGGCCGCATGACGCTCGAGGTGGGCCTCGTGGGCCGCGAGGGCATGCTGGGCGCCACCGTCGCGCTCGGCCACGACACGACGCAGGTGCGCGCCGTCGTGCAGCGTGCCGGCAGCGCCAGCCGCATCGACGCCGGCCGCCTGCGCATCGAATTTGCCCGCAACCCGGCCCTGCAGCGCGTGCTGTACCGCTACACGGATGCGCTGCTGGCCCAGGCCATCCAGATCGCGGTGTGCAGCCGCTACCACGTGCTGGAGGCGCGTCTCGCGCGCTCGCTGCTCGTCACGCGCGATCGCCTGCAGTCCGATAAATTCCACCTGACTCACGAATTCCTCGCCCATGCGCTGGGCGTGCGCCGTGTGGGCGTCACCAAGGCCGCCAGCGCGTTGCAGCAGCAGGGGCTCATCAACTACAGCCGCGGCAATATCGAGATCCTCGATCCGGAACGTCTCGCCGCCGCTGCCTGCACCTGCTACGAGATCGTGCGCGAAGCGGGTGCCGGTGTCGGTGCGCCGGTGCTGGTCTGACCGTCGTCGATTCAAAAAGAAAATGCCCCGGCAAGCGGGGCATTTTCTGCCTGGTGCCGACGCGATCAGTGCGTGGTCTTCACCTGGTTGCCGATCACGCCGCCGACAGCTGCGCCACCGACGGTACCGACTGCGCTGCCGCCCGTCAGTGCGCCGCCGACCACGGCGCCGGCGCCGGCGCCGATGGCAGTGTTACGATCCTGCTTCGACATGCCGGCGCAGCCGGTCAGGCCCAGGGCCACGGTTGCCAGCGTTGCGGTCGCGATGATGTGCTTGATGGTCTTCATGTTGATCTCCTTAAGGTGGGTTGCATACTCACTTCAGGCGCAGCTCATTCCTGACCGATCTGACGCCCCTCACGGTGCGCGCGGCCGCGGCGGCCGCCGCCACGTCGTCCGCGGAGCTCACGAATCCGCTCAGCTTGACGACCCCCAGGTCCGTGTCGACGTCGATCTGGTTTGCCTTCAGGCTGGCATCGCCGAGGAGGGCGGCCTTCACGCCGGCCGTAATGCCGGCGTCATCGGTTTGCCCTACGACAGCCTTCGGGCTGTTCGTCGCGCATCCCGTGATCCCGTACAGGGCCAGAGCCGCCAGCAGTGCCGATGTCGATAGTGCTGCCGGGGTCCTGCCTGTACTGAATCGTTTCATGCCTTCTGCGCTTCCTCGCGATGCCGGCCTGCTGTTCGGGAACGGCGCCGGCCTTACCATGACTCCAGCATACATGTCGTTCGCATAGCGGTCTGTACGACAAATAACACTGTGTCATGTCGAACTCAACGCTTGGCGCTCTTTCCGGGCGGCGGCGCAACAGGCTTCGCACCCGCCCGGGCCAGCAGCGCGTTGCACGGGCTGTCCTTGCCCGGCCCCGTGTTGATCAACGGGAGCAGGGCGGCGGCCGGTGCCGCGACGATGGCCAGCGCGGCCGCCGCGCCGCCTTTCAGCGCCAACACTTTCTTGTCGAGCGACAGGTCCGGATTCTTGAACGTGCCGCGTACGTAGAACGGCGTGCGCAACGTGAACAGGCGCAGGCCCTTGGTCTCCGGCTTGATGCGCAGGTCCATCTGCTCGGTCGACATGTTCACCCAGCCATTGATGTCGACGATGGCTTCGTCCGTGTCGAGCACGAAGGTGCGGGTCTGCGCCACGCCATCCTTCACGCCGAGGTCGGCGGCGAGGCAGTTCAGCTTGACCTCCTTGTCGCCGAACAGTTTCGTGATGATGATGTTGCCGACGTTCAGGCCGGCCTCCTCGAGCAGCAGCTTGCTGACGACGCCCTGGCTGACGAGACCTTTCACTTCGCCGTTCGCAGCGGCCAGCATCGCGCCGACGGAATCGCCCGTCGCGGTGAGCTTCGCTTCGCCATAGATCGAGCCCACGGTCGCCTGCATCTTTTCGATTTGCGGGAACAATTCCTTGATATGGATGTCGCGCGCCTTGATATCGGCCGTCGCCTTGATCGGGCTGTTGGCGTTGCTGCCGTCGAGCTTGATGTTCGAGTTGACGTTGCCGCCGGCCATCACGAAATTCAACGGCTCCAGTGTCAGCACGCCATTGTTCATCACGACATGGCTTTGCAGCTTGCTGATCGGCAGGTCCTTGTCCTTGACGATGCGGTCGGCAGTGAAGCGCACGTCGGCGTCCAAGACCTTCCAGCGCTCCGTATGGAATTTCTCGACGGGCAGGGCCTTGTTCTCCGGCTGCACGGCCTCGACGCCCCGCGCGCGCTTGCTCGCGTTGGAATCGGCGCCGATCAGCGGGCCGAGGTCGGCAAAGCGCAGCTGGTGCGACACGACGTTGCCGGTGAGCTTGTTGCGCGGCTTGCCTGTCGCGAATTCGAGGCGGCCCGCGATGTCGGACTGGCCCACCTTGCCCTTGAACTTGTCGTACACCCAGCGGCTCTTGTTCTCGCCCAGTTCGCCCGTCAGGTGGCCGTCGGTCGAGAACGCCGGCGTCTCGGGCAGCAGCACGCCCGTGAACGGATACAGCCGCGCCATCGACGGCGCCGCCAGCGTCAGCTTCACATCGATGCCCGCGAGGTGGGCGGGGCGGGTGACCGTCCCTTCGACGGCGACGCGCGTATTGGCCGAGTGCACGTCGGCCTGGACGGGGAACGGCTCGTCCTGGTCGCGCAGCGACAGCACGGAACCCGTCTTGCCGCCGCCGCCCACGGGCGCGCCGTTGTACTCGCCGCGCAGCTTGAAGGCGATGCCATAGGTCGGGTCGTTCGCGATCGTGTCGATGTCGGCCGTGACGTCGGCCTTGGTCACGGCGTCGATCACGTGCACCGTGCCCTTGTTCAGCACGACTCGTTCGAGGTCGAGCGTCCACTTCGATTTCTTTTCCTCGCGCTTGTAGACCCAGTTGTAGTGCGTGGCGTCGATGCGCAGCAGCTCGGCCTGCGGGCCGTCGAAGCGCAGCACGGGCACGTGGATGCGGTGGCCCAGCAGCGCGAATGGATCGAGCGAGAACGAGAACTGGCGCACGCTGGCCATGTCGCGCTGGGGCAGGCCTTCCGGGTTGCCCACGTGGACGTCGTCCGCGTACAAATGCGGCCACGGGATGTAGTCGCGCCACGTGCGCTGCGCTTTCGGTATGCTTTTCGACGGCTGCTCCCAATGCACGGCGAGATTGCCGCGGATGGCGAACGGACGGTCGATCGCGTCGCTGACCTTGTCGTTGAGCCAGGGTTTGGCGCGGTTCCAGTCGAACGTGAGGACGATGATGATGGCGATGACGGGAATCGCCACCAGCACGCCGACGATGCCGAGCGTGATCTTCACCGGACGCGACATGCGCGCGCCCCGCCTGGGCTGTTGGGTAGGCTGGGTTGTCATGGCCTTCCTTCTGGTGGGATGGGTTGATCGCAGATTAACGTAAAGGTCTTTGTGTCAATGTGCGGTGCCGCACCGTAGCCCGGCCGCGGGCGGCCCGAGGGCGTGTCTATGTGCGCCAGCGAACCGATCTCGTCGGGCGTGAGGGTTATAACGTTACCAACACAATCACAATCAGGAGCCGCAAGATGGATACGAAATCGAAGAACCTGCTGATGCGGGTCGGCGCAGCCGCCGTGGTGCTTTCGCTGGCTGCCTGTGCCAGCCCGGAAAAGACCCCGGCCACGGCTGCCGTCGCGGTTTCGCACAATGCCGTCGAAAACGCCGTGTCGGCGGGCGCGCCCGAGCTGGCGCCGACGGAGATCTCGGCTGCGCGCGACAAGATGATGCGCGCCAACCAGGCCCTCGCCGCCAAGGATTACAAGACGGCGCGCGAACTCGCGATCCAGGCCCAGGCCGACGCCAAGCTGGCGCAGAGCAAGGCCAACTCGGCCAAGGCCACGGCCGCCGCCGACGCCCTCAACGAGGACCTGCGCGTGCTGCGCCAGGAAGTCGACCGCGCCAATTCCGACCAGCAGCAGTAAAGCCCAATAACAAGAACCGCAGAAAGGAAGCATCATGACAATGAATTTCCTGAAGGCCCTCGTCGTTGCCGGCACGATCGCCCTGGCCGGCTGCAGCACTGTCCCGACCACCACGCCGACCCTGGACGAGGCGCGCGCCGACTTTGTCGCGGCGAACAACAATCCGCAGGTCGCGACGTACGCGCAAATGGAATTCAAGCAGGCCGGCGAAGCGCTCGACCGCGCCAACCAGGCCGCCGCGCAGCGCGAGAGCCTGGACACGATCGACCGCCTGGCCTACATCGCCAAGCAGAAGATCGCCACCGCCCAGGAAGTCGCGAAGACGAAGTCCGCCGAGGCCGAGGTCGCGAATGCGGCCCGCGAACGCGACCGCGTCCAGCTGGAAGCCCGCACCGCCGAAGCCGACCGCGCCAAGCGCGACGCGGCCGCCGCCCAGGCCCAGGCCGCCGCCGCCCAGGCGCAGGCCCAGGACGCGCAGGCCCAGGCCGCCGCTGCCCAGCAGCAGGCCGCCCAGCAGGCCGACCGCGCAGCGCGCCTGGAAGCGCTGCTCGTCGAACTGCATGCGCAGAAGACGGAGCGCGGCATGGTCGTCACGATCGGCGACGTGCTGTTTGCCACCGACCGCGCGGAACTGAACGCGAACGGCATGGCAACCGTGAAAAAACTGGCCGAGATCATGACGCAGAACCCCGACCGCACGGTCATGGTCGAAGGATTTACCGACAGCACGGGCACCGCGGCCCATAACAAGGACCTGTCCGAGCGCCGCGCGGCGTCCGTGGCCCAGGCCCTCGTCGGCCTCGGCGTGCCGCGCGAACGCATCGGCATGCGCGGCTATGGCGAGGCATTCCCGGTCGCGTCGAACGACACGGCCGCGAACCGCCAGCTGAACCGCCGCGTGGAAATCGTGCTGTCGAACGCCGGCGCACCGATCCCGCCGCGAGCGGCACAGCGCTGATATTTAAGACCCCACTGAAAGAGGAAGATTCATGGAACAGAACGCATCCAACCTGGCGCACGGCTTCGACATCGCGGAAATCCGCCGCGCGGCCGCGAATCTCGAAGACGGCGCCGTCACCGAGGGCTACGCGGCCGACCGCGAAGCCGTCATCGGCATGCTCAACGCCGCACTGGCGACGGAACTGCTGTGCGTGCTGCGCTACAAGCGCCACTACTACACGGTCAGCGGCCCGAACACGGGCCACATCAAGGCCGAGTTCCTCGAGCATGCGCAGCAGGAGCAGGACCACGCCGACCGCATCGCCGAGCGCATCGTCCAGCTGAACGGTTCGCCGAACTTCAACCCGGCCACGCTGACCCAGCGCAGCCATGCCGAGTACGACGATTCGGAAGACGTGCAAGCCATGATCCGCGCCGACCTGATCGCCGAGCGCGTGGCGATCGAATCCTACCGCCAGATGATCCAGGCCATCGGCGACAAGGATCCGACCACCGCGATCATGCTGACCGAGATCCTGGCCACCGAGGAAGAGCACGCGGACGACATGCGTGACCTGCTGGCCTGAACCTTTACCCACCACTACCAACAACAAGGAGTACACCATGTTAGAGTCCATCCGCGCCAACGCCAACGCCACCCAACTCAACGGCGCAGCGAACAATGCTTCCGGCGACGTGAAAGCGCTCGTCAAGGACGCCCAATCGCTGCTGAGCGCCGCCGCTTCCCTCACCGGCAACAAGGCCGATGAGCTCCGCGAGCGCGGCATGGAACTGCTCGACCAGGCGCTGGGCAAGGCCGGCAAGTACCAGGATCAAGCCCTCGTCAAGAGCAAGGAACTGGCGCGCGCAACCGATGTCTACGTGAAGGACAACCCATGGCGCACCGTGGCCGTGGCGGCCGGCGTCGGCCTGCTGCTGGGTGTCATTCTGGGCCGCAAATAATTCGGGTCGGGGGCAGCCATGGATAACAATGAAACCGTCGTGCATAGCCCCGGCCTCATGGGTGGTATCACGGGCCTGGCCAAGAACCTGTTCGGGCTCGTGGTGTCGCGCGTGGAACTTGCCGCGCTTGAGCTGTCTGAAGTGCGCAATCACGTGATCGAACTCGTGGTTATCTTCGCGATGGCCGCCCTCGCCACGTGGTTCGCGCTGGCCTACGGCACCGCGACGATCGTGGCGCTGGCCTGGGAAGAAATGGGCTGGAAGATCCTGCTCGTCATGTTCGTCGTGTTCGCCGTGATCACCCTGATCCTCGTGATGAAGGGACTCTCGCTGCTCAAGCAGGGCAAGCTGGCGTTCCCCGAGACCATGAAGGAATTGCGCAACGACCGCGACATGCTGTTGTAACCGGAGGAACGAGCTATGGAAAAGACGATCGGCCATCACACGCATGGCTCCCTTGAAGAGCGCAAGCGGGCGTTGTTGCGCGACGGCGAGTTCTACCGCAGCGGCGTCGCCCACGCGCGTGCCCAGATCAAGCACGAGGCGCGCCCCGAAGTGATCTTTCATTCGGTGCTCGACCACGCGACCTGGGTGCTGCGCACCCGCGCCGATGCACTGCTCAAGCCGACCGGCACGAGCATCTCGGTCCTGGCCCCGTATGCGCTGACCGTGCTGGGTTTCATCCGCAAGCGCAATCTCGGCAAGCCGGCACTGGGCGTGGCCGCCATCCTGGGCGCGCTCGGTTGGTACTTGCAGCGCAAACGCGCGCAGCAAGTGGCATACTAAGGACAACGCGGCGCGATTCGCCACCGGATCGCGCTTTCACGAATATGGTGGGGCTTGAGCGGCGTCGCAATCTTCGATTGGACGCCGTCTTTTTATGGCTTCGCCGCATCCTTCCCATTAAAAAAGCCGGCAGAGCCGGCTTCAAAGTGCACGCGGCGCGCCGCTCAATAGCGATAGACGCGGCCGTCGACGATGCGCACGCGGTTGCCCACGCGCAGGTCATACACATTGTCCTGGACGATGGTGCGGTATTCGCCATTGTCTAGACGGATATTGACTGCGTACTGCTGTTGTCCTGCTCCCTCGCGGTTCGCTTCCACACGGTTACCGATCGCTGCGCCCGCCACGCCGCCGGCCACGGTTGCCGCCGTGCGGCCGCCCCCGCTGCCGACCTGGTTGCCGGCCAGGGCACCGACGAGGCCGCCGACGATCGCGCCGGCACCGCTCGTCCGGCCTTCACCGTTGGTCACCTGGATCGATTCGATCGTGCCGTAGCCCGTCGAAGCCGTGTTGTCGTAGCCGTTGGCGTAGCCATTGTTGTAGCCGTTGTTGGCGTAGCTGGGCTGGGACGACTGGCTGGCGCAGCCACCGAGGAGCGCACTGGCCGCGACGAGGGCGGCAAGGGTACGAGTAGCTTTCATGACTTGTTCTCCTGGCAAAGATGTGGGACCAGATTACGCAGTCATGCGTATGGGGTCTGTGCGATGACGCACTCACCTGCGGGTGCTCATCCGATGCTTTTTCATCATCTTTTTTTGTGTGTTCGTCAGCGAACAGAAGTCGTCCTTACGGCAGAGTAAAACGTCAACATCGATTGAAAAAAAAGAGTGTCAAAAGGAGAACAAGAATGCGCACACCACACATGATCCTGTTGCTGGCGGCCGCCCTGTTGTGGGCGGCAGGCCATGCCCGCGCGGCGACGCCGGAAGCTAAGCTGGCTTACCAGCAGGCACGCGACACGGCGGCGGCCGAGTACAAGAACGCACGCGCCCGCTGCGATGCCATCACGGGCAATCCGAAGGACGTCTGCGTGCTCGAAGCGAAGGCCGCGCGCGTGCGCATGGAGGAAGAAGCGCGCGCCAAGTACGAAGACACGCTGAAGGCCTATACGCGGGCACGGATGCGCATTGCCTCCGCCAACTATGACCTCGACAAGGCACGCTGCGCCGGGCTGACGGGCAACGACAAGGACGTGTGCCAGGAACAGGCCAAGGCCCGTCTCGTCGCCGCGCAGGCCGACGCGAAGGCCGACCAGAAAACGATCGAAGCGCGCAATGAAGCGCGCGAGGACAAGCTGTCCGCCGCGTACCGCGTCGCCATGGAGAAATGCGATGCGTTCGCCGGCGCCGCCAAGGATCAATGCGTCTCGGCTGCGAAGGCCGAGTTCGGCAAATGAAAGAGGTCCTTTCAAAACGGGCACGGCAAGGAGCGGCAACGACGCCATCTCCGTTTTGAAACGACCTATAAGCGGCTCGCAGCCGCACCCCGCTCATCAAGAGCACAACCCAGTACCACCACTAACAAGGAGTTCACCATGAACGCAACCAAACGCATCGCCACCGCCATCTTCACCGCCGCTGTCGCCTTCACCGTCGTCGGCTGCTCGTCGAGCCCGACCAAGGAAAGCACCGGCGAGTACATCGACGATGCTGCCATCACCGCAAAAGTGAAGGCTGCGATCTTCAACGAGCCGACCCTGAAGGCAACCGAGATCAATGTCGAGACCTACAAGGGTGACGTGCAGCTGTCGGGCTTCGTGGCCCAGCCGCAGGATGCGCAGAAGGCCGCCGACGTCGCACGCGGCGTGAAAGGTGTGTCGTCGGTCAAGAACGACATCCGCGTAAAATAAGCTGACCGGGCGGCTCGTGCGCGGGCCGGCCCGACAGTCGTTTCGATTGCCGCGCCGCGCGGCATCCGTCTTGGCAGGAGACTGCCGGCGGATGCCCGGGACCGGCTGTTTTTTTTCAGGCAGGTATCATGCAGCTCGCCCAATCCGGCTCCGCAACATCCGAGGCATCCAACCCAGTCACGCCGGTTGCCGCGGCGCCAGCGGATGTCGAACAGGCGGCGCGTGAAGCCGGCCTCGTCAACACCGATGGAGCACCGACGGGCGAAGAGCTCGGCGCTGCGCACGGCAACCTGCGCCTGCCCATTCATGTCCAGGCGCGCGGTCTCACGCTCGGCGTGATCGCCACCGTCGCGTTCGTCTTCGGCCTGCAGTGGGCCAAGAATTTCTTCGTGCCGCTGTTGCTCGGCATTTTCATCGCCTACACGCTGAGTCCCGTCGTGCGCTGGCTCGAGCGCTGGCACATCCGGCGCGCGATCGGCGCGACGCTCGTCACGGGCCTGATCCTCGTCGGCATGGCGCTCACGATGCACCGGGTGCAGGGCGAGTTCCTCAACATCGTCGACGAACTCCCGACCTTGACGCACAAGGTCACGCGCATCCTCACGGATGGGTCGGGCGGGCCGTCGACGATCCAGCAGGTCCAGGCCGCCGCGGCCGAACTCGAACAGGCCGCCGCCAACGCGGGCGGTACGAAGCGGTCGGCGCCGCCGCGGCGTACAGCGGCACCGGCCGTCGCCCAGACGCCCGGCGGCAGCAATTTCCGCATCATGGACTGGCTGCTGGCCGGTTCCGTCGGCCTGGCCAGTTTCATCTCGCAAGCCACGATGGTGGTGTTCCTCGTGTTCTTCCTGCTGCTGGCCGGGGACACGTTCAAGCGCAAGCTCGTCAAGCTGACGGGGCCGTCGCTGACGCAGAAAAAAGTGACGGTGCACATCCTCGAAGACATCAACACGTCCATCCAGAACTATATGTTCATGCTGCTCGTCACGAACGTGCTGCTGGCGCTGCTGATGTGGGTGACGCTGCGCCTCATCGGCCTGGAAAACGCGGGCGCGTGGGCGATCTTCGCCGGGGTCGCGCACATCATGCCTTACTTCGGCCCGCTGTTGATCACGTCGGCCACGGGCCTCGTCGCCTTCCTGCAGTTCGAATCGCTGCAGATGGTGATCCTCGTGGCCGGCGCATCGCTGGGGATCGCGACGCTCGTCGGCATGGTGGTCACGACCTGGATGACGGGCAAGATCGCCAAGATGAACCCGGCGGCCGTGTTCGTCAGCCTGCTGTTCTGGGGCTGGCTGTGGGGCATGTGGGGATTGCTGCTCGGCGTGCCCGTCGTCGTCGTGATCAAGGTCGTGGCCGAACGCGTGGAAGGGATGGAAGTCATCGCCGAACTGCTCGGCGAATGACGGCGCCGTCCCGTAGGGGCAACGGCGCCGCGGTGGTTCAGTGCACTGGCGACGGGCGCGCTTCCGGCGGCGGCGCACCTGGGACGTGCTTGTCCTTCAGGCTGCCCATCTGCAGCGCGTACTGGCGGGCAAATTCCGCGCCCAGGAAAAAGATCTGCGCCGAGTAATACACCCATAGCAGCAGCGCGATCAGCGAACCGGCCGCGCCGAAGCTGCTCGTCGTGCCGCTGTTGCCGATGTACAGGCCGATCGCGAACTTCCCCACGGTGAACATGATCGCGGTGCCGAGGGCGCCGATGGTCACGTCGTGCCACGACAGTTTTACGCGCGGCAGCAGCTTGTAGATCGCGCCGAACATCACGGCGATGACGAGGAAGCTGAAGGCCCAAGCCACCCAGCCCAGGATGATCGTCGCGGAATGCCACATGCCGCCCAGGTATTTCTCCAGCACGGACAATGCGGCGGACACGACCAGCGTGAACATCAGCAGCAGGCCCAGGGTCAGGATCAGGCCGAACGACAGCAGGCGGGTGCGGATGGTGTCCCACCAGGTGGCGTCCTTCGGCGGCGGGACGTCCCAGATTTCATCCAGGCTGTCCTTGAGTTCCGCGAACGCACTCGTCGCACCGATCAGCAGCAGCACCGTCGCGATGATCGTGGCCAGCTTGCCGCTTTCCTTGTTGCGGGCACCGGCCAGGATCGCCTGGATGGTTTCCGCGCCCTGGGTGCCGACGAGGCCGCGCAGCTCGTCCAGCAGCTGGCCTTGCGCGGCGTCGGTGCCGTAGAAGAAGCCGGCGATCGCGATGACGAGCACGAGGATGGGAGCCAGCGAGAACAGCGTGTAGAACGCGAGGGCGGCGCCTTTGCTCGATGCGCGGTGGCCCAGCCATTCGGTCACGGCGCAGCGCATCACATGGACGACCTGGCGGGAGAAGGGGATCCAGTTTTGTACTGCCATCAGGTAACCTCCAAAAAGACGAACGCGCCCGAAGGCGCGTTCAGGGGCCTACGCCCAGCGCTAGGCGGGGACGGGGCCCCGCGTTGTCGCGTTATTGCACGCGGCGCTCGATGGTGATCGGCTCCACTTCCACGCGGCGGTTCGGTGCCAGGCAGGCGATCAGCTCCGAACGTTTCTTCTGGTGGCAGTCGGTCACGACCGGGTTCTGCTCGCCCTTGCCGTAGGCCTTCAGGCGGTTGGCGTCGACGCCCTTGGCGATCAGGTACTCGCGCACGGCGTTGGCGCGGCGCTCCGACAGCTTCTGGTTGTACTTGGTCGAGCCCAGGCGGTCGGTGTAGCCGTTGATGTCCACGTCGGTGATCGACGGGTCGGCCTGCAGCGCGGCGGCGATGTCGTCCAGCTTCGGCTGCGGCGACGAGAGGGTGGCGCTGTCGAAGGCGAACAGTTCGCTGGCCGACAGGGTCACCTTCTCGAAACGTGCCGGCGGCGGCGGCGGCGGAGCGGCCGGTGCCGGGGCCGGTGCCTCGACGACCGGAGCCGGGGCAGGCGCCGGTGCCGGAGCCGGAGCCGGGCGCGGCGGCGGGTTGAAGGCGTAGTTCAGGCTGAACGTCGCGTACTTGGTGTTCGCGCGCGAGAAGCCGAACTCGTCGTCGTCGCGCAGGTGGGAACGCACGTCGCGCACGTCGGCCTGCAGGGACCACTGCTCGTTCATGCTGACCTGGAAGCCTACGCCGGCCTGGTAGTACGGCGACCAGCCGGACACGTTACGGATCGGATTGCTCACGTGGTCGCGTTCGCCGCCGACGCCGATCAGGAGGTACGGGCGGAACGTCTTACGCGACAGCATCAGCAGGGCATCGACGCCGACGAGGGTCTGGCGGTAGTTGACATTGTTATCGTCGACGCGCGCCTGGGTGGCGCCGATCTGGATGTCCCACAGAGGATGGACGGCCTTGCCGAACTTCAGCCCGCCGCCCCAGTCCTTCTTCGACGTCCCGAAATCATGGTCGGGCTTGATGCCGACGATCGTCGGGGCGATGTACCACGACGGATTGATGACCTCAGTGGTGTCCTGAGCCAGGGCCGTTCCGGCGGAGCACAGGATGGCGGCGGCCAGAGCGATCTTCTTCGTATTATTCACAGGTAACTCCCATAAGTTGTAAAGGTACTTGACATCGCATGGCTTGCAGTGATGTTGATGTCAAGCTTACAAGTCGGCCATTTTTCGGGTCAGTGCGCTAGCGCACCTAACAGCCGGTTGCTGTGGCGATTTTACAACGTAGCCATTTATGCCATGATTGCGGTTTGTTTCAGGATGTTACGAACTGCGCGATAACCGTCGCTTACTTCATGCAACGTCGCCCTTCGTGCATTCACGCTTCCTTTTATTACGGGATTGTCATGTCACGCGGTCAGGTCGATACCGCTTCGATTGCAAGCCGTACAGCCGGTTCCCGTTGAGCCTCACCAATTTGTCGCGCGTCAATACGCGATCGAGTTTCTCTTGCTTTTAGGGATGAATAACTTTTCAGAAATTTTTAGAAATGTTGGATGGCGCACAGACCGGGCATGGTGAGGCAGGCAATCTTGTACCCAGTTAAGCGGAACCGGCGTGTTGTCAGGTGGTCATACACGAATACGGCGGTCCGGGCCATACACAGAACATCGTCCTTTTCACGGAGTAAACCAATATGCATGCAGCGACTCACCACAATGCGGTACAAGGCGAACTCAACGCGGTGCACACTTCCACTAACTCTGCACTGATCGAACGCGTCCCACCGCAACCGACCGAGCGCGCTCCGATTTCGCTCGCGCCGATCGAGCGGGTGCGGTCGACGTCGGCTACCCAGCGCCGTATCGAAAACATGCAGAAGCTGATCGGCGAGCTGCAGACCCACGAGATGCTGGCCGACGAAATCGCATGGTTCCTCAAATTCTCGCCGTCGGGCGCCCGCAAATACATCCGCGACCTGCGCGAAGCCGGCGTCATCGAACTGGCCCGTTACATCGAAGGTACCGCCACCTACCTGGGCAAGGCCGTGTACCGCATTTCGCCGGATCCGGATCGCGTCAAGGCCTTCCTGGGCGCCATCTGCCAGCCCAAGCGCGAAGGCGCCGCCCCGCGCAAGGAGCGTCCGGGCCTGCGCGAGCAGAGCATGGCCGGCACCGGCCGCCACTTCCACATCCTTGCCGACGACACGCATTACGCGATCCGCGTCAACCGCAGCCCGGTGACCCGCGATCCGCTCGTCGCCGCACTGTTCGGCCCGCCTCCGAGCCAGGTCGCCAAAGAGCGCGTCTGAGCGCGCTGGCGTTGACGGCGGCCGCGTGACGTGCCGCCGTCAGCTGCGCCACCCCGCCGCGAGGCCGGGTGGCGCTGTTTTTTTGCAGGATTCCAATTGAAAAGGCGACAAGCGCGCTCATATGCCGGGTGCGGCACCCCGACCGCTTACCCCATCAAGGAGACTCCATGCTGCCGAGTGCCGAATCGCTGGAAGGCCAACCCGTTCCCCAGGTGACGTTCAAGGCGCGCCCCAATGACCAGTGGCGCGACATCACGACCGATGAACTGTTCAAGGGCAAGACCGCCGTCGTGTTCGCCTTGCCAGGCGCCTTCACGCCGACCTGTTCCTCGGCACACCTGCCGCGCTACAACGAGCTGGCACCCGCCTTCCGCGAGAACGGCGTCGATGAGATCGTCTGCATCTCCGTCAACGATGCCTTCGTGATGCAGTCCTGGCAGGCCGGGCAGGAGGCGGGCAACATCACCATGATCCCCGATGGCAACGGCGACTTCACGGAAGGCATGGGCCTGCTCGTCGACAAGCGCGACCTCGGCTTCGGCAAGCGGTCGTGGCGCTATTCGATGCTCGTCAAGGACGGCATCATCGCCAAGGTGTTCATCGAGCCGGACAAGGAAGGCGATCCGTTCGAAGTGTCGGACGCCGACACCATGCTGCGCTACCTCAACCCGGACGCCACGCCGCGCGAACCCGTCGTGATGTTTTCCAAACCCGGCTGCCCGTTCTGCGCCCGTGCCAAGGCCGTGCTGAAGGCGAACGGCATCGTCTTTACGGACATCCCGCAGGATGCGAAGATCACTACCAGCGTGCTGCGCGCCGTTTCCGGCGCCACCACGTGGCCGCAGGTCTTCATCGGCGGCAAGCTGATCGGCGATGCGGAGGCCGTCGCGGCGTATTTCGCGCCGCGCGCGCAAGAGGCCCAGTAACGCCGGTATCGGGAGAACACGATGGAAGCCGCTATCGTCTGCGCCGTGCTCGCGCTCGGCGTGCTGTTCGCCTGGCTGCTGCCGCGCTGGCGCCTGCGCCGCGTGCTGGCGCGTCCGCTCACCGCGGCCCAGCTCGGCATCATCGAGCGCAACGTCGACCAGTACCGGGGCATGCCGCCCGACCTGCGCGCGCAATTGCAGCGCCTCGTCAAGCAGTTCCTGCACCAGAAGACGTTCGTCGGCTGCGCCGGGCTCGAGGTGACGGAAGAGATGCGCGTGACGATCGCCGCGCAGGCGTGCCTGCTGCTGCTGAACCGGCCCAGCCGCGTGTATCCGGGCCTGCACGCCGTGCTCGTCTACCCGGGCGCCTTCCTCGTGCCGCGGCGCGAGCACGACGCGGCCGGCGTCGTCACGGAAACGCGCCAGGACCTGCTGGGCGAATCGTGGGGCGACGGGCGCGTCGTGCTGTCGTGGGAACACGTGCGCCGCGCCGGCCTGGCGGCCGAGGGCACGCACAACGTCGTGCTGCACGAGTTCGCGCACCAGCTCGACAGCGAATCGGGCAGCAACAACGGCGCGCCCTTCCTCGGCAGCCCGGAGCGCTACCGGAGCTGGTCGGAAACGCTGTCGCGCGATTTCGCGCTGCTGCGGCGTGACGCCTACTGGGGCCAGCGCGACGTGCTCGATCCGTACGGCGCCACGAATCCGGCCGAGTTCTTCGCCGTGGCGACGGAGAGTTTCTTCGAACAACCGTACGAGCTGGCCGCGCGCCATCCGCAACTGTATGCGGAGTTCCAGGCGTATTACCGCGTGGATCCGCGCGACTGGTTCCCCGCGCCGGCACCGGAACCGGAGCACTACGGC
Source organism: Massilia cellulosiltytica (assembly GCF_047325105.1). Classification (NCBI taxonomy): domain Bacteria; kingdom Pseudomonadati; phylum Pseudomonadota; class Betaproteobacteria; order Burkholderiales; family Oxalobacteraceae; genus Massilia; species Massilia cellulosiltytica. The sequence continues at coordinate 4,800,457 of NZ_CP168562.1, read as the reverse complement.
ATGGTCTACGGACAGTGGCGCTAGCGGCTCCGCTGCGTGCGCTCGCGTACAGAGACCGAGCCCAGCGGGAGGCATCATGGCCACACCTTTATATGCAGGAGGTCATCCATGTCCACGATCATTGCAGGGCACTTCCAGCTGCAGGATGACGTCGAGCGGGCGCGCCGTGCCCTGATCGACGCCGGGTTCCCGAGCGAACGCATCAGCGGGTTCTACCTGAGCCAGCCGGGCCAGCACGACCTGACGCCGATCGGCGGCGACAACATCCACTCGCCGGGCGCCAAGGAATCGCCGGAAGGCGTGGCCCAGGGCGCCGGTGCCGGTGCGGCGGTCGGCATCGTGGCCGGCGCCGCGACGGCCCCCGTGACCGGACCGCTGGGCCCCGTGGTCGGCGGCCTCCTGGGCGCCCACGTCGGCTCGCTGTTCAGCTTTACGAAGATGAAAGATCCCGGCGAAC